>CAVUAV010000019.1:0-140575 GCA_963739555.1 uncultured Acidimicrobiales bacterium | reverse complement strand
GATGACCTTCATGAGGACTCTCCTCTTCCTTGCTCGGCAGAAAACGATTCGATCGACTGGTGCTTTGGGTTGCCCACCACAACCTCAAGGATTTCGAGATATTGCCCGACACGTTCGCCGCATGTAACCGTCAAAAGTAACGGTGCGGCAGCGCCACGCCAAATCCGCTAAGAGCTGAAGCTAGCGATGGGGATTCTCCCCCCGACAAGATGGGAGACGAACACACGACCTGCCAGCGCTTCATTCATCGCCGGAATCAAGTCACTATCCATGAGCGCTTTAAGCACGTAGCCCAGTGCTCCGACGGACAGACAAGTCGCGATGATGTCAGAGTCCTCATGAACCGTGAGAAACACAATCTTGGTCTTATTGCCGAGGCACTTGAGCTCTCTTGCGACCTCGATTCCAGTCATGCCTGGCATCGAGATATCAAAGACAACCAGGTCAGGCTCGAGCTTCAGGACCTCTGCCAGCGCGGTTCGGCCATCGGAAGCCATGCCGACGATATCGAACGAGTCCTGCACCAGCGCGACGACAGCTTCCAAAATGGACTCGAGATCATCCGCGATCAGCACGCGCTTACAAGCCATTGAGAACTCAACCGTGAGTTGTTCATCGGTTCCTGATGTCGGAATGAAGTTATCGAACAATTTAAGCCTGTCGGTAATCTTCCGCCTGGAACTTAATCCACTCGACATGCGGTCAGACCCGTATCGTCAGATTGCGAGTGATTGAGGAAGCTGTCGTAGAGGTAGAATTACCTGTTTGGCAAGGAAGTTCGGTGAAGCGAGATGATTCCGTGCTGGATAGCGTACTGAACCAAGTCGGCGTTGGTCTTCAGTTGCAGGAGTTCCATTACCGCGTATTTGTGCCCGGCCACAGTCCGCGTAGTAATTTTCAGCACGGACGCCACTTCCTTCATGGAGCGTCCTTCCGCCAATAGTTGAATGACTTGCCGTTGGCGAGGAGTGGGTTCAGGAGCGTGTTCACGGTCTTTGGGGTCGCGCAAAGAGATGTTGGTCAGCATACTCTCCGCGGCACGTGGGGTTACGTAGGTGCCGCTTTTCAACACTTGGTCAATTGCTTGGGTCAACTCCGACGCTGCAGCCTCTTTGAGGAGAAAGGCCGACGCGCCTGCACGAAACGATTCGCCGACAAGGTAAGGGTCTACAAGCATCGTCATGAAAATAAGCTTTACGTTCGGCAACGAGTGCTTGAGTAGTCGGCCGGCGTCCAGTCCGTTCAGCTGGGGCATACCAATGTCCAGCACGAACAACGTCAGGTTGCAGTTTGGCCGCGGCTTCCAGAAGCGCTCGTCCATCACTCACTATTCCTACAACCTCGCAGCGAGGCTCGATTACGCTCTTCAGTGCATCCGCTAACATCTGATGGTCGTCCGCTAGTAGTACTCGTGGGCGTTTCATGATTCCTTGCCTCCAGCGGTCATTGTTCTTACCTCACCCTCAGCTGGAGAGGCGGACAGCGGTACCTCGGCTAGGATCGTTGTTCCTTGTATAGGGTCCTACTTTACCGACAGCCTGCCCCCAACTAGGCGAAGTCTTTCGGTCATCCCTATTAGCCCGAGTCCGCCGCCTCGGTTAGTGTCGTTAGGTACGAACCCCTTGCCGTCATCCGCGACGCGAAGACTGACACCATTCGAATTTCTCACCGAGCTGGACTTCCGCGCGCTTGGCCTGACTGTGTTTAACGGCATTGCCGAGCGCTTCCTGAGCGACTCGAAATAGACAAAGAGCCACATCCTTCGGAAGATTTGTGGAAATCCACACTCGGTGAAGTGCACTCGAATCTCACACTTATCGCTGATTTCTTCGCAAAGGCCACTGACGGCCGGCTGCAAGCCCACATACTCGAGTTTGCTAGAATGGAGTTGATGAGAGAGCGCGCGGATGTCCGTGGCCAACTGTTTGGTTCGTTTCAGCATTTTCAGGAGCCTAGTTCGATCACTCGTCTCGGTCCGCCCGAGTTCTTTCTTCAGTAGTTGTTCGAGATCAATACATTGCAGGGCCAAGCTTTGACTGAAATCGTCATGGAGGTCTCTTGCGATGCGGGAGCGTTCTTCCTCCTGGGCATGGATCAGGCGACCGCTCAACGCCTGAAGCGATTCTGCCGAGGACTTCCGTTCCGAAATGTCGACGCACGAACCGATAAAGCCACAGAAGGTGCCATCGGCCTCAAACCTGGGCACGCCAAAATCAACGATCCAGCGATATTCTCCGTCGAATCGTCTCAGACGGTATTCCATCTCGAAGTCAATTCGAGCAGCAAACGACGCGGAGTAGATTTTTAAGCAATTCTCGAGATCATCTGGGTGTACGCCGGACGCCCAGCCTTCCCCCAACTCTTCCGCCATAGATCGACCTGTGAAGTTCAGCCAGCCCTGATTGAAAAAATTGTGGAGCTTGTCTGTACCAGACATCCAGATCAACACCGGAGCTGAATTTGCAACCAGACGAAAGCGTTCTTCACTCTCGCGCAAGACGTGCTCTGCCCGCTTACGATCGGTAATGTCACGCGCGATCTCGGAAAAGCCCACCGTATGGCCTGTCGAAGTACCTCGACCGGCGATATGGTCAGCGCCACAGCGACTCTTCTCCCGTCTTTTACGACCCGGACGGTTTCATAGCGCTGCACGTGCTCACCGGCTGCCAAACGCCGATGGAAGAAGTCGTCTTCATCCCGGAGTTCAGATGGGAGGAGCATTGTGATCGGCTTACCGATGGCTTCGGCTTCGGAATATCCGAACAGACGCTGCGCAGCTGCGTTCCAACTCACGATGATCCCATTCAGATTCTTAGAAACGATCGCATCATTGGAGGAATCCACAATGGCAGCGTGCCTGAGCCGGGCGTCCAATGCACGCTGACGCATCAAGGCGTTCGAAAATACCTCCGCCAACAACTTAAGCTGATGGACCAAATCCTCGGTCCACAATACCCGATGCTTCGTACTTACGTATGAAATACAGCCAAAGAATTCGTCGCCGGCCCTTAGGGGGATCGCAGCCACTGAAAGTGCGCCCATCCGTGTGAGGTAGTCCCTCTCGACCGATGCTTTTTCGGGTATGGAGTTCAAGTCCGACAGAAGTATCGGATCACCACGCAGAAAACGGTCGCTGAACCAGGGAAGCTGATTAATTCTCGTAACCGCCGGGGGATTCGCGCCTTCCTTTCCGCACCAGGAAAAGGCCACCGTCAACTCCCTGCTTTCTTGAGAGTAGTCAAAGAGAGTAATCCTGCTTAGTGTAAGGAATTCGGCAATCCTACCGAGGCTCTGCTGTATGGTCGCGTGACTTGCCCTTCCGGCAGATTGATAAAAGTCTTCGAGAGATCAGCGAGCATCTTTTCGAAAGCCATCCGCTCGACCAGAGACTGTTGGGCCTTTCTCCGGGTCGACCGCTGCCACAACAATCCCAAAATGAGTAGCGTCTCTATCACGCACAGAAGAATGCCGGCAATAATGTAGTACTTGTAGACTCCAAAGACCGCGCTGGCGGTTTATCACGATACTGCCGGGTGGAACACCGCTCTCCTTTAGCCCCCAGCGCCGAAGCGTGCTCCAATCGAACATATAAACGTTGGAATCCGTTTCGATCGCGATGTCCTGCGGCCGTTCCCCCGCAAGAATCCTCGTGGCGATCCGGGACACAATTTGGCCTTGTGCAGCATAGCTATTCACGTAGCCACCCACCGCGCCGGTGCCTACAAGCGAATCGGAATTGAAAGACTGGCGCATTCGCGACAGCTGTAATCATGGGCACTGACTGCGTCGCGGGAATAAAGTGTTTTCCGGTGGCATCTTGCCGGATCAGCGCGTAGAAGATAATCGTATGGGGGGGAAGTCGTTTCAGCCGATCGAGAAACATCGACATCCCCAGATCGGTAAGGTAGGTAATCTCAACCTTCTCCTCATACCTGCGCAGGGCCCCCCGGACTATGCCCACAAGCAGCCGATCGGTTGCGCCAGAGCCGCCCACCACGACCACGTGCTGGGTGGCCGGTTGTAGCTGCAGCGCCACCTCCAGCGTCTTCGCCGGATCGAAGTTAATCCAGACACCGGCAAAGTTTGAGTTCAGCTTCGGATTGCCGGCTTGCTCGGGGGAGGTTGCGCAAAAAACAACGGGGATGTCTCGAAAGAATCTTTCGTGCGATTCCACCATGAACTTGAGCGGGGAGGGTCCGACGGTGAGGATAACGTCTGGCTTAAGTTTCTTATATTTGAGAATGTACCACTCACGAAATTTCTGTGGGACGCTGCATCCGGAAACAACGCTGTCTCCAGATACTCGGCATACAACTCAATTTGATAGGGCGATTGCTCTAGCGCCGTTTGGATCTCGCGATCCACGAGTGCGACGGCGGGTGACGAAACGCCCAATTCGTAGAAGATCAGAACTCGCCGGACAGGTTTTTCGGGCGCCGCTGTACCCGACTGCAATAGGCCACAGACCGCTACAAGCACGGCAGCGGACCTCATAAAACGAAGTTTTCGCATGCTTCTTTCTAGGAGGGGCGGTTCTGATTACATATCTTAGTCGTTCCTCCCAATATCTCAAAGGAAGAAACAGGCCGGACGGCAACAATCCTTTCACGCTCTATGGAAAGTTTCGGTACAATATCATCGGTTTAGTCAAACAACAACGCTACCGATCAAACCCGAATCGTCCGGAGAAATCGCTCCCTTCCGCCACACGGTGCGAAGACGACCACAACTACTGCATTTCCCAAAAGCGTTGCTAGGGAACACTTATGTGTGGCTGCGTGCATGAGACCAAGGGCTTGGGGCGGTGCCGGTTTGCGGCTCTGGTAGTAACGATTGCGCTGTCGACCCTGTTTGCGGACCATCTCTCGGCGCAATCCCCTTCCACCGGCGCACTGATTGGCAGAACCCTGGATCCCTCTGGCGCTGCGATCTCCGGCGTGAAAATCCAAATCATAGGCCGCGACACCGCCGTAACACTGTCGACTGCCTCGGATGAACAGGGTAGGTTCGGATTTCAGTTACTGGCACCCGGAAATTATGGTCTCCAGCCGTCAAGCCGTCTTTCGATCCGCTTCAACTTGACGACATCAACATCTCTGTAACGGAAACGCTTCGAATTGAGCTCCGTCTTCACCTCGCAATCGTCGCGCAGCATGTCGAAGTTCGCTCTGAACTGTCGATGGTTCAGACCGAGGATTCGGCTCTGGGCCGAGTGGTTTATGGAGCCGCGATAACCGGCCTTCCGCTGGTCACGAGGAACTTTGCGCAAATCGTGAGTCTATCGCCAGGGGTTATTAGCGGGGTATACAACGCAGGAGAACTTGGTCTCGGCGGCACAGCACTCTCGCAGATCGCCAAGTCCAACGATGGAATTTACGTGCATGGAGCGCGTTCCTATGACAATAACTTCCAATTGGACGGGATCAGCGTGAGTGACGTGCAGGGCACTGGTGCAGGGAGCGGCGGAATTCCGATTCCCAACCCCGATAGCATACAGGAATTCAAGGTCCAGACCGGACTTTACGATGCAGCTTACGGGCGCTATGGTGGCGCCAACGTCAGCGTGATCACCAAGACCGGCAGCAACGCTTTCCATGGAACGATTTTCGAGTTCTTTCGCAACGATGTGCTGAATGCAAACGATTTCTTTTTGAACAAGCCGGCCAGCCGCGCCCTGTCCTCAAGCAGAACCAATTTGGATTCGCCCTTGGCGGACCGATCAAAAAGGACAAACTGTTTTTCTTTGGCTCCTATCAAGGGACGCGTCAAATTAATGGCATCGCCGCAGGTCAGTCGCGGACTGCCTGCACTGCCAGCTTAAGCGAACCGCCGCTGACCAATGACAGCACACCGGCTGAACTCGGGAAAATGTTTGGCGGCATGACGGGTGCGCAGGGAGGCACCGCTATCAACCCGGACGGCTCCAACATTAATCCTGTGGCTCTCACCCTCTCTGAATTTCAAGCTTCCGGACGGAACCTTCCTGATCCCAACTCCGCAAACTGTGGACCCGACGAAACCATTTGCGAACCAGGGCTTCTCAGTCTTCAGCGATCCTTGCCATTTCGACGAAAACCAGTTTTCCACCAATGTTGACTATCTGCCCGGCCGAACAGCAAAATCGCTGCCCGCTTTTTCCTTGCAGACGATGATCAGACCGTCACATTTCCCGGTAATGGCCTCAATCCCGCAGGTAACATCCATGGGTTTCCGAGCCCCAGTAATTCTGGCTTCAGAGTTTTCTCTCTTGCCCACACCTACGCTTTCCGCAACGGTTGGCTCAACGAAGCGCGCTTCGGATATGTCCGCACCAGGACCACACGGAGGCGAGACTCCGTTTCAATGGTCCGATGTTGGCGTTGCCGAAGGAGACAATGAGCCGCAATAACGAACTGCCCAGCTTGAATATTCTCGGTTCCGTCAGTATGGCCTCCGGGTTTCCGCGAACCATCACGCAAAATAGCTTTGTCTTCAGTGATAGTCTCAGCTTCGTCCGTGGCGCCCACACCGTCCGATTGGGAGGATCCATCACCAGGTTGCAGGACAACCTCGATCTCGTGGGACTTGGATCATTTTTGCAGTTTCTGAGCTGGCCCGATTTTCTGCTTGGCCTGTAGCGCAAGCGGCAACGGCACCGGACTTCAGCAATGTTTTTGCCTCGTTCGATGACTTCGGCCTGACAATCCGTGAATTCAGAGTGTGGGAGGGCACGGGGTTTCGCGCAGGATGACTATAGAATCCGCAAGTCGCTGACCCTGAATATTGGCTTGCGCTACGAGCATCTCGGCCAATTTGGGGACCAGCTGGGCAGAACGCGAGCTTCGACATCGGCAAAGCTGAATCCAAACCCTCCGCCAGGCGGGAGCCTGGCAGGTTATGTTGTGGCCTCCAACTTTCCGGGCATTTCCGCCGGGCGTTTTGCGCGCGAATAATACCTTCGGGAACTACGGCGCAGGGCAAAACACGATCGCTCCCCGAATCGGGTTTGCTTGGCAGTTCTTGCCCAGTACCAAGTCGGATGGTGCTCAGAGGCGGGTATGGCACTGTATTATTCCCGACCCACCGGCCAAGCCTTTTATCAAAATTCTTGCTCGGCGCTCCGTTTTCCTTGTTTCGATTGAATGCCGGACCGGCAAACGCAAACGCGACATTTGAAGCGCCTTTTCCGCAGCCGTTTCCTACGCCGGAATCCTTTCCTTCTTTCCCCCCGTACTCTCCCACCACCACTACGACTGTTCTATTCCGTCGCACCCAGATTTTCGGCCCGCCATGATTCAGCAGTATTCGACTGAATCGTTCAGGCTGAGGTCCACCAGGGTTGGTTGTTGGAAATTGGATACGTGGGCACTCGCGGCACACACCTGCTCGCCAACGTTCTCTGAATCAGGCGCTGCAGGCCTCTACCGAACAATCCAATCAGGGGAGTAGCTCGAATACACTGTCGCCAATATTCCGTTGCGAGTTCCCATTCCCGGTGTGCCTCCAGACTCTCTTGTGGAGATGGAATCCGAGGGGAGCTCCTGGTACAACGGGCTGGAAGCAGCCTGACGAAGCGGTTAAGCCACGGCCTTCAATTCCTCGCTTCCTACACTTTCTCCAAGACGTTGGACACCGATGGCGCCGACATCAACTCAACATCCTCGGGAATCGCTGACGCTAGGAGACCAAAACTCTCCCAGACAGCGATGGGGACGAGCCAGTTTCGACCGCACTCATCGGTTCGTCTTCAGCACGACCTGGACGCTTCCAAGCCCGCCAGACGGCCTCGACGAGCCTTCCTGGGAAACTGGTCGCTGGCCGCGATAGCAACGATTCAGTCTGGCAGTGCTCTTACCATCGCCGATACGAATTCCACCAATGTTTTCGGAATCAGCGAAGACCGGGCCCAACTGAGCGGCACCTGCTCGAAAAACCAACTTGGTCAAGGGAGGATCGGTGGAGTCGAAACTGAACGGCTATTTCAACGCCTCCTGTTTTACGACTCCGCCGATTATCGGCGCGGATGGCATTGGAACGGCGTTTGGGAACAGCGCGACCGGGATCGTGGATGGTCCCGGACAAGCGAATCTGGATCTCGCAATTTCAAAAACTGCATGGCTTCAATTGGCCGATCGAGAAAAGCAGCCTTCAATTTCGTGCCGAGTTCTTCAATGCGCTGAACCATCCGCAGTTTGCCAACCCCGATACCAATTTCGCCTCACCGACTTTCGGTGTGATCAGTAGCACGGCTGTGAATGCTCGCGTAGGGCAGTTGGCGCTGAAGCTCACGTTCTAAAGCTACTTCTCGCTCTTCGAGCCACGACCTCTGGGTTCGTTCTGCATAAACCCACTTGGATCAGGAACTCCTAAAGTCGACCGTCAGGAGAGTTATGTCGTCCTCCTGCCCGATTCCTTTTGGATGTTCTGACCAGTTCGAGAGTTCATCAAGCAACAATTCTGCAAATGTATCCGCAGCAAGATTGTGGTTGGACTCCAGAAAGCCTTTGAAGAGGTCCACTCCAAACTCCTGCTCCGACGGGCTCCTGCATTCCAATATTCCGTCAGTGTAAAGGACTGCCTTGTCGCCCGGTTCCAGCGGAATCTCGACGAAGGCGTAGGTGGCGTAGGGGAGCAGCCCGAGCAATAGGCCATTCTCCAACACCTCTGAGGCCGTACCTGTCCCTGGCGAATTGTTATTTCGGGTAACCACAGGGCATGTAACATTGTTACGTCCTAAACACCCGGTTGATGCGCCCCTATGTTCATCCTGTCAATGTCGCTGATTTGAAAGGCATTCGCGCCGGATAGCATTTTCGGTAGGGACAACGTTTTTTTTGAGTTCCCTTTTTATAGAACCTATCAGACCTATACCAACTGTTTCGGTTCTTGCTTCACTATATCGGTTAAACATATAGAATATGTTGTAATTTTACTTGACAACATAAGTTAATCTACTCATAGTGGTCCCATACCAAGAAAACCAGTCAGCAATCTGAAGGAGAAATCAATTATGCCAGTTAAGAATCCAAAGGAACTATTTGTGACGATTCTGAGCCAGGTGCGACACGGCACCGAGCGTTCAGCAGCGATCCACAAGGAACTGGCGAATCGGCCCAGAATTCGGAAATACAGGAGGCCCTCGAAGCACGGACTTTCGTGTCTCAGCAAACCCTAGCGAAGCTGGACGAGGCTTTCAAAATCATCGGAGAGAAACCGGTGAACGTCACCGGACGGCTCCACGATGTGTTTGTCGAGGATTTTCGCAGGGAGGTTGCGGAGATCCAATCCCCGGAGGCGAAGCGGCTCTTCGTATTGGCAAAGGCCAATCACTTGAGCCACATGCGCACGGCGGAATACGTTACGTTGGTCGCGGCCGCCGATGTTTCCGGTCACCATGGCGTCGGTGTGCTGCTCGAGAGCTGCCTCGCCGACCATTTGGCCTTCGTCGACCGGACGAAGCGTTTAATGCGTCATGTCATCGAAGCGAAGGTCGCGGCGAGAGCTACAGGCTAAGCCACTTAATCGGCGAACGACGTGAGGAGATTTCGTATGGTCCTGCCTCTCTTGCGAGGCAGGACCATACGGTGTGGTTCCGAGGCCAATCACAAGTCTGCATTTCAATCGATTGCAATACGGTCCGATCCCGGTTGGAAGAGGTGCCTGGCAGCCGATTGCGGACAAAGTGAAATCGTCGCGGAATCCGGCCGGCTTCTTCTACGCATTAACCGGCCAATATAGGAGAGACTCTCCGAATATGGCTTGTTCTGCAGGCTTCTGATTTTCTTTGTCTTCTTCCTCTGGTCATCCTCAAATAGCCTTTCCCTTTTGCTTTTCCGTTTTCTTTCGCGCCTCCCTCGGTTCTGTCCCTTCCTCAAGATGTTCGCCCGGAGGAGAAACGTATGCTCCCGAGGCGGCGATGTCCTTTTTGTCGACGTTGGTTTCATCCCCATCCGCGGCTCAAGCAGCGGCAAAAGACCTGTGGTCGGCCCGAGTGTCGTCAAAAACAGAAGCGGAGGTTCAATCAGCAATGGCGGGCTAAAAACCCGGACTATTCCCGCGGCACTTATCCGCGGCAAAAGGCAAAGTACGGAACGCGCGCCGACCACAAGCGTCTCTATCGCCAACACCATCCCGACTACGTGCGGCGCAACGCGGCTTTCGTTCGAAAACGGCGTCAGCAACTGAGACAGGCACCTGTAAGTCCCACAAATTCTGATTCGCACGTAACTACTGGGTTGGAAGAGACTTCCAAGCCAGTATCCCGGTAAGTCCCACAAGCCCCGATATCGCTGTAACCCTTTCTTCTCTCAAGGATTGCGGGAAAGTATCCCTGTAAGTCCCACAAGGTTTGATGGCTTTTCTCAGGCTTCTGCCACTATTTTGACCCCTGTCGAGGGAGAAAATGCCAAAATCCCGACCCCAACCGCCCCGCCCCGATCGCCGCCGGGCCATCCGCGGTTCCTTCAGCTGGATCGATCATCGCTTCCTGCGCGAAGGATTCGATCAAGGCCTAACTCGCCTGGAGAAGTTGCTCTACTTCGTGCTGGTGGCGGTCTCGAATCAAGACGGCGTCAGCTTTTACTCCGACGCGCGTCTGGCGGAATTGCTGGAGATTCGTTTTCCCCATGAACTGGAAGCAGCCCGCAACGAGCTGGTGGCCAAAGATCTGATTGCCTATGCAGACGGAATTTACCAAGTGCTGGACCTGCCCGCCTGTTCTCCCAGGGAAACGCGTGCTTCTTCTTCCCCGTTGCTCGACCATGCTTCGCGCTCGGGTTCCTCTCTCCCGCCTGCGCGCAGAACCGCACTGCGGGAGGCGGGTGCGGATCTGGAGAGCGTCAAGCAGTTGCTGGAACGCTGGGGCTGGGGGCGCAGATGAAACTCTCCGTGGTCTATCAGCCTTCCCTGCCCGCCAACTCCTCCCCCTATCGTGTCTGCGACCAGGAGGGACGAGAGTTCCACTGGGCGAATGCCTTCCTCGACGGCCAGCACCTGCGCCAACTTTCCCCCCGGTCGCTTCGCATCTATGCCTACGACCTGCTGGACTTCGCCCGCTGGTTCGAACCACGCCACAAGCCGTTCGCCGAGATCACCGAGTCCACACTGGTCGACTATGTTCGTTCTCAACTCGAGCAAGATCCCAAGCCCACACCGCAAACCGTGAATCATCGCCTGGGCACCGTGCGCTGCTGTTATCGCTTCCATACTGGGCAGGAGCTTCCTGCCGGCCAGGTGCATTTCCAACGCCGCTATACTCAACGATCCCCGCTCGGCTATGGCCGGCCTCGCAACGCCGTCGCCCGGGGCCTCTGCCTCAAACAAGAGCGGCGAATCATCGTGCCGCTTTCGGCCGAAGAGGTCGCTAAATTCTGGCAAAGCTTCCGCACCTTCCGTGATCTCGCACTGGTCGGGCTGATGCTCCTCGATGGCTTGCGCTCCTGCGAGGTCCTGGCTCTGCAACTCGAAGACTTGCAACTCGCCGACGGCCAAATGCGCGTCCATGGCAAAGGAAACAAGAAGCGCTTTGTCCCGCTGCCCCCGGAAATCCTGGAGGTTCTCGGGCGCTATCTGCACCTGGAACGTCCGCTCAGCAATGCATCCGCCTTTTTCGTTTGCTTGAAAGGCCAGCAGCGCGGCCAGCCGATGAGTGCGGCCGGGCTTCGTTCGCTGTTCCGGCACCATCGGGTGCGCAGTCAAGTCCATCACGCTAATCCTCACCGATGTCGCCACACATTTGGAGCCGATATGGTGCGGGCCGGAATGTCCCTGCCCGCCCTGCAGCGGCTGATGGGCCATTCGCAAATCGCAACCACCATGCTGTACGTTGAACTCGCCCCTCAGGATGTCTGGCGCGAATACGCCCGCGCCATCGAGAAGCGGAAAGCGTTGGATTCCTCACACCTGTCATGACGCAGCGCCATACCAGCCTCGAAGATCTTCGAAACGCAAATCCGGACGCTTGCCCTCGCCCTTCGGCCCGTCACGGTGGGCCACTATCGAACGACCGCCCGCCACTTCCTCACTTATCTCCGCGCCACCTTCCCGCAGCTTCATCGGATCTCCCAATTGCGCCGTGATCCTCATCTGCTCGGCTGGTTCCGTTGGCTGAGTGAACAACAACTGCCCTTGAGCAATGCAACCCGCATCAATCACCTCGTTTGTCTTCGCCGCTTGCTGAATGATCTTGCCGCCAACGGCCACCCCATTCAGCACGATCTCATTCGTCGAGAAGACTTCCCTCCACCACCGCACTATCTTCCCAAACCTCTTTCCCCGCAGGACGATCATCTCTTGCAGCAGGAGCTGCTCCGAACCGATGATCTCCACGCGAATGCACTCCTGCTCATCCGCGCCACCGGGATCCGCCGCGGCGAATGCATCCACTTGGCGCTGGACTGCCTGAGGCAGGTAGGAACTGAACAGTGGGCGCTCCATGTCCCCCTCGGCAAACTGCACACGGAACGGCTGGTTCCAGCCGATCCCGAGGTGCGGCGCATCGTAGAGCGGATCCTCACCCTTCGCACTTCAGCCCAACTCGCACGATCTGCCCAATCGCAAGACTTCCTGCTGCCACGTCGCGGTAGGCATTTCCCTCTGATGACCTCTCTGCGATTGGCGTTAAAACAGGCCGCCAAGCGCGCCGGCTGCTCCTACCATGTGACACTGCACACACTTTCGCGACCGAAATGGTCCGGCTCGGAGTTAGTCTTCCGGCCCTCATGAAGTTGCTCGGGCACAAGGACATCACCATGTGCTTGCTGTATGTGCAAGTCACGCAGCAGGACTTGCAGCGCGAATTCCATCAGGCCCGTCAGAATCTTGCTCATCTGCATCGTCTGCCCACACTCGCACTCCCCAAAGATACGCCGAGCGCTGGTCTCCCCGGCATCCGTCAGGCTCTGGAGGCAACCCGCCATCTTCTGGAAATGTACCGGCGCCAGTTTAGCGATGAGAAAACCCGCCGCAAATTGCAGCGCCTCGACAAGCGCCTGTTCACAGTAGCTTCACAACTGGAGAAGATCTATACAGAGGCAAAATGAGGAAAGATTGGCCAGTTAACTACGAGTACGCGACTAATCAGGAGCTTAGAATGTGAACTGGTTTTCTTGTCCGAAACGACTTGCATCCTGCAAGTCCCAGCGCTCCGAAGACGAACAAAATCAACGAAGCAGGTTCGGCAGTTTTGGGCGTCTTCTACGATAAAAGTTGGCTCCGTGGAAACCGATGGGCCTAGGCTCGGGTTAACGGTGAACTTGATTGTGGTTGCCCCGGAATCACAGGGTTCCTCATTCTTATCGGGACATGGAGGTCCGGCCACCGGAGCGAGGAGATATGTGAAAGTGCACGTTCCCCCTGGCGCGAGTAGTACGGGGAGGCCGTTCGGTTTGATGCACGTAGTAGAACGGAAGGCCGATGGTGGCACGAGTGTGTCCTACGGTCGACGTGACCGATCTCCACTTGTGACACAACGACGGCCGATATGGGGTTCGAGGCTTTGACTCCGATCGTCTGAGTCTTGCTGATGTTCTTCACCGTCAACACAAAGGGCATCGCCCCGGCTTTTCCAACCTCCTGGAATGCAGGCAAATGGGCTGCGGAGTCACCGAGATTTGTTCGGGAGTAACAGGAATGGAATCTGCAAAGCCAAGGAAGGGAGCAAAGACCACCGTTCCTAATGTGGCGGTCGCACTTCGGACCCAAGTTGCCAAATTTCTCAGGACAAACATGATTACCTCCTCACGTTGTTCACCGAGCGGATGAATACTCTCGAAGGTGCCCAGCCTCACGCTGGAGAGAGACGGAAGTGGATGAATTATACCCCCAAACTTAAGGGACTAGATGGCGGAGAAGTGACTGTTTGTGATTCCGAGATTACAGGACAGAATAGCGGCAGCGAAATTCACTTGACCTCCGTTAGACCTAGCAGCAGAGTACGTATGGCACGTCTTCCTGCTCAAGTCTAACTTGCCCATTCAATTTCTTCATCGTGCTTTAACTGCCACCAACTTCCTCGCTACGGCCAGTATTGTAGGTCCACGGAAAAATCAACGCACGATATCGCACACAGGCCCGCACGATGAATCGGGGGCCCATTGCGTATGGTAATATCCAAAAGCTTGGCGGAAGGCATATATTAGAACATCGCTCTCGACCGTTATGGCGCTTGTTCTTGTTCCGGGCCGGAGCAGCAGTGATCTACGATGTCGTTTTCTGAAGACAGCACAATGCAAATACGTGCGGAAGACCCTCTGCACCTTGGCGGGGAGCGAATCCGCCTGGTACTCGATTCGGCAATGGAAGCGATCTGCGGCTGCGATTCAGAAGGTACCTGTCTTTTCTCGAATCCTTCGGCCGCGCGTATCCTCGGATATGGCGATCCCGCGGAATTACTCGGGAAAAATATGCATGCCCTGGAGCACCACACCCGAAGAGATGGCACGCCGTATCCAATCGAAGAATGCCCTATTTATTTGGGTTTTCAAAAAGGCGAGGGTGTACACAGAGACGATGAGATTTTTTGGAGAAAAGATGGCACAAGCTTTCCCGTCGAGTATTGGTCTCATCCTGTTGTGCGGGAAGGTAAAACCCTAGGCGCGGTGATAACGTTCATCGATATCACGCAGCGGAAACGGGCGGAAGCGGCGCTCCATAAGAGCGAAGAACGGAGCCGCAGATTAATTCAGATCAACAATGCCATTATTACGAATCTGACCCAGGAAGCCCTCCTGCGCGCCATTTCCGAGGCCTTGCATCGTTTCATCTCCTTCGACCGGTGCGCGATCACTCTCTATCAGCCTGAGACAGATACTTTCCGCTTCCTCGCCGTAGAGGGCGACCTGCGCTCAGACTACTTCCGAGCGGGTCTGGAGGCCAATCGCAACGAGACGTGCCTCGACTGGGTGTTCGAGCATCAGCGCCCTATTCTCCGCTGCGATCTCAAGAAAGAGCAGAAGTATGCGAATGAGCGCCGCCTCGCCGCAGAAGGTATCCAGTCGATGTGCGCCCTACCCCTGGTTTTTCAGGGGAAGTGTATCGGCGCGCTCAGTTTGGTAAGCCGGGAACTGGATCGGTATTCGGATGAAGACGCGCTGTTCTTGCAGGAGGTGGCGAACCAGATCGCATTGGCGATTCTGAACATGAAGTCTTACCAAGAAATCGACAGCCTGAAGGCAAGGTTGGAGAAGGAAAACGTTTATCTCCGGGAGGAACTTCACACGGAGCACAACTTCGAGGAGATCGTGGGCAATAGTCCCGCACTGCTCAGGGCCCTGCACGCTGTCGAACAGGTCGCTTCCACGGATGCGACCGTGCTAATTTACGGCGAAACGGGGACTGGGAAGGAACTTGTGGCACGCGCGATCCACAGTCGCAGCGCCCGCAGTGGTTGTGTCCTGGTGAATGTGAACTGTAGCGCCATATCGGCTGGTCTTGTGGAGAGCGAACTTTTTGGCCATATGAAGGGAGCTTTCACGGGGGCGCTTGAGCGGCGCATAGGCCGTTTTGAGCTTGCCCACGGCGGCACGATCTTTCTGGACGAAATCGGAGAGCTGTCTGTGGAAACGCAAGTGAAGCTGCTCCGGGTCCTGCAAGAACACGAGTTTGAGCCGGTAGGGAGCAGCCACCCTTTGCATGTGGACGTGCGCGTGATTGCCGCCACGAATCGCAACCTCCGCGAAGCTGTCGAGGCCGGCCGCTTCCGCTCAGACCTTTTCTACCGCCTCAACGTATTTCCTATCGAGCTTCCCGCGTTGCGAGAACGCCGCTCCGATGTTCCCAAGCTAGTGGTCTTTTGCATATCTCGTTTCTCAAAGCGGTACCGGAAGAAGATCGACGGCATTTCACGCGAATCGATGGAGAACTTGTTGAATTATCCATGGCCCGGAAACATTCGTGAGCTGCAAAACGTCATTGAGCGTGCTGTTGTCTTATCGGCGAGTCCGATCCTCAGACTGGACCGAAACCTTATCCCGATTGCCGCGTCCGCGATAAGCATAGAGCCTCCTGAGATGGTTTCCCCAGAGATTCGACAGACTGACCTCAAGGCTGAAACGTCACTACAAACGCTGGATGAGGTAGACCGAGACCATATCCGTGCCGTTCTGCAACATGCCGGTGGAGTGGTTGATGGCCCCAAGGGCGCGGCGAGGATACTAAACGTTCATCCAAACACTCTTCGTCATCGGATGGAAAAGCTCGGTATCAAGGGATTTCGTCACCGCCCATAGTAGCTCGTCGTTCACCGACTCGCCTGCGATTACCAAATGTGGTGGATCCGTCCCTCAGTCCAATATTTCGAAAAGACAGGCACGTCCTTTGTAACTTATTGATTCCAGATAAATATTGGCCGGGTATCTTGGTGTGTGTCCCGGAAGGTCGCATCCGACCTAGCCGGTTTTGTGAAGGGCCTGTCGATTGCATTATCAGGTACCGAGGAAGATCAGGTGAGCTGCGATGGTCAAGATCACGATTGTCGAATCATCAAGGAGTGTTGTATCCCTTCGGGTAGAAGGTCGGATAATAGGTTCGTCGGTTGAGGAACTCCGAAGAGCATGCGATGTGCATACTTCTCTTAGTGAGGTTCAGTTGTCGCTTAATCTTGCGGACGTCTCATTCGCCGATGCCGCGGGGATCGTACTCCTCAAGGAACTGCGAAGTCGTGGTGTTGGTCTTGTGGACGCCAACCTGTTTATGACTGAACAGCTCAAAGATGGAGCATCATCGGACCAGACGTAGATTCTCAACGGTGCACGCTGATGCTGGGCCGGAAATGGCCCTTCCTTTCTGAACTTCGGCCGTACAGATGGAAGGGGGTCTCTATGTTGTACCAAGCTGATTCCAAGCGGTTATTCCCGGCCGGGTATTTTGGGAGTATGCGACGACGCCCCTCAATTCCGGCGCCGCTTTCCGGCGTGTGCAGTCTGGTTGCCTTGATTTCCCACGATCTTCGGCAACCTTTGACCGCCATTCTGGCAAATGCGGAATTTCTCACCCGGACAGATATCAGCGAGGTGCAAAGAGGCGATTTTTACCAGGAAATCCATTGGGCCATCGACAGGATGGATGAGCTGGTATCGTCATTGTTGGAGATGTCCAAAGGGCGTGACACCCTGCGGCCCGCTGCCGGAAACATCGTTGACGCAATCGGCCACGTGGTCCGCATGATAAGTGTGAGACCGGAGTTCCGCGGCATCACCATCGAGCATCATCATAATGGCTTGTCCGCGGGCTGGTTCATTCCAACCGTATCGAACGGGCGATCGCCAACCTCGTACTGAATGCTTGCGAGGCAGTTCCTCTGGACTCGGGGCAGATCGTCATAACCACCACCGGGAATCGGACCTGCTTGGAAATCGGCGTTTGGGATAACGGGCCTGGCATCCCCCCGTCGATTCGGGATTCCATCTTTCAACCATTTGTGAGTTACGGAAAAGTCGAGGGCACCGGACTGGGACTTGTTATAGCGAAGAAGATTGTCGAGGATCATGGCGGGGAGATCTACCTGGATGCGAGAAGTGAGACTGGAACTCTATTCAGGATCACGATTCCTTTTGCTATTCCCAAGCGAGCAAGTCCGGAGGCGGGCAGTTCAAGCAATACGCAACGGTCGAGGCGCCCGCAGGGCAAAACGATTACGTATTGCTTGCCCCTCGCTCGCCCAGAAGTACCAGGCCAGCGAGCCGGGGATCGTGTTGATCTCGTTGACGTAGACGTGATCCGAGGCCCACAGGAAGTCGATCCGGGCCACCGAGCGCACCAGAGCGACCTCGATCGACGCGCTTCGCGGCGTCGGTGATCGCAGTCGCGACCGCTCTCGGGCACCGAGGCCGGCAGCTCCCGCTTGGCGCTCGCCATCCCCTCGCCGCCGAGGTACTTGTCCGCGTACGAGTAGATGCGGGCGTCTCCCCGCAGGGGTCGTTCGATCGCGGAGAGCCGCAGTGCGGGATGGGTCAGCACCGAGATGTTGAGGTCGACTGCGTCCGCGAGATAGGGCTCGATCACGGCCCCGGATCGGTAGTGCGGAGAGGTGCGCACCAACGCGCCGACGGCGCTCAGATCGTCGGTGATCTCGATGCCGATGCTCGAGCCGCCGAACCGCGGCTTCACGATGTAGGGGCCGGCGAAGGCCGGGCGCGCGATCGGGGTCGAACGCGGCGCGGGGAAGCGCGTCGAGCCCGGCGGCGCTGGATGACGCCTCCGAACGCGAGCTTGTCCATGCCGAGCGCGGCGCCTGCAGCACTCGGGCCGGTGTACCTGCATCGACCGCGAGGTCGAGAGCGGCCTGCAGGGTGCCGTCCTCGCCGGGGCCACCGTGGCAGCAGTTCACGACCGCGCTGATGTCGAGCGGTCCGCGCCGCCCGAGCCGCCCCCCTTCGGGCACGAAGCCGCCGCCCGGACGGGCGACGAGGTCGAGTCGGTGCGCGCCGCGTGGCACACCCTCCACGAACGCGGACGGAGCCAACGACGGGTCGACGTCGAAGAAGTCGCCCGAGCGGGCCCAGTAGACAGCGATGACGTCGACGCCGTCCTTGCCCAGCGCGGCGACCGCCTGCAGGCCGGTGAGCACGCTGATGTCGTGCTCGGGAGAAGGGCCCCCGAACAAGATCGCCGGTCGAGTCACGGGGACATGCTGGCAGAGGCCGCGGCCCGATCAGGGATGGTGGTCGGGCAGGTCGTTCTCGTAGAGCACGACGTCGCCAGGCCCGAGTGCGGAGCGGACCCACGCGACCGCCTCCTCGCGGTTCGCCACCGTGTGCACCGCAGCGAGCCCTCCGGCTGCACCTGCAAGCAGCGCGGCGCGGTTCGTCCGGCCGACCACGACGATGTCGTTCGCGACGAGCGACGCGCCGCTGCCGAACCGTTCGTTCTCGTGATGCTGGCTCCGGCCCAGCTCGACCATCCCCGGCGTGACGACCACACGGCGGGCGTCGACCTCACCGGTGAACGCGAGCAACGACAGCGATGACTCCGCGCTCGCCGGGTTCGAGCTGAACGTGTTGTCGATCACGTGGACGCCCGAGGCAGCGACCGCGAGCTCCTGGCGATGCTCGGGACGCGGCAGGTCGTCGAGCCGAGATGCGATGTCGCTCCAGGGCACGTCGACCGAGAGCGCGATGGCGATCGCACACGCGAGGTTGGTCGGCTGAGCCTGCGACTCGATAGCCGCGCGGCAGCCCGGCCCCGGCATCGACGAGCAAGCGGCCTTCGTCGCGGAGGACTCTCACGTCGACGGGCACCCCGCCATCCATGGCGGACTGGGGCTCAGCGCTGCACGCGAGCACTCGCTTGCCGGCGAGGCGGTTCGCATCGGCAACAGCCTCGAGCCCGTACGCGTCGACGTTGAGGATCGCGGTCTCGACGCACTCGAAGATCTCGGACTTCGCGGCGACGATGCCGTCGAGTGTCTTCATCCGCTCGAGGTGCACCGGGCCGATCGCGGTGATCACGCCGACGGTGGGCTTCACCCAGTCGCAGAGCGCCGCGATCTCGCCGCGACCGTACGTGCCCATCTCGGCGATGAAGACCTCGGTCCCTGGAGTCAGCTGCTCGGTGATCGCTCGTGAGAGCCCCGCGGCGTTGTTGAAGCTCGCGGGGCTCGCGACGACGCGTCGGGTGCCGCTCATCAGATGACGGGCGTACTGCTTCGTCGTCGTCTTGCCGTACGAGCCTGTGATCGCCACGACGAGGGGACCGATGCGCTCGAGCATGGCCGCGGCGCGGCTGGTGTGGCGTCGGGCCAGCCGATGCTCGAGCGGTGCGACGAGCAAGAGCGCAGCGTCGACGAGAAGGGGCGCGAGGATGCCCGTCGCAGTCGTCATTGCGGCCACGCGGTCGAGGAGCAACCCGGCGACGAGCACGAGCGCGACCGCGATCACGATGGTGACCGCCGCCGACGTGCGAAGCCGCCTCGTCCAGGCGAGCCGGCTCGTTCGCCCGCGGACGCCGAGCCCCAGCGGCGCGACGACAGCGACCGCGGCCGGCACCAGCCCGGCGACCGGCCACATGAACGCGATCACCGCGGCGAACGCCGCGACGGAGATGAGCGCGACGTTCGTGTTCGTCGAGCACCACCAGCGGCGAGCGAACTTCGTGGCCGACCCCGCGAGGTAGTGCTCGCGCTGCGCGACCCGTAGCCAGCGAAGCAACGCAGCCGCGAACCCGATCACTCCGGCCGCGGTCGCCACGACCTCGACCGCGGTCATGGGTCCGGGAGCAGGCGCACGATCGCTCGCCGCAGCTCGTCGGGCGCCGTCAGCGGGGTGAGATGGCCGGCTCCGGGGAGGATCGTGATCGACGGATGCTGGAGGAGCTCGGCCGCGCGCTGGGCGACGAGGAGGGGCGCCGCTGTGTCGTCGTCTCCCCACACGAGCTCGACGGGCGCGGCGATCTGCTTCAGCTGCTCCTCGTAGGTTTCGTGCACCAAGTGGACGAAGACGTCACGCATCACTCCTGTCGAGGCGCGGTAGTCGGCCGAACCGGCTTGGCGCCGCCGCTCCTCCATCTTCTCGTCGCTCAGCAACCCGATCCGGTTGAGCGTCTTGGCGATGCGGAACGAGAGCGCTGGCGGAGGCGGCGCGGTCACACGCAGCAACGGCACACCTGCGAGCACCACGCCCGCGATCCGATCGGGCAACGCCGGGGCGAGGTGCACCGCGACGCGACCACCGAACGAGTGGCCGATGACGACCACGGGGGCGGCCATCTCGGCGACCACTGGCTCGAGGGCGCGCGCGATACTCCGGCGCCGCCCCAAGCGGACGGCGGTGCCGGTGATGCTCCGAAGCCAGGAAGGTCGACCGCGACCGCGTCGAGCCCATCGAGCACCTCACGGAAGTCGGAGCGGTCGCGTCGCCAGCCGTGCAGCGCGAGGACTCGAGGTGGGTTCGCGCCGTAGGCATCCCCGAAGATCGTCCCGTCGGCGAAGGCCCGCAGCACGGGCGGCACGCTATGCGAGCACGGGCTCCGCCCTATGCAAGCGCGGGCTCCGCCCTATGCAAGCGCGGTGTGGGGATCGACGTAGGGGAGCGAGAGCGACTCTGCGACTGCGGGGTTCGTCACGTGGCCGCGCGCGGTGTTCAGCCCATGCGCGAGGGCCGGGTCCTCGATCGCCTGCGAGCGCGCCGCTCACGGCGACCTCGAGCACGTAGGGGAGCGTGGCGTTCGTGAGCGCGTAGGTGGAGGTGTAGGGCACGGCCCCGGGCATGTTGCCGACGGCGTAGTGGATGACGCCGTGCATCTCGTAGACGGGATCGTTGTGGGTGGTCTCGTGCGTCGTCTCGATGCACCCGCCCTGGTCGACCGCGACGTCGACGATCACCGCGCCCGGCCGCATCGCCGCGCACCATCGCGTCGCTGACCACCACCGGCGCGCGGCAGCCCGGCGACCAGCACGGCGCCGATCACGAGGTCGGCCTCGGCCACCGCGCGCTCCACGGCCCCCCGGTTCGAGGCAAGCGTGACGATGCGGCCCCGGTGGATCTGGTCGACGAAGCGAAGCCGGTCGAGGTTCTTGTCGAGGAGCATGACCTCGGCCTCCATGCCTGCTGCGATCCACGCCGAGTTCCAGCCGACGTTGCCGGCCCCGAGCACGACGACGCGAGCCGGGCGCACGCCCGGCGCGCCGCCGAGGAGCACGCCGCGTCCACCGTTCTGGCGTTCGAGGTAGTGCGCGCCGGCCTGCGTCGCGAGCCGTCCCGCGACCTCGCTCATCGGCGCGAGCAACGGCAGCGCCCCGCCCGGGAGCTGCACGGTCTCGTACGCGATCGCGGTCGTGCCCGCCGCGAGCAGCGCCTTCGCCACCTCGGGATACGCCGCGAGGTGGAGGTACGTGACGAGGGTGAGGTCGTCGCGCAGCAAGCGCGAGCTCTGACTCCTGCGGCTCCTTCACCTTCACGACCATCTGCTGGGCCCAGGCATCCTCGGCGCTCGGACGATCGTCGCCCCGGCGGCGCGGTAGTCCGCGTCGGCGATGGCCGAGTCCGCGCCGGCGCCGGCCTGGATGAACACCGCGACGCCCTGCGTTCTCGAGCTCGCGCACGCCGTCGGGCGTCATCGCGACGCGGTGCTCCGCGGTCTTGATCTCCTTCGGCACTCCGACGGTCAACGTCATGTCACGAGGCTCCTGTCACGATGCACCCCAGGCGTACGTCTGCTTCTGGATGCGCAAGTAGATGAACGTCTCGGTCGTGCGCACGCCCGGCAGCGCGCGCAGCCGATCGTTCACGAGGTCGAGCAGGCGCTCGTCGTCTTCGACGACCACCTCGACGAGGAGGTCGAACGAGCCCGCGGTGACGACGACGTAGCCGACCTCCGCGATCGCACTGATCTTGTCCGCGAGCGTCGTCGAGGTCGCCCTCAGCGGTGACTCCGATCATCGCCATGCGCCGGTAGCCGAGCTGCAGCGGGTCGGTGACGGCCACGACCTGCATGACGCCGGCTGTCGAGCAGGCGCTGCACGCGCTGGCGCACTGCGGCCTCGGACAGCCCGACGGCCGCGCTCGAGCTTCGTGTACGGCAGCGCGGCCGTCCGCCTGGAGCTGCTCGATGATGGCCCGGTCGATCGTTGTCGAGTCCGGGCCGCGGGCGCCGGCTCCTGGCCACGTCAGGACGTCTTGATCATCACGTGCTTCAGCTCGGTGTACGCCTCGATCGCGTAGACCGACATGTCCTTGCCGACGCCCGACTGCTTGAAGCCTCCGTGCGGCATCTCGGAGACGAGGGGACCGTGGTCGTTGACCCAGACGGTGCCGAACTGCAGCGCGTTGGCTCACGCGCAGCGCTCGGCCGACGTCGCGGGTCCACACGCTCGCGGCCAGCCCGTAGTCGACGCCGTTGGCCCAGGCGATCGCCTGCGCCTCGTCGGCGAACCGCTGCACGGTGACGACCGGCCCGAACACCTCGCGCTGGATGATCTCGGAGTCCTGCGCGACGTCGGTCGACCACGCTCGGCTCGTAGAAGAACCCGGCGCCCTGTGTCGCTGGCGCCACCCGTCACGATCGTGGCGCCGCCCGCCTTGGCTCGATCGACGAAGCCCGACACTCGCTCACGTTGCTCGGCGGAGATCACCGGGCCCGAGCTCGGTGCCGGGGTCGGTCGGGCTCGCCGACGGTCAGGCTCTTCGCGGCGGCCGCCAGCCCGCTCACGAAGTCGTCGTAGATGCCGGGGCCGGTGATGACCCGCGTGGCGGCTGTGCAGTCCTGGCCCGGCGTTGAAGTATCCGAAGAGGCGCACGCCGGCGACGACCGCTTCGAGGTCGGCGTCGTCGAACACGACCACCGGAGCCTTGCCGCCGAGCTCGAGGTGCACGCGCTTCAGGGTGTCGGCGGCGGCGCGCATGATCGCCTTGCCGGTCGTGACCTCGCCGGTGAGCGAGACGATCGCGACGCTCGGATGGGCCACGAGCGCCGCGCCGCAGTGCTCGCCGTCGCCGGTGATCACGTTGAGCACGCCCGGCGGGAAGATGTCGGCGGCGAGCTCGGCCATCTTCAGAGCGGTGAGCGGGGTCAGCTCGGACGGCTTCAGGACGACGGTGTTGCCCGCGGCCAAGGCGGGGCCGATCTTCCAGGCCGCCATCATCAGCGGGTAGTTCCACGGGGCGATCGAGGCGACGACCCCGAGGGGCTCGCGGCGCAGGATCGACGTGTAGCCGCTGAGGTACTCGCCCGGCGCCTGGGTGGTGAAGCTCCGCGCGCCGGCGCCGAAGTAGCGCAGGTTGTCGACCAGGAACCCGATCTCGTCGGGCACGGCGGCGATCGGCTTGCCGACGTTGCGGCTCTCGATCGAGACGAGCTCGTCAGCGTGCTCCTCGAGGCGATCGGCGAGCTGCTGGAGTGCCGCGGCCCGTTGGCCCGGCGCGGTCGCTGCCCATCCGGCGAACGCCTCCGCGGCCGCGGCGACGGCCGCGTCGACATCGGCTGCGTTCGACGACGCGACGTCGGTGATCACCTCGCCGGTCGCCGGGTCGAGCACGGGATCGGTGCCACCGCCTCGCGACTCCTGCCATCGACCGCCGATGAAGTTCTGGGGCGTGCTGCTCGTCATGGCGCGATCTTGGGTGCCCGGCGCGCGGTGCGCAAGGGATTCCATCGGCTTCACACACTCTCAACGTGGAATCCCTTGCCCGAGAAAGGGGAGGCTGCGTAGGTTCGACGCTGCATGGGCCGAGCGCTGCTCTTTCGCAACGGAACGGTCCTCACTGCAGACCCTGGGCACCCGGTAGCGACGGCGGTCGCGATCGATGACGGGATCATCGTGGCGCTCGACGACGACGCGCTCGAGCACCGTGCACGTGGTGCAGCCGAGTTCGACCTCGCCGGCGGCTGCCTCGTGCCCGGCTTCCGCGACGGCCACGCCCATCCGCTCTGGGGCGGGATCGAGCTCGGTCAGGTGCCGCTCGTCGGCGCGAAGTCGTTGGACGACCTCCTCGGGCGCGTGCGCGCATACGCCCAAGACCATCCCGAGCTCGACTGGATCGAGGGCGGGGGCTACGACCCGTGGTTGCTGCCCCACGGCGTGGGCGACGCGACCGTGCTCGACAGCGCGGTGGCCGACCGACCCGTGGCCCTCGAGGCGAGCGACCACCACACGATGTGGGTCAACTCCGAGGCCTTGCGTCGGGCCGGCATCGACGCCAGCACCCCTGACCCCGAGCTCGGGCGCATCCTGCGTCACGGCGACGGCACGCCCGTGGGGACGCTCGTGGAGTGGGAGGCGATCGCGATCATCCGCGAGCTGCTGCCCGTCCCCGGGCCGGCCGAGCAGGATGCCGGCCTCCGTCGGGCGATGGCCGCGCTGGCGCGGTGCGGCGTCACGTGGGTGCAGGAGGCGGCGAGCAGCCCGGGCGAGGCGCGCATCTACGCAGCGCTCGCTCGCGAGGGCGGTCTCACGACACGCACGAACATCGCGTTTCGTGCCGAGCCCCGGCGCTGGACGCGTGATCGGCCTCGCTACGTCGCGTCGCGGGCCGAGCTCGCCAGCGATCCCGAGACGAGTGATCTCGTGCGCGCGGGCACCGTGAAGTTCTTCGCCGATGGGGTCATCGAGATGGGCACGGGGTTCCTCGTCGAGCCCTACAGCGACGCGCCGCACACCTGCGGCCTGCCCAACTGGTCACCGGCCGAGCTCGCGGAGGCGGTCTCTGCGTTCGACGCGGATGGCTTCCAGATCCACATCCACGCGATCGGCGACGGTGGTGTGCGGATGGCGCTCGACGCGATCGAGGATGCAGCGAATCGCAACGGTCCGCGCGACCGTCGGCCCGTCATCGCGCACACGCAGCTGGTGCAGCCCACAGACCGAGGGCGCTTCTCGCGGCTCGGGGTGATCGCGAACTTCGAGCCGCTGTGGGCATGCCTCGACCCGACGATGGAGGAGCTCACGATGCCGCGGCTCGGGCCTGAGCGGTCCGCTCTGCAGTATCCGATCGCGACGATCGCGGACAGCGGCGCGCACATCAGCTTCGGCAGTGACTGGCCGGTGTCGTCGATGCACCCTCTCCACGGCCTCGCGGTCGCGGTCACACGTCAGAACAAGGACGGCAAGCCCGACACGGGATGGCTCCCGGAGGAACGGCTCCCGATCGCGCAGGCACTGGCTGCCTACACTTCTGGGACCGCCTATCAGGGCTTCGAGGACGACACGGGGGGAGCGATCGTCGTGGGCAAGCGTGCCGACGTCTGCGCGCTCTCGGCCGACATCAGCGTGATCGCCGGTCATGAGGTCGCCGACGTTGCGGTGATGGGCACGTGGACCGGCGGCCAGGAGGTGCACACAGCGTGACCGGAGAGCGGGGCTCGGTCGAGCTCACCGACGTCACCAAGCGGTTCGGCACCACGATCGCGGTCGACACTCTCAACCTCGACGTGCAAGCGGGCGAGTTCCTCGCGCTCCTCGGGCCGAGCGGCTGCGGCAAGACCACCACGCTCCGGATGCTCGCGGGCTTCGAGCAGCCCGACGAGGGTTACATCCGCATCTCGGGCCAGTACGTGCAGGGCGTGCCCCCGCACAAGCGCGACGTGAACACGGTGTTCCAGAACTACGCGCTCTTTCCACACATGACCGTCGCCGAGAACGTCGCGTACGGCCTGCGCCAGAAGGGCGTCGACAAGGGCGAGACGAAGCGACGGGTCAGCGAGTCGCTCGAGATGGTGAAGATGACGCCACTCGCGCGCCGCAAGCCTCGCCAGCTCTCCGGCGGCCAGCAGCAACGCGTCGCGCTCGCCCGCGCCCTCGTGAACAAGCCGTCGGTGCTCCTGCTCGACGAGCCGCTCGGCGCGCTCGACCGCAAGCTCAGGCAAGAGATGCAGATCGAGCTCAAGCTGCTCCAGTCGCAAGTCGGGATCACGTTCATCTTCGTCACGCACGACCAAGAAGAGGCGCTGTCGATGTCAGACCGGATCGTCGTGATGCTCGACGGCCACGTCGAGCAGGCGGCTGACCCCGACACCATCTACGACCAGCCGGCGTCTGCGTTCGTCGCCGGCTTCATCGGGCAGCAGAACTTCCTTCCCGGCATCGTGAAGGGCGACGGGCACGAGCTCGCGGGCGAAGGCTTCACCGTGATCGCCGGCCGTGCCGCTCCCGATGCGACGCCCGGCGCCCCCGGCATCGCGGCGGTGCGCCCCGAAGCGGTGAGCCTCGCGCTCGACATGCCTGATCAATCAGTCAACGCAGTCGCGCGGCAAGCTGGCCGGCGTCTCCCATCTCGGTGATCTCATCCAGTACGTGGTGATCACAGCATCGGGTCCCGAGATGTTGAGCCGTCAGCCCCGGCATGAGGCGTCCCGCCTGGATCTGGGTGCCGACGTGTGGTGCCGTTGGGACACCGACCGCGTGCAGGTGTTCGGGGGAGACCAGTCGCACCTCGTGATGGCCGACCCGGCAGTCTGACCCGCCTACCAAACCGACAGGAGACTTCTCGTGGCTGACGATCGCATCAAGATCCTCGCCCCGCCCAAGGCCGCGCACCGCCTCGGCACCGACCTCACCCGGCGTCGACTCCTCAGCATGGGTGCCGCGGGCCTCGCGGGTCTCGTGGTCGGCCCGGGTCTGCTCGCCGCGTGCGGCGGCGACGACAGCGGCAGCAGTGCGGGCGGCACTGGCGGCGGCGGGTCGGCGGTGGCGGCAACCACACGCTCAACCTCTTCACGTGGGCCGAGTACCACTCGCAAGAGCTGCTCGACAAGCTTCGGCAACGTGACGGTCACGGTCTTCAACTCGAACGAGGAGGCGATCGCCAAGCTGCAGGCCGCCGGCGGCACGAGCGGGTTCGACCTCATCATCCCGACGGGCGCGTACATCCCGCAGATGGCTGCCGACGGTCTCATCGACACCGCTCGACAAGTCGAAGCTCGCGAACTTCGGCAACCTCGACCCGATCTACCTCGGGCAGGCCTGGGACCCCGACAACTAGTACACGGTCCCGAAGGACTGGGGCTCGACCGGGCTGGATCTACGACAACACCGTATCACGACGCCGATCGAGACCTGGACCGACTTCCTCGACGCCGCGACCGGCTCGGCGAGCGGGCAGGTCTCGGTGCTCGACACCGCTCCGAACGTCACGGGCCTCTACTTCTGGGCCAACGGCATCGACTGGACGACGACGACCCGAAGGATCTCGACGCGTGCGAGGACTACATCGTCAACACCCTCGCCCCGCACCTGAAGGCGTTCGACTCGTATCCCGGCATCAACCTGACGTCGGGCAACTACGTGCTGTCGCAGGTGTGGAACGGCGATGCGCGCCAGGGCCTTCTCGCGGTCGACGACCCCGACAAGTACACGTGGGGCCTCGGCGCGCCGACGACCGAGCTTTGGATGGACAACTACGTGATCGTGAAGGACGCGCCGCAACCCCGACTCCGCCTACGCGTTCATCGACTTCATGCTCGATCCCGGCGAACTCGGTGATCGACCTCGAGTTCCACGGCTACAACACGGGGCTGAAGGACATCGAGTCCTTGCTGCCCGGCGGACCTCGAGTTCAAGGACATGATCTTCTTCACGCCCGAGCAGGTGAAGACGATGCAGGCGGGCCTGTGAACGAGGCGCAGGACCGCCTCGTCGACATCTACAACAAAGCGAAGGCGAAGGCCGGAGCGTGATGGATAGCAGCGAAGGCGAAGGCCGGAGCGTGATGGGCGCAGCGAAGGCGAGGCGACGTAGCGATGACCGCCACGGCGACGACGCCTGTCTCGTTCGACGAGCGGAGCGCGCCTCCGCCTCGCCGTCGCCGTCTGCGCACGCCAAAGTTCGGCCTCGCGATCCCGTCGTGGGTCTGGTACCTGGGCTTCTTCGTCGTCCCGGTGATGGTGATCGTCTGGTACAGCTTCGGCTACAAGCCACCCGTCAACGCGGGACGCGGGCCGATCGCCACCGATCATCTGTCGCTGCAGAACTACCGCGACGCGCTGTCCGACACGTTCTTCAAGACGTTCCAGAACACGTTCCGCGTCGCGGTCATCGGCACCGCGCTGTGCCTGCTCATCGGCTTCCCCGTCGCGTACTTCATCGCGGTCAAGGTGCCCGCCAAGTGGCGAGGGCTCATGCTGGGCCTCGTGATCGTGCCGTTCTGGACGAGCTTCCTCATCCGCACGATCGCGTGGCGCATCGTGCTGGCGCCGCAAGGCTTCTTCTCGCACTGGCTGCAGACCATGGGCCTGCGGGACACGCCGATCCGCTTCCTCGACACGCGCGAGGCCGTGCAGCTGGGCGTCGTCTACAACTACCTGCCCCTCATGATCTTCCCGCTGTTCGTCGCGCTCGATCGACTCGACGGCGCGCTGCGCGAGGCGA
This sequence comes from uncultured Acidimicrobiales bacterium, assembly GCA_963739555.1. GTDB lineage: Bacteria > Actinomycetota > Acidimicrobiia > Acidimicrobiales > DATKAS01 > DATKAS01. Next base: position 111,801 of record CAVUAV010000019.1, on the reverse strand, counting down.
GCAAGGACCTCGGCGCGAACCGGCTGAAGACCTTCACCCAAGTCACCTTGCCGCTCGCGATGCCCGGCGTCGTCGCCGGCCTGCTGCTGGTGTTCATCCCGCTCGCCGGCGACTACATCACGGCGAGCGTGCTCGGCGGAGCGAAGGGCAACATGGCCGGCGCGCTGGTCGCGTCGCCAGTTCCTCGCCGCGCAGAACTGGGCGCTCGGGTCGGCGATGGCGGTGCTGCTGATCTTCGTCATCCTCGGCACGATCGCGATCGCGGCGATCGTCGCGCTGATCATCCGCGCGGTGATGCGCAAGGCGCGAGGGATCGACCTCGACGCCCGGCGGTGGTGCCGGCATGACCGCGGTCGCCGTGACCGCCGCCGCCCACGAAGCGGCGCCGCATCGACTTCCTGTCGATCGGCCTCGGCGTCTGGACCGTGATCGTCCTCATCTTCCTGTTCCTGCCGATCGGGTTCATCGTCGCCCACTCGTTCAACAAGGGGAAGGCGCTGCTCGTCTGGCAGGGCTTCAGCACGAAGTGGTACCACGAGCTGTTCCAGAACGAGCCGCTGCTGCAGGCGATCCGCAACTCGCTGAAGGTCGCGGTCGGCAGCACCCTCATCGCCGTGGTGCTCGGCGCGTTCGCCGGCATCGCGCTCGCGCGGCGAGGCGGCAAGTGGGCGACCGGGTTCATGGCGATCGTGTTCCTCATCCTCGTGACGCCCGAGATCGTCGACGCGATCGCGCTGCTCATCTGGTTCGTGCGCATCGGCGGGCCGTTCGCGAGCGGGCTCACGTTCCTGAGCGCCGGCGAGGTGCGCCTCTTCGTGGGTCACTCGCTGTTCAGCTCCGCGGTGGTGACCCTCATCGTCCGCGCGCGCCTGCAGGGCCTCGACGAGTCGTTGGAGGAAGCCGCCGCCGACCTCGGCGCGACGCCGTCGCGCGCGTTCCGCCAGATCACGTTGCCGCTCATGGCCCCGGCCCTGCTCGCCGGCGCCCTGCTCGCGTTCACGTTCAGCCTCGACAACACGATCGTCTCGACGTTCGTGAGCACCGCGGGGTCGACGACCCTCCCGGTGTACGTCTTCTCCTCGGTGCGGTCGGTGATCAAGCCCGACATCGCGGCCGCGGCGACCCTGATGCTGCTGCTCACGCTGTTCGCGCTCGGCGCCGTGGCGTTCGTGCTCCGGAGGGGCGGAGACTCGGCCGGCGACGTCGCCGCGACGCTCACCGGCAACTGAGCGAGCCGATAGCCTGGCCCGACCATGCCAAGTAGCAGCGCCCCGCGCATCGCTCTCGCGCCGGACTCTGCCCCGGCGTGGATGGCGGAGGCGATCACCGAGGGCGGTGGCCTCGTGAGCCCGCTCGCTGAAGCGAAGGCACTCGTGTGGGGCGCACCCGCGAAGCCCGCCGCGTTGGTCGAGGTGCTCGAGCGAGCACCACACCTCGAGTGGATCCAGCTGCCGTGGGCAGGCATCGAGCCCTACATCGACGTCATCGACGACGACCGCATCTGGACGTGCGCGAAGGGCGTCTACGCGGAGCCTGTCGCCGAGCTCGCGCTCACGCTCGCGCTGGCGGGTTTGCGAGGCCTGTCGACCTACGCGAGGGCGTCGCGTTGGGAGGCACCGTCGGGCATGAACTTGCAGGGCGGTCGGGTCACGATCCTCGGCGGCGGTGGCATCAGCCGAGGTGCTGCTGTCGTTGCTGGCGCCGTTCGACGCGCACGTGACCGTCGTGCGCAACCGCGTGCGTCCGATGGACGGCGCGGACGTCGTCGTCGAGAGCGAGCACCTCCACAACACGTTGCCGGGCGCCGACCTCGTCGTCGTGGCGCTCGCCCTCACCCCGGACACCGAAGGGATCATCGGTGGCGACGAGCTGCGACTCATGGAGCAGCACGCGTGGCTCGTGAACGTCGCGCGGGGCCGTCACGTCGTCACCGACGACCTCGTCAAGGCGCTCCAAGCCGGTGAGATCGGCGGCGCAGGCCTCGACGTCACCGAGCCCGAGCCCCTGCCCGAGGGCCATCCGCTCTGGTCGATGCCGAACTGCATCATCACGCCCCACGTGGGCAACACGCCCGAGATGGCCAAGCCGCTTGCTTGCCGAGCGGATCACGGCGAACGTGCGGCGCTGGGCGCACGGCGAGCCCCTCATCGGTCCGGTGGACCCCGCGCTCGGGTACTGAGCCGATGCTCGACGCAGGCACGCTCGCCGGCCTGCTGGCCGATGGAGACCGCCGCTCGGTGTTCGCGGCACTGGTGCTCGGCTCCTCCACGCTGGACGACGTCATGCGTGCGACAGGTCTCGACGCGAAGTCGGCCGGTCGCTCGCTCGCGAGGTTCGTCGAGTCGGGACTCGTCGAGCGCGGGGACGATGGCGCGCACCTGTTGCTCGCGCAGGCGTTCTCCCTCGCTGCCCGCGCGGCCGCGCCCCCGCGGACACCGCTGACGACTCCGCCAACGACGCAGCCGACCCGGAGTCGGCCAAGGTGCTCCGTGCCTTCGTACATGACGGTCGTCTGACGAGCATCCCGACGGCGCGCAGCAAGCGTCTCGTCGTCCTCGACGTGCTGGCCCAGGAGTTCGAACCCGGTCAGCGCTACAGCGAGCAGATGGTCAACCTGATGCTCGGCAAGTGGCACGCGGACACTGCGGCCCTCCGCCGCTACCTCGTCGACGAAGGCTTCCTCGATCGAGAGAGCGGCGTGTACTGGCGCGTGGGAGGCACGGTCACGACGTGACCTAGGTGAAACGCCTTCAAAGGGAACTCTCAGGCATCCCGCAGGCGTTTCTTCTCACACGCTCCGACAATCCCTTGATCGTGACATCCGGCCGTGAACGTGGGCGGCCCCGACTTCGTAGGTTGGTGCATGCGCAAGCTGTGGATCGTCCTCGGCATCGTCCTCGTCGTGGTGGTCGGCGGGTTCGTCGCCGTCTACCTCGCGTTCTTCAACAACGACTCACCGCCGCCGCTCACGTTGAGCAGCACGGGCACGACCGTCGCGGGCGCGCCCACGATCCGACGCTTCGTCGGGCGACGCCAGCAACACGACCGTTGTTCCGGCGACTTCGGGTGAGGCCGTGTCCGCGAGCAACCTGGCGGGCACGTGGACCGCAGCCGAGAGCTCGATCGCGGGCTATCGAGTCCGCGAGAAGCTCGCGCAGCTGCCCGCGAAGAGTGACGCGGTCGGCCGCACCCACGACGTGAAGGGCACGGTCACGATCGACGGCGCGGGCGACGCGTTCACCGCGTCCGCAGCCGACCTCACGGTCGACGTGACGACCCTTGTGAGCGACAGCGATCGCCGCGACGGCCAGATCAAGCACCGCGGCCTCGAGACCAGCACCTACCCGACCGCGACGTTCAAGCTGACGCAGCCCGCCGCCATCCCCGCCGAAGCGCTCTCGGGCTCTCCGGTGACGGTGCAGGCGACCGGTGACATGACGATCCACGGAGTCACCAAGTCCGTGACGATCCCTCTGCAGACCCAGGTCAACGGCAGCCAGCTCGAGGTCGTCGGCTCGCTCACCTTCCCCATCTCTGACTTCGGCATGGAGCCGCCGACCATCGGAGGCATCGTCGACGTCGAGCCGAACGCGACGCTCGAGTTCCAGCTCTTCTTGGCCAAGTAGCCGGGGCAGGCAGGGGCTCACCTCGGCGGTACCGTTCGGGGTCTGACCCACTACGAACGACTCGGTGTCGCCCCGACCGCGTCGGAGGGCGAGATCCGCGACGCCTATCGTCGCCGCGCCCGTGCGCTTCACCCCGACCGGCACGGGGGAGACAGCCCGGCCGAGCAGCGCAAGGCGTCAACCGACATGGCCGCCGTCAACGAGGCATGGCGCGTCCTCGGCGATCCGAGCCGCCGCCGTCAATACGACTGGGCCCAGGCCGAGCGGGCGTTCCCGGCCGCGGCGGCGTACGCGGCGCCGCGCCGTGTGCCGGTGCCCGAGCCAGAGCGAGACGTTCTCGGACCACACCGACGACGTCGTGTCACACGCGATGCGAGGCGCGCCCCTCATCGCGATGCTCGTCGTCCTCGTGCTGATCTTCGTGGTCACCGCCTTCGCTTCTCGGGGCGCGCACAACACGCGCGAGTGGGTCGACGTCACCCAACGGGCTCGTCGAGGTCGGCTCGTGTGTGCTCGTGGCGACCGGCGAGCCCGTCGCGCCGGTGCCCTGCAGCGAACCTCACGACGGTCGTGCCGCGGCGGTCGTGCCTCTCGACCTGTCGTGCCCGGCGAACACCGAGTACTACGTCGCGCCGGGCGGAAGAGCGCGGGTCTGCGTCGCGATGGATCACAACCCATGAGCTGCCCATGAGAGGCCACCGATGAGAGCCACTGGTGTCGATCACATCGTGCTCACCGTCGCCGATGTCGAGCGCACGCTCGGCTGGTACGAGGAGCACCTCGGGCTCGAACCGTTGCGCGTCGACGAATGGCGCAACGGTGACGCGCCGTTTCCCTCGCTCCGGGTGAACGATTCGATGATCATCGACGTGATCGTCGGTCCTCGCGCCGGGGAGAACGTCGATCACATCTGCCTTCTCGTCGACACCGACGACCTCGACGCGCTCGCCGGGTCGGGGAAGTTCGACGTCGTCGGCGGCCCGAGCCGCTTGTGGGGTGCGCGCGGATACGGACAAGGCCTCTATGTGCGCGATCCGGACGGCAACGTCCTCGAGCTGCGCCACTACTAGGGTCGGCCGCGATGGACTTCCGCACCGAGTCGATCGCGGATCTCGCGGCACGCGTGCGGGCGAAGCACATCTCGGCGCGAGAGCTGACGAGCCACGCGCTGGCTCGCATCGATGCGCTGAACCCTCAGGTCAACGCGTTCGTCGCGGTCGACGGGGAGCGCGCCCTCGCCGAAGCGGCGGCGATCGACGAGCGCATCGCACGAGGCGACGACCCGGGTCCGCTCGCAGGCATCCCGATCGGCGTCAAGGACCTCGAGGATGCGGAGGGGTTCGTCACGACGCACGGCTCGCCGTTGCATGCCGACGACGCGCCCGCCGCGGAGCGACAGCATCCTCGTGGCGCAGGCTGAAGGCGAAGGGCTGCGTCGTCCTCGGCAAGACGAACACACCCGAGTTCGGATGGAAGGGCGACACGCAGAACGAGGTGTTCGGCGCGACCCGCAACCCGTGGGACCTGGCGCGGTCCGCAGGTGGGTCGTCGGGAGGCACGGGCGCCGCGCTCGCGGCGGGGATGGTGCCGCTCGCGACCGGATCGGACGGCGGCGGCTCGATCCGCATCCCGTCGGCGATCAACGGCCTGTCGGGCTTGAAGCCCTCGCTGGGTCGCGTGCCGTCTGGTGGCGCGTCGCCACCGGGCTGGGCCGGGCTCTCGACGAAGGGCCCGATGGCTCGGCGGATCCGCGACGTCGCGTTCGCGCTCGAGTGCGTCGTCGGTCCCGACCAAACCGACCTCTCGTCGCTGCCGATGCCCGACGTGCCGTGGTCACGCGCGCTGAACGACCTCGGCGCGCCGCTCAAGGTCGGGTGGTCGCCGACGCTCGGGTACGCACCGGTCGACAAGCAGGTGCTCGATGTGTGCGAGCGCGCGGTGCGCGTGCTCGAAGGCCTCGGCACCGAGGTCGTCGAGCTGCCCGTCGTGTTCGACGAGGACCCGATCCGCCACTTCCTCACGATCGCGAACGTCGGCACGCTCGTCGCGGTCGCGCCGTATCGCGACTCTCCTGCGTTCGAGCGGATCGATCCGGGCCTCGCGCAGTCGATCGAGTGGGCCGAGGGCAACGTCACGGCCGTCGCCTTCAAGCAGGCCCAAGACGCGTGCCATCTGCTCAACCTGAAGCTCGTCGCCGCGCTGCGCGGCGTGAGCTTCCTCATCACGCCGGCGACCGCTGCGGTCACACCCCTTCAAGGCGAGGTCGGTGTCATCAACGGCAACCCCGACGCGAACTGGGTGCGGTTCACCTATCCGTTCAACCTCACGCGTTCGCCCGCCGGTGTCGTCAACGCCGGCTACTCCGCGACCGGACTCCCCATCGGGCTCCAGGTGATCGGGCCGCAGCACGCCGACGTCGGCGTGCTCCGACTGCTCGCGGTGCTCGAAGATCATCTCGCCGACGACCGGCTCGCGCCGGTCGCCTGAGCCATGGCCATCGATCTCGCGTGGCTGGCCGAGCGGCTGCAGCTCTGGGCCGAGGCGCACTACGGCGAGCACGCGCGGGCGACGGGGCTCGAGACGATGCCGGGTCATGCCGGGCTGAGCTTCGGCTTCACGGTCGAGCACGGCGAGGCTCGCGACGAGCTCGTGATGCGGGTGCCGCCCAAGGGCGTACGTCGCAAGGGCAACACCGATGTCATCCGCCAGGTGCCATTGCTGCAGGCGCTGCACGCGGACGGCGTGCGGGTGCCGCCGATGCGTTGGTGGAGTGAAGACGAGCAGTGGTTCGACGTGCCGTACTTCATGGTCGACCGGCTGCCGGGCCGCACCTTCGCGTTCCGCGATCCTGCGGTGCAGCCCGACCCCGCGGTCGTGCGGTCGGTCTTCGAGCAGGCCGTCGACGCGCTCGTCACCATCCACCAGTTCGACTGGCGCACCCGTCTCGCGGACTGGGAGGAGCCGCGCCCGCTCGCGGACGAGGTCGCCTACTGGGACCCGATCCTCCAGAAGGCGGCCGAGCCGGGCTGGATCGCGATGGGTGAGGAGGTGCGCGACCTTCTGGTCGCGCACGCTCCCTGTCGATGCGCCGGTCGGCCTCTTCCACGGTGACTTTCAGACCTCGAACCTGCTCTTCGACGACGGAGTGCTCGAGGCCGTGCTCGACTGGGAGATCTCGGGCATCGGCGGGCAGCGGCTCGACATCGGCTGGCTCCTCATGATGAACGACCCGCAGAGCTGGTACGACGCCGGCAGCTTCGAGGGCGGCCCCGATCTCGGCGCGCTCGAGGCCCGCTACGAGGAGGGCATGGGCACGACTGTCGGCGACATTGGGTGGTATCGGGCGCTCTCGGGGTATCGGTTCGGAGTGATCAGCGGGCTGAACGTGATGCTCCACCGCACCGGCAAGCGGCACGACCCTGAGTGGGAGCGCATCGCGATGTCGGTGCCGTTCCTGTTCGGGCGGGCTCGTGACTTGCTCAAGGGCGCCACGTGAGCGGCGGCGCCTCGCCGCCTGCGCCACTTGCTCCTTGGGCGCTCGCGGGCGAGTCGATCGTGGGGCTCGCGCGATGGCAGGGCGCGCCACCGGTGTTCCCGGTCGGGCTCACCCGCATGCCGGGGCCTGCCGCTCGTGGCCGCGACCCGTTACACCGACTCGCCGGTCGGCGCGTTCGTCGAGCTGATCATCGGCCATCCGGCGCGGCTCGGCTTGCGATTCGGATGGATGATCAGCGAGTCGGTCGTGACTGCGGAGGACGCGCGGATCGGCGGCCGCCTCAACTGGGGCTTCCCCTCCGAGCGCGCCGATCTCCGGTGGGAGGTCGACGGCCACGCGCGTGCGCTCGTATGGCCATCGCGCGGGTTCTCGATTCGGGGCGAGCCGAAGGGCATGCCGCTGCCGTGGCTCGTACCGGTGCGCGCGCTGCAACGCCGGAGCGACGGTTGCATGATCGTTCCCGGCCATCAGCGGGGGAGGGCGCGGTTCGCCCGCATCGTGATCGAGGCGAAGCCAGACGATGGGCTCGACGCGATCGCGGGTCCGCATCCCGGCGCGATGGTGTCCGGACTACGCGCCACGGTGCACCCCGCGCGGGCGCCGCTCGGCCTGCTCAAGTCGCTCGTCGCCCCTCTGAGGGCGCCAGAGCCTGCGGTATGGTGTGAGACCCCGAGGGCGTATAGCTCAGTTGGTTAGAGCGCGCGCTTCACACGCGCGAGGTCACAGGTTCGAGTCCTGTTACGCCCACTCGAGCGGCTCGTAGGCTCGGTCACCTGATGTCGAGCAGCAGCGAGCGCGTCTTCACCTTCCGCTTCGCGCTCGTCGTGACCGCGGGGCTCTGCTACTTCATGGCGCTCGGCATCCTGCTGCCGGTCGTGCCGGTGTTCGTCAAGCACGACCTCGGCGGCAACGACATCGCGGTCGGCGTGGTGGTGGGTGCGTTCGCGGTCGGAGCGGTGCTGATCCGGCCGTTCACCGGCCGTCTCGGCGACCGAGTGGGACGCCGCATCCTCATCGTCGTCGGTGGCGTGATCGTCGGGTCGGCCGGACTGCTCTACCTGCTCGCCTCGTCCGTCGTGCCGCTCGTGCTCGTGCGCGTGCTCGGCGGCATCGGCGAGGCGGCGTTCTTCGTCGGTGCGGCGTCGATGATCACCGACCTGGCGCCCGAATCACGACGCGGCGAAGCGATCAGCTACTGGTCGATCGCCGTCTATGGGGGGCTGGCGTTCGGGCCGCTGCTCGGCAACCTCCTCCTCGGTGACGATCACTTCGACCGCGTGTGGCTGACCTCGGCGACCCTCGCATTCGTCGCCGGCGCGATCGGGCTCTTCACTCGCGACGTCATGACCTTCGATCCCGCCGCGCGTGACGCGCCGCGACCCTCCGCTCATCAGCCGCGCCGCGATCGCTCCGGGCACGGTGCTCTTCCTCGGGCTCATGGGGCTTGCGGGGTTCACCGAGTTCGTCCCGCTCTACGTCAAGGAGATCGGGATGAGCAACTCGAGCGGCGTGTTCCTGCTCTACGGCGGGCTGATCCTCGCGGTGCGCTTGCTCGGTGCCCGCGTGCCCGATCGCATCGGTCCCGTGAAGGCAGGGACCATCGCGACAGCCACGTCGGCCGCTGGGCTCTTGATCATGGCGTCAGTCGCCGAGCCGGCGGCCTTGTACGCGGGCACGGTCGTCTTCTCGATCGGGATGTCGTTCCTGTATCCGGCGATGCTGACGCTCGCGCTGACCGGGCTCGCCGACAACGAGCGAGGCTCCGCAGTCGGCACGGTCAGCAGCTTCTTCGACGCTGTCGCAGGGGATCGGTGCGCTGCTCCTCGGTGTGGTTGCCGCGCTCGCCGGCTATCGCGGCGCGTTCGTGGCCGGCGCGGTGCTCGGAGTCGCCGCGCTCGTGCTGCTTCGCACGACCGACGTCGCGCGCTCCCACGCGCCGATCGACCCTGCCGCCGCGGCGTTCGCCCGCGGGGCGGTCGAGCCCGACCTCCCCTGACAGTGCGTCGTTCCGTGCGCAGACGGGCCACGCAGTGTCAGCCCTTGACGCACTGTGTCGCGCGAGTCGTACCGTCGACTAGACCCGCCGGGACAACGTGGGGATGGCTTCTTCCGTGCGCTGTGAGTGATGGCGGCTGGGGAGAGGAAGCCGGCGATGGCTGATCGCAGCGGGCGTGGGCACGATCCGTCTCGACGCAAGTTCTTGGCTGGATTGGGTGTGACCGCTGCGGGTGTGGCGGCCTCGTCGGTAGGAGGTGTCTCGAGCGTCGCCGCGATGACGGGCACGGCTACGGGCGCGATCAGCCCGCCTGGTGGGCACGCGGGTGTACCGAGCGACAGCGGTTCGTTCGGACGCATGTTTCCGTCGCTGCCTCCATTTGCGGACGCGAACGACACCGTGCGCGGCGCGCTCGTCGAGTTGGGAAAGCCGGGCGGCATCTTGGACGCCCACGATGACCTGTCCGCCGGGCCGAAGCGTCTGATCACCGACGCGAGTGTCAACGGCAACCCGACTGCTGCAAATCCGTACGGGACGAATCCTGACAATCCGACGATGACTGCCGGCTCGACGTTCATAGGTCAGTTCACTGACCATGACATCACCTTCGACCAGACGTCCCAGCTTGGTGTGCCGCAAGATCCGCTCGCGTCACCCAACACCCGGACACCCGCGCTCGACCTCGATTCGGTGTTCGGCGGCGGTCCTGGTCGACGGCCCGACCTCTACGTGTCGAACCCTGATGGGACGGTTGGGCCCAAGCTCAAGATCGGTACGGGCGGGGTTCACGAGGACGTGCCCCGTGTTGCGAACGGCGACGGCACCTACGGGGCGTTCTTGGGTGATCCCCGCAACGACGAAAACGTGGTGATTGCCGGCCTGCACTGCGCCCACATCCTCTTCTACAACCGCGTCATCGACACTCTCGACGAGATCGACCTCCGGGTCTTTCCGTCCGCGAGAGGCGCGGACCATTCGCATGGCTACCTCGCGTTCTTGGTGGCACGCGAAGTCACGCTCTGGCACTACCAATGGTTGCTGGTCAACGAACACCTGCCCCAGATCGTCGGCCAAGCACTCGTCGACGACATCCTCGCCCACGGAAACCGCTTCTACTCGCCGCCACCCGGTCGAGCGTTCATGCCAATCGAGTTCGGCGCAGCCGCCTACCGCTTCGGGCACAGCATGGTCCGACCCTCATATCGCGCCAACTTCACCAGCGGCACCGGAGACAGCACCGACCCGACCAAAGATCCGTTCTTCGGGCTGGTCTTCGACTCGAATCAGTCCGACTTCAACGGGCCCATCACCAGCGACCGCGATGACCTCGTCGGCGGATACCCCGCAGCACGCCGCTACATCGGTTGGCAGACGTTCTTCGACTTCGGCGACGGTCAGGTCAAGAACAACAAGAAGATCGACCCGACCATCTCCAGCGTCTTGTTCACTCTGCCGCTCCCAGCGATCGCGCCCCACACCCAAACCGCGCCAGTCGTGTTGCCGCAACGCAATCTGCTGCGACAACTCACTTGGGGACTGCCATCGGGCCAAGCGATCGCCAGCGCGATGGGCGTCGAGCAACTCAGTGGGGCCGACCTCGCCGACATCACGAGCATCTACACGCCGTTCGGCACCAGCACACCGCTTTGGTACTACGTCCTCGCTGAAGCCAAGGCCGTCAACAACGGCGAACATCTCGGACCTGTCGGCGGAAGGATCGTCGCCGAAACCCTCATCGGCCTGCTCCGCGCGGACCCCACCAGCTATCTCCGCGCCCACCGGGGATTCCAACCCTTCCTCGGCTCCGACCTCAACCTCGGACCCACGCCGAACCTCAACATCACCGGAAACCGCACCTACACGCGAGCCCACTTCCTCCACTACGCCGACGTTGTCACGCCAGGGACCTACCGGTAACCACCGGTGGTGTGAACGCCCGCGGAGAGGTCGAGCCCGACCTGCCCTGACATGATGTCGCGCCGTGCGCGCACTCGATCCTCCGATGCATCGCGCCGTCGAGCTCGCGTGGGAGTCGTTCCGCGCCGGCAGCCTCGGCATCGGCGCGGTGATCACCCTCGACGGCGAGATCACCGCGACCGGACGGAACCGCCTCGCCGAGCACGACCCGGGCGACGACGTGCTCGCAGGCTCGTCGCTCGCTCATGCCGAGATGAACGCGCTCGCGAAGCTGCGATGGGGTGCGAGCCCCTCGGGCCTCCAGCTCTGGACGACGCTGCAGCCGTGCCTGCAATGCCTCGGGGCGATCAGGCTGAGCCCCGTGCGCCACGTGCACGCGCTCGCGCCCGACCCTTTGTTCCGAGGGGTCGAGCGCGGCCGCGAGCTGAACGAGTTCATCGGGCGTGACTGGCCGACGTTCATCGAGCTCGAGGTCGACGAGTGGTCGGTGTTCTCGCTCCTCTTGCAGACGCACGTCACCACGTTCTGGGGAGTCAACGTGCCGGGCTGGAACGAGGCGCTGCCGTCGATCAAGGCGCTCGCGGTCGATGCTCGTCGAGAGCGGCCAGCTGCTCGACCTCGCGGCGGCAGGCGCCACCGTTGACGAGGTGGGGGATGAGCTCGGCACTCGTCTCGAGGGCTGCGTCCCAGACGTCGTAGCGATCGCGGCGATGTAGGGCATCCGGCGCGCGCTCGAGCGCGAGGGGTACAACGGTCATCTCTGGACTTGGAGGGAGTCCATGCAGAGGCCGGTAGGTGTCGTGATCACGCTCGGTCTGATCGGTGCCGCGCTGGTCGCGTTCGCGTCGCCGGCGGCCGCGCGGGGCAGGTGCGCGGACTACGCGACCCAGGAAGCCGCGCAGGCGGACCTGCCGTCCTACCCGAGCCTCGACGGCGACCACGACGGCGTCGCGTGCGAGACGCTTCCCCATGCGACACGGGCCGTCACCGTCACGGTGATCCAGGCGCCCTGCGTGAGCGACCCGACCGCCTCGGTCACGCGCCTCTACCTCGCGTACTTCCTCCGCCAACCCGACCCGGCGGGTCTCGCGTTCTGGGTCGATCGTTGCAACCGGAACATCTCGAGCCTCGTCGACATCTCCGACGCGTTCGCCGGCTCACCCGAGTTCACTCAGCGGTACGGCGCGCTCGACAACCTCGCGTTCGTGACGCTCGTGTACCACAACGTCCTCGACCGCGATCCCGACGCAGGCGGGCTGAAGGCGTCGGTCGACTTCCTCGGCCGTGGTGCGCGCGGGGCGAGGTGATGCTCGGGTTCTCGGAGTCTCCTGAGTTCATCGCGAAGTCGCGGACGTCGGCGAGCCCGTCGGAGCAGGGCTCGAGAGCCTCATGGTCGCTCCGCCCCGGCAGCGGCGCGGGGTACTCCCGCGCGCAGTTCGGGGACGGCTGGATCGACGCCGACCACGACGGCTGCGACACGCGCGAGGAGGTGCTCATCGCAGAGTCGATCGAGCCTCCTGTCGTGTCCCGCATCGGCGGGTGCGCGGTCGCGTCGGGACGCTGGCTCGATCCGTACACGGCGACCACGTACACCTCGCCCGGCGAGCTCGACATCGATCATGTGGTCCCGCTGGCAAACGCGTGGGTCTCCGGCGCGTCGACCTGGTCGCCGCAGCAGCGCATCTCGTTCGCGAACGACCTCGACGCCCCCGAGCTCGTGGCCGTGAGCTTCGTGGTGAACCGGTCGAAGGGCGATCGGAGCCCCGACGAGTGGAAGCCGCCGAACCAGGGCGACTGGTGCGTCTACGCCAAGGCATGGGTCTCGGTGAAGGCCAAGTGGCACCTGACGGTCACCGGCTGCGGAGAAGGCCGCGCTGGCATCGATGCTCTTCGCCTGTCCGTCGTAGCCACAATGGGTGGGTGCACGACGACCTGATCGACTCCGGACGGCGCCGGCTCGTCGTCGTCGCCGGGCTCGGCATCGTGATGCTCGCGCTCTTCCTTGCGATCCTGTTCTTCCCGTTCACCCTCGCCGTGGGTGCGCTCTCGACGCTGCTCGGCGGGTCGTGGGGGTACGGATGGAAGCTCGTGGGGTTGAGCTTCGGCACCGCGTTCCTGTTCGCGCTCGCGATCGTCGGGGTCGGCTTCGTGTGGATGTTCCGCCACGCCGAGCGAGTGCTGCTCACGCCCATGCAGGCGTTCCCCCGCCCGTTCTCCGGGCAAGTGACCGCGCTGCCGCCGCCCGGCGCGCCGGTGGGGGAGCACAAGCGCGTGCGCGAGCTTCTCGACGGCCTCAGCATCGCGGCCGGAGTGCTCCCGCCGTCTTGCGGTGTGCTGCGCGACCCGGCTCCCAACTGCCTCACCATCGGGCGCAAGCCGGCGACTGCCTGGGTCGTCGTCACGACCGGTCTCGTCGAGAGCCTGACCAAGGACGAGCTCGAGGCAGTGCTCGCCTACGAGATCGGCCGGATCGCGGTGCTCGAGGTGTCCCTCGACACGGCTGTCTACGCGTGCACGGCTCGGGTCTTCGAGCTGTGGGGAGCGCCGTTCGCCGGCTTCGGGCACGACAGCTTCCTGCTGATCCCGGTGAGCATCGTCACCGCGCCACTCGCGTTCGGAGGCGTGCTGTTGCGGCGCCACGTCCTGCGAAGCCGGGCCAAGCTCAGCGACGGCCTCGCGGTTCGCTACTGCCGCAACCCTGCGGCGCTGCTCTCCGCGCTCCGCAAGATCGATGCCGACCCGCGCACCGTGCGGGTGGCATCGCTCGACGACGCGCATCTGTGGCTGCAGTATCCGCACACGAGGCTCTCGCGCGCCTTCTTCGGATCGCGGACAGATCCTGCGGCAGCGAATTCGACGGCTCGAGGCGCTCACGCCCGGATCAGAATGAGCGGGTGCTGACCGAAGAGCGATCGCGCGACGAGCTCGTGCAGCAGCTCGCCTCGAAGCGCGAGCGCAACGCCGCGATCAGAGCACTGGTCGGAGGGCTCACTGCCACCGAGCTGCGCTCGGTGCGGGTCGACGACGCCACGATCGAGGCGCTCGCACGAGGGCTCGCCGACCCGAACCCGGTGGTGCGGTGGTGGTGCGTGCAGCTGCTCGACCACGTGCCCGACCCGCGGGCGATCGACCTGATCGTGCCGCTGCTCGACGACCCCGTGCCGCGGGTGAGGCGAGACGCGGTGCACGCGCTCGGCTGTGCGGTGTGCAAGCCCACCGCAGACATCTGCCTCTCGCCCGAGACCCGAGCGCGCATCCGGCAGCTCGCCGAGTCCGATCCCAACGGCAAGGTGCGCGACGAAGCGAGCAGACTGCTCGCATGACCGATCCCAAGCCGATCCTCGACCTCGTCGACGTCGTCACCGAAGACTTCGAGGCGACCGTCGCGTTCTACAAGGCCCTCGGCGCGAAGGTCGAGGCAAGCGGCGGCGGAGAGCACGAGATCTGGCATGCGGACGTCAAGTTCCCGAACGGCACGTCGTTGCACATCGACAACGTCGCGCTCGCGGCGACCTACAACGCGGCCTGGCGGAGGGAGGGCGGCAGCAGCAGCGTGGTGATCGGGTTCTCGGTCGCGTCGCGCGACGCGGTCGATCATCTCTACCGCAAGCTCACCGAGGACGAGGGGTACGAGGGCCGCCAGGTGCCCTACGACGCGTTCTGGGGCGCTCGCTACGCGATCGTGGCCGACCCGAACGGCCTCGACGTCGGGATCATGAGCCCGATCGACGCATCGCTGCGCGGCGTGGCCGCCGGCGCCCGTCGCCCGAGGAGTGACCCTCGACAAGTACGCGAAGCCCGAGATCGAGCGCCGCTTCCGGCTCGACGGTGTGCCGCCCGACGCCTCCGATCCGGTCGAGATCACCGATCGATACCTCGAGGGTGGCCATCTGCGCCTTCGGTGCGTCCGCGCTCCCGGCCAGGCGCCCATCTACAAGCTCGGGCACAAACGTCGGCCCGATCCGGCTGATCCGGGATCGGTCTTGCACACGTCGATCTACCTGACCGAGGCCGAGCACACGATGCTGGGCCGGCTCCCCGGCCGAGACGCTCCGAAAGACGCGCCTATGCATCGATCTCGACGGCCGCGCCGGTCTCGTCGACGTCTTCCACGGCCCGCACGAGGGGTTGGTGCTGCTGGAGGTGGGGTTCGGTGCCGATGAGGACCCTCGTGCGTTCGTGCCTCCCGGCGTGGGTCGGCCCCGAGACGGACCTCTCCGGCGGCGACCTCGCCTAGCCAACTCTCAGGAACCTCAAAGAACGGGCACCGGACCGGCTTACAGGACGTTCCTACCGTCGCAGCCATGAGAGTCGCGCCGTGATCACCCTTGACCGCCCGCTCCCCGACGACGGCTCCGTCGAGTCGCCGAGACGACGCTCGCAGCCCGATGGCCGCCGAACGAGCGCCTCGGTGGGAGCGCCCCGCGCTCGTCGGCGCTTCTCGTTGCGACCGGAGTCCTCTACCTGTGGGGATTGGGCGCGTCGGGGTGGGCGAACTCCTTCTACTCCGCTGCCGCGCAAGCAGGGTCGCAGAGCTGGAAGGCGTGGTTCTTCGGATCGTTCGACGCGGCGAGCTCGATCACCGTCGACAAGCCGCCCGCGTCGCTCTGGATCATGGGCCTGTCGGTGCGGGCGTTCGGCCTCAGCTCGTGGAGCATCCTCGTGCCCCAGGCGCTGATGGGCGTCGCGACCGTCGCCGTCGTGTACGCCGCAGTACGTCGCAAGCTCTCTGCAGCCGCGGGTCTGATCGCGGGGCCGTGATGGCGACGACACCAGTCGCCGCGCTCATGTTCAGGTTCAACAACCCCGACGCGCTGCTCGTGCTCCTCATGACGCTCGCCGCGTACACGACGTTGCGCGCGGTCGATGACGGCCGGCGGAGATGGATCGTCGCGACGGGCGCGCTCATCGGCTTCGGGTTCCTCACGAAGCAGCTGCAGGTGCTGCTCGTCGTGCCTCCGCTCGGCCTCGCGTACCTGGTCGCCGGCACCGCCGAGGCTCGGACGCCGCGTGGTCGACCTGCTCATCGCACTCGGCCTCGATGGTCGTCTCCGCAGGCTGGTGGATCGCGGCAGTGATGCTCACGCCCGTCGGCTCACGGCCCTTCATCGGGGGATCGCAGCACAACAGCATCCTCGAGCTCACGCTCGGCTACAACGGCTTCGGGCGCCTGACGGGTGACGAGACCGGCAGCGTCGGTGCATCGGTGTGGGGCCGCACGGGTCTCAGCGCGGATGTTCGACGGAGTGATCGGCGGTCAGATCGCGTGGCTCATGCCCGCCGCGTTGCTCTTCACGGTCGTCGGCTTGTGGATGACACGCCGTGCGCCGCGCACCGACTCGACCCGAGCCTCGATCATCGCTGTGGGGCGGGTGGCTCGTCGTCACCGCGCTCGTGTTCAGCCTGATGAAGGGGATCTTCCACGAGTACTACACGGTGGCTCTCGCGCCGGCGATCGCCGCGATGGTGGGCATCGGGTCACATCTCGCTCTGGCAACACCGGCAATCGTTCTTCGCGCGCCTCGTCGGCGCGGCCGCGATCCTCGATCACCGCGCTCTGGTCATCGGCCCTGCTCGGTCGCGCTCCCGGCTGGAACGCGTGGCTGCGACCGGTCATCACGGTCGGCGCGATCGTCACGGCGGGGGCGATGTTGCTCGGGCCGCGGGTCGCTCGGGGGAAGGTCTTCGCGGCCGCGGCGATCGGTGGCGTGGTCGTCTCGCTCTTGGGATCGACCGCATGGGCGGTGCAGACTGCTGCGACACCGCACGCGGGCTCGATCGTCACCGCTGGGCCCGGCGTGCTCGGTGGTCGGTCGGCTTCGGGCCGCGTGCCGTTCCCCGGCGGCAATCGCCCCGCCGGGAGTCGCGCCGGCGGCTTCCCGGGAGGCGGCGCTCGACCGGCGCCGGGATCGCTGCCTGGAGCCGGAACCTTCGGACCAGCCCCCAACGGCGCGCTGTTCGGCGGAGGCTTCGGTGGCGCCCCCACTGGCGGCCTGCTCAACGCCTCGACGTCCGAGCACCGCGCTCGTGCAGACGCTGCTCGCCGGGAGCGACGCGGTACGAGTGGGTCGCGGCGACGCTCGGCTCGGATCCGGCATCGGGCTACCAGCTCGCGACGCAGAAGCCGGTCATGCCGATCGGAGGCTTCAACGGATCGGATCCTTCTCCGACCCTGGCGCAATTCGAGCAGTACGTCGCGGAAGGGAAGGATCCACTACTTCATCCCGAGCGGCGGCTTCGGACGCCAGAACGGTGGGAGCGACCAAGCCCGCGAGATCACCAGCTGGGTCGAGGAGAACTTCAGTCCGACGCAGGTCGACGGCGTGACCCTGTTTGATCTCTCCGCCTGAGCGGGGTCACGCCGCCGATCCTGGGACCGGTCAGGACGTGCCGGTCAAGACGTGGTCGTGGGCGCTGCCGGCAGGAGCGGGGCACTTGTCGCCGAGGCCCGAGGCGAGCTTGGCGGTGTACTCCTTCAGCTCGCTGGAGCGCTGCTGCAGCCTCGTGATCAGGTCGGCGACCTTCGCCGCCTTGGTGGGATCGGTCTGCGCGAGCTCGGCCTGCTTGGCCTGCAGCTTCGTGATGCGACCGTCGAGCTGGGTCTGCCACTTCTCGAGGAAGGTGAGCAGCCGGTTCGCCCGGGCACATCTGCGCTCGTGGACTTGCTGCTGTTGCTGCGCGGACGGAGCCGAGGGTGTCGTGGTGCCCGAGCTCGTCTCCGCCGAGACGACGGTCGCGCTACCGACGGCGAGGATGCCGACGACGGCGAGACCGGCGATGAGCTTGCGGATCATGGGTTGATCTCCTGGTCGAGGGGTCGGGGGATGTCTCCGATGATCGCCGGTGCCTATGAGGGAATTGTGATGCGCTCGTGAGCGTGTTGCCAGCCGGCTGCGATGCTGGAGACGTGGACGTCACCGCCGATCTCGCGGCGCCCTGCTCGCCGGACGAGCTCATGACCTGGGTCGACGACCTCCAGCGCTACCCGCAGTGGCTCGCGATCGTGACGTCGGCGTCACCGGCCCCCGCAGTCGACGGCGATGCCGGCCCGGCGTGGCTCGTCGACCTCCGCGGGCGGCTCGGCCCGCTGGCCCGTTCCAAGCGGCTCCGCATGGTCCGCACCCAGCGAACGAACGACACGGCGGTCTTCGATCGGCGGGAGGCCGACGGCAAGACCCATTCGCCGTGGGTGCTCGAGGCCACCGTCACCCCGACCGACGAGGGCAGCCGGCTCGTGATGCACCTCCACTACGGCGGATCGCTTGTGGGGCCCGGTGCTCGAGCGGATGCTCGGCGACGAGATCGAGGAGAGCCGCCCGCGCCTCCTCGCCTGCCTCGCGGCCCGCTGATTCTCTTGGCGGTTCAGCCGGGGACGGCGCGGGCACTCCACCGGTCGTCGCGCTTGTCGAGGCTGAGCGACATCGCGAAGCACTCCGAGAGCGTCGACGCGGTGAGTGCCTCGTCGATCGGTCCGGACGCGACGGCTCGCCCTCGACGCAGGAGCAACGCATGGGTGAAGCCCCGCGGGATCTCGTCGACATGGTGGGTGACGAGGATGATGGGCGGGCTCGCCTCGTGCTCCGCCAGGTCGCCGAGCCTCGCGACGAGATCCTCACGGGCGCCGAGGTCGAGCCCCGCGGCCGGCTCGTCGAGGATCAACAGCTCCGGATCGGCCATCAACGTGCGCGCGAGCTGCACCTTCTGCTGCTCGCCGCTCGAGAGTGTGCCGAACATGCGCCCCGCGAAGTCGCGCATGCCGAACCGGTCGAGCATCGAGAGCGCACGCGCACGGTCGTCGTCGGTGTAGGTGTGCCACCACGGCTCGAGCGCGGCGTTCCGCGCGGTCATCACCACGTCGATCACCTCGAGCTCGCGCCGCAGCATCGCGGCCATCGACGCGCTCGCGATCCCGATGCGTGGGCGCACCTTCCGGATGTCGACGCGCCCGAGCACCGCGCCGAGCACGCACACCTCGCCGCTTGACGGGTGTAGGTACAGCGAGACGATGCGGACGAGCGTCGTCTTGCCCGAGCCGTTCGGCCCGAGCACGACCCAGCGCTCGCCGGCGTCGACGCGCCAGCTCGAGCCCGTCGAGCGCGAGCCGGCCGTCGAAGACGACGCTGATGTCACGCAGGTCGACAGCCGCGCCTGCCGCGTCGGTCACGGTGCGGCGATGGGCAGCTCGAGCAGGTGCGGACGCCCTGCCTCGAATGCAGCAGCGACGGCGTCGCCGACGTCGTCCGCCTTCTCGACCAACGTGGCATCGACACCCATCGAGCGCGCGAGGCCGACGAAGTCGACCGGCGGCTCGTCGATGTCCATCGCGACCATCCGTCCGGACTGCACGCTGTCGCGGCCCATGCCGCGCAGGTAGCCCTTGAGGATCAGGTACTGCCGGTTGTTCACGACCGCGAACACGACCGGCAGCTGCTCGTGCGCCGCGGTCCACAGCGCCTGGGGCGAGTACATGGCCGAGCCGTCACCGACGACGCAGAGCACGGGCTCTCGGTCGTGACCGAGTGAGACCCCGAGCGCCGCGGGCATCCCCCAACCGAGCCCGCCCCCCTTGCAGAAGAAGTAGTGGCCCGGCTCGGTCCAGTGATGGAAGCCGCGCACGTAGAAGCCGGTCGTGATGGCCTCGTCCACGATCGTGGTGTTGGGAGGTAGCGCGCGCACCGAGCGCGTGCCCCGCGGCCATCGGGTCCATCGGTGCGCTCGAGTAGCGCGCGAGAGCGGTCTCCTCGAGCGCGTCGATCTCCTGGTTGCGCTTCGCCCCGCTGGCCGCCATGGCGTCGGCAGCGGCACGCGCGTCGACGCGTGACAGCACGAGCGGCCGCAGTGCCGCGAGCGTTGCCTTCGGGTCACCGACGAGGCCCAGACGCGTGGGGTAGGTGCGGCCGAGCCGCGCGGGGTCGGGCGAGATGTGCAGGAGCTCGACGGAGTCGGGCACGGCCGAGCCCGGCGTGTACGGGTAGACCATGAAGGTGTGCCCGCCGACCGCGAGCACGCGGCGGAACGGCGCGAGCCCGGCGCTGATGGCCGCTGCCGCGGGTGCGAGCATCCCGGCGTAGAGCGGGTGCGCTGGGGGGAACACCGCCGTCGAGTGAAGCGGCGCGCCGAACACGGGCGCGCCGAGGGCCTCGGCCAGCGCGACGAGCTCGGGCACCCCTCCCGAGGCCGAGACTTCGTCGCCAGCGACGATCGCGAGCGACCCGACCGGCGTATCGGTGAGCAACGCAGCGAGCTCGTCGATCGCCGACGGCACCACCCGGCGCTCGATCTCGGACCGATCGGGCACCGTCAGGTCGCCTTCGGTGTCGAGCATCGACATGGGCAGTGAGACGAACACGGGGCCAGCCGGCGACGACGCCGCGTCGTGGAAGGCGCGGCGCATGATCGTGCCGAGCTCGTCGACGCTGCGCACCTCGTGCACCCACTTCGAGACCGGGCGGGCGAGGCCCACGAGATCACCGGAGAGCAGCGGGTCGGTGACGATGTGGCGCCAGTCCTGCTGCCCGGCGGTGACGACGAGGGGCGTGCCGTTCGCGACGGCATTCGTGAGGTTGCCGATCGCGTTGCCGAGACCGGCGGACGTGTGAAGGTTCAAGAACGCGGGGCGACCCGTCGATTGCGCGTAGCCGTCCGCCATCGCGACCGCGGTCGCCTCCTGCAGCGCGAGGACGTAGTCGAAGTCGGCGCCCCCGGGCCCCGCCAGCGCATCGATGAGCGGCAGCTCGGTGCTGCCGGGATTGCCGAAGAGGTGTCGCACGCCCTCGGTGCGCAGCACCTCGAGGAGCACCTCGCGTCCGTCTCGCGCTCGTGTCGCCACGGCCGCCACCGTAACCGTCGGTCAGTGGGCGGGTCCGGCCCCGTTCCCGTTCGCCGGCGCGTGGTGGCCGTTGCCGTTCCCGTTCGTGCTCGCAGCGCGGCCGCTCATGTGCCGCTGCCAGGTGTCGAACATCGCGGCGTACTCCCCACGCCGCTCGAGCAGCTCGGCGTGCGATCCGAGCTCGATGATCTCACCGTCGTCGACCACGGCGATCCGGTCGGCGCGCATCGCGGTCGCGAGCCGGTGCGCGATGAGGATCGCGGTGCGACCCTCGAGCAGCGCGTCGAGCCCGCGCTCGACCTGCGCCTCGCTGCGCAGATCGAGGTTTGCGGTGGCCTCGTCGAGAACGAGCACGCGGGGGCGGGCGAGGAACGCGCGCGTCGAGCGCGAGCAGCTGCCGTTCGCCCGACGAGAGGGTCGCGCCGCGCTCGTGGACCCGGGTGTCGAGGCCCTGGGGGAGACGATCGATCAGCTCGTCGAGGCCGACGGCGCGGCACGCCTCGTCCACCTCCTCGTCGGTGGCGTCGGGACGCGGCGAACGTCACGTTCGTCCGCACCGAGCCCGCGAACAGGAACGCCTCCTGCGGCACGACGCCGAGCTGGCGGCGCAGCGATTCGAGCGTGACCTCGCGCAGGTCGTGCCCGTCGATGGAGACCGTGCCTTCAGTTGGGTCGTAGAACCGCGTGACGAGCTTCGCGATCGTCGACTTGCCCGCGCCGGTCGCGCCGACGAGCGCGAACGTCTCTCCGGGCGCGATGTCGAGCGTGACGTCGTGCAGGACTGCCTGCCCGGTCGTGTAGCCGAACGACACGTGGTCGAGGACGACGTGGCCGGCGATCGGGGGCAGGTCGACGGCGTCGGCCCGCTCGGGCACGCTCGGCTCGGTCGCGAGGAGCTCCTGCAGCTTGTCGACGGCGGCCTGACCGGACTGGTAGGTGGTGTAGAGCTGCACGAGCTGCTGGATCGGGGCGAAGAAGGCCGCGAGGTAGAGCACGAACGCGGTGAGCTGACCGATCGTGAGCGTTCCGTTGCAGCACCATGTTGCCGCCGACGAGCAAGATGACCGCCTGGCCGGCGGCGCCGATCAGATCGGTCGCCGGGCCGTAGACGGCGCTCACTCGCGCGGTGTACTGGTTCGCGCCGCGGTACTCGCCGACGATGTTGCGGTGCTGCTGCACGTTGTGGCGGCGACGGTTGTGCGCAGAGATGATGCGGATGCCGGAGAGGCTCTCCTGCAGGTCCGCGAGGACCTCGGCGATGCGCTCCCGAACACGCGTGTAGCCGCGGTCCGATGCCCGTCGGTACCAGACCGTCGCGATCGTCATCGTCGGAACCACCAGGAGCACGGTGATCGCGGCCAGCGCGGGGTTGAGCAGGAACAGGATCACCGTGACGATCACCATCGTGAGCGCTTGGACCGCGAGGTTCACGATGCCGTCCTGGAACAGCTGGCTCAGCGCTTCGATGTCGCTCGTCATGCGGGTCATCACTCGACCCGCTTTCTCTCCGGTGAAGAAGTCCATGGACAGCCGTTGCAGGTGTGCGAAGACGCGCACTCGAAGGTCGTAGAGCAGCGACTCGCCGACCTTGCCTGTCCACGCGACCCGGAAGCCGCTCGCGATCATGCTGATGATGACGCTGATCGCGTAGAGCACTGCAGGTGACGACGAGCACCTGTGTCGACTTGGCGAGGATGCCCTTGTCGATCGCGCGCTGGGTCAGCAACGGTCCGGCTTGCATCGTCAACGTCTCGACGAGCACGAGCGCGAACGCGCCGGTCATCGCGGGCGTGCGGGTCGCGAGGAACCGGCGCAGCGTGAATGGCGCCGTCGTCTCCTCGACCTGTGTGAACGGGACGTGCGCGCGCGGGTGCTCGGGCTCGGTCTCGAGGATCGCCTCGACTCGGTCGGCGAGCTCGGGCGGAACTCCGGCGAAGGGCAGGCCCGCGGCCGCGCTCGAGGAGACCGCGCTCGGCCCGCCGAAGCCTCCTGACGCACCACCCCAGGCCATCAGTCGCCTCCGGTCGTCGCGAGCCGATCGAGAGTCGTCGTCTCGGTGTCGTCGACGTCGTCGGCGTCGTGCTCGGCCCGAGCGAGCACCTCGACGTAGCGCGGCTCGGTCGCCATGAGCTCGGCGTGGGTGCCGTCTGCGACGACTCGGCCGCCTTCGATGAGCACGACGCGGTCGGCGAGGCTGATCGTCGAGAGCCGGTGCGCGATCACGAGCGTGGTGCGGCCTGACAGCAGCGCCCTGAGCGCGTCGTGGATGTGCTCCTCGACCTGCACGTCGACGGCGCTGGTCGCGTCGTCGAGGACCAGGATCGGAGGGTTGGCCAGCAAGGTGCGGGCGATCGCGATCCGCTGGCGTTGCCCACCCGAGAGGTCGTAGCCCCGCTCGCCGATGATGGTGTCGTAGCCATCGGGGAGGTCGTCGATGAATTCGTCGGCGTGGGCCGCCCGTGCGGCCGCCTCCACGTCGTCGAATGACGCGTCCGGACGGGCGTAGGCGATGTTGTCGCGGATCGAGACCGAGAAGAGGAAGGGCTCGTCGAGCACGACTGCGACGTTCGCTCGCAGGCTGTGCACGGTGAGGTCGCGGACGTCGTGCCCGTCGATGAGCACCTCGCCGCCGTCGACGTCGTAGAACCGGGGGAGGAGTCGGGCGACCGTCGACTTCCCGCTACCCGTGCGCCCGACGATCGCAACGGTCTCGCCCGCGCGCACATGCAGGTCGAAGTGCGAGAGGACGGGCTCGTGGGTCTCCGCGCCCGGTCGGTGGTAGGCGAACGTGACATCGCGGAGCTCGACGTCGCCCTTGGGTGCCACGAGGTCGACGGCTCCCGGCCGATCGACGATGTCTGCGGGCTCGTCGAGGATCTCGTAGATCCGCTCGGCCGAGGCCGCCGCCCGCTGGCCGAGCATGGTGATCATTCCGAGGATGCGGAAGGGCGCCTGGAGCATCACCACATAGCTGTTGAAGGCGACGATCGCGCCGACGGTGATCACGCCGTCGATGGCGAGCCACCCGCCGTACAGCAGCACTGCGGCGAGGCCGAGACGCGGGAGGTTCTCCATGAGGGGCGCGTAGCGAGCCCGCGTCATCGAGGTCTTCACCGACGCCCATCGCACACGCTGTGCGGCGTTGGCGAGCTCGTCGACCTGGGCTTGCTCGGCGGCGAACGATCTCACGACGCGCACGCCGTTCACGTTCTCGTCGACGATCGTCGCGACGTCGGCCATGCGCGATTGCACGATCCACGAGAGCGGGAACGTCTGGTTCCGCATCTTGACGCCCGCGATGTACACGAACGGGATCGTGGCGAGCGCGACGAGCGTCAGGCCGACGTGGATCGTGAACATGAAGACCAGGGCGACGGCGAAGCTCACGAGGTTGAGCGCGACGAGCGGTGCGAAGGTCAGGAACATCTGCACTGATCGGATGTCTGAGTTCGCGCGCGAGATCAGCTGACCCGACTGCACACGGTCGTAGAACGAGAACGACATCCGGGTGAGGTGCTCGAAGACAGTGACCCGCAGGTCGTACTCGAGCCGGTACGCGATGCCGTAGAGCGACGTGCGGTAGGCGTAGGTGAGGATCGCGCGGAACACCGCGAGCCCGAGCAGGATCCAGACGTACGGCGCGAGCGAGGAGGTGCGCGCGATGAGCGCGTCGTCGATCGCGTTCATCGTCACACGGGGGATGAGGATCGCGGCGATCAGCGAGAGGAGCGCCGCTCCGAGGGATCCGAAGAAGGCGGGCTTGTCCGACAGGAGCAGCGGCAACATCCGCCGCCACCACACGCTGTGGCGCTCGGGGCTCGGCCGCGCGCTCGGCGGCCCCGACCGCGCGACGACGCCGAGCGGCTCGTAGGGGGACCAGTCTTCGAGCGGTGCGCTCACGTGCGGCTGACTGCCGCACTCCGAGCGGCCGCCAACGCCCGCCCCCAGAGGACGAGCCCGCTCACCGCGGTGGTCGCCTCCGCGCCGTCGAGGTGCGAGGCGAGCTCGGTGAGCCGCTCGGACACGACGCCGTCGGCGCGCTCGAGGGCCCGCCGGCCCGCGGGGGTGAGGCGGTGGTGCACCTTGCGCCGGTCGTGCTCGTCTCCCTGTCGCTCGACGTACCCCTTCGCGACGAGGCCGTCGACGACGACGGTGATCGTGGGCCGGCTGACGGCCAGCGTGCCCGCGAGGGTCGAGGCGCCCGAGGCGCCCGCGGACAGGAACACCATCACGCGGTACTGGGGCATGCTCAGGTCGACCGCATCGAGCGCCAGCTCGACCTGCTTGGCCAGGCGAGCCGCCGCTCGCGCCGCGTTCTCCCAGTCCACGGCGTCGATTCGGGCTCGTTCGATGCTCACATCATTAGGCTACAAAACTTCTTCGCCGGGCGGCAGATCCTGCCTCGCGCCTACCCTTGCCGCCCATCGCGCGCCGTCGAGCCTCCTGGCTCCTCCTCGCCTGCACCCTGATCGGGTCGTTCTCCGCGGTGTCGGTGACCCCGGCCGCAGCGGACGACGTCGCGACCGCGCAGAAGCGCAGCGAACGCGGCCGCCCAGAAGCTCGCGCAGGCGAACACCGAGCTGGCCCAGATCGAGGACGACATCGTCAAGGTCGAGGCCGACCAGACGGCGACCGAGGCCGAGCTGGTCGGGCTGCGGTCGGCGGTGCAGGAGACCGTGGTCCGCAGCTACATCCACGCGGGCGGCGCGGATCTGCCATTCCTCCTCGGCGGCGACCTGAACGCGGAGGTGCGTGCGAACGCGCTGGCACGGTTCGTCACGATGGGGTCGTTCGACCAGATCGATCGGTACCGCGCCCTCCAGGCCGACCTCGAGTCGGGTGCCGCGCTGCTCGCTGACCGCAAGGCCGCGCAGGGAGCAGCAGTGGAGCAGCTGAACGCGAACGCGGGCATCTGCGCTCAAGGAGCTCGCTCGGCTCCAGGAGCTGCAGCGCAAGCGCGAGCAGGCAGCCGCCGCGCAACGGGCTCGGGCGGCGGCTTCGGCCGCCGCCGCCTCGCGTCGCACCTCGACGTCACGCGGTGTGGTGCCGCAGATCATGGGCGGCTCGTGGCTGTGTCCGGTCGCGGGCGCGCACGCGTTCGGCAACGACTACGGCGACTCGCGCTCAGGAGGGCGCCACCACGCGGGCAACGACATCCTCGCGACGCGGGGCACGCCGATCGTCGCGCCGGTCGCGGGCACGGTCTCGTTCCGGAGCGTCTCGCTCGGTGGGCGCTCGTTCTTCCTCGAGGGCGTCGATGGGAATGAGTACTTCGGCACTCATCTCTCGGGATACGCCGGTGGCGCCCGCTCAGTGAGCGCGGGTGAGGTGATCGGCTATGTCGGCGACGACGGCAACGCTCGCGGCACGCCACACCTGCACTTCGAGATCCACCCCGGCCATCACGGCACGATCAACCCGTACCCGACGCTGAGCGCTCACTGCTAGCCGGGACTCGGCCGATCGCCGTCAGGCGCCGAGCTTGGCGCAGGCGGGCACCGTCTTGAACGCGTCGTTCAACGCAGGGTCGTTGTACTTCGTCTGCAGCGCGTTGAAGCTGGCGGTGAAGCTGCCCTGCGAGTTCGTGATCTCGTTGCCGAGCTGAGTGGCCGCCTGGCTGAACGCCTGCGGATCGTTGGTCGGGAGCTGCTGCGCTTTGGTGACGGCGCCCTCGAACGTCTGCTTGACCGGGGAGAGCGCTTGCACGAGATCGGCGGAGAGCTGCTGCCCGCTGGGCACGGCGGGAGCACCGGCTGCTTGCACCGCGTTGATCATCGTGTCGGTGAGCGTGACGGCGTCCTGCATGAACTTCACGAGCAGGTCGCGACCCGCGCCTAGGTCGCTGATGCCCTGCACGTCCTGATTGAGCTTCGTCCCGTTGGCGTTGATGCCGCCGAGCCACGTGTTGACCGCGCCGCACACGCCGCCCGCCCATGTCTCGATGGGGACGTCGCCGACCGGGCCAGCGGACGTGGGAGCACCGCCCGAAGTCGCAGCGCCGCCAGTGCCCGGCGTCGACGAACCGGCACCGCCGGTCGTCGCGGCCGAGGAGCTCGAGTCGTCGCCGCCACCACACGCTGCGAGACCGATGCTGCCGACACCGAGGACGAGGACGAGCGCGAGGCGAGGGCCGAACTTCGACATAGCGGACAAACCTAGGTCAGGCACCTATCGCGTGGTAGCCACCGTCGACGTGGATCATCTCGCCGGTCGTGGCGGGGAACCAGTCGGACATCAGGGCGACGCACGCCTTTGCCACCGCGGTCGAGTCGTTGATGTCCCACCCGAGCGGCGCGCGCTCGGTCCAGACGTCCTCGAAGCGCGAGAAGCCGGGGATCGACTTCGCGGCCAACGTCCGGATCGGCCCCGCCGCGATCAGGTTCACTCGTATGCGTTGGCTGCCGAGCTCGCGCGCCAGGTAGCGCGAGGTCGATTCGAGCGCGGCCTTCGCGACGCCCATCCAGTCGTACGCGGGCCACGCGACAGTCGCGTCGAAGTCGAGGCCGACGAGGGAGCCGCCCTCGGTCATGAGCGGCACGAAGCAGTCGGCGAGCGCCTTCAGCGAGTACGCCGACACCTGCATCGCGACGGCGACGTCGTCCCACTGCGCCTGCATGAACGTTCCGCCGAGGCACACCGCGGGCGCGAACCCGATCGCATGGAGCACACCGTCGACGCGGCCCCATCGCTCGGCGAGGTCGTTGCGAACGGCGTCGAGATGCTCGGGCACCGTCACGTCGAGCTCGAGCACGGGCGCCGCCACAGGAAGCTTGCGAGCCGTGCGCTCGGTGAGCGAGAGGCCCCGGCCCGCCCCGGTGAGCACGACCTCGGCCCCTTCTTGCTGCGCGAGCTGTGCGACGCCGAACGCGAGCGATGCATCAGTGAGCACGCCGGTGACGACGATGCGCTTTCCCTCGAGAAGACCCATGGTGCCTCCGACCGTCGGTGCGGCGGCGACGTTACTGCCGAGCCCGGTGTGCAAGGCTGAGGTGATGCGGATCGGCATCCTCGGCGGCACCGGGCCCGCAGGCACAGCGCTCGGCGCTCGTCTCGCGTCCGTCGGCTACGACATCACCCTCGGCTCGCGCTCGAAGTATCGCGCGATGGAAGTGGTCGACGGCATCCTCGCCCATTGGCCCGACTACGACCTGGCCATCGACGCGGCCGACAACGAGGGCGCCGCAGGTGCCGACGTCGTCGTGCTCGCGACGCCGTGGGACAGCGCGGCGACGACAGCCCATGCGCTCGAGAAGCAGCTGAACGGCAAGGTCGTCGTCTCGATGGCCAACGCGCTCGTGAAGGTCGGCCACGAGTTCCAGCCGCTGGTGCCGCCACGTGGGTCGGTGGCGGCGAGCGTGCAGGCGGCCGTGCCGGGGTGCCACGTCGCCGCGGCGTTCCACCACCTTCCGGCGCGCGAGCTCGGACATCTGGGCGAGCCGATCGAGAGCGACGTGCTCATCTGCTCCGACTTCCCGGAGGCCATCCTGGTGGTCGCCGACATCGCGGGTCGCATCCCGGGCTGTCGCCCCCTCGACGCGGGCGAGCTGTCGAACGCGACTGCGATCGAAGCGTTCACCGCGGTCCTGCTCCAGCTCAATGTGCGCTACAAGACTCGGGTCGCGCCGAGGCTGACGGGCATCAAGATCTAGTCGTGCCCATGCGCTTGTACGACACGGCCCGCAAGGCGGTCGTGCCGTTCGAACCCGGTGAGCTCGTCACCATGTACACGTGCGGCATCACGCCGTACGACGCGACGCACCTCGGCCACGCGACCGTCTACGTCGTCTACGACGTGCTGCAGCGGCGCCTCCGCGATCTCGGCCACGACACCCGTTGCGTGCGGAACATCACCGACGTCGACGACCCGCTGCTGGCGAAGGCGAAGCAGCTCGGGGTGCACTACCTCGACCTGGCCGCGGGCGAGGTCGCGCGCTTCGACAGCGACATGAAGGCGCTGAACGTGCTGCCGTGCTTCAGCGAGCCGCGCGCGACTTCGGCGATCCCTGACATCAGAGGCTTCATCGGGATGGTGCTCGACCGTGGCCACGCGTACCAGGCCGGGGGAGCGGTGTACTTCGACGTGAGCTCGTTCCCCGGGTTCGGTGAGGTGAGCAGCTACTCGCACGACGAGATGATCGAGTACGCACGAGAGCGCGGCGGCAACGTCGACGACCCGAACAAGCGCAACCCGCTCGACTTCGTGCTGTGGCAGCCGTCGGCGGACGGTGAGCCGACGTGGGAGACGATGTGGGGGCCCGGTCGACCCGGGTGGCACATCGAGTGCTCGGCGCTGGCGCTGCGCGAGCTCGGCACGACGATCGACCTGCACGGTGGCGGCGCCGACCTCATCTTCCCGCACCACGAGTGCGAGCGAGCGCAGAGCGAGGCGGCGACGGGTGAGCCGTTCGTGCGCCACTGGATGCACGTCGCGATGGTGCGGATGGACGGCGAGAAGATGTCGAAGTCACTCGGCAACCTCGTGTTCGTCAGCGACCTCCTGAAGACGTTCGATCCGAGAGCGATCCGCCTCGGGATCATCGAGCACCACTACCGCGACTCGTGGGAGTGGGACGAAGGCCTCATGCCTCGCGCGACTGTTCGTCTGAACGCGTGGCTCGACGCTGCCGGCCCCGGTGACCCAATCGTCGACGATCCAGGCTCAGCGAAGTGCGCGAAGCGCTCGATGACGACCTCGACACCCCGCGCGCGGTGGCCGCGATCGACGCTGCAGCAGCCGCAGGTCAGGGTGTGTCTGCAGCTGCATCGCTCCTGGGTGTGGAGCTCGCGATGGGCGATGAAGAGCCTGTGAAGACGCCGTGAACTCGGAGACGTTCTGCACCTGATGGCTTAGGCTGCGCGCATGGCTGAAGCCGGCGCCGGCAGGACGCAAGACGTGGTCCGCGCCTTCGGCGCGCCGATCCAACGCATGCTCTGGAAGGTTCAGGTCGAGGGCTTGCACCGCCTGCCGCCCCAAGGTGGCGCGATCCTCTGCCCGAACCACATCTCGTTCCTCGACTCCGCGTTCTTGATGATGTCCGTGCCGCGTCGCATCAGCTTCGTCGGCAAGGCCGAGTACATGGACTCGTGGAAGACGAAGTTCCTCTTCCCGGCGATGGGCATGATCCCGATCGACCGCTCAGGTGGACGGTCGAGTGAGGCGGCGCTGACTGCCGCGGCCGACGCGCTCGAGCGGGGTCACCTCTTCGGCATCTTCCCGGAGGGCACGCGCTCGCGTGACGGGTTGCTGCACAAGGGCCACACCGGCGCCGCCCGCCTCGCGCTGGCCACCGGGTGCCCGCTCTTCCCGATCGGCGTCATCGGCACGGCCGACATCCAGCCGCCAGACGCGAAGATGCCGAAGCTGTTCAAGACGGCTCGCATCCGGGTCGGTCAGCCGATCGACCTCACGCGCTACAAGCGCCGTGAAGGCGATCACCTGGTGCTACCGCGAGCTCACCGACGAGCTGATGTACGAGATCCGCGAGCTGACCGATCAGCAGTACGTCGACCGCTACGCGACGAAGAGGTCCGAGACGCTGCCGACCGATGTCGCGAAGGTGCGGCTCGGCGAGCC
This sequence comes from uncultured Acidimicrobiales bacterium, assembly GCA_963739555.1. Taxonomy (GTDB): domain Bacteria; phylum Actinomycetota; class Acidimicrobiia; order Acidimicrobiales; family DATKAS01; genus DATKAS01. The sequence continues at coordinate 81,363 of CAVUAV010000019.1, read as the reverse complement.
CGCGGACCGCGAGCCCGAGCTCGCCCGCGCCGGCTGACAATCACCGCGGGGCCTCACGGAGCGTCGCCGGTAGGCTCGCGTTCCCTATGGCTGACCTCATCGACATCGTGCTCCCCGACGGCTCGACCCGACAGGTCGCCACGGGCACGACGGCCGGAGGTCTCGCCGAGGCGATCGGCCCTCGACTCGGTCGCGATGCGGTCATCGCCGTCGTCGACGGGATCGAGCGAGACCTCGACTGGGCGCTGGTCGACGGCAACCGCGTCGAGATCGTCGTGCCCGCCTCCGACCGGGGTCGGTACACGCTCCGCCACTCGACCGCGCATGTGCTCGCGCAGGCCGTGCTCGACCTGTTCCCCGGCGCGACCTTCGGCATCGGGCCGCCGATCGAAGACGGCTTCTACTACGACTTCGATCTGCCCGAGGGCCGCACGTTCACTCCCGACGACCTCGACCGCATCGATGCGCGGATGCGCGAGATCATCTCCGAGAAGCAGCCCTTCATCCGTGACGAGATCAGCGAGGCCGACGCGTCGAAGCGGTTCGCCGCGCACAAGTACAAGCTCGAGATCATCACCGGCAAGGCCGACGACCCGACATCTGGCACTGATGCGGGTCTCGTGCGCATCTACGACAACCCACCGCGCTTCTGCGACGTGTGCCGCGGCCCGCACGTGCCGCACACCGGCCGGCTCGGTCACTTCAAGCTCATGCGAGTCGCGGGCGCATATTGGCGAGGCGACGAGCGCAACCCCATGCTGCAGCGCATCTATGGCACCGCATGGGAGTCGGAGCAGGCGCTGAACGAGCACCTCTTCCGGCTCGAGGAGGCCGAGAAGCGCGATCACCGCCGGCTCGGGGTCGAGCTCGACTTGTTCAGCTTCCCGACCGAGATCGGCGGCGGGCTCGCCGTCTTCCACCCGAAGGGTGGCCTCGTCCGCAAGCTCATGGAGGACTACTCGCGCGCCGAGCACGAGCGCGCGGGCTACTCGTTCGTCTGGACCCCGCACATCGCGAAGTCGACCCTCTTCGAGATCTCGGGCCACCTCAGCTGGTACGCCGACGGCATGTACCCCCCGATGGAGATGGAGGGGGCGACCTACTACCCGAAGCCGATGAACTGCCCGGGACACATGCTCATCTACCGGTCGCAGCAGCGGTCGTACAGGGAGCTCCCGCTTCGGCTGTTCGAGTTCGGCACCGTGTACCGGTTCGAGCGCACCGGCGTGCTGCACGGCCTCACCCGCGTCCGCGGCATCACCCAAGACGACTCGCACATCTTCTGCACCCCCGACCAGCTCGCCGACGAGCTCGCCTCGCTGCTGAAGTTCGTCTTGCGGTTGCTGCGCACCTTCGGGCTCACCGACTTCGAAGCCGAGCTGTCGACCCGGCCCGAGAAGTACGTCGGCGAGCTCGAGGAGTGGGAGGAAGCGACTGAGGCGCTGCGCTACGCGCTCGAGGTCGAAGGGCTCCCGTACACGGTCGCCGAAGGAGAGGGTGCGTTCTACGCGCCGAAGATCGACGTGCACGTGCGCGACGCGATCGGTCGCCGGTGGCAGATGTCGACGTTGCAGGTCGACTTCCAATTCCCGACTCGCTTCGACCTCGAGTTCATCGGACCCGACAACCAGCGCCATCGTCCGCGTGTGATCCACCGCGCGCTGTTCGGCTCGGTCGAGCGCTTCTTCGCGATCTTGCTCGAGCACTACGCGGGCGCGCTGCCGTTGTGGCTGTCGCCGGTGCAGGTGCGGGTGCTCGGCGTCCGCGCCGACCACGACGCGTACGCGGACCGCATCGCCGACCGGCTCCGCGCCGAGGGCTTCCGCACCGACTACGTCGAAGCCCACGAGCCACTCGGCGCACGCATCCGCAAGGCGAAGCTCGAGAAGATCCCGTACGTGCTCGTGGTCGGTGACGACGACGTGAGGGACGGCACCGTCGGCGTGAACCCACGGGGCGGCGAGGTCGAGCGGGGCGTGCGGGTCGACGACTTCTTCGAGCGGCTGCAAGCCGAAGCCATCGCCCATCTCTCGTGACGCTCGACCGCCGTGACGCTCGACCGGCTGTGGGCCGAGTGGCGTTCGACCTACGTGTCGGCGATCCCACCCGGACCGCCCACCGGCGCGGTCGGTGTTCGCCCGCATCCTCGCGAGCGGCGCGCCCGACGAGCAGACGCATGTGCTGTGGCGGGGTGAGCGCTGCTTCTCGATCCTGAACGCGTACCCGTATGGCAGTGGGCACCTGCTCGTGATGCCCTACCGGGAGGTCGCCGCGCTCGAGGACCTGAGTCCCGACGAGCACGACGAGCTCTGGGCCGCGGTGCGCGATGCGGTGCTCGCGATCAAGGGCGCGTACTCGCCCGATGGCGTCAACATCGGGATGAACCTCGGCCACGCCGCGGGCGCGGGCATCCCGAGCCACCTGCATGTGCACTGCCTGCCCCGCTGGCAGGGCGACACGAACTTCATGACGTCGGTCGCCGAGACGAGGGTGCTCCCGGAGAGCCTCGACGACAGCTGGCGCAAGCTCACCGCCGCCTGGCCTCCACCACCCCCGCCGAACTGAGTCGCGTAGCCCGACAGGTCTGACGGTTCTCGCGACCGAGAACCGGCTGGGGAGACCCACGGCGGGGCCGGTAGCGTCGTCGTGATGGCAGCGGGCGACACCGAGCACCGGGACGAGCTTCCCGACGAGCTCGACGTCTCCTCGTTCGTCGGGCCGTACCAGTTCCCCGACAACAGCCGGCGCCGCATCCCGGGCTTCATCTACCTCGGCGTCGCCGTCGCCTGCTTCCTGCTGTGGCTCGGCTATCACGACGGCGGCGTCCTCGTGAACGACGGGTTCCTCTACGTCTCGATCTTCCTCGCCCTCGTCGGCGTGTACTGCATCACGTCGGGCTGGCATCTCGGCCTGGACGAGAAGGGCGCGCTGGTCGCTGCATCGAAGGCCGTGGGCTTCCCGGTGGGGCACGCGTCCGCGCAGCTCGGGTGGCGCGGTCTGCGCAGCCGTCCGACGTGGCGCATCCTCCTCTACTCGGCGGAGGAGCCGCCGCAGCGCCGCGGCTTCGTGCTCGTCGACGCGGTCGACGGCCACATCGTCGACCACTTCACCGAAGACAACCCCGAAGACTGGGCCGAAGCGAGCTAACCGCCCGGCTCGAAGAGGCAGAACGGGTGGCCGGCGGGATCGAGCATGATCCGCAGCAGGCTCGGGTCCCGATCCTCCGGCTGATGCTCTGCGACGCGGGCGCCGGCCGCGACCGCATCGGCGATTGCCGCATCGAGGTCGTCGACCAGGATCTCGAAGTGCAGCATCTTCGCCTGCTCCCCAGGCCGTTCGGGCCACACCGGCGGCTCGTACCAGTCCTCACCCTGGATGTTGAGGTGCACGCCGCCGGCGGGATCACCGAGCTGGAACCACTCGCCTCCGCCGGCGGTGATCTCCCATCCGAAGAGCTGCGCGTAGAACTCGGCGAGCTCGCGGCCGTTCCGGCAATCGATGCACACACCCGTCCATTGCAACGTCACTCGACGTTCCTACCCCGAACCGCGCACCTCGCGCAGGCGGCGCTCGAGGTACGCGCGTTCGGGCGCAGTGCCCGCGAGCGCGACCGCGTGCTCGTACTCGAGGACGGCCTCGTCGCAGCAGGCCCGAGCGCCGCAGCAGGTCCGCGCGCGCGGCGTGGCGCAGGTGGTAGCCGTCGAGGTCTGCGCCGAGGTCGTCGAGCATCGCGAGCCCGACCTCGGGTCCTTCGCTCATGCCGACTGCGACCGCGCGGTTCAGCGCGACGACTGGCGACGGCCATCGGCTGTTGAGCACGTCGTAGAGCGCGGCGATCTGCGACCAGTCGGTGTCGGCCATGCTCGGCGCTTGCGCGTGGAGTGCCGCGATCGACGCCTGCACCTGGAGCGGCCCAGGGAGGCCGCGTCGCAACGCCGACTCGACGAGCGTCGCCCCTTCCTCGATGGCTTCGCGGTCCCATCGCGTGCGGTCTTGCTCTTCGAGGGGAGCGAGCAGCCCGTCGGCGTCGATTCGTGTGTCTCGCCTCGAGTGGTGGAGGAGCATGAGCGCGAGCAGCGCCTCGACTTCGGGTTCGCCGGGCAGCAGGTGGTCGAGCAGCCGCCCCAACCGGATCGCCTCGGCGCACAGCTCACGGCGAACCAGGGCATCGCCCGCGGTCGCGCTGTAGCCCTCGTTGAAGACGAGGTAGACGACAGCGAGCACTGCGTCGAGCCGGTCGGGCAGCTGGTCGGGCGGAGGCACCGTGAACGGGATGCCCGCGGCTTCGACCTTGCGCTTCGCCCGCACGAGCCGCTGACCCATCGTCGACTCCGGAACGAGGAACGCACGGGCGATCGACGCGGTCGAAAGACCGGCGACGGCGCGCAACGTCAGGGCGACCTGCGCTTCGAGCGCGAGCGACGGGTGGCAGCAGAGGAAGACGAGGCGCAGCTGGTCGTCAGACACCGGGTCGAGCGCGTCGTCGGGCTCCGAGTCGAGCGCTTCGAGGGTCTGGAGCGCCGCCGCGCGGAGTGCGGTGCGTTGCGAGACCGACGCACTGCGCAGCCGATCGATCGCGCGCCGCCGCGCCGCGGTCGTGATCCAGGCTGCGGGCCGGTCGGGGATGCCGGTCGACGGCCATGACTGCACCGCGATCGCGAACGCCTCCTGCACTGCGTCCTCGGCGATCTCGAGGCTGTGGGTGACGCGCACCAGCGCGCCGATGATGCGACTCCACTCCTGCCGGAAGACGGCCTCGACCGCGTGCGAGACGTCAGAGGTCGAGGCCGTCGCGGCGGGAGTCACATCACATGCCCGGGACCGACATCAGCGGGCGCACCTCGATCGAACCGAACTCGGCGCTCGGGATCTTCGCTGCGTACTCGAGCGCCTGGTCGAGGTTCTCGCAGTCGAGCACGTAGTACCCGCCGAGCACTTCCTTCGTCTCGGCGAACGGACCATCGGTGGTGAGCCTCTTGCCGTCGCGGACCCGCACCGTCGTGGCGGCACTGGTGTCCTCGAGCGGATCGCCTGCCACGAACAGGCCCTTCTCGTTGACCTCGTTCGAGAACTCGAAGTAGCGCTTCATCTGGAGGTCGCTCTCGGGGGTGCCCCACTGCGGTCCGGCATCGGGAGCGCTGTAGATCAGCAGCATGTACTTCATCGGGTTCCTCCTCTGCGCCGCCAGGGTGGCGACTCGAACCGTACGACGGCGCTGAGGGCGCGACTTCGACAGCTCGATGCCGATTCTTCCCCGACTATGCCGCGTCGGGTTCGCGACGCCTTCGCTCGAAGCTGGGCGCGACCTCTCGCATGAACCGATCCATCTCCTCGAGCACCTGGGAATGGGGTTTCAACCCGACGTTGAAGTACAGGATCACCTCCGATACACCGGCCGCTTCAACCTTCTTCAGCGTCTCAGTGATCGATGCTGCGTTCCCGAGGAGCACTGAGTTCTCGGTCAGCTGCTCGGCGGTCACGTTCTGCAGGCGCGACACCATGTCGACGAAGTAGCGGTAGCTCGGCGGGGCCTTTGCCGGATCGCCGGGGAACGCCGGGATCACGCACTCCTTGTAGTACCGGAGCTGGCGCGCCCGCTGTTCCGCCTCCTGCTTCGGATCGTCGTAGAAGTGGATGAAGTAGCTGCACATGAGCCGTCCGGAGGCCCGACCGTGCTCAGCGCACGTCTCGTTGTACACGCTCAGCGACTTGCTTCAGGCCCCCGAAGCTCATCGCCGCTGCGAACGGCGCGACGATGAGACCGCAGCCGAGCCGAGCCGCGAGCTCGATCGAGGGCTGAGAGAAGGAAGCGATGTAGGTCGGGATCGGGTCCTGGACGGGGCGAGGCGTGATGCGCACTTCGTCGAACTGGTAGTGCTTGCCGTGGTGCGTGAGCGGGCCTGCCGTGCCCCACAAGGCCCGCACGACTTCGACGCATTCCTCAAAGATGCTCTGGTTGTCGTTGAAGTCCACGTGGAAGGGCTGGTACTCGCGGTTGTCGTATCCCCGCCCGGCGGCGAAGTCGACGCGCCCGTTCGAAAGGAGGTCGAGCGTCGCCCATTGCTCCGCGATGCGGATCGGGTGGTGCAGCGGCGCGACCGTCACGGCCGGCGCGAGGCGTACATGGGATGTGCGCGCCGCGATCGAAGCCAGGACCAGGTCTGGGCACGACAGCACGCCGAGTGAGTTGAAGTGATGCTCCCCGATCCACACCGAGTTCATTCCGAGAGCGTCCGCGTACAGAGCTTCGGCGGTGATGTCCCGTACGAGCTCGTTGGCGCCGCGAGTGTTGCCTTGGTAGTGGTTGTCGCTGAGCGTGAAGTACCCGAAGTCCATGGTTCCCCCAATCCCGGTCACTTCCCCTCCTCCAGTATGATGCAATCACAACTGTTGTGAATGCAAGAGTTTGTTCTCGCGAAGGAGAGTCGGGAATCGTGGCCGCAAGCAGCCCAGCTCGAGCTCAGCAGCTACTTGCCGTATCTCGTCAACCGTGTCGGGGTCGCGATCGCCGAAGGCTTCGCCGGCGAGCAGCTCAAGCCGGAGGGCCTCACGATCTACCTGTGGCGGGTGCTCGCGGTGCTCGCGAACAGCGGTCCCCAGCGTCAGGTCGACCTCTCCGACATGACCTCGATCGATGCCCCGACCATCTCCCGGCTCGTGGGCCGGCTGGTCCACGATGGACTGGTCACCCGCCGTCGATCTGAAACGAGCAATCGCGAGGTCGTCGTGTCGCTCACGTCGACGGGAAGCATTGCGGTGCGTCGACTGATCCCGAGCGCCCTGGATTGGGAGGTGAAGGCGACCAGCGGGGATGACGACGAAGGAGGTTGCGACCGTCAAGCGCCTCCTCGCGAAGATGTACGAGAACCTCGCCGGTGACGGCTAGCAGAGCGCGAGGAGCGGCAGCCCCTACCCGGCCGGCTCGGTGAGGCGCGTCGCTTGGCGCACGAGGCTGCCGGCTTCGGCGACACCGGATCGCAGCACGTCGATCGCCGCCGTGCCGCCTCGATCTTCCTTCCAGTCGTTCGCCGAGTAGCTGCCGATCGCGGCGACCAGCGCGTTGGCCGCGGAAGCGACAGCCTCGATCGGATCACTGCCCGCGCTCGACGCTGCCGCGCCTCCGAGGCGACGCGTGGTGTCGTCGAGCACCGTGGCGACGCGAGACGCCAGGTCTCGGATCGCCGACGGCGAGCCCTGGTCGGCCGGTGGCGCGGCTGCGATCGCCTCCTTCAGGCGGCGCGCGAACGAGCGCGCCGCGACCACCGCGTCGGCAGGGGAGAGGTCGCTCAGTGCGCTTCGGCCTTCGGCTTCGGAAGCTTGTCGAGAAGGTGCGACGGCATGGGGTCGTAGTGGTCGTGCGTGGCGGTGAAGCGGCCGCGGCCGCCGGTCATCGATCGCAAGTCGATCGCGTAGCGCATGATCTCGGACGTCGGCACGAGCGCGGTGACCTCTTGCTCGCCGCCGCCGACCGCATCGGTGCCCTGCACCCGCCCACGGCGCGCGTTGATGTCGCCCATCACGTCGCCCTGGTACTCCGCGGGCACCGTCACCTTGAGAAGCGACACCGGCTCGAGGACGACCGCCCCGGCCTTGGCCATCGCGTCCTTGAAACCGAGCGAGCCGGCCATCTTGAAGCTCATCTCGGACGAGTCGACCGAGTGGTACTTGCCGTCGAAGCACGTGACCTTCACGTCGACGACCGGGAAGCCGTAGAGGCCGCCGGACGCCATCGTCTCCTCGATGCCCTTCTGCACCGCGGGGATGAACTGCCGCGGGATCGCGCCGCCGACGATCGCATCGACGTACTCGAAGCCCTCACCTCGGGGGAGCGGCTCGACACGGAGGAAAGCGACGCCGAACTGGCCGTGGCCTCCCGACTGCTTCTTGTACTTGCCTTCGGCTTCGGCCTGCTGGGTGATGGTCTCGCGATAGGGGACCTTCACCTCGTCGGTGTCGACGTCGACGCCGAACTTCCGGTGCGAGCCGCTCGAGGGCGATCGTGAGGTGGGTCTCGCCGGTGCCTCGCAGCAACGTCTGCTTCGTCTCGTCGTTGCGCTCGAGCACGAGCGCCGGATCTTCTTCCTGCAGGCGGGCGAGTGCGGAGCCGAGCTTGTCTTCGTCGGCCTGCGTGCGGGCCCGGATCGCGAGCGCGAGCACCGGCGGCGGCGGCTCGATGCCGGCGACGCGCACCGGGCGTGCCCTTCGGCGCGAGCGTGTCGCCCGTCGCGGTGGCGGACAGCTTCGCCACCGCGGCGATGTCGCCCGCGGGGACGCTCGTGACGGGGTCCTGTTCCTTGCCGCGCATCGCGAACAGCGCGTGCAGCCGCTCGTCGGAGCCGGTCCGCGGGTTCACGAGGTGGTCGTCGGGCTTCACCGTGCCGGACAGCACCTTGAACAGCGAGAGCTGGCCGACGTAGGGGTCAGCGATCGTCTTGAACACGAACGCGAGCGGCTGGCCGTTCGCATCGGCCGCGACTTGCTGCTCGGATCCGGCTGCGATCACCTCGACGCCGGGACGATCGCTCGGGCGAGGGCCCGATCTCGCAGATGAAGTCGGCGAGCCGGTCGATCGCGACCGCCGTCACAGCCGAGCCACAGACGACAGGGAACACCGACGCTGCAGCGACGCCGACAGCGAGCGTGTGCTCGAGCTCGGCGGGTGAGGGGATGTCGCCCTCGAGGAAGCGCTCGAGCATCGCGTCGTCCGCGACGACGATGCCCTCGACGAGGTTGTCGTGCACCTCGTGCTCGAGCGCCGTGAGCTCGTCGGGGATCTCACCCTCGGTGTGGCGTGCCGCCCTCGTAGAAGAAGCCCTTGTCGGTGAGCAGGTCGGCGATGCCGCGGAAGCCGGCCTCTTCACCGATCGGGAGCTCGAGCGGGGCGATGCCCGCGCCGAACTTGGTGCGCAGCTGCTCGAGCGTGCGCTGGAAGCTGGCCCGCTCACGGTCGAGCTTGTTCACGAAGATCATCCGGGGGAGGCCCAGCTCGGCGGCGATCTTCCAGATCACCTCGGTCTGCACCTCGACGCCGTCGACCGCGCTGACGACGAACACGGCGAGGTCGGCCACGCGAAGTGCCGCCTGCACGTCGCCGATGAAGTCCGCGTAGCCAGGGGTGTCGATCAGGTTGACCTTGTGGCCTTCCCATTCGAACGGGGCCAGCGCGAGCGACAGGCTGAGGCTCCGCTTCTGCTCCTCGGGATCGAAGTCGGTCACCGTCGTGCCCTCTTCCACCCGCCCCGCCCTGTTGATCGCCCCGGCCCGCAGGAGCAGGGCCTCGGCCAACGTGGTCTTGCCGGCCCCGGAGTGGCCGACGAGCGCCACGTTGCGGATCTTGGGCGTCGGATAGGTCTTCAACGAACCCCCTCGCGCGCTGACTGCCCGGGCTCCCCCGAGCCGATGGGGCGCAGCGTAGTGGCCGTTCGCGTCCGCCCGATCGGCCGAACCCGCTGGTACCCTGACTCGGTCCCCGTCCCTGGAGCGCACATGTTCGACGGAAAGTGGCGGACCAGCTTCGAGCGTGGCTTGCAGCCCGTCGGAGCGAACATCCGCCGCACCGGCATCACCGCTGACCATCTGACGGCCTTCGGGTTGCTCACCGCCGTCGGCGCCGCGATCGCGATCGGCGCGGGCGCTCTCCGTGGTGGCCTTCTCCTCGTCATCCTCGCCGCGGTGCCCGACTTGCTCGACGGCGCAGTCGCCAAGGCCTCCGGCACCGCGTCGCGCCGCGGCGCGTTCTTCGACTCGGTCAGCGACCGATGCACCGACGCCCTGCTGTTCGGTGGTGTCGCCTGGTACCTCGCGACGGTCAACGGCGGACACGCGGCGATGCTGCCTCTCGCAGTCCTCGCGATGTCGCAGATCATCTCCTACGAGCGGGCGAAGGCCGAGTCGCTCGGCTTCGACGCTCGTGGCGGCATCATGGAGCGCGCCGAGCGGATCATCCTCCTTTGCTTCGGTCTGCTCTTCGACTCGTTGCTCGTCCCCGTGCTGTGGGTGATGTTGGTCCTCACGACCGTCACGGCGGTGCAGCGGTTCGTGAAGGTCTGGCGGCAGGCGAGTGCAGAGCGCCCCGCCCGCGAGCCGTCCCGCTGGCAGTCCCGCAGGGTCGCCCGTCCCACCGCGAGGGCGCGGAAGCGGGCCGAGCGCCGTCACAACGCCAAGCCCTGATCCCCCTTGCCTGACGGACAGGCGGTCGTCGGCGCCTACCGGGCCGGCGCCAAGCTCTCGCAGGTCCTCCCCGACTCGTTCGTCGCGCCCGTGTCGCGACTCGCGGGCATGGGCTTCGGCCAGGCGATGCGCGGCAGGCGTGACATCGTCGCCCGTCACCTCCGGAGGGTCTACGGAGAGTCGCTGAAGGGTGCCGCGCTGCGTCGCGCGGTGGACCGCTCGTTCGACTCGTACGCGCGCTACTGGGTCGAGTCGTTTCGCATCCCGGCGCTGTCGAACGTCGAGATCGCCGCGCACTTCACCCACGAAGGACTCGGGAACCTCAAGAAGGGCATCGCGGACGGCACCGGTGTCATCCTCGCTCTGCCGCACCTCGGAGGTTGGGAGTGGGCGGGACGCTGGATCGCCGACTGCGGCTTGCCGATCACGGTGATCGTCGAGCCGCTCGAGCCGCCCGAGCTGTTCGAGTGGTTCGCGGAGTTCCGCCGCTCCCTCGGGATGAACGTCGTGCCGCTCGGCCCCGGCGCAGCCTCAGCCGCCATCAAGGCGGTGAAGTCGAACGGCGTGCTGTGCCTTCTCTGCGATCGCGACATCGGAGGAGGAGGCATCGAGGTCGAGTTCTTCGGTGAGCGCACCACGCTGCCCGCCGGCCCGGCGACGCTCGCGTTGCGCACTGGTGCGCCTGTGCTGCCGACCGCGGTGTACTTCCGACCCGACGGCGGCCACCTCGGCAAGGTCGGCGCGCCCCTCGACGTCACGCGTCACGGTTCGATGACAGAGGACATCGCGAGCATCACCCAGCAGCTCGCGCATCGGCTCGAGGAGCTGATCCGCATCGCGCCCGACCAGTGGCACCTGCTCCAGCCGAACTGGCCGAGCGACCCCGGCTACGGCAGATGACCTACTGAGACGCGGCGAGAGCGCGGCCTCGTGACACGCGGGTGCCGGGACCGGCTGCATCGTGCAGTCCGGGTACTGATGCTCAGCGGCCGGCTCGGGTCGCTTCCCCTAAGACGCCCCGGGCCGGTCACCAACTGGTCTCGGCCGTTGGACGACGAAGACCGCTGGCACCCTCCCACACGACGCGACTGATACCAGCATCCTCGAACGTGCTGTCCGCGGCGATCGTGCTCCAAGCGCTTCGGCGTCCCCGGCTACGGCAAGCCTTCGGGCGTCTCCATCGGCGAGCCCGGGCTGTCGTATACGTCGCCTCGGCCGCGTGTGAGCTGCGCCAGTGCTGTCAGGCTCAGCCGTGCGCCGCGCGCGCGGCCTCGTGGTCGTACAGGCGGGCCATCTCCGCGGTCAGGCGGACCGTCAGGTCGAGGCGTTCCGCCGCCTCTGCGGCGTTTGAGGCGTCGGGAGCGGCCCTCAGGTCATCCCACGCGACGGCGATCGCGCGGGCTCCTCGCAGGACCGCGACGGTGAGGTCGTCGAGGTCGGAGCTGCCTGAATCAGAGACGGGAGCGGATACAGCGAGAAACGGGTTCACAGGACCGGACTGCCTTTCGGTGGGCGTATCGAGGCTTGTACGCCACCGCGGCGACCGCGGTTCCCTGTCCGACGGCAAAGGGAAGAAGTAGGTCCGAACGACCTACGAGGCGAGCAGCGGGCGAGGATCGAAGAACGCGCGGACACTCGACACCTTGCCGTCGCGAATTTCGTACCAGCCAACCGTCGGTATCGAGTCGCCGCGGTGAGTGACGAGGTCGTACATCACGCAGACATCTGCGCCGTGATCGATCACCTTGTGGATGGCGACGTGGTCGACGATCTTCGCGACGTTCTTGACGCCCTCGACGTACTCGTCGCCACCTTTCGTCGCGCCGAGAGGGCCGACGAACGTGACTTCATCCGCGAGCAGCGCGCGGGTCGTGTCGAAATCGCCCTTGCTCCACGACTCGAGGCAGTCAGTGGCGACCGTTCGGTTCGTGCTCATGCCTTGGCGCGTCCGAACGCAAGGTTGCCGCCGAGGAGACCAGCGCCGGTGGCGACAGTCGAGCCGAGAAGGCTCCACATCACCCCTCGAGCGTGATGGTCTTTGTGCCGAGCGCGCCATGACAACGCGAACATCACCGTCGCGGTCACGTTGCCGACCGCATGCGCTGCCGCGACCCGTCGCTCCGCGGGATCCTCGATCGCCGATGCGTCGGTGAGCCCCGCCAGCGCAGCCGGGATGGCGCTGATGGTCCCGAGGCCGATGAGGCGGGTTGCTGCCTTTCGACTCTGCTTCGGCGACAGGAAGTCGAGCACCATGCCCGACGTCCAGAACCCGATGGGGATGTCGGTGAGCAGCGGGTGCAGCGGATGGCCGAGCCACTTGCCCTTGAGCAGGTCGCCGTAGGGACTGTTCGCGAGCGTCTTGCCGACGCGGTCGAGAAGGAAGTCCGCCGCTCCGTCGAGCTGGCTGGTGCGCTCGATCTCATCAACGAACGTGTCGGTCTGCATGCCCTCATCATTCCCCTCAAGCGGGGCACGGCAAACGGACTAGTGTGCTAGCATCCTTGCATGAGCCAGGAGGGGGCCGCTGCGGCGAGGACGGTGAAGCAGTTCAACGTCTACTTGCCGATCGACCTCATCCGCGCGGTCAAGCACCACGCCGTCGACACCGAGCAGTCGCTCTCCGCGATCGTCACGGCCGCGCTGACCGAGCACCTGGCCCGCGAGGCTCGCGGCCGAGACCACAGGAGGGGAGCTCGTGGCAACTGAAGGCATCGTCGGCATGTACGTCGAGACCCGGAGCTATGGCGCCAGTGCGGCGTTCTGGCGTTCGCTCGGCTTCGAGAGCGAGTTCGAGACCGATCACGGCTCGGGGCAATGGAGGCACCCCAAGGGCGGCCCGTACCTCTTCATCGCCGAGCAGCTCGAGCGCGACCTCGAGACCCATCCGATCCTCTGGGTCGACGACGCGGCGCGGTTCGACCCTGACCGCACGCCCGAGTACGCGAAGGAGTTCACCCCCGAGCATTGGGGCGTCGTCGAGGCCACAGTGCTCGACCCCGACGGCCGGCCCGTGAGCCTGCAGGCGCCCGTCCCCGAAGGTGTGAGCGCCTGCCGACGCCGACCAACACCACGCCGAGAAGTACGGGGCGGAGAAGCACGGGCGAGACCTGTAGCGTCGCCGCCATGTTGATCCTCGCGATCCTGGCGTTCGGCATGGGAATCGGCTGGCTCGCTCAGCTGGTGCTGGGCAAGGGCGGCCGTCAGACCGACTGGGCGATGGCCCTGATCGCGGGGCTGGCGGGCTCGTTCGTCGGAGGCCTGCTCTTCAGCCTCGTCGCCGGAGACGGCCTGAAGATCCGGCCGAGCGGCATCATCGGTTCGTTCGTCGGCGCGCTCATCATCACCGCGATCTGGCAGCGGAGCCGACAGAAGTCCCGACGCTGACCACGCCGCGCTGACCACATTGGGCGCGCAGGTTCCGCTTTTCCCGCTGGCTCGCTGTCATACCCTGATCTTGCTGGCGGTCGCGTCACCGCAGCATCAACAAAGGGGAGACCTGTGCAGGAACGTGCAGAGAAAGAGATGACGGGCTGGGTCGGCTGGTCCTTCTTCGCCGCAGTCATCCTGATCCTGGTCGGAGCGATTGACATCATCACCGGGTTCATCGCGATCTTCGACGACAACTACGTGGTCGCGACGGGACGTGGCGGGCTGTTCGTGTTCGACCCCACCGGTTGGGGCTTCACGGTGCTGATCATCGGCGTCTTGCTCATCCTCGCCGGCTTCAGCATCTTGAAGGGCTCGCTGTACGGGCGCATCATCGGTGTCATCGCGGCGGGCCTCAGCGCCATCGCGAACCTCTCGTCGATGCGCATCTATCCGATCTGGAGCATGACGATCATCGTGATCAGCGTGCTCGTGATCTATGCCCTGACGGTGCACGGCGACGAGCTCAAGCCCGTCACCTGACCCTTCGAGACGCTGTCGGTCGACCGGCCCTGACACCCTTTGGTGCCAGGGCCGTTTCGCGTCCTGCGTCTCATCGTCGGCGAAAAGGGGAACGCGCAGAGGGCACAGGAGGTGCCCAATGCCCCGCGATTCAGCGAACCCCACTTGGTCAGACCAACGAGAACGTCAGTACGAGCACATCAAGGAAGGACTGCTCGACCGTGGCGAGGACGAAGACACCGCCGAGGAGATCGCGGCGCGCACGGTGAACAAGGAGCGTGCTCGCAACGGTGAGGCGGAGGAGCCGAGCCGTTCGTCGATCGAGGACATCTCGTCCGGGCGGCGTGGGGGCCTCCGCTCTCACACCGGGCCGGGTGGTCGCACTTACCGCCAGCTGTATGCCGAGGCGCAGCGCCGTGGCATCGACGGCCGCTCGAAGATGAGCAAGGCGCAGCTCGAGCGTGTGCTCGACCGCTGAACGCGTGACGAACCCCGGCTCTGCGTCCGGCGCGCCGGGCGACAACACGACCCTCGTCGAGGTCTCGCAGGACTACGAAGACGCGGGTTGGACGACCGAGTTCGAGGTGTTGGAAGACGGCTCGCTCAGGTGCGGCACGTGCCAGGCCGTGACCGCGCCGAGCGCCGTCGAAGTGCACTCGCTTCGGCGGCTCGAGGGTGCTTCCGACCCGGCGGACATGCTCGCGGTGCTCGCGGTGCGATGCCCGAGCTGTGGCGGGCGGGGCGTCGTCGTGGTCAACTTCGGTCCAGAGATGACCGAGGGCCAGGTGCGACTGCTCCACGAAGCCGAGGATCGCCGTTTCGACGGCGGCACGCCTCCGGCTTCCGCGCCCGGCGAGTCCTGACCCCGATGGCCTGACCTCGATGGCGCGTCTCGGCAGCACGTTCGTGCTGCCTGACCAGCCGATCGACACCGTCGAGGACTACCTCTCGCACGGCGGCGGCGCAGGGCTCGACGCGGCGCGCCGCCTCGGTCCCGAAGCCGTGGTCGAGGAGATCATCGCCTCGGGTCTGCGCGGCCGTGGGGGAGCCGGCTTCCCCACGGGCGTCAAGTGGCGTTCGGTGCAGCGTGGGGGAGGCGGCACCCACTACGCGGTCGCGAACGGTGCGGAGGGTGAACCCGCGACCTTCAAAGACCGGATCGCTCATGCGGCGCGATCCGTATCGGGTCATCGAAGGGCCTCGCCATCGCCGCGTTCGCCGTCGGTGCGAGGCAGGCGTACTGCGCGACCAAGCGCAAGTACGCGCGGGAGGTCAGTCGCCCTCCGACGTGCGGCGCTCGAGATGAGCACGATCGGGATGCTGGGCGACCTCGAGATCTCGATCGTCGAAGGCCCGGAGGAGTACCTCTTCGGCGAGGAGAAGGCACTCCTCGAGGTGATCGAGGGACGCGATCCGCTGCCGACGCTGCTGCCGCCTTGGCAGCGCGGCCTGTTCGCGACGGTGCAGCTCGGGTGGGAGGCCGACGTCAGCCCAGGTCAGGCAGGCCGCAGCAACCCGACCGTCGTCGACAACGTCGAGACGCTCGCCGCCGCCGCGCACATCCTGGCGAAGGGCGCGGGCTGGTTCCGCTCGATGGGCACGGCAGAGTCTCCCGGCACGGTCATCGTGACGATCGTCGGCGACGTGCAGCGCAGCGGAGTGCTCGAAGTCGAGTGCGGCACGCCGTTCAGCGCCGTGCTCGATGAATGCGGCGGCCCGCGTCCCGGGCGCCGTCTCGTCGCCGCGTTCTCGGGCGTGTCGAACTCGGTCCTGCCTGCTGAGCACTTCGATGTGCTGCTGACCTACGAGGACATGGAGGCCATCGGAACGGGGCTCGGCGCGGCGGGGTTCGTCGTCTACGACGACGCGCCGACATGGTGAGCGTCGCTCGCGAGCTGAGCCGGTTCCTCGCCGTCGAGTCGTGCGGTCAGTGCCCCGCGTGCAAGACCGGGTGCATGGAGATCACCGACCGCCTGCTCGCGATCGAGGAGGGCGCCGGCACCGACGACGACCTCGCCGAGATCAACGCGCGGCTGCGCACGGTCACCGATGCGAATCGGTGCTATCTCGGCACCGAAGAGCAGAACGTCGTGTCGAGCGTGTTGCGCGCGTTCCCTGACGCGTTCGCCGGCTCGCCTCGAAGGATCAGCTGGCCCGCTGCGTCCCGCGCTCGTGCCCCTCATCGAGGACATCCACGACGACGGGACCGTCGTCTACGACGAGAAGCACGTGCGCAAGCGGCCCGACTGGACGTACGCGTAGCGCCGGCCGGGCGGCGTTCACTCAGCCGCCGGTCGGGTCGCTGAGCGTCACGATCTTGTCGATGCCGGTCAGCTCGAGCAGCCGGCGCGTGCCGTCGGTCGCGTTCGTGATCGTCACAGGCTCACCCGTCGTCTCGGTCGCTCGGTTGTTGATCGCCAACAGCGCGCGGATGCCAGTGGAGTCGATGAAGCCGACCCCGCCCAGATCGAGCACGACCGGGTGCGGGAACGGGCTGAGCCGGTCGACCACGCGTTGCAGCTCGGAAGCCGTGTGCAGGTCGATCTCTCCGCTCACCTCGACGACGAGCGCATCGCCGTCGACGTGATGCCGGATGGTCAGCTCTTCGGGGTTTGCTTCCACAGTGCCCTCCCAGGTCCCGTGCTTCGAAGATCAGGCTGGCTCGATCGGGAGCTCGGCCCATACGCAATTGCCACCGTCGATTGGCTCCGTTCCCCATCTCGACGACAGCGGCTTCGACGATGAGAAGGCCCCGGCCGCCGTCGCCCCCGCCGGTCTTCTCGTCGCGGCGACAGGCCGTCGCCGTGATCGACCACTGAGATGCGCAGCGCGGTCGGCGTGCGCTCGAGCACGAGCTCGGCATTGGACCGAGCGTGGATCACTGCATTGGTCACGACTTCGCTGACGACGAGCGAAGCGGTCTCGACCAGGCCGTCGAGCTGCCAGCCCTGAAGGTTCTCGGCGACGAATGCGCGCGCGAGCCGTGGCGCCCTGTCGCTGTGGGGCAGGCGGAGGTTGGCGTGGGCGCGGACCGTCGGGGTGTTGCTCATGTCGTGCTCTTCATCGGTCATGGCACGGGTTGTTGAGCGTGCTCATCGTCGTCGATCCGCGGGGTGAGAGCGGGGGATCCCGCTGTTGGCGCTGCTGTACCCATGCTGACCGGAGGTTCAGACACGTGCTCGGGCAGATTCGGTGCCGCGTCCGTCACACCGTCGGACCCGGCGCGGCAGGCGACGACGATGGTGACGTCGTCGACGAGGCGGCCCGGGTGGAAGTCGTCGAGGTCGGAGAGGATGCGATCGACGACCGGCTGTGCCTCGCCGCAGTCGAGGCTCTGGAGCAGGTCGATGAGGCGGGTCTCCCCGTAGAAGGCACGATCGTGGTCTCGGGCTTCGACGAGGCCGTCGGTGTAGATGATCAGCTTTCCGCCCGGCACGACGGCCATCGATCCGGTCTGCCCACGTCGTGACGAACGGGCCCACGATCGGCCCTGTCGGCCCGAGCCGCTCGAGCGAGGCTCCCGTCGCGAGGATCGCGTGGGGGTGACCCGCGTTCGCATAGGTGCCGCGGCCGCTCTCGGTGTCGAGCACCGCGACGAACGCGGTGAGGAAGAGCTCACCGAGGCCATGCTCCTGTTCGCTGAGCCACGACAGTGCTCGCGCCCGGCTCGAGGCCTGAACGGAGCGCGGCCTTCAGCAGCTCCTTGCACTTGAGCGCGGCGACGGCGCTCTGCGCGCCGTGACCCGCGATGTCGAGGACGATGATGGCGATCGTGGTCGGCGAGACGAGTGAGACGTCGTAGCAGTCGCCGGCGACGACGCCCTCCGCGGCCCGAAGGCCGGCCGCCATGGTCCAGCCGTCCGGGTAGTCGCCGAGGTCGCTCGCGAGCTCTGAGCGCACCTGCACCGCGAGGATCGCGCTCTGCTCGATCGCCTCGCGCGCTCTGATCGCGTCGTCACGCTGGTGTGAGATCGTCCGCTGCATCTCGTCGACCGCGATCGCGACCTGCCTCAGCTCTGGCGGGCCCCTGGGGAGTCACCGCTGCCGGCAGGCCGCTGCGGATGCGGCGTACGGCGGCCGTGAGTGACGCGAGCGGCACCATGATCCATCGCCGTACGAGGAACGCCGCGACGGCCGTCACCGCGAGCGCCATCAGCACGGTCACCAAGAACATCTGCGCAGTGCGCACCCGCCCGTCGTCGACAGATGTGCGGATCTGGTCGAGCCGGTTCGAGATCGCGCGCATCGAGCTGGTCGAGGCGGTCCCTCACGATGTCGAACCGCGACTTCGCGATCCCCGTGGCGACGAGCGACTCGGCGAGTGGCTGGTTGCCCTGGCGTACGGCTTCGATCTCCTTGGTCGCCTCGATCCGCCAGTCATTGGCGGCCTGCTCGACTCCACCGATCGGCAGGTCGCTCGCGTCCTTCGCCGCCACGGCGTCCAGCGACGCGGTGAGCGTCGTCGCGTCTGCAATCCCGAGGTTGTACGGATCGAGGAAGTCCTGCTGCGCGGTGATGACGTAGCCGCGCTGACCGGTCTCTTGGTCGACGTACGCCGCGCGCAGTCGTGCAGCCTGCTCTGACGCGACGAGCCACGAGCGGCGATCATCGAGCGCGTGAGACCAGTGCTGTGCCGCGCGCAAGGTCGCGAGGCCGCCGACCACTGTCACGAGGACGTAGGCGGCCGCGATCAGCGCGAGCCGCCAGCGCAAAGGCACGGCCAATGACGTTATCGGCGCCCGCGACGGTCACCCGATCGTCACCGGGGCTTGGCATCGGGGGTTCGGAGTCGCGGTGCGTGGGTATCCGAAAGCGCAAGTTCGTTTCGACATCGACCAAAGGGAGCAACCAATGGGTGAGTCCAAGGCCGACGACATGAAGGGTCGTGTGAAAGAAGCCGCTGGTGTCGTCACCGGCGACAAGGACCTCGAGCGCGAAGGCAAGGCGGACCAGGCCGGCGCCAAGGTGAAGGAGACGGCGGAGAAGGTCGAGAAGAAGATCGACGACGCCGTCGACGCAGTGAAGGAAAAGCTGTAAGCAGGCATTCTCGAAGAAAACACCAGGTGACAGGCCCGTGGCTTCGAGCCGCGGGCCTGTTTCGCGGGAGGGGTCTCACCGGATGCGGGCTAGGGTAGGAACGCCTCATGCGGCCCTTAGTGATTGGTACCTACCCGCCCCGGGTCTGTGGCATCGCGACGTTCACTGCTGACGTTGTCGCGTCACTCGAGGGCAGAGCTGGGTTCGAACGGCCGGGTGTCGCAGCAGTGGTGACCGACGCGCAAGAGCTCGGGCCGGACGTCGTGGCAGTCATCGGGCATGACGACGTGGCTTCGTACAGAGAAGCGGCTGTCGTCGCCAATGGCTTCGACGCGGTCTTGCTCGAGCACGAGTTCGGCATCTTCGGCGGTCCCGACGGGGCGCTGATCCTCGATCTCATCGAAGCGCTCGAAGTGCCCCTCGTCGTGGCGCTGCACACCGTGCTGCCGCATCCATCGCCGCACCAGGCCCGCATCGTGCGGCAGCTGTGTGATCGCGCTGCATCGGTCATGGTCTTCACCGCGACTGCGCGACGAATGGTGCTCGAACAGCATCTCGTCCGCGCGAGCAAGCTCCGGGTGGTGCGCTCATGGCGCCCCCGCCGAGCTGTACACGCCGCGCTCGTCGTCGGCTGCAAAGGCATCGCTCGGGGTCGACGATCGTCCTGTCGTTTCGACGTTCGGCTTGCTTTCGTCGGGCAAGGGGATCGAGGTCGCCGTCGAGGCAATGGCGAGGGTCCGAGACTTGGTGCCTGACGTGGCGTATGTGATCGCTGGGCGCACCCATCCGGAGATCGTGCGGACCGAGGGCGAGAAGTATCGGGAGGGTCTGAAGCGGCGCGTGCGCGAGCTCGACCTCGAGGACAACGTGATCTTCCTCGACCGGTTCCTCGACCTCGAGGATCTCGCGCAACTGCTCGCAGCGACGGACGTGTTCTGCACCCCCTACCTGCACGGCGACCAGATCGTGTCCGGCGCGCTCACGTTCGCGATCGCCGCGGGGAAGCCGGCGGTGTCCACTCCGTACAGATACGCGGAGGATCTGCTGAGCGATGGTGCGGGCCGCCTCGTCCCCTTCGGCGAGGCGGAGCCGCTTGCCGATGCCCTGACCGAGCTGCTTGTGAAGCCCGAGGCGTTGGAGGAGGCCCGTGAAGCTGCACGACGAGCAGGAGCCTCGCTGTCATGGCCGGAAGTCGGCCGTCAGACCGCGGCGGTGCTGCGCGACGCGATCGACATGCACCGAAAGAGGCGTGCAGCGAGCCGCCGCGTGCCTCGCTTGCATGGCCCCCGACGTCCGGACAGCGTCGTGAGGACCTCGACAGCGCACTTGCGCGCGATGGTCGACGAGACCGGCATCTACCAACACGCCGAGGGCAGGGTGCCGGCGCTCGAGCACGGCTACTGCGTGGACGACGTCGCTCGGCTCCTCCCCGTCGCGCAAGAGCTCGCGCTCACCGACGCGACCTGGGCGCCCGACGTCGTGCGGGCGCTCGCGTTCTTGCGCGGCTGCGAGCGACGGTGAGTCAGCAGCGATGCGCAACTTCTTGAGCTGGGACCGCAAGTGGCTCGACGAGCCACATGACGGCGACCACGTCGGTCGCACGATCTGGGCGCTCGGCGAACTCCTCAGCAGCGAGACCGATCCCGCACTCCGCGCGCCGGCAGACACGTTGATCCGACGGCTCATCAGCGGGCTCGACGCGTCGAACCCGACGATCCGCACGAGCGCCTACGCCATCCTGGGCCTGGCAGCGTGGGGCCCAACCCGCCCCGCGTCGGCCACTGCGCTGCTCCAGCGCCACGTGCAGTCCCTTGCGTCGCTGTGGCGGCCCGATCGCGCATGGCCATGGTTCGAGGCACAGCTCACCTACGACAACGCGAGGCTCTGCGAGGCGTTGATCCGTGGCGGCGCACAGGTCGCCGACGACAGAGCGGTCGGCATCGGACTCGCCTCGCTCGAGTGGCTCGACGCGCTCTGCTCCGACTCGTCGGGCGTGTACCGGTTCCCAGGCAACGTCTGGGTCGCCGAGGGCGATCGCGTCGCTGATTCCGGTGACGAGCAACCTCTCGAGGCGCTCGGCCTGATGGAGACCCACGTCGCCGCGCTCGACGTCACCGGCGACGGTGCCCACGCTGAGGCCGCATCGCGCTGCCTCGCGTGGTTCCTCGGTGCCAACGTGCTCGCGACGGTGCTTGCCGACTGCAGCACCGGAGCGTGCCGTGACGGGCTCGGCCTCGTGCCGAACTTCAACTGCGGCGCCGAGTCCACGCTCGCGTTCCAGCGCGCGGTGCTCGTGCATCGCAAGCTCGCGGCGCGGCCGGTTCGGGCGGTTGCTTCTGTGATCGCATGAAGCGACCGCGCGTCACGTGGCCGCCCCGGCGGTCATCGCAGCAAGTCGAAGTGGCCGAACCCGAGCTCAATGGACAGGTCGACGCTCGGGTCGACGGACACGCGCCGCGACCGCTCAACCAGGCCGACGAGATCTTCGTTCGGCATCCGGCGAACCCGATCCTCACCGCCGCGGACCTTCCGTTCGAAGCCAACGTCGTGTTCAATCCCGGCGTGACGATGCTCGAGAGCGGTGAGACGTTGATGCTCGTCCGTGTCGAGGACCGTCGCGGCCTCTCGCAGCTCCACGTCGCGCGGTCCGCGGATGGGGTCGGAGGCTGGCGGGTCGAGACGACGCCGCTGCTCTCGCCCGAAGCGGGGAGCATCTCGAGCGCGTGGGGCTTCGAAGATCCGCGCCTCGTGCGCTGTCCCGAGCTCGGCGGATGGGTGATCACCTGCACTGCGTTCGGTCCCGGTGGCCCGTGCGTCTACCTCGCGACGACGACCGACTTCGTGACGCTCGATCACCAGGCCGTCGTGATGCCACCGGAGGACAAGAACGCCGCGGTGTTCCCTCACCGCATCGAGGGCTACTGGTGCTTGCTGCACCGCCCTGTTGTCATGGCGAGCGGATCGGCCGAGATCTGGCTGTCGAGGTCAGAAGACCTCGAGTCGTGGCGGTCGCCGGAGCGTGTGATGACCTGCCGTCCTGGCGGGTGGTGGGATCACGCGCGCATCGGCATCGGTCCTCCCCCGATCGAGACCGCAGAGGGTTGGCTGCTCGTGTACCACGGCGTGCGACAGACGATGAGTGGTGCCATCTACCGCGTCGGCGTCGCGCTCCTCGACCTCACCGACCCGGTGCGACTGCGTGCACGCGCCGACCATTGGCTGCTGAGCCCGACTGCCCCGTATGAGCGTTCGGGCGACGTGCCCAATGTGGTGTTCCCGTGCGGCGGCGTAGTGGTCGATGACACGCTGCGCCTCTACTACGGCGCCGCCGACACCTGCATCGGACTGGCGACTGCGAAGGTGTCGGACTTGCTCGACCTGCTCCTCAGCTCAGAGCCATCCACGCGCCCGGGAGCCCCATAGGAGGGCGGAGGGACTCACCGGGCACGTGGCACTCACGCCTTCGGACCGTCCGGCTCGGGAAGTGGAGGAGGCGGAACGGGAGGCGGCACGTCTCCGGGCGCGGGAAGCGGCTCCGGTGGGAGCGGATCCGGCGCCGGTGGAGCCGGAATCGGCTGTGGCTCCACCGGCGGCGGTTGGACGTCGGGGTTGCCCGGGTCCGGGACGCTCACACGCGCACCTCAGGGCGCACCTCGGCGTGCGTGCGACTCCACGACATGGGTCGGGAAGAAGCCAGCGAGCAGCGAGAGGCCACCGATCACGACGAGGACCCAGCCCAGTGCGCGCTCGGTGTGGAGATCTGCCAGCACGGCGTTCGACGCGGCGAGCACCACGATGCCGCCGACACCGACGAGCGCACCGATGAACGCGCCGAAGATCCGGCCACGCGGCGAGAGCGAAGCGAGGATCAGGAGCACGCCGGCTGATACTTCGGCGATGCCGATAGCGGTGCTCTGCGTGATCCTCAGCACCTCGGCGGTCTGCTCGCCGATCGGCCGATCGAACCCGGCCTTCGCCATCGTGACGGCGCCGAACGCAGTCAGCGCGATGCCACAGACCACGTGGACGAGCTGCGCGAACGAGAACGCTGCACGCGTACGCGTCAGTCGTTGCGTGTTCGACGTGCTCGTAGGGGAGCGTGGGGTCGTACGCAGCCGGTGCGCGCAGTCGGTCATCGGTGACCGGCGGCGGAAGCGTGTCGCGCACAACAATGGGATCGTCGGTAGAGATACGGGGTGCAGTCATGGGGGTCGTCCTCCTTTTGGAACTACGGACGCCGTACCCCGGCAGCACGCGCGCTATCCGCTCAGGACGTCCTGCAATCGAGCGAGGCTCGCGCGCAGAAGCCGTGACACGTGCACCTGACTCGTGCCCACTTTTGCGGCGATCTCGCTCTGGGTAAGTCCTTCGTAGAAGCGGAGCTCCACAATGCGACGCTCCCGTTCGGGAAGCGACGCGAGCGCGTCGCGGAGCGCGACGCGCTCGGGCGTCGACGTCAGCTGCGCGTCCTCGTAGCCGAGCATGGGGCCGTTGTCAGGTGACGGTCCGTCTTCGTCGTCTCCGCCTCCACCCGAGCCGGTGAGCGGCAGCGCGCGGTACGCGGCGGACGCGTCGAGCGCGTCGAGAACGAGGTCTTCGGAGACGTCGAGCCGCGCCGCGATCTCGTCGATGCGCGGTGATCGGCCCAGCTCATGGCTGAGCTCGTTGGTCACCTTGGTGACCTCGAGGCTCAGCTCCTTGGCGCGCCGCGTGACCTTCAAGGACCAGGTCGCGTCTCGGAAGTGGCGGCGCACCTCCCCGAGCACGCTCGGCATCGCGTAGGCCGGAAAGCTCGACCCGTGCTCAGGGTCGAATCGCTCGAGCGCCTTCACGAGCCCGAGCCGGGCGACCTGCACCAGGTCATCGAGGGGCTCGCCCCGGTCCATGAAGCGGCGTGCGACGTGGCTCGCGATCCAGAGGTGATCCTCGATGAGCTGATCGCGCAATCGGAGGTCGCCCGTCGCGTGGTACTCGGCGAAGCGCTCGTCGGGAGCGCGCTGCTCGGTCACGAGCAGCTCAGCTCGCGCTCTTGGTGAAGGACGCCGCCAGCACGCCGTCGGTCGTCGCGACCTCGTAGGAATCGGTGACGACGCCCAGGATCTGTTCGGACAGCACGAAGCGCTCAGGGCTCCCGGCCAGATCGGCCCCGGCTCGCGTCTCGGTCTCGACCTGCACTTGCTGGTCGGAAACCAAGAAGCGCATCGTCACCTCTCCGCCGGCGCCGCCCTCGATCGACATCACGATCAGCTCGTCGACCGCGATCCGCAGGTCGTCGTTGTCGTCCACGGAGAAGCCCGCGACGCTGCCGAGCGCAGTGGCGGCGAGGCGCGCCACGCGAGCCATGCGGCTGTCGGCGGGGAATGTCAGCACGACGGGACCGAGCACCGCACGGGTGTCGTCGGCCGGTCGAGGTTCTTCGGTGTGCACGGTGGCCTCCGGGAGCGCCCTCGGTCGCGGTCGTCCGCGCGACGACGCGTCGCGCCGACCCTACCCACCAGGTCGCAAGGGCAAACGGTCCCTATGGTGGGGTCATGAAGGTGCGACGCGTGGTGACCGGACACGATTCGAGCGGCAAGGCGGTGGTGGCCTCGGACGAAGAGGTCGACGCCTTGACGCTCACGCTTGACGCCAGGAGCCGAGTTCCATCGTCTGTGGGGCGCGAACGAGGCGCCGACGTTTCCCGACTCGGGGGCGCGACCCGCGGACGATCCGTACTTCCCGCCCGTGGGTGGGTTCCGGTTCGGCATGTTCAGCGTTGCCCCCGCGTCGTCGGCGACGCTCCCCGCTGAGTTCGATCTCCCGACGGCCCTCGCGGAGATGGAGCAGAAGCTTCCCGGCCTCTCCGCGCACATGGAGCCCGACGCGCCCGGGATGCACACGACGGCGACGATCGACTTCGAGGTCGTGCTCGAAGGCGAGGTGTGGCTCGAGCTCGACGATGGCAAGGAGGTGCACCTGAAGCCCGGTGACACCGTCGTGCAGAACGGCACCCGCCACGCCTGGCGCAACCACGGCACCGTGCCCGCCCGCCTCGCGGTGTTCCTGATCGGTGCGCACCACTCAAACGTGCACACCTGACCCCCACTAGCGTTTGCAGGTGCGCATCGGTCTTGTCTGCCCATACAGCTTGACCGTGCCCGGCGGGGTGCAGACCCAGGCGCTCGGCCTCTTGAGATCGCTGCGCGAGATGGGACACGAGGTGCGCCTGCTCGCGCCGTGTGACGGCCCGCCTCCAGACGCCGGAGTCACGCCGCTCGGCAACAGCATGGGGACGTCCGCGAACGGGTCCATCGCTCCACTGGCTCCCGATCCCGCGGCAGCGCTGAGGACGATCCGGGCGCTCCGCGACGAGGACTTCGACGTGCTGCACCTGCACGAGCCGTTGGCGCCCGGGCCGACCGTCACCGCCGCACTCTTCGCGAGCAGCCCGATGGTCGGCACGTTTCACGCCGCCGGTGACAGTGCGGCATATCGGTGGCTCACGCCGCTCACCCGTTGGGTGGCGAAGCGGCTCACCGAGCGGTGCGCGGTGTCAGAGGACGCACGGAAGCTCGCGCAGGAGGCGCTCGGTGGCGAGTACCGCCTTCTCTACAACGGGATCGAGACCGACCTCTACAAGAAGGCGTCGCCGACGCCGACCGATCGGCCCACCGTCTTCTTCATCGGACGGCACGAGCCGCGCAAGGGGCTCGATGTCCTGCTCGAGGCGATGGCCAAGCTGCCGCCCGACGTCCGGTTGTGGGTCGCTGGCGACGGTCCTGACACCGCGACGCTCAAGGCTCGGTTCGCGGGCGACGTCCGGATCGAGTGGCTCGGGCGCGTGACCGACGCCGAGAAGGCGGCGCGGATGCAAGGCGCGGATGTCTTCTGCGCGCCGTCCCTCCGCGGAGAGTCGTTCGGCGTCGTGCTGCTCGAGGCCATGGCGGCGCGCACGCCCGTCGTCGCGAGCGACCTCCCCGGGTACCGCAACGTGGCGATCGCGGATCGCGACGGGCTGCTCGTGCCGCCGGGTGACGCCACGGCACTCGCCACGGCACTTGCTCGGGTGCTCGACGACCGGCCGCTGGCCGCCCGCCTGGCCGACGCAGGCGAAGCCCGTGCCGCGGCGTTCTCGATGGACTCCCTCGCCGAGGCCTACCTGGGCATCTACGACGAGGCGATCGCGGCGCACTCGGCGCAAAACCGCTGACCCGTCCGTGAACGGGGCCGGCCCGGCCGACACCGTATGATCACCCGGCATGTGGTTTCTCATCGTCGTGCTCGTCGTCGTTGTGCTGCTGGTCCTCTTCGTGGTCAGCGCCTACAACGGCCTCGTCAAGAGCAAGAACCAGGTCGAGAGCGCGTGGGCGCAGATCGACGTGCAGCTCAAGCGTCGTATCGACCTGATCCCCAACCTGGTCGAGACGGTCAAGGGCTACGCAGCGCACGAGAAGGAGACGCTCGAGGGCGTCATCGCTGCACGCAACAAGGCGATGACCGCGAGCACCGTGGCCGACCAAGCCGCGGCCGACAACATGATCACCGGCGCGTTGAACAAGCTGTTTGCGCTGCAAGAGGCGTATCCCGACCTGAAGGCGAACCAGAACTTCCTCGCACTTCAGGAAGAGCTCACTGCGACTGAAGGTCGTGTGGCCTACGCGCGGCAGTTCTACAACGACGCCGTTCAGAAGTACAACACCAAGATCGCGACCTTCCCGACGGTCATCTTCGCCGGCATGCTCCGCTTCACCGAGCGCGAGTACTTCGAGGCGGACGACTCGGCGCGAGAGGCGCCGAAGGTCGAGTTCTAAGTCCCTGTCCAACGGTCGCGGCGCTGACAGCAGCCGCCGCGCGTCCCTGGTACCGTCCTCTGTACGAGCAGATCTCCTCAAACAAGCGCCGCTCCGCGGCCTTGATCATCGGCTTCGTCATCCTGCTGGTCCTGGTTGGATGGGCGTTCGACTACATCATCGGCTTCGGTGTTGTGGGCGTCGTCATCGCGCTGCTCATCACCGCGGCACTGACCATCGGGTCGTACTGGAAGTCCGATGCCGTCGCGCTCGCAGTCAGCCGCGCCCGGCCGGCCGATCCGCAGGAGTACAAGCGCCTCTACAACCTCGTCGAGGGGCTGACGATCGCCGCGGGGCTGCCGATGCCGCGCATCTACGTGGTCGACGACGGCGCCCCGAACGCGTTCGCGACAGGCAGGAACCCAAAGCACGCCGCCATCGCTGTAACGACAGGGTTGCTCGAGAAGATGAACCGAGTCGAGCTCGAAGGGGTCTTGGCCCACGAGCTCAGCCACATCAAGAACTACGACATCCTCGTGTCGACCCTGGCGGTGACCATGGTGGGCGCGATTGCCGTCATTTCTGACATCGCGATCCGCATGATGTGGTTTGGAGGAGGGAGGCGGAGTGGGAACGACCGTGACGGCAACGCAGCAGGCGCCATCTTCCTGGTCATCGGTCTCGTCCTGCTCGCGTTCGCACCGATCATCGCCCGCCTCATGCAGTTCGCCGTCAGTCGCAAGCGGGAGTCGCTTGCCGACGTCAGCGGGGTCGCCTTGACCCGCTACCCTCCCGGCCTCATCTCGGCCCTCGAGAAGCTCCGCGACGACCAGACCGTCGTCGGGTCGGCATCTCGAGCCACGGCCCACCTCTGGATCGAGCAACCGACCGCTCG
The DNA here is from genome assembly GCA_963739555.1 of uncultured Acidimicrobiales bacterium. Taxonomy (GTDB): domain Bacteria; phylum Actinomycetota; class Acidimicrobiia; order Acidimicrobiales; family DATKAS01; genus DATKAS01. Next base: position 53,604 of record CAVUAV010000019.1, on the reverse strand, counting down.
CACGCCTGAAGAGGGCCGCCTCTCACGTATCAACCGAATGTTCGACACGCACCCGCCATTGGAAGAGCGCATCGCTGCGCTCAAGGAGCTCTGATCACGTGCGCGCGCAGTCCTGGCGCCCTCTTCTCGTCCTCGCCGCGGCCGGCGGCCTCGCACTGTCTGCATGCAGCAGCGGCGCGGGCGCGGCTTCGGGTCCGACCACGGCCGACCCTTCGACGTCGGCATCGACGTCGACGACGCTGCCCGCGACGACCACCACGGCAGCGCCCCAGGTGGTCGCGCCGCTCACCGGCTTGCCCACCGATGCAGCGACCGCGGCTCGCCCCGCGCTCGTCGTGAAGATCGACAACTTCCCGACGATCGCCCGGCCGCAGGTCGGCATCAACCAGGCCGACGTCGTCTTCGAGGAGATCGTCGAGGGGATCACGCGGTTCGCCGCGGTCTTCCAGTCCTCGCAGGCCGATCCGGTCGGCCCGATCCGCTCCGCGCGCACGAGCGACATCAACATCCTCGCCCAGCTCGGTCGCCCGCTCCTGGCCTGGTCAGGCGGGAACCCGTTCGTGACCAAGGCGATCCAGAACGCGAACATCGACAACCTGACGCCGGACCGCTACGCGTCGGCGTACTTCCGCACGGCCGATCGGGCGAAGCCGCACAACTACTTCTCGAACACGTCGACGCTGTTCTCGCTCGCGACTGACGCGACGCCCGTGCCGCAACCTCTGTTCCAATACCGGGCCGCAGGCGCAGCCGCTGCCGCCGACGGCACAGCCGAGCGGCGGCGTGAAGATCGTGTTCACCGGCGGCGAGAAGGTCGACTACCAGTGGAACGACACCCTGCAGGGCTGGGCCCGGTTCCAGGCCGGCACGCCGCACGTCGATGTCGACGGCCATCAGATCGCGCCCACGAACCTCGTCGTCCTCTTCACGCCGTACAAGACGAGCCCGGCCGACAAGAATTCCCCCGAGGCGCAGACCGTCGGCAGTGGGGAAGCGTGGGTGTTCACCGACGGCGCGATCATCCCGGGCACGTGGAACCGACCCGACGCGACGAAGCCGGCCACCCTCACCGACGGCAACGGCCAGCCGATCCTGCTGACGCCCGGCCACACCTGGGTCGCGCTCCCGCAGAAGGGCAGCGCGGTGCCTCGTGCCCCCCGGCCAAGACGTCCTCACCTTCCACGGCTGACCCAACCCCACCACCGCGGGATTGATGATTGAGCGGACGCATAGTCCGCCGAGTCGTCAATCTCGAAGGGGTTGGCGGGGTAGCCGCCAATAGAATGACGTCATGACTCGTTCGACGGGCACGTTCGCGGTGAAGCGCGGGTTGGCCGAGATGTTGAAGGGCGGCGTCATCATGGACGTCGTCACCCCCGATCAGGCCAAGATCGCCGAAGACGCCGGCGCCTGCGCGGTGATGGCGCTCGAGCGAGTGCCGGCCGACATCCGCCGCGATGGCGGTGTGGCTCGCATGAGCGACCCGGAGATGATCGAGGGCATCAAGGCCATGGTCACGATCCCTGTGATGGCAAAGGCCCGCATCGGTCACTTCGCTGAAGCGCAGATCCTCGAGTCGCTCGGTGTCGACTACGTGGACGAGAGTGAGGTGCTCACGCCGGCCGACGAGGCGCACCACATCGACAAGTGGGCGTTCACGGTGCCGTTCGTGTGCGGCGCGACGAACCTGGGCGAGGCGCTGCGGCGCATCTCCGAGGGGGCGGCGATGATCCGCTCGAAGGGCGAGGCTGGCACCGGCAACATCGTCGAAGCGGTGCGGCACCTGCGGTCGATCCTCGGTGACATCCGCAAGATCACGCAGGCCGATTCGGCCGAGCTCTACGACTGGGCGAAGCAGCTGCGCGCGCCGGTCGGCTTGGTGCAGGAGATCGCCGAGACCGGCGAGCTGCCCGTGCCGCTGTTCTGCGCGGGAGGCATCGCGACGCCTGCCGACGCGTCGCTCGTGATGCAGCTCGGCGCGCAAGCGGTGTTCGTCGGCTCCGGCATCTTCAAGAGCTCGAACCCGCCGGTGCGAGCGAAGGCGATCGTCGAGGCGACGACGCACTTCCGCGATCCCGACATCCTCGCCAAGGTGAGCCGAGGGCTCGGCGAGGCGATGCCCGGCCAGGAGATCGACAAGCTCGACGTCAAGCTCGCCGAGCGGGGCTGGTAGGTCGCACTCGTGCCGTCGACGTCGCGGAGGCCACCAGGTGAAGGTGGGCGTGCTCGCACTGCAAGGTGCGTTCGCCGCCCACAGCCACGTACTGGCTGAGCTCGGGGCACAACCGATCGAGGTCCGCGAGGTCGCGGATCTCGTGGACGTCGACGCGCTCGTGATGCCGGGCGGTGAGTCGACGACGATGTCGCTGCTGCTCGAGACGTCGGGCCTCTTCGACCCCGTGGCAGCGCGGCTGCGCGAGGGCATGCCGGTGCTCGGCACCTGCGCAGGGATGATCCTGCTCGCTCGCGACGCGCTCGACGGCCGCCCCGACCAGCGCTCGTTCGGCGTCATCGACATCACGGTGCGTCGCAACGGCTATGGCCGTCAGCGTGACTCTTTCGAGACCGACTTGGAGGTGGCGGGGCTCGCGTCGCCGTTCCATGCGGTGTTCATCCGCGCGCCAGTCGTCGAGACCACGGGGGACGCGGTCGAGGTCAGGGCTACCGTCGATGGTCATCCGGTGCTCTGCCGTCAAGGGTCGATCACGGTCGCGTCGTTCCATCCCGAGCTGTCGGGCGACAACCGAATCCACGAGCGCTTCCTGCAGGAGGTCTGAGCGCATGTCCGGGCATTCGAAGTGGGCAACCATCAAGCACCAGAAGGGTGCGAAGGACGCGGCGAGGGGGAAGCTCTTCGCCAAGCTCATCCGCCAGCTCGAGGTCGCGGCGCGCGAAGGCGGCGGCGATCTGGAGGCGAACCCGACGCTGCGGACGATGTACACGAAGGCGCGGGCTGCGTCGGTGCCGATGGACACCATCGACCGCGCGATCAAGCGGGGCACCGGCGAGCTCGAAGGCGTCGTGTACGAGTCGGTGAACTACGAGGGGTACGCGCCCGCCGGTGTCGCGGTCCTCGTCGAGGTGCTGACCGACAATCGCAACCGCACCGCCTCGGACGTGCGCAACATCTTCACCAAGAACGGCGGGTCGCTCGCCGAGCCGGGCGCGGTGTCGTGGCAGTTCTCGCGCAAGGGAGTCGTGATCGCCGCGGGATCCGCGAGCGAGGACGACGTGATGGCCGCCGCGCTCGACGCCGGCGCCGATGACATCGTGAACGATGGGGACTCGTGGCGGGTCACGTGCGAGCCGCACGATGTCGAGACCGTCCGCGCCGCGCTCGATGCTGCGGGCATCGGCGTCGAGTCGGCCGAGGCCACGATGCTCTCCTCGACCCTGGTGCCGCTCACGACCGCCGAGGATGCGAAGAAGGTGCTGCGCGTGATCGACGCGCTCGAAGACCACGACGACGTGCAGAACGTGTACTCGAACTTCGACATCCCGGATGCGATCTTGGAGACAGTCGAGGCGTGAGGCCGCCGAGCGCGGAACCAGCGCGCTTTCGTCGGTGTACTAGAGGCATGAAGCGCGCACTCGTCCTCGCCGCCGCCCTGCTGCTGATCGCGGCGTGCGGCGACGACTCGGGCTCGGGCATCGCAGCCGAGGTCCCGGCCGGAGCGCACCAGGTAGGCGGGGGATGTGGCACGACGGCGCTCTACACCGGCGCCAGCGAAGACTGGACGTCGTCCGCGCAGGGCCCGACCGACCTCGTGCAGGCGACTGGTCACGACGGCAACGCGGTGGCGTTCCTGTTCGCGCACCCGCTGCGCGCTGGTGAGCCCGAGAACCCGGCGAACAAGATCCTCTGGGTGGTGAAGGAGCCGCGCGGTGTCTCGGACCTCGTCATCACCGCCCACCCGCTCGACGCCGCAGCGCCGACCGTCCACCAGAGCGAGGCCGCCGACTCGAGCCCCGGTGAGATCTACCCGTCGATCGTCAACGTGCCCGAGCCCGGATGCTGGGCGTTCACGCTCGAATGGAACGGAAACAAGGACACGATTGAGCTGCCGTACACCCAGGGTTCCTAAACTGCGGCTCGTGACGATCAGCGTCGGTGAGAAGGCCCCCGACTTCAGCCTTCCGGGCACGAGCGGCAAGGACTACGCCCTGTCCGATTACCGCGGCCAGGTGGTGGTGCTCGTGTTCTACCCGGGCGACAACACGCCGGTGTGCACCAAGCAGCTCAACGCGTACACGAGTGACATCGGCGAGTTCACCGAGGTCGGTGCGCAGATCCTCGCGATCAGCCCCCAGAACGTCGAGAGCCACGAGGGCTTCTCCGCCAAGCAGGGCGGGTTCGCCTTCCCGTTGCTGGCCGACACCGACAAGAAGGTGGGCGAGGCGTACGGCATCCTCGGTCCCCTCGGCTTCTACCGGCGGTCGGTGTTCGTCGTCGACGGCGAAGGGATGGTCCGGTACGCGCACCGAGCGGTCGCCGGCCTCACGTTCCGCCCGAGCACCGAGCTCGTGAACGCCGTGAAGGCCGCGCAGAGCGCGAGCTGAGGGCACTGGAGGCGGGGGTGGAGGTCAGGCCTCGTCGGCGACGCCGAGCAGCCGGGCCCGCGTCATCGAGCGCATCCCCCTGGTGAGGCCGAAGATCGCGGCGATCCAGGCGACCGCGCCGATCACGTAGCCAGTGTTCGTCGCGCCGAACAGCGCGCCGGTCGATTGGCTGTAGGCGATGATGATCATCGGGAGGCTGACGAGCCCGGCGACTTGCTGCGCGGCGGCGCTCGACTTCACTCGAGCGGAGTAGCGCACCACGATCGCGAGGGTCAGCGCGAGGAACGGCGGGACGACCCAGATCATCAGCACCCACCACGCTTGCGTCGGGAAGAACCAGCCACCCACCTTCGGGCCGACCACGAGGTTGACGATCAGCGAGTAGAGGCCGAACCCCACGACCGTCGTCGCGTAGCCGGGCAGCAGAGAGGCGATGAGCTTGCCGAGGTAGATGTCCTCGAGCGCGGCGGGGGAGTGGGCGAGGAACTCGCCGGTGCCGCGCTCGCGCTCGCCGACGATCGTCGTCGCGCCGACCGCTGTCGCGATCGTGAGGGGCACGACGACGGCGACGGGGGCGAACAGGTACACCGCCAGCGCGTACGAGGTCCGCGCCGAGTCACTGGTGCCTCGGATCGCGGCCTGCGCCTTCGGCGGAAGGAGATCGAGCGCCTGGCTCACTTGTTGCACGGCGTGGATGTCGCCGACATGCGTGATCGCAAGGAGCAGCACGAGGGGCACGAACACGAAGAACACGCTGCCGAGGATCACCATCGGTCCCCAGAAGTCCCGGGCCTGAGCGAGCTGCTTCAGGTCGGTGCGCGCGATCGTCTTCACTCTGAACCAGCTCATTGCCGCATCCCCCGAACCGCGAAGTAGAGGTCTTCGAGCGTCGGCGTGAACGGCTCGACGCGCGTCACGCGTGTTCCCGTCGCCACGAGGACGTCGACCAGGTCAGGCACTCGGGCGATGTCGTCGAGTCGAACGGTCGCGGGTTCGCCATCGTGGAGGTCGACGCCGAGCACGCCGGGCTGTCCCCTGAGCGCGGTGAGCGCGGACGGGTCGGTCGCCGCGATCTTCACGATCGTGTCCGGCCAATACCGGCGAGTGAGCTCAGCCGGAGGACCCGCGATCACGTCACGCCCGCCTTCGAGCACGACGACCTGATCGGCGAGCCCTTCCGCTTCGAGGAGCAAGTGGGTGCACATGATGACGGTGCGCCCCTCGCCGGCCATCTCGTGGATCAGCTCGAGCACCGCGACAGACGACTCGGGGTCGAGGCCCGATGTCGGTTCGTCGTAGAGCAGCAGCTCTGGATCGTGGAGCACCGATCGAGCGAGCGCGAGCCGCGTCTTCATGCCGGTGGAGTAGCCGCCCACCTGCCGATCGAGCGCGGCCGCGATGCCGAAGCGCTCGGCCGCTGCGCCGATGCCCGCGTTGCTGACGCCGTAGAGCGCAGCGCTGTAGGCGAGGTTGTCGTATCCGCTGAGGCGGTCGTAGAGCGCGGGCTTCGCGGCCACGACTCCGCAGCGGCGTCGCACTGCTTCGCCGTCGGCTGACGGGTCGAGTCCGAACACGTGCACGGTGCCGGCTTCGGGCGACAACGCGCCGGTGATCATCCGCACCGCGGTCGTCTTGCCCGCACCGTTCGGACCGAGGAGGACGGTGATCGTGCCGCTCGGCGCGCTGATCGAGAGGTCCACCAGCGCGGGCTTCTCCCCGAAGCCGCGGCGAACGTGGTCGAGGCTGACGGCGACCGGAGCGGCGACGGCCGCGGGGCTCGAGCCGGCCGCAGCCGACTCGGAGGTCACGAGGGCCATGCATGGCATATCGGCACCCGCAGGCCCCGATTCAGGGCAGCGCGGAGCGCTGCCCCAATTCGCGGCAGGCTGGGCGAGTGGGACTTCTGCAGCTCTCGGGCACGCACGTGCGTCCTCGTCCCCCTCGAGCCGAGCCATGCCTCTGCCCTTGCGCGGGCAGCAGCCGGCGACCGCTCCACGTTCGGTCTCACGTGGGTGCCCGACGGGCCCGACGACGCAGAGCGCTACGTCGCCAAAGCCCTGGCCGACCGGGATGCCGGAACCGCGGTGCCCTTCGCGACGACTCGAGCCGGAGACGGCGAGGTGCTCGGTTCGACTCGGTTCATGAACATCGAGCGCTGGCCGTGGGACCTCGCCGGTCCCGACCCTGATGCCGTCGAGATCGGGTCGACCTGGCTCGCGCCGAGCGCGCAGCGGACGCCCGTGAACACCGAGGCCAAGCTGCTGATGCTGACGCACGCGTTCGAGGTGTGGCACGTGCGCCGGGTCACGCTGAAGACCGACGCGCGCAACGAGCGGTCGCGCACCGCCATCCTCCGGCTCGGCGCCCAATTCGACGGCGTCCTGCGAGCGAACATGCCGGCGTACGACGGGGCGTGGCCCCGTGACTCGGCCTTCTACAGCATCCTCGCGCAGCGAGTGGCCGGCCGTGCGAAGTGGCCTGCGGACCCGGCTGGGCATCCCCGACGACCCGGCAGGAGCGCACTAGGTTCGAACCTATGTTCGTGCTCGGCATCGACCCGGGGCTGTCGAGGTGCGGCTACGCGGCCGTCGATGCATCGGGCCCTCAGCCGGTGTGCACGGCGCTCGGCGTGCTCACCACTCGACCCTCCGACCCGCTCCCGCGACGGCTCGCCGAGCTCCGGGGCGAGCTCCATCGGCTGATCGCAGAGCTCACGCCCGACGTCGTGGTCGTCGAGCACGTCTTCTTCCAGGTGAACGTGCGCACCGCGATGTCGGTCGGCCAGGCGAGCGGCCTCGCCCTCGCCGAGGCGGCGTCGGTCGGGTGCGAGGTGGTGCAGTACACGCCGAACCAGGTGAAGGAGGCGGTCGTCGGCTACGGCGCGGCCACCAAGGCACAGGTGCAGCGCCTCGTGCAGGCGCGGCTGAACCTCTCGGCTCCGCCCAGCCCGCCCGACGCGGCCGACGCTGCCGCGCTCGCGCTGTGCCATCTGGCATGGGCGCCATGGCGCGCTCGACTCGAGCGCGCATGATCGGCTCGCGGCCATGATCGGTTCACTGCGCGGCACGTTGCTCGAGCGCTCGCCCGATGCCGAGGTGCTCGTCGAGGTGAGCGGCGTGGGCTACCGAGTGTCGGTCACTCCGCGCACGCTCAGCCTCGTGGGCGATCCCGGCGGCGAGGTGTTCCTGTACATCCACGACCACGTCCGCGAGGACGCGCACACGCTCTACGGCTTCCTCGCGCGCGACGAGCGATCGTGCTTCGAGGCGCTGCTCGGAGCGCACGGTGTCGGTCCTGCGCTCGCGTTGGCGATCATGGCCGTGCACGCCCCGCTCGACCTTCGCCGAGCCGTCGCGGCAGACGATGCCGACGCGCTCTGCCTAGTGCCCGGCGTCGGCAAGAAGACCGCGGCGCGGCTCCTCATCGACCTGAAGACGCGGCTCGAGGTGCCCGACCTCGACCTGACTGCGTTGCAGGGCTCGTCGGGCGAGCACGTGGGCTCGTCGGTCGCGGCCGACGTCCGCGACGCGCTCACTGGCCTCGGTTACGGCCCCGACGAGGTGCGCGACGCGATGCGCGACCTCGAACCCGGAGATGACTCGGCCGCGTTGCTGCGCGAAGCGCTGCAGCGCCTCGCGTCGGTGCGCAGCCATGCGTGAGGAGCTTCTCGAGCCTGCGTCAGACCCGGCAGAGCTCGCGCTCGAAGTCAGCCTGCGACCTCGTTCGCTCGACGAGTTCGTCGGCCAGAGCGAGCTGAAAGATCACCTCGGCATCATCCTCGAGGCCGCTCGACGCCGCGGTCAGGCCGCTGACCACCTCCTGTTCGCCGGCCCGCCGGGGCTCGGCAAGACCACGCTCGCAGGGGTCGTCGCAAACGAGCTCGGGGTTCGCATGCACGTCACGTCGGGTCCCGCGCTCGAGCGCGCCGGCGACCTCGCGGCGATCCTCACGAAGCTCGACGAGGGCGACGTGCTCTTCATCGACGAGATCCACCGCCTGGGGCGACCAGTCGAAGAGATCCTGTATCCCGCGATGGAGGACTTCCAGCTCGACATCGTCGTCGGCAAGGGCCCCGCGGCGAGCTCGATCCGCCTCGCGCTGCCGAGGTTCACGATGGTGGGCGCGACGACGCGCACGGGCCTCATCACCGGGCCGCTCCGCGACCGATTCGGCTTCGTCGCTCGCCTCGACTTCTACGCAACCGACGAGCTCGAGTCGATCGTGCTTCGTGCTGCTGCGATCCTCGGCGTCCCCATCGACACGAAGGGCGCAGGCGAGATCGCCGGGCGTGCGCGCGGCACTCCTCGCATCGCGAACCGGCTGCTCCGACGGGTGCGCGACTTCGCCGAGGTGCGAGGCGACGGCACGATCGATCGAGCGCGTGGCGTCCGACGGCCTCGCGCTGTTCGGCGTCGACCGCCTCGGTCTCGACAAGGTCGACCGGGCGATCCTCCGCGTGATCTGCGAGCGCTTCGGCGGTGGGCCGGTCGGCCTCTCGACGCTCGCGATCAGCGTCGGCGAGCAGCCCGAGACCGTCGAAGACGTGTACGAGCCGTTCCTCATGCAGCAGGGCCTGTTGCAACGCACGCCGCGCGGGCGCATCGCGTCAGGCGCCGCGTACGAGCACCTCGGCCTCACGCCGCCCGTCGTGCAACGAGCGGCCGGGCTCTTCGACGGCTGATCGCGCGATCAGACCGGCAGATGCGTCGAGAGGAACTCCGACGTGATCGCCCACGCGGCCTTGGCCGCTTCAGGATCGAAGAACATCGGCGCCTCGTGGTTGTCGAACGCGTGCCCCGCGTCGTGCACGTGCACGGACGCGTCGTCACGGTTCGCGAACGCAACCCTGATCTGATCGACCTGCTCGATCGGGATGTAGGCGTCGCGCTCGCCGAAGTGGAAGATGATCGGGCACGTGATCTTGCCCGAGAGGTCGAGTGACGACGCGATGTTCGAGCCGTAGTACGACACCGCGACTTGCGGCTCGGTCGCCGCAGCGACGTGGTACGTGAGCAGCCCGCCCATGCAGAACCCGATCACACCCGTGCCTCGCGTCACCTCGCTCATCTCGTCGAGGTGCTCGAACGCGGCCACGCAGTCGTCGACACCCTGCACGAAGTCGAACTTGCCCATCAGTCCGATGGAGTCGGTGAGGCCCTTCTCGTCGTGGTCGGCCTGCCAGTTGCGCTGCACGCGCCAGAACACGTCCGGTGCGAGCACCACGTAGCCCTGGCCGGCGAGACGCTCGGCGACGCGAGCGCACGTAGGGCCCGACGCCGAAGATCTCCTGGAGCAGCAGCAAACCGGGACCGGAGCCGGCATCGGGAAGCCAGACGTGGCCGTCGAACGTGCCGCCGTCGTGGGCGGCGAGCTGGTCGGTGCGCGTCGTGATCGCCATGCCCGGACCATAGACCTGGATCGAGACCGAGCAACCCGCAACTACCATCCGGCCGCGGTGGCCACAGACGAGGCAGCGCCCATGCGGGCGTTCGAGTACGACCTGCCTCCGGCGTGCATCGCGCAGGTTCCCGCCGAACCGCGCGACTCGGCTCGCTTGCTCGTCGACCGCGGTGCGACGAGTGCTCCCGACCATCGTCTCGTCTCAGACCTGCCGGACCTGCTCGAGCCCGGCGACGTGCTCGTCGTGAACGACACGCGGGTGATCCCGGCGCGGCTTCGAGTGCGTCGCGCGACGGGCGGCAACGTCGAGGTCTTCCTCGTCCGTCCTCTCGAAGGCGGGGGATGGCACGCGCTCGTGCGTCCGGCGCGGCGCCTCGGCGTCGGCGAGGTGTTGCGCTCGGTGCATCCCGCGGGAGACGAGTTCGCGGTGGAGATCGGAGAGCGGCTCGACGACACCGGCGGCGTGCGAGTCCGGCTGCTCGCCGACGACCCGCTCGACGCGCTCGATCGTCACGGCACGATGCCCTTGCCGCCCTACATCCACACGCCGCTCCACGATCCCGAGCGGTACCAGACGGTGTACGCGTCCCGTCCCGGTTCGGTCGCGGCACCCACCGCGGGGTTGCACCTCACGCCCGGGCTCCTGCAGCGATGCCGTGCTCGTCACATCGAGGTCCGCACCGTCGAGCTCGTCGTGGGCCTCGACACGTTCCGTCCCGTCGTCGCGGACCGCCCCGAGGATCACGTGATCCACCGTGAGGAGTACCGCGTGCCGGCCGAGACGCTCGACGCCTGCGCAGCCGCGCGCCGCGTCGTCGCCGTCGGGACGACGAGTGTCCGGGCGCTCGAGTCCGCGGCCCGCGGACCGCTTTCGGGGGACACCTCGCTCTTCATCCACGGCGGCTTCGACTGGCAGGTCGTCGACCTGCTCATGACGAACTTCCATCTGCCGCGCTCGTCGTTGTTGCTTCTCGTCGACGCGTTCATCGGCCCGCGGTGGCGTGCCATCTACGACCTCGCGAAGGAAGACGGCTATCGCTTCCTGTCGTTCGGCGACGCGATGCTCCTCGATCGTCACGCCGCTCGCTGATGGTCGACGCACCCATCACCCTTGCGGTGACCGCGCGTGACGGTGGTGCCCGCGCCACGACCGCGCGCACGCCGCGGGGCGAGATCCGCACTCCTTGCTTCATGCCGGTCGGCACTCGTGGCGCCGTGAAGCACCTCGCCGCGGACGACCTGCGAGAGCTCGGGGTGCAGGTCGTGCTCGCGAACACCTACCACCTCATGTTGCGCCCTGGCGCGGACACCGTCGCCGCGCTCGGCGGGCTGCACGGGTTCATGAGCTTCGACGGGCACGTGCTCACCGACTCCGGCGGGTTCCAAGTGTTCTCGCTCTCGCCGCAGGTCGACGACGACGGCGTCACATTTCGCTCGGTGTACGACGGCAGCACGCACCGGCTCACGCCCGAGCGTGCGGTCGAGGTGCAGGAGGCACTCGGCGCCGACATCCAGATGGCGTTGGACGTGTGCCCTCCGTTGCCGTCGCCTCCCGAGGTCGTGCGGCTCGCGGTGGAACGCACGGCGAGCTGGGCGCGCGCGCGCGGCAGCGGCGCATCGGCGCGAGGGACAAGCGCTCTTCGGGATCGTGCAAGGGGGCGTCGACGTCGAGCTGCGCAGGGAGAGCGCCCGCCGCGCGGTCGACATCGGGTTCGGTGGCTACGGCATCGGCGGGCTGTCGGTCGGCGAGACGCGCGACGAGATGCTTCCCGCGCTCGCGGCGGCCACCGACGAGCTGCCCGCCGATCGTCTCCGCTACTTGATGGGAGTGGGCGACCCCGTGTCGTTGGTCGAGTCGGTCGCGGTCGGGGTCGACCTCTTCGATTGCGTGCTTCCCAGCCGGCTCGGCCGCCACGGCACGGTGCTCACCGACCGCGGCCGCATCAACCTGCGGAACGCCGGCTATCGCGCGGGACGACAGCCCGATCGACGATTCCTCACCGAGCCCGGTCTCGGCGCGCTACTCCCGGGGCTACGTGCGCCACCTGCTCACGACCGACGAGCCCACTGCCCGACGCCTGCTCACCCTGCACAACGTGGGCTGGCTGCTGCGGTTCGTCGATCGCATGCGGGCCTCGATCGAGCAGGGCACGTTCGAGGCCTTTCGAGCTGACGTGAGGGCCACCTGGGATCGCTGAGGCCGCTCAGGTGATGTGATCGAGGTGCTGCCCCGGACTAGCCTGCTCAACGCTCCATCGCCGAACTCTCTGGACCCTTCCCCGTGGGCGCACTTCTTCTTCTTGCCGTCACCTTTGGGCTCATGTACGCCCTCCTGATCCGTCCGCAGCAGAAGCGGGTGCGCGAGCAGCAGGCGCTGGTTCGCGAGACCGAGGTCGGCGACGAGGTCATGACGTCGTCGGGCATCTACGGCATCGTCACCGAGCTCGAGGACGACACCTTGCTCATCGAAGTCGCCGAGGGCATCGAGATGCGCATGGCGCGCGGCGCCGTCTCACGGATCCTGACGAAGGGCGCGGCCCCGACGACCGGCCCGAGCACCGCGACGAGCGGTGGCAAGAGCGCTGGAAAGAGCAACGACAAGAGCACCGAGAAGACCACTGGCAAGAGCACTGACAAGAGCGGGTCGGCCGACGAGCACGATGAGCCGTTTGACGCCGACGACGCGCACGACAACACCTGACCATGCGCCGGAGCCTCGTCCTCTCACTGGTGATCACGATCGCGGTCGCGGTGATCGCGCTCGGCCTGACCCTCCTGGTCGGAAACAAGCCTCAGCTCGGCCTCGACCTGCAGGGCGGCGCGTCGGTCGTGTTGCAACCGAAGGAGTCGGTGGACAGCGGCGTGCTCGACCAGGCGATCGAGATCATCCGCAATCGTGTCGACGCGCTGGGCGTCGCCGAGCCTGAGATCACTCGGCAGGGCAACTCGATCCTCGTCGAGCTCCCGGGCGTGAAGGACCAGGACCGTGCACTGTCGCTCGTCGGCCAGACCGCAGAGCTGCGCTTCAGACCGACGCTGCAGAACTTGCCGCCCGACGCGTCGACGCCGGTGCCCACCGCGAGCGTCACGCCCGGCTCGACCACCACGGTCGCGGGCGGCGACTACGACGGTCCCCGGCTCGTCGACCACGGCCGCGAGCGCCTCGAGCACCGACGCCAGCGCGAGCACCACCGCGGCTGCCTCGCAGGCGATCCCGACGACGCCGGCCGACCAGGACGACCCGACGAAGACGGTCGTCTTGGAGCAGAAGGATCGCAGCAACGCCGTTGTGGCCCGGTACCAGCTCGGTCCCGCAGCGCTGACGGGCGCCGGTGTCGAGACCGCGGAAGCCCGCGTCGACCCGAGCAGCGGGCAGTGGAGCGTCCACCTGACGATGAAGTCGGGGACGGTCGGCATCGACGGGTGGAACCAGCTCGCGACGCGCTGCTTCAACCGTGATGCCACGTGCCCGACCGGGCAGATCGCGATCGTGCTCGACAGCGTGGTGAAGTCGTCGCCGGTCGTGCAGACGCCGACGTTCACCCGTGACCAGATCCAGATCACCGGCAACTTCAGCGAGCGTGAGGCGAAGAACCTCGCCCTCGTGCTGCGCTACGGCTCGCTGCCCGTGCCGCTCGTGCCTCAAGCCGTGCAGACGGTGTCGGCGAGCCTCGGTCAGGACTCGCTGCGTGCCGGCATCGTCTCGGGCATCATCGGGCTGCTGCTCGTCGTGCTCTTCATGCTCATCTACTACCGGCGACTCGGCCTCGTCGTGCCATGCGGTCTGCTCATCTCAGGGGCTCTGCTCTGGTCGATCGTCTCGTACCTCGGGGAGTCGCGGGGCCTCGCGCTCACGCTCGCCGGCATCACCGGCATCATCGTGTCGATCGGCGTCACCGTCGACTCGTACGTCGTCTACTTCGAGCGTCTGAAGGATGACGTGCGCCTCGGACGCACGCTCCGGTCGTCGGCGGAGCGCAGCTTCTCGGGCGCCTACCGCACGATCTTGGCCGCCGACAGCGCATCGCTCATCGGCGCCGCGATCCTCTGGTACTTCACGGTCGGCTCGGTGCGAGGTTTCGCCTTCTTCCTCGGCCTCTCGACGCTGCTCGACATGCTGGTCTCGTTCTTCTTCACGAGGCCCGCCGTGATCCTCATGAGCCGCAGCAAGGCGTTTGCCGGGCCCGACGTGCTCGGCGTCCACCGCGGTGAGGCGATGGAGACGGACGAGAAGCCGCTCGTGGGGGCATCCCGATGACCGACCTCGACGTCCGTCCGGAAGACGAGCAAGCACCCGAGCCCAAGCGATCGCGCGGGGCGTGCTGCACCGCCTCTACCACGGCGAGACCCACTTCGACTTCGTCGGCAAGCGCCGCATCGGCTTCGCGATCTCTGGTGTGGTCATCCTCGTCAGCCTGCTCTCGCTGTTCACGCGCGGGCTGAACCTCGGCATCGAGTTCGAGGGCGGCGTCGCCTGGGAGTTCCCGGCTGCGAAGACGAGCGTGAGCGAGACGCGCAGCACGCTCGAGCACTACGGCATAAGCGACGGGAAGATCCAGACCCTGCGCGGCGCAGACGGTGAGCGGATCCGCGTGCAGGCCGGGCCCCAGACCGGCGTCACCTCGAGCGGCGTCCGACAGACGCTCGCCGACAACGCGCAGGTCGACATCGGCGAGGTGAGCTTCACGTCGATCGGCCCGACGTGGGGTGCCGAGATCACCCACAAGGCGATACGCGCGCTCATCATCTTCTTCATCGTGCTCGCCCTGTACATCACGGTCCGGTTCGAGTGGCGAATGGCCGTCGCCGCGCTCGCCGCGGTGGCGCACGACGTGCTCATCAGCGTCGGGGTGTACTCGCTCTTCGGGTTCGAGGTCACGCCCGCGACCGTGATCGCGTTCCTCACGATCCTCGGCTTCTCGCTCTACGACACGATCGTCGTGTTCGACAAGGTGCACGAGAACACCCGCCGGGTGCTCGCCACGGGCCGCGCCACGTACGGCGACGTCGTGAACCTCAGCATGAACCAGGTGCTCGCCCGCTCGCTCAACACGACGCTCTGCGCCGTGCTGCCCGTCATGTCGCTTCTCTTCGTCGGGTCGATCCTGATGGGCGCGACCGCCTTGGAGGACTTCGCGCTCGCGCTGCTCGTCGGCCTCATCACGGGCTCGTACTCGTCGATCTTCATCGCCACGCCGATCCTGGCTGCGCTCAAGGAGCGCGAGCCTCGCTACAAGGCGCTCAAGGCCAAGTTCGGCAGCACGACGGCGCTCTCCACGATCCCGGCGGCGACCGCGGTCGCGACTCTCGGTGCCACCACCTCGGCGCCGGGCCGCGCTGGCGCTGCGACACCCGGCGTTGCCCGCGCTCCGTCGCCAACGGGGACTGCGACAGGCGCGTCGACCGGCACCGCGCTCGGCCATCCTCCTCGCCCGCGCAAGAAGAAGAAGCGCTGAGCTCACTCCGCGGGCGAGTCGCTGGGGTCAGCAGCCTCGGCGGTAGCCTCGAGTGATGACGGTCGACGCGATGTGGCTCGAGAGCCTGGTTCGCGACGTGCCCGACTTCCCGAAGCCGGGGATCGTCTTCAAGGACGTCACGCCGCTGTGGGCCGACGCTGACGCGTTCCGCTTCTCGATCGACGCCATCGCCGACCACTTCGCCGGCGTCGAGGTCGATCGGGTGGTCGGCATCGAAGCGCGGGGGTTCATCCTCGCCGCGCCTGTCGCCTACCGGTTCGGCGCCGGCTTCGTGCCCGTGCGCAAGCCCGGCAAGCTCCCGGCCGAGATCGCCAGCGAGGACTACGAGCTCGAGTACGGCACCGACCGCCTCGAGATCCACCGTGACGGGGTGCTGGCCGACCAGCGAGTCCTGGTCATCGACGACGTGCTCGCGACGGGAGGCACGGCGGCCGCGACGATCCGGCTCGTCGAAGCACTCGGAGGATTGGTCGTCGGGCTCGGGTTCCTCATCGAGCTCGGGTTCCTCGGCGGGCGGCACCGCCTGGACGGTTACGAGATGGTCTCGCTGATCACCTATGAATGACGGAGTGGGAGGGGAGGAGGTAGCAGTGGCAACGGTCGATCGGGTGCTTCCCTGGCGGCGGCAGGCAGCCGCGCCGGCGGACGAGGTCGCGCCGCTCGTCGCCGCGTTCCGGTCCCGGCACCCGAAGGCGAGCACCTCCACCATCACCCGGGCGTACGAGGTCGCGGCGACCGCGCACGCCGAGCAGTTCCGCAAGTCGGGCGAGCGCTACATCAACCACCCCGTCGCGGTGGCGCGCGATCGTCGCCGAGCTCGGGCTCGACGACACCACGGTGTCGGCCGCGCTGCTGCACGACGCGGTCGAAGACACCGCGGTCACGCTCGACGACGTCCAGCGCGAGTTCGGGGCCGAAGTCGCCTCGATCGTCGACGGCGTCACCAAGCTCGAGCGCATCCGCTTCGACTCGAAGGAGGAGCAGCAGGCCGCCACGATGCGCAAGATGCTCGTGGCGATGGCCAAGGACCTGCGGGTCCTCATCATCAAGCTGTCCGACCGGCTGCACAACATGCGCACGATCGCGGCCTTCCCCGAGCACAAGCAGCAGCGCACCGCGCAGGAGACGCTCGACATCTACGCGCCGCTGGCGCATCGCCTCGGCATGCAGGAGATGAAGCAGCAGCTCGAAGACCTCGCGTTCGCGTCGCTGCACCCGAAGCGCTACGCCGAGATCGACCACATGGTCTCGACCCGGTCGCCCGAGCGCGACGAGCTACCTCGACTCGCTGCTCGATCAGGTCCGCGACGCGCCTCGCGGAGCTGCGCATCACGGCCGAGGTGACGGGGCGGCCGAAGCACCTGTGGAGCATCTACGAGAAGATGGTCGTGAAGGGCCGCGAGTTCGACGAGATCTTCGACCTCGTCGGCATCCGGGTCATCGTCGACACGGTGAAGGACTGCTACGCAGCGCTCGGCTCGATCCACGCGACGTGGAAGCCGGTGCAAGGGCGGTTCAAGGACTACATCGCGATGCCGAAGTTCAACCTCTACCAGTCGTTGCACACGACGGTGGTGGGGCCCGGAGGCAAGCCGCTCGAGGTGCAGATCCGCACGCGCGAGATGCATCAGCGCGCCGAGTTCGGTGTCGCCGCGCACTGGAGCTACAAGGAGAACACGCCGGCCTCTGACATCGCGTGGCTCAACCGCATCGTCGACTGGCAGCAGGAGACGAGCGATCCCGCCCAGTTCATGGAGAACCTGAAGATCGACCTCGATCAGGACGAGGTCTTCGTCTTCACGCCGAAGGGCAGGGTCGTCACGCTGCCGCGGGGCGCGACGCCGATCGACTTCGCATACTCCGTGCACACCGAGGTCGGGCACTCGTGCATCGGCGCGCGGGTCAACGGGCGGCTCGTCCCGCTCGACTCGACCCTGCTCGTCGGGTGACACGTGCGAGATCTTCACCTCGAAGGTCGAGGGCGCGGCGCCGTCACGCGACTGGCTCAAGATCGTGGTCTCGCCCCGGGCGCGCAACAAGATCCGTCAGTGGTTCTCGCGTGAGCGGCGCGAAGACGCGATCGAGACCGGTCGGGAGGAGCTCGTCAAGGCGATGCGCCGCGAGGGCTTGCCGGTGCAGAAGCTCCTGAGCACCGACGTCCTCGAGAAGACGGCCGTCTCGATGAGCTACGCCGACCTCGAGGGCCTCTACGCCGCGATCGGCGACAACCACGTGTCTCGGGCTCGGCGATAGCCCAGCGGATCGGGCGCATCCTGCGCGAGGGCGAGGAGGAGACCGAGGAGCGCCTGCCGGTCTCCATCCGCACGCCGCGGCAAGCAGCAAGCGCACCGACAACGCGGGCATCCACGTCGAGGGCCTCGACGACGTGATGGTGCGCCTGTCGCGGTGCTGCACGCCGGTGCCGGGCGACGAGATCGTCGGCTTCGTCACGCGTGGTCGTGGGGTGTCGGTGCACCGCGCCGACTGCGCCAACGCGGTGTCGCTGTCGACCGGCCAGAGCGACCGACTCATCGACGTCGAGTGGGACGGCGAGGCCGACACGGTGCTTCATCGCCGCGATCGAGGTGAAGGCGCTCGACCGCTCGCGGCTGCTGCGCGACGTGTCGACGCGCTGTCCGATCAGCACGTCAACATCATCGCCTGCTCGACCTCGACCGGAAACGACCGCATCTCTCGCATGCGCTTCGAGTTCGAGCTCGCCGACCCGCAGCATCTCGATTCGGTGATCAGCACGATCCGTCAGATCGACAGCGTCTACGACGCCTATCGCATCCTGCCGGGCAAGGGTCGCTGACTGCCTGTCGCCGCGGATCGAATGGACTCGCATCCTCAGAGACGAGTGAGCTCTGACGCCTCGGAGGTGGCCGCGACCGCCTGGTGGGGTTCGTCGTCGCGAGCCGTCGCCGGTTCGACCGTCCGAGGTCGGCCGGGCCGATCGGTCCACCGCAGGAGTGCGGGCATGATCACGAGCGCACAGGCGAGGGCGATCACGACGTCGATGGCCACGACGATGCCGAAGTCACGCAGCAGCGGCATGGGCGACAGGGCCATCACCGCGAACCCGCCGATCAGGGTCAGGCCGGACGCCACGAACGCGCGACCGATGCGGGGCAGCCCCACACTCACAGCCTCGTCGGGGCTCCGCCCAGCTCGACGTTCCTCGGAGTAGCGGGCCTCGAGAAGGATCGTGAACTCTGTCGCGACGGCGATCACCAGCGGCGCCGCGACGGTCGTCAGCGGCGTCAGCTCGATTCCCATCGCCCAGACGATGAACGTGGAGATGCCGACTGCGATCGCGATCGGCACCAGCGGGAGGATCGCGCGGGGACGGAGCTTGCCGCGCGCGACGAGCCACAAGGCAACGATCACCAGCGCTGCCAACGTGAGCCGGCTTCGGTTGGCCTCCATCCCGTGCACCAGCTCGATGCCGATCACGGCCAAGCCCGACGGCGTGGCGGTGACGCCGGCGGGTGGGGTCAGATCACCGCTGAGGTCAGCTCTGATCGACTCGATCAGGCGGTTGCGCTCGGTGAGTGAGATCGCGCCGACCGGGAAGACGAGGTTCGCGGCGTGCCGGTCTGCGCTCACGAGGGAGGCTTCGATGTCACGAGGAGCGATGTCGAGCAGCGTGCGCACGTCGTTTCCAGTCGGAGTCATGCCGACGACATCGGCCGCGATGCCGGGCATGCTCGCCGCCTGCAGGAGCTGACCCGGATGCCGCTTCAGCTCCTCGGTCTGGACGCGGTACATCCACTCGACGACGTCGTCCGAGGTGACGTCGTCCGCTCTGATCACGATCCCGAGCTCATCGGAGAAGCCGATGGCGTTCCGCAGCGCCGTGAGGTCTCGCACGGCACTGCTCGTCGGTGACACCCATCGCTCGGGCTGGGTCTCGATCGGCATGCGACCCTCGACCGCGAACCCTGCCGCGGCGACCACGACTCCTACCGCCAGCACCCCGACCACCGGCACGACACCCAGCGTCGTGAGCCGCCGCACACCACGCTCGATGGATCCGGTGCGCGCCTGAGTCGATGCCGGTGCCCGAGGCCGCCGTCGGTCCATCAACAGCAGGATCGTCGCCGGCAACAGCACAGCCGCGACCACGAGCACCACGACCCCGATGCCCAACAGCAGCCCGAAGTCGCGGATCATGGGAACCGGCGACAGGCGCAGGGCGAGGAACCCGAACGCGCCAGCAGCCATCGCGACGAGCAGCGGTGGTCCCATCCGCGCCACCGCGACGTTCGCGGCCTGTTCCGGTGTGTCCCCCTCGCCTCTCTGCTCCACGTAACGGTTGTGCATCTGGATGGCGAAGTCGACTCCCAGACCGATGAAGATCGGAAAGCCCGAGATCGTGACGAGAGAGAGAGGGACGCCGACGAATCCGGCTGCTCCCAGAGCCGCCGCGGTCGCGAGCGCCATGACCGCGAGGGGCAGCAGGCGCAAGCGGACCCGAAACGCGAGGGCGAGGACGACGACCATGACCAACAGAGCGATCAGGCCGAGCGTCAACATGCCGCCCTGCAGGTACGAGTTGATCTCGCCGAGGAGCACCGGGGTGCCCGTCGCGAGGAGCTGTTGGTCCGTGAAGTGGTACCCGGCGACGACGTCCTTCACCGCCTGAGCGGCCCGTGCCGACTCGTCGATGGACGCGTTCCCCGTGAGTCGCACCACGATCAGGGCATGGTCCCGGTCGGGGAATGCGTTCAGCTGGGCCGGACGCACCGCGCCGTCGCCGGTGAAGATCAAGAAGCGTACGAACTTCGGATTGGAGAGCGACTGCTCGCCGGCGGCCGTCAACCGCTCGGCCTCAGCCGCGACGCGGGCCTGCGCTGCGGCGGGGTCATCGGCGCGGGCGATGGCGTCGGTGAGCAGACCAGGTGCGGCCGCGAGCTGGTCGGCGGCGTAGCGCACCGCGGTGTAAGGGCCCGACCACTGTCGCGACGCCATCCGTCGCCCGCAGCTCGGCTTCGAGGTCCTGGAGCGCCACGATGTTCTCGTCCGAGAACAACCCGACTGGGTCGCCGCTGAACAGGACGAGCATCGTCTCGCCGCCGAACTCGTCCTCGTACCGGACGTTGTCCTTGAACACCTGGGTGGTCGGTGAGACCAAGGTGTCCTGACTCGTCCGGAATTCGATCTTCGACACGCCCCAACGCCAGCCCGACCAGAGCGATCAAGGAGAAGGTGAGCACCAAGACGGGGCGACGAACCAAGAACGCTGCCAGTCGATTCATCACGACCCCCGTTCAGTTCGCACTCTCAGGTCACCGTACGAAGCGTCCCCGACGCGGCCCAGAGGCCTAAGTCCCCACTTGCCCACGACGAGACCTTCGGCCCTGGTGTGCGCGGCCTCATGGCAGGACGCTGGGCACGAGATCGACTTCGAGGAGTTGAGTCATGCCTCAGATCACGTCGTTTCCCTCTCAGCTCTCGGCGTCCGATCGAGTGATGTGGCGAATCGAGCGAGACCCGCTGCTGAGGTCGGTGGTGGTCGCGGTCGGATTGCTCGACCAGGAACCCGACTGGAAGGGGGCACGAGCCACGTTCGAACACGCGACTGAGCGGCTGCCCCGGCTCCGCCAACGCATCGTCTCGGGCGGGCCCGGTGATGCGCCGCATTGGGCGGACGATCCCGGCTTCTCGCTCGACTACCACATCCGCAGGGTGGCGGCGCCTTCTCCCGGCGACCTCCGCGCGCTGTTGGACCTCGTCGCCCCGATCGCATCGTGTGCGCTTGATCCGGCCCGGCCGCTCTGGGAGTGCACGGTCGTCGACGGCCTCGAGGGGGGCGCGGGGCGTTTGTGTGGAAGTTCCACCACACGATGACCGATGGGGTCGGCGGCATGGAGCTCGCCGGCGACGTGTTCGACTGCGCCCGCCACGGCGGACCGCGGGTGGACGTGCCCACCGCCCCTGCTGCGGGGATCACGAGCTCAGCTGGCCCGATCGAGCGCCTGCTCCAGTCGGGCCTGGCCGGGATGCGGGCGATGACGCAGCCGGGGCGCGTCCGCGACCGACGCCGCGCGCTTCAGTCGGTCGGTCGCCCGGATGCTCGCTCCCGCGTCCGAGCCGTTGTCGCCCGTGCTGCGCGGCCGGAGCCTCGATCGCCGCTTCGACGTGCTCGAGGTGCCGTTGGCGAGCATGCGAGCGTCGGCGAAGGCGGTGGACGGGACGATCAACGATGTCTTCCTCGCCGGTGTCGGCGGTGGCCTCCACGAGTTCCACAGCCGGCTGGGCTACGCCTTGCCGGCCGTGCGGGTCACGATGCCGATCAACCTGCGCCGCGACGGTGATCCGCCAGGGGGAAATCGCTTCACGCCGGTGCGATTCATCCTGCCGATCGACGACCCCGATCCCGCGTTCCGTGCTCGCATCGCCGGTGCCATCGCACGCAAGTGGCGCGCGGAGCCGGCGGTCGGTCTCACTTCTGTGCTCGCTGACCTTCTCGACCGTCTTCCCCCTCCCGTGCTCGCGCGGGTCTTCGGAGCCATGTTGAAGAACGTCGACATCGGAGCGGTCGACGTCCCAGGGTTCCGCGAACCCGCCTACCTCGGCGGCGCGCGCGTCGAGCGGATCTGGGGGTTCTCGCCGCCGACCGGGGCGGCCTTGTCCATCACGCTCCTGTCCCACGTCGACACCTGTTGCATCGGCGTCGCGTCGGATCTCGCCGCGGTCCCCGATCCTGACTTGTTGGTCTCGTGCTTCCGGGACAGCTTCGACGAGGTGACTGCGATCGGAACGAAGAGCGCGGCATCGTCCGCCTGGACAGCGTCATGAACGGCCAGCGCCTCGGAGTCGTCGACGAGACCTACCTCGCCATCGAGGCGGCCCGCACGCCTCTGCATGTGGCGTCACTTGCGATCTTCGAAGGCGGGCCGCTGCTCGACGAGGACGGAAAGTTCCGTCTGCACGAGGTCAGGGCGCGCATCGAGGCGCGGCTCGGTCTGCTGCCGCGGTTGCGCCAGCGGATCGCAACAGTCCCGTTCGGGATCGGGCGGCCGGTCTGGGTGGACGACGAGCACTTCGACGTCGCGAACCACGTGGACGTCGTCGGGCTCGGCGCGCCCGGCGATGAGGAGGCGCTGCTCAGGCTCGCCGAGGAGGTGTTCATGGAGCCGCTCGACCGGTCGGTGCCGCTCTGGCACTTCCAGTTCGTCACCGGCTTGCGAGATGGAAGCGTGGCGCTCATCGAACGCGCGCATCACGCGATGGTCGACGGCGTCTCCGGTATCGACATCTCGCTCGTCTTGCTCGACTCCACAGCCGACACCCCTCCATCAGAGCCCGAAGAGTGGACACCGGTGGCACCACCGTCCGCGGCTTCGCTGGTGAGCGACGCGCTGCGGGACCTCGTGATGGCGCCGCTCTCCGTCGCTGCGCAGGCGGCCGAATCGCTGTTGCGCCCGGCCGACGTTGCACGGCGCACGGCCGACATCGTCTCGGCGCTGCGCACGGCCGCCGACGGCGGCGGCTTCATGGCGCCCCGCACGTCGCTCAACCAGCCGATCGGGTCGCGGCGTCAGCTGTCGCTGCTGCGCTATCGGCTCGCCGACGTGAAGGGGGCCGGAAGCTTCGCGGGCGCGACGGTCAACGACGTCGTGCTCACCGCGGTAGCCGGCGGGTTGCGTGCCCTCTTCGTGGCGCGCGGCGAGACCGTGCCGAGCACCCAGTCGGTACGAGCTCTCGTCCCGGTGTCGCTCCGCGATCCCGCCGAGACGATCGCGCTCGGCAATCGCGTCGGCGCCCTGTTGACGCCCATCCCGGTCGGCATCGGTGACCCTGTCGAAAGGCTCTTGCGGGTCTCGGCGACGACGAAGTCCTTGAAGGCGAGCACCGAAGCGGAGACGACCGATGTGCTGCTGCGAGCCGTTGACGTGCTCCCACCGTGCGTGGCCGCAGTCATCCAGAGCACGGTGCACCGCCAGCCGCTCGTGAACTTGGTGGTGACCAACGTTCCCGGGCCGCGCTCGCCTCTCTACGCTCTCGGAGCCCGCATGCTCGAGGTGTACCCACTGGTGCCATTGGGCGGGAACATGTCCCTCGAGGTCGCGATCCTCTCCTATGACGGAACGTTGGCGGTTGGCATCACGTCCGACCCTGAGACGTGCCCCGACGTGGATATGTTCGTCGAGGGGATGGACCAGTGCTTCGCCACCCTGGGTGCCTGCCCAGAACGGTCGTCGAGCCTTGGTGCTGCGGTGTCGTGAGGGGCGGTTCGCGGCGCGGTGAGTCAGCGCGCAGTGCTGCCAGGTCTTGGTCCCGCCTCGGGCGACGGACACAAGACGACGACGCACATCCACACGGACCAGACGACCAGCGCGAGCCAGAAGAAGTGGACGCGGGCGGTCACGCGCTGCTCGTGACGGCTGGGGTCCTGTCGACACCCCGCCGTAGGGTCTCGCCATGCGCATCGGACTTTCGGGCGGTGGCACGACCGCGAACTACCGCCGACTCCTCGACATCGGTGGGGCGGCAGGGCCCGGAGACGCGGCGATCGTCGGTGACGAAGCGTCCGTGGCGGCGAGATCCAAGCGCTCTTCGACCTCGGCGCGACGGACGTGTGGGCGGCGCCGTTCCCTGTCGGCGAGGATCGATCGGCATCGCGTCATCGCACGCGGGCCCTTCTCAAGGGGCTGGCCGGGGCATAGCGGTGACTGTGTCGGCGCGCCGAAGCCGGTAGCGCATTGCGGCGATGCGCCGAGGAATCTGTGTGAAGTGTGGAGCGGCATTAGTTCGTCACGGGCTGAACGGCGCGTCGGGTTCGTTGACCGCCTGTTCAGCTCGATTCGCCCGAACCCGTCGTCCCGGGCTGTAGCTCCGCCGCTCTCGGCGGAGGACGCGACCTTCGAATCCGGCTCGATCCGCACTTCGTCCATGCGATAACTGTGTGTCTCACGCTGGCGCACGATCAGGGGAAAACGCGGGTGAGCACAGCGCACAGTCGGGGCTGGACGACGCCTATCGCATCCTGCCGGGCAAGGGTCGCTGAGCGGTTCAGCTCGACGCGAAGGCCTCGCCCTCGGCGGAGAGGCGGGACTTCGATGTTCCGGGAAGCGACGGGATCGAGGGCTCGTCGAAGTCTGCGGCGAAGTCTTCGAGACCGAGTGCTTCACACATCACCTGCCATTGACGTCGCGAGCGTCTTTCCTCTGCATCGTCGGCGCGTTGCCCAACCAATCGGACGAGCGTGCAGATAGCGATGAGCGCACAACTCAATGCCAAGGCCATGGAGTCCGCCTTTCGCTGTGGGTCCTCACGAGCGTGCGCCGGTCGACCTATGGCATACAGGGCCGAAGGTCCCCAGTTGTCGACGGGGGAGTCATGCGGACGCTCGCCCCGCGTGCGGGTGGGGGAGCTGCAGCTGCACCGCCACTCAGAGTTGCGGATCTGCTGCCAGTGCCTCGATTGGCTGCAGGACGCTCGCGCCGCGAAAGTGAAGGCGGTCGATCGACATTGGCGAGCCGTGAAGCGGACAACCGTCCATCGATCGTCGACCGGCTCCGGGGAATGCATCGAGAGGCGACGTGATCATTCGCCGCTCTCGAGGGCGCTCACCGTACGCAAGTCGATGACGTCCTGGTCGATCGCGTTCTGGCACAACCCACACTTCTCGAGCGGTGTGTCTGCGCTCCACGAGCCCCTGACTCTTGTTGCCTCGACGCCGCACATCGTCGGACCTCTCAGCCCGGTCGCAGAGTGCATCGCGTGCAACACCTCGCCATCGGCCGGCTCGAGAACAGTCGTGGACGCGCCACGATGCCCGGGCTGCCACACCACCTTGGTGGAGAAGAACATCGCTCCCACCCCGTAGTCCACGCCGATGACGGTACGCGCACTGTGCGGCTCGGTGTGAGATGCATCGTCGAACGCTGACGAGCCCATCAGCACGCGTGGTGATGTTGCGTCACCTGTGCTCGACGAAGCACGGTCGTCGCCGCGACCGATTGCGGTCCAAACGGGGATTGTTGCCAGGTCCGAAGTATCAAGTCTTTCGTCGGCCGTGTCGATGTCAGGGGAACTGCAGGGTCCCACTGTGTCGCGCCCGGGGCGGACGCCCAGGATCGAAACCGACGACCGATAGCGGAGGACGAATGTCACTCAAGAATCGGCTCCTGACGATCTGCGTTGTGCTCGCTTTGGGCGTCGTCGTCATCGCGGCTCCCGACGACGGGGCCAGCGCGGCTTCCTCCAACGGATGGGCGACTACGGCACGCGTGAGTGGCGCCCAGGTCGCTCGCGGGAGCTCGGTCACGGTGACGATCAATGTGGTGTCGAGCACGACCTCGAATGCACTGATCGACCTCGAGATCTACAACGGGTCCACGAAGTCGTTTCAGCGGTTCTGGGATGGGCAATCCTTCACGCCGAATGTCGCGCGTCAGTTCACCGCAACGTGGTCCGTGCCGACGAACGAGGCGACGACCGCACATGTTGTCAAGGTCGGGGTGTTCGGCCCGGGCTGGAACGGCCTTGCCCACTGGAATGACGCTGCCGCCGGCATCACGGTGACGGTTGCGGGTGGGACGACCACGATGTCGCCCCAGCCGCCGACTACCACGACGGCGAAGCCGACAACGACGACGGCGAAGCCGACGACGACGACCCAGGCCACGACCGACGACGGCGAAGCCGACGACGACGACGCAGGCGACGACCACGACGCAGGCCACGACCACGACGGCGAAGCCGACGACGACGACGCAGGCGACGACCACGACGCAGGCCACGACCACGACGGCGAAGCCGACGACGACGACGCGACGACCACCACGACGCAGGCGACCACCACGACGGCGAAGCCGACAACGACTACGCAGGCGACGACCACGACGACGCAGGCCCCGACAACAACCGTGACAGCGCCGCCCACGGGGCACTTCTCGACGCTGCCGCCCGGCGCTGCCCTGCCGTCCGACGCGGCGTGCGCGGCGCAGGTTCGCCCGATGGCCGAGCGGCGCGCGATCAACAATGTGGCGAATCACACCATGGGCGCGGCCGTCAGCGGCCTCGCACGGGTGACCGGGGCCTACACGGGCACCACCGACGAGATCATCGAATGGGCCGCGTGCAAGTGGGGCATCGACGAGGACATCGTGCGCGCCCAGATCGCGCAGGAGTCATGGTGGCACCAGGACGCGACGGGCGATATGACGACCGACCAGAACAACTGCTATCCGACGTTGCGCACCGGCTCCGGTCAATGTCCCGAGTCGGTCGGCCTCGGCCAGGTGCGGTACCAGTACCACACGATCGCCTTCACCAACGGGTACGCCGTGGTGTCGTCGGCGTTCAACCTCGACTACACGTACTCGGTCTGGCGAGCTTGTTACGAGGGCCAGTACACCTGGTTGAACACGGTGGAACGCGGTGCGACCTATTCGGCCGGCGACGCCTGGGGCTGTCTGGGCGTGTGGTTCTCTGGCCGGTGGTACACCGCGCCGGCGCAGACCTACATCGCCGCGGTCAAGAACAACCTGAACCAGCGCGTGTGGGAGAGCGCGAACTTCCAGGGCGGCTGACTGCGGGCGTCGTCGGCGAAGCCGATGCGCACGCGCCCTAGGGTCTCGCCATGCGAATCGGACTGTCGGGTGGAGGCACGACCACGGACCGCCTCGTGCAGCAAGCGGTCGAGGCTGAGGCCGACGGCTTCACGAGCCTGTGGTACCCGAGCGCGATCCTCGGCGATCCGCTCGTCGCGATGGCAATGGCGGGCCGCGCCACGACCTCCATCGAGCTGGGCACCGCCGTGCTGCAGACCTACACGTGTCACCCCGTGCTGCAAGCGAACCGTGCGGCGTCGACCGCGGCGGCGATGGGCCGCCCGGGGCTCACGCTCGGCATCGGCCCGTCGCACAAGCTGGTGATCGAGGGGGCATACGGCCTCTCCTACGACGGTGTCGGAGCCCACACCGAGGAGTACGTCACGGTGCTCAGCACGTTCCTGCGCGGCGAGGGCGTGAAGCTCGACGGAGAGCACTTCCGTGTCCACATCCCGGTCACGAGCGCGCTGCCGCAACCCGTGAGCGTGATGGTCTCCGCGCTTGGCCCCGCGATTGCTGCGGGTCGCCGGCGAGCGCACCGACGGGACGATCCTCTGGATGGGCAACGCCAAAGCCATCGAGGCGCACGTCGCGCCACTGATCAACGCAGCGGCGGCCGCCGCCGGTCGACCCACGCCGCGCATCGTCGCCGGGCTTCCCGTCGCGGTGCACGACGATGTGAACGAGGCGCGCACGGCAGCGGCAGAGATGTTCGCCAACTACGGCGTGCTACCGAACTACCGCCGACTCCTCGACATCGGTGGCGCCGCGGGGCCGGGAGACGCGGCGATCGTCGGTGACGAGGCGACCGTGGCGGCGGAGATCCAAGCGCTCTTCGACGCCGGCGCGACGGACGTGTGGGCGGCGCCATTCCCCGTCGGCGAGGATCGATCGTCATCTCGTCATCGCACGCGGGCCCTTCTCAAGGAGCTCGTCGGGGCATAGCGGTGTCTGTGTCGGCTCCCGCCCTTGTTCGGCCCCGGATGCGGGGTCTCATCCACCGATGGTCGGTGCCCGTCGCGATCGTGCTCTTCGCGGTCCTCGCGGTGCGCGTCACGGGCCTCGGCAACCTCGTTGCCGTGCTCGTCTACGGCGCGTGCGTCACCGCGATGCTCGCGGTGAGCGCGGTCTACCACAGTGGTCGACTGTCCCCAGAAGCGATGGCGCACCTCAAGCGTGTCGACCACTCGACGATCCTCCTCGCGATCGCCGGCTCCTACACCGCGGTGATCACCCTCGGACTCACGGGGACGACACAGGCCGCGCTCTTGCTCGTGACCTGGGTCGCCGCCGCGATCGGGATCTCGATCCGCCTGTTCTGGCTTCACGCGCCGTACCCGGTGGTCGCGGCCGTCTACGTGGTCGTCGGCTGGTTGGCTCTCGTCGACCTTCCCGCCTACCTCGACGCGTTGACCGGCGTCGAGGTGGCCATGGTCCTCATCGGAGGGCTGCTCTACACCGCGGGTGCCGTCGTGTACGCGCTGCACAAACCCAACCTGTGGCCGTCGACGTTCGGGTACCACGAGCTCTTCCACGCGCTCGTCGTCGTGGCCGCGCTGGCCCAGTACGTGGCGGTGTTCAGCCTCGCGGGGCGCACGTGAGCGCGGGCTTCGAGGAGATCGACGCCGGCGACGTCGTGTGGCGATTCGAGCGCGACTTCTTCGAGTCTCGGTGGACCTGCATCTGGGGACGTGGCTGTCTCGGCATCCTCGACGAGCCCGCCGAGCATCTCGGTCAGGGGTGCTGCTCGATCGGCGCCGAGCTCGGCGACATCGACGAGGCGATGCTCATCTCCGCGCTCGCGGCCACACTCGCACCCGAGCGCTTCGAGCACCACGCCGAGGCGGCGGCCGACGGCGTCTTCCGCGACGAAGAGCGCCTGCACACGCGTGTCCTCGACGAGTGGCTGCATCTTCCTGAACGGTCCGGACTTCGAAGGGGGAGCGGGTTGCGCGCTGCACCTCGCCGCGCTCGATGCGGGCGAGCCACCTCACGAGTGGAAGCCTTCGGTGTGCTGGCAGCTCCCGATCAAGGTGGATTGGGAGCCTCGCGAGGACGGCGGCGAGATCGCGACGGTGCGTCGCTGGACCGCGCGCCGACTGGGGGGACGAGGGAGAGACGATGGCGTGGTGCTGCACCGAGGGCGATCGGGCCTATGTCGGAGATCGACCGGTCATCGAGTCGCTCGGGGACGAGATCACCGAGATCGTCGGGCGGCCGGTGTACGTCGAGCTGCGCCGCCGGCTCGCCACCTGAGATTCACGGCCCCGCTACCGGCGGCGTTGCAGCACGAACAGCGCGACCACGTAGGTCACGCCGCCGACCACGCACATGACGCCGTACGCACCCGGGCCGTGGCCCCGGGCGATCTCGACGACCGCGCCTGCGATCGCGGCGAACACCATGGCGTATCCCGCGATGGTCGTCGCATCGCGGTCGAGGCTGCGCTGGCGCTCGTCACCGCCGACTCGCATGATCGCGGCGACATCGCCCTTGCCGCCTGACCACAGCCAGGCGATCCCCGCGGCGACCACGTAGAACACGATCACGGCGACTGCGAAGCCGTGGTCGCCGCTGATCCAGGTGGCGGCTGCGATGGCGCCGCCCCCGACGAGCAGCACGGCCGAGGTCGCCGCCCGCATCCCTCGCGGCATCGTCTTCGCCATCACGCACCCTCCTCGGGATCGAACACGTCTTCGACTGCGGCCTGGAAGAACCGTGCGATCGCCATCGCCAGCGGCAGGGAGGGCAGGTACCGGCCTGTCTCGATCGAGTTGATCGTCTGGCGCGAGACCCCGAGCGCACTCGCAAGCTCGGCCTGAGACAGCGACGCCGTCCCTCGCAGCTCGCGCACCCGGTTCTTCATCGTGTCAAGTGTGCTTGTCATCGACCGCGATGTCAAGTCTGCTTGTCACCGGGTCGCTGCGACCAGTGACATACTCGCCGCCGTGAAGCTTGCGACGATTCGAGACGGTGACCGCACGCGTGCAGTTCGCGTGGACGGCGACACGGCGGTCGACATCGGAGCTGCCGATGTGGGCGAGCTCCTTCGCAACGAGGGATGGCGTCAGCGCGCCGAGAGCGCGAGTGGGGTGACCCGGCCAGTCGCCGGCCTCGACTTCGCACCGCTGATCCCGCGGCCCGAGAAGATCATCTGCGTCGGTCTGAACTACCGCAGCCACATCCTCGAGACCGGGCGAGACATCCCCGAATACCCGACACTGTTCGCGAAGTACATCCCCGCGTTGATCGGTGCGAACGATGACGTCGTGCTCCCCGCGGTGTCCGAGTCGGTCGACTGGGAGGCCGAGCTCGCGGTGATCATCGGCAAGCGTGTGCGTCACGCGACTCCCGAGTCGGCTCCCGACGCGATCGCGGGCTACGCCTGCCTCAACGACGTGTCGGTGCGCGATTGGCAGAACCGCACGCTCGAGTGGCTGCAGGGCAAGACGTTCGAGTCCACGACGCCGCTCGGCCCGTACCTCGTCACGTCGGACGAGTCGCCCGGGCCGTCGCGCGAGATCTCGTGCGAGGTCGACGGCGAGGTGAAGCAGAAGGCCGACACATCCGACCTCGTGTTCGACGCGTTCACGCTCGTGTCGTACATCTCGACGGTCATCACGCTCGAGCCCGGCGACGTCATCGCGACCGGCACGCCTGGGGGAGTCGGCAATGCCCGCAACCCGAAGGAGTTCCTCCGCGACGGCAGCGTCATGATCACGCGCATCGCCGGCGTGGGCGAGTGTCGCAACGTCTGTCGGCGCGAGACGCGCTGATGGCGGTTCCGCGCGAACGGCTCGCGTGGATGCACGACGGCGAGGGCTTCTTCCTCGGCGGGCTCGACGATCTCGGTGACGACGACCTGCGCGAGCCCTCAGGCTTGCCGGGCTGGAGCCGGGCTCACGTGGTGTCGCACTTCTCCCGGAACGCCCGCGCGCTCATCAACCTCCTCGACTGGGCCCGTACCGGCGTGGCGACGCCGATGTACCCGTCGATCGAAGCGCGCGCGGACGGCATCGAGGAAGGGTCGCATCAGTCCGCGGCCGATCTGCGAGCCGAGGCGCATCGCGGCCTCGCAACAGCTGCAGGACGCGACCGCGGCGATGCCCGACGGCCGCGTGGGATGGCGAGATCCGCACCGCGCTCGGGCGGGCGACGACGGGCGCAGAGGTGCCGTGGATGCGGGTCCGCGAGACCTGGGTGCACACGATCGACCTCGACGCCGGTGTTCGCACCGAGCAGATCCCCGACGCGATCGCAGTCGCACTGATCGATGAGGTGACCACCACGTTGCACAGCCGCGACGACTGCCCCGGCGTCGTGCTCGCGCGCGAGCGACACGAGCCGTGACTGGACGATGGGGCCGGCCGAAGGCGCAGTCACGCTGAAGGGCCCGCAGGCTGCGATCCTCGGATGGGTCATCGGCAGGAGTCGAGGGGATGGGCTCCACGCGTCGGGAGGCACCCTGCCGCCTGCGCCGCGCTGGATCTAGGTCTGCGGCTCTTCGAACCGCGGCATCCTCGGCGTCAGCACCGCGCAGACCTCGCTCGACCCGATCGGCCCGAGGTCGTCGTACAGCCGGCAGTGCGCGACCGACACCCCGTCGGCCGCGACCCGGTCTGCGTACTCGACGCCGATCCACTCGCCCTGCGGCAGCCGCGCGAGGTAGAGCGCCGCGTCCGCGTTGATGTACTCGAGACCCTCGGACGCCGAGTTTGCGAGCGGGCTCGCGATGTCCGAGACGACCGCGGCCCGAATGAAGGGTGTGAGCGCTTCGCCGGTGACCAGAGGCCGAAGCTCGCGCAGCCACGCGCGTCGGGGCCCGGGCGCGCCGAAGCCCATGCCGTCGATCGGGCGGACCTCGAACGGCGCCTCGAACTCGGGCTCGCCAGGCCCGGGCACGATCGAGTCCCACGCGGGCGTGACCGGCGCATCGTCGTCCGGGGCGTCGCCCTTTCGGAGGTAGAGCGCCGACGCTCGCGGCGACATCGACGCCACCGACCTGGATGAGCGCATCGGCGACCCGCACCCGTCCACCGGCCCGCACAAGGATCGTCGAGACCCGCGTCTCCTTCATGGCCGGCGACTTGAAGAGGTCGACGGTGAGCCGAGCAGGAACGAACGCGGCATCTCCGTGGTCGCGATCGATCGCCCACGCTGCGAGGCCTGCCAGCAAGCGGCCGTGCATCATGTCCTCGGCCCAGGGCCCACGGGCTTCGGGGATGGGCATGAGGGCGTCGCCGTCAGGTTCGAAGAAGCCGCCGTCGTGCATCGTCGTCGGGGGTGGTCGTCAGCTCTCGAGCAGCTCGCGAGCGCGATCGACGGGTCGGCCGATCACGACGCGGTCACCCTTGACGAGCAGTGGTCGCTGCATGAGCCGCGGATGCTCGAGCAGCAGATCGACGATCGCCTTGGGCTTCGTGTAGTCGTCGGCATCGAGCTCGAGTGACTCGAAGAACGAGTCCTTCCGCACGAGGTCAGCGGGCGGCGACCCCTCGAGGTGGGCGACGAGCCATTCGAGCTTCTCGCGTGTCGGATGCTCTTTGAGGTAGAGCACGAGGTCGGCATCGGCGCCGAGCTCCTCGGCCATGCCCACGACCTTCGTCGACGTCGAGCACTGCGGGTTGTGGAAGATCGTCACGGGTGCGTCGGCCACGGGCCGAGGCTATCCGCCGCCGTACAGAGTCGGAACCCGAAGGGCCCGGTAGACGAACGACGCCCCGTTGTCATCGAGGCGCAGCGAGAACACGATCGTGCCGCCCTCGTCTCCCGTCGGCTCGACCTCGGTGATGAGCGAGCTGACGCCCGCAGGATCGGTGATGCCGCCGTTGTCCACGAGGATGTTGCCGTTCGGCTCGTGGTTCGCGTCACCCACGAAGAACGCCCAGAGCTGACGCCCGTCGACCAGCGAGCGCATCTCCCACTTCTGCGTCACGGTCTTGTTCGCGTCGTCGAGGCCGAACAGCACGGCGCGGCTGTAGGGGTGCTGGGTGATGTCGGGCGAGTTGAGGTTGGTGCCCGGCCGCATGTTGCCGTTGTCGTAGAGGAGGATCGAGCCGTCGTCCTGCACCTCGACGGCGTGCTGGTAGTACTGCAGCTCGCCCGAGCCCTGGAGTGTGAAGTCGCCGCCCGGGCCCAGCCGCCACAGCAGGTCACCCGACTTGCCACTCGCGTCGTCCGCATACCTGATGGCGAGGACCGCGCTCATGTGCCGCGACGACACGATCAGCGCGTTGCGCTTCGCGTCGAACACGACGGCGTTCGCGTGCGTCCAGTCCTTCACGTCGCCGAAGCTCGTGTACATGAAGACGGGCACTGCGAACGCGGGGGCCAAGGGGCAGATGTTGGAGTCGGCGGGGTTCGTCTGCGGGTGGAAGTAGTCGGCGAGGTGCCACTCGTGGACGACCTTGCCCGTGTCGGGCTCGAACTCGACGATCACGTCGGAGATGAGCTGGTAGGTGCCGGTGAACTTGTCGGGCGTCTCGCCGCACATCGGCTTGGTGAACCCGCTGACCTGCTTCAGCTCGGTGCTCAGCGTGATCAGGTTGCCATCGGGCATCGGATGGATCTCGTGGTGCATCGAGTCGACGTCGACGGGGATCGCGTTCGGTCCGGCGATCGTGCGCCCGTACTCGTCCTTCGCGAGCCGGCCCAGCTCGAGGCGCCCCGCCCACTCGTGCACGATGTTGCCGAGCACGTCGATCTCGCGCGCGCCCATGTCGTTGTACTCGTAGAGGATGTCGCCGTTCGGCAGCATGCGAGCGTCGCCGATCGGGCTCGGCGCCTCGTAGTACCAGACGATGCTGCCTTCGGCATCGACGCCGACCAGGAGCCCGAGGTTCGGCGGAGGTTGTCCCGCGACCGCAGCCGGCGCGGCGCGCTTGGTGACCGGGAAGAGCGTGATGCCCGGCGCCATCTTCGTCGGGTCGCTCGTCACCGTGAACGTCGGGATGTTGGTGGGGAGCGCGCCCGTCGTGAACGTCACGGGGTCGGCGGTCGCGGTCTGCCCGTTGGCGTCGGTCGCGGTGATCGTCAACGTGTAGGGCGAGCTCGCGCGCATGCCGACTGCAGGGATCTCATGCTCGGTCGAGGGTTGGGTCTGCGCCTTCTCGGTGCGGTCCGAGCCAGGGCCGACGATGTGCAGGTCCACTGTGGCGGGTGCCGAGGTCGTGAAGGCGAGCGACGCGCTGAGCGTGCTGTTGGGGTTCGGCGTGACCGTGACGGCGCTGACCGTGAGAGGAGGAGCGGCCGCCGTCGTTGCCGCCGCCTCGGTGGTCGCGGGTGACGAGCTGTCGTCGGACGTGCACGCTGCCAACGCGAGAGATGCGGCGACGAGGCACGTCAGCACCGCCGCTCGCCCTCGCATCGGGGGCACATTAAGACAAGCCCGCAGCCCAATCCGGGCAGGTCGGGAAGGGCCCTTCGCCTAGCCTGACCAGATGCCTGAGTTCCGCGCTCCGACCGGCACGCGAGACGTGCTGCCCCCGGAGTCGGCTCGCTGGGCGCGCCTCATCGCGCTGTTCGCGACCCTTGCGGAGCAAGCCGGATACGGGCTTGTCGTGTCGCCGATG
Source organism: uncultured Acidimicrobiales bacterium (assembly GCA_963739555.1). Classification (GTDB taxonomy): domain Bacteria; phylum Actinomycetota; class Acidimicrobiia; order Acidimicrobiales; family DATKAS01; genus DATKAS01. Next base: position 19,029 of record CAVUAV010000019.1, on the reverse strand, counting down.
TTCGAGGACGTCGGTGTGTTCGAACGGGTCGGTGAGTCGACCGACATCGTCCGCAAGGAGATGTACGACTTCCGAGACAAGAGCGACCGTCACCTCGCGCTGCGGCCGGAGGGCACCGCCTCCGTCGTGCGGGCCTTCATCGAGCACCACCCGGCCACGCCGTGGAAGACGTACTACGTGGCGCCCAACTTCCGGTACGAGCGGCCTCAGGCCGGTCGCTACCGCCAGCACCACCAGCTCGGCGCCGAGGCCATCGGCACCGATGATCCCGACGTCGACGTCGAGATCATCACGCTCCTCGACAGCGTGTATCGGGCGGTCGGGCTTCAGCAGCGCACGCTGCGTCTCAACTCGATCGGCGACGCCACGTCTCGACCCGGCGTACATCGAGGCGCTGCGAGTGCACCTCTATGCGCACCTCGACGTGCTGTCAGAGCAGAGCAAGGTCACGCTCCAGGCGAACCCACTGCGCGTGCTCGACTCGAAGCGCCATGAGGACGCGTCGGTCATCGCGGCCGCGCCCCGCACGATCGACTACCTCACCGACGAGGCCGCGGCCCACTTCGATCGTGTGCAGAGCGGGCTGCGCTGCTGTCGGGGTGCCGTTCGTGATCGACCCATTGCTCGTCCGTGGGCTCGACTACTACGCGCGCACCACGTTCGAGTTCGCGAGCGACGCGCTCGACTCGGCGCAGAACGCGATCGGCGGCGGCGGTCGCTACGACGGCCTTGCCGAGCAGCTGGGTGGGCAGCCGACGCCCGGCATCGGCTTCGGCGCCGGCATCGAGCGCATCTTGCTCGCGTGCGACGCCGAGGGAGTGTTCGGTGCGCCCGAGTCGACGGTCGACGTGTGGGTCATCGACACGACCGGAGGCGAGCAGGCGCTCGCGCTCACGCACCACCTGCGCGCCGCGGGGGTGTCGGCCGACCGGTCGTTCGACGGGCGGTCGATGAAGTCGCAGATGAAGGCCGCGGATCGGTCCGGGGCTCGCATCGCGCTGATCGTGGGATCGGACGAGGTCGCGTCGTCGACCGTCACCGTGCGCGACCTGCGGCACACCGGTGCCGAAGGCGAGCCTGGCCAGCAGGCGATCCCCCGACAAGAGGTCATCGACTACGTGAGGAAGTCACTTTGAGTCTGCGCACTGACTACTGCGGCGAGCTCCGCGCGAGCGACGCCGAACGCACGGTGTCGGTGTGCGGATGGGTCGCCCGGCGCCGCGAGCACGGCGAGCATCTCGCGTTCGTCGACATCCGCGACCACACCGGGATCGTGCAGTGCGTGGTCGACGGTGCGCACGACCTTCGGTCCGAGTACGTCGTGTGCGTGACCGGCACGGTGCGGCCCCGCCCCGAGGGCACCCTGAACCCGAACCTGCCGACCGGTGAGATCGAGATCGGCGACTGCACTGTCGAAGTGCTGTCGGTCGCCGAGCCGCCGCCGTTCCCGATCGACGAGCGAGCCGACCAGGTCGACGAGACGGTTCGCCTCCGGTACCGCTATCTCGACGTGCGACGCGAGCGCATGCAGCGCAACCTCCGCGTCCGCAGCAAGATCAACAGCGCGGTGCGGGCCGCGATGGAGCGTCAGGGCTTCGTCGAGGTCGAGACGCCGATGCTGATGGCATCGACGCCCGAGGGCGCGCGCGAGTTCCTCGTGCCGTCACGCCAGCAGCCCGGGTCGTTCTACGCGCTGCCGCAGAGCCCGCAGCTCTTCAAGCAGCTGCTCATGGTCGGCGGCATCGACCGCTACTACCAGATCGCCCGCTGCCTTCGCGACGAAGACCTGCGCGCGGATCGCCAGTACGAGTTCATGCAGCTCGACGCCGAAGCGAGCTTCGTCGACCAAGACGATGTGCTCGAGTTCATCAGCGAGGCGGTGCTCGACGCGGCCGAAGCCGTAGTCGGGGAGCGGCCTCCCGTCATCGAGCGCATCACCTGGCACGAATCGATGGACCGCTACGGCGTCGACAAGCCCGACCTTCGCTTCGGCATGCAGCTCGTCGAGCTCACGCCGATCTTCGCGGGCACCGAGTTCAAGGCCTTCGCCGGCGCAGCCGCGATCAAGGGGATCGGCGTGCCCGGGCGCGGCGACATGACGCGCAACCAGCTCGACTCGATGACGGACAGAGCGAAGTCGCTCGGTGCCAAGGGCCTCGTGTGGATGCGGGTGGGCGACGGCGGCGCGCTCGAGTCCCCGGTCGTGAAGTTCCTCTCCGAGACCGAGCAGGCCGCGCTCGTCAGCGCGCTCGGGGTGAGCGCGGGCGACCTGATCCTCATCGTCGCCGACGAGTGGATGACGACCTGCGAAGTGCTCGGCCAGCTCCGCAACGATCTCGGTCGCCCACCGGTGTACGAGGGCCCGTATCGCTATGTGTGGGTCGTGGACTTCCCGATGTTCGTGGGCATGAGCGAGGACGGACATCCGAAGCCGGCGCACCACCCGTTCACGCGCCCTCACCCCGACGACATCGACCGACTCGAGACCGACCCGATGTCGGTGCGGAGCCGCGCGTACGACCTCGTGCTGAACGGGTGGGAGCTCGGGTCGGGCTCGATCCGGATCCACGAGCCCGCGCTGCAGCAGCGCATCTTCGATCTCCTCGGCGTCGGCGAGGACGAGGCCAACACGCGGTTCGGCTTCTTCCTCACGCCGTTCAAGTACGGCGCGCCGCCCCACGGCGGCTTCGCGTTCGGCCTCGATCGCCTCGTCGCGATCCTCGCGGGGGAGGAGAACATCCGCGAGGTGATCGCGTTCCCCAAGACGCAGTCGGGTGCCGACCCGATGACGGGATCGCCGACGCCCGTCGACGCGAAGCAGCTCGCTGTGCTCGGCCTGCGCACCCTGCCGCCATCCTCCTGACCTCCCCCGCGTTCTCGGTCGCGTCAGCCGTCAGATCTGACGGTCTACGCGACGCAGAACCCGGTGGGTAGGGTCGCCGCATGCGTGCGCTGCGGACTCCTGACGATCGGTTCGAGAACCTCCCGGGGTGGACGTTCGCCCCGCGCTACACCGAGGTGCCCGACGGCGAGGGCGGCACGCTGCGCGTCCACCACGTCGACGAAGGGCCCGCCGGCGCGAACCCGATCCTGTGCATGCACGGCGAGCCGTCGTGGGCGTACCTCTACCGGAAGATGATCCCGGTCTTCACCGGCGCGGGGTACCGCGCCGTCGCCCCCGACCTCGTCGGGTTCGGCCGTAGCGACAAGCCCACCGAGCTCGACGACTACACCTACCAACGGCACGTCGATTGGATGACGGGGTGGCTGAAGGCTGTCGACCTGCAGCACGCGACGCTCGTGTGTCAGGACTGGGGCGCGCTGATCGGCCTTCGTCTGCTGGCGGAGAACCCCGATCGGTTCGACCGTGTCGTGGTCGCCAACGGCTTCCTTCCCACCGGTGACGCCGCGCCGGGCGAGGCGTTCCTCCGCTGGCGCGAGTACTCGCAGACGACGCCGAACTTCCACGTCGGCGGCATCATCAAGGGCGGCTGTCGCACCGAGCTGTCGGAAGATGTCATCGCGGCCTACGACGCGCCGTTCCCCGACGACTCGTACAAGGCGGGCGCGCGGAAGTTCCCCGTGCTCGTGCCGATCTCACCGGACGATCCCGCGTCGGCTCCGAACAAGGCGGCCTGGACCGTCCTCGAGAAGTGGGAGAAGCCCGCGCTCACCGCGTTCAGCGATCAGGACCCGATCACGCGGGGTGCCGACCGTGCGTTCCAAGCGCGGGTGCCGGGCACGAAGGGGCAACCCCACACGACCATCGAGGGCGGCGGGCACTTCCTCCAAGAGGACAAGGGTGAGGAGCTCGCCAACGTCATCGTGGAGTGGCTCGCCGGCTCGTGACGTGCGTCATGATGGAGCCATGCGTGTAGGGGTCTTCTTCTTCGGTGGCGTCGAGATCGACGATGCCGGGGCGGGGCCGCCGGCGCCGATGAGCAGGCGCTACGAGCAGAAGGACTTCTGGCACGCGCAGGAGCGGTTGCTCGACATGGGTGTGCGGGCCGAGGAGCTCGGCTACGACAGCTATTGGCTGACCGAGCACCACTTCCAGCACGAGGGCTACGAGGTCATCCCGAACGGCATCTTGTTCGGGGCGTTCCTCGCCGAGCGCACGAGCCGCATCCGCATCGGCACGATGTTCAACATCATCGCCCAGTGGCATCCGCTGCGGCTCGCCGAAGACTTCGCGACGTTGCACAACCTGTCAGGTGGCCGCGCGATCCTCGGCGTCGGACGAGGGACAGTGCCGCGCGAGATCCAGTCGCTGTCTGGAAACCGGGTGTCGATCGGGTCGTTCGACAACCCCGACATGGCCGAGGCCGATCGCATCAACCGCGAGATCACCGATGAGTCACTCGAGGTGATCAAGCTCGCCTTCGAGAACGAGACGTTCTCGTACAAGGGGAAGTACTTCGAGTTCCCGCCCGCGGGCATCCCCGATCGGGGAGGGTTCGTCGAGACCTTGACGTTGATCCCGCGCCCGAAGTACCCGTACGAGATCTGGCAGGCGATCACGTCGCCGCCCACCCTCGAGCACGCCCCGACGCTGAACCACGGCGGCGTGTTCTGGAACCAGAACCACAAGTTCATCAAGCGGTTCTTCGATCGCTTCGGCGAGGTGTGGGCCGAGTCGCACGACGGCGCCGAGCTCGCTCCCGGCGAGAAGCGGCTGCTCGTCCTGAACGTGCGCGTCGAAGACACGTACGAGGAGGCGCTCGACTCTGCCCGTCCGGGCCACGACGAGTTCTGGAAGTTCCTCGGTCCGTATGGGTGGAGTCGTGGGTACGCAGGCGACGATGGCAAGCCCGTCGCGCCGGGGCTCATCCCCACGCTCGAGAACTCGCTCGGCCAGAAGACCTGGGTCGTCGGCACGCCCGAACAGGTGGCCGAGGGCATCCAGCTCTTCAAGGACACGCTGTCGCTGCAGGACCTCGTCCTGTTCCCGAACTTCTCCGGCGACACCTACGAGAAGACAGACGAGCAGATGACGCGCCTGGCCGAAGAGGTGCTTCCTCTCGTCAAGTGACCTGTTCTCGGCGGCCGCGGCCGAACGCCTCAAGCGACAGGCGCCGCTCGCGGCGCGCCTGCGTCCCGCGCGACTCGACGACGTGGTCGGGCAGGAGCACTTGCTCGGGGAGGGGAAGCCGCTCCGCCGGCTGATCGAGGCCGACCGGCTCTCGTCGGTCATCTTCTGGGGACCACCCGGCACGGGCAAGACGACGTTGGCGCGGCTCATCGCCGATGCGACGACGAGCGCGTTCCTGCCGTTGTCCGCGGTCAACGCGTCGGTGAAGGACGTGCGCGAGGTGATCGCTGGGGCACGGGAGCGCCTCGGACAGCACGAGCAGCGCACGATCCTGTTCCTCGACGAGATCCACCGCTTCAACAAGGCGCAACAAGACGCGCTGCTGCCGTCGGTGGAGGACGGGTTGATCATCTTGATCGGCGCGACCACAGAGAACCCGTACTTCGAGGTGAACCCTCCGCTCCTGTCGCGGTCGACGTTGTTCCGGTTGGAGCCGTTGTCGGAGGCGGCGTTGACGACCCTCGTGCGTCGTGGCCTCGAGGTCGAGGGCGCGACCGCTGACGAGGAGGCCATCTCGTACCTCGTGGACCGGGCGGGTGGAGACGGACGCCAGATCCTCACCGCGCTGGAGGTCGCGATCGCTCTCGGCGGCAAGCACGTGACCGAAGACGACGTCGTTGCTGCGCTCGGCACGAAGGCGATCCGCTACGGCATCGACGACCACTACGACGTCATCAGCGCGTTCATCAAGTCCTTGCGCGGATCGGATGTGAACGCCGCGCTCCACTGGCTCGCTCGCATGCTCGAGGCGGGAGAGGACGCCCGCTTCATCGCGCGGCGCATGGTGATCTTCGCGTCGGAGGACGTCGGCATGGCCGATCCGATGGCCTTGTTGATCGCAAACGCCGCGGCGCACGCGGTGGAGTACGCAGGCCTTCCCGAGGCGCAGCTCAACCTGTCGCAGGCGTGCATCCACCTCGCGACCGCGCCGAAGTCGAACCGCGCTGCGCTCGGCATCTGGAACGCGCGGGAGGACGTGCGCAACGGCGTCGGTGGCGAGGTGCCGCCACACCTGCGAGGCACGGGCTATTCCGGCGCGGCGGCCCTGGGGCACGGCAAGGGCTACGTGTACCCTCACGACGACCCGAGGGGATGGGTCGACCAGCAGTACGGTCCCGACGACTTCGGCGGCCGCGTGTACTACGAGCCGTCCGACCATGGGTTCGAGGAAGAGGTGCGGCGTCGGATGCAAGCGCGAGAGGAGGATCGGTGAGCGCAGGCGACTTGGCTCTCGTCATGGCGACGGTGCTGTGCGCGCTCGGCTTCACGGCGTTGGTGGTCGCGTTGGTCTTCGTGCTCCGGTCGTTGAGCGACCTGCGCGGCGCGGTCGACAAGCTCACCGCGGAGACCGAGCCACTGCTCGCCGAGATGCGTCGCTCGCTCGACGAGGCGCGTGGCGACCTCGATCGGTTCGACAAGGTGCTCGGGTCGGCTGAGGCGATCTCGTCCTCGGTCGAGGGAGCGTCGCGCGTGGCCCGAGCGGCATTCTCCACGCCGATGATCAAGACGGTCGCGATCGCGTCCGGCACGTCCCGTGCGGCCAGGAGGTTTCGGCGTCGATGAAACGAGTCTTTTGGTTCACGGCCGGAGTGGCCACGGGCGTGGCAGGCACGAAGTGGGCGGAGCAGAAGCTGAAGCACGCGGCCGCCGCGGCCAAGCCGCGCGCAGTGGCAGAACGGCTCGCCGACAAGGTCCGCGACGCTGTGCGTGAGGGCCGGCTCGGGATGCGACAGAAGGAAGCCGAGCTGCGCGCACAGATGGACGGCGCGACCGAGATCACCGAGGTCGTCGAGGTGATCTCGACGCCAACCCGTCGCACCCGCCGAAGAGTCCGCGTCCGCATCCCCAGGCGGTAGCCGAGTCGCCCGCTCCGGCCCAGAACTTGTACCTGGGGAGGCCCATTCGGGCGCGCTGAGGTACAAGTTCCCCCTCGCCCGAGCAGGCCGCCGCGACCGTGTGCGCGATTGCCGCACTATGACGCGGGCTGGCGCGCACACGATCGGTTCCGGGTCGACCTCCACGCGCGGGCGGCTCGACCTGGCGATCATCGAGGCCGACGACGAGGGCGACATCGAGTAGCGGTCGAGTGTGAGCAATGGGGCGCGGCATAGTGCCCCGAGTGCTCACACACGCCGTGGGCGACGACCGTTTCGGCGGCAGCGGCACCTATACGCCCCCTGGCGACGAAACCCTCACCGGTAGGCTGGTCCGACCATGCCGAAGAAGCTCACCGCGAACGAGATGCGCCGCGCCTTCACGGGCTTCTTCGCGGACCGAGACCACACGATCGTGCCGTCGGCGAGCGTCATCCCGCACGACCCGACGGTCCTGTTCACCGTCGCAGGCATGGTCCCGTTCAAGCCGTACTTCACGGGCGACGAGGTGCCTCCGTACAGGCGGGCGACGTCGGTGCAGAAGTGCATCCGCGCGGGCGGGAAGCACAACGACCTCGACGACGTAGGCCGCACGGCCCGCCATCTCGTCTTCTTCGAGATGATGGGCAACTTCAGCTTCGGGGAGTACTTCAAAGAGCTCGCGATCCCGTACGCGTGGGAGCTCTACACCGAGGTGCTCGGCCTCGAGGCCGACCGGCTCTGGGTGACGGTCCACGTCTCCGACGATGAGGCGGCCGAGATCTGGCACGACGCGGTGGGAGTGCCCACAGAGCGCATCCAGCGGCTCGACGAGGACAACTTCTGGCGGATGGGCGACACGGGTCCGTGCGGCCCGAGCTCCGAGATCTTCTACGACATGGGCGAGCGCTTCGGCGCGCCCGGTGGTCCGGCGCACGGTGGCGACGAGCGCTACCCGGAGATCTGGAACCTCGTCTTCATGCAGTACAACCAGCTGCCGAGCGGCGAGATGGTGCCGCTGCCGAAGCCGAGCATCGACACCGGCGCGGGCCTCGAACGCAACCTCGTCGTGCTGCAGGGCGTCGACTCGGTCTGGGAGACCGACATCATGGTGCCCCTCATCGAGGAGGCGCAGCGAGTGACCGGCGCGCGCCTCGGCACCGCCGAGAACAGCGACGTGAGCCTCCGGATCATGGCGGAGCACGCGCGGTCGAGCGCGATCCTGGTGAACGACGGCGTGTTCCCCTCGAACGAGGACCGTGGCTACGTGCTGCGGCGGATCATCCGCCGGGCGGTGCGTCACGCGTACTTGCTCGGCAGCGAGCAGCTCGTGATGCCGACGATGGTCGATCAGGCGATCGGGGTGATGGCCGAGGCGTATCCCGACCTCGAGCGCAACCGCGACTTCATCACGAGCGTGATCGTCCGTGAGGAGGAGCACTTCCGCCAGACGATGCGCAACGGCCTCACGATCTTCGACGAGGAGGTCGCGGAGCTGCGCGAGCCGAAGGTGCTGAGCGGGGATGTCGCGTTCCGCCTGCACGACACGTTCGGCTTCCCGCTCGAGCTCACGAAGGAGATCGCGGCCGAGCGCGGCATCGACGTCGACACCGCGGGCTTCGACGCGGCGATGGCCGAGCAGCGCCGCCGCGGCAAGGACGCGCGGAAGGCGGGCACCCAGCACGCGGACGCGGACGCGTACCGCGAGCTGCTCGAGCAGTTCGGCCAGACCGACTTCACGGGCTACACCGAGGGCGAGTCGAAGGGACGCGTGCTCGCGGTGCTGCCCACCGACGACGAGGGCGTCGTCGAGATCTTCCTCGATCGCACCCCGTTCTACGCGGAGAGCGGTGGCCAGATCGGCGACACCGGCACCATCCGCACCGACACCGGCCTCGCGGAGGTGGCCGACACCACCAACGCGCTCCCCGGCCTCCGCCGCCACATCGCGCGCATCGTCCAAGGCGAGATCGAGCCTGGGCAAGATGCGGTCGCGACCATCGACGTCGAGCGGCGTGACGCGATCCGTCGGAACCACACGGGCACGCACCTGCTGCACTGGGCGTTGCGCGAGGTGCTCGGCCCGCACGTGAAGCAGGCGGGTTCGCTCGTCGCCCCCGACCGGTTGCGCTTCGACTTCAGCCACTACTCCCCGGTCACTGCGGAAGAGATCGCGCAGATCGAGGACCTCGCGAACCACGAGGTGCTCGCGAACCCGCGCGTGCGTGCGTACGAGACGACGAAGTCCGAGGCCGAAGCGCTCGGAGCGATCGCGTTCTTCGGCGACAAGTACGGCGACGTGGTGCGAGTGCTCGAAGCCGGTCCGCACTCACTCGAGCTGTGCGGCGGCACGCACGTGAAGGCGCTCGGCGACATCGGCCCGATCAAGATCGTCTCCGAGGGATCGATCGGGTCGAACCTGCGTCGCATCGAGGCGATCACCGGCACCGCGACGATCGATCGACTCCGCCACGACGAGGATGTGCTCGCCGAGGCCGCGGGCCTCGTCGGCGTGAAGCCCGACCAGCTCGTCGAGGGCATCAACCGTCGGCTCGACGAGGTGAAGGTGCTCCGTGAAGAGCTGAAGGCGCTGCGTCAGCAGGCTGCGGGGAGCGAGGCGGCCGACCTCGCCCAGACCGCGTCCGACGGCATCGTCGTCGCTCGCCGTGACGGCACCTCGCGCGACGAGCTGCGTGAGCTCGCGCTCGCGATCCGCCAGCAGCCCGGCATCCGAGCGGTCGTCATCGGTGGCGCGCCCGAGGGAGGCGGTGCCGCGCTCGTCGCAGCGGTCGCGAGCGACAGTGGCCTGAACGCGAGCGCCCTGATCGCCGACGCGGCGAAGACGGTGCAAGGCGGCGCGGGCAAGAGCGCGGACGTCGCGGTCGCCGGCGGCAAGGACCCATCCAAGCTCGACGAGGCGCTGGCCCTGGCGCGGGCGGCGGCCGGCCTCGGGTGAGAGTCACCGCGTGAGGGTCCTGGCGCTCGATCTCGGGTCGAAGCGCATCGGAGTCGCCGTCTCCGACCCGACCGAGTCGATCGCGACCCCTGATCGTGTGCTCGCCCGCACGGGTTCGAAGGCGCGCGACCACAAGGCCATCGCGGCCGTGGTCGCGGAGTGGGAGGCCGAGCTGGTCGTGGTCGGGCTGCCGCTCTCGCTGAGCGGTGCAGATGGCCCCGCAGCCCGTGCTGCCAGGGCAGAAGCGGCCGAGCTCGGCGCCCTGCTGCCGGTGCCAGTGGTCGTCCATGACGAGCGTCTCACCACAGTGACTGCTTCGCGGACCCTCACACAGGCAAAGATGACTGCTGACGCTCGGCGTCGCGTCGTCGACAAGGTGGCGGCTGCGGTGCTGCTGCAGTCGTGGCTCGACGAGCGGGCCTCGCGCCGAAGCCGCGAGACGGAGACGGAATGACCGACACCACCCACGAAGACTGGACCACCGAGGAGGAGGACGTCGACGCCGGCTGGGTCAGCGACGTCGACGAGGGGTGGGCCGAGTGGGATGGCGACTACGAGTACGTCCGCGAGACCCGTCGGTCACGGCTGAAGGTCGTCATCGCCATCCTCTTCGCGATCATCCTCGTCGGGATCATCGTCGCGGGCGGCATCTCGCTCTGGGTCGTGCGTCAGATCAACCCGCCGGGTGACCCCGGCGCCAAGCTCACCGTGACGGTCGACCCCGGCGCGACGACTTCCGAGATCGCCGACCTGCTCGAGACGCGGGGCGTGATCACCAACGCGACCGTGTTCCGGTGGTACGTGAGCTACAAGAAGGCCGGCCCGTTCTCTCCGGGCTACTACGAGCTGCGCGAGCGCTCGTCGATGGGTGACGTGATCAAGGTGCTCGACACGCCGCCGCCGATCACGTTCGAGAACGTGACGTTCCCCGAGGGCTTCACGCTCGCCAAGTTCGCGCAGCGACTCGAGGACAAGGTGCCGCGTCTCTCCGCCGACAAGTTCCTCTCGGCCGCCAACTCGGGGCAGCTGCGCTCGAAGTACTCGCCCGCCGGCGTGAACAACCTCGAGGGGCTCCTCTTCCCTGACACGTACCAAGTGGCGTCGAACGACGACGAGGCCCGGGTCATCGCGCGTCTCATCGCGCAGATGGAGAAGGTGGCCACTGCGGAGGGCGTCGACTACGCGCCGTTCAGGTTCAACCTCTCCTCGTACCAGGTGCTCACGATCGCTTCGATCATCGAGAAGGAGGCGAAGACCGACGCGGACCGCCCCAAGATCGCGAGGGTCATCTACAACCGCCTCGCCAAGGGGATGAACCTCGAGATCGACGCGACCGTGATCTACGCGATGGGCGGAAACGTCGACCGGCTCACGTTCGACGACATCAACAACACGAACTCGCCCTACAACACGTACAAGAACCCCGGGCTGCCGCCGGGTCCGATCGCGATGCCCGGCAAGGCCTCGATCCACGCGGCGATGAACCCCGCGGACGGTCCGTGGCTCTACTACGTCGTCGTCGACAAGGACGGCAACCACGCCTTCGCGACGACCCTGAAGGAACACGAGAAGAACATCAAGATCGCCCAGCAGAACGGCGTCCGCTGAGCGTGGCGCTCACGGGCTCCACCCGGGTCGCCGCGGTCATCGGCGATCCGATCGCTCACTCGCTGTCCCCGGTCATCTTCAATGCCGGGTTCGAATCGGCGGAGCTCGACTTCGTGTTCGTCGCGTTCCGCGTGGCCGCGGGCGATGCACGTCGTGCGTTCGACGGGGTCAGGGCGATGGGGATCGCCGGCCTGTCGGTCACGATGCCCCACAAGGACGCGGCGTGTGCGCTCGTCGACGAGCTCACTCCCGAAGCCGCCGCCCTGGGCGCGGTCAACTGCATCGTGAACCGCGCAGGCACGCTCGTCGGTCACAACACCGACGGCGACGGCCTGGTGCGGGCCTTGGCCTCCGACGGCGTTGGCGTTGCGGGGGAGCGCGTTGTGGTGCTCGGTGCCGGCGGAGCGGCGCGGAGCGTGATCGCGGCGCTCGGGCGCGCCGGGGCCGAGGTCGTCGTGGTCAACCGATCGGCAGAGAAGGCCGAGGCGGCCGCCGCACTCGGCGGTCCCCGGTGCTCCGTCGGCGGCCTCGACGACGTCGAGAAGGCGTCGAGATTGGTCAACGCGACGTCGGTCGGGATGGGCGGCGAGGGCCTGCCCGTCCCCGTCGAGATGCTGGGCCCGCCACAGATCGTGGTCGACCTCGTGTACCACCCGGTCGACACTCCGCTGCTTCGGGCCGCCCGCGAGCGCGGCGCTCGGGCCATCGACGGTGTCGGCATGCTCGTCCACCAGGCTGGCCTCGCGTTCACCCTCTGGACGGGTGTCGACGCGCCGATCGAAGCCATGAGCACCGCTGCCCGCGCTGCGCTTGCCGCCCGGAGAGGTGACGCGCAGTAACAGCCTCCGCGGTCGGGCGCAATGGGTCGATTTCACCACGCAACGGTTCAGTTCACCCCTGCCGATGCCGATACGGACTGAAGTCACGCCGGAGGGGCGGGACAACCAGGGGTTCGGAGGCCGCTGTGGCCCTACAGGGCACGCTCGACACATTTGCGCTGATCGACGTCTTTCGTTTGCTGGCGTCGACGAACAAGACCGGCCGTCTGCGCGTCACTGGTGACCGCGGAAACGGCAACGTCTGGTTCGACGGCGGCGGTGTCGTGCTCGCCGCGGCGCACAACACCAAGCCCAGCGATGCCCCTGTCACCGTCATCTTCGAGCTCCTCCGCCTGCACGAGGGCTCGTTCGTCTTCGAGGCCGACGTCACCACTCCTGAGGCCGGCGCGCCAACTGACGTCGAGAACCTGATCCGCGAGGCCGAGCACCTGCTGATCGAGTGGCAGGAGATCGAAGCCGTCGTGCCGTCGGTCGACCTGTGGGTGAGCCTTGCGACCGAGCTGCCCCGGCCCGAGGTCGTGGTCGACGGGGAACGGTGGAAGGTGATCGTCGCCACCGGAGCGGGAGCGACCGTCTCTGAGGTCGGAGACAACCTCGGCCTCGGCGAGATCGCGGTCAGCAAGGCCGTGAAGGAAGTGATCGAGATCGGCCTGCTCACGATCTCGGATCCGCCTGCGTTCGCCGCGACCCCGCGTGCGCGCGTCGAGCACATCCAGCTCGTGCCTGAAGTCGAGGACGAGCCGCTGTCGCGCTACGAGCCGGAGCCTGAGCCGCAACATCAGCCCGAGCCCGAGCCCCAGCCTCACTACGAGCCAGAGCCTGAGCCTGAGCAGGTCATCGATCTCGTGCCCGAGCCGGAGCCTCAGCCTGAGCCTGAGCCGCACCATGAGTCCGAGCCCGAGAACGTCGTGGCCGAGCACGTGCCCGCATCGAGCGGCGGCTCACTCGGCATCGACATCCCCGGCTTCTCGACCCTCGCCCCCGCGGTGCACGTCGAGAGGGAGGAGCCGGCAGCGCCGGTCTCGAGCCGGGCGAAGAACGGCACCTGGGCGGCACGTGTGCTGGCCGAGGACGCTGCCCAGCACGACGCCCAGCACGACGCTCAGTACGAGCCGCAATACGAGTCGCAGGCGGACGACGAGCCGATGCCCGAGCTGCCGAACCTCACTCCGCAGGCGGCCCGCGCGATCGCTGCGGCCGCACAGGCGCACACCGAGGCCGAGCGCGACGCCGCGCTCGCGATGGCGACGGGCCCGAACGACGAGCCTCTCGACCGCGAGCTGCTCCTTCGGTTCCTCTCGTCCGTCAAGCGCTGATCGCTCGTCGAGCGCTGCACACCCGGCCATCCCTGCCCCCGCGCAGCCCCGTCGATAGCCTTTTCCAGTGATCGCTGCCGTCGTTTGCGCGCTTGCGGGCCTCGTCGTCGGCACCTTTCTGAACGTGCTCATCGAGCGGATCCCGATCAAGGTTCCAGAGGACCGCCTCCCGCTGCACCTCCCGCCGTCGTGCACGTGGTGCGGGGAGACTCGCGGCAGCGCCGGCTGGATTCCGATCGTCGGCGCAGTGAAGCCGTGTCCCGCGTGCCACGACCGCCCACGTCGGCGCGAGCTCGTCGTCGAGCTCGTGACCGCGGCCATGTTCGTCACGATGTCGATCCACTTCCACGACCCCGTGGTCACGATCGCCTATCTGTTCTTCTGTGCCTTCCTCGTCGCGGTCTCGGCGATCGACCTCGAGCACTACCGGATCCCCGATCGCCTCGTGTTCCCTTCGCTCGCGATCGCGGTGCCCGGCGTCGTGCTCGTGTCGTTCCAGCAGGACATCCCGGAGGCAATTCCGCGAGCGCTCGTCGGTGCGGCCACGATCTTCGGCGTCCTCCTCATCTTCCACCTGATCTCTCCGCGTGGGATGGGCTTCGGTGACGTGAAGCTCGGCCTGATGCTCGGCCTCTTCACCGGCTGGCTCGCGGGCAACCTGGCGCAGGCCGCCTATCTCGCGGTCATCTCGATGTTCTTCGGCGGCTTGATCGGCGTGATCATGGGCTTCGTCGTCGCCCTCAGCCGCGGGCGCAAGGCCGCGTTCCCGTTCGGGCCGGCGCTGTGCGCCGGCGCGTACATCGTGGTGCTGATGTCGAACCGCCTCATCGCCTGAGAACCCTCCCGAGCGGGCGATGGCCCGCCGGTACCATTGATGGGTGCTGCGCTTCCTGACCGCCGGTGAGTCCCACGGCCAAGCGCTCGTCGTCATCGTCGAGGGCTTGCCCGCCGGGATGCAGGTCACGGTCGAAGACATCGGCACCGAGCTGTCCCGTCGCCGCCTGGGCTATGGCCGCGGTCCCCGGATGCGGTTCGAGCAAGACGAGGTCCGGCTCCTCGCGGGCGTCCGTCACGGACGCACGCTCGGCTCGCCAGTGGCGATCGAGATCGGGAACACCGAGTGGCCGAAGTGGGTCGAGGAGATGTCTCCCGCGCCGGGCGCGACGAAGAAGCCGCTGACCCAGCCCCGCCCCGGCCACGCCGACCTCGCGGGCATGCAGAAGTACGGCTTCGACGACGCCCGTGACGTGCTCGAACGCGCCCTCGGCGCGCGAGACCGCTGCGCGATCGGCCGCGGGCGCGCTGGCCAAGCGGTTGCTGGCTGAGCTCGGCGTCTCGGTCCTCTCGCACGTCGTGCAGATCGGTCCGGCCCAGTCGAAGGCGAGCGAGCGTCCGGGCCCAGGTGATCTCGAGCGCGTCGACGAGTCGTCGGTGCGGTGCTTCGACCCCGCCGCCGAAGACGCGATGGTCGGCGAGATCGAAGCGGCGGCGAAGGAGGGCGATTCCCTCGGCGGGGTCGTCGAGGTGCTCGCATACGGCGTGCCCGTCGGTCTCGGCAGCCATGTGCATTGGGATCGCAAGCTCGACTCGCTGCTCGCCCAGGCGATCATGAGCATCCAAGCGGTGAAGGGCGTCGTGATCGGCGACGGGTTCGAGGTCGCGGGGCGTCGCGGGTCGGTCGCGCACGACCCGATCACATGGGACGCCGATGCCGGCACCTACCGTCGCGAGTCGACGCAAGCCGGTGGCATCGAAGGCGGCATGTCGACCGGTGAGGTGATCGTGGTGCGCGCGTACATGAAGCCGCTCGCGACGCTGAACCGCCCCGTGCTGAAGACCGTCGACGTCGTGACGAAGGAGGAGACGGTCTCGTTCAAGGAGCGCACCGACGTGACCGCGGTGCCGGCGATGGGTGTGGTTGCCGAGACGATGGTTTCGCTCGTGCTCGCGAACGAGGCGCTCCGCAAATTCGGCGGCGACTCGATCGCCGAGGTCGTCCGCAATCGCGACGGGTATGTCGCCAGCCTGTGATCACCTCGTGCTCGTCGGCCTGATGGGAGTCGGGAAGACGACCGTCGGCCGCCACTTGTCAGAGCGATTGGGCTGGACCCTCGTCGACAGCGACGCGCAGGTCGAGGCTCGCACCGGGCGTACCGTGCGCGAGATCTTCGAGCAAGACGGCGAGCCGGCGTTTCGAGTCCTCGAGACCGAGGCGCTGCGCGACGCGCTCGATGCACCCGGCCCGACGATCGTGGCCGCGGCCGGCGGCGTGGTGCTCGCAGAGGCGAACCGGGAGCTGCTCGAGCGCCCGGACGTCACGGTCGTGTGGCTGCGAGCGGCGCCTCAGCTCCTCGTGGCACGCGCCGCGACCGGCGAGCATCGGCCGCTTCTCGAGCACGACCCCGCCGGTGTGCTGGCCAAGATGGCTGTCGATCGTGACCCGTTGTATCGCGAGGTCGCCGATGTCGTCGTCGACGTCGAGGGCCTCTCGCCCGACGAGGTCACCGATCGGGTGCTCGCGGCGGTCGGCGCGTGATCACTGTCCGCGTGCCCCTCGCACATGCGCCCTACGACGTCCTCGTCGGTCCCGGGGCCCGGCACGAGCTCGCTGCGTTGCTCCCCGAGGGGGTCCGCAAGGTCGCGGTCGTGACGCAGGCGCAGATCGGCGTCGACGTCGACCCCGGCGTCGAGCACAAGGTCTTCACGATCGGCGCGGGAGAGGACGCGAAGTCGCTCACGACGGTCGAGCGCCTCTGCAGCGAGTTCACGCAGTGGGGGCTGAACCGCGCTGACTGCATCGTCGCGGTCGGCGGAGGTCTGGTCACCGACGTCGGTGGCTTCGCGGCCGCGGTGTACCACCGGGGCCTTCCCGTCGTGCACGTCGCGACCACGCTGCTCGGGATGGTCGACGCCGCGATCGGCGGCAAGACCGGCGTCAACCTGCCCGAGGGGAAGAACCTCGTCGGTGCCTACTGGCAGCCGGCGGCGGTCCTGTGCGACACCGAGCTGCTCTCGGCTTTGCCGCCGCGGGAGTGGCGCAGCGGATGCGGTGAGATGGCGAAGTACCACTTCCTCACCGGTGACGATCTGATGGCCTTGCCGCTCGACGAGCGCATTGCCCGCTGTGTCGAGATCAAGGCCGCAGTCGTGGTGGACGACGAGCGCGAAGCCGAAGGACGAGCGCTCCTGAACTACGGCCACACACTTGCGCATGCCCTCGAGACCGCGGGGCGCTACGACCTCCGGCATGGCGAGGCTGTCGGCATCGGGCTCGTGTACGCGTCCGAGGTCGCGCACAGGCTCGGCCGCATCGACGCCGCGCGGGTCGAGGAGCACCGGGCGGTCGTCGCGTCGTACGACCTTCCGGGGTCGTTGCCGGCGGGCGCCGACTCGGACGAGCTCATCACCCTGATGGGCCGCGACAAGAAGGCGTTGGGCGCGGTCACGTTCGTGCTCGACGGCCCGCGAGGGCTCGAGATCGTGAGAGGCGTCGAGCGCGGCGAGCTCGCCGCGGCATTGGAGGCAATGAGATGACCGCTCGGAAGACCAAGTCCTCGAACGTGGTGCTGCTGCTGTCGGGGCCGAACCTGAACCTGCTGGGGCAGCGTGAGCCGCAGATCTACGGCACCGAGACGCTCGACGACCACGCCGCGACCTGCCGTGCCGAGGCCGAGAAGCACGGCCTCACGCTCGAGCACCTGCAGTCGAACCACGAGGGCGAGCTCATCGACGCGATCCAGGGTGCTCGGGGAAGGGCGGCCGCGATCATCATCAACGCCGGGGCCTTCAGCCATTACGCATGGGCGATCCACGACGCGCTCGTGACGTTCGAGGGCGTGAAGGTCGAGCTGCACCTGTCGAACCCCTATGCGCGTGAGGACTGGCGACACACGTCCGTGATCGCGCCTGTGGTCAACGGCACGATCGTCGGGTTCAAGGGGAGCGGCTACCGACTCGCGGCCCTCGCAGTGGCCGAGCTGCTCGGCGTGGCGAAGCCGTGACGGCGCTCCCCGCGATGGATCGATCCGCGCGCGCTGCTCGTGTGCGCGCCTCGGTGCGAGAGGCGCGCTGCGACGCGCTCCTCGTGACGCGGCTCGTGAACGTGCGGTGGCTCACCGGCTTCACGGGGTCGGCGGCGCTGCTCCTCGTCACCCCAGACGACATGGTGTTCGTCTCCGATGGGCGCTACGGAGAGCAGGCTCGCGACCAGCTCGGGCGGGCGGGTGTCGACGCGGACATCGAGATCGAGCTGTCGATGGCCGCGCAGCGCGATGTGCTCAGCTCCCGCGCGAAGGGCATCCGTCGGCTCGGGCTCGAAGCCGACGGTGTGACGTGGGCACAACAGCGCGCGTATGCGAGCGAGTGGTTCCCCGACGCCGAGCTGATCCCGACCGAGGGTCTCGTCGATCGCGAGCGTCAGGTGAAGGACGAAGGCGAGGTCGCGCGGATCGGGCTGGCAGCGTCGATCGCCGACGAGGCGCTCGCGACCGTCCTCCCATTGCTCGGCGACCGACCAACCGAGCAGGCGTTCGCGCTCGAGCTCGACACCGAGATCCGCCGGCGGGGAGCCGACGGCAACTCGTTCGAGACGATCGTCGGATCCGGTCCGAACGGCGCGAAGCCTCACGCTCGACCGAGCGAGAGGGTCGTCGAGCGCGGTGACTTGGTCGTCATCGACTTCGGGGCGAAGGTCGACGGCTACTGCTCCGACATGACTCGCACGTTCTCGGTCGGCGAGCCTTCGCCCACGCAGGCGCGCATGCTCGAGGTCGTGGGCGCGGCGCAGCAAGCGGGCGTCGCGACCGTCGCCGCGGGCGTCGGCGTGCGCGAGGTCGATGCGGCCGCGAGGGAGGTCATCACCGCGGCCGGATGGGGCGCGGCGTTCACGCATCCCACGGGTCACTCCCTCGGTCTCGAGATCCACGAGCACCCGCGGGTGGCATCGACGGTCGACCACACGCTGGTGGTGGGCAACGTGGTGACGGTCGAGCCCGGCGTGTACCTTCCCGAGCACGGTGGTGTGCGGATCGAGGACACGGTGCTCGTGACCTCGGATGGATGCCAGCCCCTCACCCACGCCCCGAAGCTCTGTGTCATCTGAAACCACTGCGATCTGACGATCAGGACCTGAGAAGGCAATGCCAGCGATCACCACGAACGACCTCAAGAACGGCATCACCCTGCAGCTCGACAACGGGCTGTTCACCGTCGTCGACTTCCAGCACGTGAAGCCCGGCAAAGGCGGCGCGTTCGTCCGCACGACCCTGAAGAACGCCCGCACCGGCGCCGTGATCGACCGAACCTTCCGTGCCGCCGAGAAGGTCGAGCAGGCGATCGTCGACAAGCGCGAGATGCAGTTCCTCTA
>CAVUAV010000018.1:0-18731 GCA_963739555.1 uncultured Acidimicrobiales bacterium | reverse complement strand
TGCGCGGCCTCGCCCACGAGGGCGATGCGCCGATGCTCGTCGGTGAACGCCGACGCGACGACTTGATAGAAGCGGTAGGTCGAGACCCACGTGACGCGGTTCGCGTACTTCGCGGGCAGCACCCGCGCGATCCAGCGCTTCACGCCTTCCTCGTCATTGAACTCCTCGGGATCGTCGTCGGGACGAAGCTGCAGGTCGGCGCGGATGCCACCGGCGAACGGCACGAGCAGCACGTTGCGCCCGTGCACGGCGGGGTGCTCGTAGTAGAAGACGCGTTCCGGCAGCATCGGCGAGCTCGTCCTCGGCGACGTCGACGATGACGAACGAGTCCGCCATGCGCGGGCCTTCGAGCTCGATGCCCGCCGACGACCGCACGACCGACCGAGCGCCATCGGCGCCGATGACGTAGGCCGCTCGCCACTCGTCCCCTGCTGCAGTCCGCAGCACGACGCCGTCGGGTGACGTCGTTGACGACACGAGCTCCTGCTCCCACGCCATCTCGACACCGGCGCGTTTGCACGCATCGAGGAGCAGCTGCTCGATGACGACTTGCGACAGGTTCGTCGAATGGGGGAGGCGGGTCGGGTCGGGCGGGGGATAGGTGCGCTCGTAGACGAGGTTCTCGCCGTAGTAGGTCTTCTTCGTCGTCCACACGATGCCGTGACGAGCGATCTCCCAGCCGAGCCCTTCGCTCACCGACTCGAGGTGTTCGAGCGACTCACGATGGAGGAAGATCGCCCGGCTTCCCGGTCGGGCGCGATCTTCGGCCTCGGCCTCGAGCACCGTGACCGGCAGCCCCTGGGCGCGGAGCGCGAGGGCAGCCGTCATCCCCACAGGCCCGGCCCCGACGACGATCACCGGGTGTAGGTCGCTCACGCGAGCTCCTCCGCTGTCGACGCGAGGTAAGCGTCGGAGATCGTCAGCGCGATCTGGTCTGGACTGCCGACGGTCACGAGGCGGCCATGCAGCATTACGCCCGCCTTCGTGGCGACGCCGAGCACATCGTGCGCGAACTGCTCGATGATCAGGATCGCGATCGACTCGCTCTCGGCGATCGCGGCGACGATCTCGTAGAGACGTTCGACGATGATGGGCGCGAGTCCCATCGACAGCTCGTCGATGACGAGCACGGCGGGGTCGACGGCGAGCGCGCGGGCGAGCGCGAGCATCTGCTGCTCGCCGCCCGAGAGCGTGCCGGCGAGCTGCTTGCGGCGTTCGGCGAGCCGGGGGAACTGAGCGAAGGCGCTCTCTCGGATCTCGGGGAGCGGCCGTCCGGTGAAGGTCGACATGCGCAGGTTGTCGTCCACGGTGAGGTTCGGGAAGACGCCTCGACCCTCGGGGATCGTGCACAGTCCGGCACGGGCGAGGGCATCGACCGGCACTCCGACCACCGACTCGCCCGCACAGCAACACGTCGCCGCTGGAAGGCTGCACCTCGCCGTTCAGCACCTTGAGCGTCGTGGACTTGCCCGCGCCGTTCGGCCCGAGGAGGGCGAACACCTCGCCCGGTGCGATCGAGAGCGACACGCCGTGGAGCACGTCGATCGTGCCGTAGCCGGCGTGCATGTCGCGCAGCTCGACGATCGGTCGGCGGGGCAAGCTGCTTCGAGCTCACGGAGATGCTCGACCGCACGGGTACGGGGCGCCGCCTCGTCCTTCTCGGTGCCGAGGTATGCGACGCGGACCTCGGCGTTGCCCTGGATCTCGGTCGGTGTGCCCTTCTGCGATCTTCACGCCGAGGTTCAGCACGTGGATGACGTCGCACGTGCCCATGACGAACGACATGTCGTGCTCGACCAGGAGCACGGCGACCCCTTCTGCGGCGACCCGGCGGATCACGTCGCCGACGAGCCCTGTCTCCTCGTCGGTGAGACCCGACGAGCACTCGTCGCACAGCAGCACCTTCGGCTTTGTCGCACGGCGCGGCACAGCTCGACCAATCGAGCCATCCCCGTAGGCAACGTGTCGACGGGAGCGTCGATGACGTGGCGAAGGCCCGACCAAGCCGATGACGCGATCGATCTCGCGCGTGTCGCCGGACGACTCGGCTGCCACGAGGATGTTGTCGCGCACCGACAGAGAGTCGAAGACCTCGAGCCGCTGGAAGGTGCGGGCCAGACCGAGGCGAGCGCGCTTGTACGCGGAGGTGTTGGTGAGGTCTCGGCCGCCGAGCACGACCCGACCCGACTGCGGACTCTGCAGCCCGGTGATCACGTTGAAGAACGTCGTCTTCCCAGCGCCGTTCGGGCCGATGAGTCCGGTGATCTGACCCGCTTCGGCCGACATCGTCACGTCGCTAGCGCCATCAGCCCGCCGAAGCGGACCGTGACACCGACGACGTCGAGGACGGCCATCAGCCCGTGGTCCGCAGAGCTCGGCAGGAACGCCGAGCCGATCGTCGATGCGCCGGAGCTCGCCGTCCGTGAACGGCTCGTCGATGCCGAGGCAGCGCGGGTCGACCCCGTGCTTCAGGCGCGCCTCGGCCGCCGCGGCCGCACGCGCCTCGGGGCGCCAGGGCAACGCCTGCGAGAAGCCCTTGCTCATCTCACCGGCGATCCCGTTCGGGTTCTGGCTGACGCCACTCGGCCAGGCCCGCGGGGCCGACGCGGGTGATCGCGGTGAAGATCCCACCGGTCCACGCCGCACCGAACCAAGCGAAGAGGAAGTTCGCCCATCCGGCGAAGAGGGCGCCGGCAAGGAGGGTGACGCCACCCATCACGAGGAACAGCACCATCGCGATGCCGGGGAACATCCCGAAGTCCGCTGCAGAGGGGGTGCCGCGCTGCATCGCGAGCAGGCCCCCCGCGACGGCGCCGAGAGCGGCCGAGAGGCAGAAGACCTCGAGCTTCAGCTTTCGCATGTCGAGGCCGATCGTCGTGCACGCCGCCGAGCTGTCGCGGATCGCGACGAGGCGCCGGCCGTGCTTCGAACGCCGGTAGCGCGACCAAGGCGACCACCATCATCGAGAACGAAGATGGCGCACAGCACGAGGAACGCGAGCGGCGACTTGAACGAGACGCCGAACATCTTCGGCCTCTGCACGACGTCGAACCGGCTGCCCGAGCACGTCGGGCTGCGCGAAGAAGATCAGCTCCATGACCCGCGGCGAACGCGACTCGTCGCGAGCGCGAAGTAGAGGCCCTGCAGCCGGAGGGCGGGCAGCGCGATGAGCGCGCCGACGGGCATGGCGAGCAGCGCCGCGACGATGAGCGCGAGGAGGTTGCCGTTGGGGGAGTGAGCCACCATGTAGTACGCGCCGATGCCCGCGAACGTGAGCGGCGCGAGTGCGACCTGGCCACTCCAGCCGATCAAGGGCACGAGTGGGATCAGCACGAGCACCACGAGAAGTCCGCTGGTCAGCCGGTTCTGCGTGATCACACTGAACCTAGATGCGGCGACGCCCACCGCGAGCACGAGCACGAACGCCGCCGAGCGCCGCCTCCCACACCTTCGGAACACGCAGCGTGCAGGCGCGCGGCCTTTCGGCCGATCGTGATCGGGGCCGAGGGCAGCGCGAGCAGCGCGACGAACAGCACCAGCGTGGGGATCGCTTGCGGCACGCCCGACCATCGGCCGCTGAAGTCGAGGAATGTCAGCGAGAACGCACGAGAGCAAGCCGATGAGCAAACCGCCGGCGATCGTGAGCGGAAGGCTTCGGAATCGTCCGATGATCGCCGCCGCGAACGCGTTCACGATCAGCAGCGTCAAGCCCTCGATGCTCATCAGCACCTCGGGCGCGAGGAGGATGCCGGCGAGCGCGGCGAGCGAGGAGCCCATCGCCCACGCGAGCGACGAGGCGCGTGCCGGCTTCGCCCCATGCAAGGCCGCGAGCGTCGGGCTGTCGACCACGGCGCGCATCGAGAGGCCGATGCGCGAGCGCTTCAGGAATGAGCTGAGCCCGACGGCGATCGCGATGCCCAGGACGATCGTGATGAAGCGGTGCCAGAGCACGACGGTGTCACCGACGTGGAACCCTCGGTTGCCGAACAGGTAGGGCACCGAACGTGATTGGTTCTGGTTCCAGATCCACGCCGCGAGTCCCATGAGGAACAGCGTCAACGCGACCGTCGCCATCAGCTGCACGACCAGGCTGCTGCGCGGCGGCGCGGCTCATCGCGAACCGATCGAGGATCACGCCCGCCCCGGGTGCGATGACGAGTACGACGAGCAAGAGCGCGGGGATCTCGGCGAGTCCCCAGCACTGTGTCAGCTGCCAGTAGATGAACGCCATGAACATGCCGATGGCGCCCTGCGCGAAGTTGAAGATGCCGCTGGTCGTGTACGTCACCACGAGTCCGGTCGCGGCGAGCGCGTAGATGGCCCCCAGCGCGACGCCCGCGACCATCGCGCCGAGGACCTGTGACCATGTGACCGGTGTGCCCGCCCAGAGGCTGACGCCCACGTAGAAGGCGATCGCGGTCGCGCCGAAGGCGACCGCGAAGCCGCGAAACCGTTGCCGGGCGGTCCGGCTCGCGGACATCAGCCCGTGAAGTTCCCCGTCACCGCACGATGGCGTTCGGGTCGCAGTTGAACTTGCCGACGCCCTCAGGGTCGACGCGCACGAACTTGCCGCTCTGCACCTGCACCGTCACCCAGCACGGCGAGGGCTTCCCGAGCACTTCACCCGCGTCGAGGATTCCCTTGGTGTCGACCGTGGGGCCGGTGCCCAGCAGGTCGAGGAGCGACTGGCGGGTAAGCCCGTTGACGCCGTCCTTCGCGACGATCTTGTCCGACCAGGTCCTCGAAAGCCAGAGCCGCGGCGTACGCGGTCTCACCGTTGGCCGAGACGTCCTGCTCGTTCGTGACGCCGGCGCGGTAGAGCTTCACGCCCGGCACGTCGGTCTCGTCGAAAGGGGTGAGCAGCTGCGAGACGTACAGCCCTTCGATCGCCGCGGCGTTCTGGCTCGCGAACGACGGCGTCTGGCACTGCGAGGTGCAGCTCCAGAGCGACCTTCGTCATGTCGAGGCCCTGCACTCGCGCTTCGGCCATGAGCTTGGCGACCGCGATGGAGGTGCTCGCCACCCAAGTCGACGCCGTCGGTCTGGATCTTCTGGATGATCGGCGTCGCCTCCGACTGCGGCGCGGCGTCGGGGTAGACGACCTTGCCGTCGAACTTCCCGCCCGCTTCGGTCAGCGCTTGACCGGCGGCGAGGATGCCCGGCCCGATGCCCGGCACGCCGGGGTCGATGCCGAGCTGGTTCGCGGCCGCGACGCCACCCGATCTTGCTGAAGTAGTAGCTCCCAGCCGTACTCGGCCACCGTGAATGTCGGCTGCGCGGCGGTGAAGTCCTGACCGGCCTGGATTATGCCGAAGCTCGACTTCGATGTCGCCGCGCCCGCGCTGATCGTCAGTGCAGCCACGTCAGGCAGCCCGATCGCGTTGCCGCGTCTTGTCCTTGCATGTCTGGATCGGGTCGGGGTTCAGCAGCACGAACGCGCCCGAACCGACGGTGGCGAACTCGTTCTGGCACGCCTGGGTGTACGCGTTCACGGCTTCGTCAGGGTTGAGCTTCGAGTCGTAGAAGGTCACGACGACCTTGCGTCCGGCGAGACCTCCGTTTGCGTTGACCTGATCGCCCCACGCCTTCACCGCCGCGACCAGGGGCTGGCTCAACCCGGGTGACGAGCGGCGTGTCGACGTCGGCGACGACGCCGATGTGGATCTCGGTCGCGGTGATGCCGACGTCGGTGGCCTCGGTCGGCTCGGCGGCGGTCGTCGGTGCGGCCGCGGCCGTCGTCGCGGCTCGACGCGCCCGTCGTCGCAGCTGCCTGCCGTCGTCGCGCTCGAGTAGCTGTCGTCTCGGCCACCACACGCTGCGGCGATGATGCGGCGACGATCGCCACGGACGCGACAAATCGGTGGTGCGCTTCATCGGCTACCCCCCGTTGTGATGCGCTGCCAGACGCTCTGGCCCCGCCGGGACTGTAGACACTCGGTCTGTCGCCCGTCAACAAAAGGTGTTACGGTCGGCCGTCGAATCGTCACGTCCCACGTGAGCCAAGGGGGGACGATGAAGGTCGAGATCTTCGTGCCGGTCAGCTACTACGGCCCGGTCGACAAAGCGTGGCCCACGCCGCCGCGTTGCTACGACCCGCAGATCGGCATGCAGTCGATGGAGTGGGGCATGCAGCAGTGCGAAGCCGCGTTCAACGGCGGGCTTCGACTCGCTCAACTTCGCCGAGCACCACTACTCGGTGAACCAGCTGAGCCCGAGCCCGATCTTCTACGCCGGCCTCCTCGGGCAGCGGCTGCCCGACGCCCACATCGGCGTGCTCGGCTCCGACCTCCCGCTGCACAACCCGGTGCAGCTGGCGGAGGAGTACTCGATGCTCGACAACCTCCTCGCTGGTCGACTCACGATCGGTCTGCTTCGGGGCACGCCGAACGAGTACATGACCTACGGCACGAATCCGTGGGACTCGAAGGAGGCGTTCAAGGAGGGCGTGCGGCTCTTCATCCGCGCGCTCACCGAGCCCGAGCCGTTCGGCTGGGAGGGCCGGTACCACCGCCATCGCAACGTGTCGATCTGGCCGCAGCCGTTGCAGCGTCCGCACCCACGGATCCTCCTCTCGGGGAACAGCCCCGACTCGGCGCGGTTCGCCGGCGAGATGCACTGCGATCTCGGCTTCAGCTTCATGCCCGCCGAGAAGTGCGCGGAGAACCTCGAGCACTACCGCGCGGGCGCCGCTGACGCGGGTTGGGAGCCGACGGCCGACAACGTCCTCTACCGCCAGTTCTGCTTCGTGCACGAAGACGAGGCCGAGGCGCACAAGGCCGGCGCCGATCTCGGCGGTCTCTTCGCCGGCGGGTCCATGGACATGATGATGACGATGGGGATGATCGGCGCCGCGATGAACGGCGTGCCGAAGGGTGTGCAGATCGATCCGTCGAAGGCGCCCGGGATGTCGTTCTCGCCCGGCTGGTACGGCACGCCTGAGCAAGCCCTCGCGGGGATCGAAGCGATCCACTCGGTCGTCGGCATGGGCCGCGTCGAGTTCATCGTCGGAGGCACGCCGAAGACGCCGCACGAGGCGGTGGTCGAGTCGCTCCAGCTGATGGGCGAGACGATGGTTCCGGCACTGCACGCCGATCGCTTCTCGTTGGCGGCCGTCTGATGGCCGGGGAGAAGCTCGTCGAGAAGAGCGTCGAGGCCGACGGGTTCACGATCCGCTACTACGAGGAAGGCGAGGGCGATCCGGTTGTCGTGCTGCACGGCGCGGGTGGCCCGGTGCCGTCGGTTGCGCTCGACCTGCTGTCGGCGCAGAACCGCATCCTGCTGTTCGAGCTGCCAGGTTGGGGTGAGCAGCCGAACGACCGCAGCCAGTCCCTCTCCGATCTCGGCGAACACCGTCGTCGCGGCGATGGATGCGCTCGGCCTCGAGCGCGCCGCATGTCATGGGCACGTCTCTCGGTGGTGCAGTTGCGTTGCACCTCGCGCTCGACCATCCCGAGCGGGTCACGTCGATGGTGCTCGAGTCGCCGGCCGCGTTCCGCGTCGGAGTCGATGCCGCCGCCGAGCCTGTCGCCCGAGCAGATGATGAAGGCGTTCCGCCGTCATCCCGATCGTGAGCCTGCGTGGACCGGGCCCGATCCGGCGCGGATGCAGACGGCGTGGCCGATCGTCGAGCGGGTGCTCGTGTCGACGCCTGAGTACGACGAGGCGTTGACGGCGCGGATGGCCGAGTCGGACGTGCGCACGCTCGTGCTGTTCGGCGAGTTCGATGGCGTGATCCCGCCCGAGAACGGGCGCACGTATCGCCGGTTCATGAGGAACTCGTCGCTGCAGTACGTGCACGACGCAGCGCATGACATCCAAGGCGATCGCGCCGAGGCCTTCGCTGATGTCGTCGGCGACTTCCTGCGTCGCGGCATGGCGTTCCTCGTGCCCGACCAAGACACGCTGATCAACCCGTAGCCGATGCGCGCGCTCGACGGCATCCGCGTCGTCGACTTCGGCCAGCACCTCGCGCCGTCGCTGGTCGGCGATGATCCTCGCCGACCACGGCGCGGACGTGGTGCGCGTCGACCCGCCGATCGGGTCCGCGATGGATGCACCGACGCGCACGCGCTGCTGCAGCGCGGCAAGCGGCAGCATCGCACTCGACCTGAAGCGCGCGCGGACGATCTGGCGGTCGCCCGCCGACTGGTCGAGCGCGCCGATGTCGTGATCGAAGGGTTCCGCCCTGGAGTCATGGCGCGGCTCGGGCTCGACGCCGGTCGATCGCAACGTGTGGTGCTCGATCCCCGGCTTCGCGAGCGACGACCCGCGCGCGGCCTGGCCGCGTGGGAGGGCATCGTCGGCGCCGCCACCGGTCACTACACGCGGAGCCCTCGTGAGGCGGTGACGGGCCCGCCTTCTCGTCGGTGCCGCTCGCGTCGTCGTTCGCCTCGCTCGTCGCCGTGAACAGCATCGTTGCCGCGCTCATCGCACGCGAGCGCGCGGGCCACGGCCAGACGATCGAGGTGCCGCTTTCGGCGCGATGTTCGAGGCGATCGGAAGCATCGGGCCAGCGCCTGCCGGTGCCGCCGGTGATGCCCGTTCACGCCGTGCTCCGACATCGACGCTCAGGGGAGCGACGGGCGCTGGATCCACCTCGTGATGATCTCGCCGAGGCACTACGAGTGGTTCCGCGAGGCGTTCCTGCCCGATCTCGGGCCCGCCCGATCTCGAATCCCGTCGAGCGCATCGTCGATCTCATCGCGACCGCGCCCGCCGCGGCGTGGGACGAGCGGATCAACGCGGTCGGCATCCCCTGCACGATCGTGCGCACGACCGAGGAGTTCCTTCGCGAGGACGACCACGCACGCGTGTACGCGAGCGGTCATCGACCTCGACGATCCGCAGCTCGGGCCGACCTCGCAGCTCGGGTTCGGTGTGACGATGAGCCGCACTCCACCTTCCGCGTCGCCGCGCCATCGACTCGACGCCGACCGCGCGTCGATCCTGCGCGATCTCGAGGCCAGCCTGAGCCGCTCGCACCGGGCCCCGCCCTCACATCGGCCGCTCGAAGGCATCAGGGTCGTCGACCTCACCATGGTCCTCGCCGGCCCGTCCGCGGGTCGCATCCTCGCCGAGTTCGGTGCCGAGGTGATCAAGATCAACCGGCCCGGCGTACTGGATCATCGGCCACTGCCACACGAACAGCGGCAAGCGCAGCGTGCTGCTCGACGTGCGCGATCCCGCGGGTCGGGACGCCCTGTGGTCGCTCGTTCGCGGCGCAGATGCGTTTCTGCAGAACATCCCCGAGGGCGGTGCCGAGGTCATCGGCATCGGCGAGGACGACGTCCGCGCCGTGCAGCCCGACATCGTCTACTCGTCGGTGAGCGCGTACGGCCACGGCGGAATCGCGGGGCGCCTTCCGCGGGTGGGAGCCGATCGGCCAGGCGTCGACCGGGCCTGATGATGCGCTACGGCGGTGGGGTGCCGCGCTTCGCCCGGTTCCCGGTGTGCGACTACGGCACCGGGCACCTCTCGGCGATGGCGGTCCTGCTCGGGCTGCTTCCACAAGGTGCGCACGGGCGAGGGGCAGCACGTCGCCACCTCGCTGGTGCAGGCGGGTGCGCACCACCAGGCCATGTTCATGCTCGCCTACGAGGGAAAGCAGTGGGATGAGCCGGCGGGCGACGGCGTGCTCGGATGGAGCGACACGGACCGCCTGTTCGAGGCGACGGATGGCTGGCTGTACGCGGTCGGCGACGACCTGCCCGACGAGGACGACCTTCCGCAGAGACACAGTCGAGGCGTGGACCGCGAAGCTCGACTGCGCCCACCCGCTCGTGGAGATCGAAGACCTGATGGAAGACGAGTACGTGCGCTCGCACGGTTTCAGCGTCGTGCGTGACCACCCGGGTTCGGTCGCAGTGCGGCTCGTAGGCCCTTCGCCGCGGCTGAGTCGCACTCCGGTACGAGTCACCGAGCCCGCGCCGGCGCCTGGCTGGGACAGCAGAGCGGTGCTCGGTGTTCGATACGACGAGCTCGCCGCGCGCGGCGTCGCGGCCGACTCACTCCCCGATGACGTGATGGTTGTCTGGTAGGCACCCCGAGAAAGCGAGATCCGATGAAGCACATCCGGCCGATCGACTGGGATCAGGGCACCGACGCGGGCATCCCGGGTTATCGCGGGCAGATCCTCTACGCGGGCGAGAGCTGCTACGTGATCGCGACGAAGGTGCCGCCCGGCGTCGAAGGTCCGGCCCGGCACACGCACGCGAGCGACCAGATCTACGCGGTGCTCGAGGGCACGACGACGGTCGAGCTCGGCGCAGAGGAGCGCCAGGTGAGCCGGTTCGGGAGCGTGTTCATCCCGGCTGGCGTGCCGCATCACAACCGCAACGACGGCGACGTCGACGAGGTGCACATCGAGGTCATCGCGCCCGGTGGCTTCCTCCAGCCGATCGCCACGCCCACCGACTCGACCGACGCGAAGGGCCTGCCGTACTCCACGAAGGACTTCGCGGCATCGGGCAACGGAAACGGCATGTCTGTCTCGTACCTGGCGAACCGCGAGCAGCGGCTCGGTGCACGCGTCCGTCTACCTCGCGGAGATGGCGCCCGGCGCGGAAGGTCCGCCGTTGCACGTGCACGAGTTCGATCAGTTCTACTTCGTGATCGAGGGCGCCCTCGAGGTGCAGATCGGATTCGACACGCAGGTCGTCGGCCCGAACACCCTCGTGATCCTCCCCGCCGGCGTGCCACACAAGCAGCGCAACGCCAGCGACGCCGAGATCGAACGGCACTTCACGATCCTCGTGCCCGAGCCGCCGCTCCCGCACTCCGAGGAGCACCCGTGGGACGTTGCCGTCGAGCTGACAGCAACCGGCGTGCACATCTGATCTCATCTCCGCCGTGAAGATCACCGACATCCGCGTGCTCGAGCACGAGCGCAGCCATGCCTCCGGGCATGGGGCCGCCGACTGCGCGGCATCAATGTCGTCACGATCACGACCGACGAGGGCATCGACGGCCACGTCTTCGTCACCGGGCCGGGTGTCGATGTCACGCCGCAGCTCCTCGGCGCCGCGAAGCCGCTGCTCGTCGGGCGCGACGCGCTCGACATCGGCGCGATCTGGAACGAGTTCCGGGCGCGCGGCGCGGATGTTCGACCCGACCGTGCAGGGTTACGTCGACATAGCGCTCTGGGACATCGCCGGCAAGGCCGCTGGGCTGCCCGTGCACCGGACTGCTCGGCACGGCGCGCACGCAGGTGCCGTCGTACGCGTCGTCGTGGGTGCATCCGAGAAACGAGACCTACGTGGAGGAAGCGCTCGCGTACCGCGAGCGTGGGTTCGTCGGGTACAAGCTCCACCCACCGACGCAGCGCCGGCGCATGCCGGTCGGCGGCCCGCCCGGCCCGGTGTCGATCGGTGAGGACACCGACACGTGCGCGGCGGTGCGCGCGGCCGTCGGCGACGAGCTACTGCCTGATGCTCGACTCGGCGTGGGCGTACTCGTACAAGGAAGCGCTCGACGTCGGCTTCGCCATCGAGGACCTCGGCTACCACTGGTACGAGGACCCGCTCGGCGCGGAGGACCTCGACGGATACGTGCGGCTCAAGCAGCACCTCTCGATCCCGATCGTCGCGACCGAGATCACGAGCGGCGGCGTCTACGCGCTACCGCGATGGATCGCCGCTCGCGCCACCGATGCGCTCCGGGGTGATGTCGTCATCAAGGGCGGCATCACCGGGATGATGAAGATCGCGGCGCTGGCCGAGGCGAACCACCTGCCGTGCGAAGTGCACGACGCCTACAACGCGATCGGCAACCTCGCGACCGTGCACGTCGTCATGGCGGTGCCGCACTGCTCGATGTACGAGGTGCTGGTGCCCCACGCACCCGGCTCATACGACCTCGATCACCTCTCGTATGGGTTGGCCGAGCCGATCACGATCGACGCCGCACGGCAATGTGCATGCTCCCGAGCGACCGGGGCTCGGCATCGAACCCGACTGGCACCTCTTGCGCCAGTCATGATTCGTCGCATCGTCCACATGGAGGCATGAGCATGCAGTTCGGGATCTTCGACCACATCGAGGGCATCGCCGGCACGTCGATGCACCAGCTCCTCCGAGACCGGATCGAGTTCGTGAAGATGGCCGACGCGGCGGGTTTCGTCGGCTACCACCTCGCGGAGCACCACGGCTCCGATCTGTGCTTCGCTCCGAACCAGGAGATCTTCCTCGCCGCCGCTGCCGAAGCGACGAAGCAGATCAGGCTCGGCCCGCTCGTGAAGCTGCTGCCGCTGCACCATCCGGTGGGCGTCATCGAAGACATCTGCGTGCTCGACCAGCTCACTGGCGGGCGCGTCGACTACGGCGTGGGCCGCGGCATCGCGGCGATCGAGCACTTCTGGTTCGAGGGCGACTGGTTCAGCTCGCACGACCGCTTCGACGAAGCGCTCGGGCTGATCCTGCAGGGCTTGCGCACCGGCCGAGTCGACCCCGCCGGTGGGAAGCACTACGACTTCCCGCCCATCGACATGCTCTTGACTCCCTACCAGTCGCCGAATCCGCCGTTCTGGTATCCGGGCAACCCCGTCGCCGCCGGTCGGTACGGATTGAACCTGATGTGGCCGGGTCCGATCCCGCAAGAGGCCTACGACGTCTACGTGCAGACGTGGAACGAGCACGCGAACGATCCCGTGCGCGCGAACCGCCCCGGCGACGTGCCGCGCGTCGGCATCGTCGAGATGATCGTCGTGTCGCACGACGAGCGCGAGGCGAAGGACATCGCGGCCCGCGGATGGAAGGGGCTCATGCGCCGCATCGTCGACACGCACACCCTCGACCGGCTCGCGCTCGACGAGGACCAGGCCGAAGCCGCGCTGAACCCGTTGGCACGCGGAGCGTTCGCGCTCATGGGCCCCGACGGCGACGCGTTGCTTCCCGAGCTCACGGCGACCTCGGGCACGCCCGATCACGTGCGATCAGTCGTCGAGCGCTACGCGGCCGAGGGTCGAAGCGACTACCTCGTGCTGCAGCTGCCGACCGGTGACATGACGTTCGAAGAGGCGACGAGCAGCATCAGGCTGTTCATCGACGAGGTCATGCCCCACTTCGTGTGATCAGGCGACGCGGACGTACTCGAAGTCGACCGGCTTGCCGTTGATGCCGACCGACGGCGGCGCGACCCAGCCCGCCATCTTCCCGGGCTCGGTCACCGGGTGCATCAGCGAGTGCACGAACGCCTCGTCGTCGGGAGTCGGCAGCCACGAGTCGCGGCTCGCCTCCCACTCGGCCTCGGTCAGGATCTCGCCGTCGGGGCTCACGTGGACGTCGCGGAACGCACCGACCCCTCGGTTGAACGCCGCGGTGGGGGAGGCGAAGCTCGACCCCGACGTCCGCGAGCGTCCGGTTCCAGCGGTCGACGCCCTTCGCACAGTCGGCGATGTAGTCGTCTTGCAGGGTCGCTGTTCAGTGCTGACAGCGCGGGCACCTCGCGCGCGGACGATCGCGCCGTCGTCGATCGATGGCACGATCTGCGACTGCATCGTGCAGACGATGGTCGTCGTCGCGTCGCTCCTCCTGGAAGCGGCCCTTCAGCCCGGACGCGAAGTAGTTCGCGGCGTTCGTCGAGGTCTCGGCACCGAACAGATCGAGTGACACGCTGTAGTGGAAGTTCAGGTACCGCTGCAGCGTCGCCGCGTCGACGCCGCCGAACCGGCGGATGTCGTCGGTGTCGTGCTGCTTCATGAGCTCGACCGTGCGTTGCACGACCCGGCCCGACGCCGGTCGCGCCCACGAACATGTGATGCGCTTCCTCCTTCAGCATGAAGTCACACGTGCGTGACAGCGGATCGAACGCGCTCTCACGCAGCGACGCGAGCTGGAACTTGCCGTCGCGGTCGGTGAAGTAGGTGAAGAAGTAGAAGGAGAGCCAGTCGGGCGTCGGCTCGTTGAAGGCGCCGAGGATGCGCGGGTTGTCGGGGTCTCCCGAGTGGCGCTCGAGCAGCTCGTCGGCTTCGTCGCGCCCGTCACGACCGAAGTAGCGGTGCAGGAGGTACACCATCGCCCACAGGTGACGGCCTTCCTCCACGTTCACCTGGAAGAGGTTGCGCATGTCGTAGAGGCTCGGCGCGGTCCGGCAGAGGTGCCGCTGCTGCTCGACCGACGCCGGCTCCGTGTCGCCTTGCACGACGAGGAGGCGGCGGAGCTCGCCGCGGTGCTCGCCCGGCACCTCTTGCCATACCGACTCGCCCTTGCGGTCGCCGAACGCGATGCGACGGTCGGGTTCGGCGTCGGCGAGGAAGATGCCCCACCGGTACTCGGGCATCCGCACGTAGTCGAAGTTCGCCCAGCCCTCCTGGCCCACTGAGATCGCCGTGCGCAGGAACACGTCGTCGCCCTGGTGCGTCGACCGGGCCGAGCGTGCGCCACCAGTCGATGTACTTCGGCAACCAGCCCTCGAGTGCGCGTTGCAGCCGAGGTCGTCGGACAGGCCGACGTTGTTCGGGATCTTGGTGTCGAGGTCGACGATCGTCATCCCACGCGCTCCCTGTCGTATGCCGCACGGAGACCGGTGCCGTAGCGCTTGAGCGCGCCGTCGGCGCCGACCGCGTTCGGCCGTTGGAAGATCCAGTTCTGCCACGCGGTGAGGCGGGCGAAGATCTTGGTCTCCATCGTCTCCGGTCCGGGGAAGCGCAGGTTCGCCTCCATCGCCGGTCAGCGCGTCGGGCGAGAAGCTGGCCCGCTCCTCGAGCAGCAGCCGCACCTCGTCGTCCCAGTCGAGGTCGTCGGGCGCCGCCGTGACGAGCCCGGCCTCGAGCGCCTCGGCGGCGGCGAGCTCCTTGCCGAGCAGCGGCACGGGCGCGGGCGAGGCCGTCGTCTCGACCCCAGAAGCGGGTCGCGAGGCGGGAGAGGCCGTTGGCCATCGGGTACCAGCCATCGTTCACGTCGGTCAGCTGCAGCGCTGTCTCGTCGATCGTCGAGCATGAGCGTGCGGTCGGCGGCGAGCGCGAGCTCAGCGAGCGTGCCGGCGAAGCAGCTGCCCGGGGTCACGAGCGCGACGAGCGTGCGGGCCGACATCTCGAGCCGCTTCAACGTGCGCTTCCAGAAGAGCCGCACCTCGCGGGGCAGCCAGTCGTCGCGATCGAGCTCATCGTCGGCCGCGATGCACATCGGCCGCGGTCGCCTTCGGTGCGCAAGCACCCACGTGCCGATCTCGGTGTCGTTGAAGCGCAGGTCGAGGATCGACGTCGTCGAGCTCACGGCACGCTTCGAGCGACTCGAGCAGCGAGCCGAACGACGCTGACCGTGATCGTGGCGACGTTGTCGCCTGCGCGGTCGACGGAGACGAACCGGTGCTCGAGCGGGCGCAGCACGACTCCGCCGGCCTCGTCGGGTCGATCCGATTCGGTCTGCCCTCGGCGCAGAGCGCTCGGCTGCGCACGAGCTCGGCGAACGCGGTCGGCGGCGCGATCGCGTCGACGAGCCCCCACTCGACTGCCTGCTTGCCCTTGATGCCCTCGACCTTCGTCGAGAACACGTCGGCGAGGTCGCGGCGCACGTGGCGCTTGTCGACCAAGCGAGTCAGCCCGCCGGTGCCAGGGAGCACCGCGAGCAGTGGTACCTCGGGCAGCGACACGGCCGAGGACCGATCGTCGACGAGGAGGATCTCGTCGCACGCGAGTGCGAGCTCGTAGCCGCCGCCGGCGGCCGTCCCGTTCACCGCGGCGATCACGACCTGCCCACCCTCGGCCGACATCTCCTCGATGCCGTTGCGGGTCTCGTTCGTGAACTTGCAGAAGCCCGACCTTGTGGGCGTGGGTCGAGGTGGCGAGCATCTGGATGTTCGCTCCCGCGCAGAAGACCTTGTCGAGCGCGCCCGTGATCACGATCGCCTTGACGCGTCGGATGCTCGAAGCGCAGTCGCTGCAGCGCGTCGTGCAGCTCGATGTCGACGCCGAGGTCGTAGGAGTTCAGCTTCAGCTCGTAGTCGTCACGCAGCCCGCCGTTCGGATCGACCGCCATCGCCAGCGTCGCGATCGGCGTCGTCGATCTCGAGCTTCCAGTGCCGGTAGCGGGAGGGCTCGGTCTCGAAGCGAAGCCGCTCGTCAGTCATGGGCTCGCTCATACTGTGACACTCATACTGTGACACATAGTATTGACGGGCGACAGGGAGTGTGTCTAGGGTCGCTGCGTGGACCTGGGGATCGGGGGGCGCTCGGCCATCGTCTGCGCGTCGAGCCAAGGGCTCGGCCGAGCGTGCGCCGAGGCGCTGGCGGCCGAAGGCGTCAACGTCGTCGTCAACGGCCGCGACCGCGAGAAGCTCGAGAAGGCCGTCGCAGAGATCGCCGCAGCCAGCGGCGAGAGTCATCGCCGTCGCCGCCGACATCACCGAACCGGCGGGCCGCGAGGCGCTGCTCGCCGCCTGCCCCGAGCCCGACATCCTCGTGCTCAACAACCGGGGTCCGAAGCCGGGTCCGTTGGCCGAGGTCACGGATGAAGACTTCGAGGTGGCGCTCGACCTTCACTACCGCGCGCCGATCGCCCTCGTGCGAGCCGTGCTCCCAGGGATGCGAGCGCGCAAGTGGGGCCGCATCGTGGCGATCACCTCGGCCATGGTCACGTCACCGAACGAGGGGATGATCACCTCGGTGGGCGCGCGAGCCGGGCTCACGGGCGTGCTCAAGTCGCTGTCGTTCGCGGCGGCGGCCGACGGCGTCACGATCAACCAGCTGCTCCCGGAGCGGTTCGCCACGCAACGCCAGGTCGACAACGCCAACCGCCGGGTCGAGCGCGAGGGCGTCACCTTCGAAGAGGCGTGGGCGGCGCAAGCGGCCACGATCGCCGCGAAGCGCCACGGCGACCCGGACGAGTTCGGCGCGATGTGCGCGTTCATCTGCAGCGCGCAGGCCGGCTTCGTGTCCGGCATGAACATCCACCTCGACGGTGGCAGCTACAGGGGGATCGTCTGATGCACACGACGTACGAAGCGCCGCAGACCATCGGGCGGATGATGTTCCTCAGCCAGTCGTTCCTGTACTCGCTGACCGCGGAGCAGCGACGGGCGTGCGAGTTCCCGATGGACCATCCGGCCCGACTCGACTGGGACTTCATCCCGAAGTCCGATCGCACCGGCATCCCGATGTGCCAGCTCAACTTCCACCAGCGCACGCTCGTACAGACGCTGCTGAAGGCCTCAGCATGCGCGGCTACACGCAGGCGCTCGAGATCATGGCGATGGAGAACATCCTGCGCGAGCTCGAGGTCGATCGCTCCGGCGTCTCGACCGGCGACTTCCGGTCGCAGGACCTCTACTACGTCACCTTCTTCGGCCGCCCGAGCTTCGAGGACACATGGGGATGGCGGTTCCTCGGCCACCACCTGTCGCTCAGCTACACGATCGTCGGCCAGCGGTGGCTCTCTGTCACGCCGTGCAACATGGGCGCGCAGCCCGCCGAGATGGGCGTGCTCAGCCCGCTGCGCGCCGACGAAGACCTCGGGTTCGAGATCCTGCACGGGCTGGGCGACGCGCAGCGCAAGCAGGCGATCATCCACCACGTCGCGCCCGCCGACTACACGACCCGGCAGGTGCCGCGCGTCGGGAAGGTGGAGTACCCCGACTACCTCGACCTCGGGATCAGCTGGTACCAGATCAACGACGAAGACCGCGAGGCGCTGAAGTTCGAGAAGGACAACCCGCGCGGCGTCGCCGGCTCGGACATGCCCGCCGATCAGGCGCGCAACCTCGTCGACCTCGTCGAGTCGTTCGTCGGCCGGCTGCCCGAAGAGGTCAGCGACCGCACATGGACCGCATCAAGAGCGATGGCCTCGAGAAGCTCTGGTTCTGCTGGGCCGGGGCCAGCAGGAGCCGGGACGCCGCACTACTACCGCATCCAAGGCGGCAACCTGCTCATCGAGTTCGACAACGCGATCGACAACGGCAACCACATCCACTCGGTATGGCGTGACTACCGAGCCGACCTCGGTCATCAGCTGCTGCTCGACCACTACGAGCACGAGCGTCACCACGGCCATCATCTCGACACGCGGCTGAAGTCATCCGTACCCGAAGATGACTGAGGTCGCCGTCGACTGAGGTGCCGGGCTTCGGCTCACCCCTCTTCTGCCCGCAGTCGATCGCCGTCGTCGGCGCAAGCGCGACTCCCGGCAAGGCCGGCAACGCGATGGTTCGTTCGCTGCTCGGGTTCCCGGGCGACCTGCATCTCGTGAACCCCCACGCGCCGAGATCGAGGGACGCGCGCGTCGCGCCCTCGGTGGCGGCAATCGGCGCCGGTCGATCTCGCGGTGCTCGTCGTGCCGGCCGAGGCGGTGCCGGCCGCGCTCGAGGACTGCGGTGCCGGTGGTGTGCGGGCCGCGGTCGTGTGCGCCGGAGGATTCGCCGAGACGGGGTGGACGCAGCCTGCAGGCCGCGGCGCGGGCGATCGCTACCGCTACGGCATGCGCCTGCTCGGACCGAACACCTCCGGGTTCATGAACCCGGTCGACGGCGTGATGGCCAACTTCGTGCCCTACGTGACCCGGCTCGAGCCCGGTCCAGCCTCGATCGTCGCGAGCAGTGGAGGCATGAACCTGGCGGTGAGCTTCCTCGCCAGCGGTGAGGGCCTGGGATTGCGGCTCGGCGTGGGGTTGGGGAACACGGTGGACGTGGGCTTCGCCGAGATCCTCGACTTCCTCGCCGACGACGACGCGACCAAGGTGATCGGCCTGCACATCGAGGGCGTCGACGACGGCCGCGCGCTGTACGACGCGGTCGGTCGAACCTCG
>CAVUAV010000017.1:0-18965 GCA_963739555.1 uncultured Acidimicrobiales bacterium | reverse complement strand
GCCGGGAGAAACCGCATGGCGGAGAAATGTCTCCGCCATGCGTTGAAATTGTCGATGAGGAACGCCGGGCGGTTGAGTTAGAACTGATGGAATGTAAAGAATACTCTGCGCGGGCAACGTGTAGGTGAATGTGTTGTTCGCCACAGTGGCAGTGCTCACCTGGGCGATGTTCTCGCTGGAAGACGTGCGATGCGCCAGGAACGAAGTCACCCCGGTCGCATTTTGGAATCGTAAACGTCTGGCTCACCGATGAACCGCCCGTGTTCAGCGCGACAATGACAATACCGCCGTTGTGATACCCGCGGTGACGAAGACATTCGAGCTCGGATTATACGTCGAGCTGCAGCGATTTTTGCCGGGGCGCACGAAACAGCGCGAACTGACCGAGCGCCCAGCCGCGTTTGTCCACCGTGGTGCCCTGGATGAACGACGCCGCATCGCCCGGCTGAATCCACCACCAGAAATATTTGAATTGATTGTTCATCGCGTCGCTGACTTCCTTCGCCACGGTCATCGCCGTGCTGATGCTCCGTGCCGTTGATGTAAATGCTCGGTCATCCAGACGTGCTTGCCGTGGTTGAGCGCATTCTGATGCACGCGAATTTCCGCCGCCATAGAAGTGGCCGGCAATAATGCTGATATGACTGGCCGCCGTGGAGTTATTCAACGTGGGATCCGACCAAGGAATCGTTGAAGTTGACGGCTTCAGGGACAATGATCGGTTTGCCGACGGTCGGCGCGTTGTTGGCGCACCACGTCGCAATTTCACTCCCGGTGGGCAGGCAGGATTCGTAGGGTCGGACAGAAGTCGGGTTCGTTTTGCATGGACACCCAGTCCAATCCGATCGTGTTGGCTGCGTCACGCAAGTGATTCGCGTAATTACCGTATTGGCTAGCGAGCAGATCGCCGCAAACGAGGCTGTTGTTGTTCTTCATCGAAGCCGGCGGCGTCCACGCCGTGCCCATGACCTTGGCTCGCGCGCCGTGCGCGGCCGAGGCGTTGCCGGTTTCGTTGCCCCAACTGCGATTGGGATCAATGCGGCAGCGCAACAGCGAGAAACCGATTTGCCCGCTGCCAGTGCCAAACAGAATGTCGGCCTGTGCGCTGGTCACAATGGGGCACCAAGCCGTAGAGAAGCCGAAACCGTCAATCAATTGTGAATTGGCGGTGACGTTGATGGTGCACGTACCGGCTTTCAGACCGAACTGGCCGGCGACGGTCGCTGCTAGAACTCCCAGGATCGCAATACAGCGTTTGCGAACCACGGCAGTTCAGTTCTGACGGTACAACACACGACCCGAACCTGGATGAATACCAAACGATTCTCATATGATCCCTTTCTTTGTGTGCAGTTTTTTTGTTTTCTCAACACCGGTCGCCAAGCGAGGAGAGTCTGTAGCCGGTGAGTTGCTGGTGATGCTACTGATCACCTTTCGGTTCCCTTGTCTACGAGCAGGTCGTGAACGGCGACGATGAGGCCGGGCGTGCAGAACCCGCACTGCACCGCGCTTCGGCGACGAAGGCTTGCTGCACGTCGCTGAGCGTGCCGTCGGTCGTGAGGCCCTCGACCGTCGTGATATGGCGGTCCACGGCCGACGCGGCGAGCACGAGGCACGAGCACATGAGCCTACCGTCGACGACGACCGAGCACGACCCGCACTCGCCCTGCTCGCACGCGCCCTTCGAGCCAGGCAGCCCGAGCCGCTTGCGGAAGACGTAGAGCAGGCTCTCCCCCAGCCACGCGTCGTGGACGTCGTGCGCTCGCCGTTGATCGTCAGCCGGTAGTGCTCGCTCACGCGGCCGCCACCCTCCGCAGCGAGCGTACTGCCATCACCTCGACCGCCCGGCGCCGGTATGCGGCGGTCGACCGATGGTCGTCGATGGGCCGCACCTCGGCCCCGACTCGCCGGCCGAACTCGTGGCGTCGGCGCAGACGCCGCCGTTGGCCTCGGCCCACTGCTCCGCTTTACGTGCCGGAGACCGTGGGACCGACCGAGCCGGCAGCGACCCTCAGCGCCCCGAGATCGACGACGAGCGCGAGGTTCGCGATCGCGATCACCATCGCGTTGCGCACGCCTACCTTCATGAACTCCTGCGGACCCTTCGGCAGCGCCACCACGGCCTCGACGACGAGCTCGCCGGGTTGCAGCGCCGTGCGCTTCGGCGCGACCAGGAAGTCGTGGATCGACACGACACGCGAGCCGTTGACCGATCGCACCACGATCGCCGCGTCGAGGGCCGAGAGGACTGGCAGCAGGTCGCCCGCGGGCGACCCGGTGCCGAGGTTCCACCGATCGTCGCCGCGTTGCGGATCTGGGGCGAGCCGACGGTGCGAGCGGCCTGGGCCAGGGCCGGCAGCGCCTCGGC
This sequence comes from uncultured Acidimicrobiales bacterium, assembly GCA_963739555.1. Taxonomy (GTDB): domain Bacteria; phylum Actinomycetota; class Acidimicrobiia; order Acidimicrobiales; family DATKAS01; genus DATKAS01. The sequence goes on along the minus strand of CAVUAV010000017.1, from coordinate 16,597 downwards.
CAGCGGCGACTGCATCAGCTTGGAGCACGTGACACCCGCGCCCAACCGCACGGTCTCGCCGTCGATGTCCCACCGTCGCAGCTCGTCGACCCGGGCGAGTGCGACGACGTCCTCGGGCCGTCGATGGCCGAAGTTCACCTCGACCATGAAGTCGGTGCCACCCGCGAGCACGTGCGCGCCGGGATGCTCCGCGAGCGCCGCGAGGGCGTCGTCCAGCGTCGTCGGGTTCAGCACGGCCATCGGGGGATTCTTGTCGACGTGGGACACTCAGCCGTGATCCGGATGCCGGCCGACGATCCGCTCGGCGCGCTGAAGATCGGACCCGCCGTGCTCGCCGAGGGCGCGCCTGACGGTGACCTGGCCGGCACGACGTTCGTCGCGAAGGACCTCTACGACGTCGCGGGCTTCCCGACCGGGGCCGGCAACCCCCAGTGGGAGGCGACGCACCCGATGCCGACGACGACGGCGCCCGCCGTCACCCTCCTGCTCGCGGCGGGCGCGACCCTCATCGGCAAGAGCCACACCGACGAGCTCGCCTACAGCCTCTCGGGCACCAACGTGCACTACGGCACGCCGATCAACAGCGCCGCGCCGGGTTGCGTACCCGGGGGTTCGTCGTCGGGATCGGCCTCGGCAGTCGTGGGCGGGCTGTGCGACTTCGCGCTCGGAACAGACACCGGCGGATCCGTGCGCGTTCCCGCGAGCTTCTGCGGGATCTTCGGGCTGCGGCCGACTCACGGTCGCGTCACCGCGGATGGCGTCGTGCCGCTCGCGCCGTCATTCGACGCGGTGGGCTGGTTCGCCCGCAGCGGCGCGGTCCTGATGCAGGTCGGACGTGTGCTCCTCGACGCGGACTTCGACGAGACCGCGCACCTCGCGGCGACGACGCTCGTGCTCGCTGACGACCTGCTCGCGGCGGTGCCCGATGAAGTCGCTGCGGTCGTCGAGGCAGCTGCGCGCGTGGCGGCGATTCGTCTCGAGCTGCCGCTCGAGCGCGGAGCCCTCGCCGACGGCGACATCGCCTCGTGGGCGGACTGCTTCCGCACGCTCCAACGCGGTGAGGCATGGGAATGCCACGGCGCGTGGATCACCGCGAACGCGACCGTCGTTCGGTCCGGGCATAGCGCAGCGCTTCACGGACGCAGCGCGTGTCACTGCTGACGAGATCGCGGCCGCAGAACGGCGGCGTGTCGAGATCCGAGACCTCGTCGCTCGGCGCACTGCGGGCGGCGTCGTGTTCGCGCTGCCACCTGCGCAGGGTCCCGCCTATCGCATCGACCTCGAAGGCCCGGCGAAGGAGGCGGTGCGGGCGGGAGCGTTGGCACTCACCAGTGCCGCGGGCCTCGCTGGCACCCCCCAGGTCACCGTGCACGGCGGCACGGTCGAGGGGAAGCCGGTCGGGCTCGGCCTGCTCGCGGGCCGTGGGATGGACGAAGCGCTCCTCGCGATGGCCGCCGCGCTCGACTAGGGGCTCTGGAACCTCACCGCGACGCGGCGGTGCCAGGCGAGCATCTCGTCGGCTCGGTCGTCGACGAGGGCGCCGTCGCGCACGATCACCCGACCGGCGACGACCGTGTGCTTCGCCGCGCTCGGCCCGCAGCGCAACCACGCCTCGACCGGATCGCTGAGCGCGCCCGCATGCGCGATGTCTCCGGCGACCGGCCACACCACGAGATCGCCAACCGCGCCGACTGTGAGCTCGCCGATCTCACCTGCGCGCCCGAGGCAGCCCGCACCGCCGTGGGTCGCGATCTCGAGCGCATCGCGCGCGCCGGTCGACGCCGGACCTCCGCGCAACCTCCCGAGGAGCATCGTGTTGCGCGCCTCCATCCAGAGCGAAGCCGAGTCGGTGGACGACGATCCGTCGCATCCGAGACCCACGGGTGAGCCTGCCGAGCGCATCGCGGCCACAGGCGCGATGCCGCCACCCGCCGATCATCATGTTCGAGCTCGGGCAGTGCGCGACGCCCACCCCCGCCCGACCGAGCCTCGCGACCTCGGCGTCGTTCGGGTAGATGCAATGCGCGACCCAGCTGCGATCGGTCATCCACCCGACCGACTCGAAGTGGTCGATCGTGCGCCCGCCGAACTTCTCCGCCGCGAACTTGTCCTCGTCGGGGTCCTCGGCGAGGTGGGTGTGCAGCCGCACGTCGAGTCGCTCAGCCAGCTCGGCGGTCCGCACCATCAGCTCGGAGGTCACGCTGAACGGCGAGCATGGCGCGAGAGCGATCCGCACCATCGCACCCCGTGCTCGGTCGTGGTGCAACGCGACCAGGCGTTCGGAGTCGGCGAGGATCTCGTCGTCGTCTTGCACGACCGAGTCAGGCGGGAGCCCGCCGTCCTTCTGCGAGAGGCTCATCGACCCGCGGGTCGGATGGAACCGCATGCCGAGCTCGGAAGCGGCCCTGATCTCCGCGCTGATCAGGTCGCCGCCGCCCCGCGGATGCACGTAGAGGTGATCGGTGGACGTCGTGCACCCGCCGAGCGCGAGCTCGGCGAGCCCGATCCAGGCGGACACGTACGCGGCCTCCTCGTCGAGCCGGCTCCAGAGCGGATAGAGCGCGGTCAGCCAGTCGAAGAGCGATGCAACAGTCGCGGGCCGAAAGGCGCGCGTGAGGTTCTGGTAGATGTGGTGATGGGTGTTGATCAGCCCGGGTGTCACCAGGCAACCAGCCGCGTCGAGCACGACCTCGGCCGAGGGAATCGCGTCGCCGGACCCCCGACCGCGCTCGACGAAGCCGTCGGTGACCGCGACCCATCCACCCGTGATCTCGCGCCGCTCGTCGTCCATGGTCGCGACGAGATCTGCCCCGCGGACCACGAGGTCGGCCATCGCTCAGACTCGCATCGCGGCGATCGCCTCGACCTCGATCTCGACCTTCCATGCCGGATCGAGCAGCGCCTTGACGACGAGTGTCGTGTTCGCCGGTCGCGTCTCGGCGAACAGCTCGCCGTGCACCGCGCCGATCTCGTCGAAGTCGTTCGCGTCGACGAGGAAGATGCGCGTGCGCACGACGTCCTGCAAGGTGGCACCGGCCTCGCGCAGCGCGGTCTCGATGATCTCGAAGCAGCGACGCGCCTGGACGGTCGGGCTCGGATCGACGCTGTCCGTCGGGCCACTGCGGTGCCGTGCCCGCGACGAAGATGCGGTCGCCGACCCGCACGGCTCTGCTGTAGCCGACGATGAGCTCGTAGGGGCCGCCCGACGAGACGAGCTGGCGATGGTCGTTCATGCTTCCCATCCTGCGAATGCGTCGATCATGAGCCGGACATCATCGCCCAACGGATACAGGATCGGGCACGTACTTCCGGCCGCGACGTACTCGGCGACCTTCGCGCGGCACTCGTCGGGCGTCCCCGAGGCCGTGATCATCTGCACGATGTCGTCGGGCACGAGCTTCGACGCGGCAACGACCTGCTCGTGCGTCGCCGGCCACGTCAGCACCTTGCCGATCTCGTCGAGGAGCGACTCGGGCACGCCACTCGCCTTCATGATGTGGGGCTGCTGGCCGAGGTACTGCGTGACGAGGAGCCGCGAGGCATCGAGCGCGCGGCCACGATCTTGGTCGAGGGAGCACACGACGAGCTGCGGCCGGTCGATCGAGTCGAGCCCGCGTCCCGCCTTGGCAGCCCCCCTCGCGAGGTGCTCGAGCGTGGTCGCGTTGTACGCGGGAGACACGAGGTAGTTGAGGACCACGCCGTCGGCGATCTCGCCCGTGAGCTCCATCATCTGCATGCCCGTGGCGCCGATGTAGATGGGGACGTCCTTCGGCCGCCGCTCCTGATGCACGTAGTCGAGCTCGACGCCGTCGAAGTGCACGAACTCGCCTTCGTAGGTCACGGTCTCGTTGGCGAGCAGCAGGCGCACCGCCTCGACGATCTCGCGCATCGCCTTCAGAGGCCTCGCCCGGTCGACGCCGACCTTTCGGGCGAGCGGGTCCCACCACGCGCCCATCCCGAGGATCACGCGACCGGGGGCGAGGTCGTCGAGGGTGGAGAACGTCGACGCGAGCAGCGCGGGGTTCCGGGTCCACATCGCGACCACGCCGCTGCCGACCTTGATGCGCTCGGTCACCGCAGCGAACGCGGCCATCGGCACCGTCGCCTCGCGGACGAGCCTGCTCTCCGCCTGCCACACGGCCTCGAACCCGCGATCCTCCGCGTAGCGCACGTAGTCCATCGCCTCGCGCAGCGGATGGGCGTCCTGGAGGTACAGCGCGACGGGTGCGGCCATCAGCCGGTCATAGCAGTCGGTGGAGGCGTCCGGCTTGCTCGGCAGCCTTCGCGCGCACCTCGATTGGGTCGACCCGGGTCGCGACGCCATCTCGCAGCACGACCTCACCCTCGATCTCGACGTCGACGGCACGGACGTCGGTGGTGAAGGCGAGCGACCATGGCTCCATCGCGTCGTACGACCACCGCACGACGTCGCTGCGGGCCTCCGGCACCAGCTGCCATCCGTTCTCGAGCCACGACCACGCCGCCTCGGGTGAGGCCTCGACGTCGTCCTCGCGATGACGCACGTAGGCGAGCGCGGAACTCGTCGAGCATGTCTGCCCCGATGCCGTCGGTGCCCAGCACGATCGGGTTGGATCGCGACGCGGGCCTCGCGTAGCCGACGGCGTTGTTCATGTTCGAGCGAGGGTTGTGGGCGATCGTGCCCGGCAGGTCTTGGTCGAGGTGGACGGCGTGGACGAGCAGCCACGACTCGTCTGCGAGTGCCGCGAGCCGCTTCCCCGCGCTCGAGTCGACCGCGCCCTCGGCGACGTGGATGTGGACGCCGACACCGAGGTCGAGCGTGAGGCCCGCGGCCGCCTCGAGCGTCTCGTCGCTGCACGTGAACGCGGCGTGCACGCCGACCATGCCCCCGCCGCCGGCGCGCAGGAAGCGCTCGTTCTCTGCGAGACCGCGCCGCGCACCGTCCGCGCCGTGGCGGTCGGTCACGCCGTACGCGCACACGACCCGCACCCCGACCTCGCGGCACGCTGTCCGCGATCACGTCGAGCGAGCCCTCGATCGCAGATGGCGACTCGTGATGGTCGACGATCGCAGTCGTTCCACTCTCGAGCGCCTCGAGCGCGCCGAGCATCGCCGACCACTTCAGCATCTCGAGGTCGAGCGCGACGTCGAGCCTCCACCACACCTGCTCGAGGATCTCGACGAACGTCGTCGGCGAGCGCGGGGGCGAAGGCATGCCGCGAGCGAGCGCCGAGTACAGGTGATGGTGCGCGCAGACGAGACCGGGCGTCGTCGCGCTCACGCCGGCACCCACCAGAGGGGTGTCACTCGTCGCTGTCGGAGGTCGCGCCTCGGCGCATCGGCAACGTGGAGCGCCACGCGCCGTCGAGGTCGTGCAAGGCGGCAGCCACCGCGCCTGCGGTGGGCACGAGGCCGATCTCACCGACGCCCTTGATGCCGTACGGCGCGTTCGGCTGTGGAGACTCGACCAGGATCACCTCGACGCGCGGCATGTCCTTCGGCCGGATGATGCCGAGGCTCCGCAGCGTCATGTTGGTCGGCCGCCCCTCGGCGTCGGCCGGGAAGTCCTCGGTGAGCGTGTAGCCGAGGCCCATGTGCACCGAGCCCTCGATCTGGCCCTCGCAGAGGAGAGGGTTGACGGCGCGGCCCACGTCGTGTGCTGCGACGACCTTGTCGACGTTGCCACTCTCACGATCGACGACGACGAGCTGCGATGCGTAGCCGAACGTCGAGTGGATCACCGGGTGCTCGAGGCCCTCGGCGAGGGAGTTCGTCCAGTCGACGCGGTACTCGCCCTCGTAGTCGACGCCCGGCTCGCAGCCAGCAGCGCGCGCGGCTTCGCACGCCGCCTTCACCGAGCCTGCGCCCATCAACGTGCCTCGGCTCCCGGTCGTCTGGCCCGCGCCGAGCTCGCGAGAGGTGTCGACGAGCACGCGGATGCGGGCGGGGTCGACCTGCAGCTCCTCGACCGCGACCTGACGCGCGACGGTGTGCACGCCCTGCCCCATCTCCGTCCAGCAATGCCGGACCTCGATGGTGCCGTCCTCCTCGAACCGCACCACCGCGCGCGCGATCTCCTTGAACCCGTTGCCGAGGCCCGAGTTCTTGAGCCCGAGGCCGAGGCCGACCGCGGCGCCCGACGCGACTGCCTCGTCGTAGGCCGGCTTGATCGCATCGAGGCACGCACGGGCGCCGAGGCAGCCGTCGTCCATGATCTGACCGGGTCCCCACACCGAGCCGGGGGTCACGACGTTGCGCGCACGGATCTCCCAGCCCGAGATCGCCGACCGCCTCGGCGAGGCGATCGAGCACTCCCTCCATCGCGAACTGCGCCTGGTTCGCGCCGAAGCCGCGGAACGCGCCGCACACCGGGTTGTTCGTGCGGGCCGCGATCGAGTCGACGTCGATCGCCGGCACCACGTACGGACCACTCGCGTGCCCAGCCGACCGCTCGAGGACCTTCATCCCGACCGACGCGTACGGCCCGGAGTCGCCGACCATGCGTGCCCGCAGCGCGGTGAGCCGTCCGTCGTCGTCGCAACCCGCCCAGTACTCCATCCGGATCGGGTGTCGTTTCGGGTGGAGCAGCAACGACTCCTCACGCGAGAGCGTGCACTTCACAGGCCGCCCGGTCAGCCACGACGCCAGCGCGGTCTGGGCCTGGTTCGACATGTCCTCCTTGCCGCCGAACGCGCCGCCGTTCGCGACGAGCTCGACGGTCACGCGTCCCGCGTCGATGCCGAGCACCGAAGCGATCTGGTCGCGGTCGTCCCATACCCCCTGGCCTCCCGACCACACGTGCAGCCCATCGGACCCGTCGGCCAACACCACCGGCGCGACGACGGTCGACTCGGGCTCGAGGAACGCGTGCTCGATGCGCTGGGTCTGGAACACCTCGTGCACGACGTGCGCGCTCGCCGCCAGCGCGGCATCGACGTCGCCGCGCGGTAGGTCGAGCGGGACAGCACGTTGCCTTCGAGACCCCAGACCGCGTCGTCCGCGCCGGGCGCGATGGCCTCGCTCGGATCGACGATCGGCGGCAGCGGCCGGTAGTCGACGCGGACGAGCTGTGCCGCGGCGCGCGCGATCTCGCGATCCTCGGCGACGACCATCGCGAGCACGTCACCGAGGTAGGAGGTGCGTCCGCCTTCGGGGATGAAGATCGGCCAGTCCTTGTGGATCAGCCCGACGCGGAGCGCGCCCGGCACGTCGGCGGCGGTGAGGACGCGGACGACACCCCGCACCGCGGCCGCGGCCGTCACGTCGATGCCCACGACGTCAGCGCGCGCGTGTGACGCGAGATGGAACGCGCCGTGCAGCATGCCGGGAAGGACGAGGTCGTCGACATACGGCTTGTCGCCGAGCGAGAGCTCGAGGCCCTCGTAGCGAAGCCCGCTCGTGCCGACACCACCGCACGCGGGTGGTTCGACGTCGGCACCCTGCGCGAGGAGCTCGATCGCATCGAGGATCTTGACGTAGCCCGTGCACCGGCAGAGGTGCGCGCCGAGGTGGCGCGCCGCGTCTTGACGTGTCAGGTCGGCGCCCTTCTTCGCGATCAGCGCCTTCGTGCGCATGACGATGCCAGGCGTGCAGAACCCGCACTGGAGGGCGCCGGTCGACGCGAAGACCCTCGCGTAGCGATCGCGGCTCCTCGGTGGCCATGCCTTCGAGGGTCGTGATCGCGCGACCCGTGGCCTTGGCGAGCGACGTCTGGCAGCTCACCTGCGCCTTGCCGTCGAGCAGGACCGTGCAGCACCCGCACTGCCCCGAGGGCGAGCACCCGTCCTTCGGCGAGAGGACGCCGAGCTCATCGCGGAGCGCGGCGAGCAGATGGGGATGGTCGGCACGGCACGACACCGAGGTGCCGTTGAGCACGAAGGAGACAGGTTCGGCGCCGATCACCCCAGTCTAGGAAGTGTCACCGGCTGGAACGGTCCCCGAGCGCGTCGAGCACGATCGCAAGGTTCGCGTCACACCAGGCCACCGCGGTCCAGTGCGACGACGCCCGGTAGCGATCCTGGGCTCCGACGAACCGGTCCGCGGCCTCGTTCAGACGGCCCTCCTCCGCGAGCAGCACGCCGAGGTTCTGATCACACCACGCAACAGGGAGCTCGACCTCGGCCGCGACGAAGCCGGCGCGCGCCTCCCGCACCCGCTCCATCGCCTCGTTCGAGCGATGCTGCTCCCACAAGACGAGCGACTCGTTGAACGCCACCGACGCGAGGTCTGCGGCGCTGTTCGCAAAGCATGCGCGCGGATCGGCGAAGTGGTCGAGCGCGGCGTCGAGGTCACCGGCCTTGGCGCGGAGCACGCCGAGGTCGTTGTCGCAGACGCCGGCGTCGCGGAGCTGATCGGCCTTCGTGAAGAGCTCACGCGTGGTCACGAGCAAGGTGACGACGTCGCGGTCGCGGCCCAGGCTGTGCAGCACCGCGGCGAGCTGCTGCTCGCACGAGGCGAGCTCGGCGGGTGCGGTCTGCCCGTCGAGCAGCTTGCGACGCGCAGCCGTGAGGCGCTTGCTCGCGTCGAGGGGACGCCCGAGCGCGAGGAGAAGCCGCGCCGGAGCCGGTCGCAAAGGATCTCGCCCTGCGAGTCGCCTGAAGCGAAGAATGCCTCACGCGCCTCGTTGATCGCCTCGAGCGCCTCGTTCGGCCGCTGCCGTCCTTGCAGCCCGACGGCGAGGCGCGGAAGTGCCCGAGCGCGGCGCGCGGGATCGTCCGTGTGGGCCTCGTCTCGGAGCGCGGCCAGCTCGTCGAGCGCGTCGAGGCCCTGGCCGGCCCCGTCCGCGCCCGTGTGATCCACCGCAGCCCCTTCTCATCTCCGCTCCGCTGGCCGGGCAGTCTCGCACCAGGAAACCCGGCACGTCGTCATGACAGAACCATGACGGCCGCGGTATGGTGCGCCCTTCCCGGCTCCACCTCACCGCCCCCGGGGGTCCCGAATGAGCCGTCTCCCCAAGCTGGTCATCTTCGGCCGACAAGGCGCGGGCAAGGGCACCGTCGGCCATCGCGTCGCCGCCCACCTGGGCATCCACCACATCTCGACCGGCGAGATCCTGCGGCGGGAGATGGCCGAGGCCAGCCCTCTGGGCCTCCAGGTGCAGGCGTTCGTCGACCACGGTGAGCTCGTGCCCGACGACGTGATGCTGAAGGTGATCGAGCACCGCATCGGGCATCCCGAGGTGTCCCGCCGGGGCTTCCTCATGGACGGATTTCCCCGCACCGTCGAGCAAGCCGACGGCTTCGCCGCGATCCTGGGTGACGAGCCCCTTCAGGCTGCCATCCAGATCGAAGTGCCGACCGACGTGGTGCTGGCCCGCATCCTCGGTCGCCGCGTCTGCCCTGTGTGCGGCACGACGACCTCGGCACCGCGCGAGGTCGTCTCGGTGCCGTGCCCTCGTGGCGACGGCTGGGCAGTGCGGCGCAAGGACGACACCGAGGACGCCGTCCGGCGCCGGCTCGCGCTGTACGACGAAGAGTCAGGACCGCTGGTCCGGTGGTTCGCCGACCGTGGCCTGCTGGTCACGGTCGACGGCGCCGCGAGCCCTGACGCCGTCTACGAGACGACCATCGCCGCACTCCGACCGGCTCTTTGGGGCGACGGGTTGGCAGTGGGTTAGGGAGGGGCGCCGCAATGCGGCGCCGGTGCGCGAAGCACCGATTGTCGAGCGAAGCGAGCGGGAGCCGCCCGAAGCAGAGCGGAGGCCGCTACCCGACAACGCCCTTCTCGATGCCGGGTTCGGGCTCGGGCACCTTCGGTCCATCCGCTAGAGGGCGTCCACGACGCACTCGACACCGCGACCTTGTCCGCACCCACTTCCGGTCGCCACGAACCACGTGCCACGGCGCCCACTTCGTCGACGTCTCCGTGACCTCGTCCGCTCCTACGTGTGGCGTACCGACCGCACATCGCCCGATCGTCCAGATCACCCTTCCGGAACTTCAGCTCTTCTCGGGATCGTCGATGGCAGCTGGAGCCGTCGCGCGGCTCGTCCGTCGGATGTGGACGAAAACCTTCACGATCCTCGTGCCCTCGTCAGGCAGACCCTCGAACTCGCTGATGTGAGGCAGGTGCGGGCGCACACCGACTCGGGCACGAGGCTCGCACCCGGACCGCGATCACGTCCTCCTAGTGCGATCGGTTGAAGATCCCCATTTCGCCGTGACGGGCAGACCCGTGCACCCGCCACAGGAAGTCGTGCGCCGCGTCGCGACCACTGGGCGCCTTGAACGAGGTCACCCGGCAACCCTGCGGTTGAACCCGCAGCACGCGGCGGATCGTGCCGTCCTTGCCCGAGGCGTCCATCCCCTGCAGCACGAGCAGCAAGCTTGGCGCTGCTCGGCCCACAGCCGGTCTGCAAACTCTCAGCCCAGCCAGCAAGTCGCGGTGCACCCCCGCGGCCTCGGGCTTGCCGGCGCGGCCGAGGCGGTCGGCCGGATCGCGGCGCGCGAGAGCAGCAGGAGCACCGGGCGCGACACTGTCGACTCGAACATGTGAATGACGTTACGACCGCCGCGTGGCCGCTGAATGCGCAACCACGACAGGTACGTTCCGACCGACTGGCGCGACGGGTCGCGCCGAAACAGGGGGCAACGATGAGATTGAGGCATGTTCGTCCGCGGCATCGCGCTGCGCTCGGGATCGGCGCCTCGCTGCCGCATTCGGGTTGCTCGCCGCCGTGTGCGGAAGCGACGACAGCGGGAGCAGCGGGGGCACCACGGCCGCCGGTGGAGGTGCCAGCACGACGGCCGGGGCGGAGCCGCAACGACAGCCGCGGCCGAGACGCCGACGCCGGGCGGGAAGCTCGTATACCGCATCAGGCCGACACGGGCAGCCCGTGGGAGCCCTCGAAGGCGCTGTTTGCGATCTCGGGCCACACGGTCATCCGCTCGGTCTACGATTCGCTCGCGCTCACGCCGAGGGAGGCGAGAGAATCCGGCTCCCGCGAGGAAGAGCTTGAAGCCCGTAAGCAGCGGGTGGAGACGGGCGAGGTCAAGGTCCGCAAGGAGGTCCACACCGAGCACAAGACGATGGATGTGCCGGTTCAGCGGGAGGAGGTCGTCGTCGAGCGGCAGGCCCGACGGGTGGGCCCGCCTCCGCGTCTGACATCGCGCCCGGCGAGGAGATCCGCGTCCCGGTAATGGAGGAGCAGGTCACCGTGGAGAAGCGGCCCGTGGTCAAGGAAGAGGTCACGGTCGGCAAGCGGGTCGTTCAGGACACCGAGCGGGTCGGTGGCGAGGTGCGGAAGGAAGAGGTCCGCGTCGAGCGGGAGGGGACGTGGACGTTCGCGGGAGCGGGACCGACAAGAAGTGATCCGGGTTGGCTTGGGGAGGCCCCGGCGGGCATCCTGCCCGCCGGGGCTCCCAGGACGGTCCGTCGCCAGCCGGGGCCAGGTCCCCCGTCGGCGTCCGGGGCTCCAGGCCCTCGGTTCCGCCGTCGAGACATTCGGCCATCCGGTATCACGCCTTGGCCTTTGAGTGAAGGCGTTTATGATGCTCCGATGAGTATCGAACCAGGGAGGTCCGTGACTCTGGTCAGCCGTCATGGTTCATCAGGCGTTAGCAGGTCGATCGGCTCGGACAACACATCCGGCTCGGAATCGGGTACGAGCGGTCGGCCGATGGGCAACGATCATGGAGCCGGTTGTCCCACTCTTCCGAGTGGTCCTCTCTCGGAGCTTTCGCAGGGACCTCCGACCGCGCGGCACGAGGGAGTGGATGGGACGGCGTCCCTCCACTAGCATGGGGCGACCATGGTCCCCTGGCGCGATCACCAAAGAGGAGGAGGCAGGCATGTTCTTCGACAAGATCTGGCGTGCCATCAAGGCGCAATTTAATAAGCTGGCCAACGCGATCCGGGGCGTGGACCCGATCGCCGAGATGCAGTACGAGTACGACCGCTCGGTCGAGGAGCTGCGGACCGGTCGCGAGGGCCTGGCGCAGTACCGGGCGTTGGTCGAGCGGGTGCTCCGGCAGGTCGAGGGCCAGCGGAAGCACGTCGCGATGCTCGAGGCCAAGATCAAGACGTATTTGAACGCCGGCGACCGCGAGTCGGCCGGCCGGTTCGCCCTGGAGCTGAGGCGGGCCAAGGAGGACCTGGCCGAGAACGAGAAGCAGCTCGCCCTGCACGAGCAGTCGTATCAGAATAACCTGATGAAGATCCAGCACGCGGTCAAGAAGCTCGACGAGGTCAGGCACAAGATCTCGAAGTACGACGCCGAGCTGAAGATGAGCCGGGCCGAGTCGGAGATGGCCAAGCTGGCCACCCAGTTCAACTTCAACGTCATGACCGACTTCGGCCAGGCCGAGCAGATCATCCAGGAGCAGATCGACCGCAACCGGGCCCGGGTCCGCGTGGCGGCCGACATGTCGGGCGAGGGCCTCGAGGACATCCAGCACGAGCTGGCCGTCGAGACGACCATGGCCGAGGACGCGCTCCGCGAGTTCGAGCAGGAGAAGGGGCTGGCCACGCCTGAAACGTCCGGCACGGGCAAGGCCGCCAAGGAGCTGGGGCCGGCGACCAAGACGCTCGAGCCGATCCCCGAGATCTGAACCCGGCGGCCGCCAGGGAGAGCCAACCCGTGCCCACCCCCCCCGAACCAGGGCAGGCCTTGCTGCCCGGCGCGGAGGCCCGCCCCGTGCCCCCGTGGTTCCCCGACTGGGCGCGCGAGTTCGCCGACCAGTACTTCTCGGGGACGACCTGCCTGTTCCTGCTGCACGGCAACGTCCACGACCTCCTGCGCCTGGGCGGGGGCCAGGACGGCCCCTTCGGCAGCCTGCCGGAGTTCCTGGCCACCCAGCTGTTCGGGACCTGGGACGTCGTCCTGCGGTACGACCTGAGCCACGGCCTGCGGCCCTACGCCGGCGCGGACGGCGAGCGGCTGCGAAAGATGGTCGCCGCCCTCGAGGCCCGCGTCGGCGAGCCCAAGACCTGGCCCCGCGACCCCGACGCCGTCCTCGCCCTCATCGACCGCCTCGTCCAGCAGGAAGTCATGGAGGCCGACCCGCACCGGCGGATCAGCCTCGGGGTGATCCTCGAGTACGCCCAGTACCTGGTCCCCTCGGCCGAGCTGAGCCAGATGGCCGGGACCCAGGGCACGCGGCTGGTTCGGCTGTTGTCGTGGGCCCAGAACCCCTACATCAAGCGGCACAACATCGCCTTCTGCCTGCTGGCCGACCGGCTCGCCGAGGTCAACGAGCGGCTGGTCGGCAGCGCCCACGTGGCGAGCATCGCGGTGCCGATGCCCGACGCCGCGGCCCGGGAGTCGTACGCGACCTGGTACGACGGCCGCGACGGCACGCTCGGCAACCTCACCGACTTCACCCCGCGCCTGCTCGCCGAGCTGACCAGCGGGCTGAACCTGGTGAACCTCGAGCGCCTGCTGGCCCACGCCGCGCAGGCGCGGCAGAAGCTCGACGGCCAGAGCCTCAAGCGGCTCAAGAAGGACCTGATCGAGCGACAGGCCCGGGGCCTGGTCGAGTTCGTCGAGCCCCCCCACACGCTCGATGACTTCGTGGGCAACGACGCGGTCAAGCAGCGGCTGGTCGACGACGCGGCCCTGCTGGCCAAGGGCCGGCTCGACGCCGCGCCGATGGGCTACCTGATCTGCGGCCCGGTGGGCACCGGCAAGACCTACCTGGCCGAGTGCTTCGCCGGCTCGGTCGGCATCCCGTGCGTCAAGCTCCGCAACTTCCGCTCGAAGTACGTGGGCGAGACCGAGGGGAACCTCGAGCAGGTCCTGACGGTCCTCCGGGCGATGGGCCCGGTGGTCGTGGTGATCGACGAGGCCGACGCGGCCCTCGGCACCCGCGAGGCCGAGGGCGACTCGGGCACCTCGAGCCGCGTCTTCTCGATGATCGCCGGCCAGATGGGCGACACCCGCTATCGGGGCAAGTTGATCTGGATGCTCCTGACCAGCCGCCCCGACCTGCTGCCGATCGACCTGAAGCGGCAGGGGCGGGCCGAGGTCCACCTGCCGCTGTTCGCCCCGCGGGGCGACGCCGAGGTGCGGCACATGATCAAGGTGATGGCCCGCAAGAACAAGACGGACCTGGCCCCGGACGCCATCCCCGACGGCCTCGCGGGCCGCGGCCTCAGCGGCGCCGACCTCGAAAGCATCGTGCTCTCGGCCAAGCGCCGGGCCCTGACCGAGGGCCGCGAGACGCTCGCGAGGTCCGATCTAGAGCGGGCCCTCGACGACTTCATCCCCTCGGCACAAGGGCTGGAGAAGGAGAAGCAGGAGCTGGCGGCGGTGCTGGAGTGCACCTCGATGTCGTTCCTGCCGGACGACTGGCGGTCGCGGGTCGCCGTGCCCGACGGCCGCGCGAAGCTCCAGGAGCGCATGGCCACGATCCGCCGGCTGATCGAGGACTAACCAACCACAGGAGACTCCATCATGGAGAAGAAGGGCGACGAGATGGACAAGGAGAAGGACAAGAAGGGCAAGAAAGCCAAGTCCCAGGGCCGCGTGAGCTGGCTCGACGCCGATTCCGGCGAGCCGATGATCCACCAGTACACCGAGCGCCTCAACACGTTCCTCGAGGCGATGGCCGACGGCAAGGTCGAGGCCAAGGAGCTGGAGGAGCAGGAGAAGCGGCTCGTCACGCACCTGAAGAAGATCGAGCCGAAGCTCGAAGACGAGCTGCACGGGGAGGTCACCGAGCTGCTCTGCGAGCTGACCGCCTACAACATCATGCATACGGTGTTCGAGGTCGCCGAGGCGAAGCCGCGGACGAAGTTCCGGGGCTGAGCTCGGTCGCCCGGCACCCCGCGACCCCCTGAACCTGTCCCCGGGGCCCGGTCGGGTCGGCCGGCGTCCCGGGACCCGCCGCGGTGGCGGGCCCCCGCGTCGGGACGGCGGACGGCCGCCCGACGACGCGGGGTCCCGCCAGCAAACGGACACAAAAACAATGGAAAGCCATAACCTCTTGTATTATCGAAACTTAAGCTTTCTCCATGGTCCCGACTGCGGGATGGCTGGAGGTGATTTCCCCCTCGGTATTGCCTCCCAAACGACGCCACTCCTCCAAATCCTCTTCGGAACACCCCGTAAGCCGTTATAGGGCTGAAAACGCGGATTTTGTTCACGTTTTCAGCCCTATAACGGCCTAAGTGATCGACCGTGAACCGCCCGGAGATTGAGGCCAATTGTGGCGCACTCCGAGCGGGCGTCGGAACTCCACTCCTGCGGGCGGGGAGGATGGAGGGAGCCGCGTCCGGTCGGGGTTCGCGGGGCGGAGCGGGCACTCCAGGTAGTCCCCCGGCCGATACTCCCAGCCCGAACCGGCGAGGACCAGCCATTCGGAGCCGACCTCGTCCTGTGCTCGGAATGGCGAACCCCGCCCTTTACCTACCACTTCCGCTCGAACTCCTCCTGGATGTGCACGTTGCTGAAATTGAGATCAATCGTCGTCATCTGGAGATTGTCGTGGCCCAGGATTTTCGGCACCGTCGGTCATGGAGCCCGCCGACGCCGGTCGTACCGCCGGAGGCCGCAGGCCGGAGGAGGTCCGCTCGATGGAAGGGTTAGGCCCCACTTCGTGCAAACGGAAAGCGCAGAGCCTCAGGTGCCAAGTACGCGAGCACCGCGGCGACAAGAAACAAGGCAAGGACATCTCCGTAGAGGTGATGGATATGCACCGGATCCACGACGGACTGGACGGCCATGACCAACCCGTGCACGACGCTGGACCAAATGGCGAATGAGATCAGGCTGAGATGGTGGATTGGATTGCGTGCTGCGAGGAACAAGAACACGCCCAGAGTCGCGTAAATGGCGACGATCATTTCGAGGTACTCGGATCGCCCGCTGTGCCAGGCCCACCCCGACGGCCACAGGACGGTCAGCGGGTAGATCCCGAATAGGAAGATGAGGCCGACGACGCGGAGTGCGAGCGGCAGGAACTTGTGGCGATCCGCTGCAGTCATGGCACATCTCCTCAGGTGTGGGCTGCTGAATCGTACGCCGCCTTCTGGAACCGGCGGCCTAACCAGTGATGAGACGCCCCTGGGGGCCGGACCGGGGGACCGCCGATCACTCCCCGTGGCTGCGGGCCAGGATGCGCCGTGCTTTCCTCAACGTCTCCTCGAACTCGGGGAGCCCGCCCGCCATCTTGATCTCATGGAGCAGGTCGTCGATCGCGCCCTCCAGCCGGATCAGCACGCGGGTCCGGTCGCCGCCCGCCGCCTGAGGCTCGGCAGGCCGCTCCAACCCCCCCGTGACATGCCTGCTGTTCTCCTTCGCCGGAGTTCGGCCTCCGACCTCGGGGCCGGCCCCGCGGGCGTCGGACTTCGAGCCATCCGACGACCGCTGGCCCGTCCCGACGCGCACCCTCGACTTCACCTGGGCCGCGCCCTTGCCCGTCAGCCCCAGATCCTTTCGGACCTTGCCGATCAGGCTGGTGCTGATCGTCCCCTCGTTCCCGGCCTCCCGCCACGCCGCGTCGATCGCCTCCTTCCCGGCGTCGGGGTGGTCCACGAAGTATTCCTTCAAGAACATCGACTTCCCCTCGTTCTTCTCCTTCACCGTCGCCATGCGTGTCGCTCCCCTACGGAAGTCTCTTCTCCACGCCCACAGTGTAACCTATAGGAAGCATGATTGTGCCTTGGCACCAGATGCGTC
>CAVUAV010000016.1:0-39619 GCA_963739555.1 uncultured Acidimicrobiales bacterium | reverse complement strand
CGAGTGGGGGATCGGCGACGCCGAGGTCGTCGCGTTGCTTGCCGGTGCGTCACCCGCCACATCGGCGGTGCGCAGTCACCTCGACACGATCGCACGCGGCCTGACTTCGATGCCGACCTCGCTCGACGGGGTGCGCGAGCAGAACCGCGACTGCGTTCGATGCGTTCTGGCGTGAGCACGCGTGGCGAGTCATCGACGGCAACGATCTCGCCGGGCCCACCCTCGGGGAGCGGCCCGCGCTCGTGCTCGCCTCGATCCAGGCTCAGGTCGCGTCGAGCGGTGCCGCCGATGTGCAGGTCGCTTCAGTCCGCGGACGAGTGCCCGCCGACGCGCTCGCGACGTTCGACGAGCTGCTTGCAGATGCGCGCGGTCTGTACAGCCTCCGTGACGACGACAACGGCCTCTGCTTCGTCTGGCCGCTCGGCCTCATCCGTCGGGGCGTTCTCGAAGCGGGACGCCGTCTCGTCGGTCGCGACGCACTGCGCGAAGTGGACGACCTGTTCGACGCGACGCCCGACGAGATCGGCGCGCTGCTGCGTGGTGAGGGTCCCAGTGCGGATGAGCTGGCCACGCGGCACGCGTCCCGAGTCGGCGCCCGGGATCTCGATCCGCCGATGCAGCTCGGCGCCATGCCCGCCACCGACGAACGGCCACTGCCGCCTCACATGGCGGAGCTGTCTGCGATCCGTCAGGCGTACTTCTCGGCTTCAGCAGGGCATTCGGCCGGCGCGATGCATGGGCTCGGCATCGGCACCGGAGCGGTGACCGGGCCCGCTCGTTGCCTGGTCGACGACGGCGCGATCGATCGGATCGAGCCCGGCGATGTGCTGATCGCCGTCACGACGACGTGCAACCTCAACTCCGTCTTCCCGATGCTCGCCGGCGTCGCGACCGAGGAGGGAGGCCTGTTCAGCCACACCGCACTTCTCGCCCGCGAGCTCGCGATCCCGGCGGTCGTGGGGGCGCCTGGTCTGCTGGCCGCGATCAGCGACGGCGACCTCGTCGAGATCGACGCGGCTGCGGGAAAGGTGCGCGTGATCGAGCGGAGATAGGCCGGTACCGTCGCGCGCATGCCGGTCGTCGCGCAGGAAGCCAAGCAGTACAACCGCATCAGGGTCGCGCCGCTCACGGGCGCCCTCGGCGCCGAGGTGTCCGGCGTGCAGCTTCGCGACCTCGACGACGAGACGGTCGCCGAGCTGCACGACGCCTGGCTCGAGCACAAGGTGCTGTTCTTCCGCGACCAGGAGCTCACCCGTGATGAGCACGTCGCCTACGGGCGACGCTGGGGCTCGCTCGAGCAGCACCCGTTCACGCCGAACGAGGCCGAGCATCCCGAGATCGTCGTGCTCGACTCCACCCCCGAGCGGTTCATCGCCGCGGAGCACTGGCACTCCGACGTCACGTGGCGCGAGTGCCCGTCGCTCGGCTCGATCTTGCGGGGCGTCGTGATCCCGCCTGTCGGCGGTGACACGTGCTGGGCGAACATGGAGCTCGCGTACGAGCAGCTGCCCGATCGGCTGAAGGAGCAGATCGAGGGCAAGCTTGCGGTGCACTCGTTCGTCAAGGTCTTCGGTCGCAGGCTGAGCGAGGAGGACCGCGAGCAGAAGCGCCGCGAATTCCCCGATCAGCTGCATCCCGTCGTACGTACGCATCCCGAGACGGGGCGTCGGTCGCTCTACGTGAACCGTCCGTTCACGATGCACATCGAAGGGATGGAGCCCGACGAGTCAGAGCGCGTGCTCGACGTGCTCTACCGACAGGCGTCGGTCCCTCAGTTCCAGTGCCGCTTCCGGTGGCAGCCGGGCAGCGTCGCCCAGTGGGACAACCGCTGCACCCAGCACTACGCGGTCCCCGACTTCGCCGGCCAACACCGCCGCATGGAGCGCGTCACCGTCGAAGGCGACCGCCCCCGCTGACCGTTTGCTCACTGGAGGTCCTGCTGTGTCCGAGTGAGCAAACGGTCTATTCGGGGTCGCTCTCGTGGCCGGGCCGGCGGTGCATCAGGCCGCGATAGGCGTCCATCGGGGTGGATTTGCCGTCGACGACCTTCTCGATCGCCGCGGCGATCGGCATCTCGATGTCGTAGCGAGCCGCGAGCTCCATCGCGATGCTCGCGGTCTTCACGCCTTCGGCGACCATGTTCATGCTCGCCAGGATCTCGTCGAGCGGCCGTCCCTTGCCGAGCTCCTCGCCGACGGTGCGGTTGCGAGAGAACGGGCTGATGCATGTCGCGACGAGGTCGCCGAGCCCTGCGAGGCCAGCGAACGTCGACGGTTCGCCACCCATCGCGACTCCGAGCCGCGTGATCTCGGCGAGGCCGCGGGCCATGACGGTGGCGCGTGTGTTGTCGCCGACGCCGAGCCCTTGCGCCATGCCGGTCGCGAGCGCGATGACGTTCTTCAGCGCGCCGCCGACCTCGGCGCCGATGACGTCGTGGTTCGTGTAGAGGCGGAACACGCCGCGAGCGAGCGCGCTCTGGATCGCGGTGGCAACCGAGATGTCCTCGGTCGCGATCACGCTTGCTGCTGCCTGCCCGGACATGATCTCGCGGGCCAGATTCGGTCCGCTGAGCGCGACTGCGGGCCGGCCGGGCAGCACCTGACCGATCACCTCGGTCATGCGCAGGAGCGAGCCGGCCTCGAACCCTTTGCTCAGGCTGATGATCGGGATCCACGGGTGCACATTCGGCTTTGCTTGCTCGAGCACGCCCCGGAAGCCCCGTGTCGGCACTCCGACGATCAGCAGCTCGGCGTGCGTCACCGCCTCCTCGAGGTCGGCCGTCGCGCGCAGCCGATCGGGGAGATCGAACCCAGGCAGGTAGCTCTTGTTGGTGTGGTCGCGGTTCACCTCGTCCGCAACGGCCCCGTCTCGGGCCCAGAGGAGCGTGGGGTTGCGCAGCGTGGTGAGCGACGCGACGGTCGTGCCCCACGATCCGGCGCCGAGGACAGTGACCTGCATGGCGGGGGAGTCTCGCGCCTCAGGCCTCGGCCAGGAACGCGACGACGCGGGGGAACGCAGCCGGGTCTTGGATGAAGAACATGTGGCCGCCTTCGTACACCTCGAGCTTCGCGTCGGGGATGTGGGCCGCCATCCACTCGCTGTTGGCTACCGGCGCAATGCCGTCGTAGCGGCCGCAGGCGACCAGCGTCGGGCACGTGATGCGACCGATGCGGCTGGACACGTCGTGCGTCGCCCGGGCTTGCATCTGAAGCCGCTCACCGTTGAGACGTTCGGCGGACCGCGGCTCGGCCGCACTCGCCGCGCGGGCGCGGATGATCGCGTCGTCGAGCGGGTGGTCGGCGAACCACTCGGGCGAGAAGCGCGAGTCGACGAGGGTCATCGACTTCGCCATGCGTTCGTCGGCCGGGAGGTCTGCGAGCTGGTGCAGCGGATAAGAGGAGCCGCCCGCTCCTCCTGCCGACGTGCAGAGGAGGGCGAGGCGCTCGACGCGATCGGGCGCGGTGACCGCGACCTCTTGCGCCACCATCCCGCCGAAGCTCACGCCGAACACCGGGCACGTCTGCCAGCCCTCGTGATCGAGGAGTGCGAGTGCGTCGGCCGCGAGGTCGGCCATCGCGTACGGCGACTCCACCGAGCCGCTGCGCCCGAGACCTCGCGCGTCGAACGCCAGCACGCGGAAGTGACGTCGCATCCGGTCGATGAGCGGGGCCGAGGTCTCGAGCGTTGCGCCCGAACCGTTGAGGAACAGCAGGTCGGGGCCGTCGCCGCCGAGCTCGTGGTACAGGTCGACGCCATTGACGTGACTCATCGGCACGACGGCACCTTATGCGGGGGTGCAATCATCAGGCGATGGCCGAGCCCATGCCCATCGGACGCATCTTCACGACGCTCGCCGAGCAAGACCCGAATCGGCCCTCGGTGACCTGCGGCGCGGAGACGATCAGCCGGCTCGAGCTCGAGCGCAGCGCGAATCGGCTGGCGCGCGCGTACGCCGAGCTCGGCGTGAAGCAGGGCGACTTCGTGACCATCGGGCTCCCCAACTCGATCGAGTTCTACGAAGCGACGATCGCGGCCTGGAAGCTCGGCGCCGTGCCCCAACCCGTGTCGGCGAAGCTGCCGGCGCGGGAGCGTCAGGCGATCGTCGACCTCGCGCAGCCTGCGATCGTCGTCGGCGCCGACCAGGCCGACCATCCCGGGCATGTGTGCATCCCCGCCGGCTTCGCTCCGGACTCGGCGCTCGCCGACGATCCTTTGCCGGACGCGGTCGCTCCGTCGTGGAAGGCGCCGACCTCGGGTGGCAGCACGGGCCGGCCGAAGCTGATCGTCGCGGGGCAGGAAGGGAGGCTCGATCCCGACCTCCTCTCGCTGGTGTTCCGCATGGAGCGCGACGACACGCACCTGGTTCCCGGACCGCTGTACCACAACGCGCCGTTCAGCCTGTCGACCGTCGGGCTCTTCATGGGCCATCACCTGGTCGTGCTTCCCAAGTTCGACGCTGAGGTCGCCCTCGCAGCGATCGACGAGCACCGCGTGCAGTGGATGAACTTGGTGCCGACGATGATGCTGCGGATGCACCGGGCGGTGCAGGCCGATCCCGCTCGCTATGACCTCTCTTCGTTGCGCGTGGTGTGGCACATGGCCGCGCCGTGTCCCGAGTGGTTGAAGGAGGCGTGGATCGAGCTCGTCGGTCCCGACACCCTGATGGAGCTCTACGGCGGCACCGAGGGGCAGGCCGCGACGATCATCACCGGCACCGAGTGGCTCGCGCACCGCGGGTCGGTCGGCAAGCCCCTCACCGGGCAGATGAAGGTCCTCGATGCCGAGGGGAACCCAGTGCCCGCGGGCGAGATCGGTGAGATCTACATGCGGCCCTTCGACGGGGCGGCGCCGACGTATCACTACATCGGCGCCGAGCCGCGCGAGCTCGATGGTTGGGAGTCGCTCGGCGACATGGGCTGGATGGACACCGACGGCTACGTCTACCTGAGCGACCGTCGCACCGACCTGATCCTGTCGGGCGGCGCCAACATCTACCCCGCGGAAGTCGAGGCCGCGATCGACGAGCACCCGCACGTCCTCTCGTCGCTCGTCGTCGGCATCCCGGACGAAGATCTCGGCCAACGCGTGCACGCGATCGTGCAACCCGACGGCGAGGTCACGGTCGACGACCTCCTCGCTCACCTCAACGAGCGGCTCGTGCGCTACAAGATCCCGCGGTCGTTCGAGTTCGTCGACGAGCCGCTGCGCGACGACGCGGGGAAGGCGCGCCGCACCGCGGTGCGCGACGCCGCAGTCGAGAGGCTGCGCGGTGCCTGAGTTCGAGACGATCGATGTGTTCGCCGCGGGAGGCCGCGGCGCGCTCACGCTCAACCGACCCGACAAGCTCAACCCGCTCTCGTCGCAGACCTTGCGTGAGATCGCGGAAGCAGCTCGCTGGTTCGATCGTCATCCGCTGGTGAAGGTCGTCGTGGTGTCGGGTCAGGGCCGGTCGTTCTCGGCGGGGGCCGACATCTCAGGCGTTCGACGCTACCGGCCCGCAGAGGGCTCGCCGCGCGACAACGCGGACCTCGGCCGGCTCATGGCCGACGCGGTCGAGGCGATGAACGCGGTCACTGTCGCCCGCATCCACGGCCATTGCATCGGCGGAGGCCTTGTCCTCGCCGCCGCCTGCGACCTCCGGATCGCGGCGACCGACGCGTACTTCTCGATCCCCGAGGTCGACCTCGGCATCCCGCTCGCGTGGGGAGGCATCCCGCGTCTCGTTCGCGAGATCGGACCCGCGCTCACGAAAGAGCTCGTCGATGACCTGTCGGCCGTTCACGTCGGATGAGGCGCTCGCCGCCGGCTTCCTCAACCGGGTCGTGCCCGCGGCTGGTCTCGACCAGGCCGTCGAGGATCTCGTCGCGCAGCTGCTCACGAAGTCGTCGTTGACGCTGCGCGCCACGAAGCACCACGTCGATGCGGTCACGCGGCAGATGGTGGGCCTCGATCGCAGCTGGGCCGACGCCGACAGCCTCGTGTCGGCACTCCGCGATCCCGAGTCGCGTGAGAGTGCCAAGGCGTATCTCGATCGAGTGAGGAAGAAGTGAAGACGTGACGACGCCGATCGACGATGTCCTCGACGATCTCGTGGCCGAGTACGACCGGCTCGAGTCGATCCTCGAGTCGCTGACCGACGAGCAGTGGCGCAGCGAGTCCGACGCGCCGGGTTGGACCGTCACCGACGTGATGATCCACCTCGCGCAGACCGAGGAAGCGTGTCGTCGGCACGACGAGCCGACCGAACGAGCCCAATCGCCTGGACCGCGGAGGCGGCACGCTCGACGACTGGGTGGATCGGCAAGTCGCTGCCGAACGCGACGAGCCGACGGTCGTCTTCGCGCGCTGGAAGGCCGCGCGCCGCGCATCGGTCGACGCGCTCCGCGCCGCCGACCCGGATGCGCGCTACGCGTGGGCCCACACGCCGCTGAAGCCGCGCACGCTCGCGACGACTCGGCTCGCCGAGCACTGGGCCCACGCGCTCGACGTGACGGTGCCCTTCGACATCCCGTTGCCCGACACCGACCGACTGCGCCACATCGCTTGGCTCGGCCACAGCACGCTGCCCTACGGCTTCGCGTTCAACGGCCAGGAAGCGCACGAGGTCTATGTCGAGCTGACCGCACCCGACGGCGTGACGATCTGGCGCTACGGGTCTCCTGATGCCGAGTCGAAGGTCACAGGGTCAGCGGGCGCCTTCTGCCGGGTCGGCGCGCAGCGGCTCGCGCCTGAGGCATCGGGCCTGGTCACGACGGGTCCCTACGCCGATGCGGCCCTCAGAGTGCTGAGGAACTACGCGGGCTGATCCCCATAGGGATCGTGCAAATGGGGAATCGCTCCCGATGGCGGCGGGGCGTGAAAAGGCGCACCCTCGTCAATGTCGCCGGCTGATTGGTCCGGTGCAATCGAGGAGGGACACCATGAGTGCAGCGGTCATGACCATCCAACGCCGGACCTGGAACGGCACGCGTGCGGCTCTCGCAGCCCTCGTGATCGCCGTCGCGATCCTTGCGGCGTTGCTCATCGCCAACGTCGGCAACGACTCGTCGGCTTCGCCGAAGACTGTCGTGCCGACGCAGTCGTCCACGCCGGGCTCCGACATCGCGTGTGGCGTCGGGCACCCGTGCTGATCAACTCGGTCGACCCCCGCGACCGAGCTCCTGGTGGCGTGCGGCGCGGGGCACCCCGGTTGAGCAGCAAGAAGGCGGGGTTGGCTTTGGCCAACCCCGCCTACGCTTCCGGTGTGCAGCTCCTCGAGCGGGAGGCAGAGCTCTCGGCGCTCGAGGAGTGCATCGCGGCCGCAGATCTCGGCGAAGGACGCCTCGTCGTGATCTCGGGTGAGGCCGGCGTTGGCAAGACCTCGCTCGTCAAGGAGCTGGGTCGCCGGGGATCCGCAGCACAGATGTTGTGGGGCCAGTGCGACCCGCTGCAGACACCGCGTGCGCTCGGCCCGCTGATCGATGTCGCGCTTGCCGCGGGCGGCGACCTCGCGAAGCTGGCCGAGAGTGACGACCGGCATCAGCTGTTCGCCGAGTTCCTCGCGGTCTGCTCCGTCGACGGACCGCCGACCGTGGTCGTGCTCGAGGACCTCCATTGGGCCGATGCGGCCACGCTCGACTTCCTCGCGTTCGCGGGCCGGCGGATGGAGCACACACGCGGTGTGCTCGTCGTGACGTATCGAGAAGACCTGGGGCGCGAGCATCCGCTGCGGACGGTGCTGGGCGATCTCGCGACCGTGCGCGCGGTGCGAAGGCTCAGGCTCGAGCCGTTGAGTGCGAGTGCCGTTGCGGCGCTCGCGGCATCAACCGCGTGGGATCCGACTGAGGTGCTGCGCCTGAGTGGCGGCGTGCCGTTCGTGGTGACCGAGCTCATCGCTGCCGCCCCTGGGGATCTGACGTCGGTGCACGACACCGTGCTCGCGCGCGCGGCACGGCTCAGCGACAAGGAGCGCGAGCTGCTCGACGTCGTCGCGCTGCTCCCCGAAGGCGCCGATGCCTCGGTTCTCGCCGCGACGGTCGAAGGCCCGGAGCCTGCGATCGAGGCGTGCATCGAGTCGGGACTGCTTGCTCACGACGGTCGGACCGTGGCCTTTCGTCACGAGCTCGCTCGGCAGGTGATCGACGGGTCGATCACGCCGGCGCGGCGCTCCCGGTTCCATCGCCTCATCCTCGCGGGACTCGTCGAGGCCGGGAATGCCGACGCCGCGATCTGCGCGCACCATGCCGAGCAAGCCGGGGATGCGGGCGCAGTGCTTCGCTTCGCCCCCCTGGCGGCACGGAGGGCTGCGACGCTGGGCTCGCACCAGGAGGCGGTGGCGCAGTACGAGCGGGCGTTGCGATTCGCAGGTGGATTGCCGCCCGCGGACCGCGCTGCGCTGCTCGACGCGTACGCGTCCGAGCTTCTCGTCGTGGATCGTTCGCTCGACGCGCTCGAGGTGAGCGCCGATGCCCTCGCGTGCTGGCGCGAGTCGGGTGACCTCGGCGGGCTGGGTGCATCGCTCTGCAATCGCGCGTCTGTGCTGAGTCGTGCCGGCGACGGGGGAGCCGCGCTGGCCGCTGCGACGTCTGCGATCGCTGTGCTCGAGCCGCTGGGTGATTGCCGCCAGATGGCGCGCGCGCTACAAGGCCGCGGCAGGACTCCACCTGGTCCGAGGGAGCTACGAGGAGTGCCTTCGTCTCGGTGGGCTGGGCCTCGAGCTCGCCGAGCAAGAGGGCGATGAGGAGACGAGCGTCCATCTGCTGATCACGATGGGGAGCGCACGCGTGACCGCAGGTGATCCGGCGGGCGTGGCAGAGCTGCAAGCGGGCCGCCGCCGAGCCGATGCCGCCGGTCTCGAAGACCCACGTCGACGCGGGCGTGGAACAACCTGATCGAGTCACTACGTGTCACAGCCGCGAGCCAGCCGAGGCGCTCGCATACGCAGAACCGGCCCTGCGCTTCGTGAACGACCGCGGGCTCGCTGCGTCGTCTCGATGTCTCCGGGGGACGCTCGCCTCCGGGCTCGATCGCGGCCGGGCGGTTCGACGAGGCGCTCGAGACTGCGACCTCTGTGCTCGGAAGCGGCGAGAGCACTGTGTGGCAACGCATGGAGCCGCTCATCGTCGTCGGTCGAGTCGGGAGCTCGGCGCGGCACCCGAGGAGCGCGCGTCGATGCTCGATGACGCGCTGCCCTCCGCGCGCGAGTACGGCGATCCCCTGCTGCTCGCGTCCCTGCTCGCTGCCCGAGCCGAAGCAGCGTGGCTCGCGGGCGACCTCGACCGGACGGCGAGCGAAGCGAGGGAAGGGCTCTGCGTCCTTCCTCAGACCGGAGCCGAGTGGCATTCGGGGCGAGCTCGCGTTGTGGCTCTGGAGGTCGACGGGCGAGCGCGTGATGAGCGATTGGCTTGCGACGCCGTACCGGCTGATGATCGATGGGGAGTCGTCGCTCGCGGCCGACCTCTGGGCCGAGCGTCAGTGCCCGTACGACGAGGCCGACGCGCTCGCAGAGATCGACGACGACGAGGAGGCGCTCCGGCGGGCGTTCACCTTGTTCGACGAGCTCGGGGCGCGACCTCGCGTCACGCAGACGACGGAGAAGCTCAAGGCTCTCGGGGTGCGCAGCTTGCCGAAGTCGACGCGGGCGACCACGAAGTCGAATCCCATGGGCCTCACGCAGCGCGAGATGGAGGTCGCGGCGTGTCTGCCGAGCACCTCACGAACGACGAGATCGCCGCTCGCCTCTACATCTCCCCGAAGACAGTCGACCATCACGTC
Source organism: uncultured Acidimicrobiales bacterium (assembly GCA_963739555.1). Taxonomy (GTDB): domain Bacteria; phylum Actinomycetota; class Acidimicrobiia; order Acidimicrobiales; family DATKAS01; genus DATKAS01. The sequence goes on along the minus strand of CAVUAV010000016.1, from coordinate 29,866 downwards.
TCGTCGGTGCTCTCGAAGCTCGGCGTCAGCACCCGTCGTGAGGCAGCGCGGAAGGTCGACGAGCTCGACCTGAGTCAGGAGGCGTCCTCATGACTGCTGCTGCACGCGAGGCTGCTCGAGCGACAGACAGAGCTCGCCGACGCTCGATGAGTGCCTCGCGTCCGCGGCCGCGGGCGAAGGCCGTTTGGTCGTGATCTCCGGCGAGGCGGGGGTGGGGAAGACGCGCCCTCGCCCGAGAGGTCTGCGCGAGTCGCCGAGGATCGGCGCAGACGCTGTGGGCGCAGTGCGACCCATTGCACACGCCCCGGGCACTCGGCCCGGTGCTCGACCTCGCCCGCGCTGCAGGCGGCGACCTTGCGACGCTCGCCGACACCGACGACCGCCATCGATTGTTCGCCGAGCTCGTCGCGTCTTGGTCAACGGCACGACTCGACGGTGATCGCGGTCATCGACGACCTGCAGTGGGCCGACGCAGCGACGCTGGACTTCGTCACCTTCGCAGGTCGCCGGCTCGACCTGACCCACTGCGTGCTGGTCGTGACGCTCCGAGACGAGATCACTCGTGACCATCCGGTGCGCGGCTGTCCTGGGCGATCTCGCGACCGCCCAGGCTCTCCGGAGACTCAGACTTGCGCCCCTCAGCGAAGGCGCGGTCGGTCAGCTCGCGGCGGAGTCGAGCTGGGACGCTCGGGAGCTCCACCGTCTCAGCGCCGGAGTGCCGTTCGTGGTGAACGAGCTCCTCACGTCTGAGCCCGGCGCGCTCACGTCGGTCCACGAGTCGGTGCTCGCGCGGTCGGCTCGACTGGACGCCGAGGCGCGGGAGGTGCTCGACGCCGCCTCACTCCTCTCAGATGGTGCTCCCGTCTCGGTCCTGTCGCCACGCGCTCGGCGACAGCGAGCACGGGATCGACGCGTGCGTGGAGGCTGGGCTTCTCGTTCACGACGGCCACACCCTGAGCTTTCGACACGAGCTAGCGCGGCAAGTCGTCGACGCCGCGATCACGCCGACGCGGCGGGCGCGTCTGCATCATGCGATCCTCGGCGGGCTGCTCGATGCCGGCGGGGTCGACCCCGCGGTGTGCGCCCACCACGCCGAGCTCGCTGGCGATCCGGCGGCCGTGCTCGAGTACGCGCCCGCAGGCCGCACGGCGAGCGACGGTGCTCGGTGCCCATCGCGAGGCCGTCGCCCAGTACGAGCGGGCACTGCGCTTCGCGGGGGGCATCGCGCCGGTCGGAACGGGCTGCCCTGCTCGACGAGTACACCTCGGAGCTCCTGGTCGTGAATCGGAACGCCGATGCGCTCGAAGCGAGCACTGACGCGGTCGCGTCGTGGCGCGCCGGCGGCGAGCAGGAGAGCCTCGCGCTGGCGCTGTGTCGCCGCGCCCGCGGTGCTCGAGAGCGTCCCCGATCCCGACGCCGCCCTCGCCGCCGTGCGGTCAGCGTTCGCTCTCCTGGAGGGCTCGGGAGACACGCCCGCCTTGGCCCGTGCCCACGCGACCTTGGTGTGGCTGTTCCAGAGGCGAGAAGAACGACAGCAGTGCGTCGACGCGGCGCGGCGTGGGCTTCCCAGTGGCCGAACGGGCAGGTGACGAGGAGGCGACGCTCGAGATCATGATGAGCCTCGGCGCGACCGAGCTCTGCCTCGAGGACATGGGCGGGTGGACCCGCCTCGACGACGCGTTGCGGCGCGCTCGCGCCGTGGGCCTGGGCGAGGCGGCCAGCATGGCGACTGACCCGCATGGTTGCCTACCGATCGGGAAGCAAGGATCCGCTCGCTGCGCTCGCTCTCGCGCAAGACGCACTCGAGGTCGCGACGAGCCTCGGGCTCGAGTCGTCGGAGCGCTTCTTGCGACTGGTCGCCACGGACTCGCTCGTCGACGCAGGCCGTCTCGACGAAGCGGTCGAAGCGGCGAAGTCGCTCGAGGCGCAGACCGATCCTTCCGACCCGTTCCTCTTGCAACCACTCGCTGTGCTCGCTCGTGTCGCCTCGAGGCGCGGGGAGCCGGCGGGCGCGCGCCGATGCTCGACGACCTCGCGGCGAGGGCCAGGACGCTTTGACGATCGATGGATCTACACGCTCGTGAGCTTGTCGTTGTCCGAGGGCGGGTTCCTCCTGGGCGACCTCGAGCTCGGGGCGACGTGGGCTCGTCTGGGACTCGACCACTTGGGCAACGAGGGCGACATCTACTGGCGACGGCGAGCTCGCGGTGCAGCTGTGGCGCTGTGAAGGCACTCGGTACGAGCACAGGTGGATCGGCGAGGCCTATCGCTGGCACCTGGACGGCGACCTCTCCAGAGCGGCCGAGTATTGGGCAGATCGCGGCTGCCCGTACGAGGAAGCCGATGTCCTCGGCGACAGCAACGAGGAAGCGGACCTTCGGCGTTCGTTCGAGATCCTCGACGGGCTCGGCGCGCGGCCGCGCCAGCTGATGGTGCTGCAGAAGCTGCGTGATCTCGGTGTGAAGAACCTTCCTCGCTCGACGAGGGCGTCGACGAAGGCGAACCCGATGGGGCTCACGAAGCGCGAGATCGAGGTCGCGGCGTGCCTCGCCGAGCACCTCACGAACGACGAGATCGCGGCGCGCCTGTTCATCTCCCCGAAGACCGTCGACCATCACGTCTCGGCGGTGCTGTCGAAGCTCGGCGTGAGCAGCCGCCGCGAGGCGGCTCGACTCGTGGGGGAGCTGCGCTCGTGGCTCTACTACTTCGTTGACGAGCGATATCGAGAGTGTCTAACGTCGCTCGCAGTGGAGTACGTCCGCCACCTCGATCGCTCCGCGCTGAACCCCGACGACTTCGACGCGGTCAACCTCGTCGACAACGAGACTGCTTGGGTGGTCGCCGTCGGCGTGCCGCCGGGGTGGGTGCGGCCGTTCCCCCACGTGCACGAGAGCGACCAGCTGTACTGGATCATCGAGGGGGAGCTCACCGTCGTCCTCGACGGCGTGGAGCACGTCGCGGGGCCGAACTCGCTCGTGTACATCCCGGCCGGCGTGGTCCACAAGAACCGCAACGACGGCGCCGTGCTCGAGCTGCACCTCGATCTCCTCGTGCCGGCGCCGAATCGGTTCAAGCCGGGCAGCACTCCAGCGTCAGACGACGACCGCGGGCCCGGCACAGGCTGGGTGCGCACGCTCGACGACGTGGCCTACGAGTCGAGCCACGTGCCCGGGTTCGAGCTCGCTCGGCTGGCGTCGGCCGACAGCGGCTGCTCGAGCATCATCGTGAACGCGGCGCGCGTCTCGCCCGAGTCCGCTGGGACGTCTTGGCACATCCACGCGTTCGATCAGCTGTACTGGGTGCTCGAGGGCATCCTGCACGTCGAGGTCGCGGACCAGGTTCACGATGTCGAGCCCGGCCACCTCGTCGTGCTTCCCGCCGGCGTGCCGCACCGCAACTGGAACCCCGGCCCCGGCGTCGAGCGCCACCTCGCGTTCCTCGTGCCGGCGCCCACCGAGCGGCCGTTCGACACCGGCGTCACGTGGGAGGTCGGCGAGCCGATCGCGTGAACGGGTCGCTCGAGGTCAGCGCGGCACGTGCCGCCCGCCGACGTGGGCGAAGCGCTCGTGATGCTCCTTCAGGAGATCACGCCCGTAGTCACCGCCGTTGGGGGTGCGCACGAGCATGTGGATGTGGTGGCGGGACGGATCGATGTTGTCGAAGACGACGCCGTCGTGGTGGTCGAACTCGATCAGCGTCACCGGGCTGTGCACCCGGTAGTAGAAGGCGTCGGTCTCGCCATAGCCGCCGTACCACGAGAACCATGTGTCGTCGAGATGCGACTCGACCTCGGCCATCGACACCGCAGCGTGGGCGTCGGCGATCCATCCCTTGTAGCGAGCGGGCGATGTCCAGGAGCAGCCGGCGTTGCGCATCCGACAGGTCGGTGGCGGGGACGCCCTGGTAGGGGATGACCCTGTTGTCCTGACCCATGCCACCCACCTGCCTTCCGTCGAACGGGTTCTGCAGCTCGGGATCGGGCATGTCGGCCTTCGTGATCGACGAGTAGATCTGCGCTTTGGCGCGCTGCGCGTCGTCGAGCGAGCGCATCAGGAGCAGCCCGGCTTCCTCCTCGAGGTCGAACCACGACCGGTCCCCGATCGACCGCGGCTCTGAGCCCATGAACGTCGGCGTGGTGACGATGCGACCGTCGAACACGACCGTGCTGATGACGAGGTGATGGCCGTCGATCTGCCAGCCCCACGGCTCGTCGCCGCCCGGGTGTGCCGAAGATCGACAAGAAGTACAGCCACTGCCCGTATGAGTCGTGGTCTTCCTTGATCTGGGCGACGAGCTCGTTGAGCTCCATGATCCCCGTGGCGTACTCGTAGCCGCGCGCCGACAGCGTCGCGCGCAGGATGCCGAGAGCGAGGTCGCGCTGCGATGGCGACAGGTCGTCGAGCAACACGCCGTGCCGCCAGAACGCGACGTGCACGTTGGTCCACGTTCGCCAGTCCGGGCGCGTCGATCGGCAAGCAGGCCTGGACGCGCTGCGCCGGAGAGAGCGCTTGCACGAACGCGAGCGCGGCGTCGGCGATCGGCGCCGTGGGCACCGTCGGCGCGTCGTCGAGCGCTGCGCAGGCCGGTCTGCACGACTCCGTCGGTCGTGATGCCGACGAATGGCGCGTGCTGCCCTTCGACGCGCGCAACGATCAGCGGAGCGAAGCCGCCCTCGACTGCCTGGTTCACCCTTGCCCGACATCGGCGGCAGGCCCCGAAACCCCAGCGACCGCCATCCGTCGTGATCGTGTGCCATCACGAACCCCCTCGTCCGGGTCGACTCTCACCGCGACCGTAACACCTTGCGTTGACGGCCGACACTGGGAGTGTCTAGCGTCGATCCAATGGACCTCGGCATCGCCGGGCGTCGGGGAATCGTGTGCGCGTCGAGTCAGGGGCTCGGCCGCGCGTGCGCCGAAGCCCTCGCTGAGGAAGGCGTCCACCTCGTCGTCAACGGCCGCGACGCGGAGAAGCTCGAGAAGACGGCCGCCGACCTCCGCAACCTGCCGGGCATCGACCGTGAGATCGTCGCGGTCGCCGCCGACATCACCACCGACGCGGGCCGTGCCGCGCTTCTGGCGGCTTGCCCCGACCCCGACATCCTCGTCCTCAACAACCGCGGGCCGAAGCCGGGCATCCTCGCCGACCAGACCGCCGAGAACTTCGAGGAGGCCCTGACGCTCCACTTCCGCACGCCGCTCGCGCTGCTCATGGCGGTGCTGCCGGGCATGAAGGAACGGGGTTGGGGCCGGATCGTGTGCATCACGTCGGCGATGGTCACTGCGCCGGAGGAGGTGCAGGTCGCGAGCGCCAGTGCGCGCGCGGCACAGACGGCGCTGATGAAGGCGGCGTCGTTCGACGCCGCGGCGCACGGTGTCACCATCAACTTCCTGCAGCCGCGCGGCATCGAATCGCAGCGGCAGCATGACGTCGTCCAACACGAGGCCGAGAAGCGGGGAGTGTCGTTCGAGGAGGCCTGGGCGCGGCAGGTGTCGTCGGTCGCGGCGAAGCGGTTCGGCACGCCGACGGAGTTCGGCAAGACGTGCGCGTTCGTGTGCAGCGACCACGCCGGCTACATGTCGGGCACCAACCTGCACCTCGAGGGCGGCACCTACACGGGGATCGTGTGAGATGACGACGATCCAGCTGCGCCGCTACACGATCGAGTCAGGTCGAATGGACGACTTCATCACGTGGTGGCGTTCGATCCTCGAGCCCCGGGCGAAGTACGGCTTCCGCGTCGTCTTCGCCTATGCCGACGACGAGCACAGCGAGTTCGTCTGGGCGGTCGCGCACGACGGTGACTTCGACGCCGCGGAAGCCGAGTACATGGCATCGCCCGAGCGCGCCGAGGCTTTCGCGACGAATCCCGAACGTGGTCAGCGGCGACGTCGTCGCGAAGGTGCGGTCGATCGAGGTCTGACTCGCTAGAGACCGTTCGCGGCAGCGATCTCGGCCAGCGCCGGCTGCACGTGCTCGTGGAACAGGCGCATCGAGTGGTGCACGACGTCGTTGCGCATGCCTGCGTGGCGGAACCCGCAGGCGAACTCGGTGAGGCGGCCGAGCTGGCCGGAGGCGAAGGGCGCGAGCGCCTTGATCACGTCGTCGGGAGTGCCGACTGCCGCCGACCAGAACCCGGCGTTGCCGCCGCGGATCATCTCCTGTGTGATCGGGTCGTTGCCCTGAGACTGGCCGTCGAGGCCGAGCCGAAGGTTGTAGAAGTTCACGAAGTACTCGATGCCCGCGCCTGCCTCCTCCCACGCCTTCTCGGTCGAGTCGGAGACGTGGATGACCTGCATCGACGCGATCTTGTAGTCGGCCGGGTTCCGACCCGCGGCAGTGAGGGCGGCGTCGTAGCCGAAGTTGCCGGGACCGATGAAGTTGAAGCCCCGCTCGGCCGAGCGCGCCGCGTTCTTCGGGCCCATCGAGCTCGACCACACAGGCACGGGGCTCTGAACCGGCTTCGTCGTGAACGTCATGTTCGGGATGTCGTAGTACTTCCCCTTGTGCGAGAACTCGTCCTTCGAGGCGAATGCCTCGAGGATCCAGTCGATCGACTCGTACATGCGACCGTTCATCGTCTTCGGGTCGATGCCGAACGTGCGGAACTCCTCGAACTGCGAGCCCGGGCCGACCCCGAAGTCGAATCGACCGCCCGAGAGGATGTCGCAGATCGCGACGTCCTCGGCCATGCGGATCGGATCGTGGAACGGCAACAGCGCGACCGCCGTGCCGACGCGCAGCCGCTCGGTGCGAGCGGCGACCGCGGTGCACACCTGGATCGGAGACCCCGTCCACTGGCACTCGCGGAAGTGGTGCTCGCCGTACCACGAGCGGACGAAGCCCATCTCCTCGGCGAGGAGGGCGTCGCTGATGTAGTCGGCGTAGACGTCCTTCTCGGCATAGGCCGACTGCGGGTGGTTGCGGACTGCGTTGAGCAGTGAGAATTCCATGGAGACCCCCAGATCGTCGCCAATACCCTACACATCTGTTGACGCTCGGCACGACTGATCGCTAGTTTGCGAGCGCAGGTGCGGTCGCTACGGTTTGCCCATCGCGACCGCGGGGGAGGAAGACGCCGTGACCGACGTCGCCGAGACGTCCAGCGCCATCGCCGCGAACGCCGAGACGTCGCCAGCGTCGCCGGGCGTGCTGTCGGGCCCGCGCCTCGAGCAGTTCGAGGCCGAGATCACGAAGCTCAAGGTCAAGGGCGGCCGGGCTGATCGGGAGCGCCTCTTGGTGATCCTCGGCGTGCATCGCCACGATCGCGGGCTTCATCGTCACCACGATCGGCATCACGGGAGTGCGCAACGCCAGCGACCAGCTCTCGCAGGGCGACTCGATGAGCCTCACGATCCTCGGAGTCGGCATCGCGATCGTGGGCGCCGTCGTCTGGGCGCGCTGCTCGCTCTCCCGGTACCTGCGGTACTGGCTCGTACGTGATCTGTATGAGCAACGAGCCTCGACCGATCGCATCGTCGAGGCCATCGAGCGGCAAGCGAGGTGAACCACCGCGACGCGGCGATCCCGCTCGGCGCGGCGTGGTCGTCGCCGTTCGTCCGGTGGCAGGGCTCGCTCGCCGACATCAACAGCATCGATCTCGCCGCGCAGGTCGCTCGTGACGCGCTCGAGCGCGCCGGCATGTCGATCCCGCTCGCCTCGACTCGCTCGTGCTCGGCATCACCGTTCCGCAGAAGGAGTCGTTCTTCGGCGGGCCGACGCTCGCCGCGAAGATCGGTGCGCCCGACATCACCGGCCCGATGATCGCCCAGGCGTGCGCGACGTCAGCCAAGTGCGTGCAGGCGGCTGCCGCGTCAGCCGACGCCGGCGAGGTGGTCGCGGTCATCACGACCGATCGCACCAGCAACGGACCACTGCTCACGTATCCATCCAGCTCGGGGCCGGGCGGTTCGCCCACGATCGAGCACTGGATCCTCGACAACTTCAAGAAGGACCCGTGGGCCGGCCAAGCGATGGTCGACACGGCCGAGGCGGTTGCGGCCGAGGCCGGCATCGAGCGCGGGGAGCTCGACGAGCTCACTCTCCTCCGATACGAGCAGTACGAGGCGGCGCTCGCCGATGACCGCGCGTTCCAGCGCGGATGGATGGTTCCCGTCACTGTGCCGAGACGCGGGCGCGATCCCTTGGTCATCGAGAGCGACGAGGGCATCTACGCGACGACGGCCGAGGGGCTCGCGAAGCTCGCTCCTCAGTCGCCCGATGGCGTCGTCACCTTCGGCACCCAGACGCACCCCGCTGACGGCACTGCGGGCATGCTCATCGCCCCGACCGAGATCGCACGTGAGCTGAGCGGCGGCCGCGGAGTGGCGCTGATCCTCGGCAGTGGGTTCGCGCGAGTCGAGAAGGCGCGGATGCCCAAGGCGCCGGTGCCGGCCGCGCTCGCGGCTCTCGCCGATGCAGGGATCACGATCGACCAGGTCGATGTGGTGAAGTCGCACAACCCGTTCGCGGTGAACGACGTGTTCTTCGCCCGCCAGACCGGCTTTCCTGTCGACCGCACAAACGCGTTCGGTTGCAGCCTCATCTACGGCCACCCACAGGGCCCGACGGGTGCGCGTGCGATCGTCGAGCTGATCGCGGAGCTCGAGGCTCGGGGTGGTGGCGTCGGCCTTTTCACCGGCTGCGCGGCCGGTGACACGGGCGGTGCAATCGTCCTACGCGTCGACAGCTGAGGGCTGTCGCACGTGCATGAAGCGACTGAAGTCGATCCGTATTCGGACGAGTTCGTCGCAGAGCCGTGGGAAGACCTCGCGCTGATCCGCGACGCCGCCCCGGCGGTGTGGCTCGACGGCTATGGAGTTTGGGCGATCGCACGACACGTCGATGTGATGGCCGCGCTGCGCGATGACGAGACCTACTCGTCGAGCCACGGTGTCGGGCTCGCCGATCTGGCCGTGGGCGAGCCGTGGCGCCGGCCGAGCATCTTGGTCGAGGCCGACCCGCCCGAGCACACGCGCAACCGGAAGGTCGTCGCGGGAACGATGACACCCAAGGCTCTACGGTCGCTCGAGGGAGCGTTCGCGGTCGCCGCCGCTCGCATCGTGGACGAGCTGGTCGAGCGTCGCGCTTTCGACGGCGTCCATGATCTCGCTGAGCCTTTCCCGACAGAGGTGTTCCCTCGGGCCTTCGGCATCGAAGTCACCGACGAGACACGTCGCCGGCTGCTCGACTATGGCTCCCTCGTCTTCAACGGCAATGGGGTGGAGAACGAACGCTTCCGCGCGGCCATGGCCAATGCGGCCGAGACGATCAGGTGGGTCACGGCGACGTGCGCGCGTGACGCGCTCCGTCCCGATGGCATTGGCGCCGCAATCCACGACGCTGCCGAGGCGGCGGGCCTGACCCCCGACGATGGTGCGATGTTGGTCCGGTCGTTCCTCTCGGCTGGCGTCGACACGACAGTCAGCGGCATTGCCTTCGCGCTCCGAAACCTGGCGGCCGACTCGCATCAGTGGCAGCTGCTGCGTGACGACCCGTCCTTGGCGCGAAACGCGTTCGAGGAGACGATTCGGCGCGAGTCGCCGGTGATCGGCTTCTTCCGGATGACGACCCGGCCGGCGATGGTCGGCGACGTTGAGATCCCGGCGGGCCAGAAGGTGCTGCTCTTCTACGCGGGCGCCAATCGAGATCCCAGCCGCTGGGCCGATCCCGATCGCTTCGACATCGTTCGCAAGGTGTCCGGGCACTTGGGCTACGGCATCGGGATCCACGCCTGCGTCGGAATGGTGATCGCTCGAATGGAAGGCGACGCCGTGCTCGGTGCGCTGCGCGAGCGAGTACGACACCTCGAGGTCACCGCCCCTCCCGTGCCGCGTCTCAACAACTCGCTGCGCGGGCTCGAGTCACTTCCACTCGCGATCGAGCCTCTGTAGCTGGGAGCTCGGTCAGCTCGCGCTCGACGTCCGCGCTCGCGAGCACGGGAACGATCGTCGAGAAGAGCTTGTAGTGCAGGTCGAGCTCGTCCTCGGTCATCGATTGTGCGTGGTACTGGAGGATGTTGCCGGCGCCGATGAACCGAAGTTGCTCGACGATCTTTTCGGCCACGGTGGAAGGCGAGCCGTAGAGGTACTCGCTGGCGGCGTCGATGTTCAGCCCTCCGCCGCCGCCCGGCACGGGGGATCGGCCCTGCGCTGGTTGCGACCCGCCTCCCGGAACGGCGGCTGCGTCCATGACGCCGGACGACTGCTGGCTCGGCGCGATCTGCTCGGCCGCCGTGGTGCGTTGCACCCGGGCAAAGACCTCGGCGAAGACGGCCTCGATCCGCTTCTGGTCGTTCGCAAGCAGCTCGGCGTGCAGATCATCGGCCTGGGCGTCGGACTCGCAGATGAGCACCTGACGACGCACGCCGATGTCGTCGGGCGAGCAGTCGCGGCCGGCGTCTGCGCAAGCATCTCGATACGCGTCGAACGCGACCTTCGCGGAGGCCGAGGGCTGGTAGCCCGTGCACACCTTGTATTCGCGTCGGGCAGCACCGGCGGCCGTCTCGGGGCTGTAGATCGTCATCCAGTGACGTCGCCGCGCTTCGGTTCGCGGCCGGGGCATCGAGGGGATGTCCTCGAAGTCGTAGAAGTCGCCGTGGAACGAGACGTGCTTGTGCTCGGTCGCGAGCCCGAGGAAGTCGAGGATCTCGCCGTACCGCGGCCGGATCTCCTGCGGGGGCATCCCGACGAAGAGGAACTCGGGCGGGATGCCGCTGGCGGCGCCGATCTCGAGCCGGCCGTCTGAGAGGTAGTCGAGCGTGGCGAGCTCCTCGGCAAGGCGCCAGGGCTGGTGGAAGGGGAGCACGTTGCCCATCACGCCGAGGCGGAAGCGCGTCGTCATCTTGGCGAGCGCTGCGATCAGGAGGTTGGGCACGGGGCTCAGGGAGTTCAGGAAGTGGTGCTCGCTGAAGAACACCCCCTCGAAGCCGTAGCCCTCGAGCTCTACGAGGCGGCGAAGGTTTCGGTCGAAGGTCTGCTGCACGAGCTGCTGGTCCTCGTAGTCGGGGACGCCGCGCCCGGGGATGACGTGGAACTCGAACGTCCAGGTCTTGATGCCATTCGTCATGGCCGTAATTTAGACACGTGTGGTGGCGACTGCCCAAGGACATGTCGTATGTCAGGTGGTACGGTCGGCGCCGCCTGCGACCCAAAGCCAAGACCCTTGGGGGGTTTCATGACTGAGCAGATGCTGTCCGTCCCCACTCCCGACGGCGACATGGGGGCCTACGTGCGTCGCCCTGATGGCGATGGCCCGTTCCCCGTGATCGTGTACTTCCACCACGGCCCTGGTCTCGACGACGGCTCGAAGCAGTCGATGCAGCTGCTCGCCGACGCGGGCTACTACGTCGTCTCGCCCGACCGGTATCACCGTGAGGAGCCCTGGCTCGTGTTCGACATCAAGACTCTGCGGGGGGGTGGGCCGGAAGGTGAGAAGGCGATGCAGCGGATGTTCGGCATCCTGATGGCAACGACCGACGACATGGTCGAGACCGATCTCACGGCATTGCTCGCGGTGCTCGAGAGGGAGCCCACCGCTCGCAAGGCCCCGATGGGCGTCATCGGATTCTGCATCGGCGCCCGGTCGGTGATGCGCACCGTCGCCGCGCATCCCGACATCTTCACCGCGGGTGTCGCACTGCATCCTTCGTTCTGCACGACTGAGGACGCGGACTCCCCGCATCTGGGAGTGGCGGGCTACGACGGGCTCCTCTACGTGGGCTTCGGCTCGGAGGACAAGATGCAGTCCGCCGACGCCAACAAGCCGTTCATCGACGCGGTCAACACGGCGATGGGCGGTCGGGGCCTGGCTGAGATCCACGACGGCGCCGACCACGGCTTCGCGGTTCCCGGGCCTGCGTACCACGACGTTGCGGCCGACCGCTCCTACGAGAAGGCGCTCGAGATCTTCGGGAAGGCAGTGGCCTGATGGAAGTCGGGATGGCGCTGGCCATCAAGACGCTGGCTGACGACTTCCAGCCGCTGACCGAGGTCTACAAGTCGTTCGTCGACGAGGCGTTGATGGCCGAAGACCTCGGCTTCGACTACATCTCGACGAGCGAGCACCACTTCGAGGACGACGCCTGGTCGCCGTCGCAGCTGCCGATCCTGGCGAACATCGCAGGGCGCACATCGCGCATCCGGTTGCACACGAATGTGTTCTTGCTGCCGCTGCACCAGCCCCTGCGAGTCGCCGAAGACGCGGCGACGGTCGACATCTTGTCGAATGGTCGGCTCGACCTCGTGTGCGGCACCGGCTCGGTCGAGGAGGAGTTCGTCGCGTTCGGCGTCGACCCCAAGACGCGGTGGAGCCGGTTCTGGGAGGAGATGGAGATCCTCCGCCTCGCGACGGCTCCCGAGCCGTTCACGTTCGAGGGCAAGCACTTCTCGATCCCGCGGCCGATCCGCCAGACCACGCAGCCCGTGCAACAGCCGTTCCCGTTGTGGGTGGGCGGCCTCGGCTCGAAGCTGCAGTACAACTCGGGCTTGCGCGGGTTCCACGCCCAGGGCGGCCCGGTGTTCCGTCCCGAGTACCTCGAGGGGCTGAAGGAAGCGGGCATAGACCCGATGACCCGCAACCTCTCGATGTTCGTGTCCGGCCACCTCGCGGACACGAAGGCCAAGGCGTGGGACGAGTGCAAGGTCGGCTGGTGGAACTGGCAGAACGAGTACCGCAAGCGCACGTGGATCGCGATGCTCGACAGCCCGATGAAGGCGGTGCCTCCGCTCACGCCGCTCGACCAGCTCGGCAACCCTCCCGACGGCTTCATGGCGCCGCTGCTCGGCACGCCCGACGACATCCTCGGCGCGCTGGTGCCGATGCTCGAGGGCTCGCAGTGCACGCACTTCTCGTTCGCGTTCCGGGCGAGCGGCGGCGGCATGCCGAACGAGGTCGTGCGTCCGGGCATCGAGCTGTTCGCGAAGGAGATCGTGCCGGTGTTGAAGAAGCTCGGGCGTGAGCCCGTGACCTCGAAGGCGGTGGGTTGACCCATGAAGCTCGCAACGATCCGTGATGGCGCGTCGACGAAGGCCGTGCGCATCGACGGCGACCAAGCCGTCGACCTGGGCGTGCCCGATGTCGGGGCGGTGCTGGCACGCGACGACTGGCAGTCGTGGGCGGCAGCCGCCGACGGCCCGCGCCGCCCGGTCGACGGCCTCGACTACGCGCCGCTCATCCTCCGGCCCGACAAGGTGCTGTGCGTCGGGCTCAACTACCGGTCGCACATCCTCGAGACGGGCAACCAGGTGCCGACGCACCCGACGCTGTTCTCGAAGTTCACGTCCGCGCTCATCGGGGCGAACGACGACGTCGCGATGCCGCCCGAGTCGGAGAAGGTCGATTGGGAGGCCGAGCTCACGGTCGTCATCGGCAAGCGCGGCCGTCGCATCCCGCAGGAGCGAGCCGCCGACTACATCGCCGGCTACACGATCATGAACGACGTCTCGATCCGCGACTTCCAGATGCGCACCGCGCAGTGGCTGCAAGGCAAGTCGTGGGAGAGCTCGACGCCGCTCGGGCCGTGGCTCGTCACGAGCGACGAGTCGCCCGGGCCGAGCCGTGAGATCTCATGCGAGGTGAACGGCGAGCAGAAGCAGAAGGCCGACACCGCCGACCTCGTGTTCGATCCCGGCCGCGCTCGTCGCGTACGCGTCGATCATCCACACGCTCGAGCCGGGCGACGTGATCGCGACGGGCACACCGGGCGGCGTGGGCATGCCGTCGGGCACGTTCCTCGACGATGGCGCCGTGATGGTGACGCGGATCGTCGGCCTGGGGGAGTGCCGGAACGTCTGCCGTCGGGAAGCGGTCTGAGTCAGACGAGCGGGCTGCCCGGATCCAGCCCGAGCCGAGTGCGTCCGTAGATCTGGGCGTTCTGGTCGAAGTCGACCATGGCGTGGTGACAGGCCGTGTTGACGTCGCGGTAACGGGCTTGCAGGAGGCTCTCGTCGTAGGCGCCATGCGCGCCGGCGCTGGCGAAGATGCGCTCAGTCGCCCGGCGGCTCAGCTCGACCGCGTACGCCGCATGCCACTTCAGCTCGGCGCGCTCGTCGATCGTGAGTCGCTCGCCGGTGGTGGCCACCTGGTCGCAGCGGTCGGCGGCCGCTCGCGAGAGCGTCTTGGCCACCTGCACCTCAGTCGCGGACTCGGCGACCCGCATCTGGATCCCCGCGTTCTCCGCCTTCGATGCTCCGGTGTACGCCTCCCGTCGACCGCTCGTGCGCTCGACGTGAAGCTCGACCGCGCCGTCGGCGATGCCGACGACCGTGGCCGCCAGCTGCACGGACAGCCCGACGAGGACGGCGAGTCGGTAGATGTGCGAGGCCTGCTCCTCGCCGTGGGGGCTCATCCCGTCGAACAGGAGGCGAGTGGGGATTGAGCGGTGAGCGGGGACGAAGACATCGTCGGCGACGATGTCCTTGGAGCCCGTGCCGCGAAGTCCGAGCGTGAACCATGTGTCGTCCACGAAGAGGTCGCGCTTCGGGACCACGACATGGAGCGCTCGAGACGGGCTCTCCGGTACCTCGTCGGCGACGGCGCCGATGAGCACCCAGCCGCCGTGGTCGACGCCGCTCGCGAATTGCCAACGGCCGCTGAGCCGCCAGCCCCCATCGACCCTTGTGGCGCGGCCCTGCGACGCCAGGGTGCCAGGCACCCGTGCATCGGGCCCTTCCGCGAACACCTCTTCCTGGCACTCTGCAGGAAAGCTGCCCATCATCCAGGCGTGCGCGTTCGACACCATGTTCACCCATCCCGCCGCGGAGTCCGCGTTCGCTACGACGAACGACGTCTCGACCTGGGCTCGGATGCCGGCCTCTCGACCACCGCGTGTCAGTGGCGTCTGGATGCGCCACAGGCCGGCGTCGCGCAGGAGCTCGACCGTGCGCGCCGAGAGCGTGCGGTCGCGTTCGGATTCGGCGCCCTCGAGACGAAGGTCCTGCGCGATGCGAGTCGCTGCCAGGACGAGGTCGTCCCGGAGCGACGGGGCCATGGCTTCGGTCATCGGGAACGTTCTACACAAGTCCTGACGCTCGTACAACAAATCGCTATTGTTCGTGGGTGATCTTCGCCAGTCCGCTTCCTCCCGTGCCGCTTCCCGAGGAAGCACTGACGCCGTACACGCTGGCGCGTGCGGCCGAGCTGGGCGACAAGGCCGCGCTCGTCGACGCGGTGACGGGCAGCGCGCTCACCTACGCGGAGCTCGACGAGGCGATCCGCACGCAGGCAGGTGGATGGATCGAACGCGGCTTGGCCAAAGGCGACGTGGTTGCGATCATGGCTCCGAACTGCCCTGAGTACGCGACGGTCTTCCACTCCGTGGCACTCGCGGGCGGCGCGGTGACGACGATCAACCCCACGTACACCGTGCGAGAGCTGGTGCATCAGCTCAACGACGCTGGCGCGACTCGACTCGTCACCGTGCCCGGCCTCGAGGAGACCGTTGCCGCCGCGATCCCCGAGTCGCCGGTGCGCGAGACCTTCGTGATCGGCACGTCGTGCCGCGCATCCCTCACTGTCCACGGTGAAGGGAGCTCGGCTCGAGCAGCAGGTGCCGGTCGATCTCGACGACGTCGTGGCGCTGCCGTACTCGTCGGGCACGACGGGCCTCTCAAAGGGCGTCATGCTCACGCACCGCAACCTCACGGCGAACATGGCGGAGATGCAGGCCGTGGTGCCGATCCACGAGGACGACGCCTACGTGGCGTTCCTTCCGTTCTTCCACATCTACGGCATGCAGATCCTGATGAACATGGGGTTGAGGGCCGGCGCCACCATCTTCACGATGCCCCGGTTCGACCTGCAGCGCTTCCTGCAGCTCCATGAGGCCAACGACCTCACGCGCGCATTCGTCGCGCCGCCGACCATGGTGTTGCTCGCGAAGGATCCCTCGGTCGACGACTACAACCTGTCCGCGCTCCGGCTGATCTTCTCGGGGGCGGCGCCGCTGTCGGCTGAGCTCGCGGAAGAGTGCGCGAAGCGGCTCGACTGTGAGATCGCGCAGGGCTACGGCATGACCGAGCTGTCGCCCGCGAGCCACGCGACCCCTGCGGGCGGCTACAAGCCCGGCTCGGTCGGGATCACGATCTCGAACACCGAGACGCGCATCGTCGATCCGGCGACGGGCGAATCGCTCGGCGTGGGAGCCGACGGCGAGGTGTGGGTGCGCGGCCCGCAGGTGATGAAGGGCTACTTGAACAACGAGGCGGCCACCGCCGCGACGATCGACGATGACGGGTGGCTGCACACGGGCGACATCGGCCGTTTCGACGAAGACGGCCACCTGTCGATCGTTGATCGCCTCAAGGAGCTCATCAAGTACAAGGGGTTTCAAGTGCCGCCGGCCGAGCTCGAGGCGCTGCTGCTCACGCACCCCGCCGTCGCCGACGCCGCCGTCATCGGCATCCCCGACGACGACGCCGGAGAGATCCCGGCGGCGTACGTGGTGCTCAAGGCGGGCGCCGACGCCAGCCCTGCCGACCTTCAGACGTTCGTCGCGGACCGCGCGGCGCATTACAAGCAGATCCGACGTCTCGAGCTCGTCGACGCGATTCCCAAGTCGCCGTCGGGGAAGATCCTGCGCCGCGTGCTTCGGGAGCGCGCGAGTGCCCCGCAGTGATCGACCGCTCACGGGTAGCGTGACGAAGATGGCTGTGCCGCAAGTCGCTGATCCCGTCGACTTGCCCCGGATCCAGACGGGCGCGAACCCGCAACATCTGATCGTCACCCTGCTCGGCGATTACTGGTTCGGGCGCAAGGAGCACCTGCCGTCGGCCGCGCTGGTCGCGCTCGCCAACGAGTTCGACATCACGTCGACGAGCGCCCGCGCTGCGTTGAGCAGACTGGCGCGCCGCGGCCTCCTCGACTCGTCACGCGACGGCCGCCGCACCCTCTACGGGCTCACCGGGCGCGCCGAGAGGGTGCTCAACGACGGCTTCGCACGCATCATCCAGTTCGGGCTCGACGACCGTCCGTGGGACGGCTCGTGGTCGGTGGTCATCTTCTCGGTGCCGGAAGATCAACGTGACGTGCGCCATGTGCTGCGCACGCGGCTGCGCTGGCTCGGGTTCGCACCTCTCTACGACGGCGCCTGGGTTTCGCCTCGAGCCGATAGTGATGAGACGACCGCGCTGCTCGAAGAGCTCGGCGTCGCCAGCGCGACGGTGTTCGTCGGGCGCGTCGAGCACGCGATCAACGGCGGCGACCCGCTGAGCGCCTGGGATCTCGACGAGCTCCGCGCGAGCTACGCAGGACGTTCGTCGACCGAATTCGGTCCGCTGCTCGATCGCGTCGACGAGCGGCGACGTCGGTGCGGCAGAGGCGATGGTTGCCCGCACGCGCGTGATGGACGTATGGCGCCAGTTCCCCAACCTCGACCCCGAGCTGCCTGAGGACGTGCTGCCCCCGGGCTGGCCGCGCCGCGACGCGCAGGCGATCTTCGCTCGCGTCTACGACGCCCTCGGTCCGCTCGCCGAGATGCGGTTCCAGCAGATCCTCAGCGAGCACGAGCCCGGCCTCGCCAAGCAGGCGCACCACCTCACGACGAAGGCATGCATCGGCGCGACCCGCCGCCGCTGACGCCAGCGGCCCGGATCAGTACGAGCCGGTCTCGGTCTTGTGGTCAGCGGCACGAGGGCCGAACGGTGACGAGTCCAGCCACGTGCCCGCGGCGATGCCACGCCTCGCGATTGCAGCCTTGATCCGACGCTCGAGCCGGATTCGCCATCCGTTCGCCTGCATGTGCTGGAGCGCGAGGTTCGACGCCTCGCGGTTGTAGAGCGCAGCCTCGCGGCGGGTCGACGCGAAGTGGTCGATCGCTGGCGGCGTACCCTCGGCGATCGCGCGAGCGGCGACGAGCGCATCGGGGATGCCCGAATTCAGGCCGCGCGCGCCGAACGGCGCGAAGAGGTGCGCGGCCTCGCCGACGAGCGCGATGCGCCGGTGCTCATCGGTGAACGCCGACGCGACGACTTGGTAGAAGCGGTAGGTCGACACCCATGCGACGCGGTCCGCGTACTTCGGGGGCAGCACCTGCGCGATCCAGCGCTTCACGCCCTCGGGGTCGTTGAACTGCTCGGGATCGTCGTCGGGCCGCAGCTGCAGGTCGGCGCGGATCCCTCCGGCGAAGGGCACGAGCAGCACGTTGCGGCCGTGCACAGCGGGGTGCTCGTAGTAGAAGACGCGCTCGGGCAGCATCGGCGAGCCCTCGTCCTCGGCGACGTCGACGATGACGAACGAGTCTGCGATGCGCGGGCCTTCGAGCTCGATGCCGGCGGACGACCGCACGATCGACCGCGCGCCATCGGCCCCGACGACGTAGGGCGCGCGCCACTCGTCGCCGGCCGCGGTGCGCAGCACCACGCCGTCGGGCGACGTCGTCGACGACGTCGAGCTCCTGCTCCCACACGATGTCGACGCCGGCGCGCTTGCACGCGTCGAGCAGCAGCTGCTCGATCACGACCTGCGAGAGGTTCGTCGAGTGGGGGAGCCGGGTCGGGTCGGGCGGGGGATAGGTGCGCTCGTAGACGAGGTTCTCGCCGTAGTAGGTCTTCTTCGTCGTCCAGACGATGCCGTGGCGCGCGATCTCCCAGCCGAGCCCTTCGCTCACCGACTCGAGGTGCTCGAGCGACTCCCGGTGGATGAAGATCGCCCGACTTCCGGGGCGCGTGCGGTCCTCGCCCTCGGCTTCGAGGATGGTGACCGGCACGCCCTTCGCCCGTAGCGCAAGCGCTGCGGTCATGCCGACCGGCCCTGCGCCGACGACGATGCACCCGATCGCTGGTCGGTCACGCCAGCTCCTCGGCCGTCGAGGCGAGGTACGCGTCCGAGATCGTCAGCGCGATCTCGTCGGGCTGCCGACGGTCACGAGCCGGCCGTGGAGCATGACGCCCGCCTTCGTCGCGACGCCGAGCACGTCGTGGGCGAACTGCTCGATGATGAGGATCGCGATCGACTCGCTCTCGGCGACCTCGGCGACGATCTCGTACAGGCGCTCGACGATGATCGGCGCGAGCCCCATCGACAGCTCGTCGATCAGCGAGCACCGCCGGATCGACGACGAGCGCGCGGGCGAGCGCGAGCATCTGCTGCTCGCCGCCCGAGAGCGTGCCGGCGAGCTGCTTGCGACGCTCGGCGAGCCGGGGGAACTGGGTGAAGGCGCGCTCTCGGATGTCGGCGAGCGACGCGCCGGTGTACGTCGACATCCGCAGGTTGTCGTCGACGCTGAGGTTCGGGAAGACGCCGCGGCCTTCGGGGATCGTGCAGAGGCCGGCACGGGCGAGTGCGTCGACCGACACGCCGAGCACCGACTGCCCGCACAGCAGCACGTCACCGCTCGACGGCTGCACCTCGCCGTTCAGCACCTTGAGCGTCGTCGACTTGCCCGCGCCGTTCGGGCCGAGCAGTGCGAAGACCTCCCCCGGCGAGATCGCCAACGACACGCCGTGCAACACGTCGATCGTGCCGTATCCCGCGTGGATGTCGCGCAGCTCGACGACCGGCGGGCGGGGCTGGGCTGCTTCGAGCTCGCGCAGGTGCGCGACGGCACGGGTGCGGGGAGCCGCTTCGTCCTTCTCCTCGCCGAGGTAGGCGACGCGCACCTCGGCGTTCCCCTGGATCTCGGCCGGCGTGCCCTCCGCGATCTTCACGCCGAGGTTGAGCACATGGATCACGTCGCACGTGCCCATGACGAACGACATGTCGTGCTCGACCAGCAGCACGGCAACACCTTCGGCGGCGACACGTCGGATGACGTCGCCGACTACGTGCGTCTCTTCGTCGGTGAGCCCCGACGAGCACTCGTCGCACAGCAGCACCTTCGGCCGCGTCGCGACGGCGCGGCACAGCTCGACGAGCCGGGCCATGCCGGTCGGGCAGCGTGTCGACGGGTGCATCCATGACGGGGCGGAGGCCGACGAGGTCGATGACGCGATCGATGTCGCGGACGTCGCCACTCGACTCGGCCGCCACCTGGATGTTCTCGCGGACGGTCAGCGAGTCGAACACCTCGAGCCGCTGGAACGTGCGGGCCAGGCCGAGGCGCGCTCGCTTGTACGCGGAGGTGTTGGTGATGTCGCGGCCGTCGAGCACGACCCGACCCGACTGCGGCAGTCTGCAGGCCGGTGATGACGTTGAACAACGTCGTCTTGCCCGCGCCGTTCGGCCCGATGAGCCCGGTGATCTGACCGGCTTCGGCCGTTCATGGTGACGTCGTTGACCGCCATCAAGCCCGCCGAAGCGGACCGTGACGCCGGCGACGTCGAGGACCGCCATCAGCCGGTCGTCACGCGCAGCTCGGCGGGAAGGTCCGAGGCGGTCGTCGATGCGCCGGAGCTCGCCGTCCGTGAACGGCTCGTCGATGCCGAGCAGGACCGGATCGACGCCGTGCTTCTTGCGCGACTCGGCCGCGGCGGCCGCCCTCGCGTCGTGGCGCCACGGCAGCGACTGCGAGAACCCCTTGCCCATCTCGCCGGCGATCCCGTTCGGGTTCTGGCTCACGCCACTCGCCAGGCCCCGCGGGGCCGACGCGGCTGATCGCGGTGAAGATGCCACCGGTCCATGCGGCGCCGAACCATGCGAACAGGAAGTTCGCCCAGCCCGCGAAGAGCGCGCCGGCGAGCAGCGTGACGCCGCCCATCACGAGGAACAGCACCATCGCGATGCCGGGGAACATCCCGAAGTCGGTTGCACGACGGGGTGCCGCGCTGCATCGCGAGCAGGCACCCGGCGACGGCGCCGAGCGCGGCGGACAGGCAGAAGACCTCGAGCTTCAGCTTTCGCACGTCGAGGCCGATCGTCGTGCACGCCGCCGAGCTGTCGCGCATGGCGACGAGGCGCCTGCCGTGCTTCGAACGCCGGTACGCGACCAAGGCGACCACCATCATCGCGACGAAGATGGCGCAGAGCACGAGGAACGCGAGCGGCGACTTGAAGGAGATGCCGAAGATCGTCGGCCGCTGCACGACCTCGAACCGGCTGCCCAGCACGTCGGGCTGCGCGAAGAAGATCAGCTCCATGCCGCGCGCGAACGCGATCGTCGCGAGCGCGAAGTAGAGGCCCTGCAGTCGGAGCGCGGGCAGCGCGATGAGCGCGCCGACCGGCACCGCGAGCAGCGCCGCGACGATGAGCGCGAGCGGGTTGCCGCTGGGGGAGTGGGCGACCATGTAGTACGCGCCGATGCCCGCGAACGTGAGCGGCGCGAGCGCGACCTGGCCACTCCATCCGATCAACGGCACGAGTGGGATGAGCACGAGCACCACGAGCAGTCCGCTGGTCAGCCGGTTCTGCGTGATCACGCTGAACCGCGATGCTGCGACGCCCACCGCGAGCACGAGCACGAACGCACCGAGCGCCGCCTCCCACACCTGGGGCACGCGCGCGTGCAGGCGTGCGGCCTTTCGGCCGATCGTGATCGGCGCCGACGGGAGCGCGAGCAGCGCGACGAACAGCACGAGCGTGGGGATCGCTTGCGGCACGCCCGACCATCGGCCGCTGAAGTCGAGGAACGTCAGCGAGAACGCAGAGAGCAAGCCGATGAGCAGACCGCCCGCGATCGTGAGCGGGAGGCTTCGGAGTCGTCCGATGATCGCCGCCGCGAACGCGTTGACGATCAGCAGCGTCAGCCCCTCGATGCTCATGAGCACCTCGGGCGCGAGGAGGATGCCGGCGAGGGCGGCGAGCGATGAGCCCATCGCCCACGCGAGCGACGAGGCTCGTGCCGGCTTCGCGCCATGCAAGCGCGGCGAGCGACGGGCTGTCGACCACCGCCCGCATCGCGAGGCCGATGCGCGAGCGCTTGAGGAACTGCCGCAGCCCGACGGCGATCGCGATCGCCCAGGACGATCGTGATGAAGCGGTGCCAGAGCACGACGGTGTCACCGACGTGGAACCCCCGGTTCCCGAACAGGTAGGGCACCGACCGTGAGTCGTTCTGGTTCCAGATCCACGCCGCGAGTCCCATGAGGAACAGCATCAGCGCCACCGTCGCCATCAGCTGCACGACGAGGCTGCTGCGGGCGGCGCGGCTCATCGCGAACCGATCGAGGAGCACACCCGACGCGGGCGCGATCACGAGCACGACGAGCAGGAGCGCAGGGATCTCGGCGAGTCCCCAGCCCTGTGTCAGCTGCCAGTAGATGAACGCCATGAACATGCCGATGGCGCCCTGCGCGAAGTTGAAGATCCCGCTGGTCGTGTAGGTGACGACGAGGCCGGTTGCGGCGAGTGCGTAGATGGCTCCCAGCGCGACGCCCGCGACCGTCGCGCCGAGCACATTCGACCATGTGACCGGTGTTCCGGCCCAGAGGCTGACGCCAAGGTAGAAGGCGATCGCGGTCGCCCCGAAGGCGACCGCGAAGCCTCGAAAGCGTTGCCGGGCGGTCCGGCTAGCCGCCATCAGCCGTTGAAGTTCCCGTGACTTGCACGATGGCGTTCGGGTCGCAGTTGAACTTGCCGATGCCCTCAGGGTCGACCCGGACGAACTTGCCGCTCTGCACCTGCACCGTGACCCAGCACGGCGAGGGCTGGCCGAGCACCTCGCTCGCGTCGAGGAT
Source organism: uncultured Acidimicrobiales bacterium (assembly GCA_963739555.1). Classification (GTDB taxonomy): domain Bacteria; phylum Actinomycetota; class Acidimicrobiia; order Acidimicrobiales; family DATKAS01; genus DATKAS01. Next base: position 7,319 of record CAVUAV010000016.1, on the reverse strand, counting down.
GCCCTTCGTGTCGACCGTGGGGCCGGTGTTGAGCAGGTCGAGGAGCGACTGACGGGTGAGCCCGTTGACGCCGTCCTTCGCGACGATCTTGTTCGACGAGGTCCTCGAAGGCCAGCGCCGCGGCGTACGCGGTCTCACCGTTGGCCGAGACGTCCTGATCGTTGGTGACGCCCTCGCGGTAGAGCTTCACGCCTGGGACGTCGGTCTCGTCGAACGGCGTGAGCAGCTGCGAGACGTACAGCCCTTCGATCGCCGCGGCGTTCTGCGCCGCGAACGACGGCGTCTGGCACTGCGACGTGCAGCTCCAGAGCGACCTTCGTCATGTCGAGGCCCTGCACGCGCGCTTCGGCCATGAGCTTGGCCACCGCGATCGACGTGCTCGCGACCCAAGTGACGCCGTCGGTCTTGATCTTCTGGATGATCGGTGTCGCCTCGGACTGCGGCGCGGCGTCGGGGTACACGACCTTGCCGTCGAACTTGCCGCCCGCCTCGGTCAGCGCTTGGCCGGCGGCGAGGATGCTCGGACCGATGCCCGGAACTCCTGGGTCGATGCCGATCTGCTTTGTCGGCCGCAACGCCACCCGATCTTGCCGAAGTAGTAGCTGCCAGCCGTACTCCGTCACTGTGAACGTGGGCTGCGCGGCGGTGAAGTCCTGACCGGCCTGGATGATGCCGAAGCTCGACTTCGATGTCGCCGCGCCGGCGCTGATCGTCAGTGCCGCGACGTCAGGCAGACCGATCGCGTTGCCGCTCTTGTCCTTGCACGTCTGGATGGGGTCGGGGTTCAGCAGCACGAACGCGCCTGACCCGACAGTGGCGAACTCGTTCTGGCACGCCTGCGTGTACGCGTTCACTGCTTCGTCAGGGTTGAGCTTCGAGTCGTAGAAGGTCACGACGACCTTGCGGCCGGCGAGGCCACCGTTCGCGTTCACCTGATCGCCCCATGCCTTCACCGCCGAGACCAGGGGCTGGCTCACCCCGGGTGACGAGCGGCGTGTCGACGTCGGCGACGACGCCGATGTGGATCTCGGTCGCGGTGATGCCGACGTCGGTCGCCTCGGGCGGCACGCGCGGCGGTCGTCGGTGCGGCCGCGGCCGTCGTCGCACTCGACGCGCCCGTCGTCGCACTTCCTGCGGTTGTCGCGCTCGACGAGCTGTCGTCGCGGCCGCCACACCCTGCGGCGATGAAGTGCTGCGACGGTCATGAAGGCGAGAAACCCGGTGGTGCGCTTCATCCAACCCCCCGTTGTGATGCGCTGCCAGACGCTCTGGCATCCCGGCGGGACTGTAGACACTCGGTCTGTCGCCCGTCAACAAAAGGTGTTACGGTCGCCGCGAATCGCCGACTCCACGTAAGGGGGGCACATGAAGGTCGAGATCTTCGTGCCGGTCAGCTACTACGGCCCGGTGGACAAAGCGTGGCCCACGCCGCCACGGTGCTACGACCCGCAGATCGGCATGCAGTCGATGGAGTGGGGCATGCAGCAGTGCGAAGCCGCTTTCAAAGCGGGCTTCGACTCGCTCAACTTCGCCGAGCACCACTACTCGGTGAACCAGCTGAGCCCGAGCCCGATCTTCTACGCAGGCCTGCTCGGCCAGCGCCTCCCGACGCCCACATCGGCGTGCTCGGCTCCGACCTCCCGTTGCACAACCCGGTGCAGCTGGCGGAGGAGTACTCGATGCTCGACAACCTCTTGGCTGGTCGACTCACGATCGGTCTGCTTCGGGGGACGCCGAACGAGTACATGACCTACGGCACGAATCCGTGGGACTCGAAGGAGGCGTTCAAGGAGGGCGTGCGGCTCTTCATCCGCGCGCTCACCGAGCCCGAGCCGTTCGGCTGGGAGGGTCGGTATTACCGCCATCGCAACGTGTCGATCTGGCCGCAGCCGTTGCAGCGTCCGCACCCGCGGATCCTCCTCTCGGGGAACAGCCCCGACTCGGCGCGCTTCGCCGGCGAGATGCACTGCGATCTCGGCTTCAGCTTCATGCCCGCCGAGAAGTGCGCGGAGAACCTCGAGCACTACCGCGCGGGCGCCGCTGACGCGGGGTGGGAGCCGACGGCCGACAACGTCCTCTACCGCCAGTTCTGCTTCGTGCACGAAGACGAGGCCGAGGCGCACAAGGCCAGCGCCGATCTCGGCGGCCTCTTCGCCGGCGGGTCCATGGACATGATGATGACGATGGGGATGATCGGCGCCGCGATGAACGGCGTGCCGAAGGGTGTGCAGATCGATCCGTCGAAGGCGCCCGGGATGTCGTTCTCGCCCGGCTGGTACGGCACGCCTGAGCAAGCCCTCGCGGGGATCGAAGCGATCCACTCGGTCGTCGGCATGGGCCGCGTCGAGTTCATCGTCGGAGGCACGCCGAAGACGCCGCACGAGGCGGTGGTCGAGTCGCTTCAGCTGATGGGCGAGACGATGGTTCCGGCACTGCACGCCGATCGCTTCTCGTTGGCGGCCGTCTGATGGCCGGGGAGAAGCTCGTCGAGAAGAGCGTCGAGGCCGACGGGTTCACGATCCGCTACTACGAGGAAGGCGAGGGCGATCCGGTTGTCGTGCTGCACGGCGCCGGTGGCCCGGTGCCGTCGGTTGCGCTCGACCTGCTGTCGGCGCAGAACCGCATCCTTCTGTTCGAGCTGCCAGGTTGGGGTGAGCAGCCGAACGACCGCAGCCAGTCCCTCTCCGATCTCGGCGAACACCGTCGTCGCGGCGATGGATGCGCTCGGCCTCGAGCGCGCGCATGTCATGGGCACGTCTCTTGGTGGTGCAGTTGCGTTGCACCTCGCGCTCGACCATCCCGAGCGGGTCATCTCGATGGTGCTCGAGTCGCCGGCCGCGTTCCGAGTCGGATCGATGCCGCCGCCGAGCCTCTCGCCCGAGCAGATGGCGAAGGCGTTCCGCCGTCATCCCGATCGCGAGCCCGCGTGGACCGGGCCCGATCCGGCGCGGATGCAGAAGGTGTGGCCCATCGTCGAGCGGGTGCTCGTGTCGACGCCCGAGTACGACGAAGCGTTGACGGCGCGGATGGCCGAGTCGGACGTGCGCACGCTCGTGCTGTTCGGCGAGTTCGATGGCGTGATCCCGCCCGAGAACGGTCGCACGTACCGCCGGTTCATGAAGAACTCGTCGTTGCAGTACGTGCACGACGCAGCGCACGACATCCAGGGCGATCGCGCCGAGGCGTTCGCTGATGTCGTCGGCGACTTCCTGCGCCGCGGCATGGCGTTCCTCGTGCCCGACCAGGACACGCTGATCAACCCGTAGCCGTGCGCGCGCTCGACGGCATCCGAGTCGTCGACTTCGGCCAGCACCTCGCGCCGTCGCTGGCGGCGATGATCCTCGCCGACCACGGCGCGGACGTGGTCCGCGTCGACCCGCCGTCGGGTCCTCGATGGAGCACCGACGCGCACGCGTTGCTGCAGCGCGGCAAGCGCAGCATCGCACTCGACCTGAAGCGCGCCGACGATCTGGCGGTTGCCCGGCGACTGGTCGAGCGCGCCGATGTCGTGATCGAGGGGTTCCGCCCTGGAGTCATGGCGCGGCTCGGGCTGACGCCGGTCGATCGCAACGTGTGGTGCTCCATCCCCGGCTTCGCGAGCGACGACCCGCGCGTCGCTGTCGCCGCGTGGGAAGGGATCATCGGCGCCGCCACCGGTCACTACACGCGCAGCCCTCGTGAGGTCGGTGACGGGCCCGCCTTCTCGGCGGTGCCGCTCGGGTCCTCGTTCGCGTCGCTCGTCGCCGTCAACTCGATCGTTGCTTCGCTCATCGCCGCGAACGCATCGGGACACGGCCAGACGATCGAGGTGCCGCTGTTCGGTGCGATGTTCGAGGCGATCGGCAGCATGGGCCAGCGCCTGCCGGTGGCGCCGGTGGTGCCATTCACTCCCTGCTCCGACATCGACGCTCAGGGGAGCGATGGGCGCTGGATCCACCTCGTGATGATCTCGCCGAGGCACTACGAGTGGTTCCGCGATGCGTTCCTGCCCGATCTCGGGCCACCCGATCTCGAATCGCGTCAGCGCATCGTCGATCTCATCTCGACCGCGCCCGCCGCGAGCTGGGATGAGCGGATCAACGCAGTCGGGATCCCCTGCACGATCGTGCGCACGACCGAGGAGTTCCTTCGCGAGGACGACCACGCACGTGCGATGCGAGCGGTCATCGACCTCGACGATCCGCAGCTCGGGCCGACCTCGCAGCTCGGGCTTCGGTGTGACGATGAGCCGCACTCCACCTTCCGCGTCTCCTCGCCATCGACTCGACGCCGACCGAGCGTCGATCCTGCGCGATCTCGAGGCACAGCCTGAGCCCGCTCACACCGGGCCCCGCCCTCACATCGGCCGCTCGAAGGCGTCAGGGTCGTCGACCTCACCATGGTCCTCGCCGGCCCGTCCGCGGGTCGCATCCTGGCCGAGTTCGGTGCCGAGGTGATCAAGATCAACCGGCCGGCGTACTGGATCATCGGCCACTGCCACACGAACAGCGGCAAGCGCAGTGTGCTGCTCGACGTGCGCGATCCCGCCGGTCGGGACGCCCTGTGGTCAGCTCGTTCGCGGCGCAGATGCGTTTCTGCAGAACATCCCCGAGGGCGGTGCCGAGGTCATCGGGATCGGCGAGGACGATGTCCGCGCCGGTGCAGCCCGACATCGTCTACTCGTCGGTGAGCGCGTACGGCCACGGCGGCTCGCGGTGCCTTCCGCGGGTGGGAGCCGATCGGCCAGGCGTCGACCGGACTGATGATGCGCTACGGCGGAGGCGTGCCGCGCTTCGCCCGGTTCGCGGTGTGCGACTACGGCACCGGGCACCTCTCGGCGATGGCGGTCCTGCTCGGCCTGTTCCACAAGGTGCGCACGGGCGAGGGGCAGCACGTCGCCACGTCGTTGATGCAGGCGGGCGCGCACCATCAGGCGATGTTCATGCTCGCCTACGACGGAAAGCAGTGGGACGAGCCGGCGGGAGTACGACGTGCTCGGCTGGAGCGACACGGACCGCCTGTTCGAGGCGACGGACGGCTGGCTGTACGCGGTCGGTGACGACCTGCCCGACGAGGACACCTTCCGCAGAGACACAGTCGAGGCGTGGACCGAGAAGCTCGACTGCGCCCACCCGCTCGTGGAGATCGAAGACCTGATGGAAGACGAGTACGTGCGCTCGCACGGCTTGAGCGTCGAGCGTGACCATCCAGGGTTCGGGGCAGTGCGGCTTGTCGGCCCTTCGCCGCGGCTGAGTCGCACGCCGGTACGAGTCACAGAGCCCGCGCCGGCGCCGGGATGGGACAGCAGAGCGGTGCTCCGTGTTCGCTACGACGAGCTCGCCGCGCGCGGCGGTCGCGGCCGACTCGCTCCCCGATGACGTGATGGTCGTCTGGTAGGCACCCCGAGAAAGCGAGACACCGATGAAGCACATCCGGCCGATTGACTGGGATCAGGGCACCGACGCGGGCATCCCGGGATATCGCGGGCAGATCCTCTACGCGGGCGAGGGCTGCTACGTGATCGCGACGAAGGTGCCGCCCGGCGTCGAGGTCCGGCCCGGCACACGCACGCGAGCGACCAGATCTACGCGGTGCTCGAGGGCACGACGACGGTCGAGCTCGGCGCAGAGGAGCGCCAGGTGAGCCGGTTCGGGACGCGTGTTCATCCCGGCTGGCGTGCCGCATCACAACCGCAACGACGGCGACGTCGACGAGGTGCACATCGAGGTCATCGCGCCGGGTGGCTTCCTCCAGCCGATCGCCACGCCCACCGACTCCAAGGACGCGAAGGGCCTCCCGTACTCCACGAGGGACTTCGCGGCATCGGGCAACGGAAACGGCATGTCTGTCTCGTACCTGGCGAACCGCGACAGCGGCTCGGTGCACGCGTCCGTCTACCTCGCGGAGATGGCGCCGAGCGCGCAAGGTCCGCCGTTGCACGTGCACGAGTTCGATCAGTTCTACTTCGTGATCGAGGGCGCCCTCGAGGTGCAGATCGGATTCGACACGCAGGTCGTGGGCCCGAACACCCTCGTGATCCTCCCCGCCGGCGTGCCACACAAGCAGCGCAACGCGAGCGACGCCGAGATCGAACGGCACTTCACGATCCTCGTGCCCGAGCCGCCGCTCCCGCACTCCGAGGAGCACCCGTGGGACGTTGCCGTCGAGCTGACGGCAACCGGCGTGCACATCTGATCTCATCTCCGCCGTGAAGATCACCGACATCCGCGTGCTCGAGCACGGCGAGCCATGCCTCCGGGCATGGGGCCGCCGACTGCGCGCATCAATGTCGTCACGATCACGACCGACGAGGGCATCGACGGCCACGTCTTCGTCACCGGGCCGGGTGTCGATGTCACGCCGCAGCTCCTGGGCCCCGCGAAGCAGCTGCTCGTTGGGCGCGACGTCTCGACATCGGCGCGATCTGGAACGAGTTCCGGGTGCGCGCTCGGATGTTCGACCCGACCGTGCAGGGTTACGTCGACATAGCGCTCTGGGACATCGCCGGCAAGGCCGCTGGGCTGCCCGTGCACCGACTCCTCGGGACGGCGCGGACGCAGGTGCCGTCGTACGCGTCGTCGTGGGTGCATCCGAGAAACGAGACCTACGTGGAGGAAGCGCTCGCGTACCGTGAGCGTGGGTTCGTCGGGTACAAGCTCCACCCACCGACGCAGCGCCGGCGCATGCCGGTCGGAGGCCCTCCCGGCCCGGTGTCGATCGGTGAGGACACCGACACGTGCGCGGCAGTGCGCGCGGCCGTCGGCGACAGCCACTGCCTGATGCTCGACTCCGCGTGGGCGTACTCGTACAAGAAGCGCTCGACGTCGGCTTCGCCATCGAGGACCTCGGGTACCACTGGTACGAGGACCCGCTCGGCGCGGAGGACCTAGACGGATACGTGCGGCTCAAGCAGCACCTCTCGATCCCGATTGTCGCGACCGAGATCACGAGCGGCGGCGTCTACGCGCTTCCGTGATGGATCGCAGCTCGTGCCACCGAGCGCTCCGGGGTGATGTCGTCATCAAGGGAGGCATCACCGGGATGATGAAGATCGCGGCGCTGGCCGAGGCGAACCACCTGCCGTGCGAAGTGCACGACGCCTACAACGTGTTCGGCAACCTCGCGACCGTGCACGTCGTCATGGCGGTGCCGCACTGCTCGATGTACGAGGTGCTGGTGCCCCACGCACCCGCTCATCGACCTCGGTCACCTCTCGTATGGGTTGGCCGAGCCGATCACGATCGACGCTGACGGCAATGTGCATGCTCCCGAGCGACCGGGGCTCGGCATCGAACCCGACTGGCACCTCTTGCGCCAGTCATGATTCGTCGCATCGTCCA
>CAVUAV010000015.1:0-32285 GCA_963739555.1 uncultured Acidimicrobiales bacterium | reverse complement strand
CGAGTTCGGGTTGGTGCGTGAGCGCGAGGACCTGAAGACCTACGGCGCGGGCATCCTCTCGTCGTTCGGCGAGCTCGACGCGTACCGCGCACGCGGAGATCCGTCCTTTCGACATCCGCGCGATGGAGACGCAGGACTACGACATCACGACGTTCCAGCCGGTGCTCTTCGCAGCCGAGTCGATGGCCCAGGTCTCCGAGGAGCTGACGCGGTACTTCGACGCGGCTCGTGGCTGACGAGGCGACACCGGGCCGGCCGCTCGACGCGACCGACCGCACGATCATCCGGCTGTTGACGGAGGACGGCCGCATGTCGGTGAACGAGCTGGCCGGACGGGTGAACATCTCCCGCGCCAGCGCGTACAACCGTCTGGAGCGCCTCCGCACCGCGGGCGTGATCGAGGGCTTCACCGCCCGAGTGAACCCGAGCAAGGTCGGCCTCGAGATCGCCGCGCTGATCTTCGTCAACGCCGACCAGCACGGCTGGAAGGCGCTGCAGCACAAGCTCCTCGACCTCCCCGGACTCGAGCACCTCGCCGTCACGACCGGCACCTTCGACTTCTGCCTGCTGGTCCGCGTGCCCGACATGCAGACCCTCAGAGACGTCGTGCTCGAGCGGCTCCAAGCCATGCCCGAGGTGCGCTCGACGCAGACGGCGTTCGTTCTCGACGAGCATCGACCGCCGCCTATGCCAGACTGACAACCCCTTGGTGGCCGTAGCTCAGTTGGTTAGAGCGCCAGGTTGTGGCCCTGGAGGTCGGGGGTTCAAGTCCCCTCGGTCACCCCAAGTCACGCTGCGTCGGCTACTGCACCCCGAGCGATGTGGCCGAAACCCGCCGGACCTCGCGGCTCGGGCCGATACCGTCATCCGGATGTCCCGGCCCCGACTGCTGACGACAGCCGAGGGCACCAACACCGGTGCGTTCGCGCCGCTCGACTGGGGCCTGCTGTGCACGGCCGGCGGGATCTGGGGCGCGTCGTTCCTCTTCATCGCGATCGGGCTCGACGCGTTCGATCCGTCGTTGATCACCACGCTGCGCATCACGTTCGGCTTCGGGCTGCTCGCGCTTCCTCCCCGCGACTCGGCGATCGATCGCCCGCGCCGACTGGCCGCGGCTCGTGCTCGTCGGCATCACGTGGGTCGCGATCCCCCTGTCGATGTTCCCGTTGGCCGAGCGCCACGTGTCGTCAGCGGTGACAGGGATGCTCAACGGAGCGACGCCGCTCTTCGCGGCCGCGGTTGCGACGTTGATGCTCCAGAAGCTCCCGCCCCGCCAGCAGCTCATCGGGCTCGGAGTCGGGTTCGTCGGCGTGCTCTTGATCGGCCTCGCCTCGGTCGACGAGGCGTCGAGCTCGCTCGGCGGGATCATCCTGATCCTCATCGCCCTGTGCTCGTACGGCGTCGCCTACAACGTGCAGGTCCCTCTGCAGCAGCGGTACGGCTCGCTCCCCGTGATCTGGAGAGCACTCGCCGTGGGATGGGTGCTCACATTGCCGCTCGGCCTTGCCGGCCTGGATGACTCGTCGTTTGCCTGGCGCCCTCTGCTGGCGTGCATGGCCCTCGGCGCGCTCGGCACCGGTGTGGCATATGTCGCAATGGGCACCCTGGTCGGGCGGGTCGGCAGCACCCGAGCGTCGGTCACGACCTATGTAATTCCCGTGGTCGCGATCATTTTGGGGGCGGTCTTCCGCAATGATCACATTGCCCCGTTGGCGATCGTCGGCACCGCAGTCGTGCTGTCGGGCGCCTGGATAACGGGACGGTCCCGAGCCAGCTGACCTCGGGAACCGCGGGCCGGGACGGCGACGTCCAACGGCTTGGCGATGCGTCTGGAGGACGAGTAGTGCAAACCCCGCGCGGCTTCTTGATCGGAGCCGGCGTGATCGTGGCCATCGCGGCCCTCACGTCGATCGGTCATCCGCACACCGAGACGGCGGTCGAGATGACCTCGCCTGTCTTCGGAGACGCGACCAAAGACACGACGACGACCAACGCACCGACGACGGACGTTCAGACCCGCGTCCTCGCCGAGCACGTCGAGGCCGGCATCGGCGCCGGTGCGGCGGGTGCGAGCGCCGCGGGTGCGGGCGTGTCGACGACGATCGAGCTGAGCAACGGCGATCCCGCTGCGGTGGCCGGCGACGCCAAGTCGACGCCCGCGGCCGAGAACCGTCAGGACGCAGCCGCGTCGACGACTGTCGACGTCACGCGCGGGAGACGGCGCGCAGCCGGCCGATGCAGCTGTCGACAGCGCGCCCGCAGCACGAGCCCGGCCACCACGCTCGCGCCGACCACGACTGCTGCTCCCGCGACCACCGCGCCCCCGACGACGCTGGCGCCGACCACCACGCGTCCCGGCGACCACGACGTCTCCCTCGATCGCGCGGGTCACGGTGCCGAAGATCGACGTGGACGTCTCGCCGGTGACCGTGCCGTCGTACGTCGTCCCCGCGCCGGTGCTGCCCGTGATGCCAACCCTCCCGAGGTGAAGTCGGCGATCGCCTACGATCTCCCGGCCGCGTGAGCGGCACGCGCCTCTAGCTCAATGGCAGAGCAACGGACTCTTAATCCGCAGGTTCTGGGTTCGAATCCCAGGGGGCGCACGCGAAATCGCTTAGTGCAGCAAGGGCCGCCGGGTTGAGTGGTGCCACCGTGGTGCCAGATTTCGGCGGCGTCTACGCGACCCGGTGACGGCCGACGACGAGGTCGCCCCCGCGGACACGCAGCCGGCGCCGGTCGGTCACGCCCGCACCGCCCAAATCCCCTCGGGCTCGCGGTGAGCCCGGCCTCCAAGCACTCCGCGCGCGGACCGGGCACGCCGCACACATCGCCTTCGTGGGGCGCGGTCGACGTGTAGCGGGCGGGGAACATGATGTCGACGTGCCCGCGGCAGGCGGCCAGGTCGTGCCACGACGGGCGGGCGAGCTCGACGTCGAAGCGGTCATCGTCAGTGCCGCGATTGTGGCACTGAACGGCCGTTCAGGGGCGCTGTGTGCCCCCGTAGATCCTCTGGAAACCGTCGAGGCGGGAGGGTCACAGCAGGCTGAGGTTGCGGCGACGAGCCCGGCGATCGGCCCGGCCGCCGGATCCCCCGAAGCGACCGAGCCGGCCACCGTTTTCCGACGGATCCCGGACCCAACCACTGAGGTAGGGATTGGTCCCCGCCCGGAGCGCCTCCCCGGCAACAGTGCTGAGCAGGCTGCCCTGTCGCGATGCTCGGCCATCACGGCGGCGCGAACCAGAGGCGAACGTCCCCGCCGAGGCGGAGCGAGGTCGTGACCGCTGGGCGGTCACTGCGCGGCCACCGACCCGACGACTCATGAGATGAGGTCCCTCGCCTTCTGGCGAGGGCGCATCGCGTCAGCAGGTCGCGAGCATGGATGTCGAGCGCGCTGCCCTCCTCGAGCAGCTGACGGAGGCCGTCGAGCACCGGCGCGATGAACTCGGCGAGCCTCGTCCAAGAACAGCACGCCGTGATTGGCGAGTGTCACGCCAATGTCGCTAGAGGGTCTGCGCTGGGCGACCATCGCCCACCGCGGCCTCCAGTGGCACTCCTATGTCAGGGTCGCGCGGTGGAGAGGGATCGGGAACTCGAGTTCGTGTTGGAACTGCGAGGGAGTGTCGTCGCCGCCAATTTCTTCAAGGAGAGCATGGATGCCGCCGACGTCGACTTCTGCGAGTTGGCCGTCCCCTTCGAACAGCGTGGTTATCAGGCTTCTGCGTACGCGTACGAGATGTCTGACGGTCCCTGGGTCCTCCGACTGCCCCGCGTCGGAGAGAAGGAGCTTCAGGCGATGATCCACCGGTGGCAGTTGCGCTTTCCTCACGCTGAACTCTCGGTTCGGTCCCGCGGGCTCCCGCCTCCGCGGTGACCGGAGCGGCTCAAGGACTGACAACGCAGCGTTGGCGAGGCTCACGTCAATGTCACCTGGGCCGAATCACGCGGGCATCGGTTGTGAACTGGATCGAAAACTTCAGAAGCCCCCGGCCCAATGTAAGGCCGGGGGCTTCTGCGGTAACTAGCCGTTGTTGCTGATCGGGGCGAACTGGCCCTGGGTGTCGACGCAGGGGTACGACGGAGCGCGGTTTCCGGTGGCGCTGGAGATCTCCTGCTCGGTCATCTCCGAACGGAGGTGCCCGATGCCGGTGCCAGTGTTGAAGTTGGCGATGTAGTTGGCGACGCAGTACCTAAGCGTCCTTGGCGGACTTGTTGGTGCTGACGTCGGCGGACGCGATGCCCGTGCCGGCGGCGAGCGAAACGGCCACAGCGGTTGCGGCTGCGGCGCCGAGGATGAACTTCTTCATGGGAGATAGGCGGCCTCGACAGCGCCGCAGGATCGTGGTTTAGCGTTCGGTGATGGCGGAAATGCCTGACGGTCGCCCGCCCGTCTGGACGGGCCACGTGTTCGTGTCCTCGGCCGACCTTTCGGGGTTGGCGCACTTCTACGAGAAGATCGGGATGCGCACTGTCGCGGTCTTCGAACAGCTCGCCGCGATGGAGATGCGCGGCGGGACACACCTGTTGATCCGGTACGACCCGGAGCAGGTCGCGCCCGGGCCCGTCGGCTGGGACCTAATGGTCGACGACATCGACGCAACCCACGACAAGTGGCAGGCCGAAGGCGTGCCAGTGACTGACATCGTGATGGAGTCACCCCATCGCGTTCTTCGAGGTCACCGACCCTGATGGTCACGTCGTGGTCGTTCGCGACAGCCACGTGGTCGGCCCGGTCTAGGCAGTCACGGACCGCGGAGTGCGCCGCCCTGCCTCGGGGGCATCCTCAAGCCGATGCACTCGGCGCGGGTGCACGTGTGGGCGCCGGCGACGGGGCTTTGGCGAGTTGACAAGGGCGGCCCGCCACCCGAATTGGGCTGAACATGCCGCTCGGGCGGGCCGCCCTCACTCGACTTATCGCTCGCGGACCGCCCGGCCTTACAAGAGAGGGCACGTGACGGCGACGTCAGATACTGTCCGCCGCTGTCGGGCCGATCCGCCGTCGCCTGGCGTTGGGTTGCGAACTCGCGGGAGCGCAACCCTGGGGTGGCGTCGGCTTCGTCCGTTCCGTGCCTCACTCGCATTTCGCGGGCGAGCCGGCACACCCGTCTCAGATGCGGCCCGCTCGACAGCGAGGGCTCGACGCCGAGCGAGCCGCGTCATCGTTATCGCCTCGTGGCTCCGTCGTGTTTACATCGTCAGTCCGACACGCTTGGCTACCTGGGCGGCATCCGCGAGCCGATGCACTCGGGGCGCGTACACGGCGCCTTGCCGATGACCGTCGACGCGACGACGTCGCCGCGCGTGCTGAGCAGCTGCTCGACGGTGACGACGATCGTGTCGGTGAGGCAGTAGGCGCACCGTTCGGTCCGGGTGACGATCTCGGTCGGCGTCGAACAAGTGTACGACTCCCTAGATGGCTGTTCTACGTCGCCGAATCCTGGACAGAGCGCTTCTCGAGGTGCCTCGACTGAACCAATCGACCCAGTGCGGTCGCCAGTGAGGGCGATGTGTTGGCGTATTCGTGCTCTACCGCGGTGCGTGAGCTTCTTACGCAGGACCGCGACTGAGAGCGCCTTGGTGGGGTTTGGCGTGGATCCGGCGCCCGATGGGACGACGTCGACCTCGACGGCGGCACGGTGACGATCACGCGGCAGCGGGCGATCGCGGGCGGCTCCATCGTCGAAGGCGCGCCGAAGACCGACGCGGGCGCGCGGACGATCGCGCTCGACGCGGAGACGGTGCGCGGTGCTCGCGCGGGTGGCGCAGCCAACAGAACGCCGAGCGGTTGCTCATGGGTGCGGGCTGGCGCGACACCGGCGGCCTCGTGTTCACGAACCCTGACGGTGGCGGCGTGTGGCCCGCGCGGCTGACCGCCGAGTTCCGCGCGCGGCTCGACGCCTCGGCCTTCCAGAGATCGGCGTCCACGGACTACGGCACACCGCGGCGAGCTACATGGTGGGCGCCGGCATCAGCCCGAAGGTGGTGCAGCAGAGGTTCGGGCACGCTCACGTCTCGGTGACGCTCGGGCTCTACTCGCATGTCATGCCGAGCCACGATCGCGATGCGGCCGACGTGTTCGCCCGCGGCTCGACACGTAGCGGCGCGGGCCGCGGCTACGCCTCTGCTTCAAACAGGAGGACGCCCCCGCGCGCGTCTACGAACTGGCTCAACACGGAGCACTCGAGGAGCGCGGACTCGTCCCACTTCGGCGGCACCGGAATCCTCAACGAGAGTGGCCCGCGGTTCAGGCCGCGCTGTATCTGCGCCGTATCCACCATTCCGCCCTCGGGGGGATGGATCGCCAGTGCGCCGAGGTAACCGCCGCCGGGCCGAATCGACAGTGCACAGCTCGTGTGCGCAGCGGGGATCGTCGACCCGTCGTGGAAGACGACCTCGTAGTTGCCGCCCTTCGGTATCACGCTCATCGAGCGACGACGGTAGCCAGTTCTGACCGAGGGCGAGGCCGACGAATCACCCGGCCCGGTGGTGCCACCGTGGTGTCAAAATTTTGCAAGACCATCGCGCACCGCGCAGTACCACGCGGCACCGGGCAGCACGACTGACCTGCGGAAACGGCCGCGGAGCCGCACTGGACATCACCGGCCGTAGCCAGCCAGGACCGCCATTCCACGGTTCGAATCCCAGGGGGCGCACGTTCTCATGTCGCGGGGCATCGGGGACAGCGGGTCGTCTTTGGGATCGGCTCGTAGTCCTGGGTGGAGGGTGACTCGACGCGTTCGTCGCGCCGTGCCCGGTCCGCGGCGCGACGGCCAGACGTTCAGAGCACCGCGTAAATCTCCGACGCAAGCGCGGTCGCGATCTCTGTCGCGGCGGCGTCGTCACGATCGGGTCCTTGCAACGTGAAGTAGACGTAATGAACGCCGTCATATCCCGCGAACGCGATGAGTCGATAGTTACGGTCCGATTCCCGCGCTCCCAACATCATCCAACCGTTCGCCGGCGCGAAGTCGATCTGCGTGAACCCGGTGGCGATCGTGTTGTTGTAGGTGTTCTCCGCGTTCGCGCCCGCCCGGACCTGGAGCCCCAAGGAGTGCGCTTCGCCCGGCGCCCAGTCGCATCGTGACGACGCCTCGTTCGGAGGCTGAGGCTGAACCCCTTGAGCGCTTCCTCCGATGGCCTCGGCCACGGACGCGGACGTCAGAAGCGTGCACGCGTCGGGCAGCGTGCCGCTGCTCCCGCCACCAGCTGCGGTCGAGCCAGCGTGTGAGTCGTTCGAAGTCGGCGTCGTTGTCTCCAACGCGGTCTCCCCGGACGCTGAGCTCGCTTCGACGGAACTCCCGGCGATGCCCGCATCGTCGCCTCCGCCACAACCCACGAGCGCGACGACTACCGCGCGAGATCGCGGCGCCCGCACGGGCGATCTCGTAAGCCATGAACAGCCCCCTCCGCAGCGTGCGCACGGTACTCCTCGGGTCATCGGCTTGCCCGTCCCGCTTACCGTGCGCGCATGACTGCCGGAGCGACGGACGGCGACAGGCGCACGGCTCGGATCCCGCTGCGGTGATCCGGTCGGCTTCCGTCGTCACCGATCATCAGCCGACCATGCGCACGCGCTGTGCGCTCGTCCACACGTCCGGCGAACCGTGACCCGACTGGATACCCTTTCGCTGACCCAGTGGGGAGGGTCGCGATGTCGGTGAGCTACCGCGACGGTGTGCGCTTGGCACGAGGCAGGAAGCCGCGCTTCTTTCGACTGTCGCGGTCGAGCACTTGATCGAACCTGAAAGTCTCGCCCTCGAGCCTGAGGATCTCGGCGTACGAATTACCTACCTCGCGAGCGAGCCGGTCACTGAGACGAGCGCCCCGTACTGCGACTTCGCCGTGCCATTCGCCTGAGCGCTCGGCCGGAGGAAGGTAGGGCTCTGCCGCGTGTCGCTCCCGTCAACGCGGCTTCGTCCGTGCGCCGACGCATCCCTCGGTTGTACACCGGGCCTTTGCGACCACCGTCGACGCAATGACCTCGCCGCGCTGAGTCAGCAGCTGCTCGACGGTGACGACAATGCTCTTGCGATTGCAGTGAGGACAACGTTCGCTTCGGGTGACGAAGTTGCTCGGCACCCAGCAAACGCTAGGAGACCACTCTTAGCATTTGTGGGACCACTGTGCGCACTGTGGAGGGGCCGGGCGAGCCGACACACTCCGCTCACCGCGGTGCGGGTTATGGTCCGGTCCCGCTTGGAACCGAGGTTCACATGGCCCGTGCATTCATCAATCATCCCGTCGCCGACTACGACAAGTGGCGGCCGTTCTACGACGCGGACAAGGAACGGCGCGCGGGGCTCGGCATCACCGACATCGCCGTTCTCCGCGACGCGGATGACCCCAACTCCGTCTGGATCGTCGGCGAGGCCGACGCCGACAACGTCGAGGCGCTGCTCTCCGATCCCGACCTCGCGAAAGTGATGCAAGAGGCCGGCGTGACGGCTCCGCCGAAGTTCTGGGTCGCCTGACCGAGCCTTTACGGTGCCCGGGTGACCTCGAGGCTGCGCGTGCCTGCGTACTTGCAGGCGTCCGCCGACGCGGGCGGACCGGCGTGGGCGACATGGTTGGCCGCGCTGCCGGCCCGCGTCGAGCAGCTGTGCGCGCGTTGGCAGCTCGTCCTCGACGAACCGTTCGAGCCCGGCGGCAATTGCTCTTGGGTCGCGCCCGGCACCGATGCCGACGGACGCGACGTGGTGCTCAAGGTCGCGTGGCAGCACACCGAGGCGCTGCACGAGGCGGAGGGGCTCGCAGCACTCGGAGGCCAAGGCGCGGCCGAGCTGTACGCGTTCGACCACATTGCCGACGACACCACCGCGTTGCTGCTCGAGCGATGCCGCCCCGGCACCGAGCTGCGCGAACGCCCCGAGGCCGAGCAGCACGTCGTCGTGACCGACCTGCTCCGGTCGGTGTGGGCAGTCGACCTGTCGCCCGATCATCCGTTCCGTCCTCTCTCGGTGATGGCCGACGACTGGGTGGCGCGAGCCGAAGCGCGACTCGCGGCCGACCCGTCACGATTCGACGCGGGTCTCGCGCGCGAAGGGCTCGCGCTGTTCCGAGAGCTCTCGCGAACCGGACCCACCGAGGTCCTGCTGTTCACCGACCTCCACGCCGGCAACGTGCTGTCCGGCCAGCGCCGCCCGTGGCTGCTCATCGACCCCAAGCCATACGTCGGCGACCCGCACTATGACGTCCTGCAGCACCTGTTGAACTGCAACGCCTCCCTGCAGGCCGACCCGATCGAGCTGCTGTCTACGGTCGCCGACCTCGCTGGGCTGGATGCCGAGCGCGTGAGGCAGTGGCTCTTCGCCCGCTGTGTTCAGGAGAGCCTCGGAGACTGGACGCCGTGGCCCGATCTCGACCTCGTGCTGCGAAAGCTGGGTGGTCCCTAGGCACGGGATGAACCGAGGGCCCCGGGCGCTCACCCTCGCATGGGAACGCCCGGGCCTCCGGCGGGGAACTACGCGAGGCGCCCCGCCCGCTGTCGATCGAGCCGACAGCTTGGCGTAGCACGGGCGGGCCGCTTCGCAACGCCTACAGCGTCCGAGGTGACGCTCGCGTTACACAGCGAGAAGCAAATTTTCGGAACCCCCGCCCGGGCGTGCAGGCGACCCCTAACGATCCCCTTACGGCGCGCCCGTCCACTACTGGCGCGATCTTGACGCGCAGACGCTGTCTTCACGAGAGGGCAACCGTTCAACTGTGATCAGTGAAGGTTGAAGAGGAACTCGCGCCCTCCACTGCGTCGGACGAGCCGTCGACGAACGGCTTCGCGCCTTCGATCGAGCTCCCCGAGTCGCGGGGCTACCGCATCAAGAAGGGCCTCCTCGGCCCGCCGCTGCACACCGAGCGGCTCGCGCACGAACGGCTCGGCAAGCCCACCGCGCTCGCGGTGTTCGCCAGCGACAACCTCTCGTCGTCCGCGTACGCGACCGAGGAGATCCTCCGGGTCGCGGTGCCCGCCGTCGGCGTGGCTGCGTTCAGCCTCGTGGTGCCCATCACCACTGCGCTGTTGGTGGTGCTCGGCTTCCTGATCCTCTCGTACCGCCAGACGATCAAGGCCTATCCCAGCGCTGGCGGCGCGTACATCGTCACCCGCGACAACTTCGGTCTCCTGCCGGCTCAGGTCGCGGGTGTCGCGTTGCTCACCGACTACGTGCTCACCGTGTCGGTGTCGGTCGCGGCAGGCATGGCCGCAGTCGCTTCGGCGATCCCCGCGATCGTTCCCTTCCAGCTGTGGCTCTCGATCGCGTGCGTCGTGCTCATCGCGGCGATGAACCTGAAGGGTGTCCGCGAGTCAGGCCGCATCTTCGCGGTGCCCACCTACTTCTTCATCGGCTGCATGGCCGTGCTCATCGTCGTCGGCACCGTGAAGATGTTCTTCGGCAACCTCCCCGTGCAGAGCCTCGATCATCCCGGCCTCGTGCCAGTCGGCAGTCCGAGCGCCGGCCTCTTCTATGGCGCCACGCTCTACGTGATCCTCCACGCGTTCGCGTCCGGCGGCGCCGCGGTCACAGGAGTCGAGGCGATCTCGAACGGCGTGCCCGCGTTCAAGGAGCCTGCGTGGAAGAACGCGCGGACGACGCTCGTGATCATGGGCTCGCTGCTCGGCGTGATGTTCCTCGGCCTGTCGGTGCTGGCGGCGAAGGTGCACGCCGCGCCTTACATATCGGGCACCCCGACGGTCATCTCGCAGGTCGGCGACCTCGTCTTCGGTCCGACTACCACGGGCCGCGTCCTCTATTACCTGTTGCAGGTCGGCACGATGCTGATCCTGGTGCTCGCGGCGAACACCAGCTTCGCCGACTTCCCTCGTCTCGCGAGCTTCCACGCGGGCGACAACTTCATGCCCCGTCAGCTCACGAAGCGCGGGCACCGACTCGTGTTCTCGAACGGGATCATCTCGCTCGCCATCGCGGCGATCGTGCTGCTGATCGTCACCGACGCGAAGGTCGACCGGCTCATCCCGCTCTACGCGATCGGCGTGTTCACGAGCTTCACGCTCTCGCAAGCCGGCATGGCCAAGCACCACATCCGGCTCAAGGAGGACGGCTGGCGCTGGGGACTGTTCGTCAACGCGACGGGCGCTCTGCTGTCATTCCTCGTCCTCGTGATCGTCGCGATCACGAAGTTCACGCACGGCGCGTGGGTGATCCTGGTGCTCGTGCCGATCATGGTCGCACTCCTGGTGCGGCTCAACCGGCAGTACGAGGGCGAGGCCCTCGAGCTCGAGCACGACGCGCCGAAGGCAGTCGCCGCGCCGATCCTGCGCCGGCACGTCGTGTTCGTGTTCATCGACGACGTCAACCTCGCCGCCGCTCGAGCGCTCCAGTACGCGCGCACGCTGACTCCCGACGAGCTGCGCGTCATCCACTTCGATCTCGACCCGGTGCGCACCGAGGACCTCACCGCGGCCTGGACCCGCCTCGGCCTCGCGCGGGTCTCGCTCGAGATCCACGAGCTGCCCGATCGACGCCTGAACCGCGCCGCGCTCGAGCTCGTCGCGGCAGAGCTCGGCGACCTCGACACCGAAGCCACCGTGCTGATCCCCCGCATCCAGCACACGCGGGTGTGGCATCGACTGCTGCACGATCGCACCGCGGGATCGATCGCCGAAGCACTCTCCGACCTCCCGCACTGCAACGTGACGATCGTGCCGTACCACCTCAGGTCGGGCGCGCCGAAGCGCTCGGTCGACCTCGAGGCGATGTACGAGCAGCCGCACGAGCGCACGAACGGATCGGGCCCGCGACAGCCGCGAGTCGACCCACGACCCCACGATCGCCCCGGTGGCCGGATCGATTGGCGATCGAGGCGGCGCCCTCACACGAGCGTGTCGCGGTCAGCGGGAGGATCGTCGCGGTGCGCGTGCAGCCGTGGGGTGGCGCGCCGACGCTCGAGGCGACGCTGCGTGACGCCACGTGGCGAGCTCACGCTCGTGTTCCTCGGGCGCCGCCAGATCGGCGGCATCATCCCGGGGACGATGCTCACCGCGAACCGGCGTCATCGGCTTCCACAAGAGCCGCGTCTCGATGCTGAATCCCGAGTACCGGTTGCTCTCGGTCCCTCACGCGCCGACGAAGCAGCACTGACGCGCGAGGCGCTCACGACCTCCGATGGCGGAGGAGCGCGACGCCGAGCTGATCGGCGACCGCAGCGGCGGCGTGACGGCGATCGATGTCGATCGACATCCCGGCGTTGCTTCTCGGGAAGAGGAGGAGGAAGTAGCCGAGGTCGCGGCCATGCGCCCGAACCGGCAGCGCGGCGACGTCGGCACCGACCGCGCTCGGGGCCACTCGGCACCCGCGCTCCGTCGTGTGTGAGCACCGACACCTCACTCGGCGGCGACCCGACTCGGTACTCCACGTCGACGGCGTCGAGGAGGTCGGCCAGCTCCTCGGCAGAGCGGGCGATCAGCCGGCCCGGCGGCTCACCGGCTGCAGCGAGCTCGGCGCGGCGCTGGAAGCGCTGCGATCTCGCGGTCACGGTCGACCGCGTGGGCATGACTGCGCCGAGCCCGCTCGACCAGCTCACCGCCCACCAGCCCGACCGCGGCGAGCAGCACGGTCGTCTGCACGTCGTCGCTTCGGTCGATCGTGAGCGCGCCGTACGGGACGGTGAGGAAGAAGTCGAAGGCGATCGCGGTGACGATGCCCGCGACGACGCCCGCCGCCCTGCCGCCGGCGACTGCGATCCCGAGCACGACGAGCACCAGGATCAGGGCGAGGTTCGCCGACGCGACATGGCTGCGCAGCGGCACGAGCGCGCAGACGGCGGCGACCGAGACCAACGCCGCGCAGCCGAGACGGACCATCACGTTCACGATCTACGAGCGCGCGACCGGCCGGTCAAGGCTCCTGACGAGATCCTGACGGCCCCAGCGCCGCGTGCTTACGATGAGCGCATGAGCGCTGACGCTGGAAACGGCGATGGCCGCGCGTACGGCCTGCCCGCCGGAACGATCGACCACGACCTCACGTCGGTGGACGCGGGCACACCGGGAGGTGAGCTCCTCAGGCGGTACTGGCATCCCGTGGCGCTGTCCGAGGAAGCCACTGACCTTCCACGCGCGATCCGCGTCCTCGGTGAAGACCTCGTCTTGTTCCGCGACCGCAGCGGCAACCCGGGGCTCGTGTACCCGCGCTGCGTGCACCGCGGCACGACGCTCCTCTTCGGCCGGGTCGAAGACGTCGGCATCCGCTGCTGCTACCACGGCTGGCTCTTCGACTCCGAGGGTCACTGCCTCGACCAGCCGTGCGAGCCCGACCACGGCTTGCACCGCGACCGATACCGCCAGCCCTGGTACCCGGTGCAGGAGCGCTACGGCATGGTCTTCGCCTACCTCGGCCCTGCCGACAAGCAACCGCTTCTCCCCCGCTACGACATCTTCGAAGATCTTGCTGCCGGCGAGCGCGTGGTGGCCAACGGCGCAAGCATCGGATCAGGCGGACCGCCGCTGATGCACTGCAACTGGTTCCAGACGCACGAGAACGTGATGGACCCGTACCACGTGTTCATCCTGCACGGCACGTTCTCGGGCACGCAGTTCACCGAGATCATGAACATCTTCCCCGAGATCTCTTGGGACTTCACCGACTACGGAGTCCGGTCGTTCCAGGATCGCAAGCTGGACGACGGCTCCATCCACCACCGCGTCACCGAGCTCGTCATGCCGAACATCAGAGTCGTGGCCGATCCACGCGTCTCGTCGTTCACGAAGACCGACAACGTGGCGTGGACGCTGCCGATCGACAACTCGACGACGCGCATCTTCACGGCGTTTCGAATGGGACCGGACGCCGACACGTCGTGGCTGTCGAAGGTGAAGGACGCTCCGATGTACGGCGGCAAGTCGTGGTACCAGCTCGACGACGAAGGGCACCAGCGCTACCCCGGCGACTACGAGGCGCAGGTCGGCCAGGGGCGCATCACGCTGCACTCAGAGGAGCAGCTCGCGGCGAGCGATCGCGGCGTCGTGATGTTCCGCACGCTCTTCAAGCGCGCCATCAAAGCCGTTGCCGACGGTGACGACCCCCAGTGCGTGGCCCGCACCGACGGCGACGCACTCGTGCGGCTGCAGGCCGGCAACTACCTCGTCGAACCGGAGCCAGTCACCGCTCGATGACGACGTGCGACTCGCCGATGATGATCAGCAGATCGTCGGCGCCCTCGTCGAACACCTCGACGCGCACGATCGCGTCGCCGTCGGCTTGCGGCATCACGAGCGGTTCGGCGCGGAACGGCCCGCCGAGCCCAGGCGCGAGGTAGCGCACGAGCGCGCTGGTCGTCTTCGCCGCGCCGAATCGGTTTGCTGCCGCACCCGCGGCCGCGTCGCCGACGAGCGAGAACGCGACACCCCCGTGCAGACCACCGAAGCCGTTGATGCTCGTGGGGCCGAGGGGCAGCCACCACACCTGCTTCCCGTCGCGTTCGCCTCGACTGAGACCCAACGTGTCGTGCAGGCGACCCGGCAGGCGGCACACACCGTCGAACTGCCGGAAGAACGCTTCACGGAACACCTGCATCGCCTCGAGGTCGTGCTCCTGCGCGTTCGGCGCGAGCCGCAGCTGCTGGCAGCTGTAGGCGACCCGGGTGCCGAGGTCGTCGTGCACGTCGATCTGGACGACCGCTGAACGACCGCCACGGCGGGCAACCCGCGCGTCGACGAGGAGCTTCGTGCCCGTGGGCTTGTCGATGCGGTGCACGCTGATGTCCTGGTGGAGGAACGGCGAGTTCAAGCCTGCCTGTGAGCACGCCATGTCGAAGAACACCCCGAGCACTCCGAAGTCGACGTGGCCGTCGTCGTCGAGGAGCGCCGGCGAGAGATGGAGGTGCATGCCCGAGCCGCAAGGGTCGCCCGGTTCTGTCGCATGGATGCCGATCTTGGACACCACGTTCTCGACCATCGGATGGGTGAACGTGAGATCAGGGCGCGGCTCAGCCAACTCTGCGACTCCATTTCATGTCAGGCGCCTCATCCTGGCAGGCTCGCGGCATGTCGATCGCGATCACCGAAGACCACCAGTCGCTCGCCAAGACGGCAGACGACTTCCTCCACAGGCGCGATGCCCGGGGCTCGGCTCGGGCACTGCTCGAGGCGCCGGACGAGGCGCCTGCCCTCCTGGTGGGGCGAGCTCATCGAGCTCGGCTGGCTCGGGCTGCACGTCCCCGAGGCGCAGGGCGGTTCGGGCTACGGGCTCGAGGAGCTCGTCGTCGTGATCGAGCAGCTCGGCAGTGCAGTCGCGCCGGGTCCGTTCGTGCCGACGGTGATCGTCAGCGCGGTGCTCACCGCGGTCGGCGGTGCGATCGCCGACGAGCTGCTGCCCGGCCTCGCGGATGGCTCGGTGAAGGGCGCGGTCGCGCTCGCGGGGTCGGTCACCGTCTCCGGAGGCACCGCGTCGGGCAACGCCGGCAACGTCCTCGGAGGCGGGCTCGCCGACGTGCTCCTCGTCGCGGTGGGCGACGACGTCGCCGTGGTGAAGCGGGGCGACGGTGTGAAGGTCGACGTGCCGCCGAACATGGACCCGACCCGCCGCTCCGCGCGGGTGACGCTCGACGGCGCGCCGGCCACGGTGCTCCCGGGCGCACGCCGCGTGCTCGTCGACCTCGCCCGCGTGCTCTTGTCCGCCGAGGCAGTCGGCCTCGCGCGCGAGTGCACCGAGATGGCGGCTTCGTACGCGAAGGAGCGCCTGCAGTTCGGCCGCCCGATCGCGATGTTCCAAGCGGTGAAGCACCACTGCGCCAACATGGCCGTCGCCAGTGAGCTCGCGACGAGCGCGGTGTGGGATGCCGCGAAGGCCGCCAGCACCGGTGGCGACCAGCTGACCTACGCGGCCGCGGTCGCGGCGACGCTGGCGGCTCCCGCGGCCGAGCCTGTGCGCCAACCTCAACACGCAGGTCCACGGCGGCATCGGGATCACCTGGGAGCACGACGCGCACCTCTTCATGCGGCGTGCGAGCGTGCTGCTCGGGTACCTCGACGCCGAGGCGGCAGCGACAGAGCTCGCCGAGCTCACGCGGCGAGGCGTCGTGCGCGAGAAGACCGTCGAGCTCCCGCCCGAGGCCGAAGCCTTCCGCGACGAGGTGCGCACCCTCGCCTCGCGCATCAAGGGCCTCTCGCCCGAGCAGCAGCGCGCCGAGCTCATCGAGACCGGCTACGCGATGCCGCACTGGCCCGAGCCGTACGGGCGCGAGGCCGGCGCGGTCGAGCAGCTCGTGATCGAGCAGGAGTTCGGCGCGGCGGGCGTCAAGCGGCCGCAATACGGCATCACCGGGTGGGTGATCCTCACGCTCATCCAGTACGGCACCGACGACCAGGTGGCGCGCTGGGTGACCCCCGCGCTCGACCAGGAGGTGATCTGGTGCCAGCTGTTCAGCGAGCCCGACGCGGGCTCCGACGCTGCCGGCATCAAGACCAAGGCCACCCGCGTCGAGGGCGGCTGGCTCGTCAACGGCCAGAAGGTGTGGACGAGCGGCGCGCACTACGCGGGCATGGGCTTCGCGACCGTGCGCACCAACCCCGACGTGCCCAAGCACGAGGGCATCACGATGATGGTCATCGACATGCACGCCGAGGGCGTCGAGGTGCGGCCGCTGAAGAT
The DNA here is from genome assembly GCA_963739555.1 of uncultured Acidimicrobiales bacterium. Classification (GTDB taxonomy): domain Bacteria; phylum Actinomycetota; class Acidimicrobiia; order Acidimicrobiales; family DATKAS01; genus DATKAS01. The sequence continues at coordinate 15,686 of CAVUAV010000015.1, read as the reverse complement.
GACGAGCGGCAACTCCGAGTTCAACGAGGTCTTCTTCAACGACGTGTTCGTGCCCGATGACGACGTGGTCGGCCCCGTCGACGGCGGATGGACCGTCGCCCGCGCGACGCTCGGCAACGAGAGCGTGAGCATCGGCGGCGGCCAGGGCGGCATGTCGATGCCCGGCTCGATGATGGTCACCTCCTTCGACGCGCACCCCGAGCGGCTCGACCGGTGGCGAAGGCCGCATCGGCCGCTACATCGCGCGAGCAGCAGGCGATGGGCCTGCTCAACCTGCGCGCCGCGCACCGCGCCGTGGCCGGAGCGGGCCCTGGCCCCGAAGGCGCGATGACCAAGCTCGTCCTCTCCGAGATCGGTCACGAAGCGGCGGCGATGCTCACCGAGCTGAGCGGTCCCGACGCGGCCTTCATGGACGGCGCAGGCGGCATGAGCAACCTGCTCGTGCTGATGCACCGCGGCATGTCGATCGCGGGCGGCACGTCCGAGATCAAGCGCAACCAGATCGGCGAGCGCATCCTCGGCCTGCCCGCGCGACCCGCTGATCAAGTAGCCGAGGCGATGATCTCGCGCAGGCTCGCTCTCAGCTCGACGAGCCCGCGCTTGAACAGGGTGTGAAGGTCGTCTCAGCTCCACGTGACGCGTTGCACCTCGTGCCAACGATCGAGCACATCGGGTCGCCCTCGCACATCGATCTCGTCGCCGCGGTTCCACAGCGCGAGGTACAGCGCCGCGGCCGATCCGGAGAGACGAGCATCAGCATCGTCCACGTCGTCGTCGTCGCCGGCATCGACGCTGAGGCGTTCGTCGACCCGAAGCACCCATCGCCGATCGACGTCATCCGGAGCGACGACGGCGACGAACGGCTTCCCGTCGAAGAGCTTCGACTTGCCGCGCGTGAAGAACCCGCGCAGCAGCTCGTCGAGACCGTCGGCCGCGAACGCGGACGAGATGCCCGCCTCGTCCGCCGACGGCACCCTGCCGAGCAAGGCCGATTGCGCGTCGACCTTGTGGATCGTCGTCTCATGCGCTTGCCGGCGGGCCCAGAACTCGCGCGGCGCGGGGGCGTCCTTCAGGAACGTCATCGCCTCGAGATCCGGGCTCGCCTGCCGTAGGGCGGCGACGATCAGCTCGACTCCCTCGTCGTAGAACTGCATCAGGAGCGGAACTGTCTCGAGCACCTGGGTCGGGGTGAGCACTGCGTCGGGATCGTCGCCCCTCACGTGCGCGGCGGCCCACCGGTGCACCATCGTCTGGTGCGCGACGAGCTCGTCGACCGCCCACGCCGGGCATGTCAGCACGCGAGCGTCGAGCCCGGCCTCGCGCGCGAGCGTCGCGAGGTCGCGTCCCGCCGACTCGAGAGCCGAGACGTGCTCGTCGAACGTGAGCGACGTGGTCACTTCGTGGCTTCGTCGATCGCGGCGAGCACATCGGCGGGAGGCACCCACGAGCCCGCCTCGACGTTCGCCTTGATCTGCTCAGGCGACGTGGCGCCGGCGATCACCGACGCGACTGCCGGCTGCGCGGCGAGGCCTCCCATCGCGAGATGGAGCAGCGTCACGCCTGCCTCTGCCGCGACCTTCTCGAGCGCCTCGACCTTGTCGAAGTTGCGATCGTTGAGGAACGTCGCGGCACGCGCCGCCATCGGGCTGCCGGGGCTGAGCCGCGCGCCTTCGGGCCCATCGGCCCCGCGCTTGTACTTGCCGGTGAGAAGCCCGCTCGCCAGCGGGAAGAACGGCAGCATCCCGACCCCGAAGCGGCGACACGCGGGGATGACGTCGTTCTCGACACGTCGGTCGACCAGGGAGTACTGGTTCTGGGCCGAGACCATGCGAGCCCAGCCGTTCGTGCGCGACGTCCAGTCGGCGTCGGCGATCTGCCACCCGGCGAAGTTCGAGCTGCCGATGTAGCGCACCTTCCCGGACTGCACGAGGTCGTCGAGCGCGCGCAGCGTCTCGTCGATCGGCGTGATCAGATCGGGCCGGTGCATCTGATAGAGGTCGATGTAGTCGGTGCCGAGGCGGCGGAGGCTGCCCTCGCACGCCTCGACGATGTGATGGCGAGAGCCGGGCTGATGCTTCGTCGTCTCGAACGGCGACGGCCACTTCGTCGCGATGACGACGTCGGCCCGCCGCGCCCCGAGCGCCTTGCCCAGGCGCTCCTCGCTCGCTCCGTACGACGCCGCGGTGTCGAAGAGGTTCAGACCGGCGTCAAGGGCAGCGGCGACGACGGCGTTCGTCGCGTCCTCGTCGATGCGGAAGCCGAAGTTGTTGCATCCGACCCCGACGACCGAGACGTTCAGGCCCGAAGATCCGAGCTGGCGGAACGACACGTCACTCATGCACGACCTCCCGACGGTGAGCGCCTGACCATATGTCAACGCCGCGGGAGTGCGCGAACGTGGCAGACGCGGGGGTGCCCCCCTCACAGGTCACTCACACGAATCCTTCCGGCCCGAACGGGTACTTCGCGATCACCAGCGAAAGGAGATCCCATGCCCGGGAAGTCAGCACACGTGAAGAACGAGAAGCAGTACGAGGCCCTCAAGGCCAACGGCATGTCGAAGGGCTGAGCGCGGTGTCGTTCACCGGCACGGCGGAGCTCACCTTTGCGGACAACGAGCACCTGCTCGTCGAGGCCGACCGCGTGCTCGTAGCGATGAGCGACCGCGGCGTCGGCGCGCTCAGCATCAGCCACGGTGGCCGACCGAACGTCGTCGATCTCCTCGCCGCGATGGAAGCGGGGCCGTTCACGCTCACGTACCACGGCGGGATGATGAGCTGCCGGCTGCTCAACTTCGCGTGCCAGGAGCCAGAGGGCCACGACTGGGAGCTGGTCGTGGTGTTCGAGGCCGCCTAGCGCTTCGAGTCAAGCTTCGAACACGGTGAGGAAGCGGGACGTGACCGTGCGGAGATGCGCGGCGTCGAGTGTGTACCGCCGCTCCCGTCCGCTGCGTTCGACGTGGACGAGACCTGCCGACACGAGCCGCTGCAGGTGGCGAGTCGTCGTCGACCATGAGTGGCTGAAGCGATCGGCGAGCTCGCCGGCAGTCATCGCTCCCCCGCGAGCGTGGAGCGTGACGAGGATGTGCCTGCGGTGCTCGTTGGCCAGCGCGCCGAAGACGGCCTCGAGCTCGTCGAGCTCGCGCAGGCCACGCGATCGTGGGCTCAGAGGAGCTCCTTCGTCGTGAAGTGGGGAAAGGCCATCCCCGGTCCCATCGCGCGCTGTTCGACCAGGGTCTCCATGCGCTCCCAGATCACACCGACCCGCGGGTGCTGCGCGGCACGACGCGAGCCCTCGGCTTCGAGCCACTGGAAGATCGACACGATGAGCGGGCCACTGCCGTCTTGGTCCTCTCCCACGTACACGACCTCAGGCGTGTCGGCAACGAGGTCGAGCTCACGAAGCACATGGCGATGCTCGCGGACGAGCACCATGAAGTCATCGACGGCCTCACGCCTCGGTCGGTACTGACAGATCACCGTGTGGTCGACCATCTCTGTGTCGGGCATGAGAGTACATTTGCACATTCAGCCAAATATGCAACTGTTTCCGTGCCTCGCGCGCCGTCCCCCCTCCCAGTCGCCCTAGGGTGCAGACGTGATCCGGGTCTCGTGGCCACGCTGGCGTTGGCAATCGCCTACTACATCGTGTTCGTCACGCGCATCGGCCCGGTCGTGCTGATCCTGACTCGCACCCACGGCGTGCACTCGGGCGACTCGCTCGCGTTCCCCTTCGTCGCCCTCGCGTCGGCGATGGCCGTTCCGTGGCGTCGGGTTCTGGAGAGCACCGCTCACTGACGGCATATCGTGCGGCCATGCCCGCACCGCTTCCGCCTTACCGAGCCGACCACGTCGGCAGCCTGCTCCGCCCACAGTCAGTGCTGAAGGCCCGCGACGACGCTGCCGCGGGACGCATCACGGCCGAAGCGCTCCGCGCGGTCGAGGACGATGCGATCCGCGACGTGGTGAAGATGCAGGAGGACGTCGGGCTTCAAGCCGCCACCGACGGCGAGTTCCGCCGCGGCTCGTGGCACATGGACTTCATCTACCAGCTCGGTGGCGTCGGCAAGTCAGACGAGACGTTGCGCATCGAGATGCGCAACGACACCGAGGAGATCGTGTTCGAGACAGCCGCGCTCAAGATCGGCAAGCTCGGGCTGCCGAGGACGATCTTCGCCGACGACTTCACGTTCTTGAAGGACGCGACGAACCTCACTCCGAAGCTGACCGTGCCGTCGCCGAGCATGGTGCACTACCGGGGCGGACCGGCCGCGATCGACAAGTCGGTGTACCCGACGATGGACGAGTTCTGGGACGACCTCAGCGCGGCGTACGCGAAGGAGATCGCCGGCCTCGCCGAGCTCGGGTGCACCTACCTGCAGTTCGACGACACGAGCCTCGCCTATCTCAACGACCCGGCCGAGAGGGCGAAGCTCGACGCACGCGGTGACGATGCCGAGCACCAGCACCTCCGCTACATCAAGCAGATCAACGCATCGCTCGCCGGTCGGCCGGCGACGATGCGGGTCACGACGCACATGTGCCGCGGCAACTTCCGCTCGTCGTGGGCGGCCGAGGGCAGCTACGACTTCGTCGCCGAGGCACTCTTCAACGACCTCGCGGTCGACGGCTTCTTCCTCGAGTACGACGACGCGCGCTCGGGCGGCTTCGAACCGCTGCGGTTCGTGCCGAAGAGCAAGATGGTCGTGCTCGGCCTGGTGACCTCGAAGCGGCCCGAGCTCGAGAGCAAAGACGACCTCAAGCGGCGAATCGACGAGGCCGCGAAGTTCGTGCCTCTCGATCAGCTCTGCCTCTCGCCGCAGTGCGGCTTCTCTTCGACGGTCGAGGGCAACGTGCTCACCTACGAGGACGAGGTCGCCAAGCTGCGGCTCATCGTGGACGTGGCAAACGAGGTGTGGGGCTGAGCTAGCGGCCTCGCCAGAACAACCGGCCGCGACGGCGACGGCGCGGAAACCTCGGGAGCTCGGGACCTCGGAACAGGGTCGGCGAGAAGCGGTCTTCGCGCGTCTCCCACCCTTCGAACGGCCACTGTGACTGGGCGGGCATCGGGAAACCTCCGGTTGAGATGTCTGGTCCACTCCCCCGGTGTGTACGTCAATCGTCGCGCACACGGTTCGGCCCGGCTGGCGGATTTCGGTCGGCGTGACCGATGCCACCCCTTCAGTCGGCGCGGAACCTCGCGACGTACTGCCACCCGATCCCCGACCGATCAGCGAGGGTCAGCCCATGCGGCGCGAGCTGGCTGCGCAGCGTCTCGAGCGAGATGAAGTCGCTGTCACGGCGCGTCTCAGCGAACGTCGCATGGCCGCCCGGACGAAGCACTCGCCTGACCTCGGCGATGCAGCCGTCGCGATCGGGTACCTCCCCGAGCATCGCGCTCGACGAACACCGCGTCGAGCGAACCGGAGGCGAAGGGCAGCTTCGACGCGTCGGCCTGCACTCGCGCCGCGTCCGCGCGCTCACAGACGAGCCGCAGCATCTCGATCTGGAGGTCGAGCACCGCGAGCTTCCCGTGCGGCACGGCCCGAGCTATCGAGGGACTGAAGAAGCCCGGTCCGCATCCCACCTCGAGGACGCGTGCGTCTTGTTGCAGCTTCATCCTCGCGACGGTGCGGTCGGGCGACTGGACGAGCCGGCGCAACGGGTTGAGAAGCGAGCTTGCCTTCTCCGCGGGGAAGACCTTCCCGCGCCCGAGACCGTATTCAGGAGCCACAGGTCTCGAGCATGACTCGCACGAACGTGGAGGTCGACGGAGCCGTGTCGCCGACTCTCCACGCGACCCGGAACTCGTCGTAGAGGGCAATCGGGCGCAGGGGCTTGACGGCGACTTCGCGTCGGATGTCCTCGCGAGCGGCCTGCCACGAGTTCAGCCAGCCGATGCCAGACCCGACGGCGACCATGTCGAGCACACGCTCGACCTGGACGGCCGCGTGGTTCACCCAGAGCGGCCGCGAGCCGTGCGTCGCGCAGTAGGTCTCGATTTCGTCGTGGGCGGTCGGGGCGTCGAGCCGGTCGACGACGAACACCGGCTCGCCGTCAAGGTCGCGGACGTCGACGAACGACGAGGTCGCCAGCCGGTGGCCTGCCGGCACGGCCACATGGTCGACCGGAACTCGAGCGAGAGGCACCGAGGCGATGCGCTCGGGCTCACCGACGGGCGCCCGAACGATGCCGACGGCGAGCGTGCCGGAGCGGAGGCCGTCGAGGATCGTGAGCGAGGTGAGGCCGTCCGGGCGCACGGCCACCTCGGGCTGCTCGGCGAGCAGCGCGCCGATGGCCCGCATGACTCCACCCTCGCTGCCGTGGCAGTAGCCGACTCGCAACGGGGCCGTGGCCGCGGTCGCGAGCTCGGCGCCGACCGAGTCGAAGCGCTCCATCGCGCGGAGCACGTCGCGCGCCTCGACGAGGAGCCGCTCGCCCGCCGCAGTGAGCATCACGCGACGACTGGTCCGCTCGAAGAGCCGCACGCCGAGGTCTTCCTCGAGCTCGCGGATGCGCTGCGAGAGCGGTGGCGTCGTGACGTGGAGCCGAGCGGCCGCCCGCCCGAAGTGGCGCTCTTCGGCGACCGCGACGAAGTACCTCAGGTGCCGGACGTCGGCCTTGGGCATCACCGCGAACGTTATCGGTTCAGACATGATCCGTGTCCGAGTCGGTCGTGGACTTTTCAACCCCCGCCCGGCACGGTGGGGAGGTGAAGCTCTTGTGGTTCCACCTCATGCCGTACCCGAAGCTGCCGGAGGAGTTCAACAAGAACCACCGCAGCGTCTGGGTCGACATCGACCCCGCCCTGTTCGATCCGGAAGTGATCGCGGAGGCCTATGACGAGTACATCGACCAGCTCGTGTACGCCGAGGAGTGCGGGTTCGACGGCATCGGCATCAATGAGCACCATGCCAACGGCTACGGGCTGATGCCGTCGCCGAACCTCTTCGCTTCGGTCCTCGCGTCACGCACCTCGCGTGCCGCGATCACGATCCTCGGCAACTCGGTGGCCCTGTACAACCCGCCGGTGCGCGTCGCCGAGGAGATGGCGGTGATCGACCTCATGTCGCGCGGCCGGCTGATCGCAGGCTTTCCGGTGGGCACGTCGATGGACACCGCCTACGCCTACAGCGCGAACCCCGGCACGTTGCGCGCCAAGTACGCAGAGGCGATCGACCTCATCACGCGGGCGTGGACAGAGCCCGAGCCGTTCGCGTTCAACGGACGGTTCACGCAGATGCGCACCGTGAACGCGATCCCGCGGCCGCTGCAGAAGCCGCACCCGCCGATCTGGATCCCCGGCGGCGGCTCGGTCGAGACCTACGACTTCTGCGCGAGGAACGACTACGTGTACGGCGCGTTGTCGTACTACGGCCACCTGCTCGCACGCGAGAACGTCGGGAACTACTGGCGCCGCGTCGAGGAGAACGGCAAGGAGCCGAACCCGCACCGACTCGCCTTCGTGCAGTTCATCGGCGTGGGTGACACCGACGCCGAGGCCTACAAGCTCTACAAGGAGCCGGCCGAGTACTTCTTCAACCGGTCGCTGCACGTGTACGCGGGCTACGCGGACCCGCCCGGCTACGTGACCGAGGCATCGGTGCGGGCGAGGTACAAGTCTGCAGTGCGCCAGATCGCACGCACGAAGCAGCAGAAGCACGACCTCACTTGGGACGAGATGGTCGAGAAGGGCTACGTCGTGATCGGGAGCCCCGACACGGTGCGCGAGACCCTCGAAGAGGTCGCGAAGACGTTCAACTGCGGACACCTGCTCACCGCGCTGCACTTCGGGAACATGAGCGACGAGCTCACTCGCTACAACACCAAGCTCTTCGGCGACAAGGTCGCGCCGGCACTGCGCACGATCTTCGCCGACGTGGACGACCCGTGGTGGCCCGCGAACGCGACGGCCGTCTGATGGCGGGCGAGCGCGACCTCCTCTACCTCTTCGGCATCGCGGGCCATCCCGCCCCGTCCCCGTTGCTCTCGCAGCTCGAAGCGGCAGGGTTCAACGTCGTCGTCCCTCGCATCAAGGGCTTCGACGCGAGCTGGGACTTCGTCGCTCCCGACGACTACCTCGGCTGGCTCACGGTCCTGTGGGACGCGATCGACGCGAGCGGAGTGCGGCTTCCGTGCCCGGTCGTCGGCGCGTCGGTCGGCGGCATGCTCGCCGTCGACCTCGCCGCGTATCGCCCGGAGGCCGTCAGCGCGCTCGCGCTGCTCGCCCCCTTCGGCATCTTCGACGAAGCGAACCAAGGCATCGACCTCTACGCGGTGCCGACTCCCGATCGCATGGAGCACCTGTTCGCGAAGGGCGTGCCCGAGCCGTTCGTCGATCGGTTCAGCGAGCTCGGCCCGGACGACGGTCCCGTCGCGCGCTACCTGAGCGACGTCGCTGCAGCGAACCTGCTGTGGCCGCTCGGCGATCGCGGCCAGGCCTCACGCCTGCACCGCATCCGCTGCCCGCGGCTGTCGCTGTGGGGCGAGCAGGACGAGCTGCTGCCGCCCGGCGTGTCTGCGCGTTGGGTCGAGGGCGGCGTCCCCGCCGAGGTGATCGACGGCGCCGGGCACCTCCTCGAGTGGGACGTGCCCGACGAGGTCGGTGCCCGCGTCGTGGCGTTCCTCCGCGCGTAGTAGACCACATCCGTCCACGACCGCACCGGGGGTGTCATGGGTCTCGTCGACGAGACTGAGTTCCACTACTTCCACTTCTTCCCCTACACGAACCTGCCCGCGAACCACAAAGAGCGTGCGTCGCTCTGGGTCGACTTCCCGAACAGCAACTACGACCCGAAGCTCGGCAGCGAGCTGTACAACCGGTACCTCGACGAGATGGTGCTGGCCGACAAGCTCGGATACGACGGCATCGTGCTCAACGAGCACCACAACACGCAGTACACGATGAACCCGGCGCCGAACCTCACGGCGGCGGCGCTCATCCCCCAGACCAAGGGCTGGGTCAGCGTGTTCGGCACCCCCCCGAACTTCGAGTACCCGAACCGGCTCGCCGAGGAGTACGCCATGCTCGACGTCATGTCGCGGGGCGACTGCGCGTCGCGTTCCCGCTCGGCACGGGCATGGAGTACTGGGCGAACGCGGTGAACCCCGCGACTGCGCGCGCCCGCTTCCGCGAGTCGCTCGACATCATCCTCAAGTGCTGGACCGACGACGGGCCGCAGAGCTATGCGGGTGACTTCTACAGCTATCGGTACCTGAACCCGTGGCCGAAGCCGGTGCAGCAGCCCTATCCCGAGTGCTACATCGTGGGCACTGGCTCACCCGAGACGATCGAGCTCGCGGCCGAGCTCGGCTTCGGCTACTCGGTCGTGTTCATCCCGACCGAGGTGCAGCTGCGCGTGTTCGACCAGTACCGCGAGCGGCTCGCGGCGCACGGCCATGCCGTGACGCCCGACAAGGTGACGATCGGGATCTTCGCCTATGTCGCCGAGAACGAAGAGCTCGCGCAGCGCGAGTTCATGCCGCACCTCATGTACTTCTTCGAGGACGCGCTGCGCACGACGCCGCGCTACCTCGTGCCCCCCGGCTACGTGACGGTGCCGGAGTTCCGCAAGCGCGTGCAGGCACCCGACGTGCACGGGTCGGCCAACTGGGACGACCTCGTTGCGATCAACCGAATCGTGGCGGGCACGCCCGAGCAGGTGGCCGACGCTGTGGGCAGCTGGATCGAGGCCGCGGGCACGAACCGCGTGAACCTGAACCTCACGATCGGCGACATGCCGAGCTGGAAGGTCGTGAAGAACACGACGCTGTTCGTGGAAGAGGTCATCCCGCGCCTGCGCAAGAAGAAGGTGGCCGCAGCGTGAGCACCGTGACGTTCGACAAGCTCACCTTCGACGTGCAGGGCACCGAGACCGTCGTGCTCGCGGCGGGCGACCCTGACGCGCCGCCGCTCGTCTTCTTCCACGGGGAGGCACGTTCCACGGATGGGCGTTTGCCGAGCCGTGGACCTCGGCGTTCCGCGTCCTCATCCCGTACCACCCGGGGTTCGGTGAGTCGGCCGACATGGAGGGCCTGCGCGACGTCGGCGACGTCGTCCTCCACTACGTCGAGCTCTTCGACCAGCTGGGCTTGCACGAAGGCGTGAACCTCGTCGGCTTCTCGCTCGGCGGACGCATCGGCGCGCGGTTCGCGATCGACCAGAAGCACCGCTTGCGCCGCCTCGTGCTCGTGGCGCCGCAGGGCTGCGCGTCCCAGGCGTCGAGGTGCAGGACTTCTTCACGATCCCGCCCGAAGAGCTCGTGCCGCGGCTCGTCCACGACATGAACACGATCCTCCCGTTCCTCCCCGAGGACCCCATGACGTCGACCTCACAGTCGACCGCTACCGCGAGACGCGCATCACCAGATCATCACGTGGGAGCAGCCGTACGACCGGGTGCTCGCGAAGTGGCTCGGCCGCGGGTCGACCCCCCGACGCTCATCGTGTGGGGCGACGACGACAAGCTCCTGCCGCCCGCACTCGCACCCGGTTGGGCGCGAAGCTGCCGAATGCGGGGTCGAGACGTTCCCGAACGCCGGCCACCTCGTGCTCGACGAGTCGAAGGACGCACGCGAGGCCGTGGCGCGCTTCCGCGCGCCGTGACGCCGACCTACGAGGCGCTGCTGCTCGACATCGGCGACGTCATCATGAGCTCGATGTGGCGCGGGCTCGACGCGTAGAAGCCGCCACGGGCATCGTCGTCCCCGAACGCGGCCCTACGAGCCCGACAACGACCCGCTGTGGCAGCAGCGGTCGCCGGGGAGATCGGGTTCTACGACTACTGGGACATCGTCGCCCGCCGAGCGGGCTTCGACGACTGGCGTGCGCTCTTCCGGGAGGTTTCCGGGCACGTGCCCGACACCCTCGTCGTGCCGGAATCGGTCGCGCTCATGCGTGCCGCGAAGCAGGCCGGCAAGCGCGTGGGGGTGCTCTCGAACGACGCGTACTCGGTGAACGGCCCCGACTTCTTCGAAGGTCGGCCCGAGTTCCGCGATCTCGACGCGTTCCTCGACTCGACAGACGTCGGCGTCCGCAAGCCCGCACCCGAGCCCTATCTCGCCGCAGCCAAAGCGATGGGCGTCGATCCGAGCGTCGTCGTCTTCCTGGACGACACGCCCGAGTGCGTCGAAGGCGCTCGGGCCGTCGGCATGTTCGGCATCCACGTCGATCCGATGGACTTGCGACCCGCCGTCGAGCTCGCGAGCGAGCTGCTGGGCCTCGTGCCAGAGTCGCGAGCACGCCGGCTCGTCCGCATGGCCGAAGAGGCGTACGGCGCGCAAGACCTCGACGCGATCATGCGCCTGTTCCATCCCGACGCGATCGTCTACTGGGACGGCGAGAAGGTGGCGAGCGGCCTCGACGGGGTGCGTCGGTTCCACGTCGAGCGATTGGGTTTCGGCGAGGTCTCGCGGCGCGACTACGAGCTGACGAAGACGCTGCGGGCCGCCCAAGGAGACACGGTCGCGGTCGAATGGCAGTCGCGCGTACCGCACGGCCGACGGATCGCTTCGAGCCGCCCGGCGGCCGAGATGTGGACCCTGCGAGGCGACCAGCTCGTCGAGTGGCACGCCTACTACCACCGGATCGAGCCGGAAGACGGGTGAGCAATCGCTTCTGCTCGCTCGTCGGCTGCCGCCTGCCGTTGCAGCAAGCGGGAATGGGGCGCGTCGCGACGCCCGCGCTGGCGGCCGCGGTCTCCGAGGCGGCGGGCTGGGGATGCTCGCGTTCAGCCGCCACACCCCTGACGCGGCGATTGCCGAGATCGACGACGTCCTCGGTCGCACGAATCGCCCCGTGGGGGCGACGCTGCTCGTGCTCTTCGCCTCGCCCGAGCTCGTCGATGCCGTCGCGGAGCGCGTCCCCGTCATCGAGATGTTCTGGGGTGCGCCCGATGCGGCGTTCGTACGCGACGGCGTGATCGTCGGTTGGCAGGTGGGATGTCGACGAGGCCAGGGCAGCGGTGGATGTCGGCTGCCAGTACGTGATCGCGCAGGGCGTCGAGGCCGGTGGGCACGTCCGCGGCACGACCCCCCTTCACGACCTCATCCCGCGTGTCCGCGAGGCGGTCGACGTGCCCGTCGTCGCGGCCGGTGGCATCGGCACGCGCGCCGACGTCGCGCGGGCGCTCGCCCTCGGCGCCGACGCGGTGAGGGTGGGCACCCGGTTCGTCGCAGCGGCGGAGTCCGCGGCCCACGAGCAGTACGTCGAGATGCTGAGCGCAGCGACAGCCGCTGACACCGTGATGACCGAGGCGTTTCGCTCGGATGGCCCGACGCCCCGCACCGAGTGCTCGCATCGTGCGTCGAGGCGGTCGAACAGCCGGGACCCGATCCTGTCGGCGCGATGACTGCAGCCGATGGCTCGCAGCGCGCGCTCGAGCGATTCAACACCTCGCCACCCACGACGACCACCACGGGGCAGATCGAGGCGATGCCGCTCTACGCAGGCACGAGCGTCGACGCTGTGCACGGTCGCGTGCCCGCCGCCACGATCGTCGCCGAGCTCACCGACGGCTTGGACCTCTCTTGACCGAACGGATCGTCATCACCGGTGCGAACCGGGGTCTCGGCCTCGAGCTCACGCGCAGCACACCGCGCGGGGCGATGAGGTCTGGGCCGGGTGCCGGCGACCCGACGAGGCGAGCGAGCTCCGGCCCTCACGCCGCACGTGCTTCCCGTCGACTTGGCCTCCGAGGCTTCGATCGACGGCATTCGCCGAGGGGCTCGGGCCCGCGCCGATCGACGTCCTTTACAACAACGCCGGCATTGACGCCCGCCGCTCGGCGTCGACGACGGCGCACGCGACGTGCTGCAGATCAGGGGCGACGACTTCGTCGAGGTCATGCGGGTGAACGTGGTCGGGCCGATGCTGCTCACCCGGGCGCTGCTCGAGCGCCTCGGCGCATCGACGCACCCGCGGTCGTGAACGTCTCGTCGCAAGCAGGTTCGATGGAGGTCGCGCACACGCTCGGCCGCGACGTCAGCTACACGGCGTCGAAGGCCGCGCTCAACATGATCAGCGTGCGGCAGTCCGTGCACCTGCGCGACGCCGGCATCACCGTCGTCTGCATCCATCCCGGCTTCCTCAAGACCGACATGGGCGGCTCGCGCGCCGACATGCCCGTCGAGCAAGGCGCCGCCGGCATCGTCGCGATGGTCGACCAGCTCACCCTCGACGACTCCGGCACGTTCCGGCGCTGGGACGGCTCGGTCCACCCCTGGTAGCGACACCCCCGGGCCGTTCGCCAGGGAGGGACGCTCGACTCGTCGTCAGGCGTCGCTTCCGCGCACACTCGAGGCATGGAGCACCTGCGCAACACGTGGTACGTCGCGATGTGGGACGACGACCTCACCACGGATCGAGCTCGTCTCCCGAACGATCTGCGAGCAGCCGATCGTGCTGTATCGCAAGCTCGACGGCAGTGCGGCAGCGATCGAGGACCAGTGCGCGCACCGCTTCGCGCCCCTCAGCCAGGGCCGTCTGTGCGGCGAGCACGTGGAGTGCCCGTATCACGGGCTCCGCTACGACGCGAGCGGCACGTGCGTGTCCAATCCCCACGGCACGGGACGGATCACGCCCGCGCTCCACCTCGCGTCGTTCACCGTCGAGAGCGGCACTCGCTCGTGTGGGTCTGGATCGGCATTGAGCGTGCCGACGCCTCGCTCATCCCCGACTTCTCCTACCTCGACGAGGGCGCTCCCGGAATCGTGAGCAAGCGCGACTACATGGTGCTCGATGTCGACTACCGGTTGATGGCCGACAACCTCCTCGACCTGAGCCACGTGAATTTCCTGCACGACGGGCTGCTCGGGCACAGCGGCATGGTCGACGCCGAGACCGAGATCCGCGAGGAGGGCACACGCTCTTCGTCACCCGCACTTTGTACGAGGTCGTGCCGCTGAAGCTGTTCGACCTCATGTACCGCAACGACGGCCAGCCGGTCGACACCTGGGCCGAGATGCGGTGGGACGCGCCGGCCTCGCTGCGCAACCACGCCGGGGTATGCCCTCCCGGTGCGCCCCGAGAGCAAGGCATGACGGTCATCGGCACGCACCTGCTCACGCCGATCGACGCGCACAGCTGCTGTACCACATCGCCGCCGTGCAGCTCGGCGGCCTGCCGCCCGAGGAGACCGAGGACGGCGTCGCTGAGCAGCTCACTCGCCTCCGCCGCTTCGCGTTCGAGGAGCAAGACCGCCCGATGGTCGAAGCGCAGCAGCGCGCCGACGACCGGGCGGGCGGGCCCGACGAGCTCAGGCCGGTCATGCTCAGCATCGACGCCGGCCCCCTGCGCGCCCGGCGCATCTTGCAGCGCCTCATCGACGAGGCCGCGCCGAACGAAGAGCAGGTCGCCGTCTAGCGCTCAGCCCACGCGGTCGAGGATCGTCACGGTCCCCTTCGACCCGTCGACCTCGATGAGATCGCCGGTCTTGATGCGCGAGGTCGCCACCGAGCAGCCGACGACGCACGGGATGCCGTACTCACGGCTCACGATCGCCGTGTGGGTGAGCGAGCCGCCGCCGTCGCAGACGCATGCGGCGATGATGGCGAACGCAGGAGTCCAGTTCGGCGACGTCGCCTCGCACACGAGGATCTCGCCCTCCTCGAGCTCGAACAGCTCGGTCGCCGACACCATCACCCGGGCCTTGCCTGTGACCGTGCCCGCCGAGGCCGGGAAGCCCGACATCTGAGTCGAGGAAGGGTCGCTCTTCATCCGCTCGAAGTAGTGGTCGTGCATCCCGAAGATCTCGATGAGGACCGGATCCTCGATCTTGTCGGGCAGCGTGCCGACGACTTTGGGGATGGTGTCGCGGACCGCGTTGTAATGGTCGTAGTACTCGTGGCGAGCGGTCGCGATCCACTGCAGGTCCTTCCACTGCTTTCGACCGGAGCACACATCGACGAACTCGGGGAAGAAGAGGAAGAGCGCGTCGTCGTACTTCTCCGCGCCGGCGGCTGCGCCGAGCGCCAGCGCTCCCCTGCGCAGCGGGATCGATGCCCGCAGGTCGATGTAGTGGTTGTGGTCTTCGTTCCACCACGCGAAGTTCGCGACCTGGTTGATCGCCAGCAGCTCGTTGAACGCGCCGAGCATCTCACCGCTCAGCTGCGAGCGGCGGACTCGACCGCCTCGTCGCGCTCGGCACGCGCGGCGGCCGCCGCCTTCTCGAAGTCGTGCGGCTCGTCCATCTCGAGGAAGTTGCGGATCTGGCCGAGCGGCGAGGCCGGGTTCTCGATCCACGACGGGATGTTCGTGTCGGCGATGCCCTCCGTGCGCCAGCCGTGCACCTTCAGGAAGTCATCGAACTGCGTGAGCCACACCGACGCGTTGCCGCCGGCGCCCGCGAGGCGGTCGCGGATCTGGTCGGGCTCGGCCGCGAAGTGCTCGGCGACGCCGAGTCGCCTCGCCTCGCTCACGAGCTGCCACATCGCCCGGTCGTTCTCCATGATCCGCGAGTCGCGACCCTGGAAGAACTTCGCCACCTGCCCGGGATCGATCCCGTTCGACGCGCACAGCCCGTAGAGCTGGAGGTAGATCCCGAGCAATGGGTACATCAGCTCGAAGTGGATCTCCATGCGCGTTGTGGAACGTGCGCGCGTCGACGATGAACTGGCCGATCTCGGCGAGCGACTTGCCCGCGAAGTCGTAGCTCTCGAAGTAGCCCAGCCCGAGCTCGAGCTCCCACTT
>CAVUAV010000014.1:0-28321 GCA_963739555.1 uncultured Acidimicrobiales bacterium | reverse complement strand
CGAGGCGATGATCTCGCGCAGGCTCGCTCTCAGCTCGACGAGCCCGCGCTTGTGCAACAGGGTGTGAAGGTCGTCTCAGCTCCACCCGACGCTTTGGATCTCGTGGCAGCGATCGAGCACCTCGGGTTGCCCTGGCACATCGATCTCGTCGCCGCGGTTCCACAACGCGAGGTACAGCGCCGGGCAGAACCGGAGAGCCGAGCTTCGGCATCGCCACGTCGTCGTCGCCGGCATCGACGCTGAGGCGTTCGTCGACCCGGAGCACCCATCGCCGATCGACGTCATCCGGCGCCACCACGACGACAAATGGCTTTCCGTCGAAGAGCTTCGACTTGCCGCGCGTGAAGAAGCCGCGCAGCAGCTCGTCGAGCCCGTCGGCCGCGAACGTGGACGAGATGCCCGCCTCGTCGGTCGACGGCACTCGGCCGAGCAACGCCGATTGCGCGTCGACCATGTGGATCGTCGTCTCGTGCGCTTGCCGGCGGGCCCAGAACTCGCGCGGCGCGGGCGCGTCCTTCAGGAACGTCATCGCCTCGAGATCGGGCGGCGCATCGCGAAGCGCAGCGACGAGCAGCCCGACCCCTCGTCGTAGAACCGAACGAGGTCGGAACTGTCTCGAGCATCTGGGTCGGGGTGAGCACCGCGTCGGGGTCGTCACCCCGCATGTGCGCAGCCGCCCACCGGTGCACCATCGCTTGGTGCGCGACGAGCTCGTCGACCGTCCACGCGGGGCACGTCGGCACGCGAGCGTCGAGCCCCGCCTCGCGCGCGAGCGCGGCGAGCTGCCCGCCCGAAAGCTCGACCGCCGCGAGGTGCTCGTCGAACGTGAGCGACGCGCTCACTTCGTGGCTTCGTCGATCGCGGCGAGCACGTCGGCCGGAGGCACCCACGAGCCCGCCTCGACGTTCGCCTTGATCTGCTCGGGCGACGTGGCGCCGGCGATGACCGACGCGACCGCCGGCTGCGCGGCGAGGCCTCCATCGCGAGATGGAGCAGCGTCACGCCTGCCTCGGCAGCGACCTTCTCGAGCGCCTCGACCTTGTCGAAGTTGCGATCGTTCAGGAACGTCGCGCGCACGCGCCGCCATCGGGCTGCCCTGGCTGAGCCGCGCGCCTTCGGGCCCGTCGGCCCCGCGCTTGTACTTGCCCGTGAGCAGGCCGCTCGCGAGCGGGAAGAACGGCAGCATCCCGACGCCGAAGCGGCGCAGCGGGGATGACTTCGTTCTCGACGGCCGGTCGACCAGGCAGTACTGGTTCTGCGCCGAGACCATGCGAGCCCAGCCGTTCGTGCGCGACGGTCCAGTCGGCGTCGGCGATCTGCCAGCCGGCGAAGTTCGAGCTGCCGATGTAGCGCACCTTCCCGGACTGCACGAGGTCGTCGAGCGCGCGCGAGCGTCTCGTCGATCGGCGTGAGCGGATCGGGCCGGTGCATCTGATAGAGGTCGATGTAGTCGGTGCCGAGCCGGCGGAGGCTGCCCTCGCACGCCTCGATGATGTGATGGCGAGAGCCGGGCTCATGCTTCGTCGTCTCGAACGGCGACGGCCACTTCGTCGCGATCACGACCTCGGCGCGACGGGCGCCGAGCGCCTTGCCCAGGCGCTCCTCGCTCGCTCCGTACGACGCCGCGGTGTCGAAGAGGTTCAGCCCCGCGTCAAGGGCAGCGGCGACGACGGCGTTCGTCGCGTCCTCGTCGATGCGGAAGCCGAAGTTGTTGCATCCGACCCCGACGACCGAGACGTTCAGGCCCGACGATCCGAGCTGGCGGAACGACACGTCACTCATGCACGACCTCCCGACGGTGAGCGTCTGACCATATGTCAACGCCGCGGGAGTGCGCGAACGTGGCAGAGCGGGGTGCCCCGCTCACAGGTCACACACACGAATCCTTCCGGCCCGAACGGGTACTTCGCGATCACCAGCGAAAGGAGATCCCATGCCCGGGAAGTCAGCACATGTGAAGAACGAGAAGCAGTACGAGGCCCCAAGGCAACGGCATGCGAAGGGCTGCGGGTGTCGTTCACCGGCACGGCGGAGCTCACCTTTGCGGACAACGAGCACCTGCTCGTCGAGGCCGACCGCGTGCTCGTAGCGATGAGCGACCGCGGCGTCGGCGCGCTCAGCATCAGCCACGGTGGCCGACCGAACGTCGTCGATCTCCTCGCCGCGATGGAAGCGGGGCCGTTCACGCTCACGTACCACGGCGGGATGATGAGCTGCCGGCTGCTCAACTTCGCGTGCCAGGAGCCAGAGGGCCACGACTGGGAGCTGGTCGTGGTGTTCGAGGCCGCCTAGCGCTTCGAGTCAAGCTTCGAACACGGTGAGGAAGCGGGACGTGACCGTGCGGAGATGCGCGGCGTCGAGTGTGTACCGCCGCTCCCGTCCGCTGCGTTCGACGTGGACGAGACCTGCCGACACGAGCCGCTGCAGGTGGCGAGTCGTCGTCGACCATGAGTGGCTGAAGCGATCGGCGAGCTCGCCGGCAGTCATCGCTCCCCCGCGAGCGTGGAGCGTGACGAGGATGTGCCTGCGGTGCTCGTTGGCGAGCGCCGCCGAAGACGGCCTCGAGCTCGTCGAGCTCGCGCAGGCCACGCGATCGTGGGCTCAGAGGAGCTCCTTCGTCGTGAAGTGGGGAAAGGCCATCCCCGGTCCCATCGCGCGGTGTTCGACCAGGGTCTCCATGCGCTCCCAGATCACACCGACCCGGGGGTGCTGGGCAGCGCGGCGCGAGCCCTCGGCTTCGAGCCACTGGAAGATCGAGACGATGAGCGGGCCGCTGCCGTCTTGGTCCTCTCCCACGTACACGACCTCAGGCGTGTCGGCGACGAGGTCGAGCTCGCGAAGCACATGGCGATGCTCGCGGACGAGCGCCATGAAGTCGTCGACGGCGTCACGCCTCGGTCGGTACTGACAGATCACCGTGTGGTCGACCAGCTCTGTGTCGGGCATGGGAGTACATTTGCACATTCAGCCAAATATGCAACTGTTTCCCGGCGTCGCGCGCCGCCCCTCAGTCGGCCTAAGGTGCAGACGTGATCCGGGGTCTCGTGGCCACGCTGGCGTTGGCAATCGCCTACTACATCGTGTTCGTCACGCGCATCGGCCCGGTCGTGCTGATCCTGACCCGCACCCACGGCGTGCACTCGGGCGACTCGCTCGCGTTCCCCTTCGTCGCCCTCGCGTCGGCGATGGCCGTTCCGTGGCGTCGGGTTCTGGAGAGCACCGCTCACTGACGGCATATCGTGCGGCCATGCCCGCACCGCTTCCGCCTTACCGAGCCGACCACGTCGGCAGCCTGCTCCGCCCACAGTCAGTGCTGAAGGCCCGCGACGACGCTGCCGCGGGACGCATCACGGCCGAAGCGCTCCGCGCGGTCGAGGACGATGCGATCCGCGACGTGGTGAAGATGCAGGAGGACGTCGGGCTTCAAGCCGCCACCGACGGCGAGTTCCGCCGCGGCTCGTGGCACATGGACTTCATCTACCAGCTCGGTGGCGTCGGCAAGTCAGACGAGACGTTGCGCATCGAGATGCGCAACGACACCGAGGAGATCGCGTTCGAGACAGCCGCGCTCAAGATCGGCAAGCTCGGGCTGCCGAGGACGATCTTCGCCGACGACTTCACGTTCTTGAAGGACGCGACCAACCTCACTCCGAAGCTGACCGTGCCGTCGCCGAGCATGGTGCACTACCGGGGCGGACCGGCCGCGATCGACAAGTCGGTGTACCCGACGATGGACGACTTCTGGGACGACCTCAGCGCGGCGTACGCGAAGGAGATCGCCGGCCTCGCCGAGCTCGGGTGCACCTACCTGCAGTTCGACGACACGAGCCTCGCCTATCTCAACGACCCGGCCGAGAGGGCGAAGCTCGACGCACGCGGTGACGATGCCGAGCACCAGCACCTCCGCTACATCAAGCAGATCAACGCATCGCTCGCCGGTCGGCCGGCGACGATGCGGGTCACGACGCACATGTGCCGCGGCAACTTCCGCTCGTCGTGGGCGGCCGAGGGCAGCTACGACTTCGTCGCCGAGGCACTCTTCAACGACCTCGCGGTCGACGGCTTCTTCCTCGAGTACGACGACGCGCGCTCGGGCGGCTTCGAACCGCTGCGGTTCGTGCCGAAGAGCAAGATGGTCGTGCTCGGCCTGGTGACCTCGAAGCGGCCCGAGCTCGAGAGCAAAGACGACCTCAAGCGGCGAATCGACGAGGCCGCGAAGTTCGTGCCTCTCGATCAGCTCTGCCTCTCGCCGCAGTGCGGCTTCTCTTCGACGGTCGAGGGCAACGTGCTCACCTACGAGGACGAGGTCGCCAAGCTGCGGCTCATCGTGGACGTGGCAAACGAGGTGTGGGGCTGAGCTAGCGGCCTCGCCAGAACAACCGGCCGCGACGGCGACGGCGCGGAAACCTCGGGAGCTCGGGACCTCGGAACAGGGTCGGCGAGAAGCGGTCTTCGCGCGTGCTCCCACCCTTCGAACGGCCACTGTGACTGGGCGGGCATCGGGAAACCTCCGGTTGAGATGTCTGGTCCACTCCCCCGGTGTGTACGTCAATCGTCGCGCACACGGTTCGGCCCGGCTGGCGGAATTCGGTCGGCGTGACCGATGCCACCCCTTCAGTCGGCGCGGAACCTCGCGACGTACTGCCACCCGATCCCCGACCGATCAGCGAGGGTCAGCCCATGCGGCGCGAGCTGGCTGCGCAGCGTCTCGAGCGAGATGAAGTCGCTGTCACGACGCGTCTCAGCGAACGTCGCATGGCCGCCCGGACGAAGCACTCGCCTGACCTCGGCGATGCAGCCGTCGCGATCGGGTACCTCCCCGAGCATCGCGCTCACGAACACCGCGTCGAGCGAACCGGAGGCGAAGGGCAGCTTCGACGCGTCGGCCTGCACTCGCGCTGCGTCCGCGCGCTCACAGACGAGCCGCAGCATCTCGATCTGGAGGTCGAGCACCGCGAGCTTCCCGTGCGGCACGGCCCGAGCTATCGAGGGACTGAAGAAGCCCGGTCCGCATCCCACCTCGAGGACGCGTGCGTCTTGTTGCAGCTTCATCCTCGCGACGGTGCGGTCGGGCGACTGGACGAGCCGGCGCAACGGGTTGAGAAGCGAGCTTGCCTTCTCCGCGGGGAAGACCTTCCCCCGCCCGAGACCGTATTCAGGAGCCACAGGTCTCGAGCATGACTCGCACGAACGTGGAGGTCGACGGAGCCGTGTCGCCGACTCTCCACGCGACCCGGAACTCGTCGTAGAGGGCAATCGGGCGCAGGGGCTTGACGGCGACTTCGCGTCGGATGTCCTCGCGAGCGGCCTGCCACGAGTTCAGCCAGCCGATGCCAGACCCGACGGCGACCATGTCGAGCACACGCTCGACCTGGACGGCCGCGTGGTTCACCCAGAGCGGCCGCGAGCCGTGCGTCGCGCAGTAGGTCTCGATTTCGTCGTGGGCGGTCGGGGCGTCGAGCCGGTCGACGACGAACACCGGCTCGCCGTCAAGGTCGCGCACGTCGACGAACGACGACGTCGCCAGCCGGTGGCCTGCCGGCACGGCCACATGGTCGACCGGAACTCGAGCGAGAGGCACCGAGGCGATGCGCTCGGGCTCACCGACGGGCGCCCGAACGATGCCGACGGCGAGCGTGCCGGAGCGGAGGCCGTCGAGGATCGTGAGCGAGGTGAGGCCGTCCGGGCGCACGGCCACCTCGGGCTGCTCGGCGAGCAGCGCGCCGATGGCCCGCATGACTCCACCCTCGCTGCCGTGGCAGTAGCCGACTCGCAACGGGGCCGTGGCCGCGGTCGCGAGCTCGGCGCCGACCGAGTCGAAGCGCTCCATCGCGCGGAGCACGTCGCGCGCCTCGACGAGGAGCCGCTCGCCCGCCGCAGTGAGCATCACGCGACGACTGGTCCGCTCGAAGAGCCGCACGCCGAGGTCTTCCTCGAGCTCGCGGATGCGCTGCGAGAGCGGTGGCGTCGTGACGTGGAGCCGAGCGGCCGCCCGCCCGAAGTGGCGCTCTTCGGCGACCGCGACGAAGTACCTCAGGTGCCGGACGTCGGCCTTGGGCATCACCGCGAACGTTATCGGTTCAGACATGATCCGTGTCCGAGTCGGTCGTGGACTTTTCAACCCCCGCCCGGCACGGTGGGGAGGTGAAGCTCTTGTGGTTCCACCTCATGCCGTACCCGAAGCTGCCGGAGGAGTTCAACAAGAACCACCGCAGCGTCTGGGTCGACATCGACCCCGCCCTGTTCGATCCGGAAGTGATCGCGGAGGCCTATGACGAGTACATCGACCAGCTCGTCTACGCCGAGGAGTGCGGGTTCGACGGCATCGGCATCAATGAGCACCATGCCAACGGCTACGGGCTGATGCCGTCGCCGAACCTCTTCGCTTCGGTCCTCGCGTCACGCACCTCGCGCGCCGCGATCACGATCCTCGGCAACTCGGTGGCCCTGTACAACCCGCCGGTGCGCGTCGCCGAGGAGATGGCGGTGATCGACCTCATGTCGCGTGGCCGGCTGATCGCAGGCTTTCCGGTGGGCACGTCGATGGACACCGCCTACGCCTACAGCGCGAACCCCGGCACGTTGCGCGCCAAGTACGCAGAGGCGATCGACCTCATCACGCGGGCGTGGACAGAGCCCGAGCCGTTCGCGTTCAACGGACGGTTCACGCAGATGCGCACCGTGAACGCGATCCCGCGGCCGCTGCAGAAGCCGCACCCGCCGATCTGGATCCCCGGCGGCGGCTCGGTCGAGACCTACGACTTCTGCGCGAGGAACGACTACGTGTACGGCGCGTTGTCGTACTACGGCCACCTGCTCGCACGCGAGAACGTCGGGAACTACTGGCGCCGCGTCGAGGCGAACGGCAAGGAGCCGAACCCGCACCGACTCGCCTTCGTGCAGTTCATCGGCGTGGGTGACACCGACGCCGAGGCCTACAAGCTCTACAAGGAGCCGGCCGAGTACTTCTTCAACCGGTCGCTGCACGTGTACGCCGGCTACGCGGACCCGCCCGGCTACGTGACCGAGGCATCGGTGCGGGCGAGGTACAAGTCTGCAGTGCGCCAGATCGCACGCACGAAGCAGCAGAAGCACGACCTCACTTGGGACGAGATGGTCGAGAAGGGCTACGTCGTGATCGGGAGCCCCGACACGGTGCGCGAGACCCTCGAAGAGGTCGCGAAGACGTTCAACTGCGGACACCTGCTCACCGCGCTGCACTTCGGGAACATGAGCGACGAGCTCACCCGCTACAACACCAAGCTCTTCGGCGACAAGGTCGCGCCTGCACTGCGCACGATCTTCGCTGACGTGGACGACCCTTGGTGGCCCGCGAACGCGACGGCCGTCTGATGGCGGGCGAGCGCGACCTCCTCTACCTCTTCGGCATCGCGGGTCATCCCGCCCCGTCCCCGTTGCTGTCGCAGCTCGAAGCGGCAGGGTTCAACGTCGTCGTCCCTCGCATCAAGGGCTTCGACGCGAGCTGGGACTTCGTCGCTCCCGACGACTACCTCGGCTGGCTCACGGTCCTGTGGGACGCGATCGACGCGAGCGGAGTACGGCTTCCGTGCCCGGTCGTCGGCGCCTCGGTCGGCGGCATGCTCGCCGTCGACCTCGCCGCGTATCGCCCCGAGGCTGTCAGCGCGCTCGCTCTGCTCGCCCCCTTCGGCATCTTCGACGACGCGAACCAAGGCATCGACCTCTACGCCGTGCCGACGCCCGATCGCATGGAGCACCTGTTCGCGAAGGGCGTGCCCGAGCCGTTCCTCGATCGGTTCAGCGAGCTCGGCCCGGACGACGGTCCCGTCGCGCGCTACCTGAGCGACGTCGCGGCAGCGAACCTGCTGTGGCCGCTCGGCGATCGTGGCCAGGCCTCACGCCTCCACCGCATCCGCTGCCCGCGGCTGTCGCTCTGGGGCGAGCAGGACGAGCTGCTGCCACCCGGCGTGTCTGCGCGTTGGGTCGAGGGGGGCGTCCCCGCCGAGGTGATCGACGGCGCCGGGCACCTCCTCGAGTGGGACGCGCCCGACGAGGTCGGCGCCCGCGTCGTGGCGTTCCTCCGCGACGCGAAGTAGACCACATCCGTCCACGACCGCACCGGGGGTGTCATGGGTCTCGTCGACGAGACTGAGTTCCACTACTTCCACTTCTTTCCCTACACGAACCTGCCCGCGAACCACAAAGAGCGTGCGTCGCTCTGGGTCGACTTCCCCAACAGCAACTACGACCCGAAGCTCGGCAGCGAGCTGTACAACCGGTACCTCGACGAGATGGTGCTCGCCGACAAGCTCGGCTACGACGGCATCGTGCTCAACGAGCACCACAACACGCAGTACACGATGAACCCGGCACCGAACCTCACGGCTGCGGCGCTGATCCCCCAGACCAAGGGCTGGGTCAGCGTGTTCGGCACCCCCCCGAACTTCGAGTACCCGAACCGCCTCGCCGAGGAGTACGCCATGCTCGACGTGATGTCGCGCGGGCGACTGCGCGTCGCGTTCCCGCTCGGCACGGGCATGGAGTACTGGGCGAACGCGGTGAACCCCGCGACGGCGCGCGCCCGGTTCCGAGAGTCGCTCGACATCATCCTCAAGTGCTGGACCGACGACGGGCCGCAGAGCTACGCGGGTGACTTCTACAGCTATCGGTACCTGAACCCGTGGCCGAAGCCGGTGCAGCAGCCCTATCCCGAGTGCTACATCGTGGGCACTGGCTCACCCGAGACGATCGAGCTCGCGGCCGAGCTCGGCTTCGGCTACTCGGTCGTGTTCATCCCGACCGAGGTGCAGCTCCGCGTGTTCGACCAGTACCGCGAGCGGCTCACGGCGCACGGCCACGACGTCACGCCCGACAAGGTGACGATCGGGATCTTCGCCTACGTCGCCGAGAACGAAGAGCTCGCGCAGCGGGAGTTCATGCCGCACCTCATGTACTTCTTCGAGGACGCGCTGCGCACCACGCCCCGCTACCTCGTGCCCCCCGGCTACGTGACGGTTCCCGAGTTCCGCAAGCGCGTGCAGGCACCCGACGTGCACGGGTCGGCCAACTGGGACGACCTCGTTGCGATCAACCGAATCGTGGCGGGCACGCCCGAGCAGGTGGCCGACGCGGTGGGCAGCTGGATCGAGGCCGCGGGCACGAGCCGCGTGAACCTGAACCTCACGATCGGCGACATGCCGAGCTGGAAGGTCGTGAAGAACACGACGCTGTTCGCGGAAGAGGTCATCCCTCGCCTGCGCAAGAAGAAGGTGGCCGCAGCGTGAGCACCGTGACCTTCGACAAGCTCACGTTCGACGTGCAGGGCACCGAGACCGTCGTGCTCGCGGCGGGCGACCCTGACGCGCCGCCGCTCGTCTTCTTCCACGGAGGAGGCACGTTCCACGGATGGGCGTTTGCCGAACCGTGGACCTCCTCGTTCCGCGTCCTGATCCCGTACCACCCGGGGTTCGGTGAGTCGGCCGACATGGAGGGCCTGCGCGACGTGGGCGACGTCGTCCTCCACTACGTCGAGCTCTTCGACCAGATGGGCTTGCAAGAGGGCGTGAACCTCGTCGGCTTCTCGCTCGGCGGACGCATCGGAGCGCGGTTCGCGATCGACCAGAAGCACCGCTTGCGCCGCCTCGTGCTCGTGGCGCCCGCCGGGCTCCGCGTTCCCGGCGTCGAGGTGCAGGACTTCTTCACGATCCCGCCCGAAGAGCTCGCGCCGCGGCTCGTCCACGACATGAACACGATCCTCCCGTTCCTGCCCGAGGACCCGCATGATGTCGACTTCACCGTCGATCGCTACCGCGAGACGCGCACGACCGCGATCATCACGTGGGAGCAGCCGTACGATCGGGTGCTCGCGAAGTGGCTCCCGCGGGTCGACCTCCCGACGCTCATCGTGTGGGGCGACGACGACAAGCTCTTGCCGCCCGCACTCGCACCCGGTTGGGCCGCGAAGCTGCCGAACGCGCGAGTCGAGACGTTCCCGAACGCGGGGCACCTCGTGCTCGACGAGTCGAAGGACGCACGCGAGGCCGTGGCGCGCTTCTGCGCGCCGTGACGCCGACGTACGAGGCGCTGCTGCTCGACCTCGGCGACGTGATCATGAGCTCGATGTGGCGCGGGCTCGACGCGTACGAAGCCGCCACGGGAACCATCATCCCCGAGCGCGGCCCGTACGACCCCGACAACGACCCGCTGTGGCAGCAGCGGCTCAAGGGCGAGATCGGCTTCTACGACTACTGGGACACCGTCGCCCGCCGAGCAGGCTTCGACGACTGGCGTGCGCTGTACCGCGAAGTGTCCGGCACCGTGCCCGAGAGCCTCGTCGTGCCCGAGTCGGTCGCGCTCATGCAGTCCGCGAAGCGCGCCGGCAAGCGAGTGGGCGTGCTCTCGAACGACGCGTACTCGATCAACGGTCCGGACTTCTTCGAAGGTCGGCCCGAGTTCCGCGATCTCGACGCGTTCGTCGACTCGACCGATGTGGGCGTGCGCAAGCCGGCACCCGAGCCCTATCTCGCCGCCGCCAAGGCCCTGGGCGTCGATCCGAGCGCCGTCGTCTTCCTGGACGACACGCCCGAATGCGTGGAAGGTGCCCGCGCCGTCGGCATGTTCGGCATCCACGTCGATCCGATGGACGTGCGACCCGCGGTCGAGCTCGCGAGTGAGCTGCTGGGCCTCGTTCCCGAGTCGCGAGCGCGCCGGCTGGTCCGCCTGGCCGAGGAGGCCTACGGCGCGCAAGACCTCGACGCGATCATGCGGCTCTTCCACCCCGACGCGATCGTCTACTGGGACGGCGAGAGGGTGGCGAGCGGCCTCGACGAGGTGCGCCGGTTCCACGTCGAGCGATTGGGCTTCGGCGAGGTCTCTCGCCGCGACTACGAGCTGACGAAGACGCTGCGCGCCGCTCACGGTGACACCGTCGCCGTCGAATGGCAGTCGAGGTACCGCACGGCCGACGGATCGCTACGGGCGGCCCGAGCGGCGGAGGTCTGGACGTTGCGCGGTGACCAGCTCGTGGAGTGGCACGCCTACTACCACCGGATCGAGACGGGAGACGCGTGAGCAATCGCTTCTGCACGCTCGTCGGCTGCCGGCTGCCGTTGCAGCAAGCGGGGATGGGGCGCGTCGCGACGCCCGCGCTGGCGGCGGCGGTCTCCGAGGCCGGAGGGCTGGGGATGCTCGCGTTCAGCCGGCACCAGCCTGACGCGGCGATCGCCGAGATCGACGACGTCCTCGGTCGCACCAATCGCCCCGTGGGTGCCACGCTGCTCGCGCTCTTCGCCACGCCCGAGCTCGTCGATGCGGTCGCGGAGCGGGTCCCCGTCATCGAGATGTTCTGGGCCGCACCGGATGTGGCGTTCGTACGAGAGGGCGTGATCGTCGGCTGGCAGGTGGGCTCGGTCGACGAGGCGAAGGCCGCGGTGGACGTCGGCTGCCAGTACGTGATCGCGCAGGGCGTCGAGGCCGGCGGGCACGTCCGCGGCACGATCCCCCTCCACGAGCTCATCCCGCGCGTCCGCGAGGCGGTCGACGTGCCCGTGGTCGCGGCCGGCGGCATCGGCACGCGCGCCGACGTCGCGCGGGCGCTCGCGCTCGGCGCCGACGCGGTGCGAGTCGGCACCCGGTTCGTCGCCGCCGCCGAGTCCGCCGCGCACGAGCAGTACGTCGAGATGCTGAGCGCAGCGACGGCCGCTGACACCGTGATGACCGAGGCGTTCTCGCTCGGATGGCCCGACGCCCCGCACCGAGTGCTCGCATCGTGCGTCGAAGCGGTCGAGAAGCCGGGACCCGATCCCGTCGGCGCGATGACCGCAGCCGATGGCTCGCAGCACGCGCTCGAGCGATTCAACACCTCGCCACCCACGACGGCCACCACCGGACAGATCGAGGCGATGCCGCTCTACGCGGGCACGGGTGTCGACGCCGTGCACGGCCGCGTGCCCGCCGCCGCGATCGTCGCCGAGCTCACCGACGGCCTGGACATCTCTTGACCGGACGCATCGTGGTCACCGGTGCGAACCGGGGCCTCGGTCTCGAGCTCACGCGACAGCACACCGCGCGGGGCGATGAGGTGTGGGCCGGGTGCCGGCGACCCAACGAGGCGGGCGAGCTGCTCGCGCTCACGCCGCACGTGCTGCCAATCGACCTGGCATCCGAGGCTTCCATCGAGGCGTTCGCCGATGCGCTGGGGCCCGCGCCCGTCGACGTCCTCT
Source organism: uncultured Acidimicrobiales bacterium (assembly GCA_963739555.1). Lineage (GTDB taxonomy): Bacteria > Actinomycetota > Acidimicrobiia > Acidimicrobiales > DATKAS01 > DATKAS01. The sequence continues at coordinate 16,121 of CAVUAV010000014.1, read as the reverse complement.
ACAACAACGCGGGCATCGACGCCCGCGCGCTCGGCGTCGACGACGGCGCACGCGACGTGCTGCAGATCAGCGGCGACGACTTCCTCGAGGTCATGCGCGTGAATGCGGTCGGACCGATGCTGCTCACCCGCGCGCTGCTCGATCGCCTTCGCGCATCGACGCACCCGCGAGTCGTGAACGTCTCGTCGCAAGCGGGCTCGATGGAGGTCGCGCACACCCTCGGTCGCGACGTCAGCTACACGGCGTCGAAGGCGGCGCTCAACATGATCAGCGTGAGACAGTCGGTGCACCTGCGCGACGCCGGCATCACCGTCGTCTGCATCCACCCCGGCTTCCTCAAGACCGACATGGGCGGCTCGCGCGCGGACATGCCCGTCGAAGAGGGTGCCGCCGGCATCGTCTCGATGGTCTACGGCCTCACCCTCGACGACTCCGGCACGTTCCGGCGCTGGGACGGGTCCGTCCACCCCTGGTAGCGACACCACTTCGGGGCGTTCGCCAGGGAGGGACGCCCTGACTCGTCGTCCGGCGTCGCTTCCGCGCACACTGCACTCATGGAGCACCTGCGCAACACGTGGTACGTCGCGATGTGGGACGACGACCTCTCCACTGATCGAGCTCGTCTCCCGCACGATCTGCGAGCAACCGATCGTCTTCTATCGAAAGCTCGACGGCAGCGTCGCAGCCATCGAGGACCAGTGCGCGCATCGCTTCGCTCCCCTCAGCCAGGGTCGGCTGTGCGGCGACGAGGTGCAGTGCCCGTACCACGGCCTGCGCTACGACTCGAACGGCACGTGCGTGGCGAACCCGCACGGCACCGGGCCGCATCACGCCCGCGCTGCACCTCAGCGTCGTTCACCGTCGAGGTTCGCCACACGCTCGTGTGGGTCTGGATCGGCAGCGAGCGCCGCCGACGCGTCGCTCATCCCCGACTTCTCCTACCTCGACGAGGGCGCTCCCGGAGTCGTCAGCAAGCGCGATCACATGGTGCTCGACGTCGACTACCGGCTCATGGTCGACAACCTCCTCGACCTGAGCCACGTGAACTTCCTCCACGAGGGCCTGCTCGGCCACAGCGGCATGGTCGGCGCCGAGACCGAGATCCGCGAGGAAGGCACGACGCTCTTCGTCACCCGCACCTCATACGGCGTCGCGCCGTCGAAGCTGTTCGACCTCATGTACCGCAACGACGGCGAGCCGGTCGACACCTGGGCCGAGATGCGCTGGGACGCTCCGGCCTCGCTGCGCAACCACGCCGGGGTATGCCCCCCGGGCGCAGCGCGCGAGGCCGGGATGACGGTGATCGGCACGCACATCCTCACGCCGATCGACGCGCACAGCTGCATGTACCACATCGCCGCCGTGCAGCTCGGCGGCCTGCCGCCCGAGGAGACCGAGGCCGGAGTCGCTGAGCAGCTCACTCGCCTCCGCCGCTTCGCGTTCGAAGAGCAGGACCGCCCCATGGTGGAGGCCCAGCAGCGCGCGTACGACCGCGCGGGAGGGCCCGACGCCCTGCGGCCCGTGATGCTCAGCATCGACGCGGGGCCCTTGCGCGCACGCCGCATGTTGCAGCGCCTCATCGATGAGGCCGCGCCGCACGACGAGCAGGTCGCCGTCTAGCGCTCAGCCGGCGCGCTCGAGGATGGTCACGGTCCCCTTCGATCCATCGACTTCGATGAGGTCGCCGGTCTTGATGCGCGAGGTCGCCACCGAGCAGCCCACGACGCACGGGATGCCGTACTCACGGCTCACGATCGCCGCGTGGGTGAGCGACCCGCCGCCGTCGCAGACGCAGGCGGCGATGATCGCGAACGCAGGAGTCCAGTTCGGCGACGTCGCCTCGCACACGAGGATCTCCCCCTCCTCGAGGTCGAAGAGCTCGGTCGCCGAGACCATGACCCGAGCCTTCCCTGTGACCGTGCCCGCCGACGCCGGGAAGCCCGACATCTGAGTCGACGAGGGGTCGCTCTTCATCCGCTCGAAGTAGTGGTCGTGCATCCCGAAGATCTCGATGAGGACCGGATCCTCGATCTTGTCGGGCAGCGTGCCGACGACCTTGGGGATGGTGTCGCGGATCGCGTTGTAGTGGTCGTAGTACTCGTGGCGAGCGGTGGCGATCGACTGCAGGTCCTTCCACTGCTTGCGGCCCGAGCACACATCGATGAACTCGGGGAAGAAGAGGAAGAGCGCGTCGTCGTAGGTGTCCGCGCCGGCGGCTGCGCCGAGCGCCAGCGCTGCTCTGCGCAGCGGGATCGACGCCCGCAGGTCGATGTAGTGGTTGTGGTCTTCGTTCCACCACGCGAAGTTCGCGACCTGGTTGATCGCCAGCAGCTCGTTGAACGCGCCGAGCATCTCACCGCTCAGCTGCGAGCGCGCGGACTCGACCGCCTCGTCGCGCTCGGCACGCGCCGCGGCCGCTGCCTTCTCGAAGTCGTGCGGCTCGTCCATCTCGAGGAAGTTGCGGATCTGGCCGAGCGGTGAGGCCGGGTTCTCGATCCACGACGGGATGTTCGTGTCGGCGATGCCCTCGGTGCGCCAGCCGTGCACCTTCGAGGAAGTCGTCGAACTGCGTGAGCCATACCGACGCGTTGCCGCCGGCGCCCGCGAGGCGGTCGCGGATCTGCTCGGGCTCGGTCTTGAAGTGGTCGGCGACGCCGAGTCGCTTCGCCTCGCTCACGAGCTGCCACATCGCTCGGTCGTTCTCCATGATCCGCGAGTCGCGACCTTGGAAGAACTTCGCCACCTGCCCGGGATCGATCTCGTTCGACGCGCACAGCCCGTAGATCTGGAGGTAGATCCCGAGCAACGGGTACATCAGCTCGAAGTGGATCTCCCACGCGCGCTTGTGGAACGTGCGCGCGTCGACCATGAACTGACCGATCTCGGCGAGGGACTTGCCCGCGAAGTCGTAGCTCTCGAAGTAGCCCAACCCGAGCTCGAGCTCCCACTTGCGGGCATCCCAGATCGCGTCGAAGTTCTGGAGGAACTGCGGGATGTTGCGCTCGATGCGCTGGGCGCGGAAGCCGAGCTCCCACTCGGAGGTCGTGCTGACCTCTCCCTCGTAGGGGAAGGGGCCGCCCATGCGCTGGACCAGACCCTTCGCCGGCGGGAGCGGCAGGAAGTGCGCCGCGGTCTGCGTGCCCCATGACGCGCAGTCGGTGACGTAGAGGTAACCGATCGGCGAGAAGCCGCGAGGCCAGTGGAAGTCGACGAACCAGAAGCGGCTCTCGTCCTCCTTCCGGAAGGGGCCGCTCCGTTCGGACACCCATGGGCTGTCAGTGAGCTCGGGTGTCCACCCCGGGTACCAGTCGAGGAACTGGTCGACGGGAACGATCTCAGCCACGGCAACTCCCCCAAGCATCCGGCGTGCGGCCGGATGTTATCGACGCGCCCGTGACCCCGTCCCGGACCGTTCGCATCACGCACGATCTTGCGCACGACCGAGCGGGCTACGGTCCGAGGCATGGCCGTGGGGGCAGTGCTCGATGACGGATCCGACCTCCTCGTCGTCGCCGAGATCGACGTCGACTCGCCGGGGCCTCGCGAGGTCGCGGTGCGCACCCTGGCGACGGGGCTGTGCCACAGCGACCTCCACTACCTCGACGGAGTGCTCACCCGGCCACGTCCAGTGCTGCTCGGCCACGAGGCCGTCGGTGTCGTCGAAGCGGTGGGGCCAGGGGTCGAGTCGGTCGGAGTCGGCGACCATGTCGTCACGTGCCTCGTCGTCGGCTGCGGCACGTGCGCTCGTTGCGAGCAGGGTGAGCCGTTCGTGTGCTCGAACCCGAACGCGACGCGGCGACCCCGCGGCGAGCGGGCACGGCTCCTCACGGCCGACGGGCGCGCCCTCGGGACGATGGCGAACATCGGATCGTTCACCGATCGCATGCTCGTCGACGAACGTGCGCTGGTGCGGGTGCCGGCGTCGATGCCACCGACGCTCGCCGCGATCGTCGGCTGCGCGGTGGTCACCGGCCTCGGGTCGGTGTTCAACGTCGCCCGAGTCCGCCCCACCGACACCGTCGCCGTCATCGGATGCGGCGGCGTCGGCCTCAACGTGGTCCAGGGCGCTCGCATCGCGGGTGCTTCGCGGATCGTCGCGGTCGACCTGTCGCCGGCCAAGCTCGATCTCGCGCAGAAGCTCGGGGCGACGGAAACCGTCGATGCCTCGCAGGTCGACCCCGTCGAGGCCGTGCGGGCGCTCACGGGCGAAGGCGTCGACCACGCCTTCGAGGTCATCGGCCGCGCCGACACCGCTCGGCAGGCATTCGAGATGGCCGCACCCGGCCGTCGCGCCTACGTCGTCGGCGTCTTCTCGGACGACGCCGAGCTGCAGCTGCCAGCGCTCCCCCTCCGTCGTGCGAAGTCGCTCGTCGGCGTGTTCATGGGCGGCACCCGACCCCGCGTCGACATCCCTCGCTACATCGGCCTTTGGGAGCGCGGCCTGCTCGACCTCGAGTCGATGGTGTCCGACGTCATCTCCCTCGACCAGGTCGAACGACGGCTTCGCGGCGATGAAGCGAGGCGAGGTCGCCCGCGCCGTGATCTCGTTCTGATAGCCGGGGCCGGAAGTGGCCGGTTACTCGCGCGAGTTCGCTGGGGTTCGGCTCGTTCAGCGGTGTCGGCGACGGAGCGCGTACTCGCCCTTGCCGATCGCGTCGCCCAGCTTCTTCGCTCCCGCCTGCAGCGTCGCCACGTGATGCGCCTCGTGCTCCCCGATGACGCGCGCCGTCGGCCCCACCATCGAGATGGCCGCGATCACCGGACCGTCCACGGCAGTCCGGACCGGCACCGCGAGTGACGACAAGCCCAGCTCGGTCTCGTCGACGCTGCGGGCGAACCCCTGGGCCCGCACCTGCCTGAGCTCGGCGACCAGCAGCTTGGGCACGACGATCGTGTACCCGGTGCTCGGCGTGAGCCCCGCCTTCATCCGTGCTTCGACCATGTCGGGGTTGTACGCGGCCAGGACCTTGCCGGCGCTCGATCGGTGGATCGGTGACCGCCGCGAGTTCGTCGTGTACCGCAGCGCTCTCTGGCCCTCGACGCGCTCGACGTACACCACGTCGGCGCCGGCCGGCACCCCGATCTGCACGGTCTCGCCCAGCGCGTTGCGCAGCTCGACGAGCAACGGGAGCCCGCGATCCTTCACCGCGGTGCGCTCGGTGGCGATGTGGCCGTACTCGACGAATCGCAGCCCCAGCCGGTAGCCACCGCGCCTCGGTGCGATCGAGCAACCCACGCTCGGCGAGCACCGCACAGGTGCGGTGGGCCGTGCTCTTCGCGACACCGATGCGGCGCGCGAGCTCACTCAGGCTGAGCTCGGGAGCATCGGAGAGCGCATCGATGATGTCGAGCGCGATCGACACAGACTGCAGAGTCGGCCGGCTCGTGCTGCGCGGGAGGGCGGGTCGCAGGGCATTGGGTCACGGCCATCAGCGGCCGATGAGGCCCCCGTCGAGGGAGTGAACGCACTCGAGCAGCGCGCTCCGCAGCGACCGCCGCTCCTGCGCGCTCAAGCTCTGCATCATGCGCTCCTCGAGCCCGGCAACCTCGGCCTCGCATGCCTCGAGGAGCCTGCGTCCCTTCGGCGTCACTTGGGCTTGGAGGATGCGCCCGTGATCGGGATGCGCGCGCCGCCTCACGAGCCCGCGCTGCTCGAGCCCGAGCAGCACCTCGTTCATGGACTGCGGTGACACCAGTGAGCGACGGGCGAGCTGCGCGTTCGACAGGCCTCCGCGGCCAGCCAGGACGCTCAGCGTCGTGTACTGGTTCAGCGACACGCCGTGGGCGGCGAGCACCTCGTTCATCGCCCGCCGCACGACCCGATCGGCTCTTCCGACGAGGTAGAGCATCGTTGGGCTGTCGATGCCGCTGTCGTCGTGGGGCTGGGCGACGCTCACGCGCGCTCGAGCACGATGTCGAACGTCGTCGCGAGCTCGCCGTCGTCGTCGGGCTTGAACGAGCGGATCAGGCTGTCGCGGACGCCGAACACCGGGTCTTCGCGCAGGAACTCGCTCTCGACGTCGAACACGTGCGTGATCAAGTCCTTGTACCCGTCGGCGCGGGCCCAGACGTGGGTGTGGCCGGGACGCATCCAGCGCCGGTTGTTCGCCTTGAGCATGTCGCCGGCTGGCCCGTCGGACGGGATCGGGTAGGGCACCGGCCGCACCGTGCGGATCTCATAGGTGCCGTCGTCGTCGGTGGTGTAGATGCCGCGCAGGTTGAACTCGGACTGGATGCCGGGCTGCTGCACCGCGTAGAACCCGTGGGTCGCGTTCTGCCAGCAGTCGAGCGTGGCCCCAGCCACCGGCTTGCCGTCCTCGTTCGTGATCGTGCCGCGGATGACGACACGATCGCCCTCGTCGGGGTCGACGAGCATCGTCTCGCCCTTCGCGCGGTGCGGTGAGCCGGGCACGTGGAACGGTCCGAGCACGGTGTTCTCGGTCGAGCCCTCTCCCGCGTCGTAGTTGATCATCTCGACGAGCGTCGAGATGCCGAACGTGTCGGACAGCAAGATGAACTCCTGCCGCGTGTCGTCGCACATCTGACCGGCCCTCGTCAGGAACTGGATGCCGTAGAACCACTCGTCGCGGGTGAGGTTCACCTCGGACACGAACGCATGGAGGTGACGGATCGCGGCCTCACAGATCTCGCCGCGCACGCGGGTTCGGCGAGCCCTCGTAGCGCGACAAGACGTCTTCGATGAGCTCGGCTTGGGCCTTCTCGGTCATGGTGTCCCCCTCGGGGTCGACGACACGGAGTCGAACGCGGACAAGACGGTAGCGTCGGTCGAATGGCAGCAGACGAGCCCCTCGACAGCGCAACGGATTGGGTCGCCGACCACACCCGGCAGTACGTCGAGAACGACGGCGGCGAGTTCTACATGTGGCGCGGGTTCCCGACGATCGTGCTCACGACCCGGGGCCGCAAGTCGGGACAGCTTCGTCGCAACGCCCTGATCTACGGCCATGACGGCGACGACTTCATCCTCATCGCGTCGTACGGCGGTCGTCCGAAGCACCCGCTCTGGTACCTCAACCTCGTCGCCGACCCGCAGGTGACGATCCAGGAGAAGGCGCTCGTCGTGCACGGCATCGCCGAGACGGTCGAAGACGCCGCCGAACGCGCCCGACTGTGGGATCTGATGGTCGGCATCTATCCGCCGTACGCGGACTACGAGGTGAAGGCCAGCGGCGCAGGTCGCACGATCCCGTCGTGCGCGTGCGCGCTCACTGAGGCGGCTCGATCGGGTTCTCGCCCGCCGACGATGCGAGCGGCCCGCTCGGCGAACACGGCGACGCTCTCAGGATGCGTGATGACGTAGAAGCGGTTCTCCTTCACCGCCGCACACACCTGGTCGGCCACGGCTGAGGGCTCGATCGCGAGCGTGTCGCGCTGCTCGCGTCGCTTGGCCTTGTACTGCTTGAGCTGCTCCATCTGCTCGGTCTCGAGCTCGTACGCGAACCGCTCGGGAAGGTTGCGGTCAGCCGTCGAGAGGTTGGTGCGCACCCAGCTCGGGCACAGCACCGAGACACCGACGTGACTCCCTTCTGCGTCGAGCTCGAACTTCAAGGTCTCGCTCAGCGCGACGATCGCGGCCTTCGTTGCGTTGTACGGCCCCATGCGACGCAGGTGATAGAGGCCCGACACCGAGGCCGTGTTCACGATGTGGCCGACGTCGTTGGCGCGCATGTGGGGCAAGAACGCCCGCAGCCCGTAGATGACGCCGAACAGGTTGACGTTGATCACCCACTCGAAGTCCCGCAACGGCAGCTCCGCGATCGGGAGGCCGCGTGACCCCACACCCGCGTTGTTGCAGAGCAGGTGCACGTCGCCGAACGTCTCGAACGTCTGCGCTGCGAGCGCGTTGACGTCGTCCTCGAGACTCACGTCAGTCGGGATCGCGACCACGTCGGCGCCCGTCGCCGCGAGCTCGTTCGCAGCCTGCTCGAGCACGGGCCGCTCGATGTCGGCGAGCACGACCCGCATGCCCTCGGCGGCGAACCGTTCGGCGAGCGCGCGCCCGATGCCCGACGCGGCCCCGGTGACGACCGCGACCTTGCCGGCGAGGTCTTCCACGATCAGGTGCGCAGGAGGTACGCCGAGTGGAGCCGCTCGGGGTTCTCCTTCAGCTCCTTCGCGGTGCCCTTGTAGCGGATGCGCCCGCCCTCGAGGACGTACGCCGCGTTGGCGAGCCCGAGCGCGACGTGCGCGAACTGCTCGATGAGCAGCACTGCGACGCCGGACTGCGCGACCGCCCCGAGCGTCGGCACGAGACGCTTCACGACCAAGGGCGCCAGGCCGAGCGAGAGCTCGTCGACGAGCAGCACGGTCGGGCGCGACACGAGCGCTTGTGCGAGCACGACCATCTGCTGCTGGCCACCCGAGAGCGAGCGACCCGGGGCCTCCCAGCGGTCGCGGAGCTCGGGGAACAGCTCGAGCGCGTAGTCGACCCCGCTGGCGCGCCTCATCGGGAGTCGAGCGCGTACGTCGCGACGCGGAGGTTGTCGGCGACGCTCAGAGCGGGGAGAAGCCGTCGCCCCTCGGGCACGACCGCGAGACCGGCCTGGCGGATCTTCTCGGGCCGGCGCTTCGTGAGATCGTCGTCCCCGAGCTTGACCGTGCCCGACGTCGGCTTGATCGCGCCGGCGACCGTGAGGACGAGGGTCGACTTGCCGGCGCCGTTCGGCCCGAGCAGCGCGGTGACCTCTCCGGGAGCGATTTCGATCGAGACGTCGTGGAGGACCTCGCGACCTCCGCGCGGCACGCAGAGGTCGACGATGGACAACGTCGCCGCGGTGCGCTCGGGCGCCGTCGAGACCGCGCTCACACGTCCTCCTCGGTGCCGAGGTACGCACGGATCACGTGCTCGTTGCGCAGCACCTCGGGCGTCGACCCCGAGGCGATGAGACGACCGAAGTCGAGCACCGCGGTCGTCTCGCAACATCCCGACACGAGGCTCATGTCGTGGTCGACGAGGATCACCTGCGCGCCGATCTCGCCCGGGATGCTGCGGATGACGTCGCCGAGCCGCAGCGTCTCCTCCTCGGGAAGACCCGCCGCAGGCTCGTCGAGCAGCACCAGTCGCGGCGTGCCGACGACGGCACGCGCCACCTCGACGAGCCGGCGTTGCGCGGCGCCCAATGTGCCGACCTCGCGCTGCGCGACGTCGCCGAGGCCCACGAACTCGATCGCCTTGTTCACCTGCTGGCGGCGGCTGGAGCGCTCACCCTTCGTGTGCTCGAGGATCAGCAGCACGTTCTCGTAGACGGGCAGGTTCGCGATCGCCTGCTCGGTCTGGAACGTGCGGCGCACACCCCAGCGCGCCCGGCGGAAGTCGGCCATCGAGAGCAGGTCCTCGCCGAACGCACGGACGACGCCGGCGACCGGCCGCACGAACCCACTGAGGACGTTGAAGAACGTGGTCTTGCCGGCGCCGTTGGGCCCGATGAGCCCGCACGTGCCCGCGGAGAAGTTGATCGTCATCTGATCGAGCGGCACGACGCCGCCGTATCGCACGGTCAGGCCGTCGACCTCGATCACGACGTCGGCTCCACTGCCTCGACGTTCGGCACCACGGTTGGTGCAGCGACGGGCGCATCGACTGCCTTTGCCGCCCTGTTCTTTCCGGTGACCGCGCCGAACAGCTTCTTGCCGAGGTTGCCGAAGTCGTGGGGCACCTGCTGCGCGATGCCCCCGGGAGCGGTGAGGAGGACCTGCAAGATGCCGACTCCCGACAGGATCGTGAACCACTCGACGCCGATGCCCCACTGCTCGAAGAGTGCGGGCACGAGCCGGAACACGACGCCACCAACAACCGCGCCCGCCAACGTGTACACGCCACCGACGAGAGTGATCGCGTAGATCGCGATCGAGTCCTGGGTCCTGAGCTGGTTGATGTTCACGCCCGGCGGCGAGGCGAGCATGCCGCCGGCGACCCCCGCGAAGAACGCCGCGAGGGCGAAGGCCCACAGCTTGTACACGGTCGTCCGCACCCCGGCCGAGAGCGCCGTGGCCTCGCTCTGGCGGATCGCGGCCCAGGCGCGGCCGGGCTTCGTCTTCACGTGCCAGAACGCGATGAGGAACATGACGATCGCGACGCAGACGCAGTAGCGGTAGAACGCGGTGTCGCCGAGCGCGATCGACGGCCGACTGATCTGCGAGATGGGGCTGCCCTGCTTGACGCCCCAGAACCCACCGCCGCCGTTCGGAAACTGCTCCACCTTGAGCAGCACGGTGATGGCCGCGGCCGCCATCAGCGTGATGAGCGCGAGGTACAGACCTGACAGCCGCAGTGCGGGAAGGCCGATGAGCGTGCCGATCGCGCCCGTGACGATGCCCGCGACGAGCAACACCGCGGGATAGGGAAGCCAGGGCCACAGCTGGTCGAAGCGAACCGCGACCCATGAGCCCACCAACAGCAACATGAACTGGCACAGCGACACGAGGCCGACCCTGCCGATCAGCAGGCCGAGGCCGAGTGTGACAAGGCTGTAGATGACGACGTAGGTGAAGATGCCGATCCAGTACGAGGCCGCGCTGTGGGACGGGAGCGGCACCCAGCCCTTCTGCAGAAGGAACGGGAGCCCGAACAGCGCGAAGAGGATGAAGACGACCACCCACGCGATCTGACGCATCCGCTTCGGAGTGATGCGCAGACGCGGCGATGGGTCGGGGACGGTGTCGGTCTGCTCGACGGTTCGGACCGCGCTCATGTCAGGTCTGCACCACGACTTGGCGCTTCCGCGCGACCCAGAGGATGGCGACGATCGCGAGCACGAACGGCGTCATGGTGCGGTACGCCGCCGAGTTCGCCCAGATCGTGTTCGGCGTCGCGAGGCACGACTGGACGATGCCGATGACGAAGCCGCCGATCAACGTTCCCCATAGCGACTTGAGCTGACCGATGAGCGCGGCCGCGAGGGCAGCGATGATGAAGAAGGTGAGCGTCACGATGTCGAGTCCGACCAGCTGGGAGAGCAGCAGGCCGGCGATGCCGCAGATGATGCCGGAACCGAACCAGGCGACCGCCTCGACGCGCCGAACCGGCACGCCGAGCATCGAGGTGATCTCACGATCATTGGCGAGCGCGCGCATCGCCGTGCCGAGCTTGCTCTTGCGCAAGAACAGCGCGGTGCCCGCAGTGACGATGATCGGGAAGACGATGCCGATCATCTGCGTGTACGTGACTCGCACTCCGCTGATCGTGAAGTAGTGGTTCTCGCTCGGCAACTTGAACCCGTGGGCGTTCGCGCCGTAGTGCCACTGCATCCAGCCGACGAGTATGAGCAGCAGGCCGAGCGTCGCGGTCGCCTTCACCAGTGGGTCACGAGCCGCGAACGGGGGCCCGAAGAACCACCCGTACGCGAGCGTGACCACACCGGCGAAGGCGACGCACGCGAGGTAAGCGAGCCAACGCGGCCCGAGGTCGTTGTCGATCAGCTCCCAAGTGAGGAAGGCACCCGCAGCCCCGATCGCGCCGTAGGCGAGGTTGAGCACGCCGGTTGCCTGGTAGAGGACCACGAGGCCCACTCCCTGCATGGCGAACACCCCGCCGAGCGCGAAGCCCAGCACGATGAACGGCTTGAGATCGTCGAAGCTCGGCATCGAGGCTGCAGGCTCCCTGCTCCTGGTAGAGAGATGTGATCGCGGATCAGGAGTTCAGACCGAGCTCCTGCTCCTTCGGCCGGATCTGGGCGAGCGGGTTGGAGTCCATTGCGACGATCTCGAAGCAATCTTCCCTCTGCACCATCTTCCCGTCCTGCGGGGTGACGGTGATGTCGGTGTTGTTCGACACGTTCTTGCCGATCGTGCTGCTGTAGTACCAGGGCTTGCACCACAGGTCGCTGGAGAAGTTCTTCATGTTCTGGAAGGCCTGGTTCACGCTCTGGACGGTGATGTCGCCCTTGATGCTCAAGAGCGCGTCAGTCGCCGCGCGACCCGCGAGATAGCCCATCTGGGCGAAGCTCGAGATCGGCACGCTGCTCGGTGCGTACTTGTCGTGGATCTCGTTCATCTGGTTCTGATCCGGCTTGCCCGAGTCGAGGGTGTTGAACTCGGCGTTGATGAGGAACTTGCCGTTCCATGCGGGGCTGAGCGCCTTGGCCACCGTCGGGTCGTTCGGCGGAGTCGAGCTCGCCCAGATGACCTTGTCGATGAGGCCGGCCGAGTCGATCGCCTGCAGCAACGGGAGCACGGCCGGGCCGGTGAAGTCGAGCACGACGGCGCCGCCGTCGCCGGCGGTCTGCACGAGCTTCTGGGCCAGCACCGCCGGGTCGGCGATCGGCACGTCCTCCTTCAGGCTGACGCCCTTGAGGCCGTTCGCCTCAGCGAAGTCGACGACGCCGCTGTTGATGATGTCGACGCCGGGCTGGTTCGGCGTGACGATGACCATCGTGCCCTTCGCGCCGGCCGAAGCGCGGCCTGCGCCCCGCCCAGGCTCGAGTAGTACGGGCCCATGTTGACGGCGGAGAAGTTGGGATTCTCGAAGCAGGCCTGGTCGACGCCGGCGACGATCGGGAAGAAGCCCTTGGACGCGTAGTACGCGCCGTTGACGCTGCAGTCGATGAGGCTGGTGTTGCCCACGAGACCGAGGACGCCGTCGTCCTCGATGAGCTTCTTCGCGAGACCCGCGATCTCGGCGGGATCGACGTGCTCGTCCGCCTCGATGTACTGGATCGGACGGCCGTTGATTCCACCGTTGTCGTTCACGCAGTCGAAGTAGGCCTTCGTCATGCTCGAGATCCACGTGAAGTCGATGCCGGGCACGTTGGTGTTGATCGAACCGATCTTGATCGGGTCGCCGGTGGCCTTCTGACCGGTGTTCAGGCCGCACTCGCCGGGCTTCTGGATGTTGGTGCTCGCGGCGGCGGCGCCCGCTGCGGTCGTCGCCGAGCCTCCCGCCGCGGTTGTCGCCGCGCCTCCGCCGGCAGTGGTCGCTGCTCCTCCACTCGCCGTCGTAGCGGTCGAAGACCCTGAGTCATCTCCGCACGCGGCGAACAAGAGCGCACCGGTCGCAAGTAGGACCGGCAGTAGACGCTTCATGAATGAACCCTCCCGATGTCGCGGGTGACGATGCGAGTCAGGAAGTTCGACTCACCCGCCACCGCTCCCCCCACACCTCCCCCTATCGGGTGTGGCCGGGCGAACCGTACAACGGCGCGACGCAATTGAGCAACGGTGTCAGCCTCCCTGAGATGCGCTCGCAACGTGAACGCAATGCGCACACGCTCCGCGCAGTCGTCGATTCGCATAGCGCACTGTTCACCCCCTTCGTTCGTGAGCGGCGAACGCTGGGCTTGGCCCGCTCCCGGCCGCGCCGGACACTGACCTTCCCGAGTCTCGGGGTCCGAGCACGGAGGTGCGCGCATGACCGCGGAAGCGACAGGCGACACGAACGGCCTGGTCACAGGCGGGGTGCTGCTCGTCGGAAGCGTCCCGCTTCGGAGCGCGGACGAGGTCTTCCAGCTGGCGGCGTCCGAGCTGGGCGACCGAGTCGACCGCATTCCGGACGGCGAGACCGGCCCCCGGTCCGACTGGATCGTGTGGCAGTACCCGGTGCTCAGCTCGCGGCCCGAGTTCGAAGTGTGCCCACCCGGCGCCGACTCGCACCGTGCCCTGCCGCGGCTGCGCGTCAGCGACGACGAGTCGATCGACACGCTGCGCTTCGAGCAGCTCGGCTACGCGCAGGCGGCCACGAGCTCGTACCGAATCTTCGCCCGCCGCAAGCGCGACGGGCTCATCCCCTCGCAATGTCGCTTCCAGGTGTCACTGCCGACCCCGCTCGCGCCGATCGCCGCGTTCGTCGCTCCCGAAGACCAAGCTCGCATCGAGCCCCTCTACGAGGCGGCGATGCTGACCGAGCTCGCGACGATCTTCGACTCGATCCCGCACGATCAGCTCGCGGTGCAGTGGGACACGAACTTCGAGTTCGCCATGCTCGACGGCGTCATGCCGACGTGGTTCGACGATCCCCGGTCGAGCATCGTCGAACGCCTCGTGCGGCTCGGGCGCAGCGTGCCCGGAGACGTGCAGCTCGGCTACCACTTCTGCCACGGCCACGAGCGGCATCACACCGAGCGGCCGCTGAACGCGCAGCCCCTCGTCGAGATCGCGAACGCGCTGACGCTGAGCCTCGGTCGGTCGCTCGACTGGATCCACCTTCCCGTGCAGGGCGACCACGTCGACGTGCGCTTCTTCGAGACGCTCGGGCAGCTGCAGCTGCGTCCGGAGACGCAGCTCTTCCTCGGCGTGCTGCACCTCGAGGACGGCGTCGCCGGCGCGAAGGCGCGCATCGTCGCCGCGCAGCGGTTCGTGCACGACTTCGGTGCCGCGACCGACTGCGGGTGGGGCCGCCATCGCTCACAGGACGTCGCGGCGTTGGTCGAGCTGCACCGCGGGGTGAGCGCGCCGCTCGACGGCCGCCACGCGGCCGCGTCGTTCGCGTGGCCCCCAGGTTGGGACCGCGTGCCCGACGAGACCTGGACACAGGAGCCGGTCGACGACTTCGGCACCGCGTACGACAACGTCGATCGTCACGGTTGGTACCGCAACCTCGATCCGACCGTCGAGGAGCTCGTGCACCTCCTGGGCGATGGCGACGTCATGATCGACTACTCGGGTGGCACCGGCATCCTTCTCGACCGCCTCAAGCTGCGGATGTTCGACGCCCAGGTCGGCGCGATCATCGTCGACAGCTCGCCCAAGTTCCTCCGCGTCGCAGTCGAGAAGTTCCGCGACGATCCGAAGGTCGGGTTCCGGCTGCTGCGCTTCCTCAAGGACGAGAAGAGGCTCGAACGCCTCGAAGACGTGCTCGGTCCGGAGATGCTCGAACGCGGCGTCGACCTCATCGCCTCGACGAACGCGGTGCACCTCTACCCAGATCTCCCGGACACGGTCGCGTCGTGGCTCAGGGCACTGCGTCCCGACGGGCACGTGCTGATCAACTCGGGGAACATCCGCAACCCGCGGGCACGTCGCAGCGAGTGGATCCTCGACGAGACGGTCTGGGTCGTGGGCGAGATCGCCGAAGGCCTCGTCCGCACCGATCCGGCGTACGCGCAGTACGCCGCCGACCTCGACAACTCCGAGCGGATGAAGGCGCACGCGGCGTACCGAGACAAGGTCTTCTTGCTGCCGCGACCACTCGACTTCTACCTCGAGACTCTCGAGCTCGGGGGCCTGAAGGTCGAGTCCGTACGAGAGGCGAGCGTGCAAGCCGGCGTCCAGGACTGGTACGAGTTCCTGTGCGCATACAACGACGCAGTGCTCGGCTGGGTGGGCGGCACCGACAAGGTCGACGGCGCGAAGCCGTCTGAGCAGGCCGTGAACGATCGCCTGGCGCTCATGCGCCACGCGATGGACGTGCTCTTCCACGGCCGCCCCACGTTCCAGGCATGCTGGACCTACATCACCTGTGTCAACGGCCGCTAGAGAACACGTCCCCGGGAGCCAGAAATGAAGCGAAGCACCGACCGCATCCTCACGACCCACGTGGGCAGCCTGGCCCGACCGGTCGAGCTCCTCGACACGATGAAGCTGAAAGAGAACGACCAGCCCTACGACCACGAGCTGTTCGACTTCCAGGTGACCGAAGCGGTCAAAGACCGGGTGCGGCAGCAGGTCGAGTGCGGCATCGACATCGTCACCGACGGCGAGATGAGCAAAGTCAGCTTCCTCGGCTACGTGAAGGACCGACTCGGTGGCTTCGAGGTCGAGATGGGCCAGTCGCGCATGGCCCCGTCGTGGCAGGTCGAGGTCGACGACTTCCCCGAGTACTACGCGGACTACTTCAAGAAGTACTCGTCGACTGTCGCTCCCCTGCGCCGCATCATCTGCCGCGGGCCGATCACCTACATCGGGCAAGAGCCCCTGCAGACCGACATCGACAACCTCAAGGCAGCGATCGCGGACTACGACGTGGCCGACGTCTTCATGCCCTCGACGGGGCCCCAGCGGCTTCGGGCGCAACGAGTACTACGGGGTCACACGAGGAGATCCTCCCACGAGGTCGTGGAGGCCATGCGCCAGGAGTACCTCGGCGATCGTCGCGGCGGGGTTCATCCTCCAGGTCGACGACCCGTTCCTGATCGACATGCTGAGCGACCCGACGATGGAGAAGAAGG
>CAVUAV010000013.1:0-553796 GCA_963739555.1 uncultured Acidimicrobiales bacterium | reverse complement strand
GCCTTGATCCGTGCCTCGACCATGTAGGGGTTGTCCGCGGCGAGCACCTCGCCGGCGCTCATTCGGTGGATTGGTGACCGCCGCGGTTCGTGGTGTACCGCAGCGCCTCTGGCCCTCGACGCGCTCGACGTAAACCACGTCGGCGCCGGCCGGCACGCCGATCTGCACGGTCTCGCCCGAGCGCGTCGCGCAGCTCGACGAGCAACGGAAGCCCGCGGTCCTTCACGCGGTGCGCTCGGTGGCGAGGTGGTCCTACTCGCGAATGCAGCCCCAGCGGTAGCCACGGCCTCGGTGCGATCGAGAGCCCGTGCTCCAGGAGCACCCGGAGGTGCGGTGGGCCCTGTCTTCACAACGCCGATCGACACGCGAGCTCACTCAGGCTGAGCTCGGAGCGTCGGAAGCGCGTCGATGATGTCGAGCGCGATCGAGACTGACTGCAGAGTTGGCGAGGCTCGGGTGCGCGGGAAGGCGGGTCGAGGCATGGGTCACGGCCATCAGTGGAGGATGAGGCCCCCGTCGAGGGAGTGGACGCACTCGAGCAGCGCGCTCCGCACGAACGCCGCTCCTGCGCGCTCAGCTCTGCATCATGCGCTCCTCGAGCCGGGCGACCTCGGCCTCGCATTCCTAGCAGAGCCTGCGTCCCTTTGGCGTCACTTGGCTTGGAGGATGCGGCCGTGCTCGGGATGCGCGCGCCGCCGCACGAGCCCACGCTGCTCGAGCGTGAGCAGCACTTCGTTCATCGACTGCGGGACACCATGAGCGCCGTGCGAGCTGCGCGTCGACAGCCTCCGCGGCGATCAGCACGCTCAGCGTCGTGTACTGGTTCAACGACACGCCGTGCGCGGCGAGCACCTCGTTCATCGCCCGCCGCACGACCCGATCGACGCGTCCGACGAGGTAGAGCATCGTGGGGCTGTCGGTGCCGCTGTCGTCCTGGGGCTCGGCGACGCTCACCGCGCGGTCGAGGACGATGTCGAAGGTGGTCGCCAGCTCGCCGTTGTCGTCGGGCTCGAACGGGCGGATCAGGCTGTCGCGGACGCCGAACACCGCGTCGTCGCGCAGGTAGTCGGTCTCCTCGTCGAACACGTGGGTGATGAGGTCCTTGTAGCCGTCGGCGCGGACCCACATGTGGGTGTGGCCCGGACGCATCCAGCGCCGGTTGTTCGCCTTGAGCATGTCGCCGGCCGGCCCGTCCGACGGGATCGGGTAGGGCACCGGCCGCACCGTGCGGATCTCGTAGGTGCCGTCGTCGTCGGTCGTGTAGATGCCGCGGAGGTTCTCGGACTGCATGCCGGGCTGCTGCACGGCGTAGAACCCGGCGGTCGCGTTCTGCCAGCAGTCGAGCGTGGCCCCCGCGATCGGCTTGCCGTCGTTGTCCGTGACCGTGCCGCGGATGACGACGCGGTCGCCCTCGTCGGGGTCGACCAGCATCGTCTCGCCCTTCGCCCGGTGCGGCGAGCCGGGCACGTAGAACGGCCCGAGCACGGTGTTCTCGGTGCTGCCCTCGTCCCGCGTCGTGGGTGATCATCTCGACGAGCGTCGAGACGCCGAGCGTGTCGGACAGCAGGATGAACTCCTGGCGCGTGTCGTCGCACTTCTGCCCGGCCTGCGTCAGGAACTGGATGCCGGCGAACCACTCGTCGCGGGTGAGGTTCACCTCGGACACGAACGCATGGAGGTGACGGATGGCGGCCTCGCAGATCTCGCGCGCACGCGGGTTCGGCGAGCCCTCGTAGCGCGACAACACGTCTTCGAGCAGCTCGGCTTGGGCCTTCTCGGTCATGGTGTCCCCCTCGGGGTCGACGACACGGAGTCGAACGCGGACAAGACGGTAGCGTCGGTCGAATGGCAGCAGACGAGCCCCTCGACAGCGCAACGGATTGGGTGGCCGACCACACCCGGCAGTACGTCGAGAACGACGGCGGCGAGTTCTACATGTGGCGCGGGTTCCCGACGATCGTGCTCACGACCCGGGGCCGCAAGTCGGGACAGCTTCGTCGCAACGCCCTGATCTACGGCCATGACGGCGACGACTTCATCCTCATCGCGTCGTACGGCGGTCGTCCGAAGCACCCGCTCTGGTACCTCAACCTCGTCGCCGACCCGCAGGTGACGATCCAGGAGAAGGCGCTCGTCGTGCACGGCATCGCCGAGACGGTCGAAGACGCCGCCGAACGCGCCCGACTGTGGGACCTCATGGTCGGCATCTATCCGCCGTACGCGGACTACGACGTCAAGGCCAGCGGCGCAGGTCGCACGATCCCGGTCGTGCGCGTGCGCGCTCACTGAGGCGGCTCGATCGGGTTCTCGCCCGCCGACGATGCGAGCGGCCCGCTCGGCGAACACGGCGACGCTCTCAGGATGGGTGATGATGTAGAAGCGGTTCTCCTTGACCGCCGCACACACCTGGTCGGCCACGGCTGACGGCTCGATCGCGAGCGTGTCGCGCTGCTCGCGTCGCTTGGCCTTGTACTGCTTGAGCTGCTCCATCTGCTCGGTGTCGAGCTCGTACGCGAACCGCTCGGGACGGTTGCGGTCAGCGGTCGAGATGTTCGTGCGCACCCAGCTCGGGCACAGCACCGACACACCGACGTGGCTGCCCTTCTGCGTCGAGCTCGAACTTCAAGGTCTCGCTCAGCGCGACGACCGCGGCCTTCGTGGCGTTGTACGGCCCCATGCGACGCAGGTGATAGAGGCCCGACACCGAGGCCGTGTTCACGATGTGGCCGACGTCGTTGGCGCGCATGTGGGGCAAGAACGCCCGCAGCCCGTAGATGACGCCGAACAGGTTGACGCCGATCACCCACTCGAAGTCCCGCAGCGGCAGCTCCACGATCGGGAGGCCGCGTGCTCCCGACGCCGGCGTTGTTGCAGAGCAGGTGCACGTCGCCGAACGTCTCGAACGTCTGCGCTGCGAGCGCGTTGACGTCGTCCTCGAGGCTCACGTCGGTCGGGATCGGCGACCACGTCGGCGCCTGTCGCCGCGAGCTCGTTCGCAGCCTGCTCGAGCACGGGCCGCTCGATGTCGGCGAGCACGACCCGCATGCCCTCGGCGGCGAACCGCTCGGCCAGCGCACGCCCGATGCCCGACGCGGCCCCGGTGACGACCGCGACCTTGCCGGCGAGGTCTTCCACGATCAGGTGCGCAGGAGGTACGCCGAGTGGAGCCGCTCGGGGTTTTCCTTCAGCTCCTTGCGCGGTGCCGTTGTAGCGGATGCGCCCGCCCTCGAGGACGTACGCCGCGTTGGCGAGCCCGAGCGCGACGTGGGCGAACTGCTCGATGAGCAGCACCGCGACGCCGGACTCGCGCGACCGCCCCGAGCGTCGGCACGAGACGCTTCACCACCAGCGGCGCCAGGCCGAGCGAGAGCTCGTCGACGAGCAGCACGGTCGGGCGCGAGACGAGCGCCTGGGCGAGCACGACCATCTGCTGCTGGCCACCCGACAGCGAGCGACCCGGGTGCATCCCAGCGCTCGCGCAGCTCGGGGAACAGCTCGAGCGCGTACTCGACGCCGCTGGCGCGCGTCATCGGGCGTCGAGCGCGTACGTCGCGACGCGCAGGTTGTCGGCGACGGTCAGACGCGGGGAGCAGGCGGCGCCCCTCGGGCACGACCGCGACGCCGGCCTGGCGGATCTTCTCGGGCCGGCGCTTCGTGAGGTCCTCGTCGCCGAGCTTGACCGTGCCCGACGTCGGCTTGATCGCGCCGGCGACCGTGAGGACGAGGGTCGACTTGCCGGCGCCGTTCGGTCCGAGCAGCGCGGTGACCTCGCCCGGCACGATGTCGATCGAGACGTCGTGGAGCACCTCGCGACCGCCGCGCGGCACGCAGAGGTCGACGATGGACAACGTCGCCGCCGTGCGCTCGGGAGCCGTCGAGACCGCGTCACACGTCCTCCTCGGTGCCGAGGTAGGCACGGATCACGTGCTCGTTGCGCAGCACCTCGGGCGTCGACCCCGAAGCGATGAGACGACCGAAGTCGAGCACTGCGGTCGTCTCGCAACAACCCGACACGAGGCTCATGTCGTGGTCGACCAGGATCACCTGCGCGCCGATCTCTCCCGGGATGCGGCGGATGACGTCGCCGAGCCGCAGCGTCTCCTCCTCGGGAAGACCGGCCGCAGGCTCGTCGAGCAGCACCAGTCGCGGCGTGCCGACGACGGCACGCGCCACCTCGACGAGCCGGCGTTGCGCGGCGCCGAATGTGCCTACCTCGCGCTGCGCGACGTCGCCGAGGCCCACGAACTCGATCGCCTTTTTCACCTGCTGGCGGCGGCTGGAGCGCTCACCTTTCGTGTGCTCGAGGACCAGCAGCACGTTCTCGTAGACGGGCAGGTTCGCGATCGCCTGCTCGGTCTGGAACGTGCGGCGCACACCCCAGCGCGCGCGGCGGAAGTCGGCCATCGAGAGCAGGTCCTCACCGAACGCACGAACGACGCCGGCGACCGGCCGCACGAACCCGCTCAGGACGTTGAAGAACGTGGTCTTGCCGGCGCCGTTGGGCCCGATGAGCCCGCACGTGCCCGCGGAGAAGTTGATCGTCATCTGATCGAGCGGCACGACGCCGCCGAATCGGACGGTCAGGCCGTCGACCTCGATCACGACGTCGGCTCCACTGCCTCGACGTTGGGCACCACGGTTGGTGCAGCGACGGGCGCATCGACCTGTGGCCGCCCTGTTCTTTCCGCTCACCGCGCCGAAGAGCTTCTTGCCGAGGTTGCCGAAGTCGTGGGGCACCTGCTGCGCGATGCCGCCGGGAGCGGTGAGGAGGACCTGCAAGATGCCTACTCCCGACAGGATCGTGAACCACTCGACGCCGATGCCCCACTGCTCGAAGAGTGCGGGCACGAGCCGGAACACAAGGCCACCAACCACCGCGCCCGCCAATGTGTACACGCCACCGACGAGAGTGATCGCGTAGATCGCGATCGAGTCCTGGGTCCTGAGCTGGTTGATGTTTACGCCCGGCGGCGAGGCGAGCATGCCGCCGGCGACCCCCGCGAAGAACGCCGCGAGGGCGAAGGCCCACAGCTTGTACACGGTCGTCCGCACCCCGGCCGAGAGCGCCGTGGCTTCGCTCTGGCGGATCGCGGCCCAGGCGCGACCTGGCTTGGTCTTCACGTGCCAGAACGCGATGAGGAACATGACGATCGCGACGCAGACGCAGTAGCGGTAGAACGCGGTGTCGCCGAGCGCGATCGACGGCCGACTGATCTGGGAGATGGGGCTGCCCTGCTTGACGCCCCAGAACCCACCGCCGCCGTTCGGAAACTGCTCCACTTTGAGCAGCACGGTGATGGCCGCGGCCGCCATCAGCGTGATGAGCGCGAGGTAGAGACCTGACAGCCGCAGTGCGGGAAGGCCGATGAGCGTGCCGATCGCGCCCGTGACGATGCCCGCGACGAGCAACACCGCGGGATAGGGAAGCCAGGGCCACAGCTGGTCGAAGCGAACCGCGACCCATGAGCCCACCAACAGCAACATGAACTGGCACAGCGACACGAGGCCGACCCTGCCGATCAGCAGGCCCAGGCCGAGTGTGACAAGGCTGTAGATGACGACATAGGTGAAGATGCCGATCCAGTACGAGGCCGCGCTGTGGGACGGGAGCGGCACCCAGCCCTTCTGCAGAAGGAACGGGAGCCCGAACAGCGCGAAGAGGATGAAGACGACAACCCACGCGATCTGACGCATGCGCTTCGGGGTGATGCGCAGACGAGGCGACGGGTCGTTGACCGCGTCGGTCTGTTCGGCGGTGCGGACCGCGCTCATGTCAGGTCTGCACCATGACTTGGCGCTTCCGCGCCACCCAGAGGATGGCGACGATCGCGAGCACGAACGGGCGTCATGGTGCGGTACGCCCCCGAGTTCGTCCAGATCGTGTTCGGCGTCGCGAGGCACGACTGGACGATGCCGATGACGAAGCCGCCGATCAAGGTCCCCCACAGCGACTTGAGCTGACCGATGAGCGCGGCCGCGAGGGCAGCGATCACGAAGAAGGTGAGGTTCACGACGTCGAGGCCGACCAGCTGGGAGAGCAGCAGGCCGGCGATGCCGCAGATGATGCCGGAACCGAACCAGGCGACCGCCTCGACGCGCCGGACCGGCACGCCGAGCATCGAGGTGATCTCGCGATCATTGGCGAGCGCGCGCATCGCCGTGCCGAGCTTGCTCTTGCGCAGAAACAGCGCCGTGC
Source organism: uncultured Acidimicrobiales bacterium (assembly GCA_963739555.1). Lineage (GTDB taxonomy): Bacteria > Actinomycetota > Acidimicrobiia > Acidimicrobiales > DATKAS01 > DATKAS01. The sequence goes on along the minus strand of CAVUAV010000013.1, from coordinate 547,600 downwards.
CCGCAGTGACGATGATCGGGAAGACGATGCCGATCATCTGCGTGTACGTGACGCGCACTCCGCTGATCGTGAAGTAGTGGTTCTCGCTCGGCAGCTTGAACGCGTGTGCGTTCGCGCCGTAGTGCCACTGCATCCAGCCGACGAGTATCAGCAGCAGGCCGAGCGTCGCGGTCGCCTTCACCAGTGGGTCACGAGCCGCGAACGGGGGCCCGAAGAGCCACCCGTACGCGAGCGTGACCACACCGGCGAAGGCGATGCACGCGAGGTAAGCGAGCCAACGCGGCCCGAGGTCGTTGTCGATCAGCTCCCACGTGAGGAAGGCACCCGCAGCCCCGATCGCGCCGTAGGCGAGGTTGAGCACGCCGGTTGCCTGGTAGAGGACCACGAGGCCCACTCCCTGCATGGCGAACACCCCGCCCAGCGCGAAGCCCAGCACGATGAACGGCTTGAGATCGTCGAAGCTCGGCATCGAGGCTGCAGGCTCCCTGCTCCTGGTAGAGAGATGTGATCGCGGATCAGGAGTTCAGGCCGAGCTCCTGCTCCTTCTGCCGGATCTGGGCGAGCGGGTTGGAGTCCATTGCGACGATCTCGAAGCAATCTTCACTCTGCACCATCTTCCCGTCCTGCGGGGTGACGGTGATGTCGGTGTTGTTCGACACGTTCTTGCCGATCGTGCTGCTGTAGTACCAGGGCTTGCACCAGAGGTCGCTGGAGAAGTTCTTCATGTTCTGGAACGCCTGGTTGACGCTCTCGACGGTGATGTCGCCCTTGATGCTCAAGAGCGCGTCAGTCGCCGTGCGACCCGCGAGATAGCCCATCTGGGCGAAGCTCGAGATCGGCACGCTGCTCGGTGCGTACTTGTCGTGGATCTCGTTCATCTGGTTCTGATCCGGCTTGCCCGAGTCGAGCGTGTTGAACTCGGCGTTGATCAGGAACTTGCCGTTCCATGCGGGGCTGAGCGCCTTGGCCACCGTCGGGTCGTTCGGCGGAGTCGAGCTCGCCCAGATGACCTTGTCGACGAGGCCGGCGGAGTCGATCGCCTGGAGCAGCGGAACGACGGTGGGGCCGGTGAAGTCGAGCACGACGGCACCGCCGTCGCCGGCGGTCTGCACGAGCTTCTGCGCGAGGACCGCGGGGTCGGCGATCGGCACGTCCTCTTTCAGGCTGACGCCCTTGAGGCCGTTCGCCTCAGCGAAGTCGACGACGCCGCTGTTGATGATGTCGACGCCGGGCTGGTTCGGCGTGACGATGACCATCGTTCCCTTCGCCCCGGCGCGAAGCGCGGCCTGCGCCCCGCCCAGGCTCGAGTAGTACGGGCCCATGTTGACGGCCGAGAAGTTGGCGTTCTCGAAGCAGGCCTGGTCGACGCCGGCGATGATCGGGAAGAAGCCCTTGGACGCGTAGTACGCGCCGTTGACGCTGCAGTCGATGAGGCTGGTGTTGCCCACGAGACCGAGGACGCCGTCGTCCTCGATGAGCTTCTTCGCGAGGCCCGCGATCTCGGCGGGATCGATGTGCTCGTCCGCCTCGATGTACTGGATCGGACGGCCGTTGATGCCACCGTTGTCGTTCACGCAGTCGAAGTAGGCCTTCGTCATGCTCGAGATCCAGGTGAAGTCGATGCCGGGCACGTTGGTGTTGATCGAACCGATCTTGATCGGGTCGCCGGTGGCCTTCTGACCGGTGTTCAGGCCGCACTCACCGGGCTTCTGGATGTTGGTGCTCGCGGCGGCGGCGCCCGCTGCGGTCGTTGCCGCGCCGCCCGCCGCCGTCGTTGCCGCGCCTCCGCCGGCAGTGGTCGCTGCTCCTCCACTCGCCGTCGTAGCGGTCGAAGACCCTGAGTCATCTCCGCACGCGGCGAACAAGAGCGCACCGGTCGCAAGTAGGACCGGCAGTAGACGCTTCATGAATGAACCCTCCCGATGTCGCGGGTGACGATGCGAGTCAGGAAGTTCGACTCACCCGCCACCGCTCCCCCCACACCTCCCCCTATCGGGTGTGGCCGGGCGAACCGTACAACGGCGCGACGCAATTGAGCAACGGTGTCAGCCTCCCTGAGATGCGCTCGCAACGTGAACGCAATGCGCACACGCTCCGCGCAGTCGTCGATTCGCATAGCGCACTGTTCACCCCCGTCGTTCGTGAGCGGCGAACGCTGGGCTTGGCCCGCTCCCGGCCGCGCCGGACACTGTCCTTCCCGAGTCTCGGGGTCCGAGCACGGAGGTGCGCGCATGACCGCGGAAGCGACAGGCGACACGAACGGCCTGGTCACAGGCGGGGTGCTGCTCGTCGGAAGCGTCCCGCTTCGGAGCGCGGATGAGGTCTTCCAGCTGGCGGCGTCCGAGCTGGGCGACCGAGTCGACCGCATTCCGGACGGCGAGACCGGCCCTCGGTCCGACTGGATCGTGTGGCAGTACCCGGTGCTCAGCTCGCGGCCTGAGTTCGAAGTGTGCCCACCCGGCGCCGACTCGCACCGTGCCCTGCCGCGGCTGCGCGTCAGCGACGACGAGTCGATCGACACGCTGCGCTTCGAGCAGCTCGGCTACGCGCAGGCGGCCACGAGCTCGTACCGAATCTTCGCCCGCCGCAAGCGCGACGGGCTCATCCCCTCGCAATGTCGCTTCCAGGTGTCACTGCCGACCCCGCTCGCGCCGATCGCCGCGTTCGTCGCTCCCGAAGACCAAGCTCGCATCGAGCCCCTCTACGAGGCGGCGATGCTGACCGAGCTCGCGACGATCTTCGACTCGATCCCGCACGATCAGCTCGCGGTGCAGTGGGACACGAACTTCGAGTTCGCCATGCTCGACGGCGTCATGCCGACGTGGTTCGACGATCCCCGGTCGAGCATCGTCGAACGCCTCGTGCGGCTCGGGCGCAGCGTGCCCGGCGACGTGCAGCTCGGCTACCACTTCTGCCACGGCCACGAGCGGCATCACACCGAGCGGCCGCTGAACGCGCAGCCGCTCGTCGAGATCGCGAACGCGCTGACGCTCAGCCTCGGTCGGTCGCTCGACTGGATCCACCTTCCCGTGCAGGGCGACCACGTCGACGTGCGCTTCTTCGAGACGCTCGGGCAGCTGCAGCTGCGTCCGGAGACGCAGCTCTTCCTCGGCGTGCTGCACCTCGAGGACGGCGTCGCCGGCGCGAAGGCGCGCATCGTCGCCGCGCAGCGGTTCGTGCACGACTTCGGTGCCGCGACCGACTGCGGGTGGGGCCGCCATCGCTCACAGGACGTCGCGGCGTTGGTCGAGCTGCACCGCGCGGTGAGCGCGCCGCTCGACGGCCGCCACGCGGCCGCGTCGTTCGCGTGGCCCCCAGGTTGGGACCGTGTGCCCGACGAGACCTGGACACAGGAGCCGGTCGACGACTTCGGCACCGCGTACGACAACGTCGATCGTCACGGTTGGTACCGCAACCTCGATCCGACCGTCGAGGAGCTCGTGCACCTCCTGGGCGACGGCGACATCATGATCGACTACTCGGGTGGCACCGGCATCCTTCTCGACCGCCTCAAGCTGCGGATGTTCGACGCCCAGGTCGGCGCGATCATCGTCGACAGCTCGCCCAAGTTCCTCCGCGTCGCAGTCGAGAAGTTCCGCGACGATCCGAAGGTCGGGTTCCGGCTGCTGCGCTTCCTCAAGGACGAGAAGAGGCTCGAACGCCTCGAAGACGTGCTCGGTCCGGAGATGCTCGAACGCGGCGTCGACCTCATCGCGTCGACGAACGCGGTGCATCTCTACCCAGATCTCCCGGACACGGTCGCGTCGTGGCTCAGGGCACTGCGTCCCGACGGGCACGTGCTGATCAACTCGGGGAACATCCGCAACCCGCGGGCACGTCGCAGCGAGTGGATCCTCGACGAGACGGTCTGGGTGGTGGGCGAGATCGCCGAAGGCCTCGTCCGCACCGATCCGGCGTACGCGCAATACGCCGCCGACCTCGACAACCCCGAGCGGATGAAGGCGCACGCGGCGTACCGAGACAAGGTCTTCTTGCTGCCGCGACCACTCGACTTCTACCTCGAGACTCTCGAGCTCGGGGGCCTGAAGGTCGAGTCCGTACGAGAGGCGAGCGTGCAAGCCGGCGTCCAGGACTGGTACGAGTTCCTGTGCGCATACAACGACGCAGTGCTCGGCTGGGTGGGCGGCACGGACAAGGTCGACGGCGCGAAGCCGTCTGAACAGGCCGTGAACGATCGCCTGGCGCTCATGCGCCACGCGATGGACGTGCTCTTCCACGGCCGCCCCACGTTCCAGGCATGCTGGACCTACATCACCTGTGTCAACGGCCGCTAGAGAACACGTCCCCGGGAGCCAGAAATGAAGCGAAGCACCGACCGCATCCTCACGACCCACGTGGGCAGCCTGGCCCGACCGGTCGAGCTCCTCGACACGATGAAGCTGAAAGAGAACGACCAGCCCTACGACCACGAGCTGTTCGACTCCCAGGTGACCGAAGCGGTCAAAGACCGGGTGCGGCAGCAGGTCGAGTGCGGCATCGACATCGTCACCGACGGCGAGATGAGCAAAGTCAGCTTCCTCGGCTACGTGAAGGACCGACTCGGTGGCTTCGAGGTCGAGATGGGGCAGTCGCGCATGGCCCCGTCGTGGCAGGTCGAGGTCGACGACTTCCCCGAGTACTACGCGGACTACTTCAAGAAGTACTCGTCGACTGTCGCTCCCCTGCGCCGCATCATCTGCCGCGGGCCGATCACCTACATCGGGCAAGAGCTCCTGCAGACCGACATCGACAACCTCAAGGCAGCGACCGCGGACTACGACGTGGCCGACGTCTTCATGCCCTCGACGGGTCCCAGCGGCTTCGGGCGCAACGAGTACTACGGGTCACACGAGGAGTACCTCCACGAGGTCGCGGAGGCCATGCGCCAGGAGTACCTGGCGATCGTCGCGGCGGGGTTCATCCTCCAGGTCGACGACCCGTTCCTGATCGACATGCTGAGCGACCCGACGATGGAGAAGAAGGAGCGCGAGCGGCTCGCGTGGATCCACGTCGAAGCCTTGAACCACGCGCTGCGCGACATCCCGCCGGAGTCGGTGCGGCACCACACGTGCTACGGCCTCAACCACGGTCCGCGCATGAACGACATCCCGCTCACCGACGCGGTGCCGTTCATGCTGAAGATCAACGCCGGAGCACACAGCTTCGAAGTCGCGAACCCGAGGCACTACCACGAGTGGCGCATCTGGGAAGACATCAAGCTGCCCGACGACAAGATCCTCGTGCCCGGCCTGATCGGTCACGCGACGAACTACGTCGAGCATCCTGAGCTCATCGCGGACTACATCGTGAAGTACGCGGGGCTCGTCGGCCGCGAGAACGTGATCGCCGGCGCGGACTGCGGGTTCTCGTCACGTGCGTCGTACGCGCCCGAGGTGCATCCGACCGTCGTGTGGCCGAAGTTCCGCGCGCTCAGCGAAGGCGCTGCTCTCGCCACCAAGCAGCTCTGGCACTGAGGTCTGCCGAAACGGTCAGTCGACCTCGGCGACGAGCTCGATCTCGACCGCGATGTCGAACGGCAGCTCGGCCAGGCCGACAGCCGACCGCGCGTGCTTGCCCGCGGCCTCGCCCCAGATCTCGACGAAGAGGTCGGAGGCGCCGTTGATGATCGCGGGCGTGTTGTTGAAGCCGGGGCCGGTGTTGACCATCCCCAAGACCTTCACGATGCGCGTCACGTGGTCGAGCCCGACGGTCGCGTCCATCGTCGCGAGGATGCAGAGCGCGGTCGCTCGGGCGGCGGCGACTCCCTCGTTGATCGTCAGGTCGCGCCCGACCTTGCCGCGGATGTACTTGCCGTCGCCGAGATCAGGCCCGTGGCCGCTGACGAAGAGCAGGTTCCCGACCCTGCTGGCGCCGATGTAGTTCCCGGCCGCCGCCGTCACGGGAGGAAGCGTGATCCCCAGCTCTGCGATTCGCTGTGCGATGTTGGGCATGCGCCACGGTACTCAGGCAGTCAGTCGGACGTCCCGGCCCATGTGAACCGCGGCGATCTCCGTTCGAGGAACGCGGCGACGCCCTCCGCGGCATCGGTGCTCGCCGCGAGCTCCGCTCCCCACCGCGCCTGCGTCGCCCGCGAGATCTCGCCGGTCCGCACGCACTCGTCGACCATCGCCTTGCTCGACTCTTGGGTGAGCAGCGACCGCTCGGTCGCGAGCAACGTCGCGAACGCGTCGATCCTCTCGTCGGCGGCGGCCGGCTCGTGCACCTCGTCGACGAGCCCGATGCGCAGCGCGCGCTCCCAGCCGATCAGCTCGGCCGAGAAGAGGAGGTGCTTCGTCGCCGACGGCCCGAGGAGCCGCACCGCTCGGTCGACGCCGAAGGCCGGGTAGACGATGCCGAGGCGCGCGGGCGTGATGCCGAACACGGCCGACGTGTCGGCGACGCGGACGTCGCACGCGATCGCGATCTGCGTGCCTCCGCCGACGCACGAGCCTCGGATGAACGCGACGGTTGGCTTCGGGAACGAGCCGAGCGCGTGGTCCGCGCCCGTGTTCGCGGCGGCGTAGCTCGCGTCGCTCACCTCGAGCTCTCCGATGTCTGCCCCGGCGCAGAAGTGGTCACCGGCGCCGCGCACGACGAGCACGCGCACCGTGCGGTCGGTGGCGAGGTCGGCGCACATCGCCGCGATCCCCTCCCACATCGCCTTCGTCACCGCGTTGCGCTTCTCGGGTCGATTGAGCCACAACGTCGCGATCGGCCCGTCGTGGGTCACGACGAGGGGCTCTGTCGAGCCTGGGTCACCTGTCAGCATTGTCAGCCTTCCTGATACCGTCCGGCGCGGTGAAGTTCGGGGTGGTCATCGCGAACCAGCGTGCCACCGTCGACCGCGTCGGCGACGAGCTCGATCGGGTCGAAGCGCTCGGCTACGACAGCGCATGGATGCCCGGCATCCCGAACGGGCCCGATGTGCTCACGCTGTTCGCCGCGACCGCGCAGCGCACGCGACGCATCGAGGTCGGTCCGGCGATCGTGTCGGCGCACGGCCGCCATCCGGTCGCTCTCGCGAGCCAGGCCCTCACCACGAACGACGCGGTCGGCGGCAGGTTGACGCTCGGGATCGGCGTCTCCCATCAGCGGATCGTCGAAGACTTCCTCGGCCTCGACTACTCGCATCCCGCTCGCTACATGACCGAGTACCTGCAGGTGCTCCTCCCCCTGCTCCGCGGCGAGAAGGCCGACTACGCCGGCGAGCATGTGCGCACGAGCTTCCGACTCGATGTAGCGACGCCTGCAGCACCGCCTTCGGTGTTCCTCGCGGCGGTCGGGCCGAAGATGCTCGAGGTCGCGGGCACCTACACCGCCGGTGCGGCGACGTGGATGGTCGGTCTCCGTACTCTGGCCGAGCAGACGGTTCCGCTCGTGCGCGCCGCGGCGGAGCGGGCAGGTCGGCCGGAACCTCGCATCCTCGCCAGCCTTCCGATCGCGCTCACGCACGACAACGAGCGAGCGGCGGCATGGGCAGCGGACGAGTTCGGCATGTACGGCCGGCTTCCCGCCTACAAGGCAGTGCTCGAACGTGAGGGGCTCGACTCCGCTGCCGGCATCGCCATCTACGGCGACGAGAGCACGTTGCGCAAGGCGGTCGACAGGGTGCGCGATGCGGGCGTCACCGACCTGCAGATCACCCCGTTCGGCGACGACGAGACCCGCCGTCGCACGGTCGAGCTCCTGATCAACCTCCGCTAGCCCCGGTCCCAGTAGGGGGCGCGGAGCTCGCGCTTCAGGATCTTGCCCGGCCCTGACTTGGGCAACGGGTCGGCCTGGATCGAGATCGCCTTCGGCACCTTGAACCCGGCGATCGCTCGGCGACAGTGGTCGCGGAGCTCGTCCTCGAGCGTGTCGGTGAGCAAGGCCGGGTCGCGCACCACGACGACCGCGTGCACCGCCTCGACCCAACGCTCATCGGGAACTCCGAAGACGGCGACCTCGAGCACGGCGGGGTGCGACCCGAGCGCGTCCTCGACCTCGAGCGAGTACACGTTCTCGCCGCCGGTGACGATCATGTCCTTGGCTCGATCGAGCAGGTAGAGGTAGTGCTCGTCGTCGACGATGCCGACGTCACCCGTGCGATACCAGCCGTCGACGAACGCGGCCTCGGTTGCCTCGGGGTTCTCCCAGTAACCCACCATCACGTTCGGCCCTCGCACGATGACCTCGCCGGCGACGCCCGGCGGGCACGGGTTGCCGTCCGCGTCGACGATGCGCATCTCGACACCAACGACCTGCTGGCCCACCGACCCGAGCCGTCCGCCCTCGAGATGCCGCTCCTCGCGCGGCATTGCCGTGACGATCGACGAGGTCTCGGTGGCGCCGTAGTACTGCGCCAGCTCTGTGGTCGGGAACGCGTCATGCGCTCGTCGCAGCAAGTCTGTGGTGATGGGCGAGCCTGCGTGACCCATGAGGCGAAGCGACGACACGTTGCGAGGCCGTGCGACCTGCTCGGCTACCAGCGCGCCGACCATCGTCGGCACGGGGATCGCGACCGACACGCGGTGCCGTTCGATCGCGTCGAGGCTCGTCGCTGGGTCGAACGCGGGGAGGATCACGAACGAACCGCCCATCCACAGCAGCCCGACCAGAGGGGCAGTGCCCGCGACGTGGAAGAACGGCGCCACGGCGAGGTAGACGTCGTCGGGTTCGAAGCGGCAGGCCAGCGTCTTGTGGAAGGAGTTCGCGACCAGGTTGCGATGGGTGAGCATCACGCCCTTCGGCCGGCCGGTCGTGCCGCCGGTGAAGTACAGCAACGCGAGGTCGTCCTCGGACACCTCGGGCGTTCGAGGCGACGGCGACGCGTGGTCGAGCAGCACGTCCCACTCCTCGAAGGTGACCACGCGCGCGACCACGTCAGCCAGGGGCCCCGGGTCGCGGTCGGTCACGAGCACCTTCGGCCGGGCCGCCTGCACGATCGAGATCAGCTCGGGCGCCGCGAGACGCGTGTTGAGCGGGAGCAGCACCAGGCCGGCGGCGGGCACACCCAGGTAGGCCTCGACGTACCGGTGACAGTTCGCGGCGAGGATTGCGACCCGGTCGCCCGGCGCCAATCCGAGCGACGCGAGCGCCGGACCCACGCGCTCACAGCGAGATGCGAGCTGGGAGTATGTGATGTGCCGTTCCTCGCACACGAGCGCGGTGCGCTCGGCGTGAGTGCGGCGAGTTCGTTCGAGCGCGGTCGCGATCGTCGGGGCAGCGACATTCACGCGAGGAAGTGTGTCACCGCCCGCAGCGTCTCAGGACCGTTCTCGAGATGCGGGGAGTGGCCGCATCCGTCGAGGACGACCCGCTCGACCACTCCCGACGCGCCACGCTCGATCGCGTCCACCTGAGCGACGGTGCCGTACCGGTCGGCCGACCCTTGCACGACGAGGATGGGCACCGAGATTCCGGGAAGCACGTCTTCGATGTTCCAGTCCCGGAACTCCGGCGAACGCCAGGTGTCGTTCCACCGCCGAAACGTCGCCTCCGCGTCGTCGTGATGCTTCGCCATCCGGTCCCGCAGATCGGTCGTCGAGAACGTCTCGCGCGCCGCTTCGATCCCCGCGATCGACTCCTCCTCGACGAAGACGTGCGGAGCCAGCAGCACGAGCGCTGCGACCCGGCGACCGCTCTGCCCCGCGTAGATGAGGGCGATCGACGCCCCGTCGCTGTGGCCTACGAGCACGGGGTCGTCGATGTCGAGCGCCTCGAGGAGCTCAGGCAGCGCCTCGAGCGCCTCGCGGTGCATGTAGTCGGGACCGCGCGGCCAGGGGAACGGGTCGGACCGTCCGTAGCCGAAGCGTGAGTAGATCGTCGCGGCGCGCCGAGTGGAATCGGCCACCGACTGCGGGAAGTCGCGCCAGAGACCGATCGATCCCAGCCCTTCGTGCAGGAAGACCAGTGGCGCGAGGCCCTCGTCCCCTCCGATGCGAGTGACGTCGACCTCTCCGCCGCGCAGCGCGACGCGCATGCGTCAGAGCCGGACGTACTCGTAGTCGACCGGCTTCGCATGGATGCCGTTCGCGGGAGCGGCGATCCACGCAGCGAACGCTCCCGGCTCGGTTACCGCATGCATGAGCGACGCGACATAGGCCTGATCGGCCGGAGTCGGCAGCCACTCGTCGGCTCGGGCACGCCACGCGTCAGCAGGCATGACGTCGCCCGAGGGCGACACGTGGGCGCCAGCGAAGGCGCCGACCTGACGGTGGAAGGCCTCGTGAGGCAGCCGCAGCTCGAAGCCGACGTCAGAGGCGAGGCGGTTCCACCGATCGACCCCCTTCTGGCAGTCGACGGCGTAGTCGTCGCGCAGGGTCTTGTTCACCGCAGTGAGCGCGGAGTGCTCGACGTCGGTGATCACGCCGTCGCGCAGCTCGGGCACCGTCGAGGTGAGATCCGCCAGCACGTGGTCGTCGTCGTGCGACCCCTCCTGGAATCGACCCTTCAAGCCCTGCGTGTAGTAGTTCGCCGCGTTCGTCGAAGTCTCCGCGCCGAACAGGTCGAGCGACACGCTGAAGTGGAAGTTCAGGTACTTCTGCAACGTGGCGAGGTCGATGCCGCCATACGGCCGGATGTCGTCGGTGTCGTGCTCCTTCATGAGCTCGACCGCACGTTGCACTACCCGCCCGATGCCGGTGGCGCCCACGAACATGTGGTGCGCCTCTTCCTTGAGCATGAAGTCACAGGTGCGCGACAGCGGGTCGAACGCGCTCTCCCGCAGCGAAGCAAGCTGGTACTTCCCGTCTCGGTCGGTGAAGTAGGTGAAGAGGAAGAACGAGAGCCAGTCGGGCGTCGCCTCGTTGAACGCTCCGAGGATGCGCGGGTTGTCGGGATCTCCCGAGTGGCGCTCGAGCATCGCGTCGGCTTCGTCGCGCCCGTCGCGGCCGAAGAAGCGGTGCAGCAGGTACACCATCGCCCACAGGTGCCGGCCCTCCTCGACGTTCACCTGGAAGAGGTTGCGGAGGTCGTACTGGCTCGGCGCGGTCGCGCAGAGGTGGCGTTGCTGCTCGACCGACGCCGGCTCGGTGTCGCCCTGCACGACGATGAGGCGACGGAGGTCGGCGCGGTGCTCGCCGGGCACGTCCTGCCACACCGGCTCGCCCTTGTGCGCACCGAAGCCGACGCGGCGGTCGGGCTCGGGCTCGGCGAGGAAGATCCCCCACTGATACTCGGGCATCCGGACGTACCCGAAGTTCGCCCAACCCTCCTGGCCGACGTCGACCGCGGTGCGGAGGTACACGTCGCGGTCTTGGTAGCTCTCGGGACCGAGCTCGTTCCACCATTCGAGGAACTTCGGCTGCCAGCCTTCGAGCGCGCGTTGCAGTCGACGATCGCTCGCCAGGTCGACGTTGTTCGGGATCCGCTCGCTGTAGTCGATCATCGTGACCTCACACTCGGGTTCGGTCGTACTCGGGACGCGCTCCGGTGCCGTAGCGGCGCAATGCGCCCTCCGCTCCCGACGCGTTCGGACGGTTGAAGATCCAGTTCTGCCACGCCGACAGCCGAGCGAAGATCTTCGTCTCCATCGTCTCGGGCCCGACGAAGCGCAGGTTCGCTTCCAAGCCCGTGAGCGCATCGGGAGAGAAGCTCGCGCGCTCTTCGAGGAAGACCCGCACCTCGTCGTCCCAGTCGAGATCGTCCGGCGTGAACGTCACGAGGCCGGCCTCGGCGGCGGCGATCGCGTCGAGCGGTTCACCGACTGTCGCCTCGGCCGCCTTGCGCTCGTCGTCGCGGCCCCAGAAGCGCGTCGCGAGTCGCGAGAGGCCGTTCGCCATCGGGTACCAACCGACGTTCGCGTCGGTCAGCGCGACGGTCGGGCCGTCGTCGACATCGAGCATGAACGACTGGTCGGCCGCGAGCACGAGCTCGGCCAGTGTTCCGGCGAAGCAGCTGCCCTCGTCGACCAGGGTCACGATGGTGCGCGAGGTCAGATCGAGTCGCCGCAGCACTCGCGCGAGGAAGAGGCGCACCTCGCGCACGAACCAATGGTCCCCATGCTGCGCCAGCACGCCGTCGACCTCGACGACACGGTCGGCCGAACCTCGAGTCGAGAGCACGATCGTCGCGAGCTCGGGCTCGTTGAAGCGGATGTGGAGCAACAGGTCGTCGAGCTCGCGCGCAACGGCGAGCGGCCAGAGCTCATCGCCGGCGGCGATGATGTCGGCGATCGATGTGGGGATGGGCGCGTCGGGCGCGTCGATCGTGATGCGAGCCGCCCGCACGCTGCGGTCGAGCTCGGCTCGCACGTGGCCGTACTCGATCGCGTCGTCGCTGATCGTGCGGCGGAGAGCCGAGAGGACGATGCCCGGCGCCCCCGTGAGGTCGGTCGCTCTGCGCGGCGAGGGCCTCGGACCGGTCGCGTACGAACTCGTCGAACTTGCTCTTGACGATCACCGCATCGACGAGGCCCCACTCGACGGCTTGTTCACCCCGCATGCCCTCGGCCTTCGTGCTGAACGCGTCGGCGCGATCGCGGCGCACCTTGCGCTTGTCGGTCAGTCGCGTGAGGCCACCGGTGCCGGGGAGCACGCCGAGCAACGCCACTTCGGGAAGTGAGACGGCCGAGGAGCGGTCGTCGACGAGCACGATCTCCTCACATGCGAGCGCCAGCTCATAGCCACCGCCCGACGCAGTGCCGTTCAACGCGCACAGGTAGGTCTGGCGGGAGTGCCGCGACGCATCTTCGATGCCGTTGCGCGTCTCGTTCGTGAACTTGCAGAAGTTCACCTTGTGATGGTGGGTTGCCTGGGCGAGCATCGAGATGTTCGCTCCGGCGCAGAACACCTTGTCGAGCGCGCTCGTCAGCACGACGGTGTGGACCTCGGGATGCTCGAAGCGAAGGCGCTGCACCGCGTCGGCGAGCTCGATGTCGACCCCGAGGTCGTACGAGTTGAGCTTCAGGGTGTACCCGGACGCGAGGCCGCCGTCGGGATCGACCTTCATCTCGAGCGTGGCGATGGCGCCGTCGACAGAGAGACGCCAGTGCCGGTAGCTGTCTGGGTGGCGTTCGAAGTCGATCATCCGGTCCACCTTCCCACGCGTGCACACGACCGCTGGGCGTTCACGCGTCGGTGACGCTGAGCGCCTCGGCGACGTCGACCTCCTCGTCGAACAGCACGCCGTCGGTCGGTGCCCGCGCGGGCAAGAACTTCCACGTGACGAACGCGGCGCCGAGGACCACGCATGCGGCGATGCCGTACACGAGCCGCATGGACTCGATGAACGCGTTGCGGGCGATGTCCGCGACCGCTTGGCCCTGCGCCCCGCCGAGCTGCTGCGCGGCTTCGAGCGCCTTGCCGACCGAGTCCTTCACCTGAGCCTGGATGTTCGCTGGGATCCCCGACGCTCCACTGATCACCGCGTGATACCGAAGGGCGAAGATGCTGCCGAGCACCGCGACGCCGAGCGCGCCACCCGTCTGCCTCGTGGTGTCGTTGACCGCAGAGCCGACGCCCGCCTTTCCCACCGGCAGGGAGCCCATGATCGACTCGGTCGCGGGGGCAGTCGTGAGACCCATCCCCGCGCCGAACATGATGCGCACCAGGATCCCGCCGATGACCGACGACATGATCGTGTTCGACGCGTAGCAGCACAGCGCGCCTGCCACGATCAGCGTGCCGGCCACGATCACCCGCTTCGTGCCGAACCGATCGACGAACTTCGGCGCCTGCGGGGCGAACCCCATGATCCCGATGGCGACGGGCGCGGTCATCATCCCCGCCTTGAGCGGGGAGTAGCCGAGCACGAACTGGAAGTACTGCGTCAGCAGGAACGTGGAGCCGAACAGCGCGAAGTAGGTGAGCGTGATCGTGCCCGACGCTGCCGTGAACCGCGGGTTCTTGAAGAAGCGGACGTCGAGCATCGCGTGCTCGTTGTGCAGCTCCCACCAGATGAACACGCCGACGAGGGCGAGCCCCGCTGCCAGCGAGGCGACGACCTGCGGGGAGCCCCAACCGAGATCCGGCGCCTCGATGATCCCGAACATGATCAGGCCCAACATGACGATCGAAAGGCCTGCGCCGATGAAGTCGAGCCGGCTCTCCTCCGGATCGCGTGAGTCGGGCACGAAGAAGAAGCCCAACCCGATCGCGACCGCGGCGATCGGCACGTTCACGAGGAACACCGATCCCCACGCGAAGTGCTCGAGCAAGAGGCCGCCACCGAGCGGTCCGATCACGATCCCCAGGCCGGCCACCCCGGCCCAGATCCCGATCGCGCGCGCACGCTCGTTCCCGGAGAACGTGTTGGTCAGGATCGACAACGTCGTCGGGAAGATGAACGCGCCGCCCATCCCCATGAGCCCTCGGGCGACGATGAGCATCTCGGGTGAGGTCGACCGCGAGGCCAGCGCGGAGAACGTGCCGAACATGACGAGGCCTGCAGTGAGCGCCTTCTTGCGCCCGAAGCGGTCGCCGAGCGCGCCGGCGGTGAGGAGCATGCCGGCGAACACGATCGTGTACGAGTCGATGATCCACTGCAGCTGCGACCCCTCGGCACCGAGGTCACGGACGATCGACGGCAGCGCGACGTTGAGGATCGTGTTGTCGACGCTGATGACGACGAGCGAGAGGCAGAGCACGCCGAGCGTCATCCAGCGCCGCTCGTGGAGCTGCTCGGGCGTCATCGGCATCCGGTGCCTCGCTCCCAGAACGCGGTCGCTGCGAAAGCGACGGTCTCGACGACGTCGTCGAGCGGGAACGCCGTCGAGTCGATGACGAGGTGGTACAGCCGGATGTCGGCGGGATCGCGGTCGAACAGCCGTTGCACGAACCGCGCCCACGACTTGTCGGTGTCTTGTTGGTGCACTTCGGCGACGTCTTCGGAGACGCCCTCGATGGCCGCGCCCTGTGCGATCCGGCGCTCGACCGGGCCGTCGACTCGCACGTGGAACGCCGAGGGATGCACCCCGAGGACCGCCGCCGCACCCCGCCCGAGGATGACCCCGCCGCCGGTCTCGGCAACACGCCACACGCTCTCCGCCACCTTCTGACGGAGCTCGGTGTTCGGGTCGAGGTCGCCGGCCCCGGGCACGGGGATCCCCAGGGCGCCGCTCAGGTGGCTGAGGCTGACGGCAAGGCGGCCCGGCGGTGTCTGGCTGCGCTCCTCGTCGGTGAGGCGCTCCTCGATCTTCTCGGCCGAGCGCGTGTCGGGCCCGTGCGTGAGCCGGTCGTAGAAGGGCAGGTGCAAGCGCGCGGCCAGCTTCGGCGCGATCACGCTGCCGCCGGCCCCGTACGTCGCCGACAGCGTGAGCACCTTGCTCATCACGCCTCCAGCCCGGCGAGGAACTTCGCGACTGCGGCGTCGAACTGCTCACGATGGGTGACGTTCGGTGAATGGCCCGCGCCATCGATCACGACCAGCTGCGCGTCGCTGATCTTCGCCGCCATGTAGGCAGACCCGCCTCGGAACGGCTCGTCGTTCTCGCCGACGATCACGAGCGTCGGGACGCCGATGGACGGGAGCGACTCGATCACACGCGCGTCGTGCTGCTTGAGGATCCCTTCGGCGGTGAGCATCATCCGCGCGGCAGCCGCGTCGCCGTGCGCGGCCGCGAGCTCTCCGGCCCCCCGGTCGACGAACCGGTTCCATCCGGCGCGCGCCTTGTCGTCGCGGTAACCGGGACCGGTGTCGATGAGCAGGAGCGCCCTCACGCGCGCCGGGTAGGCGATGTGGAACGACAGCGAGAGGTAGCCGCCGAGCGAGTGTCCCGCGAGGATCGCGCCGCCGGCTCCCTCGACGTCGAGCAGCGCGGCCATGTCACCCAGCGCGAGGGGGACGGTGTACGCGCTCGGGTCGTCACCAGCGTCGGTCGCGCCGTGCCCCCGCAAGTCCCACGTCACGACCCGGAAGCCCGCGTCGACGATGGCGGCGAGGTTGCCGGCGAAGGCATCGCCGCTCGACGAGAACCCGTGGGTGATGAGGACCAAGGGTCCCTCGCCGACCGCCTCGTAGTGGATCGACGCGCCGTCTCGATCGAGGACCGGCACCGCTACGCCCCTTTGCTTCCGTCGATGGTCTCGCGGATGAGGTCGGCATGACCGGCGTGGCGCGCGGTCTCCTCGATCATGTGCAGCAAGATCCACCGCACGTTCAGGCCGATGTCGGCGGGATGTGCTCCGGCATCGGGATCGGCGGCCTCGGCCGTGATGGCCTGCGACTCGGCGATCCGCTGCTCGTACAGGGCACGCACCGATTCGATGGTGTCACCCTCGCGCACCTCGAGCTCCTCCGCCGGATCCGCGGGAGGCCAGAGCCCGGGGATGTCGTTGCCTGCCACCGCGTTCTGGAACCACCGCCGCTCGACGAACGCGAGGTGCTTCACGATCGAGAACAACGACAGCGAGCTCGCGGTCGGCACGCGCTTCGCCTGTTCGTCGGAAAGGCCCTCGACCTTGCGCAGGATCGCCTCGCGCTGGCTGTCGAGGAACATCGTCAGACCCGCCATCTCGTCAGGCGGGCCGATGAACGGCGTCGGCATCCGCACAGTCCACCACGACCGATCGGTCGACTTCGACCAGTCGATGGACTAGTCAATGCAGCAATGGCGATGCCGGGAACGCCCACCACCTATCACCGGATGATCGGCACCCACGCCCCTGCGCTCAACCGTCTGGTCACCGGGCTCATCCTCGGCGCGGTCGTCGCCGCGGTGCTGGCGTTCTTCGTCGCCTGGCAGCTCGCGGTGCTGGCAGCGTGGGACACGACTACGTCGCGGTCCTCCTCGCCGTCATCTGGCACGAGATCTACAGCGCCGACTCGGTCGAAGACGCGGCTCTTGGCGACGAAGACCGACGAGACGCGCAACACCGCGAGGCTCCTCGTCAACCTCGCGTGCGTCGGCAGCCTCGTCGGCGTCGGCTTCGCGCTGCATCGGGCGAACCAGGACACCGCGACCCGAGAGCTGCTGCTCGTCGGGGTCGCCCTGCTGACGGTGGTGCTCTCGTGGACGCTCGTGAACACCGTGTTCACCCTCCACTACGCGCACCTCTACTACACCGAGCCGCACGGCGGGGTGGACTTCGGCGACGACGAGGGACCGCCGGACTACCGCGACTTCGCGTACCTCGCGTTCACGGTCGGCATGTGCTACCAGGTGTCGGATACGAACCTGTCGACGAGGCACATGCGCCGCACCGCGCTGCGCCAGGGCATCATCGCCTACATCTTCGGCGTCGTGATCGTCGCGACGACGATCAACATCATCGCCGGGTTCTTGTGAGAGCGGCGGGCCGAAGCCCGCCGCCACACAACGATCGGATCTGTCAGACCTGAGAGATCAGGCCAGCGCCTTCGCCTTCAGGCGCTCGTACTCGGCGTCGTCGATGACGCCCTTCGCCTTCAGGTCGGCCAGCTTGGCGAGCTCGTCTGCCGGGCTCACCGGGGCCACGCTCTGCACGTACTGACGCATGGCGGTGTCTTGCGCCTGCGCCGCTTCGACCGCGTGCTCCTGCATCTTGTGCCCGCGGGCAATCAAGTACACGAACACACCGAGGTACGGCAAGAGGATGATGAAGATCACCCAGATGGCCTTGGCGACGCCGCCGAGATCGTGGCTGCGGAAGATGTCGCTGAACACGATGATCAGCAGCCAGATCCAGATGAAGAACAGGAAGAACCAGAGCATCGACCAGAACACCTGGCCGGTGCCCCACTCGGAAGCCAACACGTGCATGGAAGAACGCCCTCCTCAGTGACCGGACAACCCGATCATCTTGAGTTTCGCGCGTCTGACCGTCATCATCCGCAACGGTTGAACAAATCAGCCCGTTCGCAGCTCGAGGCCGAAGAGCTCTCGGAACCTGTCGTAGTACGCCTCATCATCTGACGCCATCCCGAGCTCGACCCAGTCACGGTCGCTCATGCGTTCTCGACCCTCGACGATCTCGCGCGCTCCCCACGACATCGCGTACCGGAGCTGTGGCTCGTCTGCGGTGACGGCTTCGTGGATGACCCGTGCGACCTCGAATGGGTCAGTCGCTTGGGTGAGACCCGCTGTGTAGAACTGGAACAACCGCCGGTACTGGTCGCCGTACGCGCCGGTGCGGCTCGGCGCATCCGGGCTCTTCGCGAAGATGGCCGACTTCGTGACGCCGGGCTCGATGATCACGACGCGGATGCCGAACGGTGCCAGCTCCTGGGCCAGTCCCTCACTGAGCCCTTCGAACGCCCACTTCGAGGTGACGTAGGGCGATTGCCCGAGCGCGGCGATTCGACCCGCGATCGAGGTCACGTTGACGATCGCCCCGCGTCGCCGTTCGCGCATCCCGGGCAGCACGGCGTGGATGCAGCGCACGGCTCCGCACAAGTTGATGTTCATCAGCTCGAGGTACGTCGCGGGATCGGTGTCCTCGACCACACCCGTGCCCCCGACGCCCGCGTTGTTCACGAGAACATCGACGCGTCCGGCAGCGTCGAGCACCTCGGCCATGCCCCTGCGCACCGACTCGTCGTCGGTGACGTCGAGCTCGACGAGAAGCACCTCGACGCCGCGGTCCTCGGCCATCGCGAGCAACTTCGTCGCCTTGGCCTTGTCGCGGACCGTGCCGTAGACGAGGTGGCCCTGCTCCGCGAGGTGCAGCGCGGTCGCACGTCCGATCCCCGAATTCGCTCCGGTGACCACTGAGACAGGAGAGGCATCCATCGCGGCCGAATGTACCGTGGCCAGGTGACGCGCCCCGGGCTGTCTGCGCTCGACCTCGCGATCGTGAGCGAGGGCAAGACGAGCGCGAGCGCTCTGGCCGACACCACCACCCTCGCCCAGCGCGCCGACGAGCTCGGGCTCACGCGCTTCTGGGTCGCCGAGCACCACAACATGCGCACCGTGGCGAGCACCACGCCGTCGGTGCTCATCGCCCACCTCGCTGCGCGCACCGAGCGCATCCGCGTCGGCTCCGGCGGCGTCATGCTGCCGAACCATCCGCCGCTCGTGATCGCGGAGCAGTTCGCCATGCTCGAGGCGCTGCACCCGGGCCGCATCGACCTGGGCATCGGCCGCGCTCCCGGCACCGACCACGCCACCGCGGCCGCGCTGCGTCGGTCACCCTCAGCGCTCGG
Organism: uncultured Acidimicrobiales bacterium; assembly: GCA_963739555.1. Taxonomy (GTDB): domain Bacteria; phylum Actinomycetota; class Acidimicrobiia; order Acidimicrobiales; family DATKAS01; genus DATKAS01. Next base: position 528,559 of record CAVUAV010000013.1, on the reverse strand, counting down.
CGCAGAGGACTTCCCGCTCCATCTGCTCGACCTCATGGGCCTGCTCGGCGACGTCCGCACCGACGCGGGGCTCTGGAGTCAGTTCGCGGCCACGCCCGTGTCGACCTCGACGCCGTGGATCGGCCTCCTCGGCTCGAGCGACTACAGCGCCGAGCTCGCCGGCTACCTCGGGCTGCCCTACTCGTTCGCGCACCACTTCGACATGGGCACGCTCGCCACGACCGTGCGAGCGTTCGAGCTCTACCGCAGCGCGTTCCGCCCCTCCCCCGTGCTCGACGAGCCCTACGCGATCGTCTCGGCGAACGTGCTCGCCGCACCGACGAGGGACGAGGCGGACTGGTTCGCGGCGCCCGGCCCGCATCGTGCTGCTCGCGCGCCGCACCGGGTCGGTTCGAACCGATGCAGCCACCCGACTCGCGGCCGCGCATCCGTCGATGGACGAAGCGCGGGCCCTGCCGTCGAACCGCATCGTGGGCACGCCCGCCGACGCAGTCGAGCGCCTCGAGGAGCTGGCGTCGCTGACGCACGCCGCCGAGGTGATGGTGAGCACCGTCACGTACGACGTCGCGGAACGCGTCACCAGCCTCGACCTGCTCGCGAACGCCTGGTTCTCGTGAGTGGCAGTCTGCGCAACATGGATCTCGGGAAGGTCGGCATCTGGAGCGGCGTGCTCCGTCGGGGCGATCCGGGCGAAGCCGCCGACGCGGCGGTCGAGCTCGAGTCGCTCGGCTTCGGCGCGCTGTGGATCCCGGGAGGCGCAGGCGGCGATGTCCTGGGCGACTCGCTGCGGCTCATGGACGCAACGACACGTGTCGTCGTGGCTACCGGCATCCTCAACATCTGGATGCACGAGGCGGTCGACGTCGCCGCCGGCCACGCCGCACTCACCGAGCAGCACCCGGGCCGCTTTCTTCTCGGCCTCGGCGTCAGCCATGCGCCGGCAGTCGAGCGCAGCAACCAGGCCTACACGCGGCCCTTCGGCAAGATGGTCGACTACCTCGACCAGCTCGACGCCGCCTCCCCCGCCGTGCCGCACGACGAGATGGTGCTCGCCGCGCTCGGGCCGAAGATGCTTCGTCTCTCTGCTGCACGCACCGCGGGCGCGCATCCGTACTTCGTCCCGCCCGAGCACACCGCGATCGCGCGCGCTGCGCTCGGCGCCGGCCCGCTGCTCGCGACCGAGCAGATGGTCGTGCTCGAGACCGACGCGGCAACCGCGCGCGACGTCGCTCGCACGAACATCGCCCGCTATCTCGATCTGCCGAACTACACGAACAACCTGCGCGCGCTCGGCTTCACCGACGACGACCTGACTCCCCCCGGAACCGATCGCCTCGTCGACGCGATCGTCGGGTGGGGTGACGAGGCCGCGATCGCAGCTCGAGTGCAAGCACATCTCGACGCCGGCGCTGACCACGTGTGCGTGCAGGTGCTGCTCGCCGACCCCGCGGCGTTCCCTCGCACAGAGTGGCGCGCCCTCGCTCCCGCATTGATCTCCTAGCCCCGGAGGACCTCCTCGATGAAGTACACCCACCTCGGCCGCACCGGCCTCACCGTCAGCCGGATCTGCCTCGGCACGATGAACTTCGGCCCGCAGACCGACGAAGCCGAGTCTGACCTGATCATGGATCGAGCGATCGACGAAGGCATCAACTTCTTCGACACGGCGAACGTGTACGGGTTCGGCGACCGCAAGGGCTGGACCGAAGAGATCGTCGGGCGCTGGTTCGCGCAGGGCGGCGGACGTCGAGAGAAGACGGTCATCGCCACGAAGCTCTACGGCGGGATGTCCGACTGGCCGAACGACACGTTCCTCTCCGCTCGGAACATCCGCCACGCGTGCGATGCATCGCTCCGCCGGCTGCAGACCGACTACATCGACCTGTACCAGATGCACCACATCGACAGGAAGTCCCCGTGGGACGAGATCTGGCAAGCGATGGAGACCCTCGTGCAGCAGGGCAAGATCCTGTACGCCGGCTCTTCGAACTTCGCGGGTTGGCATCTCGTCAAAGCGCAGGAAGCTGCGTACCGGCGTCACTTCACCGGTCTCGCGAGCGAGCAGTCGCTCTACAACCTCATGGTGCGCACGGTCGAGCTCGAAGTGCTCCCGGCCGCACTCGACTACGGCATCGGCATCCTGCCGTGGTCGCCGGTGCAAGGAGGCCTGCTCGGCGGCATCCTGCGCAAGCAGGAGCTCGGCCGATCGAAGGGCGGGCGCGCCGCCGCGGGTCTCGACGCGAACCGCGAGCGCATCGAGAAGTACGAAGCGTTCTGCGACGAGCTCGGCCACGAGCCTGCCGACGTCGCGGTCGCCTGGCTGCTCCACCAGCCTGCAGTGACGTCGCCGATCGTCGGGCCCCGCACGATGGAGCACCTCGAGGGCGGGTTGCGGTCGCTCGAGATCACGCTCGACGCCGACGCCCTGCGCCACCTCGACGAGCTCTTCCCAGGTCCGGGAGGCACCGCGCCGGAGGCATACGCGTGGTGACACGCGTATGAAGCTGGGCTTCTACACGTTGGCGGGGGCTCCGAAGTCGCCGCATGACCTGATCCAAGAAGTGCACGACGGTGAGCGGCTCGGCCTCGACTGGGTCTTCATCAGCGAGCGCTTCAACATCAAGGAAGCGGCGACGCTCTCGGGCGCCGTCGGCGCGGTGTCGTCGCGCATCCAGATCGCGACCGGGGCCACCAACATCAACACTCGCCACCCGATCATCACCGCGTCGTACGCGACGACGATGCATCGCCTCACCAATGGACGGTTCACGCTCGGCCTCGGCCGCGGCATCGACCCGATGATGCGAGCGCTCGGCCTGCGAGCGTCGACGACCGCGGAGCTCGAGGACTTCGCCGGGCTGATGCGCCGCCTCTGGAAGGGCGAGACGATCCTCGGCCATGACGGCCCGGCGGGCCGCTACCCGTTCCTTCGGCTCGACCCCGAGTTCGACGAGGACATCCCACTCGGGCTCATGGCGTTCGGCCCGAACAGCCTCGCCCTCGCGGGCCGCGCGTTCGACCAGGTCGTGCTGCACACGTTCTTCACCGACGAGACGCTCGTGCGCTGCGTTGCTGCGGTGAAGGACGCCGCCGAAAGAGCAGGACGTGATCCGGCGTCTGTCGAGGTGTGGTCGGTGCTCGCGACGATCGGTGACCATCTTCCGGACGACATCCGGCTCAAGAAGACCGTCGGTCGCCTCGCGACGTACCTGCAGGCATACGGCGACCTGATGGTCGAGACGAACGCATGGGATCCCGCTGTGCTCGCCCGGTTCCGTGCCGATCCCTTCGTTGCCGGCTTCCGAGGCGCGCTCGACGCGACGGCGACCACCGACGAGCTCGAGCACGTCGCGACCCTCATCCCCGATGAGTGGCTCGCCCCGTCCGCGACGGGCTCACCGCAGCAGTGCGCCACCGCGGTGCAGAGCCAGTTCGACCTGGGTGCCGACGGCGTCATCCTCCACGGTGCGTCACCGACCGAGCTCGCACCGGTCCTGGCGGCAATCGGTCGCTGAGCGCGATACAACGGCGCGTGATGACGACAGATCACGAGCGCCGCGACCTGGCCGACATCGAGGCGCTGACCGTCGAGTTCTGGTACCGCGTCGACCATCAGAACGGCGTCGGCGTCGCCGACCTGTTCACCGAGGACGGCGTCTACTCGGTCGCCAATGGTCAGAGCGCCGGCCGTGCAGCCATCGCCGAGTCGTATAGGCAACGCTCTGCCCGCGGACCGAGGCTGTCGCGACACGTGCAGACGAACCTCCGGGTGACGTTCGAGTCGCCATCTGCGGCACGCGGCCTCTCGATCCTCACGCTGTGGGCTGACGACGGCGAGGCGCCACTCGACCTGAAGATGCCGATCTCGGTCACCGACGTCGAAGACGAGTACGTGAAGGAGAGCGAGGGCGTGTGGCTCATCCGCCATCGCCATCTCAGGCAGGTGTTCCAAGGCGATCGCCCGGGCGTGCTGCCCATGGGCGCACCGAGCAGCGCGAGCGAAGGGGAAGATGATGCCCTACGACACCAATGACCCGAGGTCACAGCTCGGAGGCACGCGCACGGCGGAGCGACCGGCGGGTGGCGCCTATCCGCCGCAGTACTTCGAGTTCGGTGACCTCGCGCCGGACAACGTCTCGGCCGCGGGCACGAAGTCGTGGCACGTGCGCAGCCAGACGTTGTGCGTCGTGTTCTCGGAGGTCGCGCCGGGAGACTCGCTGACGCGGAGCGGCCAGCCGGACGAGTACATGGTGCTGTTCACGTCGCCCGACGCTGCGGCCACGGCGACCGCCGGAGGGCAGAGCGAGGCGATCAGCGGGAAGGCCGTCGTCGTGATGCCTCCCGGTGACAGCGAGCTCGTCGTCGCATCGGGTGGGCAAGTCGTGCGCCTGTTCTCGACGCAGGCCGCCGACCTCGTCGCGAGGTGTCGCAACGCCGACGTGTACGCGCGCCCCGATCCGAACGTGGCCGACTGGCAGCCCGTGGCCCGATCCGCCCGGTGGTCACCGCATCCGCGTCTATCCGCTCGACGCGATCGCGCAGGACAGCGGGCGCTTCGGCCGCCTGCTGCGGTGCAGCACGATCATGGTGAACTACTTCTATCCCGACGACGGGCCGCGCGATCCACACAAGCTCAGCCCTCACCACCACGACGACTTCGAGCAGATCTCACTGCAGCTCGAAGGCGACTACGTGCACCACATCCGCACGCCGTGGACCGTCGACATGGATGCGTGGCGCGACGACGACCACCAGTACACCAAGAGCCCGGCCGTCACCGTGATCCCGCCTCCGACCGTGCACACCAGCCAAGGCATGCATCAGATGCGGCATCAGCTCATCGACATCTTCGCCCCGCCGCGCTTCGACTTCTCCGAGCGGCCCGGCTGGGTGGTCAACGCCGACGAGTACCCGATGCCGTGAGGGAGATCCCCGACGGGCTGCGCCGACCCGGGTCCACGACGTTCGGCACCTGGGTCAAGCTCCCGAGCCTCGAGACGCTCGAGATGCTCGCCTCTGCAGGCTTCGAGTTCGTCGTCATCGACATGGAGCACAGCCCGCTCACGCTCGACTTCGCGTACAGCGCGATCGTCGTCGCGCAGGCCCTCGAGATGACGGCGTTGGTGCGGGTGCCCGACCGCAGCGGCAGCCACACGCAGCGCCTGCTCGACGCCGGCGCAGACGGGCTGCTCGTGCCCCAGGTCTCCGACGCCGCGGAGGCGAAGCGGTGCGTCGACCAGATGATCCACCCACCGCAGGGGACGAGGGGCGCCGGCGGCACGTCGCGCGCCGGTCGGTGGGGGCTGACCGGCCAGAGCGACTACCTCGCACGCGGTCAGGACACGATCCGGGGAGTGCAGCTCGAAGACGTCGGAGCCCTCGCCCAGATGGACGAGATCCTCGATGTCGCGAACCTCAACGCGGTCTTCCTCGGCACGGGCGACCTCTCGCTGTCGAGCGGGCTGCCAGCGAGCGCGCCCGAGCTGCAAAGCCTCACCGACAAGCTGCTGGCCGCGACCGCAGCTCGCGGATTGCCGTGCGGCACCGCGGTCGGCGACGTGGACGCCGCACACGCGGCAGCCAAGCGCGGCTTCTCGTTCGTGATGGTGAGCAACGACGCAACGATGTTCGGGCGAGCGGCCGTCGAGCTCGGCGCGAGGCTGTGGCCCGGGAGCTGAGGAGGCACGACATGACGCTCATCGACTACGACCAGATCGGGCTTCGCGGCATGCCGCCGCTCTCGGCGCGGCACAAGCCCCAGCTCCCCGGCCTGCTGCTCGACCTCGAGAGGTTCGGCGATGCACGAGTCGCCGAGCGGTTCGTCGGCATCACCACCGACGGCGCCGTGGTGCCGGGCCTGTTCCCGATCGGAAAGACCGGAGTCGACACGGCTCCGCTCGCCGACGCTGCGGGCGCGTTCCTCGACTCGCTCGACAGCGCGTCGAGGTCGAAGGCCTGTCTCCCGATCGGCTCAGAGCACTGGCGCACCTGGTGCAACGTCCACATCTACATGTGGCGCCACGGCGTGCTGCTCGAAGACCTGTCCGCAACGCAGCGCGATGCCGGGCTCGCGCTCATCCGATCGAGCCTCAGCACGCGCGGCTTCTCCGATGTCCGCGACCTGATGCGGTGCAACGAGTTCCTGGCCGAGATCACGAACAGCCCCGACGAGTACGGCGAGTGGGCCTACTTCCTCACGATCTTCGGCACACCGTCGAACGACGAGCCCTGGGGATGGCAGCTCGACGGCCATCACATCAACCTCCACTGCTTCGTCCTCGGCGACCAGATGGTGCTCACCCCTGCGTTCCTCGGCGCTGAGCCGTGCCACATCAAGAGCGGGCAGTTCACCGGCCTTCGGGTGTTCGAAGCCGAGGAGCGCAACGGGCTCGCGATGGTGCGTTCACTGTCGGACGATCAGGCGAAGCAGGCGATCTTGTACTCGTCGATCCTCCACGGTGACGTCCCGCCCGATCGCGACGTGCCGATCGACGGCCAGATGCAGGCGGGGGCGTTCCAAGACAACCGGCGGCTCGCGTACGAGGGCCTCCGCGCCGACGCCATGTCCGAGGCGCAGCGCCGCCTCCTCACCGACCTCGTCGAGACGTACGTCGGCCGGATCCGCGACGGGCACTCCTCGCTCACGATGCGCGACATCGTGAAGCACTTCGACGAGACCCACTTCACGTGGATGGGCGGCACCGACGACGAGAGCCCCTTCTATTACAAGGTGCAGAGCCCCGTCGTGTTGATCGAGTTCGACCACGAGCCTGGCGTGGTGTTTGCGAACGAAGAGCCGACCCGTCACCACGTGCACTCGATCGTCCGCACGCCGAACGGCAACGACTACGGCATCGACCTGCTGCGCCAGCACTACGAACGGCACCACCAGACGCCGCCGGTCTGAGGTTCAGCAGCGGCCGGTGTCCAGCCTGACCGCGACGCCGTCGAGGTCGGGCGCAGCAACCGGGTAGCGCGCGAGCACGAGCGGATCGTGCCCCGGCACGATCGCGTCGTCGTCTGACGCGAGCCGACGCAGCGTCGCCCAGCCGTCGACCATCGCGTCGACGTCGTACACGATCGGGAACGGCCGCCCGGTCTCGAAGTTCTCGTAGTAGTGCGTCGAGTCGGACGCGAGCACGAGCGCGCCGCTGCCGGTCTCGACCCGCACCACCTGCATGCCGTCGGTGTGACCGCCGAGGAGATGCAACGAGAGCCCGGGCGCGACCTCCTCGTCGCCGTCGTGGAACACGACTCGGCCTGCGTGCACGTGGTGCACGAGGGCGGCGACGTGGTCCGCGGTGAAGCCATGGGCTTGGCCAGGCTCGGTCATCGGCCGACCCGTCGCGAACGCCATCTCGCGCTCCTGCACGTGGAAGCGAGCGATCGGGAAGTGGTCGAGGCCACCCGCGTGGTCGTAGTGGGCGTGCGTCAGGATCACGTCCGTCACGGCACCGGCGTCGACGCCGATCGTCGCCAGCGCCTCGGCCGCGGTGCGCAGGAGGCGCCGGTTGCGGCGTGTCGCGTCGAGCGTGCCGAAGCCGGTGTCGACGACCCAGGTCTCGTCGTCGCCGACGACGGCCCACACGAAGTAGTCCATCGGCATCGGGGCGTCGTGCGGATCACCACCGAGGAAGTGCTCGCCGCGCCGGGCGTCGCGCTCCGCGTACTTCACCGCGTAGACCCGGGGCACCGCGCCGTACTGTAGGTCGCCATGGACGAGCAGCTCTTCAACGTCGGCCTCGAAGCACGGACCCGTGTGCTCGGTGAGGAGTACGTCACCCGCGCGTTCGCGACCGCCGACAGCTTCAACATCGAGTTCCAGCAGCTGGTGACCGAGTACTGCTGGGGCGCGGTGTGGGGACGCTCGGGCCTCGACGACCGGCAGCGCAGCCTCAACAACTTGTGCCTGCTCGCCGCGCTGAACCGCTCCGAGGAGTTCAAGACCCACTTCCGGGGCGCGCTTCGCAACGGGTGCACGCTCGATCAGCTGCGCGACACCCTCATCCAGATCACGATCTACGCGGGCGTCCCTGCGGGGGTCGAGGCGTTCCGGCTCGCACGGCAAGTGCTCGAAGCCGAGGGCATCACCCCGGAGCCGGCGCCGTGACCCCGACGGTGCTCGGGTTCGTCGGGCTGGGCAACATGGGCCGCCCGATGGCGACACGGATCGCGGCGGCGGGGTTCGAGCTCGTGTGCTTCGACGCCGCCGGCACGGCAGATCGGCTGCCGACCGGCGCACACGAGGGCCGCGACGTGGCCGATGTGGCGTCACGCGCAGACACTGCGTTCATCAGCGTTCCCGACGGCAAGGCGACGCTCGCGATCGCGCACGACCTCGCCGCGGCCACCGACCGCCGGGTCACGACAGTCGTCGACCTCTCGACTGTGGGTCCCGCCGTCGCTGAAGAGGCAGAGGAGATGCTGGCTGTCGCCGGGATCACCTACGTCGACGGGCCGGTGTCGGGCGGCGTCGCCGGTGCGCGGGCAGGCACGATCTCGTTGATGTTCGGCGGGCCGATCGGAGTCCTCGAAGCGCACCGCGCTGTCCTCGACGCGTTCGCCGGCAACGTCTTCCACGTGGGCACCCGCGCGGGCCAGGGCCAGGCGATGAAGCTGCTCAACAACTACCTGTCGGCCACCGCGCTCGCGGCGACCTCCGAGGCACTTGCCTTCGGCGCCGCGAACGGCCTCGACCTTGCGACGATGATCGACGTCCTCAACGTCTCGACCGGGCGCAACTCGGCCACCGTCGACAAGTTCCCGAACCGCGTGATGACTGGCACCTACGACGCGGGCTTCCACACCGCGCTCATGGCGAAGGACCTCCGCCTCTACGTCGAGATGGTCGAGCGTTCTGGCACGGCGAGGGAGGTCGGCTCGGCAGTTTCGGCGGTGTGGCAGGCCGCCGATGCATCGATGCCGGGCTCAGACTTCACCGAGATCTGGAAGCACATCAGCACCGACCGCTGATTCTCTTGTCGTTTCGCCGGTGTAGAGACGGGCAGACGACAAGAGAACCGGCGAAGGGAGGGTCATGCACTTCATCACTCATTGCCTCGATCGTCCGGGTGCGCTCGACACCCGGCGCGCCCGCTACGACGAGCACCGCGAGTACCTCGCGGATCCGTCGGTGCGCCTTGTCGTCGCCGGCCCGCTGCTCGCCGACGACGGCGAAACGATGATCGGGAGCCTGTTCCTCACCGAGGCCGACACGAAGGCCGAGGTCGAGGCGTTCAACCGTGCCGATCCGTTCTACGTGCACGGTGTGTGGGACCGGGACACGATCGAGATCCACGCGTTCCTCAAGCGCGTCGACGACCGGGCATGACGTTCGAGGAGCGGCTCGATCCGGCGTTGCTCGAGACGTACTTGGCGTCGCCAGAGATCGACCTCGGGCGCAACATCCCGAAGCTGCGGTTCCTGATCGAGAGGTACGAGGCGCCGCTGCGCGCCGCGCTGCCTCCGATCCCCGAAGTCACCGTCACCGATCACCTGGTGCCGGGTTCGAACGACAACCCCGACGTGCGCGTGCGCACCTACGAGCCCGAGGGCCGGGCGTCGGGTTCGGCCGCGATCTTCTGGATCCACGGCGGCGGCATGGTCATCGGCACCCTCGACGGCGACGACTTCATGTGCAAGACGTGGGCGCGCGAGTTCGAGTGCCTCGTGGCGTCGGTCGACTATCGCTTGGCGCCCGAGCATCAGTACCCCGCGCACATCGACGACTGCTACGCGGGGTTGCAGTGGTTCCACACCCGTCTCGACGACTACCGCGTCGATCGTTCGCGTCTCGTCATCGGTGGCGCGAGCGCGGGTGGTGGGCTCGCCGCCGGCACCGCGCTCCTTGCTCGGGATCGAGGTGAGGTGCCGCTGTGCTTCCAGTACCTCGTCTACCCGATGATCGACGACCGCGATGCGACTGCATCGACGCACGAGGTCACCACCACGAAGGCGTGGGGTCGGCGTTCGAACCAGATCGGATGGAGGTCGTACCTCGGCGATCGGGTCGGTGGCGACGACGTGCCGCTCTACGCGGCACCGGCGCGAGCGACGGTCGACGACCTGCGTGGCCTACCTCCCGCGTACATCGACGTCGGCGAGCTCGATCCGTTCCGGGACGAAGACATCGCCTACGCCGCACGGCTGCTCGCCGCCGGCGTGCCGTGCGAGCTGCACGTCACGCCAGGCGCGTTCCACGGATCGGAGATGGCGGTTCCGGACGCGCCGAGCTCACGGCGAATCCGCGCCTACCGGCGCGACGCCCTCAGCCGCGCGCTCGCCTGACGGCACCTCGAGCCGTCCGTCCGCGTGGCGCGCGAATCGCCCCGCGTCGCGCGGGTGCACGGGATCGTCGGTCGGCCACGGCCAGCCCCCGAAGCCGGTGCGGCGGTAGTCGGAGAACGCCTGCCTGATGCCGGCCTCGTCGTTCATCACGAACGGTCCGTACTGCGCGACCGGCTCGGCGATCGGACGACCTTGCAGCACCAGCGCCTCGGCACCGTACGGCCCGCCGGTGACGACCACGGGCTCATCGCAACGCAGCACAGCGCCGGTTGACGCCTCGAGGTCGTGGTCGCCGATGCGCACCGCGCCCTCGAAGACGTAGAGCGTGCGCACGGTCTCGTCGCTCGCCGCTGGCGGCAGCACCACCTCGGCCTTCGGCTCCGACACCACGTGCCAGATCGCGAGGTCGGACTGTGGCTTCGATGCCCAAGAGGAGGGAGGCGGCGCAGGGGGAACGAGGTCGCCGAGGCGTCCGGCGATGACGGTGATCTCCGTCGCGCGCCCGGCCGAGTCAGTGAACCGCTCACGCGGGATGTCGTCGTCCCAGAACATCGTGAAGTAGGGCTCGACCATCTTGTCGGCGGCCGGCAGGTTCAGCCAGATCTGGAACAGCTCACACGGGTTCGGGCCGTCGCGGTCGAGCAGCGGGAACATCTCGCAGTGCACGATGCCCTCGCCCGCGGTGAGCCACTGCACGTCGCCCCGACCGAACCGAGCCGTCGCGCCGAGCGAGTCGGAGTGGTCGATGAAGCCCTGGCGGACGAACGTCACCGTCTCGAACCCGCGGTGCGGGTGCTGAGGAAAGCCGGGCACGACGCTGCCGTGGTACATGCGCCAGCCGTCCGCACCCGCGAAGTCCATGCCCAGATCGCGAGCGGCGAGCGACGCGTTCGGGCCCATGTGCTCGTTCCCCTCGGGATACCGGTCGAGGTGGTGCACACAGAAGAGGAATGGATCGACAGTCACCCACTGGAAGCCCAAAGGGACGGACTGGAGCACCGGATCGGCCATGGCCCTCAGGCTAAGGCGCGTCTGGCAATCTGCGGCCGTGGAACCGGGCTCGCCCTCGATCACGGCGCAGAAGGTGGCGCTGCAACGGTTGACGTTCGAACGGGTGCCCGCGCCCTACGGCGACCCTGACTCCGACATCGCCCTCGCCCGCGACGTCGCCTCGGGCTCGACCGTCGACGGCGAGAGCCAGCTCAGCTCGTACCTCGCGGCCCGCACGTTGTTCTTCGATCGAGTGATCGTGCGCACGCTCGACGCAGGGCTCACGCAAGCCGCCATCATCGGAGCCGGATACGACGGTCGCGCGTTCCGCTACGCGAAGCCCGGCGTCCGTTGGTTCGAGGTCGACCATCCCGCGACGCAGACCGACAAGCGCGCTCGTCTCGATCGGCTCGGCATCGACAGCAGCGCGATCGCGTACGTCTCGGCCGACTTCGCGAGCGACGACGTGGCCGCATCGCTCCTCGCCGCCGGACTCGACGCCGCCCGCGCGACCGTCTTCATCTGCGAAGGGGTCGCCGTGTACCTCGAGCGCGCGGTGCTCGTCGCGTTGCTCCGGGCGATCCGTCAGGTCGCGGCACCGAGCTCGCGCTTCGCGGTGAGCTTCTCGATGACGCCTGAGACCGACGAGGCCGTGGCGCGGCAGGAATGGTTTCGGCGCCGGGTCGCAGCGGTCGGCGAGCCCGAGCGCGATCGCCTCACGCCCGCCGAGCTGGCCGACGTGCTCGCGTCGACCGGGCTGGACGGACGAGACCACCAGCCCACGCGCGCAGCGCGCGGGACTGGTGGTCCTGCGTCCGGTCTGAGAGCTCAGCCTGCGAAGACCCCGCTCTTGCCTTCGATGTCGAACGTGTCACCCGTGCTGGACCTGGGAGCCCTTCGACGCGTCGTACTGGCCCATCTCGGCGTACTCGATGCCGTAGGCATCTTTGATGCCGTCGACGTGGAACGTGCCCCCGAGAAGCAGCGGGAGCGTGAAGTTGGTCGACCACGCCGCGTTCATGACGTTCTCGTGCGTCAGGCCGCCGTCGCATCGCTGCGGCCCTCGTCAACGTGTCGACGACCTGGAGGCCGACGTCGTACCCCGTCAGGATCTGACCGTTGTTCGGGTCAGCCCCGGCGCCGTACTTCGCGATGTCGGCCTTGTACTCGAGTGACCGCCGGGTCGTCGGCGTACTGCGGATCGCTCGGGTCCTTCTGCTGGAGGAGGAGGTAGACGCCGTTTCCGGCCGGGTCGACCGGCTTGAAGAACGACGCCACCGAGGCGCACGTGTACGAGATGATCGTGATGCCCTTGTAGCCCCCGGCGGCGAGACCGGCCATGAGCTTCGGGCAGAACGCGCCGGTCGTCTCACCGAGCACCACGTCGGGGTTGGCGGCGAGGATGTTCGTGACCTCGTTGTCGATCGACGTCGCCGTGCCCTCGTGCAGCTCGCTGTCGACGATCGTGAAGCCCTTGTCGGCTGCGACCTGCTTCATCGTCGTCGCGTACACCTTGCCGAAGTCGTTGTTGAAGGTGAGCTCGGCGATCTTGGCGCCGGGCTTGACCTTGGCGATGAACTCGCCCCACATGATCGATTCGGCGTTGTAGGGCATGATGCCGCCGATCGTCCACGGGTGGCTCGGCCGGGTCGCCCCAGTTGGGGAAGCCCGTCGCAACGAAGAGCTGCGGCGTGCACGCAGCCTCGAAGATCCCCTGGGTTGCGGCGACGTTCGGCGTGCCGACCTGGAACACCGACGCGAGCACGTGGTCCTTCTCGACCAGCTCGGTGGCGAGCGGAGGTGTCTTGGTCGGGTCGTACGCGTCGTCCTTGGCGACGAGCGTCACCTTGTGGCCGTCGATGCCGCCGGCCTCGTTCACCTTGGCGAACACGGCGTTCATCCCTTGCGGGATGGCGCCGAACGCGGCCAGTGGGCCGGTCAACGGGACCGTCATGCCGAGGACGATGTCCGCGCCGTCGGCCAGCGGGGTGCTCACGTCCGCCGGGCATCCGTCGTGGGCACCTTGAACAACGCCGCGGCGCTCCCCGCGGCGGTGGTCGCCGCTCCCGCGGCCGTAGTCGCCGCCGCTGCCGCCGTCGTCGCCGCGCTCGCTGCAGCAGTGGTCGCAGAGCTGGAGCCGCTGTCGTCGCCGCACGCAGCGGCCACGAACATCAGCGCGAGGCCCGCGCTTGCGACGCGGACCAGAGTTGCTCTCCTCATGTGGGTTCTCCCCCCTGGAGCTGATGGGTCGCTCCCGCGGGCGCAAGCTCCGCAGGAGTCGGCGTTCGTCTCCACGAGCTGTGGAGACGTCGGGCAGCTTCGGCACGAAGCGGATGAGCTTCGCCCGCACGAGCCGCACGAAGTAGGCGATTCCCCCCGGCATCACGAAGACGACCGCGATGAGGAGCACGCCGTAGAGCGCGCTCGCCAGGATCGGGCCGTCGCCCTCCGAGAAGAACCAGAAGTGCCTCGGCGCGTCGGAGGACGGGATGAACAGCAACCCGCCTCCCGACATGAAGTCCGAGGTGAAGTACGGAACGAACGTCACCACGAGGGCGCCGATGACAGAGCCCGAGATTGTGCCGAGGCCACCGATCACTGCACCGGTGAGCAGTGCGATCGCCGTCGTGAAGCCACCGGTCTCGGGGGCGGCGATCCGCACGACGAACACGAGCATCGATCCGCCGATCGCGCCATAGGCGGCGCTGATCGCGAAAGCCCCCACCTTCCATCCGGCCGGCCACACGCCACTGACCGCGGCCCCGACCTCGCTGTCGCGGAGAGCGACGAGAGAACGTCCCGGCCGACTCTTCATCATGTTCGAGGCGAGAAGGAACATGACCGCCCCGATCGCGCTGAGCACGAGGAACTGCCACGCCTGGTTCGAGAGGTTGCCGGGCGTCCAGCCCGGCGTCTTCCAAACGATCACGTCTGCCGGCTTGCCGTTCGCGCCGCCAGTGATGCTGTCGAGGGCCTGGAACTTCGCGATGACGGGGAAGACAGCGGCGAGCGCGAGCGTCACGAGCGCCAGGTAAAGGCCCCGGATGCGCAACGCGGGAATGCCGATGAGGAAGCCGACCGCGAACCCGAGCGCAGCTGACACAGGCAAGGTCAGGAGGAAGTTCCAGTTGTGATCGACTCCGAGGTAGGCAGTCACGTACGCGCCGAGGCCGAAGAAGAAGCTCTGCCCGATCGAGATCTGGCCGCTGTATCCGATGATGACCATCAGGCCCAAGATCGCGACGCTGTAGGCGGCGACGTTCGCGAAGTTGAGGATCTGATAGTTCTCCATCCGGAACGCGATCCAGAGGATCGCGGCGGCAACCAACGCGTATCCGATCAGCTGCCACAGGCGATGCTTGGGCGAGCCCTTCTCGATGACGATCGGCCAGCTCATACGCGCTCGATCCGCTTGGTTCCGAACAGACCCTCGGGTTTGACGAGCAGCACGACCACGATCACGCCGAGCGCGACCGCCAGACTGAGCTCGGAGCCGACGAAGCTGAAGAACGACGGGATGAACGCCTCGGCCATGCCGACGATCAGCCCGCCGACGACTGCGCCGGGGATGCTGTCGAATCCACCTAACGCGGCCGCCGCGAACCCATAGAGCAGCACGGTGGCCATGAGGTTGAAGTCGAGGGTGCTCGCCGACTGAGACACCATGATCGCGGCGATCGTGCCGAGCACGGCCGAGATCGCCCAACCGAGCATGAGCATGCGCCCGAGCGGCACCCCTATGAGCTGGCTCGACTCCCGGTTCGATGCGACCGCCCGGTAGCCCAGGCCGAGCTTTGTCTTCTGGAAGAAGAACCACAGGATCGCGACGACGAGCGCGAGCGCGGCCCAGGTGCCGATCGCGCCGTAGCGAACCGCGAAGCGGGGCGGCCCCTCGGCGATCACGAATTGATCAGTGGGCAGGTTCGGGAACGGCGTGAGAGGGGACAGCTGCTGGGTGCCCCAGATCGCGGCGTTGAGGGCATTGATGACGAGGAAGATGCCCAACGTCACGATCACGACCCCGAGCGCGCTGCGCCGCTCGATGGGGCGGATCAAGGTGCGCTCGATCCCTGCGCCGAGCAGGAAGGAGAACACGAGCGAAACGGGGATCGCCATCCAGTACGACCACCCGTGCTCGACGACCATCACGAAGATGATGAACGCACCGAGAGTGCCCATCTCGCCTTGGGCGAAGTTCAGGTGCCCGGTCGTCTTGTAGATGATCACGACGGTCAGCGCCATGAGCGCGTAGATCGCGCCGTTCTTCATGCCGTTCACGAACAGCTGCGCGATGAGCGTCCAGTTGAAGAAGCTGCTGTTGATGAGGAATGAGAGCGTCATCGTCAGAACCCCAGGTAGGCCTTGCGGACGTCGTCATGGTCGCGGAGCTCGTCACTCGATCCGGCGAGCACGATGTGGCCCGCCTCGAGCACATACGCCCGGGCCGCGATCGACAGGGCCAGCCCCGCGTTCTGCTCGACGATGAACATCGTCGTCCCGAACTCGCGGTTCAGCTCGGCGAACTGCTTGAACAGCTCCGCGGTCAGCATGGGCGCGAGCCCGAGCGACGGCTCGTCGAGGAGCAACAGCTTCGGGCGAAGCATGAGCGCACGGGCGACCGCGAGCATCTGCTGCTCCCCACCGCTCAAGCTGCCCGCCTGCACAGTGCGCCGCTCGGCGAGTCGAGGGAACACCCCCAGCCACCGCTCGATGTCTTCGCGCACGGTCTCACGGTCGGTGCGCACATAGGCGCCGGCCTCGAGGTTCTCGTGCACCGTCAGCTCCGGGAAGGTGCCCCGGCCTTGCGGCACGTGCGCGACACCCATCCGAACGATCCACTCGGTCGCCTTCCCGACGCACTCGACACCGTCGACCGTCACCGAGCCCTTCGTGTCGACCATGCCGCACAGCGCACGCAGCGTCGTCGTCTTGCCGGCCCCGTTCGCGCCGAGCAGCACCACGACCTCGTGCTCCTTGACCTCGAAGTCCAGGCCGTGGAGGACCGGCACCTGCCCGTACGACGCCTTGAGGTCGGACACAGCGAGCATGGTGTCGGTCACGCAGGCGCTCCCAAGTAGGCCTCGATCACCTGCGGGTCACTCGACACCTCTGCCGGAGTGCCTTCCGCGATCTTGCGGCCGAAGTTGAGGACGACGACCTTGTCGGAGATGCCCATCACCATCTGCATGTGGTGCTCGACGAGCAGGATCGTGAGCTCGTGCTTGTCGCGCAGGTAGCGGATCGTCTGCGCGAGCTCTTCGACCTCGCTGTGCGTGAGGCCGCTCGCAGGCTCGTCGAGGAGCAGCAGGCGGGGTCGCGCCGCCATCGCCCGCGCGATCTCGATGCGCTTCAACGTGCCGTAGGGCAGGCCGGCGGCGGGGTGGAGGGCGAACCGCTCGAGCTCGAGCTCGGTCAGGATCTCCATCGCTTCTCGTCGCAGCTGCCGGTCTTCCTTCTCGGCACCGATGCGAAGCGCGGCCGTGACCCAGTTGATCTTGGAACGCGAGGTGGCACCGACCATGACGTTGTCGAGGATGGTCATCGTCGGGTACAGCGCGAGGTTCTGGAACGTGCGTGCGACCCCACGGCCGGCGATGCCATAGGCCGGGACGCTCAGCAGGTCCTCGTCCTCGAATCGCACCGCGCCCCACGTCGGGTCGTAGATGCGGCTGACGACGTTGAACAGCGTCGTCTTTCCGGCGCCGTTCGGCCCGATCAAGCCGCAAATCTGCCCGCGGTCGATCGTGAAGGAGAGGTCGTCGAGAGCGACGATCCCTCCGAACCGCACTGATACTTCTGAAACTTCCAGCACTGGCACGTCTCGTTCCCCCAAACGATGCGTCACCGGTGGACTGGCCCCCGTGGTTGGAGGGACCGTAGCAAGCGTGCGGACTTCGCACGAGGCCTCTTCAGCCCCTGTAACCAACCTGTCGTTTCGTCAAACGCTTCGAGAACCAGAAGTCCGCGTACGTCTCATTGTTGAACGGACTCACCTCGACGTACCCGGTCGTTCGATACAGCGCGATCGCCTCGGTCAACGCCGCGTTCGTGTCGAGTCGCACCGAACGGCTTCCGGTCGCCGCGGCCCGATCCTCGAGCATCTCGAGGAGACGGCGACCGACGCCGAGACCCCTCGCGTCGGGGTCGACCCAGAGTCGCTTGATCTCGGGCGGCTTCGTGGGCCCGGCTTTGAGCGAACCGCACCCGATGGCTCGGTCGTCGAGGTACGCGACGAGCACGACGCCATTCGGTGGTCGCACCTCGTCCGCCTCGAACGTCCGGCTCTGGCCGACGTCGAACCCGCGGTCGAAGCGACGGTCGAGCTCGCGGTAGTAGGCCTCGAAGCACCTCACCGCTTCGGGATGCAACGGGTCGACGGGCACGATCGTGACGAGCGAGGTCGTGAGCAGTCGCTCGACGTCGCGCATCGCGGCGACGAGCGCCGTGCGCTGGCGCTCGCCGAGCGGCGCGAGCAACGACCGCGCGAGCTCGTCGCTGCGGTGATCGAGGACCTTCCACTCCCTGCGGCCCTTCGGGGTCAGCTTGGCCGTGCGCACACGTCCGTCGGCATCGTCCGGTCCGACCACCACGAGCCCGTCGCGCTCGAGCGAACGCAGCACCCGGCTGAGGTAGCCGGAGTCGAGGCGCAGTCGGCGCCGCAGCGCGCGCACCTCGCCGCCGGACCTCCCGATCTCCCACAGCACCCGTGCCTCGCCGAGTGCTCGGCTCCGCCCGAGGTAGGCGTCGTTCAGCGCGCCGACCCGTTCGGTCACGGTGCGATTGAAGCTCCGGACCTGGGCAACGAGGTCGTCTCCCATATCTCTGACTGTAGTCAGATATCCTCCGGCGATGACCGACCGATTTCGGGTGGGAGCGTTCGAGCCGGTCTACGACCCGTCGGTCGGCGAGCCCGAGCGGTGGTACATCAACGACCACACGTTCGTGAGAGACCGCGAGGGCATGTGGCACCTCATCGGGATCACGCACGCCGAGCCGGCAGCGCCGTTCGACGAGCTCCACTTCGCCCACGCCACAGCCCCCACGCTGCACGGCCCGTGGGCGAAGCAGCCGTTCGCGCTGTCCACCGACCACGAATGGGGTGAGACCCACCTGTGGGCTCCGCACGTCATCGAGCACGACTCGACCTACTGGATGTACTACTGCGCGGGCGGGGCGGAGAAGACCGAGTACCGCATCCACCTCGCCACGTCGAGTGACTGCATCACGTGGACACGCCATCCCGAGAACCCGATGGTGGTCGATGGCTTCGAGGCTCGCGACCCGATGGTGCTGTGGGTCGACGGTCGATGGGTCCTCTACTACACGGCCACGAGCGAGCCCGCGGGCGGCGCGTTCATCGTCGCTGCCACCGAGTCGCACGACCTCGTGCACTGGAGGGGACGGCACACGGTGTACCGCGACGAGCTCACCGGCACGGGTGGCGGGCCGACCGAGTCGCCGTTCGTGGTGTCGGTCGGTGGCACCTACTACTTGCTCATCGGCCCCGACTGGCAAGGCCTGGTGACCTCACACGAGCGCACGGGCCGGTACGACCCGGCTGCCTATCGCCGCACGAGGGTGCTCGCGAGCCACGATCCCCTTCACTTCGACCTCGACGGCCTTGTGACGGTGGTCGACGCCCACGCCGCCGAGGTGATCGTCGACGAGACGGGTCGTCGGTGGATGAGCCATTGCGGCTGGGGCCAACGCGGCGTCTTCCTGGCGCCCCTGACGATCGGGGCCGACTGAGGCAAGACTGCCCCTGTGGCCACACTCCGAGATGTGCAGACGATCGCTCGCGGCGACAGCGGGCTCGCGATCGTGTCGACGCTGCGCGCAGACGGCACGATCCAGTCGTCGCTCGTGAACGCGGGGGTGATGAGGCATCCGCTCACAGGCGCCGAGGTCGTCGCGTTCGTGACCTACGGACGAGCGAAGCTGTCGAACCTCCGGGCGCGGCCCCAGCTCAACGTCGCGTTCAGAGCGGGGTGGCAATGGGTTGCCGTCGAGGGCACGGCTGAGATCGTCGGGCCCGACGATCCCCATCCCGAGGTCGACGCGGACCGGCTGCGCACCGTGCTGCGCGACGTGTTCTCCGCCGCCGGTGGCACCCACAACGACTGGGACGAGTACGACCGCGTGATGGCACGCGAGCGACGTGCGGCGGTGTTCGTGGCGCCGACACGCGTCTACAGCAACGCGGGTCGGTGACCGTCACGGCTCGACCACGCGGAACCACTCGGTCCTGACCCACGCTCGGTACAGGTCGGGGCCCATCATCTCGATGAGCGGGCGCGTCTGAGAGCCGTGCGCATGGAGCGCAGCGATCTTTCGATCGAGCAGCGCGGCATCGAGCGTGAGCGACTTGCACGCGTGCTCGGGCGTGCACGGTGGCTCCGGCTGCTCGTTCCAGAGGCCAATCGCCTCGTTCACCTCGGCGAACTCCCGGTGGAACCCCGGCGTCTTCGTCGCGTACCAGAGCGCAGCTTGGGGCCGCACTGCCGACCACGCATCCGTCGTCCAGCGGCTCACAGCACGGTGATCGGGATGCCCCGTGATGCCGTCCGGCCCGAACGTCACGATGCGATCAGGGGCGACGTCAGCGATGTGGTCCGCGACCGTCGCAGTTCCCTCCCGCTCGTGGCACGTGCCGTCTTCGAACCCGATGATGCGCAGCTCGTCGACGCCGACCGCGGCGAGGCTCTTGCGCAGCTCGTGGTGACGAAGCCTCCGCACGCAAGCGGGCGGGAAGCGCTTGGGATCGCTCGTGCCGTGGTCTCCCAGCGTGGCGGTGAGCACGACGACTCGCTCTCCGTTGCGCCTCGCCTCGGCCATGAGGCCCGCCGACAGGTAGGCCTCGTCGTCCGGGTGTGCCCACACGCCGAGCAGCGTCCGCTGTCGCTTCATGTCCGCACACTCACTTCGACGACGGGCTCGAGCTCGGCGATCGCCTCGACCTCGTCCGCCAGCGCGGACATCAGGATCGAAAGCAGCCGAGCGATCTCCTCTTGATCCCACTCGTGGCTCGCGATGCGGTCGACGACGTCGAACAGCGGCGCGCACAGGCGGTCGCGCGTGGCCTGGTAGCCGGCGAGCGCGTCGCCGAACGGCTGGTCGCCACCGACACCGGCGGCGACGGCACGAGCGAGCAGCTCCGCGTCGCGGAACGCGTCGGTGAGGCCATGCACACCGATCGGATCGGTGAAGCACCCGGCGTCGCCGACGAGCGCCCATCCGGGCCCCCACGACTGACGGATGTAGCCGCGCAGCCCCATCCAGGTGCGGGCCATCGCTCGCGGAGTCGCGCGGCGGAGGCGCTCGGCCACGTCGGGCGCGGCCTCCGCGATGACCTCCTCGATGAGCCCGACGCCGCCGATGCCGATCCGACCCGGAGATCCGGCCGCGAAGACACACGCCTCGCCGTCGCTCGTGGGGATGATGCCCGAGCACGCGTTCGGCCGGAACGTCCACTCGTAGCCCGTGGTCTCGAGGTCGGACCAGTACCCGTAGGTCATCGCGCTGAGGTGCTGTCCGACTCGCAGGGGCGCGGCAGACACCGAGCGGGCGATCGTCGAACCGACCCCGTCGGCGCCGATCACGATGTCTGCACTGAGCTCGCTGGAGGACCCGTCCGGCGCTTCGACGCGCACTCCGATGACTCGGTCCTTGGCCACCACCACATCGGTCACGCGAGTGCGATAGCGCACCTCGGCTCCGGCGTCGCGCGCCGCCTGCACCAGCAAGCGATCGAGGACGGTGCGGCGAGGGGCGTAGAGCGCGTCGACGCCAGACGAGGGCCGCACGCTCACGACCGACACGTCGTCGCCGTACCGGAACGTCGATCGCTTGACCGGAGGGGTGCCGGCCGCGATCACGCCGTCGAGCAGTCCCCAGCGATGCAGCTGCACCACTCCACCGCGGAGGAGTGCGTGCGTCGCGAGTGGGTCGAAGCCCGCTGCGCCGCGATCGAGGAGAAGCGTCCGCAGCCCACGTCGGGCGAGGAGCATGGCGGTCGCCGCGCCCGCAGCTCGGGCGCCGACGACGATCACATCGTGTGAGGAGGTCATGCGGGCGACGGTACGGATGGCGCCTTCCCAGACCCTTCCTTCCCCGTGCCCGTGGAAGGAAGGTCAGAGGAAGATCACGAAACCTTCAAGGACGCGAAGACCGTCGGGCTTACCGTCACGAGCGATGGCGAAGATCAGCGTGACGATGCTCGGACAGTTCGGTGTGACCGTCGACACGGTCCGAGTCGACGAGAGCCACTGGGCCCGGCGGCACGCGGCCGCGCTCGTCAAGGTGCTCGCGCTCGCTCCGAGCCTGCGACTGCACCGGGAGCAGGTGCTCGACCTCCTCTGGCCCGACGACACCGTTGAAGAAGCCGCGCCGAAGCTGCACAAGGCCGCCCACTTCGCGCGCCGCGCCATCGACGTGCCGAACGCGGTCGTGCTCCGCGGCGACACCGTCGCCCTCGGCCCCGAGACCGAGACCGTGGTCGACGTGGTGGAGTTCGAGGGCCTCGCCCGACGGGCGCTCGCCGACGCCGACGTCACCACGGCGCGAGCCGCGCTCGCCGTGTACGGCGGAGAGCTGCTGCCCGACGACCGGTACGAGGATTGGGCGGAGGAGCGGCGCGAGCAGCTGCGCCTTCACCATCTCGACCTCTTGCGACTCGACGGCCAGTGGGAGACGGTCGTCGAGCTCGACCCGAGTGACGAGGTCGCGCATCTCGCGCTCATGCGACGGCACGCCGCCAACGGAGACCGACACGCGGCGCTACGGCAGTTCGAGAGGATGGATCGCGCGCTGCGCCGGGAGCTCGGCGTGGCGCCGGGACGCGACGCGATCGCGCTGCGAGATCGGCTCCTCGGGGAGCACGACGTCGTGCCGATGAACGAGAACGACCTCATCGGCCGCGACGTCGAGCTCGCCATCGCCGAAAGGGCGCTGCTCGAGGCTGCAGCCGGCCGAGGGCGCACGGTGATCGTGCACGGCGTCGCGGGTGTCGGCAAGAGCGTGCTGATCCAGGCGATCTCGGACCGCGCCCGAGAGATGAGCTTTCGCGTGGGACACGGCGCCTCGTCTCCGGTCGAGGGAGCGTGGCCGTATGCACCTGTCGTCGAGGCACTCGCGGACATGTGCCGGAAGCATCCGACGTTGCTCGACGGCCTCGCCGACGTGCATCGGGAGGAGATCGACAGAGCCCTCGGCGGCACCGAGATGCCCTGGTCGGGAGGCAGCTCCCACCAGCGACTGTTCGTCGCGATCGCCGAGCTCGTTCGCCTCGCGTCGGCGACGCACGGCCTGCTCCTCACGATCGACGACGTCCACGACGCGGACGACGCGAGCCTGCGCCTCGTCCACTACTTGGCCCGCTCGACCGCATCAGAGCATGTCTGCATCGTGCTCGGCCACCGGCCGGCGCCGCTGAGCGCCACGCTGGTCGAGACGCGCCACAGCCTGGTCGACCGTCACGCGGCGACCGTGATCGAGATGCAGCCTCTCGACGAGGAGGGCGTGGCGCTGCTGATCCAGCGACGGCTCCCCGCGGCCGACAGCGAGCAGGTCGCGCAGATCACCGCACTGAGCGGCGGCGTGCCCTTCGCGGTGCACGAGCTCGCCCGGCGCGCGGCGGCGGAGCCCGAGTGGGTGCAGGCGCTCGACGCGAGCATGGTCACCGGCGTCGAGCCCGCGACGCGCGAGGTGCTGCAGCGAGTGGCGATCGCCGGCGCGAGCTTCGACACCGACGAGTTCGTCGCGCTCGCGGGCGTGCCCGAAGACGATGCGTACTCGCACCTCGATCGCGGCGCTCGCGGCGCGCGTCGTCGAGCCGACGAGCACCGGCTATCGCTTCCGCCACGGGCTCGTTCGCGACGCGCTGCTCGAAGACCTGCCTCCGCATCGCCGCCGGCGGATCCACCGCGACGCCGCCGACAGGCTGATCGAGCTCGACGCGTCGGCGTCGCGGATCGCGCATCATCTGCTCGAGTCGGGCGAAGCGGGTCAAGCGGTCCCGTATCTCCTTCGGGCCGCGGAGACCGACGCCGCTGTCGGCGCGTATCGCGATGCGCTCACTCTCGTCGACGCTGTGCGCCCTCACGCGACAGGCGCGCACCGGACCGCCGCGCTCTCGCTTCGCGGCGACCTGCTGAACGCGCTCGGTGATCCGATGGCCGCCGCTGCGTATCGGGAGGCCTTGGACGGCGCCGACGACGAGACGGCGCGCCGACTCCGCGTGCGGTTGGCTCGCACCGCGCTCATGGCCGGCGATCTCGACACCGCGGCGGCCGCGCTCGACGGCGTCGACACCGACGGCGGTCCGGAGGATGCCGAGATCCTGCTGACCCGGGGGAAGTACGCGTACTTCACCTCCGACTTCGAGCTCGCGCGGATCGCGAGCGAAGAGGCGCAGTCGTTGGTGCTCGCGGGAGAGCGCAACTGGCAGGTGCTCGACCTGGTCGCGCTGCAAGGCATGCTTGCTCACAGGTCGGGAGGCTGGTTCGACCGGATGCGGCTCGAGCTGCGGCGCACGCGAGAGAACCCCGAGATCGCGAACGCGATCTTCGACGGCTACCTGTGCCCGGCCGAGTACATGCTCTACGGGCAAGCCTCTTACGGAGAGGTGATCAGCCTCGCTCGCGACTTGCAGGTCACGGCGCGGCGCAGCGGTGCGCTGCGGGCGGCCGCGTTCGCGTCGGCATTGATCGGGGAGGCGGCGCTGCTGTCTGGCGATCTCGACCTGGCCGGCACCGAGCTGACCGAGGCGAGCGAGCTGCACCGCGACCTCGGGTCGGCGGGCGGTCAGGCGCACTCGTTGCAACGGCTCGCGGAGGTGCGCATCGCGCAGGGCGACCGGATCGAGGCGATGCACCTCGTGCAGCAGGCGTTGCCGCTCGCTCGGTCATCGATGATCGCGAAGCATCTGCTGCAGCGGGTCTACGGCACGATGATCACCGCCGCGCGCAGCCCTCTCGAGGCTCGGGTCATCGTCGATCGGGCAGAGTCGACGCTCGGGTGGGACGACGCCTGCGCGTTCTGTCAGATCATGCTCTCGGTGCCGGCGACGATCGCCTGCGCACGCGCTGGCGACCTCACCCACGCCGAGCGTCACCTGGCGGCGGCGGAGCGGTCCGCGTTGCTCTGGCAGGGCACCTCGTGGGAAGCGGCGATCGCGGAGGCACGGGCAGCAGTGGCCCAGGCGAGCGGTGACCCAGTCACGGCATGCGAGCAGCTCCATGCAGCCACGAGGCAGTTCCGCCGGGCCGGGCAGCCACTCGATGCCGAACGGGTCGAGCTCGCACTCGCCACCGGCTGCTGAGGACTCTGCGAACGGCTCGACAACGAGCCTCGTCGGCTGAGCGGCGGAATGCCCGTACCGCCGCTCAGCCGACATCCGATGCTCACTCCGGAGGAGCGAACAGCTCGAGAGCGATGTTGTCGGGGTCGCGGAACGAGAGACCCGAGCCGTAGCCCGCGTCCTTGATCTCGCCATGGACGATGCCCAGAGAGTCGAGGCGCTTGCCCCACTCCACGAGCTCGTCGCGGCTCGCGACCCCGAAGGCGATGTGGTCGAGTCCCGGACGCCGCTCGTTGAACTGCTCGCGAGTGGCGAGGTCGGGGAACCCGTGGAGGCCGAGCAGCGTCGTGCCGACCGAGTAGACGATGTGGCGGAAGGGACCCGTGTCCTCGTCGAGGACCGGGGCGACGCCGAGCACCTTGGTGTACCAAGCCTCGCTTCGGTCGAGGTCGGTCACCGTCACGGCAACGTGGGTGATCGACGGCATGGTTTCGGAGATGGCCACTGGCATGTCCTCCTTGGAAGTGGCTCCTGATGTCGTGGCCAAGGTACGAACCGCCCCTTCTCTGGGCCTTCCGCCAGCGGGGAAAGCGCGGGAAGGCGCGAAGAAGGTCTCGTAGCCTGAGCGCATGACGATCATCCGCACGGTCGAAGAGCTCGATGCCCTCTACGACGTGCCGGTGCCGACGTCGATCATCAAAGAGGTCGACCACATCACGCCGCTGCACCGGGAATACGTCGACGCATCCCCGTTCGTGCTCATCGCATCGAGCGGGCCCGGTGGGCTCGATTGCTCGCCACGTGGCGACCCGGCGGGGTTCGTGCGCGTCGTGGACGAGCACACGCTGCTCATCCCCGATCGCCGCGGCAACAACCGCCTCGACACGATCCGCAACCTCGTCGCCGACCCGCGCATCGCACTCCTGTTCCTCATCCCCGGAGTGGGCATGACCTTGCGCGTCAACGGCACGGCCGTGATCTCCACCGACGCCGAGCTGCGCGAGTCGTTCAGGTTCCAAGGCAAGGTTCCGACGACGGTGATCGTCGTGACGACCCAGTCGGTGTACACGCAGTGTCCGAAGGCGCTCATCAGGTCGAGCCTCTGGGATCCGTCGCTGTTCCGCGATGCGAGCGAGCTGCCGACCAGCGGGCAGATCATGGAGCTGATCACCGCGGGCGAGTTCGACGGCGCTGCGCACGACGCCGCATATCCGCAGCGAGTGCGCGAGACGATCTACTGATCAGTCGCGAGACCTCGGCAAGAGCCGCTGGGCATTCCCTCGGAGCAGCTCATCAGGCTGCTCGAACGCTGATGTCTCTCGAAGCGCCGTCAGCATCCCGGCGACCGCAGGATCCGGGGTGAACGGCCAGTCGCTGCCGTACAGGAGCCGGGACTCGTCGGCGATGTCGAGCAGGGCGTGGAGCGCGCTCTCGGATCGGGGTCCCGCGAGGTCGTAGTAGAGGCGGTTGAGGTAGGCGGCCGAGGGCTGCTGGGCCTGGGAGCGCCCCGGCGTGAGCGCGTGAACCGCGTCCAGTCGGAGGCTGAGCGCGGGGAGCGCTCCCCCGCCGTGCGGGATGATCCAGGTGATGTCGGGGCAGCGATCGAGCGTGCCCGAGTGGATGAGGTTCATCACCGTGCGAGCGGTGTCGAAGATGAACTCGATCGTGGGGCGCGCGAAGTCCAAGAACGCGTCCCCGCAGCAGAGCGGGGACGTCGGATGGATGAAGACGGTTGCGGCTCGCCGGTTCAGCTCGTCGAAGACGACGTCGAGCCGCGGATCGCCGAGGTACACGTCACCGTGGTGGGTGAGCAACCCGACACCGTCGAGATGAAGGTCGTCCAGCGCTCGCGAGATCTCGGCGATGCCGGCGTCGGTGTCCGGCAGGGGCAGGGCGGCGAACGCCCCGAACCTCCCCGCGTGACGGTCGATGAGCTCGGCAGCGGTGTCGTTGACGCTGCGAGCGAGATCGACGGCATCAGACCCGTCGAGCAGCACACCCGGACTCGAGATCGAGAGGTACGCGGTCTCGATCCCCATCGCGTCGAGGAACCGGATCGCCCCGTCCTCTGACCAGTCGGGTGTCCGCCCGATGCCGTCGGGCGGCGGGCCATGGCGATCCATCGCGGCCCGATAGCGATCGGGGATGAAGTGATGGTGGACGTCGATGAGTCCGGGGCCGGCCATCACTGCAAACCGGTGACCAGCAGCGAGAAGGCCTGTTCGACCTTCGGCGCCAGCTTGGTCTTCATGTCGGCGGCGATCCACGACTCACTCGCAACTCTCGAGCGCGGCTCCCGCGCAGGCGGCGATGAGCGCGGGCCGCATGTCGTCGGCCGGATCGACTGCAAGGCGATCGGCGATGAGCGGCACGAGAGCGGCCTCGAACGCGACGAGCTGCTCCTGGCGGTGGTGCTGCAACGACGGCGTCTCGAGCAGAAGCGTCACTCGCTGGCGGTCCGCGTCGGCGTCGTGCTCGTAGGCCTGCGCGAGCTGCAGGATCACGGCCCGGATCGACTCGATCACGGACTCGGAGGCTGGCCGCTGGGCCAAGGCGCTCTGCATCTCGTCGAGGAAGTCACGCACGTCGCGGAGGACGAGGTCTTCCTTGGACGAGAAGTACCGGTAGAAGGTGCGGTGCGACACCTCGGCCGCCGCGCCGATCTCGTCGACGGTGACGGCGTCGAAGCCCCGGTCGAGGAACAGGCGCATCGCGACGCGCTCGATCTCGGCTCGAGTGCGCTCCTTCTTCCGCTCACGCAGGCCAGTCGGCGTCGCCACGACGTTCATCCTACGGCAAGAACAAAGATAGTGGCACTTGTGTCAAATGCCAGATGTGCCGTTAGCCTCGCACCATGTCTCGGTTCTTGTACCGCCTCGGCCGCTTCTCGTCTCGGCACCGGAGATGGGTCGTGGCGGCCTGGGTGATCGCCGTCGTGGGGCTCTTCGTCGTCGGCAAGGTCGCAGGCGGCGCGACGCACGACTCGTTCTCTGTGCCCGGCGTCGAGTCGCAACAGGCGACCGACCTGCTGACCGCGTCGTTCCCCGCCCAGGCCGGCGGCTCGGCCCAGGTCGTGTTCCACTCCACCGAGCGGCACGCTGTCCGACCCCGGCAACGCCGCGGCGATGGCGAGCGCGCTCGACACGATCGGCGGCCTCGACCACGTCGTCGTCCCTCCCCCGAGCGCGACGCTGCAGACCTCGGCGGACGACACGATCGCCCTGGCCACGGTCCGGTACGACGCCGACTCCCACAGCCTTCCAGGCGACACATACGCACAGCTGAAGTCCGCGGTCGCGCCCGCGGTCGACGCGGGACTCCAAGTCGAGTTCGGCGGCGAGATCCCGTCGGCGGCCGAGCGGACCCCTCCGTCGAGCGCCGAGGGTGTCGGGCTGCTCGCCGCGATGGTCATCCTCCTCCTCGCCTTCGGTTCGGTGATCGCGATGGGCCTGCCATCGGCACGGCGCTGTTCGGCCTCGGCGCAGGCGTCGCGACGATCACGTTCCTCTCCGCGTTCATCGACCTGCCGTCGACGACTGAGGTGCTCGCGACGATGATCGGGCTCGGCGTCGGCATCGACTACGCGCTGTTCATCATCACGCGACATCGCGCCGGGCTCGCACGCGGGCCTCACGGTCGAAGATGCCGTCGGGCGCTCGATCGCGACTGCGGGCTCAGGCCGTGGTCATCGCCGGTGGCACCGTCGTCATCGCGATCCTCGGGCTGGCCGTCGCGGGCATCCCGTTCGTCACGTTCATGGGCTTCGGCGCCGCGATGGTGGTGGCGATCATGGTGATCGCCTCGCTCACGCTGCTGCCCGCGCTCATCGGCTTCGCCGGCCACAACATCGATCGCTTCGGCATCCCGGGCACGAAGCGCGTCAGCGAGACCAGCACCCGCGACGACGACGGCCACTACCACGGCTGGGCGCGGTGGGCCACCACGTCTCGGCGCACCCGGTCGTCTACCTCGTGGCCGGGCTCACGGTCGTCATCATGCTCGCCGCGCCCGCTGTTCAGCCATGCGCCTCGGGCAGACCGATGCGAGCCAGAACCCGACGAGCTCGACGCTGCGCCGCAGCTACGACCTCCTCGCCGAGGGCTTCGGCCCCGGCTTCAACGGGCCGCTGGTGCTCGCGGTCGACCTCTCGGCGACGACGAACGACGAGGCCGCGCTTGCCGCCATCTCAGAGTGCGGTGAAGGCCGACCCGGGTGTGGCCGAGGCGGCCCCGCCGGTCGTCGGGCCGAGCGGCGATGCCGCCGTGATCCAGGTGACGCCGACGACCGCGCCGCAGGACGAAGCGACGACGCAGCTCGTCAACCGACTCCGCGACGAGGTGTTGCCGCCGGTCGTCGCCTGGCACCGACGCGACACGTCTACGTCGGCGGGCAGACCGCGGTGTTCATCGACCTGAGCGAACGGATCGCTGAGCCGCCTGCCGCTGTTCATCGGGTGCGTCGTCGGCCTGTCGTTCATCCTGCTGATGATCGTGTTCCGCTCGATCCTCGTGCCGATCAAGGCCGCGGTGATGAACCTGCTCTCGATCGGCGCCGCCTACGGCGTCGATCGTCGCTCGTGTTCCAGAAGGGGTGGGGCGCGGCCTGTTCGGCGTCCACGAGTCGTTGCCGATCGTCAGCTTCATCCCGATGTTCATGTTCGCGATCCTGTTCGGGCTCTCGATGGACTACGAGGTGTTCCTCCTCAGCCGCATCCGCGAGGAGTACAACCACAGCCACGACAACACCGAGTCGGTGATCGTCGGCATCACCACCACGGCGCGGGTCATCACCTCGCGCCGCGCTCATCATGATCTCGGTGTTCATCAGCTTCGTGTTCGGCGGCGACCCGACGATCAAGATGTTCGGCCTCGGTCTCGCGACTGCGGTGTTCGTCGACGCCACGATCATCCGCCTGGTGCTGGTTCCCGCCACGATGAAGCTGCTCGGGAACGCCAACTGGTGGTTCCCGAAGTGGCTCGACCGGCTGTTGCCGAACGTCGACATCGAGGGCGAAGCAAGACTCCCAGCTCCTGAGCACGAGGTCGACCTGCAGCCGCTCCCCCGGGAGCTCGAGCCCGTCTGAGCGCACAACCCCAGCCGTTCTGAGTCGCGAAGACCGTCAGACTTGACGGGTTACGCGACCGAGAACGATGGGGTGGAGGTCTGAGTCTCAGCTCGTCGAGGTGCGGCGGGTCCCCGCCGGCTCGGTCGCCCATGCCGCAGCGCGGCGCTCCTTGAGCGCGGCGATCCCTTCGGCGGCTTCGGACGATCCGAAGAGAGCGGTCGAGATCGCCTCGGCATGACGAAGCCCGTCGTCCACGCCCATCGACGGCAGATCGATGAGGAGGCGCTTCGTCGCCGCCACCGCGTTCGGCTCGGTTTGGCGCACCGCATGCACGATCTCGGCGGTCGCGGCATCGAGCTCGTCGGGCTCGACGACGACCGTGACGAGCCCGCTCTCCCGAGCGGTGTGAGCGTCGAAGACTTCACCGGTGAGCAGGTAGCGGCCGGCTGCTCGCGGTGCCATCCTTCGCTGGCACAGCACTGCGATCACCGCGGGCGCGACCCCGATGCGCACCTCGCTGAACGCGAACGACGCGCTCGTCGGCGCGATCACGATGTCGGCTGCGGCGACGAGCCCGAAGCCACCCGCGCGCACGTGCCCGTTCAACCGGGCGATCACGGTCTTCGGGTAGCTCCACAACGAGCTGAGGATCTCGACGAACGGCACGGCTCTTGCACCCGCTGACGTCGCGCCCGAGAGGTCCGCTCCGGAGCAGAACGTGGTGCCGGAGCCGGTCAGCACGATGGCGCGGACGTCGCCGTCGTCTCGCCGCGCCGCGCAAAGCGTCGTCGAGCTCCGCGAGGAGCTGCTGCGACAGTGCGTTGCGGTTGTCGGGTGAATCAAGCGTGATCGTGGTGATGTGGTCGACGAGCATCGACGCGTACGAGCGAGGTCACGCCCCCGATGCTCTCAGACCGCAGGCCCCAACGCCGTCAGGCTCGCGTAGGGCACCGCGTGAAAGGCTCACCGCATGACTGCAGTGGAGAAGGGCGGCGTGGTGGCAGTGACCGGTGCAGCCGGCTTCGTCGGCGGGCACGTCGTGCAGGAGGCACTCGCTCGCGGCTACAAGGTTCGAGCCTGTGTGCGCAACGTCGACGACGACGCACGCGTCGGCTTCCTGAAGGCCATGAACCCCTACGCCTCCGGCCGCCTCACGCCTGCACGCCGCGGACCTCGATGAACCGGGCTGCTTCGACGACATCTTCCGCGGATGCGACGCAGTCGCGCACGTCTCCCACGTGAGCACCTACGACGACCAGGAGTACGTGCGCAGGACCTGTGACCACGTCATCGACAGCATCGAGTCGTCGGGGTCGATCCGCCGCGTCGTCGTGACCTCGAGCATCGCTGCGGTCATCTCCGAGGCCGACATCACCGAGCTCGTCCGCCGTCCGATCGTCGACGAGGACCGCGAACCCGACGAGTCGAACCCGAAGCGCACACCCGAGCGCGGGCAGGGCTACTCGATGGGGAAGGTCATCGCCCAGCACGCATTCGCGGATGCCGCGGCTGCGAGCGGGCGGTGGGACGCGATCACGGTCTGCCCGAGCGACAACGTCGGCCCGATCCTGTCCTCCCACCAGAAGGACGGCGGACCGTGGCAGCACCTCATCGAGCGGATGGTCGAGGGCCGCTGCGAGGTCTTCCAGGGCACCGGCCCCTACCGCCCGTGGATGACGGTCGACGTGCGTGACGACGCGGCGTGCCACATCGGGCTGCTCGAGAGCGACAAGGTCGCGAACGGTGAGCGCTACCTCGCCATGTCCACCGAGACGCGCACGTACGAGGACATCTGCACATCGATCGACCGCCTGCTGCCCGAGCTGCACCACGACCCAGGCCCCATCGTCGATCCGTCGCCGGACCGCTGGAAGGAGCGGGAAGACGAGTTCCGCTCGATCTGGGCCGGGCTGCAGCTGCGCAACGATCGCATCCGCGCCGCGGTGCCGATCACGTTCCGCCCGCTCGACGACTCGATCCGCGATTGCGTCGAGTCACTTCTCGCGGTCGCTCACGTCGTCCCCAATCGGCGCGCCGTATGAGCCGAGCCTCGCCTGAGGTCAGCGGACGGCGACGGCCTCGGCTCGTTGTCCAGCCGTGTTCGCCCGCCACCGCGCCGCGCCGTCGAACGCCATCGTGAGCACGACCGCGGTGAGTGCGGCGAGCAGGTGCTGCAAGTCGAAGAGCCGATGGAAGATCACCAGGGCGCCGCCGAGAAAGACGAAGATCGACCCGACTGCCATGCGGCGCCAGCGAGGGTCAGTGAGCGAGAGGGCACCTGCCGTCGCGAGCGCCCACGCGCCAGCCGACGACCCGCTGTCGTGCTCGATCAAGATCTGATGGGCACCGATGTTGCCCATTGCTGCGAACACGACCATGCATCCGTACGTCAGGAGTGACGAAACCCAGTCGCACAGGAAGAAGATGGCAATCGACCGGCGGCTCCCCAACCGCCATTCGGCGAACGGCAGCGATACCGAGAGCAGCGCGATGTTCGCCCACCGGAAGCCGGCTCGAGTCTGGATCAGCTCGGCAGTCGGCAGACGCCAGAGCTGCAGGTGCTGGAGGTCGAGGAACGACAGCCCGAGGTGTCGCTCGAGCACGTGATGGAACGACGGGTCGAGCCGAGTCGCGGCCATGATCCAGCACACGACCAGACCGATCGAGAGTGTGACGGGGAAGCGACGCGCGAACGCCAACGCCCTCGCTCGGGCTCCACGCGGATCGGGGATCTCGCCGACTCGCGCCAGCGCTCCCGCGATGCGCGGCAGCTCGGTGTCGCTTCGGTACGCGAGGTAGCGCGGCTCCCACACGGGGTTCCACTTCTCTTTGAAGTGATGCAGGCCCTGATAGTTGAAGACCTTCGTGCCGCGGTCGTAGAGGAGTCGCAGCGCTCGATCGGGGATGCCGTCGCCGTCGATGTTCGCGAGCGGCGCGAGGCCGAGCGTCATGCCCGTGCGTCCCTCGGCTCGGAACCGGTGGATCAGCGCGACGACGAGGTACTCCATCACTCCGTTCGGTGCATCGGGCCGCCGGCGCATCAAGTCGAAGTTGCCGACCGACGAGGAGTACGCCGGCAGCACATTCACGAACGCCTCGATGCGATGGCTGTCGCGTTGACGAAGGACGAGCACCGTCGTCTGCCGCAAGTAGTCGGGATCGAACTGTCCGACGGTGAAGGTCCGTTCGCGATGCCCCCCTGCGAAAGCCATGCGTCTGAGACTTCCCGGAGCTCCCGCATCGTGGCTTCGTCGATGGGTCTCGGCAGCTCGACGAGCTCACAGCCTGACCGTTCGACCCGCCGCAGGGCGGAGCGCAGCTGCTTGTAGCCGGGCGCGTCCTCACTCCACGTCTGCACGGGGACGATGGCTTCTTCACCGATCTTGAGGCACTTCAGTCCGGCCTCCGCGAACACCTCGCCACCCCGCGAGGAGAGCTGGTGGAACGCGGGCACCCACCCGTTGAGCTCGCACAGATCGAGGAACTCAGCGACGACATTGATCCGGGATTGCGGTTCGCCGATCGGCTCGGCGAGGGCGACGGCCGTGATCCCCACTAGCCGGTAGCCGATGAACGCGCGCCGGTCATCGCTGATGAACCACGAGGTTCCCTCGAGCAGGTGGAAGGACGCCAGGCTGTTCGTCGCCCAGGAGTCGATGAGCCGCTCGACCAGCCGCCGATCGCTGGCGTCAACTGCGGTCGCGAGCACTGAGGCAACGATCAGGATCAGCGCGACGACCACGACGCCGAGGCCGGCGAGACGCACCGAGTCGACGAACCAACGCCCGTCGGGATCGACGGGAGTGATTGCGTTCGCGGGAAGGAGCAGCAACAGCCTCACGGCACTGCGAGCCGCGTCGATCAAGGTCGCCGAATCCCGGAACTCCTCGTCCAGGAAGTACAGCCCCGCCGTCCCGTACGCGAACACCAGGATCTCGCCCGCGAGGAGGAGCCGAAGGCCGCGTCTTGCCATCAGTGGGTCGGAGCGAGCGCCGAACGAACCTGCGGTCAGCACGAGCAATGCCACGAGTCCGCCGGCCAGGAGGAGGCCGGCGCTCATCACATCCCGATCTCGGTGCACGAACGCGAGCACGAGGCGATCGCGAGCACGAACGCGATCCCCCATGCGGTGCGCTTGGCGTGCAAAAGACCGAACACGTTCAGCACGAGCGCCATGCCGGCGACGAGCAGGAGGTAGCGCGTACCGGTCATCGTCGCGGTCGCTCGGCCGAGCGCGTGCAGGCGTGCGGATGCGCCGGAGTGCCTCGCGGCCCACACGAGGTCGGTGACGCCGACTGCGAACGCGGCGACGGCGACCACCCGACGGGTGCCTTGCGGCGACATCCACGCGCGCGGCCGGGAGGTGATGCTCATCGCTGGGCGGGGATCGGCCGTCGGAGCCGCGTCGCTGCGAGCGCTCCGACCATGACAGGGATCAACAGCTCGACGACTCGATACAGGACCACCGCGGCGACCGCCGTGCGAGCGGGAAGGCCGTACGAGATCAGCACGGCACCCAGTGAGAGCTCGACGAAGCCGAGACCACCGGGAAGCACACCGACGATGGCGAACATCGCCGAGATCGCGTACGCGACCAGCGCGAGCAGCAAGCTGTGCCCGCCTCCGACCGCCGCGATGACAGCCCACAGCTCCACGACGCCGATCGCCTCGACGGCGAGCGCGTGCGCGGCTGCGGGAAGCGATCTCAGCGGCTCGCGACGGACTATGGCAAGCGCGTCGTAGAGCTCGTCGGCCGAACGGGTGTCGGGCTCGGACTCTCCCGTCCGTCTGATCGACGCCACCAAGCGCCGGGGCAGGGCGTAGATGCGCTGCAGCCGCGCGCGCGCGAGGTTGCGGCGACACCGATGAGGGACACGCGCGCCGCCAGGTACAGGGTGAACACGACGCTCGCAGCGACCTCGGGCCCGGTGAGGTGACCGTCGAGCCAGGCCATCAGCAGCGCGGCCGCAAGCGCTCCGGCAAACGCGAGCCTCGGTGAGCACTGCGACGAGCGCGTACGCCGCGACGACAGGACCACGGCCAAGCCGCCGGCGATCGCCGTCGGCGACGAGCATGGTCAGCCCCGCCATGCCGCCCGACTTCGTGACTTGGTTCATGAACGTCGCCGCGAGCGCCGGCCGCACTGCACCGAACGGGCCCGTCGGCAGCCGTGCCGCACGTTGCGCGGCGGCGTGGAACATCGCTTGGTTCGCGAGGAGCGCGATCATGGCGAGAACGGCGACGCCGAGCCATTCGCGATCCGCAGCTCGCACCTCGCGCCCGGCACCGACGAGCGAGCGTTGCTCGACGGCGAACGCGAACGCGCCGACGGCGACGACGGCGAGAGCCACAACGCGTACCACGCGGTGGTGGTTCGCAGAGGGCACGGACTCGGTCTCTGCATCCACGGGAGAATTGTCCACCACCACTTCCCACGATCGAGCGCGGCCGGCACGGCGACGAGGCTCGCTGGGTTAGCGCAAGGCAAAACCTTCGCCCGACGGCTGACCCGCGCGATCTCGGCGCAGCACACTTCCTCCGATGGCGGGTGGGGTGGGAGTGCGGCGGGCGCTGAGAGTGCCTGCGATCACCGCGCTACTTCTGGGTGATCAAGGCGCTCTCGACTGCGCTCGGCGAGTCGACCTCCGACTACATGGTCCATCGTCTCGACCCTGTGCTCGCCGTCATGATCGGGTTCGCCGGCTTCTTGGTGGCGCTCGCGCTGCAGCTCGCGATGCGGCGCTACATGGCGTGGACGTATTGGTTCGCAGTGGTGATGGTCGGCATCTTCGGGACGATGGCCGCCGACGTGCTCCACGTCCAGTTCCACGTGCCCTACGCGGCATCGGCCATCTTCTACGGCTTCGTCCTGGCCGCCGTGTTCGGCACGTGGCAAGCCACCGAGCACACGCTCGATGTGCACACCATCGACACCTTCCGCCGCGAGCTCTTCTACTGGGCTGCGGTCGTGTCGACGTTCGCACTCGGCACCGCTGTCGGCGACGTCACCGCGATCACGCTCAACCTCGGCTACCGCGGGTCCGTGATCTTGTTCGCGGCGCTGATAGCCGTACCCGCTGTCGGCTACTGGCGATTCGATCTCAACCCGATCGTCGTGTTCTGGACGGCGTACGTGTTGACTCGTCCTCTCGGTGCGTCAGTGGCGGACTGGCTCGGCAAGCCCACCGACGTCGGCGGTCTCGGCCTCGGCAGCCAATGGGTGAGCCTCGCGCTGGCAGCCGCGATCGCAGTGCTCGTCACCTTCTTGGCACTGACGGGCGCCGACGTGCAGCGTGACAATCGTGGCGATCGCCTCGACTCCGCCGCGTCGGCGTGATGTCGGATCGCACTTGGAGCGGACGACGGGATTCGAACCCGCGACCCTCACCTTGGCAAGGTGATGCTCTACCAGCTGAGCCACGTCCGCGTGGCCCGTCACTCTAGCAACCCGCGGGCGCCGGTTACCGTGCCCCGGTGAGTGCGTTCCAGGCGGTCGTCCTCGGCATCGTCCAGGGCCTCACCGAATTCCTGCCGATCTCGTCGACGGCGCACCTGCGGATCATCCCGGCCCTCTTCGGCTGGCCCGACCCGGGCGCTCCGTTCACCGCCGTCATCCAGCTGGGCACGATGGCCGCGGTCGTCCTCCACTTCTGGCAAGACCTGCTGCGCATCGCGACGACATGGCTGAAGTCGCTCCGCGACAAGTCGCTCCGCGGGGCGCTCGACGCTCGGCTCGGCTGGTACATCGGCCTCGGCACGATCCCGATCGTCATCGTCGGCTACGCGCTCCGCGACCAGATCGAGACGGGCGGCCGCAACCTGACGCTCATCGGCATCGCGATGATCGTCGGCGGTCTCGGGCTCTGGCTCGCCGAGCGGGTTGGGAAGCGACGTCGTGCGCTCGCGCAGATCAACGCCACCGATGCCGCGGTGATCGGCGGCGCGCAGACGCTCGCGCTGATCCCCGGCTTCTCGCGCTCCGGCTCGACGATCGGCGCGGGCCTCTTCATGAACTTCGACCGAGTCTCGGCGGCTCGCTACTCGTTTCTGCTGTCCGTGCCCGCGGTCGTGCTGAGCGGCCTGTTCGAGGCCCGCAAGATCGGCGACCCGGGAGGCGCCGGCGTCGGGCCGACGATCATCGCGACGATCATCGCGTTCGTCGTCGGGTACTGGTCGATCTCGTTCCTGCTGCGCTACTTGAGCCGAGAGTCGCTCGCGATCTTCATCATCTACCGGCTCGTGATGGGCGTGCTCGTGCTCGTCCTCGTCGCCACCAACGCGATCAACTGAGCGCTACGCCGAGGCAACGATCTCGACGGCGCCGATGATGCCGCGACGTTCGATCACATGGTCGACGAGCCCGTACGCCACGGCGTCGGCTCCGCGAAGGATGTAGTCCCGGTCGATGTCGCTCATGATCCGCTGCTCCGTCTGCCCCGTCGCCGAGGCAAGGATCGAGACCATGCGTCGCCGCATCTCGACCATCTCCGCGACTGCGAGCTCGAGGTCGGTCGACTGCCCCTGGGCGCCACCGTGGGGTTGATGGATGAGGACTCGGGAGTTCGGGAGCACCGCCCGCTTGCCCGGCGCGCCGGCGGCCAGGAGCACGGCGGCGGCTGACGCTGCCTGACCGACGCAGATCGTGGCGACGTCGGGACGCAGGAACTGCATCGTGTCGTAGATCGCGAACAGCGCGGTCATGTCGCCGCCCGGAGAGTTGATGTAGAGGGAGACGTCCTGGTCGGGCTTGTCGCTCTCGAGGTGGAGCAGCTGCGCGATCACGAGGTTCGCGACGGTGTCGTCGATCGCGGTGCCCAGGAACACGATCCGCTCGGCGAGGAGGCGGGAGTAGATGTCGAACGCCCGCTCCCCTCGGTTGGTCTGTTCGATCACGGTGGGAACGAGCACGCGAGTCCTCCTCGGGAGCGTTATGATGCAACCTGTTCGTTGCACATCATAAGTGCAACCTCTGAGTTGCACAACTCGGAGGGCGAGTCCACATGCAGATCCGACGGCAGATCGATCTCGACGCTGACCTCGCGAGCGTGTGGCACGCCCTCACCGACCGCGACGAGCTCAGCGACTGGTTGGGCGGTCCGGTCGAGCTCGAGATCTGGCCCGGCGGCAACGGCACGATCGTCGACGACGAGGGCATGGTGCGCCACGCGCTCATCCGAGACGTCGATCCTGAGCGGCGCCTCTCGCTGCGCTGGTGGCCGACCGATGTCGACGGATCGGCTGGCGCGGTGTCCGAGGTGATCTTCGAGCTGTGCCCGACCGAGGGCGGCACGCGGCTGATCGTCACCGAGACGCCGCTCGAGCCGACCTCCGCGCAAGCCAGCGTCGCCAAGGCCGCCTACTGGGAGGCGCGCCTCGACACGCTCTGGCTGCGGGTGTCCGCGGCCGCGCTCGTGCGCTGATCTCGATCCACTCGATGCCCGACCGTCTCGATGACGTGTTCGGCGCGCTCGCGGACCCGACGCGTCGCCACATGGTCGAACGACTCGTCGCGGGCGGCCCTGAGACCGCGACCGCGCTCGCTCGCGACTTGCCGATCTCACGTCAGGCGGTCGTGAAGCACCTGCAGTCGCTCAGCGACGCGGGGCTCGTCGATGCCGCGCGCCAAGGACGCGAGGTGAAGTACGCGATCCGGCCGGAGCCGTTCAGCGACGCGATCGAGTGGATGATGCGCGCCGGAGCGCAGTGGGATCGGCGCCTCGAACGCCTGTCACACGTGCTTGGCCAGAAGGTCCGCGATGTCGGCGGGGCGGGTGAGGAACGGTGAGTGGTCGGTGTCCCACTCGACCACCTCGTCGGCGCGCCCTGCCATCGCCCGCTGCGCGCCCTCGCTGATCGCCTTGTCGTTCGTGCACACGATGTAGGTGGAGGGCACCTGCCGCCACGCGGGCTCGACGTCGACCATCCACGTGTCGCCGAGCGGCATCGGCCGCAGCAGCTTCTCGATCTCGACGACGACCTCGGGGTCGCTGTCCTCGTAGAAGGCTTCGTGCAACATCGCCGGGTCGACGGTGAGCACGCCGCCATCGGTGCGGATCGCGGCCATCATCGGCGAGGGATGCGCCTGCATGTGCTCCATCGGCTCCTCGCCCTCGTCCGTCATGAACGCCGTGAGGTACACGACGCGGCCAACTGGCAACCCGCTTGCGGCGCGTGAGATCACCATCCCGCCGTACGAGTGCCCGCACACGACGGCGCCCTTGCCCGCCACCTTGATCGCCTTGCGGGCCTCGGCGACGTCGTCGTCGTAGCTGGTCAGCGGGAGCTCGACGGCGTGGACGTCGACGCCTTGCGCCTCGAGCGCGTCGATGACGCCCTGCCAGCACCATGGCCCGTGCCACGCACCGTGTACGAGCACGACCTTCGCGCGCTTCTTGGGCCTCGCCGCCTTC
The DNA here is from genome assembly GCA_963739555.1 of uncultured Acidimicrobiales bacterium. GTDB lineage: Bacteria > Actinomycetota > Acidimicrobiia > Acidimicrobiales > DATKAS01 > DATKAS01. The sequence continues at coordinate 489,510 of CAVUAV010000013.1, read as the reverse complement.
TTCGGCACACTCGAGTCGGCCCGCTTCCGTAGCTCGTCGAGCGCGTCTCCGAGGCTGTCCGCGATCGCCCACGCGTCTGGGAGCAGCTCGCGGCAGGTGACGACGCCAAAGTCGAGCTGGTTCATGTAGCTGACCACCGTGATGTTGAGCCCGGCACCGTCGTTGATGGGGCCCATCGGGTAGTTCGCGAGCATGCGGGCGCCGGCCGAGTACAGCGGGAACGGAGGACCGGGCACATTTGAGATCGTGAGGTTGAAGATCGGTCGATGATGATCGGCAAGCCGATACCGCGCGTAGGCGCGCACGGCACGCCCCAGCACAGCCGGAGCCGCGAACTCTGCCCAGTCCTGCAGGGTTGTTGCACCGATCGCGCTCTGCTGCTCCTTCGCCTGGCGCATGCCGGCGCTGATCGCGAGCAAGCGTTCGACCGGATCGTCGATCGTCGTCGCGAGCGACGCCAGCATCGTCGCGACGCGGTTGCCTCCAGCCTCGTTCCGGTCCCCGGTGCGCACTGATATGGGCACCATCGCGACAAGATCCTGCTCGAGCTTCTCGCCGCGCGCGTCGATGTACGAACGCAGCGCGCTCGCGCACATCGCCATCACGACGTCGTTGAGCGTCGTCCCGAACGCGTTCTTGACCGCCTTCGCGTCGTCGAGTGAGAGCGAGGTCATCGCGTACGAGCGGTGCGGTGAGAGCGCGTGGTTCCATGAGGCGCGCGGCGCCGAGAACGGCGCCGGCGGAGGCGCAATGTCCGGCTGGCGGTTCCGCCGACTGACGTTGAGGAAGGCCGAACCGGTGCGGCCGAGCGAGAGAACGAACTTCGCGGGCTGTGTCGACAACGACCGCATCGCATAGGCCAGCAGCTCGGCCTCGTTCGGCACGTGCTCGGGCGCCCAGGTGTCAGAACCGACGTCGCGGCCCTCGGGCTCGACATCGAGCATGGCGACGGTCATCTCGTTTCCCGACACGCCGTCGATCGCCGCGTGGTGGGTCTTCGTGAGCACGGCGATGTAGCCGTGCTCGAGGCCTTCGATGATCCACGACTCCCAGAGCGGCTTCCGCCGGTCGAGCGGCCGGGCGACGATCTCCTCCGCCAGGGTCGCGAGCTGGCGGGTGCCGCCCGGCTGCGGCACCGCGATGTGGTGGAGGTGGAAGTCGAGGTCGAAGTCAGGGTCTTCGATCCAGACCGGGTGGTGCACTCCGAACGGCACTTCGACGAGCCGCCGGCGGAACGGAGGCGCGAGGTGCAACCGCGCCGCGTACATGTCGCGCACCTCGTCGAACGACCACTGCACGGGTGCCGTCGAGGGATCCAAGATCATGAGCCCCGCGACGTGCATGTACGACGAGGGTGTCTCGAGGTAGAGGAAGCTGGCGTCGAGTCCGGACAGTCGCTTCATGACTCCCCCTTCGATCTCGTGTCGCGCGCTGCGGTACAGCCTTTCAGATCGGCTCGGGGACATCCTCCGCGCGGTCGAGGTTGCGGTGGCCGACGACGATGACTGCGAGCGCGCCGAGCACGAGCGCGCCGCCGACGAGCTGGCCGACCGTCATGTTCTCGTCGAGCAGCACCCACGCCGCCACCGCCGAGACCACCGGCACGCCCAAGGTCATCAGCGACGAGATCTTCACGTCGACGTACTTGTGCGCCCAGCCCATCACGACGTGGCCACCCCATCCGGGGACGAGCACGATGAACAGGATCCACAGCCAGTCGGTGCCGTGGATCGCGCCGACGAGGTCGTTCGCTGCGAGCAGCGCATAGGGCGTGAACACGACCGCGGCGATGAGCATGACGCCGGCCATGTACTCGATGGCGCCCATGCCCGCTTCGCGGACCCGCTTGACCTCGAGGAAGTAGATCGTCCAGAGGAAGAGGTTCCCGAACGCCAAGAGGTTCCCGAGGGGGCTCACCTCCGGCTGCCCCGACGACGCGAGCAGCACGACCGCTACGCCGACGAACGCGACGGCCGTCCAGCCGATGTCGTGCCGCGTCACGCGCTCGCCGAACATCTTGCCGGCGACGAGCAGCACGAGCGCAGGTTGCATCGCGCTGATGAGCTGCGCGTTCACGACGCTGGTGCGCTGCACTGCCTCGAAGAAAAGGCCGATCTGCCCCGCGAAGAGCAGCCCGCCGAACAGCGACCGCTTGAGGCCTGCGATCGTCAGCCGGCCGCCAGTCGCGTAGAGGAAGAGCACCATCGACGGGGCCGCGATCCACATCCGCCAGAACGCGATCGTGACCGCGGATGCGTCGATCGACTTGACCGCGACACCGCCGAGACCCCAGCAGACGACCGCGAACGCGACTCCCGCGACCGGGAGCCACGGATGGTCTTCGACGCTCGCTGCCCCTGCCGCCGCCGGCACCGATGTGGTCAGGACGACTTCCCTTCGCCGCGCGCGTCGGGCGGGCGCAGGTCGACTCGCAGCACCAGGATCCCGTCGTCGATCGTGCCCTCGGCGTCGCCGATGATCGCGAAGTCCTGAAAGTCGGTCTGCGCCTGCGCGATGAACTGCTGACGCTCGGCGCCGGCGACGGGCGGCAACGGCCGCTGGCGCACCGCGGCCGCACGATCACGGAACCGCTGCAGCATCGCGTCGAGGTCCAACGAATCGGCCATGACCCAACCGTACCTAGCGCCGCCGCTTGGCCTTCATGTCGTCGAGCTTCTCGAGCGCCGGATGGACGGGCTTCGTCCACCGCCAGTAGCGCACCGTGATGAGGAGGATGAGGATGACGATCGCCGCGAGCGCGAGCACGATCACCCTCACCGTCTCCTCGGCCGACACGGCGGCGATGCTAACGAAGGGTCACCGCGGCACCGGGACGCGAGGAGCGCCTCAGACCTGGTGGAGAGGGCACGAGTAGGTGGTGCGGCCGCCCACCTGACGGCGGAGCAGGGGCGTGCCGTCCTTCGGGCAGACGCCATCTCGTCGACGCTCGTCCTGGAGGTCACCGGTGTGCGAGCCGCCCCGCTCGCCCAGCTCGAGCAGCGTCGCCCGAAGGTGCTTGTGGAGACGGCGCATCTCGTTCGGGCTCAGCGACCGCGACTCGCGCGCCGGGTCGATTCCCGCTCGCCACAGGGCTTCGTCGACGAGCAGGTTGCCGATGCCGGCGACGGCCGACTGGTCCATCAATCGTGCCTTCACAGGCGCGCGGCTGCGAAGCAGGAGATCACGGAGCTGCGCGGGCGTGAGGTCGAGCGCGTCGGGACCGAGGCGATCCTCCTCGGGGTCGAGCAACACACCCCCGAGGCGCCGAGGGTCGCGGATGCGCAGCTCACCTCCGCCGTCGAAGCGGAACACGACGCGATCCCAGTCGGGGTTCTCCCGCATGCTCGAGTACTCGAGGTGCTCGATGCCGGGGGCACCGTCGACGAGGAGCCTGCCAGTCATGCCGAAGCGCAGGCCGATCGTCGGTCCCTGATCGTCAGTGTCTCGGCCGTCAGTGTCGACGAGCAACAGCTTGCCCCGGCGGCGCAGGCCGCTGATCGTTCGGCCCTCGACTGCCTTGCGGAGCACCGGGGCGGTGAGGCCCTCTTTGAGGTACCACGCGTCGGGCGCGAGCACCTTCGCGATCCGACGGCCGATCACCCGGTCCGCGGCGCGGCGGTAGGCCTCGATCTCGAGCATCTCGGGCATGGCGGCCCATCATCGCCGCCCCGATGAGCGATGCTGTGCGGGCGTGATCAACATCTTCTGGTGGATCGTCTCCTTCGGCATCCTGATCGGCCTCTTCTGGCTGGCGAAGCGGGCCGAGCCCGATCTGCGGTCATCCCCCGATGGGGAGCACTTCGACGTGAAGTTCAAGGACATCCCGTTCGGTCCGGAAGGCAAGCAGAGCGCGGCCGACACCGTTCGCCAGATGAAGTGGCACCGCGGCCGCGGTGAGCTCATCGACGATCGCGTGCTGGTGATCGCCGGCCCGTTCGCGAAGGTCAGCCCCTACAGCGAGCCGCTGCCGGTCATCGCCCGAAGCCCGAACCCGCCGCGCAAGACGACCGTGTACGTCGCCGGCGAGGGCACGACCTACGTCGCGGTCGCAGTCGGCCGCAACTCCCCCGCTGACGAGCGCCTCGCCGCACTGGTCGAGTAGGCGGGGTCAGCCGAGAGGCGAGAGGGCCTGCGCGAAGTCGGCGAGCAGGTCGTCGGGATGCTCGAGGCCAACCGACACGCGGACGAGCCCGTCGGTGATGCCGCGATCCTCGCGCTCGGCTTGCGTGAGCCCGACGTGGGTAGACGACGCGGGATGGGTCACCAGCGTCTCGGGACCACCGAGCGTCGACGCCAGCTGCGCGAGCTCCACGCCCTCGACGAACTTGCGGCCGGCTTCGAGTCCGCCGGCGAGCTCGACCGCGAACATCGAGCCACCCGAGGTCATCTGTCGCTTTGCGAGCTCTCGCTGCGGATGGGAGTCGAGGCCCGGGTAGCGCACGCACGCCACGGCCGGGTGGGTCTCGAGCCAGCCCGCGAGTCGCAACGCGGTGTCGCTCTGGCGGGCGAAGCGCACCGGAAGCGTGCGGATGCCACGGAGGCCGTTCATGGCGTCGAACGGTGATGCGCACGCGCCGTGCAGCACCGAGTAGGCCCAGATCGAGTCGAGCAGATCCTTCGAGCCGGCGACGACACCGAGCGTCGCGTCGTTGTGCCCCCCGATCCCCTTCGTCGCGGAGTGCAGCACCACGTCGACGCCGTGCTCGAGCGGACGCTGGCCGATCGGCGTCGCGAAGGTCGAGTCGACGACCGTGATCGGTCCCTTGATCGCGCCGATCTCGTCGAGGTCGACGAGCGCCATCTGCGGGTTCGCAGGCGACTCGGCGACGACGAGCATCGTGCGGCCGGGGATCACGGCGGCTTCGAATGCCCCTGGCGTCGTGCCGTCGACGAACGTCACGTCGATGCCGAAGCGAGGGCACGCGCCCTGCAGGAACAGCTGCGTGCCCGAGTAGATGTGGCGCTGGGCGACGATGTGGTCGCCGGTCGAGCAGAGCGCCATGATCGTCGTTGCGACCGCACCCATGCCCGACGAGAACGCGAGCGCGGCCTCCGCGTGCTCGAGCGCGGCGATCGCGTCCTCGAACGACTTCACCGTCGGGTTCGAGTAGCGAGAGTAGAAGCGCTCCGAGCGCGGCACCGTCGACATCCGGCGCGCTTCGTCGAGGCTCGGCGTGATGAACGCGCTCGTCGCCCAGAGCGTCGGAGCGAGCGAGGTGCTCGCTTCGTCGCGGCCCGCCCGGATCGCGACGGTGTCGGGCCGGGCAGGCTGGTCTTCAGCCGTCACTGCGAGGGCTCCTTCTGCATGTCGTCGAGGAATGGGGTCACGGCGTCGCCCACTTGGTCGAGGTCGATCAGGAACGAGTCGTGTCCGTGCTCGCTGTCGATCTCGACGTACTCCCCCCGACCTCCCGTGGAGAGGAGCACGTCGCGGATCTGCTTCTGCTGATACGTCGGGTAGAGCACGTCCGAGCGAATCCCGATCGTGCGCACTGGCACCCTGATGCGCTCCATCGCGGCCTCGAGCCCGCCGCGACCGCGCCCGATGTCCTGCAGGTCCATCGCCTTGCCGATGACCAGGTACGAGTTCGCGTCGAAGCGGCGCACGAGCTTGTCGCCGTGGTAGTCGAGGTACCGCTCGACTTCGAACCGCTGCCACAGCGAGAAGCCCGGCTGCACGTCCGCGATCTCGCGCCCGAAGCGGTCGGTGAACACGTCGTCCGAGCGGAACGTGATCTGGGCGAGCTGTCGCGCGACCGTGAGACCCTCGTGCGGCCCGTCGCCGGGTGCGGCGCCGTAGTAGTCGCCGCCTCGCCATTTCGGGTCGAGGCGGATCGCGCGGCGACCGACGCTGCCGAGCGCGATCTGCTGTGCCGTCGCCTGCGCGCACGCGGCGATCGGGAGGAGCGACCGCACCGCGCTCGGGTAGGTCACGCCCCACTCGAGCACCTGCATGCCACCCATGGACCCGCCGATCACGCTCAGCCACTGCTCGATCCCGAGGTGGCGCGAGAGGGCGTGCTGCACCCGCACCATGTCGCGGATCGTGACGACGGGGAACCGCGAGCCGAAGGGGCGGCCCGTCGCAGGCTCGATCGACGACGGCCCCGTCGATCCCTGGCACCCGCCGAGCGTGTTCGGGCACACGACGAAGAACCGCTCGGTGTCGATCGGCAGACCGGGGCCGACCATCCCTTCCCACCAGCCGGGCGCGACATGGCCGGGCATCACGGGGCCCGTGACGTGGCTGTCGCCCGTCCATGCGTGGCAGATCAAGATCGCGTTGGACGCGTCGTCGTCGAGCGACCCCCAGGTCTCGTACGCCACGACGATCTCGTCGAGCGAGCCACCACCCTCGAGGATGAACGGCCGGTCCTGCGGGAGGGTGAAGAACTTCCGCCGACCGGCGGGGTCACCCGGTCTCCACGCGCCGGAGGCAGGCAGAGGCGGCAGGCTGAGCGGTCCCCCGTCTGTCATCTCTCACCTCCCTGGCGCGTGTGGTCGTCATGCGCATCAGGCGTGAGCCCGGACATTTCGTTGCCGCCGGCTCATCGCCGGGTCGGCCACATCCCACAGCAAGCTGCGGATGGCACCTTGGGTTGTCCGTCCCAGGTTGCCGGACCCTCCGCCCAAAGGCAGGGCCACTCCTGATGCAGTCTGCAAAGACTATCGGCGGCCGCCGCATGCCAGCCAAGGTTTCAGGCGCGGTACTTCTCGTCGAGGGCGAAATGGCCGGGGAGGTCGACGATCGCGCCGAACTCCTCGAAGTCGACGAGCCGGTCGAGGTCGTCGCGCAACGTGCCCTTCGCACGCAGCAGCGCGAGCGAGTCGCGCAGCGCCTTCGTCGCCGAGAGCAGTCCCGAGAGCGGCGAGACGATGAGGTCGAAGCCGAGGTCGTGGAGCTCGCTCGGCGTGAGCAGCGGGGTCTTGCCCGTCTCGACCATGTTGGCGACGAGCACCTTGCCGGGCACCGCCGCGGCGATCGCCTCGAGCTCGTCGATCGACTCCGGGGCCTCGACGAACACCGCGTCGACCCCGACATCGGCCGCGGCCTTCGCTCGCGACAACGCCTCGTCGAGCCCGACCGCGGCGCGCGCATCGGTGCGCGCGGTCACGTGCAGGTGGGTGCGCCGCTCGACTGCGGCCCGCAGCTTCGCCAGCCATTCGTCGCGCGGCACGACCTGCTTGCCGGCCATGTGCCCACACCGCTTCGGCCACACCTGATCTTCGAGGAAGATGCCCGCCGCGCCGGCTGCCTCCCAGAGCTCGACGGTGCGGGTGACGTTCAGCGGGTTGCCGTAGCCCGTGTCGCCGTCGACCACGACCATGGTCGCGGGTGATGCCGCGCAGACGCGCCGCGCGACCTCGGCCATCTCGCCTTGCGTGAGGTAGCCGAAGTCGGGGAGGCCGAGCAGCGTGCCCGACACCGCGTAGCCCGAAAGGAACACGGTGTCGAAGCCGGCCTCTGCCGCGAGACGAACGGACAGCGCGTCCCACACGCCCGGCATCAAGACCGGGTCGCCGGTGGCGAGGCGCGCCTTGAGGTCGTCGCCGCGCATGCGGCTACTTGCCGAGGCGTTCGGCCGCGAGCGCCTTGAGGCCCTTGTAGTCGACCTTGCCGGCCGGGCTGCGTCCGATCGTCTCGACGACGACGACGTTGCGGGGAGCCTTGTACGCGGCGAGGGATCCCTTCACGTGTGCGATCACGTCGTCCGCGTCGACGTCACTCGCCGACGCCGACGGCTCGACCACCGCGCAGATCGTCTCGCCGAATCGTTCGTCGGGGATGCCCACGCACACCGCGTCGCGGACGGCCGGGTGGAGCTTGAGCACCTCCTCGACCTCTTCGGGGAAGACCTTCTCGCCGCCCGTGTTGATGCACACCGAGCCGCGCCCCAGCAGGTGCAGGGTGCCGTCGGGGTTGACCTGCGCCCAATCGCCGGGGATGGACCACCGCTTCCCCTCGAACATCCTGAAGGTCGCGTCGGACTTGGCCTGGTCCTTGTAGTAGCCAGCGGGAAGGAAGCCGCTGACCGCGACCATGCCGCGCTCGTCGCTGCCGGGCTCGACGCGGCGGCCGTCTTCGGTGAACACCGCGACGCGCTCGCCGAGCATGAAGGCGGCGGTCTCGCTCGCCGCGCCCTTCGTCGAGAGCGACGCGCCCATGCCGACGGCCTCGCTCGACCCGAACGAGTCGAAGAGCATCACGTTCGGGATGTGCTCGAGCAGCCGCTCCTTCACCTCGTGGCTCCACATCACGCCGGACGAGCTGATCAGCGCGAGCGACGAGAGGTCCCACTTGCCGGGGTTCGCGTCGAGCGCTTGCACCATCGGTCGTGCGAACGCGTCGCCCACGATGATGAGCGAGTTCACGTGGCGGTCTTGGCACGTACGCCACAGCTCGCCCGCGTCGAACTTGCGGTCGGGCAAGGTCACGACCGACCCGCCGAGGTTCATCGTGATGAGCGACGAGAACTGCCCGGTGCCGTGCATGAGCGGGCAGGCCGACATCGTCACGGGAAGCGGCGCGCCCGCGCTGACGCTGGCGCGCAGCCGATCGCCCGCATCGGCGGCGGACGCGATCGGGGCGAGGCCGAGCAACGGCTGACCGCCCGCGCCCAGCACGTTGAACAAGTCGTCCTGCTCCCACATCACGCCCTTGGGCATGCCGGTGGTGCCGCCGGTGTAGAGGAGCAGCAGATCTTTGCCGCTGCGTCCCCACGAACCGACCGTGCGGTCGGCGCCCTTCGCGACGACCGACTCGTACGAGACGGCCCAGTCGGGGCCGTCGCCGGTCTCGTCGCTCACGACGTACCAGCGCCGCACCTTCGAGAGCCGGCTCCGAATCCCCTCGAGCAACGGCGTGAAGCTCGCGTGGAACACGACCGCCTCGGCGTCGGCGTTGTCGAACAGATACACGATCTCCTCGGGCCCGTATCGGTAGTTCGTGTTGACGGGAGCGAAGCCGCCCTTGAACGCGCCGATGTAGGTCTCGAGGTACTCGACGCCGTTGTAGAGGTACGCGGCCATCTTCGACTGGTGGGTGAGCCCCGCGTCGATGAGGTCGGCCGCGAACGCGTTCGCCCGCCGATCGAAGTCGCCCCACGTCGTGACCCGGTCGCCGTTGACCTGACACGGCGCGTCGGGGATCGCAGCGGCGATCGCCTCGTAGATGTCGGCGAATTTCCAGTCCGTCACGTGTCCCCCCGTGCGCTCGTGTGTGGAGGGAGAAGTTACGACAGGAGGCGCCTTCGGAACGAACGCGTGCCGCTGATGCGCGAGCGCCAGCGTCGCGATCGTGAGCGCGCCGTAGGTGACCCACGGCGACATGTGGGGCACCTGCGGCGTGAGCGCCCCGCGCAATCCTTCGCTCACGTAGACGAGCGGATTGACGAGCACCAGGATCTGCAGCCACCGGATCGCCTCGAGCGCCTTCCACGGGTAGTAGGTGCAGCCGAGGAACATCACCGGGATCACGATCAACGAGAAGATCAGCGGCACCGTCTGCGGCGCGAACACCGTGCCGAGCAACAAGCCGAGCGATGCCGAGGCGAGGCATGCGAGCGTGAGGATGATCGCCAGCTCGAGCCAGCTGTCGACGTGCAACGAGGTGACGTCGCGGGCCACGAGCCACACGCACGGGAACACCATGAGCGCGGCCAGCAGCGCCTGCAGCGCTCCGAACACGATCTTCTGGATCGCCACGAGGCTCGTCGGCAGCGGCGCCATCGCGCGGTCCTCGATCTCCTTGCTCACGTTGAACTCGTTCACGAGCGGGAGCGCGACCGAGGACACACCCTGGAACATGATCGCGAAGGCGATGAGACCGGGCAGCAGGATCGTGCCGTAGCCCGCGACCCGACCCGCGTTGCCGCCGAACCCCTGACCGATGCGAGGGAACACGTACGCGAAGACGAACGCGATCAGGAACGGCTGCATCACCGTGCGGGCGAAGAACATCCAGAACTGGCGGCGCAGCACCTGGGCGTCGCGGACCATGAGGCCCCAGAACGACGCGGCATAGCCGCGCCCCGGTGACGCAGCAACGACGGGCGGGCCAGCGATCGCGGTGTCAGTCACGCAGCTCTCTCCCCGTGAGGTTGATGAAGACGGTCTCGAGCGTCGGCTCGGTGGCCGACAAGTCGCGCAGGCCGTATGGCTGCGCGACGGTCACGACGCGCGGCAGCAGGCCGTCGGCGCCGCGCGTGTAGAGGGTCACGGTGCCGTCGCCGCGCTCGACGCGCGCCACGCCCTCGACCTTCTCGAGCGCGATCGCGGCCTCGGCGACGTCACCGTCGAGGTGCACTTTCACCATCGTCTCCGCACCGACCGACCGCTTCAGGGCGTCGGGCGTGTCGCAGACGAGCACCTTGCCGTGGTCGACGATCGCGAGCCGCAGCGCAGAGCAAGTCGGCCTCTTCCATGTAGTGCGTCGTGAGGAGGATCGTCGCGCCGGCTCGGTGGAGCTCGCCGATCGCCTCCCACAGCGCGAGGCGGCTCTGCGGGTCGAGACCCGCGGTCGGCTCGTCGAGGAACAGCACGTCGGGACGATGGGCGATCGCCCGCGCGACCTGGAGCCGCTGCGCCATGCCGCCCGAGAGCGCGTACGGCGTCGCCTTGGCGCGGTCCGCGAGCTGGAACTGCTCGAGCAGCTCGTAGGCCCTGACCTTCGCCGCGCGCGCGCTCCATCCGAAGTACCGGCAGTGGTAGATGAGGTTCTCGACGACGGTGCACGAGCGGTCGAGGGTGTTGAACTGCGTCACCACTCCGATGCGCCGGCGCACGGCCGGCGGGTCCGCGACGACATCGATGCCAGCGATGCGCACATCGTCCTGCGGTCGGGATGACTCGCGTCGTGCACATCCCGACCGTCGTCGTCTTGCCGGCGCCGTTCGGGCCGAGCAAGCCGAAGATCTCACCTTCGCTCACGGCGAGGTCGATGCCGTCGACGGCGCGCACCGCGGGGGGCCCTGCGTAGTCCTTGACCAAGCCCTCGATGGCAACCGCGACCGGCACGGTGCCGAACGTACCCCTAGCGGGCGACGCGCCCTTTATCGGGCGACACGCCTTGCGGCGCGGGGCACCGCGGCATCGGTCGGATCCCAGCCCCCGAGGTCCGGGAGCCTCGGATCGTTCGACAGCATCTCGACGATCGGCACGTCGAGGCCGAGCCGGCGCTGCATCCGCCGCACCTCGAGCTCCTGATCCCAGAGGACCAGAGTGACGACCAGACCAGACTCGCCTGCCCGAGCGGTGCGACCCGAGCGGTGCAGATAGGTCTTCGCGTCTTCGGGCGGGTCGTAGTGCACGACGATGTCGATGTCGTCCACGTGGATGCCCCGAGCGGCGACATCGGTGGCGACGAGGACCGGCAGCTTGCCGGCGGTGAACGCCGCGAGTGACTTCTCGCGCATCGCCTGGCGGAGGTCGCCGTGGATCGCGGCGGCGCGGACGCCCTCCTTCTCGAGCTGCTCGACGAGACGGTCGGCCCCGCGCTTCGTGCGCACGAAGACGAGGGAACGAGTCACGTTCTGGGTGATCGCCGCGGCGACCTTCACCTTGTCGAGCTGGTGCACGAGCACGAACCGGTGCGCCATCTCGTCGACCGTGACCGTGGTGCTGACGACCTCGTGGAAGACCGGGTCCTTCAGGTGCCTGCGGACCACGTGGTCGACGGCGCCGTCGAGCGTCGCCGAGAACAGCAGCGTCTGGTGCGGCGCAGTGATGCGGCGCAAGAGCCACTCGACCTGAGGCAGGAAGCCCATGTCGGCCATGCGATCGGCCTCGTCGAGCACGACCGAGCGCACTGCGTCGAGTCGCACGGCGTCGTTGTCGATGAAGTCGATCAGGCGGCCCGGTGTGGCAACGAGCACGTCGGCACCGCTTGCGAGCGCGGCACGCTGACGCTCCATCGAGGCGCCGCCGTAGACGGCGACGACCCGGCAGCCGACGGCCTCGCCGAGCGGCGCGAGCACCTCGCTCACTTGCAGCGCGAGCTCGCGCGTCGGCACGAGCACGACTGCGTGAGGGTGGTTTGCTTCGGCTCCGCCCGCGATCGCGAGAAGCGGGAGCCCGAACGCGAGCGTCTTGCCCGAGCCGGTCTTGGCCTTGCCGCAGACGTCGCGGCCCGCGACGGCGTCGGGGATGGTGAGGGCTTGGATGGCGAATGGGGCGGTGATCCCGAGCGCGCTCGAGAGCGTCGACGAGGCGGGGGTCGACGCCGAGCGCGGCGAACGAGGTCATGTTTTCGAAGTCTCCGTTGTCATCGAGGTGGGCCTGCCTGGCACACCGTGACTGGTCGGAGCTGGCCGCCGGGTGAGAGGTTGACCCGCGAGCCCGCCACCCTGGCGGCGCTCGACATGACGACTGTACCAGCGGCTTCGCGCAAAGTGGCTGCATGCCAGGTACGAAAACGCTGTGATGCCGGTGCGAAAACGCACTGAGCCGCCGGCACGAAGCCGACGGCTCGAAAGTGCAACGAGCGAGGTTCGCTCGACCAGATCGCTCAGACGACGCGGACGTTCTCCGCCTGATCGCCCTTGCGGCCCTGGGTCACGTCGAACTCGACGCGCTGACCCTCTTCGAGCGAACGGTAACCGTTGCCCTGGATGGCGCTGAAGTGCACGAAGACGTCCGGGCCACCATCGCGTGCGATGAACCCGTACCCCTTCTCGTTGTTGAACCACTTGACGGTGCCGGTAGCCAAGACCGAGCCCTTCTTTCTGTTTCTGCGGGTCGGTTCCAACCACCAAACCCTGTTTCCAGAGAAAGGCTAGCCGGTCCCCGCGGAGCCTCGACAGCGGGGAAACGCGACACGTTGCGCGACGCGTGGGTGACCGCCTGGGTGACACAGAGTCATTGGCGCGCACGGCTATCGTGCCGTCCGGACGGAGGCGGGGCTTCCTCGAATTTCGAGGCCACCACCACTTCGCGAGGTTCCTTTCCGTGTGCGAATGCGATGACGCTCCCCGGCCGCACGGCGGCCATCTGCACCGTCGGCGCTTCCTGCAAGCTGCGGGCGCCGGTGCCGCCATGCTCATCGGCAGCCGTGCCGTCAACCCGATCGGCATCGCCGGCGCGGACGACAACCACGGCACCGACGGCGGTGAAGACTCGGGGGCGAAGAAGAAGCCCGCGACGCGACCGTTGCAGCGCGCGGCGATCAACGTGCCCCCGCCGATCGTCATCCCCCGCTCCGGCTGGGGCGCTGACGAGACGCTGCGCACCTCTGATCGCACGTTCGCACCCATCCAGAAGCTGATCGTCCACCACTCGGCGACAGCGCTGACTGCCGACCCCACTGCCGACATCCGCAACATCTACAAGTTCCACATCGAGGGCCGCGACTGGGCCGACATCGCGTACAACTTCGTGATCGACCAGGGCGGGCGCATCTACGAAGGGCGCTGGGCCCGTGACTACGCGGCCGGAGAGGTCCACTCGGGCGAGTCGCCCGACGGGCTCGGCGTGGTCGGCGCGCACACGTTGAACTACAACACCGGCAGCTGCGGCATCGTCCTCCTCGGCGACTTCACGAAGACGCCGCCCACCGACGCGTCGCTGATCGCGGCGATGCGCGTGCTGGCGTGGAAGGCAGGCCAGAAGGGCATCGATGTGTCGGCCGCCGATCAGTTCACGAACTTCGCGGGGCAGACGTCGGCGTTCCCGAACATCACCGGGCACCGCGACCTCGGCATCACCGAATGCCCGGGCACGAACTTCTACTCGCGGCTCGGCTCGATCCGCGGTGGCGTTGCCGGTCGCACACAGCTCGGCTTGATCGGGTACCGCGTGCTGTCGACGGACGGGCACGTGCGATCGCTCGGTGGCGCGTTCGATCTCGGCGACCCGGCGCGCATCGGGGCTGCCGCGGGCATCGCGATCACCGCGGCGCAGGACGCAGACAGCTACTGGGTCGTGGCTGCCGACGGGGCGGTGTTCTCGTTCGGCAACGCGCCGTACTTCGGCTCGCCTCCCGATCAGGCGCTGCGGATGAAGGCCGCGGACATCGCGGGACGCCCCGGCGGAGGCGGCTACTGGGTGCTGGGCACGGACGGCACGGTGTATCCGTACGGTGCCGCGGCCGCGCTCGGTGGCCTGCCCCAGCTCAACGTCCACACGACAGCTCGCAAGCTCCGCCCGACCCCGACCGGCGGCGGATACTGGATCCTCGGCGCGGACGGCGGCATCTTCTCGTTCGGCGACGCTGCCTTCTTCGGCTCGGTGCCCGGCGTCGGCGCGAAGACTGCGGCGGTCGACATGAGCTCGACGCCCAGCGGCCAGGGCTACTGGGTGCTCGGCGAGGACGGCGGCGTGTTCTCGTTCGGCGACGCGCACTTCTTCGGGTCGGTGCCGGGCCTCAAGATCAGCTGGGCGCGGCCGGCCCGGGCGATCATGGCCGCGTTCGACGGCGGCGGCTACCACGTGATGGCCAACGACGGCGGCGTCTTCTCGTTCGGCAACGTGCCGTTCTACGGCAGCCTCGTCGGCAGTGGCCGCCGCCCCGCCGGCATCGCCCCCGCCATCCAGCTCTGACCCGCCCTCGCGGCACTCGGTTGCCGATCGCAGAGCTGGCCGCGTGTGGGCGTGTGGTGGAACCAACCTCCCGACTTCGCGAACGCGGTGTACGAGGAGCCCGATGCGATGCTCGCCGAGAAGGTCGCTGACGCGATCCGTGCGTTCTTTCGAGGCCGCGACGACGTCGACTCCTTCCTCGCGGTGATTGAAGAAGTCGCGGCTTCGGTGACCGCACAACGTGGCCGTGCGCCCGACGGCCGTCGCAACGCTCCGCTTGCGCATGGTCGAGCCGGGCCGAGGCCACGACTATTCCTGGGGCGCTCCGCACCACGATCCCGCGGATGATGCAGCGCGGCATGGCATCGACGTCGCCCGCGAGCTGCTGGACGTGTTGTTGCCGAATCGAGTGCGGTCGATGCGATTCAATCCAGAGATCGGCGCAGAGCATCCGTTGTGGACCGAATACGGAGAGCTGGAGTGGCTCGAGGATCCCGAGCTCGGGCTGTCCGAGGATCTCCGTCACGCGCTCGAGGCGTGGGCACCCGAGGCCGCCGAGGATTGCGGATCACGCTGACGCGCGGCTGAACGCGGAAGGCGCTCAGCCTTTTCGAGCGAGTCAGGAGCCGAGCTCTCGACCCGCTACACGCTCATCGACCGCTGGCGCATCGGAGATTGATGGTTTGGCGGACTATGCGTCCGTTCAATCATCAATCCCGACGCCGTGGGTGGGGCGCGTACGCTCCGGCGATGGCTGACTTGCGGGTGATCATCAGCGCGCGGGACTACGACGAGACGCTCGTGTTCTACCGCGACCTCCTCGGGTTCTCGATCGCGGAGTCGTGGGACGACCCCGACGGGCGCGGCACGCTGTTCCACGCGGCGGACGGGAAGATCGAGGTGTTCGAAGGCAACGAACATCATCCGGCGCACGCGGTCGAGGGCGTGCGGCTCGCCATCGAGGTCAGCAACGCACAGGCGGTGCACGATCACGTCGCCGCGCTGGGCATCGTGCTCACAGAATCGATCGACGATCGTCCGTGGAAGCACCGCAGCTTCACGATCGACGACCCGAACGGCCTCGCGCTCACCTTCTTCCACGTGATCGACTGACGAGTCAGTTAGTAGACAAGCGCGATGCAAGCGGCAACGCTTGCAGCGTGCAGATGAACCACATCGACGGGAAGGTCGCGCCCCGATCCGCGGGTGCGAAGGGTGACGGCCTCTACGCGACGACGCCGATCCGCGCGGGCGAGACCGTGATCGCATTCGGTGGCTTCGCGATCGACCGCTCGACCCTCGACGCCCTTCCCGCCGAGCGCCGCATGCACGCGATCCAGATCGACGACGACCTCTTCCTCGTCGGGCCCGATCCGGCGGAGCCGGGCGACCTCGTCAACCATTCGTGCGATCCGAACTGTGGCCTCGTCGGCGCGGTGCTCGTCGTCGCGATGCGCGACATCGAGGCGGGCGAGGAAGTCACGTTCGACTACGCGATGTGCGACTCGACCGACTACGACGAGTTCGACTGCTCGTGCGACACGCCGCACTGCCGCAAGCACGTGACGGGCAACGACTGGAAGCGCCCCGACCTGCAGCAGCGCTACGCCGGATGGTTCTCGTCGTACCTCGCCCGCAAGATCGCCGCGCAGCCCGCCCAAGGCGCCGCTCGCCGCGCCTTCGCAGCCTGACCGCCTGACCGCGACCTGAGATCACCCGGCCCCGACCGGGCCGTGCGTAGCGTGCGGGGATGCGCATCCTCGTCGTGGGGGCCGGCGGGGTGGGAGCCGCGATCGCGGCCATCGCGAGCCGTCGGCCCTTCTTCGACAGCTTCGTCCTTGCCGATCTCGATCCGGCGCGTGCCGAACGCGGGGTCGTGATGCTCGGCGACCCGCGCTTCACAGCCACGACAGTCGACGCTGCCGACGCGGACGCGGTCGCCGCCCTCGCTCGTGCCCACCACAGCGACGTGATCGTGAACGCGTGCGACCCGCGCTTCAACCCGGCGATCTTCCGTGCCGCGTTCGACGCGCACTCCACGTACCTCGACATGGCGATGACCCTGTCGCAGCCCCACCCCAAGGAGCCGTACGCGCAGGTCGGAGTGATGCTCGGCGACGAGCAGCTCGCCGCATCCCCCGAGTGGGAGCAGGCCGGGCTCCTCGCTCTCGTCGGCATCGGAGTCGAACCAGGGCTGTCGGACGTGTTCGCTCGCTATGCCGCCGATCACCTGTTCTCGGAGATCGACGAGATCGGGGTGCGCGACGGATCGAACCTCACGATCGACGGCTACGACTTCGCTCCGACGTTCTCGATCTGGACGACGATCGAGGAGTGCCTCAACCCTCCGGTCGTCTGGGAGAAGGAGCGAGGCTGGTTCACGACCGAGCCGTTCTCCGAGCCGGAGACGTTCGTGTTCCCCGAAGGCATCGGCGCGGTCGAGTGCGTGAACGTCGAGCACGAGGAGGTCGTGCTCATCCCGCGGTGGGTCGACTGCAACCGAGTGACGTTCAAGTACGGGCTCGGCGGTCAGTTCATCGAGGTGCTGCGCACGTTGCATCTGCTCGGCCTCGACAGCAAAGAACGAGTGCGGGTGCGCGACGTCGACGTCGCGCCGCGTGACCTGGTCGCAGCCTGCCTCCCGAACCCTGCGGAGCTGGGCGACCGCATGCACGGAAAGACGTGCGCCGGCACGTGGGTGCGGGGCACGGGCACCGACGGCAGGCCCCGTGAGGTGTACCTGTACCACGTGGTCGACAACGCGACGACGATGTCGGAGTACGGACATCAAGCGGTGGTGTGGCAGACGGCGATCAACCCCGTCGTCGCGATGGAGCTTCTGCAGACGGGCGCGTGGGAAGGCGTCGGGGTGCGGGGACCAGAGGCATTCGACGCGGCGCCGTTCCTCGATCTCCTCGCGGTCTACGGCTCACCGCACGGGATGGTCGAGCTCACCTGACGACGGCGTGCTCGCGCACGATCGGCTCGCGAAACCACTGCCCCATCTCCCGATCGACTGCCGCGACCTGTTCGTCGGTGATCGACTTCCAGAGCGCGCGGCTCTCCCACCACACCATGATCACGACCGTGCCCGCGCGATCCGCGGGCAGCCAGACCTCCTTGCGCACGAAACCGGGCTGACGCGACAGGAACGCGGTCCACACCCGAGCGTCCGCGTCGAGGAATGCGTCGAGGTCGCGCTCGTCGACTTGCAGCACGAGCTCTTCGACGATCACGACCCGAGCTCCCACACAGGTCCTATTGCCATCGATGCAGCGTAGGAGGCATGGCTAGCGTCACCGCCCGTGAACGCGTCCGCCGTCAGCCAGCACGTCGCCGAGATCGCGTCCGACGGATGGACCATCATCCCGAATGCGATCGAGCCCGCCCTGGTCGACGCGCTGCGCAGCGATCTCGAGCGGCTCGAGCACGCGCTCGACATCCGTCCGGCGGGCAACAGCTTCGAGGGCGCCGCGACATGGCGGATCTACAACCTGCTCGTGCACGGATCGCTGTACCAGCAGATCCCGGTGCACCCGAACGTCTTGCCGGTCGTCGAAGGCGTGCTCGACACCGGATGCCTCGTGTCGTCGCTCTCGTCGATCGCGATCGGACCGGGTGAGGTCGCGCAACCCATCCATGCCGACGACCAGCTGATCCCGATCCCCAAGCCTCATGTCGCGACGGTGTGCAACACGATGTGGGCGCTCACCGACTTCACGGCTGCCAACGGCGCGACGCGGCTCGTGCCGGGCAGCCACGCCGCCGATCACTCGCCTGCGTTCGGCGAGCCGTACGACACGATCCCCGCCGAGATGGACGCGGGCAGCGTGCTCGTCTGGCACGGATCGCTTTGGCACGGCGGCGGCGCGAACACCACCGACCAGCGGCGCGTCGGGATCGCGATGAACTACTGCGCGGGGTGGATCCGCCAACAGGAGAACCAGCAGCTCGGCATCCCACGTGAGATCGCCGCCGAGTTCTCGCCGCGGCTGCGCGAGCTCTGTGGCTACGGCATCTACCGCGGTCTCATCGGGCACATCGACAAGCACGACCCGGCCGAGCTGCTCGACGGAGCCAGTGCCGAGGGCTCGATGGTGTGGGATCGCACATGAGCGTCCGCGAGGTGCCTCCAGGGCCCGCGCGACGCGCGCCTGATACCAATCATCCGACTCGCCGAGGACTCTGAGTCACAGCTCGAGTCCGCGATCGATGACGGAACGATGTATGTCGCCGACGCGGGCGACACTGCCATCGGCGTCGTGCTGGTGCTCGATCACGGCGAACACGGCGAACACGAGCGCGAGCTTCGCTACGTCGCGATCCGCAGCGTCACACCAACGCAAGGGACTCGGGAAGGCCATGCTCGCCGACGTGCGCGCCGCCGAGGCCGCCCGCGGCGCGGCGCGCCTCATCGTCGGCACCAGCTCCGCCGACACCGGCAACCTCGACTTCTACCAGCGGTGCGGCTACCGGTTGCTCTCGATCGAGCGCGACTACTTCACCCCGGCCCGCGGGTATCCGCCCGACTTCGTCCTGAACGGGCTGCCCGCGGTCGACATGGTGTGGATGGACCTGCACGTCTGATGGGTCGCTTCCGCGGCATCGCGCTCGATGTCACGCCGCTGCGCGAGTCGCGCGAGTTCCGCCTGCTCTGGGCGGGGGACGGGATCACCGCGGCCGGATCGCAGTTCACCCGCGTCGCCGCCGCCTTCCAGGTCTACGAGCTGACCGGCTCGACGCTGATGGTCGGCCTGCTCGGCCTCGTCACGATGGTGCCGCTGTTCTTCGGGTCGATCCTGGGTGGAGCAGTCGCGGACCACTTCGAGCGGCGCCGAGTGATCCTGCTCACTCAGCTCGGAGGGTTGCTCTGCGCTCTTGCGCTGGCGCTGAACGCCGCTGCGCCCAACCCGCAGACATGGGTCATCTTCGTCGTCTTCTTCCTGGCGCAGGGCTTCTACTCGCTGGGTGTGCCCGCCAGCCGCTCAGCGGTGCAGATGCTCGTGCGACCGGAGCACATCCCCTCGGCGACCGCGCTCGAAGCAGTGCTCGGCAGCACCGCTCGATTGATCGGCCCCGTCGTCGCCGGATTCGTCATCGCGTCGGCCGGGCTCGGCTGGACCTACGTCGTCGACATGGTGAGCTTCGCGTTGTGCATTGCCTTCGTCGCCGCGATGCACGCGATCGCAGTGACCGGCACCGACGGGATCACGCTGCGCGCGATCGGCGAAGGTCTGCGGTACCTGCGCAGTCGGGCGGTGCTCAAGGGCTCGTTCCTGGCCGACCTCGTCGCGATGATCTTCGGGATGCCGGTGGCGCTCTTCCCGGCGCTCGTCGACCAGCGATTCGACGGCGAGGCCTACGTCCTCGGCCTCCTCTACGCCGCTCCGTTCGCGGGCTCACTCGTCGCGAGCGCGACCAGCGGGTGGGCGCGCAGAGTGCCACGTCACGGTGTCGCGCTCTGCATCGCGATCGTCGGATGGGGCGTCGCGATCACGCTCTTCGGGATCGTCGACGGCCTCGCGATCTCGTTGCTGCTCCTCGCGGCCGCAGGGGCCGCGGACATGGTCAGCGGCGTGTTCCGACAGTCGATCCTGAGGATGGCCACGCCTCCGCCGATGCTCGGTCGCATGGAGGGTGTCGGCATGGCGGTCTGGACGACAGGTCCGGCTCTGGGAGACCTGGAAGCAGGTGCAGTCGCCGCCCTCACCTCTGTCGACACGTCGATCGTCCTCGGTGGGCTCGCATGCATCGGCGGCATCGGCTTGCTCGCGCTCGCCATGCCGGGCCTCATCGCGTACAACGCGCACCGGGATGCCGTCCTGATCAACCCCGAACCCGCTCCCGGCTGACCCGCCGGTACCTTCCAGGGACGTGTACGGGTTCCTCCGACGACCGAAGTGGATCTTCTTCACGTTCGGAGTGATCCTGCTCATCGTCCTCATGGTGAACCTCGGGTTCTGGCAGCTGCGCCGGCTCGACACCCGCAAGGAGCACAACGCGCAGATCAAGGAGCGCACCGCGTCGGCCGAGGTGCCGCTCGCCGATCTGGTGAAGCCCGACACGCCGATGGATGCCACGGCCGGCGTCCAGTGGCGCGAGGTCTCCGCTACCGGTCGCTACGACGAGAGCCAGCAGGTGCTCGTCCGCAACCGCACCTACAACGGCATCCCCGGCTACTTCGTGCTCACTCCGCTCCAGGTGCCGGGCGGCAACGTCGTGATCGTGAACCGCGGCTTCGTGCCGTTGGAGACGAGCGGCACCAAGCCCAAGGTGCCCCCGGCGCCCTCGGGCGTCGTCGCGGTGAACGGCCGGGTGCGCTCGACGCAGAAGCGCGGGCTGTTCGGTCCGCGCGATCCGGTCGAAGGCACGCTGACCGAGGTCGCGTGCGTGGACCTCGCGCGGCTGCAGCAGCAGATGCCGTACCACCTGCTCCCCGTCTACATCGAGCTCGAGACGTCCGATCCTTCCGAGGCCCGCGGCATCACGCCGGTGCCGTTGCCCGAGCTCGACGACGGTCCCCACCTGAGCTACGCGATCCAGTGGTTCCTGTTCTCGGCCCTGGCCGTCGTCGGCTGGGTGCTCGTCGTGCGCAAGACCGCGAAGGGCGGCGACAAGATCCTCGACGACGAGATGCCGGACGACACCGCGATCGACGGCGACGATCGCGCCGCGACTGTGGTCGGCGCGGACGACACTGCCCCGTAGGCTCGCCTCATGGCTGTCACCGACGACGCATCCATCGACGACCAGCGCTCACCAGCCCCCGACGACGTCGAAGAAGTCGCGTGGGATCTCGAACCGCTCGTCGAGGGCAAGGGAGCGGCGGGAGTCGACGAGCTGATCGACCGGGCCGAGGCTCTGGTGCCCTCGATGCTCGAGCACAGAGGCCGCATCGCCGAGATCGACGCGGGCACCCTCGCCGACCTCATGCAGACCATGGCCGATCTGCAAGAGCTCGTCGGTCGTGCGGCCTCGTACGCCGGCCTGCGGTTCGCGGTCGACACGAGCGACCCGGCGAACGGCGCGCTGATGCAGCGGGTGCAAGAGCGAGCAACCGCGATCACGACGCAGCTCATCTGGTTCGAGCTCGAGTGGGCCACGCTCGACGACGCGGCTGCCGACGCCTTGCTCGCGGACGAACGGCTGGCGCCCTACCGGTACCACCTCGAGTCGGCGCGCCGCTACCGGCCTCACCTGCTCTCCGAGCCGGAAGAGAAGATCGACACCGAGAAGGACGTGACGGGGCGCTCGGCGTGGGTGCGCCTCTTCAGCGAGCAGACCGCCGAGATCAAGGTCACGCTCCCCGACGGCACCGTGATGCCGCTCGAGCGCGGGTTGTCGCTGATGATGCATCCCGATCGCGACACCCGACGCGATGCCGCGCAGGCGATCACCGAGGGCCTCGCACCCGGCCTGCGCACTCGGGCGTTCATCTTCAACACGCTGCTCGCCGACAAGGCGACCGACGACCGCCTGCGTCACTACCCGACGTGGATCACGAGCCGGAACCTCGCGAACCAAGCGACCGACGAGAGCGTCGAGGCGCTCGTCGACGCGGTGAAGCGCCGGTACGACATCCCGCAGCGCTGGTACGAGATGAAGAAGAAGATCCTCGGCCTGCCGCGTCTGGCGGACTACGACCGCTATGCGTCCGTTGGCGCGAGCGAGACCGAAGTCGGTTGGGTCGAGGCGCGCGAGATGGTGCTCGACTCGTACGCCTCGTTCTCACCCGAGCTCGCCACCCTCGCCCGCAGGTTCTTCGACGAGCGCTGGATCGACGTGCCGCTGCGCGCTGGCAAGCGACCGGGCGCGTTCTGCTCCTACACGGTGCCGTCGCATCATCCGTACGTCTTCCTCAACTGGACGGCGAAGCGCAACGACGTGCTCACGCTCGCCCACGAGCTCGGGCACGGGCTCCACGGCCACCTCGCGCGAGAGCAGGGCGTGTTCCACCAGTCGACGCCGCTGACACTCGCAGAGACCGCATCGGTGTTCGGTGAGACCGTCACGTTCGGGCGGCTGCTCGCGTCGACCGACGATCCCCAAGATCGGCTCGCGCTGCTCGCAGAGTCGATCGAAGGCGCGATCGCGACGGTGTTCCGCCAGACCGCGATGAACCGGTTCGAGCAGGCGATGCACACGGCCCGTCGCGCGGAAGGCGAGCTGTCGGTCGATCGGCTCGGCGAGCTCTGGGCCGAGTCGCAGACCGAGATGCTCGGCGACGCGGTCGAGATCACCGACGGCTACCGCAGCTGGTGGAGCTACATCCCTCACTTCGTCGGCACGCCGGGGTACGTGTACGCGTATGCGTACGGTCAGCTGCTCGCGATGTCGGTGTACCACCGCTACGAGACGCAGGGATCCGACTTCGTGCCGCGCTACTTGCATCTCCTCCGGGCCGGAGGCTCGATGGCGCCCGAGGAGCTCGGGCGCATCGTCGGGTGCGATCTCGACGACCCCGGCTTCTGGGATGGTGGGCTCGACCTCGTCGAGAAGCAGCTCGAGCAAGCCGAAGACGCAGCGGTGGCGGCGGGCCGGCTGGCCTAGCGTTCGGCCATGAGCGGCCCGAAGCCCGCAGTCGCGGGCACAGAGATCGCCGACTCCATCCTCGACCTCATCGGCAACACGCCGATGGTCAAGCTGCCGCGGCTGTCCGAGTCACAGGGCCTCGTCGCGACGCTCGCGGTGAAGCTCGAGACGACGAACCCGGGCGGCAGCGTCAAAGACCGTCCGGCGGTCGCGATGATCGACGCCGCCGAGCGCGCCGGCCTGCTGAAGCCGGGCGGCACCATCGTCGAGCCCACCTCGGGCAACACGGGGGTCGGGCTCGCCATCGTCGCCGCGCAGCGTGGCTACAAGTGCGTGTTCGTCATGACCGACAAGGTGGCGCCCGAGAAGATCGCGTTCCTGCGCGCGTACGGCGCCGAAGTCGTCGTGTGCCCGGTCGCGGTCGCGCCCGAAGATCCCGCAGTCCTACTACTCGACGGCCGAGCGGCTCGTCCGCGAGATCCCCGGGGCATTCCGTCCGAACCAGTACGCGAACCCCGCGAACCCGCAGTCGCACGTCGACACGACCGGGCCCGAGATCTGGCGCCAGACCGCTGGCCGGGTCACCCACTTCGTCGCGGGACTCGGCACGGGCGGCACGATCACCGGCATCGGTCGCTACCTCAAGTCGCAGAACCCCGAGGGTCCAGATCATCGGCGCCGACCCCGAAGGCTCCGTGTACTCGGGTGGATCTGGGCGGCCCTACATGGTCGAGGGCGTCGGCGAAGACTTCTGGCCCGAGACCTACGACCCGTCGGTGGTCGACCGCGTCATCGCGGTGAGCGACGAGGCGTCGTTCCTCATGGCCCGCCGAGTCGCGCGCGAGGAAGGGCTCCTCATCGGTGGGTCGGGCGGCACCGCGGTCGCTGCCGCGGTGCGCGTCGCGGACGAGGCGGCCAAAGACGACATCGTCGTGGTGCTCGTCCCCGACTCCGGCCGCGGCTACCTCTCGCGGGTCTTCAACGACGAGTGGATGGCCGACTACGGCTTCCTGCGCACCTGTGACCTCTGCGTCGCCGCGGTCCTCGACGCGCGGAGCGAGTCGCTGCCGCCGCTCATCTACGTGAACCCGAGCGACACGGTGCGAGAGGCGGTCGCGCTCATGCGCAAGCACGGCCTGTCGCAGCTGCCGGTGATCAAGAACGAACCCCCGTTCGCGGCGGCTGAGGTGCAGGGCGCGGTCGACGAGCTCGAGCTCATGGACGCCGCGTTCCACGATCCGGCCGTGCTCGATGTCGCGGTCGGCGACGTGATGGGTCCGAAGCTCCCGACGGTCGGCATCGGCCAGTCGCTCGACCTCGTCGTCCGCAAGCTCGACCAGGCACCTGCGTTGCTCGTGCTCTCCGGCGGCCGCCCGGTCGCGGTGCTGACCCGCACCGATGTCCTGACCTTCCTCTCCCCGGGGGAGGACCTGGGTGGGTGAGCTCGACCAGGAGGGGTTCGACAGCGTGGCCCTCGGCTTCGAGACCCGCGCGATCCATGCCGGCCAACAGCCCGACGCCGCGAGCGGTGCGGTCGTGCCCCCGATCTCGTTGTCGACGACGTTCGCGGCAGACGGCCGTCGGTGAGCACCTCGGGTACGAGTACGCCCGCTCGGGCAACCCGACTCGCACCGCGCTCGAGACCTGCGTCGCGTCGCTGGAAGGCGCCGAGCACGGCTTCGCGTTCGCGAGCGGCCTGTCGGCGGAGGACGCGCTCCTCCGCACGCTCGTCCGGCCGGGACAGCGAATCCTCCTCGGGAACGACGCGTACGGCGGCACGTACCGACTGATCTCCAAGGTGCACGAGCCAGCCGGCATCACGTGGAGCGCCGTCGACCTCACCGACCCGCTCGCGCTCGACGCGTCGTGGCCCGACGACGCGGTGCTGGTGTGGCTCGAGACGCCGACGAACCCGCTGCTGACCTGCATCGACATCGAGGCGATCGCGACGGTCGCGCATCAGCACGGCGCGCGGTGCGTCGTCGACAACACGTTCGCCGACCCCCTACCTGCAGCGACCGCTCGAGCACGGCGCCGACGCCGTCGTCCACTCGTCGACGAAGTACCTGGGCGGCCACTCCGATGTCGTGGGCGGGTTCGCGGCGGTCGACGACGAGGCGATCGCAGAGCCGATGCGGTTCGTCCAGAACGCGGCGGGCGCGGTCCCGAGCCCGTTCGACTGCTACCTCGTGTTGCGCGGTGTCAAGACGTTGGCCATCCGCATGGAGCGCCATTGCGCGAACGCGCGAGCGATCGTCGACCTTCTCGTCGGCCACCCCAAAGTCGATCGGGTGCTGTACCCACAGCTGCCCGACCATCCGGGCCACGCAGCGGCAGCGAAGCAGATGCGCGACTTCGGAGGGATGGTGTCGTTCACGTGCGCGGGCGGCGAGGCAGCCGCGCTCGAGGTCGTGCGCCACACGCAGCTGTTCACGCTGGCCGAGTCGCTCGGAGCGGTCGAGTCGCTCATCGAGCACCCTGGCCAGATGACGCACGCGTCCGCGGCGGGCTCGCCGTTGCAGGTCGACGCCGCGCTGGTGCGACTCTCGGTCGGGATCGAGTCAGAGGCAGATCTCGTCGCGGACCTTGCGCACGCCCTCGACGCGCTCTGAGGGCCCGTGCTCGAAGTACGTGCGGAGCTCGTCGAGCAGCGCATGCGAGGTGCGGAAGTAGGTCTCCCGACGAAGCCACGCCATCTTCTTCCCGAGGTCCTTCGGGCGTAGGTCGAGCACGACCCGCGAGCAGTACCACGGCTGCATCTCGAGCACGACGGGCACCGAGACCGGCGACGCCCACAGACGCAGGCGCCCTTCGATGCGTCGCAGCGGTGGTGCGGGCAGGACGCCGAGTCGCGATCACCTCGTCACCTCGCTCGTCGGGCAGGCGGCCGATGGTCTGCCACGTGCCCGTGCCCGCTCGCACGAGGCCGGGTGATCGGGCGAGCCACTCGTCGAGGCGACGCTCGCCCGTCTCGGGAGTCACGAGAAGGAACCGCCGCAGGATGAGGCTCGAGCGGTCGGTGCGCGGCGGCGCGAGCTCTTGGGGCGAGCTGCCGGGGACGACGGCTTCGGAGCGTTGGAACGACTCGGCGATCAGCTCGAGCGCGTGCGTGAGCGTGTGCGCGCGCTCGCCATCCTCTTCGTCGCGCCTCTGGGGCTTGGGATCGTCCAGGACGTAGAGCGGAAGATCCACGCTCTGTACTCTGAGCCGATGTCGACGGTCGAGCAAGCGGCGAACCCCTTCTGGCTCAGCGGCAACTACGCGCCCGTGCTCGACGAGATCACGGCACTCGACCTGCCGGTGACGGGCTCGGTGCCCTCTGACCTGCAGGGCCTCTACGTGCGCAACGGCGCCAACCCGCAGAGCGGCTGGTCGAGCCATTGGTTCTTCGGCAACGGGATGCTCCACGGGGTGAGGCTCGAAGGTGGGCGCGCGGCTTGGTACCGCAACCGTTACGTGCGTACCCCGTTGTACGAGGTCGACGGCGACCGCACGGCGCCTGAGCTGGTCGCGGACCGCACGATGAGTGCGGCGAACACCCATGTCGTCGGCCACGCGGGGCGCATCTTCGCCCTCGAGGAGGGGTCGTTCCCGTTCGAGGTCGACGGCGAGCTCGAGACGCTGGGATGTGAGACCTGGGGCGGACGCCTGACGACCGCGTTCACCGCTCATCCGAAGCTGTGCCCGCTGACCGGCGAGCTCCACTTCTTCGGGTACGGCGTCTTCCCGCCGTACCTCACCTATCACGTGCTCGACGCGTCAGGTGCTCTCGTCAAGAGCGAGCCGATCACGGTTCCGGGCCCCACGATGATGCACGACTTCATGATCACGTCCGAGCACGCGATCTTCATGGACCTCCCCGTCGTGATCGACCTCGAGCTCGCAATGCGCGGCGAGCCACCGCTGCGATGGAGTGACGAGTACGGCGCGCGCATCGGCGTGATGCCGAGAGGCGGCTCCGGTGCCGACGTGCGCTGGTTCGACGTCGAGCCGTGCTACGTGTTCCATCCCTCGAACGCGTGGACCGACGGCAAGAAGGTCGTGTGCGACGTCGGCCGGCACGCGTCGATGTGGCGCACGAGCATGAACGACTTCGAGCCCAACTTCCTCCACCGGTGGACATTCGACCTCGAGACGGGCGCCGTGCGAGAAGAGCAGCTCGACGATCGCAGCCATGCGTTCCCTCGGGTCGCGGATGACAAGGTCGGGCTCGACAACCGATACGCGTACATGGTGCAGCCCCGCGGCGGGAGCGGCGACGACCTCGCCTCGCCCGGCGTCATCACGAGGTGGGACAACCGGTCGGCGTCGACAACCGCGCACGACCTCGGTGCGACCGCGTTCCCCGACGAGCCGGTGTTCGTGAGGGCGGGCGACCGCTCGGAGGACGACGGCTACGTGCTGTCCTACGTGTACGACCGCAGCCGCGACTCGAGCGATCTCGTGATCCTCGACGCGAGAGACATCGCGGCCGCGCCGCTCGCGGTCGTCCACCTCCCCCGCCGCGTGCCGCACGGCTTCCACGGCAGCTTCCTCCCCGACTGACCCTTCGGCTTCAGCCTTCCCGCTGACCCTCAGCCGGCCAGCGACTCCGTGCCCTCCCATGCCGGGACGTCAGGACGTTGCACGAACCGCGGCGGCGGAAGCGTCAGCCGGCCGAGCGAGAGCGTCGCCGCGACGGGATGCGCGGGCGTGAGCCGGGCGTCGCCGAACCACGCACCGTCGAACCGGTTGAGCACGGGGCGACCGCGCTCGGCGCGGAGAGCATCGAGGTGAGGCTCGACCTGGATCAGCCGGTCGCCTCTGCCGTCGATCGATCCCGGGTTCAGCCCGACCACGTGCTGGATGTCGTCGGCGCCGATGGGACGCGGGTCGTCGAGGCCGGCTTCGAGCACGACCGCATCGCCGTCGGTGACGGTCACGCGCACCCGGTCGTAGTGACGGTCGACGCGCACGTCCGCGACCCGCGAGGGATACGCCCACCCTTCAGCGAGCGTCGACGTCAGCCGGCCACGGGTGGCGGCGCCGACGAGCAGCGCCCGCGCGCGGAAGCCGGCCCGGCACGACACCCGAAGGTGCACAGCGTCCACGCCGTCCGCGTGCCACGCGGTGATCGTGAGCAGCGTGGGCATCGTCGCGTGCAGGCCTCTCGGCAACAGCTCCTCGCCGCGCACTCCCGCGAGCTCGTAGGAGACGATGACCACCTCGGCGTCCCCGATGTCGAGCGCCTCCCTCGCCAGCGTCATGGAGTGCGGACTTTCGGAAGGACTTCGGTCGCGAAGAGGCGCAAGCTGTCGAGCACGTCGGCCTGGTCGATCACCTCGGCGGTGTTGAGGATGAAGTTGATGCCGTCGATGCCGACTGACTCCCACTCGCGCACCACTTCGATGATGCGCTCGGGATCGCCGATCGCGGTGCCTTCGGGCAGCGGCCTCCGCTCGCCGGGAGCGCCCGTCTCCTTCATCGCACGCGTCGCCTGGTTGCCGAGCGACTGGTACGCGCTCGTGGGGTAGGCCTCCCGCGTCCAGAGCAGGTGCGAGTTCAGGAGGGAGAACACGCCGGCCATGCGCACGCCGCGCTCCGCGGCGACGTCGATGTCCTCGTGGCAGTACAAGAAGTTCTGCGTCGTCACGGCGTTCGTGACGATCGATCCGACCGGATCGCAGAGCTCGATGCGCCGGTGGTACTCGGCGGTGCGCCGCGCCTGCTCTGCAAACGTCACGGCCGC
The DNA here is from genome assembly GCA_963739555.1 of uncultured Acidimicrobiales bacterium. Lineage (GTDB taxonomy): Bacteria > Actinomycetota > Acidimicrobiia > Acidimicrobiales > DATKAS01 > DATKAS01. The sequence goes on along the minus strand of CAVUAV010000013.1, from coordinate 460,736 downwards.
GACACCGAGGCATCCGATGCCTCGATCCGCGGCGTCGAGCTCGGTGCCCGGAGTCGTCACCGTGACCCACATGGGCGGATGAGGATCCTGCATCGGCTTCGGCAGCACGTTGCGCTCGGGAACGTGGCACGACAGCCCGTCGAACGAGAACCGGTCCTGCGTCCACATCTGCGGGATGATCCGCACGTACTCGTCCCACGTCTTCTTCGTGAGGTCGGGATCGGTGCCGAACCCGCCGAGCTCGGTCCACGTCGATGAACGGGCGGTGCCGAGCTCGAGCCGACCGCCCGAGAGGATGTCGAGGGCGGCCGCGCGCTCGGCGACCCGCACCGGATGGTTCATCTCGGGCACGCACACCACGGCCCCGTGTCCCACTCGGATGCGCGAGGTGCGCGCTGCGACTGCGGTCAGGAACACCTCGGGCGACGAGCAGTGCGAGTAGCCCTCGAGGAAGTGGTGCTCGACCGCCCACACGAAGTCGAAGCCGAGCTCGTCCGCGAGCACTGCTTGCTCGAGCGCGTTGGCGTACGCCTGCTGCTCCGCGGCGCGCGACACGGGCGTCGGCACCGACAGCTCGAAGAAGACACCGAACTTCACGGCTTCCCCCTCACGAAGAGGAAAGTAGCCCGTCCCCTACCATCGCCCGATGGCCGAGATCGCGCACCGCTTCGTCGACACCAACGGGATCCGAATGCACATCGCCGAGACCGGGCCCGCGGACGGCCCGCTCGTCGTGCTGTGCCACGGCTTCCCCGAGAGCTGGTACTCGTGGCGACACCAGCTCCAGGCACTCGGCGATGCGGGCTACCACGTCGTCGCGCCCGACCAGCGCGGCTACGGCCAGACCGACGCGCCGGAGGCGGTCGACGAGTACACGCAGCTGCACCTCGTCGGCGACATCATCGGCCTGCTCGACGCGCTCGACGCGCCCACTGCGGTGATCGTGGGCCATGACTGGGGCGCACCCGTCGCCTGGAACACCGCGCTGTGGCGCCCCGACCGCATCCGCGCCGTGATCGGGCTCTCGGTGCCGTTCGGCGCGCGAGCACCGATGCGACCGACGCAGCTGCTCGACATGGCGTTCGGCGAGACCTTCATGTACATCCTCTACTTCCAGGAGCCGGGGGTCGCCGAGGCCGACCTCGAGAAAGACGTGCGCAAGACCATTCGCGGCTTCATGTACGTCGCGTCGGGCGACATCGATCCGAGCGAGATCACGTGGGGGCAACGCGGCCGCGACGCGACGATGTCCGACCACTTCGTCGACCCCGCGGTGCTTCCGTCGTGGCTTTCCGACGCTGATGTCGACTTCTACACGGGCGAGTTCGAGCGGGCCGGCTTCCGTGGCGGCCTCAACTGGTACCGCAACATCGACCGCACGTGGGAGCTGACCGCGGCGTGGGCAGGCGCCGTCGTCACGCCGCCGGCGCTCTTCATCGCCGGTGATCGTGACGGCGTGATCGCGATGAACCCGGCCGCAGTCGAGCAGCTCTCGACCGTCGTGCCGAACCTCCGTCGCACCGTCATGCTCGACGGATGCGGCCACTGGACCCAGCAGGAGCGGCCGAGCGAGGTGAACACCGCGATGCTCGAGTTCCTGTCGTCCCTGGGGTGACCCCCAGCGTTCTCGCGCGGATAGCCCGCCAGTCTTGGCGGGAAAGCGCAACAGGTTTGCCGGCGGTCGCCGTGCTCCGCCCGGACGGGATCCCCGTGACGACCGGCGCGGTCGATGCACGCCTGCCGCTCGCCAGCGTCACCAAGACCCTCGTCACGTACGCGGTCCTGGTCGCGGTCGAGGAAGGCTCGCTCGATCTCGACGCGCCGCTCGGCGCCGACGCCGGCACGTCGCTGCGCCATCTGCTCGCACACGCGTCAGGCATGGCACCCGACGAGAGGACGCTCGTCGCACCACCCTCGACGCGGCGCATCTACTCGAATGCGGGCTTCGAGGTCGTGGGCGACCTGCTTGCTGAGGCGACGGGCATGACCACGGCGGACTACCTCCGCGAGGCCGTGCTCGTGCCGCTCGCGATGGACGCGACGACCCTCGACGGCTCACCCGCGTCGGGGGCAACGTCGAGCGCCCGCGACGTCGCCCGCTTCGCGACCGAGCTGCTCACGCCGACGCTGATCGCGCCGACGACACTCGACGATGCGACCACCGTGCAGCTCCCCGGGCTCGACGGCGTCCTTCCCGGCTTCGGGCGCCAGAGCCCGAACGACTGGGGTCTCGGCTTCGAGCTGCGCGACGCGAAACGACCTCACTGGACCGCGCCCGCTGGGTCACCGAGGACATTCGGCCACTTCGGTCGTTCGGGCACGTTCGTCTGGATCGATCCTGACGCGCTCGTCGGCTGCGTCTTCCTCGGCGATGCGGACTTCGGGCCGTGGGCGATCGACGCGTGGCCGGCGTTCAGCGCTGCGGTTCTGGAAGCGGCGGCGCGCTGACCGGCTCGCCGTCGCGCAGGACGAAGTACTGACGATCGGGATCGTCCTGCCTGCCTTCGTCCGCTGCACCCGGTCCGCTCACCGCGGCGCCATCGGGCGCGAACTGCACGATGTAGGCCTTGCGCACCGCGCCGCTCGTGTTCGGCCCGGTGAGGTGCGGCGTGAGCGACGAGAACACGACGATGTCACCCGCACGCGCCGGAACCGCGACTGCACCCGCAGGCTGGTCGAGGCACTCCCATCCGTATTCGGTCATCCAGTGCTCGAGTGTGCCGAGCCGGTGCAACCCCGGGATCACCCACGGGCAGCCGTTCTCGACGGTCGCGTCGGTGAGCGCGACCCAGCACGTGAGGTACTGCTGCGGCTCGATGAACGTGTACCCGTTGTCCTGGTGCCACGGGAACGCACGTGGCTTCTCGGGCTCCTTGTAGACAGCCTGCTCCCAGTAGAGACGCACATCAGGCCCGATGATGTCGCGCGCCAACCCGGCGAACACCGGGTTCGCGACCCAATCGCGCAAGAACGCAGACCGAAGGACGAGGTGGGTCGAGAAGACGAGGTTGCCGGCCTCCGCGATGAACAGCTTCTCGTTGTCACGCGTGCGGAGGAAGTCGACGCTGCGTTGGTGGATCGGGTCGATCTCGGTGACGACGCGCGCGACGTCGTCAGGGTCGAACGCAGCCGCGAGGAGGAAGAAGCCCTCCTCGTCGAACGCGTGCATCTGCGCCTCGGTGATGAACGAGAGCGGGCCCTCGTGATCCGACCACTCGAAGTAGGTGTTGCGAGGATGCCGCGTGGGGATCGTCGTCACACTCGGAAGGGTATGGCGTCAGCGGACGAGGCGGAAGAAGGAACGGACGTCGTCGACGAGCAGCTCGGGCTCCTCCATCGCCGCGAAGTGACCGCCTCGCGGCATCTCGGTCCACTGGACGATGTTGAAGGCCGCCTCCGCCCACGCGCGCGGCGGTCGGTAGAGCTCCTTCGGGAAGATGGCCGCTCCCGTGGGGACCTCGACGTACTCGGGCGCAGGTCCGAACCGGCGCGACCGCTGTGACTCGCAGTAGAGGCGCACCGACGACGCGATCGTGTTCGTCACCCAGTACGCGGTGATGTTCGTGAGGAGCTGATCCTTCGTGAAGCTCGACTCGACGTCGCCGTCGCAGTCGCTCCATGTGCGGAACTTCTCGACGATCCAGCCCGCGAGCCCCGCCGGTGAGTCGGTGAGGCCGTAGCCGAGCGTCTGTGGCTTGGTGCCCTGGATGGCCTGGTAGCCGGTCTCCTCCTCGCGGAAGTGGTTCATGTCCGCGAGCGCGGCGAGCTCGGTCTCAGACAGCCCCTCCATCGGGTTCACACCCTCGGCCGTGGGCGGACCCGCGACGACCATGTTCAGGTGGAGGCCGATCGCGTGCTCGGGATCGACGATCCCGGTCAGCGTCGTTGCGATCGCCCCCCAGTCGCCGCCCTGCGCGCCATAGCGCTCGTAGCCGAGCTCGGCCATGAGCTCAGCGTTCGTCTCGGCGACGCGGCGGATGTCCCAACCCTGTTGGTGCGTGGGCCCGGACCACCCGTATCCGGGCATCGACGGGCACACGACGTGGAATGCGTCGGCCGCGTCGCCACCGTGCGCCGGCGGGTCGGTGAGCGGCCCGAGGACGTCGAGGAACTCGACGACGGACCCGGGCCATCCGTGCGTGACGACCAACGGAAGCGCGTCGGGATGCGGAGATCGAGCGTGGATGAAGTGCAGGTGCTCACCGTCGATCTCGGTCTCGAACTGCGGCCATTCGTTGAGACGTGCTTCGGCCGCGCGCCAGTCGAACTCGCGCTCCCAGTACGCGCAGAGCTCTTGGAGATACGTGAGCTCGGTGCCGTAGTCCCACCCGGCTTCGTCGAGCTGCGCGGGCCAACGAGTCCGCGCGAGGCGCTCACGGAGGTCGTCGAGGACGGCATCGGGCACGTCGATGCGGAAGGGCGAAACCATGGGTCGATCGTTGCACACGCCACTAGCGTGAGCAGATGGCCAGGGTCGACTCGGTCGCTCGCGCGCGCCCGCGAGCGGGTCACGACCTGGCTTCCGCTCTACGTCGCGCACCTTCGTCTTCGCCGCGGGCAATGGCGTCGTGTTCCCGCTTCTCGCCGACCTTCAAGACGAGCACGACTTCCCGACGTACGGGCTCGGCATCATCTCCGGCGTCGTCGTTCATCGCATCGCTGATCGGCTTGCTTGTGCTCTCCGGCCAAGCCGACCGCGGTCGGGCCAAGATGCTTCTGCTCGGCGGCCTCGGGCTCAGCGTCATCTCCATCGTCGCTCTTCGCGCTCTCCGAGCGAGCTTTGGCAGTTCACCTTCGCACGCGCGATGTCCGGGCTTGGCCATCGGGTGCTTCGCGCCAGCGACGCCGCTCGATCGTCGCCCGCCTCGATCTCGACAACGTCGGGCGCAACCTCGGACGCCTCGCCAGCACCGAGCTCGGCGGTTTCATTGCTGGCCCCGTCATCGGCGCCACGTTCGCGAGCGCATTCAACCTCGATACTCCGTTCTGGGTGCTTGCGGTGGTCATGGCGATCATATTCGCGCACCTCGCGGGCCGCCCGATCCCGGTGATGTCAGGCGCTCGCCGAGCGCGAGACCGTCGAGGCGGCCTCGCCCTCGACCTGCTGCGCTACCGCGAAGTCGTCGTCGCCGCGCTCCTCGCGCTCGCCCTCTTCCTCCCGGTCGGGATCTACGACTCGCTCTGGGCGCGATACCTGCAGGACCGCGGAGCCAGCACGCTCTTCATCGGCATCACGCTGACGATGTACGGCGTCCCGTTCATCGCGTTGGCGTCACGGGGCGGCCGCCTCGCCGACCGCGTCGGGCCGTTCCGAGCTGCGTTCGTGTGCCTGGTCCTCGTCGCCCGCTATCGCGCTCGTATGGCGTGATCACGATCCCGATGCTCATCGTCTCGATCGCGATCGTCGAGGCAATCGTCCAAGCCGTCGCGGTGCCGGCCTCACAGGCGGCGATGGCGCATTGCGTGCCCACCCGAGCGGCTCGCCGCGGGCCAGGGCCTCTCCGGCGCCGCGGGCCAGGCCGGTGCCGGTGTCGTGGCGCTCGCTCGCGGCGCCGGTCTACGAGAGCGCGGGTCCCGGCTTCCTCTTCATCGCCGCCGCCCTGCCACGCTCGGCCTCGGCGGCGTCGCCTGGGCGCTCCACCACGCACGAGCCCGACCTCGGTCGGCGGCGTCGCGCCGAATCGGTGCGAGGCTCGGTCGCTAGTGGTTAGACTGTCTAACCAGACATGCGCAGCCGATTTCGCCACAAGTTCAACTCGACGTTCGGAGCCGTTCACTCGAGCAGGAACTACCGCATCTACCTCGTCGGCCAGTCGATCTCGCTGTGCGGCACCTGGATGCAGACGGTTGCGCAGGCCTGGCTGGTCCTGAAGATCACCGGCAGCGGCACTGCCCTCGGCTTCGTCGTCGCCCTTCAGTTTCTCCCCGTCCTGCTGTTCGGCCCCTGGGGCGGCGTGGTCGCCGACCGGATGCCGAAGCGCCGCCTGCTTCTCATCACGCAGGTGGCGTTCGGGCTGCTGGCCCTGCTGCTCGGGATCCTGACTGCCACCGGCGTCGTGACGCTCTGGATGGTCTACGCCGTCGCGTTCTGCTTCGGCTGCGTGACCGCGATGGACAACCCGGCCCGTCAGACGTTCGTGCTCGAGATGGTCGGCCGCGAGCACCTCCCGAACGCAGTCACGCTGAACACGGTCAACATCAACATGGCTCGGGTCATCGGCCCTGCCCTGGCCGGCCTCACCATCGCGATCATCGGCATCGCGCCGTGCTTCTTCCTCAACGCCGCGTCGTATGTCGCCGTGATCGTGGCCCTCCTCATGATGACCGTCAGCGAGCTGCGACCGCTGCCCGAGCAGCCTCGGGCCAAGGGACAGCTGCGCGAGGGGTTCGCCTACGTCTGGTCGAGGCCGAAGCTGCGCACCCCGCTGCTGATGATGGCGATCGTCGGCACACTGGCCTACGAGTTCCAGGTGATCCTTCCGCTCGTCGCCAAGTACACGTTCGGAGGTGACGCGGCGACGTACGGGATCATGACCGGTGCGATGGGTCTCGGCGCCGTGATCGGAGGCCTCTTCACCGCGTCTCGCCAACAGACCGGCGACGGGCCCCTCATCAAGGCGACGCTCGTGTTCGGCGCGCTCATCGTCGTCGCGGCGTTGATGCCGAGCCTGGCGATGATGGTCGTGCTGCTCGTCGGCGTCGGCGCCGGGAGCGTCACGTTCCTCGCTCGTGCCAACTCCACGATGCAGCTGCGCGCCGACCCCGCGTTCCACGGTCGCGTCATGGCGCTCTGGGCGGTCGCGTTCCTCGGCACGACACCGATTGGCGGGCCGATCATCGGTTGGATCGGGCAGAACATCGGCCCTCGCTGGGGGATGGTGGTCGGCGGCATCGCAACGCTGTCCGCGGGCGTGTGGGGTTGGTACGCGCTCGGCCTGCGGTCGGCGCGCGCGTCGAAGACGACGACGCTCGTCGCGGCAACGCAAGCGGCCGAGCTTCCCGCCGGTTGACAGCTTCGGTCAGGCGCTGATCGGGGGTCGCCGATCAGCCCACGGCATCGCCTGCTCGAGCTGCGCCGCGACGCGAAGGAGCAGGTCCTCGCGGCCGTAGGCCCCGACGAGCTGCACGCCGACGGGCAGGCCCGTCTCGCTCACGTGCAGCGGCAGTGAGATCGCGGGCTGACCCGCGAAGTTCCACGGCATCGTGAACGGGCCCAGGTCGATCGCGAGCCCCGAGCCGAGGTCGGGCGGCACCATCGGCAGCGTCGGGGTGAGCAGGATGTCGTTGCCCTCCGCCCACCAGCTCGCGGCCTGTCGGGACCAGCGCTGCGCGAGCTCGACGAGCGAGATGAAGTCGGGTGATCCGAGCGAACGACCGATCGTCGCGAGGAACCACGTGGTCGGCTCGACATCGGCTTCGGTGATCGTGACGCCGTAGCGCTCGCCCCACCGATCCAGGTCGCGTGCCACGACCGTGCCGAAGATGCCGGCCGCAGCAGGCGGCAGGGCGTCGAGCTCGGGGAACGGCGCGACCTCGACATCGTGGCCCAACGACCCGAGCGCGGCCACCGTGCGCTCGACCGCGGTGACGCACTCGGGCTCGGGCGCGTCGCCGCCCGGCATCGCCGTGCGCCACCCGATGCGCAAGCGGCCCGGATCGGCACCGACCTCGTCGGCGAAGGGTCGGCTCGGCGGTGGCGCCGTGTACGGATCACCGGGCATCGCGCCGGCAGTGCAATCGAGGATCGCGGCGGAGTCGCGCACGGTCCGCGTCACGACGTGCTCGTGGGTGAGCATCGCCCAGTACTCGCCGAACGCCGGGCCGAGCGACGTGCGGGCGCGGCTCGGCTTCAGCCCGACGAGGCCACAGGCGCTCGCGGGAACGCGGATCGAGCCGCCCATGTCGTTCGCGTGAGCGGCGGGGACCATGCCGGAGGCGACCGCAGCCGCGGAGCCACCGCTCGAGCCGCCGGTGGACCGAGCCAGGTCCCACGGGTTGTGCGTCGGGCCGTACGCGACCGGCTCGGTGAGGAAGGACGCCGCGAGCTCCGGGAGGTTCGTCTTCCCGACGAAGAGGAAGCCCGCCGCCCGTAGCTTCGCCGCGAAGTAGCTGTCGACCTCCTCGGTGTGCTCCCTCGCCTTGAGGAACGCCATGCCGCAGTGGAACGGATCACCCGCGGTGTGCGCGACGGCGTCCTTCATCAGGAACGGGACGCCCCGGAACGGGCCATCGGGCAGAGCGCTCGACTCCGCAGCGGCCCGGGCCTTGTCGTACATCCGATGGATCACCGCGTTCAGGTAGGGGTCGAGGCGCTCGATGCGAGCGATCGCGGCGTCCACCAGCTCGAGCGGCGACACCTCCTTCGAGCGCACCAGCTCGGCCTGCCCGACAGCGTCGATCCACCCCAAGTCGTCGATCACGGCCGGAGAGTATCTTCCGACCCATGGGGATCGATCAGAGCAAGGTTGATGCACTGCTGGCCCGCGCCCGGCGTGAGGTGGACGAAGGGCTGCTGCCGTCCACACAAGTGGCGCTCGCGTACCAGGGCGAGCTGGTCGCGTTCGAGGCCTATGGCGACGCGGATCTCGACACGAGGTACCCCGCGTTCTCGGCCACCAAGGCGTTCGTCGCCTCGACGGTCTGGACGCTGATCGGCGAGGGACTCGTCGACCCGTCCAAGCTCGTCATCGAGTACATCCCTGAGTTCGCCCCGAACGGCAAGGACGTCATCACCGTCGAGCAGGTGATGCTCCACACGGCGGGCTTCCCGCACGCGCCGCTCGGCGCGCCCGACTGGTGGACACGCGAGGGTCGCGTGAAGCGCTTCGGCGAGTGGCGGCTCAACTGGGAGCCCGGCACCCGCTACGAGTACCACGCGACGTCCGCGCACTGGGTGCTCGCCGAGATCATCGACCGCGTGACCGGCAGCGACTTCTGCGACGAGCTCGAGCGAAGGGTCACCGGCCCGATCGGCTTGCCACCGCGTGCTCGGCATCGCCGTGGACGAGCAAGGCGACGTCGCCATGCTCGAGCCCGTCGGCGAGCTCGCCACGGCCGATGAGATCAAGGCGACCTTCGGCATCAGCGAGCTGCCTGTCACCGAGGTGACCGAAGACGCACTGCTCGGCTTCAACAACCCGAAGGTGAAGGCGCTCGGCGTGCCGGGCGGTGGTGGGCTCATCCGCGCCGCCGACCTCGCGCTCTTCTACCAAGCGCTGCTGCACAACCCCGGAGGCGTGTGGAAGCCCGACGTCCTCGCGGACGTGACGACCAACGTGCGCAACCGGTTGCCCGATCCGCTGACGAACACGCCGGCGAACCGCAGCCTCGGCCTGATCCTCGCCGGCGATGACGGCCGCTCCCACATCCGAGGCATGGGCCGCACGGTCTCGCCGGGCACGTTCGGGCACAACGGCGCCGGCGGCCAGCTCGCGTGGGGCGATCCCGCGACCGGGCTGTCGTTCGGCTACTGCACGAACGGCCTCGACCGCAACGTCGTGCGCGAGCCGCGCCGCGGCACCGCCCTCAGCAGCCTCGCCGCCGTCTGCACCACCCCCTGACCGTTCTCGGTCGCGTCAGCCGTCAGATCTGACGGCATTCGCGACCAAGAAACCGCGTGACCAAGGTCGCACCCCCCGCGGGTCGGTCTCGGAGGTCCCGGGGATAGGGTCCGCAAAATGCTGGAGCGGATCGCTCGCACGTCGTATCGCCACCGTTGGGTCGTCCTGATCGCGTGGATCGTCACGCTTGTCCTTGCGGTGAGTGTCGGTCGCGCGTTCGCGGGTGACTTCGCGACCGGCGGCAAGCTGCCGAACACCGAGAGCCGGCGCGCGTTCGACCTGCTCGAGTCGCGCTTCCCGGCGCGCGCGGGTGACGGCGGCACCATCGTGTTCAAGGCCGAGCAAGGAGTGACCGACCCTCAGGTCCAGGCCGCGATGGAGGCGATGTTCGCGAAGGTCACAAAGGTGCCGGGCGTGACCGGCGTCGTGAGCCCGTACTCCGCCGAGGGCCAGAACCAGATCTCGAAAGACGGCACGATCGCGTACGCGCAGGTGAACACCGTCGACCTCGACTTCAACGAGTGGGGTCCGGTCTCAGACGGCGTCAGGGCCGTCAGGGCCGAGGTGAACGTGCCCGGGCTCACCGTCGAGCTCGGCGGTGACATCTTCTCCGACGGCGTGAAGCCGCCGGCCACCGAGGCGTTCGGTCTGCTCGCTGCCGTCTTCATCCTTCTCGTGGCGTTCGGCTCGGTGCTCGCGATGGGCCTGCCCATCGTCACCGCGCTGTTCGGCATCGCGATCGGCATCGCCCTCGTCGAGCTGCTCGCGAACGTGATGCCAGTCCCCGACTTCACGACGCAGGTCGCGGCGATGATCGCGATCGGCGTCGGCATCGACTACGCGCTGTTCATCGTCACGCGGTATCGCGAGTTCTTGAAGGATGGCGCGCGGCCCGACGTCGCCGTCCTCCGGTCGATCAACACCGCAGGACGCGCGGTCGTGTTCGCCGGCCTCACCGTCGTCATCTCGCTCCTCGGGATGTTCCTCATGGGCGTGCCGTTCGTGCGCGGCCTGGCCGTCGGCTGCAGCGCCGCGGTGCTCCTCGTGATGTTGGGCTCGATCACGTTGCTCCCGGCGCTCCTCGGGTTCGTCGGACTCAACATCGACCGCTTCGGTCTTCCTCATCGCAAGAAGCACGAAGCCGCTGCGGCGCAGAGGGAGTCGCTGTGGCATCGCTGGGCCCGCACGGTGCAGCGCCGCCCGTGGCCCCCGTTCGCGGGCGGCCTCCTCATCCTGGTGCTGCTCGCCGCCCCGTTCTTCTCGCTGCGCCTCGGAATGGCCGATGCGGGCAACCAGCCCACCTCCGACACCACTCGGCGCGCCTACGACCTGCTCGCCGAGGGGTTCGGCCCTGGCTTCAACGGTCCGCTGCTGATCGTGGCCGACCAGCAAGGCGGCACCAGCACGAAGGCTGACGTCGCTCGCCTCCACGACGCGCTGACGCAGGTGCCCGGCGTGGCGTTCGTGAGCCCCGCGATCCCCAACCCCGCCGGCGACACCGCCGTGATCCAGGTGTTCCCGACCTCCGCGCCGCAAGACGAGGCGACGACGAGGCTGATCCACCACCTGCGCTCCGATGTCGTCCCCGCGGCGACCAAGGGCACCGACATGACCGTGTACGTCGGGGGCTTCACCGCCGCGTCGCAGGACTTCGCTGACGTGCTCTCGTCACGCCTCCCGCTCTTCATCGGAGCGGTGCTCGGCCTGTCGTTCCTGCTGCTGCTCGTCGTCTTCCGTTCGATCGTCGTGCCGCTCAAGGCCGTGGTCATGAACCTGCTCTCGATCGCGGCTGCGTACGGCGTGATCGTCGCGGTGTTCCAGTGGGGATGGCTGAGCGACGTGTTCGGCGTCGGCAAGCCCGGGCCGATCGAGGCGTGGGCGCCCATGATGCTGTTCGCGATCGTGTTCGGCCTCTCGATGGACTACGAGGTGTTCCTCCTCTCCCGCATCAAGGAGGAGTACGACCGCACCGGTGACAACGGACAGGCCGTCGCCGACGGGCTCGCGTCGACCGCTCGCGTCATCACGGCAGCGGCCGCGATCATGATCTGCGTCTTCGGCAGCTTCGTCCTCGGCGACCAGCGCCAGATCAAGCTCATCGGTCTCGGTCTCGCCGCGGCCGTGTTCATCGATGCGACCCTCGTGCGCATGGTGCTCGTGCCGGCGACGATGGAGCTGCTCGGCGACCGCAACTGGTGGTTCCCCAAGTGGCTCGATCGCATCGTGCCTCGGGTCTCGATCGAAGCCCACGACCTCGATCGGGAGCTCGCCGAGCTGACGCAGCGCGAGGACACGCCCGTCTAGCGGCGGTGGAGCGGTTGGCCCGCGCTACCAGCTGCCGCCTCCGCCTCCCCCGCCACCGCCACCGGAGAAGCCGCCGCTGAACCCGCTGCCGCCCGAGGACGAGGGCGTGCTCGCGTACAGCGTGCCGGTCGCGGTCGTCGAGAAGTCCTCCATCGTGTCGGCGAACGCGAGCGCGGTGAACGGGTGCCCGGACATGTACCACGAGCTCGTGGACTGCGTGACCTGCGCGTCGAGCCCCTCGAACGCCTTGGCCCACTTCTGCGTGCAGCCATAGACGATCGCAAAGGGCAGGTACTCGGAGAAGATGTTCTGTCGCTCCGCGAACTGCTCGCGCACGCCTTGGCCCATGTCGAAGATCTGCTTGAAGCCTTCGATGCGGCCGTACATCGCGGTGCCCTTCGGGGTGCGACGCGGCATCTTGCCCGCGAAGAGCATGAGCAACAGCCCGATGACGGGGATCGACACTGCGGCGAGCCCCCACCGGTTCTTGATCGCGACGACGAGGATGGCGATGCCCACGGCGAGCACCCCGATGCCCACGCCGCGCCACAAGCAGACGCACGTGATCGGGACGCCGCGAGAACCAACCCTCGTCGATCGCGTCGTCGTAGAGCGCGTTGCGGAGCTTCGTGAGCTTCGCGGAGAACTTGTACTTGAGGTCTGAGAGCTCGACGACCGAGCCGGTCTCGAAGAGCGAGTCCATCAGCATGACCTCGTAGGGACGCAGCTCGGCGCGGCTCTTGCCGAGGTCGGTGAGGCGGTAGTCGGGCTTGTGCTTGTGGCCCTCGCCCGGCACCTCCTGGATGAGGATGAAGCCGCGCACCGCGAGGTCGATGATCGTGGCGGTGACGTCGAGCAGGTTGGCCTGCTCGTCGATGAGCGTGCCGAGCTGCCCGGGTCGGATGCCGTCAGGCGGCTCGAACTCGACCGGGCCCTCGGTGCGACCGCGCAACGGCACCGGCTCTTCGGCGCCCGGTGACGTTGCCGAAGGCCTGGTCGGTCGGCGAGCCGACGAAGCGGCGGTCTCGCCCGCGGCGGAGCAGGGCGATCAGCCCGACGATGCCCACGACCGCGACGCCCGCACCCACGGCGATCTTGGCCGGAGCAGGATCGAACGCGGTCGCGAACGTCAGGCGCTCTTCGAGGACCGGCGTCGGCGTGGGCACGACCCCGACGGGGATCGCCGCGACGACGGTGAGCCCCTCGAACGGACCGAGGCCGTCCTGGGTGAACCGGGCGGTGCTGCCGTCGACGTTCGACGAGGTGCACGGCAGCGACGAGCCCTGGGGACCGGAGAAGCACGTGACCTGCGTGATGCCCGCCGGTGCGGTGACGATCGTCTCGCCGTGCTCGATGGGCACGTTCCACTCGGTGCCGATCCCGTTCCAGAAGAGCTCGTCGTGGTCCTGGAAGTGGTTGAGCGCTCCCTCGACCGAGTAGGTGATGACGTAGGTGTGCTGGCCGGTGACCGTGATGTCCGGGTCGCCGATGCGGATGCGAGTGAGGTTGCCGACCTCTGAGACCTTGGTGTCGGTCGGAGTGCTCGCCGGATCCGCGGTGACCGAGCGGAGCGTGAGCGGGTAGACGCGATCGTGCTTCGCGTCGAACCTGAAGCGGGTCGGGATGTCGCGGAAGATGCCGTGCTTCTCGTTCGACCCGAAGTCGTACGCGATGACCTCGGTGATCTCGAGGTGCCCGTCGTCTTGGATCGCGATCGTCGTTCGGTAGTCGGTGATTCGCTCGGCTGATTGCGCAGTCGCTCGTCCGCCGCCCGACAGCAGCAAGACCAGGGTGACGGCGATGAGGGCGAGCAGTCGACGCACGAACGACACTTTCCCACTGTGGGAGCGGTGGGCTGAGCGATGCTCGCCGGTAGCGTCAGCGAGATGGCGGACCGTGTGCTCGTGGTCATGGCCCACCCGGACGACGTCGACTTCGGCGCGGCCGGCACGGTGGCCACCTGGACCGACGAGGGCCTCGATGTCGTCTACTGCATCGTGACCGACGGCCAGGCGGGCGGCTCAGATCGGTCGGTCTCCAGAGCCGACATGGCAACGCTGCGCCGCGAGGAGCAGACCGCGGCTGCGAAGGTGCTCGGGGTCACCGAGCTGCACTTCCTCGGCCATCCCGACGGGCGGCTGCAGCCCACGCTCGAGCTCCGCCGTGACATCTCTCGCGTGATCCGGATCGTGCAGCCGACCCGCGTGCTCACGCAGTCCCCGGAACGCAACTTCCACCGCATCTACGCGAGCCATCCCGACCATCTGGCGGTCGGTGAAGCGACGTTGTGCGCGGTGTACCCCGACGCTCGCAACCCGTTCTCGTTTCCTGAGCTGCTCGACGAGGGCCTCGAACCCTGGTCGGTGCCCGAGGTCTGGATGATGGTCGGCTCGGCGCACAACACCTGGATCGACATCACCGACACGTTCGACCGCAAGGTCGATGCGCTGCGCGCCCACGTCAGCCAGACCTCCCACATGGAGAACCTCGCCGACTTCCTGCGCGGCTGGGGCGCCGCGCAGGCTGAGGCCGGCGGGCTTCCCGCGGGACGGTTGGCAGAGGGCTTCCAAGTCATCGAGACCGGTTGAAGCCGCACTGCTGAGGGCTGGCACACTTCTGGCATGACGCTCTTGAGCGACCGGCCCGTCGACGAGATCAAGCTGTCGCGACCCTGAGCTGTGGCAGCAGCCCGACGAGGTGCGCGACGCGGTGTTCGCGAAGCTGCGGGCCGAGAGCCCGATCTCGTTCCAGCCAGAGCCCGAGTACGAGCCACCGATCCCGCCCGGCCCTGGCTACTGGGCGCTCACACGCCACGCCGACATCTGGGCCGCGAGCCGCAACCCAGTGCTGTTCCAGTCCGGTCGCGGAGCGAACATCGGTGACATGCCGATCGAGATCGCCGAGTTCTTCGGCTCGATGATCAGCATGGACGCGCCGAAGCACACACGCTTGCGGATGATCGTGCAGAAGGCGTTCACGCCGAAGGTCGTGGCGACCATCGAGGAAGACGTGCGTCGCAAGGCCAAGGCGATCGTCGACGAGCACGCCGCGAAAGGCGAGGGCGACTTCGTGCAGCTGTTCGCGTCCCCCCTTCCACTGCAGATCATCTGCGAGATGATGGGCATCGAGCGCGATCAGTGGAACACCGTGTTCGAGGCGACGAACACGATCCTCGGCATCGGTGACCCCGAGTACGTGACTGACATGAGTCAGCTGATGGCGGCCGCGATGTCGCTGTATCAGATGGCGATCGGCCTCGGCGAGCAACGCCTCGCTGATCCCAAGGACGACCTCACCACCGCGCTGATGCATGCCGAGGTCGACGGTGAGCACCTGACGACGCAAGAGCTCGGATCGTTCTTCATCCTGCTCGTCGCTGCGGGCAACGAAACGACGCGCAACTCCATCAGCCACGGCATGAAGCTGTTGACCGACCATCCCGACCAGCGCGCGCTCTGGCTCGAGGACTTCAACGGCCGCGCGCCCGGCGCCGTCGAGGAGATCGTGCGCTACGCGACGCCCGTGATCCACTTCCGCCGCACAGCGACGCGCGACACCGAGCTCAGCGGCGTGAAGATCGCCGAGGGCGAGAAGGTCGTGCTCTGGTACACGTCGGGCAACCGCGACGAGACGGTCTTCCCCGATCCGTTCGCGTTCGACATCACTCGTCCGAACCTCAAGGACCAGATGGGGTTCGGTGCGGGCGGCCCGCACTACTGCTTGGGCGCCAACCTGGCCCGCCGCGAGATGACCGTGATGTTCGACGAGCTCTTGCACCGGCTCCCCGATCTTCAGGTCACCGGGCCGCCGGCGATCCTCGAGTCGGCCTTCATCCACGGCATCAAGCGCATGCCCTGCGCCTGGACGCCTGCCTACGGCCCGGCTCAGGCGTAACGTCCGCGCATGCTCGACTGCGTGATCCGAGGTGGCGATGTCATCGACGGCACGGGGCGGCCGAGGCGCCGTGCCGACGTCGGCATCCGCGACGGAAAGATCGTCGCGATCGGCGACGTGACCGAGGAGGCCGCGCAGACCATCGATGCGTCGGGCCTGGCCGTCGCGCCGGGCTTCGTCGACATCCACACGCACTACGACGCGCAGGCGTTCTGGGACACGACGCTCTCTCCGTCGCCGCTTCACGGCGTCACCACCGTGATCGGCGGCAACTGCGGGTTCTCGATCGCGCCCCTCGGCGCCGAGCACGGCGACTACCTCATGCGGATGCTGGCGCGCGTCGAGGGCATGCCGCTCGAGTCGCTCGCCGAGGGCGTGCCGTGGGACTGGACCACCACGGCGGAGTACCTCGATCGGCTCGACAACCGCCTCGCGGTGAACGCCGGCTTCCTCGTCGGCCACTCCGCGATCCGGCGCGTCGTGATGGGCGACGACGCGACGCGGCGACACGCGTCGCCCGGCGAGCAGTACGAGATGGACGCCTGCTCGCGGAAGGGCTCGCCGCCGGCGGCATGGGCTTCTCCTCCTCGTGGGCGACGACGCACAACGACGACGAGGGCGAGGCGGTGCCGTCCCGCCATGCCTCGACCGGACGAGCTGCTGTCGCTCTGCAAGGTCGTGTCGGCACCATCCCGGGCACGACGCTCGAGTTCATCCCCACGATCGGGCTGTTCGAAGAGCACGACATGGACCTGATGACCGCGCATGTCGCTCGCTGCGAACCGGCCGCTGAACTGGAACGTGCTCGCAGGTCAACTCGCGGAGCGGCGAGATCACG
Source organism: uncultured Acidimicrobiales bacterium (assembly GCA_963739555.1). Lineage (GTDB taxonomy): Bacteria > Actinomycetota > Acidimicrobiia > Acidimicrobiales > DATKAS01 > DATKAS01. Next base: position 444,140 of record CAVUAV010000013.1, on the reverse strand, counting down.
GCGAACAAGCTCGTCCGCGAGCGACTACGCCGCGGAGCGCGGCGCTCGGGTGCTCGCGCTCACGATCCCCGACTCGATCCGCACCCGCATCTCGTTCCGCACCGGCTTCCTGCTCGACGTGCTCACGGATGGGCCAAGCCGATGGCGCTGCCGCCCGACGAGAAGCTCGCGCTGCTCGCCGATCCCGATCGCCGCCGCGAGCTGAACGAGATGGCGCAGCAGACTGAGGGCCCGTCTGCGCGGCATCGCGTACTGGCAGGTGTTCACCGTCTCCGAGGTGTTCACCCCCGCGCTCGAGCAGTACGTCGGTCGCGAGGTCGGTGAGATCGCGGCGACCGAAGGCAAGGAGCCCTGGGACGTCGTGTGCGACATCACCGTCGCCGACAACCTGCGCACGATCTTCACTCCGCCCGACCGCGGCTCCGACGACGAGAGCTGGAAGCGGCGGGTCGAGGTGTGGCGAGACCCGCGGGCGATCGTCGGCGCGTCCGACGCCGGCGCGCATCTCGACTTCCTCGCGACGTTCAACTACTGCACGACGATGCTCGCCGAAGCCGTGCGCAAGCGGGGGTTGCTCGCGACCGAAGAGGCGGTCTCGCTGCTGACGAACGCCCAAGCCCGGCTCTACGGTCTGACCGGACGCGGTCGGCTCGCCGAAGGCTGGTGCGCCGACATCGTCGTCTTCGACGAGTCGACGATCGGCCCTGCCCCCGTCGTGACCCGCGAGGACCTGCCGGGCGGCGCGCCGCGCCTCTACGGAGAAGCCGAAGGCATCGAGCACGTGCTCGTGAACGGCGTCGAGATCGTGCGCGGCCGTGACTTCACCGACGCGCGGCCCGGGCGTCTCCTGCGGTCAGGCCGCGACACCGAGACGGTCTCGGTGCCGGGCGGCTGACCACGTCTCGTGCGCGCGCGCTGACGACGCAAGCACCGGTCCGGCGCCACCGTCAGGCTCACCCACACCCTCCCTCACCGCAACGGCGACGGGACCACCAGGGATCCACCTTCCCGAGGTGGATCTTGTGCTCCCGAGGCCATCAGCGGCTACAGGCCCGACGGCGACGACCGGTCAGCACGGGAAGAGCCGACCAGCAAGATACGAACCGGTTTCAGTCGGCAGAGCCGAGATCCGGTCAGTGCGCCTCGAGGACGAGGCGACCTGCGGAGCCGATCATCTGCACGACTGCATTCGTCAGGTTGGGCAACGGGTCACCTCCTCGGTGTTTGGACCGGTGCATGGTGCCACGGGTGCTGTCGGGCCGTCCACGCATTTCTCGGGGCAGACTGCGTGACATGAGTGACACCGTCACACCCAGAGCCTCGTTCACCGCGATGACCGAGGGCACCAAGCTCGACTGGCAGAACATCGCCGCCGCGCAGGCCGGGAGCGAGCGCACGTCGCCCGATCGTGTGATGACCCACCTCCGCCTCCTCGACGGCGACTACGCGGGCTTCAACGTCGACCGCCTGACGCACTCACTGCAGACCGCGACGCGTGCCGTACCGCGACGATCGAGACGACGAGTACATCGCGTGCGCGCTGATCCACGACATCGGCGACACGCTGGCGACGTTCAACCACCCCGACATCGGCGCCGCGATCTTGAAGCCGTTCGTGAGCGAGGGCTACCACTGGATGGTCGAGAAGCACGGCATCTTCCAGGGCTACTACTTCTTCCATCACCTCGGCCTCGACCGCAACCTGCGCGACCAGTTCATCGGGCACCCGTACTACGAGCTGTGCGCCGAGTTCTGCGCGGACTACGACCAGCCCGCGTTCGACCCCGACTACCCGACGATGGCGCTCGCGGAGTTCGATCCCCTGCTGCGCGAGCTCTTCGCCCATCCGAAGCAGTCGATCTACCTCTCTCGATGCGAACGGAGCCACATCATGAAGGCAGCGGTGTTCTACGAGATCGGTGGGCCCGAGGTCTTCAAGTACGAGGACGTTGACGATCCGGTCGTGCGGCCGGGCGGGCTGCTCGTCGAGGTCGCCGCAGTCGGCATCCAAGGCGGCGACCTGCTGCACCGCCAGGGCGGCGTGCTCGCGACGACGCCCCACGTCGTCGGCTATCAGGCTTCGGGCGTCGTCGCGCGAGGTCGGCGACGGCGTCGACGACTTCGCGGTCGGCCATCCGGTGGTCGCGACGATGGGCTTCGGCTCGCATGCCGAGCTGGTCAGTGTGCCGACCGCGCGGCACGTGGAGGGTGCCCGACGGGCTCTCGCTCGAGGAGGCCGCCGGCATCCCGATCGAGTTCGGCACGGCGGACGACTGCCTGTTCGAGTTCGGTCAGCTGAAGGAAGGCGAGACGGTGCTGGTGCAGGCGGGCGCCGGCGGCGTCGGCCTCGCCGCGATCCAGCTCGCGAAGGCGGCTGGGCGCGACGGTGCTCGCGACCGCGTCGAGCGACGACCGGCTCGAGCGCCTGCACGAGTACGGCATGGACGACGGCATCAACTACGCGCAGGCAGACGTGCGCCAGCGAGGTCCGGCGCTTGACCGACGGACGCGGCGTCGACCTCGTCGTCGATCCTGTCGGCGGCAAGACGTTGGAGGGCAGCATCGAGCGCTGGCGTATCGAGGTCGAGTCAGCTGGGTCGGGCAGCGCCGGCCGCGACGAGCGCCCGCCCGAGGTGTGGCCGCTGATGCAGAAGAACGGCTCGCTCACCGGCGTGTTCCTGGGCGCGGAGATGGTGGTCAACAACGACCGGTGCCACGGCATGATCCACTCGCTGATCCGGCGCCGCGCGTCGGCGAGCTCAAGGTCGTCGATCGACCGCACCTTCCCGCTCGCCGACGCCGCCGAGGCCCATCGGTACATCGAGAGCCGGCGCGCGTTCGGGCGCGTGCTCCTGATCCCCTGATCCGCCGGGCTCTCGCCCTCGGCTTCGTCGCGTCGCTGCGGTGCTCGTCGTCGGGCGGCGCCACATGGAAGGAAGTCGGCGCGCTCCCCCAGGGGACGCGGCTCGAAGCCGAGGCCGTCGCCGTGTCCGCCTGCCTCCGGTGACGGCGAGTGGGTGCCGTCGGCATCGGCTCATCACGGCGAGCACGACCGCAGCCCGTTGTGGTGGACGTCGCCCGACGGCGCGACTGGGACGGGCGCGTCGATTCGATCACCGCCGACGGCCCGAACTCGGGGTTCGTCGGCGTCGCTCGGTCGGCGCCGGCGTCGCGGCGCTCGGCCAGGCGCTACTCGGGCGTGCACGGCAACGCTCGACCCCTGGTGTGGGAGCGCGACAGCGACGGTGCGCTCCGCGCAGGTGCCGATCACGCGCTGAGCTGTTCGGCGGACCCGGGCGATGAGCGTCACCGGCATCGCCGGTGACGATCGGCGGGTTTCGTCGCATCAGGTGGCTACATCGTCGGAGGCACGTGGACCGGCGGGCTGTCGAGCGTGGCTGCGTCCGTTGGACTTCCGACACGGGTGCAACGTGGACTCGCCATCCCGACGACCCGCAGCTCACGAGCGCAACTCGACGAGTCGTGCTCACGAGCGCCATCGCGACCGGAGACGGAGCACGTCGTCATCGTCGGCACGACGACGCCTACAGGGCCCAGGGCCCTCGCAACCCGCGATCTGGCGTTCGCCCGGCGACGACACGTGGACAGCGGGTATCGCGACGCGAGGATCAGCGCGACCGACGCTGAACACCGACCTCGTCGGCGTCGGGTGATCCCCGCAGTCGGCTTCGTGGCCGCCGGGATCGCGGACGGCCACGCCGTCGTGTTCGTCTCGCACGATGCGACGCAGTGGCTGCGACGAGCCTCGATGGCTCCAACACGCTGCCTGCTCGACGTCGCACCGCTCGACGACGGGGTCGGTGTGACCTGGCGCACGAGAAGGGCATGCACCTCACGATCGTGACGACCGACGGGCTCGAGCCGGCGCCACCGCCACCTTCCGGAGACGTCGTGCACCTCGCGCAGTCGGCGCCGACGCGATCGCCCTCGTCAGCGTGGCTGCGCAAGTCCACGCGTACCGCCTCGACGTGTCGTGACGACGCTCGTGCTGATGAGCGGCCTTCCCGGCGTGGGCAAGTCGGCCATCGCCGACACGGTCGCGGTGCGCATCAGCGCCCTGGTCGTCTCGGTGGACGAGCTCGAGGCCGCGATGCTCCGGTCCGGGCTCGACCAATCGTTCGAGACGGGGCTGGCGGCGTAGAACACGGGCGCGGCGATCGCTGCCCACCAGCTGCGGCTCGGTCTGGCTGTGATCGCCGATGCCGCGAACTACCTCGAGGTCGGGCGGCGGATCTGGTGCTCCGCCGCGCAGGCCGCCGGCGCGGACATCCACGCGGTCGAAGTGGTGTGCACCGACGAGGGCCTGCATCGGGCGCGGCTCGCCGCTCGCAAGCGCGGCCTCGAGCCCTTCCCCGAACCTACGTGGGCAGACGTCGTCAGGCAGCGGAACGAGACCGAGGCGTGGTCTCGAGATCGTCTCGTCCTCGATAGCGTCGCCGAAGTCGCGGCGAACGTCGAGCGGGCGCTCGCCTATCTCGCGTGACGAGCGAGGTAGTCGTCGCAGATCTCGACGAGGCGGTCGCGGTCGAAGCTCGCCTCGTGTCCACCGTGCACCGCGGTGACCGGAAGATCGCGCAGCCGTTCCATCGTCTTCACGTAGTCGTCGATGTTCGAGCCTTCGAGCTCGTCGAGCAGCGGACCGTCGTACACCGCGTCACCGGAGAACAGGATGCCGGTGCTCGCCTCCCACAGGCCGATGCTTCCCGGCGAGTGACCCGGAAGGTGCAGCACCTCGAACGCACGGTCGCCGGTGTCGACGACATCGCCGTCCTCGAGGATGCGCGTCGCAGGCGGCGCCAGCGATCTCGCCGACCATGGCCATGCCTGCCGTCGGCACTGCGTCGACCAGGAGCTCGGGGATGTCGTATCCGGCGTCGCGGTAGGGCCCGAGCACAGTCTCGCCGTAGTGCTCCGACACGAGCGTGGTCTCCTGCGTCGCTGCGAGCACCCCGGCTTCGGCACGATGAATGGCTCGGTCGGTGAACTCGGCCATGCCGCCGACGTGATCGGAGTGCACGTGCGTCGCGACCGCGAGCACGGCGTGACCGAGCTCGTGCTCGACGAGGTGCGCGATCGGCACCAGGCCGAGCGACGTGTCGATGACCAGGTCACGGTCGCGGCCTCGCACATGCCAGACGTTGCACCTCAGCAGCGGATGGACGTGCGGCTCGGTGATGAGCACGACGCCGTCACTCACCCGGCAGGTGACGAACCAGGGATCGGCGACTGGAAGCTCGGGATCGGGCACGAGCCCACTATGCCGCGCCGGGCGCGGGGGCCGTCTGCTCGAACAGGTAGTACAGCGCCATCACCGCGACGATCACCAGCGTCGCCCAGGGACTGACGAACGCGACGGCAACGGCGACGAGGTAGAGGATCGCTCCGAGGCCGAACCGGAGCACCGCCACCCGCGTGGCTTCAGGAGGGAGCGGGTGATGTCGCCGCCGCGGGTCCCTCACCGACCAGGCGAAGATCAAGGTGAAGCTGATCCCGGCGCCTTCGAGGATCGCTGCATAGATCGCGGCGGCGAGGTGTGAGTCACTGCCGCCTGCGGTGAGATACGCCGCGAGCGTCGCCGTGCCGAACGGGATCGCGACGATGAACATGAGCAGCAGCAGGTTGAGGAAGAGCAGTGTGCGATCGACGAGCGCGATCGCCCCGAACAGGCTGTGGTGGTTGACCCAGGTGATCCCGACGATGAAGAAGCTCACGACGTACGCGACGTACGACGGCCATTTGTCGCCGAGCTGATGAGCGAGCGAATCGGGGCCCGGGCCACCTACGGCGAGGTCGAGAGCGAGCAGCGTGATGGCAACCGCGAACACGCCATCGCTGAACGCCTCGAGCCTCGTCTTGCTCACATGAGTGAGATCAGCTGCAGCCGCTCGTGCTGCCGCAGCTCGGGCACGCGTAGCAGCTGCCCGCTCGGTTCATCTGGACGCCGCACTGCATGCAGATCGGAGCGTCACTCGCCCGGGTCGTCGGCGCGGCCGCGGGCGGCGGTGCCGAGGGGATGATCCGGATCGGCTCGGTCGTCGGGCCCTCGGGAGCGAGCCCGAGCTCGATCTGAGTGGCCAGCTCGTTCGCCGAGGGGATCGTCTTCGGGTCGGAGACCATGTCGTAGCCCTGGGTCGTCTCGACGACGGTCTCCTCGACGCCGGGCAGCGTGGGCTGCAAGCGCTCGCCGACGGACATGATGCCGAGCTCGGCCCGCTCGTCGTAGGTGAGGTACTCGACCGCGAGCCGACGGAACAGGTAGTCCATCAGCGAGCTGGCGAACCGGATGTCGGGATCGTCGGTCATGCCCGCGGGCTCGAACCGCATGTTCGTGAACACCTCGATGAACGCCCGCAGCGGCACGCCGTACTGCAGGCCGTGGCTGATCGAGATGGCGAAGGCGTCCATGATGCCGGCGAGGGTCGAGCCCTGCTTGGACACCCGTAGGAAGATCTCACCCGGGCGGCCGTCGTCGTACTCGCCGACGGTCACGAAGCCCTTGCAGTCGGCGACGCGGAACTCGAACGTCTTCGAATGTCGAGTCCGCGGCAGCTTCTGGCGAACAGGCTCGCGGATGATCTTCTCGACGATGCGCTCGACGACGGTGGTCGGCGCTGCAGCGGCCGAAGCGCTCGCACCAGCCAGAATCGCGTCGCTCTCCTTCTTCGTCGTCGAGAGCGGCTGCCCGACCTTGCAGTTGTCGCGGTAGATCGCGACGGCTTTCAGGCCCGCTTTCCAGGCCTCCATGTGCATGTCCTCGACGTCTGCGACCGTCGACGACTCCGGCATGTTGATGGTCTTGGAGATCGCGCCGCTGATAAATGGTTGCGCGGCCGCCATCATCCGCACGTGGCCCATGTAGTGGATGACGTTGTCGCCCATGGAGCACGCGAACACCGGAAGATGCTCGGCCTTGACGTGCGGCGCACCGACGATCGACATGTTGGCGTCGATGTAGGCGACGATGCTGTCGATCTGGAACTGCGTGTAGCCAAGGCGCGTGAGCGCACGCGGGATCGTCTGGTTGACGATCGACATCGTGCCGCCACCCACGAGCTTCTTCGTCTTCACGAGCCCGAGGTCGGGCTCGATGCCGGTCGTGTCGCAATCCATCAGGAACGAGATCGTGCCGGTCGGCGCGAGCACGCTCGCCTGCGAGTTGCGCACACCGAACTGCTCGGCGAGCTCGACGCTCTCGTCCCACGACTGCTGTGCGGCGCCGAGCAATGATGGAGGCACGAGCTCCTCGTCGATCTTCGCCGCCTCGGCACGGTGCATCCGCAACACGCGCAGCATGTGCTCGGCGTTCTCGGTGTAACCCGCGAACGGTCCCATCCGCGCCGCGGTGCGAGCCGACGTCGCGTACGCGTGACCGGTCATGAGCGCGGTCAGCGCACCGGCCCACGCGCGGCCAGCGTCGGAATCGTAGGGAAGGCCGAGCGCCATCAGCAGTGCGCCGAGGTTCGCGTAGCCGAGGCCGAGCTGACGGAACCGCCGTGACGTCTCGCCGATCTTCTCGGTCGGGTAGTCCGCGTTGCCGACGAGGATCTCTTGCGCGGTGAACACGACCTCGATTGCCGCCTGGTAGCCCTCGACGTCGAACTCGTCATCCTCGCCGAGGAATTTCAACAAGTTCAGACTTGCCAAATTGCAAGCGCTGTTGTCGAGGTGAAGGTATTCACTGCAAGGGTTACTTGCAGTGATCCGACCCGTATTCGCAGCTGTATGCCAGCGATTGATCGTCGTGTCGAACTGCATGCCGGGATCGGCGCACTCCCAGGCGGCTCGGGCGATCTCGCGAAACAGATCACGCGCCTTCATCGTGTGCATGACCTCGCCGGTCGTGACGGCGGAGAGGTTCCAGTCGAGGTCTTGTTCAACCGCACGCATGAAGTCATCAGTCACACGGACTGAGTTGTTGGCGTTCTGATATTGGATCGAGTGGCTGTCGGAGCCATCGAGATCCATGTCGAAGCCGGCGTCGCGCAAGACGCGCGCCTTGCGTTCCTCGACGGCCTTGCACCAGATGAACTCTTGGACGTCGGGATGGTCAGCGTTGAGCACGACCATCTTCGCGGCGCGCCGCGTCTTGCCTCCGGACTTGATCGTGCCCGCTGAGGCATCCGCCCCGCGCATGAAGCTCACCGGCCCAGATGCCGTACCGCCGCCCCTGAGATGCTCCTTCGAGGAACGGATCTTCGACAGGTTGATTCCGGACCCGGAGCCGCCCTTGAAGATGTTCCCTTCCTCGACGTACCAGTTGAGGATCGAGTCCATGGTGTCGTCGACCGCGAGGATGAAGCAGTTGTGTACGCGCAGGTTCGAGCTGAGGTACTCGCCACTCTCGGTCTGGATGTCGTAGACGTCCATCTCGCCGAGATCTTCGACGCGTTCGATCTCGAGCCGTTTCACGTCGCCGGACGTCTTCGACGGAAGCTCCAAAGACCCGGCGAGCTTGCTGCCCTTCGTCCAGTCAACGAACCCGATCTCTTCGCCGAAGCGCTGCCGATCTGCCAGCGGACGAATCGCGAGCGACCAGACATCATGGCGGTCAGGCCGCGGATCAAGCTTGCGGCGAACTCGCGAGAAGATCCCGAACCGAGCAAGCAGCTGTTGCACGCCTCGGACGAGCTTCTCGGAGATGAGATCGAGTCCGACGATGGCCGCGTTCTCACCAACCGACACATATCCATCGGCTTGGAACATGCTGCGCAAGTAGGCGGCGACGACGGGAAGCGGGGCTCTCGAAGAGGTGTTCCGGCACGACCATGTCGACCCCTCGGGCCATGAGTCCCCAGGTGTCGACGAAGTCGCGAAGCTTCTCGCCGTAGAGACGGATGCGATGACCGTCGAGATCAGGCGCCATGGTCTCGAACTGGCGATCCTTGCGGTGGATCGTGGGAAAGCGGGTGTCGAGGTAGTACGACACCCATTCGTGCTCCGCGTCTGTGACCGTCATGAACTCGACGATCAGCGAACGATTGGTGCCGTGCTCGTACTGCCCGACGAACCCATCTGACTGCAGCCACCCAGCGAGGGCTGCTTCGGCGATGTCGTCGCGGCGGATCTCCCCTGCGCCCCATGCCTCGTTGCGGTGCCACTCGAGCTTGTCACCGGGCCTCAAAGTTCTGGCCTCTCGGAATGACCCCGTGCGCTCGCCGCTCGAGCGCCAGACGAGATGGTCGGGAGTCACGTCGAGCTGATGACCAGCCTTCGTGTGGATCCGCAGCACTTGCTTTCGACCGTTCGCCTTGACCGCGACGATCGACGTGAGACCGTGAGCGTCGAACACCTTGGTGCCCACCGCGGCCGTCTTCAACGAGTCGCCCGATCGGGATCAGACCGTCAGGCGTGCTCACCAACGCGTCGTACGGCTGACACACGCTCGCCTGCTGCGGCACGCCCTTCACGCCGATGTTGAACCACACCGGCGAGTTGAACGCCGCCTTCTGCTTCACGATCAGGTGCTTCAGCTCGGCACGGAACGTCTCGGCCTCGCGGTCGTCGACGAAGTAGCCGCCCTGGACGCCCCACGCCGTGATCGTGTCGACGACTCGATCGACGACCTGCTTGAGCGACGTCTCGCGCTCGGCCGTGCCGAGAGTGCCGCGGAAGTACTTCTGGCTGAGGATGTTCGTGGCGTTGACCGACCAGGTGGCCGGCACCTCGACGTTGCGCTGCTCGAACGCGACGGAGCCATCTCGATAGTCGGTGATGCGGGCGTCTCGGCGCTCCCAGTCGACCTGGTCATAGGGATCGACCCCAGGAGTGGTGAAGTGCCTGCGGATCCCGATCCCCGTCTGCTCCGGCGCCAGCGACATCGACTCTCCCTCTGTTCCAGACGTACTACGTAGCTTCTGTGGGCGTTGTGCTTGGGTCCTGCTCCGACGGTACGGGCCGGTCAGGGAGACCGACTCCCTGACCCAACCCACGACACAAGATGTTGTGGTGAGGAGGCGGCCCCCACCGCCCTAGCCACAAGATGTGCGGGGTATTACACCACTGTAGTTACATGGGTGTCAACGCCTCGTGGGCTGGGCTTTCTTCCCGGCAGCCGGCCTGGCCAGGAGATTCCGGCCGCAGCGCGAGGAGGCAGGTCTGGAGGCGGACGCACGGTCCTCGTGCGCCCGGGAGACTCACGAAGCGAGCCTGCCCACCCCCGTGGTGCCACTCGGAGCCAGCTCTCCGAGCTCCCCACCCATCCGCCTTGCTCTCGCGCTGCGGCCTTCGATGGGCGTCAACCTAAGACGGGCGTCCTGTGGACCGAAAGAGGTACAACCCTGTGAATTCACGGTGGATTTCGTGTCGAATTTCCACAGGGCCTGACCTGCTCAACCAGCGAATTGGGCGACGACCGCCTCGAGGTCGAGCGGGGCCACCGGCGGTGAGCCCTGAACCTCGCCCAGCCGGGCGCGGGGCACGGCCCACATCACCTCGAACTCGTTGCCGTCCGGATCCATCCCGTAGAGCGACTTCGTGGCGCCGTGGTCGCTTTGGCCAACGAGGGCCCCGGCGCTGAGCAACGTCTCCCGCGCATCCACGAGGTCCTCGATCCGGTCGACCTCCCACGCCAGGTGGTAGAGGCCGACGGCGCCGCGGACCGGGCCCGGCGCACCGTCGCCGATCGCGAACAGACCGAGGTCGTGATCGTTCTCGGAGCCTCGAGCGCGCAGGAAGGCGGCACCCATCGTCTTCCAGTCGTCATGGACGGGCTCGAGCCCGAGGACATCGCGGTAGAACGCAACTGACCGCTCGACATCACGGACGTAAAGCACGGCATGATTGAGGCGGCGCACGGGGATGGACGGCATGGGGATGCCAACACCTGAGGCGGGCACCGTGTTCCACGGAGGGGCGTGCAGGGGGGAACAAAGGTTGGGGTGGCGTATCAGCCCGCGCTCGACGGGCTTCGTGCGCTGGCGGTCGCGTCTGTCATCGCGTACCACTTCGGGTACGGATGGGCCAGAGGCGGCTACCTCGGCGTCGACACGTTCTTCGTCCTCTCCGGCTTCCTGATCACGAGCCTTCTCCTCGCGGAGTTCCGCCGCGAGAGCCGCATCGACCTCGGCGCCTTCTGGGCGCGCCGTGCTCGCCGGCTCCTCCCCGCGCTGTTCGTCGTCCTCGCGGCCGTCGCCGCGTACGGGAAGTGGTGGATGCCGGCTGAGTCGCGTGGCGCGCTCCGCGGCGACGGGCTGGCGGCGCTCTTCTACTCCGCCAACTGGCGATTCATCTTCGAGCACAGCTCGTACTTCAGCCTCTTCGCATCCCCGTCGATGCTCGAGCACACGTGGTCGCTCGCGATCGAGGAGCAGTTCTACCTGCTCTGGCCACTGATCGTCGTGGGGTGCCTTGCGCTCGGCCGCGGGCGACGTGCGCCGCTCGCGTTGCTTGCCACGGCGTCCGTCGTCGCCTCGGCACTGCTCATGGCGCACCTGGCAAGCGGCGATCCGAGCCAGCGCGTACTTCGGCACGGACACGAGGGTGCACTCACTCCTCGTTGGTGCGTTGCTCGCGCTCGTCCTCGAACGGTGGCCCGTGAGCCCCACCGGAGTCGGGGGACGGATCCTCCGAGGCGCCGGGGCGCTCGCGCTTGTCGCGATCATCGCGGCATACGCCACGATCGGAGACGATCGCCTCTTCATGTACCGCGGCGGGTTCCTCGTGTTCGCGCGTCGGCGTCGCTGTCGTCATCGTCGCCGCTGTGCAACCTCACGGGCCCGTGCGGGCGCTGCTCTCAGTCGCGCCGCTCGTGTGGATAGGCACGATCTCGTACGGCCTGTACCTGTGGCACTGGCCGGTGCAGCTCGTCCTCACACCGAATCGCACCCACCTCGACGGCGTCGCGCTCGACCTCGCTCGCGTGGCGGTCACCGTCGCCTGCGCCATCGATCTCGTACTTCGTCGTCGAGCTGCCGATCAGGCGCGGCGTCGCACTCCGCGGTCGCATCGCGCTCCCGAGCGCCGCCGCGTGTCGCGGCCGGCCTCGCCGCCCTCTTGGTGATGGCGACGGCGGCGACGGCGCCCGCTCCCGCCTTCGCGACCCCCGTCGCCGGCGCGCCGATCACGATCCTGGCATCGAGACCGGTTCCACCGCAGCGAGACGACTGCACCGGAGCGATCCTCCACGACAACGGTCATCTCTCACGCCCCCCGGCTGATCGGCGTCATCGGAGACTCCGTCGCGATGAGCCTCACTCCGGGACTGGAGGCGCAGGCGTCGAAGCGCGGCATCTCCGTGGCCAGTGCCGCGATCCCGGGTTGTGGTGCGACGGACGCGTTCTCACTCGACAGTGCCGGCAACCCCTTCTCTTGGTCGGATGACTGCGTGACCGCGGTGCCCGAGGTGCAGGACCGGCTGATCACCGAGTTCCGACCCGACGTGGTCCTTTGGCTGAGCTCGTGGGAGACGAGCGATCGGCTCGTTGCAGGCCGAGCTGTGCACTTCGACACGCCCGAGGGCGACGCCGCCCTTCTGCAAGGCATGACCGCGACGCTTGATCGAGTCACGGCCGGAGGCGCGCACTTGGTGATGCTCACCTTGCCGCCCAGGGGGGAGCGGCAGGACGGTCGCACCGTTCGCGACGAGCCCGCGACCATCGACCACCTCAACGAGCTGATCATGGACTTCGCGTTCGCACATGCGGATCAGGTGCAGCTGATCGACTTTGCCAACATCGTGTGTCACGGCGGTGCGCCGTGCCCGAACGAGATCGATGGGAAGTGGATGCGTCCGGACGGGATGCACTTCACCGACGAGACGAGCGTCTGGCCCGCGGCTCGGCTGCTCGACATCCTCCTCGCTACACCGCAGTGACCGTCACCGGGATGCCGTTCAGCACCGTCGTGCCCGACACGACGTCGAGCAGCTCCTCGTCGGCCAGGACGTTGAAATTCACGCCCGGCCGCGCCGACGCGACACGGAGTGCGACGCCGTCGAGGTCGTGACCCCATCCGTGGGGCATCGACACGACACCGGGCCGGATGGTGTCAGTCACCTCGACCGGCACATCGAGCTTGCCGACACGCGACGTGACTCGTGCGAGTGCGCCGTCGACGAGTCCCAGCGCGTGGGCGTCATTGGGATGCACGAGCAGCGTGCACCGCTCCTTGCCCTTCACGAGAACGTCGAGGTTGTGCATCCACGAGTTGTTCGACCGCAGGTCGCGGCGGCCGATGAGCACGACCTCGCCTTCTCGATCGCGGTGGAGCGACGCGCGCAGCCGCTCGAGGTCGGCCAGCAGCGCAGAGGGCGCGAGCTCGACCTTGCCTGACGGTGTGCGCAGCACGTCGGGCAAGCGGGGCTGCAGCGGGCCGAGATCGACGCCGTGGGGGTTCGCCTCCAGGAACGAGAGGCTGAGCGCAGGCTGCTCGGCGCCCTCGTGATCGACGTAGCAGTCGCGCTCGCCGAACCAATCGCCGTACGGACCTGATCGCAACATGAAGTCGAGGATGCGTTCGGGACCGCGTCGCGGCGCGAGCATCGCGAGGATCTCGTCGAAGTCGCGGCCGTGCAGCGGGTTCGTCGCGTCGCCGACAGCGTGGGAGACCAGGCCGCTGATGGCGACGTCGTCGGCGATGTCGATGTCGGCCCTCGCGCCCTGGCCCTGCGCGATCAGAGCGAGCTTCGCCATGATCTCCCACTCGTCGAGGCCATCGGGCTCCGGCTCGAGGACGGGCGGCGAGTAGTTCGCGACGTTGCGGATCGCGAACTGCAACAGCAAGAGGTCGTAGTGCGAGCGCGAGAGGTTCGACGTCGGCGGCAGGATCACGTCGGCGTGCCGCGACGTCTCGTTCAGGTAGATGTCGACGCTGACCATGAAGTCGAGTGAGTCGAGTGCTGCCGCGAGTCGTTCGCTGTTCGGTGTGGACAGCACGGGGTTGCCCGACGTCGTGACGAGCGCGCGGATCTGCCCCGGGCCTTCGGTCTCGATCTCCTCCGACAGCGCCGCGACGGGGTACTCCCCCATCACCTCAGCGAGCCCGCGCACGCGGGTGTGTCCTCGAGCCATGCGAAAGCCCGGGCCCTTCGCCGGCACACCACGCGTCGTCGGGCTGCCGGTCGCAGGCGTCGTCCACATGATCCCGCCGGGCCGGTCGAGGTTGCCGGTGAGGACGTTCACCGCGTCGATCAGCCACGACGCGGTCGTGCCGAACTCTTGCGTGCACGTGCCGACGCGGCCGTAGACCGCGGCGCTCGGCGCGGCGGCGAGCTCCCGGGCGAGCCTGCGAACGACCCCCGCTTCGACGCCGCACACGTCGGCCACTCGCTCGGGCGCGAAGTCGCTCGACGCAGCCCGCAGCTCGTCGATTCCCTCCACGAGGTCTTGCACGTGCGCGCCGACGGCGACGAGGCCTTCTTCGAAGAGCACGTGCACGATCGCCATCAGCAGATGGGCGTCGGTGCCGGGCACCACCGCGATCCACTCGTCGGCCTCGGCGGCGGTCTTCGTCCGACGCGGATCGACCACGACGACCTTGCCACCGCGGGCGCGCAGCGCCTCGAGCCGGCCGGGGAAGTCGGGCGCGGTGCAGAGGCTGCCGTTCGACGCGTACGGGTTGGCGCCCATGATCACGAGGTAGTCGGTGCGGTCGATGTCGGGCACGGGCACGCTCGCCGGTGTGCCGAACATGTAGGCCGCCGCAACCTGCTTCGGCACCTGATCGACGGTGCCCGCCGAGAACCGCATCCGCGTGCCGATTCCCTGGGCGAGCGTGCGGGCGTAGAGCATCGACGAGAGGTTGTGGGCCCCGGGGTTCCCTCCATAGGTCGCGATCGCCTCGCGCCCGTAGGTCTCGATGATCGGCATGAGTCGCCGCTCGATCTCGCCGAACGCCTCGTCCCAGGAGACCTCGACATGGGCGCCGTCACGCTTCACCAGCGGACGGCGCAGGCGATCGGGATCCTCGTGCAGCTGCTTGAGCGTGGAGCCCTTCGGGACAGATGAACCCGTGGCTGAACACGTCCTCTCGGTCGCCTCGGATGCGCACGACCTCGTCGCCCCGCAACGTGATCTCGAGCCCGCAGGTCGCCTCGCAGAAGGGGCAGGTGCGGAACGCGGTGCGGGTCGGCGCGTCGGTCATGGCCACCAGCGTGCCCCATCCGGTCACCGTGCTGCCAAGATCGGTGCGCCATGCGCCGCCTTCATCCCGACCCACGCGATCCGGTCGATGTCGCCGAGAGCTACGACGACTCGACCCGAGCGCCCCACGACGGACGACCCTGGCTCTACCTCTGCATGATCGCGAGTGCCGACGGCGCGACCGCGGTCGACGGCCGCTCCGGCACGCTCGGCGGGCCCGGCGACCGCGCCGTGTTCAACGCGCTCCGCGGCCACGCCGACCTCGTGCTCGTCGGTGCCGGCACCGTCCGCGCGGAGCACTACGGCCCACCGAAGCGCGCGGACCTCCGCATCGCGATCGTGACGCGCTCGCTCGACGTCGACTGGAAGTCCGACCTCGTGCGCAGCGGGCAGGCGCTCATCGTCACGACCGAGCGCGCGGGCGATGTGCCGGCGGGCGTCGATGTGATCCGCGCCGGCGAGGAGCATGTCGACCTCACCGCTGCGCTTCGCGTGCTGCACGGCGAGGGAGTGGGGATCGTGATGGCCGAAGGCGGACCCACCCTCAACGGCCAGCTCATCGAGCGGGGCTTGGTCGACGAGCTCGCCCTGACGCTTGCGCCCGCGCTCGTGGGCGGCGACTCAGCTCGGGTCGCTCACGGCGATCGATCCGCGCTCACTGGCATGTCGCTGGTGCACGTCCTCGAGGAAGACGGCTCGCTCTTCTTGCGCTACCGTCGCTCAGGCGTCGGGGTCGCGGTAAGAGCGCTTCGGTTCGGTGCTCTTGCGCAACAGCGTGAGCTCACGGGCGAAGTCGTCGGCCTCGTCGAAGCCCTTGTAGACGCTGGCGAAACGCACGTAGGTCACCTCGTCGAGCACCCGCAGCCGATCGAGCACCGCCAGGCCGATGCGCTCGCTCGCGACATCGCCTCCGCCTTCGAGGCGCAGGCCCTCCTCGACCTCGCCCGCGAGAGCCTCGAGCTGATCGAGCGAGACCGGACGGCCCTTGGCCGCGGCGAGCACGCCGTCGACGACCTTCGACCGCTCGAACGGCGCTCGCTCGCCCGAGCGCTTGACCACGACGAGGGGCGCTTCTTCGAGCCGTTCGAACGTCGTGAACCGGCTGCCACACGCGAGGCACTCTCGCCGTCGCCGGATCGCCGATCCGTCGTCCGCCGTGCGCGAGTCGATCACCTTGTCATCGAGCGACGAGCAGGTGGGGCATCGCACCACCGCGAAGGTAGTGGTCAGCCGCCGATCGGCACGAGCAACCGATCGCCGGGCTGCAGCGGCGCGGGATGGTCGGCGAGCAACGCGTCGACCAGCGGCCGCACGTCGCCGTCGGGCTGCACCGCGCGGGCGATCGTCCACACGGTGTCACCTGGTTGCACGACGACGACGCGGGCCGGGGGGCCGGTGATGTTGCCCTCGGGGGCGGAGGCAGGGACGCCCCCGAGGGTCGCCGTGCCAGCGCGCACGGCGAGAACGAGCGCGACGGCGAGCGCCGCGAGCAGCACGACGGCGACGAACCGCCGCCGCCAGTACACGAACGTGAGGTCGCGCCGCGGAGCGACGTAGAGAGGAGCCGGAACGGTCGACGTCACGAACATGCGTTCGTCAGTTCAGCACGAACGCCTGTTCGCTGTCAAGAACGTGTGTTCGGCCTCCTCAGCCCACGGAACGGCCGGACGACAAGCTCCCCGGTCGCCCGCCGGACGAGCACGTTGCGGATGGGCCGCCCACCATCCCCGGTGCGCCACTGGACGAGCACGACGACAGGATCCCCCCGCTCGAGGTAGGTCCGACCGACGACGCCCACGGCAATTGCTTACCGCTCAGTCCGCCGATCCCAGATCGAACGGGTGTTTGACCCTCCGCGCCGAACATCCGTACGATGGGTGCATGACCGACATCGTGCTCACCGACCGCCAGCGAGAGATCCTCCAGGTGATCGAGGCGCACATGCGCGATCGGGGCTATCCGCCTTCGGTCCGTGAGATCGGCGAGGCAGTAGGGCTCACGTCGCCGTCGACCGTCCACTCCCACCTCAACACCCTCGAGCGGCTCGGCTATCTGCGGCGCGACCCCACGAAGCCTCGGGCCATCGAGGTGCGGTGGGACTCCTCGTCCGACGCTGCGATCGAGCGCCGGCCCACGCGCCATGTGCCGCTGGTCGGCGACGTCGCGGCAGGCACCGATGTGCTCGCGCAAGAGAACGTCGAGGAGCTGCTCCCGCTCCCCGCCGACTTCACCGGCGACGGCGACCTCTTCATGCTGCGGGTGCGAGGCGACTCGATGATCGACGCCGGCATCTTGAGCGGCGACTTCGTGGTCGCGCGCCGCCAGCACGTCGCCCGCAACGGCGACATCGTGGTCGCGGGCATCCCTGGTGAGGAAGCGACCGTGAAGACCTACACCCGCAAGGACGGTCAGATCGTGCTGGTGCCCTCGAACGCGCGGCTCTCGCCGATGCCGTTCGATCCCGACGACGTCACGATCTTCGGCAAGGTCGTGACGGTGCTGCGCCGGCTCTGATCAGGCCGAGAGCTTCAGCCCGACAGCTTGGCGAGCGCAGCGTCGTACGACGCCTGGCCTCGCGGCGTGCCGAGGTTCTCTGACTCGAACTCGTCGACGATCTTGCCGTCCTTGTCGATGATGAACGTGGCCCGGCTCGCGGCACCCACCATCTCGTTGAACACGCCGTACGCCTGCGCGACCTTGCCGTGCGGCCAGCTGTCGGAGAGCACGGGGAACGTGTAGCCCTGCTCGTCGGCCCACTTCTTCTGGGAGAACCGGCTGTCGCAGCTGCATGCGAGCACCTGCACGTTGGCCCGCTCGTACTTCGACAGGTCGTCGCGCAGCTCGCACAGCTCGCCCTGGCAGATGCCGGTGAAGGTGAACGGGTAGAAGACGAGGGCGACGTTCTGCTTGCCGCGGAAGCTCGAGAGCGTCACGTCGTTGCCGTCCTGATCTTTGAGCGTGAAGTCGGGGGCCTCTTCGCCGATCGCGATCGCCATCTCGGTCGTCTCCTCGTGCTACTCGGTCGTCGCAGGTGTGCTCGTCGAGCCTACGTCTCCGAAGAAGAAGTCCGAGATGGCCGACGTCGCGTCGAACGACCGACCAGTCGGCCACGAATGGCCCGCACCCGTCAGGGTCACGAACTGCACCCGCGCGCCGTCGCGGCATCGTGACCACGTAGCCGTCGTGGTCTTGGCCACCGTCGCCTCGTTCGGCGTGGCCTCACAGCCGAGCGCGTCGGCCATCCAGGTGACCGACACCTCGACCGGCGTGAGAGGTGGCAGCCCCGCCGCGTCACTCTCGGGCGTCGACCCGCCCTTGTAGGGCACGACCCGATCACCCGTGCCGTGGATCTCCATGAACGACAGGGGATGGGAGGGTGGGCACCCGGCCATGTTCGTGCCTGACACCGACGCGACCCCGAGCACCTTCGCGTTGGGATCACACGCGAGCCGGTAGGCCATCATCCCGCCGTTCGAGTGGCCGACCACCAGGACGCGCGCGGGATCGATCTGTGCGAAGCCGTCCAGATGCTCGATCAGCGCCTCGAGGAACCCGACGTCGTCGTGGGCTTCGCGGACGGCGACGCCGCAGCACGCACCGGCGTTCCAGTCACCCCCATCACCTTCCGGGTAGGCGATGACCATCGGGCGCTGGTCCGCGAGCGCGTTCCAACCGCTCCCCGCTTCGATCTCCTCGGGGTCACCGCCCGCCCCGTGCAGCACGATGACGAGCGGCACCGCGCCCTCCGCCGGCAGATCGGTCGGCACGTGCAGCAGATAGCGCCGCTCCACACCGTCATTGGTGAGGGTCTCGACCGAGTCGCCGCTCGGCGCCCGAGGGCGCGACCGGAGGGGACGACGTCGTGGGTGGCGTTGACGACGAGACGACCACCGGCACGGTCGTCGTCACCGAGGCCGATGAGGTGACACTGCAGGCGGTCAGCAGCACGACGAGCCCGAGCCGCGCGCCAGATGCGCGTCACGCGCGGCTCGCGAGCGCGGCGCGCTGCGCGCACGCCCGCGCGTGGGTGCGCGGCAGCTCGCGCTCTGCAGCGAGCACGATCGCCCCGTCGAGCAGCTCGAGCGCGCGAACGCGCTCGGACCCGTCGTCGGGGCTCCGACGAGCGATCGTGTCGGCCCACGCCATCCACGTCTTGCACAGCACGCGGCGCGTGATCCATCGCCGACTCGAGCTGCTGGGCAGCCGCAAAGAGAGATTCGGCGCGCTCATAGTCGCCCTGCAATGCCGCCAACAGAGCGAGGTAGTGGTCGATCGCGCCATGGAAGCCCGCGCCCGAGCAGGCCAGCTGTCCCGACATCCGCGTCAGGTTCGTGAACAGCCTCTCGGCATACGTCGCGTCGTCGAGGAACCACGCCGACGCCGCGAGCGACGTCATCCCGAAGCTCCAGAGCAAGTCTTCAGAGAACGCGGGGAAGCCATCTGCGGTGAGCTCGAGATAGGTCGCGCGGGCGCGGTCGATCTCGCCGATCTCGGCGAGCGTGTGGGCCAAGATCGCTCCCGCCGGAGGGAGGACCGTCGCGGCGGCGATGTAGAGCGCCTCGGCCTCGTCAGACCGGCGCCCTTCCTCCCAAAGAAGGCCCACGTGCGCCGCCATCCACACCAGGGTGTCGGGCTGGCCCGACTCGGACCCGAGCTTCACCATGTCGTCGGCGAGCCGCTCGCCCTCGTCGAGGCGCCCCTCGCCGATCGCACGGAACGCGAGTGCGTTCGCGAGGACGAAGGAGAGAAGAGGCTGGCGGGCCCGTTCGGTGTGCTCGATCTGTCGCTCGAGCGCGGCGTCGGCTTCGACGCGGAGACCGGCCCTGCACGCGAGCACGTGGAGGCCCGACGCCGCCATCGTCGACAGGGCGGGATCGTCGATGCGCTCCGCGACCTCCAGTGCCTCGCGACCGAGCGCCAGCATGCCATCGAGGTCGAACACGTCGGCCTGCATCGCGGTCAGCATGTTCAGCGCGCGGACGAGCACGGTGTCGTCGCCCACCCGACGCGCCATCGCCACCGCCTCGTGGATCAGCCGCTTCCGCTCGGCGAGCGCGTCGCCGAAGAGCAGCTCTGCTGCGAGCGTCGCCAGCAGGCTCGCCCGCTCGACCGTGTCTCGTTCGCCCACCGAGTCGAGCGCCGCGCGCAACGCCTTGATGCGCTCCTCGTCGACGAGGCCAGCTGCGCTGAAGAAGCCTCGACTCGACGCGAGCACGGCGGCGACCTCGGTGTCTTTGTCACCTGACGCGTGCGCCAGGTCAGCCGCGGTGAGCAGCGTCTCGCGGTACGCCGGATCGCCGGCGCGGCGCTGCGCATCGCCGAGGCGAGCGAGCACGGCAGCGCGCCGTTCGTCGCCGCCCTCGAGCAGGTCGAGGGCCGATGCGTAGAAGGTCACTGCCTCGTCGTTGGCGAGCTGGGCACGCGACCGATCGCCGGCGGACAGCGCGTACCGCACTGCCTGCTCGCTCGTGCCGGCGACCGCAGCCTCGCCGAAGTGGCGGGCGAGTGCGGACAGGTCCTCGGGACGCCGCTCCTCGAGGATCTGCGCGACCGTGCGGTGGAGTCGCACACGACGGCTCGTGCCGAGCTCGTCGTACAGAGTCGAGCGCACCAGCGCATGGGAGAAGCGCCACCGGTCGATCGACACCTCGTCCACGAGGCGACCCTGCACCGCACCGGCCAGGGCGAGCAGCACGTCCTCCTCGGAGAGCCCCGACGCAGGCGCCAGCACTTCGAGGTCGAACTCGCGACCGATCACCGACGCGACGCGAAGCAGCTCGTTGGCCTCCGGGCTGAGCCGACCCAAGCGTCTTCCGACGACCTCGCGGACGCCCTCCGGCAACCCGATCACGTCCGCGGGCATCGCCGTCGTCCACCGACCGTCCTCCTCGTACAGGACGCCGGTCTCGGCGAGGTGGCGGAGCACCTCGCCGATGAAGAACGGGTTGCCCTCGGTCTCCTCTCGAACGACGCGTGCGAGGTCACGGCCGCGGCGCCCTGCCTTCTGCCCCGAGGTCCACTCGAAGAAGTCGACGACGTCTTCGGTGGTGAGGCCGTGGAGCGAGACGCGCTCGACGCGCTCGACCCGGCGGAAGTCGGCGAGCATCTCAGTCAGAGGATCACCGCGCTGCAGGTCGGTGTCGCGATAGGTGCCGACGACCAACACGCGCATCGCGGCCTGGGCCGTCACGATGTGGCGCAAGAGCAGCAGCGTCGGTCGTCCCGCCCAGTGCAGGTCATCGACGACCAGCAAGACGGGACGGTCGGCGCTCATCGCCACGAGCCACTCGACCACCGCGTCGAAGAGCCGATACCGCTCGGTCTCGGGATCGGAGCGGGTGGGCGCGGGCAGGTCGAGGACGCGCGCCGCGATCTCGGGCAGCAGGCGGACGAGCTCGCCGCGGTAGCGACCGAGCGCGCGAGAGAGCGAGTCGTCTTCGACGTGATCGATCGCGAAGCGCAGTGCTTCGACGAGCGGCTGGTACGGCACGCCGAGCTCTTCCTCGCAGCGACCGAGCAGCACCGTTGCGCCGTCGTGGTGCACTTGGCGAGCGAGCTGCGCGGCAAGCCGCGTCTTGCCGATCCCGGGCTCACCCGCGATGAGCACGACGTGCGCGTGCCCGTCGGTCGACGCCTTGCGCCACAGCTCGGTGAGGCGCTCGAGCGGCTCATCACGACCCACGAACGCGAACTGCTCGACCGCGCCGAACGCGGCGGGAAGCGGCAGTGGAGTCGAGGTCGACGCGACCACCGGCGCCCACTTCACGACCCACGCCTCGACCGGCTCGGACAAGCCCTTCAGCGTCAACGGACCGACCGGCTCGAACTCGTGGCCCCCGCGCGTGCCCGCCAGCAGCTTCACGAGCGCGGCGACCAGGATCTGGCTGCCCTCGGCCGCACTGCAGAGCCGTGCCGCCTCGACGACCGGCGTGCCGAAGAGATCGTCACCCTCGGCTCTCGCATCGCCCGCACTGAGCCCAACCCGAAGTACGACGCGTCCGTCGCGGACTGCAGCCTGCTGGATCGCGACCGCCGCCGCGATCCCGTCGGCCGCACCGCGGAACGCCGCCATGTGGCCGTCGCCGAGTCCCTTGACGAGCACGCCTTGGTGCTCGTCGACCACCGCGGCGACCGCCCTGTCGACCACCCCGAAGAGCACGTCGGCCTCGTCGTCGCCCAGCTGCGTGCGCAGCTCGGTCGATCCGACGATGTCGGTGAACAGGACCGTCCAGGTGCCGCTCTCGATCATGCCGGCGGCGTCGTGATGAGGTCGCGCAGGGCGACGAACGTCGATTCGATCGGAGCCCGCCGCACGTGCTCGTCGCGGGTATGCGCGAGGGTCGCGTCCCCCGGCCCGAAGTTCGCCGCAGGGATGCCGTGCTCGGCAAAGCGGGCGACGTCCGTCCATCCGAGCTTGGCGCGCACCTCGAGCCGGTTGCGCTCGATCAACGAGCGGAGGAGGGGGTGCGTGAGGCCGGGCGCCGCGCCCGGGGCACAGTCGACGACCTCGAAGGAGTCACCATCGGACTCGACACCGTCAGGAAGGATGAGCGCGCGCAGTGCCGCCTCGGCGTCGGCCGGAGATCGATCGGGCGCGAACCGATGGTTCACGCGCAACCGAGCTCGATCGGGCACCACGTTGCCCGCGACGCCACCCTCCACGAGCACCGCTTGCACGGCCTCGCGGTACTCGCAGCCGTCGATCACCGGACGCCGCTCGACGTACGACGCGAGTCGGTCGAGCAGAGGGCCGAGCCGATGGATCGCGTTGCGACCCATCCAGGGCCGCGCGGTGTGCGCGCGTTCGCCGGTGAGGACGACCTCGGCCCGCATCGTGCCTTGGCAGCCCGCTTCGATCGTGCCGTCGGTCGGCTCGCCCAGGAGGGCCGCGTCGCCGACGACGAGATCGGGACGCTCGCCGAACAGGCGACGCAGCCCGTTGTGCACAGCGTCGACCTCCTCGGCTTCGTAGAACACGTACGTGACGTCGATGGCGGGCTCGGACACCGTCCGGGCGAGCTCGAGCATCACCGCGAGCCCCGACTTCATGTCAGAGGCGCCGCAGCCCCACAGCGTGTCGCCCTCGACGCGAGGTTGACCGTTGTCGTTGATCGGGACGGTGTCGGTGTGCCCAGCGATGATCAACCGCAGCGGACGGCCTAGCTGGGTCCGTGCGACGACGTTGTTGCCGAGCTGGTCGACCGTGAGCCACGGCGCCGCGTCGAGCTCGGACCGGAGGAACCCCGTGATCGCACCCTCGTCGTGGCTCTCCGACGGGATGGCGACGAGATCAGCGGTCAGCGCGAGCAGGTCGGCCACGCGGGGCCTCGCTCACACGGTTGCGCCGTGGTCGCGCAAGATCGACTCGAGCTGGCCCTTGTCGTGACGCTCGCCCTCGTGCAGGTGCTTGATGATGAGGATGCAGGGCAGCCCGTATTCGTGGCTTCCGAACTTCCGCGGCCGAGTCGCAGTCACGGCCACGCTGTGCGCAGGCACGGTGCCACGGCCGACTTCGGCGCCCGTCTGCGCGTCGATGACGGGGATCGAGCCGGTGAGGATGCAGCCCGCGCCGAGCACGCTTCCCCGGCCCACCCGCGCGCCTTCGGCCACGATGCACCGACTGCCGATGAGGCAATCGTCCTCGACGATGACGGGGGCGGCTTGGGGAGGCTCGAGGACACCACCGATGCCAACACCGCCCGACAGATGGACGTTCGCACCGATCTCGCGCGCAGGAGCCAACTGTCGCCCATGTGTCGACCATCGTGTTGTGCCCGACGTGCGCGCCGATGTTCACGTAGCTCGGCATGAGGATGACGCCGCGCTCGAGAAACGACCCGTACCGCGCCGATGCGCCGGGCACGACCCGCACGCCCATCTTCTTGAAGCCGCTCTTCAGCGGCAGCTTGTCGGCGTACTCGAACGGGCCGAGCTCGATGGTCTTGATCTTCGACAGCCGGAAGAGGAGGAGGATCGCCTGCTTCAGCCAGGAGTGGACGACCACGCGGCCGCCGACCAACTCGGCGACGCGGGCCTGGCCCGTGTCGAGGAGATCGACGGCTTCGCGCACGAGCGAAGCGACTGACTTGTCACCGGGCTCGACCTCGCTGCGACGCTCCCACAGCTCTTCGATCTGCCCCTGGAGGTCTGCCATCCGCGCAGGCTACCCGTGCGTCGCGACAGGCATCCTGGTCACGGCCCTGTGCACATCGGCGCCGCTCACGGCGCCTTGTACTCCTGCACCTCGTAGACGGTGCCATCGGACGCGATGGTGATGCCGACGCCGATCTCGGTGTAGCGGGGGTCGATCATGATCGCGAAGTGAGTGGGTGACGCGATGAGCAGCGAATGGATCTGCTCGACGGAGCCGCCGTATCCCTCGTTCTCGCCGACGAGCGAGAAGGGCTTCGAGATGCCCGCGGCCAGGTCGGCGGAGTGCTCGAGCTGGCCGGTGCTGGCGAGGTGGTCCGCAAGTGCCTGGGCTTTCACAGTGAGCTCTTCGGTGACGCGGACGGGCGGACGGCCGAGCGATTCGCGGGTTTGGTTCACGCGCGTGATCGCGTCGAGCTGCATGACGGGGTTGCACGCAGTCGCGACGAATGCGAGCGGGATGACGAGCGCGAGGAATGCGAGAGGAAGCCGCCGGCGTCGCAAGGCGCCGAAGTTACCCCACCGTCACCCGCCGAGCCTTTTGACCACGAGATCGATGCGGTCGTCTGGTTGCACCACCGCGATCCTCACGTGATCTGGTGCACCGTAGAACTCGCCGGGGCTGACCAACGCGCCGGCGGACTCGGCGATCGCGCGCGTGAACGCCCATCCATCGCCGTTGGGCGCCTTCACCCACAGGTAGAAGCCGCCCTGCGGCAGTGAGACGGAAGCGCCCGACCAATCAGCCAGCACCTTCGCGATCCGTTCGAGACGCGCGAGGTAGCGAGCGCGCTGCAGCTCGACGTGCGCGCTGTCGTCGAGAGCCGCGACACCGGCCGCTTGCGCGGGACCGGGCACCATCATCCCGATGTGCTTGCGCACCTCGCTCAGGTAGCTCACGAGGTCGGGATCGCCGGCATAGAACCCGACACGCACGCCCGCGAGGTTCGATCGCTTCGAGAGCGAGTGCACCGCGATGAGCCCGTCGGTGCCCTGTTCGAGGATCGACCGCGGCTCTCCGTCCCACGTGAACTCGGCGTAGCACTCGTCGCTGAACACGGGGATGTCGCGCGCGGCCCCACGCCGCCGCCGCGGCCAAGTCGTCGAGCGCACCGGTCGGGTTGCTCGGCGAGTTCACCCAGAGGCACAGCGCGCGCTCGGCGTCGCTCTCGTCGATCGCACTGAGGTCGAGCCGCCAGGCGTCGTCGACCGGTACCGGCACCGCGCGACAACGCGCGAGCACTGCACCCATCTCGTAGGTGGGATACGACACGGCTGGGTAGAGCACCGTGTCGCGGTCGGGTCGCCGCAAGTGCAACCACTGCGGCAGAGTGCCGACGAACTCCTTCGTGCCGATGCACGCCGCGAGCGCGGGCGGCTCGTCGATGTCGAAGCGCCGAGCGATCCAGCGGCTCGCCGCGGAGCGCAGCGCGGGGCTGCCGATCGACGCGGGATAGCCGCGCTCGGTGTTCGACGTGGCGAGCGCGCGCACGACCGAGTCGGGCGGCGGGTCGCACGGCGTGCCGACCGACAGGTCGACCATCCCGCCGTCGTGGCGCTCCGCGACCGCAGCGACCTCGTCGAGACGGTCGTACGGGTAGGCGGGCGGGACGAACGGCTCGGGAGCAGTCACGACGGGCTCGCGGCGAACTCGGCGAGGCGCCCGCGCGCGGCGGGGTCGAGCCTCGCCCGCACCCGAACGCCGTCATCGCCGTGCGACTCGGACACGACCTCTCCCTCTCGGTGCAGCTCGGCCAGCACATCGCCGCGTTCGTACGGGATCACGAGCTCGACCACCGTCGCCATCGCGCGCAGACGATCGCCGATGGTGAGGAGCAGGTCGTCGATGCCCTCCCCCGTCTTCGCGGAGATCGCGACCGACCCGGGATGCAGCTCGACCAGGCGTTCCGCGTCCTTGGCGATGTCGACCTTGTTGAACACGATCAGCTCGGGAACCTGGTCGCCGTCGATCTCCCGCAGCACCACACGCACGGCGTCGATCTGGCCGTCGGGATCGGCGGTCGACGCGTCGACGACGTGGACGAGCAGATCAGACGACGCAACCGTCTCGAGCGTCGACTTGAACGCCTCGACGAGCTGGTGGGGCAGCTTGCGCACGAACCCAACGGTGTCGGAGACGAGCACCGCCTCGCCCCCGGGGAGCTGCATCCGCTTCGTGCTGGGGTCGAGTGTCGCGAACAACCGATCCTCGACGAGCACGCCGGCGTCGGTGAGCCGATTGAGCAGCGTGGACTTCCCCGCGTTCGTGTAGCCGACGATCGAGATGGCACTCAGGCGTCCACGGTTGCGCGCCTTGCGTTGCGTGTTCCTCGTCTTGCCCAGGTCCTTCAGGTCTTGCTCGAGCTTCGTGATGCGGCGCTGCAAGCGGCGCCGATCAGTCTCGAGCTGCGTCTCGCCAGGGCCACGGGTGCCGATGCGACCCGCCTGCTGTGAGAGCCCGCCCGCACGGCCGCGGCGCAGCCGAGGCAGCCGGTACCGAAGGAGGGCAAGCTCCACTTGGGCCTTGCCCTCGAGCGTGTGGGCGTTCTGGGCGAAGATGTCGAGGATCACAGCGGTGCGGTCGATCGCCGTTCGGCCGAGCAGCTTCTCGAGATTGAACTGCTGCGCGGGAGTGAGCTCGTTGTCGAACACGACCGTGTCGGCATCGACCTCGAGGCACAGCTCGTGCAGCTCCTCGACCTTCCCCTTTCCGAGGAACGTCGCCGGATCGGGACGATCGCGACGCGACACGATGCGGCCGGCCTCCTCGGCGCCCGCCGTGCCGACGAGCAATGACAGCTCCTCGAGGCTCGATTCGGTGTCGTCCAGGCGGGCGGGCGGCAACGTGACTCCGACGAGCACGATGCGCTCTCGGATGGCGCGTTCGATCAGGCTCACGCGTGCACCTCGAATCTGGATGTCGGCGATGTGCACCGCCGGCCCTGCGAGGGTGACGGTGTCACCCTCGATCGTGACCTCGCCGTCGCCGCCGAGCATGTGAACGACGACCCGGTCGCCGGTGAGCCCCCATCCACGTGCGGCCCACGCCGCTGCGCACGCGCCGGTGCCACAGGCTTCGGTGATGCCGACGCCGCGCTCGTGCACTCGCATCGTGATGGCTCCCGGTTCGGGGCCGGCCGCGATCACCTCGAGGTTCACCTCAGGGACGGCGCGACCGGCAGCCACGAGATCGACCTCATCGGCGTCGTCGACGAGGACGACGGCGTGCGGGTTGCCGATCGAGATGTGCGCCACGGGCCGCAACGGATCGAGGTCGAGCGCATGCCAGCCGTTCGGCGCGTCGATCGCGCTCATCGCGCCCATGTCGACGCTCGCCCAGACCTCGTCATCGCTCACGACCTTTGCGTCCACACGGCGAAGCCCTCCGTCGGTCGAGATCGCGAGCGTGGCCTCGGTGAGGCCGCGATCTCGCAGCACCGCCTGGGCGAGGCAGCGGATGCCGTTGCCGCTCATCTCCGCACGCGAGCCGTCAGCGTTGTAGAGCCACATCTGGAGGTCGCAGGCGATGCGACGCACCGGCGGACCACCGATGAGCAAGCCGTCGGCACCGATTCCCCTCGTGCGATGACAGAGCCTGATCGCGAGCGCGGCGGCAGCGTCGTCCGGCATGGGGACGACGTCGTCGCGCAGCAAGACGAGGAAGTCGTTGCCGAGCCCGTGGTGCTTGCTCAGGTGCATCGTGACGAGTCTCCCAGCAGGCTCAGCACCTCCTCCAACGGATTGGTCGGTTCGGTCGCCTCGACCCACACGATCCGCGGGTCGCGGCGGAACCAGCGCTCCTGGCGCACCGCGAACTGACGGGTGCGGGTGATCGCGAGCTCGACGGCTTCCTCGAGCCCCACGTCGCCCCGGACGTGGGCGAGCAGCTCGCGGTAGCCGAGAGCCTGCGAGGCCGTGCGGGAGAGGGGTTTCTCCCTGGCGGCGAGCACGGCGACCTCGTCGACGAAGCCGGCGGCCAGCTGGGCGTCGAATCGACGACGAATCCGCGCCGAGAGCGTGTCTCGCGACATCCGCAGCCCGACTTGGGTGACTCCGGTCGCTCCGTAGGTCGTGAGCCCGGGCCCGAACGACGAGAACGGCTGGCCGCTGCCGAGCGAGACCTCGAGCGCCCGGACGATTCGACGCCGATTCGTCGCGGTCATGCGAGAGGCGGCCAGTGGATCGATCGCATCGAGCCGAGCGTGGAGGGCCGCGACGTCGGGCTCGGCTTCGAGCTCGGCCCTGACCGCTGGCCATTCGCCCGGCGGCTCGAGCCGGTCGATCACGGCCCGGACATAGAGCCCGGTGCCTCCGACCAGCACGGCTTGGTTGCCGCGCGCCTCGATCGCAGCGAGCGCTTCGTCGCACGCCTCGCGGAACCGGACGACCGTGAAGTCCTCGGACGGGTCCGCGATGTCGATCAGGTGATGCGGCACCTCGGCGCGCTCAGGCGCCGTGGGCTTGGCGGTGCCGACGTCCATCCCTCGATACACCTGCATCGAGTCGATGGAAACGATCTCGACGCCTGGGAGCGCGCGCGCGAGGGCCAGCGCGAGCGCCGACTTCCCGGTCGCGGTGGGCCCGACGATGGCGAGCGGCGCCCGAGACGAACCGTTCAGTGCGCGACCACCGGGATGCGAGTGCGGTGACGTGCGGGCTCGAGCACCTCGACGAGCTCGCCTTGGAGGTGATGCGCAGCGGCGCCGGTGACGCATACGCGTGCGTAGCCGCCGGCGCGGATCGGCGATGGCGCGGCGAAGTGCACGAGCTTGTTCTGCCGGGTGCGACCGGTTGTGAGGCTCGGGTTGCGCTTGCTCGGGCCCTCGACGACGACTTCTTCGTCGCGGCCGACCCTCGCCGTGTGCCGAGCGAGCGCGCTCCGCTCGACGACCACGCGCAGCCTTTCGAATCGCTCCGCGCTCACGTCGGGTGCGATGAAGCGCTCGGTCATCGACGCCGCCTCCGTTCCGGGGCGCGGCGAGAAGATGAACGTGTACGCGCTGTCGTACCGTGCCTCGGCCACCACCTCGAGCGTGCGCTCGAAGTCGTCGTCGGTCTCACCGGGGAAGCCGACGATGATGTCGGTGGTCACGGCGAGGTCGGGCACTGCCGCCCGCGCCGCCGCGAGGCGTTCGAGGTAGCGAGCGGCGGTGTATCCCCGATGCATCGCCGCGAGCGTGCGATCGCTGCCGGACTGCAGCGGCAGGTGCAGGTGCTCGCACACCGCAGCCGTCGAGGCCATGGCCTCGATCGTCTCCGGGCGGAGGTCCTTGGGATGAGGGCTCGTGAACCGGACACGACGGATGCCGTCGACCGTCCCGACTGCCCGGAGCAGCTCACCGAAGAGCGGTCTCACCGCCGCGGTGCCACCGGCGCGTCGGGCTGCGAGCGTGAGGTCTCGGCCGTAGGAGTTCACGTTCTGCCCGAGCAACGTCACCTCGGTGACGCCGTCGGCGGCCAGGCTCTCGACCTCGGCGACGAGGGCATCGAACGGCCGGCTGATCTCAGGTCCGCGCACCGCGGGCACGATGCAGAACGCGCACGAGTTGTCGCAACCGATCTGGATCGTGACCCACGCGCTGTGGCCCTGCTCGCGCTTCGCCGGCAGCGCAGAGGGAAATGCCGCCGCATCGTCCGCGGCGGTCGCCTCGAGCACCTCGACGACCGGGCCCTCACGCCGCGCGAGCTCGATCAGGTCAGCGGCGCGATGGACGTTGTGGGTGCCGAAGACGACGTCGACCCACGGTGCCTTCGCGCGGATGCCCTCGGCCTCGTTCTGGGCGAGGCACCCGCTCACGACGATCTGCATGCCGGGGCGACGGTCTTTGACCGCCTTGAGCACCCCGAGGTTGCCGTAGAGCTTGTTGTCGGCGTTCTCCCTGATGCAGCAGCTGTTGAGCACCACGACGTCGGCGTGCTCGGCGTCGGGCGCCGCAGTGAGCCCGTCGGCCTCGAGGAGGCCCGCGATGCGCTCGGAGTCGTGCTCGTTCATCTGACACCCGAAGGTGCGGACGAAGTACGAGCGAGTCACCCGCTCAGGTTAGGCGTCGGTCAACCCGCCATCGCCCCACGAGGCGGATCAGGCGCCTCCAGCGGCGGTGTAGTCGAGGCTCGAGTCGGCGACCTCGCCGACGTGGGCTCGAAGGTCGATGACTTCGTGCGGAGCGATGGCCGCGGCGCCACGGTTGCGATCCTCCACGCGAAGCAGGATCGCGGTGCGCGTGGTGCCGTCGATGTCGACCTCGGTGAACGAGGGGATGCACACCGGGTCCATCCCCTCACCCGCGACGTGATCGATGGTGATGGCCAGCGCCTTGATCGCCTGGTTCAGCGCTCCGGCGCCCACGACGGTGAGGACCGCGTAGCCCTCACGTCGGAGGAGCCCCGCGATCGCTCCCGCCACGGAGTTCGGATGTGATCGGGTCGAGACCTTGAGCGTTTCCATTCACCGTCGCGCTGCGTCGCCGAACCGACCGGTCTGGCCGGGTACTCCGCTCGACACACAGTCAACCATGCGCCACCCCCTCGGGGCGAGCATGCCAGACCGCGGAGCGCGGTGCGAGGACCGCGGTCAGTCCAGTGAGATGGGCTGGTCATCAGCCACGGTGAAGCCCTCCTCGGGACTCACCGCCGGCCCGCCGGCGACGGGCTGGCCGATGCCGACCTGGTCCTTCACTCGCTCGGAGATCTGGACCATGAGCTCGGGGTTCTCGGCAAGGAACTGCTTGGCATTCTCTCGACCCTGCCCGAGCTGCTCGCCGTCGAACGTGTACCAAGCCCCTGACTTCTTCACGATGCCGAGGTCGGTGCCGACATCGAGCAGCGAGCCCTCGCGGCTGATGCCCTTGCCGTACATGATGTCGAACTCGGCCTGCCGGAACGGCGGGGCCACCTTGTTCTTCACGACCTTCACGCGGGTGCGGCTGCCGATCACCTCGACACCGTCTTTGATCGACTCGATGCGGCGGATGTCGAGCCGCACCGATGAGTAGAACTTCAGCGCGCGGCCACCAGGCGTGGTCTCGGGTGAGCCGAACATCACACCGATCTTCTCTCGCAGCTGGTTGATGAAGAGCGCGATGGTGTCGGACTTGTTGAGGTTCGCGGTGAGCTTGCGCAGCGCCTGGCTCATGAGGCGGGCTTGCAGGCCCATGTGCGAGTCGCCCATCTCGCCCTCGATCTCGGCGCGAGGCGTGAGCGCGGCCACGGAGTCGATGACGACGATGTCGAGCGCGCCCGAGCGGATGAGCATGTCGGTGATCTCGAGGGCTTGCTCGCCGGTGTCGGGCTGCGAGATCAGCAGCTCGTCGACGTCGACACCGATCGCACGTGCGTACACGGGGTCCATCGCGTGCTCGGCGTCGATGTACGCGCAGATGCCGCCGTTGCGCTGCGCCTCGGCCACGACGTGCATGGCCAGCGTCGACTTGCCCGACGACTCAGGCCCGTACACCTCGACGACGCGACCTCTCGGGAGGCCGCCGACACCGAGTGCGAGATCGAGTGCCAATGCGCCAGTGGGGATGGCCTCGATGTTCATCGAGCCCTTCTCCCCCATCCGCATGATCGAGCCCTTGCCGAACTGCTTGTCGATCGAAGCCAGGGCCATCTCGAGTGCCTTGTCGCGCTCCACGCGTCGTCCTTTCGTCACTGCCAACCGCCCCCCGGCGGTCGCACTTGGGCTTGGAAGGCGACCGTACAGAGGGGGTGTGACATTCCCTGCGCCGGACTCACACGACTGTAGTTTCGAACAGTTGTTCGGTCAAGGATCAGGAGCCGGCACCCGGCCGGCCGGGTCGGGGCCGGGGGCAGACAGGGACGTCAGCGGCGGGGGTCCCAGCGGAACCGGCGCACGGCGATGACCGCGCCCACGACGCCCCAGGCGGCGAGGACGGCGAGGTCATCCCACGCCCACCCGTGGGCAGGGCCGTGGGTGACCCGCGGGTCGAACGCGGCGAACACCGCGTTCACGAAGTGGCGCACCGGGAAGACGTTGCCGACCTTGGCGAGGATCGCGTCGTTCTGCACCGGGAAGAAGACGCCCGAGATGAACAGGATCGGGAAGAGGATCCCGTTGACGATGGCGGGTGCCGCATCCGCATGAGGGATGACTGCTGCGACCGCGACGCCGAGCGCGCAGAACGCCGCTGTGCCGACCGCAAGGGAGACGATCAGCGCCGGCCAGTGATTCGGGAACGTCACGTCGAAGAACGCGAGCGCGATCGACATCAGGATCACGGTCAGGACCGCGGCGATCACCAGGGAGTTGAGCAGCAGCCCGCCGAACAGCGAGGACGCGGGGAGGGGTGTGCCGTGCAGTCGCTTCAGCACCCCTTCGTCACGACGGATCGACACGATCATCGCGAGGTTCGTGAACGACGCGCTGATGACGCCGAAGCACAGGATCCCGGCGATGTAGTACTGGTTCCAGCTCAGGCCGCCGAGGAAGTCGATGGTGCTGTTCGTGTTGAGCGAGCCGAAGAGCAGCAGGAAGATGACCGGGAACGCGAACGTGAAGCCGGCAGACGCAGGGTTGCGCCAGTAGCTCTTCTGCTCGTACCTGAGCTGATGCGCCGACAACGCGACTGCGTTCATTCCGCGGCCTCCGCCGACGTGAGCTCGAGGTACACGTCCTCGAGTGACGGACGATCGACGGTGAGGCCCACGAGGTCGATGCGGTTGTCGAGCGACCACGACGTCAGGGTGTGCAGCACGCGCACCTCGTCGCTCGTCTCGATCACGAACGAGCCCTGACTGTCGCGGTCGGCCGCGACCGGCAGCGACGCGGCACTCTCACCGTCAGGCAAGGCGAACCGGATCCGCACCGCCGCCTTCGATCGGCCACCGATCGTGTCGGGCGTGCCCGACGCCACGATCTCACCGTGGTTCATCACGACCACGCGGTCGGCGAGGTGTTGCGCCTCGTCCATGTAGTGGGTCGTCAGGATGATCGTGGTGCCCTCGCCGCGGAGCTTCTCGACGAGCTCCCACGCGCCGCGTCGAGCCGACGGGTCGAAGCCGGTCGTGGGCTCGTCGAGGAAGAGCAGCTCGGGAGCGCCGATGATGCCGAGGGCCACGTCGAGGCGCCGCTGCTGCCCGCCCGACAAGGTCTTGACGCGGGCATCGGCCTTGTCTGAGAGCCCCACGAGCTCGAGGACGTCGCCCACCGTCCGAGGCCTCGGGTAGTAGCCCGCGTTGCGCTCGAGCACCTCGGTGACCTTGAGGTAGGGCTCGACGACCGCACCCTGCAGCACGATGCCGACCCGCTCCCGCCAGTCCCGGGTCGCCCCCGCGGGATCGACGCCGAGCACCGAGACCTGGCCGCTCGTTCGGGTCAGGAAGCCCTCGAGGATCTCGAGCGTCGTGGTCTTGCCGGCACCATTCGGGCCGAGGAGTGAGAGCACCTCGCCACGCTCGACGGTGAAGTCGATGCCGCGGACCGCCTCGAGCGATCCGTATCGCTTCACCAGACCTCTGACCTCGACAGCCGGCACGCCCAACCTTTCGCCGCGCGGACCGTACCATCGGCCCCCTGGCGTGCCTACCGCGACGCCTGCAGGTCGCGGGTGATGTCAGACGTGACAGCCCGGACCTGAGCCGCGAACGCGTCGGGGTCGAAGCGGTGGGTGGGGCCGGCCAACGACACCGCCGCCAGGGCGGACCCGTCGCGACCCAGGACCGGGGCAGCGACGCAGGCGATGCCGAGGAACGTCTCCTCCCGGTCGAACGCGATGCCTGCCGATCGGATCGCCTTCAGATGCTCGACGAATGGCTGCGGCTCGACGATGGTGTACGCCGACTGACGTTGCAGGCCGCGTGCCAGCACACGTGTGACCACCTCGCGACTCGAGAACGCGAGGATCACCTTCCCGAGCGCTGCCGACTCGGCTGGCACCCGCACGCCCACGCGAGACGCGGCCGGTGCATTGCGACCGCAGAGCCTCTCGACGTAGATCACCTCAGTGCCGTCGAGCACTCCGAGATGCACCGTCTCATGGCTCGCCTCGTAGAGCCGCATGAGATGCGGAGAGGCGATCTCACGCAGCCCGCTCGGCCCGCAGGACGGAATCGCGTTGCCGAGCTCGAAGAGGTGAGCACCGAGGCAGTAGCCCGAGCCAGACCGCTCGACCAGACCCCACTCGAGAAGGATGCCGAGCAGCCTGTACGCCGTGGACTTCGGCAAGCCTGCTGCCGCGGCCAAGTGGGTGACGCCGACCGGTTCGCCCGCGTCTTGGAACGCCTCCAGCAGAGCCAACGCCTTCCCGACGGACGTGTCGAGCTCACTCTTGCCGCCCGCGGCGTGCAGCGACCGCTCACGAGACGACCGTTCTGCGACGGATCCACTCATCGCTCCCCCAACCCAGCTGAAGAACAGCCAACCGATCGTCCGTCTGAGAAGAAACACTTAGTTCCGATTCCTGCCTATGTCAACGGCCGTTCACATCCGGGCTACCGGGCCGCGAGGCCTCTCGCGGCGGCGACGACGTCGCTCGGAAGCGGGATGACCGCGTCCTCCTCCGGACCGTTGTACGAAAGGTGGCAGTCGTCGGCGGCGACCCGGACGATCGGCGCGTCGAGGTCGTAGAAGAGCTCCTCGGCCGCGAACGCTGCTATCTCCGCGCCGAATCCCATGGTCTTGTTCGCCTCGTGGAGCACGAGCAGACGTCCGGTCTTGACGACCGACGTCGCGATCGCGTCGCGATCCAGAGGGACGAGCGTGCGGAGGTCGATGATCTCGACGTCGATGCCCTCGCCGGCAAGCGTGATCGCCGCCTCCCGGGCGACGTGCACGCCGATGCCGTAGGTCACGATCGACAAGGCGGTGCCGACTCGATCGACGCGGGCGACGCCGAGGGGGATCACGTCCTCGGGTCCGCCGACCCGCTCGGGCGCGAGGCGGTATGCGCGCTTGGGCTCGAAGAAGATCACCGGATCGTCGTCGCGGATCGCGGCTTTCAGCAGTCCCTTCCCGTCCGCGGGGGTCGCCGGGACGACCACCTTCAAGCCCGGGACGTGGCAGTACGCGGCCTCCATGCTCTGCGAGTGGTACACGCCGCCCTTCACACCACCACCGAACGGTGCCCTGAAGACGGCGGGCACGCCGAACCCACCGACGCTGCGCCAGCGGATCGTCGCGGCCTGGTTCACGAGCTGGTCGTACGCGGGATGCATGTAGTCCGCGAACTGGAACTCGGCGACGGGGCGCAGCCCCATCATCGCGGCGCCTATCGATGCGCCCGCGATCGCGATCTCGGACACCGGCGTGTCGAGGACGCGCAGTGGGCCGAAGCGCTCGAGCAGCCCCTTCGACGCGCCGAACACGCCCCCCTTCACTCCGACGTCCTCACCGAGGAGGACCACGTTCGGATCGCGCTCCATCTCCTCGTGAAGCGCAGCGCATATCGCTTCGATGAGGCGGAGCTCAGCCATCGGCGTAGAGCCAGCGTCGGGCCCGATCGGCCGCGGGCTCCGGTCGCGCGAACGCCTCCTCGGCCGCGGTGAGCACATCAGCCTCGATCGTCTTGCGAGCCACGTCGTCCGCCTCGACGTCGAGTGCCCCCAGCTCGATCAGGCGCGCGCGGAGGCGGGGAATCGGATCGAGGCTTGCCGCGGCAGCCTTCTCGTCGGCGTCGCGGTACGCGTCGTCGTCCTGAGAGGAGTGGGCGACGATCCGCGGCACGCGCATGTCGATGAGCGTCGGCCCCTCGCCTGCCCGGGCCCGGGCGATCGCAGCGACGGTCGCGGCGCGGACCGCTTCCGCGTCGCATCCGTCGACCGACGACCCCGCGAAGCCATAGGCGGAAGCGCGCTGCTCGAGTGAGGTGATGGGCATCTGCTTCGACAGCGGGACGCTGATCGCGTAGCCGTTGTTCTCGCAGAGGAAGACGACCGGCAGCTTGTGCACGCCGGCGAGGTTCATCGCCTCGTGGGTCGCGCCTTCGGACGCGGCACCGTCACCGAAGTAGCACATCGCGACCGAGTCCTCACCCTTCACAACCGCCGCATATGCGGCGCCGACTGCGTGAGGCAGGTGCGCGCCGACCTCACTCGAGACGGAACCGATGCGGAGGCGCTTGCTCGAGAGATGCGCCGTGAGCTGCCGGCCGCCGCTGTGGGGGTCATCGGCTCTCGCAAGGGCACCGAGGAACAGCTCGTAGGGCGTCACGCCGAGGGCGAGGCCCACCCCGAGGTCGCGGTAGTAGAGCCAGGCCGAGTCTTCCCCGGGTCGCATCGCCAGCGCGCTCGCGATCTGCGCGACCTCGTGTCCACGCGCGGTCAGCACGAAACCCGCGCGCCCTTGTCGAGTCAGGATCCACAGCCGCTCGTCGACCGCGCGAGTGACCAATGCGATGTCGTAGACGCAGCGGAGGAAGTCAGTGTCGGTGATGTTCATCGGCCGAACCCGCGAGTGTTCACGCTCGAGGCACCATGCCGCGCCCCAGTGCACACACTGGTCAGCTCGCGGGCCTTGCGAGGTCTTCGACGACCTCGACGTTCGGGAGCGACGCGAGGGTCGCGGGCGACATCCGGAGCTTCGTCGATCGATCGCCGCCGCCGAGGATGATCGACGCGGGAGTCATG
Organism: uncultured Acidimicrobiales bacterium; assembly: GCA_963739555.1. Lineage (GTDB taxonomy): Bacteria > Actinomycetota > Acidimicrobiia > Acidimicrobiales > DATKAS01 > DATKAS01. The sequence continues at coordinate 407,310 of CAVUAV010000013.1, read as the reverse complement.
ACCGCTGCGTCGACCCAGATGGGGATGGCGTCGGGCAGCGCGACCGGTGTGACGCCGCCGATGAGCATCCCCGTGAGGTCCTTCGTCTCGTCGGCGGACGCGAACGACGCCTTCTTCACTCCCAAGCGCTGCCGCACCGCCCCATTCACGTCGAGGCGAGTCGTCGCCAGCACCACACATGCGACGTAGCGACGCGGATCGGACTTGCCGACGACGAGGATCGTGTTCGCGGACTCGTCGGGCGAGATGCCGTACTTCTCGCAGAACGCGGCGGTGTCCGCGAAGTCGGGATCGCAGGCCATGACCTCGAACTCGACGCCGTGCGACTCGAGCGCGACGACGACGTCTGCATGGGGATCGCTCACAGTGCGAGCTCCCACTCGGCCACGGTCTCGTAGCGGGCAGGGCCGCCTCCCAAGTGACTGCGCACGAGGGCGAACGTAGCAACCGGCCACGTGCTCACCGGAAGGTCGGTGAGCGGCGGCCTGGCTCGGCCCTCGACGCGGGCGAGCGTGACATGGCCGCGAAAGGTCCGGTGGTCGGGCGCACGGCCGAGGCCGGCAGTCGCAGCGACCACCGCGGACGCAACATCCTCGAGACCGCCCACGGGCACGCAGAGCACGCCACGGCCGAGTCGCTGCGTACGGGGCCCGAGCGCCGCCTCGGTCGCCGCGGCGCGGACGCCTCCGAGCGCGGCGCTCACGGCGTCCACCTCCGCGTCGCCCAAGAAGCGGAGCGTGACGTGCCATTGCGCACGGCTGGTCCACCGAACTCCGGGCAAGCGTCGGCCGGGGAAGGCCCGCGAGCATGTCGAGCACGTCGTCGGGAGGCCACACCGCGACGAAGAGCCGTTCGCTCAGTCTGCGCCCGCCCGATCGAGAAGCCGCAGCCGAAGCATGTTGAGCGAAGAGATCACCGCGAACTGACGCATCTGATCGCGGTCGCCCGGCAGGCGGAGATGCGCCGCCTCGGAAACCCCGTCGATGCAGAGCCCGACGAACAACGTGCCGACGGGCTGGCCGTCCTGCTCGGTCGGTCCGGCCACGCCGGTGAGCGCGAGCCCGACGTTCGCGTCGAGCACACGCGCCGCACCCTCGGCCATCGCGATCGCAGCCTCCTCGCTCACGACCGGCCCTTCCGGCACACCGAGGACATGCTGCTTCACCTCTGTCGCGTACGACACGACCGAGCCCTTGAAGACCTCGGACGCGCCTGGCACCGACGTGATCCGCGCGGCGACCAGCCCTCCGGTCACTGACTCGGCGAGCGCGAGCGACCGCCCCTGCCGGCGCAACAGGTCGAGCACCGCGCTCTCCATCGTCTCGTCGTCGACACCGAACACGAGCGGCCCGAGGATGCCGCGCACCGTCTCCTCTTCGGCCGCGAGCACCTTCGCCGCGGCGTCCTCTGTCTCGGCTTTCGCCGTGAGCCGCACCTTCAAACCCTCGATGCCGCTCGCCAGGAACGCGAGCGTCGGGTTGCCGACCTCGTCCAAGCGCTCGATCAGCGGCGCAAGGGTCTCGGCCAGGCCCGACTCGCTGTCGCCCCACGTGCGCAGGGTGCGACTGACGATCACGGCTGTCTCGCCTGACCGCTCTCTGAGGTCGGGGATGATCGCGCGCTCCAGCATCTCCTTCATCTCATGGGGCACGCCGGGCACGGCGTAGACGACCTTGTCGCCGACCGGGCAGACGAGCCCCGGCGCGGTGCCCCGCACCTGCGGGATCACGGTGGCGCCCTCGGGCACGTCGGCCTGACGGAGGTTGTTCTCGGCCATGCGCCGGCCTCGGCTCGCGAACATCTGCGTGATCCGGTCGGCGATGTCGTCGTGACGCACGAGCTCGACGCCCATCACCTCGGCGATGCACTCGCGGGTGATGTCGTCATGCGTCGGGCCGAGCCCACCGCACACGATGACCGCGTCGCTGCGGTCGAGCGCGAGTCGGAGCACCGAGACGATTCGGGCGCGGTTGTCCCCGACCTTGGTCTGGAAGTGCGAGTCGATGCCAGCCAGCGCGAGATGCTCGCCGATCCACGAAGAGTTCGTGTCGACGACCTGCCCGAGCAGCAGCTCGGTGCCGACGGCGACGACCTCGCAGCGCAGGCTCACGCGAGCTGTGAGCGGGCGACTCGGCGCGAGTCGAGCAGGTACTGCGCGCCCGTGAGCAAGGTGAGCACGACCGCGATCCAGAGGAAGGTGTTGAACAACCAGCGGGCGTCAGCCGACCACGGCAGCAGTGCGAACCCGACTGCGAACTGCTGGCACACCGTCTTGACCTTCGCACCCCGACGTGCCGGGATCGTGATGCCCTGACGGCCGGCCATGCTGCGGTACATGCTGATCGCGACCTCACGCGCGGCGATCAGCGCGACCGGCAACCACCAGAACACGTCTTGCTTGACCAGCGCGAGCATCGCGCCGAGGACGAGCACCTTGTCGGCGAGCGGGTCGAGGAAGGCGCCCGATCGCGTCGTGCCGTGCCGCCGCGCCAGGAACCCGTCGATGCCATCGGTGGCGCAGAGCACGAACCAGAGGATGAACGCGGGCCACGAGCCTTCGGTGCCGTCGATCATCACGAAGAGGAACGGCGCCGCGAGCAGACGTCCGACCGTCACGCCGTTGGCCGGCGTCGCCAGCGCGGACGGACCGAAGCTCGTCGCCATGTTCAGGCCGCTCGGTCGGCGACGAGGTCGGGCCCCATCGCTCCTGAGATCGTGACGGTCGCGAACGCACCGACGGCGAGCGACTGCGGCACCTCGATGATCCCGTCGATCTCGGGCGCCTCGCGGTGGCTCCGGGCTACGCCTCGAGCGTCGACCAGCACCTCGATCGTCGAACCGATGAGCGCCTCGCGCTTGCGCGCGGTGATGTCGTCTTGCATCGACCTCAGCTCGCCGAGGCGCTCAGCGACGAGCTCGGACGCGACATGCCCATCGAGGTCGGCGGCGTACGTGCCGTCCTCGCGCGAGAAGGCGAAGAAGCCACACCAGTCGAGCTGGGCGCCCTCGACGAACGAGAGCAGCTGATCGTGATCGCCCTCGGTCTCACCCGGGTAGCCGACGATGAAGTTCGTGCGGAACGCGGCGTCGGGTCGACGGGTCCGGATGTCGTCGATCCGCCGCAGGAACCGCTCGCCATCGCCCCACCGGCGCATCCGCCGGAGCAGCGGCTTCGACACGTGCTGCAGCGAGAGGTCGAAGTAGGGCACCGGCCCGTTGCACATCACGTCGATCAGACCATCGGAGAGGTCAGAGGGATACAAGTAGAGGAGACGTACCCACGGGACCGCCGCGGCGACCTTCTCGACCAGCGGCACGATCGAACCCGCGCCCAGGTCAGCGACGTCCTTGCCGTACGACGCCAAGTCCTGCGCGACGAGCACGATCTCCTGCGCGCCGAGCTCGTCGACCTCGGCCAGGATCGACTCCGGCGTGCGGCTGCGCTGCGGACCGCGGAAGCTGGGGATCGCGCAGAAGCCGCAGGTGCGGTCACACCCCTCGGCGATCTTCACGTATGCCCACGGCGCGGTCGCGGGTGGCCGGGGCAGGTTGAGGAGATCGAGCTCGGGCACTCGCCTGGCGCCGGGCTTCGTGCTGAGCGTCACTGGCACACCGAAGCCGCTCACTGCATCGACCTCGGGGAGCGCAGCCGCGAGCTCTTCGCCGTAGCGCTCGGCCATGCAGCCAGTGACGACGACCCGCGCGTTGGGCTGCTTCGCCGTCGAGAGCGTCAAGATCGTGTCGATCGACTCCTGGCGCGCCTCCTCGATGAACGCGCACGTGTTGATGACGACGAGGTCGGCGTCAGCTGCCGAGTCGGTGGCCGTCATGCCGTCCGCGAGGAGGGTGCCCACGATCTTGTCGGAGTCGACCTGGTTCTTCGGGCAGCCCAAGGTCTCGATGTAGAACCGCTGGGCCATCCGGTCAGGCTACTTCGCGGGCTTCACCCCTGGTCTGGGCACCGCGTCCCCGCGGTCGGGTGCGACGCCCAGGGCGGTCCGGACGTCGGTCATCGGCAGATCCGCGAACCCGCCTCGAACGGCGGCGGCATCGAAGGTCATGTCGATCGTGTCCATCACGATCGCGGCGCGCACTCGCCGGCTGAGAGGCGCCATCGCCCGGAGCAAGCTCCGCGGCACGTGACGGACCTTCGCCGGACGATCCCGAACCGACGCGAGAACCGCCGCGAGCTCGTTGAACGTCAGGTTCTGCGGGCCGCCGACCTCGAGGACTTGCCCGCGAAGGCTCAGGTCGACGACTGCCCGCTCCACGACGTCGGCGACGTCGCCGACCGACACGAAGTTGATCGGGTTCGTGCCGCGTCCGAAGACGATCGGCTTCCGCATGATCTCGGCCCAGAGCTCGACGAACGCCGTCGCGCGCACGATCGTCCAACCGACAGTGCTGGCGCGGAGGTGCATCTCGGCGTCGTGCTTGGCGCGAAAGAGCTCCATCGGATGGTCTCCGGCCGCGCCGACCGTCGAGACCAGCACAACATCGGCTCGGGCGCCGGCGGCGGCGTTGACGAGGTTCGCGTTGCCGTCTCGATCGACCGAAGCCGGCGTCACCCCACCGGAACCCGCGAAGCCCTGCACCGCAGACACGACGACCGTGACCCCTTCCACGGCACGCTCGAGGCTCGCAGCGTCCCGCACGTCTCCCTCGACGACGTCGATCGCCGCGTCGCCAAGGTGGCGAGCTCGGCTGGGATCGCGGGTGAGCACGCGCACCTCGAGGCCCCGGTCGGCGAGCCGCTTCACCACGAGCGTTCCGAGCCGACCACTGCCGCCCGCCACGAGGATCATCAGCGGACGACCTGTTGTCTCACGGCGTCGTCGACGGTGCCGGCGTCGTCGACGACTGGTTCCAGGTAGAAGCGGGCCCAGTGCGCAACGCCGTCACCCGCGCCGAACACGATGACGCCACGCATCAGATGTGCACTGCCGTCGCGACGCGTACCTCTCATCTCCCACTCGGTCCACGCTGTCTCGCCATCGAACGCAGCGCGGACGACATCGGCGTGGAGGTCGGGCACGAACGCGAAGATCTGGGTCCAGTTGCGGCGGACTTGCTCGCGTCCCCGAAAGCCCCGCGCCGGATGCAGTGGCGTCTCGTTCTCGTAGTCGTCGGCGAAGCATGCGACCAGGGCGTCGACATCGTGGTCGTTCGTTGCTCGCTGCAGCCGCTCGACCATGGTCTGCGGTCCGTCCATGTGGGACTCCGATCGTCGACAACTTGCTCGACTAGTTCATTCTAGTTCACTAGAATGAAAATCACTATGACCGCAAGCGCCCGCGCCGTCAAGCAAAAGCGCTCGTACGACGCGAGCCGGCGCCAAGAGCGGGCCCGCGAGAACCGCGACAAGGTCATCGACGCGGCCGAACGGCGCTTTCTTCGCGACGGATACGGCCCGACGACGATCGCCGCCATTGCCGACGACGCCGGTGTGCATGCAGACACGGTGTACAAGGCCTTCGGCGGGAAGCCCGGCCTCGTCCGTGCCATCCGGACGCGGGCGCTCGAAGGGGAAGGCCCAGTGCCTGCCGAGCAGCGATCGGACGACCTTCAGGCTCGCGAGCCCGACGGCCGACGGATCATCGAGGGCTGGAGCGCGCTGACCCTCGAGGTCGCTCCCCGCGTCGCGCCCATCCTCCTCCTCATACGCGCGGCAGCCGCGAGCGACCCCGAGGTCATGGCGCTGCTCGAAGAGATGGATGCGGACCGGCTGCGCCGCATGACCGCCAACGCCCGACGCCTTCGAGACGCCGGCCACCTCCGTCCAGGCGTCACGGTTGCGCGCGCGGCTGACGTGCTGTGGACGTACAGCGCTCCCGAGCTCTACGAGCTGCTCGTCCTGCGCCGAGGTTGGGCACCCGCTCGGTTCGGTCGCTTCATCGCCGACGCGATGATCGACGCGCTCCTCTGACTCGGGGCGTGGAGAATGGGGGTCAGTGGACCCCACAGCCCCGCTCCCGCTCAGCGACATCAGGGTGGTCGACCTGACGATCGCGCGGGCCGGGCCCCAGTGCGTGCGGCAGCTCGCGGACTGGGGCGCCGACGTCGTGCGGGTCGAGCCGCCGTCTGATCCTGCGGGCGTCCGTGGGAGCGACGCCCGCAACCTCCATCGCAACAAGAGGACGGTGCAGCTCGACCTGAAGTCCGACACTGCGGTCGCCGCATTGCTGCGGATGATCGATCGCGCCGACGTCCTCGTCGAGAACATGCGGCCTTCGGTGAAGCACAAGCTCGGGTTCGGGTGGGACACCGTGCACGCCCGCAACCCTCGCCTCGTGTACGGCTCGATCTCGGGCTTCGGGCAGGACGGTCCCTACGCGGATCGAGGCGGCGTCGACCAGATCGCGCAAGGCATGGGCGGGCTGATGAGCGTCACGGGGTTGCCGCAGACCGAACCGACGCGCGTCGGCATCCCCGTCAGCGATCTGTCCGCGGGATTGCATCTCGCGATCGGCATCCTCGTCGCGCTGCATGAGCGGGAGCGCACAGGCATCGGGCGGTGGGTGCGCACCTCTCTGCTCGAGACGATGATCTCGATGATGGACCTCCAAGCGGTGCGGTGGACCATCGACGGTGACGTCCCTGTGCAGGAGGGCAATCACCATCCGACGCTCGTGCCGATGGGGTGCTTCCGATCGAACGACGGATGGGTGAACATCGCTGGTCCGTCAGGTCGGCTGCTCCATCGCTTCTGCGATGCGATCGGCCTCCCCGACCTGCCGAGCGATCCGCGGTTCGACACCGGCGCCAAGCGCTCGACCAATCGCGCCGAGCTCAACGACATCGTCGCCGACCGGCTCGCCCAGCGCTCGACGAGCGAATGGGTCGAGGTGCTCAACGCGGCGGGTGTGCCCTGCGGACCCGTGTACTCGATGGACGAGGTCTTCGCGGATGAGCAGGTGCAACACCTCCAGATGGTCGCGCTCGACGTGATCCGCAACCCCGTGAGCATGGACGGCGTCACGACGGTGCGGACGGCCGCTGGAGAGGGCGCCGTCGCCGTCGAGGACGTCATACGGGAGTGGACATGACGGACATGATCGACACGGGCACCGAGCAGCTCCTCTGCGAAGTCGAAGACGGCATCGCCCTCGTGACGTTCAACAACCCGGCCAAGCACAATGCGCTCTCTGCTCCCATCCGCGCTGCGCTGCCAATCGTGTTGCGCTCGCTGCAGGCCGACGACGAAGTGAGAGTCGTCGTGCTGACCGGCGCCGGCGACAAGGCCTTCGTGTCGGGGGCCGACATCAGCGAGTTCGGATCGCAACGAACGACCGCTGAGGCGAGAGCAGCGTTCGACGCCGCTCAGCTCGATGCCGGTCGCGGCATGGGTCGAGCTCGAGAAGCCGATCCTCGCCATGATCCGCGGGTACTGCATCGGCGGCGGCCTGCTCACCGCCCTGCAGGCCGACATCCGCGTGTGCAGCGAGGACAGCCAGTTCGGCGTCCCGGCGGCGCGGCTCGGGTTGGGGTACGGCTTCGGCGGCGTCGACCAGCTCATGCAGCTCGTCGGGCCGTCGTGGGCCAGTGAGATCCTGTTCTCGGCGCGCCGACTGACGGCGACGGAGGCCTTGCAGGTGGGACTCGTCAACCGCGTCGTGACTGTCGACTCCTTGCGCGACGAAGTCTGGACGCTCGCGGGCGCCATACGCGACAACGCCCCGCTGACCGTGAAGGCCCTCAAGGTGGCGATCCGCGAGGCTCGCCGCGACCCGGCCAAGAGGGATCTCGACCGGGTCGCCTCGCTCGTCGAGGCCTGCTTCCAGTCCGAGGACTACCGCGAAGGCCAGGCCGCGTTCATGGAGAAGCGGCGGCCTGCGTTTCGCGGGCGCTGACTCCGGGGTGCGGTCTCAGTAGGCGAGCTTCAGCCCGGGCCGCGGCCACTCGGTCGCGAGCAATCGGCCGCTCGAGGAGCACGTGATGTACGCGGTGCGCAGGTCGTCGCCACCGAAGCAGATGTTCGTCGTGAGGAAGTCGCCGGTGTCGACGTGCTCGACGACCTTGCCCGCGGGCGAGATCACCGTGATGCCCGCCGACTCAGCGATCGTGGCCACACAGACGTTGCCGGCGCCGTCGACCGCGAGCGAGTCGAGCAATGAAAGGCCGGGGAGCCCGCAGAGCAACACCGCGCCGAAGTCGAGCGGCGCGACCGCCGCGACCTCACCGGGCTTCACGATGCGGCGCTGGAAGACGCGTCCCGTGTGGGTCTCCGCGTAATAGACCATGTCGCCCGCCGGCGAGAGCCCGATGCCGTTCGGCGCGTCGGTCGGGAAGATCACCTCGGTGATCGACGACCCGTCGGCCTTCGCGTAGTAGATGCCGGTGCGATCGCTCGACCGCTCCTCTCGCACGCCGTGGTCGGTGAACCAGAAGCCGCCCTCGGTGTCGAACACGATGTCGTTCGGGGCGCGCAGCGGATGGCCGTCGCACTCGGTGTAGAGGTCGGTGACGGCACCGGTCGAGATGTCGAGCCGCTGGATGCGTCCGCCGATGTAGCGGCCGGGATCGAACGGCCCGGGCAGCATGAGCCCGCCGAGGTCGATCGGGCTGAAGCACCCACCGTTGTTGCACACGTAGAGGGCGCCGTCAGGTCCGACCGCGAGGCCGTTCGGGCCGCCCGGGATCTCGGCGATCACCTCTTTGCTGCCGTCGGGCTTCACGCGGCTCACGGCGGGCCCGAACATCTCGACCAGCACGACGCTGCCATCGGGCATGGCGATGGGACCTTCGGGGAACCGGAGCCCCGTTGCGATCTCGCGCAGCTCAGCCATGACTCGCAGTGACCTCCGTCGTGATGCCGCCGCGCGGCAGCCAAGTGGTGTGAACGGTCATCCGTCGCGGCGCGAGGGCAGCGACGAGGTCGTCGAGGATGCGGTTCGTCACGTCCTCGTGGAACGCGCCTTCATCGCGATACGACCACAGGTAGAGCTTCAGCGACTTCAGCTCGACGATCGACTCGTCGGGCACGTACTCGATGCGCACCGTCGCGAAGTCGGGCTGGCCCGTCATCGGGCAGATGCACGTCAGCTCGGAGGTCTCGCACGTGACCACGTAGTCGCGGCCTGGGTGCGGGTTGCGGCACCGCGCAGAGGTCGCGAGAAGGTGAGCTCGGCACGGAGCGGACGTTACCCGTCCGACTGCAGGATCCCGTCGAGCTCCTCGGGCGTCATGAGCACTGTCCTCGCCTTCGAGCCCTCCGACGGCCCCACGACTCCGCGCTGCTCGAGCAGGTCCATGAGACGTCCGGCGCGAGCGAAGCCGACCCGCAGCTTGCGCTGCAGCATCGACGTCGATCCGAGCTGCGAACGCACGACGAGCTCCATCGCCTGCCGAGTGAGCGCCTCGTCGTCGTCATCGTCACCGCCGAACATGGCCGAGCCACTCATCGAGCCGTGCCCATCCTCGCCCTCGATGCCGGCGACATACGTGGGGTCGCTCGACTGCCGGCGCCAATGCGCGACGACCTTGCGCACCTCCTCCTCGCTGACCCACGCGCCCTGCACGCGCTGCGGCACGCTCGAAGAGGCCCCGAGCAGCAGCATGTCGCCCTGGCCGATGAGCCGTTCGGCGCCTTGCTGATCGAGGATCACGCGGCTGTCGGCGAGGCTCGACACCGCGAAGGCAAGGCGGGCGGGGATGTTCGCCTTGATCACGCCGGTGATGACGTTCACCGACGGACGCTGGGTGGCGATGACGAGGTGGATGCCGACCGCACGTGCCATCTGCGCGATCCGGCAGATCGAGTCTTCGACGTCGCGCGCCGCGACCATCATGAGGTCGTTCAGCTCGTCGACCACGACGAGGATGAACGGCAGCCGCTCGTACTCGATCTCGGACCCGAGCGGCGGTTCGAGCTCTCCGCGGTCGTACGCCGCGTTGTAGCCGGTGATGTCGCGGACGCCGACCTGGTGCAGCAGGTCGTAGCGTCGCTCCATCTCCTTCACGGCCCACGCGGAGCGCGTTCGCCGCGCGCTTCGGGTTCGTGACGACCGGCGTGAGCAGGTGGGGCAAGCGGTTGTACTGGCCCATCTCGACGCGCTTGGGATCGACGAGGATCATGCGCACCTGGTCAGGCGTCGATCGCATCAGGATCGAGGTCACGATCGAGTTGATGCAGCTCGACTTTCCTGCGCCGGTCGCGCCCGCGACGAGGAGGTGCGGCATGGTCGCGAGGTTCATCAGCACCGCGCGGCCGGCGATGTCACGGCCGACCCCCACCTCGAGCGGGTGCGTCGCCTTGCGCGCTTCACCCGAGCTGAGGATGTCGCCGAGCGCGACGAGGTGGCGCTGTCGGTTCGGCACCTCGACGCCGATGGCCGAGCGACCGGGGATCGGGGCGAGGATGCGGACGTCGGCCGACGCCATCGCGTAGGCGATGTCCTTGTTGAGGCTCGTCACCCGTGCGACCTTGACGCCGGGTGCGAGCTCGAGCTCGTAGCGCGTCACCGTCGGGCCGACCGTCATGCCGACGAGGCGCGTCTCGACTCCGTGCGCGGCGAGCGCGGCCTCGAGCACGCGGCCCGCCTCCTCGACGAGGCGTTGATCGACCTCTTGCGCCGAGCTGCGAGCGAGGAGGTTCAGCGCCGGCAGCTTCCATGCTCTCCTGCGCGCGGCGGTGCCGAGCGGGATCTCGAGCTGCTCGACGACCTCGGGTTCGGCTTCGGACTCGTCTGCGTCGTCTTCGTCCTCGTCGATCGAGACGTCGAGCTCGGTCGTGGCGTCGAGCTCCTCCTCGTCGTCGTCCGCGACAGCCTCTTCGTCTTCTTCGTCCTCGGCCTCGACGTCGTAGATGAGGGTCACGGGCTCGTTGACGGAGGTCTCGCGGACGTCGATGACCTCGCCGCCAGATGGCTTCGTGCCGAACCGCTCACCCGAGAGCGTCGACATCGATCCGACGACCCGGCGAGCCGCGGCATGCACCGGCCGCACGCCGTCAGCCGCGCGCACTGCGATGGCACGCAACGTCGCGCGCGTGAGGATCAGGAGGCCGGCGACACCGAGACCGACGAGCACGAGCGTCGCGCCCGCCGTCGCGAGCACGCGCTGCAGAGGGAGGGCGATGAGCGCGCCGAGATATCCACCCGCATCTCTGAACTCGTCGAGCGGCGCGCCCCAGTCGGACGGCCCGAGCGCGAGCTGCAGCAGACCGGTCGCCGACACCGTGAGGAGTGCGAACGCGAGTGAGAGCCGCAGGCGCTCGACGGGCGCGCGGCCCCGGATGAGCCCGATGCCGACAGCGACGAGCGCGATCGGGACCGCCAGGCGCACCCAGCCGACGAGCAGCCCGATGCCCTCGCGGAGCGCCTGGCCGACGACGCCCGACCAGTTGGCGTAGATGCCGAGGCCGGCGACGAACGCCACGAGCAGGCAGGCGAGCCCGGCGAGGTCTCCCTCGTGCCCGTCGATCGCCTCGCGCCACCCGGGCCGTCGCGGTGCGGCCGCGCGCGAGCCCTTCGATGGCTTGGCGCTCGACTTCGACTGCTGGCGGGTGACCACAGCAGCCACAACGCTAACAGCAGCAACATCAGCAACACGGGTGTTGCCTGGGCGCTGGCTGGGAACCATGTTCGGGACATGCGATGGACACGAGGAGCTTCCCGAGACCACGTCCGCGACGAGCGGGGGGAATCGCCCGCGGGCGCGGGCGGGCTCGGCGGTCTCGGATCGATCATCGGGGGCCTCGGGCCCGTGGGCAAAGGCGGCGGCGCGGTCGGCCTCATCGTGGCCCTGCTCGTGCTGTTCCTCGGCGGAAGGTCGGTCCTCGGCGGCGGTGGAGGCTTCGACCCGGGTGGAGTCGGTGGCGGCGTGGCGCCGGCAGCACCCGCAGGCCAGTCGCTGAACGACCAAGCACCCGACCCCGACGCCGACCTCGTCGACTTCGTGACCTACGTGTTCGACGACGTGCAGTCGTTCTGGGGTCAGCAGCTCGGGGAGAAGTACCAACCCGCCGACCTCGTGCTCTTCAGCGGCCAGACCCAGTCAGGGTGTGGCCTCGCAGACGCCGGGATGGGCCCCTTCTACTGCCCCGTCGACGCGACCGCCCGACTCGACCTCGACTTCTTCCGCGAGCTGCAGAGCCGCTTCGGTGCGCCGGGGGACTTCGCCCAGGCGTATGTCATCGCGCACGAGATGGGCCACCACGTGCAGAACCTCGTCGGCATCAGCGACAAGGTGAGCCAGGAAGAGCAGAACAACCCTGACCAGGCCAACGAGCTGTCGGTTCGGCTGGAGCTTCAGGCGGACTGCTACGCGGGCGTCTGGGGCCACAGCGTCTTCGCTCGCGGCGACCTCCAGCAAGGCGACATCGAAGAGGCGATCGGCGCCGCGACTGCGGTCGGCGACGACACGCTGCAACGACAGGCGACCGGCACCATCAACCAGGACACCTGGACGCACGGCTCGTCGGCGCAGCGCGTGAAGTGGTTCAACACGGGCTTCCAGAGCGGTGACGCGAATCAGTGCGACACGTTCAGCGCCAAGGATCTGTGACATCTCGGCGCCTTCCTCCGCTGCGTTGGGCGGCGCCTCTCGCTTCGCTCGACAATCGGTACTTCGCGCACCCGGCGGCGCACTGCGCCGCCCTTTCGCTAGCGGGTCGGGTGGTAGACGCCGAACTCTTCGCGTAGCGCGTCGCTGACCTCGCCGAGGGTCGCGCGCGCAGCGAGCGCGACGCGCATCGGAGGCAGCAAGTTCTGCGTGCCTCGCGCCGCAGCCTTCACGTCGTCGAGCGCACGCGCGACGGCGTCTTGGTCTCGGTTGGCGCGCACTGCCTTCACGCCGTCCGCCTGCTGGCGCTGCAACGCGGGATCGATCGGGAACACCTCGGGCTCTGAGCCCTCGTCCTCGACGAACCGGTTCACGCCGACGATCGTGCGCTCACCGTCGTCGACCGACTTCGCGTACTCGTAGGCGGCGGACTCGATCTCGTCCATCTGGAAGCCGGCCTCGATCGCTGCGACTGCGCCACCCATCGCGTCGATGCGATCGAGGTACTCGCGGGCCTTGGCCTCGACCTCGTCGGTGAGCCACTCCAAGTAGTACGAGCCGCCGAGCGGGTCGGCGGTGTCGACGACCCCTGACTCGTACCCGATGATCTGCTGCGTGCGGAGCGCGATCTTCGCGGCGCGCTCGGTTGGCAGGCCGAGGGCTTCGTCGAAGCCGTTCGTGTGCAGCGACTGGGTTCCCCCCATCACCGCGGCGAGCGCCTGCAACGCGACGCGCACGACGTTGTTCTCGGGTTGCTGTGCGGTGAGCGTCGAGCCGCCGGTCTGGGTGTGGAAGCGCAACAGCTTGGACGCCTCCTTCTGGGCACCGAAGCGCTCCCCCATGATCGAGTACCAGAGCCGGCGCGCCGCCCGGTACTTCGCGATCTCCTCGAGGAAGTTGTTGTGCGCGTTCCAGAAGAACGACAGCCGCGGCGCGAACTCGTCGACTTGCAGCCCCGCGTCGATCGCCGCCTGCACGTACGCGATGCCGTTCGCGATGGTGAACGCGATCTCCTGCACGGCCGTCGAGCCGGCTTCGCGGATGTGGTAGCCCGAGATCGAGATCGTGTTCCAGCGAGGGATGCGCTCGTTGCAGTAAGCGAAGATGTCGGTGATCAGACGCATCGACTGACGCGGCGGGTAGATGTAGGTGCCGCGCGCGATGTACTCCTTGAGCAGATCGTTCTGGATGGTGCCGCCGCCGATGTCGGCAGCCGCGACGCCCTGCTCCTCGGCGACCAGCTCGTAGAGCAGCAGCAGGATCGCCGCCGTCGAGTTGATCGTCATCGACGTCGTGACCTTCTCGAGTGGGAGGCCGGCGAGCAGCATCCGCATGTCTTCGATCGAGTCGATCGCAACGCCGACCTTGCCGACCTCTCCCTCGGCGCGCGGATGGTCGGAGTCGTAGCCCATCTGCGTCGGCAGATCGAACGCGCACGACAGACCGGTCTGCCCCGCGTTCAGGAGGAAGTGGAACCGCTGATTCGTCGACTCGGCCGTGCCGAAGCCGGCGTACTGCCGCATCGTCCAGAGACGGCCGCGGTGCATCGTCGGGTAGATGCCACGCGTGTAGGGCGGCTTGCCCGGCTGCGCCGAGCTGCCTCGCGGGATCCCACCCGGCGAGGTCCTCCGCCGTGTACGTGGGGCGGATCTCGATGCCCGAGTCGGTGCGGCGCTCTTCTTCGGCCATGCCGATCAGGTTAGGACCGTGTCCGGGTCAGTGTTTCAGTGCGCGCGGTGCGGCATGCAGAGCTCGTCGTACTCGGCGATGACGATGTCGGCCGGGTCGATCGAGCACGCGGGGCACTCGGGGTCACGCAGCACCTTGTAGGTGCGGAACGACTGCTCGAGTGCGTCGTAGGCCAGCAAGCGGCCGGCGAGCGAGTCGCCGAGGCCGAGGATGAGCTTGATCGCCTCGAGCGCCTGGATCGAGCCGATGATGCCGGGCAGCACGCCGAGCACACCGGCTTCCGCGCACGACGGTGCGAGCTCCGCGGGAGGAGGCTCGGGCACCATGCAGCGGTAGCAGGGGCCGACGTACGGGTGGAACACCGTGGCCTGGCCCTCGAAGCGGAAGATCGAACCGTGCACGACGGGGATCTTCTTCTTCAAGGACGCGTCGTTGAGCAGGTAGCGCGACGGGAAGTTGTCGGCGCCGTCGATGATCACGTCGTAGCCGTCGATGATGTCGAGGACGTTGCCTGCATCGAGCCGAGTGTCGTAGGCGACGACGTTCACATCCGGGTTGAGCAACGTGAGCGTCTTCTTCGCCGAGTCGACCTTGCGGTCGCCGATGCGATCGGTGTTGTGCAGGATCTGGCGCTGCAGGTTCGATTCGTCGACGACGTCCATGTCGACGATGCCGAGCGTGCCGACACCCGCGGCCGCGAGGTACAGCGCGGCAGGTGAGCCGAGGCCACCCGCGCCGAGGAGCAGCACCTTCGCGCCGAGCAGCTTCGCCTGGCCCTCGACACCCACCTCGGGGAGCAAGAGGTGGCGCTGATAGCGGATCTTCTGGTCGGCGTTGAGCTGCGTGGGCTCTGCCCACTCGCGACCCTGGTCCTTCCAGCGCCCGAACCCACCGGCCATCGACACGACGTCGGTGTATCCGAGCTCTGCGAGCGTCTTCGCGGCGAACGCCGACCGCACACCACCGGCGCAGTACACGACGAGGGGCGTGTCGTGGCCGGGCACCTTGCCCTCGATCTGAGACTCGAGGTGGCCACGTGGGATGTGCAGCGCGCCGGGGAGGGCACCTTGCTCGTACTCGTCGGGCTCTCGGACGTCGAGCAGGACCGTGCCGGGCAGACGGCGCATGTCATCGGCGGTGGCGGTGTCGACCTCGCGGATCTCGCTCTTGGCCTTCGCCAACAGGTCGCGGAAGCTGGACATGCGGAAAAGTCTACCTTCCTGGTCGGGATTTCGCTACGGCCCAGATCGGCCGATTCCGCCCTGTTTCAAGGGCCGGGATCAGGGGGCCACGATCTCCGGGAGGAGGTCGCTGATCGAGCCTCGGAGCACGACGTCGGCGAGCATGTCCATCTCGGTCGGCTCGGCGTTCAGGATGATCACGTAGGCGCCGTTGCGCTTGGCGATCGGCACCACGTTGGCCGCTGGGTAGACCCCGAGGGTGGTGCCGACGGCGAGCAGCACGTCCGCCTCCTCGGCGACCGTGAAGGCCCGGTCGATCACCTCGGGCACGAGCGACTGGCCGAACGAGATCGTCGCCGACTTGAGGATGCCGCCGCACGTGCGGCAGGGCGGGTCCTCTTCCCCCGCGTCGACCCTGGCGAGGACCTTCTCCATCGGAGCGGTCTCACCACAGCTCATGCACACCACCGACCGCATGGTGCCGTGCACCTCGATGACGAGGTCGGGATCGACGCCGGCTCGCTGATGCAGCTCGTCGACGTTCTGCGTGACGACCGCGTGGAGCTTTCCTTGGCGAGCGAGCTCGACGATGGCGAGGTGGCCGGTGTTCGGGTGGGCGCTCCAGGCCGGCGAATCGCGACGGTTGAGCCACGCGAGCTTCCGCACCTCCGGATCACCCATGTAGTGCTGGAGCGTCGCCATCTTCTCGGCCGCCGGGTTCTTCGTCCACACGCCGTTCGGTCCCCGGAAGTCGGGGATGCCCGAGTCGGTCGAGATGCCCGCTCCTGTGAGCACCACGACGCGCTGCGCGTCGCGGACGGCTCTTCTGGCCAGGCCGATGGGAGCGGCAGGTCCCGGCATCAGTGCGGTTGCCTACCACGGCTCACAGATCCGGTCTTGACATCCGACACGGAAATGCATGAAATACATCAACACGTGGCGGACACGTGAACTGAGAAGGCGGATGAGATGGCGGACTCTCCTGTGACCCTCGAGCTCCCGGCCGACGTGATGCGCGTCGTGCCGTGGGTCGACCCGGTTGTCGACGCGCTCGGCTTCGACCCTCGTTCCGACTACGTCGAGCTGTTCTGGCTCGGCGTGATCGGACCGAGCACGACCTGGCTCATGCGCCGACTCGCGGCGGGGCTCGACCGATCCCCCGAGGGCTTCACCCTCGACCTGATCGACACCGCGCAAGCGCTCGGCATCGGCGGCCACGGCGGGCTCGGCAGTCGCAACTCGCCGTTCGCACGCACGCTGGTCCGCGCGTGCCAATTCGGCCTCGCGCAGCCGAACGGCGCGCAGCTGGCGGTGAGGCGCCGGCTCCCACCGCTGAACGCGCGCCAGCTCGAGCGGCTGCCTGCGCGACTGCAGGCGCTCCACGCGACCTGGCCGCTGCCGGCGCGCGAGACACCCGAGGCCGCTGCTCGCCGCGCTCGGCATCTCGCGCTCACTCTCGTGCAGCTCGGCGAGAGCACCGACGCGGTGCAAGCCCAGCTCGGCCGGTGGCGGTTCGGTCCCGATGTCTGCCACGCCGCGGCCCGGTGGGCTGTGCGTGAGCACGCCAACCGAACGTTCACGCCCGACGCGGCCTGACGGTCGTCGGTCGGCCGCCCCCCTCCTCTGGCGGTCGACCGATGCGGTGCGACGAGCGTGCGGGCGGACGCGCGCTCGTCGACACTCCCATCAACGTCGCCGGTCGCAATGCGCCGGCGGGTGCGCGAAGCACCGATTGTCGAGCGGAGCGAGCAGGAGCCGGCGGAAGCGAAGCGGACGACGGCGACGAGGACTACGCGGGCTTGCTGAAACGGTCGAGCAGCTCGACGAGCGTCCGGACGCCGAACCCCGTGCCGCCCCGGCTCACGTAGCTGTCGTCGGAGTCGGCCATCGCGGGGCCCGCGAGGTCGATGTGCACCCACGGCGTGTCGCCGACGAACTCCTTCAGGAACAGGCCCGCGGTGAGCGCTCCACCGCCGCCACCTCCCGACCCGAGGACCGACGTGCCGCCGATGTTCTTCATGTCGGCGACCGGTGAGTCGAAGAAGCGCCGGTACTCGGTGGGAAGCGGAAGCGGCCACACGTTCTCGTCCGCGCGCGCCGCAGCGCTGCGCACCTGGCCCATCCAGTCGTCGTCGTTGCCCATCACGCCGGCGATGCGGTTGCCCAACGCGGCCACCACCGCGCCGGTCAGCGTCGCGAGGTCGACGATGGCATCGACCTTCTCCTCGACCGCGAGCGAGAGCCCGTCGGCGAGGACAAGTCGTCCCTCGGCGTCGGTGTTCAGCACCTCGACGGTCTTGCCGTTGCGGATCGTGATGATGTCGCCGGGCTTGAGCGCGGTGCCACTCGGCATGTTGTCGGTGCAGCAGAGGAAGGCGACGACCTTCACCTTCGGCTTCGTCGTCTTGAGCGCGCTCATCGTCGCGAGCACGGCCGCCGCTCCCGACATGTCGATCTTCATCGACATCATCCCCTCGCCCGACTTCAGTGAGAGCCCGCCGGAGTCGAACATGATCCCCTTGCCGACCAGCGCCACCGATCCGCTCGGGTTGCGAGGTGAGTACGTCATCTTGATGAGGCGAGGCGGCTCGTCCGAGCCCTTGTTCACGCCGAGCATGCCGCCCATGCCCGCCTTCTCCATCGCGTCTTCGTCCATCACCTCGACCTCGAGCCCGCTCTCCTTCGCCACTTGCAACGCGACCTCAGCCATGTCGCGAGCGTTGAGCGAGCCCCCGGGTGTGTTGACGAGGTCGCGGGCCATCGCGACTGCCTGCGCGATCGCCGTGCCCCGGTCGACGCCGGCTTGCGTCGCCTTCACCGCGCGCTCCGGCGTGATCAGCGTGAACGACTCGACGCTCTTCTTCGGCGCGTCGGACTTGAACTTGCCGAAGCTGTACGACCCGAGCGTCGCCCCCTCGACGACCGCCTGCGCGCCCGCCTTCGGATCGACCCCGGCGGTCTCGACGATGCCCGTGGCGAGCGAGCCGAGGCGCCCTGCCGCGCGAGCGAACGCCCCTGCGGCTCTGCGGACATCGGCCACCGTCGTCTCGCCCTTCTGGCCGAGACCGAGTGCGACACGCGTCGCGCCGTTGCCCCCCGCGATCACGCACGCTTGCCCCGGCTTGCCGTCGAAGCCGAGTGCCGTGAGCGCCCGCGCGATCGATGCCGAGCGCTCGACCCACCGCTCCCTCGGTGAAGACGCCGATGCCGATGGCACTCGCATCGCGAGGCGCGCTGCGCGTGACCGAGAACTCGATGGACATGTGCACTCCGGTTTCTTTGGGTCAGGTCGACTTGGCGGGAAGCGCCTCGCCCTCTTGCCAACGGGCCATGGTCCACAGCAAGTCGGAGAGGCGATTGAGGTACGGGACCACGAGGGAGGGCGGTGGCGCGGCAGAGAGCGCGGCTCGCTCGGCGCGGCGCACGACGGTGCGGCCGAGGTCGAGGTACGCCGCGACCCTGTTCTGACCGGGAAGAACGAACTCCTTGGGCTGCTCGAACCGCGTCGTCAGGTCGTCGATGAGCGGCTCGAGCCGATCGACCATGACCTGGCTGACGCTCGACTGCCCCGGCGTGAGCTTGTCGCGGTTCTCGGGAGCGGTCGCGAGCTCGGCCATGAGCACGTACATGTCGCGCTCGAGGCCCACCAGCATCTCGTCGAGCTCGCTGCCTCGTTCGGCTTCGACGCGCGCGACGCCGAGGATGGCCTGCGCCTCGTCGACCACGCCGTACGCGCTCGGCTGCTCGGAGTCTTTGCGCACTCGTCCGCCGTAGAAGAGCCCGGTCGTGCCGTCATCGCCCTTCTTCGTGTAGATCTTCATCCGCCGCGGAGCCTAGGCGACGTGCTGAACAGCCCGAGAGAGCGCACGAGGCGCCGGTAGCCTGACGGGATGCCGTTCTTGGACGAGGTGCACGAGCGCGTCGTCATCTTCGACGGCGCAGTCGGCACGAACCTCCATCTCCGCGAGCCGTCGCTCGACGACTACGGCGGCCCGGCGAACGAGGGCTGTGTCGACATCCTCACCATCACCCGTCCCGACATGGTGCGCGACTTGCACGCGTCGTTCTTCGAGGTCGGTGTCGACGTCGTCGAGACGAACACCTTCGGTGCGTTCTCCACCGTGCTCACCGAGTTCGGGCTGCAGGACCGCGCGCACGAGATCTCCCTCGCGGCGGCACGCATCGCGACCGGCGTGCGCGACGACTACCAGGCCGACGGACGCCAGCGATGGGTCGCGGGCTCGATGGGCCCCGGCACCAAGCTGCCCTCGCTCGGCCACGTCTCGTTCCTCACGCTTCGCGACGCGTACGAGGTGATGGCCCGTGGCCTCATCGAGGGTGGCGTCGACCTCCTTCTCATCGAGACCTGTTACGACCTCTTGCAAGCGAAGGCCGCCATGATCGGCGCTCGTCGCGCGATGGCTGCTGAGGGAAGGCGCGTCCCCATCCAGCTGCAGGTGACGATGGAGACGACCGGCCGGATGCTGGTGGGCAGCGAGATCGGCGCCGCGCTCGTGTCGCTGAGCGCGATGAAGCCAGACCTGTTCGGGCTCAACTGCGCGACCGGTCCACGCGAGATGGCCGAGCACCTTCGTCATCTCTCGCAGCACTCCGACCTGCCCATCTCGGTGCTCCCCAACGCCGGTCTGCCGAGCGTCGTGCACGGGCGCACGCACTACGACCTCACTCCCAGCCAGCTCGCCGACCATCTCGAACGGTTCGTCACCGACCTCGGGGTGAGCGTCATCGGCGGCTGCTGTGGCACCACGCCCGAGCACCTCCGGGCGGTTGTCGAGCGATGCCGCGACCTGACGCCCGCGCCCAGGGCACCGTTCCTCGAGCCCGCGCTCTCATCGCTCTACAGCCCTCAGGCGATCGAGCAGGACACCTCGTTCCTGATCATCGGCGAGCGCACGAACGCGAACGGATCGAAGGCGTTCCGCGACGCGATGCTCGCGTCCGACTGGGACGCGAGCGTGCGCATGGCCGGCGACCAGATCCGCGAGGGCGCCCACGTGCTCGATGTGTGCGTCGACTACGTCGGCCGCGACGGCGCGGTCGACATGGACCACCTCGCAGGCCGGCTCGCGACCCAGGCAAGCGTGCCGCTCGTGCTCGACTCGACCGAGCCCCCCGTGATGGAGGCCGGACTGCGGCACATCGGCGGCCGCGCGGTCCTCAACTCCGCCAACCTCGAGGACGGCGAAGGGCCGGGCTCGCGCTTCGACCGCGTGATGAGCCTCGCCGCGGAGTACGGCGCGGCGGTCATCTGCCTGCTGATCGACGAGCGCGGCCAGGCGCGTGACGTCGACTGGAAGATGGAGGTCGCGCACCGCATCCACGACCTCGCGACGTCGCGCTACGGACTGCACGCGAGCGATCTGATCTTCGACGCCTTGACGTTCCCCCTGTCGACCGGTGACGACGCGCTGCGAGGGGACGCAGTCGCGACGATCGAAGCGATCCGCCGGATCAAGTCCGAGATCCCCGGTGCGTTCACGGTGCTCGGCGTGTCGAACGTGTCGTTCGGGCTCAGCCCCGCGGCTCGTCACGCGCTCAACTCGGTGTTCCTGCACGAGTGCGTCGACGCCGGGCTCGATGCCGCGATCGTGCACGCCGGACGCATCGTCCCGCTGTCGCGCCTCCCCGACGAGCAGCGCCAGGTCTGCTTCGACCTCGTCCACGATCGCCGGACCGCGGGCTACGACCCGCTGCAGCGACTCCTCGAGGTGTTCGCCGGCGTGCAGACGACCTCGACCACGAAGGAGGACCGCTCGGGCTGGCCCGTCGACGAGCGCCTCAAGCACCGCATCATCGACGGCGATCGCGACGGCCTCGACCGCGACCTCGACGAGGCGCTCGCGGCCGGCACGCCCGCGCTGTCGATCGTGAACGACGTGCTGTTGAGCGGCATGAAGGTCGTCGGCGACCTCTTCGGCTCGGGCGAGATGCAGCTGCCGTTCGTGCTGCAGTCCGCGGAGACGATGAAGGCCGCGGTCGCGCACCTCGAGCCCCACATGGAGCGGACGGCGGGCGAGACGAGCAAGGGCCGCATCGTGCTCGCCACCGTGAAGGGCGACGTCCACGACATCGGCAAGAACCTCGTCGACATCATCCTCACGAACAACGGCTACGAGGTCTACAACCTCGGCATCAAGTGCCCCATCGGCGACATGGTCGCGACGGCCGAGGAGATCAAGGCCGACGCGATCGGGATGAGCGGGCTCCTCGTGAAGTCGACGCTCATCATGCGCGACAACCTCGAGGAGCTGAACGGCAACGGCCTCTCCCACTATCCGGTGCTCCTCGGCGGCGCCGCGCTCACTCGGTCGTACGTCGAGCGCGACCTGCGCGAGGTCTACGAGGGCCGCTTGTTCTACGGGCGCGACGCGTTCGAAGGACTCCGCACGATGGAGCGCCTCATGGAGATGAAGCGCAGCGGCGCGGACGATCCCGAGTTCGGGAAGGTGCCCACGGGCCGAGTGCTGCCCGCTCGCCGCGGAACCGGAGACGACGAGCCCGCCAGCTCACTCCCACGACGATCGCCGCAAGTGGCGACCGACAACGAAGTGTTCGTCCCGCCCTTCCTCGGCGCGCGCGTCGTCAAAGGCATCGGGCTGGACGACATCGCGGCGTACGTGAACGAGACCGCGCTCTTCCGCAACCAATGGCAGTTCCGACCCGAGGGCGGGGAGAGCGACGACGCGTTCAAGGCACGAATCCGACCAATGCTGCGCATGCAGCTCGCTGAGGCGAAGACGACTGGCGTGCTCGTGCCTCAGGTCGTCTACGGCTTCTTCGCCGTGAACGCGGACGGCAACGAGCTGATCGTGTGGCAGGACGGCAACCGGTCGATCGAGGCGATGCGCTTCGCGTTCCCGCGCCAGCGCGTCGAGCCCTATCTCTGCATCGCAGACTTCTTCCGCCCGGTCGAGTCGCCCGAGCTCGACTACGCCGCGTTCCACATCGTCACGATGGGTGAAGCCGTGTCGCTCGCGACCGCGGAGCTCTTCGCGGAGAACCGCTATCAGGACTACTTGCTCCTGCACGGACTCGGCGTGGAGATGGCCGAGGCGCTCGCGGAGATGTGGCACCGACGGATCAGGGAGGAGTGGGGGTTCGCCGACGAGGACGGCCCCACGCTCACAGGGCTGTTTCGCCAGCAGTACCGGGGCGGCCGCTACTCGTGGGGCTACCCGGCCTGCCCCGACCTCGAGGACAACGCGAAGGTGGCCGAGCTGCTGGCCGCGGACGCGATCGGTGTGGCGGTGAGCGAAGAGACGTCGTGGCAGTACCACCCGGAGCAAACGACCTCCGCGATCATCTGCCACCACCCCCAGGCGAAGTACTTCGTCGCCCGGGCCTAGCGATCAGGCCGCAGTGTCGTGCTCGCGGGCAGCGGCGAGGGCCTCGTGCAGGATCCGACGGGCTTGGGCCACACCCTTGTGTCCGAGCGCGCGCGTGGAGTCGTCGAGCCGCCACTGATCGTCGTCGCGGGTCTCGAGCAAGGCCAGCTGTCGTGCCATGAGACCAGTATGCGGAGGGGTGTGACATTCCCAGTAGGGACGTTGGTCACGGATGTCACGCGACGAGAACGGCCGGGAGAGGCTCGGAGTGGACGAGCGACAGCTCCTGCACCGCGCGGGTCATCGCGACGTAGAGCAGCCGGGCGCCGTTGACCTCGGCGAAGATCGCGGCCGGCTCCACGACGATCACTGCGTCGAACTCGAGGCCCTTGGCACCGAGGGGGTCGAGGAGGGAGACCCCGTCGCTCGGGGGAAGCACGTCGCCCAGGGCGGGCAGCAGCGCTTCGGGCCCGATCACCGCGACCGAGACCCAGTCCCCCCTCAGAGCCGTGAGCTCCGCCTCCACCGAGGCGAGCAGCTCGTCGGCTGCGACCCGCACCAGCGCGGGCGGCGTGCCGTGGGCGCGCACCGACCGCGACGGGCGCACGTTGGGCGCCGCGATCGGGAGCAAGCGATTGGCCATCTCGAGGATCGGGCCGGGCACGCGGTAGCCGATCTCGAGCTCGGCGACCTGCGCGTTGGGCGGCAGGCCGAGGTGACCGAGCGCGTCCTCCCACGAGGGCTGTGACCACGCGGTCGTCGCCTGAGCGAGGTCACCGAGGATCGTCATCGACGGACGAGGCCCGGCGCGTCGGGCGAGCACGCGCAACGCCATGGCAGAGAGGTCCTGCGCCTCGTCGACCACGATGTGCCCGTACTTCCTCGGCAACCCGGCGATGAACGCCTCGGCCTCGTCGATGAGCGGGATGTCGGCGCTGGTCCACGGCTCGTGGGTCACCGAGCCGGTGGACTTGCGCAGGATCACGCGCTGCTCGTCGGGTTCGAGGATGCCGTCGGCCAGCGCGGGCCAACGTCGCCCGACTCGTCAAGATCTGACGCACGATCGTCGGTGCGCTGATGGCCGGCCAGATCCGGTCGATCGCACTGCTGGCACTGCGGTCATTGCGCACGTCTTCGGCGAGCTGCTCACGCGTTCGCGAGGACGTCGGGTCGGATGCGCTCCAAGCCCTCGATCAGCAGCCCGATCAGGGAGCCTCGGAACGCGTCACGGTCGAGCTGCCACGCGCGGCCGAGCGCGAGCGCATCGTCCATCGCAGCACCGAGCGCGTCGGGAGTCAGTCGCACCGGACCCCAACGCGTCGAGACGACGATGTCGTCGGTCGGTCGGCGCAGGCGCGCGCGGCACGCGTTCTGCACGACATCGGCCATGCGCGCGTCGCCCTTCACCTTGGCGACGCCGGCGGGCTCGACGGCGCGCACCGGGAAGGACGCTCCCCGCAGCCCGGGCACGGTCGTCTGGACGACCGACGTCTCGCCGAGCGACGGCAGCACCTGTGAGATGTAGCGGAGGAAGACGGGGTTCGGGCCGATCACCAGCACCCGCGAGTCGGTGAGCTCCTCGCGGTGCTCGTACATCAGGTAGGCGGCGCGGTGGAGGCCGACCGCTGTCTTCCCCGTTCCCGGGCCTCCCTGCACCACGAGGCAGACGTCGAGACCCGCGCGCACGACGACGTCCTGCTCGGCCTGGATCGTCGCGACGATGTCTCGCATCTCGCCGGTGCGGGCCCGTTCGAGCTCGGCGAGGAGCGGGTCGGCGATGCCGCCCGCCATGCCGCTCAACATGCTGTCGGGGTCGTCGAAGACCTCGTCGAGGATGTCGAGCAGGTGGTGTCCCTCGATGCTGAACCGGCGGCGGCGCTTCAGGCCGAACGGATCCTGCACCGTCGCGCGGTAGAACGGCACCGACACTGGCGCGCGCCAGTCGACCACGACGGGATCTCCCTTCGGAGTCTCGACATGGCGGCGGCCGACGTAGAACGTCTCCGCGCCTGCTGCGTCGTCAGCTTCCTCGTCGATGCGGCCGAAGCACAGAGCGAGGCCACCGACGTCGAGCTGCGCGAGTCGCTTGCCGAGATGCATCGCCTGCGCGTCCGCGTTGACGTCGCCGCGGCGGGCGTCGTCGAGGGCCTTCTCGAACACCACGCTGGTGCGGCCTTGCATCGCCGCGAGGTGGTCGTAGGCCGCGACGATGTAGGCCTGTTCGGCCTCGAGATCGGGGTGGATGTCACGGTGCGCGCTCACCACAGGGGCGCCCACCGTACGCGGCGCTCGCTAATCGTTCGACAATTTTGCTTCAGGCAACGTCGGCTCGAAGAGCTCGACGGCATTGCCCGACGGGTCCTCGACGAGGATCTGGCGCCCACCGACGCCCGTGACGATGTCGTTGCGGAAGTGCGCGCCTGCCGCCCGAAGCGCGTCGACCAACGGCTCGAGCCCATCGACCTCGATCGCGAAGCGATTCCACCCGCCGGGAGTGGGCACGGTCCCGTCGGGCATCGCGGCTTGACCCCCTCCACCAGGACCGCCCGGCGCGCTCGAGCGTGAGCCGAAGGTCGCCGCGGGTCAGCATCGCGAAGGTCGGGGCCGGATGCATCACCTCGGTGAAGCCGAGGTGACCGCAGTAGAAGGCGATCGCCTCGTCCACGTCGTCGACGATGTACCGGACGCTCACCGATGCCATGTGGTCATGAGATCACGCGACGGCCGCCCGTGGGTATCGTCCGGCCGTGGGCATCCTCGGCTGGATCGTCGTCGGGCTGATCGCGGGCTGGCTCGCGCGGATCGCGACGAGGTATCGGCGACCTCCGGGGTGCCTGTTCACGATGGTGATCGGCGTGCTCGGAGGTCTGCTCGGCGGCTTCCTCTTCACGGCGTTCGGCAGCGAGGGCATCACCGACTTCAGCTGGCGCTCGATCTTCGTGGCGTTCGTCGGCGCGGTGCTCCTCCTCATGATCCTCAACGCCGTCTCGGGGACGGGTCGCCGCCGGTAGCGCGTAGCGCTCGCTGGCCTGGGTCGATGCCGACAGCCGCCGGTACGCTCGATCGCATGACCGAAGTCGTGATCGTCGAAGCAGTGCGCACTCCCGTCGGCCGCAGGGGCGGTGGACTGTCGAGCATCCATCCGGCCGACCTGTTGGCTGCGGCGCAGGCCGCGCTCGTCGAGCGATCCGGCGTCGATCCCGCCGACGTCGGGCAGGTGGTCACCGGCTGCGTGAGCAAGGTCGGCGAGCAGGGCTTCAACATCGGGCGCACCGCGTGGCTGTCGGCCGGCCTGCCGCTGTCAGTGCCCACGACCACTGTCGACACGCAGTGCGGTTCGTCGCAGCAGGCGACGAACTTCGCGGCGTCACTGGTCGGCTCGGGCGTCGTCGACGTCGCCATCGGATGCGGTGTCGAGGTGATGAGCCGCATCCCGATCGGATCTGACAGCCGCCGCGACTTCGGGCTCGGCCGCCCGATCCCGAACTCGTACTTCGCTCGCTACGAGATGACCTCGCAGTTCGAGGGGGCTGAGCGCATCGCCGACAAGTGGGGCATCACGCGCGACGACACCGACCGGTTCGGCCTCGCCTCGCAAGAGCATGCGATCCGCGCGTGGAACGAGGACCGGTTCGCGGGCTCGATCGTCGAGATCGACGCGCCAGACGTCGACGAAGAGGGCAAGCCGAAGGATTCGACGCACCATGTAGCGAAGGACGAGGGCCTCCGCGAGACCACGCTCGAGAAGCTCGCGTCACTGAAGCCGGTCGCGCGTGAGGACGGCGTGCACACCGCCGGCTCGTCGTCACAGATCTCCGACGGCGCGGCCGCCGTGCTGCTCATGACCGCGGAGCGTGCCGACCAGCTCGGCCTCACGCCGAAGGCCCGCATCGTCGACACCTGCCTCGTCGGCGTCGACCCTGTCCTCATGCTCACCGGCCCGATCGACGCCACGCAGCGCCTGTTCGCGCGCACGGGCCTGACCGCCGACGACATCGACACGTTCGAGATCAACGAGGCGTTCGCGTCCGTCGTGCTCGCTTGGGCGAAGGAGATCCACCCCGACATGGAGAAGGTGAACCCGAACGGCGGTGCCATCGCCCTGGGCCACCCGCTCGGCGGCACGGGCGCGGTCCTCCTCACGAAGGCGCTCTACGAGCTCGAGCGCACCGGCGGGCGCTACGGCCTCGTGTCGATGTGCTGCGGTGGCGGGCTCGGCACCGGCACGATCATCGAGCGCCTCTAACCCGCGCGAGCTTGACCCGAATTCGGGTCGACCATGAGGCTCGAGGTGTCCACCACCTCGAAGTCCGAGCCGTGGAGCTGGCCGAGCAGGTGCAGCATGTCGTTGTCCCAGTGCTCGTCCGGAACGCCACTCATGAACCACGGTGAGCCGTTGTCGGCGACGATCAGCCCGTAGGTCTTCAGCGCGGTGAGGATCGCGCGCACCTGCGGCGGATAGCGGCTGATGTCGACGTTCGCCTTCAGCCTCAGGCGCAATCCCATCGGCGGCAGTGACGCGTCCGTGCGGCTGCTCGCGACATGCCGCGCCGGCCAGACCGCTGCCTGCTGAGTGCGAGGCACCGTGACGCGGATCGCGTGGCCGATCGAGCCGCTCGCGACCTCGTCGTAGCGCACGAGCCCGGGAAGGATCGGGAGTCCCGCGGCATCGGCTGAGGTCCATCCGTCAGGGCGGAGCGCGTTCGACTTGAGGTCCCAGATCGCGCCCGAGCCGGCATGCCACGAGCCGTCGTCCTGCGGGGACGCGGCGAAGAGCTCGTAGAGCGTGCACGACTCCTTGTCGACGAGCAGGACGTGGCGGTCGCCATCGCTCTGGGCTCCGCCCTCGATCGGGACGTCGTCGGGGATCGGGTAGGGCCCCGCGTCGCTCTCGTCCGCGTAGTCGAACGACACGGCGACGCGAGGCGTGTGGCTGTCGACCACCGCGTACGGGATGCCGATCGGCCCGCCGTCCCAGAGCCCCGAACCGAAGTCGGCCTTCAGCGGAGCCGAGTCGCCGATCGCGGCGACGTAGGCGCTCGAACGTGGGTCGACCGGGAGCTTCGAGACGTTCGCGTGCCAGATGCTGTTGTCAGGGAGGACGGGACACCCCGGCGCTTCAGGCAGGCGGGCCTGGCACGCCGCCGTCGTGGCGACGACCGCGAAGACGACAGCGGCGAGGACGAACCGGCGCGGCATGCCGGGACATCGACCGATCGGGCCTCCGAGTTGATCCCCAACCGTTCTCGGCGCGAGGGGCGGGGAATGTCACACCCCCCTGGCATCATCAGGGTGCTGGAGGTTTGCGGCGGCGGCCGCCTCGATCGTCGAAGTGGCGGAGCAGTGATGCGTCAGATCTGGGTGGTGATGGTTGCGCTGGCGCTGCTCGCGGCATGCGGGGGTGAGAGCGGTCCGGGGGTCGGCACCGGCGAGGCGGTGGTGAAGCGCGTCGTCGATGGCGACACGATCGTGGTGCACGTCGGAGGGCGCGACGAGCGAGTCCGGCTGATCGGCATCGACACGCCCGAGACCGTCGATCCCCGCAAGCCGGTGCAGTGCTACGGCAAAGAGGCGTCCGACCACACCAAGGCGCTGCTGCCGGCGGGCACCGCCGTGCGCCTCGAGCGCGACGTCGAGGCCCGCGATCGCTACGACCGCCTGCTCGCGTACGTCTACCGCGAGTCCGACGGCTTGTTCGTCAACCTCGAGCTCGCGCGTGACGGCTACGCACTGCTCCTGACGATCCCACCGAACGTGACCTATGTCGACCAGCTGAGGGCCGCGGTCGCCGATGCACGCCACGCGGGACGTGGCCTGTGGTCGTCATGTGCCTCGTCTGGGTGAGCACCCGGTATCTTCCGAGCCGTGGCAACTCTGGCCGAACGGCTCGGCTATCGGCCCGACGACCGCATCCTGATCATCAGCTGCGACGACCTGGGTGCGTGCCACGCGTCGAACGTCGGGGTGTACGACGCACTGCGCGACGGCGTCGCCACGAGCGCCTCGCTGATGGTGCCCGCCCCGTGGGCCCGCGAGGCGGCTGCGCAGTACCGGGGTGAAGACATCGGCGTGCATCTCACGCTCAACGCCGAGCACGAGCTGTACCGATGGGGACCGGTCACGCACGCGCCGTCACTGCTCGACGGCGAAGGCGGCTTTCCCCGCCGCGTCGACGACCTCTGGGAGCATGCCGACCTCGACGAGGTGAGCCGCGAGTGCCGCGTGCAGATCGAGCGCGCCATCCTCTGGGGCTTCGACGTCACCCACCTCGCCTCGCACCTCGGCTCGATGCAGCTGCGGCCCGAGTTCTTCGACATCTACCTCGAGCTCGCCGTCGACTTCGCGCTGCCGATCCGCCTCCCGAGCGCCGAAACCGAAGCGGCGACCGGCTTCCCCTTCCGCCGTCTGGCCGCCGAGGAAGGCGTGCTCTTCCCCGACCACTTCACGCCCGCGCACCAGGCAGGCAGCCGCGAGCGGGTCGAGCGCACGCTCGCGACGCTGCAGCCGGGGGTCACCGAAGTGCACGTCCAGCCGATGATCGACACGCCCGAGGTGCGTGCGCTCTCTCCGAACTGGGCGGCGTGGGTCGACGACCACGAGCTGGTCGTGCACGACGAGGCGCTCGCGGACTCGCTCGCGCGCTCCGGCGCGCACCTGATCGGGTTCCGCCAGCTCCGCACCGCCCAGCGGGAGGGATGACCGCAGTGCGCCGCTTCGCCCTTCGTCATCGTCGCGGCCGTGGCGGCGCTCGGGCTCGCCGCGTGCAGCGACGACTCGAGCTCGTCGAGCAGCAGCGCGGCGCTCAGCTCGGCTGTGCCCGTCAGCGCGGCGACCGTGAAGATCACGAGCGGAGGCTTCGATCCCGATGCGGTCACGGTGACCGCCGGCGATGCGGTGACGTTCACCAATGACGACAACCAAGATCATCGCGTCGTGGCCGACAACGGCTCGTTCGACACGGGCGCGCTGCGGCCCGGAGAGTCGACCGTCGTGCTGCTCGCCGACGCAGGCACCGTGAAGTACAAGGACTCGCTCGACCCGTCGCTCACGGGTCAGGTCGAGGTGACCGCTAGTACTCCGTGACCTCGCGGATCTGGTCCTGGATTGCCTTGTACTCGGCGCTCGCCGTGAGCGGCATCAGCGACATGAGCTTCGCCATGTTGCCCGTGACCTTCATCTTGCCCTGCATGAACGCGGCGTTCGGGTCGAGCTCGCCCTCTTGCACGAGCCGGTTGTCGGAGTACGACACCGTCATCGTGAACTCGGCGTCGGGGTCTTGGCCGAGCGTGGCCTCGAGCAGCTTGCCGTTGTCGATCACCCAGTAGAACCAGCAGTCGTCGGCCTCCGTCGGGCATGTTCGTGATGCGGTACTGCATGTGGGCGGTCGCACCGGCCCGCTCGGGGAAGGACTGCGCAAGGCGGACGTTCTCGTCGAGCCACTCTTGCGTGAGGTACTTCGCCATCGGGCGAGCGTAGCCCTGGACGATCAGGCGCTCTCCCGGGCCTCCGAGCGGACTCCGGCAAAGAGGTCGTGCTCGATCTCACCTTCGGCAGGTGTGCCGACGAGGCTCCGCGCGAGCACCCACTCTTCCCACGGGTACAGCTCGGCGAGCACCTCGTCGGAGAGACCGAACCAGAACGGCGACGTCGGGTCGATCTGGGTCGCGTGCGCGAGCAAGGCATCGCGGCGCACTGACAGCCACTGGCCGACTTCGATGCGGGTCGTGATGCGATCGTCTTGCCACGGCCGCTCGAACCACTTCTCGTCGTAGGGCGATTCGAGACCGAGCTCGAGCATCTTGTTGTGCACGGCCTCCATTCGGGCTCGCGACCAGATCGTGTAGTACATCTTCAGCGGCTGCCACGGCTCGCCCGCCTCGGGATACCACTCCGGATCGCCCGCTCGCTCGAACGCCGGCAGCGAGATGTCGTGCACACGCAGATGGTCGGGGTGCGGATAGCCCCGCTGCTCGTCTCCGTAGGTGATGATCACCTGCGGGCGCTCGCGACGCAGCACTGCGACGAGACGGCCGACCGCCTCGTCGAAGTCGGCCTTCGCGAAGCAACGGGGATCGTTGTTCGCCTCTGAGTCGGGCATGCCCGAGTCGCGGTAGCCGAGCATGACGAGCTCGCTGTACCCGATGATCCGGGCCGACTCGGCCACCTCTGCGGCTCGGACCGGCCCGATGTTCTCGCGCACCTCGGGCGTTTCCATCGCGGGGTTGTGGATGTCGCCCTCTTCGCCACCGGTGCAGCAGACGAGCACCGCGCGGACGCCCTCGGCGTTGTAGCGAGCGACCGTCGGCGCGCCCTTCGAGGCTTCGTCGTCCGGATGGGCGTGGACGGTCAGGAGGCAGAGCGGCTCTTGCACCCAGGCCACGGTAGCGGGCGCTACCGGATTCGGAGCGCGACGGCCGGTGTGTCGATGGGCTCCGCCGGGAGCGTGACCTCGAGGTCTGCGCCCCGGGCGCGCCACGTGAGCGGCGCATGGTGGCCGAGCATCTCGACGGTGACGGTGCCGTCGACGGGAAGATCACGGATCGTCAAGGTGCGGCTCGGCGGGCGGCCGAGTGCGATCGCATAGACGCTGTCGCCCGACGACGTGAACCGCACCCCGAGACCCTCGGTCGTCGACCCGATCGCGCGCGTCCACGGCCGCGTCGCGTAGATGGCCTCGCCGTTCACCTTGAGCCACCAACCGAGGCCGAGCAGCCGCTCCGCTTGCGCGTGCGGTATGCGACCGTCGGCGGCGGGCCCGACGTTCAGCAGCAGGTTCCCGTTCTTGCTGACGATGTCGACGAGGAGATGGACCAGCGCATCGACGCTCAGAAGATCGTCGTCGGGCGCGTTGCGGTTCAACCCGAACGAGTGGCCGATGCCTCGGCACGCCTCCCACTTCGCCTCGGTGATGTCGTCCATCTGCGCGTACTCGGGCGTCGTGAAGTCGGCGTGCGCGGTGCCGCCCGCGACGCCGAGGAAGTCGAACCGGTTGTTGACCACGCCGTCGGGATGCGCGTCGTAGTAGTCCGCGAAGAGCTGGGGAGACCCGCCCGCGACGGGATAGCCGATGTCGTTCCACAGCACCGCGGGCTCGTAACGCTCGATGAGCTCACGCCAGTGCGCGTCGGCGTAGCGCCCGTACTCGTCGCTCTGCGGGATCGCCTTCATCAGCGTGCGCATCGAGTCGATCCCGAGCCCGCCGAACGTCCAGTCGAGGCCGCCGGAGTAGTAGAGGCCGTAGGTGAGGCCGCGTGCCCGCACCGCGTCGGCGAGCTCGCCGACGAGGTCGCGGTCGCTCTGCCACCCGGATTTGAACGGGTTCGGTGTCGCGCTGGGCCACAAGAGGAAGCCGTCGTGGTGCTTGGTGACGAGCACGACGTAGCGGGCGCCTGCGGCGGCGAACAGGTCGGCCCAGATCGTCGGGTCCCATCCCGCGATGGCCTCCTTGAACTGGGGCGCGAACGCGTCGTACGAGTAGTCCGCCCCGTAGGTCTCGCGATGATGCGCTTGCACGGGGCTGCCCTCGAGGGCCAGCGAGTTGAGGTACCACTCGGTGTAGGGCGTGTTCCGAAATGGGTCGGGTTGGTCGAACATCCCGCCGGTCACGGGAGCCCAGGCGGGGATCGAGAACACTCCCCAATGGATGAAGATGCCGAGCTTCGCATCGGCGAACCAGTCCGGAAGCGGATGGGCGCGCAACGACTCGAGGGTGGGCTCGTAGGGCACGGCGACAACCTAGGTGCCTTCGGATGGAGGGGCCGGGCTGTCAGACTGAGATCTCGTGCGCCCCCGTCTGTTGCTCGTGCTCGGGGTCGCGGGCGCCCTCGGGATCACCGGGTGCTCGCACGACGGTCGCACGCTCGCACCCTCGAAGCCCGACCAGACGGCGAGCATCGTCACCAGCTCGACGCTCGACCCGAACGCGACCTTCCAGCTCGCGACGCCGTTCGGCGAGACGACGCCGATCCAACAGCAGTACACGTGCAAGGGCGAGGACATCTCGCCGCCGATGTCGTGGGTCGCGGTCCCGACGGGGACGGCCGAGCTCGCGCTCGTCGTCACCGACTCCGACGCGAACGACTTCATCCACTGGGTCATCGTGGGCATGGACCCGACGATCGTCACCGAGCTCCAAGAGGGCGCGCCGCCGCCGAGCGCGGTGCAAGCGCTGAACGACTTCGGCAAGCTCGGATGGGGTGGTCCCTGCCCGCCCGCAGGCAAGACGCACCACTACGTCTTCACGCTCTACTCGCTCAGCGAGCCGGTCAGCATCGAGAGCGGGATGCCGGGCAAGCAGGCGCTCGACCTCATCAAGGGCGCGGCGGCGGCGCAGACGTCGGTCACGTCCGTCTTTCCGTAGCGTCTTTCCGTAACGTCTTGCCGTGATCCAGGTGGCTCGGTTCGCCGAGCTCTCGCCGAGCGTGCTCTACGGCATCTTGAAGCTCCGCGCGGACGTGTTCGTCGTCGAGCAGGAGTGCGTCTATCCCGACATCGACGGCCGTGACCTCGAGCCCGACGCGCTGCACCTCTGGAGCGAGGCGGACGGCACGGTGGTGGCGTACCTCCGTGTGCTCAACGGCCCGCCGGATGGCGCGAGCCGCATCGGTCGGGTCGTGACGGCGCCGAGCGCGCGAAGCCAGGGGCTCGCCGCCGCGCTCGATGCACAAGGCCTTGGCGGCGACGATGGGCCCGGTGGTGCTCGACGCGCAGAGCTACCTGGTGGACTGGTACCGCGCCCTCGGGTTCCAGGTCGTCGGGGACGAGTTCCTCGACGACGGCATCCCTCACACCCCGATGAGATTGGAGCGGTAGAAGGGGCGGCGCAGTGCGCCGCCCGGGTGCGCGACAGCACCGATTGTCGAGCGCAGCGAGCCGGAGCCGGCCGAAGCGCAGCGGCGGACGGCTCAGGTAGATACGGCGATCGCGTCGAGCTGGTCGGCGAACTTCTCGAGCGCCGCCTTGCGACGGGTCGGCACGTGCTCGGACGGCACGTCGGCGGCCTTGTAGCGCTTCAGGGTCTGGCGAGCGACCGTCACCTTGTGCACCTCGTCGGGGCCGTCGTAGATGCGCGCCGCACGCGCAGCGCGGTACATCGACTCGAGTGGCAGATCGGTGGTGTAACCGAGCGACCCGTGCACCTGGATGGCGCGGTCGATCACGTTGTAGAGGACCTTCGCTCCCCAGAACTTGATGATCGCGATCTCGACTCGGGCCTTCGACGCGCCGACCTGGTCCATCTTCCACGCGGCCTGCAGGGTGAGCAGACGCGCGGCCTGCATCTCGGCATACGACTCCGCGATCCAGTCCTGGATCATCTGCTTCTCGGCGAGAAGCGAGCCGTGGGTGAACCGTGACAACGATCGCTCGCAGAGCATGTCGAACGCCCGCTGCGACTGCCCGAGCCAGCGCATCGCGTGATGGATGCGGCCGGGACCGAGGCGCTTCTGCGCGAGGAGGAACCCGTCGCCCTCGTTGCCGATCATGTTCTCGAGCGGCACCCGCACGTTCTCGTACAGGATCTCCGCGTGGCCGCCGGGCTCGCCTGTCTTGTGATCGGGCTCACCCATCGTCGGGACGTCGCGGAGGATGTTCACGCCGGGCGCGTCCGCGGGGACGATGATCATCGAGAAGCGGCGGAACGGCTCGACGTCGGGGTTCGTCTGGCACATGACGATCAGGAAGTCGGAGATCGACGCGTTCGACGAGAACCACTTGTGCCCGTTGATCACCCACTCCTCGCCGTCGCGCACCGCGCTGGTGGTGAGGAGCGTCGGATCGGCGCCGGCACCGGGCTCGGTCATCGAGAAGCACGAGCGCATCTCTCCCGAGAGCAGCGGCTCGAGGTACTTCTCGCGTTGCCACGCGCTGTCGGGCCGTTCCTCGATCCCGACGGCGATCAGCTCGGCATTGCCCGAGTCGGGGGCGTTGTTCCCGAAGATCGAGGGCGCATACGCACAGGCGCCGAGGATCTCGTGCATGAGGCCGAGCCGGACTTGCCCGAACCCGCCACCACCCATCTCGGGCGGGAGGTGGGCGGCCCACAAGCCCTGCCGCTTCACCTCTTCCTTCATCGGCGCAGTGATCGACGCGAACACGCGACGACCCTCTTCGGTGCGCCAGATCTCGCCCAGCGTCTCGAGCGGCATGATCTCCTCGCGCACGAAGCTCCTCATCCAGTCGAGCTTGGCTTCGAAGTCGGGCTCAGTGGAGAAGTCCCAGGCCATTGCGATCCCCCTGACGGTGCCAGCTGTGCGCGGTCGTGCGACTCTAACTCCGGTGCTGTTGAACCTCCTCACGATCGGTGTGCTCGGGTTCGTCGGTGTGCGCCTCGTCAGCGGCGCGCGCTTCTCGCTGCGGGGCCAGGGTCGCACGTACACGTTGCTCATCGTGCGAGGCATCCGCCCGCGGCACCTCCTGATGGCGCCCTGCGTGTTGCTCGTGGTGCTGATCGTCGCGGGCCTGCTGATCCAGCTCCCCGTGCTGCGGTGGGGCTGGTGGACTGCGATCGGCGGCACGGGCAACCCGGTCACGGGTGGCACCGAGCAGACGAGTGGCACCGCGCTCGAGTGGCTCGTGCCGATCGCGTTCATGCTCGTGCTGCTTCCCGCGATCCCGCTGTTCGCACAGACCGAGGAGCGGATGTTCCGGTTCGGGGCCGAGAGCTGGTCGGGACGGAAGCGGGTCGCGAAGTCGGTGCAGTTCGGGTTGGCGCACGCGATCATCGGCATCCCGATCGGGGTCGCCCTCGCCCTGTCGATCGGTGGCGGCTACTTCATGTGGTGCTACCTGAGGCGCTACAAGGCGACGGGCCGGCCGTACGAGGCGATGATGGAGAGCACGCGCGCGCACGCTGCCTACAACAGCGAGATCGTGCTCGTGCTGCTGCTCGCGTTCGCCACGCTGGCGGTCACGGGCGGATGAACCTCACCCGCGGGACGGTCCTGGCCGATAATTGCCTGTGCTCTGGGTGATCCTCATCGGCGGCGCCGCGATGGTGGCCGGCCTCGTGAGCCTTTCGATGATGATCGGCGAGCGGAACCGCGACCGCCTGCTCGTGTCGTCGGCAAAGCGCGCCGGGCTCTCGTTCTCACCCCAGGACCCGTTCGACTGCGCCGGTCCTCCGTTCGACCTCTTCCGTGAGGGCGACGGCCGCGGCACCCAGAACGTGATGTGGCGGCCCGACGCCGAGCACCCGATCCGGGTGTTCGACTACTGGTGGTACGACGAGTACGAAGACACCAAGGGCGTCGCGCACCGGTCGTACCACCGCCGCACGTGCGCGACGGCCGAGGTCGGATGGCTCTGGCCGCAGCTCTCGCTCACGAAGGAGGGCCTCATCAGCAAGGCAGCGTCGGTGCTCGGCGTGCGCGACATCGAGTTCGAGTCCGAGGAGTTCAACCGCACGTTCTACGTGACGTCCGAGGATCGACGATTCGCGAACGCATTCCTCGACGCGCAGATGATCGATCTTCTCGCCGCGACGAAGGGGTTCGTCGAGATGGAGGTCAAGAACCGCTGGATCGTGCTCTACACCGAGCGGCTCAAGGGCAACGAGCTGCCGCCGCTCTACAAGCTGACCGAGACCATCGTCGCCCGCATCCCCCGTCTCGTGTACGAGATGTGGCCCGCGCAATGAGTCACGCAGAATGAACATGGTCTGGGTCGGCTTCGCCGTCGTCGTCGCGATCGGGTTCCTGTTCGCCGTCTCGTACAACCGGTTCGCGACGCAGACCGCGCTCATGGCGAACTCGTGGGCGAACGTCGACAGCGAGCTGCGACGGCGCCATGACCTCGTACCGAACCTCGTCGAGACCGTGCAGGGCTACGCGGGCCACGAGCAGCGAGTGCTCGTCGACGTGACCGAGGCGCGCAGCGCCGCACGCGGCGCGACCGGCACAGGTGCCGAGCACAACCGAGACGAGACCCACCTCTCCGACGCGCTGCACTCCCTCTTTGCGCTCGCCGAGGCCTATCCCGAGCTCAAGGCGAGCACGCACTTCCTCGACCTGCAACGCCAGCTCGTGATCACCGAGGATCGCATCCAGGCCGCCCGCCGGCTCTACAACTCGGACGTGCGCGACTACAACCGACGCGTCAGCTCGTTCCCGTCGATGCTCGTGGCGCGCGTGTGCAGCTATCAACGAGCCGACTACTTCGAGCTCGAGCCGTCGTTGCGCGACTCGGTGCCCGGCGTCACGCCGCCCGCGCCGAACGCCTGAAGATCTTCGGCTTCGGCGTGGGGATCCCTCGGTCCGAGACCCAGCGGGCGGGCGGAGCGAACACGAGGGCGGCCAGCTGGAGCAGCACGGTGTCGTAGTTGACCCGCCAGCCCGCGAAATCTCTCCAGGCCTGATCGAGGTCGGCTTTGAGGGGAAGGCCGGCCGCCTGCAGCTCGACGACCACGAGGTCGAACTCTCGGCGCGTGATCGAGATCGGATCGTCGGGGCGAGGGTCGTGGTCGTACTGGATGCCGAAGTAGTCGGCGAGGCGTCGCAGGCACAGGTAGCCGGTGCGCTCCATCAGCTGGGTGGCGGCGGTGCGGGGGCGATCGACCGTCGACATCACGATCGCTGCCGTGTCGAGCACGCAGCCGGCGGCGACGATCCAAGATCGCTCGGGCTGAGGGGAGCGGAAGAACACGAGCGCGGGGAACGACGTGTGGCTCTCCTCGACGTCGATGAACCATGTCTCCCACCGCTTGAACAGCTCGTCGTCCAGGTTCGCCATCGCGCCGATGTTGGTGTAGCGGGTGAGCATCACGACAGCGCTTGGCGGGCTGCCGGCGCGGCTCTCGAGCATGCCGACGAGCTGCTCGCGGCGAGCGAACGCCGTGTAGATCGATGGCAGGTAGCTGATGAGCAGCGCGACCAGGCCGAGGCCGATCATCGCCTCGAGGAACACCAGCAGGTCGATCGGCAGGTTGTGAGGCGCCGCGAACCCGAGCGTGAAGATCGACGATCCGCTCAGGATGAACGCCTGTCGCAACGGCTCGACGTTCAGGGCCCACATCATCAGCGTGAAGCCGATGATCATCAGCGAGATCCAGACGAACGGCAGGAGGACGAGGCACACCGGGCCGTAGAGCGCCATGACCCGGTCGCGCGCCGCGTAGGTGCGGCGCTCGTGCGCCAGGACGTTGAACACCTTCCGCATCCCGATGAAGACGATCCGGTTGATCATCGTGCTCGCCGCCCGCGGGAGCACCACCGTGCGAAGTGCGGCGAACCCGGTGTACGCGACGATCGCGACGCCCGCCACGAAGGCGAGCACCTGCACGACCGGCATCCGTCAACTCTGTCATTCCGCGTGGGTCATGATCGGGACCGATGGAGCCGGCGGCACGAGTGCGATGGGTGGTCGAGACGGCCCGGGGTGTGCTCGACGGACGGCTCGCCGCGGATCAAGCGGCGCCATCGGTGCAGCTGCAGCGGGACCAGCTCGTCGGGCTCCTCCGGGCCGACCGCCTCACGGTGACGCAGCGTGAGTGCGACACCGTGGCGACGACGTTGCGCATGCTCGCCGAGCAGGTGAGCGACCAGGCGTCGGCGCTCAGCGACAACGAGGACCACCTCGCGATCGCCGAGGCGCTCGGGTCCCTGGCTCAAGCCCTCCGGTGACCTCCCACTAGCCTTGTGTCGATGGCCGACACGCCCGTTCCGTGCTTGTCGGTCGTCATGCCCTGCTTCAACGAGGCCCAGACGATCAAGGTCGTGATGGAGGCCGCGCTCGCGTCGCCCTACACCCGCGAGCTCGTGGTCGTCGACGACGGCTCGACCGACGGCACGCTCGACACGGCCCGCGCCCTCGCCGACTCGAGGGTG
Source organism: uncultured Acidimicrobiales bacterium (assembly GCA_963739555.1). Taxonomy (GTDB): domain Bacteria; phylum Actinomycetota; class Acidimicrobiia; order Acidimicrobiales; family DATKAS01; genus DATKAS01. Next base: position 368,772 of record CAVUAV010000013.1, on the reverse strand, counting down.
AAGGTGTTCGCCCAAGGCGTCAACCAGGGGAAGGGCGCGGCGCTGCGGCGGGGGTTCTCCGAGGCGACGTCGGAGTATGTGATCGTGCAAGACGCTGATCTCGAGTACGACCCGCGTGAGTTCGCAGTGATGCTGCAACCTCTCTTCGACGGCAAGGCCGACGTCGTCTTCGGCTCTCGCTTCCACAGCTCTCAGCCGCACCGCGTCTTGTACTTCTGGCACTCCGTCGGCAACAAGGTGCTGACGACGATGTCGAACATGTTCACCGATCTGAACCTCACCGACATGGAGACTTGCTACAAGGCGTTCAGACGCGAGGTGCTCGACTCGCTCACGATCGAGGAAGACCGGTTCGGCGTCGAGCCGGAGATCACCGCGAAGGTGGCGCGGGGTGGGTGGCGCGTGTACGAGGTCGGGATCTCATACGACGGGCGCACGTACGCAGACGGCAAGAAGATCGGGTGGAAGGACGGAATGCGCGCGCTGTACTGCATCGTGAAGTACTCCGGCCGCCCGCACCACGGCTCGCGTTGACCACCGTCTCGCGCATCGACACCGACCAAGGGCCCGCCGAGGTCGTCTCGTCGAAGATCTCGCCGCCGAAGAGGTGGCCCCGGTGGGTGAAGCCGTCGCTGCTCGGCCTCCTCTTCGTGAGCACGGTGCTCCTGATGCGACGACCGACGCCGCACCGGATCTTCCACACGCTTCCCAACAACACCGGCGACTCGGCGCTCGTCGCGTGGATCATGTCGTGGGACGTCCACGCGCTGCTGACCCACCCGCTGCAGCTGTTCAACGCGCCGATCTTCTGGCCGCGGTCGCTCACGCTCGCCTACTCCGACTTGTTGCTGCCCGCGGCACCGATCTACGGCCTGCTGCACACGATCACGGGCAGCTCCGTCGCCGCGCTGAACCTCACCAACCTCCTGCTGATGGTGTTCACACAGGCCACCACGTACGCGCTCACCAAACGGCTCACAGGTAGGGACGACGCCGCGATCCTGGCGGCGCTCGCGTTCACGTTCAGCGGCTACGCCCTCGCGCACTGGGGACATCCCCAGCTCCAGCTCATGGGGATGCTCCCGCTCGGCTTCCTCTTGCTGTTCCGGTTGCTCGATGCACCCACGACCCGCAACGCCGTCCTCTTCGGCGTGGTCGCGGCAGCGATCGCGCTCGGAGCGCTCTACTACGGCGTCGTCTTCGCCGTCTGCGCCGGCGTCGTCCTGCTCGGACATCTTTGGTCGCAGCGCTACCGGCTGAAGCCCGGGTTCTGGAGAGGCATCGCGATCAGCGTCGCCGTCGCCGGGGTGTTGGTGGCGCCGTTCGCGGTCGGGTACGCGCGGCTTCAGTCGCAACCGGGTTTCGAGCGCCCATCGGTGCCCGCGTGGGGGCTCAAGGCGGCGGACTTCTTCACGCCCGCGCCGCGCAGCTACCTCTACGACTGGATGGCGCGCATCGGTCCCGAGCGCGACGGCGAGCACATGCACTTCCTCGGCTTCTCGGTGCTGCTCCTCGCTGCCGTCGGGCTGGTGGTCGCGATCCGTCGTCGCGCTGGGCAGTCATGGCGCGACGACCTGCAGGACGGCGAGGAGTCGATCGAGGCTCGCCGCCATCGCGAGCTGCGGCTCCTCCTGCTGGCAGGAGCCGCTTCGCTGGTGCTGGCGATCGGCCCCGAGGTCTACGGCGTGACCGCGCCGTTCGGTCTGCTGCGCGATCACGTGCCGGGGTTCTCAGGCATCCGAGTCTCGGCGCGCCTCGCAGTCGTGGCGTGGCTCACTCTCGCCGTTCTCGCCGGCAAGGGATTCGCGGTGCTGACGCGCGGGCTTCGGCAGGCGTGGCGAGGCGTGGTCGCTGTCGCCGTCGGCGTGCTCATCCTCGTCGAGCTGGCGGCACCAGTCATCACCGCGCCGGTCTCGACGAGCGACGCGACCCTCGATGTGTACCGGGCGCTCGCTGACCGCGGCAGCGAAGCGGTCGTCGAGCTGCCCATGGTGCCCCCGATCTCCCAGCCCTTCGAGTGGGCGACGGTGGAAGCCCCGCGCATGCTCTTCGGGACGATCGACTGGCATCCACGCGTCAACGGGTACTCGGGCTACCTCCCGCCTGGCTATGCAGAGGACGTCCAGCTGCTCGACACGTTCCCGTCGCCCGAGTCGCTCGCCCGACTGCAGGCGCTCGACGTGCGGTACGTCGTGCTCCATCTCGGCGTGAACCAGCTCACGCCGCAACAGCTCGCGGACATCGTCGCCAAGCTCCCGCCCGGAGCGACAGCACGTCCCTACGGGGACGCATGGCTGGTCGATCTGAAGGCGCCGTCCGAGGCCAATCCTTGATCATTGGGGCGGGCGAGCGCGGCGGCGGACCTCGGCCTGGATCGTGTCTCGGTCGCCGTCGGGCCACGGCTCGATCGGTGTCGGTGGTGACGGCGACCCGATGACGCCGGCCGCGGCGGCCATCGCGGCGGTGAGCACGGTGTCATCGTCGACGAGGACGGTGCCCGTCGGTGCCTGCTCACCGAGGCCGCCGACCCGCGTCGCGATCACCAGCCGGCTGTAGAGCGAGGCGCGCTCCATGACGCCGGACGACCAGATCTGCCGGTAGGGCAGCACGACGGCGTCGGCCGCGACGAGCCAGAGGTCGAACGCCTCATCGCTGAGATAGGCGTCGTGGAGCGTCGCGCCTCGGGTCTGGCGGATCGCTGCGGCGAGCTCGTCCCGATGCTGCAAGAACGCCGGCTCGTCGACACGTACTGATCCGACGACGTGGAGCTGCGCGCCGACCGATGCGGCGCCGCTCGCCGCGAACGCCGCGACCGCCCGATCGAAGCCCTTGTGAGGCTGGATGAACCCGATCGCGACGAACACGAACCGATCGAGAGGGAGGCCCAGGATCGCCCGAGCCGCAGCGCGGTCGGCGTTCGTGTGCGGCACGAAGCTGGCACCGTGCGCGACGAGCGCGGTGCGCTCAGGTGGCACCGGCCAGACGGCGAGGAACCTGTCGCGCTCGATCGCCGTGTGGAACACGAGCCGGTCGACCGACCGCCACATGCGAGCGGTGAGGGCGCGGTTGCGCCGACCGTACCTGAGCGGCTCGTCGTCGAACTCGTGGACGACCATCTCGCTCTCGTGCGCCAGGCGGCACGCGACCATGAGCCCTGCCGTGCTCATCGCGTGGTCGCGCGCCGACACACCGACGGGGTGGAAGACGTCAGGGTGGTACTGGATCACGAGCCGATCGAACCGGCTCACGCGCCGGGCGAGCGCCGCCGGGCCCCTCCGATTGCGGAGGTCGAGCCACTGGTGAGCGGCGGACGGCGCGGGCGAGAGCACCTCGACATCGTTGCCCTCGTGCCGCAGCGCCTTCACCTGCTGCACCGCATACGCGGCGATGCCGTCGCGGTAGGGGGCGTAGGGCGTGACCATCAGGATGCGGCTCATGGCCGCGTCCAGTCTCGAGCAAGGTGCTCTCGATCCCGTCGAGCACATCGGTCGGCGCGTAGTGCGCGAGGACATAGGCGCGACCAGGGGCCGCGAGCTTGCGCGCCTCGTCGGGCCGCTGCGCCACGAAGTCGAGGCACGCGGCGAGCTCTTCGGGCGTCTCGTACAGGAGGCCGGCGCCCGAGCGCTCACAGTGCCAGCGAACAACCGCCGCGTCGGCGTTCGCGATGACGGGCGTGCCCGCGAGCCACGCCTCCATGATCGTGCGGGAGAAGCTCTCGAGCGCCGACGGCTGAAGGTACGCGTCGGCCGCGGCGTACGCGTTGGCGAGCTCGTCTTCGGGCAGGAAGCCGAGGTCGACCACGCGGCCCACGAGCGAGTCGGGGGGCTTCACCGGCCCGGTGCCCGTCGTGACGAGGGTGAACGGCAGGTTGTGGCGCGCGACTGCATCGGCGAACGCGTCGACCAGCGCCTCCCAACCCTTCGCTCCCTCGCGGCGCCCCGCGTAGAGCACGAAGCGCCCGTCGAGGCCGTAGCGACTGCGGAAGCCCTCAGGGTCGTAGCCCGCGGGGACCGAGACGCCCGCGCCGATCAGCGCGGTGCGGGGCGGAAGCGGTTGGATGCGATGCGCGAGCGCCGCCTCGGGCTCGGAGAGGAACCACACGCCATGCGCGCCGGAGAAGAGCGGCGCGAAGAGAGGAAGCCGCGCCTCCGGCTCGTCGTGGAGGCACGGCATGAGGATCGTGCGCTCCGGCACGACCTGCCCGCACGCGAACGTCGGCCAGAACAGGTACGGAGCGAAGACCAGCGCGCGGTACTCGTCGCCGCGATCGAGGAGGTGATGGAACAGGTCGGGCACCCGCAGGTCGTCGTTCACCCACCGCTGCTGCTCGGTGATCGTGAGCGTCTCGCCCGCGAGGATCCGCGCGTGGAGCGTCGCTCGCTCGATGCGCGGCGTGTCGACGACGGCGGCGAACCGCCGCACGGTCAACGGCCCGTCGACCGACACACCTTCGGGGAACTCGTTGGCCCACGTGAAGTGGTCACGAGCGCATGTCGTGAGGATCTCGACCGTCCATCCCCGCTCGGCCAGCCCGCGGGCCGTCTCGGCGAGCACGGCCTCGGCGCCCCCTACGACGCCTGGCCCATAGCGGGGCGGCACGAAGCCGAGTCGACCGGTGCGCTCCACAGGCATCGCAGGGTAACCGGGACCAGCACAGCATCCGCCTACTGTGTCTCGACCGCTTATGGACATCGTTGTGTGTGGCGCCCAGGTGCCGTTCATGTACGGCGGGGCCGAGCAGCTCCTCGAGAACCTCGTCGGCGCGCTCCGGGCCGCGGGCCACCGGGTCGACCTGGTGCGCCTGCCAGCCGCGTGGGAGCGCGAGCGGGTGTTCGACGCGGCGATGGCCTGGCGGATGATCCCGATCGACGCCGACCTCGTGATCGCGACGAACTTCCCGTCGTACTTCGTGCGCCATCCCCGCAAGGTCGTGTGGCTGTTCCATCAGCACCGGGTCGCCTACGACCTGGCCGGCTCAGAGCTCAGCGACTTCGACCTCGACGACGGCGCGCTCGAAGAGCAGCGGCTCCTCGTCGAGTGGGACACCCGGGCGCTCGAGGAGGCCACGGTTCGCTACACGCTTTCGGGCGTCGTCTCCGACCGCCTCGCTCGATACAACGGGCTGTCGTCGACGCCGCTCCCCCATCCCCCGCCGTACTTCGACCGACTCCACCCAGGTCCCTCCGAGGGCGCGCTCTTCACCGCACTCCGCCTCGAGCGCAACAAGCGACCCGGGCTGCTGATCGACGCGATGGCCGAGACGAATGCGGACGTGCCCCTGCACATCGCTGGCACGGGCAGCCTCCGAGGCGAGCTGCAGGCGCGCATCGATCGCCTCGGACTGACGAGTCGAGTGCAGCTGCTGGGATGGACGAGCGAAGACGAGCTCGTGCGACGCTATGCCTCGGCGCGCGCCGTGCTCTACGCACCGTACGACGAGGACTACGGGTACATCACGCTGCAGGCGTTCGCAGCCGGCAAACCGGTCGTGACGACGAGCGATGCCGGCGCCGTGCTCGAGTGGGTCACCGACGACGAGAACGGCCTCGTTGCCGAGCCGACCGCGAAGTCACTCGGAGCAGCGATCGATCGCATCGTCGCGGACGACGTGCTGACCCAGCGGTTGGGTCGCGCGGGCCGCGAGCGCGTGGCGTCGCTCTCATGGGAGCCGGTGATCGACGCGTTGCTGTCGGGAGCGATGGCGCGATGAGGTCTCCCGCTCTGGGCGTCGTGTCTCACGTGCAGCGTGCCGGCGCGGCCGCGCCCCTGCTGCGCGCCCTCTTCGACCAATGCCACGTCGTCGCCTGGCATCCCGGGCTGCCCGTCGATGCAGTCTTCGCGACGTCGTGGCGAGCACCTCGCCTGAGGGAGGCGACCCGCGAGGCCGGCGGCCGCCTCGTGCTGTGGCATGACCCCAGCGACCCCGCTCCCGCCGAATGGACTGAGCGCGCCCTCCTCGTCGTTGCCACCCCGGATCCGGCGGTCGACGTACGGCACTATCGGGCCATCGCGCCGTTCATGCGTGAGCGCTGGCGGGGCCGATTCGGCATCGACGTGCCCGTCGAGATGCCCGATGGCCTGTCGTGGCGCCAGCAGCGCACGTTCCTCTCGCTCTGCCCCGCGGTCGTTGCAACCGGAACCACCGCGCTCGAGGCACTTGCGTTCGCCACTCCCCTCGTCACCGACACGTCGACCGCCCGGCTGCTCGCAGGCACCGACGGCCTCGACATGCTCGTCTGCGACGGCGATCGGGCAAGTGCGGCGGCGATGGCGAGTGCGCTCGGCGCGGACCATCGAAGCGCCGCGGCGATCGGGCACGCCGGCCGGCGGCTCGTCGAGGAGCGCCACGACCTGAGCCTGGCGGCCGCCGCGGTCGCGCTCGCGCTCCGCTGGCCGTCACCCACGTCGAGGGTGCTCGCTCACCTCGCCGACCTCCCGACCCCTCCGCTGTCCCGACCGATCACGCGAGCCGAAGCCCGCATCGGAGAGCTGCACGTCGCATGAGCAACGCCGATCCGGACCTCACCCCCGAGCACGTCGCTGACCTGCGGGCGGCGCTCGGCCAGCCGCCGGCACCCGAGCCGCCGGGCCCGCCCCCACCGCCCCTCACCGAGCGGGCGAGAGCAGCGGTCGCCGCGGTCGTCGGCCCGATCGCGAGGCGAGCGCTCGAGGGCATCGCCGTGCGAGTGAGCGAGCGGGTCGCCGTGCGGGTCGAGACGCGCACGACGGGCCGCGTGCAGGAGCTCGCCGCGCTCGTCGCGGCGCTGCAGCAGCAGGTCACGCAGCTGGTGCCGTCGATCCATGCGCTCGGCATCCTCGACTCGAACATCGAGCTCTTCGCGTCTGCCGACGACGCCCTGCACGAGATCCGCGTCCAGGGCGTGCAGCTCGAGCTGGTGAAGGCGCAGCTGATGGCGTTCGAGCGCACGCTCGACGACCTCGGCCGGGCCATCGCTCCCGACGCGGGCATCGCCGCGGCGCCCCATCGCTTCGCGGAGCTGCGCGACCAGATCCAGCGTCTCGACCGCGCCGTGCGGGCCCGCCCCACCGGACCTGTCGCGCCACCGCGCCGACACTCGGCTGCGCCCGACGCGACAAGTTCGGGCCGGGACCATGTCGACTTCGACTACGTGGGCTTCGAGCGCAGGTTCCGCGGCGACCCCGCCGCGGTCGCGATGACCCTCGCCGAGCGGTACGTCGAGCTCCTCGCCGAGCACGCGCCGGTCGTCGATGTCGGCTGCGGTGCGGGCGGGTTGCTCGCCGCCCTGCGCGAAGCCAACGTCGAGAGCCGAGGGGTCGACCTCGACGCGGGCATGGTGGCAGAAGCGCAAGCGAGCGGCCTCGACGTCGTGCAAGGCGACGGCCTGTCGTACCTCGGCTCGTTGCCCGACGGCAGCGTCGGCGCGATCACCGCGATCCACGTCATCGAGCACCTCGTGTTCGCCGACCTCGTGCGCTTCCTCGACCTCGCCGCCGCGAAGCTGCGACCGGGCGGAGTGCTCGTGTGCGAGACGCCGAACCCCACCGCGCTGATCGTGCTCGGCCACTCGTACATCCTCGACCCGACCCACAAGTGGCCGTTGCACCCCTCGCTCGTCACGTTCCTCTGCGAGCGGGCCGGCTTCGCGGACGTCGAGGTCCGCTTCCACTCCCCCGCCGACTTCTTCGCCGTGCCGTTGCTCGACGAGACCACAGATGCGCCGGCGCAGGTGGCGACGATCAACGAGGCACTGCATCGCCTCAACAGCGTGCTGTTCGGGCCTCAGGAGTACGCGATCGTCGCCGCGAAGTCCTCGTCGCCGGCCTCCGCTCCGCTTCAGCCGGCTCCTTCTCGCTGACGCTCGACAACCGGTGCTTCGTGCACCCGGCGGGCGCACTGCGCCCCGCCGACTAACCGGTGCGCAACCAGAACGCGCCGCCGTGGCGCTGCACCGCAGCGAGCTCGGGCGCCGCCCAGATCGGGTCGCACAGCGTGTCGAGCTCGGGGATGCTGCGGATGTAGTGCGCGGGGAGCACGACCTCGCAACCCCCACCTCCACCCAAGAGCCATGCCGCGAGCAGGTACTGCTCGGAGTAGTAGCGGTCAGCCCACTGCGGCGGATAGTCCTCGGGCAGGAAGATGTCGTGGATGCCGACGAGCACGCCACTCGGGAGGCGTCGGGATGACCTCGGTCAGCATCACCGGTCGCGTCCGAGTTCTGGAACGCGCGGTGTGAGTTGTCGACGAAGAGCACGTCGCCCGCCTGCGAAGCGGTCGAACAACGCGAGGTCGACGTCCTCGACCGGCTGGCGGATCACCTCGTCGCACAGCTCGTCGCACTCGGCGCGCGGGAACGGATCGACGGACACGATCGTGGTCGATCAGCGAGTGGTCACGGATGGCTCGTCGCACGAACTTCGTCGAGTTGCCCGAGCCCGATCTCGAGGTAGGTCGACAGGCCGCAGGTCGGCGACGAACGAGTAGAGCGCGACGCCGTCGAGCCCCGGGATGAAGTCGTTCGAGCCACTGCGGGTCCCGGTGACAGACAGCCGGGCGTCGGCTTGATCGACGCCGAAGCTCGACCCGATGCACGAGGAACCCCTCGAGCACCGCCGGTAGCGATCGATCGCCGGGCTCGATGATCGCGTCGAGCGCCGTGTGGAAGGGAGCGCCCCAGCCGTAGCGTGCCCGCGGGCGGACGGGGTAGTCGAGGACGATCCCGAGTACACGCCCCGGACCCGCATCGCGAGCCGATCGGCGGCGGTCTTCATCAGGTCTCGGCGGGACTCGCCCGCCCGGGGGACGCATCCCGGTGACGAATCGCTTGCACGAGTCCATAGAAGTTCTTCCAGAACGGCTGCACGCGGCTGAAGATAGAGCCACTCGGCAGCTCCGCCCCGACCCAGTACGCGGGCGCAAGCCATCCATAGGTCTGCTGCAACGTTCCCGTGCGAAACGCGAACGGGTTCGAGGCCGGGTCGATCGGCTCGGGCTCGACGCACATCACCGCGCAGTAGAGCGAGGGCGGCACCTCGAGCGTCTCGGCGACCTGCGGGTCTTCGGGCACCGTGCGTCCCCACTGCGGGCCCGGCGTGCCGAAGTCGATGCCCTTGATCGCCTCCTGCACGGCCTTGTGGTCGGGATGCTCGTAGCGGATCGACGGGCTGAACTCGTCGTTGAAGTACGCGCCGGCGACGATGTCGTCCTCGGCCGACACGGGCAGCACGCGCGTGCGCAGCGCCGCGCACCGCTTCGACACCGAGCACCACCTCGTTGAGGCTGAGGTCGCGATCCCCGAAGTCGAACGCGAAGCGGGCCGACTTGTCTCCCACCCAGAGCTGGTACTTGGTCGAGGCCACACGCTTGCCCGACTCGTCGATCTTGCTCGGCACCGCGGCGCCCTCGGGGACGTCGAGATCGAACTGGCCCAGGAAGCCGGGCCGACCGATCGCCGACTCCACTCCACCACGCGCGTCGAGGAACGCGGACCACGCGTCGAGCCGGTCCTGCGCGCACCCCTCGGTGCCGTCACCGGTGAATGGCTGAGGCTCCGGGTACCGCTCGGCGCGGTCGGCCTGGATCTGAGAGATGCCGCTGCCGTCGCAGTAGCTCGAGTGCTCGCCCCGGGTCAGCAGGATGAACACGATGTAGTGCGTCGTGTCGTTGCGCGACCATCGACCACGCCTCGAACTCGTCGTCGGGGTGCGGGATGACGATGTACCGGATCTTCAGGTCTGGTGACGCGGGCGGGACCACCGCTGTCGGTGGCTCTCCTCCGGTCGCCGGGGTCACGAACTCCGGCGCGACGGGCACGCTCGATGTCGAGCTCTGGGCGATCGACGACGGCGTCACCACCTCGGCAGACGGCGAGCCCGCGGCGACGCCCGTCGGGAGGTCGTTCGTGGGAAGCGCGGAGAGCGCAGGGTCGGGCTTGTCGAGCAGGACAGTCGTCGTCGGAGAGGACGGGTTCGTCGTCGACGACCCTCCGCTCGCGTTCGCGGTGGTCGTCGAGCCCGCCGCGGTGCTCGACGCGCCCGAGCCGCCGCCCGACGAGCACGACGCGGCGACGAGGCACGACGCCACGAGCACCGCGCTGGCGATCGACCGACGCCTCACAGCGTCACGTACCAGCGACGGGCGTGCAGCGCGCACGCGAGGAGAGTCCAGGCCGCGAGCATCCCGAGTGCATAGACGAAGTACGCGCCCGGTGGTGCGACCCATCGTTGCGCGACGTGCTCGATGAGCCACGTCGACGCGGTGACCGACCCGATGTGCACCCGCGACAGCCACACACCGACGACGTGCTGACCGACGTACACGAGCAGCGCGTTCCGTCCGAGCGCGGTCAGAGGCGTGGCGATCGTTGCCGCGACACGACTTCGATCCACCGTCAGGTGCGCGGCGAGGATCAGCCCGATCGAGATGGCTCCCGTGATGAGGACGAACGAGGGCGTCCAGAGCCGCTTGTTCACCTCGATCGTGGACTCCCACAGCAACCCGAGCACGAGCGCCACGCCTCCGAGCGCGAAGAGCTCGCCCAGCCGGCGTCGACGGAGCAGATCACCGGCCAGCCATCCGACGAGGACTGACGCCACCGCGCCCGCGGTCGAGGGAAGCCCCTCCGGGTCGTAGCCCGCGGCACCGTCGCGATAGAGGTGGGAAGAACCGAACGTCGCCGAGTCGAGCTGCCCTGGCACCGTGCACGCCGGCACGTCGACTCCGCGACACCCGTCGACGGTCGGAACCGTGAGCGCCCATCCGTAGACGACGAGCAGCACCGCGCCGGCGATCGCAACCGCCCACCACCTGCGCAGGCCGACCACGATCACGCCGGCGATGAGCCCGGCGAGGCCGATGCGCTGCAGCACGCCGGGGATCCGCAACGAGTCGAGCCCGCCTCCCTCGCCCCACCACCCGAAGACCACGAGGCCGATCGCGATGAGCGCGAGCGAGCGCAGCACCAAGCGGCGCATCGTCGATGCCGACACGGGCGGCCGAAGCCATTGCGCCATGCCGGCGCCCACGAGCACGAGGAAGAGCGGGAACACGACGTCCGCGATGGTGAGGCCGTGCCACGCGGCGTGACGCCACCAACGGAACGACTCGAGCGGGCCCGGGAGGTTCTCGACGAGCACCATGCCCGCGACCGCGAGCCCGCGTACGACGTCGAGCGAGACGAACCGCGTGCGCGGGGCGGTCGTTCGCGCGGGAGCAGTGTCGAGCGTCAGGGCGGTCGTCATTGCGCCCAGCGTGCAGCTAGCTCGGCGGCAAGCTTGGGGAGGATCTCGCGGGCGAGCTGCTCGACCTGCTCGATCGTCTGGTTCGGGCCAGCCGCGATCTGCAGCTGGTACGGACCGGCGAACACCACGAGCAGACTTGATGTTGCTGCCGGGGAAGATCGCCGCGCGCGCGGCGTCGCCGATGCCGTCGACCTCTTGCAGCTCGACGACCGGCGAAGCTGGTTCTGCTCGAGGTCGACGATGTCGCCCTGCAGGTTCGCACCCGAGCCCGGCACGAGCTTGGCGCTCACCGACACGCCGTTCTCGGGGATGCCCGAGGTGTCGTTGTACGCGCACACGGCGAGGATCGTGGTCGCCGTCGACCTGGCTCCCCTTCATGTTGACGGGGCCGACGTCGGTGCCGAGGAACTTCTTCGCATCGGCGGCGGTGAAGAACGGGCACCCGGCGAGCGGCCCGAGGTCGACGTTGCCGACGACCGGATCGAGCGTGGTCGTCGCGCCACCCGATGCGCCGGTCGTCGCCGCGCCACCCGATGCAGTCGTGCCCGCCGACGACGAGCCGCTGTCGTCACTGCAGGCCGCGAACGTGAGCGCCGATGCCGCCACGAGGGCGAGCAACGAGAGGCGGAGGCTCTTCGACATGGGGTTCGAGGCTACCGGCGCGCCGAGGCGCCGAGCAGTCACCGCGGGGTGAGCAGGTCAGCTCGCCGAGCCGCCGATCGCCACCTGCGCGGCGAGCCTCACCGAGTCACTGACCGCGGTCGTGCCGCCGTAGAGGAAGCCACCGGCGATGCCCGGCGCCTTCACCGAGAGGTACGCCTGCGTCTGCGGCGACAGCGTCGACGGGTCGGTCAGCAGCATCGGCCCCGAGAACCGCGCGATGTGCGCGCCGCCAGCGAGCGCGTCGGGGAAGTTCGTGCCCGACGCGAGCCCGATCGTGCCGGGGCCGGGGAAGAAGCGCGCGGCGACCTGCCCACCGGTGTCGTAGCGATCGACGCCGACGATCGCGACCCCGGCCGGATACGCCTGCGCCGCGGGGCCACCGATCGCGAACAGCGTGCCTCCCGCGGGACGCGAGCTGATGTACGACGACGTGATCGCGACCGGCGACGCGCCGGCCGAGAGCAGCACCGCGCCCTTGCGACTTCGCGGCGGCCGCGCCGGCGGTGAGCGCGTCGGGGAAGTTCAGGCCGTCGGCGACCAACAGCGTGGCGGGGTTGTTGAGGCCGTCACGGGCGATGCGCATCGCGGTGTCGAACCGATCGATGCCGTTGAAGCGCACGACCTGGTACCCGGCCTGGGTGATCGCGGACTCGACCGAGCTCGAGAGCGCCGCGGTCCCTCCGAGCAGGAACACCGTCTTGCCCGGAGTCAGCACGCGCTGGATCTCGGCGAGTGTCCGAGAGTCGAGCGACGCGGGCCCCGTGAGCAGGAGCGGCGCGCTCTTCGCTGCCGCGAGCGGCGTGCCGGCGAGCGCGTCGGGGAAGGTGTCGGCCCGAGCGAGCACGACCGCGCTCGCGGTGCCGACTCCGGGGAAGCTCGACTGCGAGATCGCGTTCGCGGTGTCGATGCGATCAGCCCCGGAGATGCGGGTGATCGTCTTGCTCGACGGGTTGACCACGATCGGCGAGGCCGTGATGTTCGTGCTCGGGTTCGAGAAGTAGCCGATCGTGTCGAACGTCGTGCCGCTCGCGGGATCGCCACCCGAGCTGCGAGTGCCGAACGGCGGCGAGTCGCAGTCGGTGAGGAAGATCTGCGCCTTGCCGGGCGTCGTGCCGGGCTGGATCTTCATGCCGGTCAGCGTGAGCGTGCTCACCACCGACGACGGCGCGTTCTGGATCGACACCTTCAGCCGCGAGCTCGGGCCCGCCGGGCCCGTCTCGATCGTGACGCCGTTGACGCCGTCGCCACCGACGCCTCCGGTCGTCGCCGAGGTCGGCACTGACGCCCACACGATGCTGGGCGCCGAGCTGCTGCTGTTGAACGAGGTGTCGAGGCAGACGTCGCTCGCGGTGCCCGGCGGGACCGAACGCGTCAGCGACCGACTCGCTGATCACCAGCGGCGAGATCGCGACCGGCGGCGAGGGCAGCGTGATCGGCGCGCTCACGGTGCCACCCGTCAGCGAGATCGTCGTGAGCCACGCGTTCGACGTGTTCGGCCGTCGAGAGCGTGAACGGCGGGCCGACCGCGCCGCCGCCGGCGACCTTCAGCTGCACGGGGCCCGTGCCCGCCGACCCGTTGAGGCTGCCGTTGGAGCCAGCCGTGTAGCGGATGTTCGTCACCGTGATCGGACCGGGGCCGCCGATGAGGACGTTGACCGTCATCGTGTCGATCTGCGTGCCGCCTTCCTGGCTGGCGCACAGCGGCGTCGAGCCCATGTTCACCTGCACCGACGCCGTGGGGCCGGGGATGTGCGCGATCGGGGTGCCGGCGAACGCGACGAAGTCGCGGAAGCCCACGCCGTCGAAGCAGTTGGCCACGGAGTCGCTGTCGTCGAGTGAGACCGTGATCGTGTCGCCCGCCTGGAACGTCGTGGCGCTCGTGCCGATCGTGAGGTCGCCGGCGACGCCACCGCCGAACCCGACGGGGATCTCGGGCGTCTGGGCCGCCTTGAACGTGCTCGCGTCGATGAACGGGATCGCCGCGCCGGCCGGCACTGCCGCGAGACCAGCCGCCCCGAGCAAGACCCCTGCCGCCACCGCGAGCGTTGCGATGAACCCTTCCGCCGCATTGTTGCCTCCCCTTCGGCCGACCCCGTAGGGGGAGCGACGCTACCAGCCTCATACCCACGGCACGCGTGCGCCAAAACGCGGAGAAGGGGCCCCGAAGGGCCCCTTCTCTCAGGTTGCCGTTGGACGGACTAGGTGGTGATGCCAGCGAGTGCGCTCTGAGCGGCCGTGCAGGTTGCGTCAGAGATCGCAGCCTGGAGACCGAGGCACTTGATGGCGTTGACCGAACCAGCGAGGCCGTTGGTGCCGCCGCCCACCGTGGTGAGAAGCGACGCCGTGGAGGCCCCGAGGTTGTTGGGATCGACGGTGAGCAGGATGCTCGCCTCGCCGAAGCCAGCGGCGGTCCGTAGTTGAGCTTGTTGGGATCAGCACCGGTGCCGATGCCACCGTTGATCGGCCTGCACGCCGAACAGCGAACCGATGCCCTGAACCGCTGCGGTGAGCGAGTCGGGGAAGGTGTCGCCACGGGCGAGCAGGACCGTCGTGATGTTGTGGATCACGACGCCGACGGTGGCGCTGCTGAGGCTGAGCCCAGGCAGGCTGGTGTTCGTGGCGTTGCGCACCGCGAACTGATGCACTGCGACGGCCGTGGCGAGACGATCCGCGCCCGAGATACGGGCGACGGCGAGACCGAGCCCACCGTCCTGCGTGGCCTTCGTGAGCTTGTCGGCGACAGCGGCCGAGACGGCTGCCTCACCACCGACGATGTACACCTGCTGCGTCTGAAGGTCCTTGAGGGTCTGGGCGGCCTCAGGCGAGAGCGCGGCCGGATCCGTCAGGATCATCGGGATGCCATCGGCGTAGGAACGGACGCCCGCCGACAGAGCGTCGGGGAAGTTCGCACCGGAGACGACGAAGGCGCTGCGGCAGAAGGTGCAGACGTTCGCCGGCGAGATCGGCGCGGCCTGCGTGCCGAACTTGCCGAACAGATGCCGGCTGCACCTGCTGCACGACCACCGGGATCGACACGGGCAGGCCCGTGAGGATGTTCAGCAGCCGCATGGTGCCGTAGCGGGTGTCGTTGAGCGGATCCTGGATCCGGGCAACGGTCAGCTTCGTGCCGGGAGCGACCCGCGGGTCGCCGTTGGTCACCGAGTTCGAGACGCCGCCGCACTGGGTGTCAGTGGTGCAGCTGGTGTTCAGACCCTTGAGGAAGTCGACGACCGTGTCCGGGACGGCCGCGGGGCCACCCAGCACGAAGACCGTCTTCACACCAAGGTTCTGTGAGGGCGAGCTGGACCTGAGCAAGAGCATCAACCGTCGGGACGAACCAGCAGGATCGCCGCACCGATGCGACCGGCCGCGTACGAGGCCGAAAGCGCGTCGGGGAAGTTGTCTGCCGTGGCGACGAGCGCGAAGCGGGTACCACCGCAGGCCTGCTGGCCGGCGGGATGCCTGGAGCTCACGGCTGTCGGCTGACGTTCACGACCGTGACCTGAATCGGACCCGGGGTGCTGCACTTGTTCGGAAGCCGTGCCGGGAGGTTGACGCCCGCCAGGCCGTACTTCTCCTGCTGGAGGATGCGCGCCGTGGCAACACGATCGTTGCCGCCGGAGCGGTCAGCCAGGAGGAGGAAGAACAGCACGACCCGGTTGAGGTCGTTCACGCTGTCGTTCGGACCCGAGAAGTTCCCGATGGTGTCGAAGATGTGTTGTTGCTGACGCACGAAGTCGTTCGCGCGTGGATCGTACCGGGACCGGCGCTCAGTGCCGATGCCACCAGGGGGACCGTCGTTGCCCGCAGGCGGACCGGCCGCCGTGACAGCGCACCACCGAAGGCGTCCTCGATCGCCGCCAGGAACGGCGGACTGCGGGAACGGGCCGGCAGGACCGGCGGCGGGGCTGGAGTCGACGTTGGTGCCGGGCAGCGAGCCGCCGGGACCGAACTGATCACCGCAGTCGGTGAGGATCGCGCGCACCGAGCCAACCGTGGCGGTGTTGATGTTCAGCACCAGGTTGTTCAGCGTGAGCGACGACAGCACGTTCGCCGGGTTGTTGAAGATGGTGATCGACACCCGGGTGCTGGCGCCGCCGGGGCCGGTCCGTCAGTCGTCGGCGGACCAGCGGCAGCGCGATCGCTGCAGCAGGTCGGTCGCGAGACCGCAGCCGGTGACGCTCAAGCTCGGCGAAGCGCCGAACGTTGCGTTGCCCGACGCGATGTCGATGCAGAACGTGTTGTTCGGCGGTGCCCGCAACGCCGAACGCGTCGGTGACGAACTCAGTGATCGTGATGCCACTGATCGTCTTGGTCAGGTTCGTGCCGGTCGTCACTGCGAACGCCTTGGGCGGACCCGTCATGCCGATCGTGGTGATCCACGCGTTCGAGTCGGTCCCAGCGCCGAGCGCGTTGTTCGCCGTGTTCAGCTTGAAGAGCGTCGTGACCGCGGTCGTGACGTTCGTGAAGAAGATGAACTGGCGGACAGGGCCGGTCGTGGTCGAGTGTCGCCGCGTGGTGGCGCCGGCGTTGTTCGAGAGACCCGTGCCACGACCAACGTCGTACTTGATGTTGCCGATCGCGATCGGGCCCGGGCCGGTCGTCGCCACGACGAAGGTGTAGATGTCGATCTTCGTGCCACCGTCCTGGCTGTTGCAGAAGCCAGGGATGGTGCCGCCGGTGCCGGCGGGCGTCGAAGATACCGGGAACGCCGGGAAGCAGCGTGAGCGTGCCACCGGTCGGGCCAGCGGCCGTCGGGGTCGCGGCGTACGCGACGAAGCGCCGGTCGCCGGCGCCCGACGCAGCGTCGGGTCGGAGTCGGCGTCAGTGCCCAATGCCGGTCGAGCCGCCGTTGCAGTTCGGGTTCATCTCGGCGGCAGTCCGCAGGCGGAGGCCCAGCGGTGATCGTCGGCGTGCCGACGCCCGGCTGGGTCACCTGCACGGTGATCTGGTCACCGGCGTTGAAGGTGGTGGTGCTGGCGCCGATCGTGAGGTCGCCGGCCGCGGAGCCGGCCTGGCCGACACCGATGACGGTTTGATTCGCGACCGCGATCGCCGGGGTGTTGGTCGACGCTGCTTGCGCCACCCCCGACGTCAGGATCGGTGCGAGGCCGACGGCGAGGAGGGCGGCGGTACCAGCGCCGACCAACCGCCGCAACCTGCGGGACGGTGACTTCATACAACCTCCTGGTTGTTGTCCTGTCTTGGTTGCGATCGACGCATCCGTCCAACGGAAACCGCGATCGCATGCGGGAACAGGCAGAAGCCCTGCCGCCCCTCGTAGCGAGAACCCCAGGTGTGACGACTCGTGACACCTGAAATTCGGCTGCGGGCACCCTAAGGGGGCGAAATCCGCGAGGTCAAGAACCGTCGCGGGTGCATCGGCCCAGGTCAGCCCGCCTTGAGGGCGTCGAGGCGCTTCTGGAATTCGTCCGCCGCGGCGGTGTCGTTCTGGGCCTTCGCGGTGGCAACGCCCTCAGTGAGCAGGCTCTGATCCTTCGGGAACCTGGTCAGACCGTTATCCACAGCAGCGCGGGCGCCGGCGAGGTCGCCGTTCGCGCGCAGGGCGGTCGCCTCTGACGCGACGAAGCTCGGGTGGTAGGGGTTCGCCTGGGCGGCCCGGGTGAAGAGGTCGGCCTCGAGCTTCGGGTCACCGCTCGTCGGCGAGATGTCACGCAGACGGGCGAGCAGGTTGCCGTAGGCGGAGAGGGGCACTGGGTCTCGCGGCGCCCGATCGACCGCTGACTGCAACATCGCCTTCACCGGCGCGAGGCCGCTCACGTTGTCTGCCGTGAGCGAGTTCGTCGCGGCGAGCGCCTGGAGCACGAAGTTCGCCTCGGCCACGGGGTAGCGCGACTCTGACGTGTTGCCGCGCGACGCGTCGTGGAACTGGCTCAGCGTCGAGTTCACGATGCGTTGCTGCGCGGTCGACGAGAGCTTCTCGCCCGACGTGAGCTGCACCGTGCCGTCGATCGCAGCCTGGAACGAGCGATCGGCGCGCCACCACGTGCTCGCGAACCACGAGAGCGCGACCACGACGACCACGCCGATCGCCAGCGGCACCGCCGACGCCCGAGCGCCGTGCGACCTTGCGTGGCTGACGCACGGGTTCGGCGAGGGCGTTCTCGTCGAACGGCGTCACCCGCACGATGCGCGCAGGGCTGAGGCACGCGGGCACGCCAACGGCGAGCGCGACGACGCTCACGACACCCGCCATCGCCCACAAGACGATGTTCACGCCGAGCAGCTCGACGTTGAACGAGTTCTGCAGCAGCACGCCGACGATCGCGCCGAGCGCGGCGGTCAGCATCAGCCGGTGCTCGCGCCATCCCTCGTCCGATCGTTCGCGCGCGCGTGCGTTGCGCCACGCGCCGACCGACCGCAACGCGAGCCACACGAGGAAGAAGAGGAGTGCCGCGAGCCCGAGCACGCCCTTCGTCGCCAGCGTCTGGAGGAACGTGTTGTGCGCGGCGTTGATGACCTGGTCGGGACCGAACGCGTCGACGAACTTCTGCGTCTGGTACTTCGGCGCGAGGTAGCCGAACGTGTCGGGCCCCCAGCCGAGCAACGGGCGGTCCTTCGCCATGTCGACCGCCGAGTGCCAGTACTGCACGCGCTGCGCCGCGGTGCTGGTGCCCGACGACCACTTCGTGATGGCGTCGAGCTTGTGCGAGATCGTGCCCTGCGCTCCGACGATGACGAAGGCGAGCGCGACGGCGACCGCCACGCCGGCGCCGCACCAGAGGGCCAGACGGCGCCGGCCCTTCAGCTCCGGGATCGAGCAGCACTCCGGTCAGCACCAGCGCACCGACCGAAGCACCCAGGCCGCCGAGGCTGCTCGTCTCGACGAGGCAGACGAGGCCTCCGAGGAGCACGGCACCGGTGATCGCCCGCACGATCAGCGACCGATCGCTGATCACGACGATGACCCCGATCGGCAAGAGGCATGCGATGAACCCCGCGAGGTGGTTCGGGTTGCCGAACGTCGACCACACGGTGCTCGTCGGACCGAACGAGGCGCCGGCGTTCACGAAGTGGATCCAGTCCCAGTGCGTGCCCAGCTCGAGGTCGGCGGTCTGGATGAGGCCGTAAAGGACGACGAGCCCGCCGGCGGCGAGCACGAAAGTCGTCAAGATGCGACGGAGGTCGCTCGCTCGCCACGACTCGGCAGCGACGAGGGCGACGACGGCGAACGAGAGGAGGGCGAGCAGGCCGTCGTAGGACTGGTAGGCGCCGACCAGGCTCAGGCGGGGGCTGACGCTGAGGATCGTCGCGAGCGTGCCGACCACGACCATCGCGAGGATCGGCCAGTGCAACCCGGTGCGCAGGTCGGGCAGCTTGGTGTTCGTGATCGCGTCGACGATCCAGAGCATCGCCAGCGCGAGTGCGCCGACCATGAGCACGGTGAGCTTCGCCAGGCCGAACCGCTCCGCGGTGCCGGGATCGAAGGCGACGGGGAGCGCGACGACGACCCACAACACGCCGATCCGCCGGGCGCTGCGGAGGGGGTCGGTGGCGTCCCAGAGGTGACCACTCGCGTCGACGACGGCGATCGCCGCCCACGACAGCCCGATCATGAAGAGGGCGAGCCCGAACGTCGACAGCACGCCGATCACCCAGAGCAGCAGCCACAGGACCGAGAGGCCCGCACCGATGATCAGCGGGAGGCGGACTCGAGGCTCCGGTGCCGCCTTCGCGGGCGCCTGTTGGGGTCGGGGCTTGGCGGCCGCAGTGGCCTTGGTGCTCGCCGCGGGCTGAGGGTCGATGACGATCGTCCCTTGGGAGGGCGCGGCCGGCGTCGAGGCGGGCGACTTGGTCGTGCTCGAGGGGCGCGCCGGGCGGTGCGACGTGCGCCGCGATTTGGCCATCGGGTGAGCATAGGGGCGCGCCCTCAGCCGGTCGGCTCGCCTCCGTCGTCGTCTGCGGGCACCAGCGAGAGCAGCACTCCGGACAGCACGGCAAGGATCACGACGGCGGCCGTGAGCACGTACGCGGAGCGTGCGGTCGATGCGGCTCACGACGAACGCGACCATGCCGAGGCAGATCCCGATCGTGTAGATGAGCACGACCGCCGCGGGAACCGGCAGCCCGGCGCGGACGATGCGATGGCTCGTGTGGTCGCGTCCTCCGAGGAACGGGCTCACGCCGCGACGAAGCCGCGTGACGGTGACGAGGGTCGTGTCGAAGATCGGCACTCCCATGATGAGGATCGGCACGAGGAACGTCGTGCTCGTCGGCGCGTCGAAGCGCAGCTTCATCCCGAGGTACGCCAGCATGAACCCGAGGAAGAGCGCGCCGGCGTCTCCCATGTAGATCCGCGCCGGATGGAAGTTGTGGCGGAGGAAGCCGATCGCGCAGCCCGCGAGGCCGATGGCCAACCCGGCGACGAGGAACTGCCCGTTCTTGGACGCGATGACGAAGATCGAGCCGGCGGCAATCGCGGCGACACCGGACGACAGCCCGTCCATGTTGTCGAGCAGGTTGAACGCGTTCGTGATGCCGACGACCCACAGCACCGTGATCGCCGCATCGGTGACGCCGGGACCGAACAGGTCGATGCCACCTCCGACGGCCCACACGGCGAGGCCGGCGCCGGCCTCGACCACGAGTCGGACCACTGGGCTGAGGCCCGTGAGGTCGTCGAGCAGGCCGACGAACGCGAGGAGCACCGCGAGGCCGAGCACGACGAACAGCTCGCCCCGTCCCGAGACCGGCGGCCGCACGAGCGCCGCGACCACGACCGTGAGCGCGAACGCGGCGACGATCGCGAGGCCACCGAGGTACGGCACGGGGTCGGTGTGGCTCTTGTGCCCACCCGGGAGATCGAGCACGTTGCGGCGGAGCGCGAAGCGCAACACCAAGGGGGTGAGCAGCAGCGAGAACGCCGCCGACACGAGGAAGACTGCGAGGTACTGCCACCCGCCCCCGGTCACGACGAGCGACAGTACCGGTAGCGTCGAGACGAGTGGCGAACGAGACAGCCGAAGGTGTTCGTGGCGGTGCCCGTGTTCGAACGGCTCGCTGTCACGCGCGCGTGCATCGAAGGTCTGCAGCGACAGACCTATCCGAGCGTCGAGATCGTCGTCATCGACGGCGGATCGCGCGACGGAAGCGCCGAGCAGCTCGCAACGGCTCGAGGGCATCACGTTCATCGGCGACATCGGCGAGCAGTGGTGGACGGGAGCGACGTGGTTCGGCATCGACCACGCGTTGCGCCGCGGCGCCGATGAGGACTTCATCCTCCTCCTCAACGACGACACGCACGTCCCTCCGAGTTGATCGACGTGCTCGTCTCCGAGTCCGTACGGCTGGGCGCGGTCATCGCTCCCATCGTGTGCGCAGGCGAGGGCCGAGTCGTGAACAGCGGCGTCTGGGTCGACTGGCGCGACTACACGCTCACGCAACGCATGCCGGAGATCCGGAACCGGCTGGCAGCACGTGGACAGTCGACGCGCTCGAAGGGCGGGGGACGTTGGTGCCGATCCGATTCATCCGGGCGGCCGGCAACGTCGCGCGTCAGGAGCTCCCGCACTACGGCGCCGACTATGAGTTCTCGATGCGGTTGGCTCGTCACGGTGCCCCGCTGATGATGACCAACCGCACTTCGGTCGTGATCGATTGGGAACCCGAGCGTCTCGGGGCCTATTGGGAACGAGCCTCGTGGCGACGGCTGTGGTGGGAGGCCACCCACCAGCGATCGTTCATGAACGTCCGGACCCACCTCACATTGATCGACCTCTGCGCCCCGAAGCGAGGCCGATGGAAGCCGAAGGCACACTTCGTCATCCGGAGAGCCGGTGATGCGCTGCGTCGCGGCCCCCTTCGCGAGATGCCAGGCGTCGAGACAGCCGTCGTGTTCGGTCGCCGATGGCTCTGGGGCGCTGACTAAGGCTCGAGCACCCTCGCGAGCTCTTCGGTGGTTCGACTCGGCGGGTAGCTCGTCGCGATCGTGTCGCGCGCCGCGTCGCCGAGAGACCGGCAGCGCTCGCGATCGTTCCAGAGCTCGGCGGCACGCTCGGCGAACTCTTGCGCCGTGTCGACGACGTAGCCGTTCACTCCGTCGACGATCGGTGAGCTGCCGGCCGTCTGCCGTGTCGCGACGACCGGCAGACCGTGGGCCATCGCGTCGATGATCTTGATCTGCTCGCCGGTGCCCGCGAGCAACGGGCAGATCGCGAACGCCGCCCGGGCATAGAGCGAGTCGAGGTCGTCGACCGCTCCGAGGAGCACGATGCCAGGATCGGGGCGCCAGGGCGCAAAGGTCGAACCCGCAGCGTCGAGCTCGAAGTCGGGCGCGCGCCGACGCACCTCGGGCAACACATGGCGTGCGAACCAGAGCAGGCCCTGGAAGTTGAACGGGTTGGGTGCGCCGACGAAGACCGCGGGGCCGTCGAAGGAGCTCGGCCCGCGGGCTGGTACGCGCCGTCATCGGCACGTAGTGCACGCGGGTCCGCGACGTGCGCCCCCGGATCCGGTCCGCCTCGGCTGCGCTGATCGCGAGCACGTCGGTGTAACGGTCGTACAAGCCGCACCTCACGCGCTGACAGGGACGCCTGCTCCACCGCCAGGAACTCCGGCGTGAGCACCTCGTCAGCGACATCGATCGTCGCGAGCGTCACCGTCGGCTCTGAAGCACGGCGAAAGCCGTGACCACATCGCCATCGAGGCGGACACCACGTCGATGCTGTCGATCACGCGTTGCACCGACAGGAAGTCGAAGTGAGGGACGACCGGGTCGTACTGCGCGTAAGACGACAGCAGGAGATCAGGGACGAGCGATTCCGTCTGCCGTCGAGCCCATGTCCGCAAGCCTGGCGGCACGACCGCCCACGAGTCGATCGCAGGACGTCCCACCGTGCGCCGCACGTACGCCCATCTCCGCGCGGCCCAGAGCGTCCGCGACTCCCACGGTGGGGTCTGGTAGATCCGCACCTCCCTGACGAGCGAGCGCGGAGAGCTCCTCGACGCTCGCAGACGTCCAGGGGTTCAGCGCGAGGTCGCTGCTCAGCAGCACCGAGGACCAGCCCAGGTCGCGCAGCGAACGCAGCAACGACAGGCAGCGCTCATGCGCGCCCGGTCCGTGCTGGCACAGGGTTGTGAGGGAACCACACGACCGCACGTTTCAACGACGTCACGTCAGTTCGTGACCTTCCACCACGCGCGCCGTGCCATGCGCGCTCAAGCGCAGTGGCATCGGGTGGCCCGGCATCCGCGACGTCAACCGGCCGGACGCCAGCCCGGTCGTGACGAGATCGGAGTTCGCGAAGACGTGCGGCTGACGTTCCCAACCTCGTCCGAGCGCGATCTCCGGGTCTTGAAGCAACCGATAGACAGCGAAGCGAGAGTTGCGTTCGATGCGCGACCACACGCCCTTCTCCCCGTCGAGGAAGTCGGCGAGCACCGCTCCCGTCCACAGCTCCACGTCGTCGACGACGAGCACGCCGGACGGCTTGAGCCACCTGGTCAGGTAGAACCAATCGATGAACGGCGCGGGGAACGCGTGGTTGCCGTCGACGATCGCGAGGTCGAGCTGAGCTGAGAGGTGCAGCTGTGGCAACACGTCTTCAGATCGCCCCACGATGTGCGTGTAGCCATCGGTCGAGATCGACCGCTGGGCGCAGTACGTGCGGATCCGGTCGGCTTCACCACCGTCGGGCGACACCGAGGTGTGCTGCGCACCGAGGATCAGCAGCACGATCGTGCTGATGCCCGCCCCGGTCTCGATCGTCTGCGCTCCCGGGAACACGGCGTCACGCAGGTGAGGCACCAGCTTGGGATCGATCTGGAGGTTCAGGGCTTCCCCGTGCCCATTCATGTGGAGCGCCGGCGGATCGTCGAGCAACCGGTGAATGAGCTGATCGCGCGCGCCCACCACGGGCGGGAATCTAGAGCATGCACTCTCAGGGTCCGTACGATCCCAAGCCGAAGGAAGCGAGCGTGGTCATCCCAGCACGCGAACGCGGGCCAATGGATCGGCACGCAGCTCGAGGCGCTCGCGACGCAGGAGTTCGACGGCGACTTCGAAGTCATCGTCGCCGACAACGGGTCGACGCGATGCCACTGCGTCCATCGCGCACTCGTACCGGTCGCGGTTCGCGCGATTCATCGTGGTCGACGCGTCAGAGCAACGAGGAGCGAACTTCGCACGGAATCGTGGGGTGCAATCCGCGACAGCGAAGCTGCTGCTGTTCTGCGACGCCGATGACTGCGCCTCGCGGACATGGGTCGCACGCCTCGTGCGGGCGTCCCGACGACGGCGCGTTCCTCGGTGGCTCTCTCGATCTGCTGAAGCTGAAGACGGCGCGGCAGCGGTCGTGGTACGGGGAAGACACGAGCCTTCCCGGCGTACGACCGTGGGAGGGCTTCCTCGGGTGGGTGACGTCGGCCAACTTCGCCGTGACGACCGAGCTGCGCTCGCGAACTCGGGCCGTTTGACATCCAGTACCTGGGAGCCGGCGACGACATCGCAGTGAGCTGGCGGGCGACGATGCTCGGCAATCCGCCCCAAGCGGTTCCCGGCGCGGTCATGCACTACCGGCTGCGCCCCGCGGGGCTCGCCGCTTGGAAGCACCAATGTGTGTACGGCCGCCGGCAGGTGACCCTTTAGCGCCAGTTCGCCGGCGCAGGGGTTGCCGCGACGCCCCTGGCCGACCGTCCGGCGCTCGTGGCGGTACACACGTTGAGGTCGACGATGAGCCCCCGCTTGCCGGTCGAACAGCGACGAGCCGCGCTCCGCTCACTCGCCTACGAAGTGGGACGAGTGATCGGCAGCGTCGAAGAGCGCACGCTCTATCTGTGACGTCGCTCGGCTCAGCTGGTGCCCAGGTACGGCCGCGCCTTGCGGGCGGTGGAGCGCATCACGTTTCGAGCCGCGGATCGCGAGACCGTGCACCTTGCGATCGCGGACGACCGTCCACTCGCGCGGGTAGCGACGCGGCAGCACCCCGAGCCGACTGTTGTAGGCGCTGACGAACTCGCCGAACCCGCCCTGCTCGCCCACATCCACATTCCAGACATCCATGAAGTGCGCACGTGACCGCTCGATCGCGTCGGGATCCCAGCGCGCCGAGAACACTGCGACGTCCTCGACCACGATCAGGCTGTCCTGATCGGTGTGCACCGCCGCGGCTGGCTCGGCCCACACCGTGCCGCCTGCCGCACGCACACGACGCCCCGTGTCGACCTCGCCGAACTCGACGAGCTCTTCGTCGAAGCCGCCCGCCTGCTTGAGGCGTTCGGTGTCGCACGCGAAGCCGTGGCTCTCTGCGTAGTCGACCTGCACCGCCGGCAGCGCGCACGCCCTGTGATACGGCATGCCCCAATAACGATGCTCCTTGTGCACATTCGTGACGCCGTCGACGTGGTTCTCGTACTCGAGGTTGCCAACCGCGTGGATGACGCCCTTCGGGTAGATCACGGCCGGCACCGCGATCGTGCCGTCAGTCGCCGCCAGCCGCTCGCAGCATCGTTCGAGCCAGCTCGGCTCGCCGGTCACGTCGGCGTCGAGCAGCGCGAGGTACCTGATGTCGGCCCATTGGAGTGCGATGTTGCGCGACCGGCCCGCGGTCAGCGGCACGTCGAAGAACTGGAACTCGACCCACGGAAAGCGCACAGGCCACTCGGCCCGAGCGCGGTCAGGGGCGGGAGCCACGACGGCGAGGGTCGGGAGGGCGTCGAGGCCCCCGTGCTTGGAGGGCCTCGAGGCATGCCGGCACGATCGACACACGGTCTCGAACGACGACGCCCACCGAGCAATGACCCAAGAGTTCGATGGGGAGCGACTCCAACGGCGAGGCTATGCACCGATGCGGGTTGCCATCAGACCGTGCTTCGCCCCCGGATCGTCGGGAGGCATCGAGCAATACGCCAAGGGACTCGTCGCGGGCCTCGCGCGGTCTCGAAGGCGCGGACCGCTTCGAGGTGGTCGGCACGTCGGCCCAGCTCGACGCGTTGGCGTCCGAGATCGGCGGACCAGTCTCGTCGCTGCAGCTGCCGACGAGCGCCCGCACGCTGGCGAGCAAGGTCGGCGCGTCGCCGATGGGGCCCTACGCCCGACGTGTCGCGGGATGGCTCAGGTCGGCCCGCGCCACGCTCCCGTCGTCACCTGCGACGGTGGAGCAAGGCGGCTACGACGTCGTGCACTTCGCCGCGCAGGCGGGAGAGCGCACCTCGCTACCGAACCTCTATCAGCCCTGGGACCTGCAGCACCTTCACTTCCCCGACCTGTTCAGCTCGGGCGAGCTGGCACGGCGAGACGCCGTGTACGGACCGTGCTGCGACCGAGCGACCTACGTCGTCGTCGCCTCGCAGTTCGTGCGCTCCGACGTGATCGCCTCGTATGGCGTCGACCCCGCCGCGCGTCGCGGTCGTGGCTCCTGGGCCGCCCCCGCTGCCGCCGGTCGTGCGACGGCCCGACGACGCCACGCCCTTCGCGTTGTTCCCCGCCCAGACGTGGGCCCACAAGAACCACCTCCGCCTCATCGACGCGATCGCGGCCTTGAAAGAGCGGGGCACGCCCGTGCGCGTCGTGTGCACGGGCCAACCGAACGAGCGAGACAGTCGCACACGCGAAGCATGCGGAAGAGCGCGGCGTAGGCGATCTCGTCGAACTCCGCGGCCATGTCGACGCCGCTCACGCTCGCGCGCCTGTATGCATCCGCCCGATGCTTGGTCTTCCCGTCGGAGTTCGAAGGCTTCGGCTTCCCGGTGCTCGAAGCATTCACCGCAGGGGTGCCGGTCACGTGCTCGAACACGACTTCCTTGCCGGAGCTCACGGGCGACTCGGCCCTTCTGTTCGACCCGACCGACGTCGACGCGATCGCCGATGCACTCGGACGCCTGTGGCACGACGCGTGCCCTGCGCGACGACCTCGCCGCTCGCGGCGCGGTGCGCGCCGGCGACTACACCTGGGATCACCTCGCGAGATCGAGCCGAGCGCTCTACCGCGCTGCCGCCAGGGTCGACCTCCACTCGGGCGATCGAGCGCTGCTCGACGCTGCAGGTGTGACAGCGTGAGGCTCACGCTCGTCACTCCGACGTTCAACGCGGAGCGATATCTCGCGGAGGCCATCGCAAAGCGTGCGAGCGCAGGGTTGGCCCGACCTCGAGCACATCGTCGTCGACGGCGGGTCGACGGATCGCACGCTCGACCTCGTCCGCGGCGCGCCCCAGACGCGAGTCGTGTCCGAGCCGGACGAGGGCTTGTACGACGCGATCAACAAGGGAGTGCGCCTCGCCACCGGTGACGCGATCGGCTTCCTGAACGCGGACGATCTGCTGGAGCCCGGCGCGCTCGAAGCGATCGCGGCCGGGTTCGCCCGAGCGCCGAAGGCGCAGATGGTGTCGGGCGGCGCAGAGGTCTTCCGCACGACAGCAGCGGGTAGCGAGACGCTGATCCACGTGAATGACGATGGAGCGAAGCATCTGCGGGAGCAAGACGTCATCCACGGAGCGCCGATCCTCAACGCCCGCTTCTTCCGCCGCTCCTTCCTCGAGGAGGTCGGTCCCTTCGACACCCGCTGGCGCCGGTGTGCTGACTTCGACCTCCTCATGCGAGTGCTCGACCTCGCACCCGAGCGCGCCACCGTCGATCAAGTCGTCTATCGGTCGCGAGCGCATCCCGACTCGCTCACCTTCCGCGGCGGGCTCGAGATCGAGCTCACCGACGAGCAGCTCGCGCTGTGCGCGGCGCGCCTCGCCGAGACAGTCCACGAGCCACGGCTGCATCGTCGATATCGACGCTGGCACAGCTGGGAATCCGCCTATCTGACGTGGCGACGGCTGCGAAGCCACCAGCCCCGAGCAGCCGTAGACGCGCTCGCTCGCGGGATGGCCGTCGATCCCCTCCTGCCCGCCGTGGTGCCGGTGCAGATCGCGCAACATCTCCGCATGCGAGCACAGCACCGATGACGCAGCGGGTGGCGCTCGTCGCCCTCACGACGACGGGTGCCGCCGGCGACTACGCCGCCGCGCTCGGCACGGCGCTCGCTGCGCGGACGACGGTCGGCATGTGGATCCCGGACCGCCCGTCGCTGCATCCGGACGGCGTCGAGACCCACGTCGTCGAGAAGGCGTCGACGCGCGCCGGGGTCGCCGGTCGCGAGATGATCGCGTGGGTTCGGTCCGGGTCACTCGCGGAAGACATCCGCGCCTGGAAGCCGGACGTCGTGCACGTCGTGTTCGGCGAGGGCTATCCGACGGCGGCGCGGGCATGCCAGCAGCTCGTGGCGGCAGGCGTCACCGTCGCCGCGACGTGGCACGACCCCAAGCCTCACGGCCAGATCTTCGACCGGGTGCAGCATGCTGTCGCTGAGCGCACCATGCGTGCGGCTTCGGGCGTCCACGTGCACTGCAGCGAGCTCGTGCCCGACGGGTTCACGAACGTCTTCGTGGCCGAGCTGCCTGCGTTCCCGTGCCCGGGGTGCACGGGCACTTCGACGACGCAGCCCCTGCACACCGAGGGGGCGATCACGACTGTCGGGCGGTTCGCTCCGTACAAGGGGATCGATCAGCTGTGCAGTGCGGCGGCGGAGCACTGGCGCAGAGGTGGCGACCGCCCGCTCGTCGTCGTCGGCCAGGGCTCGGTTCCCCCGTCGCTTCGACGCCTCGAGCGAGCGGTGGCCTTCGCTCGTCACCGTGCGCAACGAGTACGTATCCGGCGCGGAGCTGCACGAGGTGCTGGCATCGTCCGCCGTGTGTGTGATGCCGTACCTCAGCGGCACGCAGTCGGCATTGCCGTGGTTGGCGCGGATGCACGGCACGCACCTGATCGCGTCTGATGTCGGCTGCATCGGCAGCACCGCCCGGCGGCTGGGCGCGCGGGTGGTGCGCGCGGGGTCGGTCGAGCGACGCTCACCGACGCGTTGCTCGAACCGCCGTCGGCATGGACCGATGTGGCTCGCGTGCCGTTGCCGACGTTCGCCGAGCTCGCGGACCGGCTGCTGGAGTGGTACCCGACGCTCAGCGCGGGGTGATCGACGCCTTGTGCGCCACAGCCACGATCGGGCCGCCCGGTGCGCCGGGGCCGACTTCGAGCCCAGGGTCGATCGGCACCGTCGACCGCAGCCCCTCGGCTCCCTCGATGCTGAGCGAGAGCTCGTACGCGCCTTCGCTGAGCGGCAGCTCCGCGAGCTCGAAGCGCACGCAGTGACCACCCAGCGTCGACGTCCGCCTCGAGCGACCCCTCCCAGAGCGCCACAGCGGCGCGCTCGATGTGCAAGGTCACCGTCGCCGCGCTCCACGGCCGACGCGACATCGACGTCCACCTCGATCACGCAAGGCCCACCCGGCGCGAGAGGTGCCACCGCGCCGCCGTTCAGGCGCCAGCCGCGCACCGAGAGGATCTGCGGACCCTCGGCGATCACGCTCGCGACGTAGGTGTCGACGATGTCCTGGGGCGTGCCGCTCGCGACGAGCTGGCCGGCCTCGAACAGGTGGACGACGTCGCAGCGGCTGCGCACCGCGGCGAGGTCGTGGCTCACGAGCAGGATCGCGAGGCCGAGATCGGCGACCTCCTCGATCTTGTCGAGGCAACTTACGCTGGAACTCCTCGTCGCCGACCGCGAGCACCTCGTCGACGATCAGCACCTCGGGTTCGAGATGTGCCGCGACCGCGAAGCCCAGCCGCACCTGCATGCCGCTCGAGAAGTGCTTCACGGGTGTGTCGATGAAGCGCTCGACGCCGGCGAACTCGACGATCGCGTCGAACTTGCGGCGCACCTCGACGCGGCTCATCCCGAGGACCGCTCCCGAGAAGAAGACGTTCTCTCGCCCCGTGAGATCGATGTGAAAGCCGGTGCCGACTTCGAGCAGCGAGCCGACCCTCCCGCGGATCTCGGCCCGGCCTTCGGACGGCATCGTGATGCGCGACAGGAGCTTGAGCAGCGTGCTCTTCCCCGCGCCGTTGCGACCGATGACCCCGGTCACCTGTCCGGCCATGACCTCGAGGTCGACGTGGCGTAAGGCCCAGAACGGCTCGGCCGGCCCGCGCGACCTGCTGCGCCGGGTCGACTCCACGATGACGTCGCGGATCCGCCCGCGCGCGACGAGCGTGCTGCGGTACTTCTTGCCGAGATCTTCGGTCGTGACGACGGCGTCGCCCATGGCCTACAAGATGTCGACGATGCCGCCTTCGGCTCTGCGGAAGTACCGCAAGCCGAGGAGCATCACCAGGACGGCCACGACAGCCGACGTCACAAGCCCGCTCACCGGCGGCGCCGGAACGTCCGCGAGCAGCGACCACCGGAAGCCCTCCACCGCACCCGCCATCGGGTTCAGGTAGTAGAGCCACCGGTAGCGCTCGGGGATGTTCGTCGACGAGTAGACGACGGGAGTTGCGAAGAACCAGAGCTGCAGCACGAACGGGAGCGCGTGGCGGAAGTCGCGGAACCGCGCGTCGAACGCGGCGAAGTACACACTGAACCCGACCGCAGAGGCGATCGCGACGGCGATGAACAACGGCGCGAGCACCACCGCGCCAGCTCGGGCCGCGCTGGTAGACGAGCATGACGACGGCAGCAGCGGCGAGCGCGCAGAGCAGGTCGACGAACGCGGCGATGATCGAGGCGAGCGGCAGGAAGAGGCGCGGGAAGAACACCTTCGTCACGACGTCGTAGTTCTGCGAGAGGCTCACGCCCGCCATCGACAGCGCCTTCGAGAAGAACTGCCACACGACCATCGCGGGCAGCATGAAGACCGCGTAGGGCAGCCCGGCGACGGGGTTCGGCACGAACCGTCCGAAGAACAGCGCAAGCACGAGCGTGAGCCCGAGCGGCTGGAGCACCGCCCAGCCGGCACCGACGAACGTCTGCTTGTAGCGCAGCGTGAAGTCGCGGCGGACCATCGCGGCGAGGAGCTCTCGCGACTGCCAGGTCTCTGCGAGGCTCGCGCCCCCCGAGCCCGCGACGATCGTGGTGAGGCGAGGGGAGTGCGGATCAAGCGCCATGTTCGGCAACGAGCGTACCGGCACGCTCGTCTCCAGAGGGGATTCCAGGGGTGCGTCGGCGCCGGTCGGCGATGGTCTGCGCGGCGAGCGCCGCGAGCAAGGCCACTCCCCAGGTCGCTTCGGCGCGATGGCGGAACGCGGTGCCGAGGTTGCCCTCGACGCTCGAGTAGACGAGCACCGAGCCGGCTGACGCGAGCACCGGGAACGCGAGGCTTCGTCGCAACGGCCACGCGCGAGTCAGCCCGTACAGCGCAGAGCGCGAGCAGCGGGTACCACAGGAGTGCCTCGAGCTCCGCGAGCCTTCAACCCGAGCGAGCTGCTCCGCTCCCACGGATAGGGCCGGAGGACGACGGCGCGAAGCCCGCAGGGAAGATGGGCGACGATGCCACCGACGTCGCTGTCGGTCTTCGCGCACGCGAGCGCGCTCGCCGGCGCCGATCGTGTTGCCTTCGCGTCGGATCCCCACGCCGTGGATCGAGTCGTCGACCCACGATGCCGCGGCGACCCCGTAGCCGAGGAGCGCGGGCACGAGCACGAGCACCGCGACGCCGATCGCGGCACGTTCGCGCAGCTGCTTCCCGCCGCCGAGCACGAGTGCGATCGCAAACGCCCACACCGCGACGACGAAGGTCTGGTCGCGAAGGTGGTCCATGAGGCACAGGAGCGCGACACCGATTGCCGTCACCACCACGACACGCGCGGGCGGCCCGTCGAGCTCGCACACGACGAGACCCAGCCCGGCGAGCACGCACCAGACGAAGGCGTCCTTCAGCGTCAGCGACGACCACAGCACCATCGACGGAAGCAGCGCCATGACCGCGCCCGCGGCGATGGCCCAGCGCGGGCGGAGGACATGCAGCCCGATCGCGGTCGTGAGCGCAGCCGCGCCGGCGCCGGCGATCGCGACCATCAGCTGGCCGGGGAGCACGGCCGAGCCGAGCCAGGCGAGGGCCGTCAACGGGAGAAGGAACGTCGCCGTCTGCCGGAAGATCGCGTGGTCGTAGCTAGCCCATTGCGCTGACTGGCCGTTCGCCATCTCTCGCGCGAGTCGCTGGAAGTACGCGTCGTCCGGGAAGAGCGCGCCGTCGTGGAACACGTAGACGCCGAGCGCGAGCACAACCCGAGCGGCGAGCGCGACCGCGAAGACGAAGAGCACGGGATGCTCGACCGCCCAGGCCCACGAGCGGGCCAGGCTGGTTCTCACAGCCGCTCGTACGCCGGATGGCCTCGAGCTTCGATCGCCCCGACAGCGTCGAACACCGGCGTCGTGTCGGGCAGCGCGCGCAGCTCGGCCCACTGCGAGTGGGCGACCAGGACGACGACGAGATCGAAGCCCGCGGCCATCGCGGGGCCGATCGCGACCGCCTTGTGCCGCTCGCTGCTCACCTCGAGCTCGTCCACGAGCGGATCCGCGAACTCGACGCGCGCTGCCCGCTTGCACGAGCAGCTCCATCACCCTGATCGCGCGGGAGTTGCGGATGTCGGACACGCCCGCCTTGAACGCGGCGCCGAGGCAGAGCACTCGAGCACCCGCGAGCGCGAGACCGTGGCGATCGGCGAACGCCCGGATCCGTCCGAGCACGTAGTCGGCCATCCCCTGGTTCGTGTCGGCCGCGAGGTCGATGAACTCGGTGCGGAAGTCGAACTCGCGCGCCTTCCACGAGAGGTATTGCGGATCGACCGGGATGCAGTGGCCGCCGGGCCCGATGCCGGGCCGGAACGCCTCGAACCCGAACGGCTTCGTCGCTGCGGCGTCGATGACCTCCCAGACGTCGATGCCCATGCGGTGGCAGAGCTGGGCGAGCTCGTTGACGAGCGCGATGTTGACGGCGCGGTAGGTGTTCTCGAGCAGCTTCGCCATCTCGGCGGCGGCGGGCGTCGAGACCTGGCGCACCTCGGGCGTCCGCATCAGCGACTCGAGCACGAGCGGCGGCACGCCGGCCGCACTCTGGCGTGATCCCGCCGACGACCTTCGGCGTGTTCGCCACGGTCCACTCTGCGTTGCCGGGGTCGACGCGCTCGGGCGAGAAGGCGAGGTGGAAGTCGACACCCGCCCGCAGCCCGCCGGCTTCGAGCGCCGGCGCGCAGACCTCAGTGGTCGTGCCCGGATACGTCGTCGACTGGAGGATCACGAGCTTGCCGGGACGGAGCGACGCGGCGACCGAGGTCAGTGCGGCCCGCACATAGGACAGATCAGGTGTCTGGTGGCGATCAGAGGGCGTCGGCACGCAGATGAACACGACATCGGCCCGGTCGAGCACCGACCGGTCTGCCGATGCGGCGAACCGCCCGGCCGAGACCAGCGCCGCGAGACGCGCGTCTGCGATGTCCTCGACGTGGCTCCGGCCCGTGTTCAGCGCATCGGTGCGTTCGGCGTCGGTGTCGAAGCCGACGACGGTGAACCCGGACTCCGCGTGCGCGACTGCCAACGGCAGCCCGACGTAGCCCAGCCCGACGACGCCGACGACGAGCGATCGGCCCGCGACGCGCGCATCGAACTCCGTGTCATCCATCGGGGTCATCCATTCGGCGGTGCTCCACCACTCCAACGTGCGCCGCAGGCCGTCTTCGAGCGGCACCTCTGGCTCCCACCCGAGCTCGGAGCGGGCTCTGGTGATGTCGGGCCGTCTGCGCGCCGGGTCCTCGAACCGCGGGCCGAAGACCGATTCGTGGCTCACGTGCTCGATCGTCGAGGACGACCCCGTGAGGTCGATGATCGTCCGAGCGAGGTCGTTGAGCGTGGTCTCGACGTCCGAGCCGATGTTGAACACTCGACCGAGCGCGTCGGGCGACCTCGCCGCGAGCAGCGTGCCCCGCACCGAGTCAGCGACATAGGTGAAGCACCGAGTCTGGCTGCCATCGCCGTGCACGGTCAGCGGCTCCCCTGCGAGCGCCTGGCCGAGGAACCGCGCCACCACTGACCCGTAGCCCCCGGGATCGAGTCGGGGGCCGTACGAGTTGAAGTACCGCACGATCGTGACCGGCAGGCCCACGTGCGCGTGAGCGAGAGCGAGATGCTCGTCGAGCGCCTTTGCCGTCGCATACGACCAGCGCGCCACATCGGTCGAGCCCAGCACGCGGTCGTCGTCCTCGTGCCAGGGCAGAGTCGACGACTTCCCGTAGACCTCGGACGTCGAGGCCAGCAGCACCCGGCGGCGATGACGCGCACACGCGTCGAGCACGTGCTCGGTGCCCCGGATGTTGGTGCGCAGCGAGCCGAGCGGGTCGTCGACGATGTGACGCACGCCGACCGCCGCCGCGAGATGGAAGACCTCGTCGGCCGCCTCGACCTCCTTGTCGACGAGGTCGGCATCGAGGATCGATCCCTCGACGAGCCGGACCCGGCCGTCGAGGTTCGAGGCGCGGCCCGTCACCAGGCTGTCGAGCACCGTCACCTCTGCGCCCTCGCCGCCGAGCGCATCGACGACGTGAGATCCGATGAAGCCGGCGCCTCCCGTCACGAGCACGCGCACGACCGTCAGGGTAGGGCACCCGCAGTGCTCGGCTTGGACCACGCGAAGCCGCCGCTACCGTGCTGTCTCGTGCCTGACCGCATCCGCGTGCTGCGCGTCATCGCGCGGATGAACGTGGGCGGACCAGCTCGCATCGTCTCCGACCTGATGGAAGACCTCGATCCCGAGCGGTTCGAGCAGCGCCTGCTCACCGGTCGAGTCGCGGACGACGAAGCCGACGAGCTCGAGCTGCGACCCCGTGCGTTCCCCCACGTCCGCATCGACGGGCTCGGGCGCGCGCCGAACCCCCTCGCCGACGCTCAGGCGCTCGCGAAGGTGATCTCCGAGATCCGCGCGTTCGGCCCGGACATCGTCGAGACCCACACCGCGAAGGCGGGCCTGATCGGCCGAGTCGCCGCGTTCGCCGCGCGTGCACCCGTGACGAACCACGTGTTCCACGGCCATCTGCTGCAGGGCTACTTCTCCCCGATGGTCACGCGCAGCGTGGTCACCACCGAGCGCGTGCTCGCGTCGAAGACGACGAGCATCGTCGCGGTCGGCGTGTTTGTGAGAGACGAGCTGCTCGCCGCGCACATCGGGCGAGCGAGCCAGTACACGGTGATCGCGCCGGGAGTCGAGATCACGGCGCCGCTCGATCGCGCCGCGGCCCGTGATCGCCTCGGCCTGCAGACGTCAGGTCCCGTGGTCGCGTTCGTCGGGAGGCTCGCGAAGGTGAAGCGTCCCGACCGCTTCGCGCGCGTCGCGGCGCGTGTCGCGTCGACGCGTGAAGACGTGCACTTCGTCGTCGCCGGCGACGGTGAGGGGCTCGAGGATCTGCGCGCAGCCGCCGCGACGCCCGCGCTCCGCGCGCGCATGACGTTCCTCGGCTGGCGAGCTGACGTCACCGATGTCTACGCGGCCTGCGACCTCGTCCTGCTGACGTCCGACAACGAGGGCATGCCGTTGTCGCTGATCGAAGCCGCGGCCGCAGGTCGCGCGGCAGTGACCACCGACGTCGGCAGCGCGGCCGAGGTCGTCGCCGACGGCCGCACCGGCCTCGTGTGCCCGACCGACGAGGCGGCGCTGGCCGACGCCGTCGTGCGGCTCTGCGCGGACGCGGCGACCCGCGAAGAGATGGGGGTCGCCGCGCTCGAGCGGGCGCGACAGCGCTTCAGCCGCGAGCAGATGGTCTCCGAGATGGCGACGCTCTACGAGCGAATCGCGCCGGCTGCTCGCCGCCTCAGCTGACGACGCCGTCGATGTTCCACGCGATGGTGTCGTCGCCGGTTCCGGGGTTGCCCGAGCGTGATGTCGGCGATGAAGCCGCCCGAGCCGGCGCTGGCGCCGATCGTGCCGTTCGTGACGACAGCATTCCCACGCAGACGCCAGGCTCCGCCCGTGAGGAGCGCCTCACCGCTGACCGTGCCGTTCAGCACCCCGCTGGCCGTCGTGAGCGAGAACGTCCCCGCCAAGGTGTTGGGCGAGGTGCCCGCCGGCCCCTCGGGTGACCGTGACGTTCAACGTCGCCGACGTGACGGCCTGCGGTGCACCCGCCTTCACCGTGATCGTGAGCGGCGCGAGCGGCGCCCCGGAGAAGATCCACGTCGTGCCCACCGCGGGCGATGTCGACTCGGACGCCGCACCGGACCCGGTGGGGTTCGACTGCGCGACGTTCGTCGAGAGCGTCATCCGTTGCAGAACCCCGTACGACAGCAAGGTCCTCGGGGTCGTGCGGCCCGAGAGGCTGACACCTCCCACGGCCGAGACGCCCTGCTGGCTGGCGTTGAAGACCACGCACACTGGCGCGCTTGCGCCGGGCGAACGTGACATGCCATCCGCGTCACTGACGTACCGACCGCTCGTCATCACGTCGAGCTCGCTGTCGAACTGCGTCGCGGCGCTGTCCGCGTAGACCGAGAGCCACCGCACGGCGGAGAGCGCGGCCCGCGGGTAGCACTGGCGCATCGGCCCAACTCCTCCGCCGGCCGCGAAGACTGGGCTCAGGTCGAGCGAGGTCGTGAACCCGCTCGCGATCGATGGGCTGACGTCGTCTGCGACTTGGTAGGTGCCGCCCGACACGAGCGCCGCCGCGTCGAGCAGCGCGCCGTCCGAGACGACCGCGCGACCACCGAACGCGACCGCGAAGCCCGGCTCGGAGCACCCCGGAACGACCGTCGCGCTCGAGCACCAGCTCGACGAAGGGAACAGCGCGGCGAGGAACGCCTGAGTCGACCCCGGCAGATCCTCCGTCTGCGGTGCCACGAGGAGCATCGGCACCGCGTCGCGCGTGGGCCTCGCCCCGGTGGTGACCGCCGGCGACAGCCCCGCCGCCGGGGGAAGCGCCCGGACCGGCGCCCCCGGGTTCGCGGCGGCACCGTTCAGTGCCGCACACAGCGGCCCGGCGCCGAGCGCATCCGGCCAGCCCACCGAGTTCGATCCCTGACCGCCGGATGCCGCGAGACAGACCATCGAGCCGGCGGAGTCGGCCGCGTCCCCGGTGGGCCACCAGCCGCCCAGCCGCTCGGCCATCTCGACCGCGGTGGCGTACCGATCGGCGCCCGCGATCCGCACGACCGCGGCACCAGTGAGCGACTGCGCCTCGTTCACCGTGGCGTCGGGGATCCGCGCCGGACCTCCGAGCACGATGAGGTTGTTCACGGCGGTCGTTTGCAGCGCCGACCGGGTCGCGGGCGACAGCGTGCCGTCGCCGGTGGTGAGGAGCACGGGCACCTGCCAGAAGCTCGTCCACCATCCGGCAGCGAGTGCGTCGGCACCCGTGCCTCCGTCGGCCAGCACGACGGTGCGACCGAGCAGCCGGCACGCGCCCGAGCTCTCGCGGAGCTCGACGACCGACGGTGCGTACCAACCCATGCGTGCCGACGAATCGCTCACGTCGGGGTCGAGACAACCGCTCGTGCCGTCGGGCACGGGCTTGGTGCCGAGGGCCTGGGCGACGCGGGCGGCAGTGTCGAAGCGATCGACCCCGGCGACGCGGAACACCTGCGTGTAGCCGAGGCTCAACAGGTCTGGCTCGACCGACCGCGGCACTGCTCCCGTTCCCCCGACGATGACCGCGCTCCGCGCGGTCGTGCATCCGCCGGTCACCATGTCCTGTGCTGCGATCCGTGAGCTGATCGAGAGCGTGGTCGCGCCTTGCCGTCCGGATGTCGTGACGATGATCGGCGCGGGACCCATGACGACGCGAGCGAAGCCTCCGATCGGATCGAAGAGGGGATCAGCCGCGGCGACGCGCTCGAGCAGCGGACCGGCGCCCTTGCTGGTCGGGTCAGACAGTGAGGTTGCCGCGAGCGCGTCCGCGAAGTTGTCGCCCGCGACGACGATCACCGCCTTCGGGCACGACCGCGCGCCCCACCAACCGTTCGCAGCTCCGAGGCTCGACGCCCCACCGCTCGTCCGGTCACTGGTGGTGTACGGGAAGCCCCCCTTGCCCCGGAGCGCGAGTGTCACCGCGAGGTTCGTCTCGAAGCGATCGGCGCCGAGGAAGCGCAGCGCGTGCGCGACGCCCTCGAGCCGCGGGCTCGCGCCGGGACCAGCAGGCCAGCGGCTCTGCTGCTGAGCGTTCGTGCCGTCGTCGCTACGAGCACCGGTCGCGCTCGTGGTGAGCGCACCGATCACAAGCGCGATCGCGACGAGTGAGCCGGAGAGCCGGCGGGCGCGCGGCATTGGGCGGGCACCTTAGGCGAGACGTGTCGGCGCGCTGGGCGCGCCCCTCGGTCAGGAGAACGAGAGCGAGATGCTCGAGGCGGCACCAGAACCGGTGACGATCGAGCCTGTGAAGCTGCCGGTTGACGTCGCGCCGGCCGCATCGGTGAGCTCGTACCGACCGATGTTGACCAGATAGGTCGTGACGCCACTTGCATCGGTCGAGGCGACCGCACGCATGGCGAGACGCATCGACTGCATGGAGCCATCGGGACCGATGAAGGTGAGCGTGCCGTCGAGACGGACGGGATCACCACTCGCCGCGCCCGGCGTGATCGCGAGCGAGCCACCGATCGACCCGTTCGAGCTCCCCAAGGTCGCGGTGCCGTTGATCGAGATCTGCGTGCCATCAGCAGCGCCGACGACGCTCGAGCTCACGAGCGCGCCGAGCGGGCCCGCGGGCGCCACAGGGGTGACGGCTGACGGGTCGGTCGCAGCGGGCGTCGCAGTGCCGGCAGCAGGAGCTGAGGGAGTGGCCGCGGCAGCCGCAGGCGGCGCGGAGAACGTCTGCTGATCGCCCGTCGCCCTGCGCGTCGGACGGAGCTGCCGCGTCGGCGGGCGACGCCGCGGCGTCGGTCGGCGTGCCCTGCGTCGCCGGGTCGACGACCGGTGCCGTCGGGGTCTGGTCGACGACGACGACGGTGTCTTGCGGCGACGCGAGCGGCTCGGCGACTTTCGACGCGGGCGCAGCGACCACCGCGGCGGGCGGGGTCGAGAACGTGTGGTCGGCGACGTTGGACGCGACCGGGGCGGCCACGGCGGTAGCCGCCGCGACGACGCCGGCGACGATGCCGGCCTTCGTCGACATCGGACCGCTCAGCTCGACGGCGAGGCGGGTGATCGTCGGCGACGACTGCGCGAGCGTCGACATCGTCGAGACCGAGCTCGGGCTGTCGCCCGCGGAGAGCGCGGCCTGTGCGGCGCGCTCGCCCTTGCGGAGCGCCGGGATGAAGAGCGCCGCGAACGCATACGGCCCGCTGATGAGGCGACGCAGCGCAGCACGACCGCGGTGCACACGAGCGCGAGCGTTCTCCTCGGAGACACCAGTGAACTCGGCGACCTCACGGAACGAGAGCTGCTCGACGTAGCGGAGCTCGAGCGCCTCGCGGTAGGCCACGGGCAGCGATGCGAGCGCCGTTGCGACTTCGCGTTGTGCATAGGCGCGGTCGATGTCGAGGACCTCGTCGGCCGGAGCGCCGTCGAGCTGGGCGAGCCCCGCTGCGCGGTCGAACGCGCGGATCTCGCGGCGACGGCGATCACCCTCGTCGAAGCAGACGTTCGTGAGGATGCGGTGGAGCCAGGCCCGGAGGTGGAACTCACCCTCGAACCGAGGCATCGCCCGATAGGCCCGAAGGAACGTCTCTTGCACCGCGTCTTCGGCCGCCCTGGGCTCGCCGAGCCGCATCATCGCGTGGGCATAGAGCGACGACGAGTACTCGTTGACGATGCTTGCGAACGCCTCGGAGTCGCCCCCGTTGTGGGCTTCGACCAGCAGACGTTCGTCGACAGTCGTCATCGCCATCGGGCGAACCAACCTTCTCCGGGTTTCATGGGGCGCATGGGTATGGAAGAGGTAACGGCACCCCCAGGGCTCCTACCTTAGCCCCGACCCCCGATCACGGTCATCACCTTCCGGCCGCCGGTACCCTCGCACCAGGTGTCGGACGACTCGCCTCCCGCAACGCGGCCCCGATGGCCCGGCCGGCTGCTGCGGGTCGGGCGCTGGGTGTTCGCCGTCGCGGTCCTCGCCGCGCTCGTCAAGGTCGCAGTCGACAACGCCGACGCCCTGCGGGACGTCAACCTCGACATCCGGTGGGTGTGGCTCGTGGCTGCGCTTCCCTTCGGCCTCGCCGCGGGACTCGTGCTGCCGCTCGGGTGGCGGCGCCTGGTCGCTGCCTACGGCGTCGCGATCTCCCGCGCCCACGCGGTCCGGGTCTGGTGCCTCTCGCAGACCGCGCGGTACCTGCCGACGGGGGTCGCCGGCTTCGCGGCGCGGGTCGTCATGGCCGCGAAGGAGGGCGTCCCCCGCACGCTCACGAGCGCAACTCTCGCGATCGAGCTCGGGCTTCTCGCAGCATGGGCCGGCCTCTTCGCCGCGGTGTTCATCCCCTCGACCGTCGTGTCGACGCCGTGGCGGGTGCTCCTCGGGCTCGGCTCTGCGGTCGCGATCGGCGCGCTGCCGGCGCTCCTCGCGCTCGGCGGAAGGTTGTTCCCCCGCGTGCCCGCGCTCGCACCCCACCTCCTGGATCGCAGGCAGATGCACGAGGCGACATTCGTCTACGGGTTCAACGCAGCGTTGAAGTCGGCTCGGTGGGTGATGATCGCGGCGGGAGTGCTCACCGTGCACGGCTCCGACATCCCGTTGCTCATCGGCGCTGAAGCGCTCGGCGTGCTCGCGGGGCTCATCGGCATCACGCCCGCTGGCATCGGCGTGCGCGAAGCGGTCATCGCCGGCGCGTTGCGAGATCGATTCGGCTTCGCGGACGCGTTCGCACTCGCGATCATCGCTCGGGCATGGGACTTCGTGGTCGAGCTCATCTGGATCGGCGTCGCGCTCGTGATCCGGAAGCGGACGCGCGCGGCGGACGCCACCCCAGATCGGGCGGCACCGGCCAGTAGCCTCGGAGACGCATGACACAGTCAGGCCCGGCGCTGTCGCCCGATGTCCCGACACTCGACGTGAGCGTGATCCTTCCCGTGCACAACGAGGCGGGCCATCTGCGCGCAGAGGTCGACCGCATCCACGCGGCGCTCGAGGAATCGCCGTACTCGTTCGAGATCATCGTCGTCGACGACGGCTCCACCGACGGCTCGCTCGACGAGCTCGCCGACCTCGCGGCGAGCGGCGCGATCAGGGTGATCCGGTTCGCCGAGAACCGCGGCTCGGGATCGGCGCGCAAGGCCGGCACACGTGCCGCGAACGGCCGGGTCGTGGTCTGGACCGACGCCGACATGACCTACCCGAACGACCAGATGCCTGCCCTTGTCAAGGAGCTCGACGGCTACGACCAGGTCGTCGGAGCCCGCACGTCCGAGCAGGGCACGCACCGCGCCGCGCGCGTGCCCGCGAAGTGGTTCATCCGCAAGCTCGCGTCGTTCCTCGTCGAGCGGCCGATCCCCGATCTCAACTCCGGGTTCCGTGCGTTCCGACGCGACGTGGGTCTGCAGTACGTGTCGCAGCTCCCTCCCGGGTTCAGCTGCGTCACCACGATCACGATGACGTTCCTCGCGAACGGCTACTCGGTGAAGTACGTGCCGATCGACTACGCGCCTCGGTCGGGGCGATCGAAATTCCACTGGTGGAGCGACACGCGTCGCT
The DNA here is from genome assembly GCA_963739555.1 of uncultured Acidimicrobiales bacterium. GTDB lineage: Bacteria > Actinomycetota > Acidimicrobiia > Acidimicrobiales > DATKAS01 > DATKAS01. The sequence continues at coordinate 327,451 of CAVUAV010000013.1, read as the reverse complement.
ACCTCACGCAGGTGATCCGCCTCGTGCTGTCGTACAACCCGCTCCGCGTGTTCTTGCCGATCGGTGTCGCGCTGTCGGTGCTCGGCATCGGCAAGCTCGTCTATGACCTCGTCGGCAAAGACTTCCGCGTGGCCACGAACACGCTGCTGATCCTGTTCGCCGCGTTCCAGGTGTTCGCTGTGGGGCTGCTCGCCGACCTCGTCGTGCGGGTGACCAAGCCCGAAGCCGAGGTCGAGCCCGCTACGAAGTAGCGATCGCGCGCGCGCGTACATGGCACGGTGCGCCGCGACCACTGTCCCCATCGCGTGCGCGGCGACCGCTGGAGAGTCCGAGGGCGGCGAGGGCAGGGGCAGTGACTGCAGCGCATGCGCGAGCGCCGCGGGATCGTCGGGAGCGACGAGCATCCCGGTGCCGGTGGTCACGACCTCGGTCAAGCCGCCTACCGTGCGAGGCGATGACCGGACGTCCGAGCGCGAGCGCCTCCACGGCGACGAGCCCGAGACCCTCGCGGCGGCTGGGAACCACGACTGCGTGTGCAGTGGCCATCCGCTCGTAGAGCGCGGCCCTCGGCAGCGGGCCGAGGAAGCGCACCGCGCCGCCCAGGCCGAGCCGAGCGCTCCGGGCTTCGAGCGCAGCCCGGTCGGGACCGTCGCCGACGATGTCGAGCGTGACGTCGGCGCCGCCGCGGCGGGCAAGGTGCATCGCGTCGAGCAACACGTCGAAGCCCTTCTCGGGCGACGCGCGGCCCACCGCGACGAGGCGCCAGGGCGGGCCGTCTCGAGGCGCCTCGGGCGGGTGCGCTGAGTCGACCGCGATCGGCATGCGCACGACGCCACTTCGCTCCGGGTCGAGCCGCAGAGCAGCGCGTGCCGCTTGCAGCAACGGCTCGGACACCGCGGCGACGAACTTTGCCCGTGACGCGACCGCGTGCGCGAGCGCGCCGACGCCTCGGCGCTCGGCGAGCCCGACGTCACTGCCGTGCAAGGTGATCACGAGCGGCGAGCCGCGTGCCGCGAGCGCAGCCAACCCCGACGGGAGCCACCAGTGCGCGTGGATGACGTCGGGCCTCACCTCGTTGGCGACGCGGCGGGTCGTGGTCGCCAGCGCAGCGACGAGACCCGGCACGAGCAGCGCGGCGCCCGGATCGCGCGCGGTCGCCATGAGCCCGCCGCGGTACGCGAGCCGCTCGAACCGCTCGGGGGCGTAGCGCGCCCGCACGACCTCGACGTCGCCGAATCGCTCACGCACTGGCAGCGACGCGTCGTGGGGAGCGACGACGGTGACGCTCATGCCGTCCGCGGCTTGCGCACGCGCGAGGTCGAGGAGGAACGGGGCGACGGGATCGTCGGGGTGGCGCGGGAACGACGAGGTCACGTGGAGGACCCGGTACGACACCGGCCGGTACCATACGGCCCCGTCATGAGCCGAGCCGACGGTGCCCCGGAAGGTGGGCCCGCGGCCGGTGCGGTCGACAGCCCGGTCTTCGGTGCTTTCGTGCCCCGTTGGTTCGAGCTCGCCGTCCTCTGCGCAGTCGCGTTCGTCGCCGGCTACGGGCTCTCGTCACTCATCTTCGCGGTGATCGGGGCGTTCCACGTCGTGCTCGTCATCGCGGTGAGCCTCAACGTCGGGTTGCTGTGCGCGCTCGGCGTGCTCCGACTCCCCCCACGCGCAGTCGAAGCGCGAGCGTCGCTCGGCGCGATCGCGGCAGTCGTGGTGACCGTGGCCGTCGTCGGCGGGATGACCGTCATGAACGGGTGGGCGCGGAGCCAGCACGTGCTGTCGACGCGCGATCCGGGCATCTACCTCATCACCGGCAAGTGGCTGTCCGAGCGGAGCCAGCTCCCGATCGACGCGGCAGTCGGGCCGTTCGCGACGTCGAACGCGGTGAACCCGGCCTCCGCGCTCGGCTTCTTCCCCTCGGGCTATCCCGACGATCCGTCGAGGACGGGCGATCTGCAGCCGCAGTTCGTCCACCTCTACCCGGCGCTGCTGGGCAACGCCGACTGGCTCGGCGGCAACCGGCTCGCGGAAGCCCTGCCCGCGCTCGTCGGCGGCCTGGCGTTGCTCGCGCTGTTCGTGCTCGGGAGTCGATGGCTGCCGCCTTGGGCGGCGGCCGGTGCGACGGTCGCCGTCGCGGTGTCGTTGCCGCAGGCGTTCTTCAGCCGCGACACGTTCTCAGAGGTGCCGGTGCAGCTCTTCCTCTGCGGAGGCATCGCGCTCGCGGTGTGGGCGATGACCGGCGAGCGCGATCGGGCCGCGCCCGCGTTCGTCGCGGGCATCGTGCTCGGCGCGTCGGTGGCGACACGCGTCGACGCCTTGGTCGCCCTGGTCGCGCTCCCCCTGTGGATGTCGGCCCTGTGGCTCGACTCACCGCGCCGCAACGCGCGACGGCTTCTCTTCCTCGGCATCGGCACCGCCATCGGGATCACGATCGCGACCGTCGACCTCTTGTGGCGCAGCCGCCCGTACTACGAGCTGCATCGCAGCGAGATCCTGTCGCAGGTCGCGCTGTTCGGCCTCGCCGTCGTCGGCGGCGTCGTCGCCGCGCTCGTGCTTCCCCGTTGGCGATGGATGCGCGTGCACCTCACGCGCTGGCGGCGACCCGTCGCGGCGCTCGCATCGGTGCTGACGGTCGCGCTCGCCGCGTTCGCGTGGTTCGCGCGTCCCCACCTCGAGACGACGACCGAGGTGCCGAACAGCCTTGTCGGGTTCCTGCAGCAAGCGGAGGGCGTCGTCGTCGACTCGGCGCGTCGCTACTACGAGCACTCGATGGAGTGGCTGTCCTGGTACCTCGGCCCGGTCACACTCGCGCTCGGCGTCATCGGCGTCGCGATCGCGGTGTGGTGGGTCATCCGCGGAAACGGACGCCGCTCAGGGCTGGCGCTCGCGCTCGGAGCGTTCCTTGCCCCGACGGTCCTCTACCTCTGGCGAGCGCGCGCCGTCCCCGACCAGATGTGGGTGATGCGCCGCTTCCTCCCGGTGACGATCCCCGGCGTCGCCCTCGCGTGCTTCGCGGTGCTGGCGATGATGTGGCGCACGCGCGACATCATCCTCCGTGTCGTGGCCGTGCTCGTCGGTGTCGCGGCGGTCGTCGCGCCCGCGGTCGCATTGCAGCCCGTGTGGCGCACCTCGACCCAGCGCGGGGTGCAGGTCGCGACCGATGTGCTCTGCGCGTCGATGGGCCCTGACGCGGCTGTCGTCGTGCTGCAGGACGATGCGCTCGACCAGGTGCTGACCCAGACGATCCGGTCGTGGTGTGGCGTGCCGGCGGCGGGCGCCGCGACCGGCTTCGACCTGCGTGCCGCGCGTGCCCTCGACGCGCAGTGGGCCAGCTCGGGACGACGGCTCGTCGTCGTCGGGAGCGACCCGGCCAAGGTCAGTGCGGTCGCGCCCTCGCTCTTCGTCGACATCCAAGGGACGAACCCACACGAGCTCGAGCAGACGTTGACGCGCCGTCCGTCGCACCTCGTGACGCTGAACTACCGCTTCGTCGCCGGGCGCGTGACTGCTCCGGGCTAGCGGGGGATGCGATCGAGCGAGCGCTCCTCGAGGATCGCGTCGTGGAAGAGCCCGAGCCCGTTTGCGACTCGGTTCGTGTAGTTCAGGTGCGCGCACTGGTTGTTCGCATCGAGGATCGACAGGTCGTCGAGCCCGACCGCGCGCAGAGCGTCGACATCGGCCTCGGTCACGTCGCCCGGCCGCAGCGTGAGCGTCTCGACGTAGCGGGCGATCGCGGCGTCGACCTCGTCGAGCGCGTCGTAGTCGCGCGCGTCGAGGATGCGCACGAGCTCGTCGTCGAGCTGCGCACGCGAGAGCGATGCGCAGTGCGGCGTCGAGTTCAGGATCGACGTGAGGTACGCGATGAGCTGCTTCTGGCGTGGGGTGAGCGACGACGCCACGCCCTCGGACGCCTTGTAGAGCACGAGCCGAGCGTTCACGACCTCGGGATCGAGGCTGCCGAGCTGCGTGAACTCGGTCGGGCGTCCGAGCGCGGCGGACTGCCAGCCGTAGAGCTCGGCGAGCCGGCCCGACGCCTCTTCGGGAGCGATCGTGCGGATCCAGGGCATCGGCCCAGGCTATGTGCGCATTCCGGCCAGCTTGTGCGCAAGACCGAACTTCGGCACAAGCGCTGCGACCGTCCTGGTCGTAGCCTTTCGCGTTGATGACATCCTCGCTGATGTCATCGGTGGGAGGGGGTACCGCATGGCTGTTGACACATCCGTTTCCATTGACTCCATCGCGCCCGTTGACACGTTCGACGGGCCTCTTGCTGCGAGCGACCGTTGGCGCACCTTCGTCGCGAAGAACCCGTTCGCCGCAGCGTCGATCGCCGGCCTCATCGCGACCCAGATGGCGACGTTCGTCGGTTACTACTTCATCGGCGTCGGGCTCCCGCAGACTGCCCTGGCCGCTGTTCAACGGCTTCCTGGTCGCATCTTCAACAAGGACTTCGTACGGCAGCTCGTCAGCTCGTCGACGTACTTCGCCGGCCAGTCGATCCACATGGTCGATGCGGTCGTCTTCACGATCCTCTATGCCGCTGCTCGCTCTACGGGCGGATGCCAGGGCCGAACACGCTCTGGGGCGATCATCATCAAGGGGATCGTCTACGGCGTTGATCCTCGGCCTCATCAGCATGGGCTTCCTGGTGCCCTACGTGTACGCACCGAAGCAGGGCTTCGGATTCTTCAGCTTCTACGGCACCGAACACCTGGAAGCTGCCGTTGTCCATCGCGCTCTGGCACCTTGACCTTCGGCGTTTCCTCGGCCAGAACTCTGTACCAGCTCGCATCGGAGTGCCGCCGCGACGGCGTGATCCGTCACTGACTCGCGAGGGTGCTCTCGAACGTTGGGAGCACCCTCGTGCGTTACCGTCAACGGTACGACGTTGTTGGTCGTGTGATCGCCGGCGAGCCAGCGCTTCAGCGTGTCGTGCGCGTCGGCGCGGCGGTCGCTCGCGATCTGATCCACATCGTCGACGTCGACCGTGAACTCGAGGAAGAGCCCGTTCGGGTCGCGCGTGTAGAGCGAACGGCAGTAGCCGTGGTCGACGACACGCGGGGTCTGGCCGGAAGCGGCGAGGCGTTGCCCGATCGCGTCTTGCACCTCTCGCGTGACGTTGAGCGCGATGTGGCGGAACTGCGTCGGGATGTAGTCGGGATCGAAGCGAGCTTGATCGGCTGCGTCCGCGAACTGGAAGAACGCCGAGCGCGCTGCCGTCGCCGAGCGCGAAGAACGTGTGGCAGTACTCGCTGCGCACATCTGAGCCAGCGAGCGCCTCGGCTTCCGACCACGTCGCGACGAGCGGGAGGCCGATCATCTCCTCGTAGAACGCCCGCGTCGCCTCCTGGTCCTTGGTGGGGAAGGCGTAGTGATGGAGCCGTGTGGGCCGCGCGTCCTGCATCGCACGACGGTACTTCCGTCGGGAATGTCACACCCCCTCTGTACGGTCCCCCACGCAGCTTCCCCTGTGATCGACACCTGATCAGGAGAAGTGCGCATGCGAAGCCTCGAGAGCGCCCGAGACGCGCTCGACATCGTCCTGCTCTCCGCTTCAGAGCCGCCCGAGCACCAGACGATCGTGCTGCTCGGCAAGCCCGGCGGGGGCGGCGGGGTGAGCGTCATCATCGAGGGCGAGGTCCCGCCCACCGAGCTCGCCAGCACGTTGGGGCTGCTCGCGGGAGCGGCCGGTCCTGGCAGCCCGATCGTCGCGGCGACGATCACTCCCGAGCCGCCCACGCTCACCGAAGACGAGCTCGCGGGCTGGCACGACCTCGACGACGCGGTCGCCGAGCACGGGGCGGTGCTGTGCGAGTGGTTCCTCGTCGGTGCGGGCACCGCGATCGCGGTCGGCGAGTGGTCGGGGGTCGAGCCGAGGTGGCCCGTCAACGGAAGTCGCGCGAGCGAATCCCGCCGCCGACGGGCATCGCCTCGAGCTTTTCGGCCACGACGTTGATCACGCCTTCGGCCTTCTCCACGCGGCCGCGGATCAGCAGCGCCGGTGCGCCTCTGGCAACGCGGCGATACCGCGCCCAGCACCCCTTCGAGCAGATCACGTTGATGAGGCCGGTCTCGTCTTCGAGGTTGATGAACGTCGTGCCGCCCGCGGTCGACGGGCGCTGGCGGTGGGTGACGATGCCGCCGACCAGCACCCGGCTGCCGTGGTCGACGTCGACGAGCTTCGACGCGGGCACCACGCCCAGCTCGTCGAGGCGATCGCGCACGAACCGCGTCGGGTGGCCTTCGGGCGCCACTCCCGTCGCCCACAGGTCGGCGTTCGCCTCTTCCGCCGCGCTCATGCCCGGCAAGGTGGGCGCGTCCGCGCCGAGCACCACTCCCGCGAGGCGATCCGGGTGTGATTGCACGACAGCACCGGCCGACCACAGCGCGGAACGGCGCGTCATCGGGCCGTCGCCCGTCGCGTCGTCGAAGCAGCCGAACGCACCGGCGGTGGCGAGCGCTTCGAGCACGGGGAGCGCCGCACCCGTGCGTCGGGTGAGGTCTTCCATGCTCGAGTACGGGCGCCCTTCGGCGATGGCCTTGGCGAGGTCGGTGCCGACGTGACGCACCGAGTCGATGCCGAGACGAACAGCCACACCGTTGTGCGACTCCTCGCACGGCTCCAACGTCGCCTGCGCGTCGCTCGCGTTGATGTCGGGCGTGCGCACGATCACGCCATGGCGGTTCGCGTCCTGCACGAGGGTGTGCGGCGAGTAGAAGCCCATCGGCTGCGCGTTCAGCAGCGCCGCGCAGAACGCCGCCGGCTCGTACAGCTTGATCCACGACGACGCGTACACGAGGTAGGCGAACGACACCGAGTGGCTCTCGGGGAAGCCGAAGTTCGCGAACGCAGCCATCTTCTCGAAGATGCGGTCGGCGATGTCGCCCTCGATGCCGCGCTCGGCCATGCCCTCGTAGAGGCGAGCGCGCAGGCGCTCCATGCGCTCACGGCTGCGCTTCGATCCCATCGCCTGGCGCAGCTGGTCGGCCTCCGACGGGGTGAACCCGGCGACATCGATCGCCATCTGCATGAGCTGCTCCTGGAACAGCGGCACGCCGAGCGTCTTGCTCAGCGAGCTCTCGAGCAGCGGGTGCAGGTAGGTCACCGGCTCGGTGCCGTTGCGCCGCCTGATGTAGGGGTGCACCGAGCCGCCCTGGATCGGCCCGGGGCGAATGAGGGCGACCTCGACCACGAGGTCGTAGAACGTGCGCGGCTTGAGCCTTGGCAACGTCGCCATCTGGGCGCGGCTCTCGACCTGGAACACCCCGATCGAGTCGGCGCTGCACAGACATGTCGTAGACCGCATCGTCTTGAGGGATCGTCGCGAGCTCGACCTCGTAGCCGCGGTGCTGGCGGATGAAGTCGATCGCGTAGTGCAGCGCCGAGAGCATCCCGAGGCCGAGCAGGTCGAACTTCACGAGGCCGACAGCGGCGCAGTCGTCCTTGTCCCACTGCAGCACGCTGCGGTCGGCCATGCGCCCCCACTCGACCGGGCACACCTCGATGACCGGTCGATCGCACAGCACCATCCCGCCCGAGTGGATGCCGAGGTGGCGGGGGAAGTTCTCGACCTGCGCGGCGAGCTCGATCACCGGTGGGGGGATGTCGTGCGACTCGGGTGCTCGCGTCGTGGCTTCGAGTGGCCCCCAGGCGTCGACCTGCTTCGACCACGCATCCTGCTGGCCGGTTGCGTAGCCGAGCGCCTTGGCCATGTCGCGCACCGACGACTTCGCCCGGTACGTGATCACGTTCGCGACCTGCGCCGCGTACTCGCGGCCGTGCCGCTCGTACACGTACTGGATCACCTCTTCACGGCGATCGCTCTCGATGTCGATGTCGATGTCGGGAGGGCCGTCACGCTCGGGCGACAAGAACCGCTCGAACAGCAAGCCGAGCGACACCGCGTCGGCGTTGGTGATGCCCAGCGCGTAACAGACCGCGGAGTTCGCAGCCGAGCCCCGCCCCTGGCAGTAGATGTCGGCTCGCCGGCAGAACTCGACGAGGTCCCACACGATCAGGAAGTAGCCGGGGAAGCCGAGCTTCTCGATCACCTCCAGCTCGTGCTCGAGCTGGTCATAGGCGCCGGGCACGCGCTCGGTGCCGCGCGGCCCGTAGCGCCGCTCCGCACCTCGCCAGGTGAGCGCGCGCAGCCAGCTCATCTCATCGTGGCGCGGGGGACACGGGAACGGCGGCAGGTTCGGCGCGACGAGCGCGAGGTCGAACGCGCACGCGCGCCCCAGCTCGGCCGCGGCTTCGACGATGCCTGGGTAGCGCGCGAACCGGCGCGCCTGCTCGGCGCCCGAGCGCAGGTGCGCACCCGCGCCGCCTGGGAGCCACGGGTCGATCTCGTCGAGCGACCGTCGGGCGCGCACCGCGGCGAGCGCGGTCGCGAGCGGACGGCGCGCGGGCGTGGCGTAGTGCACGTTGTTCGTGGCGATGCAGGTGATCGCGTTGCGAACGGCGAGCTCGGCGAGCGCGTCGTTGCGGGCAGAGTCGAGCGGGTCGCCGTGATCCCACAGCTCGACTGCGATGCGGTCGCGTCCGAACGCGTCGACCAGACGTTGCAGCTCACGCTCGGCTGCTGCGGGGCCGTGGTCGACGAGCGCCGCGCAGACCGCTCCCTTGCGGCAACCGGTGAGCACGAACCAGTCACCCGCCTCGTCAGCCAGCGCGGCGAGCGTGGTGCGCGGCGCCCCTTTCTCCCCCGCCAGCTGCGCATGGCTGATCGCGCGGCCGAGCCGCGCGTAGCCGTCGGGCCCCGTCGCGAGCACGAGCAGATGCGTGCCCTCGGGATCGGCCACCCCGTTCTGCGGTGTCGTCGCCCCGAGCGTGAGCTCGGCACCGAACACCGTGGGCATGCCGACCTCGCGAGCAGCTTCCGCGAAGCGCACCACGCCGTAGAAGCCGTCGTGGTCGGTCAGCGCGAGCGCGTCGAGCCCGAGCCGGGCGGCTTCCTCCGCGAGCTCTTCGGGATGGCTCGCGCCGTCGAGGAAGCTGAAGTTCGAGTGGCAGTGCAGCTCCGCATACGGCACGGCGTCGGCGCGCCGCTCGAGGGTCGGCGGTGGCTTGTAGGGCTGCCGCCGGCGCGACCATGCCGGGCTGTCGCCGCCGGCGTTGGTCCACGGCGGGGAGCCCGGCGGACGGCCGTCGTGGCCCCGATCAGAGAGCTGGTGCTCGAGCTCGATCCACGGGACCTGCGGATTGCCGAACCCCATGAGCCGAGGGTATCGAACACCTGTTCGACCGTCCAGCGGCACCACCGTTTGCTCACCGGAGGTACCCCACAGGGCCCCGAGTGAGCAAACGGTCGCGGCGCGATGATCAGCAGATGCGCATCGGCCTCGTGTCCGACACCCATGACGACCTCTGCGACTGGCCGGCCGTGTGCGCCAGGGTCAGCGAGGCGCTCAGCGGCGTCGACCTCGTCGTGGTGTGCGGCGATCTCTCCACGCTCGCGGTGCTCGACGACCTCGAGGCCGCGGTGGCGCCGGTGCGGGCGACACGCAACACGGACGATCCGCCGCCGATCCCCGGGCGACTCGACGACGGACCCATCGTCATCGATGCGGACGGCACTCCCATCGGCGTCACGTTCTCGGTGCCCGATCCGCGTGCCGGCACCGACTGGGCGCAGCTCTTCGGGCGACCGGTCGACGTGGTCGTGTTCGGCGGCACGCACGCTCCGGTGATCGAAGACGACGGTGGCGTGCTGCTCGTGAACCCCGGCAGCCCGTCGCTCGCGGCCGAGCTCACGGTCGGCGAGCTCGTCGTCGGCGACGGCGCACCGCGCGCCCGCATCATCGACGTGCCAGCTCAGTCGTAAGTCGCTTCGATCCACCACCTCCGCTGCTCGAGCACGAGCAGGTGCGCGGTGCCGCTCGCAGTGACGATCTGCATGCGGGCCTGACGGCGTCGCTCCTCGGCCGCCCACCACCGCTCGTCGAACACCCACGGCCCCGACCATGCCGTCACGGCTTCGGCTCGCCCTTTGCTCTCGATCGTCGCCGGAGGGCAGCTGAGCAGGCCACGCCCGCTCACGACGACAGGCACGCCGTGCCGATCGCGCACATCGACCGGACGACGTGCTGCATGCACCGCCGCGGGCAACGGCGAAGGGACTCGTCCGGGCCACGGTGCGTCGGGCGCGGGCGCCATCATCCGCCCGGGCTCGGCGAGGCCGACGGGAACGAGCGCGACGTGCTCACCCGGTGAGCGACCGCCGCGCACCTCGGGCAGCGACACCGCGTCGACGCCGAGCAGGCCTTGCACGCGCGCCAACACGCGTGCGGCTCGCTCGTCGGCGAGCGTGCGGCCTCCCCAGAACCCCATCTGGTGCCCTCGGGCCGCACCGACCTCGTCGGGCACGAGGCGCAGCAACGTGATGCCGCTCGTCGGCCGTTGCGTGGAGTGCAGCCACCCGTCGAGCTGCCAGCGCGCTCGCTCGGCGACCGCCGCAGGAGTGAGACCTCCTTCGTGACGCCACAACCGCACGAGATGCTCGCCGTGCTCGGTCTCGGCTTCGATCGCGATGCGCGTGCAGGCCAACCCGCGAGTGTCGAGCCGCTCCTGCAGCTCGTCGGCCAGCGCCTTGGCCACGAACGCGGCGTGGTCGACACGCTCGGCGGGCGGATCGAGCTCGGCTGAGACCGCGAGGTCGGGAGGGACGGGGCGCTCGTCGAGCAGCCGTCCGTCGCGTCCGTTCGCGAGTCGATGGGCCAAGGCACCGAGGGGACCGAAGCGCGCCGCGACATCGGACGCCGGCAGCGCGGCGAGCTTCCCGAGCGTGCGGACGCCGAGCCTCGACAGCAGGTCGACGAGGTCGTCGAAGCCGAGCTCGGGCTCGATCACCGGGAACGCACTCGTCGGCATCGGGGCGAGGAACTCGGCGGTGCCGCCTTGCGGGATCACCCGAGCCTGAACGACCTCCGCGCAACGAGCGGCGAGCTCGGCGGCGAACGCGCTGTCGGCCACTCCGACGACTGGCGGGCCGGCGACGTCCACTCGAGGGCCCAACACCTCGGTTGCAAGTGCAACGACCCGTTCGATCAGCGCGTCGTCTCCTCCGAAGTAGCGCGAGGGCCCATGCGTCGCGAACGCGATCGTGCCGGGACGGGTCATCTCGATGCGCGGCGTGAGCACGTCGAGCGCCACAGCAAGCGGTTCGAACGCCCTGGCATCGCGCGCCGGATCGGCTGCGACCACCTCGAGGCCAGGGCAACGCCCTTGTGCTTCACGGCGACGCAGCCCCGGCGTCACTCCTTCGAGCCGCGCTGCAGGCGACGACGCGATGACGCGGTTGGCATGCACGACCGCGAGGGCTTGGTCGGGCACCGCGCCCGCGGCCACGACCGACCACTCGGGACAGCACAGCACCAGCGTGCGCACCGCTAGCCCGCCTCGGCCCGCAGGAGCGGCGTCACCTCTGCGACTTCGGCGCACGTCGCGATGACGCCGTCTGGACCAGGCAGCCACAGCGACGTCACGCGAGGGCGCGCTGCGCTCCCCCGCCCGGTTGCAGTGACCGTCACTCGCCGCGACTCGAGATGGCCGGCACCCTGATCGACGCCCGACCACTGCGCGTCGCTCACCGTGCAGCGCAGGTCGACCGTCAACGAGCTCGTCGTGCCGACGACGAGCAGCACCGCACCGCGCTCACGGGCACGGGCGGCAAGTCGGCGGGCGTCGCCCATCGCCACTCGCTGCGGCGGGCACACGAGCACGACGTCGATCGCGTCGACGAGCGCCGCTACGACCGTCGCCCACTCGCCGCGCTCAGGTGCCGACACCACCGCGAGACGATCGAGCACGACCCCGCACTCGGCCGCCGCGCCCAGCCCGAGCCACGGCACTCCGACTGCGGCCACCCACGACCCCTCTTGTGAAGCACCGGCGGCGAGCGCGAGCGCGAGCGAGGTGACCCCGCCGTCGCCGTCGACCGCGATGGCCGTGCCCCGGACGAGGCCTTGCGGGAGCAGCGTCGTGAGCGGTGAGATGACGGGGAGCACCTGCTCGCGAGCGAGCGCGACGGGCCGCACTCGCTCGGTGAGCTCGGGAGTGATCACCGGAGTGATCGCGACAGCTCCGCCTGTCATGTGGCGACTGTATCGAACAGGTGTTCGCCCGTCCAGGGGCGTACCCTCCGCCGTTCATCGCCGTCCAAGTGCTCCGACTTGCAACTGCACCAGCGGCGACTCGGACCTCAGGCCCGGCTGGACTCGGGCGCGGGGTCCGAGTTCGGAGCCGCCGCGCGGGCCAGCGTCCGGCGGCGCACCTGCGAAACGACGATCCAGGCCGCGATCGCGAACCCGACCGAGATCACGCAGATCACCGTGTGCACGGCCTTGAACGCGCCGTTGCGAGTCTCGTCGTTCCAGATGTTCCAGATGCGGGTGACCCAGACGTAGACGGTCCAGATCGAGAACGCTCTGATGACGTTGGCCTGCGCGCGGGTCACCGCGACACGGTACGTTGACCCGCGGGTCAACATCCACGCACAGGGGGAAAACTGGGATGGCCGACATCACGCTCGAGCAGTTCGAGGCAGAGGCGACCGCTTTCCTCGACAGCAACGCCTCGCTGAAGGCCGAAGAGAAGAAATTCGTCTGGGGCGAGGGCTCCGACAAGGTCACCTTGTTCGACGAGAAGGCCCGCAAGAACGAGCTCGAGGAGCTCGCGAAGGCACAAGCCTGGCGCCAGAAGAAGTTCGACGCGGGGTTCGGCTGGATCACCGGCCCATCGGCGTACGGCGGCCGCGAGCTGTCCCAGGCCTACGACCGAGCGTGGTCCGCGCTCGAGAACAAGTACGCGGTGCCGAACCAAGGCTTCTTCGGCATCGGCCTCGGCATGGTCGCGCCCACGATCCTCGCCCACGCGAGCGACACGGCGAAGGACAAGTACCTCAAGGCGCTGTGGCGGGGCGACATCGTCGCCTGCCAGCTGTTCAGCGAGCCAGGTGCGGGCAGCGACCTCGCATCGCTGCAGACCCGCGCCGACCGCGACGGCGATGAGTGGATCATCAACGGCCAGAAGGTCTGGACATCGGGCGCGCAGTACAGCGACATCGGCGAGATCATCACGCGCAGCGATCCCGACATGCCCAAGCACAAGGGCCTGACGGGGTTCATCGTCGACATGCACGCGCCTGGCGTCGAAGTGCGCCCGCTGCGGCAGATGACGGGGGGCGCGTCGTTCAACGAGGTCTTCTTCACCGACGTGCGCGTCCGCGACGATCACCGCCTCGGCGACGTGAACCAGGGGTGGACGGTCGCGCTCACCACGCTCATGAACGAGCGCGCGTCGATCGGTGCGGGCGGTGCGGGTGGCAGCAGCATGGCGTCGACCACTCGGCTCATCGAGATGGTGCGCCACTACGGCCTCGACGAAGATCCGATCACGCGGCAGGCGCTCGCCGACCTCATCATCCGCACGAAGGTCGCGAGCTACACCAACCAGCGCGCGATGGACAAGATCAAGATGGGTCAGCTTCCCGGGCCCGAGATGTCGATCGCGAAGCTCGCGCTCACGCAGAACATGACCAAGACCGCCGAGTTCGTCGCGAACGTGCTCGGAGCCAGGATGGTCGCCGACTCGGGCGAGTGGGGCACCTACGCGTGGGGACAGTTCGTGATGGGGATCCCCGGCATGCGGATCGCCGGTGGCAGCGACGAGGTCATGCGCAACATCGTCGGCGAGCGCGTGCTCGGGCTTCCGAAGGATGCGGGCATCGACTCGACCACACCCTTCCGCGACCTCAAGGTCGGCACGCAGACGAAGTCATGAAGGTCCACGTCGACGACGTCGACCTCTACTTCGATGTGGCCGGGGCGAAGCGTGTCCCCGACGGCGCCACCATGGTCGAGCGACCCACGATCGTGCTGTTGCACGGCGGGCCCGGCTTCGACCACACCATCTGGGCCGACACCATCGGCCCGCTGAGCGCATGGGCGCAGGTCGTCGTCTACGACCACCGCGGCAACGGCCGCAGCGACGCCGGCCCACGCGAGAAGTGGACGCTCGCGCAGTGGGGTGACGACGTCGCGTCCTTCTGCGACGCGCTCGACATCGAGAAGCCGGTCGTGGTGGGCAGCTCGTTCGGCGGGTTCGTCGCGATGAGCTACGCGGGTCGACACCCCGACCATCCCTCGAAGCTGGTGCTCGACTCGACCTCGGCGCGGCTCGTCATCGAGCGAATGTTCCCGGTGTTCGAGCGCCTCGGCGGCCCGGCGGCGGTCGAGGCCGCCCGGAGGTTCTGGTCCGATCCGTCGAGCGAGAACCTTCTGGAGTACGGACAGATCTGCATGCCGCTCTACAGCCGTCGACCCGACGCGATGGAGAAGCAGGCGAACAGCATCGGTCGCACGCTGATGAACACCGACGTGTTGAAGCACTTCATCGAGCAGGTGCAACCCACCTACGACCAGACGGCGCTCCTACAGAAGATCGCGTGCCCCACGCTCGTGCTGTCGGGCGACGACGATCCGGTGACGCCGACGGCGTGCGCCGAGGAGATCGTCGCCGGACTCGATCCGAGAATCGTGCGGTTCGAGCACTACGCGGGTGGGCACGGGATGTTCGGCGAGCTCCCCGAACAGGCGAACGCGCTGCTACGGGAGTTCGTCGACTCCTGAGGCCTCGCCCGCGTTTGCCGCGACGTCGCCGAGCGCTGCGTGCATGCGGTCGAGCCAGTAGGGCTCGAGGTTCGCGTAGACGAGCGTCGCTGGGTTGAACCGTTCGAGCTCGGCCACGAGCGCATCGCGGTCGAGGTCGGTGGCGAGCAGCACCAGCGTCGACGTGCCGGGCTGCACCTCGTCGCGGAACCACCGCACCCACTCGTCGGGCACGCCGAGGTCGACGAGCCTCGCGGCTGCCGCGCCACCCGCCGCGCCGATCGCGCCGCCCGCGAGCCACCCGACGGGGCCACCGAGCAGCAACCCGAACAGGCTCGCCCACACCGCCCCCGACAGCGCGCTGCGTCCGGGTGACGGATCGATCGTCTCGCGCACGTGGGTCGTGCCGTCGTCGCGCTTGGTGACGAACACGGCGTCCTTGAGGTGCATCCGACCGTTGGCGGCGAGCCGCTGCGTGGCCGTGAGGAACTCCTGCGCGCGGAACGTGTCGCCGAAGGAGATGCCGACCAGGGTCTGCGGGGAGTCGTCGGCCACGACCCGATGCTAGGTTGCCCGTGCTCGGCTCTGGCCGAGTGACAACAGATCTCTCGCGACGGGGGAAGCCGGTCGAAGTCCGGCACTGACCCGCAGCCGTAGCCCGACAACAGCGTCGGGAAGTCGGAATGCCCGCTCACGAGTGCATCGGCTCACAACACCGCCGTGGTCTGCGGAACGAGAGCCCGGGGTTTGGTGCTCGCAGGGGCGACGCAGGCTTCGGTCGCGTTGCGCAGGCGCAACCGAAAGCGAGCAACCCGATGACATCACCCCTTCGCCGTGGCTCGGCAGCGCTTGCGGTCCTTCTCCTCATCGTGTTCGTCCTTCCGCTTTCGTCGGCGCGTGCGGCCACGGATCCGACGGAGAGCTCGCTCGACTGGCTCAGCAACGAGCTCGCGGCGAACGGCCACCAGCTCGGGTTCAAGGGCGCGCCGCAGTTCACCGACTGGGGCCTCACGATCGACTTCGTGCTCGCCCTGGCCGGAGGCGGCCGCGCGGCAGCGGCGGAGACCAAGGCGACCGTAGGCAACATCACCGCGAACGCGACGGGCTACGTCACTGACGGCGCCCCTGGCAGCACCGAGCGCTACGCGGGCCCAATGGGGAAGCTGCTGTACATGACGAAGGTGTTCGGCGTGGACTCGTCGAACCTCGGCGGCCTGAACATCGAAGCCGAGCTGCGCGCGCTGATGCAGACGAGCGGCGGCTCGCAGCCCGGCCGCTTCTCCGACCACAGCGCGTTCGGCGACTTCAGCAACGGGTTCGGTCAGGCGTTCGACATCCTCGGTCTCGCGCGGACGAGCGACGGCGTCCCCCCCGAAGCACTCACGTTCCTGCTCGCGCAACAGTGCCCGGCAGGTGGCTTTCGCCTCTTCTACGACACGAATCCGTCCTGCGGGTCCGACGACGAGGCCGACCCGGACGCGACCGGCCTCGCGATCAACGCGCTCATCGGGCAACCCGGCACGTCGAACGCGATCAACCAGGCCGCGAGCTGGCTCGTCGCCCAGCAGGACGCGAGTGGAGCGTTCCGCGGCGCGGGACCGACGGCGACTCTCAACGCGAACTCGACCGGGATCATCGCCCAGGCACTGCGCGCCGCCGGCCAGACCGCATCGGCGGACAAGGCGGGGGCGTGGATCCAGTCGCTGCAGCTGACGAGCGCGACTGCGGGAGCGGCCTCGGCAGACGTGGGCGCGATCGCCTATGACCCGGGTCAGCGCGACGACGCGGTCGCCAACGGCCTGCCGTCGGAACGCGACCCGTTCCGACGAGCGACGTCGCAAGGTGTGCTCGCGCTGCCTCGGGTCGTGCTCGCACCTGGCGGTGGCGGCGGCGGCTCGACGTCCACCGGGATCACGATCTCGACCGACACGGCGAAGCCCGGCGACACGATCGCGGTCGGCGGCACTGGGTTCAGTCCGAGCGAGCCCGTGCGCGTCACCCTGTTCTCGGAGCCCGTCGTGCTCGGCACGACCACGGCCGACCAGAACGGGCTCGCGTCGCTCACGTTCGTGCTTCCCGCGAACACGTCGTCGGGCGCGCACACGATCGAGATGCTCGGCCTCACATCGGACAAGCGGATGTCGGTCGCGCTGCAGGTGAATCCCTCGAGCACGACGACCACCTCGACCACGACCACGGTCGCCGGCGCGACCACCACTGCGGCCGGGGGTGGAGGCTCTGCGAGTGGCGGGAGCGGAGGCGCGACGACCGTGCCCTCTGACCAAGGGACGTTGCCTCGTACGGGTGACGACGCCACGCAGAACCTCCCCCTCGCCGCTCTCCTCATCTCGGTCGGCGTCGTGCTCAGCGTCGTCGCATCGCGTCGGTTCGTCCGCGACACGACGTGACGAGCGCGCTCGTCCTCGTGCTCGCCTTGTTGTCGCCGGCTTCGCTCGCGGCGACACCGAGGCAAGCCGCGGGCCCGTGCACGGGCACGAGTGGCGTCACCGTGGTCGTCGACTTCCAAGAGCTCGGCGGCGGAGTGAACGTCGTGTGCGCGTCGGGACCGGTGTCGTCCGGTCTCGACGCGCTGACACGCGCCGGCATCAGCTATCGCACCGCGCAACGCTTCCCCGGGTTCGTGTGCAGGATCGCCGACAAGCCGGCAAGCGATCCGTGCGTGAACCCGTCGCCCCCGTCTGCTTACTGGGCGTACTGGATCGCCGCGCCGGGAGGCACGTGGTGTTACGCCACGCTCGGCGCCGGCAGCCGCCAGCCTCCGCCCGGCACGTTCGAAGGATGGTCGTTCTCGCTCGACAAGGTCGCCGCGAAGATCCCCCCGCCGAGGTTCACCCCACCCGCAGCGACCACGTCACCGGCGCCGACCCTCGACCGCAGCGACTGCACCTCGACACCCCAGCCGCCGATCGCGACGACCGCGACGACCGCGGCACCGACGGCACCGCCCACGACGGCACTCGCCCACGACTGCCGCGACCTCCACTGCTGCGACGGTCGCGACCTCGACGACCGCAGCCACGACCACGACGGGGGTCACCACGACGTCCGCGCCGACGACAACCGTTTCACCGACCACCCTTCCTTCCACGACTGCCGTCGACTTGGGGGACGATGGTGGTGATGGAGGTCCGGTTCCGTTCGTCGCGTCGGTCGCCGTGATCGCCGTACTCGGAGCGGCGGCCCTTGTGATCGGTCGCTTGCGAGCACGCCCGTGACCGGGCTCGAACGCCTCCCTCGCGAGCTCCACCCGGTGGCGTGGTGGATCTGGGCGCTCGGCATGGCGACCGCCGCCACGCGTACGACGAACCCGTTGCTTCTCGGCTCGATCATCGTCGTCGTCGCGTTCGTGGTGTCGGCTCGGCGGGGCGATGCGCCCTGGAGCTCGGGCTTCCGCGGCTATGTGATCGCCGCGCTCGTCGTGGTCGCACTCCGCGTCGTGCTGCGGACGCTGCTCGACGGGCAGTACGGCGCCCACGTGCTGTTCCATGTGCCCGAGCTGCCCTTGCCGTCGGCGGCCGAGGGCATTCGCATCGGAGGACCGGTCTCGCTCGAGGGTCTCCTCGCCGCGTTCTACGACGGGCTGCGCCTCGCGACGCTGATCCTCTGCATCGGCGCTGCGAACGTGCTCGCGAATCCCAAACGCCTGTTGAAGTCCACGCCGGCGTCCTTGCACGAGATCGGTGTCGCGGTCACAGTCGCGCTCACCGTCGCTCCGCAGCTCGTCGAGAGCGCACGTCGGGTGCGGCGGGCCCGCGCGCTGCGCGGAGGCGGGCCGGCTTCGCGTCGCCACGTTCTCCGCCAAGTCGTCGTGCCCGTGATGACCGACGCGCTCGACCGTTCGATCCTGCTGGCCGCGGCGATGGACGCGCGAGGGCACGGTCGCACGACCGAGACGAGCGCGCCACGAAGGATCATGAGCGGCGCGCTCGTGCTTCTGGGGCTCTGCGGTGTGTGCGTCGGCGTGTACGGGCTCCTCGACGCCACGACTGCTGCGGCACTCGGCGCACCAACACTCGTCCTCGGGGTCGCCGCCGCGCTGGGGGGGCTCGCTCTCGCAGCGCGCTCGGCGCGCACGACGCGGTATCGCCCGGATCCGTGGCGCACCGCAGAGTGGGTGGTCGCGGCGTCAGGGCTCGCAGTCGCGGCCGGACTCTTCCTCGCGGGGCACGTCGACCCCGACAACCTCAACCCGTCGCTGCAGCCACTCCAATGGCCCACGCTGCAGGTCCTGCCGCTCATGGCGATCCTCATGGGCGCGTTGCCCGCGTGGATCGCGCCCCGCCGCGTCTCGCGTCACCTCGCGATCCCGCGGGCGAGCGCGTGGCTCCGGCTCCTGACGTGGCCCGCCTCCGCGCGCCGGTCGAGGTCGGGTCGTGATCCGACTCGACATCCGCTCGTTCACGCACGCCGGGAGCGACCGCGCCGTCCTTCGCGACGTCGACCTCACGATCGACGAGGGCGAGCTCTGCCTCGTCGTCGGTCCGACAGGATCGGGCAAGTCGACGCTGCTCGGCACGATCAACGGGCTCGTCCCCCACTTCACCGGCGGGCATCTCGTCGGTCGCGTCACGGTCGACGGGCGCGACACGCGAGAGCACAAGCCCCGTGACATGGCCGAGACCGTCGGCTACGTGGGCCAAGACCCACTCGCGGGCTTCGTCACCGACACCGTCGAGGAGGAGCTGGCGTACGCGATGGAGCAGATCGGCCTCCCTCCCGACGTGATGCGCAAGCGCGTCGAGGAGACCCTCGATCTGCTCGGCATCGCCGATCTGCGCGCGCGTCCGTTGCGCAGCCTCTCGGGCGGCCAGCAGCAGCGAGTCGCGATCGGCTCGGTGCTCACCGCGCAGCCGCGGGTGCTCGTCCTCGACGAGCCCACGTCCGCGCTCGACCCGACCGCAGCTGAAGACGTCCTGTCGGCGATGACTCGACTCGTCCACGACCTCGGCGTGACCGTGGTCGTCGCGGAGCACCGCCTCGAGCGCGTGGTCCATCACTGCGATCGTGTCGTGCTCCTGCGCGGCGACGGCACGACGCTCGATGGCGCGCCGACCGTGGTCCTCCCGCAGACGCCTCTCGCTCCACCGGTGGTGCAGCTGGCGCGCTCGCAGGGTTGGGCGCCGATCCCGCTGTCGGTGAGGGATGCGCGCAGGCAGGCGGGTCCGCTCCGCGACGCTCTCGCCTCGCGACCCGCACCCCCGAGAGGTCGCGTGTTGGACAGGAGAGACGAGGCGGCCTTGACCGCCCGCGGCATCACCGTCGTCTACGGAGCGACCGTTGCGGTTCGCGAGGTCGATCTCGACCTCCACCGCGGTGAGGTCGTCGCGCTGATGGGCCGCAACGGGTCGGGCAAGTCTTCGCTCCTCTGGGCCGTGCAGGGCTCGGGCCCGCGTCTGATGGGCCGGGTGGTCACCGAGAGCCGCGTCGGCCTCGTGCCTCAATCTCCTGGAGATCTGCTCTACCTCCCGACCGTCGCGGCGGAATGCGCGCAAGGCCGACGTCGATGCCGGGGTGTCGTCAGGCACATGCGCCGCGATCCTCGACCGGCTCGCGGTCGACATCGCGCCCGACGCGCACCCCCGCGACCTCTCCGAAGGTCAACGTCTGGCACTCGTCGTCGCGTTGCAGCTCACCGGCGCGCCGGGCGTGCTGCTGCTCGACGAGCCCACCCGCGGGCTCGACCCCACCGCGAAGGCACGGTTCACCGAGATCGTCGAAGAGCTCGCGCGCGATGGACATGCGATCGTGATCGCGACGCACGACGTCGAGCTCGTCGCCCATGCGGCCGACCGAGTCGTCGTGCTTGCCGATGGCGAGGTCGTCGCCGACGGACCGACGGCGGACATCGTGTGCGCTTCGCCGGCATTCGCCCCCCAGGTCGCGAAGATCCTGCAGCCCGAACGGTGGCTGACGGTCGACGAGGTCGTCGAGGCGCTCGCGTGAAGACCTCGGTCCTCCGGATCGGCGCACGCTCGACGACCACGCTCGTGCTCGTGTCGATCGCGGGTCTCATGATGTTCGCCTGGCCGTTCATCGTGACGCCGCCGAGCGGCCTCGCACATGGCCACGACGCGCCGTTCGTGTTCGCCGCGCTGCTCCCCTGCCTCATCGCGGTGCTGCTTTCCGAGATCACGGGTGGGCGCATGGACACCAAGGCGATCGCCATGCTCGGCGTGCTCTCCGCGATCGGCGCCGCGCTCAGGCCGATGGGCGCCGGCACAGCGGGCCTCGAGACCGTCTTCTTCCTGCTCGTGCTCGGAGGCCGGGTCTACGGGCCGGGGTTCGGCTTCGTCCTCGGATCGACCACGCTGTTCGCGTCGGCGATCCTCACCGGAGGCGTCGGGCCGTGGCTGCCGTTCCAGATGCTCGCAGCGTCGTGGGTGGGGCTCGGCGCCGGCTTGCTGCCTCCCGCGCGGGGTCGACGCGAGATCGCATTGCTCGCCACGTACGGAGCGCTGTCGGCGTTTGCGTACGGGATGCTCATGAACCTGTGGTTCTGGCCGTTCACGACCGGCACCGACAGCCAGCTGTCCTATGTCGCGGGCGCGCCAGTGCTCGAGAACCTCCACCGGTTCGTCTGGTTCACGTTCGCCACGTCCATGTGGGGATGGGACATGGGCCGCGCGATCACGAATGCGGTGGCGATCGTCGTGCTCGGGCCCGCCGTGCTGCTGACACTTCGGCGTGCCACGCGGCGGGCGGCGTTCGAGCGCGCCCGTGTCGTTCGCATAGCGGAAACCCCGCACAGCAGAAGACGACTCAGAGCGCGAAGGTTCTTCGTGCCACACCTCGTCTCGTCCCTGGGGAGGACTCAATGAGCGACGCAACCCGTGTCATCGGCATCCAAGCCCCGAGCCCTGGCGTCTGGGACGTAGACGCCGCGCACACCTCCGTCGAGTTCATCGGCCGCCACCTCGTCTTCACGAAGGTCCGCGGCCGCTTCACCGGGTTCTCCGGCTCGGTGACCGTCGCTGAGGATCCGAACCAGTCGACGGTCGAGGTCACCGTGGACGTCTCCACGGTGAGCACGGGGATCGCGGACCGCGACGCACACCTCAAGTCCGCCGACTTCTTCGACGTCGAGAAGTATCCGACGATCGTGTTCAAGAGCACGTCGATCGAGTGGAGCGGAGTCCGCGGGCGCATGACGGGCGACCTGACCGTCCGCGATGTCACGAAGCCCCTCACCCTCGACATGGCGTTCAACGGCATCGTGAACGATCCCTGGGGCGGCCTCCGGGCCGCGTTCTCTGCAAGCGGTGAGGTCGATCGCGAGGCATGGGGACTCGTGTGGAACATGCCGCTCGAGACCGGCGGCGTGCTCGTGTCGAAGAGGATCGAGATCGAGATCGAGACCGAGCTCGTCCAGCGGAAGTAGCACAGCGCGAGCGCGAGCTCAGCGCGCGGCGGTCACTCGGTCCAGCGCTCGCCGGATCGTCACGAGCTCGTCGTCGGTGAGATGTGACGAGAAGTGCGTCTCGATGGCCCGCAGATGCGACGGGATGGCGTGGCGGAGGGCGACCCGGCCAGGGCGCGTGATCGACGCGTAGACGACGCGCCGGTCGGCGTCGCACGGCTCGCGAGTGACGAAGCCCTGGCGCTCGAGCTCGTCGACGATCCGGCTCACTCGACTCCGCGACAGGACGACCGCACCCCCGAGGTCCTGCATCCGCATCCTCCGCTTCGGAGCCCGCTCGAGCGTCAGCAGCACGTCGTACCAGCCGAGCGGCACGCCGCCTTCCCCCTCGATGTCCTCTTCGAGTCGGCGGAGGACGACCGCGTGAGCGCGGAGGAACGCACCGAAGGCCTCGACGCCCGGATCTTCCTTTTTCACTGCGGCACCGTACCCAACGGGAATATACGTGCGGACGCACGCATTGTATCCGTGCGTCCGCACATATCCCGCCTGCGGCACCCACCGAAGGGACTCCTCAATGAGCGCTACCCGCACCCTCGACGACATCCAAGCCCCGGTCGCCGGCATCTGGGCGATCGACCCCACGCATACGACGGTCGAGTTCATCGGCCGCCACCTCGTCTTCACGAAGGTCCGGGGTCGCTTCACCGGCGTCTCCGGCGCGGTGACCGTCGCCGACGAACCCAATGCCTCCTCGGTCGAGATCACGCTCGACGCGACGTCGATCACGACCGGTACGCCTGATCGTGACGGCCACCTGAAGTCCGCCGACTTCTTCGACGTCGAGACCTACCCGGTCATCTCGTTCAAGAGCACGTCCGTCGAATGGAAGGGACAGGAGGGCACCGTCACCGGTGACCTCACGGTGCGCGGCGTATCCAAGCCGATCACCCTCGACGTCGAGCTCACGGGCGTCGTCACTGATCCGTGGGGCGGCGACAGGGCCGTCTTCTCGGCCAGCGGCGAGGTCGACCGCGAAGACTGGGGCCTCACCTGGAACATGGCGCTCGAGTCGGGCGGCGTGCTCGTCTCGAAGAAGATCCGCTTCGAGATCGAGACCGAGATCGTGCTCCAGAAGTAGTCAGGCTTCGAAGAGCTGTGCCTGCTCGGGCCGGAGGACTCGCATCCCCGGCCAGGGCAGGTGATCCATGAACACCCAGGTGCGCCGATGGATCGACGTCGGCCCCCATGCTGCAAGGGCTGCCTTGTGCCGAGGGCACGGGTAGCCCTTGTTCGCGTCGAAGTCGTAGCCAGGGAAGTGCTCGGACTCGGCGCGGATCATGCGATCACGCGTCACCTTCGCGAGCACCGACGCGGTCGACACAGTGAGGCACGTCGCATCTGCCTTCACGATGCGGTGGATCTTCGCTGTCGGCGCCGCGCGTGACACGAAGTCCCACTTGCCGTCGACGACGATCGCGTCGGGCACCACTCCCAGTCCCTCGATCGCACGCTGGGCCGCCAGCCGTTGCGCGTCGGCCATCCCGATCTCGTCGCACTCGGCTTGCGATGCATGACCCACTGCCCATGTGAGGCACCACGCGGCGATGCGAGCGAAGAGCTTCTCCCGCTCGACCTCGGTGAGCGCCTTCGAGTCGCGCACCTTGTAGACACGCCGGTCTCGCGGCAGCACCGCCGCGCCCACCGACAGCGGCCCCGCCCAAGCACCGCGGCCGACCTCGTCGACACCGACGACGACCTCGTGGCCCTCGTTCCAGAGCTGATGCTCCATGCCGAGTGACGGGGGACGCGTGCGCATCACGGACGCAGCGTCACTCCGGCAGGACCGGCGAGCACCTCACCGATCGGCGTGAACCCGGCGCGCTCGGCATCTGGGACTGCCTCTGCGGAGGATCGCGGCGAGCAGGCCACCCGAGGTCTGGGGATCGAAGCACAGCGCCTCGATCGCCTCGCTCACGCTCGAGTCGACTCGACCCGCGAGGTGCTCGCGGTTGCGCGCATCGCCTCCCGTGCGCGTGCCCGCGGCCGCGGCGTCGAGCGCGCCGTCGTAGAGCGGCAGCCGAGACGCGTCGAAGGCGAGACGGGTGCCCGATCGCTCGGCCATCTCCCAGCCGTGACCCATGAGACCGAACCCGGTGACGTCGGTGACCGCGTGCACCGCGTCGCCCGTCACTTCATTCATCGAGACGAGAGCCTCGGCCGCCGCCCGGTTCAGCACCTTCATGCGGCTGATGGCCGCCGCCTTCTGCTCGTCCGTGCCGCCCGCGAGCACGATGCCGGTGCCGAGGGGCTTCGACAGCACGAGCACGTCGCCCGGCCGCGCGCCGGCTTTCGTGAAGATGTGGTCGGGATGCACGAGCCCCTGCACCGCGAGGCCGAAGATCGGCTCCTCCGAACGGATCGTGTGGCCGCCGGCGACGACGCCACCTGCATCGCGCACCACCTCGGCCGCCGCCGACAGGATCGCGCCGATCGCCTCGACCGGCATGCGCTCGGGGAACGCCGAGATGTTGAGCGCCATCACGACGCGTCCACCCATGGCGAACACGTCACTGCACGCGTTCGCCGCAGCGATCGCGCCGAAGTCGGACGGATCGTCGACGAGCGGCGGGAAGAAGTCGGTCGTCGACACGATCGCGAGGTCGTCGCTGATCTTGTAGACGGCCGCGTCGTCGAACGGAGCGAGGCCGACGAGGAGCGCTGGATCGGCCTTCGACACGAGCTCGCGGACCAACGCGGACAGCGGCGCGGCCCCCCACTTCGCGGCGCATCCTCCGCACGAGGTCCACTCGGTGAGCCGGATGTCGGGTCCGGCGTCGAGATCTGTCACTGCACCCTCTCGATGTTCGTGAGCTCGGATGGCTCGACCTCGGTGCTCAGGAAGGCGTCGACCATCTCGGTCGCGACGACCGGGGAGGTCAGCCGCAGGCCCAGGGCGAGCACGTTGGCGTCGTTCCAGCGTCGCGCGCCCTCCGCGGTCACGGCATCGGTGCAGAGCGCCGCTCGAACCCCCGTCACCTTGTTCGCCGCGATGCTCACGCCCGTTCCCGTCCAGCAGCAGACGACGCCACGCTCGCATCGGCCAGAGCCGACCGCCTCGCCGACCAGCCGGCCCGCGTCGGGCCACGGATCACCCAGCGCGACGACGTCGACGTCGTGACCACGGTCCGCGAGGAGCGCAATGATCGCGTCAGTCAGCGGGGTCTGCTCGTCAGTGCCGAACGCGACGCGCACGTCTGCAACCTAGGGCGTCCCGCCCCGTGGACGGACACAGTCCATCCGGCGTTAAGTTGGCGAGATGGCGAGGCGAGTGGCAGTGGTCCCTCACACGCACTGGGACCGTGAGTGGTACTCCCCCTTCCAGACCTTCCGGCTGCGCCTCGTCGAGCTGCTCGACGACCTGCTGCCGAGGCTCGAGGCCGACCCGTCGTATGCGCACTTCCTGCTCGACGGCCAGATGGCGGTCGTGGACGACTACCTCGCCATCCGACCCGAGGCCGAGGAGCGGCTCCGTCGCCTCGCGGCGAGCGGTCGCGTCGCGATGGGCCCCTGGTACGTCCTCATGGACGAGTTCCTCGTCTCGGGCGAGACGATCGTCCGCGACCTGCAGCTCGGCCTCGACCGCGCCGCACGCTTCGGGGGTGCGATGTCGGTGGGCTACCTGCCCGACATGTTCGGGCACATCGCACAGATGCCACAGATCCTTCGTCAGTTCGGCTTCGCCGATGCAGTCGTGTGGCGCGGGGTGCCGAGCGACGTGCAGCGCACTGCGTTCTGGTGGTCGAGCCCCGACGGCAGCAGCGTGCGCGCCGAGTACCTGCCGACCGGGTATGGCAACGGCGCCGTGCTGCCCGACGACGCCAAGGGCTTGATCGAGCGACTGCACGGATGGATCGAGGCGCAGCAGTCGCTCATCGTTGCCGACGATCCGATCCTCATCATGAACGGCTCCGACCACCTCGCACCTCAGGGATTCCTCGGTCCCGTCGTCGCCGAAGCGAACGCGCTGCAGGACGAGCTCGACATCGAGGTCACCTCGTTGGCGAGCTACCTCGCGTCCGCATCACACGTCGCACTCCCCAGGTGGCAGGGCGAGCTGCGCTCGGGAGCGCGGGCCAACCTCCTCATGGGAGTCGCGTCGAACCGTGCCGACGTGCGGCGTGTCGCGGCGACGACCGAGCGGGCACTCGAGCGCCTCGCCGAGCCGCTGAGCGCGCTGCTGCTCCCCCCGGACGCGTGGCCCGAACAGCTCCTCGACGAAGCGTGGCTCGAGGTGATCCGCAACGCGGCGCACGACTCGATCTGCGCGTGCTCGGTCGACGAGGTGTGCGACGCGGTGCTGCACCGGTTCGCCCAGGCGCGTCAGATCGCCGAGGGCCTCACGCAACGCGCGGTGCGCACGCTCGGCAACAACTTGGCCCACGCCGGGCCCGTCGCGATCAACCCGTCGGCGCGCGTGCGAAGTGGCCTCGTGACGATCACCGTCGATGCCGACATCGCCGCAGACGCTCACGGGCAGGTGCTTCGGCAGCTGGGCGGGGCGCGGATGCTCTGGGAGATGCCTGCCGCGAACGCGGCGGCGGTGCTCCGCGACGTGATCGAGTGGACCACGGGGCTGTACCACGTCGACGTCGAGCGCCACGACGACGAGTCGGTGGACGTCCGGGCGTACGCGGCGCCCGGCGCGCCGCGGCTCGTGACGCAGCCCGTGAAGGCGCACATCGTCGAGCTCGCCGAGGCGACCCCCGACGCGACCTTCCGGTACTACCTGCACGAGCCCGCCCGCACTGTGCTTCTCGCGCGTGCCGTCGACGTGCCCGGCTACGGATGGTGCCCGGTTCGCAACGAGCCGCTCGACGTGCCCGAAGTGGTGGTGAGCGACGGCGTCCTCTCGACGCCGAGCCTGTCGAACGGGCTCGTCACCATCGAAGTCGACACGTCGACGGCGACGTTCTCGATGAGGACGGCCGACGGCCAGCAGGCGACGAACCTCGGCCGGCTCGTCGACGACGGCGACGAGGGCGACACCTACAACTACTCGCCGCCGCTGTTCGACTCGGTCGTCGACTGGCCCGACTCGTGCACCGTCATGCTCGTCGAGGCCGGCCCATTGCGGGGCGCCCTTCTGATGACGGCGCGCTACCACTGGCCCGAGTGCATCGAAGACGCCGAGCGGATCCGCGGCCGAGACGTCACTGTCGCGACGCTGATCGAGCTGCGCGCGGGCGAGAGGTTCGCTCGGGTCACGGTCGAGCTCGACAACCAGTGTCGCGACCACCGGCTGCGGGCCTGGTTCCCACTGCCTTCGCCGACCACGACGTCGAAGGCCGAGTGCGCGTTCGCAGTCGTGACGAGAGGACTCACCGCCGAGGGAGGCCCGACCGAGGTCGGCCTGCCCACGTTCCCATCGCGTCGCTTCGTCGTCGCCGGTGGCCTCACGATCGCTCATGAGGGGATCGTCGAGTACGAGCTCGTCGACATCCACGATGGCGCGGCTCGTGCGCTGGCGCTCACGCTCCTCCGCGCGACGGGCTTCCTGTCGCGTGGCCCGATGACGAACCGAGCGCTGCCCGCCGGACCGATCATCGAGATGGAGGGCTCCCAAGTGCTCGGGCGCCACTCGTGGTCGTACGCGGTCGCCGTGGGCGAGGTCGATCCCTACGCGCTGGTCGACGACGCGTTCCTCCCGTTGCAGGTTGCGGTCGGCCAGGGCCGCGGCGACTGGACAGCGGTCGGCGACATGCTGCGCGTCTCGGGAGCCGAGGTCTCCGCGGTGCGGCGAGTCGGAGGCGCGCTCGAGGTGCGCGTCTTCAACCCGACCGCGAACGAGGTGCACGTCGACATCGGGCACCGCAGCGGATGGTTGGTCGATCTGCGGGGACAACCGCAGGCCTCCGTCGACGGCGGGTTCGATCTCGGGCCGTGGCGCATCGCCACGCTCAGGTTGCGCTGACCCTCGACAGCAGTGCCTCGCCACGCTGATCTCCGCTCTGCCACGCGGGGTCGAGCGACGGGGCACACAGCGTCACGGGCGCCTCGCACTCCCACAGCAACGCCGGGCGCTCGCCGTGCCAACGGACCGCGAACGAGACCTCACCCCAGCGCGTCGGGATCTGATGGGCGGCGACGTTCGCGCCGGCCCACTCCGCCGGCCATTCGCGCAGCAGCGCGACTGATCGCTCGCGAGCCTCGACAGGCGACGCGAGGAACGACCGTGCGGCCACCACGAGCTCGAGATCGTCGTCAACAGCGACGTCGGAACGTGGCACGGGCAACCGATCGAGCACGCGCCCGACGTCGACCGATGCTCGATGCTCACCGACTGCATCGAGGAGGATCTGCGCTTCGACGAGCGCCCCGTAGCTGAGCGGGCTCGGCTCTGCACGCGCCCGATCGGCGACGCGTTGCGCAGCGCGGGCGATGACCTCGACCGGCACGTCGACGGTCTGACGCGCGAGCCGCCAACGCGCTCCGGTCGCGAGCAGCAGCGCGTCGGGTTCGACCGACTCCGACAGCAACAGCTGCGCTCGCGCGAGCGAGAACCGAGGCGCGAGGCCACCGGGCGCCTCGAGCCGTTCGCCACGCTCCGCGAGCTGACGCCATCCGGCCGACACTTGCTCCGCGGTGGGCACGCGCGCTGGCCACGCTGTCGCGCGCTCGAGCAGGGGGACCGCGACCCGCACCACCGCCTGGTGAGGGATCGGGAAGACGACGGCGTCGCCGGGACCGCCGTCCGGGACCGCGACTGACGGCGCCGGTCGAGCGGAGACGACCGAAGGGCCGCGTCCCTCCATCGAGAACGCGACCGCGACCGGCTGGGGCGAGTCGTTCTCGACCTCGATGATCGCGAGGCCCTCCTCGTCGACGATCGCGTAGACCCGTTGGCGGACATCGCCGCCCGTGACGCGCATCGCCGTCTCGAATACCGGGGTCCCGTCGAGGGCCCGGTGACGCACCGACGTGTCGAGCGACGGATCGCGCCACGAGCCGGTCACGTCGGCCACCATCCACTCGAGCCGCCACGCCCCGTCCGTCGACCACACCGCGCCGTGCTCGTCGACTTCGACCCGCCCGGGTCGTCCCAGCACGCCGACGACCCTGCGGTTCGGCACCCGGGGGACCATAGACTCGCCGCGGTGCGCGCCGCCGTGCTCGTGCCCGTGAAGGGCTTCCGCCACGCGAAGGTGCGCTTGGCTTCCGCGCTCGATGCCGATGAGCGGTCCGCGCTCGCCCGCCGAATGGCCGACGGTGTCGTCGCCGCGGCGCGCTCACTGCCCGTGTTCGTGGTCTGCGACGACGACGAGGTCGCAGCATGGGCACGCAGCGCCGGCGCAGAGGTCCTCTGGCGACCGGGGCGCGGGCTCAACCGAGCGGTCGACGACGGGATCGTCGCACTCGCTGCACTCGAGGTCGACCGCGTGGTCGTCGCCCACGCCGACCTCCCGATGGCCACCGACCTTGCATGGCCGGCGCGGCACGACGGGGTGACGCTGGTCCCCGACCGCCGTGACGACGGCACCAACGTGGCGTGCGTGCCGACGCGAGCAGGGTTCGAGTTCAGCTACGGACCGGGTTCGTTCCGCCGGCACGGCGCCGAGGCGCGTCGGCTCGGCCTCCCGCTGCGCGTCGTGCGCGAGCCGAGCCTCGGCTGGGACGTCGATGTGCCGTCCGACCTCGACCATCCGGCCGTGACCGCCCTCCGATGAACGACGAGCCCGGACAACCGAGCCGGCACGCGGCCCGCGGCCGTGGCCTCGACCTCCCGACGCCCTCGAGCGCCCTCGCCATCGGTGCCCATCCCGACGACGTCGAGTTCGGGGCCGGCGGCACGCTCGCGAAGTGGGCGGCCGCCGGCTGCACGATCCACCACGTCGTGTGCACCGATGGCTCGAAGGGCACGTGGGATGTCGATGCCGAGACCGCTGCACTCGTTGCACGCCGGCAGGACGAGCAGCGCGCTGCGGCCAAGGCTCTCGGGTCGACCGGCGAGGTCGTCTTCCTCGGATGGCGAGACGGCGAGCTCGACTCGAGCCTCGAGCAACGGTCGGTGGTCGCGCTCTGGATCCGCAGGCTGCGTCCCGACGTGGTGCTCGGCCACGACCCTTGGCGGAGGTACCGGCTGCACCCGGATCACCGACATGCGGGCCTGCTCGCGTGCGAAGGGATCGTCGCGGCGCGAGATCCCCATTTCTTCCGCGAGCACGGTGTGGGCCACCACCGGCCGTCGGCGCTGCTGCTCTGGGAGGCGGACGAGCCCGACCACGCGGAGGACGTGACGGCTTCGGTCGACGCCAAGCTCGCCGCGCTCGAATGCCATGCGAGCCAGTTCGAGTCCACGATGCACGCGAGCGGTGAGCATCTCGACGCTGAGCTCGATGCCTTCCGGTCACGAGTGCGCAACCGGCTCGCGGAGCACGGCCGGCGGGTCGGCGTCGCCTACGCCGAGGCGTTCAAGCTCATCGACTCCCTCTGAGCTGACCCGGCTCGCGGCCACCGCCAGGCGGGCCCGCGAACGCCTGCGCGATCGCGATCCAGTCGGCGGCGAGCGGCCCCTCGACGACGAGGTTCGTGTCGTCCACGTGGCGGCGCTGCGTGACCACGAGACAGAAGTCGAGCGCCTCACCGGTCACGCGGTCGGTGGCGGACTCGTTCCAGGTCCACACCTCGCCGCTCGGCGCGCGGAGCTCGACGCGCACGTCGCCGTCGGGCACCTCACGGCCGTTGGTCACGTAGCTGAACGGACGAGCACGCACACCGATGTGCGCGACGTGCTTCAAACGGTCGGACGCTTCACGGTTGGCTCCCAAGGCGTCGACGACGTCTTGGCCGTGCGCCCACGTCTCCATGAGCCGCGCTGGTCGCGAACGAGACCGCGCTCATCGGCGGTCCGTACCACGGCACTCGCGCCTTCGGATCGGTCCGTCGCAGCTCGTCGAGCAGCGCGACGCGAGCGGCTCGCCATCGTTCGAGGAGCTCCGCGCCACGGATCGCGCGCGCCTCGCGCAAGGTCGGGTCGCCTTCGCCGAGGTGCGCGAGCAACCCATCGACCGATGCGGTGAACGCCTCGGGGTCGACGAGCGCGAGCGTCGCGGTGCCGTCGAAGTACGCGAGGTGGCCGATCGAGTCTTGGATCGTCCATCCGACCGCCGGTGTGTCGCGCTTCCAGTCCGCTTCGGTCAGCGGAGCGACGATCGCGTCGAGCGCGGCGTGCTCGGCAGCGAGGTCGTCGCAGATCGCATCCATCGAGTCGGCCATGCGCGAAGCCTGGCACGAGACGCGCAACGAGGGGCCCTTGCGGACCCCTCGAGTGCGATCGGACCCGTTGGTGCTGGGTCGCTACTTCTTGGCCGCCGCCTTGCGCTTGGCCGGAGCCTTGCGCTTGGCCGGAGCCTTCTTCTTGGCCGGCGCCTTCTTGGCAGCCGCCTTCCGCTTGGCCGGAGCCTTTCTCTTCGCCGGCGCCTTCTTCTTGGCCGGCGCCTTCTTGGCAGCCGCCTTCCGCTTGGCCGGGGCCTTCTTCTTGGCCGGGGCCTTTCTGGCCGGGGCCTTCTTCTTGGCAGCCTTCTTGGCCGGGGCCTTTCTGGCCGGGGCCTTCTTTGCTGCCTTCTTGGCAGGGCTCACGGGTCTCCTCTCTTAGCTAACCGTTGAGCTTCTCTTTGAGTGCCTTACTCGCCGAGAACTTCATCGCCGTCGATGCGGCGATCTGGACCGGTTCCCCGGTCTGAGGGTTGCGACCAGTGCGAGCCGCACGTTGGCTTGCACTGAAGTTTCCGAAGCTCGGCCATCCCACCTTGTCGCCGCGCTTCGCTGCGTCGCCGACATAGTCGAAGAACGCGTCGAGCACTGTCTCGACGTCGACCTTCCGCATGTCGGTCGCCTTCGCAATGGCGTCGACGGTGTCGGCCTTGCTGACTGAAGCCACCGCTACCTCCTGGTCACAGCGCGTAGCGCCAGGGCAAATCAGAACCGAAGTGAGCGCGAAGGTCAAGCATTTCCGCACATCACCACTCTCGCTACGTCATCTCGATGCACTCGGATGTCGCGCTCGATCGGTCGCGACACGTCGCGAGATGTTGCGGATGCAACTAGTTGAAGAGGTCGTCTCCTGAGATTCGGCGTGCTGCAACGAAGGTCAGCACGCGCTCGCCGACACGGATCTGCGACTCCGCGACGATCACCTCAGGTCGTCCGTGCACGAGGCGAGACCACTCGCGATCACCGGGACGACGTAGCCACGTCTCTGCATCGAGTGCGCGATCAGCCACGGTGACGGCCCAACCGTCGAGCACGACCTCGGCATGAGTCGCAGCCACACCATCGCGCTCCGGGAGCACCAAAGGGCGGACCTCACCGCGCGAGAGCGAGATCGCGAGGTCCGGGAGGCACCCGATGAGGTAGCCCGTGTCGAGCGTGTACGACGAGCCGTCGTCGAGGAGAAGGAGGCCGAGCGTCGGCTGAGGCCTTTCGACGAGCCGAGCCGTGCCGTCCAGGAGCGATCGGCCGCAGTGGGCACAGTGGCTCGCGGCCGGGTTGTTGGGATGGCCCGCCGAGCAGCGCAGGGTCGGCACGAGCACCGCGCCGGGTTCGGGGACGGGCTCGTCGAGCGAGGTCGTCGCGACCGGCAACGGGTCGTGCGTGACGGGCGAGGGCGCACGCCACAGCGGCACCGAGACGAATCCCGCGCCAGTGTCGGTCTCGGGCATCGGCACCGATGCCGGCGCCGACGCCGGCGCTGAGGCAGGCGTTGGGGCCGGCGTCGGCTCGCCCGGCGGCTGCCATTCGATCGCGGGCTCGGCGGTGGCCGGACGGGCACCTTCGCCGGGAAGCCGATCGCGCTGGGTGAGGCGGAGCCCGCCCCCAGGGACCACTCCGTCGTGGAGGTCGAGCCGCACGTCGCTCGGCGGCTCGGCCGTGCCGAGCGGGACCGCGATCAACCAGTCGAACCCCTCGTCCACGAGCAGGTCGACCCACGTGTCCGGGTCCGGGCCGGCGTGGCGGCTCACCTGACCTCCGCGCGCGACGGTCACCTCGACCTCTCCGCAGAGGACGACCTCGACACCCTCAGCCGATGTCGCGAGCACGCAGAACGAAGGGCTCGCAGGCATGCGCTCGCCGAGGAGCGCGTCGAGCTGGTCGACGAGGATCGCACCCGGCTCGTCGATGCGCGCATGCCCCAGAGCGCGACACGTGGCGAGCAGCTGGTCGATCGCGGCCCCACTGCCACCCGACAGCGCGAGCAGCGCGACCTCGCCGAAGCGCGCGACGAGCCCCTCACCGGGCACCACGGTGAGCTGCAGGTCGTCGAGGCGAACGGCGGGCGCGGCCATCGGATCAGGCCGCCAGCAGCAGCGAGCGCAATCGCGTCGCGAGCGCCTCGGCGGTGAGGGGGCGTTCGACCGGATCTTCGGCGACGCACTCGGCGATGACCCGGGCCTCGGAGGGAGAGAGCGATGCGCCGAGTCGCGCCGGCGCGACGATGACGTGCCGGAGCGCCTCGGTCTCACCGACGTCGGGCACGACACCGAAGAGCGACTGGCCGGTGAGCAACCGGTGCAGCGTCGCGCCGAGCGACCAGACATCGGACGCACGCGACGGCGATGCGCCGAGGAGGATCGACGGATCGGTCAGGTCGACAGAATCACCGGCACGGGTGCCCGCGGTCGTTCGGCCCGGGTCGAGCACGGCGAGGAGCGAGGGGTCGGCGAGCTTCGCGCACCGGGTGCCGAGCAAGATGTTCGAGGGGGTGATGTTCGCGTGGGCGATGCCGGCCTCGTGCAGCGCGTGCGCCCCGAGCGCGGCGTCTGCGACCGCCTGCATCACCTCGCGCCTCGAGATCGGCTTCGCGGGTGCGTCGAGCGAGCCGCCTGCGACATGCTCGGAGACGATGCCCATCGACCGATCGACGCGCACCACGTCGAGAGGACGCGCGAGGTAGGGCGACATCACCGATGCCACGGCGGCGAGGTGGTGCGCGGCGCGCGAGAAGTCGTCCTCGTTCACCTCGCGGTGAAGCACCTTGACCACGACGTACTCGTCGCTCAGTCCGAGGCGCAGCGGAGGCTCGGCGAGGAACGAGCGGCCGTGCGATCCCTCGCCCAACCGTCGCACCAACAAGTAGTCGCCGAACCGCGCCATGCTCGCCTCGCCCGCCGGCCGAGTGGTGTGGAAGGAGTGTCCGCCGGCTCCCAGGCGAGGATACCGGGCGAGGGTGCGCCGGCTGAGGGCGGTGGCGGCGCGAGCTGGCGCGGGTCAGTGCAGCTGCGCGTCGAGGACGACGGCGTTGTTGCCGTCGGTCACCCAGATGCGGGCGGCCTTGCCGAGCGGCAGCGCTGCCGCCATGTGCACCGTGCCGTCGCCGCTGAACGTGCCCGCGGCGACGCGCTTGCCGTCCGCGGTGCTCAGCCAGAGCCAATAGACGTCGCCGTCATGGGCGAGGCCGTCGACGTCGAGCGCCACCTGCGTGCCCCACTCCGTCGGGGTGAGGTCGGCCGACGCCTGGACCCCGGGCGGAACCTGCGCGAATGCGACGTGCTGCGCGTCGGGCCCGGTCGAGCGCGTCGCGACCGCGACGATCCCGAACATCAGCAAGAAAGCCGCCGCCGCAGCGAGGACGCCGACGGCCACCGTGCGCCACCGCGAGGGCCGCGCCGGTTCACGCCGCACCGAGGCGACCGCGGTCACCACGTCGTCGGCAAGGGTCGCAGGGGGATGTGGCGGGTTCGACAGACGGTCGGGATCGACGAGCCGCAGGGTCGCGGCGACCCGCTCGAGCTCGGCGAGCTCCTCACGGCAGTGCACGCACCCGTCGAGGTGAGCCACCAGCGCGGAGTGCTTGTCGGGATCGGGACGGCCGGCCGCCGTTGCTGCCAGCTCTCCCCTCCATTCGCGGCACGCGTCACTCATCGTCCACCCACCCCAGCTCTTCGAGCGCGAGACGCAGGGCCTTGAGCCCGTAGTACACCCGGCTCTTGATCGTGCCCACCGGCACCCCCAGATCTTCGGCGACCTCGTGGTACGCGCGCCCTCGCACGTGCACCTCGACGAGCGCCAACCGGTGCTCGTCGCTCACGTGCAGCAACGCCTCTTCGACCTGCCACGAGGCCAGCGCACGATCGAACTCGTCGACGGTGTCGGCGGCCTCTCGCTCGACTGTCTGCTCGGGCGCCAGCGCCGGCCGCACCGCCCGCGCTCTCGCAAGGTCGACAACCACGTTCCGGAGGATCGCGAACAGCCACGTCCGCAGCGAGGCGAGCAACGGGTCGTAGCGATCAGCCGCGCGCCACGCCCGCACGAAGACCTCTTGCACCGCTTCTTCGGCGAGCGGAGGGTCGCCGAGCGACCGCACTGCGGCCCGGTAGAGCTCGGGCCCGTGCGCGCGATAGGCCGATGCGACCGCAGCCTCATCGGCGAGCACGAGTGGGGTCCGAGCCATCACAACGAGGCTACGGACGCGCGCCCGGAACGGTTCAGGCAAATCGCTTGAGAACGGTCACCCCGAATCGGACACTGTGACGGTGGGCTCCCCCTACTGGCCGTTGTTCGCCCTGCGCATCACGACGCCCCGTCTCGAGCTGCGCCCGCCGACCGACGAGGACCTCTTCGCGCTTGCGAGCCTTGCCGCTGATGGGGTGCACGATCCCGACTACATGCCCTTCGCGATCCCGTGGACCGCGGGCGGTCCCGAGGCCGCGGCCCGATCCACGATCCAGTTCAACTGGCGGATCCGCGGCGACTGGAAGCCCGAGGCGTGGCATCTGTCACTGGTGACCGTGGTCGCCGGTGAGGTCGCCGGCACGCAGGGCATCTCCGCCAACGACTTCGCGTTGACGAAGACCGTCGAGACGGGTTCGTGGCTCGGCCTGCGCTTCCAAGGTCAGGGCATCGGCAAGGAGATGCGCGCCGCGGTGCTGCACTTCGCGTTCGAGGGACTCGGTGCCGAGGTCGCCCAGAGCGGTGCGTGGGAGGACAACAAGCCGAGCCTCGGCGTCGAGCGCGGCGATGGGCTACGAGCCCAACGGCGAGCACATCGGCGTGAGGCAGGGACGGGGCGACCGGCAGGTGCACCTCCGCCTGCCTCGGTCGACGTGGGAGGCGCGGCGCCGCGACGACATCTCCATCGAGGGCCTCGACGCATGCCGCGCCGAGTTTGGTCTGTAGCCGTCGTCCGCTGCGCTTCCGCCGGCTCCAGCTCGTCTCGTCGACAATCGATGCTTCGCGCACCCGCCCGCCGCACTGCGGCGGGCCCGACCCGTCTACATCACGCTTCTGAGCTTCGCTGCGACTTCCTCCGCTTCACCCGGCTGATACTTCCGCCGTGGCCAGAAGAACCCGCGCAACCCGTCTCCTCGATGGCGAGGCACGACATGCACGTGCAGGTGCGGCACGCTCTGGCTCACACGGTTGTTCATGGCGACGAACGAACCGTCCGCCTCGAGCCCGTGCTCGACGGCGGCGGCGACGCGCTGGACGCGCTGCATCAAGGGCCCCACATCATCGGGCGGAAGGTCGAGGAACGTCTCGACGTGGACGCGCGGCACGACGAGGACATGCCCCGGGAACACGGGACGCTGGTCGAGGAAGCCGATCGCGACGTCGTCGTCGAGCACGATCTGCGCGGGCTCTGTGCCCGCGACGATGGCGCAGAACACGCACTGCTCGGCACGCTTCGCAGGCATCGGGGCATCATGGCGCATGCCTCGCATCGCACCATTGCCCGCTGCCGAATGGGACGCCGAGCTGCAGCCGCTCGCCGCAGGTGGTCTATCCGCGCCGGACGGCACGCCGCTCAACATCTTCGCCACGCTCGCCAACCACCCCAAGCTCATGAAGCGCTGGATGGTGTTCGCGAACCACGTGCTCTCGAAGAGCACGCTGAGCCCGCGTGATCGCGAGCTCCTGATCTTGCGTGCGGGGTGGAACTGCCGCGCGCCGTACGAGTGGGGCCAGCACGTCGCGATCGCGCTCCGCAGCGGGATCAGCCAAGAGGAGATCGATCGCCTCCCGGCCGGGCCCGACGCGCCGGGTTGGGAACCGTTCGACGCCGCCCTGCTGCGTTTCGCCGACGACCTCCATGAGCAGGCGAACGTGAGCGACGCGACGTGGGCGGTGCTCGCTGAGCGCTACAGCACCCAGCAGCTGATGGACGCGGTCTTCGCAGTCGGTCAGTACACACTCGTCTCGTACGCGCTCAACACGTTCGGCGTCGAGCGCGAAGCGGGAGTCGTCGGCCTGCCGCCCGATCCTGCGTAGCGGGATAGCGTCGCCCCGTGCGCGTGTCGCTGCTCGTCACTTGCCTCATCGACCTCTTCGAGCCCGACACCGGCGCCGACGTCGTGAAGGTGCTGCGCGCGGCCGGATGCGAGGTGCAATGCCCGGAGGGTCAGACCTGCTGCGGGCAGCCCGCGTGGAACGCAGGCTTCGCGGACGAGGCGGCGAAGGTCGCGCGCGCGACGCTCGATGCGCTCGATGCCACTGGCGACGACGTCATCGCAGTTCCCGCGGGGTCGTGCGCGACGATGATCCGCGTCTTCTGGCCCGAGCTGTTCGAGGTCGTGGGTGACCACGCGGCCGCCGAACGAGCACGAGCGGTCGGTGCTCGCACGAAGGAGCTCACCGAGCTGCTCGCGGACTGCGAGCTGCCCGCGATGAAGCTGCCCGAGGAATGCCGCGTCGCATACCACCACTCGTGCCATCTCCTCCGCGAGCTGCACGGCCACGACCAGCCACTCGAGCTGCTCGACGAGGTCGAGGGCTGCACCCGGGTCGACTGGAAGGCGTCCGAGCGGTGCTGCGGCTTCGGCGGGCTCTTCAGCATGAAGCTGCCCGAGGTCTCGGTGACGATGGCGGACGACAAGCTGGCGTCGCTCGCCGATGCGCAGCCCGATGTGGTCGTCAGCGCCGACAGCTCGTGCCTGATGCACCTGCGCGGACGCGCCGCGCACGAGGGCAGCCCGATCCAGACCCGCCACATCGCCCAGGTGCTCGCGGCCGCGCTCGAGGGCAAAGCCCCATGACGGACGCCACGGGCACACGCTCTTCGGCACCACGCTTCGCGAACGCACCGCCGAAGCGACGACGAACGTACGTCTGCGCGGGGCACTCGCCCGGGCGACCGCGCGCTTCGGCGACCACCGCACCGCTGCACTCGACACGCTGGAGGACGCCGACGGGCTGCGCAATGCGGCGCGAGCGATCAAGGCCGACGTGATCTCGAAGCTCCCTGAGCTCCTCGAGCAGTTCGCCGACAACGTCACCGCTCGCGGCGGCCATGTGTTCTGGGCCAGTGACGGCGCCGAGGCCAACCAGTACATCGCCTCGGTCGCGGAGCGCATCGGTGCACGCACCGTCGTGAAGTCGAAGTCGATGGCGACCGAGGAGACCGAGCTCAACGAAGCGCTCGAGGCGGTGGGATGCCACGTCGTCGAGACCGACCTCGGCGAGTGGATCATCCAGCTCGCGCACCACAAGCCGAGCCACATCATCGCTCCGGCGGTCCACCTCGACCGCTACCAGGTCGCCGAGATCCTGCAGGCCGAGGTCGACGACGACCGTCTGCTCGAAGCCGCGCCCGCGCCGCTCGCGGCGTTTGCGCGTGAGCAGCTCCGCGCCGAGTTCTTGCGCGCCGACCTCGGCATCTCGGGCTGCAACTTCGGCGTCGCCGAGACCGGGTCGGTCGTGCTCGTGACGAACGAAGGCAACGGGCGGCTCTGCACGTCGGTGCCACGCGTGCACATCGCGGTGATGGGCATGGAGCGGCTCGTCGCCGATTGGCAGCAGCTCGACCTCTTCATCAACCTGCTCGCCCGCTCCGCCTCGGGGCAGCACCTCTCCTCGTACACGAACATCATCACGGGTCCGCGCCGCGAGGGTGAGGCCGACGGCCCCGACGAGATGCACGTCGTGATCCTCGACAACGGTCGCAGCGACATCGTCGGCACCGAGCTGCAAGAGATCCTGTCGTGCATCCGCTGCGGCGCCTGCCTGAACGTGTGCCCCGTCTACCGCCAGATCGGCGGACACGCGTACGGATGGGTGTACAGCGGGCCGGTCGGCGCGGTGCTCACGCCTCTGCTGGCGAGCCAGCACGAGGAGGCAGCCGAGCTCTCGAACGCGTCGACGCTGTGCGGCGCGTGCATGGACGCATGCCCGGTGAGCATCCCGCTCCAAGACCTGTTGCTCGCGCTCCGACGACGACGGTCTGCGAACGCGACACGCTCGGAGCGCGGCGGCGTGGAGGGCGTGGGCCGCGGCCTGGTCGCATCCGAAGTCGTTCCGAGCGTCGATGAAGGTGGCCAGCACGGGCCGTGGCCTCGGACGGTTCGCCGACCGCGCGCCCGGCCTGTCTCG
The DNA here is from genome assembly GCA_963739555.1 of uncultured Acidimicrobiales bacterium. Taxonomy (GTDB): domain Bacteria; phylum Actinomycetota; class Acidimicrobiia; order Acidimicrobiales; family DATKAS01; genus DATKAS01. The sequence goes on along the minus strand of CAVUAV010000013.1, from coordinate 288,102 downwards.
GTGGACCTTGGGACGTGAGGCGCCGATGCCCGCGAAGCGCACGTTCCACGAGCGTTGGCGCGCGGGAGAGATCTGATGGACCAGCGGGTGTTCCTCGCGCGGGTCAAGCGCCGGCTCGCGACGCCGGTCCCTCCGAACCCGGCGCATCCGATGCCGCCGATGCCATCGACCGTGCCCGACGTGCGCTCGCGTCTCCTCGACCCCGACGATCTGCCCGGCTCCTTCGAACGGGCGGCGAAGGCGGTGAGCGCGGAGGTGCACCGCGTGAAGGGTGACCAGGTGCCGCCTGAGCTCGTTGCCGAGCTCGTCGAGCGCTACTCCGTGCGCCGGGCGGTGGTGTCGATCGAGCCCGAGGCGGCGGCGGTCGCGGATGAGCTCCGGGCACTCGCCGTCGAGGTCGAGCCGTTGTCGATCGAGGCCGCGGCCCGAGCCGACATCGGCGTGACCAGCGCGACCTACGGGCTGGCGACGACCGGCACCATCGTGCAGGAGTCCGCGGTCGCGGGCGGCCGCACGGCGAGCCTCCTGCCTCCCGTGCATCTCTGCGTGCTCCCCGCCTCGCGGCTCGTGCCGTCGACGAGCGCGGTGCTGCGCACGCTCGGCGCACCCGGACGGCTTCCGAGCAACCTCGTGCTCATCACTGGCCCGAGCCGTTCCGGTGACATCGAGCAGATCATCACGCTCGGCGTCCACGGGCCCACCGCGTTGCACATCGCGTTGCTCGAGTCGTAGCCACGTCGTCACGGGGCCGTCACACGTTCACGTCTATGCTCCCTGCGGTTCATTTCGATCCCTAAGGGAGACGCTCTCAAGTGCGCAAGCTCGCAGCAGGCCTGCTGGCCTTCGTCCTCGTGTTCGCCGCTGCAGCGTGCGGTGACGACAGTGGTGGCAGCAGCAGTGACACCGGTGGCGGCGCTGCTACAACCGGTGGCAGCAGCAGCGGCAATTTCGGCGACTGCGAGATCACCGTCGCGAAAGGCTCGCTCGGTGACGTGAAGCTGACGACCGACGGTGAGCTCACCGTGGCCACGAACCTCCCCGCACCCGGGTTCTGGAACGGCAACGACCCCGACAGCATCAACGGCGGCTTCGAGTACTGCATGGCGGCCGACATCGCCACGAGCCTCGGCCTCGACAAGGTCAAGGTCGTGAACGTCTCGTTCGACGCACTGGTCGCGGGGCAGACCGCCGGGTTCGACCTCGCCCTCTCACAGGTCACGATCACCGACGAGCGGGCCAAGGTCGTCGACTTCTCGACCCCGTACTTCAGCTCCGACCAGGGTGTCCTCGTCAACAAGGGCACGACGATCTCGAACATCGACGAGGCCAAGAAGGCGAAGTGGGGAGTGCAGGCCAGCACGACGGGTCAGACCTACTTGGCCGACGTGATCAAGCCCACGAGCGAGCCGGCCGTGTTCCAGGACACGCCCTCGATGTTCACGGCGCTGCAGGCCAAGCAGATCGACGCCGTGCTGCTCGACACCTCGATCATCCTCGGTCAGTCCGCCCAGAGCAACGGCGCCCAAGTGGTGGTCGCGCAGTTCAAGACCGGCGAGGAGTACGGCGCGATCTACCAGAAGGGCTCGACCAGCGGCGCCGCCCTCGACAAGATCATCTCGGGCTACGCAACGGACGGCACGCTGCAGAAGCTGCAGGAGAAGTGGCTCGTCCCGGTGTTCAAGGGCGACCCGTCCAAGATCCCCTACATCACCCCGTAGCCGCGCGCTGACGGGCAGAGGAGCGCGACCCTGACGAGCGTTCCCGCCAAGGTGACCGAAGGGACCACTACGACGCTGCCGCGCGCCGCGCCGCATGTCCGCACCTACCTGCTGCCCTGCGTGCTGTCGGTGGTGCTCTTCTTCCCCACCGCGATCCCCGGCATCGTGCACGGGGTCAAGGCCCGCCGGCACGTCCGCGACCAACAGCACACGCGAAGCGAGGATCCAAGGCGACCTCGCCCGCCAGTGGTTCTGGATGACGATCGGCATCGGGCTGACGGTGTGGTTCCTCCTGTTCGGGGTGCTCAGCATCTTCCTGAACGGCGGGGCCCTCCACAGGGTCTTCCTCAACTGGGACGTGATGAGGGACAGCTATCCGGGGATCCGCAAGGGCTTCTGGCTCAACATCAAGCTCTTCATGGTCGCCGAGGTGCTCGTGCTGATGTGGGCGCTGTTCATCGCGATCCTGCGCGGGCTGCCCGGTCGCGCGGCGACGCCGATCCGGTTCCTCGCGGTCGCGTACATCGACCTCTTCCGCGCGCTCCCCGCCGTGATCGTCATCTACATGATCGTGTTCGGGCTGCCCCTCACGGGCCTGCCGGTCGTCGAGACCGCTTCCCGTGTTCTGGCTGGCAGTGATCGCCCTCGTGCTCGTCTACGGCGCGTACGTCGCGGAGGTCTACCGCGCCGGCATCGAGAGCATCCACTGGAGCCAGACCGCGGGTGCCCGCTCGCTCGGTCTCTCGTACACCGAGACGATGCGCTTCGTCGTCGTGCCGCAAGCCGTGCGACGCATCATCCCTCCCTTGCTCAATGACTTCATCGGGCTCCAGAAGGACACGGCGCTCGTCGGGTTCGTCGGCGTGCTCGACGCGTTCAACCGAGCCCGCATCGTCGCGTCGAACCGGTTCAACCTGTCCGCGGTCACGGGCGTGGCGATCGCGTACATCGTCATCACCATCCCCCTCGCCGTCGTCACCGACCACCTCGTCCGCCGAGACCAGCAGAAGATGCGGGCGAACGGATGACCGCATATCTCGAGATCGAGAAGCTCGAGAAGCGGTTCGGTGACAACTGGGTGCTGCGCGGCATCGACATGACGGTCAACGAGCACGAGGTCGTGTGCCTCATCGGGGCGTCCGGATCGGGCAAGTCCACGCTGCTCCGCTGCATCAACCTCCTCGAGAGCGTCGACGGCGGGTCGATCACCATCAACGGTGACTGCATCACCGACATCGGCGTCGACGTCGACGAGGTGCGCCGCGAGGTCGGCATCGTCTTCCAGAGCTTCAACCTCTTCCCGCACATGACCGTGCTCAAGAACATCACGCTCGCCCCGATGCGCGTCCTCGGACAGCCCAAGAACTACGCCGAGGCCGGCGCGATGCTGCTCCTCGAGCGCATCGGGCTCGTCGACAAGAAGGACGAGTATCCCGACCGGCTCTCGGGGGGCCAGCAGCAGCGCGTCGCGATCGTGCGGGCGCTCGCGATGCAGCCTCGGGTGCTGCTGCTCGACGAGATCACCAGCGCGCTCGATCCCGAGCTCGTCGCCGAGGTGCTCAACATCGTGCGCGACCTCAAGGAGGACGGGCTCACGATGGTGCTCGCCACCCACGAGATGGGCTTCGCGCGCGAGGTCGCAAGTCGCGTCTGCTTCCTCGCCGACGGAGTCGTCGCGGAGGAGGGTCCGCCCGAGCAGATCTTCAGCCAACCCGAGACACCGCGCCTGCAGAGCTTCCTTCGTCGCATCATCGAGGCCGGCCGCCTCTAATTCCCTCGCCGGCCTCCGCAAGCTTCGGCCAGCTCGGCTCGCTGCGCTCGGCAATCGGTTCTTCGCGCACCCGGCGGCGCACTGCGCCGCCACACGCCTCCGCGAGTTCCCTCGCCGGCCTCCGCAAGCTTCGGCCAGCTCGGCTCGCTGCGCTCGGCAATCGGTTCTTCGCGCACCCGGCGGCGCACTGCGCCGCCACACAGCTCCGTGCAGGTCGCGGCCCATCCCCCATTCCCGACAACGGCTCGGGTTCAATGCGGGCACGACCCCGCGACGCCAGCCCACCTCGTGACCGACCTCCTCAGCACGCAGAGCCCAACGGCCTGCACCTACGTGCTCGACACGTCCGTGCTCCTCGCGGACCCGGCTTCGGTCTTCCGGTTCGACGAGCACGAAGTCGTGCTTCCCCTCGTCGTCATCGCCGAGCTCGAGTCCAAGCGTGACCACCCCGACCTCGGCTGGGCCGCACGCCGCAGCCTGCGCATGCTCGAAGACCTCAGGGCGCAGTTCGGCTCACTCGTGCGACCGATGCCGATCACACCGCTCGGTGGCACGCTCCGCGTCGAGATCAACCACATGGACGCGACCGGCCTGCCGGCCGCGTTGATCGGCGAGAACAACGACCATCGCATCCTCGCGGTGGCAAAGAACCTCGCCAACGAGGCCCACCGCGTCGTCGTGGTCACGAAGGACCTTCCCCTCCGGCTGAAGGCCAGCATCGTCGGCCTCGACGCGGAGGAGTACCGCAACGAGCTCGCGAGCGACGCGACATGGACCGGCTTCGTCGAGCTCGATGTCGACAGCGAGAGCATCGACCACCTCTACGCGGATCGAGTCCTCGACCTCGCCGCCGCTCGCGACTTGCCCTGCAACACCGGCGTTGCGCTCACAACGGGGTCACAGTCGGCACTCGGACGCGTGCACGACGACAAGCGTGTGCACCTGGTGCGCGGCGAGCGGGCGTTGTTCGACGTGCGGGGCCGCAGCGCCGAGCAGCGCATCGCGATCGACGTGCTCGCAGACTCCTCGATCGGGATCGTCAGCCTCGGCGGCAACGCGGGCACGGGCAAGAGCGTGCTCGCGCTCGCGGCCGGACTCGACGCCGTGCTCGAGCAGCGCACCCACAAGCGCGTGCTCGTGTTCCGTCCGCTCTTCGCGGTCGGCGGACAAGAGCTCGGGTTCCTCCCGGGCTCCGAGACCGAGAAGATGGCGCCGTGGGCTGCGGCCGTCGGCGACGCGCTCGAGTCGATCGTCGGGCCCGAGGTCATCGAAGAGGTGTTCGCGCGGAACCTGCTCGAGGTGCTGCCGCTCACGCACATCCGGGGCCGCAGCCTCACCGACAGCTTCGTGGTGATCGACGAGGCGCAGAACCTCGAGCGCGGCGTGCTGCTCACTGCGCTCAGCCGGCTCGGCGAGGGCAGCCGGGTCGTGCTCACTCACGACGTCGCGCAGCGCGACAACCTGCGAGTCGGACGCCACGACGGCGTGGTGTCGGTGATCGACGCGCTGCGCGGGCACCCCCTGTTCGCGCACGTGACGCTGACGCGGTCCGAGCGCAGCCCGATCGCCGCGGTGATCACCCAGCTGCTCGACGCGCACCCCGAGCGCGGCGACTGGCTTCAGCGGTAGCGCTCGATCAGCGGGTCGTAGCGGTCGACGACGGCGAGCACCTTGTCGGCGCTCGCCGGTGGCAGCCAGAGGATGACGTTCTCCACTCCGGCCTCCTGATAGTGGTCGAGCACCTCGGGTCAGGACGACCGCCGAACACCTGGAGACGGAGCGTCGCCGGGTCGCGACCGGCAGCCTCCGAGGCTTCGCGGAGCTCGCCGATCCGGCGCACGATCTCGGCGCGGCCCGAGATGGGCATCCACCCGTCGCAGTACTCGATCACGTGGCGGAACGTGAGCGGTCCTCCCACTCCGCCCAGCAGGATGGGCGGGTGCGGCTTCTGCACCGGCTTCGGCCACGACCAGCTCGGCGGGAAGCGCACGAACTCACCGTCGAACGAGGCTTCGTCCTGCGTCCAGAGCGCCTTCATCGCGAGCACCTTCTCGCGCACGACCGAGCGACGGCGCTTCGGGTCGACGCCGTGATCCTCCATCTCGTCCTCGTTCCACCCGACGCCGATGCCGAAGACGAATCGACCATCGGAGATGTGGTCGAGCGTCGCCACCGTCTTCGCGAGGACGATCGGATCGTGCTGCGCGACGAGGCAGATGCCGGTGCCGAGCTTCAGTCGCTCGGTGACCGCTGCGGCGACTCCGAGCGCGACGAACGGGTCGAGCGTGTGGCTGTACTCCTGAGGGAGCTCACCGCCGCCTGGCCATGGGGTCCGTCGGCCGACGGGGATGTGGGTGTGCTCCGGGAACCAGAGGGAGTCGTAGCCCCGACTTTCCGCTTCAGACGCCAGCTGCGCCGGGCCGATCGAATAGTCGGTGGGAAAGATCGTCAGGCCGAGGTCCACGCGCGCTTTCTACCGGATGGCGAGGAGGAGCGCTCGGGGCGGCTGTGTAGCCTCGGCCAACACGCTTCATAACGTTCAGCCAAGACGGGCAGCGCTGCCGTGAGTGACGTCACGACCGATCTCGAACGCCAGACCTCGGGCGCCACGATGCGCCTCATCGTGGAGTACGTCCGCACGCGCGCTGGCGACCGCGGAGTCCGCCGCCTGCTGCAGCTCGCGGGCGAGCAGCGCACCGAGCGACAGGTCTGCGACGAGGGCACGTGGAGCACCTACGCGCAGAAGATCGCCCTCTTCGAGGCGGCCGCGGTCGTGCTCGACGATCCCGTCGTCGCTCGCCACGTCGGTGAGGCATCGCTCGCCCTCGGCGTCGGCGCGTCGACCAGGGCGCTGCTCCGCAGCCTCGGGTCCCCTGCGATGGTGCTGCGCAACCTTCCGAGGGTGACAGGGAAGTTCTCGAGCGTCGCGATCATGGAAGCGCTCGAGATCGAGCGGTCGCGCGCGCTGATCGCCTACCACGTCCTCCCTGCCGTCGAGCCCCATCGCGCCGACTGTCAGTACAACATCGGGCTGCTGTCGCAGATCGGTCCGCTCTTCGGTCTGCCCAGGTCGACCGTCGTGCAGTACGGATGCCAGGCCGAAGGCGACCGGCGATGCATCTACGAGGTCACCTGGGTCGGGAAGGCGCCCGCGCAGCGCGGCCGTCGCCGCAAGGCGTCGGTGCTGGCGGCACAGCTCGCCGACCTCGACGCGACGTTCGACCAGGTGCTGTCGACCGCGGCCGACCTCGTCTCGGACGACGACGTCGACACTGTCCTGTCCCGCATCACCGAGCGAGCCGCGGTCGCCGCGCACGCGCCCCAGTTCGTCCTCGCGGTGCGTCCCACCGACATCGATCCCCTGCGCGTGCATCACGTCGGCCTCACGGACGACGAGGTCGCGCAGCTCGTGCCGCTGCTCACCGCGCGGATGACGCCCGACGACGATCCGCAGCTGCTCGTCGTGGACGTCGTGTCGTCGAGGCGCCGGTACGGACGGCTCGCCGCTCGCTATCCCGAGGCACATGGGTTCCTCGCCGACGAGCGCCGGATGCTCGCCGTGTACGCACGCCACGCGGCCGCGGCGCTCGATGCCGCAACCGCGCTCGACGAAGTGCGGGAGCAGCGCCGACACCTCGTCGAGCTGCTCGAGCTGTCGCGCTCGCTGGCGGCGGCGAGAGAGGTGCCGCAAGTCGCCGACCAGGTCTCGGTCGCGGTGACGACAGTGGCGGCGGCCGACCGGGCCGCGGTGTTCTCCGCCGACGCCACTGCCTCGACGTTCACGTTGCGAGCCACACACGGATGGGCGGGTGGCGCGCGGCGCGCAAGGCCCTTCCGTCTGCGCGTCATCGACAACCCCGAGATCGCAGAGGTGCTGCGTCTCGGTGAGCCGCGCCGGATCGACCTCGACAGCGCGAAGACGCACGGACGGCGCTTGCTCCGCGCTGCCGGTCTGCACAGCGCGCTGCTCGCCCCGATCATCACGAGCGACCGCATCATGGGAGTCCTGCTCGCCGGCTGGATCGACGCAGGCCGCGACGGCTCCAACGACCCTCGGCTCGCGTCCGCGCTGGCCGGCGTCGCTGATCAAGCCGGCATCGCGCTCGAGCGCGCCGAGCTCCTCGAGCAGGTGCGCCATCAAGCGCTGCACGACCCGCTCACCGACCTCCCCAATGCCTCGCTCGTGCGCGACCGCGCCGAACGTGGGCTCGCGAGCCTCAGCCGCCACCCGGGCCGGCGTACCGGTCTGCTGTTCGTCGACCTCGACCGGTTCAAGTCCGTGAACGACCAACACGGACACGCCGCAGGCGACGCTGTGCTGCGCGAGGTCGCGCACCGGCTCGCGGGGTCTGTGCGTGCGGGTGACACCGTCGGGCGGCTCGGCGGCGACGAGTTCGTCGTGCTCCTGCCCGACCTCTCGGGTCCTGGCAACGCGTACGCGGTCGCCGGCAAGGTGCTCGAGCGGCTGCGCACTCCGATCGAGGTCGACGGCCAGCCGACCATGGTGACCGCGAGCGTCGGCGTCGCGGTCGCGCCCGACGACGGCATGGACTACGAAGCGCTGCTCGCCCGCGCCGACGCGAGCATGTACCGGGCAAAGGAGTCCGGCCGCAACACCGTCCGCGGCACCGGCGCCGGCGCCCACGACTGACCGAGCGCCGGCCCACCCGCCGAGATTGATGGTTGGAGGACCGAATGCGGTCCCCAATTCGTCAATCTCCTCGCACGAGGGCACCGGCGGCGGGAATGTCACACCCCCCTGCCAGGCTCCGGCCCATGACGGCGGACATGGGGAAGGTCAACCGGCTGACGCGACGACAGCGCAGCCTCATCAGTCGAACACAGGCCCTCGCGGCCGGGCTCACCGACGCACAGATCAAGGCACTGTTGCAGCAGCGGATCTGGGTCTTGATCCGTCCCGGCGTGTATGCAGTCGCGGGCGCTGCTCCGTCGTGGGAACAGGCCGTGCTCGCCGTGCTGCTGTCTGCCGGCGAGGGCGCGTTCGCGTCACACCGCACCACCGCATTCCTCTGCGCGACGCGGAGAGTCGAACAGCCAAGTTCGATCGAGGTCGTCACCACGCTCGACCGCAGGGTCACTCTCGACGGGGTCGACGGCCACCGCTCGCGAGAACTCTTCGATGCAGACCTCACCGTGAGGGCGGGGATCCCGACGGTCACGGCCGCTCGGGCGCTGGTCGACATCGCCGGCAGCTTCCGCCACGACGATCTCGGCAAGGCGCTCGACGACCTCCTGCGGCGACGCCTGTGCACGCTCGACGAGGTGCAGCGCTGCGTCAGCCGTCTCCATCCAGGTCCTGGCCGATCGCTTCGCGCGATGCACGACGTGCTGGCCGAGCGGTGGGCGGGATACGACCCCGGCGACAGCGATCTCGAGACCCGCGCGCTCCGAGCGATCGCAAAGGCTGGGCTCCCGCTCCCCAAGCAGCAGCACCGCATGCACCTCGGTGGACGCCAAGTACGCATCGACCTCGCCTATCCCGAGCTCAAGATCGCCATCGAGGTCGATTCGTGGGAGTACCACGGAAAGGTTCGGTCGGCGTTCGACGTCGACCACATCCGACGCGACGAGCTCGTCCTTCTCCAATGGATGCCGTTCACGTTCACGAGTGCAATGTCAAACGACTACCTCGCGGACAGCACCCGCACCCTGATCGAGCACGCCTCCGCCCGTCTCGCCCGAGAGATTGATGAATCGGGGGCGGCATGACGCCCCCCAATCATCAATCTCGCCAGGGCGGCGGGGTTCAGGCGGGGATGACTCGCTTCATCGTCTCGTTGATCTCGTCGGCGGTCGCGCCGGGAGTGAGCACCGCGGCGACGCCTGCGTCCATGAGCTTCTGCACGTCGTTTGCCGGGATGATGCCGCCGACGATGACCGGGACGTCGACGCCGGCCTCACGCAGCTTGTCGACGACCTTCGGCACGAGTGTCATGTGCGCGCCCGAGAGCATCGAGAGCCCGACCGCGTCGACATCCTCGTCGATCGCTGCCGCCGCGACCGTTTCAGGAGTCTGGAACAGCCCTGTGTAGATGACCTCGTAGCCCGCATCGCGCAGGATGCGCGCGACGACCTTCACTCCGCGGTCATGGCCGTCGAGGCCGACCTTCGCGACGAGCACACGCTGGCTCATCGGCGGCTGTAGTCGTAGAAGCCGCGCCCGGCTTTGCGACCGAGCAACCCGGCCTCGACCATTCGGGACAGCAGCGGTGGCGACGCGTAGAGCGGCTCTTTGAACTCGGCGTACAACGAGTCGGCGACCGCCATCGTGGTGTCGAGGCCGATGAGGTCGGCGAGGTGCAGCGGGCCCATCGGATGCGCGCAGCCCTCGACCATGCCGGTGTCGATGTCCTCAGCCGTCGCGAACCCGGACTCGAGCATGCGGATCGCGGAGAGGAGATACGGGATCAGAAGCGCGTTCACGATGAAGCCAGCTCGGTCCTGCGAGCGGATCACTCGTTTGTCGAGCTGCTCTGACGCGAACGTCTCGGCGCGCTCCGTCGTCTCGGGCGCGGTCAGCAGCGACGTCACGACCTCGACCAGCTTGAGGACCGGCACCGGGTTGAAGAAGTGGATGCCGACGACCGCCTCGGGCCGCCGCGTCGCCATCCCGAGCTTCATGATCGGGATCGAGGAGGTGTTCGATGCGAGCACGGCGTCGTCGGCCTCGACCACCTTGTCGAGCAAGCCGAACACCTCGGCCTTCAGCTCTTCTGACTCGACCACGGCTTCGACGACGAGCTGACGGTCGGCGAGCTCGCCGTAGTCGGTCGTCATCCGCATGCGAGCGAGCGTCGCGTCGCGGTCGGTGTCGGAGAGCTTGCCGCCCCGGGTCGCGCGTTCGAGCGAGCCGGTGATCCGTGCCAGGCCCGCTTCCGCGGCTTCCGGCGTCGCCTCTCGGATGACGACGTCGAGACCGGCACGCGCGGATACCTCCGCGATGCCTGATCCCATCAGCCCACATCCGACGACGCCGACTCGTTCGATGTCCATGGCCGCAGTCTCGCGCTCAGCCGGGGATGCGACCCACGCGTAGCGCGTCGACGACCTCGGGCGACTCGCGCAGCGTGGTTCGCGCCGACTCGTAGCCGATGCGCACGAGGGTGTCGACCTGCCGGTAGTCGGTGAGCGCGAACGGATCGAGTGGCGGCGCGATGAGCAGATCGGCGCGTGCGGCGGCGCGCTCGCCCTCGGCGATGCTCGCGACGATCGCTGTGCGGTACAGGATGCGGACGATGCTCGGAAACCCGGCCTCTTGACCGGGACGAGCCGCCCGACGCACGAAGTCGAACGGAGACGTGACCTCGCCGAGCGACGCGTCGACCGACAGCGCTTCGCGCGACGAGACGTTCACGGCGATGACGGGACCAGCCGATCGGGCGCGCAGCGCGTCGACGGGGAGGTTGTCGAGCACACCGCCGTCGACCACGAGGTGACCTTCACGATCGACGACCGGGGGCCATATGCCGGGTGGCGACGCGGTCGCGCGCGCCCACACGGCCGCGCTCCCTCGGCGCTGCGGCACCATCTGGCAGGTCGTGAGGTCGACGGTCGTCACGAAGCACGGCAGCCACGCGTCCTCGACGCCCGCGTCGCCGAACATCCGCTCGAACATCGGACGCGCGGTGCGCACGGAGAGCAACGACACCATCGGGACGGTGAACCGCCGCTGGATCGCGGCGGCACCCCACTCCTTCCGGTTGCGCGACTGCATCTCGTCCGCGGACCAACCGAACGCGAGCTGCAGACCCATCACGCCGCCCATGCTCGAGCCGCCGACGCGGTCGATCGGGATCCCGTACTCCTGCAGCGCGCGGATCGCGCCGATCTGCGAGAGCGCGCGAGCACCGCCGCCGCCGAGCGCGAGGTGCACCGTGCGGCCGGTCAGATGACGGCCCAGCCGCTCGAGATCACCCGCGTCCCCTGCCCTGAGGTGGTGGTGCGAGACGAACGGCCGCTGGTCGAGCCAGCGCGCGGTGCCCGTGGGATTCGCAGCAGTCGGGCGATGGACGAGCACGAGATCCACGGATGGCGACACGTCGCCGCGGTCGAGTCGGCTGAGCACCGGGAGCACGTGATCGAGCGACGGAGGGTGCGTCGCGTCAGCGACGACCAGCACGCGGTCGGCTTGGCGGCCGCACGCGACGTCCCACGCGCCTGCCTCCGCGGTCCCGACGAGCACGACGAGCCCGCCCGGTTGCTCGTGACGGTCGATCGCCTCGGCGAGCGCGCTCTCGGACGCATCGGGGATCGATGCCGCGCGGAGCACAGTGGTCTCGGTGCCGACAGGGAGCCGAGCGAGCACTGCATCGACGAACGCGTCGAGGTCGACACGAGGGCTCGCCGCGAGGATTGCAACGGTGCCGATCCCCGACTCGGCGCGGCCGGTCCGGCGGTCGTTCATCCGGTTCGCGACGAGCCGGGCGAGGGGCAGCGCGATGCGTGGCGTGCGCTCGACCGCGCGCTCGAACACGTCCTGCGAGAAGCGCGGCGAGCTCGGTGTCGCGGACGGCGACGACGGTCGCCGATCGCGGCGCTCCCGTGAGCAGGCCGAGCTCTCCCACGGGGTCGCCGCGCGACAGCTCCCGGATCACGACCATCTCGCCGGCATCGTCGGTCAGGAGAGCACGCAACCTGCCGCGGACGATCACGTAGAAGCTGTCGGACTCTTCGCCCTCGTGGAAGAGGGCTTCGCCGCCCGGCACCTCGACCCACTCGAGCTCGTCGAGCAACGCATCCAGCTCGACGTCGGTGAGCCCCGCGACGACGTCCATCGCCGCCACCGCCTCGCGGGCGCGAGCGGGGCGTTCGATGCGGTTCATCGTTCCTGGTCGGAGGCCGTTCGGTAGTCGCCGAACGTGGAGTCGCGTGCGTCGAGCGCCGCAGTCACGCCCTCGGCGAACTTGCCCATGTACTCCCGCGAAGAGCCCTGATGGAAGCCGAGCGCGTTGAGGTCGGCAGTCGCCCGGATGCCGTCGCGGATGCCCATCGCCTCCATCGCGCGATGGACGACGCGCTTGTTCAGCGCCTGGAGGTCGGGCGGCACCTTCGCGACGCGTTCGGCCATGTCGAGCACTGCGTCATCGAGCTGATCAGCCGGGAACGCACGATTCGCGAACCCCGCGGCCACGGCGTCGTCGCCCGACATCGAGTCGCCCGTCAGCATCGCCTCCATGGCGCGGCGCATGCCCATGAGCCACGGCTGCCACGCCATGTCGGGAGGCGACATGAGGCGCACCGGCGGGTAGCCGATCTGCGCGTCGTGCGCGACGTAGACGAGGTCGCAGGCCGACGCCAGCTCGGTGCCGCCGGCGAGGCAGAAGCCATGCACCTGTGCGATGAGCGGTGTCGACATGTCCCACATCTCGAACCAGCCATGGACGACGTGGCGGGCCCACCCGCCGTCAGCGCGCGAGATCGCCCACGGCAGGGGTTCGGTCGGATCCTGCGCGAGGTCGTAGCCGGCGGAGAAGCACGGGCCGGCCCCTCGGATCACGACGGCGTGGACCGACCGCGACGCGTCGGCCTCGCGGAGCGCGGCGAAGAGCTCGCCTCGGAGCGCGTTCGACAGCGCGTTGCGCTTGTGCGGACGGTTCAGCGTCAACCGCCGCACCGCGGGACGAGGGTCGTCGACGATGACGAGAGGGTCGGCCACGGCGGGAGCGTACGTCTTGGCTGCGCGACCTTCACTGGGCGACCTTCACCGGAGCGCAACATGCGCGGGGCTAACGTTCCACCGTTTCGCCGGAGGGCATGAGGAGCGGGCCATGTCGAGCAACGACCCCACACAACCAGGCATCGTGCCGACCCCACCCCCGCCACCTCCGCCGCCGCCGCCTCCGCCGCCGCCCCCGGGCCTTCGGTCACTGCCCCGGCTGACGCTGGCGGCGTGCCCCCCACGACACCACCTCCCGCGTACGCGTCGACGCCGCCGTCGGGTAGCGGTGGCGGCGGCAAGAAGGTCGGGATCATCGTCGGCGCGATCGTGGCTGTGGTCGCGCTCGTGGTCGGCGGCATCGTCGTGTTCGGCGGGGGTGACGACAACAACGGCGCAACCGGCACGAGCGTCGCGACGAACACCACCGATGGCTCCGACACGACGCTGGCCAACGCGGGCAAGGCGATCACCTCGGTCGACGACGCCGCGGGCGCAGTGATCCGCATCGAGACCGACGGCACCATCCGCGACCCCGAGATCGGGCAGACGAGCAACGCGGGCGCGGGCAGCGGGTTCATCATCGACCCATCGGGCATCGCGGTCACGAACAACCACGTGGTCACCGGGGCCGCGACGATCAAGGTGTTCGTCAACGGCTCTGATCAGCCGAAGTCGGCGAGGGTGCTCGGCGTGTCCGAGTGCTCGGACCTCGCGGTGATCGACATCGAGGGTGACGGCTACCCCTTCCTCAAGTGGTTCGACGGCGACATCAAGCCGGGCATCGACGTGTTCGCCGCGGGCTACCCGCTCGACGATCCCGAGTTCACGCTCACCAAGGGCATCGTCTCGAAGGCGAAGGCCGAGGACATCTCGCCGTCGTCGAACATCGACCACGTCATCGAGCAAGACGCGAACATCCAACCCGGCAACTCGGGCGGCCCGCTCATCACGCAGGACGCGCAGGTCGTGGGCGTGAACTACGCCGGCTTCGACTTCGCGGGCAAGGGCACCGAGCAGTTCTTCGCGATCGCGTCCGACACGGCGCAGCCGATCGTGGCGCAGCTGCAGCAGGGCGAGAACGTCGACTCGCTCGGCATCAACGGCACCGCGGTCTCGGACGAGGAGTCGGGCACCTTCGGCATCTGGGTCAACGGTGTCGACGCGGGCTCGCCGGCGTCGAACCTCGGGCTCGAGCCCGGCGACATCATCACCAAGATGGCCGGCAAGGACGTCGGCACTGACGGCACGATGAAGGACTACTGCGACGTGCTGCGCACCAAGGGCGAGGACGCGGCGATCGGTGTGGAGGTCCTCCGCTTCGACACCTCCGAGGTGCTGAGGGGCGAGTTCAACGGCAAGGAGCTGGTGCAGGCGTTCTCGTTCGCCGACGAGCTCGGCAGCGGCACACCGGCGCCGGCTCCACCTACGACAGCTTCTCGATCGTCACCGACGACTCGAACGCCATCCAGGTCGAGGTGCCCGACGAGTGGACGGACGTGCGAGGCGGCGCGCAGACGATCGCGGGGGTGCAAGCGCCGTCGATCCAGGCAAGCCCTGACGTCGACCAGTTCTTGAACTCGTTCGACGTGCCGGGGATGGAGTTCGTGCTCTCCGACCAATTCACGTCCGCCGACTTCGAGTCCATCCTCGACGCTGTCGGCCCGTCCGACTTCTGTACGAGCGACGGGCGGCAGGACTACTCCGACCCGCTCTTCACCGGCCGGTTCGAGGTCTGGAAGGACTGCCAGGGCACGACGGCGCAGTACATCGTCCTGGTCGCGTCGCAGCCCGACTCGAACCAGGTCGCGATCGTGACAGTGCAGGCGATCGACGATCGCGACTTCGACGCCCTCGACCACATCCTCAACACGTTCAGCACGACCGACACCGTCCTCGAGCCGAGCCCAGACACGACAGGAGGCTGATCGGCGTCGATGGTGCCCATCAGCGGTCGACTGCTCGTCGCCTCGCCGATGCTGCTCGACCCCAACTTCGCGCGCACGGTCATCCTGATGCTCGCGCACGGCGACGAAGGCGCGTTGGGGCTCGTGCTGAACCGACCGAGTGAAGTCGACGTCGGTCAGGTGCTGCCGGACGCGTGGCGCACGGTGTCTCCCGAGCCTCACGTGCTGTTCGTCGGTGGGCCGGTCGGCTCTGACTCGGTGATCGGGCTCGCGCGGGTACGGGGAGAGGGCGACGGCTTCGTCGCGATGGCTGGCGCGGTCGGCACGGTCGATCTCGAGAAGGCGCCCGACGCGATCGGCGAAGGCGTCGATGTGGCGCGCGTCTTCGCCGGGCACGCGGGGTGGGGTCCGGGGCAGCTCGAAGGCGAGCTCGAGGTGCCGGGCTGGATCGTGGTCGACGCCGAGCCGGGTGACGCATTCACGACCGATCCCGACGAGCTGTGGCGAACAGTGCTCAAGCGGCAACCTGGGAGGCTCTCGTGGCTCGCGAACTTCCCTGACTCGTTGATGGCGAACTGACCGCGACATCACCGACCGGGCATCACCGACCGCGGCAACGGTGGCCGGTACCTTCGACCACCGGTGCGCGTGCTCGCGATCTCAGTCGGGGTCGTCCTCATCGGCCTCGCGGTGGTCGACACCATGGGAACGCTCGTAGCGACGCGCATCCAGACGCGCAGGTGGTGGCCGACAGCGGTGCTCTATCGATACTCGTGGCCGCTCTGGCGGGCGTTCGGGAAGAACATCGACGACGAGGACCAGCGCGAGGCGTTCCTGTCGATCTACGGCCCGTTGTCGCTGCTCACGCTCCTCATCTTCTGGGTCACGATGCAGGTGATGGGTTGGGGGCTCGTGTGGTGGGGCTTGCGCGACGGCATCCACACGATCGATTCGCTGCTCGAGTCCGTCTACTACGCCGGGATCGGGTTCTTCACGGTCGGGTTCGGCGACGTCGTGCCGGTCGCCAGCGCGCCCCGCATCCTCGTGCTTGTCGAAGCGTTCTTCGGGCTCACGACCATGGCCCTCCTCATCGGGTTCCTCCCCACGCTCTTCGCGGCATACAGCACCGCGAGGAGCTCGTGTCGACCCTCGATGACCTGTCGGGCACGCGGGTCACCCCGCTGGGGATGCTCGAGGCATACGCGCGCGGGGGCGACCTGACCGCCCTGTACGAGATGTTCGAGCGCTGGGAGATGTGGACCGCCAGCGTGCTCGAGAGCCACTCGAGCTACCCGATGCTGATGCTCTTCCGGTCGAAGCAGTCAGGCCAGTCGTGGATCGCAGCGAGCGTGATCGTCACCGAGACGGCGGCACTGTGCCTCTCCATGATCGACGGGCCTCCCGACCCACGAGCGCTACGCCTGTGTCGGCGCACCGCGCAGACGGCGGCGCGGTTGGAGAGCGCCATCTCGCTCGGGGGCGCAACCCCTCCACGCGCCGACATCAGCTTCCCCGAGGAGCGGCTTCGAATCATCTACGAGAGGATGGGCGAGCTCGGGTTCGAGCGCCGACCCTACGAAGAGATGCGCGCACGGCTCGAGGCGTGGCACGACGCGTACATGCCGCACCTTGCCGCGCTGGTCGCCCGCCTGCTGATCGCGCCCGAGTTCCGCCTCCCACCCGCAGTCATCGCTCTCTCCTACGACTGATCCTCGTCGCCGTCGTCCGCTTCGCTTCGGCCGGCTCCTGCTCGCTCCGCTCGACAATCCCGAAACGCTCGCGGCCCGGGCGGCGCACTGCACCGCCCGACACCTGCCCTCACAAGATCCCGGCGATGGCGTCGGCGAGCTGGGAGAGGCTGCGCACCTCGAACACGCCCGTGCAGCTCTGCCGGTAGAGCGGGACGGCGGAGTCGTCGGTGCCCCACTCGTCGGTCGGCTCGGGGTTGAACCAATAGACGCGGCGGACGCGCTGGCAGATCTCGCGGAACGTGCCGACGCCGGCAGGCCGATAGTTCGTGCGCCCGTCGCCGGCGATGATCACCGTCGTGCCCGGGCGCAGCGCGTGGCTCTGCGCGTCGAGGAAGCGCTTGAACGCGCCCTCGTAGTCGCTGTGGCCGTCCGCCGCGATCACCCCGGGCAGCGTGACGAGCAGCCGCGGGTCGAGATGCACCTCGGCAGCCTCGAGCACGCGGGTCACCTCCGCCACGCCGTCGACGAACACGAAGCTGCGCAGCCCCGCGAGCTCACTCTGCAGCGCGTGGAGGAGCAGCAGCGTGAAGTGCGCGAACTCGGCGACCGATCCGGAGATGTCGCAGAGCACGACGACGTCGGGCTTGCCCGGACGCCGACGGCGCAGGGCCACGTCCATCGGCACGCCGCCATACGCGAGCGAGCGGCGGATCGTGCGGCGCATGTCGACGCGGCCTCGTTGATGGCGGCGACGCTGCTGGCTCACGCGGCTCGCGAGCTTGCGGGCGAGCGGTCGCACGGCCTGTCGCATCTGACGAAGCTCGGTCGTCGATGCCGCGAGCACGTCCACGTCCTCGAGCCGGCGCGGCGCGACGAGCCCGGTGCCCGCGACACCATGCGAGTGGTCGCGCAGCCGGCCCCGCACCTCCTCCGCGAGCATGCGTCGGTACTGCTCGAGCCGCCGGGCGAGGTCGTCCCGCAGCCTGCGCAGCTCGGCCGGATCGCCGTCGCCCGCAGCAGCGCGCGCCTCGACCATCGCGGCCACGAGCAGGTTCGCGAGGTCGAGGGCCCGCAGGACTCGGTGGAGGAAGTACCGCTCGCCACCCTTCGTGGTGTCCATCCCCGCGTAACGGTCGACGGCATCGGCCGCGAGCAGTCGGAGGGCATCGATGTCCGCATCGCGGAGCGCGCGCAGCAGCTCGGCGTTGAGATCGGCGCTGAGGTCGGCGTCGGCGATGCCGACACCCGGCGGCGCGGTGACGACATCGGGGCTCGCCGCGCCGCTGGCGGTCACGGGCGAATCAGCGCCGCGGCGGAGCGGGAAGCACTCGTCGAAGAGTGAGCCGAAGACCGAAAGGTCTTCAGGCCGCTTGATCAGCGTGGCCTGCATCGCGGTGCGCAAGGCGTCGCGATCGAGCAGATCGACATGCCGCATCGCCGACGCCGCATCGAGCACCTCACCGAGCGAGACGTCGACGCCGCCGTCTCTCAGTGCGGCGAACAGGCGAAGCAGCATCGCGAGGATGCCATCGCCTGCGGGTGTCACCGCTTGCCGAGCCTCACGTTGATCTCGGTGACGGTCTCGAGCAGTGCCTGCAGGATCGGGCCTCTGAGCTCTTCGAGGCTGACTCTTCCGGCGTGCGTCGACACGTTGATCGCGGCGATCGCCCGACCCGACCGATCTCGCAGGGGGGCGGCGACGGACCGCACGCCGTCTTCGAGCTCTTGGTCGACCAACGCCCACCCTTGCGAGCGCACCTGGCGGATCAACCCGAGGAGCCGCGCCGGATCGGTCTCGGTGTGCTCAGCGCGCTTCTCGACGGGCATGGCGACGAGCCGCGTGGTGGAGCTCGTCGTCGGGCAGATCGGCGAGCAGCACGCGGCCCATCGACGTGATGGCCGCAGGCAGTCGTGAGCCGAGCGACAGAGCGATCGTCATGATGCGCTTCGTGGGGACACGCGCGATGTACACGATCTCGTGGCCGTCGAGCACCGACGCAGACACTGACTCGTTGCAGCGCTCGGACAACGCCTCCATGTCGGGCTGCATGAGGTCGGGGAGCTTGCACGACGAGATGTACGTGTACCCGAGGTCGAGGACGAGCGGGGTGAGCTCGAAGAGACGCCCGTCGTTGCGCATGTACCCGAGCCGCTCGAACGTGAGGAGGAGGCGCCGCGCCGTCGCCCGGGTGAGGCCGGTGAGTCGGGCAACCTCCGAGAGGGTGAGGGACGGATGCTCGGCGGAGAAGCACCGCAGCACCGAGAGGCCTCGTTCGAGCGACTGCACGAAGTCGTGGTCACGCTCCACCGCGGCCTCGGCATCGGGCTCCGTTGACACCAATTTCAGGCCGCGCGTAGAGTGTTCAACCATCGCACAACCGTACGCTATCCGCACGTCCCGCACAAGACGAGCGTGCGCGAATGTGGGGGCCGCGAGAACCGAAGGTCACCGTCGACGATCGGGGGGCAGGTGTCGTACACGACTGAGTTCGGGTCGCTCGAGAGCTACCGCAAAGGGTCCATCGAGCTGATCGACGACGACGCGAAGCACTACGCGTTCTCGAACATGTTCGAGGTCGCCAGCGCGTCGAAGCCCTACGAGAAGGTCGCGGTCGGCAAGAACATGCAGTACGTGCTCGAGGTGCTCCGCGCTGAAGGCACGTCAGAGTGGCGCACCGCCTCGCACGACGAGTTCGCACTCGTCATGGACGGCACGGTCCTCGTCGATCTCGTGAAGCTCGACAACCCGATTCGCCCCGACGGCGAGCCCGGGTCGGTCGCGGTTGGGGGCGAACCGGCTGGGAAGAAGATGGGACGCATCACCGCGGGCCGCGGCCACATGGCGTTGCTGCCCGCGCACAGCGCGTACCGGTTCACGAGCGAACGGCCCGGCGTGATCCTGCTGCAGACGATCATCGGTCCCGACACCGTCGAGCGGTGGGCCGAGATCTGCTTGTCCTAGCCACTGGTCGAGTCGAAACGGAGAGCACGCAATGACGATGACCGACAAGAGCTCGTTCGAGGCCGGCGCACCGAACGCGCACGGCTACAAGAGCTTCACGATCGGGGGGTTCACCTTCACGCGTGACGAGTTCTTCGCTCATGTCGCGTGGCCGACCGGCCGCCACGTGATGAGCGTCGACACGTTCCTGCGGGCGCTGCAGCGCGACGTGGCGTGGGACTTCTTCTACGGCACGGTGAACTTCGACACCGTCTTCGGCACCGTGAACCACTACGGGAACGTCGACATGTTCGCCGGCCGCTACAACGACGCCTATCGCAAGGCCGAGCTCGACCACGTCGAGAACTTCGACTCGCCGATGCTGCGCGAGGCGTTCAAGGCCATGCTCGACGACTGGACGAACAGCGGCTACGACCCGTTCGCCAGCCCGTCCGAGACCGACAAGCCGTTCGGCGTGAAGGACGGCTCGAACACCGAGGCCGTCACCCGACGCCGCATCGCCGCGGCTCGCATGGTCGGCGTGCCGGGCGACGAGGAGATCCGCTCGGACGAGAACGGCAACCCGATCAACCGGATGTTCGCCGACGTCACCCAAGAGGAGCCCCTGGTCGAGGCCGAGCCGGGCTTCGAGAGCGAGGTCGCCGCCTTCAACCTGTTCGCTTACCTCTCACGCTCCCAGGTCACGTGGAACCCGTCGGTCGTGAGCATCTGCAAAGACAGCCTCTTCTGCCCGACGACCGAGGAGTACATCCTCCCGGTGATCCACGGCAACGACCGCGTCGAGTGGTTCGTGCAGCTCTCGGACGAGATCATCTGGGACGTCCAAGATCGCGACACGGGCGCGGTGCGCTCCAAAGTCGTGATGCGTGCAGGTGATGTCGCCGCCATGCCGGCCGACATCCGCCATCAGGGCTACTCCCCCAAGCGCTCGATGCTGCTCGTGTGGGAGAACAACTCGGCCGACCTGCCCGAGCTCATCGCGACAGGACGGGCTCCGCAGTACCCGATCGACTTCTGAGGTGGCCCGCGCGGTCCATCGAGTCGCTGAGGGAAGCCGTCGAGAGCAACATCCACGACGGCGACACCGTCGCGTTCGAGGGATTCACGCACCTCATCCCTCACGCCGCCGGGCACGAGGTCATCAGGCAGTCCCGCCGCGACCTCACCCTCGTGCGGATGACTCCTGACGTCGTGTACGACCAGCTCATCGGGGCAGGGTGCGCGAAGAAGATGGTCTTCTCGTGGGGCGGCAACCCGGGCGTGGGGTCGCTCCACCGGTTCCGGGATGCGGTCGAGCACAGCTGGCCCCGGCCGCTCGAGATCGAGGAGCACAGCCACGCGGGCATGGCCGCGCGGTATGTCGCGGGAGCGTCGGGCCTGCCGTTCGGCGTCCTCCGTGGGTACGTCGGCACCGACCTCATGCCCCACACACCCACGATCGCGCCGATCACCTGCCCGTTCACGGGCGAGGCGCTCACCGCGGTGCGGGCGATCGAGCTCGACGTCGCCGTGATCCACGCACAGCAGGCCGACCGCGAGGGCAACGTGCAGCTGTGGGGGCTCGTCGGCGTGCAGAAGGAGGCGGTGCTCGCGGCGCGTCGGTCGATCGTGACCGTCGAAGAGATCGTCGACGAGCTCGAGCCGCGTCCGAACGCGGTCGTGCTGCCCTCGTGGGTCGTGTCGTCGGTGTGCCTCGTGCCGGGCGGTGCCCATCCCAGCTTCGCGATGGGCTTCTCTGAGCGCGACAACAGCTTCTACCGCGCGTGGGACGAGATCTCGCGCGACCGTGACCAGTTCACCGCCTGGATCGACACGCACGTGCGCGGCACAGCCGACTTCGAGGAGTACTGCCGCAGCGTCGGCATCGAGCACGGAGCCACTCGTGTCTGAGCAGTGGAGCGCCGACGACCTGATGATCGTCAACGCGGCGCGGCAGCTGTGCGACGACAGCGTGTGCTTCGTCGGAATCGGGCTGCCGTCGACGGCAGCGAACCTCGCCCGCCGCACGCACGCGAAGAGGTGCACGCTGATCTACGAGTCGGGCTGCATCGGATCGAAGCCGACGCGGCTCCCACTCTCGATCGGCGACGGCGATCTCGCCGACACTGCCGACTCGGTCGTGTCGGTGCCCGAGATCTTCGCCTACTGGCTTCAGGCTGGCCGCGTCGACGTCGGGTTCCTCGGCGCCGCGCAGCTCGACCGCTACGGCAACATCAACTCGACGGTCATCGGCGACTACGAGCACCCGACCACGCGGCTGCCCGGTGCGGGCGGTGCTCCCGAGATCGCGGCATCCGCAGGCGAGGTCATCGTCATCGTTCGGCAAGGGCCGCGCACCTTCGTCGAGCGGTGCGACTTCCGCACGTCGGTCGGGTTCGGCGACGGCAAGGGCGACCGCGAGCGCTTGGGCTTGCGCGGCCGCGGCCCCCAGATCGTCATCACCGACCTCGGCATCCTCCGCCCCGACCCCGAGACCGGCGAGCTCGTGCAGACCGCGCTCCATCCCGGCGTGACAGCCGAGCAAGCGGTCGCCGCAACAGGCTGGTCGCTCCGGCTCGCCAGACGAGCTCGAGGTCACCGAACCACCGACGTCGAACGAGCTCGCCGCGCTCGCGGCACTGCGAGCTGCATGAGGCCGTTCACCTACGACGCGCTGGCGGGTCGCACCGTCTTCGCCGTCGGTGCTCTGAGCCGGGTCGGCGACGAGCTTGCACGACTCGGGGCGACACGTGTGTTCCTCATCGTCGATGCGCAGGCCAAGGAGTTCGGCGACTCGTTGGCCGAAGACCTCGGCGCGCTCGTCGTGAGCCAGTGGCACGAGGTGGTGCAGCACGTGCCGTTCGAGCTCGCCGAGCGGGCGCGGGCCGCGGTCACCGATGCACGCGGCAGACGCCGTCGTCTGCCTCGGGGGCGGGTCCTCGACCGGCCTCGCGAAGGCGATCGCGCTCACCCACGACCTGCCGATCCTCGCCGTCCCCACCACCTACGCAGGCAGCGAGCAGACACCGATCTTCGGTCTCACCGACGCGCGCCACAAGCAGACCGGCCGCGACCTGAAGGTCGTCCCGAAGGTCGTGATCTACGACCCGGCGCTGACCGTCGGGCTCCCGCCACAGGTCACCGGGCCGAGCGCGTTCAACGCACTGGCCCATTGCGTCGAGGCTCTCTACGCGACCGGATGCAACCCGGTGACGAGCGCGATGGCCCTCGAAGGGGTGCGGGCGATCCGCCAGTCGCTGCCGCGCGTCATGGATGCACCGGGCGACCTCGATGCACGCGGCGACGTCCTCTACGGCGCGTACCTCGCGGGCATCGCGCTCGGCACGACGTCGACCGGACTGCACCACAAGCTGTGCCATGTGCTCGGCGGCATGTTCAACCTCGTGCACGCCGACACGCACTCGATCATCCTTCCTCATGCCGTCGCGTACAACGCCCCCGCGCTGCCCGACGAGATGGCACGCCTGGAAGAGGCGTTGGGCGCGGCTCCGGGCGATGCGGCCGGCGCGCTCCACGACCTCGCAATCGAGAGCCACGTGCCGACACGCCTTGCCGAGCTCGGGTTGACCGAGGCCGATCTCCACGAGGCTGCGGTGGCGGGTGCCGTTGAGATCACCGTGAACCCGGTCCCGGTGACGGTCGACGACCTCACCCGTCTGCTCCAGAACGCATACGAGGGCACCCGCCCCGGACGGAGGATCTGATGACCGACGCGCTCATCCTCGATGCGGTGCGCACGCCGATCGGCAAGCTCGGCGGCGCGTTGTCGGGGGTGCGACCAGACGACCTGGCTGCAACCGCGCTGAAGGGGCTGCTCGACCGGCACCCGTCGCTCGACCCGGCGGCGATCGAGGAGGTCTACCTCGGCGACGCGAACGGAGCCGGGGAGGACAACCGCAACGTCGCGCGCATGGCGGTGCTCCTGGCCGGCCTTCCCGTCTCGATCCCCGGTGCCACGGTCAATCGGCTCTGCGGATCGGGCCTCGAGGCCGTCAGCGACGCGAGTCGAGTCGTTGCCGTCGGCGAGGCCGATCTCATCATCGCCGGCGGCGTCGAGTCGATGACTCGCGCTCCGTGGGTGCTGCCCAAGCCGTCGCGCGCGTTCCCGACGACGCACGAGCAGGTCTGGAACTCGGCGCTCGGGTGGCGCATGGTGAACCCGAAGATGCCTGCCGCGTGGACGGTCGCGCTCGGCGAGGGCGCCGAGATCTTGGCCGACGAATTCTCGATCTCACGAGATGAGCAAGACGCGTTCGCGCTCGCGTCGCACGAACGTGCCGCGAAGGCGTGGGCGAGCGGCGCGTTCGACGCCGAGGCGATCGAGGTGCCGGGCGTCGAGCTCGCGCGCGACGAGTGCATCCGCGAGGACAGCTCGCTCGAGTCACTCGCCAAGCTCAAGCCCGCGTTCCGCGAGGGCGGCACCGTCACCGCCGGCAACTCGTCACCGATGAACGACGGATCGGCCGCGCTGCTGCTGGCATCGCCGGCCGGCGCGGAGCGGGCCGGCATCGAGCCGATGGCACGCGTCCTCAGCCGCGCGACGAGCGGAGTCGAGCCGCAGCGCTACGGCATCGGTCCCGTGACCGCCGCGCTCACCGCGCTGGAGCGCGCGGACCTGAAGTGGGACGACATCGACTCGGTCGAGCTGAACGAGGCGTTCGCCGCGCAGAGCCTCGCGTGCCTACGGGGATGGCCCGACCTCGACCCGGCGAAGGTGAACCCGCTCGGCGGCGCGATCGCGATCGGTCATCCCCTCGGCGCATCGGGCGCACGCATCCTCACGACGCTCGTGCACCACCTCGCCGCGACCGGTGGGCGCTACGGCCTCGCGTCGATGTGCATCGGCGTGGGCCAGGGCATCGCGGTCGTCGTCGAGAACCTCCGCCGCTAGGCGAGCGGCACCGTCGCGCCGCCCACGATCGCGGTGCGCACACGGTCGAGATCGAGGTCGTAGCGCACCTCGTCGAGCTGCACCCTGAACGTGACGTCGTCACCGACCCGATGCGCATCGACCAGGTGCGTGTCTGCGGGCAGCGGGAGGTCGAGATGGCGCACGAGCCGCATCCACCTCGGCAGCCGGAGGCCGACGTCGCCATAGCCGATCGCGACGACACTGACCTCGAGCCGATCGTCGTGCGCTGTCGGGACGCCCGTGATCCTGACGGGTCGGTCGCGGTGGACCGCACGCAGCTCCCCCGCGGCGTCCAGACGAGGCTGCCACTCGAGATCGGACGCTTCGGCAAACGCGAGCGCCTCGCTGAGCGCGGCTCGCCCTTCGATCTCCACCGGCGCGGCGGTGAGAGTCGACGTCAAGCCGGGGCTGATGCGCACGGCGCGCGCCCGCACGACTACCTCGTCGATGCGTCGCCCGCGCCACTCGACCTCGGTCAGCATCGCGAGCGCCCGGTGGTCACCGGCGGGCCCCGTGACCCGGAGCACGTCGAGCACGCCGGAGACCTCGTCGCCGTGGATCGTGAGCGTGATGCGACGACCGCCGAACCGCGCGAACACGCCGTCGATGAGCTGACCGAGCAGCCGCTCGGGGGTCGGGACCGCCGAGGTCCATGCAGAAGTCGCGTCAGCCCACTGCTCGAACCAGCTCTGCGCGTCGCGCTGGCCACGGGTCCAAAGCCGACCCATCGATCCGACCGGATCGAACGGATCGAAGAGCGACGTCACGCGGGGGCGTCACTCGATCTGTTGTCGACGAACGCGACGACCTCCACGAACTCGACGATGGGACGCACGCCGTAGAGGTCGGTGACTCGCTCGACGAGCTGGTCGTTGAAGAACATCTTCGCGGCCTCTTCGGACTCCCAGACGTAGAAGTTGACTGCCCGCTCGCTGCCGACGTCGACGGTGAACGCCTTGCTGCGAAGGCCGGGCAACCCCTCGAACCGGGGCGCCGCCTCAGCAGCGACCTTCTCGACGCGCTCGCGGTCGAAGTCATCCTCGTACTGGAACGTGACCACGACGCCGATCATCGGCAATGTCTAGATGCCGAGCGCGTTCCTGTCGAGCGGCTGCACCGTCTCGGCGACCGAGGCGAACCGCGGCGCATCGGACTCGAGCGGCACGCGGGCGGCGCGAGCCACGTAGCTGATCGTGTGATACCAGCCGACGAGAAGGAACAGATCGAGCCGCTCCGCCTCCGTGAGCGCAGCGGCCAGCCGGCTCGCGAGATCGTCAGACAAGTCGTTGGTCTCGTGCAGCGAGTCAACCGCCTCGAGCAGCAAGCGCTCCCGTTCGAGCGTCCAACAAGCGTCAGTCGCGTCACCGAACGTAAGTGACGTGATCTGCGCCGAGGTGAGGGATGCCTTTGCAGCGAAGAAGGAGACGTGCACGCCCCACTCGTACTCGCAACCACAACGTGCACAGGTGCGGTCGATGACGATCTCTCGGTCGCGCAGCGACAGGCTCAACGATCGTGAGAGCTCGTAGCTGCCCCACGGCCGCATCGCTCGGGTCATCGGAAGGTTCTTCGCGAACGTGCGGAACAAGGCGATCGGCGGCACACCCGGCGGCATCATCTGCTCGAGCTCGGTGGCGACTTCGGCTTCGAACGGTGGCTCGAGGGGTGCGATCGCTGTCATCAGAGCGAGGCTAACGTTTCGAGAACCGAAACGCGCAAGGAGATCCGATGCCCCGCTCGCCGCTGCCCGGCCGACCGGTTCGAGGCTCGTCGACCGGAAGGCCACTGATGGCCGCACTCGACCTCGTCGGCCGCCGCTGGACGCTCCGCATCCTGTGGGAGCTGCGGTCAGGGCCGCTCGGCGCGCGCGAGCTCGCCCGTCACTGCGACGGCATGTCGTCGAGCGTGCTGTACCAGCGGCTCGAAGAGCTGAGCGAGGCGGGGCTCGTGCGGCAAGACGCGGACGGGCGCTATGAGCTCACCGACATCGGGGCCAAGCTCGGCAAGGCGCTGCATCCCCTCGATCGGTGGGCGAACGAGTGGGCCGAGGGGCTGCACCGCTGAGCCCTCGCGGCACTACGGTCGACGAGGTGCCGGAGTGGGTCACGCCGTCGCAGCTCGACGAAGCCGAGGGGCTCGACGACTGGCGGATCCTCAGCACGACCGTCGCCGCGGACTTCCGCACCGCCTCGTTCTCCGCCAGCGCGGAGCTCGTCGACGCGATCGGCGCGCTCGTCGACGATGAGGACCCACACACCGAAGTCGACGTGCGTGCGTCGGGTGTGACCGTGCAGCTCAGGGCGGAGATGGAGCAAGGATTCAGAAGTGACGACGCCGCGCTCGCTGCGAGCGATCTCCGGCGCGGCGCGGTCGTTGGGTGCCGAGCCCGATCCGAGCCGCGTGCAAGACGTGCAGCTCACGATCGACGCAGCAGTGAGCAACTCAGTCATGCCGTTCTGGCGAGCAGTGCTCGGCTATCGCCCGGTCGGCGACTCCGACCTCGTCGATCCGCAGAACCGCGGACCGGCGATCTGGTTCCAGCGGATGCGTGACGTGCGTACTCAGCGCAACCGCATCCACGTCGACATCTGGGTTCCCCACGACGAGGCCGAAGCCCGCATCGCTGCGGCGATCGAGGCGGGCGGCCGAGTGATCCGCGACTCAGACGCGCCGGCGGCCTGGACCCTCGCCGACGCGGAGGGGAACGAAGTCGACATCGCCACCTGGAGGGGTCGCGACTGAGAAGACCTCAGGCTCGACCCCTCCTTCAGATGCTTCGCGAAGGGACCGAAGACCCTGGTCGGTGGCGAGCTGAACCAGGTAGACCCGCTGGTGATAGTGATTCACGACGCATGGCGACTTTGCGAGACTTCGTGCGCCGGCTTCGTCCGGCTGGGGCACCGGGTGCGGCCGCGCCCGCGGGTGTCCCTGCCGACCGTGACGCCGAGTTGGCCGCGGAGCTCGCGCCAGTCTTCGAGGCGTTGCGAGCGGTGAACGAGGAGGCCGCTGCCGTGGTCGAAGCGGCCGCCCGCGAGGCCGACCGACGCCGCGCTGCGGCTGTCGAAGACGGCGACTCCATCCTCGCCGCTGCCCGGGAAGGGGCGACCAGCGAGCGCGCAGCAGCTGCGGCGAAGGCCGTCGAGGCTTCGGCTCGGGAGCATGACGACTTGCTCGATGCCGCACAGCGTGATGCCGACGAGATCGGGAGACGCGCGGCTGGTCGGCTCCCGTCGCTGACCGAAGAGCTCGTCGCCGGCATACGTGCATTCGGAGTGGATCGAGAGCCCGCGCGTTGAAGCCGGGCTGGGTGGCGGGCAGCGTCCGAGCACGCTTGCTGGCGGATCGCCGTCTCGCCGACGCGGGTGCTCGCGCGGTTGCGGCTGCCGGTGAGACGAGGGCCGCAGTGGCGTTGGTAGCAGCTTCACCGTACGGCCGCGACGTCGACGCCGGCATGGACCTGGTCGCCGCCGAACGCGGCGTTCGGGCTACTGCCTTGTGGCATCTCCGAGTCCTCGCGGGCTGGCTGCCGCCCGGCGGCAGCGATGTCGTTCGGATGCTGGCGGGCGGGCACGAGATCGCGAACGTCGAGGCGCACGTCGCTGAGCTGGCCGGGGCGCCCCACATCGTGCCGTTCGACCTCGGGGCGCTCGGCTCGGCATGGCCGCGGGTGCAGGCCTCTCGCTCGATCAGTGAGGTCCGCGCCGCGCTCGCGCACTCACCGTGGGGCGATCCCGGGTCGAGCCTGGCGGCTCCGTTCGCTGCGGCGTTGCGCATCGCGTGGGCACGGCGGATCACCGAACGAATCCCTGGGCTTGGTCAGTGGGCGTCGGCTGCCGCGGCGATCGTGATCGCAGGCGAGCGCTTCGGGAACGGTCAAGAGCTGACCCCGACCGCGGCGATCGACGCCGGTCGGCTTCTGGGTCCGCGGTGGGCTGTCGGAGACCTCCCATCGTTCGTCCGGGGCCTCCCAGCCGACGTCCGTTGGGTGTTCGCTGACGTGTCCGACGACGGTGAGCTTTGGCGCGCCGAAACTGCCTGGTGGCGTCGGCTCCGATCAGAAGCGGCCCGTCAGACCCGGCGCGCGACGAAGGGCGAGGCCACCGTCACGTGGTCGACGGTGCTGCTGCTCGCCGACGCCCACCATGTCTGCGCGGCGCTGGAGGCTGCGGCATGGGGAGCGGCGGGCTTGGAGGAATTCGATGCCGTGGCGTGACCTTCCCGCCCCGATCGCCATGCGCCGAATCGCGGTCGTCGCGCCGACACGCCGTTGGCGAAGCGTGCTGGTCGCGGTCGCCGACAGCGGGATGGTGGAGCCCGAAGAGTCGACCCGCGCTCAGGGCATCGACGGGTGGGCCATGACACCTGCTGCGGTCACGGCGCCAGGCGGACCGGTGCTCACACTCGAGGCGCCCGACATGGACTCGCTGCGCACGGCAGGGCCCGCAGAGCTGCTCGCGGGAGAGGCGGAGCTGCAGCGTGTCAGCGACGGTGCGTTGCACCGAGACCAGATCACGGCACTGGCCGGATGGGCGCCGGCGGCCGCCATCGACCCGCTCGCTGAACGGCTCGCGCCACTGGAGGTTCGGTGGTCGAGATGCCCATCCCCACTGGGGTGGACGTGCCGACCGCGTTGCCTCCGCATCAGGTCGTCCCCCGCATTGCGCCCGTTGGTCGACACGTACGCGACCGTCCCGTACCGAGACGTAGACCCGGTGTGGTTCGCCACGGTCGCGTACGTCGTCATGTTCGGGATGATGTTCGGTGACGTGGGCGACGGGCTCGTCCTCGTCGTCGGCGCGCTGCTGCTCCGCCGGAGCCGCAGGCCGAGCCTCGCGAGAGTGCGGCATCTGTGGCCCTTGATCGTCGCGCTGGGCGCGATGGCGGCCGTGTTCGGCCTGCTGTACGGAGAGGCGTTCGGTCCGACGGGACTCGTGCCCACGTTGTGGATCGCACCCCTCGACGAGCCCGAGACGCTCCTGCTGGCCGGAGTGTGTGTCGGCGCGGTCCTGCTCGCATGCGCGTACGCGATCGCCATCGTCAATCGTTGGCGGGAGGGAGGCGTCAGCGCAGCGTTGTGGGCACCGAGCGGCGGGGCAGGAGCCGCTCTCTTCGTCGGTGTCGCGCTCGTGGCGGCTGGCGTCCTGTGGTCATCGCCGCCGCTGTGGGGGGCGGGCATCGTCATCGGCGTCGTCGGCCTCGTGCTCGCCGCAGTGGGGCTGCGAAGCCAGGCGGGCCCGGGGGGCGCCGGAGCCGCGCAGGCAGGGGTCGAGACGTTCGACCTGACCATGCGCATCGGATCGAACCTCGTTTCGTTTGCCCGCCTGGCCGCGTTCGGCCTCATGCACGCGGCGATCGCGTTCGTCGTGTGGGACGCGACGAAGGACCTCTGGGGATCAGGCACGGCAGCGGCAGTCGCAGCCCTCGTGGTCTTCGCGCTCGGTCACGTGGTGGCGTTCGCGCTCGAGGCGCTCGTCGTGGGAGTGCAGGCGTTGCGCCTCGAGTACTACGAGCTGTTCTCCCGGATATTCGTCAGCGAGGGCCGACCGTTCCGGCCGTGGCACGTTCCCGTCACTCGAGAGGAGACCCGATGCTGATCTGGCTCGTGGCAGTCCCTGCGTTCGTGGCGGGGTCACTCGTCACGGCAATCGCCCTGAAGCGCGGCGCCCGGTCCACGGTTCGCGTGCTTCGGGTTCTGAACGGGATGCTGCTCGTTGGTGGCTTGGCGCTGCTGTTCGTCGCGCTCACAGGCACGGCCGGGTCGGCCGCGTCGAGCACGACGAGCGGGGGTTCGACAGCCAACGACTCAGCGTTGATCGGCGCTGCGATCGCGGTCGCGGGCTCGTCATTCGGCGCAGCGATCGCCGTCGCCTATACGGGATCGGCGGCGCTCGCGGCAATCAGCGAGCGGCCCGAGATGTTCGGACGAGCGATGGTCATCGTCGGTCTCGCGGAGGGCATCGCGATCTACGGCCTGATCATCGCGATCATCCTCATCGGCAAGGCATGAGCAGGATCGCCGTGCTCGGAGAGCGCTCCCGGGTGGAGGGCTTCGCGTTGGCGGGTGCGGCTGTGTTCGTCGGGGACGATGCGGCTTCGATCAAGGACGCGTGGACGCGCCTGCCCGGCGACGTCGATGTCGTTGTGCTGACGCCGGCTGCAGCGAACGCACTCGAAGATGTGATCCAGTCGCGGCCACTGCGGGTGGTGCTGCCGGCGTGAACCTCGACGCTGTTCGCGCCGCGCTGCTCGCAGACCGCGCGCGCCGACGCCGCATCGCTGCTCGCCGCGGCTGATCACGACGCCCACGATCACATGGCCCGCAGCCGCGATGAGGCGGCTGCGCTGGTCGACGCCGCCCGCAGCGAGGGAGAGCGCGAGGCCGCCGCGCGGCTTGCCCGCCAGCACGCGGCGACTCGTCGGGAGGCGCGCGAGATCGTGCTCGCGGCGCAGCGCCAGGCGCTCGTCGAGCTGCGCGAACACGTGCGCACCGCAGCGCGCGAGCTCACACACGACGACCGGTACGAAGAGCTGTTGGAGCGTCTACGGACACTGGCCGCATCGCAGCTCGGCCCCGATGCAGAGATCAGCGTCGCGCCGGATGGTGAACCCGGCATCGTCGGGAGTGACGGCCACCGCCGGGTCGACTATCGGCTCGTCACGCTCGCGGACCGCGCCCTCGACGCGATGGGCGCCGACATCGCGACGTTGTGGATGTGAAGCCGCGAGCCGACACGACAACGGCTGGTCGCGTCGTGCGTGTCAACGGCCCGCTGCTCGACGTCGAGGGCCTGACCGGGGCGGTGGGTCGGCTCGACCTCGTGGAGGTCGGGGAGAGCCGCTTGCCGGGCGAGGTGGTCGCGCTCTCCGGGGACCGTGTGGTCGTGCAGGTCTACGAGTACACGGGCGGAGTGGGTCCGGGCGCGCCGGTCCTCGGCCATCGCCGACCACTGTCGGCGGCGCTCGGACCGTGGCTGCTCGACGGAGTGTTCGACGGCCTGTTGCGCCCGCTGCTCGACGGGCCCGAGTGGCTGACACCCGGTGCCCTCGGGGGTGTCGGAGGGCAGTGGGTGATCGAGCCGAAGACGACCATCAGCGAAGCCGTCTCGTCCGGCGCGGTGCTCGCAGTCGCAACCGACGCCCGCGGCACGCCGCACGACATACCCGTGCCGGCCGGGCTCTCCGGCACGGTCCGGTGGCTCGCGCCGCCAGGCTCGTATGGGCCCGAGGATCCCATCGCCACCATCGACGGCGTCACGGTGACCATCACCGAGTGGTGGCCAGTTCGGCAGCCACGCCCCCACGGCAATCGCCTCGAAGCCCCGATCCCGCTCGTCACCGGTCAACGGGTCCTCGATCTCCTCGAGCCGGTCGCGAAAGGTTCGACGGCCGCGGTGCTCGGTGGCTTCGGCACCGGCAAGACCGTGCTCCTCCAGCAGATCGCGAAATGGTGCGACGCGGACGTGATCGTCTATGTCGGCTGCGGCGAGCGGGGCAACGAGCTGGCCGACGCGTTGGACGAGCTGCGCGCGCTCGAAGACCCGCGCACCGGCCGGGCATTGTCGGAACGCACGGCGATCATCGCGAACACCTCGAACATGCCGGTCATGGCTCGCGAAGCAAGCATCCACACTGGAATGACCGTCGCCGAGTACTTCCGGGATCAAGGACGCGACGTCGCGTTGATCGCCGACTCGACATCGCGGTGGGCGGAGGCGTTGCGCGAGTTCGCGTCACGCAGCGGCGAGCTGCCAGCCGAGGAGGGGTACCCGGCAAGCCTGCCGGCCGCGCTCGCCGCGTTCTACGACGCGCCGGACGGGTGCACACGCTCGCCGGAGCGGAGGGATCGGTCACTGTCATCGCTGCGGTCTCGCCACCGGGAGGCGACTTCACCGAGCCGGTGTCCGCCCACACCCAAAGGTTCGTGCGCACGGTCTGGACGCTCGACCGCGACCTCGCGTACGGCCGTCACTATCCAGCGGTCACGTGGCGCTCCTCTTCTCGCGCGACGCCGATGACCTCGCCGCCTGGTATGTCGCCCACGCCGATCCCATCTGGCCCGAACACCGAGCGCGGCTGTCGGAGATCCTCGCCGAGGCGGACCGACTCCAACCCATCGCCGACCTGGTCGGCATCAGCGCGCTTCCCGGTCGCGAGCGCGTGATCCTGCTGACCGGTCGTCTCATCCGCGAGGCGGTCCTGCAGCAAAGCGCGCTGAGCCCCAACGACGGCTACGCGGCACGTCCCAAGCAGTCCGCGATCGCCGAGAGCGTCCTCATCGTCCAAGACCGCTGCCTCGAGCTGATCTCCAAGGGTGTTCCGGCGTCCCTCGTCGAGGAAGTCGACTTCTCCCCTTTGATCCGGGCACGCGACGTCGCCGGTCCTGCCGACGTCGACACCGTGATCAAGCTTCGCGACGAAGTCCTGGCCCTCCTCCCCGCGCCATGAGCAACCGAGCTCCGATCGAGTACACCGACATCCGCCGGGTCGAAGGGCCCCTTCTCGTCGCCGCGGGGATCGATGGTGTCGGATGGGACGAGGACGCCGAGATCGTCCTCGAGGGAGACACGGTGCGTCACGGCGTCGTCCTCGAACGTGATCGTGATCTGGCCGTGATCCAGGTGCTCGAAGGCACCTCCGGGATCGCCACGACGGGGACAGCAGTGCGGTTCTCCGGTCATCCGATGCGCATCGGCGTCGGCGAAGCCTGGCTGGGACGCGTGTGCAGCGGCCGGGGCACCCCGCTCGACGGCGGGCCGCCGATCTTCGGTAGCACCTTCGCCGATGTGAACGGCGCTCCGCTCAACCCGACCGCCCGCGACACTCCGAGCGACGCGATCCTCACCGGCATCTCGGTGATCGACGCGCTCACCACCCTCGTGCGCGGCCAGAAGCTGCCGCTCTTCTCGGTCGGGGGATTGCCGCACCTCGAGCTCGCGGCCCAGATCGCCGCGCAGGCCCACGCCGGTGGCGAACCGTTCGCAGTCGTCTTCGCCGGGATGGGGATCACACACACTGACGCGGCCGCGGTGCGCGACACACTCGAGGAGCGCTCCGCGTCCGGAGAGCTCACGCTGCTGCTCAACACCGCGGACGATCCTGTGATCGAACGCATCATCACCCCTCGTGTCGCGTTGACAGTCGCCGAACATCTCGCGTTCGCGACCGATCGACACGTGCTGGTCGTGATGGCCGACATGACCGCGTACTGCGAGGCCGTCCGTCAAGTGTCCGCCGCACGCGGCGAGATGCCCGGCCGGCGCGGCTATCCCGGCTACCTCTACAGCGACCTCGCCTCGATCTACGAACGCTGCGGCCGCGTCCGTGGCCGCCGCGGATCGATCACCGAGGTTCCGGTGCTCACCATGCCAGGTGGCGATCTCACCCATCCCGTTCCCGACCTGACCGGGTACATCACCGAGGGACAGCTCCTGCTCTCGGCCGAGCTGCACAGTGCCGGCATCTATCCACCGATCGAGCCGCTCGGGTCGCTCTCTCGCCTGATGCGTCGCGGCGCCGGACCTGGCCGCACCCGCGACGACCACCTCGAGCTCGCTGCCCAGCTCGTCGCCCTCCTCGCGAAGGCGCGCGATGTGCGCGAGCTCTCCGAGCTCCTCGGACCGGCCGCGCTCTCGCAGACCGATCTCGCCTACCTCCGATTCGCGGACGAGTTCAATCGCGGGTTCGTCAAGCAGGGGCTCCACGACAACCGCACGCTCGATGACACCCTGAGCCGCGCCTGGGCCGCGGCAAGCCTCCTGCCGCGCCGCGAGCTCACGATGGTCTCGGCCGACGCGCTCGCGCTGCACTACCGCGCGAACCCATCGCGGTCCCCGGCATGAGGATCCGCCACCCTCCGGGTCGCTCCGGCCGACTCTGGCTCATCGAACGCCTCGCGGTTGCCGAACGTGCGGGCGGTGTCCTGCACCGCAAGCAGCAGGCCCTCCGACAAGAGGAGCAACGCCTGGCCGCGCTCACCGAGCGGAGCGCCGCCAGCTGGCACGCCGCTGTGCGAGAAGCCGAGGCATGCCAACGCCGAGCGATGGTCCTCGGCGCCCGCCCTGCCCTGCAGGCTGCCGCGACCGCGGCGAGTCCCGCTGCCGTTCACCTCGTGTGGCGTGCCGAGATGGGGGTCGAGGTCCCCGCGGAAGCCAGCTGCGACCTCCCTCCGTCCCCGCCGATCCCGGG
The DNA here is from genome assembly GCA_963739555.1 of uncultured Acidimicrobiales bacterium. Taxonomy (GTDB): domain Bacteria; phylum Actinomycetota; class Acidimicrobiia; order Acidimicrobiales; family DATKAS01; genus DATKAS01. The sequence goes on along the minus strand of CAVUAV010000013.1, from coordinate 253,280 downwards.
CACTCCGGCGCTCGCAGCCGCGGCCGCCGCCTACCGGCACGCGCTCGAAGCCGCCGTCGAGCACGCCGCCGTGACCGACGCCGCGGCGCGCGTCAGCGCCGAGCTCGTCGTCACCCAACACCGATTGCGAGCCGTGCGCGATCGCTGGATCCCCGCGCTCGGGATCGCCCTACGGACGCTCGAGCTGACGCTCGACGAGTACGAACGCGAAGAGCTCACGCGTACCGCGCGCCCCTCACCTGACCGGAACTCTTTCCGCACCATCGACGCAGGAGCCACTATGACGATCCGCCGGGTTCTCGTCGCTGTCGACGACTCTCCTGCCGCGCTGCGCGCCGCCCAGGTCGCGCTCGATCTCGCCGCCAGCTGGCATCTCCTGCTCCGACTCGTGACCGTCGCGACGGATCACTCACTCGGCGCGCTCATCGACATTGCCGCTCCCGACGGCGGAGCGACGGAACGGATCGACCAGGCCAGCCGTTCGGTCCTCCGCCACCTCACCGACACGGCGCGGTCCCAGGGTCTCGAGGTCGACGCCGTACCGCTCGCTGGCGAGCCCTCTCACCAGATCCTCGACCAGGCCCAGTCCTGGCACGCCGACCTGATCGTGATGGGACGGAGCGACCGGCGCGGCCCGTCTTCCCCGTACCTCGGCAGCGTCACGGCGCACGTGCTCGAGTTCGCCGACTGTCCCGTGCTCGTCGTTCCCCACGTCGGCCGCAGATCGCGAGCACTGACGGCTTGTGGCAGCCCCAACGGGATTCGAACCCGTGCCGCCACCTTGAGAGGGTGGTGTCCTAGGCCACTAGACGATGGGGCCGTGCAAGTGGAGAGCAGATCTTATCGGCCCCATGGCCAGGTGATCCCGACGACTGTGGCGTGTGACGATGGCGCGCGCTGTGCATTCGCGGAGAGGCCCAGGTCGACGACCTGGGCCTTCACGGATCTGCGTTGGCTCGGGGGGGAGGACTCGAACCCCCAACGACAGGGCCAGAACCTGCTGTGTTGCCTATTACACCACCCCCGAAGGGCTCGGGCATCGTAGCTCGCCGCTTCGCGCTCCGTGCCCAGTCTCTCGAGGCGCAGGAGGCGGCGGTAGCCGATGATGCGGCCGAGCGCGACAGCGCCGGTCTCCTTCACCATGTGCTTCAGCTCGCTGCCGCTCGACAACCCGCTCGTGCGCGTCGGCGAGACATGCGCGGTGAGCCCGAGCTCGCGCGCGATCCCTCCGATGCGGAGCGCGTGGTACGGGTCGCTCACCAAGATCACCTCGGAGAGGCCACGTTCGCGCAAGATGCGCGCCGCCGCGGCCAGGGACTCCCATGAGTTCGTCCCTTGCACCTCGCGCAGGATCTTGTCGTCGGGCACGCCGCGCTGCAGGAGGTAGTTCGCGCTCGCGGTCGCTTCGGTGAACCGATCACCGGGCCGCTTGCCGCCGGTCACGACGATGATCGGCGCGAGACCCTGCTTCCACAGATCGAGCGCGTGGTCGAGCCGGGCGGTCAGCACGGGCGACGGGCGCCCGTCGTACTGCGCGGCGCCGAGCACGACGATCGCATCGGCCGCCGTTGCGCCGTCGTGGCGCGAGGCGAGCCACACCTGCACGAATGTGATCCCGACGTAGAGGGCGAAGAAGCCGACGATCGCGGCGAGCGCGATCGCGATCCCTCGCACCCATCGTCGCCGAGGTCGAGGCTGCTCCGGCGCGGACGGGACGACCGCCGTCGGAGCAGTGATCTCAGAGGTGTCCGCGGGCAGCACGCAAGCGCTCCAGCGTGCGGTCGCGACCGAGCACGACGAGCGACTCGAAGAGCGGCGGGCCGACAGTGCGACCGGTGACGGCGACACGGACGGGCGCTTGTGCCTTCCCGAGCTTGAGCGTCGTGGCGCTCCCCCACCATCTCGAGCGCGGCCTTGAGCGAGTCGGCGTCCCAGGGCGCGCCCTCGTACGCGGCGATCGTCTCGTCGAGCAGGGCTGCGGCGTCGGAGACCTTCATCGCCTTGTCCCACGACGCGGGGTCGGTGTGTGGTTCCTCGAGGAACACGAAATCGACCATCGCGGGCACCTCGCCCAGGCGAGTGACCCGCGTCTGCACGAACGGCGCCATCGACTCGAACGCAGCGCGATCGAAGCGCTCGGGGTGCCACGGCGCGTGCGGCGCCACCAGCCACGGCTGGCAGCGATCGACGAACTCCTCGGTCGACATCGCTCGGATGTACTCGCCGTTGAACGCCTCGAGCTTCTTCACGTCGAAGTACGCGGGCGAGGAGTGCACGTCTTCGAGGCGCCACAGCTCGGCGAGCTCCTTGAACGGCATGATCTCGCGGTCGTCGGAGGGCGCCCACCCGAGCAGCATCAGGAAGTTCTGCATCGCCTCGGGCAGGTAGCCCTCGTCGCGGTACAGCTCGAGCGCGACGGGATCGCGGCGCTTCGAGAGCTTCTGACGCTTCTCGTTCACGAGGAGGGGGACGTGGGCGAACACGGGGAGCTCGCCACCGTCGAGGGCCTGCCACAGCAGGATCGCCTTCGGGGTGTTGGGTAGGTGCTCTTCGGCTCGGATGACGTGCGAGATGCGCATGTCGATGTCGTCGACGACGTTGGCGAGGATGAACATCGCGCTGCCGTTCGAGCGCTGCAGCACGAAGTCTTCGATCAGCGCGTTCTCGAACACCGGCTCGCCGCGGATGAGGTCGACGACCTTGGTCGAGCCCTCGCGCGGCGTGCGGAACCGGAGCGCCCGGCCCTCGCCCGGCCCCAACCCTCGATCACGGCAGAACCCGTCGTAGCCAGGACGCTCATTGCCCTTCGTCCGGGCATCGATCACTTCGCGGGTGCAGTCGCAGTAGTACGCATGGCCCGACGCGAACAGACGGGCGGCCGCATCTGCGTACAGCGCGGTGCGCTGGCTCTGGAAGTAGGGGCCCTCGTCCCATTCGACGCCGATCCACCGCAGCGCGCTCTGGATGCCGTCGATCCACTCGTCGCGGTTGCGCTCGGTGTCGGTGTCCTCGATGCGCAGGACGAACGTGCCACCGTGCTGGCGCGCGTAGATCCAGTTGTAGAGGGCGGTCTTCGCGCCGCCCACGTGGAAGTAGCCCGTCGGGGAGGGCGCGAACCGCACGCGCGGAGCGGACGCGGTCGCGGTCACACCGCGAGGCTACTGGCCGTGGCTGTCGGATCTCCGGCCGCGATCACTAGCCTCGCCGGCCGTGCACCTCCTCTGGTTCGTGCCGTCGATGGGAGACGAGGCTCGGCTCGGAGACGTCTCGACGCGCATCAAGCCCACGCTCGACCACCTGGTCCATGTGGCGCGGACGGCCGAGGCCGCCGGCTTCGAGGGAATGCTCGTGCCCACCGGTGAGATGTGCCTCGACGCGTGGATGGTCGCGGCGACGCTCGCCCAGCACACCGAGCGCATCAAGTTCCTCGTCGCCTTCCGTCCGGGGTTCGTGAACCCACCGGTCGCAGCCCGCATGGCAGCGACGCTCGACTCGCTCACCGGAGGACGCATCCTCCTCAACGTCGTGACGGGCGGCCACCTGCACGAGCTCGCGAAGGACGGCGACTTCGTGCGCGACGACGACGGCGAGTTGGCGCGAGGTCGACCACGACAGCCGCTATCGCCGCACCGCGGAGTTCATGGACGTCGTCCTGCGCTCATGGCACGAGCGCGACTGGGACCACGCCGGCGAATTCTTCAGAGTGACCAACGGCGGTGTCGCGCAGCGGCCGGCGCAACGCCCGCATCCGCCGATCTACCTCGGTGGCGCGTCCGACGCCGCGATGACGACGGCCGCTCGCTACGCCGACGTGTACCTGATGTGGGGGGAGCCCGTCGAGCTGATGGCCGAGCGCGCGGCGCGAGCAAAGCAGATGGCCGCCGACCTCGGCCGCACGATCGAGGTCGGCACGCGCTTCCAGATCGTGTGCCGCGAGACCGACGCCGAGGCACGCGCCGACGCGGAGGACATCGTGGGCAGCATCGCCGAGTCGTTCAGGAACAAGATGCGCTCGCACGCCGACCGCACCGACTCGGTCGGGCAGCAACGGCAGAACGCGCTACGGGGCACGGGCTCGGACGACCAGGGTGAGTGGCTCAGCGACGTGCTGTGGAACGGGTTCGCCCGCGCCCGCATGGGTGCGTCGGTCGCGTTGGTCGGCAGCGGCGTGTCGATCCGCAAGGAGCTCGACCGGTTCGTCGACGCAGGCATCGACACGTTCATCCTCTCGGGGTACCGCCACGACGAAGAGGCAGCACGGGTCGGCACGTTCCTCATCGTCGGTGGATAGCGTGCGGCCATGACCGCCGTCCTCGTCCACGGAGTGCCCGAGACCCCCGCGCTGTGGGATCGGCTCATCGGCCATCTCTCCCGCACCGACATCGTCACCCCCGCGCTCCCCGGGTTCACGAGCGACCGACCGAAGGACTTCGGCGCGACGATGGACGAGTACGCGGCATGGCTCATCGATGAGCTCGAGGCGCTCGGCGAGCCCGTCGACCTCGTGGGCCACGACTGGGGCGGGGGCTTCACGGTGCGAGTCGTCAGCCTGCGACCCGACCTCGTGCGCTCGTGGGTCACTGACGCCGCGGGCCTTGGCGACGTCAACTTCGAGTGGCACTCCTTCGCCAAGATCTGGCAGACGCCGGACGAAGGCGAGGCCTTCTGGCAGGGGATGCTCGCCGCGCCGCCCGCCGACCGTGCGGCCGGCTTGGTGGGAGGCGGCATGCCGCCCGACGACGCGCTCGTCGCGGCCGAGGCGCTGAACCCGTCGATGGCGTCGTGCATCCTCGACCTCTACCGGTCGGCGACGAAGGTGCAAGACGCGTGGGGCCCGCGACTTCGTCGACATCCCGAAGCCGGGCATGGTCATCGTGGCGAGCGACGACGCGTTCCTCGACGGCGAGGGAGCAAAGCGGTCGGCGGCGAAGGCCGGGGCGCGGGTGACCGAGCTCTCAGGGCTAGGCCATTGGTGGATGCTCCAAGACCCCGTCCGCGGTGCCGAGGTGCTCGAGGGGTTCTGGAAGAACCTCTGACGGCACGGTCGGGTCGCGGCGGTCGGGAGCATCGCGTCCGGCCGCGAGGGTGAGGCCGACTGCGGGGGCCTGGAGCGCGGCGCCGGTCAGCAACGCCGCCTGCAACGACACCGCGGTGCCGATCGCGCCGATCGCCGGGCCTCCGACGACCTGACCGATCGCATCGGCCTGACCCATCGCGGAGAGCGCGGTCGCGCGCACGTCGGGCTCGATCATCGGGATGATCCAGGCGCCGTAGAAGGGCTGCTGCAACGACCGGCTCCGCGAGTAGAGGAGGTAGCCGATCGTCGCGAAGAGGAAGCCACCGGCGAGGCCGAACACGACGAGCCCGAGGACCTGCACGGCCATGAGCGACGCAACGATGCGGGTCAGCGTTCGCTCGCTCGTGATCGCCTTGACCCGGCGCCGAGCGAGCGTCGAGAGGCCGATCCCGAGCACCAGCGACGTGACGTTGAGGATGCCGAACCATGTGAGGTCAGACCATCCGCCGAAGGACGGGAAGTGCACCTCCTTCAGGTACTTCGCCTGCCACAGCCGGTCGAAGGGCTCGCTCGCCGCGCCCGCGAGTGCGGCGGCGACGGCGAGCAGCACGAGCGCCCGGCTGCGCTTGATCGCGCCGAAGCCATTCCGGGCGGTCGTGCGCAGCGCGGTCCACGTCTCGCGCTGCTCGGGAGGCACCCGCGTGAAGCCCGGTCTCTGGCATCGCGAAGATCAGCCAGACGCCGAGCGCGATCTGCAGCAGCCCTCCGACGACGATCGGCACCCAGAGGTGGATGTGCGCGAGGCCGATCGCGGCGACGATCGCGGCCAGCGCGCCGATCTGCCCGAGCTGCTGCGCACGGAGGAACGTCGGTGTGAGCGCGTCCTCACCGATCTCGCCCGCGAGCCACGCTTCGGTCGCGCCGCTCGTGAACGTGTAGGTGATGCCCCAGAGGATCTGCGCGGCCATGATCGTGCCGACGTGCGGATAGGCGCCCTCCATCACGAAGCCGACGCCCATCCCGATGTTGCCGATGATCACCGACAGACGGCGGCTGTAGACGTCCGCGACGATGCCCGTCGGGATCTCGAAGACGAACACCGCGGCTTCCATGAACGTCCCGACGAGAACGAGCTCGAGCGGGTTCAGCCCGGCCGACTCGAGGCGGTAGAGCGGCGTGATCGTGAACACCGCGGTCGCGATGAACGCGCCGCCGGCCGAGATCACCAGGAAGACGAACCGCGCCCCCGCACGGATCCGTCAGCCTCACAGACCGTGTGCGCGCCAGGGCGGCAATAAGTGGCGCTGGCGCGAAACGGTCGGTCAGTCGAGCTCGATGAAGATGCACTCGCCGGGGCAGTCGAGGGCGGCGTGCACGACGGCGCGCTCGTTGCGCGGGGCCACGAACGCCAAGCTGCCGCCGCCACCGGGGTCGTTGCCGACCCACTCCCCCTGCTTCACGTACGCGATGCCGTCTTCGAGCTGCACGAACACGTCAGGGCAGTGGTCGAGGCACAGGCCGTCGCCCGTGCACAGGTCTTGGTCGATCCACACCCGCACGACCGCAGGCTATCGGGGCCGATCAGACGGCCGACCCCGCCCAGCTGCCGTAGAGCGCGGCGTAACGGCCGCCCAGGGCGATCAGCTCGTCGTGCGAGCCGAGCTCGACCAGATCGTGGTGGTCGACGACACCGACGCGATCCGCGCGCTCGGCCGTCGACAGGCGGTGGGCGATCACGATCACTGTGCGACCGGCGAACAGCCGGTCCATCGCGCGCTCGACCATCGCTTCGGTGCCGGGATCGAGGCTCGAGGTGGCCTCGTCGAGGACGAGCACCGCGGGATCGGCGAGCGCGGCCCGCGCGAGTGACACGAGCTGGCGTTCGCCGGCGGACAGCCTGCTGCCGCGTTCGCGCACCTCGGTCGCGAAGCCCTCGGGCAGCAAGCCGAACCGCTCGTCCGCACCGACGACAGCGAGCGCCGCGTCGACCTCGGCGTCAGTGGCGTCGGCCCGAGCGATGCGCACGTTGTCGCGGATCGTGCCGTTGAAGAGGAACCCTTCCTGCGGCACCACGACGATCCGCTCGCGCAGCGATCGACCCGTGGCGTCGCGCAGGTCGACGCCACCGAATGTGATCGATCCCCGCTGCGGGTCGTAGAAGCGGGCGACGAGCTTGGCGAGCGTCGACTTCCCGGCACCGGTGGGACCGACGAGCGCGAGCCGCTCTCCAGGCGCGATCGTCGAGCGCGACGTCGCGCAACACCCACTCTGTGTCGTCGGAAGAGGCGTCGCCGGCATAGGAGAACGAGATGTTGTCGACGTGGACCTCGCCGTGGTCGGGCAGGTCGACCGCTCCCCGCTTCTCCGGCAGGTCACTCCGCGTGTCGAGCAGGCCGAAGAGCTTGTTGAGGCCAGCCGCGGCTGCTTGCACCGTGTTGAACAGCTGGCTGAGCTGCTGCACGGGCTCGAAGAGGTTGGTCAGCAGGAGCACGAACGCCACGACGGTGCCGAGTGACACCTCACCCTGATGCACGAGCCATCCGCCGATGCCCACGACCGCCGCGGTCGTGGCGATGCCGGCGAACTCGACCAGCGGGAGGTACCACACCGAGATGCGCACCGACTCCATGTGCGCGTCGTAGAGCGAGCGGTTGCTCTCGGCGAACCGGTCACCCACGGCCTGCTCACGCCCGAACGCCTGGATCACCCGCACGCCAGTGATGCCCTCTTGGAGTGACGAGAGGTTGTGGCCGATGCGATCGCGGATGGTGAGGTACGCCTTGTTCGAGTCGCGCTGGAACTTGACCGACGCGATCGCAACGATCGGCACCGAGATGAAGCACACGAGGGTGAGCTTCCACGACATCACGACGAGCAAGCTCAGCGAGATCGCCAGCAGCAAGCCGTTCGAGATGAACTGCAGCAACCCGAACTGCACGAGCTCGGCCATCGAGTCGACGTCTGACGTCATGCGCGAGACCAGCACGCCGGCCTTCTCACGCTCGAAGAACCCGAGCGACAGCGACTGCATGTGGTTGAACACTCGAACGCGCAGGTCGCGCAGGAAGCCCTCGCCGATGCGGCCGACGGCCATGATCTGCACCCGAGCGACCACGTAGGCAACAGCCGCGACCACCACGTAGGCGACGATCGAGCCGTTCAGTGCCTTCGAGTTGCCGTCGGACAGCCCGTGATCGATCGCGAAGCGCACGATGAGAGGGCCTGCGACGACAGTCAGCGTCCAGACGACGATGAGCAAGCCCGTGCGGATGACGGCCGCTCGGTAGGGCCGCAGCATGTGGGCGACGCGCGTCATCAGGCGGCGCGCCTGCTCCCGATCGAGCTTGTCTTCCTCGCTGACGGCGCCTGCGCCCCACATGGCTCAGCCCCCCGCCGCGGTGGCGGCCCACCGCTCGCTCTCGCCTGCGGCGAGCACCACTCGATAACGCTCGCTCTCGACGAGCAACGAGTCGTGGGTGCCCTCGGCGACCACCTGTCCGTCTTCGAGGAGCACGACCCGGTCGGCCAGTGCGACCGTCGCGGGACGGTGCGCGATCACGATCGTGGTGCGGCCCCGCATCACCTCGGCGAGCGCGTCACGGATCTCGTGCTCCTTCGTCGGATCGACCGCGCTGGTGGCGTCGTCGAGGATCAACACGCGCGGGTCGGCGACGATCGCACGCGCGATCGCGATGCGCTGACGCTGTCCACCCGACAACGAGAAGCCGCGCTCGCCGATGAAGGAGTCGTAGCCGTCGGGCATCTCCGTGATGAAGTCGTGCGCACCCGCCAACCGTGAGGCGCGGAGCACCGCTTCGTCCGACGCGTCGGGATCGGCGAACGCGATGTTCGCTCGGACGGTGTCGTTGAAGAGGAACGTGTCCTCGAAGACGATGCCGATCGCACGTCGCAGCTCGTTCACGCGCAGGTCGCGCACGTCGACACCGTCGATCGAGACGCTGCCGCCGGTCACGTCGTAGAAGCGAGGGATGAGGCGAGCGATGGTCGTCTTCCCCGACCCGGTCGCGCCGACGAGCGCGACCGACGTGCCGGGTTCGATGACGAGGTCGAGGCCGTCGAGGATGCGCGGGCCTGGGTCGCTGTAGGCGAAGGTGACACCGTCGAAGCGCACCTCGCCGAGGTCTGACGTCGCGCCCTTCGCTACAGGCAAGTGCCGCGGGTGCGGATGGTCGACGATCTGCGGATCGGTCGCGAGCACCTCGGCGACGCGTCCTGACGCGGCTGCGGCCCGCTGGCCTTGCGCCACGATCTGACCGAGCATGCGCAGAGGCCAGATCAAGAGCGCGACGTAGGTGTTGAACGCGACGAGCTCACCGATCGTCAGGTTGCCGTTGAGCACGAGGTGACCGCCGTACCCCAGCACCGCGAGCAGGCCGAGGTTCGGCAGAAGATCCATCGCGGGCATGTAGCGAGCCCGCACCCGTGTCGCATCCATCGAGCTGTCGTACACATCGTCGGCCTCGGAGCGGAGCTTCGCCGACTGCACGCTCTCCGACCCGAAGCCCTTGACGACCCGGATGCCCGAGACCGTCTCCTCGACGACCGTCGCGAGCTCGGCCGACTCGGCCTGTATGGCCATCACCGACGGGAAGAGGTTCGAGGAGAAGCGCTTGGCGAGCACGTTCACGAACGGGAGAGGCCCGAGCGCGAGCAACGCGAGCAGAGGGTTGATGCTGAACATGATCACTGCGGCCGCGAGCACGGTCGCGGCGTTCGAGATCGTGATCGGGATCATGACGACGAACGCCTGCACCTGCTGCAGGTCGGTGTTCGCCCGGCTCATCAGCTGACCGGTCTGCACCTCGTCGTGGAAGGCGAAGTGGAGGCGCTGGAGGTGGGCGAAGATCCGGTCGCGAAGCACCGCCTCGGACCAGCGGGCCTCGCGGAACGCGAACCACCGCCTGAGCCCGCTGCAGACGCCGGCGACGACTCCGGCGACGAGGATCGCGAGCGACCACTTGAGCAGGGCGCTGTTGCTGCCGTCACCGATGCCACGGTCGATCGCCACCGCGACCAGGGCCGGAACCGCCACCTTGGCCGCCGTCCAGGCCAGGCCAGAGATGACTCCGGCGGTCAGGCCCTTCCACTGATGCCCCAGCTGGGTGCGCATGAGGCGCCAACCCGCGCGGCTGGCCTCCGCGTCTTTCTGTGATCTTTTCTCCACGGCTTCCTGGCTCGTCGACCCGCACTTGACCGACGGGTCAGGCTAGTGCCCGAAGGACCGCTACAGCGCGCGGTTTTGCGTGCCGATGACCCCTGGGAGAGCGATCTTCAAAGGTGAGCCGTGCGCGTTGATGAACTAGTGGTCGCCAGCAGCGGGCAGGTGCTGCGAATCGGCTTCCACGACCGGATGACGGTGCTCAGCGGCTTCGATGCCGCCGAGCGGGAGGGCCTGACCGAGACGCTTCAGCGCGCCGCGGTCGGGGCCGTGCCCGGTGCCGAGCTCACGTACTTCGACGTCCTCGGTCGCAGGGTGATCATCACCCATGAGCAGGGCGGACCTCACGTGCGGGTCGACGACGCCAGCCCGTCGAGCGCCGCGCTGCCCCCGCCGGACGTCAACCAGCTGCGGCGGCCCGCGACGATCCAGCCGAACGACCTCGGGCTCGCGCCGAGAGTCAAGCCTGGCGACGAGACCCCCGAGCTCACCGAGGCCCGATCGCTCCTCGCGACCCTCGAGGAGGAGCTGACGATCGCGCGGCTGGCCGAGAAGAAGGCCGAGGCGGCCGAGACCGAGCTCGCCGAGATCGACGGAAAGCTGCGCTCTGCGGAGCAGGGCGCGGCTCGGCGTCGCTACGCGCGGGTCGTCGCTCGGCTCGAAGAGGTGCGGGCCGAAGCCGACGTGCTGCGGGGCAGTGGCGTCGGCGAGGAGAAGGACCGCCGCATCCTCACGAACGCCGAGGAGCTGCACAAGGTCGCGAACATGTGGCTCGAGGTGCGCCGGATCCGCGACGAGAGGCTCGCCGCGTTCGGCAACCGCCCCCGCCTCGACGCCGAGACCGTGCGGTGGGCTCGCACCGTGCCCGAGGAAGCACCTGCCGACCTGCAGCGGCTGGTCGAGGAGGTCGATCAGGCCGAGCAGACGCGCGATGAGCTGTCGGCCCGCCTCTTCGAGGCGTCGGCGTCGAAGCTGCCCGAACCGAGCACCCCAGCGGTCGTCGACCTGTCCCGCATCGACCAGCGCACGCTCTGGCACACCCACCGCGCGGTCCGCGACGCGCGGATCCGCCTCGACGCCGAGCAGCTCTCACTCGGCGGCATGGGCAGCTCAGCCGAAGTCGAGGCGATCGTCGAGCAGATCGATGCCTCGCAGATCAGGGTCGAGCAGGCCAACCAGCGCAGCAAGCGGCTCTACCTCGCAGGCATCGCGGTTGCCGGCATCGCCTTCGTCACTGCGATCGCGAGCCGAGGGGCGTTCCCACTGCTCGCCGCCCTTGCGGTCATCACCGCACTGGCCGCAGTCGCGGTCGCGTTGCTCCTCCCGAAGCGCCGAGTGCGCATCGCCGAGCAGGCCGCGGCGGAAGCGCTCGCAAAGGTCGACGCCACCAGCTACCTCGAGTTCCAGCTGCGCCGGCTCGACGCGGTGCTCGATCCTGGCGCGAAGAAGCGGCTCGAGGACGCGGTCGCCGATCACCGCGCTGCGTCGATGCGGTGGCACGAGATCGCTGGTGGCATCTCGCCCGAGCGGGCCGAGGAGCTCGAGGACGAAGTCACCAAGTACGCGCAGGCGCTCAGCCGGCTCGGCGGCGCGGCGAACGAGATCGAGGCGCTGCGCAACGAGGTCAATGCTGCGAGCAGCCGCGCCGAGAGTGCCCGCCGCCGGCTCATCGAAGCATGCCGACCGTATGGCGCGGACGATCCGGGCGCGGCGATGGAGCAGGTGCGCCAGCGGATCGCCACAGGACGCGCCGGACGAATGCAATGGGACCTCGAAGAGGCCGAGCGTGCGCTCTCCGCGCTCGAGGTGCAGGCCGACCACCTGTGCGACGCGATCGGCGTGGTGCCGACGATGGACACCGGCACCCGCCTTGCCACCGCCGAGGACGAGGTCGTCTCCGCCGAGCGGCGCGACAAGGCCCGCGCGACGACGCGGCCGTCTCACGAGATCGACGCCGACCTCGCTCGCCTCGAGCAAGAGGAGCGCTCGCTGCGACCCTCCGACACCAGCAACATCTCCCCCGCCGACCTCATCGAGCCCGACGTGCCCGAGCTGATGCGACAGCGCGAAGGGCTCGAAGCGCTCGTCGTGCAGGCGCGCGCGAAGGTGCCCGACATGTCGTCGCTGAACGACCGCCACCACGCGGTCGCCCGGCGCGTGGCCTCGCTGGAGGAAGGGGCGGGCCTCTCCGAGACGGTCGTGGTCGACCCTGCCGACTTGCAGGAGCGGCTGCTCGCCCGGCTCGGCCGTGCCCGGCACGCGGCACCCGATGGCGGCCCGCTTCCGGCGATCCTCGACGAGCCGTTCCTCAACGTGCCGGCCGGCCACAAGTGGGATCTGCTCGACATGGTCGAGCGGCTCTCGGAGGGCAGCCAGATCATCTACCTCACGGATGATCCGTACGTCGCCGCCTGGGCGAAGCGCCGCTCGGACTCCGGCGCGATCAAGCTGCTCGCCGCGTCGAACGGCTGACCGCGCCACTCCCTCCTCGCAACTCGTACCGCTCGACGCCCATCTGGGCGCCGGTGGGTACAAGTTCCCGCAGTCAGCCGGCGAGGTCGCGGAGGCGGGCGGTCACGAGCTTGCCGTCGGCCTTGCCCTTCGTGGCTCGCATGACCTCGCCGACGAAGAAGCCGGTGAGCTTGCCACGAGCCTTGTCGTCTCCCTCGCGGTAGCGCTGCCACTCATCGGGATGCGCGGCGATGACCTCGTCCACGACCGAGTCGAGCGCTCCCGTCTCCATCGCCTCGAACCCCATCGCCTGTGCGACTTGGGCGGGATCGGCGACGCCCTTCTCGACCATCTCCGAGAGCACGGTCTTGGCCTGTGTGGCGGTCAACGCGCCGTCGACCTCCATGCGAGTGAGCTGCGCGAGCGCAGCGGGTGCGAGCGCGGCCGCGCCGTCGACCGCCAAGTTGTGCTCGACGTGCGTGAGCACGCGGGCTGGATCGCCACCTGCTGCGATCGCCGCAGCAGCGAGGCCGTCGAGGTCGCGCTCGACCGCGACCGCGACCGCCCCGGTCGTCGGCGCGACACCCGCAGCCGTGGCGAGATCGACGCGGCGATCAGCCGGCAACCGAGGCAACGCCGACGCGAGCCGCGAGATCCAGGCGTCGTCGGGTGCAAGCGGCACGAGGTCGGGCTCGGGGAAGTAGCGGTAGTCGTCCGCCTCCTCCTTCGAACGGAGGGTGTGCGTGCGCCCCTCGTCCTCGTTCCAGTGGCGGGTCTCCTGCCTGATGCGCTCCCCCGCCTCGAGCAGGTCGATCTGACGCTTCGCCTCGTACTCGATCGCACGGCCGAGGCTCCGGATCGAGTTGAGGTTCTTGATCTCGCAGCGTGTGCCGAGCGTCTCGGTGCCGGCGGGCCGCATCGACACGTTGGCGTCGACGCGCATCGATCCCTCTTCCATCTTCGCGTCGCTCGCGCCGGTGGCGAGCAGGATGGCGCGCAGCTCGGTGGCGTACGAGCGCGCATCCTCAGCGGAGCGAATGTCGGGACGGCTCACGATCTCGACGAGCGGCACTCCGGCGCGGTTGTAGTCGACGAGCGACGCGTCGGCGCCGTGGATACGGCCTGACGTACCGAGGTGCGTCGACTTGCCGGTGTCCTCTTCCATGTGGGCCCGCTCGATGCCGATGCGCGTGCCCGACGGCAGCTCGAGGTAGCCGTCGACGTTGATCGGCTGGTCGTACTGGCTGACCTGGTAGTCCTTCGGCATGTCCGGATAGAAGTAGTTCTTCCGGTGGAAGATCGACGGCTCGACGCGGCAGTGCAGCGCCTGCCCGAGCGTGATCGCCAGCTCGACGGCCTGATGGTTGATCACCGGCAACGAACCCGGCAGGCCGAGGCACACCGGGCAGATGTTCGTGTTGGGCTCGTCGCCGAAATGGTTCGGGCAGCCGCAGAACAGCTTGGTGTTCGTCGCCAGCTCGACGTGCACCTCGAGCCCGACCACCATCTCCCAGTCAGCCGCGCTCACGACAGCCCCGCTTCGAGGACGGCCGCGGCGCGGAACATGGTCGCCTCGTCGAGCGCCTGGGCCATCACCTGGATGCCGACCGGCAGCCCGTCGTCTCCGGTGCCGAACGGGACGCTCATCGCGGCGTTGCCCGCGAGGTTCGCCGGGAATCGTGCACACGTCGCTCAGGTACATCGTGAGCGGATCAGCGGTCTTCGCGCCGATCTCGAACGCGGTGGTCGGCGAGGTCGGCGACAGCAGCAGGTCGAAGCGCTCGTAGGCGGATGCGAAGTCGCGGGCGATCAGCGTGCGCACCTTCTGCGCCTTGCCGTAGTACGCGTCGTAGTAGCCGGCGGAGAGCGCGTAGGTGCCGAGCATGATCCGCCGCTTCACCTCAGGGCCGAAGCCCGCGGTCCGCGTCGCCGCGTTCATCGCCGCCGCATCTGCGCCGGTGACCCGGAGCCCATAGCGCACGCCGTCGTACCGAGCGAGGTTGCTGGATGCCTCGGCCGGAGCGATGAGGTAGTACGCGGTGAGGCCGTAGATGAACGACGGCATCGAGACGACGTCGATCGTCGCGCCGGCCTTCTCGAACACGACCATCGCGGCGTCGAGACGAGCGAGCACGTCGGGTGAGATTCCGTCACGCAGCTCGGCGACCACGCCGATGCGAAGGCCGTCGACGCCATCGTTCAGCGTGGCGCTCACGTTCGTCGGCGGCTCGGGGATCGAGGTCGAGTCCATCGGGTCGTGACCGCTGATGATGTCGAGCGCGAGCCCGGCATCGGCGACGGTGACACCGAACGGGCCGATCTGGTCGAGGCTCGACGCGAACGCGACGAGCCCGTAGCGCGACACTCGGCCGTACGTCGGCTTCACGCCGACCACACCGCAGAACGACGCTGGGAGGCGGATCGAACCGCCGGTATCCGATCCGAACCCGAGCGGAGCGAAGTCAGCCGCCACCGCGGCCGCGCTTCCGCCCGACGAACCGCCCGCGACACGACTCGTGTCGTGCGGGTTTGCCGTCGGCCCGAACGCGGAGTTCTCGGTGGACGAACCCATCGCGAACTCGTCGAGATTCGTCTTCCCGATCGGGATGCCCCCGGCGGCGACGAGCCGTTCGACCGCCGTCGCGGTGTAGGGAGGCTTCCATCCTTCGAGGATCCGTGACGAGCATGTCGTCGGGATGCCGCGCGTGCAGAGGTTGTCCTTGAGCGCGAGCGGCACGCCCGCCAGAGGACCGGGATCCTCCCCAGCCGCGACCCGTCGATCGATCTCGTCGGCGGCCTTGCGAGCCTCGTCCGCAGTCACGAGGTTGAACGCGTTGAGCTCGCCGTCACGCTGCGCGATGCGGGTCAGATGCTCCTCGACGACGTCGCGTGCCTTCTTCGTTCCGGCCCTGACCTCGGCCGCGATCCCGATCGCCGTCACGGCGCCTCACCGAGGATCGGCGGCACCTTGAACCGCCCGCTCTCGGCCGCGGGAGCCGCGGCGAGCACCTCGTCACGATCGAGGCATGGGCGAACGACGTCTTCACGCAGCACGTTCACGAGCGGCACCGGATGGGTCATCGGCTCGACGCCCTCGAGATCGAGCGCCTCGATGTCGGCCGCGTGATCGAGGATCGCCGCGAGCTGATCGGTGTAGTGCTCGAGCTCGTCGTCGGTGAGGTCGAGCCGCGCGAGGCGCGCCACATGCGCGACCTGCTCGGTGGAGATGCGCTCAGACACGGGGGCTCATGCTACGGGACACAATCGAGAGCCCTCGCCGCGTTCTCGTCACGGAAAGCCGCCACGGATGGCGGGTTCTGCGCGCGAGAACGCCCGGAGCCCGGGGGGCGTTACGGCTTCGCCCAGTCCTGCACGGGGTTGAACGCCGGAGGGCGCTTCTCGACGAAGCTCGCGACGCCTTCCTTGAAGTCGGCCTCACGCAGCGACTGGCGCATGAGACCGTCGGCCTCGCTCGTCGCCTCGCTGATCGACTGGGTGAGCGCCTGCCAGATCTGGCGCTTCATCACTGCCATCGACGACGGCGACGAGTTCGCGGCGAGATCGTTCGCATAGGCGATCGTCTCGTCGATCAGCGCGTCGGGGGCGAACACGCCGTTCACCATGCCGAGCTGGGCAGCCTCCTCGGCGAGGAACACGCGTCCCGACAGCAGCACGTCCATCGCTCGCGCGGGCCCGATGAGCCGCGGCAGCACCCACGACACGCCGTGCTCGGCGATGAGGCCACGACGCGCGAACGCGGTCGTGAACTTCGCGCCCGCGGCGGCGAAGCGGATGTCGGCCATCATGGCGTGGACGAGCCCGATGCCCGCACAGGCGCCGTTGATCGCGGCGATGACGGGCTTGTTGAGCGTCGTCGCGTAGTACGGCGGGTAGTGCTTGACCGGCGCGCCTCCCGCGCCGACACCACCTGCGTCGCCGATGCCCTGCAGCATGTCCATGTCGGCGCCCGCGCAGAAGCCCTTGCCCGCGCCGGTGACGACGATGACCCTCACATCGGGATCGGCCTCGGCCTCGTCGAGCAGGGTGAAGTACCGCTGCCCCAGCGCCTCCGTCCAGGCGTTGAGCCGCTCGGGACGGTTGAGCGTGAGGAGGCGCACTGCGCCGCGGGATTCGGAGAGGACGACTGCGCCAGCCTGAGATGTGTCAGCCATGCGCCGACGCTACTGCGCGACCGCCTCGACGACCACGGTCGAGCCCAGCGCCGCGACCGGCACCACGTTCCCCTCGACCTCACGACCGTCGACGACCAACCGACTCACGCGGCCACTCCCCCGCACCGTGATCTCGTAGGTCGCGCCTCGGAACCGTCGCCGCGCGGTGAACCCGCCCCACGCCGACGGCACGCACGGGTCGATGCGCAGTCCCTCGTGGTCGGGACGGATGCCGAGGATCCACTGCGTCACCGCGACGTACGACCAGGCCGCTGTGCCCGTGAGCCACGAGTTCTTCGCCTCGCCGAACGTCGGCGCCTCACGACCCGCGATCGTTTGCGCGTAGACGTAGGGCTCCGAGCGATGGACATCGCTGATGCCCTCACGCGCCGACGGGTTGATGCGGAGGTGATAGTCGAGCGCGCGCTCAGCATCACCGACGATCGTCGACGCGACGATCACCCAGGGGTTCGTGTGGCAGAAGACGCTGCCGTTCTCCTTGTAGCCCGGCGGATACGAGGTGATCTCACCGAGCTCGGGGTGGTAGCGCTGATACGCGGGGCGCAGCAGGACGATGCCGTGCTCGGTAGCGAGCTGTTCGGCGACCGATGCCAGCGCCCGACCAGCGCGACCATCCGAGACGCCGATGCCTGCCATCGCGCACATCCCCTGCGGCTCGATGAAGATCTGCCCCTCTTCACACTCCGCGGAGCCCACCGGCGAGCCGAAGTGGTCGTACGCGCGCGAAGAACCACTCGCCGTCCCACCCGTGCTCGCGCACGGTCTCCGACATCGCCGCCGCGGCGTCGAGCCAACGGTCTTCATGCGTGATGGCCGCCAGCTCCCGCGCCGCGAGCGCGAACAAGCCGGCGATGAAGACCGACTCGGCGATCCCACCCTCGCGGTTCTCGGTCGTCTGGAACGACTCGCCCGGCTCGTCGGAGAAGCAGTTGAGGTTGAGGCAGTCGTTCCAGTCGGCGCGTCCGATGAGCGGCAAGCCGTGCGGGCCGAGGCGGTCGAGCGTGTACTGCACCGACCGATGCAGGTGCTCGAGCAACGGCCGTTCACTCCCCGGACGCGAGTCGTACGCGCACGAGCTCGTCGAGGATCGACCGGTCGCCTGTCTCCTTCAGATACGCAGCAACCGCGAGCACGAGCCACAGCGGGTCGTCGTTGAAGCCCGAGCCGATCGCGTCGTTGCCCCGCTTCGTGAGCGGGGCGTACTGGTGATAGGCGCCGCCCGACTCGAGCTGCGTCGCCGCGACGTCGAGGATCCGCTCGCGTGCCCGGGCCGGCACCATCTGCACGAAGCCGAGCAGGTCTTGGCAGCAGTCCCGGAAGCCCATGCCGCGGCCGATGCCTGACTCGAAGTAGGAGGCAGACCGCGAGAGGTTGAACGTGACCATGCATTGGTAGGCGTTCCAGGTGTTCACCATCCGGTCGACGTGCTCGTTCGGCGTCGACACCTGCAAGCCCTCCAGCACCTCCGTCCAGCGCGAACGCAGAGCCCCGAACGCCGCCTCGACCACGTCGCCGTCGAGGTGCCGATCGATCACAGGACGCACGAGCTGCTGGTTCAAGCGGCCGCGAGAATCGAACTTCGCATCCCGCGGATTCTCGAAGTAGCCGAGTGCGAACCGCACTTCGCGCGTCTCGCCCGGCGCCAGCGTCAGCGCGACGTGGTGTGACCCCATCGGCGCCCACCCGTGCGCGACCGAGTCGGTCGCACGACCCGCCTCGACCACGACCGGCCGATCCCATCCGCGATACGGGCCCAGGAACGCGTCACGAGACGTGTCGAAGCCGGCGACCTCCTCAGAGCACGCGAACCATGCGAAGTGGTCTCGCCGCTCGCGGTACTCGGTGACGTGGAAGATCGTGGTGCCGTCGACCTCGACCTCGCCGGTGTTCAGGTTGCGCTGGAAGTTGGTCTGGTCGTCCCACGCGTCCCACAAGCAGAACTCGACCGCGCTGAACAGCGACAGCGTCGCGGCGCAGTCGACCGACGGTTCGTCACTCGCACCCGCCACAGCCTCGAGCGACTCGCCGAGAGGAACGAAGTAGAGCGTCTCGACCTCGATCCGACCCCGAGACGAGCCGATGACCGTGTACCCGAGTCCGTGCCGGCACCGATAGCCCTCGACGTCGGCCTGCACCGGCGCCCACGACGGCGACCACACATCTCCGCTGTCGTCGTCGCGCACATACAGGTAGCGGCCGCCGACGTCGCGCGGCGCGTTGTTGTAGCGGTGCCGCGTCAGTCGCCGCAGCCGGGCGTCCCGGTAGAACGAGTAACCGCCGGCGGTGTTCGAGATCAGGCCGAAGTAGTCGTCGGTGCCCAGGTAGTTGATCCAGGGCAGCGGCGTGTCGGGTCGCGTGACGACGTACTCGCGCGCGTCGTCATCGAAGTGGCCGTACGCACCCGCCACGCCACTCAGCTCTCGGACGCCTCAGCCAGCTCCCTCGCTTGCCGTCGCTCCGCGAAGTGGTCGGCGAGCCCGATGCTCGTGAACGGGAACGCAGGCACGCTGATGAGGATGATCGCGCCCGCCGCTCTCGCCAGCACGAACGTGTACACGCAGGCGAACAGCACCCCGAGCGCCCGCGTCTTCCACGTGCCCACCTCGCTCGCCCGCAACGCGACGATCCCGCCCGCGCCCGCAGCCGGCCACCAGCCCGGTCACCGCATCCGCCGCGATCGCGGACACCGGGATGCCGATCAGCAAGAAGAGGCACATCGCCTTCACCGTTGCCATCGGCGCGGACGGGTGCCCCGACACGAACGCCAGCGCGAGGAATGCGAACGGCACGAGCGCGAGCCCGAACGCGATGAAGGCCGCGGGGTTGGCGACGCCGCTGTTCGCGTCGTCGGACGCGACCGACACGAGCCCGATGAGCGTTCCCCAGAACGCGGGCAGCAGCACGATCGTGCCGATCGTGATCGCCTTCCACTTCTGCTGCGGCGACAGGGGGCCATGCCCGACGACGCGAGCAACGACCGAGACGCTCATCCCTTCACCGACCCAGCGGTGAGGCCGCGCACGAAGTAGCGCTGCAGCGAGAAGAACACGAAGAGCGGCAGCAACATGGTGAGGAACGCGGCCGCCGTGAGCAGGTGCCAGTTCTCACCGTGCTCGCCGACGAGGGACGGCCGAGCGCGATCGTCACGACCCGCGTGCTTCGGGGTGCCGCCGAGGAACACGTACGCGACGAGCAGGTCGTTCCAGACCCAGAGGAACTGGAAGATCGCGAACGCCGCGAGCGCAGGCACGGAGAGCGGCACGATCAGCCGCCAGAAGATCGTGAAGTGGTCGGCGCCGTCGATGCGCGCGGACTCGACGATGGAAGACGGCAGCGAGCCGATGTAGTTGCGTAAGAGGTAGACCGCGAGCGGCAGCCCGAACGCGGTGTGCGCCAACCAGATGCCGAGAAACGTGCCGTTCAGGTTGAAGTCGGGTATCACGTGCACTCCGGCGACGACCCATCCCCGCGTGTACAGCTGCAGGATCGGGATCAGCGCGGTCTGCAACGGCACGACCAACAGGCCGACGATCAGCACGAACAACGCGTACCGACCGCGGAACTCCATCCAGGAGAACGCATAGGCCGCGAAGGCGGCGATCGTGATCGGCATGACCGTCGACGGGATCGTCACCGCGAGGCTGTTGAGCAGGGCGTTCGAGAAGCCGCCGGCGTCGAGCGCACCCCGGTAGTTGTCGAGCGTCCACGCGCCGGCGCGGAAGGGGTGGCCGAACGCAGTCCACCAGCCCGTCGTGTCGACGAGGTTCTCGGGCCGGAACGACGTGACCAGCACGCCCACGGTGGGGATCAGCCAGATGACGACGATCACGATGATCGCGATGCGGACGAACCAGCCGCCCTTCTTCACCCCGACGGGCTGCTCCTTCTTGTTCTTCGCAGCCTTGTTCGGGGCAGGTTCGAGGCCGGCGACCTCGGTCGGCGCAGGAGGCGCGGCGAGGCTCATCTGATCTTCTCCTGCTCGCGGAACTGCTTCACGTTCCAGAGGAGAACGGGAACGACCGCGATGAACAGCACGACGGCGATGGCGGCCCCGCGTCCATCGTGGGCCTTGATGAAGAACCAACGGATCATCCGCTCGGCGATCACCTCGGTCTTGTTCGCCTCGGCGTTGCCCATCACGAAGACGATGTCGAAGACCTTGAGCGAGTTGATGACCATGTAGGTGCTCACGACGACGATCGTGGGCGCGATGCTCGGCACGACGATCCTCCAGAAGACCTGGAATTCGTTCGCGCCGTCGATGCGCGCCGCCTCGATGATCTCCTCGGGGATCGACTTGATGGCGGCCGAGAGCACGACCATCGCGAACCCGACCTGGATCCAGATCATGATCACCATGAGCAGCAGGTTGTTCCACGGCTGTTGGGACAGCCATGACACTGGGCTCTTGCCGAACGCGATCACGATCCCGTTCAACAGCCCGATGTTCGACCCGAACCCCGCAGGCCGGTAGCTGTAGATGAGGCGGAACGTGACCGCCGCTCCGACGAACGAGATCGCCATCGGCAGGAAGATCAACGACTTGGCGATCGACTCGCCCCGCGTCAGGCGGTCAGCGAGCGTCGCGAACAGCAGGCCCATGGTCACTGCGACCGTCGGGACGATGATGACCCAGCCCGCGGTGTTGCGGATCGACCTGAGCATGCTGGGGTCGCTGAACACGAAGCGGTAGTTCTCGAGCCCGACCCAGTGCTGCCCATTCGCGTCTTTGAAGCTGGTGAGCAACGTGTCGATCACGGGGTAGATGAGGAACACGGAGAGCAGCACGAGGGCAGGCCCGATGTAGACGTAGGGCCGCACGCCTTCGCGCCAGCCCTCGGGCAGCCAGCTCACGACGCGATCCATCGCCCAGAAGAGGGCGAAGATGCCGCCGACTCCGACGGCGATCGCGACGAGCACGACGAAGACCCGATTCGAGTCCTTGTCGCGGAGGAACTCGAGCGCGAACCGACCCACGAGGTAGATCAGGATGAACCCACCGACGAACGCGGCGACGCGCAGGGCGGCGAGCGCGCGCGGCGAGAGGGAGCGACCCCCCTCAGGGGGCCGCTCCCTCTGCTGCTCGGCTACCTGGGTGGCCACGGTCGCCCGGTGTACCGACGGCCGACTAGGAAGTCGGCCAGCTCTTCTCGATGGTGTCCAAGACACCCTTGAGCGAGTCCGGGCCGCCCTTCATGTAGTCGACCATCCCGGTCCAGAAGCTGCCCGAACCGACTGCGGCCGGCATGAGGTCGGAAGCGTCGAACCGGCCGGTGCCGTCCTTCAGTGAGGCGGTGAGAACGACCGACGCGTCGGCCAGGATCGGGTTCACGTAGCAGTCCTTCCCGACATCGACGTTCGGCGAGATGCGAGAGGAGGCGGTCACGCCGCCCATCGCGCACTGCACCTCTTTGCCGGAGAACTGCTGGAGGAAGTCGACGACCTCGGGCCGAGCCGCGTTCTTGCCGACGACGGTCAGCTCACCGCCGAAGAGCGTGCCGTCCTTGTCGATCGGGGGAAGCGGGAACCAGTCGTAGTCGACGCCTGGCTTGGTGCCCTCGGGGAAGAACGAGTTGATGAAGTTGGCCTGGCGCGTTCAGCCAGCACTTCGGCGGGTTGTCGAACATCGGCCCCGGCGCATCGCCGAAGTTGACGTCAACCGTCGACGCTGCTCCACCGAGGACATAGCCCTTCTTGAACATGATGTCGCCGAACAGCTTGCCGGCCTGCTCCACGGACGGGTCGTTGAACGGGATCTCGTGCTTCCACCACTTGTCGTAGGTGTCGGTGCCGGCCGTCCGGAGCATGATGTCTTCCATCCAGTCGGTGGCGGGCCACCCCGTCGCACCGCCGCTCTCGAAGCCGACGCACCACGGAGTGCTCCCGTCGGCGACGATCTTGTCGCTGAGCGCGAGCATCTCGTCCCACGTCTTCGGCACCGTGTAGCCCGCGGCATCGAACGCCTTCTTCGGGTACCACACCATGCTCTTCAGGTTGATGTTCGTCGGCAGCCCGTAGTGCTTGCCCTTGTACTCGCCGAGGGCGACGAAGGCCGCACCGAACTGCTTGTTGAGGTCGTCGATGTTGAACCCGAGGTCCTCGAGCGAGGCGAGGTCTCCCTTGTCGACGAGGCCGGGGATGGCGCCGGGCTGCGGCACTGCGGCGACGTCGAGCGTGCCGGCGTCGGCACGGATCTTGAACTGCTCTTCGAAGTTCGGCGATGGCTCGACGGTCGCCTTGTAGTCGGCCTTGGAGTTGATCAGGTCGTCGAAGATCTTCTGGTACGCAGCTGCCTCGCTTGCCTCCGCTGCACTCAGGAGGTTCACCTCACCGGTGTTCGGTTTGAGGTTCGCCGCACTGCCGCCCCGGTCGTGGCACTGCCCCCGCCGGTCGTCGCGCTACTGCTCCCGCTGTCGTCTCCACAGGCTGCTGCAGTGAGCGTCATCGCTACCAGCACAGCCGCTATTCGGCCCCATTTCATGTATGTGCCCTCCCTAGGTATGTGATTGGTCAGCTGTCTTTGCCGTAGATGGCTGAGCTGTCCTCTGGGTCGAAGAAGTGCAGCCGATGGGTGTCGACCACCAGTTCGATGGGCTCCCCCTTCCGCGCACGCGTGCCGCGGATTCAGCCGGGCCACCATGTTGGTGTGGCTGGCCGCGGTGTCACCGTCGATCGGGATCCCGATGTCGACGGCAAGCTCTTTGACGTCGTCGGTGAGCGCGGCAGGGGCGTGGATCGTGAAGTGCACGACCACGTCGGAGCCGAGCGCCTCGACGAGCTCGATGACGACGGGGATGCGTTGATCGCCGGGAGCCTCGGCTACCAGCGACGCATCTTCCATGTCCTCGGGACGGACGCCGAGCGCGATCTTGCGGTCGGCGTAGGCGCGCAGCGCCGGCCGCGTCTCGAGCACTTCACGGGGCACCGCGAGGCGGAACCCTGCGAACTCGACTGCCGCCGCGTCGTCTGTGATGCGCAGCGTCGCTTCGAAGAGGTTCATCGCGGGCGATCCGATGAAGCCGGCGACGAACAGGTTGCGTGGGTGCTCGTAAAGCGCTTGCGGCTCGTCGACCTGCTGCAGCTGTCCCTTGCGGATGACGGCAACTCGGTCGCCCATCGTCATCGCCTCGGTCTGGTCGTGGGTCACGTAGATCGTCGTGACGCCGAGGTCGTTCTGGATCCGCGCGATCTCTGATCGCATCTGCACCCGCAGCTTCGCGTCGAGGTTCGACAGCGGTTCGTCCATCAGGAACGCCTGCGGGTGGCGCACGATCGCGCGACCCATCGCGACGCGCTGCCGCTGTCCGCCGGAGAGCGCGGCCGGCTTGCGGTTCAGCAGCTCGTCGAGCCCCAGGATCCGGGCCGCCTCCTGCACACGAGTGTTGATGTCGTGCTTCGGCACCTTCTGGAGCTTGAGACCGAATGCCATGTTGTCGAACACGCTCATGTGCGGATAGAGCGCGTAGTTCTGGAACACCATCGCGATGTCGCGTTGCTTCGGCGGCACATCGTTGACGACACGGTCGCCGATGCGGACCGTGCCCTCTGACACCGATTCGAGCCCCGCGATCATCCGGAGCGCAGTGGTCTTGCCACACCCCGAAGGGCCGACCAAGACCATGAACTCCTTGTCGTCGATCTCGAGGTCGAGCGATTGCACCGCGACGGTGCCGTCCGGATACACCTTCCAGACATCGTCGAGAACGATCTCGGCCAACACATCCCCCCACTGACGATGAGCGTCGGCCCTAAAGGCCACCCATCGATCCGGGAGCGACACTAGTGCGCTGTTGCCTCGTCGGCGCCGACCGTCGCCGAACCGTCATCTTCGAAATGTGACGGCTCGTGGAAGTTCATGATGACCAGGATCGCGACCGCGGCGAGGAACACGACGGCGCTGACCCACTCGTTGATCCGCAGCCCGAACAGGCGCGATGCGAAGTCGATGCGGATGCGCTCGATGAAGAACCGCACGAACGTGTACCCGGCGACGTAGAGCCAGAACAGGCTCCCGGGCCTCAGCCGCGTTCCCCATCGCTTGCCGATGAAGATCAGCCCGCCGCACAGGATCAGGCACCAGACCGCTTCGTAGAGGAACGTCGGGTGGAACGTCGCGTACTGCTCGAATCCTGGCGGCCGATGCGCGGGATCGATCTTCAGCGCCCACCACACGGTCGTCGGCTTGCCGAACAGCTCTTGGTTGAACCAGTTGCCGAGCCGGCCGAAAGCCTGCGCCAGAGGAATCGCGGGAGCGCATGCATCGGCGAGCGGTCCGATGCGGCAAGCCTCGCCGTCGAGCGACCCAGATCGCGCCGCACGACGCCGAGTGCGACCGCGCCCCAGATGCCGAGGCCACCCTGCCAGATCGCGAACGCCTTCAGCGGATCGTCGGTGAACCGGCGCCAGTCGGTCATCACGTGGTACAGCCGGGCGCCGACCACGCCCAACGGCACCGCGACGAGCGCGATGTGCGACATGTCGTCGGGGCTGCCTCCCACCTCGACCCATCGCTTGTTCGCAAGCCAGACTGCGACGACGACGCCGAGTCGCGATCATCAAGCCGTAGGCGCGCAGCTGCAGCCCACCGAGGTGGATCGCGTTCGAGCTCGGGCTCGGGATGAAGGCCAGGGCCGCAAGCACCGGCGCAACGCTAGATCCCGGGCCACCACCTGCTCACGCGGGTACGGTCGCCGCCCGTGGGACAAGCGATCGGGCAGATGCTTCCGTTCGCTGTCGGCATCGCCATAAGCCCGATCCCCATCGTCGCGATCGTGCTGATGCTCGGTACCGACAACGCCAAGTCCGACAGCCTGTCGTTCCTCGTCGGATGGATCGTGGCGATGGCCGCCGCCGGGGCGTTCCTGCTCGCGGTGATCGGTTCGTCCGACCCCACCGACAACGGTGCCCCCGCCGACTGGTCCAGCACGCTCAAGCTCGTCCTCGGCATCGTGCTGCTCGGGCTCGCGGTGAAGCAGTGGCGGAACCGTCCCCGCCCGGGCGAGGACGCCCCGATGCCGAAGTGGATGAGCTCGGTCGAGGGCTTCACGCCGCTGAAGTCCGCCGGCCTCGGGGTCATCGTGAGCGTCGTGAACCCGAAGAACCTCATCCTCGTCATCGGCGGCGCGACCGCGATCGCGCAGACCGATGCGGCGAGCAGCGATCAGGCGATCGCGTGGGCGATCTTCGTGCTGATAGCGACGATCGGCGTCGCCGCACCCGTCGTCATCTACTTCGCGATGGGCGACAAGGCCGCTGCCATCCTCGATGACCTCAAGGGCTGGATGGCGCGCAACAACGCGGCAATCATGGCGGTGATCCTGGTCTTCCTCGGCGTGAAGCTGATCGGTGACTCGATCAGCGGCTTCTCGACCTGAGCGGTCGGTCTGCCTAGCCGGCGGTCACCTTGCGACCGAACTCGACCGCCTTCGTCTGGATGAGCTCGGCGTCGTAGTCGACGGTCGCCACGTGGTACGAGCGCTCGAGCGTCACCCGCTCGACCGGCCCGCTCACCTTCGCGGCGAGCAGATCTGAAGCCTGGGGGTCGACGACGTGGTCTTGCGGGCTCGTCATGATCAGCACGGGGCACGTGATGTTGCCGAGGCTGGTGCCGAGCTCCTCGACGACGGTGACGAGCGAGAGCAGCGGCGCAAGCGGCGTGCCCTCGTACGCCGACTCGACGACGCCCGGCTTCGCGATGTCGGAGCCGATTCCCGGCATCACTGTCTGACCTTCGTCGACCATGCCCTTCAGCATCTCGACGACCTCGGGTTGTTGCGGCGCGACAGCCGCGTTGATCGCGACGATGCCGGCGATCTCGGGATGACGCGTGGCGAGCCAGACCGTGAGCGTGCCGCCCATCGACAGCCCCGCGACGACGACCTTGCTCGCGCGCGCTGCGATGCGCTGGTACGCAGCTTCGGCTTCGCGCGACCAGTCGTCCCACGTCGTCGTGAGCATGTCTTCGACCGTCGTGCCGTGACCGGGGAGACGGGGCAGCTCGACCGCGAACCCCGCAGCCGCGAACGCCTCGGCCACGGGCCGCATCGACGTCGGGTTGCCCGTGAACCCGTGGATGCACAGCGCGCCGGGCGAGCCCGGTCCCGCGCCGTCGGTCGACCACGGCTCCGCGCCAGGAAGGATGTCGGGCATCTCGCGGGCTCCTACTTGTAGGGGTCGTTGGAAGAGAGTGGTTCTTCCCACCACGTGTCCGGATAGCCCGCCTGCTCCCACTCGGGGAACGGGTAGATGCAGTCGACGGGACACGCGGGGAGGCGCTTGTCGCATCCCGAGCACAGCTCCGGGATGATCACGACGTCGACCCCGTGGTTGAAGATCGCGCCGAACTGGGTGGGGCAGTGGCGCAGGCACGCGTCGCAGTTGATGCACTCGGACATCTCGATGCGCAGTGGATGGTTCTTCCACTTCGGATTGCGGGTCCGCGTCTCGACTCGCTCGACCCGGCTGCCGGCTGCCACGACGCCGGACTCTACCTGTCCAGGAGCATTGACCCGCCGGTCAGGATGCTGGTTACCTTCCCGTGTGGAGACGAGTTGGTCCGACGGCCGGCGGCTCACCGAGCAGGGCCGGGAGCGCAAGCAGCAGCTGCTCGACCATGCCGCAGACTTGTTCTCGCGTCGCGGCTACGCGGACACTCGCGTGGTCGACATCTGCGAGGCCGCGGGCGTCGCGAAGGGCCTCTTCTACTGGTACTTCGAGAACAAGGAAGCATTGTTCTCCGAGCTCGTCACCAGCATGCGGCTGCGGCTGCGGCGCGCACAGTCCGACGCGATGGATCCCGCGGCCGACCCGCTCGTCCGACTGCGCCAAGGCGCCGAGGCGTCGCTCAAGTTCATGGCCGGGCACGCGCCGTTCTTCTCGCTCCTGGAGGTCGAGAACCGTGACCAGACTTGGACCGAGCTGCTCCGCGCGGGCACTGAAGTGCACGCGCGAGACGTCGCTGATCTGATCCGCGAGGGCATCGAGCTCGGGCTCATCCGTGACGACGATCCCACGCTCATGGCCTACGGCGTCGTCGGCGTCGTCTCGACCTACAGCCACTTCCAGCGAACGGGGCGTCTGGGCGCAACCCCCGACGTGATCGCCGATGTCGTCGGACGGTTCGTGGTGCGCAGCCTCGCTGCCGACGACGACATCGCGCGACGATCCGAACGGCCGTCCGCCCCGATTTCTGCTACCGGTGCGCTGGGGTAGCGTGCCGCCCGCGTCACCGTCCCAACGACACCAACAAGGGAGCCAGCACAGTGGCACATGAGTTCCTGAGCGACGAATGGATCGAGGCCGCGAACGCGATCCGCGACAAGCACGCGGCCGAAGTGCCCAAGATCGCCGCGAGCATCAAGATGAACCAGATCATCACCGACGCTCCCGGCGGCGGCGAGATCAAGATGTTCATGGACACTTCGTCCGGCGAGATCGTCATGGGCAAGGGCGAGCTGCCCGACGCCGAGGTCACCATCACCCTGCCCTACGACGTGGCCAAGAAGCAGATGGTCGACCAAGACGCGGCAGCAGCGATGCAGGCGTTCATGAGCGGCAAGGTCAAGGTGCAAGGCGACATGATGAAGCTCATGAGCCTCCAGGGCATGGGCACCGACGAGGCGACGAAGAAGATCAACGACGAGATCAAGGAGATGACCGCCTAGGTCATCTCCTAGGGTCGGCTCGTGGCCCGCGCGGACGAACGGCTGAACCGGGCGTTCTGGGAGACCACGAGCGCGGAGTATCAGAACGAGCACGCCAACGAGCTCGAGGCTGCACCCCTCGCGTGGGGCACCTGGCGCATCCCCGAATCAGAGGTCGGTGCGCTGGGTGACCTCGCCGGGCTCGATGTGCTCGAGCTCGGCTGTGGTGGTGGGCAGTGGTCGATCGCGCTCGCGCGGCTCGGCGTGCGAGTCGTACCGGGCTCGATCTGTCAGCCGCGCAGCTCGCGCACGCGGCGAGCAGGGGCGCACCGGTGCCGTTCCTGCAGGCGAGCGCGGAGGACGTGCCGTTCGCGAGCGCATCGTTCGACGTCGTCTTCTGCGATCACGGGGCGATGACCTTCGCCGATCCGGACCACAGCGTGCCCGAGGTCGCACGAGTGCTTCGGCCCGGCAGGGCCGCCTCGTCTTCTGCAACTCGACCGCGCTTCGAGTCATGTGCCTCGATGAGGACTGGACCGTCACGACGACGTTGCATCGCACGGCTTCGGCATGAAGCGGGTCACCGACGGCGAATCGGTCGACTTCGTGCTCCCCCACGGCGAGTGGATCCGCCTGTTCCGCCGTAACGGCCTCGTCGTCGATGACCTCATCGAGCTGCAGCCGGCGGGCGACGCCGACAACTTCATATCCCTGGTTCGTGTCGCTCGAGTGGGCAAGCCGCTGGCCCGCCGAAGAGATCTGGGTGGTCCGCAAGCCCTGAGCGACCGTCTGGGCACCAGCCGGACTCATTGTCCGCCTGGTGCCCACTCGGTCAGGAGGGGTCGGGGATCCAGTTGCCGTGGAAGCCGTACGGCACGCGCTGGGGAAGGTGCACCGTCGCCACCGGGGCGCCGGTGAAGTCCTGCGCGTGGAGGATGACGAGGTCGCTGCCGTTCGTGTTCTCGTCGTACACGAACGTGATCACGTGGCCGTCGTCCTCGGCCGCGTCGTCGCTCGCCTGCACGAACACGGGCTCGGCCGCGTGGGTGCCGGGACCGAAGTCGTGCGTCTCGCTCGCGCCAGTGTGCAGGTCGTGCTTGATCAGACCGCCGCCGAGCACGTTCGGACCCGCGGCGAGCGCGTAGCCGTAGCGGTACGGCTTGCCGATGAGGCGCTCGTCGTGGCGGGGAAACTCCTGCCCACGATCGTCGAGACGCTCCTCGATCACCTTGCCGTTCGAGAGATCGAAGGTCCACCGGTCGAGCGTCGGCAAGCCCTTCGTTCGGGCCGTTGAGCTCGTTCGCGAACATCCGAGGGTGGCGCACTGCATCGAACACGACGCGATCGCCGTCGTCGAACGTGTTCATCGGATGGAAGATGTAACACGGATCGATGTCGAACCACTGCACGTCGTCGTTGCCCCCGTCGCGCGGCATCACACCGATGCGGGCGGGATACGACGGGTCCCACTTGTACGGGAAGCGTCCGGCCATCGCGAGGTCGAGGTCGAACACGCAGGGCAGGTCGAGCACGACCACGTGCCGCTCGGACAGCCCCATGTCGTGCAGCATCGGCGCGCCCGTCGTCTCGATCGGCACGACCTTGGTGACCTTGCCCGATGCGTCGACGACGATGTACTGCACCTGGTTGCCGAGTCCCCACCAGTAGCACACAGCGTGCAGCTCGCCTGTCTTCGGGTCGCGCTTCGGATGCGCCGTGAACCCGTTCGGCAGCGTGCCTTCGAAGTCACCGCGCCGCAACGTCTCGAGCTCGTAGCTCAGCTCGATCGGCCGACCGCCGGCCTCGACGATCGCGAGCGTCTTGCCGGCATGGCCGATCACGTTCGTGTTCGCCGCGAAGTCCATGTCGCTGTGGATCGCGCCACCGGGGTCGGGCACATGCAGCTCGGTGAGCACCCTGCCTGCGTGCACCCAGCGGTTGCGATACCAGTCGGCCTTGCCGTCCGCGAGGCGGACGCCGTGAACCATGCCTTCGCCGCCGAACCAGTGGTACGTCGCCGGGTCGACGGCACCGATCGGGTTCGGCCCGTTGCGCAGGAACCGGCCCTGCAGCGACGCGGGGATCGTGCCCGTGACGGGAAGGTCGGTCGCGGTCACCTCTTCGGTGACCGGAGCGAAGTTGCCCTCCAAGTAGCGGTTCTCGACGACGGTCATGCGCACCTCCAGATCAATAGTCTGATTCGGAGCATCGCACTCGGGCGCGCCAGGGTCAACCCCTGGGGGCTGTGACTGTTGGCGCTACTCGGCGGGGGTCGCGAGCTTGCTCAGCTCGGACTGGAGCCCGGCGACCGTCCAGCGGTCGTCACGCTCGACGCCCTCGCCCATCTTCCACGACTGGAACTTGCGGACCTGGCCGCCCTGCACGAAGAACGTCTCGCCCGTGAACGGGCAGTCCGCGGTCGCGAGGTAGGCGACGAGCGGTGAGATGTTCGCGGGGTCCCAGATGTCGAACGCGGCTGCATCGTCGGGAGCCTTGATGATGTCGCCCAACCCGGGGGTCGCCTCGGTGAGGCGCGTGCGAGCCGCCGGCGCGATGCAGTTCACCTTCACGCCGTAGCGCGACAGCTCCTTCGCCGCGATCTGCGTGAACGTCGCGATGCCCGACTTGGCCGCGCCGTAGTTCGTCTGGCCCGGATTCGACAGCAGGCCTGAAGTCGACGACGTGTTCACCACGTTCGCCGCGACGGTGTTGCCGGCCTTCACCTGCTCCCGCCAATAGGCGGCGGCCCACCGTGTCGGTACGAAGTGGCCCTTGAGGTGCACGGCGATGACCGCATCCCACTCTTCCTCGGTCATGTTCACGAGCACGCGGTCGCGGAAGATGCCCGCGTTGTTGACCAGGATGTCGAGCTTGCCGAACGCCTCGATCGCGGAGTTGACCATGCGCTGGCCACCCTCCCAGCTCGCGACGTTGTCGCCGTTCGCGATGGCCTCGCCGCCCATCTGCTCGATCTCGTGCACCACCTCTTCGGCCGGCGTCTTGTCGCCACCGGTGCCGTCGGCGTTGCCACCGAGGTCGTTGACGACGACCTTCGCGCCTTCCGCGGCGAACAGCAGCGCATGCTCACGGCCGATGCCGCGCCCGGCACCCGTGATGATCGCAACGCGTCCCTCGAGAGCCCCCATGAGCCGACTCCTCTCACTGATGGTCACTGATGTCTGGAGCGCACATTCCCTCGGTGCGGGGCGCACACTAAGCGGGCGGCACCGCCAACTCCCAACCCGGTTTAGCGTGCGCCGATGCGCCCCGACTCCCTCGCCGCCGTCGTCGACCTGAAGCGCCCGATCCAGCAGTGGACGCGAGGATGGATGCTCACGAAGGCCACCGACGACAAGGGCATCGAGCTCGGCCTCGAGTCGGGTCGCCAGTTCTGGATCTGTGGTCGCGCGGGCGTCATCGGTGATTGTGACGCGTCGGTCGCGGCAGCCGCGCTCGCCTTCCTCGATCCCGACGAGGTGCGCCGCTACTGGGAGTCGCTGCCTTCGCACCTGCCGCCGCGGGCCGTCGCCGAGGCGTACGCCGAGCGCATCTTCGAATGGGGCGAGCGCGAGCTCCCTCGTTTCGGGGAGGCGACACTCCGCCCTCTCGAGGACCTCTCGCGCCGTGTGATCGACGCCGCTCCGTGCTCGCTCGGCGTGCTGTTCGCCGGATGGCGCGCCATGCCCAAGCCGCCGAGTCTCGCGGCGCAGGTCGCGCTCGAGCACGCACGTGCTGCGTGAGATGCGCGGAGCCGCGCACATCGTGGCGGTGAACGCGGTCGGCATCAGCCCGCTCCAGGCCGTGCTCGCGTCACCCGCTCCGCCACCGCGCTCCGGTCCGGAGTGGGCTGAGCACCTTGGCTGGACCGGCCCGTTCGAAGATCCCGACGCTCTGCGCGCCGCCCGCGACCAGGCCGAAGACCTGACGAACGAGATCATGGCGCGCCCCTTTGACGTGCTGTCGCCCGACGAGGTGGCCGAGCTCGCGCAGCTGCTCGCGGACACGCGCAACGCCATCGACATGTGAAGGGGCGTCGCCGCCGTCGGCGGCGCATGCGCCGCCCGGCGCGCAGCACCGATTTTGGAGCGAAGCGACCGGAGCCGACGAAGACTTAGCCGAGGTAGATGTCGACCGCACTCCCCCGCGGGACCATCGATCCCTCGCCGGGGTTCGTCGAGATCGGCCTGCCCTTCGCAGGCCCGTACACCTGGCCGGCCTGCAGCCCCGCTGCCTCGAGGATCGAGATCGCGTCGTCGAGCTTCTTGTGGCCGATGGAGGGGATCGGGATGAGGTCGGGGCCCTTCGACACGTTGACGGTGATCGTCGCCCCGCGCGGTGCGCTTGCACCCGCGGCAGGCTGCGTCGACACCACTTGTCCCGCGGGCACCGTGTCGCTGAACACCTCGACCTGCTTGGACTTCAGCTGCACGTTGGCCAGCGCAGCCTTGGCGTCCGCGAACGAACCGCTGACCTGC
Source organism: uncultured Acidimicrobiales bacterium (assembly GCA_963739555.1). Classification (GTDB taxonomy): domain Bacteria; phylum Actinomycetota; class Acidimicrobiia; order Acidimicrobiales; family DATKAS01; genus DATKAS01. Next base: position 220,323 of record CAVUAV010000013.1, on the reverse strand, counting down.
GGCACTTGCCGCGGCGCGGGACCCTTCGAGATGACGAGGTTCACCGACGAGCCCTTGGGCAGCTCGGTTCCCTTCGGGTCCCAGCTGATGACGAAGTGCGCGGGCACGTTCTCGTCGAAGGCCTCGGTCACCGGGGCCACCGCGACGAGGCCGGCGGTCTTCAACGCCTCCCCCGCCTGGCCGTCGCTCATCCCCGTGAGGTCGGGGATCGCCACGGGCGTCGGACCGCGCGAGACCACCAGCGCGAAGGTCGCGCCCTCCTTGAGCTTGGAGCCCGGGGGCGGATCCTGCCGGATGACTTGGCCGGCAGCGGTCGTGTCGTCGTACTGATCTTGGCGGTCGATCTTCCAGCCGAACTCACCGACCTGCGCCAGCGCCTGATCTGCAGTCATGCCGACGACTCCGGGCACGTCGTGCTTCGGCACCGTCGCCTGAGTCGCCGCGTAGACCGCAGCACCGCCGGCGAGCAGCAGCACGACCGCGGTGATCCCGAGGAGGAGCCGCCGACGCCAGCGCTTGCGGGGCTGGTCGGCCCTGCTCTTGACCGCCTTCGGGACGTCTCCCTTCGGCGGGATCGGCGTCGGCGCACCGTCGATGTCGAACACACCCGAGTCGCGCTCGGCGCCGCGATCGGTGATCGGCGTCATCTCACTCGACGCCGCGGGCTTCATCGTCGTGAGGTCGAGCATGTCATTGGTCGACGGCGACGGCGGGACGAGCGGGAGCGGGGCCGGCCGCGGCAGACGCTCGGCGGTGCCCGCGAGCGCGCGGCCGAGCGCCGTCGCGTCGTATCGCTCCTCTGGATTCGGACGGCCCGCGCGCTCGACGACGGAGCGCAGCGGCCCGAGCGACTCGGGCACGGGCACGAGGGCGTCGATGCGCGCCATCAACGTCGCGACGGTGGTGTCGGCCGCGAAAGGCACCGAGCCCGTGACGGACTCGATCATCACCAGCGCGAGTGAGTACACGTCGGTCTTGCCGTCGACCGGCTTGCCTTGGGCCTGCTCCGGAGAGGCATAGCGCGCCGTGCCGAGCACGACACCGGACGGCTCGGTCCACGCGGCTTCGGCGATCGCGCGAGCGAGCCCGAAGTCGGCGATGCGGAGCCGGCCCTCCTCATCGAAGAGGAGGTTCGCGGGCTTGATGTCGCGATGCACGAAGCCCCGACGGTGCGCGTACTCGAGGCCACGAGCGGCCTCGAGGCCGACGACCAACGCTTGCGACGGTGTGAGCAGCCGACCGGCGTCGAGCATCGACCTGAGGCTCCCACCGCCGAGGTATTCGAGCACCAGGTACGGGCCGTGCTCGGAGAGGTCGGCTTCCTCCCCCCAGTCGTAGACAGCCATGACGTTCGGATGGCTGAGCGCCGCTGCGGCGCGCGCTTCGGCCCGGAACCGCTTGAGGAACGTGGGATCGCCCGCGAGCGCCGGGTGCAGCAGCTTGACCGCGACCTGGCGACGGAGCTGGACGTCATCCGCGAGGTAGACCTGTGCCGAGGCGCCGGCACCGACCGGTGCGATCAACCGGTAGCGCGACCCGAGCACGCGGCCGACATGGTCGGCCATGCGCGAGAGGACCATCAGGCCTCGTTCGCTCGCGGCGGTCGGGCGTGCGAGAGCATCGGCCAAACGGTAACCGGTGGGTTCGCGCGGATAGTGGCACACCTCATGACGGTGGCGTAACGGACTGCCACCGCGATGGTGGGGCGACAGCGCTGCTCAGGCAAGATCTGTGACGTGAAGTGGCAACGGATCGGCATCTCCGCCCTCATCGCGGCGGCTCTCATCGCGATCGTTGCCGGATTCATGCAGGCGCAAACCGGTGACACCACAGCGAGCCTCGTCGATCCCGGCATCGAAGAGCTCCTGCCCAAGCCCGGCGAGCTCGTGCTGCGCCAGTCGCAGGTCGGCGTCGATCTCGCGCCGGGCTACGAAGGCACGATCGACGTCGACAGCATCGCGATCCCCGACGACCAGCTCACCCTGAACCCCGCGCTCAACCAGGTGTTCTTCCAACCCGGACCGGGCAAGGACTTCGAGCAGTTCGCTCCCGGGCGACACTGCGTCACCGCGCACTTCTACCAATCGGTGCAAGGCCCCGACCAGTCCCACACCTACTCCTGGTGCTTCAGCGTGAGCTGAGAGTCCTCGCGAAAGCAGAGCTGCGCCGGGGTTCGGTCGGGCCGAGCCTCCGGCCGGACCGACAACCTGCAGTCGATCGACCGGCGGCGCCGGATCGATCGACTGGCGTTTCGGTCGGCGAGCTCTGCCCCGACAAGCCCCGAGCGAAAGGTCCCCTTTCGCTCGGATTCCCGCTACTTCAGGTGGCGGGAGAAGAAGTCGAGGAGGATCTCGAAGCGCTCGACTCGGTGTTTGGGGGCGCCGGATCTCGAGAGCTCGTGGCCCTCGCCGGGGAAGCGCACGAACTCGACCTCACGCCCGAGCATCCGGAGCCGCGTGTACAGGTCTTCGGCCTGCTCGATGGGGCACCGCCAGTCGTTCTCGCTGTGGATGATCAGCAGCGGCGTCGTGATGCGGTCCGCGTAGGTGACAGGAGACATCCGCAACAGCTCGTCGGTGTCCTCCATGGGCGTGACCCCGGCGTACTCGGAGTTGAACCACCAGCCGATGTCGGACGTGTGCGTCATCGTGACCATGTTGTTGACCGCTCGCTCCGAGCATGCCGCTGCGAAGCGGTCGGTCTGCGTGACGAGCCACGAGGTGAGGTAGCCGCCGTACGAGCCGCCGAGCACGCCGGCGCGAGTCGCGTCGAGGTAGGGATGAGCCTCGAGCGCGGCATCGAGCACCGACAGCACGTCTGACGCGTCGACCTCGCCCCAGCCGACGCCCGGGTCGACCGCGCACTTCGGGCCTCGGATCGTGCGACCCCAGGCCTCGCCGTAGCCCGACGAACCGCGCGGGTTGCAGTACACGACGCCGTATCCGGCCGTCGACTGCACCTGGAACTCGTCGAAGAAGCCGTAGCCGTACTGCGAGTAGGGACCACCGTGGATGTTCAGCAGCACGGGATACGTGCGCGACGGATCGAGGTCGGCGGGTGGCACGAACCACGCCGTCGATCACAGTGCCGTCGCTCGCGGTCGCGGCGAGCTTCTGCGGCATGGCCGTCGGGAACGGCAACGAATAGGAGGCGAGCTCACGCTCGGCACCGGACGCCGCGTCGCGGGCGACCAGCCGGAATGGCCCGGTGGGCATCGACTCAGTGAACGCGATCTTCCCCGCACGCACGTCGACGCCGGTGATCACACGCTCGCCGGTGAGGATCGGTTCGGCCGGCTCCGCATACAACGCGGTCGAGCCCGCGTCTTCGATCAGGAACCAGACGCGGCCGCCGTCGAACTGCACTCCCGAAGGCGAGACGTGCGAACGGCCGCGGTCGAGGCCCGGTGCGATCTCAGTGGCGGCTCCGGACGACAGATCGAGCACCATCAGCGCTCCGTTGCGCACGGGATCGAGCGGCTCGTCGCGATAGGCCGCCACGCGATCGCCGCTCGGAGAGACGACCGGCTGCGACCACGCGTGCGTTCCCGTCGGTGAGCCGCGACGGCTGCCCTCCCTCGAGCGGAATGGACCAGAGGTCGACGACGCGATCGACGTCCGCGGTCTCGTGCCCGGGATGAGCGACGACGATCGACGCGCTGTCGGTCGTCCACGACAGAGAGCCGCCGACGTCGTGCCCGCCGGTGAGCAGCACGCGGTGCGCGCTCATGCCGTTGGTCGCGACGACGAAGAGCGACTTCGGCCGGTCGACGATCCAGCCGGCGTTGTCGTACTTCCATCCGAGGTGACGGATGCGCCGGGCGGGACGATCGGCGTCGCACGTCGGCGCGTACTGGGCTTCGTCTCGGAGGCGCGCGATGAACGCGATCGACTTGCCGTCCGGCGACCACTCGAGGGCTTCGATCTCCTCGGCGAACGTGACCAGCGCGCGCACCTCGCCGCCGACCGCGACTGGCGCGACGAGCAGCTGCGAACCGCTCTCCTCGCGGTGACTCGTGAACGCAAGGAAGTGGCCGTCGGGCGACCAGCGGGCATGGCCGTCGCGGTCAGCACCCGCGCTGAAGGGACGTGGTGCGCTCGAACCATCGGTCGCGGCGATCCAGATCTGCGACTTCGACCGGTTCGTCACGAGGTCGGGCGTCGAGAGAGTGAAGGCGAGGAGCGCTCCGTCTGGCGACAGCCGCGGCTCCCCCGGAGCGACGACGCGTGCGATGTCAGCAGGCTGCACGGCGGGCGACCCTAGTGCGCGGGACGCGGGATGCCGAGGGCGTCGACGGCGAGTCCGAGCACGACGCCGAGCGGACGCAGCGCGGCCGCGGACTCGTCGCTGGCGCCGACGAGCGCGAAGTAGATCCTGGTCCTGTGCGCGGCTGAGATCGAACCTCGGGTCGAGGAGCAAGGCGAGTCGCACCATGGCGATCGCGGGCTCGACCGCGGTCAGCTGGCGCTCCTCGACCGCGGTCGTCACCGCACGGAGCGTGGCCACGCGCAGCGCCGCGACGACATCGGGAGTCATCAGGTTGAGACCTTGCACCCGCGCCTGCTCGGCCAGCTCACGGGCCGACCGGTATGTCAGCGCCGAGTAGCTGCGGGCGAGTGCCACGAGGTCGGTCTCGAGCCGCCGGGCCCACGCCATCTGCATCGGCACCTTGAGCTCGGGCGGCAGCGGGTATCCCGCCAGCGTCAGCGCCTCGAACGTGTCGCTCGCGTCGGTGACGAGCCGCTCGAAGACGATGTCGAAGCGGTCGGCGAGGGACTGCGCCGTCGAGCGGAGCACCTGATCGGCCGCATCGGGAAGCGCAGAGTCGAGCCCGAACTCCTCGCCGCCTCGATGCTCAGGTGCGAGGTCGTCGACCATCCGGCGGACGAGCGCCGACACGCGCTCCCCCTCCCGGAACGCGCGGCCGAACGCAGCCAGCTGTTCGTCATCGGCGCTGACCTCGCCTCCGGTCGGCCGCGTCGCCCCTGTGATCTCGAGCGCGCCCATCCGCAACGCCGCGTAGACGTGCTCGTGACGGCGACGCGTGCGGCGGTGCCGCAGCTCGACGCGGCCGGAGCACATCTCGACCGACCCGCGATCGCCGTGGTCGTGACGTTGGACGATGACCTCATAGCCGCCGAGCACCGAAGGAGGCTCATTGCGCTCGAGCAGGTCGATCATGGCGAGGTGCGCGACGACCCTCGACGCGCCGACACGCATCGGCTCGACGTGTCGGCTCCAGATGTCGCGTCCCGTGCCCTCCGACGGGTCGTTGCTCACGGCCGCATCGAGGATGCTGAGGATCTGGTCGAGGTCAGGGCCCTCGCCGAGCTCGTCGAGAAGATCTGCGGCCCGCGCGGCGTAGCGCATCACCTGCACGGTCTCGAGACCCGCGATGTCGTTGAAGAACCATCCGCAGGACGTGTACATCAGCATCGCGTGCCGCTGCGCCTCGAGCAGCGTCAGCGCCTCGGTCGTCGCGTCGGGTGACTCGTCACGCACCCAGCGCGCCGCGAACTCGTCGATCGACACGGCGCCGAGCACCACGTCGACGTAGGCATCGCGTGCAGCCCACGGATCGTGCAGCACGGCCCAGCCGCGACGATCGAACACCTCGATGCCGTGGTCGCGGAGACGGTCGAACGCGGCGCGCAACGGCGCGCGCCACTGCTGATGCCAGCCCGGTCCTCCACCGGTGTGGCATCCGCAGTCGTCCTTCCATCGGCCGACGCCGTGCGCGCACGACCATGCGCTCTCCTTGACGTCGACCTCCCACTGTGGCGTTCGGTCGAGCGCGACATCGGCGAGACCACCTGTTCCGAGGCCGTGCCGCGGAGCCTCGACCGCGAGCGCGTACGCGACCGCCCGCTCACCCCATCGATGGTGGTGGCCGAACGTCTCGCCGTCGGTCGCGACGCACACCACGCCGCCCTCGTCAGAGTCGGAGAGGAGGTGTTCGGCGCGCTCGACGAGTGCCGCGCTCGAAAGCGACCCGAGCCCGAACGCGACCTCGTGGGAGAGGGAGCCTTCGTAGAACACGATCGTGACGCCGCGCCCATCGCCGCTCGGATGGCACCACCGATAGGTGCGCCGCGTGTCGATGGAGCCGTCGTCGACCGATGTCCACTCCATGTCACCGTTCTCGCCCGCTCCCATCGGGCGTACCCGAACAGCCTGTCCGGGCGCCAGGATCGTGAAGCCCACGCCTTCCTCCGCCAGCACCTCGAGCACCTCGTCGTTCACCCCGGTTTCGGGCAGCCAGATCCCTTCGGCCTGCCGCCCGAACCGATGCGCGAAGTCGGCAAGGCCCCACCGCACTTGCGTCGTCATGTCGCGCCGCGATGCGAGCGGAAGGATCAGGTGGCTGTACCCCTGTGCGATCGCGCCGCGGTTCTCGCGACCAGCGCGAACGATCGCGTTGTAGAGGTCATCGTGGTGCGACTCGAGCCACGAGAGCAGCGTCGGTCCCACGTTGAACGACATGAGCCGGTAGTTGTCGACCAGCGCGACCAGAGAGCCGTGGTCGTCCATGATGCGGGCGAACGCGTTCGGTCGATACGCCTCCTCGGTGACGCGCTCGTTCCAGTCGTGGTCGGGCGCCGCCGAGGGCTCGACGGGCACCGACTCGGTCCAGGGGTTCTCACGAGGCGGTTGGTAGAAGTGCCCGTGGATGACGAGCCGCCGCTCGCTCATGGCCTGCTGGGTGGCTCGGTGGGCGTCTCTTCGGACGGCGCCTCACCCGCGAACCACACCACCGCGAGCGGCGGCAACGTGACGACCGCCGAGTCGCCGTAGCCGTGCCACGCCACTGGCTCGGTCTCGATCCCGGCGACACCGCCGTACCCCGTGCCCCAGAACCACGTTGCGTTCGTGTCGAGCAGCGTCTTCCACGAGCCCGGGTAGGGCAGGCCGAGCCGGTAGCCCTCACGGGGAACGGGCGTGAAGTTCGCGACGCACGCGACGGCGCGACGTCCGTCCTCCGAGAACCGCACGAAGCTGTAGATGCTGTGCTCGGCATCGTCCGCGTCGAGCCAGCGGAACCCCGCCGGCTCACGGTCCATCTCCCACAACGTGGGCTCTGACACGACGGCGGCGTTGAGCTCGCGCACGAGATCGCGCACCCCCGCGTGCGGAGGCCAGGCGAGCAGCCACCAGTCGAGGCTGCGGTCGTGGTGCCACTCACGGGTCTGGCCGATCTCGCTGCCCATGAAGAGCAGCTTGCGGCCCGGGTACGCGTACATCCATCCGTAGAGCGCGCGGAGGTTCGCGAACTTCTGCCACTCGTCGCCGGCCATCTTGTCGATGAGCGGTCCCTTGCCCTGCACCACCTCGTCGTGCGAGAGCGGAAGCACGAAGTTCTCCGTGTACGCGTACAGCAGGCCGAACGTGAGGTTGCGATGGTGGTGCTTGCGGTGCACCGGATCGTGGCGCAGGTAGTCGAGCGTGTCGTGCATCCACCCCATGTTCCACTTGTGGGTGAACCCGAGCCCGCCGTGGTGCACGGGCGCGGTCACGGCAGGCCACGACGTCGACTCCTCCGCGATCGTCAGCACACCCGGATGCGCGCCGTGCAACGTCACATTCAGGTCCTTGATGAACTCGAGCGCGCCGAGGTTCTCGCGGCCGCCACGCTCGTTGGGCAGCCACTGACCGGGCTTGCGCGAGTAGTCGAGATACACCATCGACGCGACCGCGTCGACTCTCAGGCCATCGATGTGGAACTCGTCGACCCAGTAGAGGGCGTTCGCCACGAGGAAGTTCCGCACCTCGTTGCGCGGGTAGTTGAAGACGAACGTGCCCCAGTCCGGATGCTCGCCGAGCCGCGGGTCGAGGTGCTCGTAGAGGGCCGTGCCGTCGAACCGGCCGAGCGCCCACTCGTCACGAGGGAAGTGCGCGGGCACCCAGTCGACGATCACGCCGATGCCGCGCTGGTGCAGGTGGTCGACGAACCAGCGGAAGTCGTCAGGTGAGCCGTAGCGTGCGGTGGGCGCGTAGTAGCTCGACACCTGGTAGCCCCACGAGCCGCCGAACGGATGCTCGGCCACCGGGAGCAGCTCGACGTGCGTGAAGCCGAGGTCGGTCACGTGATCCGCGAGCTGCACCGCGAGCTCGCGGTAGCCGAGCCCTTGCCGCCATGATCCGAGGTGCATCTCGTAGATGGTGAGTGGACGGTTCACCGGATCTTCTCGCTCGCGCCGCTCGAGCCATTCGGCGTCGTTCCACTGGTGGTGTGAGGCGGTGATGATGCTCGCAGTGCCAGGTGGCAGCTCGGCTGCCCGCGCGAGTGGATCGGCCTTGAGCGCGACGCGGCCCGTCGAGCCGTTCACCTCGAACTTGTAGTGCTGGCCGGGCGCGGCGCCGGGCACGAACAGCTCCCACACCCCCGACGAGCCCATGATCCGCATCGGGTGCGCGCGCCCGTCCCACGAGTTGAAGTCGCCGACGATGCGCACCGACTTCGCGCTCGGAGCCCAGACCGCGAACGCGGTGCCAAGGGCGCCGTCGTGTTGGCGGTGGTGCGCGCCGAGCACATCCCACAGTCGTTGGTGGGTGCCTTCGCCGATCAGGTGGAGGTCAACGTCGCCAAGCGTGGGCCAGAAGCGATAGGGGTCGTCGGCGGTCGCGGTCCATCCGCCGGGGTAGGACACATCGACCTGATACGCGCCGGGATCGGACGCGAGGTCAGCGACGAAGATGCCCGCCTCATGCACCCGCGCCATCGAGATGCGATCCCCGCCGCTGGTGCGCAGCGTGCACTCGTCGGCGCCCGGTCGCCACACGCGCACGATCCATCCGCCTTCGACTCGGTGCGGACCGAGCACGTCGTGCGGGGTGCGATGCGACCCGGCGACGACGCGCGCCAGCTCGTGCACGACTTCAACGCCTCGAACCACCCCGGAAGCATCCCACGGCGCCCGGGTAAGGTCGGCCGCTCATGCGCGTCGCGATGGTCAGCTGGGAGTACCCGCCGCTCGTCGTGGGAGGCCTCGCTGCCCACGTCCACGGCCTCGCGACCGCGATGGCCAGGGCCGGGCACGAGGTCGTCGTGCTGACCCGAGCGCACCCGTACGCTCCCGACGACTCCGAGGTCGAGGGCGTGCGCGTGCTCCGTGCACACGTCGACCTCCCGTGGGTCCCGAACGACAACCCGCTCGCCCAGGTCATCTCGGGGAACCACCAGGTCGCGCAGCTCGGCGCCCGCCTGCTGCCGTGGCAGGCCGACGTCGTGCACGCGCACGACTGGCTCGGTGCCTGGGCCGGCGACACGCTGCGCGAGTCGTACCGAGCCCCCTTCGTCGCGACCGTCCACGCGACCGAGCTGGGCCGCCACCAGGGCCACCTCACGAGCACGACCTCCGAGGCAATCAACGCGTCCGAGTGGTGGCTCACCTACGAGGCGCAGCGCGTCATCTGCTGCTCGGGGTTCATGGTCGAGGAGGTCGTTCGCTCGTTCCAGCTGCCCCGCGACAAGATCACGATGGTGCCGAACGGCGTCGATCCGTCGCGGTTCCGCACCACTGGCGTGACGCGAGCAGGTGCCGATGCGCCGCTCATCGTGTCGTGGGGACGCCTCGAGTACGAGAAGGGCTTCCAGACGCTGATCGCCGCGGTGGCTCGTCTCGTGCCTCGTTGGCCCGCGTTGCGGTGCGTGCTCGTCGGCCGCGGCACCTACTCCGAGGAGCTGCGAGGCGTCGCCCGCGGGCTCGGTGTCGAGCAGTCGGTGCAGTTCGCCGGCTTCGTCAGCGACGAAGAGCTCGTGCGGCTGCTCAACGAGGCCACGTGCGCGGTCATCCCCTCGCTGTACGAGCCGTTCGGGATCGTCGCGCTCGAGGCGCTGTCGGCCGGGGCGCCGCTGATCGCCGCGGAGAGCGGAGGCCTGCGCGAGGTGCTCACAGGCACCGATGCCGGGCTGGTCTTCCCGCCTGGAAACGCCGACGCGTTGGCGGTCGCGTTCGAGCGCATGCTCAGCGAGCCGGGGCTCATCGAGAAGTGCCAAGCCGCCGGCACGGAGCTGGTCGCGTCGAAGTACTCGTGGGACGCGATCGCGGCTTCGACCCTCGAGGTGTACGCCGACGCGGGTGTCCGACCCAAGAAGAAGTCCAAGCCAAAGGGAGACAAGGCGAAGTCGTGAAAGCGCTCCGCAGCTTCACCGTCCGTGCCCGGCTGCCAGAACCGCTCGCTCCCCTCGAGACGCTCGCGCTGAACCTCAGATGGTCGTGGGACCAAGAGACCCGAGACCTCTTCCGGTGGGTCGATCCCGACCTGTGGGAGGCGACGCGCCGCGACCCCGTGGCCGTCATCGCGACTGTCGACCCGCGGCGGTTGCAGGCCCTCACCGAAGATCCGGGCTTCATGCGGTTCCTCTCCGACACTGCGGACGAGCTCAGCCGCTATCTCACGAACGATCGTTGGTTCCAGCTGAAGGGCAGCTCGTCCTTGCAGCTCGTCGGCTACTTCTCTCCCGAGTTCGGGATCAGCGAGGCGCTGCCGCAGTACTCCGGCGGCCTCGGCGTGCTCGCCGGCGATCACCTCAAGGCAGCGAGCGACCTCGGCGTGCCCCTCGTCGGCGTCGGCCTCTTCTACCGGCACGGCTACTTCCGCCAGAGCCTCTCCCACGACGGCTGGCAGCAGGAGCGCTATCCCGACCTCGACCCCTACGCGATGGCATTGACGCTGTGCGACGGGTTGCGCGTGTCAGTCGACCTCGCGGGCCGCACGTTGCACGCGCAGGTCTGGCGCGCGGATGTGGGCCGCACGCCGCTCTACCTCCTCGACGCGGACATCGACGACAACGATCCCGAGATGCGCGAGGTCACCGACCGCCTCTACGGCGGCGACGTCGAGCACCGCCTGCAGCAGGAGATCCTCCTCGGGATGGGGGGCGTGCGCATGCTCGACGAACTCGGCCTCGACGTGCAGGTGTTCCACACGAACGAAGGCCACGCGGGCTTCCTCGGTCTCGAGCGCATGCACCGTCTCATCACGAAGGAGGGGCTGTCGTTCGCCGAGGCCGTCGAGGCCGTGCGGGCGTCGTCGCTCTTCACTACGCACACACCGGTGCCCGCCGGGATCGACCGGTTCCCGAAGCAGCTGATGGAGCAGTACTTCGGCACCTGGGCCACCGATTGCGGCACCTCGATCGACGAGCTGCTCGCGCTCGGCCACCGCTCGGACGAGACCGACGACCGCTTCAACATGGCCGTCATGGGTCTGCGGCTCGCCGCCCGTTCGAACGCGGTCGCCAGGCTGCATGGCGACGTCAGCCGGCACATGTTCGCCGGCCTCTGGCCCGACGTCCCCGTCGCGGAGACACCGATCACGTCGATCACGAACGGGGTGCACGCGCCGACGTGGACGGCGCCCGAGTTCGCCGACGTGTTCACCCGCTACGTCAGCCCAGGCTGGACCGAAGCCCTCGCCGGGGAGTGGGAGCGCATCAACGACGTCAGCGACGACGAGCTCTGGCGCGCGCGTGAGCACCGACGCAGTCGCCTCGTGCTGCACGTCCGCGACCGCCTTCGCAGCGCGGGGATGGCCCGGGGCCTGTCGGCGTCCGATGTCGAGTGGTGCGACAACGTGCTCGACCCGAAGGTGCTGACGATCGGCTTCGCCCGCCGTTTCGCCACCTACAAGCGCGCCACGCTGCTCCTGTCGCAACCCGTCCGGCTGCGCAACCTCTTGCTCTCTGCCGATCCGGTGCAGTTCGTGTTCGCGGGCAAGGCCCATCCGGCCGACGACCTCGGCAAGGCGCTCATCCGCGACCTCATCCACTTCGCGAGCGACCCTGCGGTGCGGCATCGGTTCGTGTTCGTCGACGACTACGACATCGCACTCGCTCGGTACATGTACCAAGGCTGCGACGTCTGGCTGAACAACCCGCGGCGACCACAGGAGGCTTGTGGCACGAGTGGGATGAAGGCGGCGATGAACGGCGCGCTCAACTGCTCGATCCTCGATGGCTGGTGGGACGAGAGCTTCGACGGCACGAACGGCTGGGCGATCACGTCGGCCGAGAGCGAGGCCGACATCATCCGCAGAGACGAGGTCGAGGCGAACAGCCTGTTCGAGCTCCTCGAGCACCAGATCGTGCCGCTCTACTACCAGCGCACTGAGGGGCCGACTCCCCGCGGGTGGGTGCGGCGGATGAAGTCGTCGTTGCGCTCGCTCTGCCCGCAGGTGACCGCGGCGCGCATGGTCCGTGACTACGTGACCCAGCTGTACGAGCCCACGGCTGCACACGCGTCGCTCATCAACGCGGACGAGCATGCCGCCGCGAAGGAGCTCGTCGCCTGGAAGGCACGGGTGAACTCGGCGTGGTCGGGCGTGCACGTGGTCGACGTCCCGACCGACACCACCGCAGCCGACCTCGGTGCGACCCGCACGGTCGAGGCGACGGTCGTGCTCGGCGACCTCTCACCTGACGACGTCACCGTCCAGCTCGTGCACGGCCCGGTCGGCCAGGGCGACGAGATCGTCGACGCGGTGCTCGTCACGATGACCCTCGTCGAGACGCACGGCCACGAGACCCGCTACCGCGGCGAGCTCACGTGCGAGGCCGCCGGCCGCTACGGCTTCACCGTCCGCGTGCTGCCCTCGCATCCCGACCTGGCCCAGCCCGTCGAGATGGGCAAGGTCGCCTGGGCGTAGTCGCCCGCCCCGCTGGTTCTCTTGGCGGAAAGTGGTCCCAGAGACCCTCTCGCGCCAAGAAAACCGGCTTCACGCGTACTTGCGGAGGAACTCGAGCAAGGGTGGGTTCACCTGGTCGGGATGGGTGAGGTTCGCGGCGTGAGCGCCGCCCTCGACCTCGATGAACGCGACGCAGTTCGGCAGGTCGTCGCGCAGCTTCTTCGCGAGGTCGAGCGTGATCGCGGTGTCCGCGGTGCCGTGCGCGATGAACGCTGGACACGTGATCTCGCCGAGTCGGTCGGTGATGTCATCACGCTCGAACAAGGTGCTCGACGGCTCCGCGAACGTCTCCTTCGGCCGCGCCTTCCACTTCGCGATCCACTTCGGGTTCTCGTCGGGGTCAGCGATGATGAGGTCGGCGATCGGGTGGGTGAGCTCGTCTACGGGGCCGGAGGTGAGCCACATCTCGCGCATCCCGCGGTAGCCCTCGAGCGCCGGTTCGTCCTCCTTGCCCGACTGCGTGTCGAGCAGCACGAGCGCCTTCACACGCTCGGGTGAGGTGAGCGCGGCGCGCATCGACAGGAACCCGCCTTGGCTCATGCCTCCGACCACGGCCTCGTCGATGCCGAGGTGGGTCAGGAGCCCGAGGCAGTCGCTCGCCGAGTCCCAGTAGGTGAACGGCTTGCCGTCGAACTCAGTGAGCCCGAACCCGCGCTCGTCCCAGGTGATCACGCGGAACTCCGGCGCGAGCGCGGCGACCTGCGGCGCGAACATCTCGTGGTCCATCAAGAAGCCGTGGGCGAGGATGACCGGCGGACCGCTGCCGCCCGAGTCCTCGTAGTAGATGCGCTGACCGTTCACGTCCGCGTAGGACATATGAGCACCCTTTCAACGTCCGGTGAACGTGGCCTTGCCAGGCCCGTTCTCGAGAAATGACTTCACCCCGATCTGCGAGTCCTCCGTGCGGAAGACCTCGACGAAGCTCTCCTGCTCGAGCTGCACCCCATCGGCGAGCGACCGGTCGAGGCCGCCGTCGATCGCCCGCTTCGCGAGCGCTTGGGCTGCGACCGCGCCACGCGCGAGCTCGGCCGCCCGCTCGATCGCGCGGTCATGCAAGGCCTCCGATGCAACCACCTCGTCGACGAGCCCGATCCGCAGCGCCTCAGCTGCCTCGACTTGGCGGCCAGTGAGGATGATGTCCTTCGCTCGTGACACTCCGACGAGCCGGGCGAGGCGTTGCGTGCCTCCACCGCCGGGGATGATGCCGAGGAGGATCTCGGGCTGCCCGAACCGCGCCCTCTCGGACGCGATGCGCAGGTCGCACGCCAGCGCGATCTCGCACCCGCCTCCGAGCGCGACTCCGGAGACCGCGGCGATGACCATCCGCGGGATCGTCGCGATCGCGTCGAGCGTCGCGACGAAGTGGCCACCGATGACCGCTGCCTCGTGGGGCCCTCCGAACTCGGAGATGTCCGCACCCGCGGCGAAGAGCCGATCGCCTCCCGTGATGACGACCGCGCCAGGCGGGTCGGCGTGGAGGCCGTCGGCCACCGCCTTCAGCTGGCCGAGCAGCGCGGACGACAGCGCGTTGACCTTCGGGTTGTCGAGCGTCACGACGGCCACGCCATCGTCACGCCGTTCGACGTGGACCAATTCGGTTTCGTCGGCCATGTGGCCGGAGAGTAGGCGAGTGCTCAGTCGAGCGCGTCGAGCAGCACCTCGGACGCGGACCACGGATCGGTGCGCCGCGCGAGCACCTCGGCGTACAGCTGCTCGTAGGTCGTGCCTCGCAACAACGCACGGGCGCGCTCCTCGAGACGGCGGACGACGATCTCCTCGAGCTCGCGTGCGAGCCGACGCTCGCGGCGCTTCTCGAGCTCGCCGGTCTCGGCCAGGTGGGCTCGATGTGCGAGCACCGCGTCCCACAGCTCGCCGATGCCCTCGTTGCGCGCAGCGACCGTGGCGACGATCGGAGGCCGCCAGTCGGCCAGCGCGGAGAGGTCGAGCATCTGCTCGAGGTCACGTCGCGTCTCGGCCACTCCGGAGCGATCGGCCTTGTTGATGACGAACACGTCACCGATCTCGAGCAAACCGGCCTTGTTGGCCTGGACCGCGTCGCCCCAACCGGGGTTGACGACCACGATCGTCGTGTCGGCTTCGCCCGCGATCTCGACCTCGACCTGGCCGACGCCGACCGTCTCGACGAGCACCCACGGCTTGCCGACCGCGTCGAGCAGCCGGATCGCCTCCGGGCGCCGCGAGCGCGAGGCCTCCCAGATGGCCACGGGTCGCCATCGAGCGGATGAAGACACCGGGGTCGGTCGCGTGGTCCTGCATGCGCACGCGGTCGCCGAGGATCGCGCCGCCCGAGAAGGGCGACGACGGGTCGATGGCGAGCACCGCGACATCGGTCTCCGCGGCGCGGAGCAACGCGATGACCTGGCTCGTGAGCGTCGACTTGCCCGAGCCGGGCGCTCCGGTGAGCCCAACCGTGTAGGCCTTGCCACCGAGGGGATACGCCAGCCGTCCCACTTCGCGGGCGGGCGCGCCGCCCTGCTCGACGAACGAAAGAAGGCGGGCAAGCGCACCGCGATCGCCCGCGCGGGCGGCAGTCAGCAGCTCGGAGGGATCACGTTGACGCACGGCGCAGGCACCCTAAACGGTCGGGTGCGGCTACTCGGCGACGACGGCGGTCACACCCTCTACGCGGTCCTTCATGATCCGCTCGATGCCCGCCTTGAGGGTCGCGGTGCTCGCTGGGCAGGTACCGCAGGCCCCGAGGAGGCTCACCGTGACGACGCCCGTCTCCTCGTCCACGTCGCGCAAGAACATGTCGCCGCCGTCGGCCTGCAGCGCGGGCCGGATGGCTTCGATTGTCTGCTCGACCTGCTGGCGCACGCGCAAAGCCCTTCGTCGGTTGCGGAAGGAGCGGACTGACAGTGTGGCAAACCGCCGAACCGTCCCAGATGTTCCCTGGTGGCGCTAGTCGGTGACCCGCTCGACATTTGCCCCGACGGCCCGCAGCTTGCCCACGAAGTCTTCGTATCCGCGGTCGATGTGCTCGACGCCCGAGACCTCGGTCTCACCCTCGGCGACGAGACCGGCCACGACGAGCGCGGCGCCGGCGCGGATGTCGGGCGCCCGCACCGGCGCGCCCGAGAGCCGAGCGCGCCCGCGGACGATCGCGTGGTGGGCGTCGGTGCGCACGTCCGCGCCCATGCGGGCGAGCTCGTCGACGTAGCGGAAGCGGCCGGCGAAGAGGTTCTCGGTGACGATGCCGACGCCGTCGGCCACGGCGAGCATCACGGTGAACAGAGGCTTGTAGTCCGTCGCCACTCCCGGATACGGCAACGTCGACACGTCGACCGACTTCAGGCGCTGCGGCCCGTGCACCCAGATGCCGTCGAGCGTCGAGGTGACCGTCACGCCCATGTCCGCGAGCTTGCGGAGGTACATCTCCATGTGGTCCGCGCGTGCGTGGCGCAGCAGCACCTCGCCGCCAGTGATCGCGACCGCGGCGAGGAACGTCGCTGCTTCGACGCGGTCGGGGATCGTCTCGTGCTTCGCCGGCCGGAGCGACTCGACGCCTTCGACCTCGATCGTCGACGTGCCCGCTCCCTCGATCTGCGCGCCCATCGCGTTGAGGAGGTCAGCCAAGTCGGAGATCTCGGGCTCGCGCGCCGCGTTCTCGATGACGGTCGTGCCCTTCGCCAACGCAGCGGCCATGAGGATGTTCTCGGTCGCACCGACGCTCGGGAACTCGAGCGTGACCGGCGCGCCGCTCAAGCCGTCCGCGAAGCCGCGGACGTAGCCGTGCTCGAGCTCGAACGTCGCGCCGAGCGCCTCGAGCCCGGACAGGTGCATGTCGATCGGGCGCGAACCGAAGTCGTCGCCTCCGGGCAGCGCAACTCGCGCCTCGCCGCACCGCGCGAGCAAAGGACCGAGCACGCCGATCGACGCGCGCATGCGCTCGACGAGGTGATACGGCGCCTCGGGATGGAGCTCGTCCGGCGTGCGCAACGCGATGGTGGTGCCCTCGCGTTCGCACTCGACTCCGATCGCGCCGAGCAGCTCGGCCATCGTCGCCACGTCAGCGATGCGAGGGACGTTCGTCAGCACGTGCTCACCCGGCGCGAGCAACGTCGCAGCCATGAGAAGCAGAGCCGAGTTCTTCGCTCCCGAGATCGCCACTTCGCCGGTGAGCGGCCCGTTGGGCCGCACCAGGACTCGATCCATGCCGTCAGTATGCTCGACCCTCGTCGGCATGCCCTTGCCAACGCCCCCCATGCTCAGGAGCACCGAAGCTGGTGGCCCGCATCGTCAACCGCTTCGCCGAGCCACCCGCGAGCCTGCTCGAGCCGCGCGACGACGTCGTTCACGAGGTGCGTCAAGAGGACGGTTCGTTCGCCGCTGATGGAGGCCCGTTCACCGCGTACCACCGCTCCGTCGACACCGAGGATGGGCTCACGGTCGAGACGATCGAGTACTCGCTCGCGGTGCCGTACTTCGGCTTCCTCTTCGCTCCGCTCGACTCGGCGCGCGCTGCGCAGCCACGAGACCGACGGCATCCCATGGTGGGCGCCGCCCGAACGGCTCGACCCGCGCGGCTCGACCGCGCTCGGGGTGCTCTGCGCGGTCGGGCTGATCGTCGGCTACCTCAACACGCTTCTCACCCAGACGATCGCGTTCGCCGCCGACGAATTCGGATCGAGCGACCGCGCCCAAGGCGTCTCGCTCGCGATCGTGCGGTGCGGCGTGGTGCTCGCGTTGATCATCGGAGGGATGGCCGACCGCCAGGGTCGCCGTCGTCTCATCCTCGGCCTCGCGATCGCCGGTCCGATCGTGTCCGCGACCGGCGCGCTCGCGCCGTCGCTCGCGTGGCTCACGGTGTCGCAGACCGTCGCCCGGCCGCTCGCCATGGCACTCGGGATCCTCGTGGCTGTCGTGGCCGTCGAGGAGATGCCGGCCGGCTCGCGCGCGTATGCGGTCAGCCTCCTCGCGATGGCGACTGCGCTCGGCGCCGGGCTGTGCGTGATCGCGCTGCCCCTCGCCGATCTCGGCATCAAGGGATGGCGACTCGTCTACGTCGTGCCGTTGCTCGGGCTGCTGCTCGTCCCCGGCGTGAGCCGCAAGCTCGTGGAGAGCCGGCGCTACGAAGCACCGCACGCGGACGCGAACTTCTCGGGCCACGCCGGCCGCTTCTGGCTCCTCGCCGGATCCGGGATGCTGCTGAACCTCTTCGTCGCGCCGGCCTCCGCGTTCCAGAACCGGTACCTCAAGAACGAGCGTGGGTTCTCGGCGACTCGCATCTCAGTGCTCACGCTGCTCACGAACACGCCGGGAGGCATCGGGATCATCGCGGGTGGCCGCCTCGCCGACATGCGCGGCCGTCGCATCGTCGGCTCGATCGCGCTCTTCGGCGGCACCGTGTGCACCGTGTGGTTCTTCTTCGCGAGCGGATGGACGCTGTGGGTCGCGTCGACGATCGGCGCGATCGTGGGAGCCGCGGCGGTGCCTGCGCTCGGCGTGTACACCGCCGAGCTCTTCCCGACGTCGTTGCGCGGCCGCGCCAACGCGGCGATCACGGTGCTCGCGCTCGTCGGCAGTGGCGCGGGCTTGGTCGCGGCGGGTGCGATGGCAGATCGTTGGGATCGCTTCGCGCCAGGTATGGCGTTGCTCGCGGTCGGTCCGCTGATCGTGTGCATGCTCGTGCTGTCGCTCTATCCCGAGACCGCGCACCGCGAGCTCGAGGAGATCAACCCCGAGGATGCAGTCGCGTCAAGCATGCAACTGACTTCATCGACTTGATCCACTTCGCGACAAGTGCCGCTATCTCGGAGTCTTTGCCCTTCAGCTCGTGCCTTCCACCCTGGAGCCACACGTGCTCGACGCGTGCGGGGATCGTCGCGGTCGCCCGCTCGAGCTCGTCGGGCGTGCCGAAGGCGTCGCTCGTCCCCGAGATGAACAGGCACGGCACCTCGATGCGGGGCAGGTGCTCGACGCGCAGCTGCTCGGGCTTTCCGGGTGGGTGGAGCGGATACGAGATCAGCACGAGCCCGGCCGCGGGAAGCCCGTCGGCCACCGCCATCGAGCAGATGCGTCCTCCCATCGAGCGTCCGCCGAGGGCGAGCCGGTTCGCTCGGATGTGCGCGTCGGCGACGATCGCCGCGGCTTCCTCTTGCACCGTCGCGAGCAGGACGGGTGGGCGGTCGGGCGCGGCGCGGCCCGCCTTGCGGTAGGGGAAGTCGGCTCGCACGACAGGAAGCGGGGCGACCGCCTTCTCGATCGACACGAGTGACGCGTGGGTGCGGCTGCTGCCAGCACCGGGAAACAGGAGAAGGGCACCGACGCTCATCCGAGCAAGATCCTCCGTGCTTCTGTGAGATCGAGGATGCGCTGCCCGGCGTCGTCCGCCGAGCCGCCGTGGTCAGGGTGGACCTCCCGCAGCCGCGCCCGAAAGTGCGCCAGCACCTCCTGACGATCGGGATGCGGCCCGGGCAGACCGAGCACGTCGAGCGCCCACGCGAACGGATCGGCGAACGCGCGCGCGGACCACGCACGCGCGCTGCCGACACCGGAGAGGTAGCTGACGAACGCCGGCCCGAGAGGTCCGTGCCACCGCATGGCTTTGTGGAGGCCGGTCGCCACGGAATGCCGCGCGGAGCTCGGCACGGTGGCCGCTGCGTACACGGCACCGAGCACCTGCTGCGCGGGCGAGCCCTTCGTGTCGAAGTCGAACTCGATGCCCTCGCCGACACCGATGAGCCGGTGGCGGCTGCTCGACAGGCCGACGCGATCGGTCTGGAAGCGATGCCGGAGCCGAGGTTGCACGATGCGGTGCCCGAGCTCGACGTCGCCAACGAGACGATGGAGGTCGGGAAGCAGATCGGGGTCGAGGTCGTCGATGTGCGCGGCGACAACTGCGCCGAGGAGGATGCCGCCGAACCCTGGCGGGGGATCCGTCGGCAGCGTGCTGTCGCCGAGCGCGACCCGCCGCGTCGGCGAGAACGGGCGCGAGTGCCAGATGACCAGCTCGGCCAGGACGGTCAACAGGTGCCGCTCACACGTAGGGACGAAGCAATGACCGCAGCGCAGTCGCCCGCTCGACGACCAGCTCGTCGTCTTCCCCGCTCAGCCCCTCGCGCAGCTCGCTCGCATGCTCGAGGACCGCCTTCCACGTCGCCGGCGCGAGCCCATACGGAACACCGGCGTCAGACGCGGCCTCGACAGCCTTGAGCAAGCCGTTCGTGCCGTCTTCGTCGGTCGGATCGTGCATCAGCCGATCGGACGCGAGGAAGAGGTCGGACAGCATCTCCTGCGCGGCCTCGTCGTCACCGTCGCCCTCGCCCTCGACGGCGTCGAGCGCGTCGGGGTACTCGACCATGTCGAGGACGTGCTCGACGGCGTCCTCGTCCTCGGCCGACACGACGAGCGCGTCGGACGAGTCCCAGACGAAGGGCACACCGGCGGCCGTCAGCTCCTCGCCCAGGCGTTGACGGTCGACGGCAGTCCACTCGTCGAGCTCGTAGACGAGCTGATCGCCCTCGAGGCCGGCCTGCTCCGAAGTCGATGCGGCAGCGACGCCACCCTGCTCGATCGCGTCGACCAGGGCATCGACCCTCGTCTCGTCGTCGACGTGAACGACCAGGTCAGCGGCCTCCCAGGCGTGCGCGATGCCATCTGCGCCGAGCAGCGACTCGAGCAACGTGCGGCGCGCCGTCGACCACTCCCCCAGCTCGTACACGAGCTGGTCGTCCTCGGGGAGGTCGAGCACCGACGGCCCCGAGTCGACCAAGGCGACGCTGCAGTCGGCGCAGCGCGTCGCCCACCCGGCGTACTGGGTGCCGCACGCGGGGCAGATGCGCGCGCTCATGCGAGCCACCTCAACACGTGGCGGCGGAGGAAGTCCTCGCTGCGCTCGAGCTCGTCGATCACGGTCTCGGGGCGGCCCCATCCGTGGCCCTCGCCCGCATACATGTGGAGCTCGACGGTGCGACCGAGCGCGCCCAGCCGGTCGGCGATCATCTGCGACTGCGCGGGCGGGACGACGACGTCGGCATCTCCTTGGAGGATGAGGAGCGGCGCGGTGATCTGCTCGACGACCGAAAGCGGCGAGTGCGCGCGGTAGCGATCGACCGCCTCGGGCAACGGCCCGACGATCGAATCGAGATAGTGCTTCTCGAACCGATGCGTCGTCTCGTCGAGCTCGAGCAGATCGGCGACACCGTAGAGATCGATGCCCGCGGCGCACAGATCGGGATGGTGCGCGAGCACGTTGAGCACCGTGAACCCGCCTGCGGACCCGCCCATGATCACCATGCGCTTCGGGTCGGCCCAGCCGCGCTCACCCGCGGCACGCAACCCCGCCGCGACATCAGATGTGTCGAGATCGCCCCACCGACCGCGCATCGCCTGCAAGTACGCGCGGCCGTGCCCGGTGCTGCCGCGATGGTCGGGTACGAGCACGGCCCAGCCACGGTCGATCCAGAACGCCCACCGCGCGTTGAAGGCGACCTGGCTCTGTGAGCTCGGACCGCCGTGCACCGAACAGATCAGCGGAGGCGGATCGGCACCGGTCGCCGACGTCGCGGGGCGATAGAGACGACCGTGCACGGTGCCGCCGTCATCGCCGGACCACTCGACGAGCTCGGGCTCGACGAGACCAGCCGACTCGAAACCGCCGACCGCGCCGCGAGCGACGCGCACGCGTTGCCACTTCGCGTCGTACACGACGATCTCGGTCGGCGTGCGCGCACCACTGCGAAGCGCGGCGAGGCGATCGCCCTCCCACGTGAGTGATCCGTGCACGCCCTTCGCGACTTCCTCGACCGCGCCCGTGGCGACGTCGGCGACACAGAGGCGGCCGAACCCTCCCTCGTTGCGGTTGAACGCGATGCGGGAGCCATCGGGCGACCAGGCAAACGACCGCTGGCCAGGGCCCCAGCCCGGGTCGCCGTGCTCGAACGGCTCGGCGATGAGCGGCTTCGCGTTGAAGTCGGGGTCGAACGCCCAGAGGTTCAGAAACCCGTCGACATCGCTCAGGAAGCCTGCGAGCTGGCCCCCGGGAGCGAAGCGGACCTGCTGGGCCTGGGCATCGGGCGCCGAGTACGCGCTGAGGATCTCGCCGCTGCCGTCAGCACGGCGCGCCGCGATCTCACTCATGTCCCACGACATGTCGGGCACCGACCACTGCTGCCACGCGACCCACTGCGAGTCGGTGGTGAACGAGGGGTCGAAGCAGAAGTCGACGTCGCCCGAGAGCCGTACCGGCCACGAGCCGTCGTCGGCGAGCGACGCGACCGCGACGTAATGGCTGTCGATCACGCACGCGACCGTCGTGCCATCGGGCGCAACGGCGGGCGACGACACCGGCCCTGCGGGCTGTGGCGCGATCACGCATCGTGCGATGCCGCCGTCGACCGGAGTCAGCCACAGGCCGCCATCAGCAGCGGCGTACACCAATCCACTTCCGTCGGGCAGCCAGTCGAACGCGCCGCCGCCGTACGAACGCGAGGGCACGGGCGCGGGATCTGACGTCACGACGAGCTCCGCGCCTCCGGTCGAAGGCACGACGACGAGCTGGCCGCGACCGGACGCGGTCGTGACGAACGCGACCAGCGTGCCGTCGCGCGACAAGCGGGGCTCCGCGAGCGTGCGGCCGTAGGCGCACATCGCGGCTGTCACCCGGGGTGCCACCCCGCGGACGCTACCCGGTACCTTGTCCGCTCGTGGAGGCCTCCCCCCAGACCCCTGATCGCAACCTCGCCATGGAGCTCGTGCGAGTCACAGAAGCGGCGGCTATGGCGGCCGCGCGCTGGATGGGACGTGGCGACAAGAACGGGGCCGACGGCGCTGCAGTTGCCGCCATGCGCACCGTGCTGCCCAGCGTCCCGATGGACGGCGTCGTGATCATCGGTGAGGGCGAGAAGGACGAAGCCCCGATGCTCTTCAACGGCGAACGCATCGGCGATGGCACTCCTCCGCTCACCGACATCGCAGTCGATCCTCTCGAAGGCACCACGCCGACCGCGCAGGGCCGCGGCAACGCGCTCTCGGTCATCGGTGTCAGCGAGCGCGGCACGATGTTCGATCCGGGCCCGTGCGTGTACATGGAGAAGCTCGCGGTCGGAGCCGAGGCGGCGGCCGTCATCGATCCGCTCGCGCCGCCGAAGGCGAACCTCGAGGCGGTCGCGAAGGCGAAGGGCGAGTCGGTGCGAGACGTCACCGCAGTGATCCTCGATCGCGAACGCCACGCCGACCTGATCCGCGAGGTGCGCGCGTCGGGCGCTCGGGTCCGCCTCATCCAAGATGGTGATGTCGCCGGCGCGATGTCGACTGCCTGGCCCGACACCGGAGCCGACATCTTGTTCGGCGTCGGTGGCTCTCCCGAGGGCGTCCTCGCCGCCTGCGCGCTCAAGTGCATGGGCGGCGCGCTCTACGGGCGGCTGTGGCCCCGCAACGACGACGAGCGACGGGCCGCTCTCGACGCTGGCTACGACCTCGAAGCGATCCTGACCCTCGAAGACCTGGTCAGAGGCGACAATTGCTTCTTCGCGGCCACGGGTGTCACCGACGGTGACTTGCTCAAGGGTGTCCACTACGACGCTCGAGGCGCGACCACCCACTCGCTCGTGATGCGCTCGAAGTCGGGCACGGTCCGCGAGATCAAGGCCCGCCATCAGATGGACAAGCTTCGTCAGATCGCGTCGGTCGACTACACCTGACCCGATTGTGGAGCGAAGCGACCCGAGCCGACGAAGCGATGCGAACGGCGGCGAGGCAAGACGGGTCAGCGGGCGGACTGCACGATGCCCGCCACGCGGCGCACGAGGCCGCGCGGCAACACGCCGGTCGTCGCGACGAAGGCCTTGTTCGCTGTGCCAGGGATCGACACCGCGCGTCCCGCAAGAGTGTCGGCGAGACCGATCGTCGCCACCTCGTCGGCAGTCATCCACGCGAAGTCGGGGAGGTCGCGGCTCTGGCCAGTCGTGTTGCTCACCGACTGGAACTCGGTGCGCGTCAACCCCGGGCACAGCACGGTCGCCGAGACACCCGAGTCGCGCAGCTCTTCGTGCAAGCCCTCGGTGAAGCTCGTCACGAACGCCTTGGTCGCCGCGTAGACGGTGAGGTTCGGCGCGGGCTGGAACCCGACGACCGACGACACGTTGCAGATCCATCCGCGCCCACGGGCGAGCATGCCGTCGAGCGCCGCGCGCGTCAGCACGGCGACCGCGGTCACGTTCAGGCGGATCTCCCGTTGCATGCGCTTGATGTCCGCATCGACGAGCGGTCCCGATGTGCCGAAGCCCGCGTTGTTCACGAGGAGGTCGACGTCGCGGGCTCGCTCGGCAACCAGCGCAAGGCCCTTCTTCTTCGTGAGGTCAGCGGGCAGCACCTCGATCGAGCCCCGAGGCATCCTCTCGGCGAGCGACTGCAGCCGCTCCTCTCGGCGAGCGACGGCGATCACCGCGACGCCCGCACCGGCGAGCTGACGAGCCATCGCCTCGCCGATGCCGCTCGAGGCACCGGTGACGAGCGCCGTCTTCCAAACGATCTCGTTCATAGGTCGCGCACCACCGCGCCACCCTCGTCGCGCCATCCTCGGGCGCGCAAGAAGCTCGGAAGCGACTCCGCGGTCGAGGCGACCAGAAGCGTCGCGCCCGACCTCCGGGCGATGTCCTCGACGCCGGCGAGCAGCCTGCGTCCGACGCCGATGCCTCGCTCGGCATCGGCGACCGAGAGCCACGAGAGCCGAGCCACGCCGTCGGTCGTCCAACCCCGTGCTTCTCCGACGACGGTCCCTTGGTGACGGGCCGTCAAGGTCCAACCCGAGCCGGCAGCTTCGGTCAGCTCGAGCTCGATGCCACCCCGGCCCGACACCGTGCGACCTCCGAGGGCGGCGTCCGCAATCGGTCGCCACCGGCGCACCTCGTCCGGGTCGCGTTGCTCCTGCAGCACGTGCACGTGGGTGAGCGACACCGTCGTCGAAAAGTCGGCCAGCGCCGCGACCCCGGCGTCCAGTCGCTCCTCGGAGAGGTCGGTCCCGATCGTCACGTGAGGCACGAAGGGCCACGCCGCCTCACGGGCGAGCGGCCCGACCCGCATCGCAGTGCGCAGCACGGCGAGCCCGTCGAGGTCGCCGTCCACCGCGAGGTAGAGCACGGGCGACTCCGGATGGAACGAGCGCGCGGGACCAAAGGTGAGCGTGAGCGGGCCCGGCGTCGCCGCGGCAGCGTCCCGCATGATCTGCTCGACCTCGTCGAGCGACTCCTCGCGGACGTTGATCGGCTCGACGAGGGTCACGTGCGCGTCGACCCGTCCGAGCATCCCGTCGCCGCACGCGCGCCGGAGCCCGTCGATCTCGGTCGCCTCGGGAGGTGGGATGAGCAGCGCGGACGCCAGGCGCAGCTTCGGCATCACGCCAGTGTGACGCACGTCAACCCGGGCGAGTGCTCGTCGCTACAGCCCTCATCGGGCCGACGGCGCACACTGCTCCTAGGCATAGCGATCAAGGTGGCGGGATCGAGAGCGGGAGGTGCGGCGGGCACCTTCCGCTCCGAACTTTTTCCGGCTGGTTCTCTTGGCGGAAATGGGTCTGGAAGACCCGCACGCGCCAAGAAAAGCGGCTGGTCGAGCTAGTGGTGGCCGGCGGCCGGCGGTGCTCCCGCGGCGGCGAGCCGGACGTCGGCCATCCGCAGCGCAGCCTCGGCTTCGTCATCAGGCCCTGACCGCAGGGTGTTCTCGGCCTCGTCACGCAGGCGCCGAGCCGCGTCGACGTCGATCGTGTCCGCGAGCTCGGCCGCATCGCTCAGGATCGAGACCCGGTTGTGGTTCACCTCGACGAAGCCACCGAACACGGCGACGCGCAGCTCGCCGCCCTCTTCCTCGATGACACGTACGACGCCGGGCACGAGCACGCCCAGGAATGGGGCGTGCCCCGTGAGGAACGCGATGTCGCCGCCGCCCGCGGTGCGCGCCACGACCATCGACGCGTCGCCGCTGTAGAGCACCTGCTCGGGCGAGACGAGCTCGACGTGCAGCGTCACGCCTGATCCTGCAGCTGCTTGGCCTTCGCCAGCACCGACTCGACGTTGCCGACGTTCAGGAACGCCTGCTCGGGGATCTCGTCGAGCTCGCCGTTGACCAGCGCCTCGAACGACTCGACGGTCTCGTTGATCGGCACGTAGATGCCCGGGATCGAGGTGAAGACCTCGGCGACGAAGAACGGCTGCGAGAGGAAGCGCTGGATCTTGCGAGCGCGGTTGACCGTGACACGGTCTTCCTCGGACAGCTCGTCCATGCCGAGGATGGCGATGATGTCCTGCAGCTCCTTGAACCGCTGCAGCACCTCCTGCACACGCCGGGCGACGTCATAGTGACGATCGCCGACGACCTCGGGACGCAGCAGCGTCGAGGACGATGCCAGCGGGTCGACCGCCGGGTAGATGCCGAGCGCCGCGATCTGACGTGAGAGCTCGGTGGTCGCGTCGAGGTGGGTGAACGTCGTGAACGGCGCAGGGTCGGTGTAGTCGTCGGCGGGAACGTACACGGCCTGGAGCGAGGTGATGGAACGCCCTCGAGTCGAGGTGATGCGCTCCTGCAGCTCGCCCATCTCGTCGGCCAGGGTCGGCTGGTAGCCCACCGCGGAGGGCATGCGGCCGAGGAGCGTCGACACCTCAGAGCCCGCCTGCACGAAGCGGAAGATGTTGTCGACGAAGAGCAGCACGTCCTGGTTCTTCACGTCGCGGAAGTACTCGGCCATGGTCAGCGCCGAGAGGGCGACGCGCAGGCGCACGCCCGGCGGCTCGTCCATCTGACCGAAGACGAGTGCGGTCTTGTCGATGACGCCCGACTCCGCCATCTCGAGCCGGAGATCGGTGCCCTCACGCGTGCGCTCGCCGACGCCCGCGAACACCGACACACCACCGTGCTGCTTGGCGATGCGGTTGATCATCTCGGTGATGAGCACGGTCTTGCCGACACCCGCGCCACCGAAGAGGCCGATCTTTCCGCCCTGCAGGTACGGAGTCAGGAGGTCGATGACCTTGATGCCCGTCTCGAACATCTGCGCCCGGGGCTCGAGCTGGTCGAACGGCGGCGGGTCGCGGTGGATGTCCCAACGCTCGAGATCGCCGAGCGTCGCGGCGTCGACGTCGAGCGGCTCGCCGAGCACATTGAAGATGTGGCCGAGCACCTGCTCGCCGACGGGCACCGTGATGCCCCGCCCTGTGTTCGTCACGACCGCACCGCGTGTGAGGCCGTCGGTGGGCTTCATGCAGACGGCCCGCACGCGACCGTGGCCGAGCTGCTGGGCGACCTCGGCCGTGACGACGACGGACTCGCCGGCGACCTCGATCGTCATCTGCACCGCGTGGTTGATCTCCGGGATGCCGTCGTGAGGGAACTCGATGTCGACCACCGGGCCAGCGATCGCGACGACCCGGCCTTCCTTCAGCTTGGGCTCGTTCTCGGTGAGAGTCATGACGGGAGGCTCCTACGGGCAGGGTCAGACAGAGGAAGTCGGGACTTCGAACTCGATGTGGATGTGCTCTTCTTCGAGGCCGTCGGACTTGAGCGCCTCGGCGCCGCCGACGATCTCCATGATCTCGGTGGTGATCGCGTCCTGGCGGGCGCGGTTCATGATGCGCGACAGGTTGACGATGAGATCCTCCGCGTTGTCGGTCGCGGCCTTCATCGCACGCTGCCGAGCCGCCTGTTCTGATGCCGACGCGTTCAGCAACGCGGCGTAGATGCGGGCCTCGACGTAGCGCGGCAGCAGCGTGTCGAGGATCGCGTCGGGGGACGGCTCGAACTCGTACGACGCCTGTGGGCTGGCGTGCCCGTCGACCGGCGCCGGCATCGCGTCGCCGCCCTCGACGACGGCGCGGTCGAGCGGGATGAGCGGGCGCTGCAACACCTCTTGCACACCGGCGCTGACGAACCGCGTGTAGATGATCTCGAGGCGGTCGATCTCGCCGCGCTCGTACATCCCCATGACGCTCGTTGCGATCGCCTTCGCGTCGGCATAGGTCGGGCGCTCGGAGAAGCCCGAGAAGGAAGCGTCGGTGCGATAGCCGCGGAACCGGAAGTAGGTCTCCGCCTTGCGACCGACCGAGATCAGGCCGTACTCCTTGCCCTCGAGCGCGATGCGCTTGACCTCGCCCTCCGCCGCCCGCAGGACCGAGGAGTTGTAACCGCCGCACAACCCGCGGTCGGCGACGAGCACGAGGAACGCCTCACGGCGAACATCGGGACGGGACTCGAGCAGCGGGCTGCGCACCTCGGCGCCAGCGGCGGCAGCGAGGTCCTTCACGACCTCGGTGATCTGCTCGCTGTAGGGAACGGCTTGCCGAACCCGCTCCTGCGCCCTCGCGATCCGGCTGGCGGCGATGAGCTCCATGGCGCGCGTGATCTTCTTGGTCGCCTGGACCGTCTTGATGCGGCGCTTGAGGATGCGCTCCTGCCCACCTGCCATGGACTACTCCGTCGCCAGCGTCTTGTCGGACTCGGCCTCGCCGAGCACGTCGGCATCGGTTGCGAGCGGATCAGCGATGGCGGCCTCGCGGAAGCCGGGGGCGAAGTCGCTCTTGAACGCCGCGACCGCGTCACGCACGCCGTCGGGGAGGGTGCCCTTCGTGCGGATCTCTTCGAGCATCGCGCCGTGCCGCGTGTGGAACACCTCGAGCAGCTCTTGCTCGAAGCGCTTCACATCGGTGACCGGAAGGTCGTCGAGGTAGCCGTTCGTGCCGGCGAAGATGCTGATGACCTGCTCCTCGACGGGCATCGGCGAGTTGAGGTTCTGCTTCAGCAGCTCGACGAGCCGGTAGCCACGCTCGAGCTGCGCCTTCGACACCGCGTCGAGCTCGGAACCGAACGTCGCGAACGCTTCGAGGTCACGGAATTCCGCGAGGTCGATCTTGAGCGTGCCGGCGACGGACTTCATCGCCTTGATCTGCGCGTTGCCGCCGACGCGTGACACCGAGATGCCGACGTCGACGGCAGGACGCACACCCGACTTGAAGAGGTCGTCGATCAGGTAGATCTGGCCGTCGGTGATCGAGATGACGTTGGTGGGGATGTAGGCCGAGACGTCGCCACCCTTGGTCTCGATGATCGGCAGCGCAGTGAGGGAGCCCGCGCCGCGCTCGTCGTTCAGCTTCGCGGCGCGCTCGAGCAGCCGGCTGTGGAGGTAGAAGACGTCGCCGGGATACGCCTCGCGGCCCGGCGGGCGACGCAGCAGCAGCGACAGCTGTCGGTAGGCCTCGGCCTGCTTCGAGAGGTCGTCGTAGACGACGAGGGCGTGCTCGCCGTTCTCCATCCAGTGCTGCCCCATCGCGCAACCGGCATAGGGAGCGAGGTACTTGAACGGGGCCGGGTCGGATGCCGGGGCGACGACGACTGCCGTGTAGTCCATCGCGCCGCGGGCCTCGAGCGTCGCGACCGTCTGCGCCACGGTCGACCCCTTCTGCCCGATCGCGACGTAGATGCACTTCACCCCCTGGCCCTTCTGGTTGAGGATCGTGTCGATCGCGACCGTGGTCTTGCCGGTCTTTCGGTCGCCGATGATCAGCTCGCGCTGACCACGACCGATCGGGGTCATCGCGTCGATCGCCTTGATGCCCGTCTGCATGGGCTCGTGCACGGGCTGGCGCCCCATGATCGACGGGGCCTGGATCTCGAGCCGGCGGTCGATCGGGTCGACGATCGGCCCGCGGCCGTCGATCGGCTCGCCCAGCGCGTTCACGACGCGACCCAGAAGGCCGTCGCCGACGGGCACCGAGAGGATGCGACCCGTCGCCCTGACGGTCTGCCCCTCCTCCACGTCCTCGGCGGCGCCCAGCACCACCGCGCCGATCGACTCTTCATCGAGGTTGAGGGCGAGGCCGAGCGTGCCGTCCTCGAACTCGAGCAGCTCGTTCACACCCGCCTTCGGCAGCCCGGAGACATAGGCGATGCCGTCGCCGACTTCGATCACGCGCCCGACCGTCTTGGTCTCGACCGCGGGGTCGAAGCCTTCGAGGTGCTTGCGCAGCGCGGTGACGATGTCGTTGGTGTTGATCGTGAGCTCAGCCATTCGGTTCCTTCTCCGACTCTTAGAGACTCTTAGAGCAGTGACTTCAGCTGGTTGAGGCGTTCTCTGACGGTGCCGTCGATGACCGTGTCGCCGACGGAGGCGACGAGGCCACCCATCACCGACGGGTCGATGACGACGTGCAGCTGCACCTTCTTGCCCGTCGCCTTGTTGAGGGCTTCGGCGAGGCGGGCCTCTTGATCTTCGGTGAGCGGGATCGCGGAGCGCACCTCGGCGACGGCCAGCTGCTTCTCGGCCGCAGCACGCGAGACGAGCTGGTCGATGATCGCCGGGAGGTCACGAGCCCGGCCAGCCCCGACCACGAAGCTGACCAGTGATGTCGTGACGCCCGAGGCCTTGCCGCCCAACAGCTCCTCGACGATGCCCTCGCGGCGCGCCGCGGGGATGGCCTCGTCGACGAGCACGTTGCGTAGCTCGTCACTTCCCTCGAGGGTGCGCGCGAAGCGGAAGAGCTCGTCCTCGACCTCGTCGAGGGAACCTTCCGCACGCGCGACCTCGAAGAGGGCGGTGGCGTAGCCGTCGATGCGGTCTTGCGTGCTCACGCGTTCGCTCCGACCTGGCTGATGTAGTTCTCGACGAGCTGGGTCTGCGTGCTCGCGTCGAGGTTGTGCTGCACGACGACCTCGGCCGCACCGATGGCGAGGCGAGCGACCTCGGCACGGAGGTCCGCGACGGCTTGCGCCTTCGACGCCTCGATGTCGGAGGCTGCCCGCTCGCGCATGGAGGCGAGCTCGGCCTGGAGGGCCGCCTCGCGCTCACGCTTCAAGGCGTCGGCCTGCTGCCGGGCCTCCTCGACGATGCGGGCCGACTCGTTCTTGGCGTCGGCGAGCTGCGCGCGGTACTGCGCGAGCTCGGTCTCGGCCTGCGCCTTGGCGTTGTCGGCATCCTCGACGCTCTTGCGGATGCGGTCGGAGCGGTCCTGCATGCCCTTCTTGATGCCGGGGTACGCGAACTTCCACATCAGGCCGAGGAGCACGAGGAACGACAACGCGCCCCAGATCAGCTCGTTGTTCGCGGGCTTGATGGGGCTCGGCGCCTTCTGGCAGTCGTCGATCGACCCACCGCCTTCGAGCTTGTCGATGCACTCCTTCTCCGCGTCGCCCTTCGGGTCGCGCGGATGGGTCGCCGCAGACGCCGAGCCGGCGAGAGCGAAGACGCCAAGGCCTGCGATGAGAAGGGCGACGAGCAGCTTGCGGGTGCGCACGAAGGCCTCCTAGCCCGAGATGATGAACGCGAGGACGAAGCCGAACAGAGCGAGGGCCTCGGTGAACGCGATGCCCAAGAACATCGTGGTGCGCACCGCGCCGGACGACTCGGGCTGGCGGGCCATGGCCGTGATGGCGCTCGCAACGACGAGGCCGATGCCGATGCCGGGGCCGATGGCCGCGCCGCCGTAGACGATGCCGCGACCGATCGCAGTGAGGCCCTTCTGCAGCTCGCCCGGGTCCTGTTGCGCAAGGACGTGAAGCACGGTGTTGTCTCCTTCTTTCTGAATGTCAGTGGTCGGGGTGCATGGAACCGCCGATGTAGACGGCGGTGAGGATCGTGAAGATGAACGCCTGCAGGAACGACACGAGCACCTCGAACGCCGTGAGGGCGACGAGCAGTGCGAATGACGCCGGCCAGATGACGATCAGGAGCGACAGGCTCCAGAGCGAGGCGGTGATGATGGCGAAGCTCGTCAGCAGCAGGTGGCCGGCGAGCATGTTGGCGAAGAGTCGAACCGACTGCGACAGGGGCCGCACGATGATGATCTGCACGAGCTCGATCGGCGACACGAGGATGTAGAGCGGCCACGGCACGCCGGGCGGGAACATCGCGGTCTTGAAGTAGCCGAAGAAGCCCTGCTTGACGATGCCGACGATGTTGTAGATGAACCAGACGAGGACGGCGAGCAGCAGCGGCAGCGCGATGCGGGCGTTCACCGGCATCTCCGCGAACGGCACGATCTCCCAGATGTTCAACGCGAAGATGAACGTGAACATGGTGAACAGCAGCGGCGCGTAGCCCATGCCGTCGGGGCCGATGGTCTCGAGGATGATGCCGTTGTGGATGAAGTCGACGGCGCTCTCGGCGACGTTCTGGATGCCAGCGGGCACAAGCGCCTTCTTGCGGCTGCCCGCGAACATGAGGCCGAACACCAAGGCGACCGAGAGCCACATCAGGACCACGACCTTGTTGATGCCAAGGGGTCCTGACGGCCACTCGATCAGGTGACTGATCGGCGGGAAGTCGATCGCGAGGACGTGAGTCACGGGGCGAGCGTCTCCTTGATGTCAGAGGACGGGATGTCAGAGGGCGGTGGGAGGTTGAGGGAGCTCGCGACGTAGCGGCACTCCCATGCGAGCACTGCGAGCTGCGTCGCGAGGATCGCGACTGCAAGCGTCTTGAGGTCGACCCAGGGCTCGTCACGGACGCCCCACACGACAAGGGTGACGAGGATCATGCGCAGCAAGAAGCCCAGCAGCGCGACGCCCATCAGCATGTTCGCCGAGATCTTCGCCGCCCAGGTGAGCATGGTCGCGGCGAGCAGCATGTTGAGGACGACGATCGCGACCGCGAGGAGCGCCGACCAGGCGCCGTTCGCGCCGCGGATGACGGCTGCAAGGGCGACGACGACCACTGCGACCGGAACCGCGAGCTTCGCCATGTGGAAGGCGAGCTCCTTTTCGACCGGCGCGCCGGCCGCCACCGCGGGGGTGAGCGGCACCGGGTTCATCGGCACGGGTTCATCGGCGCGGTCATGTGACCGCTCCGGGCTTGCGACCAGGGATGTTGGCTTCGTGGCGACGCATCTCTGCGTCGTAGCGCACGAACATCTTCCAGGCGACGTAGCCGATCGTGAAGAGGAAGAAGATCAGCGCGAAGACCGGCCACGTGCCGAGCCAACGGTCGAGCAGCAGGCCGAGGCCGCCCATGATGACCGGCGTCAACGTCAGCTCGACAGCCTTGGCCATCGCATCGCCGAATCCGTTGTTGAGCTCGCGTCGCGCTCGATGCTCCACGGGTGTCTCGTCTCGTCCGGTGCCTTCGTGACGCCGATGCCTCGGCCCCGAACGCACTTTGTGAATGTTTTCTCAATCTAACCAGAACGGAGGCGAGCGCGCAACCCACAGCTGCGTCCCGGACCGGTCGGCGCACGCTAGCGGAGCACCCTGTCTTCGTCGCCACCCGCGTCTTCCTCGCCGGCCTCCGCAAGCTTCGGCCGGCTCGGGTCGCTTCGCTCCGCAATCGGTGCTGCGCGCACTCGGGCGGCGCCCTGCGCCGCCCCACACGAACTCCTACCTATCGTCCACGCGAGCTCTGCGCACCCCGGGATGGAAGAGCATGTAGAGGGCGAGGCCGAGCGCGAGCACGCCGAACGGCACGATCGCATCGCCCTCCCCCTTTGCGAACGTCGGGTACAGCACGAAGCCCGAGAGGATCGCCGTCCACGTCCAGAGGATGAGGACGCTGCGGCGATGGCCATGACCGAGGCGCATGAGCCGGTGGTGGAGGTGATCCTTGTCCGCGGTCGCGACCGACGCTCGTCGTGTGGCGCGGCGCACGATCGCGAACGCGGTGTCGAGGATCGGCACACCGAGGATGAACAGCGGGATGAACAGCGGTGCGAAGAAGAAGTACGTCTGACCGCTGAACGGCTCGCTCGCGCGGCCGCCGACGACGATCGTCGACGCGGCCATGAGCAGGCCGAGCAACAGCGCGCCACAGTCGCCCATGAAGATGCGCGCCGGATAGAAGTTGTGGGGTAAGAACCCGACGCACATCCCCAGCACGATCACGGACACCATCGGCGAGATCGATCCCTCGGCGAGCAGGCCCGCGTCGTTCAAGCGCTGCGCGTACAAGAAGAACGCGCCAGCCGCGATCGCGACGGTGCCCGCCGCCAGCCCGTCGAGGCCGTCGATGAAGTTCACCGCGTTGGCCATTCCCGCGACCCACAGCACTGTGACGAGCGGAGCAAGGTCCGGTGACAGCACCACCAGCCCGAAGAACGGGATGCGGAAGTAGAACATCGTGATGCCGAGCAGCGACATGACGCCGCCGGCGAGCACGATGCCCGAGGCCTTTGCGGGGGCGGACCACTCGTAGAGGTCGTCGAGCAACCCGACGGTGAAGATGATCGCAGCGCCGAGCACGACGCCGAGCGGCTCGGACGACGACGTGAACACCAAGTGGAAGGCGTCGAGACGCCAGGCCACGAACATCGCCAGCAGGAAGGCGCCGAACATGGCGACCCCGCCGAGGGTTGCCGTGGGGACGTCGTGCACCCGCCGCTCATCCGGCGCCACGACGGCGCCGAACTTCAGCGACAGCACGCGCACGATCGGGGTCAGCAGGAACGTCGCGACAGCTGCGACAGCGCCGACGACGAAGTAGGCGCCCAGGCCTGGCATCGAATGGCCAGCCTACGTCGCGATGGCCTAGCGACCCGGGGCGCTCACGTCAGGGTACGGAACGAACTTCGAGCACAGCGCGTTGACTTCGCCCCGCACCGCGGCTTGCTCGGTCTCGTCGTCACGGTGGCGGAGGGCTCGAGCGATCAGCTCCGCGATCTGCGCCATCTCGGGCTCGGTCATCCCCTGCGTCGTGACCGCAGGCGTGCCGATCCGCACTCCGCTCGTCACGAACGGCGAGCGCGGGTCGTCGGGGATCGTGTTCTTGTTCAACGTGATGCCCGCGCGATCGAGCGTCTCCTGCGCGATCTTGCCGGTGAGCTCGCTGTCGAAGGTGCGGAGATCGACGAGCAGCAGATGGTTGTCGGTGCCGCCCGACACGAGCCGGAACCCTTCGGCCGCGAGGCCCGCGGCGAGCGCTTGCGCGTTCTTCACGATCTGGGCGGCGTACTCGCTGAAGCTCGGATGCGCGGCTTCGTGGAACGCGACTGCCTTCGCCGCGATGACGTGCTCGAGCGGGCCACCCTGCAGACCCGGGAACACGGCCTTGTCGATCGCGGCGGCGTGCTCGGCCTTCGAGATGATGCAGCCACCACGCGGGCCGCGCAGCGTCTTGTGCGTGGTGAAGGTGACGACGTCGGAGTACGGCACCGGTGATGGGTGCGCGCCGCCGGCGATGAGGCCGGCGATGTGCGCGGCGTCGAAGAGGAACAGCGCACCGACCTCGTCGGCGATCTCACGGAACGGCTGGGCATCGATGATCCGCGGGTACGCAGTCGCGCCCGTGATGATCATCTTCGGTCGCTCGGCGAGCGCGAGGTCGCGGACCTGGTCGAGGTCGATGCGCTCGTCCGACGGGGTGAGGCCGTAGGCGACGAACCGGAAGAGCTTTCCGCTCGCGTTCACGGGCGACCCGTGGGTCAGGTGGCCGCCCTGGTCGAGGCGCAAGCCCATCACGGTGTCACCCGGCTCGAGGAGCGCCAGATACGCGGCGATGTTCGCGTTCGCTCCGGAGTGCGGCTGCACGTTCGCGGCCTCGGCGCCGAACAAGGCCTTCACGCGCTCGCGAGCGAGGTCCTCGGCTTCGTCGATGAAGCGGTTGCCCCCGTAGTACCGCTTGCCCGGATAGCCCTCGGAGTACTTGTTCGTGAGCACCGAGCCGTTCGCGGTCAGCACCGCCGGCGAGGCGAAGTTCTCGGACGCGATCAGCTGCAGGGTGGTGTTCTGGCGCTCGAACTCGTGGTCGATGACGGAGAAGAGCTCGTCGTCGTGATCGGAGGGCCAAGGCACGCGGCGAGTGTACCGACGCGTATCGTCCGACCCATGGCTCCCGATCCCCGCAGCCCAGTCATCGTCGGCGTCGGTCAGCACCTGCAGCGAGCAGAAGGCCTCGACGACGCCCTGAGCCCCGTCGACCTCATCGTCGAAGCGGTGCGTGCCGCCGCGGCCGACACGGGTGCCCCGAACCTCATCTCCCACGCCCAGTCGCTGCGCGTCGTGCAGCTGCTGTCATGGCGCTACCGCGATCCGGCCGCCCTCGTGGCGGCGCGGCTCGGGATCCAGCCGGCCGAGACGGCCTACACGACCGCGGGAGGCAACACGCCCCAGACGCTCGTGAACCTCACCGCGAGCGAGATCCTCGACGGCTCGCTCGACTGCGCCGTCCTCATGGGCGGGGAGACGTGGCGCACCCGGATGCGGGCCCGCCGCGCCGATGTGGTCCTCGAGTGGGACAAGCAGCCCGACGAGATGACGCCGACGCGGCTGATCGGCTCAGAGATGCGGATGAGCCATCCCTACGAGCTCGAGCGCGGCGTCGTGATGCCCGTGCAGGTGTACCCGATGTTCGAGACCGCGCTGCGCGCCCACCGAGGCGAGTCGTTCGACGCGCATCAGGTGCGCACGTCCGAGCTGTGGGCTCGGTTCAGTGAGGTCGCGTCAGACAACCCGTACGCGTGGGTGCGCGACGCCAAGAGCGCCGAGGAGATCCGCACGCCGTCACCGTCGAACCGGATGATCGGCACGCCGTACCCGAAGCTCATGAACTCGAACAACGACGTCGACATGGCCGCCGCGGTGGTCATGTGCTCGGTCGAGAAGGCGCGCGACCTCGGCATCCCTGAGGACCGTTGGGTGTTCATCCACGCCGGCGCCGACGCGCACGACACCGACTTCGTGTCGAACCGAGCCGACCTGCACTCCTCACCCGCGATCCGCACTGCGGGCCGCGCCGCGATGCAGCTCGCCGGCAAAGGGCCCGACGACTTCGCGCACGTCGACCTCTACTCGTGCTTCCCGTCCGCGGTGCAGATCGGCGCGGACGAGCTCGGCTTCGGTCTCGACCGCGATCTCACCGTCACCGGCGGGCTGTGCTTCGCGGGCGGTCCTTGGAACAACTACGTGATGCACTCGATCGCGACGATGGTCGAGCGGTTGCGCGAATCGCCCGGCGCGTACGGGTTCGTCAGCGCGAACGGCGGCTACGTGACGAAGCACACGTTCGGCGTCTACTCCACGGCACCCCCTGACGAAGGGTTCCGCACCGCGCATCCGCAGGACGAAGTCGATGCGATGCCGCGTCGCGAGCTCGCGGACGACTGGCAGGGCGACGCGGTGATCGAGGGCTACACGGTGATGCACGACCGCGACGGCGTGGCCGAGACCGCGATCGCTGCGTGCCTGCTCGCGGACGGTCGCCGCACATGGGGCATCGGCCGCGACCGGGGTGTCGCCGCGTTGCTCACCGAGGGCGAGTGGGTCGGTCAGAAGGTGCAGATCGGAGCGGAGGCCGAGCTCACTCCTGCCTAGCTCACGCCTGCATGACCACTTCGAACTCGAGCAGCGCGGCGCCGTGCGAGACCGGAGGCTTGCCTTCGCGCGCGCCGGCCTCGGCATGCCCACGCGTGAACGCCGAGCTCGACACCCAGCTCTGGAAGTCCTCCTCCGACGCCCAGCGCGTGTACACGAAGTAGCGAGTCTCACCGCCGGTGGGGCGCAACAGCTCGAAGCCCTCGAACCCGGGCATCTTCTCGACCTCGCCGAGCCGAGCACCGAACCGCTTCTCGAGCTCGGCGCCCATCCCCTCCGGCACCTCGATGGCATTGATCTTCACGACGGACATGTCGGGCAGCGTCGCGCGCCAGTAGCGTCGGAGTCCATGCGAGCGGCAACGATGCGCAACTGGACGCTGGAGGTGCGCGAGGTCCCCGACCCAGTCCCCGCGTCCGGGCAGGTGCTCGTGCGCACGTTGGCCTGCGGGATCTGCGGCTCCGACCTCCACATGCTGAAGCACGGCGCCAAGATGCAGGTGCTCGGCGAAGAGCTGGCCAAGCAAGCCCCGCCCGAGC
The DNA here is from genome assembly GCA_963739555.1 of uncultured Acidimicrobiales bacterium. GTDB lineage: Bacteria > Actinomycetota > Acidimicrobiia > Acidimicrobiales > DATKAS01 > DATKAS01. The sequence continues at coordinate 182,860 of CAVUAV010000013.1, read as the reverse complement.
CGATCTCGCAGGTGCGCATGGATCCGGCGCTCGACGTCGTGATGGGTCACGAGTTCTGCGCAGAGGTCGTCGAGCTCGGCCCCGACTGCTCGAACGTGAAGGTCGGTGACACGGTCGTGTCGATGCCGGTCGCGTTCGACCCGGGGGGCTTGCACGCGGTCGGTTACTCCAACGCGTTCCCCGGCGGCTATGGCGAGCTGATGCTCCTCAGCGACCTGGTCGCGATGAAGGTGCCCAACGGCCTTGACCATCGCGACGCTGCGCTCACCGAGCCGCTCGCGGTCGGCATCCACGCGGTCGTGAAGTCGAAGATCGCACCGGGCGAAGCCGCCGTCGTGCTCGGGTGCGGACCGGTCGGCCTCGCGGTGATCGACGACCTGCGCCGCCGGGGCATCGAGCCGATCGTGGCGTCCGACTTCTCGCCGGCGCGGCGAGCGCTCGCGGCGAAGATGGGTGCGCACGAAGTCGTCGATCCCGCGGTCGAGCGTCCGATGGACGCGTGGCGGCGTGTCGACGGCGTCCGACCCCTTGTGATCTTCGAGGCCGTGGGCGTGCCCGGGATGATCGACCAAGCGATGGTGATGGCACCGCGCGGCGCGCGCATCCTCGTCGTCGGCGTGTGCATGGAAGACGACCGCATCCGGCCGATGGCGGGCATCGGGCGTGAGCTCAACCTCCAGTTCGTGCTCGGCTACGACCCGACCGAGTTCGCCGGCGCGCTCGAGGCGCTCAGCGAGGGCACGACCCGCTATCCCGAGATAGTCACGGGGACCGTCGACGTCGCCGGGGTGCCGCAGGCCTTCAACGACCTCGGCAACCCCGAGGCGCACGCCAAGATCCTCGTCGAGCCGTAGGACAGGGCGGCCCGTCGCCATGGCCGACACCTTCCCCCGCCAGTACGCCCGCACTCGCCGGCTGACGCTCGGTGAGCCGCGCAGCTTCGTCGTGTCGAGCGACGGCACGCGGGTCGTGTTCGCGCGGTCGGGCGCCGGCGACGATCCGGTGAACGGACTGTGGGTGTTCGACGTCGACACCGGCGAAGAGATCCACGTCGTCGACGCAGCCGACTTGCTCGCCGACGCCGATGCCGAGCTCCCGCGCAAGAGCGAGCACGCCGGGAGCGCACCCGCGAGCAGGCGGGCGGCATCGTCTCGTACGCGACGAATGCCGACGCATCGATGGCTGCGTTCGCGCTCGCCGGTCGGTTGTTCACCGTGAACCTCCTGACCGGCGCCGCACACGAGATCCACGCAGAGGGTGCGGTGTTCGACCCGCGTCCCGATCCGACGGGGACGCGGGTCGCGTACGTGTCGGGACGTTCGTTGTGCATCGCAGACCTCGATGGCACCACGCGGATCATCGAGGATCCCGATCCGAACGTGTCTTGGGGATCCGCCGAGTTCATCGCAGCCGAGGAGATGGGGCGCTACCGCGGCTACTGGTGGGCTCCGGACGGCGACCGCGTCGCCGCGTGCAGGGTCGACATCTCGAGCGTCGACCGCTTCCACCTCGCCGACCCTGCCGACCCGTCGACGCAGCCGACCGAGCTCGCGTATCCCGCGGCGGGCACGCCGAACGCGGACGTGGTGCTCGCAGTCATCGGTCTCGACGGTGAAACGAAGTACCTCGGATGGGACCGCGAGACCTATCCCTATCTCGTGTCGGTGCAGTGGCACACCGGGCAGCCGCTGACGTTCCTCGTGCAGTCGCGTGACCAGCGCTCCACACAAGTGCTCGTCGCCGACAACGCGACGCTCGCGACGCGGGTCGTGTGGGAGGATCACGACGACGCATGGGTCGAGGTCGTGCCCGGCTCGCCCGCGTGGGCAGGCGACCGTCTCGTGACCGCGGCGGACCGCGAGGGAGTGCGGCGCGTGCTGGTCGACGGCGTGCCGCTGACGGCGCCCGATCTGCAGGTGCGCGAGATCGTGGCTGTCGAGGACGACGGCATCTACGTGCTCGCGAACCCAATCGACGAGCCGACCGAGCAGCACGTGATGCAGGTCGGGTTCGACGGCAAGGTCACCCAGATCACCGAGGAGCCGGGCACGCACACCGCGGTCGGCGGCGGACCGACGCTCGTCGTTCGCAGCGCCACGCTCACGACCTCGCCGCGCACTTGGGTGTCGAAGCCCGGCAAGGCGAACCGCGAGATCCGCACGAACGCGGAGCGCCCACTCGTCGAGCCACAGGTCGAGCTGATGTGCGTCGGGCCGCGCAAGCTCTGGACCGCGCTGCTCCTTCCCCAATACCGCGAGCCGGGTCGCAAGCTCCCCGTCGTGCTCGATCCCTATGGCGGCCCGCACCACCAGACCGTCATGAAGGCGCGCAGCTCGTTCCTCACGTCGCAGTGGCTGGCCGACCAGGGGTTTGCGGTGCTCGTGACCGACGGCCGCGGCACGCCGGGCCGCGGCTCGACATGGGAGCGCGCCGTCCACCTCGACCTCGCGGGTCCCGTGCTCGAAGATCAGGTCGATGCGTTGCAGCTCGTCGCGCAGGACCATCCGGAGATGGATCTCGAGCGTGTCGCGATCCGAGGCTGGTCGTTCGGCGGGTACTTGGCCGCGCTCGCGGTGCTGCGGCGTCCCGACGTGTTCCACGCCGCGGTCGCCGGGGCGCCCGTGACCGAGTGGCGGCTGTACGACACGCACTACACCGAGCGCTACCTCGGCGATCCCAAGGAGAACGCGGACGTCTACGACCGCAACAGCCTGCTGACGATCGCGAAGAGCCTGCGGCGGCCGCTGATGCTCATCCACGGCCTCGCCGACGACAACGTCCTCGCCGCGCACACCCTGCAGATGTCGCGCGTGCTCCTCGAGGCCGGACGCTCGCACACCGTCCTGCCGCTCTCCGGCGTCACGCACATGACACCGCAGGAGGTCGTCGCCGAGAACCTCCTCCTGCTGCAGGTCGCGTTCATCCGCCAATCCCTCGGCATCGCGATCGCCTGACCCCCCCGGCGTTCTTGGTCGCAAGGGCCGTCAGATCTGACGGGTGTTGCGACGCAGATCGGTGGGGATCGGGAATGTCACACCCCCTTGTCAGGCTGCCCCGATGGCGGAGATGGATGTGACACGCGTGAGACAGCTGGGACTGCTGCACCGGGATCAGGCGGCCGACCTCGGGATGTCCATACGGACGCTCGAGCGCCATGTGCAACGCGGTCTGTGCGCACGCGTGCAGCCGGAGGTGTACCGGTACGTCGCGTTCGAAGAGACGCATGAACAGAAGCTGTTGGCAGCCACGCTCTCGGCGGGCGACGGCAGCGCGGTCTCGCACCGATCTGCGACCGCCTACTGGGGTGTCGACGGCTTCAGATGCGAGATCGTCGAGATCACCCACCCCTTCGAACACCACCTGCGACTGCGCGATGTGGTGCTCCATCGCAGCTTCGATCTCGTGCACGACGACATCGCGTTCGTCGGGCCATTGCCCGTCACCTCACGCATCCGCACGCTGATCGACCTCGGCGCGGTTGCCCGCCCGTGGCTCGTGTCTCGGGCGCTCGAGCAGTGGCTCCGCGAGGGCCACGTCACCGTTCGTCAAGTCCGCGACGGGCTCGACGTCGTCGCACGTCGGGGCCGGGCCGGCGCCGGAGTGTTGCGGAAGGTGCTCGACGAGCGAGTGCTTCGGCTCGAAGCAAGCGACTCCCATGCCGAAGTCGTGCTCGCCGAAGCGCTTCGGGAGCATGGAGGGGCACAGCCGCTGTTCCATGAGCTCATCACCATCGGCCACGACACGTTCGAGGTCGACTTCCTCTATCCCGCCGAGATGCTCGTCATCGAAGTCGACGGATACGGACCACACACCCAGCCCGAAGCGTTCGAGGAGGATCGCCGCCGGCAGAACCTGCTCATCGACGCGGGCACATGGTGCGTCGCTACAGCGCCGCACGAGTCATGCGCCGCGCGCACATCGTCGCGGCCGAGATCGAGGAGGTCCGCAGAGCCCGAGCAACCCCGCCGAACTCAGTCGCGAAGACCGTCAGATCTGTCGGCTGCACGCGACTGAGAACGCGTCGAGGGGTCGGTCAGCGGGAGGCGATGAGGATGCGGTCGCGGGCGGCGAGGTCTTGGTGGATGGCGACGTCGGTGAAGCCTGCGGCGCGGGCGAGTGTGGCGACAGCGTCGCCCTGGGTCTCGCCGATCTCGACGACGAGAACACCGTGCGGACGCGAGCCAGACCGCGGCCTCGCGCGACGATGTGCTCGATCGCCTCGAGGCCGGTCGGCCCTGCGTAGCAGCGCACTCGCGGGCTCCCATCGCGCGACATCCGCAGGAAGCACCTCGTCGTCCGCGACGTAGGGCGGGTTCGACGACGATGAGGTCGAACGTGCCCCGAACGTCCGCGGGCAGCGCGGCGAACCACTCCCCCTGCACGACCCGCACCGACGCGCCGCCTGCGCCCGAGCCCGGCGAGGTTCGCCCTCGCGACCGCGAGCGCGTCGTCCGACACGTCGGTTGCCCAGATCTCGGCGCGACCGAGCGGCAGCTCGTGCGCGAGCGACAGCGCGATCGCTCCCGAGCCCGTGCCGAGGTCGGCGATGCGCAGCACGCGGCCCGGTCGATCAGAGCAGCGGGCAGCGGTGACCGCGCGCTCGACGACCTGCTCGGTCTCGGGACGAGGGATGAGCACCCGCCCGTCGACCCACAGGTCGAGCGCACGGAACGCCCACGATCCGAGCACGTACTGCAACGGCTCGCCGGCGGCGCGCCGCGTCGACCATCAGCTCGAAGTGCGCAGCCGCGCACCTTCGTCGGCGCGGCGTCGAGGTCGCCGCCCGACGCCTGCTCGGCGATCCACTGCGCCTCCCGCCGAGACAGCAGCCGAGGCGTCGCCGAGACGATCAGGTCGAGCCACGACGCCTGCTCAGCCAGCGGTGCCTGCCAGCTGCCTCGTGCGCTCGTCGGCGACCAGCGCGTCGATGACCTCGTCGAGCTCGCCGGCGAGCACGCGGTCGAGCTTGTAGAGCGTCAACCCGATGCGATGGTCGGTGACGCGGTTCTCCTTGAAGTTGTAGGTGCGGATCTTCTCGGAGCGTCCGCCTCCGCCGACCTGGCTGCGTCGAGCGTCGGACAGCTCGGCCGCCTGCTTGTCCTGCTCGAGCTTGAGCAGCCGCGCTCGCAGCACCTGCATCGCACGCGCGCGGTTCTGGATCTGGCTCTTCTCGTCTTGCATCGACACGACGAGGCCAGTCGGCTTGTGCGTGACACGCACCGCGGAGTCGGTCGTGTTCACCGACTGACCGCCCGGACCCGACGACCGGTACACGTCGACGACGAGGTCGTTCGGATCGATGTCGACGTCGACCTCCTCGGCTTCGGGCAGCACGGTCACGGTCGCCGACGACGTGTGGATGCGACCCTGGCTCTCGGTGACGGGCACACGCTGCACGCGGTGCGGACCGCCCTCGTGCTTCATGCGGCTCCACACGCCGTCGCCCTTCAGCAGGAACGTGACCTCGTTGTACCCACCCATGTCGGACGCAGTCCGCGCCGAGCACCTCGAGCTTCCATCCCATCCGTCCGCGCGTAGCCCTCGTACATCCCGAACAGGTCGCGTGCGAACAGGTTGGCCTCCTCGCCGCCCTCGGCGCCGCGGATCTCGACGATGACGTTCTTCTCGTCGTTGGGGTCACGCGGCAGCAGCAGCTCGCGGAGCTCGTCTCCCAACCGTTCGAGGTCGGCCTCGGCCTCGGCGGCTTCGGCACGCATCGACTCGCGGTCGTCGCCCGTCGCCTCGCCGAGCATCTCGCGCGCGGCCTCGAGATCGTCTTGCCGGCCGCGGTACTCGCGGTAGCGCGACACGATCGCGCCGAGGTCCTTGTGCCGCTTCGCGGCACGCCGAAGCCGATCGGGATCGGCGAGGACGGCAGGGTCGGCCAGCTCGGCCTCGACTGCAGCGAACTCGTCCTCGAGGGCGGCGAGGCGTTCGAGCACGGAGTCCAGGCTACGGGGAGACCGCGACGATCTCCGCGGGATCGCACGAGCCGCTCGGCCATCCGCCGCGTCACGGGGTGCACATCTCGCTCGGGGACGAGCGAGCAGCAACCGGGCCGCGGGATCCAGCGCGAGCCGCGCGTCGGCGGCGAAGGGCACGAGGTCGAGGTCGATGCCGACCGAGCACACGACGACGACGGATCGACCGGCCTCGTCGACGCCGCTCGCTACCGCGGGACCGGGCGCGTTGCGGTCGTCGGAGGCCACCGGCGGCGCCGCGCCGACGAGTCGACGCGCCGACCAGGATGGGTCGGCCAGCAGCCGATGACGCAGCAACCGCGACGCTGCGATGCGGTTCAACGCGTGCGGAGCCGCGCCCACCTCGCGATGCGAGCGCACTTGGTCGACCACCGACGCGATCGCGAACACGGGCGGCACGTTGCCGTAGACCAGTGCGTTCGCCTCGCGATCGTGGTTGCCGAGGCCGACCTCGAGCCGCTCGCCCGTGTACGGATCGACGACCGCGCGCAGCACCTCGAGGCCCGCGACCTCACCCGTGAGCACGCCGTGCTCGACGACCGTTCGGCGCCCGCGTCGAGGATGAGGTCGACGACGTCCTCGACCGCTCGGGGGATCGGCGACGGCGCCGAGATCGGCGTCGGGCACGCGCGGCAACGAGGTCTCGGCCCTCCGCGACCCACACCGACGGCGGATCGCGAAAGAGAGCGGCGCGCCGGGCGACGATCCCCGCCGCGTCGCGCGGCACGATCACCGAGAGCTGCAGGGCCCCGCGCTGGTCGGCCCACGAGAACGCGGGCCCCAACGCGCGGGCGCCGAGATCCTCCCCGAGGAACCACGCGGTGCCATCGGCGACTGCGCCTGCGCCACCGCGTACCGGCTCTGCGGGCGCGCCGACGAGGGCGCTCAGCTTCGTGACGTACAGGGCTTCGCGCTGATGCGCCTCCACGGCGCGGACCGCGACGACTGCTCGGGGGCTACTTCTTGGCGGTCTTGCGCTTGCCGTAGCGGCGCTCGAACCGCTCGACGCGGCCACCGGAGTCGACGAGCTTCTGCTTGCCCGTGAAGAACGGGTGGCACTCGTTGCACAGCTCGACGTGCAGGTCCTTCACCGTCGCCCGGGTGGTGAACGTGTTGCCACACGAGCAGCGCACCGTCGTGAGCTCGTACGTGGGATGGATGTCGGCCTTCATCGAGTGCTCCGTTGCTGTGCTCGGGGGACGTCCCAGTGTAGAGGCAGAGGTGGCGAGAGCCACCCCGCCAGCTCGGTGGCGAGAGCCACCCGCGCGAGCACTCGTGTGGCGAGAGCCACCCCGCTACATGGAGGGGGCTTTGGCGATCTCGGCCAGGAAGTCGTCGTTCGACTTGAACGTCTTCATGCGGTCGGTGAGGAGCTCGAGGCCCGCGCCGCCGCCGCCCTCGCCGAGGCCCGAGAGCACCCGGCGGAGCTTCCAGACCTGCTGCAGCTGGTTGCGCTGGAACAGCAGCTCCTCGTGGCGGGTCGACGACGCATCGACGTCGATCGCGGGGTAGATCCGGCGCTCGGAGAGCTTGCGGTCGAGCCGGAGCTCCATGTTGCCGGTGCCCTTGAACTCCTCGAAGATCACCTCGTCCATCCGGGACGCCGGTCTCGACGAGCGCCGTGGCCAGGATCGTGAGCGAGCCGCCCTCTTCGATGTTGCGGGCCGCGCCGAAGAACTTCTTCGGCGGGTACAGCGCGCCGGTGTCGATGCCGCCGGACATGATGCGGCCGGTGGCCGGCGCCGCGAGGTTGTAGGCACGAGCGAGCCGGGTGATGCCGTCGAGGATCACGACGACGTCGGCCCCCGGCTCGACCAGCCGCTTGGCCCGCTCGATCGCGAGCTCGGCGACCATCGTGTGCTCGTCGGACGGACGGTCGAACGTCGATGCGACGACCTCGCCCTGCACCCAGCGCCGCATGTCGGTGACCTCTTCGGGTCGCTCGTCGACCTGCAGCACCATGAGGTGCACTTCGGGGTTGTTGGTCTCGATCGACCGCGCGATCTGCTTGATGATCGTCGTCTTGCCCGCCTTCGGCGGCGACACGATGAGGCCGCGCTGACCCTTCCCGATCGGGGAGATCAGGTCGATGATCCGCGCGGTCATGTTGGTCGGATCGTCCGCGGACTCGAGGCGCAGCTTCTCGTCCGGGAACAGCGGCGTGAGGTCCTCGAACTTGCGGACGCAGCCGCGCGCTGCTCGGGATCCCTCGCCGTTCACCGGTCGATGCGCAGCAGCGCGGGGTTGCGCTCGTTGCGGCCGGCGGGCCGGCTGGCGCCCGTGAGGTGGTCGCCCTTGCGCAGACCGAACTGCCGCGCCTGCTTGACCGAGACGTACACGTCGTCGCGGCTCGGCAGGTAGCCGTTGATGCGAAGGAACCCGTAGCCCTCGTCGCGCAGGTCGAGCAGCCCGGCGACCTCGATCGGCTCACCGACCCACGGCTGCTCTTCGCCGCCGCCTTGGCGCTCGCCGCCCTGACGATCGCCACCCTGACGGTCGTTGCCTTGCCGATCGTTGCCTTGCCGATCGTTGCCTTGCCGGTCGCTGCCCTGACGGTCGCTGCCCTGGCGGTCGCCACCACCACCCTGGCGATCTCGGTCACGGTCGCGGCCACGACGGCGGCGCCGGCGGTTGCCGGGCTCGCCGGGGGCTTGGCCATCGCCGCCCTGGCGGTCGTTCTGGCGGTCACCACCCTGACGGTCACGGTCACGGTCGCCCTGACGGTCGCGATCACGGTCACGCGTGGACGGCGGGGCCTCGGTCGACGCGCCGGTGCTCGCAGCCGCGCTGTCGGCACCGCCATCGGACTCGAGCGCGAGCTCCCACTCGGCGCGCGGCTCCTCTTCGGGGGCCTCACCGTTCACCGCAGGTTCAACCTCGGCCGCGGCGGGGGCAGCGGCCTTGGCGCCCCGACCACCGCGCGACGACTTCGCTGCGGGGGCCGCGGGCTCGTCGCCACCACTCGAGCCCGACGCTGCGCCGGTCTGCTCGAGGATGCGGTCGACGATCTCGGCCTTCTTCGTGCGTGAGCTGGCCTTGACCCCGAGCACCTCTGCGATTCGCAGGAGGGCGTCGCGGTCTTTGCCTTCGAGCACCGAGCGTTCGAGAGCCTCGGATGACTCCACGCTCATGGGCACCTCATTTCGGGATTTGGTCAGCATCGCCTGGGCGCGGACCGGGGAGAGTGGGGCCTCTGGAGAGGTGGTGCTGGCAAGGAACCACCCCAAACGACCTGACACGACGGTGTCGCGAAGGACTCTGTCGCGAAAGGTCAGTCCCCAAAGGCTTCGGGCGAGTTCCAACCGACCGCTCGACGCTCCGCCGAAGGAAGGGTTGAGCCGGTGAGGCTGGAGACCGGGCGAACCGGTCGACTGCCACTTTACACCGGGTCAGGCGCCGACGGCTACCTGGCGGGAAGACAAACGGTAAAGACGGGCGGAAGTCTCGGCAATTCGTGAGACTGCCCCTTCGTGGGGCTGGTCATCCGAGCGCATGGGTTGACGAAGTCGTTCCGGGGGGCCCAAGCCGTCGCCGGGATCGACCTCGAAGTCGCGCCCGGCGACAGGGTCGCTCTGCTCGGCCCGAACGGCGCGGGCAAGACGACGACCCTTCTGATGCTCGTCGGGGTGATCAGCCCCGACACGGGCACCATCGAGCTGCTCGGCCATGCCCTCCCACGAGAGCGGAGCGCGGCGATGCAGCACGTCGGCTTCGCCGCCGGGTACCTCCCGCTCCCCTCGCGCATGAAGGTCCACGAGGTGCTGAGGCTCTTCGCCGACTTGTACGGCATCGACGACATCGACTCCCGCATCAGCGACGGCCTCGATCGGTTCGGCATCCAGCACCTCGCGGAGGCGAAGAACGAAGAGCTCTCATCCGGGCAACGCACGCTCGTCGGGCATCGTGAAGTCGGTGCTGCATCATCCTGCGTTGCTGGTGCTCGACGAGCCCACCGCGTCGCTCGACCCGGACGTCGCGCTGCGCGTGCGCACTGGCTTGCGCGAGATCTCCGAGGACGAGGGCACCGCGTTGCTCGTCACGAGCCACGACATGGTCGAGGTCGAGCGACTCTGCGATCGCGTCGTGTTCATCGCGAAGGGCACGGTCGTCGCAGATGGGCTCGTCGACGAGATCACCGCGGCGCATGGGCACGAGTCGCTCGAGGACATGTTCATCCACCTCGCATCGGAGCATCGAGCCACGGAGCCACGTCGATGATCGGACTCAACGTCAGGCGGATGCGCGCGATCGCGACGCGTCACGCGATCGTGTTCAAGCGCAGCCCGCACCGATGGTTCGACGTCGCCGCGCCCGCGATCGACTCGATCCTGTTCGGGTCGCTGGCGGTCGTGCTTGGCGAAGAGCACACCGGGCGACACGAAGACCGTGCCCGCGGTGCTCACCGGGTTGCTGCTCTTCCACATCCTCTTCGCGTCGAACCTCGCGCTGTCGACCGGGTTCCTCGAAGAGACGTGGACGCGCAGCTTGCTCAACCTCATGGTCACGCCGCTCCGCGAGACCGAGTACCTCATCGGCACCGCCGTGTTCGGCCTCAGCAAGGTCTTCATCGGGATGGTCTTCGTCTCGTGCACCGCGCTGCTCTTCTACGCGTTCAACGTCACGACGATCGCGGTGCAGCTCATCCCCTGCGCGATCATCCTGCTGTTCATGGGCTGGGTGCTGGCCCTGTTCGTCATCGGCCTGGTGCTGCGGTTCGGCGCCGGCGCAGAGGTGCTGGCCTGGGCACTCGCGTTCCTGCTGTGGCCGCTCTCGGGCGCGTTCTACGCCGTCGGCGCGCTGCCTGCGGTGCTCCAGCCGATCGCGCGAGTGCTGCCCACGACCCACGCGTTCGCCGCGGCTCGAGCCGTGGTCGCCGGCGAGCCGCTGCCGTGGGACGAGATCGCGATCGCCGCAGTCGGCGCTCGTCGTGCTGGCCGCGCTCTCGCTCTGGTGGGTGCGTTCCAGGCTCGAGCAGTTCCGCCAGCGGGGCTACGTCACTCGGTATTCGTGAGAGCTGCTTTCACCGCGCCGATGTCGTTCGCCACGATGACGTAGCGCTCGGGCCGATCGAAGAGATCGGCGAGGTGCTCGGGCAACGCAGGCCGCGTGCCGATCGCCTTCTCGACGGCGTCAGGGAACTTCGCGGGATGCGCGGTGGCGAGCGCGACCACGGGGATGTCAGCGACGCGCCGGGCGACCTCCGCGGCGCGCAAGCCCACCGCGGTGTGCGGGTCGACGACGACGCCCGAGCCCAGGTAGGTGCGGGCGATCTGGTCGAGCGTGCCCTGCTCGTCGACGCTCGCAGCGGTGAACGTCGCCTGCAGCTCTCGCAGCTGATCTGACTCGAGCGCCATGCGCCCACTCGAGCGGAACACGCCCATCTGCTCGGTGGTCAGCCCGCCGTCGCGGCCGTTGAGCTCGAACAGCACGCGCTCGAAGTTCGACGAGATCTGGATGTCCATGCTCGGGCTCATCGTCGGCACGACGTCGGCGATCTCCATGCGCCCGTGGTTGACGATCCGGGTGAGGATGTCGTTGCGATTCGAGCCGACGATGAGCTGGTGGATCGGCACGCCCATCTGCTTGGCGACCCACCCCGAGAGCACGTTGCCGAAGTTGCCGCGTCGGCACGGCGAACGAGATCGGTTGCGTCTCGGTCGCGCCGAGCGACATCAGCCGCAGTTACGTAGTAGACGACCTGCGCGACGACTCGCGCCCAGTTGATCGAGTTGAGGGCGCCGAGGCGGTGCTCCTCGCGGAACGCCGCGTCGGCGAACAGCGCCTTCACCATGTCCTGGCAGTCGTCGAACGTGCCCTCGAGCGCGATGTTGTGCACGTTGGGCTCGACGACCGTCGTCATCTGCCGGCGTTGCACCTCGGACACGCGGCCGGCGGGGTGCAGCACGAAGATCTCGAGGTTGTCGCGCCCACGGCAGGCCTCGATGGCGGCCGAGCCGGTGTCGCCCGACGTCGCGACGACGATCGAGGTGCGCTCGCCGCGACGACCGAGCTCGTCGTCCATCAGGCGCCCGACGAGCTGCAGCGCGACGTCCTTGAACGCGAGCGTCGGCCCGTGGAAGAGCTCGAGCAGCCACGTGTCGTCGGACAGCTGCACGAGCGGGCACACGGCGTCGTGGCGGAAGGTGGCGTAGGCCTCGACGCAGGTGCTCACCAGCGCGTCGCGATCGATGCCGTCGACGAAGGGCCAGATCACCTCAGCAGCCGTCTCGGCGTAGGGCGCGGCCCGCCTGAGGCCCGCCGGCAGCGCGGGCCACGACTCGGGGACGTAGAGACCGCCGTCGGAGGCGAGACCGCCGAGCATCGCTCCCGCGAAGTCGACGACCGGCGCCGCGCCGCGGGTGCTGACGTACTTCACGAGCTGGTGCCGACGACGCGCAAGATGCTGCCGACCTGCTTCACGACGTCGAGGTCGCGGAGGTCGTGCAACGTCGCCTGCACGTCTGCCTCGCGCGCGGTGTGCGTGATGAACACGAGGCGAGCGTCGTCGCCGAGGCCTTCCTGCTCCGCCGTGCGGATCGAGACGTCGTGCGCCGCGAACACACCGGTGACCGCGTGGAGCACGCCGGGCCGGTCGGCGACCTCGAGCGGGATGTAGTACTCGGCGCTCGTCTCGTCGATCGGCAGCATGCGAGCGCGCTCGAACATCCCGATCGATCGCGTGCGTGCCCTTGCGCAGGTTGCTCGCCGCGTCGATGACGTCGCCGAGCACCGCGCTCGCGGTCGGGCGCCCGCCCGCGCCGCGTCCGTAGAACATGAGCGACCCCACCGCATCACCCTCGACGAACACCGCGTTGTAGCTGTCGCGGACGCTCGCGAGTGGATGCGCGACAGGCACCATCGCCGGGTGCACACGCACCGCGAGCGCGCCGTCGTCGAACCGCTCGGCGATGGCGAGCAGCTTCACGACGTAGCCGAGCCGCGTGGCGGCGGCGATGTCGTCGGCGGTGATCTGGCTGATGCCCTCGTGGTACACGTCGCCGGCGACCACACGGACGCCGAACGCGATCGACGTGATGATCGCCGCCTTCGCGCCTGCGTCGTACCCCTCGACGTCCGCAGTGGGATCGCGCTCGGCATACCCGAGGCTCTGCGCTTCGGAGAGCGCGTCGCCGTAGCTCGCGCCCGCGTCGGTCATCCGGGTGAGGATGAAGTTCGTCGTGCCGTTGACGATCCCCATGATGCGGCGGACCGGCTCGCCGGCGAGCGACTCGCGCAGCGCCCGGACCAACGGGATGCCGCCGGCCACCGCAGCCTCGAACAGCAGATCGCATCCCGCGGCGTCGGCGGCGCTGAAGACCTCGGCACCGACGTTCGCGAGCAGCTCCTTGTTCGCAGTGACCACCGGCTTGCCGTGCTTGAGCGCCGTGAGGATCAGCTCGCGCGCCGGCTCGATGCCACCGATGACCTCGACGATGAGATCGATCGTCGGATCCTCGACGACCTCGGCGGCGTCGCGGGTGAGCAGGCCGTCGGGGATCGGCACGGCGCGCTCACGCGAGAGGTTGCGCACCGCGACGCGTGCGACTTGGAGGCGCAGGCCCGTGCGAGCCTCGATCGCTCGCGCGCGCTCGTCGATGAGCCCGACGAGCGGGCCGCCGACGTTGCCACAGCCGAGGATGCCGATGCGGACGGTCTCGCTCACGCCTGCTCACGGTACCGGGCGCGCGCGAGCGGCCCGAGGGCTTTGCCCCCGGATGCGCAGCCTTTCGCCTTGCTCAGCGCAGATGACCCCGAAGATGCGCGACCGTCCGAGAGAAGGCGAGGTGACTCGCGGCCGCGTTGTACACCTCCGGACGGGCGTCGTTGAAGAACGCGTGATCGGCGTCGGGGTACACGTACATCACGACGTCCTTGCCGAGGTTCTTCAGCTTGTCCTCGAGCTCAGCCACTGCCTCGGGCGAGGCGAAATCGTCGTTCTGTGCGTAGTGGCCTTCGACCGCGGCTTCGAGCTTGGTCCAGTCGGGTTGCGCCTCGGGCCACGGGATGACGCCGTAGAACGGGCAGGCCGCCTTCACCTTGTCGGGACGTTGGCAGGCCAGCACGAGCGTGAGCCCTCCGCCCATGCAGAAGCCGACGACTCCGACACCCGCGGTCGAACCGCGCGTCGCGACTTCGTCGACCGCGCCTCCCATGTCTTTCGCGGCCTGCGCCATGTTGAGCGCCATCATGTACTTGCCGGCCTCGTCCGGCTCGCTCGCGGCCTTGCCGCGATAGAGGTCCGGGGCCAGCGCGACGAAGCCTTCCTTCGCGAAGCGGTCGGCGACATCCTTGATGTGGGGGACGAGGCCCCACCACTCCTGGATGATCACCACGCCGGGGCCTGATCCCGAAGCGGGGGTCGCCAGGTAGCCCGGGCACGTGCCGCCGTTGCTCTGGAACTCGATCATCTCGCCCATCGGCGCGACCATACCCATATGCACACGACAGGGCTCCACCACGTTGCCATCAGCGTCCGCGAGCTCGAGCCCGCAGTGCGCTTCTACGCGGACGTGATGGGCTTCGAGCAGATCGACCGTCCCGACTTCGGGTTCCCGGGCGCGTGGTTCCAGGCCGGCGACCATCAGATCCACTTGATGGAGATGCCCGACGCCGCGCCCGACCCTCGTCAGCACTACGCATTGCGCGTCGCGGATCTCGACGCGGCGGTCGCAGCGATCACAGCCGCAGGAGGAAAGGTCCGGGTCGACCCGAACGTCGTCCCAGGCGCAGGTCGTCAGGGTTTCGTGCGCGACCCGTCGGGCAACCGCATCGAGCTCAACCAACCGACCTGAGCTACGCGGTGAGCTCGGGGTGCGCGAGGAGCGCGGTGAGGAGCGCACCCGCGCGGTCGCCTGACGCGCGGCCGACCTCGAGCACCTCTTCGTGATTCAGCGGCCCGCCGAGGCCCGCGGCGCGGTTCGTCACCAGTGAGAGGCCCAGCACCTCGAGGCCCGCGGCGCGCGCCGCGATCGCCTCGAGCACCGTCGACATGCCCACGAGGTCGCCACCGAGCACGCGGAAGGCTCGGATCTCGGCGGGTGTCTCGTAGTTCGGCCCCCAATACCCGACGTAGACGCCCTCTGGCAGCGACGGGTCGATCGTGCGGCACACGGCGCGCAGTCGCGACGAGTAGAGATCGGTGAGGTCGACGAACTGTGAGCCCTCGATGGGCGAGATGCCGGTCATGTTGATGTGGTCGCTGACGAGGACGATGGCGCCGGGCGTCATCGTGTCGTCCATCGAGCCGCACGCGTTGGTGAGGACGACCGTCGTGCAGCCGGCGGCCGCCGCGGTGCGCACGGCATGCGCGACCGCGCGGACGTCACGCCGCTCGTAGAGGTGATGACGACCGACGAACGCGAGGACACGCCGGCCGCCGACGGGCACGGACAGCACGCGACCTGCATGACCTTCGGCGGTCGGCGGCGCGAAGCCAGGTAGGTCGGTGACGCTCAGGTCGCTCGTCGCTGCGGGCAGTCGTTCGAGCGCGGCGGCCCAGCCCGAGCCGAGCACGACCGCGACATCGTGAGGTCCGAGCGTCGCGGCAGCAGCCTCGGCCTCGGCTTGCGAGCTCAGTAGCGACCCTCCAGCTTGCGGTGGTCCCACGACACGACCTTCTCGACGTCGATGCGCACACCCAGCCGCTTGCCGGCTTGGGCCTCGACGAACGGCCGCGACGCCTCGGGATCAGCACCGGTGTGACGCTGCGAGGTGCTCAGGCCGATGGCGATGATGTCGTCGGTGTCGGTGATGACCGTGGCCCTGCCGACGAGCTCGACGCCGCGGAGCTGCGCGTACTCGTCCCCTG
The DNA here is from genome assembly GCA_963739555.1 of uncultured Acidimicrobiales bacterium. Lineage (GTDB taxonomy): Bacteria > Actinomycetota > Acidimicrobiia > Acidimicrobiales > DATKAS01 > DATKAS01. The sequence goes on along the minus strand of CAVUAV010000013.1, from coordinate 167,071 downwards.
CCTCGACGAGACACGTGATGCGGGGGTCGCGTTCGAGGTTCTTGATCTTCTGCGACTTGCCGAACGTCCAGAACGCGGGTGCGTCACCGAGGAAGCCGTACCACATGGCAACGAGATGAGGAGTGCCGTCGCGGCCGATCGTGGCGACGTTCATCGTGTGGGTCTCGTGGAGGAACGCGTCGACTTCCTCGGGCGTCATCTTGATGAGGTCGCGGCGTGACGGCATGAGCGGCGACGCTACCGAACGGTCAGGTGCTGGGCTTGAAGAGCTCGGGCGCGATCGGGCAGTCGATGCGGCGGAGCGCGTCGGCAAGGGGCAGCGGCCCCGCGGGGCCGACGAGCATGTCGCAGAGGTCGGAGGGCACGACGTCGTCGTCGGCTTCCCACGGCATGTCGTCGTCGAGGCGCGTGGCGAGCGCGTCCCACATGCGTGCGGGCAAGAGACGCCCGATGCCCGCGACGACCCACACTGGGATGCCCGCGTGGCGGGCGACCGCGGCGGCGGCGCGTGACCCGGCAACCCCCACCCATCCGCCGGGACCGAAGGCGGACGCCTCGAGCAGCACGAGGTCACTGTCGGCGACCGCCGTGCCGAGGCCCGACATCGGCACGTCCAACGCGTCGACCTCGGCCCGCTGCAAGCGCCTCACGAGGCCGCTCCCCTCGCCGAGCGCGTCGACCACGAGGACATCGAGATCGCCGCGGCGCGGCAGCGCGTCGCCGATCTGCTCCGGCCATCCGAGGAGGCAGATCGTCGCCTCGTCGGGGATCGCGTGGGCCAGCGCGTCGGGCGTGGGGTCGTCGGCGATCTCGTCTGCCGCCCGCCAGGCCTCGCCGACTGGGTCGTTCGAGGTGAGCACCCGCGCCGACAGCCACCACAGCGGACCCGACGCGGGGTGGCGGTCGATGATCCGGCGGCACGCAGTCACCAGCCCCGGCGGGTCGAACCCGAGCGACGCGAGCGCGCCCGCCGTCTCTCGCACCAGCAGCCCTTGATCGGCCCCCGAGGCGCGTGCCACGTAGCGCAAGCGCTCGATGGGGTGCATCGAAGGCACGCTACCCCTCGGTGCAGGCGCTACCTTCTGCCGCCGTGGCGCACGACCCGTCCGGCGATCTCGTCCTCACGACCGTCGACGGCGAGAAGCGCACGGTCAGCGAGTGGCTCACGAACTTCCACCTGCTGCTCGTCTGCCTCGACCCGTACACGAGCGAGAGCGCGTGGGTGCTCGACGCAGGCGACCGCATCCTCTCGGTCTTCAAGGAGGCCGACTGCCGCGTCGCGTGGCTCGTCACCTCTGATGCCGAGGGGGCGCGCACGTTCCTCGGACCGTTGGCGCGGCAGTTCCTCACCTACGTCGATCCCGACCGCACCGCGGTGAGAGGGATGGGGCTCGATCGACTGCCCGCGCTCGTGTGGCTCAAGACCGACCTGACGATCGGTGGCGCGGCCGAGGGCTGGGAGCCCGCTGAGTGGAAGTCGCTCTCCGACAACCTTGCCGAGGTCATGAGCTGGAAGGGTCCGCTCATCCCCGATCGCGGCGACCCCGCCGCGTTCGCGGGCACGCCCGCTGCGGGCTGACCGCGACCCCGGTCTCGCCACGACCGTTCGCGCGTTTGCCGCACTATGCCGCGGGCAATCGCGCGAACGCCTCGCCTCGGGCGGGGTTCGCGCCGAGTGATCGAGTCATGGCGAGAGGTCGGTCTGGCGCTCGGTCCCGGTGTCGAAGAACGTGGTCACGTACGAATCCTCTGTCAGCGCGCTCGTCCGGAGCAGTGAGAACACCTCGACGCCGTGTCCGGGAGGCTCGAAGAGCTCGTAGGCATCGCAGCCTCGAACGAGTCTGTCGCCCACAGCGTGATCCGCTCCTCATACGCGTCGGCGAGCTTGAAGACGCAACGCACCGCGAACCATCTCGTTCCCTTTGCCGATCGCTCGCCCACGACGCCCCCTCCCGGGCCGCGCGGCGCCTACTTCGCGACGCCGCCCTTCGTCATCGCCATCACGTCGAGCACCTTGTCGGCTTCGGCCGCGCTGACGAGTCCCTCGTCGACGACGATGTCGCGGATCGTACGGCCCTCCTTCTGGGCCTGCTTCACGACGCGCGCCGCGGCTTCGTAGCCGATGAGCGGGTTGAGCGCCGGTCGCGATCGCGGGCGACGACGCTGCGTATCGGTAGCACCGCTCCTCGTCGGCCTCGATGCCGTGGATGCACTTGTCGGCGAACACCCGTGACACCGCCGACAGCAACCGGATCGACTCCAACAGGTTTCGGGCGATGACCGGCAGCATCACGTTCAGCTCGAAGTTGCCCATCGCGCCACCCCAGGCGACCGCGGCGTCGTTGCCGATCACCTGCGCGACCACCTGCTGCACGGCCTCGGCGACGACCGGGTTGACCTTGCCCGGCATGATCGACGAGCCCGGCTGCAGATCGGGGATGTGGATCTCGGCGAGCCCCGCGTTCGGGCCGCTCCCCATCCATCGGATGTCGGCCGCGATCTTGTTCAGCGAGACGGCGATCACGCGGCACACGCCCGACGCCTCGACCAACGCATCGCGCGCGCCCTGCGCTTCGAAGTGGTCACGCGCCTCGGTGAGCGGCAGCTGCATGTCGGTGGCGATCTTGGCGACGACACGCTTCGCGAACCCACGCGGGCAGTTGATGCCCGTGCCGACCGCGGTGTCCGCCGATCGGCAGCTCGCCCACCCGCGGCAGCACAGCCACGATCCGCTCGATCCCGTTCTCGATCGCCTGCGCGTAGCCGCCGAACTCCTGGCCGAGCGTCACCGGCGTGGCGTCCATGAGATGCGTGCGCCCGGCCTTGACCACCGAGCGGAACCGGCGTTGCTGCCGACGCAGCTCCTTCGCCAGGTGTTCCAGCGCGGGGATCAGATCCTTCGACAGCTCCCGTGTCGCCGCGAGGTGGATCGCCGACGGGAACACGTCGTTCGACGACTGCGAGGCGTTCACGTCGTCGTTCGGATGCACCGGTCGCCCGAGCGACTACTGACGCCAGCCGGGCGATGACCTCGTTCATGTTCATGTTCGACGAGGTGCCCGACCCGGTCTGGAAGACGTCGATCGGAAAGTGGTCGTCGTGCCTGCCGCGAGCGACCTCGGCCGCGGCATCGTGGATCGCAGCCGCCGTGTCCTTCGGGATGACCCGCAGCTCACCGTTGACAGTTGCCGAGACGCCCTTGATCGTCGCCAGCGCACCGATGAGCGCCCGCTCGATCGGCCGGCCCGAGATCGGGAAGTTCTCGATCGCGCGCTGGGTCTGCGTGCCCCACAACGCGTCGGCGGGCACCTGCACTTCACCCATCGAGTCGTGTTCGGTGCGATAGGTCGAGGTCATGAGCCGGACGCTACGCCTGTACCTTTCAACCTGGTGACCGCGGACTTCCAGTACCAAGACATGCTCCCGAGCGGCGAGCATCACGACACCCCTTACCGACTCCTCACGACCGACGGCGTGCGCACGGTCGAGGCCGCGGGCAGGCACTTCCTCGAGGTCGAGCCGGCCGTGCTGAGCCTCCTCACGGCCGAGGCGATGCGCGACATCGCGCACTTCTTGCGTCCGGGCCACCTGGCGCAGCTGCGCGCGATCCTCGACGATCCCGAGGCGTCGCACAACGACCGCTTCGTCGCGCTCGAGCTGCTGCGCAACGCGTCGATCGCGGCGGGCGGCGTGCTGCCGTCGTGCCAAGACACCGGCACCGCGATCGTGGTCGGCAAGAAGGGTGAGCTCGTGCTCACCGGTGGCGGCGACGAGGCTGCGATCGCTCGCGGCGTGTTCGACACCTACCAGACGTCGAACCTGCGCTACTCGCAGATGGCCGCGCTCGACATGTACACCGAGGTCAACACGGGCAACAACCTCCCAGCCCAGATCGAGATCTATGCGACGGAAGGCGACGAGTACCACTTCCTCTTCATGGCGAAGGGTGGCGGTTCCGCGAACAAGAGCTACCTCTTCCAAGAGACGAAGGCGCTGCTGAACCCGGCGAGCCTCATGAAGTTCTTCGACGAGAAGCTGCGCACGCTCGGCACGTCCGCGTGCCCGCCGTACCACCTCGCAGTCGTCATCGGCGGCACGTCAGCGGAGTACGCGTTGAAGGTCGCCAAGTACGCGTCGGCCCGCTACCTCGACGAGCTGCCGACCGAGGGCAACGCAGCCGGCGTCGCCTTCCGCGACACCGAAGTCGAGCAGCAGGTGCTCGAGCTCACCCGGCAGTTCGGCATCGGCGCACAGTTCGGTGGCAAGTACTTCTGCCACGACGTGCGGGTCGTGCGGCTCCCGCGTCACGGCGCGTCGTGCCCGGTTGCGATCGCAGTCTCGTGCTCGGCCGACCGTCAGGCGCTCGGCAAGATCACGCGCGACGGCGTCTTCCTCGAAGAGCTCGAGCGCGATCCCGCGGTTCATGCCCGAGGTCACCGACGAAGATCTCGATGGCGAGGTCGTGCAGATCGACCTCAACCGTCCGATGAGCGAGATCCGCGCCACGCTCTCGCAGTACCCCGTGAAGACGCGGCTCGCACTGTCAGGGCCGATGGTCGTCGCCCGCGACATCGCCCACGCCAAGATCAAGGAGCGCCTCGACGCCGGCGACGAGATGCCGCAGTACCTGCGCGACTACATGGTCTATTACGCAGGTCCGGCGAAGACGCCGGAGGGCTACGCGTCGGGCTCGTTCGGGCCGACGACGGCCGGCCGCATGGATGCCTACGTCGACCTGTTCCAGTCGCACGGGGGCAGCTTCGTCATGCTCGCGAAGGGCAACCGGTCGAAGGCGGTCACCGACGCGTGCAAGAGGTACGGCGGCTTCTACCTCGGGTCGATCGGCGGTCCCGCGGCGCGACTCGCGAAGGACTGCATCACCAAGGTCGATGTGCTCGAGTACCCCGAGCTGGGGATGGAGGCGGTGTGGAAGATCGAGGTGGTCGACTTCCCGGCGTTCATCGTGGTGGACGACAAAGGCAACGACTTCTTCGAGGACGTGTCGCGGCCTGTGTCGTTGTCGCTCAAGCCCTGACCCTGATCGCCGCGTGCGGCGACGACGCGCCCGCAGCTCCTCCCCCGAAGAGCGATTTCGTCGCGCAGGCCAACGCGGTCTGCGACGAGACCGCGAAGCTCATCGCGGCGGCCTCCGCCGACCTCGGAGAAGCCCCGACCGACGATCAGATCATCGCCTTCGTCAAGACGACCTTCATCCCCGCGACTCGCGACGAGATCACCCGCATCCGCACCATTGGTCTGCCGGCCGCCGACACCAACAAGCTCAACGGCGTGCTGTTCGACATGGAGGCTGTGCTCGACGACCTCGCGGCCGATCCGAACGCGGTGCTCGAACAGGGCTCGACGGTGTTCGACGACATCAACCGTCGTCTCGACGAGTACGGGCTCACCGCGTGCGGGTCGGGCACCGACTCTTCGTCGTCCGGCTCCACCGACACCACACCGTCTACCGTCTCGACATGACGGCGATCGAAGACCTTCCCGAGCTCGACACGTTCAGCGAGGCCTTCCAGCTGAACCCGCACGGGATGCTTCGAGACGCGCTGCGGCGCGGTCCTCTCGCCCGCGGGCAGTTCGGCGTCGAGACGCTCAGCTACGAGGCGGCGCAGACGGTGCTCCGCGACCGCCGCTACCTCGCCCCCGCAGGCCTCACCCTGGCCGCCCAGGGAATCACCGAAGGCGAGCTCTGGGACAAGGTCAGCAAGGGGATCCTCAGCATCGACGGCGAGGAGCACGCTCGGCTCCGGCGCTTCGTCGCCCAGTCGTTCACGCCGCGCACGACCGATCGGCTCAAGGCGTCGATGCGGTCGGTGTTCACCGAAGTGCTTGCCGCGGCGCCCGATGACGGCGAGCTCGATGTGGTCGAGCTCGTGAAGTGGTACCCGATCGCGGTGATCTGCGAGCTGCTCGGCACGCCGCGCGAGGACTGGGCGAGGTTCAGCGACTGGACCGACGAGATCTTCAAGATCTTCCAGTTCGACGCGGTGAACGACGGGCCCGACATCCTGCGCGCCTTCGACGAGCTCGATGCCTACATCGACGAGATGGTCGAGGCGCGGCGCGCGGAACCCCGCGACGACCTCATGACCGAGCTCGTGCAGGCGGAGGACGAGGGCGATCGGCTCACTCGGCCTGAGCTGCGGATGCTCGCGGGCGCGGTGTTGAGCGCGGGCACCGACACCACCCGCAACCAGCTCGCCGCGGCCGTCCAGCTGTTCTGCGAGCACCCAGACCAGTGGGACGCGATGCCCGACGATGCGGCGAACGCACAAGGCGTCGTCGACGAGGTGATGCGCTACTCGCCGGCGATCATGGGAACTGCACGCCAGACGGGCGAGCCGGTCGAGCTGCTCGGCGTCGCGATCCCGGCGGATCAGCTCGTGAGCGTGAACACGGCCGCCGCGAACCGCGATCCCGCGGTCTACGACGATCCCGATCGGTTCGACATCAAGCGGGTGGGAGCGCCGCCCCACCTGACCTTCGGCGGCGGCATCCACTACTGCCTCGGCGTGCACCTCGCGAAGGCCGAGCTCGCGGAGGCGCTCGTGCAGATGAGGGCGAAGTGGCCGACGATCGAGCAGACCGGCCCCGCGCCGTGGAAGCCGGTGATCGGCATCAGCGGCCCGATCACCCTTCCCGTGCGAGTGTCCTCGAGCTGAGCCGCCGCCGGCTGATCGTCAGGCGAGGGCGACGAGCTCGATGAGGTCTTCGGTCCAGTAGTCGAGCTCGCCCTCGGGCATGAGCAGCACACGGCTCGGCTCGAGCTCGGCGACGAAGTCGCGGTCGTGGCTGACGATGACCATGCCGCCGGGCCACGACGCGAGCGCGGCGGCAACTGATGAACGCGACCCGGGGTCGAGGTTGTTGGTCGGCTCGTCGAGCAGGAGAAGGTTGTGGCGGCCGGCGACGAGCTGCGCGAGGGCCAGCTTGGTCTTCTCTCCGCCCGACAGAGTGCCGGCGTCTTGGAACGCCTTGTCGCCCGTCAGGCCGAACATCCCGAGGAGGCTGCGCAGCTCGACGTCGGTCGTGAGCGCGTGGTCGCGCATGTGGTCGAGCAAGGTGCGTCCCGCGACGATGCCCTCGTGCTCCTGCGCGTAGTAGCCCAGCGACACGCCGAGGCCGAACTCGACCGTGCCGGTGTCGGCCGTCGCCTCGCCGGCGAGGATGCGGAGCAAGCTGGTCTTGCCTGCGCCGTTGAGCCCGAGCACGAGCAACCGTTCGCCGCGCTCGAGCGCGAACGACACGTCCTCGAACACGGGCGGACCGTCGTAGGACTTCGCGACAGCCTCGACCTCGAGCAGCACTCGTCCCGTATGCGGAGGCGGAGGGAGCTTGACCGCGAGCGTGCGGTCCTTCGTCGGCGCCTCGACGTGCGCGGCCCTGATGCGGTCGGCGCGCTTGTCGAGGTTGTGCGCGCGGCTGGCGAGCGTCGCCTTGGCGCGGATCTTGTCGGCGAGCGTCGAGAGGCGCTTGATCTCGGCGTCTTGCTGCGACGCGATCTTCGCGAGCCGCACCTCGTCCTTCTTCCGGGCGGCGACGTACTGGCTGTAGGTGCCCTTGTACTCGACCATGTGACCCGGCGACTCCTCGTTGGGCCGGTCGAGGTGCAGCACACGGGTGATCGACTCGTCGAGCAGCTCGAGGTCGTGGCTGATGACGAGGAGCGCACCTCGGTAGCCGCGGAGGAACTTCATGAGCCACGCCCGCGCATCGATGTCGAGGTGGTTCGTCGGCTCGTCGAGGAGGAGGACGTCGCTCCCGGCGAACAGGATGCGGGCGAGCTCGACCCGGCGTCGCTCGCCGCCGGAGAGCACCGCGAGCGGGAGATCGACGCGGTCGCCTTCGATGCCGAGGCCGGCGACCAGCGCCCGCACCTCCGACTCTGCGGCGTAGCCACCGTCGGCCCGGAACGCCTCCTCCGCGCGGGAGAAGCGAGCGACGTTCGCCTCGCTGTGGTCCTCCTCCATCGCGAGGCGCAGCTTCTCGATGCGGACGGTCGCCTGGTCGAGGCCGCGTCCCGACAGGACGTGGGTGAGTGCGGTGATGCCGTCGAGGAGCCCGGCGATGCGGGGGTCCTGAGGGAGGTAGCCGAGCGCACCCTGTCGGTGCACGACGCCAGACCGCGGCGGGAGCCGCACCCCCGAGCACGCGCAGCAGGCTGGTCTTGCCCGCACCGTTGCGGCCGACGAGGCCGACCTTGTCGCGGGCGCGGACCGTCAGCGAGGCGCCTTCGACGACGAGACGGCCGCCGACCTCAACCGACAGCTCGCGGGCTTGCAGCACGAGGTTCAAGGCTACGAGGACGAGCCTCGTTTCTCGGTACCGTTTGATCGTGACCCATGACCACGCTCAGGGACACAACCACGCGGCATGGCAGCGCGCGGGCCGGTGCGCGCCATGAGAAGGCGCTGCGCACCGCGTTCTTCCTGATCCTCGGGTTCCTGGTCGTGCAGGTGGCGACCGGGCTCGCCACTGGGTCTCTGGCGTTGCTGTCCGACGCCGGTCACATGGCGACAGACGCGCTCGGGCTGGGAATGGCGCTCGCTGCGATCCATGCCGCTTCGAGGGCGCGGACCGACGGGCAACGCACCTTCGGCCTGTACCGCTTGGAGATCCTCGCCGCGCTCGCGAACGCGATCCTGCTGTTTGGCGTCGCTGCGTGGGTGCTCTACGAGGCGTTCGTACGGTTGGGTGAGGACCGCGAGATCGCGTCGGTGCCCGTGCTCGTCGTCGGCGTGATCGGCCTTGTCGTGAACCTCGTCGCGCTGATGCTGCTGCGGCCCGGGGCGAGCGAGAGCCTCAACATGAGAGGCGCTTCGGTCGAGGTGCTGTCCGACACGCTCGGCTCGATCGGCGTGATCGTCGCCGCCATCGTGTGGGGCATCACCGGATGGACATGGGTCGACCCGATCATCGGTGCTGCGATCGGCGTGTTCATCCTCCCGAGGGCGTGGTCGCTCGGACGCGAAGCGGTTCGGATCCTCGTGCAGGAGGCACCCGCCCACATCGACATCTCCGCGTTGCACGCCGACCTCGCCGCCATCCCGGGAGTCGTGGACGTGCACGACCTGCACGTCTGGACGCTGACATCAGAGATGGAGGTCGCCTCGGCACACCTGATGGTGAAAGTCGGCACCGATCATCATGCAGTGCTCGACGAGGCGCGCACGGTGCTCGGTGATGGGCACGGTGTCGCGCACGCGACGCTGCAGATCGAGCCTGACGACCACAAGGGATGCGACGAGGTGGACTGGTGACACCGTGAACGTGCCGTTGTGCCCGTTCCACGCGGCGACCGGGTTGTACTGCCCGCTGTGCGGCAGTCTCCGTGGTCTCGGCGACCTCGCGCACGGTCATGTGATCGCAGCGCTCGGCAGCAACCTGCTGCTCGTCGTCACGCTGCCCCTGCTCGCGTGGGGCGCGGTGTCGCTTGCCGGCGTCGGTGAGGTGCGCGGGCCATGGACTGTTCCCGCGCGCGTGGGTAGTGCTCGGCGTCGGCGCGCTCGTCTACGCCGTGTTGCGGAACCTGCCGGTCGGCGCGGCGCTCGCTCCCTGAGGTCGGGTCAGGGCATCGACAGGTACAAGTGCAGGCAAAGGCGGCCCGGATCCCTCCGACTCGTACCTACAGGTGCCCCTTCGGGCGCTCACAGGTACAAGTCGGCGGCGCCTCGCTCGCGGCCGCCGCGGCCGGCACGGCAGCGCCAGTCGGGGGAGCGCCCACCACCGAGGCGATCAGCGCGGACATCGCCCTTGCTCCGGGCCGCGTGAGGTGCAGGCCGTCGCGGCTCACGAACGCGTGGCGGTTCGGGAGCCACGTGCCGTTCCAGTCCGCGAGGACGATGTTCGGGTAGCGCTGCGCGGCCGCCAGGATCTCCTTGTTCACGTCGACCCGTGACTGGGTGAACTCCGCGACCGTCAGCCAGACCACCTTCGGCACACCCGCGAGCACCGCCATCGTCTGGTCGATCTCGTCGCGGAACTGCTGCTCGTTTCCGAGGTAGTTGTTCCCCTGCTGGATCACGACGACGCCCGCATCGCCGATCTCGGCCCGCCGAGCCTGCAGCACCTCGATCCCCTGGTTGAGGAAGCGGCTCACCTTCGCGTCGACGATGACCTGCCAGCCCGGCAGCGCAGCGGGGATCTCGTTCGCAGCGCCGAGCAGCACCGAGTCGCCGAGCACGAAGACGTGGTTCAAGGTGACCTTCGGGAGCGTCGTCGTGGTCGTCGGGGCAGCCGTCGTGCTCGCCGAGGTCGTGCTGGCGGACGTCGCCGGCTCGCTCGTCGCCGGCTCGCTTGCCGCCGCTGCTGCGGTCGTCCGGGTGGCCGACACAGGAGAGATGCTCGCGGCGTTGGTGTTGTCGTCGTCCCCGAAGAACAGGGAGAGCAGGGAGATCACGGCGATCCCGAGCGCGAGAGCCACGGCGAGCCCGACCAGGCGCGGGTTGAGAGCGCGTCGGGCCGCAGGCACGGGCTGCGATGCTACCGAGCGTCAGGCGCGAAACCAGGCACCCTCGGCAGCTCCCTGGTCAGTTCACGAGGCGCTCGCGTCCCTCCCAGTAGGGCGCACGAAGCTTGAACTTCTGCAGCTTGCCGGTGGCAGTGCGGGCGAGCTCGTCACGGAACTCGATCTTCGTCGGGCACTTGAAGTGCGCCAGCTTCGAACGGCAGTGGTCCATGAGGTCCTGCTCGGTCGCCGACTGTCCAGGCGCGAGCACGACGAGCGCGACCACAGTCTCGCCCCACTTCTCGTCGGGGGCGCCGATGACCGCGACCTCCGCCACCGCGGGGTGCGAGAAGAGGCAGTCCTCCACCTCGATCGACGAGACGTTCTCACCGCCGCTGATGATCACGTCCTTCTTGCGGTCGGAGATGGTGACGTAGCCCTCGTCGTCGATCGAGCCGCCGTCGCCGGTGTGGAACCACCCGTCGACGATGGCGGCCGCAGTCGCGTCGGGTTGATCCCAGTACCCCTCGAGGATGACGTTGCCGCGAGCGAGCACTTCGCCCTCGGCGTCGACATCCATCTCGATGCCGAGGGCAGGCGCCCCCGCCCGACTCAGGCGTGCCGCGCGCTCGCCCGGCGTCAGGTCGTCGTACTCGGCGCGCGAGCGATTCATCACGAGGAAGGGCGACGTCTCGGTGAGGCCGTAGATCTGGATGAACTCCCATCCGAGCTCGGTCTCGATGCGCTCGATCGTGCGCGTGGGCGGCGGCGCTCCCGCGACCACCATGCGCGTGCGGCCCGAACCCGGGATCGGACCATCCCACTTCGACGCGGCGTCGAGTGTCATCGCGACGACTGCCGGCGCGCCGCACAGGAGCGTCACCCCGTGCTTGTCGACGCGGCGCAAGATCTCGGCCCCGTCGACCTTGCGCAGCACGACGTTCTGGCCGCCCATGCCGGTCACCGCGTAGGGCATCCCCCATCCGTTGCAATGGAACATCGGCAACGTGTGGAGGTAGACGTCGCGATCGGTCACGCCGGTCTGCCAGCCGAAGGTCGTTGCGTTGACCCAGATGTTGCGGTGCGTGAGCTGCACGCCCTTGGGCCGCGCCGTCGTGCCGCTCGTGTAGTTGATGGTCGCGGTGGCGTCTTCGTCGGACGTCCACGGCTCGGGCTCGGTGTCGAACGCGAGCAGCGCGTCGTCGGCCTCGGCACCGATCACGTACCGGTACTTCGCCGTGACGCCCGAGAGGACTTCGTCGAGCTCGGGATCGACGAGCAGCACCGAGGCCCCGGAGTGCTCGACGATGTAGCTCACCTCGTCGACGTTCAGGCGGAAGTTGATCGGCACGAGGACGCGCCCGAACCCACTGACACCGAAGAACGACGTCATGAGCCGAGCGCTGTTCTGACTCACGATCGCGATGCGCTCGCCCTGACCGATGCCGAGCCGGTCGAGGCCGGCAGCCTGGGCTCGCGCGAGCTCGGCGACCCGCTTGTAGGTGAGGTCACCCCACGAGGGCGCGGGCTGGTCGGGCTCGTCGATCAGACCGATGCGGTCGCCGTAGACGAGCTCGGCGCGCCGGATGAAGTCGTTCACAGTCAGCGCAACCTTCATGGCGCCAACAGTACCCACGGCCCGTAGCCTCGGCCCCCGATGACTGGCAGCCCGACCGAGACCCGCTTCGACCGCGACACTGCGCTGACTCCGCTCGGCGATGGTCGGTACACGGGACGCATCGACACCGGCTGGTGGATCGAGCGAGGTCCGAACGGCGGCTACATCGCGGCGATCGTCCTGCGGGGCCTCGCGCTCGCGGTCGGCGATCCCGAGCGCACCCCGCGATCGCTGACGGTCCACTACCTCGCCCCACCCCGCGAGGGGCCGTGCGAGATGCACACTCAGATCGAGCGTGCGGGCCGGCGGGTCACGTTCGTCACCGGGAAGTTGGTGCAGGGTGAGCGGCTGCTCGCCCTCGCGATGGCTGCGTTCGCGGTGAGCATGGAGGGACCGGTGTTCGCCGACATCGCGATGCCGGCCGCGCTGCCGCTCGAGCAGGCCGAGCGGCTGCCGTTGATGCAGACGCCCAGCGGAGCGGTGTCGCCGATGCGGGAGCGGTACGAGCAGCGGTGGGCGATCGGCGGTCAGCCGTTCACGAGCGCCCCTCTCGCCGCGGTCGGCGGGTACATCCGCTTCGACGACGAGGTGCGCAGGCCGATCGACCACCTCGCGGTCACCGCGTTTTCGGACGCATGGATCCCGTCGATCTTCGCCCGGTTCCCGCAGCCGATGGGCATCCCGACGGTCGACCTCACCGTGCACTTCCGCGCGCCGCTCCCCCATCCGACGATGTCGGACGACGACTTCTGCCTCGTCGCCTTCCGCACGCAGGTGGCCGCGGAGGGCTTCGTCGAGGAAGACGGCGAGGTCTGGAGTCCCGACGGCATCCTCCTCGCCCACTCCCGCCAGCTCGCCGCCCTTCTCCCCGAATGAACCGTTTGCTCACTCGGATACAGCAGGACCGGCTCGAGTGAGCAAACGGTCAGCGAGGGCGGCGGCGATCACGTCAGCGATTGCCTGATCACTCATCACAGCGGTGAGACGGAGGTTCATCCAATGCAGCTTCACGAGCTCCGCGTCGCGCCAGCGGTCGTCGTCGAACGCTGATCGGCCTCGATGCCAGTCCCATCCATCGAGCTCGATCGCCAACCGGGCGTCGGGATAGGCGAGATCGAGGTGCACCTCGACGCCCGCGAGCATGATCGGATGCTGCTGCCGAGGGACGGGGAGGCCCGCAGCGGCGATCACTCGGAGCGCGCGCGTCTCGAGATCGCTGTCGAGCGGGTCATAGCCGGGGAGGCGCAACGCGAGCGCCCGATGCACCTTCCTCATCGACCGTCCCGGCGTGCTCCCGAGCCGACCCGCGGTGCGGCGCAGGTCGCCGAGGTCAAGGATCCTTCGCCGCAGCGCATCGTCGATTGCCTGCCCCAGCTGCCGCTCGCTCAGCCGGCCCGACACATCGATGAGCGTCCGGGCGACTGTGGTCGTCGGGATCGATCGATAGACCGTGAGGTCGGAGTCGAACAGCGCTCCTGACCGATGACCGACGACACCGTCGAGTCGCTTGTGGCGGCCCAGCGGCCCGACGATCTCGAGGTCGTCTCCGAGCGTGTGCTTGAGGGTGCGCAGCCGCCCCGCTGTGCCGTGGGAGACGGCGACGCCCTCGCCGCCCGCGAGCACGGCGGCGAGCACCGACTGCTCCCAGGTCGGCGGCGAGCCTGCCACCTCGTACACGTCGGGCCGAACCACCCGCCACCGTCCGCGAGTGACCAACCACGCGATCTGCCGCGGGGTCAGTCCGCACCCGAGCGCCTGAGTGCGCGTGATCAGGCCGAACTGCCGCCGCATGAACGTGTACACGAGGTCGATCTCCGGCCATCGGCGCATCATGACGAGGGGGTGCAACATTCACCGTTTGCTCACTCGGATACAGCAGGACGGGGTCGAGTGAGCAAACGGTCTAGACAGTGCGGATGGGTGTGAAGCTGACGAAGGACTCCATCGACCTCGGCATCGTCGTGAGCGACCCCGAGCGGTCGCTCGCGTTCTACCGCGACACCTTGGGCTTCAAGGACGACGGCACGATGCCGCTCGGTGGCGGAGCGACGATGTACCGCCTGTACTGCGGAACGAGCCTGATCAAGCTCGTCCACCATCCGAAGGAGCTGCCCGCGGCGGAACCTGGTGGCATCAACCGGGCGCTCGGCTACCGCTACTGGACGATCAGCGTCGACAACATCCGAGACGTCGTCGACGCGTGCACCGCTGCTGGGTACACGATCGCGGTGCCCGTCACCGAGTTCCGCCCCGGTGTCACCATCGCGATGATCGAGGATCCCGACGGCAACTGGGTGGAGCTGCTCAGCCGGAGCTGACGAGCGCGATCTCCACGCGGGCGTCGTTGAAGCATGCGCCGCCCGCGAGGTCGTTCAGCGTGTCGGGCACGAGCGCGTTGGCCGTGAGGCCGCCCGGCACGTCGCGTCGCCACAGTCCCTTCGGCATCGACACCACACCAGGCCGCAGGTCTGCGTCGATGCGCGCGACCACCTCGAGCGCGCCGAGGTCGTTCCACATCCGAACCAAGTCCCCGTCGGCCACCGCGCGCGCGGCGGCGTCGTCGGGATGGACCCGTACGCACGCCTCGGCCGCGTTGAACTCGCCGAACATCGAGTTGATCGTGCGGTGTGTCGCCGGCGTGATGAGCGCGAGCGGAAACTCGGGCCCGGTCTCGAGCTCGCGGTACGCGGGCACCGCGCCGTCGCGCAGGATCGACGGAGCGAGCCGCGCCTTGCGATCCTCGAAGTCGGGGAACGTGTCGCGGAACTGCACGGCCGTGCCGGGCGCGTGCAGCACCTCGACCTCGCCCGCAGGAGCAGGAGAGGCGCCGCCGAGGCCCTGCTCCATCAACGCGTCGGGATCGGTGCGGTACCGCGTCATGTCGAGCCCGAGGCGTGCCGCGAGCCCGGCACCCACCTCGTCGTTCGTGCGGCTCTCGCCGACACGGTCGATGACGGCCGCGATGCGCTGGCGCGTGAACGATCCGTACGAGCCGGCGAGGTCGTCGGCCTCGAAGTGCGTCGTGGCGGGCAACACGACGTCTGCGTAGAGGGCGGTGTCGGTGAGCACCTGGTCATGCACGACGGTGAAGAGGTCGTCGCGTGCGAGGCCATCGAGCACGAGACGCTGACGAGGGGCAGTGACCGCAGGGTTCGAGCCTTGGACGAACAGCACGCGCATCTGCGGCAGCTCGGTGCCGAGCTCGTTCATGTTGACCTTCCGGCGGCCGGCTGAGGGAGGTCCGTTCAGCGCAAAGTCGTCGGCGTCGCTCAGGCTCGCCATCACGCCGGACCCGAGCACGCCGAGCTGACCGGTCAGCACCGGCAACGCGAGCACCGCCGCGGTACGACGCGCCGCCGTTGCGGTTCCGCTCGAGCCCCCACCCGATGCGCACGAACGCGGGGCGCACCGTCGCGAGCTCCTCGGCGAAGGCGGCGATGTCGGCCGCGTCGACGCCGGTCACCTCGGCGGTCCGCGACAGCGTCCACTGGGCCGCCCCGTCGATCAGTGCGTCGGCTCCGGTCGCGTGCGTGTCGAGGAACGACCGGTCGATCAGCCCGTTGCGATCCAGATGACGCACCATGCCGAGCACGAGCGCGACGTCGGTGCCCGGCCGCAAGGCGAGGTGCCGGTCGGCGCGTCGCGCCATCGCGGTGCGACGGGGATCGACGACGACGAGCCGCGCGCCGTGCGCTCGAGCCTGCTGCACGAGCGGGGGGAAGTGGATGTTCGAGATCGCGGGGTTCGCGCCCCACACGATCACCAGCTTGCTGTGCACCACGTCCAACGGATCGGCCGCGAGCATCGCCCCGAACGTCGAGCGCCAGGCCGCGCCAGCAGTCGCCGCGCAGATCGTGTGCAGCACACGAGCCGCGCCGATCTCGTCGAACACCCGCCATGTGAGACCCTCAGCCGCGAGCGATCCCGCAGACGAGTTGTACAGGTAGGGGACGACCGACGACGGACCGTCCTCCGCGATCGCGGCGGAGACCCGCGACGCGACCAGGTCGAGCGCTTCGTCCCACGTCGCGGGCCGGAAGTCACCTGCGCCCTTCGCTCCGACGCGCACCAGCGGCGTGAGGACCCGCTCGGGCGCGTACACCCGACGGGCGTGGTGCTTGACCTTCGCGCAGATGAAGCCCTGCGTCAGCGGGTTCGCCGGCCCTGCGTCGATCGCGACGAGGCGACCGTCCTCGACGGTGACCTCGAGCGAGCAGGTGTCGGGACAGTCGAGAGGGCAGGCCGTGGCGAGCCGCGCCGTGACGCTCATCCCCGACATTCTCCCAGGCCGACTCTCGGTTCGTTACGGTGATCCGGCGAGACACTGACTTGCGAAAGGCCTGCGTGAGTAGCCTCGCCGCCGTGGCAGCCGTCGCGCCCGCGCAGGCGACCGGGGACGCCCGGCTCGTGCAGCGGATCTCGGCGGGCGACGAGACCGCCCTGACTCGTGTCTACGACCAATTCGCTCCGACGGTCTTCGGCGTGGCCCGCCGCGTGCTCGGCGATGCGACCGCGGCTGAGGACGTCGTGCAGGAGGTCTTCGTCTCGCTCTGGGAGCGCCCCCATGCGTTCGACTCGGCTCGAGGCACGCTCGCGGCTTGGCTCGGGATGCTCGCCCATCGCCGCGCGGTCGATCGGGTGCGTCGTGAGGAGGCCTCGCGGCGTCGAGCCGACGCAATGGCCGCGCAGCCACCGAACGCGCCGCCCGACATCGACGAAGCCGTGAGCTCCCTCTGGATCGGTGAGCGAGTTCGGACGGCAGTGCAGGACCTGCCCGAGGAGCAGCGCGCTTGTGTGAACCTCGCGTACTTCGAGGGCAAGACGTACGTCGAGGTCGCGGCGATCCTCGGCATCCCGGAGGGCACAGCGAAGTCGCGCATGCGGTTGGCGCTGCGCAAGCTGGCGGACACACTCGACGCGGAAGGCATCTCGTCATGGCGCTGAACGAAGACTTCGAGCACGAGCTGGCCGCGCTGGCCCTCGATGCGCTCGACGCCGAGGAGCGGGCCGCCGTCGAGTCGAGGCTTGGCTCCGATCCTGCCGCAGCGGCCGAAGCGGCGCGCTTGCAGGAGGCCGCCGCGCTCTTGGGTTCCCTCGCCGCTGCGACTCCCGCGAGCGACCTTCGCGGCCGCGTGCTCGACGCCGCACAGGAGCGCCGTCCTGCCGGGTTCGGTGTCGACCCCGATCCGGCCGACCCGATCGATCCTCGAGAGATCTTCCGCCGCGGCATCGCGGCGAGCATCGCCGAGATCGAGCGGCTCACAGCTGCGGAGTGGCGAGCCCCGCTGCTGCGCCGTGAGTGGGACGTGCACGAGATGGTCGGACACCTCGTCGGCGCCGCCCGGTACCTCGACGGCGCGCTGGGGCGCGACGAGGCGATCCGCGATCTCCCTCTCGCCGAGCACGTGGCCTTCACGCAGCCGTTCATCGACGCGCAGCGCAGCGCATCCCCCGCCGAGGCCACTGCAGTCTTCGCGGACGCGTTCAGCGCGCTCGCCGAGCACGCCGCCGCCCTCGACGGCCAGGAGCTCACGACGATCACGCAGTACTACGGGTTCGAGGTGCCGCGAGCGACGGCACTCGTCGCCGCGAGCTTCGAGCTCTGGGCCCACGTCGACGACATCCGCCGGGCTGTGGCCCACGAGCCCTTGGTCCCGGGCGGCGACGAGCTGTCGGCGATGTGCCGCCTCGCGGGCGGGGTGCTGCCCTTCACGCTCGCCTATGTGGGAACTCCTCACCCCGGCCGCTCCGCTCGCCTCGTGCTCACCGGCCCGGGCGGCGGCACCTACGTCGTGTCGACCGCGGAGGAGCCACCCGCTCCCGGCGACGAGGACGCGCTCGTCGTGATCGACGCGCTCGGCTTCTGCCGGATCGCGGGGCGTCATCTCGACGTCGACGAGCTCGACCTCGACATCGAGGGCGACGAGGCCTTCGCCCGCGACATGCTGGCCAGCGCGAGAGTGCTCGCGAGCTGACGTTCCCCCTAGGGTGCGCGCATGCGCATCGGGATCTTCACGGGTGATGTCGGCGAAGGAACAGTGGACGGCTACGTCGCCGCGGCACGCACTGCTCATGAGCAAGGGTTCGCGAGCTACTGGGTGCCACAGGTCTTCAGCCACGACGCCCTGACGATCCTCGCGATCATCGGGCGAGAGGTCCCCGGCATCGAGCTCGGTACGTCCGTGGTGCCCACCTACCCCCGGCACCCGATGGTCTTGGCAGGCCAGGCCCTGACGACGAACGCCGCGGCCGGCGGTCGCCTCGTGCTCGGCATCGGGCTCTCGCACCAGGTCGTGATCGAGGGGATGTGGGGCTACTCGTTCGACAAGCCGGCACGCCACATGCGTGAGTACCTCAGCGCCCTGCTGCCCCTCCTGCGCGGGGAGGCCATCTCATATCAGGGCGAGACGCTGACCGCCCGCGGCCAAGTCACGGTCCCGGGCTCGTCACCGATGCCCGTCGTGCTCGCCGCCCTCGCTCCCCGCATGCTCGAGCTCGCGGGCGCGGTCGCGGACGGCACGCTCACGTGGTGCACCGGCCCCGCAACCCTCGAGAGCCACGTCATCCCGTCGATCAACGCGGCAGCGGAGAAGGCGGGGCGCGACGCGACCCCTCGGGTCATCGCCGGCATCCCCGTATGCGTCACCGACGACAAAGAAGCCGCCCGCGAGCGCATCGCGAAGTCGCTGGCGATCTATCCGACGCTCCCCTCCTACAAGGCCATGCTCGACAAGGAGGGGGTCGAGAACCCGGCCGACATCGGCCTGCTCGGTTCGGAGGACGAGGTGCTCTCCGGCATCGACCACTTCGCGAAGATCGGCGTCACCGACTTCGCCGCCGCTGAGGCGGCGGCCACCCCCGAGGAGCGCGAGCGCACCCGCGCCGCCCTCGTAGCGGCCCTGAAGGGCTGAGTTAGCGGGCGGTCCAGCCGCCGTCGACGAGCAGCGTCTCGCCCGTGATGTAGCTGCCGGCGTCGCTCGCGAGCAGCAGCAACGCACCATCGAGCTCGTGGCCCTCGCCCATGCGCGCCATCGGGCAGTGCGTCTTGACGAACTGGATGGCGGACTCGTCGCTCTCCATCCCCGCCGTCATCTCGCTCGGGAACCAGCCCGGAGCCAGAGCGTTCACGCGGACGCCCTTGCGCGCCCACTGGCAGGCCAGCTCGCGCGACATGTTGATGACCGCGCCCTTGCTCGCGCTGTAGTGCGCCTGCTTCACCGGAGTCGACGCGACGACACCGAGCATCGACGCGATGTTCACGATGCTGCCGCGGCGCTGGGCGACCATCACCTCGCCCGCGAGCTTCGACAGATGCCAGATGGCGGTGACGTTCACCTCGACCGCGCTTCGGAAGACCTCGAGAGTCTCGTCCTCGATGCTCACGGTGTGCCCGATGCCGGCGTTGTTGACCAGGACGTCGATCGTGCCGTGCTGCTCGACCACCTCCCTGATGAGTCGCTCGCGGTCGATCGTCTCGGACACATCGCACGCGATCGCGGTGCTGCCAGGCAGCTCGCTCGCCAGCGCGTCGAGCCGCTCTTTGCGCCGCGCCGCGACGACCACCGTCGCGCCTGCGGCATGAAGCACGCGCGCGAACCGGTCGCCGAGACCAGATGACGCCCCCGTCACCACCGCGACGCGTCCGTCCAGTGAGAACAACGAAGAAAGGTCGACTGCGGCCGTCACGCGCGGCACTCTACGGCCGTTGTCCGAAGAGATCGGAAGGAGCGACGCGTGTCCGGTCTGAAGGTGATGCACATCACTGAGGAACGAGGGCGTCGGTGACGAAGATGGGGCGATGCGAGTCACGGCCGAGTTCGACACAACCCGAACCTCCGATTGGCGGTTCGTGCGCGCTGTCGCGGTCACGGCGAGCGGCCTTGCGGGCGCGCTGGGCGGCGCGCTCTACGGGTTCGCCGGTGTCTCGCCCACGATGCTCGTCGCGGGTGCTGCCGTGACTGGTCTCGCCATCGGCTGCCACCTCCCCCCTGTGCGGCCGTAGCTGAGCGACGTCAGTGCCCGCGACGGTGCTCCGCACCGCGCGTGACGCAAAGGTCCGGCGGGAACTGGCACGGATCTGGCCCCGGCGGGGGGGCCAGATCGGTGCTCGAGGCGGACGAGGCCACAGCCGACCGCGACGAGCAGGAGCCCGAGCGCGATCAGCCAGCCTGAGGTCGACCCGGTGACCGGCGTCGTGGTCGGCACGGTGGAGGGCACCACGATTGTCGGGGAGACCGTCGGCGGGGCCGAGCTCGGGGGCGGCACCGTCGTCGTCGACGCGGGGACGCTGCCACCAGGACCGATCGTCGCAATCTGCTCCTTCGCGTATCCAGTCAGGCTCGGCGGGAGAGGCGCGTAGGCGAGCGACGACGCGTTGTCGTTGTTCGCGAGCAGCAAACCAGCGAACGTGCGGAGGTTCAGGGCGGTCTGACGGCTGGCGTTGTCCTGACGCACCAGCAGGTAGGTGACGACCGAGAGCGGGTAGCCAGGTGCCGTCGTGAAGCTCGGGGTGACGGTGCCGTCGCTGTTCGGGCTCAAGGCGGCAATGGCGTCGGTGACGGCGCTCGTCTCGGGAAGCACGAAGCCATCCCTCCCCTGGACAGCGGCGACGTTGAGCCTGCGCTCGCGAGCGAAGCTGAGCTCGACATAGCCGATCATGCCGGGGTTGTCGCGCACAGCGTCCGCGACGTCGCTGCTACCGGCAACGGTGAGCAGGCCGGGAAACCCGGGCAACGGCGGCGCGTCGAAGACGTCCCGAGTGCCACCCGGCCATGACTGCGAGGTCTGGGCCATGAACGTCGTGAACCAGTGCGAAGTCCCCGAGCTGTCGGACCGCGCGGCGACGCGAAGCTTCAGGTCCGGCAACGACACGCCCTCGTTCTCGGTCGCGATCTGGGGGTCGTCCCACTTGACGATCTGGCCGCTGAAGATCTTTCCAATCGTGTCGGCGCTCAGCTTCAGGTTGTAGGGCAGGCCCGAGCCGGGGTTGTACGCGATGACGATTCCGCCGCCGACGTACGCGAACTGCACGTACGCCACGCCCTTCGCGTGGAGCTGCTCGGCTTCGGCCGGGCTGATGGGAACGTCGCTTCCGGCGAAGTCGACGGAACCTTGGATGAACGCCGCTTTCCCGCTCTCGGAGTCGAGACAGCGATAGGTGACCGCGAGATCGTCCTTCTGCGCGTCCTCGATCGCGTGCTCCATGTACCCGCACGGGAATGACGCTCCCTCGCCGTCGAGCTCGCCGCCTGGAGCGATCTGGCGACCCGCGAACCCTCGCTCGCCCGTCGCGGCGGCAGTGACACCCATCGTCGCCACCAGCACGCCGGTGGCGACAAGAGCGAACGCAATCCGCCTGAGGAGCACCCCGGCATCCTGACGAGGTCGAGAGCCGCACTCAACGACCCTCGGCCCCCGTCAGGTCGGGGCGACTGATCTCAAAGAGTGGGGGGCGTCGCGCTCGGTCGTAGCATCAGGCCATGAAGGTGCGCATCGGGTTCGGCCTCGGCACCCGGTCGCTGACGAACGACGACCGCTTCGGCCCGTTCGTCGACGACCTCGAACGGTTGCGCTTCGACAGCTTGTGGCTGTCCGAACGGATCGGGGGCGAGTCACCCGATCCCGTCGTCGGCATGGCCTACGCGGCCGGTCGCACCAAGAAGCTGAAGTTCGGCGCCAGCGTGATGGTGCTTCCCGGCCGCAACCCTGTGCTCGTCGCGAAGTCGATGGCGAGCCTCGACCGGATGTCAGGCGGGCGGCTGCTCCCCGCGTTCGGCCTCGGTGTCGCCGACGCGCACGAGCAGCAGGCATTCGGCATCGAGCGAGGCGCACGCGCCGGGTGGTTCGACGAGGCGCTGCCGCTCATGCGTCGCCTCTGGACCGAGGATGCGGTCGATCACGACGGGCCGCTCTTCCACCTCGAGGGCATCGGCGTGATGCCCAAGCCCATCCAGAAGCCGCTCGACGTGTGGATGGGCGGCATCGCTCCGTCCGAGCTGCGGCGCATCGGCCGGCTTTCCGATGGGTGGCTCCCGTCGTTCATCGTGCCGGGCGAGGCCGCGGCGGCGAAGGCCGTGGTCGACGAGACCGCGGACAAGCACGACCGCGAGATCGATCCCGAGCACTTCGGCGCGCTCATCGCGTACTCGGTGGGCGAGGTGCCCGACACGCTGCTCGCGCTGCTGGCGCGGCGGCGTCCCGACCTCGATCCGACCGACATCGTGCCCAAGGGGATGGCCGAGCTGCGCGACCGGATCAACGCGTTCTGCGAAGTCGGCTTCTCGAAGTTCGTCGTGCTCCCGGTGGGTGAGCCCGAGGACTGGTCGGCCCACCTCGACGAGGTCGCCGCCGAGATCCTCCCGTTGCAGACCCGCTGACCGCAATCGCTCCTCAGGCGAAGGCGAAGCGGGTGATGAGGTCGGCGAGCTCGAGGGGCTTGTCGCCCTGGATGGAGTGGCCGGCGCCGTCGACCACGACGACTTCGGCCGTGGGCTGGCGACGCTTGACCTCGGCGACGTCGTTGTCGTCGACGACCGGGCTGAGCGAGCCGCGTAGCAGGAGGATCGGCATCGCGAGCGACGACAGGTCATCCCAGAGTGGGTTGGTCTCGATCGCATCGACGACGTCACGTTCGCCCTCGCCCTCGCGGTGGCGACGGTCGTAGCGCCATGCCCACGACCCGTCGTCGAGCTGCTGCGCGTTGTGGAGGATGCCGCGGCGAAGCGACGCCTCGCTGCGCGTCGGGTTGTGCTCGACGGTGCGCTTCATGATGTCGGCGAAGCTCGGGAACGTCTGAGGGCCATTCACGAAGTCGAGGATCGCCTTGGCCTTGCCGCGATCGACGCCGGGCGTGACGTCCACGAGGATCAGCTTGCGCACGAGATCGGGGTGACGGGCCGCGAGCGCGATCGAGGTGAGCCCGCCGAGCGACATGCCTACGACAACCGCCGCGCTCGGAGCGAGGTGCTCGATCGCGACCGCGATGTCCTCGGCGTTCGTGACGGGTGAGTAGGCGAGGTCGTCGCGCCAACCCGAATGGCCGTGGCCGGGCAGGTCGACCGCCAGCGCGGGACGACCGAGGGCCAGGGCGACCGTGTCCCACGTGTGCGCGTTCTGCGCGCCGCCGTGCACGAACACGATCTCGGGCGATTCGGTCCCCCACAGGAGCGCGCTCACGGCGCGGCCCGACGGGCGGTCGACCTCGACCGCAGTCCGCGCGACGACCGGCGGCCCGTTCCACGCGATGCCGTACTCCTCCGCGTTCTCGTGGAACAGCGCGAGCTCGTCGTACGCGATGCGCCCGGTCACCGCTCCGCTCCCCATGCGCTGATGAGCGCTCGGAGCCCTGCGGATGTGACCGCAACGAACTCGTCGTCGCGAGCGGGATCGCCCACGTCGAGCCAGGTGAGGACGGCGTCGTAGAGGTGGTCCACGATCACGATCATCGCCCATCGACGCAACCGGCGGTCAGCGATCAGCGATCCGACCAGCTCGTCGGCGAACTCGACGGCAGCCTCACGGAACTGGGCCGCGTATGCAGCGAACTGGGCCTCGTGGGCGGCGTGCACCCACAACAGGCGGAAGGCATCGGGGTCTTCGCGGGCGACCGTGACCAGCGGCTGCACGGCGGATTGGGCGCCGGCGAACTCCTCGCCGAGCCGGGTCGCGACCCGTTCGAGCACCGACCGGTACAGGTCTTCCTTCGAGGCGAAGTTGCGGTAGACGATCAGCCGCGTGATGCCGGAGGCGTCGGCGACGTCTTCCATCGAGGTGCCGTCGAAGCCCGCCTTGGCGAACGCTGCAGCCGCGCCGCGCAGGATCGACTCTTGGCGTTGCTCACGGGTGAGGAGCTTGCGCGGGCGACCTGTTGCCTTCTGTATACGCGTGAGTATACAGTTCCGCGTGTGACGGACCAGCTCGAATTCACCGAGACCGAGCTCCTCGAGAACCACGACTTCGCCGAGCCCTTGATCGCCGGCGGGGTGCGCTGCCACGGCGGGTTCGACGACGACGGCGCCTACGTGTCGCCGCGCACGAAGCACCGTGTGCCCGCGATCGAGGCATGGCAGGCACAGCACGCTCGACAGTTCGCCACGCCGTTGCTCGACCTCCCGCTTGCCACGTGGCCCGAGCACTACCCGAACGTCGCGCAGTCGACGTATCTGCTCGAGGAGGGCGTGACGCAGCCACTCATCTCGACGCTCACTCGCATCGGCACGGTCGAGGGGTTCGGGGCGATGATCCGGCACAGCGAGGTGCCCGATCTGCGCGGCCTCTTCGTCGAGGACATCGACGGCACTGCGATGGTGCACCTCGACCGCGGGCTCTACGAAGCACACGCACGCGACGAGGCCGGCTTCGAAGACGAAGGCGGCCACAAGCAGATGTGGTTCGCCGCTCGTGACATCGCGTTCGAGACGCCTGTGACCGAGGACGAGACGCAGCTGATGCTGCAGCGCATGGGCATCAACGTCGGCCCCGGCGCCACCCCGCCTGCGCCGCCACCGCGTGTGATGCCCGACGACGTCGACCATGCCTTCGAGCTGCTGGTCGAGCGGATGACCCGACTGCTGCTCATCGAGATCTCCGCGTTCCACACGTTCGCATGGGCCGAGACGATGCTCGCGAAGCCCGATCTCGTCGCCGGCGACGGCCAAGGCGCCAAGCTCGTCTCGTACGTGCGCGCCGACGAGACGCCGCACGTCGAGTACCTGAAGACGGTGCTGTCCGAGATGCGCGATCGCACGATCGTGGGCGACTCGGGCAAGAAGCACGAGGGCTCCGAGCTGATCGGCGCGGTGTGGGAGCGAGCGCTCTCAGAGTCGCTCGGCACGCGCCGTCAGCTCGGCATCAAGCAGACCGTCGGCGAGCTCGAGCACGTGCTCGCGTCGAACCCTCGACGCGCTCGACATCCTCCACCGCTTCCACGAGCTCGGTCCCCAAGATCTCGACACAAGAGAGGTCCGTCAATGAAGTTCGGCATCTTCTACGAGCACCAGCACCCGCGTCCCTGGACCGACGACTCCGAGCGTGTCCTGATCCAGAACGCGCTCGACCAGGTCGAGCTCGCGGACAAGCTGGGCATCCAGTACGTCTGGGAGGTCGAGCACCACTTCCTCGAGGAGTACTCGCACTCCTCGGCGCCCGAGATCTTCCTCGCCGCCGCGAGCCAGCGGACGAAGAACATCCGGCTCGGACACGGCATCATCCAGACCGCGCCGAACTACAACCACCCCGCCCGCACCGCAGAGCGGGTCGCGACGCTCGACCTCGTGTCGAACGGCCGCGTCGACTTCGGCTCGGGCGAGTCGTCGAGCGAGGCAGAGCTCGGCGGCTTCCAGATCGACCCGATGGTCAAGCGCGACATGTGGCTCGAAGGCCTCGAGGTCGCGATCCGGTGCATGACCGAGACGCCGTTCACGGGCGTCGACGGCAAGTACGTCCAGATGCCGCCTCGCAACGTCGTGCCGAAGCCGGCGCAGAAGCCGCACCCCCCGCTGTGGGTCGCATGCTCACGCCGCGAGACGATCCTGCTCGCGGCCGAGAAGGGCATCGGGGCGCTCACGTTCGCGTTCATCGACCCCGAAGAGGCGACGCACTGGGTCAACGACTACGAGTCGACGCTCGCCGAGAAGGGCGTCGCGGTCGGCGAGGCGGTCAACGCGCAGGTCGCTTGCGTGACCCCGATGATGGTGCACCACGACGAGCACGAGGCGATCAAGCGCGGCATCGAGGGCGCGAACTTCTTCGGCTACTCGCTCGGCCACTACTACGTGTTCGGCGAGCACAAGCCCGGCGTCACCGACGTGTGGCACGAGTACAACGAGCGGCGCGACCAGCTCGGCTTCTCCCCCGAGGCGGCGGCGAAGGCACTCGAAGAGGAGCGACTCGGCGCCAAGATCGCCGCGGGCGACACGACAGGTCTCCGCGGCGCGATCGGCACGCCCGACCAGATCCGCGAGTACCTCAAGCGCTACGAGGAGTGCGGCGTCGACCAGGTGATCTTCGTGCAGCAAGCCGGCAAGAACAGGCACGAGGACATCATGGAGTCGCTCGAGATCTTCGGGAAGGAAGTGCTGCCCGAGTTCGCCGAGCGCGACGAGAAGCAGGTCGCCGCGAAGACGAAGCGCCTCGCGCCCGTCGTCGACCAGGTGCTCGCCCGCAAGGAGCGGGTCGAGCGTGACCTCGACGGCTACACGTTCCCGGCACTGCCACGGAAGTGGGCCGACGACACCGGGTCGGAAGAGATGAAGGAGTGGTTGGCGAAGTTCGCCGAAGACCGCGCCCTCGGCAAGAACGACGCCTCGCTCGGCATCAACGTGTGAGCTGCCAGGTCTCCCACTTCTTGAGCTCGACCTTCCCTTGGTCGATCTCGACATAGCTGCTGCCCCGCAGCCAGTTGCCCGAGTTCACGTACTGCCCCTCGGCGAGCTCGACGTCGCAGGGGTTGTGCGTGTGGCCGAAGATCACCGTGTCGAAGCCGCGCGACAGGAGCATCCCCGCGGCGACTTCGTCAGGCGGGTCGCCCTTGCGCCGCGCCGCGGATCGCACCTGGACCTTCGCGTAGGCCGAATAGATGTCGGGATGCACGAGCAGCGCGACGCCCGCGAGACGCGCGCTGATCTCGTAGGTGCGCGGGCTGCGCACGAACCACGGGTCGTAGAGATGGCCGTGCTCGATGCGAATGAGCGAATCCCCCGACCGCAGGTTGAGGAACGGCGCGATCTGCGTGAAGAGCCAGTCCTCGAGGAAGTGCTCGAGAGAGATGTCGTGGTTGCCGACGAGGTAGTACACGCGGTTGCCGTCGCGCATCAGGCGACGGAGCGCGTTGAGCACGGGCACCGCGTCGGATGCGAGCCGCGTGAAGCTCGTCTGGAGCATCTCGAACCCGTCGCCGTTGATGCAGATGCTGGTGCCCGTGATCCGCGTGTAGTCGAGGAACTCGACGAGTCGCGAGCGAGCAGTCGAGGACGGGTTGCCGAGATGCAAGTCGGAGATGACGAAGAGTCGCTCTTCCTCGGCGTCGATGATCACGCGGTCTCCCCGGCCTCACGGTCGGCGAGGGACTTCTCGAGCTCGGCGTTCAGCGTGCGGACACGGCCGCTCAGCCGATGCAGCATCTCGAGCGCGAACGTCGGGTCGCGGCGCAGTCGAACGAGCAACGACCCCGCGTTGAGCACGAGCAATCGCGTCTCACCGACGGCGACCGCGTCGGCATCGCGGGGCAACGACTCGAGCAGCGACATCTCACCGAAGAAGTCGCCGGGGCCGAGCTCGGACATCGTGACGTCCCGGCCCGCCATCTGGCGCGAGATGCGCACCCGGCCGGACTTGATGACATACATCTCGCTGCCGTGATCGCCGGCGCGCACGATGCGCTCGCCGTCGACCGCCACCTTTTCGGTCTCCCCACTCCGCACCGCAACGCATAGTAGAAGCACCGTCAGCCTGCGCTACCTTCCCGGGGTGGGCGGGGGAGGGCGAGTGATCCGGCGATGATGTGGCAGGCGACCCTGCGCGACCTGCAGTGGCGTCGGCGGAGGTTCATGATCGCGATCACCGGCACCGCGCTCGTGTTCGCGATGAGCCTCCTCATGTCGGGCCTCGCGGCGAGCTTCAAGCTCGAGACCGACCGCACGCTGAAGCAGATCGGCGCCGACTCCTGGATCGTCCAAGCGGGCGCGTCGGGCCCCTTCACATCGCTCGCGCTCATCCCCGACACGACGTCCGAGCAGGTTGCCGCGGCGCCCGGGGTGACGAAGGCCGAGTCGATCATCTACCTGCACCAGACCATCGGTGAGACGCCGAAGGACATCAACCTCTTCGGCATCGTGTCCGGAGGCTTCGCCGAACCGACGGTCACGAAGGGACGCCAGCTCCAGAGCTCCGGCGAGGCGCTCGCCGACACCGAGCTCGGCGAGTCCATCGGCGAGCCACATCACGATGAGCGGCGACGACTACGAGATCGTCGGGATCACGAAGCACACGACGCTGAACGGCGGCATCCCCACCGTCTTCGTGTCGCTCACCGATGCGCAGCGTCTCTTCCGCGGTGCGACAGTCGCGAGCGCGGTCGTCTCGCAGGGCACGCCCACTGCTCCGATCAACGGGCTGACGGTGATGACGGTGTCAGAAGCCCGCGACGACCTGCTCCGCCCCTTGCAGAACGCGGCGCAGTCGATCGACTTCGTCAAGGTGCTGTTGTGGATCGTCGCGGCCTGCATCATCGGCTCGATCGTGTACCTCTCCGCGATGGAGCGGACGCGTGACTTCGCGGTGTTCAAGGCCACAGGCACGTCGAACAGTGCGCTCGGAGGAGGCCTCGCGCTGCAAGCGGTTGTCCTGTCGATCGCGGCCGCGGTGCTCGCGGCCATCATCGCGACCCTGCTCGCGCCGTTCTTCCCCCTGCCCGTCGAGATCCCGACGAGCGCGTACCTGTTGCTGTTCGCGATCGCGATCGTCGTCGGCTTGCTCTCCAGCCTCGCCGGCCTGCGCCGCGCGGTGAAGGTCGAGCCCGCGCTCGCGTTCGGAGGGCCGTGATGACAGCCGACCTCGTCGTCACCGACCTCACCGTCGAGTACACCGCCGGCGACTACATCGTGCGGCCACTCGACAAGTTCAACCTCCACGCGCCCGACGGCTCGCTCGTGATCCTTCTCGGCCCGTCCGGTTGTGGGAAGACGACGCTGCTGTCCGCTCTCGCCGGCATCCTCACGCCGACGGCGGGGACGATCGCCCACGGGAGCCGCACGATCTCGGGGCTCTCCGGAAAGGCGTTGACCGAGCATCGCCGCCACGGCGTAGGCGTCGTGTTCCAGGCGTTCAACCTGGTGCCGAGCCTCGACGCGACCGAGAACGTGATGTCGCCGATGACCGCGGCCGGCATCCCCGCGAAGCAAGCCCGAGCCCGGGCGAACGAGCTGCTCGATCAGGTCGGCCTGTCGGAGCGCGCGCACCACCATCCCGGAGATCTCTCGGGCGGGCAGCAACAGCGAGTCGCGATCGCACGCGCGCTCGGCCTCGATCCCCCGCTGATCCTCGCCGACGAGCCCACCGCGCATCTCGACTACATCCAGGTCGAGACCGTGCTTCGCATCGTGCGCGGCCTCGCCGCGCCTGGACGCGTCGTCGTGGTCGCGACCCACGACGACCGCATGATCCCGCTCGCCGACCAGGTGGTCGAGCTCGTGCCCGAGGTTCGTGAGCGACACGCTCGGTCCGCAGACCCTCGAGCTCGCCGCGGGTGACACGGTCTTCGAGCAAGGCGACCGCGGCGATCGCATCTACATGATCGAGAAGGGCAAGATCGACGTGGTGCGTCGCCGTGGCGACGGCAGTGAAGAGCGGCTCGCCACACTCGGCCCGGACGACTACTTCGGCGAGATGGGTCCGCTGTTCGGGCTGCCCCGCTCGGCGACCGCGCGGGCCGCCGAACCGACAACCGTCACCGGCTACTCGGTGAAGGACTTCCGAGAGCGGCTCGGCATCGAGCGGCTCGGCGACATCGTCAGCATCGCCAAGACCCGCGCCTGATCACATCGTTGCCAGCGGCGGCGTGAACGCGTGGAAGCCGTCCTGCACGTACACGGGCTCACCCGAGACCACGAGGCTCGGGTAGTACTTCGCGATGTGCATGGGGATGCGGACGCAGCCGTGCGAAGCGGGCCGGTTGGGCACGCTCGGCTCGCCGTGGATCGCGATCCCCTTGTTGAAGTACACGGGGTTGTAGAGGCGCCCGAGCTCCGAGGTGCGCCAGCCACTGACCCTCCAGGTGAAGTGGTACAGGCCACCGGGCGTCGGCCATCGCGCACTACGACCAGTCGAGATGTGGCTGATCAGCACGAGCTTGCCGCCCTGATAGGTGAGCAGCACCTGGCGGGGCAGGTCGACCTCGACGCGGTCGGCCTCACCGAGCGGCACGAGCGGCGCCGGGGTGAACGGCTGCTGCATCTGCGTCCAGAGGTCCGGGGTCACGACGCCGTCTGCAGGGACACCCGCGAGCTTCTGGAACGCCCACACTGCTTGCGTCATCGGCGTCCTGAAGACGCCGTCGGGCGCCCCCGGATCGAAGTGCAGGGCGATCAAGCGCTCTTGCACGAGCTTGACTTCGTCGCCCTTGGCACCCTGCTTCAGCGGCTTCGCGAGCGGGATGAGCGCGACGGTCGTCGTCGGCGCGACCGTGGTCGTCGGCGCGATGGTCGTGGTGGGCGCGATGGTCGGTGCGATGGTCGTGGTGGGCGCGACGGTCGTCGTGGGCTCGGCGACGGTCGTCTGCACCGCTGCGGTCGTCGGCGGCGTCTCGGCCTCGCTGCGGGTCTCGCACGCGGTGGCGAGCAACACGAGCGGAGAGATCGCAGCGATCGTGATCACGACGGGGCGCCTCATGTCGCTTCGATGCTCCGCAGCTCGCGCGACAGGTGCATCATCTCTTGGAGGATCTTCACGATCACCGCGGGGCTCGAGAGCGTGGAGATGCCGCGAGTGCGAGGGAAGTAGTCGACGCCGAACTGCACCATCTGCTTGCCCGACTTCACCGCCCGCACGACGAGCTCGGCATCGATGAACGAGCCCTCGCTCGTGAGCGTCATCCCGTCGAGGACCGAACGGCGCACGAGCTTGAACGCGAAGTTGACGTCGCGGACCCGCACTCCGAAGAACCCCCGAACGAGCAGGTTGTAGATCGCGGAGTAGATGACGCGCTGGAAGCCTTCCCCGGTGCGGTCGAAGCGATAGGCACAGATGAGATCGGCCTCGTAGATGCGCAGCAGTCGACAGGCTCGCTTCAGCTCGGCCATGTCGAACGGCAGGTCAGCGTCGGTGTAGAGGACGAGGTCACCCTTGGCCTCGGTGAACCCGGTCTTGACGGAGCCGCCGAGCTTGCGGTTCTTCGGGTGATGGACGACGCGCACGTGCGGATCGGCGTCGGCGAGCTCGTCGGCGATGCGGGGAGTCGCGTCGGTCGAGGCGTCGTCGACGATCAGGATCTCGTAGTCGGAGACCTCGCCGTCGTCGATGAGCTCTTGGCATGCCTCGCGAGCCGCGTCGACGGCGCGGTTGATGTACTCCTCCTCGTTCCACATCGGGAAGAAGACAGAGATCTTCCCCCAACGTTCGTCGTCCACGCCCTCAGCGTGACAGACCGAACCGCGCGATCTGTGGCACCGTGCGCACATCCATCGCTAGATCGGCCAAGAGCAGCCCGATGACAGGGGTGAACTTGAACCCGTGCCCGGAGCACGCTGACCCGATGATGAATGGACCACGTCGATCGACGACGAAGTCCTCGGTAGGCGTCGTCGTGTACAGGCATGTCACGCCGAACATTGGAACGGGCTCGACTCCGGGGAGCCACTGCTCCGCGTACCGCACGGCTTCGTCGACGCGCGAGGGGTCGAGCTCGAACGTGCGGCGGTCCGGATCGGTGACCGGACCTTCGTGGTGCCCACCGACCTTGATGCCCTCGCCGAGCGTGCGGAGCCCGTAGACGACGCCCTCGCCCATCTCGACTCGGTGGTGGATGAAGCTCGGCCACTCGCCCTCGGCCCGGGGCGGGAAGTGGACGATCTGCTCCTGTGTGACCTTCATCGCCGGGAGGCCGATGCCGGCAGGGGCGACGCGCTCGACCCACGACCCGGCGGTGATCACCGCGGCACGTGCCACGACCTCGAGGTCAGCCTGCTCGCAGCGTGCGACGACACCGTCACCGCGTTCTGACACCGTCGCCGGGCCGACGCCGAATTGCACGACCGCGCCGTGTGCCGCGGCCCGATCTTGCAACGCGCGCACGGTGTCGTCGGAGCGGCATCTCCCGGCATCGGGCTGGAACAGCACCGCCCGATCGAACGCCATCTCCGGCCACCGCTCACGCGCTGCATCAGGGGTCAGTCGTTCGCTTGTCGCGCCGCACGCGGCGAGCGCGGCCGCGACCTGCTCGATCGTGCCGGGTCGCCGTGGTCGAACCCACCGGTCGTGTCGAGGAGCGGCACCCCGGCGTCGTCTTCGAGCTCGCGCCACAGCGGAAGCGCGCGTTGCGCCAGAGCCACGTAGTCGGGCTCGGGGTACGCGAACCGGAAGATGCGCGATCCGCCGTGGCTGCTGCCACGCACGTGTCCCTGCTCGAATTGCTCGAGGAGCACGACGTCGACGCCACGCCGAGAGAGCCACCACGCGGTCGACGAGCCCATCGCGCCCGCTCCGACCACGACGACGTCACAGTGCATCAATCGACGAGTGTGGCAGACCTCTCTCGCCGAGCGAGCACGCCGTCGATCCGCACTGCGGCGAGTGCGCACACCGCACCCGACGCGCCGATGATCGCCCATCGAGCGATCGATGTACGGGCGTCAGTGCCCGCCGTGAGGAAGTGGATGGTCGCGAGCCCCCAGAGCGGGAACGCGAGCACGTGAGTGCGGCGCCACACGCTCTGAGGAAGGCTTCGGCGCGCCAGCGACGTGAGCTCGACCGCGGCGAGCAGGTACATGCCGACGATCCCCCAGGCCACGGCGACCGGATGCCACGCCGACGCGAACGGCACGAGCACGTCTCCGAGCCCGAAGTGCGTGTACGAGTCGAGGATGATCGACGTGACGTGGACGACGACGAAGATCGACGCGAGCCCGCCGAGGTAGCGATGCAGATCGAGCGTCCACGCCGGACGCACACGCGGGGGTCGCAGCTTTGTCGACAGCACGAGGCCCCACAGCACCGACGCGGTGAGCAGCGCCCACCCGACGAGCCCGCCGGCCCGCGCGCTGTACCACCAGAGCTGGCGGACCATCAGGCCGCCTGCGGGGTCGACGGTCCCGCGAGCGCGAACCGTCGCCACCGCTCGTTCTTCACCACGCCGTGCTCGTGTGCGACGAGTGCCGCGACCCCGAGGCGATCGAGCCACCGCGGGCCGGTCGAAGGGGACTCGCTGAGTCCGTCGAGGAACGCGACCTTCGCGAGCACCTCGGCGCGCCAACCCTCGGACGCGACGACGGTCGCGGAGAGCACCGACGTCGACGCGCTCGTGCCCGTGAGGGGCTCGATCAGATGGTGGTGCTCGATCCCGTCGGCGTCGACCCAACGGCGTCGCGCTCGCGACGTCGTCGCCACTGCTCCATCGGTGAGGCCGAGCACGGCGAGTGGCATGCCACCGCGGGGATCTTCGACTTCGATCCGCCAGGTGTCGCCATCGGGTGCTTCACCTCGCACGCGGAGGTCACCGCCGATGTTCACGCAGACGCCGCTCGCGCCGAGCTCGAGAAGCTCGGTCGCGACGAGGTCGGCGGAGAGCCCCTTGCCGATGCCACCAGGGTCGAAACCGATGCCGAACGGGAGCCGCACAGTGCCCCCGACCTCGTCCACCTCGATGCCCTCGGGTCCGTGCACGACGGCCCCGGACGAGGGTGTGAGTGCGGGCGACGCGATCGCGCTCGAAGTCGCGGTCGTAGCCAGAGGCGATGACGGCGGGCAGCACGGTCGGGTCGAACCGACCCGCCGTGAAGCGATAGCCCTCGATCGCGCGCCTCACGAGCAGTCGCGTCTCGGGTGAGACCACGCACCTGGAGCCGGCGGATGCGTTCAGCAAGCTGACTTCGCTGTCGGGGAGGAACCGGCTCCAGGCGCGTTCGAGCGCGTCGAGGCTTTGGCGCGCCCGGGCCGGAAGCGACGGGTGGCCGCCGACGACGATCACGTGCGCCGACGAGCCCATCGCGCGGAAGTGGATCTCAGCTGCCACTGGTCTGAGTGTGGGCTCGGTGATGGACCGGCGGTAGCTGGGTTTGGGGTGCGACGGTCTGCGGCGCAGAGAGGGGCGCTGCCCAGGTGGGGTCGGGCGACACGCTCGGCTCGTTCGGAACCAGATCTGGCGCCGGTGTCGACGCTCGAGCGGGAGATGTGGACGCCTCCACCGCCATGCCGGTGGCCAAGCCGACGAACGCGACCCCGCTGACCACGGCGGTCACGCGCCGCGCCCGCCACGCGGCATGCGGGCGCTTGCCACCTTGGAGACCGGGTTTCGTCGCCATGTCAGGCCGTGGAGGTCGACGGAGAGGTCGAGGGAGAGGTCGAGTCGTCGTGATCGTGCTTGCCGCGGAAGTCGCCACGCGGGGGCATCTGACCATTGACCAACGCGGTGATGTCATCCGTGATCGCGGCGACCTTCTGATCGGCCTCGGCCTGCGTGATGTCGCCGCTCTTCACGCGATCGGCGAGCTCGCTCTTCTCGGCGGCCACGAGCGCGTCGACGACGTCTTGCGCCGTCTTCCCGTGCGCCCCGGCGACCTGAGCGAGCGATTGGCCGGACTGCAACGCAGCCTGCAGGTCAGTGGTGGGGATGCCGATCGCGGCGGCCGCAGCGTCGAGCTCAGGCCCGTGGCGGAAGCCGGGGCCACCCGGGCCCCCGGGTCCGCGATGCATCTCGGGCTTCGCCGCCTCGAGCGCGTTCGTGACGGCATCGGCCTGCGACTGCGAGATCGTGCCGTTCGCGACCAGCGGCGCGAGCGCATCCTGGATCCACGTGCTCTTGTCGGGCGGAGCTTGTCCGTTGGACGACGGCGCCGTGGTGGCAGTCGTCGTGTCTGTCTGCGCACCCGAGACGCCCGGGTGCGTCAGGGCGATCCCCGCGATCGCGCCGCCCGCCAGTCCGGCTGCGAGGCTCACAGCCGCAACGCGCTTCCTCATGAGAGCTCCTTTTCCGTTGGTTGCTCCCCCATGATCGACTCAATCGGTAAGGAGATCCCCGCAGGAACGCGAGAAGAACGTAAGAAGTGCCCGCGGAGTTCCTGGTCAGATTCCTGACCTGGTCTTACGTTTCCCTTGCGGAGCGTTTGTACCGTGCCTTCGATGGCTGACTCGACGCTCGGACACGTGCTCCTCGCCGAAGACGACCGCGGCGTGCGTGAGTCGCTCGTTCGAGCCCTCACCTTCGAGGGCTACGAGGTCGAGGCGGTCACCGATGGCGCGCAGGCACTCGAGGCGGTGACCGCGCGTCAGCCCGACGTCGTCCTGCTCGACGTGATGATGCCGTACGTCGACGGTCTGACTGTGTGCCGCCAGCTGCGCGATCGCTACCGCACGCTCCCGATCCTGATGCTGACGGCGCGGCACGAGGTCTCCGATCGCGTGGCCGGCCTCGACGCCGGCGCCGACGACTACGTCGTGAAGCCGTTCGCTCTCGGCGAGCTCCTTGCCCGTCTGCGCGCGCTCCTGCGCCGTACCTCTCTCTCCGAGACGAACGAGACGCTCAAGGTCGCCGACCTCGCGCTCGATCCTCGAGTCGCGCCGCGCCGAACGGAATGGCCGCGTGATGGACCTCACCAAGACCGAGTTCGACCTGCTCGAGCTCTTGATGCTGAACGCGGGGATCGTCTTGTCGCGCGACACGATCTACCAACGCATCTGGGGCTACGACTTCGAGACGAGCTCGCGGTCCCTCGACGTGTACGTCGGCTACCTGCGCGCCAAGACCGAGGCGGGCGGTGAGGATCGACTCCTCCACACAGTGCGTGGCGTGGGCTACGTGCTGCGCGCGCCATGAGCCTCCGCTGGCGCATCGCCGTCGGCCTCGCCGTCATCGCCGGCGTCGTGTGCGCGGCCGCGGCGACGGGCGCATACCTGTCCACGAAGCAGCAGCTGCAGAACAGCATCGACGAGTCGCTGCTGGCGCGCACACGTGAGGTGAACGACGACCGCGGCCCGGGTGGCGGTGGCCGACCGGGACCGGGTGGTGGCCTGCGGAACGGGTGTCCCCAACCCGGCGACTTGCAACCCGCGTCGGCGGCGCAGATCGTCGCTCCCGACGGGACGATCACGCAGTGCATCCTCGGTGGCCCGTTGCTTCCGGTCACTGGACGTCGGCTTCGATACGACGAACGTCGACGGCACGCCCTACCGGATCCTCACCTCGTCATGGCACGAAGGCGGCATCATCCAGATCGCCCGCGACCTCGGCGAGACGCAAGCCGTGCTCGCGGACATGCGCCTACGGCTCTTCCTGCTCGCGCTCGGAGGAACCGTCGCGGCCGCCGCGCTCGGCTGGTGGCTCGCGCGACGAATCGTGCGTCCGGTCGTGAAGCTGCGTGACACGGCAGAGCAGATCGCGAGCACGCAAGACCTCACGACGCCGATCCCGGCCGATGGCGACGGTGAGGTGGGCAGCCTCGCCCGGAGCTTCACGACGATGGTCGACGCCCTCGCGACCTCGCGCGCACAGCAGCAACGGCTCATCACCGACGCGAGCCACGAGATGCGCACTCCACTGACGAGCCTTCGCACCAACATCGAGCTGCTGGGCCGAGCCGATGGGCTTCCCGACGCGCAACGCACCGAGGTCGTCGACGCGCTGCAGCTCGAGGTCGGCGAGCTCTCCGACCTGGTGGCCGAGCTCGTCGAGCTCGCGACCGACAGCTCGAGGTCCGAGCCGACCGAGCCTGTCGTGCTGGCCGACATCGCGGGGGATGTCGCGACACGCGCGATCCGCCGCTACGGGCGAGAGGTCACGGTCGTGGCGGCGACCGACCTGCAACCGATCGACGGGCAGCCGGCACAGCTGGAGCGAGCGGTCTCGAACCTCGTCGACAACGCGATCAAGTACAGCCCCGCGGGCTCGCCCGTCGAGATCGCGGTCACGTCGACCGATGTGGTCGTGCGCGACCGCGGCCCGGGGATCGCCGCCGAAGACCAGCCGCACGTGTTCGATCGCTTCTACCGATCGACGCAGGCGCGCGGCGAGCCCGGCTCGGGGCTCGGCCTCGCGATCGTGCAGCAGATCGTCCAACGCCATCGCGGACGGGTGTGGGCGGCGAACCGAGAGGGCGGCGGGGCCGAGGTCGGCTTCTCGCTCTCCTGATCGGAGCATTGGCGCGGATGGCGCCCCAGAGGGGCGGACGGCGCGCCACTTCGCCCGCGTCTCCGATCCCCGTCGCCGGCATTGGCGCGGATGGCGCCCCAGAGGGGCGGACGGCGCGCCACTCGTTTCGCGCGCCATCTTCGTGCGTCGCTCGCCGCCATGTACGATCCCGAGCGATGTCGCGACCTACGGCCACGCTCGCGGTGACCGCTGCAGACGTCGAAGCGGCAGCGGCGCGCATCGCCGGATCGGTCGAGCGCACTCCCACTGCCCACTCGGTCACGCTGTCGGCGATCACCGGCGCCGACGTCTACGTGAAGTTCGAGAACTTCCAGTTCACTGCGTCGTTCAAAGACCGCGGCGCCCGCAACAAGCTCCTCAGCCTCTCGCCCGAGGAGCGCGGTCGTGGCGTCGTTGCGATGTCGGCCGGCAACCATGCGCAGGCGGTCGCCCACCACGCGACCCTGCTCGGCATCCCCGCGACGATCGTGATGCCGGTCTGGACTCCGCAGGTGAAGGTGCATCGCACCGCGATGCTCGGCGCTCGGGTCGTGCTCGAAGGCGACGATCTGAAGGAGGCCGCGGCGGTCGCTCGCGGGCTCGAGCGTGACCAAGGGATGGTGTTCGTCTCGCCCTATGACGACGCGGCGATCATCGCCGGCGCGGGCACGGTCGCGATCGAGCTGCTCGAAGACGCGCCGCAGGTCGACACGCTCGTCGTGCCCGTCGGCGGCGGGGGGCTCATCTCGGGGATGGCGGTCATCGCGCACGCGCGCCGGCCCGACATCAGGATCGTCGGCGTCGAGGCCGACCGGTTCCCGTCGATGGCGAATGCCGTGCGCGGTGAGCACGCACCGGTCGGAGGCACGACGGTCGCCGAAGGCATCGCGGTGCCGGTCGCTGGATCGCTCACGGCGCCGATCGTCGAAGCCTTGGTCAGCGACGTCGTCACGGTGAGCGAAGAGAGCCTCGAGGCCGCGATCGACCTCTTCCTCGACATCGAGAAGGTCGTCGCCGAAGGTGCGGGTGGCGCGGGCCTCGCCGCGCTCATCCAACATCCGGACCGGTTCCGTGGGCACTCGGTCGGCATCGTGCTCACTGGCGGCAACATCGATCCGCGCGTGCTCGCCACGATCTTGCTCCGCGGCCTCGTACGCGGCGGGCGGCTCGCGCGCCTGCGTGTCGAGATCAGCGACATGCCGGGCGCACTGGGCAAGGTGTCGTCGATCATCGGCGACGCGGGCGGCAACATCGTGGAAGTCGCGCATCAACGGCTGTTCAGCGACGTCTCGATCAAGTCGGCGATGCTCGAGCTCGCAGTCGAGACGCGAGACCGAGTCCACGCCGACGAGATCGTCGCCGCGCTGGATCACGGTGGCTTCCCGACCGAGCTGTTGGGCGCGACCGTGCGTGATGACCCGACCGGGCACCTGGAGGCCTGAACGTGCGAACCGTCATCGAGACCGCTTCGCTCGTGCGCCGAGGCGAGATGAAGGCCACGGAGGCACTCGACGAGACGCTCGCCGCGATCGATCGCCACAACGCCGAGCTGAACTCGTTCGTGCACATCGACCCCGACCTGGCTCGCTCCGCGGCCGAGCGGATCGACGAGCGTGTGGCTCGCGGCGAGGATCCGGGGCCACTCGCGGGCGTGCCGTTCGGCGTGAAGGACCTCGACGACTGCGAGGGGATGCCCACCAGCCAGGGCTCGCTGTGGTTCAAGGGCGGGCCACCTGCAGCTGCAGATGCGATCCACGTCGCCCGCTTCCGCGCCGCGGGTGCCGTGCCCGTCGGCAAGACCGCGGTGCCCGAGTTCGGCACGTGGGCGTACACCGCGACCCGCGCGTGGGGTGTGACTCGCAACCCGTGGGATCCGACGCGCACGCCAGGAGGGTCGAGCGGTGGCTCGGCGAGTGCCGTGGCTTCCGGCATGGTGCCCTTCGCGACCGCGAGTGACGGAGGAGGGTCGACGCGCACGCCCGCCGGCTTCTGCGGCCTCGTCGGGCACAAGCCGTCGTTCGGTCGCATCCCGCACCCGTGGTCGAGCTCGGTCGCGCAGCTCGGCGTGCTCGGGGCGCTCGCGACGACCGTGGACGACGCGGCACTGCTCCTCGACCTCGCGGCCGGACCCGACCACCGCGATCGCCGCTCACTGCCCGCGCCGTTCGCGCAGTACGCGGAGGCGATCCACACACTGAACGTGCGCGGTCTGCGCGTCGCGTGGTCGGTCGACCTCGGGTTCGCGATCGTCGATCCCGAGGTCGCTGCGATCACGAGGAAGGCTGCCGACGTCCTCGTCGAGGCCGGCCAGCTCGAGCTGGTCGATGCCGAGGTGTCGTTCCCCGAATCTCTCGACGTCTACTCCAAGCTCGGCGACGTCGACACCTGGATCGACCTTCCCGAGGGCCTGTGGCCCGAGCGGGCCGACGAGCTCGATCCCCAGCTCGTCGCCGGCTACGAGAAGGGCGATCGGCTGACGATCCGCAAGTTCGCGACCACGTTCACTCGCCGCCACGCAATCGAGCGCAAGCTCGCAGCGCTGTTCGACCAGATCGACGTCCTCATCACGCCGACTGCCGCCATCCCTGCGTTTCCCGCGGAAGGACCGATGCCGCGCGAGATCGCAGGGCAGAAGGTGCACCCCGCGATGGCCGTTCCCTTCGCGATGCTCGGCAACATCTGGGGCGGCCCGGCGATCTCGGTGCCGGCGGGGATGACCGCGGATGGCCTTCCCGTCGGGCTCCACCTCATCGGAGATCAGCACCGCGACGACACCGTCCTGCGGCTCGCCCGCGTGCTGGAGGAGGCTCAGCCGTGGCCGCGCCTGTCGCCGCGAGCCCACTGACGATCCGCGAGGCCGCGAACCCGACTGAGTGCGGGGAGATCTCCGCCCTCTTCACGTCGATCTGGGGCGGCCACCAGCACATCCCTCCTGAGCTCGGACGAGCGATCGTCGAGTCAGGCGGCTACGTCGTCGCGGCGCGACGGGGTGACGTCGTCGTCGGTGCCTCGGTCGCAGTGGTCGGCGCGTCGGGTGGCCACGTACACCTGCACTCGCACATCACAGGAGTCGTCCCGAGCGAGCAACGAAATGGCGTCGGGCTCGCGCTCAAGCGTCATCAGCGGGCGTGGGCTCGCGAGCGGGGCATGGATCGCATCGTGTGGACGTTCGATCCTTTGGTTCGTCGCAACGCGCACTTCAACCTCGGTCGGCTCGGGGCGCGTGCGACGCGCTACGAAGTCGACTTCTACGGCCCCGTGCGCGACGCGATCAACGGCGACGACGACACCGATCGTCTCGTGGTCGAATGGGCGACCGCAGGCGAAGAGGGACCAGGACCGATCGCGCCGACGGCGCCGGCGATGCCGTCGTGGCGACGCCCGCAGACATCGTGGCGCTACGAGCGAGCGACCCGGCCGCCGCCCACCGCGCTCGTCTCGAGGTGCGCGAGGCGGTCGGCGCCCGGATGGCAGCGGGATGGACGATCGTGGGCGTGGACGTCGATGGGAGCTACGTGTTGCGGCTGCCCTCGTGACGCACGACCTCGACCGAGCGCGTCGCGGTCGCGAGCACATCCGCCAGTGGCCACACGCCGAGGCCCGGGCCCTTGGGCACTCGCAGCTGACCGTCCTCGAGGATGAACGGGTCGGTGATGTCGGGCACGAAGTAGCGGTCGGAGCCTGAGGTGTCGCCCGGCAACGTGAAGCCGGGAAGGGCGGCGAGCGCGACGTTGGCCGCGCGTCCGAGGCCGGTCTCGAGCATCCCGCCGCACCACACCGCGACGCCCGCGGCGCGGCACACGTCGTGCACGCGCACGGCCTCGAGGTACCCGCCGACCCGCCCGGCCTTGATGTTGACGATCGAGCACGCGCCGCGGGCGATCGCGTCGGCCGCAGACTCGGCCGAGATGATCGACTCGTCGAGGCAGATCGGCGTCGAGATCCGCTGCGCGAGCACCGCATGGCCGGCCACGTCGTCTTCGGGCAACGGCTGCTCGACGAGCAACAGGTCGAACGCGTCGAGCGACTTCAGCGCGGCAACGTGCTCGTCGGCAAGTGAGTACGCGGTGTTGGCGTCGACCTGCAGCGCGATGTCGGGCCAGCGTTCGCGCACCGCGCGTACGGGCTCGTAGTCCCAACCCGGCTCGATCTTCAGCTTGATGCGCTTGTAGCCCTCGTCGAGGTAGCCGTCGACTTGCGCGAGGAGCTCTTTCATCGTCGGAAAGATCCCTATCGACACTCCGCAGTCGACCGCGTCGCGCACGGCGCCCAAACGTTCAGAGAACGGCTGCCCCGCGGCCCGCAGCTCGGCGTCGAGCACCGCCATCTCGAGCGCGGCCTTCGCCATCGGGTGGCCTTTGACGCCGGCGAGGATGCCCTTCACCGCAGCGGCGTCGACGTGGTCGTCGGCGGCGAAGAGCCGCGGGATGAGGTGGGCGCGCATCACGTCTTGCGCGCCGTCCGCGTACTCAGACGAGTAGAGCGGCTCGGCCATCGCGACGCACTCGCCCCAGCCGTCGCCGACGTCGGTGATGACCCGGACGAGCAAGGCGTCGCGTTCGAGCTGCAACCCGAACGAAGTGCGGAAGGGGGTGACGAGAGGTAGCGCGACCCGTCGGAGCTCCACGGCCTCGAGCTTCACTGTTGCCACGCCATCGGGCGAGTCTATGGTCGAGTCTGGTCATGGACTTCGAGCTGAGCGAAGAGCAGGAAGCGTTCCGCAAGGTGGTGCGCGAGTTCGCCGAGGCCGAGATCGCGCCGCACGTCGAGACCTGGGATCGCACCCATGAGTTCCCTGTCGACACCGTCACGGCGATGGGTGACCTCGGCCTCTTCGGCCTGATCTTTCCTCCCGAGTACGGAGGCAGCGGCGCCGACTTCTCCACCTTCTGCGTCGCGCTCGAGGAGCTCGGGCGCGTCGACCAGTCGATGGCGATCACGGTCGAGGCCGGCGTCGGCCTCGGCGCGAACCCGATCTTTCAGTTCGGCACCGAAGCGCAGCGCCAGCGGTGGCTGCCCGACCTGTGCGCCGGGAGGCGCATCGGAGGCTTCGGACTCACCGAGCCCGACGCCGGGAGCGACGCCGGAGGCACCCGCACGGCCGCGACGCTCGACGACGACGCGCACGAGTGGGTGATCGACGGCGAGAAGGCGTTCATCACCAATTCGGGCACACCGATCACCTCGATCATCACCGTGACGGCGCGCACGGGCCCAGGCGAGATCTCGGCGATCGTCGTCCCCGCCGGCACCGCGGGGCTCAGTGTCATGCCGCCGTATCGGAAGATGGGCTGGCACGCGTCCGACACGCACGGCCTCGCGTTCAGCGGCTGCCGCGTGCCCGAGGAGCACCTCCTCGGTGAGCGAGGCCGCGGGTTCGCGCAGTTCCTCGCGATCCTCGACGACGGCCGCGTCGCGATCGCGGCGCTCGCGGTCGGCGTCGTGCAGGCCTGCCTCGAGCACGCTGTCGCGTACGCGGAGAGCCGCAACGCGTTCGGGAAGCCGATCGGCTCGAACCAAGGCGTCGCGTTCCCGTGCGCCGACCTCGCGGTCATGGCCGACTCCGCTCGCTTGCTCACTTACCGAGCAGCCTGGCTGAAGGACCACGACCGTCCGTTCAAGCGCGAGGCGGCGATCGCCAAGCTGTACTCGACGGAGGCGGCCGTCACCGCGACGCGGATGGCGACGCAGATCTTCGGTGGCTACGGCTTCATGGACGAGACCCCGGTGAGCCGCTTCTACCGCGACGCGAAGGTGCTCGAGATCGGCGAGGGCACGAGCGAGATCCAGCGCCTCGTGATCGCGCGCGAGCTCGGCCTCCCCGTCACCTGAATCACTCCGGCTGGAGGTCGAGGGCGAGCGAGTTCATGCAGTAGCGCAGGCCCGTGGGCGCGGGGCCATCCTCGAACACGTGGCCCAGATGTGAGCCGCACCGCTTGCACCGCACCTCG
This sequence comes from uncultured Acidimicrobiales bacterium, assembly GCA_963739555.1. Classification (GTDB taxonomy): domain Bacteria; phylum Actinomycetota; class Acidimicrobiia; order Acidimicrobiales; family DATKAS01; genus DATKAS01. Next base: position 124,208 of record CAVUAV010000013.1, on the reverse strand, counting down.
GTGCGCACCATGCCATGCGCGCGGTCCTCGATGAGCTCGACCGCTTCCGCGACCTTGGGCTCGTAGAAGCTCGGCCATCCGCTCCCCGACTCGAACTTCGTCGAGGCGTCGAAGAGCTCGGCGCCGCACGCAGCGCAGTGGTAGGTGCCGTCGTCATGCGTGTCGACGTACTTGCCGCTCCACGGCCGCTCTGTGCCGGCGCGACGCAGCACCTCGAACTGCTCAGGGGTGAGGATCTCGTGCCATTCCTCGTCGGTCTTCTCGATCTCAGCCATCGACTCCACTGTTCCACAGCACGGCGCCGGTGACGACCCGTCAGGAGTGGTCGCGGACTTGGCGGGGCTCGTAGATCGCGGTGTGCCGCACCGATGTGATCGGACGCTCGCCAGCCGAGGTGAGCACGTCCATGGTGACGAACCGGTGCCCTCCCCGTTCGAACAGCTCGACGACCCGACCGCGCGTCGACACCATCTCACCGTCGGTCACGACGCTGTGATGGCGACACTCGCTCTCGACGTGGATCCACGGGCCGAGGCGCACGGACTGCGACAGCACGTAGTTCGCTCCGCGGAAGATCCAGCCCGGATGCGCGATCGGCGGGTCGCGGTACACGTCGAGGTCGTCCGACACGATCTCGAGGTACTCGACCGTGTGCGCGGCGTGCCAGCGCCTCTCGTACACGCCGAGCGTGATCGCGCCGAGGACCTCCGGGCTCGCGGGTGGCCGCGCGTCGGGCTCGGGCAACGGCTCGTTCGGGAAGTCCTCGATGGCGAGCGGCGGCGTCGGCGCGGTCATCGCAGCGACACCCGTTGCGCAGACCTCACCCCGCTCGTTCTGGGCTTCGATCTGGAGGCAGTCACCCGCCCACTCGCCTACGACCTCGACGCGCTCGCCGTCGTAGACGGGCGACACGAACCGGGCAGACATCGTTCCGCCTTCGACCCACTCGCGACCCCACGCCTTCGCCGCGGGCCAGGTCATGTACCCGAAGACCGTCACGCCCGGCACGAGGCCGCCCGAGAAGCCGAACCGCTTGGCGACATCGTCGTCGTGGATCTTGTTCTCGGAGGTCACGGCGTCGTTGCGAGCGACCAGCTTGTGGGAAAGCCGCGATTTGCTTGCTGACCGCGGAGTAGTAGGTTCGCCTAACACGTAGGGTTGCCTAACACACAGTCTCCACTTCCCTGACCTTCCCCGGAGCCCATCATGACCGCCCCGTCTCCCTGGCGCCGACCGCTGGCGGTGCTCGTCGCCGGCGCCGCGCTTTCCGTCTTCGTGAGTGCGTGCGGGGACGACAGCGGGAGCAGCACCGCCGACTCCACGGAGAGCAGCAGCGGCACCTCGCCGGAGGATGTGATCGCGCCCGACTCGGCGGTGACGGCGGGCCTCAACCAGTCGATCACCGACATGAACGCCCTCGCTGATGGCGTCGCGAACGGCACCGCGACCGCCACGCAGTTCGAAGAGGTGCACGAGGGCTGGGAGTCGATCGAGGGAACCGTGAAGAAGAACGACGCCGAGGGCTACCTCGCTCTCGAGGACGCGCTCGCATCGATGCAGAAAGCCATCACCGACAAGGACGCGGCCGCGGCGAAGCAAGCGGCCTCTGACTTCGAGTCCGCCGCGAACGTGTACCTCGCGGAGCATCCGTGATCCGACGCCTGCTGACGCTCGTCGCGCTCGTCGCGACGTTGGCAGGCGGAGCGATCGCGCTCGGCGCAGCACCCGCGGAGGCAGACACTCCCTCGGTGTCGCGCGCAGACGCCATCAAGAAGGTGCAAGAGGTGCGGGCGTCGATCGACCGCACCTTGGCGCTCATCAAGGAGGGCAAGTCCGACCAGGCGTTCGCGGAGGCCAAGGACGGCTACCTCAACCACTTCGAGCTCGTCGAGATCCCGCTGCGCGTCGCGGACAACTCGCTCACGATCAAGGCGGAGTCGCTCTTCGCCGAGATCCGCACGATGATCCGCAACGGCGACTCGGAAGGCGCGATCCGCGACAAGATCGTCGAGCTGCGCTCCGTCATGGACGATGTCGAGCGCAAGCTGACCTCGACCGGCCTCACCGCTCCCGCGCTGGTGCTCGGTCAGTCGTTCCTCATCATCTTCCGTGAGGGCTTCGAGGTCATCCTGCTGCTGAGCGTGCTGCTCGGCTACCTCGAAGCTGCGAAGTCGCGGCAGTACATGCGGCCGATCCTCGCGGGCGTCGGCATCGCCGCGGTGGCGACCGTGCTCACGGTGATGCTCTTCCGCACGATCTTCGCCGCGCTCCCCGTCGGCCAGGAGATGATCGAGGCGATCACCGCGCTGGTCGCGGTGGCGATGCTCTTCTACGTCTCCTTCTGGCTGATCGCCCGGCTCGAGCACAAGAGGTGGCTCGAGTTCGTCAAGGCCCGCATGTGGAGCGCGGTGTCGGTCGGCTCGGCCGCGTCGCTCATGATCGTCGGCTTCACGGCCGTGTACCGCGAGGGCTTCGAGACCGCGCTCTTCTACCAAGCGCTGATCTCGTTCGGCACGGGTCTCGGCATCTACATCCTCGCCGGGCTCTTCCTCGGGCTGGCCGCCCTCGCCGTCGTCGTGTGGTTGATGTTCCGCCTCGGTCGCCGCATGCCGATCAAGACGTTCATGAACGTCGCGGTCGTGCTCGTGATGGCTACGAGCGTCGCCTTCCTCGGCAACGCCGTGCACGCGTTGCAGGCAGCAGACCGGGTGCCGTTCACTCCCCTCGCGGGGTGGCCGCGGCCGCCGATCTTCCTCTCCGAGGCGACCGGCTACTGGCCGACCGTGCAGACCGTCACGGCGCAGCTCGTGCTCACCGCCGTCTATGTCATGGGTGGCGTCTACGTGTTCCTCGTGAAGCCCCGGCTCGCTCGCCGGGCCGTGGCACCTCGACCGATCGCGCCGACCGCCGCGCCCGCCTGATCTCACGATGGGAGTCCGCGTCGGAGTCGACGTCGGAGGCACGTTCACGAAGGCCGTGGCCGTCGACCTCGAAGCCGGCATCGTGGCCGAGTCGGTGTTGCCGACGACGCACGGTGCCTCCGAAGGCGTCGCCGCGGGCGTGGTGCAATGCGTCGCCGAGGTAGCGCGGAAGGTCGGCGCGGACCAGATCGAGATGGTCACGCACTCGACGACCCAAGCGGTGAACGCGCTGCTCGAAGGTGATGTCGGCACGGTGGGAATCGTGGGCATGGGGCGGCGCCCCGAGCTCGCGAAGGCGCGCAAGCGCACCGAGCTCGCGAAGGTCGAGCTGAGCGTGGGCAAGCACCTTGCGACCGTGCCCGTGTTCCTCGACGTCACCGACGGGCTCGACGAGAGCGCCGCGGCGAGCGCGCTGCAGTACCTCCGCGATCGCGGCGTTTCCGCGATCGCGACCGCGGAGGCGTTCGCACCCGACGACGCGTCGAACGAGACCCGCGTCGCGGCGATGGCGGCGGCTCTGGGACTTCCCTCATGCGCCTCGACCGACCTCTCAGGCCTCTACGGCCTCGAGCTGCGCGCAGTCACCGCCGCGGTGAACGCGTCGATCATGCCGATCGCCCTTCGCACCGCGAGCTACGTCGAGGACGGTGTGAACGCAGCGGGCATCGACGCGCCGATCATGGTCATGCGGGGCGACGGCGGCGCGACCGATCTCGCCGGGTTCAAGGCCGCGCCGGCGCGCACGTTGTACTCGGGCCCTGCGGCCTCGGTCGCCGGGGCGCTTCGCTACACGGGCGTGCGCGACGGCATCGTCGTCGAGGTCGGCGGCACGTCGACGAATGTCGCCGGTGTGAAGCTCGGCCGCCCGTCGCTCTCGTACGTCACGGTGGCGTCGCATGCGACCGCGCTCCGCGCCGTCGACGTGCGCGTGATCGGCGTCGCCGGTGGATCGATGCTCCGCGCTCGACGCGGCAAGGTCTGGGGGGTCGGGCCCCGCTCCGCGGACATCGCCGGACTTCCCTACGCGTGCTTCACCGACGCGTCGCGGTTCGACGGCGCGTGGCCGATCGTGATCTCCCCTCGCAGCGGCGACCCTGACGACTACGTCGTGCTCGAGCTGGCCGACGGCACCCGGTGCGCGATCACCCTCACGTGCGCGGCGAACGCGCTGTCGATCCCCGAGCAGGACGACTACTGCTGGGCCGACCCGGAGGGTGCTCGCCTCGCGCTCGACCTCGCGGGGCAGCATGTCGGCCTCGGCGGTGACGAGCTCGCGAGGCGCATGCTGTGGGCCGGAGGCGAGGCGGTCTGCGAGCTGGTGAACACCGTCGCCACGTCGAGCCAGATCAAGCAGGGCGTCGTGGTCGCGGTCGGCGGCGGTGCCGGAGGGCTCGGCCGGCACGTCGCGCAGATGATGGGATACGAGTGCGTGGTGCCCGATCGCGCCGAGGTCATCTCGTCGATCGGTGACGCGCTGTCGCTCATCAGAGCCGAGCGGGAGCGCACGCTCCATGCGTTCGACCCGCAGGTCGCACGGCAGCTCGCGGCGGAGGTCGAGAACGAGGTGGTCGCCGCGGGTGCAGCGCCGACCTCGGTCGAAGTCCTCATCGAAGAGCAGCCCGACAAGGGCACCGTGCGCGCGGGTCGCGACCGGGGCGATCGGGCTGCAGGCGGGAGCGCGTCCGGGACGCCCCGCGGCGACGGAGGACGAGGTACGCGCTGCCGCCGCGCCGCTCGGAGGAGGCGACGTTCACCCTGCCGGCTCGTTCTGGCTGGCCGTGCAGCCGACGAAGGTCGTCGTGCTCGACCGCTTCGGCGACCCTGCAGCCGACATCACCGGTGCGGTCGCAAGTAGGCCCGACGAGGTGGCTGCGCTCGTGGACAAGCTCACGAAGTACCGAGGCCCGGTGACGCTGAAGCCATCGGTCTGGGTGATCGACGGCGCCCATCTCATGGAGCTGTCGTCCGGAGACGTCGTCGCCTCGGCCGAAGCCGTGGTCGACGAGTCGCGTGAGCAGACGTTCATCGTCGGGCGGAGCTGACGGGTGGCTCGCTACATCCCCATCGCCCGCCGCCGGCGGAACGCCGCGCTCGCCGCGGTCGCGGCGCTGTTCGTCGGCATCGTGCTCGGGTGGCTCGTCGGAAAGCAGAGCGCCCCATCGGTCTCGTCGGCGGTGCACGACGCACAGCAGCAGGCAGCCGACATCGCGGTGCAGCTCCAACGGCTTCCGATCGAGTACCAGCAGGCCATCGACGGTGGCGGTGAGGACAGCATCCAGGCCGGAGTGATCGCGCCGCTGGCTGACATCCAGGCGAGCGCGACGAACGCCTTCGATGCCGCGCCCTGGATCGCGCCCGCGGCTCGGGCGGGCGCGCAGGATGCGATCGCCGAGGTGCGTCAGGCCGCGTTGGACAAGGTCTCAGCCGATGAGTTCGAGACCGCTGTCAACAACGCCGCTGACGCGATCAGGTCGGCGTTCGGGCTCGAGGCCAACAGCAGCCCGTGAGCGGCGCGACCCCACGACCGAGCCCCACGCGATGACGACCACCGACGCGAGGGCGAGGTAGATCGCCGTCGCGATGGTGACCTTGATCGTGCCGCCGGCCTTCTCGATCTCGGTCCTCGCCACCCGAAGCGGCAGCAAGCTCAGCGCGAACAGCGCGACGCGCACTGGCTTCCACCAGCGCCGCTCGAACACGGCGAGGGTGGCGGGGATCACCGACGCGACCATGATGATGCCCGCCGCGCCGCTGAGGAAGATCAGCGAGATGCCGCCGAGCACGCGTGTGACCCGGCGGGCCCACCGGCGCGGTGATCGCCGTCCGGCGGCGGCGCCACCGACGCCGAGGCCGAGGATCATCGCCGCGATGAGGATGTACATCGTGCCGCCCCACGTGAACTCGGGGTTGTCCGAGATCAGCCGCATCCAGAGGCGCGCGAGCACGCCCCACGTGAGACCGAGGCCGACGCCGGCGAGGACGAGCTGAGGGCGGCTGAGACGATCGGTGATGTTGTGCACGACATGGAGACGTGCTCACGGGGCGCGCGGGTGACACAGATGGCGGTGGCACCGGTCACAGGTCTTGTTCGTCGCGGGCCGCGGCCTCCCGCATCTGCTGGTCGAGCCGGCGGTTCAAGGTCAGCAGGCGACCGATGATCGGCAGGATCAACAGGTTGATCCCGTGCAGCACGCCGATGATGAGGAGGATCCCTCCGATGCGCGCCAAGCCGTACTGCACTTGCCCCGCGGTGACGGTGTCACCCCAGTCGCGCGGCGGATCGAACTGGGCGGTGAACAGGATGTACGCGCTGAAGATCAGGTAGTACGCGACATCGGTCAGCACGATGAAGCTCTTGCCCGTGGTCGGGTTCGACCGGAACACCTCGGCGGCGTAGCTCCTCCCGAATCGCTTGATGAAGGGGCCGAGGATGACCGCGATCGCGATCAAGCACCGCGGTGACGAGCACCTCGAAGATCCACCAGTCCATGTGTGCTTCTCCATTTCCGTGTTCGGTCGTGAGCAAGACAAGGGCGGCGAGCACAGCCAGCACGCCGGCGGAGATCAGAGCGATGCGAGTGCGCCAACGGCGGCGGCGGCGATCCTCCGCAACGCTGCGCTGCACACGCGCGAAGAGGTCGGGCGCGGGGTCGACGGCTTCGGCGCCCGCCTGGAGCGCGTCGCGGAGGCGGTCTTCGAGCACGCTCATCGATGGGCCTCCAGACGTTGCTCGAGCGAGGCGAGGCCGCGCTGCAGATGCGTCTTCACCGAGTTGGGTGAGAGATCGAGGGTCGCGGCGATCTCGGGCACGCCGAGATCGAGGAGGTAGCGCAGGGTGAGGCAGTCACGCTGGCGGAGCGGCAAAGAGCCCAGCGCGTCGAGGAGCGCCTGCTGGTCCTCGCGTCCGACGAGGTGGTCTTCGACCGACTTCGGGTCGAGGTCGTTCGTGGGCGCCTGGTGCCGCATCGAGACGAGACCGCGGCGATTGTGATCACGAGCCAGGTTCAGCACGATCGAGCGCAGGTACGCGACGTGCTTGGTCTCGTCGCTCACTCGACCGAGCGACCGGCTGAGCCTGATGAACGCTTCCTGGACGAGGTCTTCGGCCGCGTTCCGATCGACCACGAAGAGCCTGGCCATGCGCACGAGCTCGGTGGCGTGGGCGCGAAAGAGGCGCGCGACGACGCGATCGCCCTCCTCGGAGTCCCCACTCACTGGCACTGACCCTAAGAGACGAACGACCACGCGCCCGCGGGTGACACGGTCGCCGCATCGTGTATCCCTTTGGGGATGCACCGGGTACGACGCGATGTGCCTCTTTTCCGACCTCTTGCCGCCGCACTCATGGCCGCCACGCTGCTTGCCCTGGCCGCATGCGGCGACGACTCGGGCAGCAGCGCCTCCACCGGTGGAGGAGGGACGACGGTCGCGTCGAGCGGCGGTTCCAGCGACTCCGGCGGGGCGAGCGGCAGCTCAGCCAGCGGTTCGGGCGGTGGCGCGAACACGACCGGCGCGGTGACGACCGAGGCGACGACGACCACCACGATCAATCCGACCGTGCCCGACTCACAGGCGGTCTCCAGCCTGTTCCAGACCGCGGTGCAGATGAAGTTCCTCGCGGCAGCACTCGCGAAGGGCCAGGCGACGCCCGACGCGTACCAGAAGGTGTTCACCGACTGGGACGTCTACGACGGCACGATCCAGAAGAAGAACCCGCAGGCGTGGCAGACCATGACCGACGCGCTCACGGCGATGCAGAACGCAGTGACGGCCAAGGACGTTGCCGCCGCGAACGCCGCTGCGTCCGCATTCGAGGCAGCCTCGAACGCGTACCTCGCCTCAGGCTGACGTCGAGGTCGCGGCGACGACGTCCGGCTGCTGAGGCCCCAGCGTCTCTCCATCGCGGGCGACGCGGCGCGCGGTGAGCACCCCGAACGCAGCCGCGACAAGAGCCCCGATCCCGCCGATGAAGATCGGGAAGCGCGGACCGACGGAGTCGGCGAGCGCGCCGAGGATCGGGCCGCCGATGGGCGTCGTGCCGATCAACAAGACCGTCTGGATCGACAGCACACGGCCGATCATCTCTCGGCTCGTGCGCAGCTGTGCGATCGAGGTCGTCGCGGTCATGTAGGCCACGCTCGATGCGCCGACCGCGAGGGCAACGAGGACGGCGAAGACGATGTTCGGCGACGCCGAGAGCACGAGCATGGTCGCGCCGAGCCCCACCGCGCCCATCGCCACCGTGCGGATCACGATCGTCGATCGACGGGCGACGAGCAGCGCGCCCAGCAGACCACCCGTGCTGAACGCGGCATAGACGTAGGTGTACGCCGCCTTGTTCTCGTGCAAGCCCTTCACGACGAAGAGGGGCAGGACGACCGAGAAGTTGTAGCTGATCGTCCCGATGATGAGCAGCATCGTGAACGGGATCCAAAGGTCGGGCACGGTGAGGATGTAGCGCAGACCAGCCCGGATCTGTCCCGGCGCCCGCGGTGTGATTGGAAGCTGGCGCAGCTCCGACGCTCGCATCATCGAGAGCGAGACGAGCACCGTGACGTACGACAGCGCGTCGAGGGTGAAGCACCAGCCGTAGCCGACGCTGACCACCAGCAGGCCGGCGATGAGCGGGCCCACGATCCGCGAGAAGTTGATCATGGCGCTGTAGAGCGTCACGGCGTTCGGAACGTCCTCGGCCGGCACCATCTCGTTCACCATCGACCGCCGTACCGGGTTGTCGATCGCGAGGAAGCAGCCTCCGACGATGGCAGTGAGATAGAAGAGGAACAAGGGTGCCTCGTGCATGAACGCGAGCCCCGCGAGCACGAACGACTGCGCCATCTCGAGCGACTGCGTGATGTACAGCAGCTTGCGCTTGTTGAAGCGATCGACGAGCACGCCGCCCCACGCGGAGAACAGCAGGATCGGCCCGAACTGGCAGGCCGACAGCAGGCCCACCGCGACGCCGCTGCCGGTGCGATCGAGCACGAGCAGCACCAGCGCGACCATCGTGAGCCAGTTGCCCGAGTTCGACACGATCTGACCGAAGAAGAACAGCCGGAAGTTGCGGAAGTGCAGCGACGCGAACGTGCGCCGGACGAAGCTCGCCCGGGGTACGAGGACGTCGGCATCCATCAGATCTTCTGCGCCAAGCGTTCGATGAGGGGCACGGCGGCGGCGAGGCGGCGGATCTCGGCGGGCGTGAGCTCGGCGTCGAGCGCGCGGGCGATGAGCTCGGTGCGAGCGTTGCGCTTGTTCCAGAGCGCGGCGAGGCCCGCCTTGGTCGGCGCGATGACCGACTGCCGCCCGTCATCGGGATCGGGCTTGCGCTTGACCAGAGCCCTCGACTCGAGGGCTGCGAGCGTCGCGCCCATCGACTGGGCGCTCACCTGCTCGAGCTTCGCGAGCGCGGTGACCGTTGTCGGGCCGCCTCGGTCGAGCCGGGCGAGGGCGGTGGTCTCGGGCAGCGAGAGCTCTCCGTCGGCCTGCACCTGACGCAGCCGGCGCACGAAGAACCCGATGCTCACCCGCAGCTCATCGGCCAGCTGCTCGATGTCGACGTCGACGTCGGTGTCGTGCATGTGCCAAGTCTAACCTCCTAAGTCCAGACTTGGTACTTTCGACGTGCCCCTCGCGGAGGGCCGATCAGGCTGAGCGCACCATCCCGGCGCCGAGCGTCGCGTTCGTGGTCTCGTCGATCAGCACGAAGCTGCCCGTGAACCGGTTCGCCGCGTAGGCATCGACGACGAGCGGCCCGGCCGTCGCGAAGCGCACGATGCCGATGTCATTGACCTCGAGACGATCGGCCTCGACGGCATCGAGCGTGTCGAGATCGAGCCGGCCGAGCAGCCCGCGGACCACGATCCGCTCGCTGCGGGTGCCCTGCTTCACCACGTAGCGCCCACCGGACGTCAACGCTGTCGGAGCGAACCAGCACACCGTCGCCTCGAGCTCACGCACGACCTGGGGCGCACCGTCGGCGGCGGCGATGAGGTCGCCGCGAGTCACGTCGACGTCGTCGGCGAGTCGCACGGTCACCGATCGACCGGGCACGGCGACGTCGAGCGGACCGTCAGCGGTCTCGACCGCTTCGACCGTCGTGCGGCTGCCGCCCGGCAGCACGAGCACCTCGTCACCGGCCCGCAGCGGAGCGCCGGTGACGATGCCGGCATACCGACGAACGGGACGGCCGTCGTGCGTCGTGCGGATCACGAGCTGCACAGCGAGCCGTGCCCCGGTGCCGCCGTCGTCGATCGTCGTGACTTCGACCTGCTCGAGATGCTCGAGCAAAGTCGGTCCCTCGTACCAGGGGCAGGTCGCCGAGCGGTCGACCACGTTGTCGCCGAGCAGAGCGGAGACCGGGATCGGCGTGAGGTCGTCGACGCCGAGCCGCGCCGGCATAGGCGCTGACATCGGCCACGACCGAGTCGAAGGCTTCCTCCGACCAGTCGACGAGGTCCATCTTGTTCACCGCGAGCACGAGGTGGCGGATGCCGAGCGTCGCCGCGACGGTGAGGTGGCGGCGGGTCTGCTCGAGCAAGCCGGTGCGAGCGTCGACGAGCACCACTGCGAGGTCGGCGGTGGACGCGCCGGTCACCATGTTGCGCGTGTACTGCGCGTGGCCGGGGTTGTCGCCGATGATGAACGAGCGGCGTGGGTGTCGCGAAGTAGCGGTAGGCGACGTCGATCGTGATCCCCTGCTCGCGCTCGGCCCGCAGCCCGTCGGTGACGAGGGACAGGTCGAGGCCCTCTTGGCCGCGGCGCTGCGTCGTGGCCGCGACCGCGTCGACCTGGTCGTCGAACAGGCCCTTCGTGTCGTAGAGCAGCCGCCCGATGAGCGTGCTCTTGCCGTCGTCGACCGATCCGATGGTCGCGAACCGCAACAGCTGGCGCGGCTCAGCGCCCACCGCAGTCATCAGAAGTAGCCCTCGCGCTTGCGATCCTCCATCGCCGCGTCGGAGAAGCGATCGTCGGCCCGAGTCGCGCCGCGCTCGGTGATGCGGCTCGCCGAGATCTCGTCGATGACCTCGGCCGACGTTGCTCGCGTCGGACGCGACCGCGCCGGTGCAGCTCGCGTCGCCGACCGTGCGATAGCGGACGGTGCGCACCTCGGCCTGCTCGTTGCCGCGCGGCTGCACCCACTCGTTGACAGCGAGGAACATGCCGTCGCGGGCCACGACCTCACGCTCGTGAGCGAAGTAGATCGAGGGAAGATCGAGGTCCTCGCGCTCGATGTAGCGCCAGATGTCGAGCTCGGTCCAGTCGCTGATCGGGAACGCCCGCACGTGCTCACCCGGACGAACTCGCCCGTTGTAGAGGTGCCAGAGCTCGGGGCGCTGGTTGCGGGGATCCCACTGCCCGAACTCGTCGCGGAACGAGAAGATGCGCTCCTTGGCGCGTGCCTTGTCTTCGTCGCGACGAGCGCCTCCGAAGCAGGCGTCGAACCCGTGCTCGGCGATGGCGTCGAGCAGCGACACCGACTGCAGGCGGTTGCGCGAGGCGCCTGCGCCGGGATCGGCGCAACGGCCACGTGTCGATCGACTGCTGCACCGACGCCACGACAAGACGGGCACCGAGCTTGCTCACGACGAGGTCGCGGAAGTCGAGGACCTCTTGGAAGTTGTGGCCGGTGTCGACGTGCATCACCGCGAAGGGGAACGGCGCAGGCGCGAGGGCCTTGGCGACCAGGTGAAGGACGACGACCGAGTCCTTGCCGCCGGAGAACAGCACGACGGGGTTGCGCAGCTCGGCTGCGACCTCGCGGATGATGAAGATCGCCTGCGACTCGAGGCGCGTCGAGGTGGTCGAGCGCGCCGCGGGGGCGATGGTGGTCGGGGAGGCCTCAGTCAGCGTCATGTGTTCAACCCACATTCGGTCTTGGACGAGCCGGCCCAGCGGCCGGCGCGAGCGTCTTCTCCGGCTTCGACACGACGAGTGCACGGCCAGCAGCCGATCGACGGGTAGCCATCGAAGAGGAGCGGGTTGACGGGCACGTCGTGCTCGGTGATGTATGCGTCGACCTGTGCGTCGCTCCAGGTCGCGAGCGGATTGACCTTCACGAGGCCGCGGCTGTCGTGGGCAACGATCGCGGCGTCGCGGCGCGAGTCGCTCTCCGCCCGCCGCAGCCCGCTCATCCATGCCGCGCGAGTCGCGAGGTGCTTTGCCATCGGCTGCACCTTGCGCGCGTCGCAGCACGCGTCGGTGTCGGTGCGCCACAGCTCGTCGGGATCACGGTCGGGCGTGAGCACGCGGAGCTCGAGCCTGTAGCGCTTCTTCACTCGGTCGGCAGTCGCGAGCGTCTCGGGGAAGTGGTACTGCGTGTCGAGGAAGACGACCTCGATCGTCGGATGCACACGCGTCGCCACGTCGATGAGCACGGCGTCGGCCATCGACGCGGCGAGGCACAAGCCGTCGCCGAACGTGTCGACCGCCCAAGCGACGATCTCGGACGCCGGCGCCGACTCGAGGTTCGAAGAGATCGCGGCGAGGTCCGCGTCGGTGAGCGTCGCCGTCGTCATGACGTCCCTCCGCCGCAGGCGGAGTGCGCGAGCACCGCCACGATGCGGTCGACGCACTCGTCGACGTCGAGCTGGTCGGTGCGCAGCTCGAGGTCGGCCGCGTGCGGAGCCTCGTAGGGGTCATCGACGCCCGTGAGACCCGTGATCTCGCCCGCGCGCTGACGGGCGTAGAGGCCCTTGACGTCGCGCTCGGCACAGACGTCCACCGGAGTCGACACCCACACCTCGACGAACCGGTCGGGTGCCTCCGGGGTGCTCTCGAGGTGCCGCGCCCGCACCTCGTCCCGAGCGTCGCGGAACGGTGAGATCACCGCACACACCACGTCGACGCCGTTGCGACTGAGCAGATCGGCGACGTACCCGATGCGGCGCACGTTCTCGTCGCGCTCGGCCCGGCTGAACCCGAGCCCGGCCGTCAGGACCTTGCGGGCCTCGTCGCCGTCGAGCACCTCGACCTGCCTGCCGGCGGCCGCGAGCCGGGCCGCCAGCGCCCGAGCCACGGTGGTCTTTCCCGCCGACGGAAGGCCGGTGAGCCACACAGTTCGGGCCGATCCAAGGGCGCGCGCGTCGGGGAGGACCTCCCGGGACACGGTGCTTTGGGCGTTCATCTGGACGTCCCTTGATCGGCGTGGTCTAATCCCGACTTAACTGATCGGAAATATAACCTAATGTTCCGAACATGCGAAAGGCCCGCTTCTGCTGATGGCGCCTGACACCGCGATCGCCCCCGCTCCCCTGACCACGCCGGCCGCTCCGGTCGACGGCCGCGCCATCGCGCCGGTCGCGGCGGTGCGGCTCGAGGGGGTCACCAAGGTCTACGGCTCGGGAAGGGCGAGCGTGGCCGCGCTCGACGCGCTGACCCTCGACGTCGAGAAGGGCTCGTTCACCTGCATCGTCGGCGCGTCAGGGTGCGGCAAGACGACGGTCCTCAACCTCATCGCCGGGCTCGACGGGCCCTCTGCAGGCACGATCGAGGTCACCGGTCGCAGCGCGCTCATGTTCCAGGAGTCCGCGCTGTTCCCGTGGCTGACCGCCGCCGGCAACGTCGAGCTCGCGCTTCGGCTCCGCGGCGTGCGCAAGCCGCAGCGTCGCTCACGCGCCCTCGAGCTGCTCGACCGCGTGCACCTCGGCGGCTTCGCGTCCAAGCGCCCGCACGAGCTCTCCGGCGGCATGCGCCAGCGCGTCGCCCTTGCGCGCGCTCTCGCCCAGGACGCCGACGTCCTGTTGATGGACGAGCCGTTCGGCGCGCTCGACGCGATCACGCGTGACCTCCTCCACGAGGAGCTCGAAGGTGTGTGGCAGCAGACGGGCCTCACCATCGTGTTCGTGACCCACAACGTGCGCGAGGCGGCGCGGCTCGGCGACCGCATCGTGCTGCTCGCCAGCCGGCCCGGTCGCCTCGCTGCAGACTTCGCCGTCGATCTCCCGCGTCCCCGCCGCATCGAGGACAGCGGCGTCACGACGCTCGCCACGAAGGTGACCGAGCAGCTGCGTCGGGAGGTGGCCCGCCATGGCCACGGCGCTTGAGAGCAGCCAGCTGAACGACGCTCGGCTCGCGTCCGAGCTCGCAGGGCTCGACGCGCTCGAGCAGTCGACGCGTCCGGCGGCTTCGTTCACGGTGCGCGCATGGCGAGTCACGTGGCCGAAGGTCGCGGCCATTGCGCTCGCGCTGTTCGCATGGCAGCTCGTCGTGTGGAGCGGATGGCGTCCGACCTATGTGCTGCCCGGCCCGGCGACCGTGCTCTCTCGCTTCTGGTCCGACCTGGGCGAGGCCGACACCTGGAAGGCGATCGCGACGACCTTGCGGCGTGCGGCAGTCGGGTTCGCGCTCGCGGTCTTCGTCGGAGTCGTGATCGGGCTCGCGGTCTCGCGCTTCCGCTCTCTGCGCACCGCCGTCGGCTCGTTGATCACGGGGCTGCAGACGATGCCCTCGATCGCGTGGTTCCCGCTCGCGCTGCTGCTCTTCCGCCTGAGCGAGGGAGCGATCTTGTTCGTCGTAGTGATCGGCGCCGCGCCGTCGATCGCGAACGGACTCATCAGCGGCATCGACCAGGTGCCGCCTCTGTTCACACGCGCCGGCCGTGTGCTCGGGGCGCGGGGCCTCACGGCCTACCGGTTCGTGATCCTTCCGGCGGCGCTGCCCTCGTTCCTCACGGGCCTCAAGCAGGGTTGGGCCTTCGCCTGGCGCAGCCTCATGGCCGGTGAGCTGCTCGTGATCATCGCCAACCAGCCGTCGATCGGCTCTCGCTTGCAGTTCGAGCGTGAGTTCGCCGACTCTGCCGGGCTCATCTCGGTGATGCTGCTCATCCTCGTGCTCGGGGTGCTCGTCGACGCGATCTTCTTCTCGAGCCTCGAGCGCCATGTGCGTCGGCGTCGAGGACTCGGCGCGTCATGACGATGTACCCGGTGATGCTGCAGGTTGCGGGACGGCGCTGCCTCGTCGTCGGGGGCGGCCGAGTCGCGCTGCGCAAGGTCGAAGGCCTCCTGGCTGCCGGCGCGGTCGTCACCGTGATCGCTCCCGAGGTCGACCGTCGCATCGAGGCACTCAGCGATGCGGTCGCGATCGAGCGACGCGCGTACCAGACCGGTGACGTCATCGCCTTCCGCCTCGTCATCACGACGACCGACGACGCGGCGGTGAACGCTCGCGTCTTCGACGATGCCGAAGCTGCAGGCGTCTGGGTGAACTCGGCCGACGACATCGACCACTGCTCTTTCACGCTCCCCGCTGTTCACCGAGATGGCGCGGTGACGGTTGCCGTCGCGACCGATGGGCAGAGCCCCGCGTTCGCCGCATGGCTGCGAGACCGCGTGCGCGACGCGTTGCCGATCGGCGTCGGCGAGATCGCCGAGACTCTCGCTGCGGAACGCCGCGCGCTCCACGAAGCAGGCGCGACGACCGAGGGCCTCGACTGGCGAGCCCGCATCGACGATCTGGCCGCCGAGGCGCGTCCGGTCGGCACGGTGCACCTCGTCGGCGCAGGGCCGGGCGATCCCGAGCTGCTGACATTGCGCGCGGCGCGGCTGCTCCAGGCAGCAGACGTCGTCGTGCACGACGCGCTCGCCGACACCGAGGTGCTCGATCTCGTGCCGGGCCACGTCGAGCGCATCGACGTCGGCAAGCGACCCGGCCGTCCCGTCCCTCAAGAGCTCATCAACGACCTCCTGATCCAGCTCGCTCAGAAGCACGCCTGCGTGGTGCGGTTGAAGGGTGGCGACCCGTTCCTCTTCGGCCGCGGCGGCGAGGAGGCGCTCGCGCTGCGGGCCGCGGGCGTGCCGTTCGAGGTGGTGCCGGGCATCACGTCCGCGTTCGCCGCGCCTGCGGCTGCGGGTGTACCAGTCACGCAGCGGGGCATGTCGGCGAGCGTCACCGTCGTCACCGGCCATCGCCGCTTCGGTGACGAAGACGAGACCGACTGGGAAGCATTGGCCCGCGTCGGAGGCACGATCGTCGTGCTCATGGGCGTCGCCGAGCGTGCCGCGATCGCGAACCGCCTGATCGCCGGCGGCCTTCGTCGCGAGACGCCCGTGACCGCAGTGCGCTTCGGCACGAGGCCCGAGCAGCAGGTCGTGCGCACGACGCTCGGCGAGCTCGGTGAGGTGGCGATCGAGGCCCCAGCGGCGATCGTCATCGGGGCGGTCGCAGGGCTCGACCTCGCGAAATCACCCTTTGTGGACCAAGACGTGCATCGGCCCGTCTGAGTACGGTTGGTGCGTGACGACTGAACCGGTGCTCGACTGGGCGAAGGACTACGACATCTTCGATCCCGGCTACGTCAGAGATCCGGCGCCGGTCTGGGATGAGCTCCGCGGTGAGTGTCCCGTGGCCCACACCGAACGGTGGGGCGGCTCGTGGATGCCGACGCGCTACGAGGACGTCGTCGCGATCGCCCACGACGTCGATCGATTCTCGTCCCGCGAGATCACAGTGGCGCCTCGCGGCTACTCGATCGACAGCGCGGCCGCAGACATCAAGGCACCGCCGATCAGCAGCGACCCACCCGAGCACCTCTGGGCGCGCCGGCTGATCCTCCCCGGCTTCTCGCCGAAGTCGGTGGCGAAGTACGAGCCCTACACCCGAGAGCTCTGCCGTACGCTGATCGACGGGTTCGTCTCGCTCGGCCACGCCGACGCCGCCGAGGGGTACGCGCAGCAGATCCCGGTGCGGGTCATCGCGCAGATGCTGGGCATCGACGAGTCGATGTCCGATCAGTTCACGACATGGGTGCGCGGCGTGCTCGAGCTCGGGCTGCAAGATCCGGTGCTGCGCGAGAAGTCGCGCAACGAGCTGATCGGCTTCTTCGCCGCGGAGCTCGCGGACCGCAAGGCCCATCCCCGTGACGACCTCATCAGCGAGCTGCTCGCCGCGGAGGTCGACAGGCGAGCCCGTGTCGGACGTGCACATCCTCGGCACGCTGGGACTCCTCCTCATCGCGGGAATCGACACCACGTGGTCGGGCATCGGCTCGTCCTTGTGGCACCTCGCCACCCACGCGGACGACCGGCAGCGGCTCGCTGGGGAGCCCGAGCTCATCCCGATCGCGATCGAAGAGCTGCTGCGGGCGTACTCCCCCGTCACCATGGCGCGGATCGTGAACGACGACACCGAAGTCAACGGTGCGTGCATGCATGCCGGCGAGCGGATCCTGCTCAGCTTCCCGGCCGCGAACCGCGATCCCGAAGCGTTTCCCGACGCCGACAAGGTGATCATCGACCGCGCGGTGAACCGTCACGTCGCGTTCGGTGTCGGCATCCATCGTTGCGCGGGTTCGAACCTGGCCCGCATGGAGCTGCGTGTCGCGCTCGAGGAGTGGCTCGCTCGGATCCCCGAGTTCCGTCTCGCCGACGGAGCGGAAGTCACCTGGGCGGGCGGTCAGGTGCGTGGTCCTCGTCAGCTGCCCGTGGTCTTCCCGTCATGAAGGTGCGAGTGATCAACGAGAAGTGCCAGGGCCACGGTCGGTGCTACTCGCTGGCTCCCGAGCTCTTCGAGTCGGACGACTACGGAAACTCTGTGGTGCTCGGAGACGGTGAGGTGCCTGCGGGCCTCGAGGAGTCGGCGCGCCTCGCCGAGCTCAACTGCCCCGAGCAGGCCGTCGTCATCGAACCCTGACCTCGTCGGCACCTTGCTCTTCCGGAAGGACCACTGGGCGGGCCTGACGGACGGCACCATCACGCTCGCGTTTCGCCGTTGGACGCGACCGAACGCGGTGGCCGGCCGCCGCATGCGGTTCGCGGGCGGCTACCTGAAGGTCGACGACGTCCGCATCGTCGACGAGTCGAAGCTGACCAAGGCCGACGCTCGCCGTGCCGGGTTCGAGTCGGTCGACACGTTGCGCGCCGAGCTCGCCAAGGGTGGGACGGGCGAGACCTACCGGATCGCGCTGCACTGGGACGGCGAAGACGAGCGGATCGCACTGCGAGCGGACGACGACGTGTCAGAAGACGAGCTCGCGACGATCGAGGCGAAGCTCGCGCGGCTCGACAAGGCAAGCACCCGCGGCCCGTGGACGCAGACCACGCTCACTCTCATCTCCGAGAACCCGGGGGTGCGCGCACCCGACCTCGCCGCGTCGCTCGGCCTCGAGACGCTCGTGTTCAAGCGCGACGTGCGCAAGCTCAAGGCGCTCGGGCTCACCGAGAGCCTCACGGTCGGCTACCGCATCTCTCCCCGCGGGCTGGTTCTCTTGGCGCGAAAGGGTCACCACGACCCGAATTCGCCAAGAAGACCGGCCCGCGGTCAGACGGCGCCGCCGTAGAGGTCGAGGGTGCGGGCCATGCCACCGTCCGCGGAGATCGTCTCGCCGGTGACGAAGCGCGCCGCGTCGCTCGCGAGGAACACGATGACGTCGGCGATGTCGTCGGGTTGCGACCACCGGCGCAACGGCGTCTGCGCGTCGATCGCCTCGATCACCCCTGGGATCGCCTTGTTGCGGACCCAGAGGTCGGTGTCGACCACGCCCGGCGCGACGGAGTTCACCCGGATGCCGTGCGGACCGAGCTCCATCGCGAGCGACCGCGTGGCCGCGTCGATCGCTCCCTTGGTCGCGGCGTACGCCGCACGGCGTGGGGTGCCGACCACGCCCGAGACCGACGACAGGTTGATGATCGACCCGGACCCGCGCTCGATCATCGCGGGGATGAGCGCGGCGATCAGCAGCAGCGGGGCGCGCACGTTCACGGCGTACATGCCGTCGATGAGTGCAGCGTCGAGGTCGGCGGTGGGCAAGCGCGCCGCGATCGCGGCGTTGTTGACGACGACGTCGATCGATCCGAATGCGTCGAGCACCGCGCGACCGAGCGCGGTCGGCGCGTCGAGCTTGCGCGAGGTCACAGGGAAGCACGATCGGGTCGTGCGCGAGCTCGCCGGCGAGGGCCGCGAGCGCGCCGGCATCGCGGGCGACGAGTGCGACGCGCGCGCCCGCGCGATCGAGCGCGCGTGCGGTTGCGGCGCCGATGCCGCGTGAGGCGCCGGTGACGACGGCGGTGCGCCCTTCCAGCGAGAACGGGTCCATCGTGCGATGGTAGGTGGATGGACCTCGGCGTGATCTTCTCGCAGGCAGACAGCGGAACCGATCCGCATGCGATCCGAGACTGGGCTCGCACCGCAGAAGAAGCGGGCTTCTCACATCTCATGGCGTACGACCACATCCTCGGTGCGACCCCGGAGCGACTCGGACCCGGCCCGGTGGGCAGCTTCTCGAGCGCTCCGTACACGACGGCTGACACCTTCCACGAGATCCTCGTCTTGTTCAGCCACCTCGCAGCCGTCACGACTCAGATGCACTTCGTCACGAGCGTCCTCGTCCTGCCTCAGCGTCAGGCCGCCCTGGCCGCGAAGCAGATCGCGACGATCCACCTGCTGAGCGGCGGCCGCATCCGTGTCGCGGTCGGTGTCGGGTGGAACCGGGCCGAGTACGAGGGGCTGGGCGCAGACTTCGAGCACCGAACTGCCGTGCTCGACGAGCAGATCGACCTCATGCGTGCGCTCTGGACTGAACCTCACGTCGACTTCGACGGAAGGTTCCACCACCTGGACGGCCTCGGGATCAACCCGAGGCCCCAGGGCCTGCTGCCCATCTACATGGGCACCAGCGGATCCGACGCGGCACTCCGGCGCGTTGCGCGCAAGGCAGACGGATGGATGCCGCTCTTGCTGCCCGGCCTCGATCCCATCGACTTCCCCACCGCGGCGAAGCGGCTCCGTGAGATCTGCTCGGAGGAGGGACGTGACCCGGCCACGCTTCCCATCCACGGGAGGGTGTACCTCCTCGACGGGTGGGAGCGCCTGGTCGACGAAGCGCTCGAAGTCGGCGTCGAGTCGCTGTCATTCGGTTTCGCGCGCCTCGCGTTCCCGAAGGCAACGCACGCTGAGCATCTCCGAGCGGTGCTCGACGTGAAGTCCGAGATCGATCGCCTCGTGAGCTGATCGAGGGCTCGTTCACAGCCACCTTCCAGCGCGCTCACAGCGAGTTCGTGGACTAGCGGCGCAGCCTGGACCGCATGCGCCTCGCGGTGCGCGCTCTCGCGCTCCTCGTCTTTGTCACCTTGATCGCCGCGTGCGGCAGCGACGACTCGCAACGGCTCGTAGGAATCGGTGCGAACTTGCATGGCATGCCCGGGCTCGGGGCCTCGGTCTACGCGCAAGGCTTGCCCAACGCGGCTGCGATGGCATTCGACACCCAGGGCCGCCTCTGGGTCGCGACCGCCGCGTACGACGACGGCGGGACCGACGCCGTCTACCTCGTGGACGCGGTCGGCTCGACTCCGCGGAAGGTCATCGCCGAGGCGCACACTCCGCTCGGCCTTCTCTGGATCGACGACGCCCTCTACGTCGCCGGAAGCGGAGGCGTCGACGCGTACACCGGGTTCGACGGCTCCGCGTTCAAGGACCACCACAGCGTCGTCGCCCTTCCCCAGGGAGTCGGCGAGGTCAATGGCCTCGCCTTGTCGAGCAGCGGACGCGTCAGCCTCGGCGTCTCTGCTCCGTGCGACTCGTGCACGCCGACGTCGCAGTACTCGGCCGCGGTCCTGTCGTTCTTGCCCGACGGCACCGACCTGCGCGTCGACGCCAGCGGCATCCGTGCGCCCGTCGGGCTCGCCTACTTCCCCGACACCGACACCCTCTACGTGACCATGAACCAGCGCGACGACCTCGGTGAAGCCACCCCCGGAGACTGGCTCTCGATCGTCCACCGAGGTCAGGACTGGGACTTCCCCGGCTGCTACGGGCAGGGCGGCGACGTGTGCGCGGGCGCACCATCTCCGGTCGCAGAGCTCGACCCGCACGCGGCGGTGAGCGACGTCGCGATTGTCACCGGCCAGCTCGGCACGGGGGTCGGCACCGCGGCGATCGTCGCCGAGTGGGCAAAGGGCCTCGTGTTGACGGTGCCGCTCGCGTCAGATGGCTCAGGAGCGACCAGCGCGCCGAAGCCCCTGCTCACTGGTGTGAACAACCCGGTCGCGGTCCTCGTCGGGCCCGACGGGGCGCTGCTGGTGGCCGACTGGGCGACCGGCACGGTCTACCGAGTCTCGCCAAGTTCACAGCCGGCGCTTACGGCGCCCTGACATGAGCGCGGTCTGATGACGCTACGAACCGAAGTCGTGAAGGAGGTGATGACACATGAAGCCCAAGCAGCTCATCGCAGCCGGAGCACTCGTCGGCATCCTCGCCGTCGGTGGCGCCTCGATCGCCTCGGCTCAAGACAGTGGCTCGACCTCGACCCCAACCCCGAGCACGAGCCCGTCGACCCCGCCGAGCCAATCGACGGCGCCGAGCTACCAGGACAACCAGAACTGCCCCAACATGGGACAGTCACCGTCGTCGAGCACTCCGTCTCAACACCACCCGCCGCCGACGCCACCTCGGTCTGACGGGACATCGCCCCCCTCGACCCCCCACATGGTCCCGTCGCGCGAGTGCCCGGGGATTCCGTCCCCGGGCACAGGCGCGTCAGTGGCCGAGGACGACCGACAGCGTCGCGACGACGATCCCAACCGCGAGCGTCGCCGCCGCGAACAGCCACTTTCTCCGCGTCGGGACGTCGGCCACGTGCGCGACGAGCATCCCCACGGCGAGCAGCTGCAGGACCGCGACGACGATCGCGATCGCCCGCGCCGTGTGCGGGCTCATCACGTCGAGACGACCGAGCAGCAGCACGAGCGCGGGGAGGACGCTCGAGACAAGGATCGGGCTGCCGTCGGCCATGGCCCGCTTTAGCTTGGACCAACCGATTGGTTGCGGCGCCCTGACCCGCTCGCCGAGCACCTCGGCGAAGAGGTGCGCGATCCAGGTCGCGACACCAACGCCCGCGACGAGCTCCGCACCGTGACCGACAGACACCTCGGACACGCCGATCACGCTGAGCGCCGCGAGCACGAGCGCGCTGCCGTAGGCCGCGGCGCTCACGAGCTCTGCGAGTCGCTCGCGAGGGATGTTGTCAACTGCTCGGAGGAACCGGCTTCCGCCCGTCGTCGTCACGCGCCGACAACCTATGGTCACGGCAATGGCTGAGTCATCGACCCACGAGTCATCGACGTACGAGGAGCGGCATCGCCGCGCGGCCGAGACGTTCGCGGTGTTCGTGCCCGAGGTCGACCCCGAACGGGTCGCGAGCTCGCTCGCGAGGCGCCTCGGCGCGCTCGGCACCTACGCCTTCGACGTGGTCGGCGAGATGTGGGCGCGGCCCGAGCTCTCTCGCCGCGACCGGTCGCTCATCGTCGTGTCGACGCTCGCGGCACAGGCCCGAGACGAGGAGCTCGAGCTGCACACCGCGGTCGCGCTCCGCAATGGCCTCACGCGCGTCGAGATCGAGGAGATCGTCGTGACGGTGGCCGGGTATGCGGGCTTCCCTGCCGCGATGGCCGCCAGCCGTCGCGTCGACGCCGCTCTGCGCGCTGCAGAGGGTGTCGAGTCACTCGGCGATCGCACACCGGCCGCCGCGAAGTCGGATGCCGAACGAGAACGCGACGGCGCCGACGTGTACAGGGTGGTCTCCGGAGGCAGAGGCGGCACCGACACCACCACCGACCTCGCACACCTCTCCGACGCGCTCGGCGGCGTCGGCGTGCTCGCCTACCGCTGGGGGTTCGGCGAGATCTGGGCTCGAGACGAGCTCGCTCGCCGCGACCGGTCGCTGGTCGTCATCGCGATCCTCGTCGCGCTCGGCGCGACGGCGGAGCTCGCCGTCCATGTGCCTGCCGGTCTCGGCCATGGCCTCACGCGAGAGGAGATCGAGGCGGCGATCACGCACCTCGCGCTCTACTCGGGGTTCCCGCCGCGGTCGAGGCGATGCGCGCCACCCGCGGGGCGTTCGCACGCCTCGATGAGCGCGCGCACGAGCACAGCTCGAAGACATGAGCGCCGATCGGTGCCCGGGGCGGGGATCGAACCCGCACGCCCCCATCGGGAGCCGAGGGGTTTAAGCCCTCTGCGTCTGCCAGTTCCGCCACCCGGGCCTGCGCGCCCACGGTAGATCTGGCACGGTCTCGGCCGTGACCTTCCCGCTCCGCGAGCCGTACGACGGGGGCATGCTCGACGTCGGAGACGGACATCGGCTCGCGTGGAGCATCGCCGGCAACCCCGAAGGCAAGCCCGCTGTCGTCCTGCACGGCGGCCCGGGGAGCGGTGCGTCGCCTCGCTTTCGACGCTGGTTCGACCCCGATCGCTATCGGGTCGTGCTCTTCGATCAGCGCGGCTGCGGCAGGAGCACTCCGCACGCTGCTGAGCCGGTCGTCGACCTCTCGACGAACACGACCGCACGTCTCGTCGATGACATCGAGCGACTCCGGGAGCACCTCCGCATCGACCGATGGCTCGTGTGGGGAGGGTCGTGGGGATCGACACTCGGCCTCGCCTACGCCGAGGCGCACCCAGACCGCGTGACCGAGATGATCCTCGTCAGCGTCGTGACGACCACCGCTCGCGAGGTCGAGTGGGTCACACGCGCGATGGGCCGCGTCTTCCCTCGCGAATGGGAGGCGTTCCGCGAGGTCGTGCCGGCCGCCGAGCGCGACGGCAACCTCGCGGCCGCGTATGCCCGAATGCTGCACGACCCCGATCCGGAGGTGCGCGAACGAGCGGCGGTCGGCTGGTGCACGTGGGAGGACACGCACGTCGCAACGTTCCCCGGCTACGTGCACGACGACCGCTATGACGACCCGCGGTTCCGGCTGTGCTTCGCTCGCCTCGTCACTCACTACTGGGCCAACGCCGCGTTCCTCGAGGACGGCCAGCTGCTGCGCGACGCGACGCGACTGGACGGCATCCCCGGCGTGCTGGTCACCGGCAAGCTCGACATCAGCGGGCCGCCCGACGTGGCATGGGAGCTCGCGAGGCGTTGGCCCGACGCCGAGCTCGTGCTCATCGACGACGCGGGCCACGGCGCCGGCCACCGCACGACCGAGGGCGAGATCGTCGCCGCTACCAACCGCTTCGCGCCGGCTGCCGACTGACCGTCAGGCGACCTGGGCTACGTCGGTCGACGGGTCGGCCACCGCCTGCCAAAGCGCACCGCGCACGCAATCGGCAGCACTGGCCGAGAGGTCGTTGGCCGCGATCACGCCTTCGACCATGTCGGCGAGGACCGCGGGCCACGGCCGCTCACGCAGGCGCACCGCGACGACGGTGCCGCGCGGATGACGCCGCAGCGATCGATCGACCGAGCCGAGCCGGGGCGGGCTGCGAAAGCTCGGGGGCTCGAGGCCGAGCCGTCGCGCCGCGTCTGCGAGCGCGCGGGCCGCTGCCGTGAAGCGGAGTGTCGCGCCCGGTTCCATCACGACGATTGTGCACGGGGGGTGGGACATTCCCGGCTCTGGCAGTGTGGACCCGTGAGCGACGACCCGATGCCCGATCGGTCGATGGAGCACCTCGACAAGGTGCAGTGGATGATCGAGACGAACGGCTGGGCGCTCGAGCCCGTCGCGGCGCGGCCCGACCTCGATCCTCCCCGCGCCGCATACGCGTACACGATCGGCCTCGAGACGGCCTACGGCTTCCCCGAGGTCGTGATCTTCGGGCAGACGCCCGTCCACGCCCGCGGGCTCGTCGGTCTCATCGTCGACCTGCTCGAGAGCGGCGTGCAGCCGCCCGTCGGGCCGATGTTCCTCGGGCTCTTCGACGGAGAGCAGCGTGCCGCACTCCTGCCGGTCGAAGTCGAGACGCACGCGGAGCTCTTCGACACGGCGTTCGCGTTCTTCGGCGCGGTGCAGTTCCGGGTCGTGCAGCTCGCGTGGCCCGATCGCAACGGGTGGATGCCGTGGGAGACGGGGTTCGAGCGACGGCTCTTGCTCGCGGAACCCGTCATCGGGTCGACTCGACGAGGTGGAGTGATGCCGGCGGCGTAGGGGCGGCGCAGTGCGCCGCCGGGTGCGCGAAGCAACGATTGCCGAGCGAAGCGAGCAGGAGCCGATCGAAGCGAAGCGGAGAGCGGCGACGGGTCTCAACTCGGCCAGGTGTGCGAGAAGCAGCGGGCGTCGAGGCTGCCCCGCGACCAGTAGCGCCACCATCCGCCGAGCGAGGCCGCGCAGCGCTCGGTCCACGCGATCACCTGCGGGTCGGCCGTGCGCCGCACGACCTGTCGGATGCCGCCTTCGTGCGCGACGTAGCCGGCCCACACGCCGGGAAAGTCCTTCGGTGAGCCGACCTCGGTGATGGGCACAGATCGGTAGCTCCGCCGCCGGTTGCGATGTGTGTGGCCTGCGGTCACGAGGGTCGCCGGGTTCGCGTGCTCGACACCTCTGAGGAGGCGCCACCCGTCGAGGCCGAGGATGCCCGGCGGCCAGATCGTCGTGACGACCGTGCGAAACGGCGGATGGTGCGTCGCGAGCAGCGCACCGTCGGGCGCCGTCGAGAGCGCGTCGATGATCTCGGGCAGCACCGGCGTGAGGTTGCCTCGGTGCTTGCCGATCTCGCGCGAGCTCGCGGCGATCACGCGCAGACCGGGCACATCCTCCACGCGCACCGCGGTCGTGAGGTCGACGCCGTGGCTCGCGAGCACACCCGCGCCGTCACCCCGCGAGCGGTCGCCACCGTCGTGGTTCCCAGGGATGACCATCACCGGCACGGGCAGCGCGGCGAGGATCGTCCCCAACACCTCGTAGTCCTCGTCGAGGTCCTCATCCGTGAGATCGCCCTTCACCACGATCAGCTGCGCGCCCCACGCCAACGCCTCGCGCAACGCGGCCTTCGTGCACATGACGGGATAGGGCTCTGGTGCGTCGCGCCACTCGGCTCCAGGTTTGACTCGCGGCCACCGACCGAACCGCCGCTCGCCGATGTGGACGTCACTGATCGTCGCGACTCGGCTCAGCTCGCGCCCCGGCGGCGGTGACAGCGTCCGCGCCGGACGAGCACTCGTGCCCGCGATTGAGACACGCACCTCGGCTCCGGCTGCGAGCCCGTCGACGATCGCGCTGCCCGGCCCGCCGCCGTCGATGGTCAGACGCGGCTCGCCATCCACCTCGAGCGAGTGCGCGCCGGACGGCAAGTCGCTCCAGCACACCTGCACCATGTCGACGTCGACGGCAAAGACCTCGAGCCGCTTCGCGACCCCGTCGGCCACGTCAGCGCAGCGAAGCGGACAGCGGCCCCGACTCGCGTTCGCGGAACGTCGTGTTGATCTGCTGGCGCTCGATGAGCTGCTGCAGCGTCTTCGCAGCTTGCGGCACTCCTCGCTCTGAGAAGAACGCCGACACCTCGCTCGCCTGCTCAGGCCGCATCAGCATCCGGATGCCTTCGACCATGCGGATGATGCTCGTCGACGGGAACCGCTCGTTCAGCGCAGTCCAGTTGCGAGCGACGAAGTGCCACGCCTGCTCACCGTGATCGCGGTTGCGCATGCAACGAGACAGAAGGAACGGCGCGTTCTGGCTCCGGACACGATCGGTGAGCGTGAGCTCGCACGTGCGGGCCATGAGCTCCTCGGAGTCGAAGTCCGCGAGCGCGTAGAGGTGACGCAGCTGATCTTGAGGGTTGGTCGACGTCTCGAAGACGCCGAGCACTTGCTGGTAGTCCGCCTCGTCACCGGTGGCCGCGACAACGGTCAGGGCCGCACTCGCGACCGGCGGCGCGACCGAGCTCGAATCGTCGAGCGACTGACGGTAAAGGGTGCGCGCCTTCGCTTGGGCGTCGCGGTCGTCGCCGAGGATCGCGACCGTGCGGATGAGCAGCCCGCGCAGCTCGCCGGTCAGGTCGTCCTCGCCGTCGCGGGGAACCCAGCCGAGGCGCTGGAGCGCGGGGCCGGCAAGGCCCCGGACGAACGTGCGGAACTGCTCGCGGGCGTCGGGGTCGTCGATGAGGCGGTCGCAGAACCCGAGGCTGGCCGACAGCGCCTGCCACACGGGCAGCGTCGTCTCGTCACCGAAGCCCCGGGCGAGCCTGAGGAACTCGGCCGCGGTCGACTCGCCCGCGATGACGGCAGCCCAGGCGTCGTCGACGAGGTTGTAACGCTCGATCGTCGACATCTCCGCGAGCGCCGGACCAGCGAGCCGGTCGAGCAGTGCGGGCTCGTAGCGCACCCGCAGGAAGCCGTGACCACCCGCGTTCACGAGCACTACCGCGTCGGGAGCAACCAGCGGAAGGTCTTGCTCCTCGGCGTCGAGCAGCACGCGCGTCGTGGATGAGCGACCGCCGGCCGACTGACGGATGTGCAGAGGGACGGGCCACTGCGTCGCGTCGGGCACGTCTGAGTACACGAAGCGGCGTTGGCTCAGTCGCAGCGACTGCCCGTCGGGGCTCAAGCCGGCGCGCACGAGCGGGTAGCCGCCCTGGAAGATCCAGGCATCCATGATGCGGCGGACCGGCTCGCTCGTGGCCGCCTCGATCGCATCCCACAGATCGGTGTTCTCGGTGTTGCCGTACGCGTGCTTCGAGAGGTACGCGCGCACGCCGGCACGGAACTCGTCGGCGCCGAGGTACTGCTCGAGCATGCGCAGCACCGCCGCGCCCTTCTCGTAGGTGAGGATGTCGTACATCCCCTCGGCGTCGTGCGGAGAGCGGACGGGGTACTCGATCGCGCGTGTGCTCTCGAGCGCGTCGGTCTCGAGTGCCGCGGTGCGGTCGAGACCGAACGAGTCCCAGACGTGCCAGTCGGGCTTCATCGCGTCGACGCACACATTGGCCATGAACGTCGCGAACGCCTCCTTCAACCACAGGCCGTTCCACCAGCGCATGGTCACCAGGTCGCCGAACCACATGTGCGCGATCTCATGGGCGACGACGTTCGCGATCACATGCTCCTCTGCCTGCGTCGCGGTGGTCGGATCGACCAGGAGGAGGGCTTCGCGGAACGTGACGAGGCCGAGGTTCTCCATCGCGCCGGCGGCGAAGTCGGGGAGGCCGACGAGGTCGAGCTTGTCGGTGGGATACGGGATCGCGAAGTACTCGGCGAAGAACTCCTTGCTGAAGGAGCCGCACTCCTCCGCGAACGCAGTGAGGGCTCCCTTGCCGGGCTGGTGCACGATGCGCAGCGGCACGCCGCCGAGGTCGATCGGGTCGGTGATCTCGAGCTCG
Source organism: uncultured Acidimicrobiales bacterium (assembly GCA_963739555.1). GTDB lineage: Bacteria > Actinomycetota > Acidimicrobiia > Acidimicrobiales > DATKAS01 > DATKAS01. Next base: position 96,264 of record CAVUAV010000013.1, on the reverse strand, counting down.
CCGACGATGAAGGCCACGAGGTACGTCGAGAGGAGCATCGTGTCGGCGAACTGCACCCGGCGGCGGCCGTCGCCGATCGGTTCGTCCGAGATCTGCCGTGAGTTCGCGAGCGCGGTGAGATCACCCGCGACGACGAGCGTGATCGCGAAGACGGCTTTGAGGTCGGGCTCGTCCCAGCAAGGGAACGCGCGCCGGGCGCTCGTCGACTCGAACTGGGTCGTGGCGATGACCTTGTCGTTGCCACCCGCGTCCTTGTAGGTGGAGCGGTAGAAGCCGCGCAGCTGGTCGTTCAGCACTCCGCGGAAGCGGAGGTGCAGGATGGCGCCACCGGTCTGCGCGGTGCCATCGAGAGCGATGCGGGCGCGCTCGTTCTCGGTGTCGATGGTGACGGCGCCGCGATGGCTCGTGCCCGTCGCGTCGACGAGCGTCACTTCGTGGATCTCGAGGTCGACCGCGTTCAGCAGCACCTCGGACACGGGCTCTGCGATCTCGACTTCGATCGACCCCTCGCCCTCGAACGTCGCAGCGCCGAGATCGGGCGCAAGGGTCAGCTCGTAGCGGCGGGGGACGACGGCGCGCGGCAGTCGGTAGTCGTGCTCCTCGGTCATGGCCGCAGCGTATCGGGGCAGGTGGGACCGCCTCCCCTGGGCTCCAACTAGGTTCTCGCCGTGACCGAAGCGCCCCTCTTCGACGTCGTCGGCATCGGGAATGCCCTCGTCGACGTGCTGACAAATGGTGACGACGCGTTCCTCCACAAGCACGGGCTCGTGAAGGCATCGATGACGCTGGTCGACTCCGAGCGCTCCGAGCAGCTGTACCAGGCGATGGGGCCGGGCATCGAGCAGTCCGGAGGATCCGCCGCGAACACGATGGCGGGCATCGCGTCGTTCGGGGGCACGTGCGCGTACATCGGGAAGATCTCCGACGACCAGCTCGGTGAGGTGTTCGGCCACGACCTCCAGGCGACGGGCGTCTCGTTCTCGTGCCCGCCGAGCACGCTCGGTGTGCCGACCGGACGTTGCCTGATCGTCGTCACTCCCGACGCGCAGCGCACGATGAACACCTACCTGGGCGTGAGCGAGCTGCTCGGCCCGGACGATGTCGACACCGAGCTGATCGCGAGCGCGAAGGTCACCTACCTCGAGGGCTACCTCTGGGACAAGCCCGAAGGCATGGCCGCCTACCGCAAGGCCGCCGAGGCGGCGCACGCGGCGGGCGGCCGAGTGTCGCTCACGTTGTCCGACTCGTTCTGCGTCGCCCGCCACCGCGAGGAGTTCCTCGATCTCGTCGAGTCGCAGGTCGACGTGCTGTTCGCGAACGAGGCCGAGATCACCGAGCTGTACGGGGTGGGCTCGTTCGACGACGCGCTGCAACAGGTGCGCCACCACTGCGACATCGCGGCGCTCACCCGGTCGGCGAAGGGCTCGGTGATCGTCGCCGGCGACGAGGTGCATGTCATCGACGCACATCCGACGCAGGTGGTCGACACGACCGGGGCCGGTGACCAGTACGCGGCCGGCTTCTTGTACGGGCTCACCCACGACATGCCCTTGACGACGTGCGGGAAGCTCGCCTCGAAGGCAGCCGCCGAGGTGATCAGCCACTTCGGGCCTCGTCCCACGATCACGTTGTCGACGCTGTTGTCGTGACCGCCGAGCGGTTGTCGTGACCGACGACGTCGTCGCGGCTGCGAGACGCTGGCTCGACGAAGATCCCGATCCCGACACGCGCGCCGAGCTCGCGCGCGTTGCTCGCGGCGAACGACGAGGCCGCCCTCTCACACCGCTTCGGCGCGCGGCTGCAGTTCGGCACGGCGGGGCTCAGGGGCGCGCTCGGCGCGGGGCCCAATCGGATGAACCGCGTCATCGTGCGCCGGGCCGCGGCGGGGTTGGCCGCGTACCTGTTGGAGCGGGTGCCGGGCGCGGCCGCGGCCGGGGTGGTCATCGGATGCGACGCCCGCCACAAGAGCGACGTGTTCGCGGAGGACAGCGCTGCCGTCTTCGCGGGCGCGGGCGTGCGGGCGTACCTGCTGCCGCCTCGGTTGCCGACGCCGTTGCTCGCGTTCGCTGTGCGCCACCTCGGTTGCGCCGCGGGTGTGATGGTGACCGCGTCGCACAACCCTCCGGCCGACAACGGGTACAAGGTGTACCTCGGTGACGGCGCCCAGATCGTGCCTCCCGCCGACGGCGAGATCTCTGCCGCGATCGACGCCGTCGGTGCGCTCGCCGACGTGCCGTTGGCCCCGCTCGACGATGCGCTGGTGACGCGGCTCGGCGAGGACGTGATCGACGCGTTCCAGCGCGCTGAGGTCGGGCTGTCGCTCGTGCCCTCGGCGCGCGACGTGTCGGTCGTGTACACGGCCATGCACGGCGTGGGCCGCGACCAAGTGGTCGGCGTGTGGGCGAGAGCCGGGTTCCCGCCGATGCACGTCGTGGCGCCACAGGCCGATCCCGATCCCGACTTCCCGACTGTGGCGTTCCCCAACCCCGAAGAGCCGGGTGCGCTCGACCTCTCGCTCGCCGAGGCGGCGCGGGTCGGGCCGGATGTGGTGATCGCGAACGATCCCGACGCGGACCGGCTCGGAGCGGCGATCCCCGACGGCGCTGGCGGCTACCGCGCGCTGCGGGGTGACGAGATCGGCGTGCTGCTCGCCGATCACGTGCTGCAACACACTTCGGGTTCCGATCGGCTGGTCGCAACCACGGTGGTGTCGTCGACGATGCTCTCGAAGATGGCCGCGGCCGCGGGAGTGCAGTACGCGGAGACGCTGACCGGGTTCAAGTGGATCGCTCGCGCAGCTCTGGATCGTCCTGGCGCCCGATTCGTGTTCGGCTACGAAGAGGCGCTCGGCTACCTCGTGGGCGACGTCGTGCGCGACAAGGACGGCATCAGCGCCGCGATGATCCTCGGCGAGGTCGCCGCGTTGGCGAAGACCGAGGGGGTCTCGCTCCAAGATCGGCTGGACGCGCTCGCCCGCGCGCACGGGCTCCACGCCACTGATCAGTGGTCGGTGCGTCTCGAAGGCGCTGAGGGCGCGGCTCGCATCGCATCGGTGATGGATGGGTTGCGCCGCAATCCCCCGGGTGAGCGAGCCGAGCCCGAGGGGCTGCCGCCCGCGGACATCGTCATGCTCCGCATCGGCGCCGACCGCGTCGTGGTGCGACCGAGTGGCACCGAGCCCAAGCTCAAGATGTACTTCGAGGTCGTGATCCCCGTGGTGGGTTCGATCGACGACGCGCGCGCCGCGGCAGGCGCACGGCTGGCCGAGCTGCGCGCGGTGCTGGCCGACGCGACCGGCCTCTAACCCAGGCCGAAGAGGCGGTCGCCAGCGTCGCCCAGGCCGGGGACGATGTACGCGTGCTCGTTCAGGTGGTCGTCGATCGCCGCGGTGACGATGTGGAGGTCGAAGCCCGTGGCCTCCATCCGCTTCAGTCCCTCAGGCGCGGCAAGCACGCACACGACGGTCATGCGGCCGGCGCCGCGCTCGGCGGCGAGCCGGCACGTGAATTCGAGTGAGCCACCGGTCGCCAGCATCGGATCGAGGATGATCACCGGACGGCCATCGAGGCGTGCGGGCAGCTTGGCCATGTAGCTCTTCGGCTCGAACGTCTCCTCGTCGCGCGCCAACCCGACGAAGCTCATCTCGGCTTCGGGGAGCAGGCGGATGGCGGCGTCGGCCATCCCGAGCCCCGCCGCGCAGCACCGGCACGAGGACGGGAAGTCGCGGCAGCCGCACGCCCTCCGCGGGCCCGAGCGGCGTGCGCACCTGTGTCATCTCGACCGCGAGGTCGCGCGTCGCTTCGTAGATGAGCATCGCGGCGAGGTTGTCGACGGCGCGGCGGAACGTCGCCCGGTCGGTGGTCTCGTCGCGCAGCACCGTGAGCTGCTCCGCGGCAAGAGGATGATCGACGACAGTGGTTTTCATCGCGCGCCCTTCAAGTCACACCCCGATCGGATGCCAGACGGTCTTGGTCTCGAGGAACGCGAGCATCCGGTCGAGGCCGGGATCGCGGAACCAGTCGGGGTCGCGCTCGTCGCGCCTCACCACACGCTTGAGGTTGTCGGCCGCGGCGCGCTCGAGGTCGACGACCGCGTCGGGCGGCGCACCGCAGAGGTCGATCGCGTTGACGTCCATGTGCGCGGCGAGCCAGGGCGCGAGCTCGGCGGCACTGCCGGTGAGCATGTTCACCACACCCGCGGGCAGGTCGGATGTCGCGAGCACCTCGGTGAGCGAGATCGCCGGAAGCGGACCCCGTTCCGCGGCGACGACCACGCAGGTGTTGCCGGTGACGATGACAGGGGCCACGACCGAGACGAGCCCGAGGAGCGACGAGTCTTGCGGCGCGAGCACCGCCACGATCCCCGTCGGCTCGGGCACGGAGAAGTCGAAGAACGATCCCGCGACGGGGTTCGACGAGCCGTGCACCTGGGCGATCTTGTCGCTCCACCCCGCGTACCAGACCCACCGGTCGATGGCTGCGTCGACGACCTTCTCCGCGGTGCGCTTCTGCACGCCGTCGGCTTCACGCACTTCCTCGACGAACTGTGCCCGCCGTCCCTCGAGCATCTCGGCGACGCGGTAGAGGATCTGCCCGCGGTTGTACGCGGTCGCGCCAGACCACTTCGCGAACGCGGCCCTCGCGGCGACGACCGCGTCGCGGGCGTCCTTCCGTGACGCAAGTGCAGCGTTGGCGAGGAACTTGCCGTGCCCGTCGGTGATCTCGTAGGTGCGGCCCGACTCGGACCGCGGGAACGCGCCACCGATGTAGAGCTTGTACGTCTTGAGGACCCCGACACGCCCGTCGCGAGAGTCAGACATCGAGATACCCCTCGAGGCCATGCCGTCCGCCTTCGCGGCCGTAGCCCGATTCCTTGTAGCCGCCGAACGGACTCGTCGGATCGAACTTGTTGAACGTGTTCGCCCACACGACCCCGGCTCGCAGCCGCTGCGCCATCCAGAGGATGCGGCTGCCCTTCTCGGTCCAGACGCCGGCCGACAGGCCGAACGGCGTGTTGTTCGCCTTCTCGACCGCCTCGTCGGGAGTGCGGAAGGTGAGCACCGACAGCACCGGGCCGAAGATCTCCTCGCGAGCGATGCGATGGGCCTGCGTGACGCCGGTGAACACCGTCGGCGGGAACCAGTAGCCGCGGTCGGGCAGGTCGCACGGTGGCGACCAGCGCTCGGCACCTTCCTGGTCGCCGATCTCGGAGAGCTCGCGGATCTTCGCGAGCTGCGCCGATGAGTTGATCGCACCGATGTCGGTGTTCTTGTCGAGCGGGTCGCCGACCCGCAGCGAGGTGAGCCGGCGCTTCAACCGCACCATCAGGTCCTCGGCGATGGACTCCTGCACGAGGAGCCGCGATCCCGCACAGCAGACGTGACCCTGGTTGAAGAAGATCCCCTCGACGATGCCCTCGACCGCTTCGTCGAGCGCCGCATCGTCGAACACGACGTTCGCGGCCTTGCCGCCCAGCTCGAGGGTCACCTTCTTGCGAGTGCCCGCGACCGACCTCGCGATCTCCTTGCCGACCTCGGTCGAGCCGGTGAACGCGACTTTGTCGACGCCCTCATGCGTGACGAGGAGCCGACCGGTCTCACCCGCGCCAGTGAGGATGTTCACGACGCCTGGGGGCAGGTCGGCCTGCTGCAGGATCTCGGCGAAGTGCAGCGCGCTGAGCGGCGTGGTCTCGGCGGGCTTGAGCACGACGGTGTTGCCGCACGCGAGCGCCGGCGCGATCTTCCACGCCAGCATCAGCAACGGGAAGTTCCACGGGATCACCTGCCCGGCGACACCCAGCGGACGCGGGTTCGGCCCGAAGCCCGCGTGTTCGAGCTTGTCGGCCCATCCCGCGTAGTAGAAGAAGTGCGCTGCGACCAGGGGAAGGTCGACGTCGCGCGACTCGCGGATCGGCTTGCCGTTGTCGATCGACTCGAGCACGGCGAGCTCACGTGACCGCTCCTGCAACAGCCGCGCGATGCGGTAGAGGTACTTCCCGCGTGTGCCCGGCTTCATCCGCGACCACGTGTCGTCGTAGGCGCGTCTCGCGGCGGCGACGGCACGGTCGACGTCTTTCGGGCCAGCCTCGCTGACCTCGGCCAGCACCTCCTCGGTGGCGGGGTCGACGGTCTTGAACGTGTGCCCGTCGGTCGGCGCGACGAACTCGCCGTTGATGAAGAGGCCGTAGCTCGATCGGATGGAGACGAGCGAGCGCGACTCGGGAGCGGGGGCGTACTCGAACAGCTCGGGCATCGGCGCGCTCAGTCGAGCGTGAAGTAGTCGGGGCCGCTGTACCGGCCGGTCGCGAGCTTGGTGCGCTGCATCAGCACGTCGTTCAACAGGCTCGACGCTCCGAACCGCCACAGGTCAGGAGTCAGCCACTCTGGCGCGGTCTCGTTCACGATGACGAGGTAGCGGATCGCATCCTTCGCGGTGCGGATGCCGCCGGCAACCTTCACTCCGACCCTGTGACCGGTCACCTCTGCGAAGTCACGCACGGCTTCGAGCATGACGAGCGCGACCGGCGCCGTCGCCGCGGGGCTCACCTTCCCCGTCGACGTCTTGATGAAGTCAGCGCCGGCCATCATCGACAGCCACGACGCCCGGCGCACGTTGTCGTACGTGGCGAGCTCGCCGGTCTCGAGGATCACCTTGAGGTGCGCGTCGCCGCACGCCTGCTTCACCGCGACGATCTCGTCGAACACGAGCTGGTGCTGACCGGAGAGGAACGCGCCACGGTCGATGACCATGTCGACCTCGTCGGCGCCCGCAGCGACCGCATCCTTCACATCGGTCAGCTTCACGGGCAGTGAGGCGCGGCCGCTCGGGAACGCCGTCGCGACCGACGCGACTTTCACGCTGCTGCCCTTCACCGCGTCTTTCGCTGTGGCGACGAGATCGGGGTAGACGCATACAGCTGCAACCGCGGGTGCTGTCGCGTCGCTCGGGTCGGGACGCATCGCCTTCGCGCACATCGCCCGCACCTTGCCGGCGGTGTCCTGACCCTCGAGCGTCGTGAGGTCCATCGACGCGATCACGAGGTCGAGTGCCCACTTCTTGGCGGTGGTCTTGATCGATCGAGTGGCGAGGCGGGCGACCCGGTTCTCCGCGCCGACCTGGTCGACCCCGGGCAGCCCGTGCAGGAAGCGCTTCAACGAGGCCTCAGACGCGACGACGTCGTCGAACGGGCCAGCGGTGAGCCCGGAAGTCATGCGTCCGACGATACCGCCCGGGCCGTCAGCCCGTCCCGGGCCGCCCCGGGCCGTCCCGGGCGTCCGCGAACTGGCGCGCCAGCGGCGGCTGAGGGCGGGTACCGCGCCAACACTCCGCGCCTGGCCACATCCCACATGTGAAGTGGTGCGTCAGAAGCCCCATGGGGGCGGATTGCGCGCTACTTCTCGCCGCGCCCGCGGGAGGATCCAGTGAGCGACGCCGATCACCACCGCTCGCGGTCGCGAGGACGATCGCGCGAGTGCCACCGCTTGCTCAACCACGCGGCCACCGGCGTGACCAGGTGGGAGCGACACCAGAGCAGCCGTGGGTGCCTCGACGTCTCGAATCCCCCGACCATGTTCGCCACCACTTCCCACGCTCTGCCCCCGGGAGTGAGGGGCGGCCTGGCCGTTTAGCGGGAGCCGACGGTGACCTCTTCGGCCTTCAGCAACGCGTAGCCGGGCTTGATGCGCTCGTTGATGATGCGGAGGCGCTCGTCGAAGCCGGCGAACGCGCTCTTCATCGCGTTCGTCGTGAGCCATTCGACGTCGTCCCATCCGTAGCCGAACGTGTCGACGAGCGCCGCGAACTCCTTCGACAGCGACGTGTCGCTCATGAGCCGGTTGTCAGTGTTGACCGTCACCCGGAACCGCAGCCGCCGCAGCAGGCCGATCGGATGCTCCGCGATCGACGGTGCCGCTCCGGTGTGCACGTTCGACGTGGGGCACATCTCGAGCGGCACGCGGCGATCGCGCACGAACGCCGCGAGACGTCCGAGCACGGGCCGACCGTCCGAGTCCTCGGTGATGTCGTCGACGATGCGCACGCCATGGCCGAGCCGTTCGGCGCCGCACCACTGCAGCGCCTCCCAGATCGACGGCACGCCGAACGCCTCGCCAGCATGGATCGTGATGTGGAAGTTCTCGCGCGCGACGAGCTGGAACGCGTCGAGATGCCGGGTGGGTGGGAAGCCGGCCTCGGCTCCCGCGATGTCGAAGCCGACGACGCCATCGTCACGCCACCGCACCGCGAGCTCGGCGATCTCGCTCGATCGGGCTTGGGTGCGCATGGCGGTGAGCAGCGAGTACACCGTGATCGGATGACCCGCGGCGGCCGCCCGCTCGGCTCCGGCCGCGAAGCCGTCGATCACGGCGCCGACCACGTCGTCGAGGCCGAGCTCTCCCTCGGTGTGCAGCTCGGGAGCGAACCGGATCTCGGCGTACACGACGCCGTCGGCCGCCAAGTCCTCCGCGCACTCCGCCGCGACCCGTGTCAACGCCTCGCGCGTCTGCATCACCGCGAGGGTGTGGTCGAAGCCCTGGAGGTAGAGCACGAGGTCCTTCTGGTTGGCGCCCGACACGAACCACTGGGCGAGCTCGCCGACGTCCTTCGTCGGGAGGCCTGTGTAGCCGCACGCATCGGCGAGCTCGACCACGGTCGCCGGGCGAACCCCGCCGTCGAGGTGGTCGTGCAACAGCGCCTTGGGCGCCCGGACGAGGGAGTCGAGCGTCGGACGGCTCACGCGAACCCCCGGAGCGGCATGTCGTCGCCGCGTTGCAACCAGTTCTCGTCTGGATATGCAGCCGAGCCCTCGATCACGTGCACCGAGTACGCGTGCCTCGACTTCGGCGACCGGTTCGGCCCGCTGTAGTGGGGAAGCTGCCCGTGCAACAGCACGAGCGTGCCCGCCGGAGTCTCGAGCGGCACCAGCCGGCCATCTCCAGGCTCGGGCAACGGCGCATCGCTCAGCGTCTCGAACTCGGTGCCGCCACCTGACGCACGCTTGAACAGCTTGCGAAGCGGCCCGCGGTGCCCGCCCGGCTCGGCCCACAGGCAACCGTTCTCGAGCGTGGCGTCTTCGAGTGCGAACCAGAAGCCGACGCACGACATCGGGTCGGTGTAGAGGAACGTGCTGTCCTGGTGGCAGGTCACCTCGCCGCCGATGCTCGGCTGCTTGAAGATGTACATCGACTGCAGCAGCTTCGGGTCCTCGAACCCGACATCCGCCGCGACCGCCGCGAGGTCCGCCGTTCGTGAGAACGAGGAGAAGACCGGGTCGAGGTCGTGCATCGCGTGGCCGAGCTTGTTGATCGACAGCTCCTTCGCCTGCTTCAGCGAGCCATCGGGCAGGAACGCATCCTCCTCGAAGAAGAACCGCACCTTGTCGCCTGACTCGAGGAAGTAGTCGTCGGACGTACGGGTCTGCTCGTGCGTGGTGAACACCGAGATCGACTCGGGCTCGAAGTCCTCGAGCATCTCTCGCGAGCGCTCGATCAGCCCCTTGCACGCGGCGGTGTCGGCGAAACCCTCGATGACGAGCACGCCGTCTCGCTCGAACTGATCTCGCTGCTTGTCGGTCAGACCCATCGTCACACTCCTAGAGCTCGACACCGGCGAGCTTCGCGTAGGCAGGGTGGATGACCTCGTGCTCGATGCGCCGCCGCTCGTCGAGCGAGCAGAACGCCGACTGGATGCCGGTCACCTGCACTGCCTCGACGTCAGTCCACCGGAACCCATTGACACTCGCAACCTCGAACACCTCGGTCGACACGCGCACCCCGCTCATCAGGCGGTTGTCGGTGTTGATCGTCGCTCGGATGCCCAAGCGGTGGAACAGGGCGACCGGATGGTGGGCGATGCTCGGCACCGCGCCGATCTGCACGTTGCAGGTCGGGGCGAGCTCGAGGGGGATCTGCCGGTCGCGCACGTACGTCGCCAGCGGGCCGAGATGCACCCGGTCGAGGTCGATGTCGACGAGACCTGCGCCGGGCGTGCCGCCGTCGATCGTCACGTCCTCGATGAGGCGGACGCCATGGCCGACCCGCTCCGCGCCACAGTCGAGCGCGTCGGCGATCAGCTCGAGTCCGGGCGGCTCGCTCGCATGGATCGTGAGATGAGCCAGCCCGCGCCGCGCGGTCTCGACCGCCTCGCGATGGTCGCTCGGCGGAAACCCCGTCTCGGCGCCGGCGAGGTCGAACGCGACGATCGTGTCGTCGACACCGCGGCGGCGCACGCACAGCTCGGCGATCTCGCGAGATCGCGAACCGGTGCGCATCGCGCAGATGATCGTGCGCATCACGATCGACTGACCAACCGCCGCTGCTGCGTGTTCGCCATCGCGGAACCCCACTTGCACCGCATCGACGACCTCGTCGAGCGACAGCCCATGCTCCTGGTGCAGCTCGGGAGCGAACCGCACCTCCGCGTACACGACTCCGTCGACGGCGAGGTCGAGCGCCGCCTCGCGCGCGACACGATGCAAAGCGGGCGCCGTCTGCATCACCGCGAGCGTGTGCTCGAACGTCGCCAGGTACTGGAGGATGTCGCGCGTGTCGGCGCCGCGGGTGAACCATGCGGCGAGCTCGTGCAGATCGGTCGCGGGAAGGCCTCTGTACCCGATCTCGTCCGCGAGCTCGACGATCGTCGAGGGCCGCAGCCCACCGTCGAGGTGATCGTGGAGCAGCACCTTCGGCGCCGCCCGCACCGCTATCAGAGCGTCACTCGGGCGCTCGGCGTACATCGAGCTTCGGATGATGTCGAGGACGAGGGACTTGCGCTCGGGAGGCTCCGAGCCGATGTCGATCGCGCCGTCGAGAGCCTCGACCGCGCCGCGGACCCGTTCCGCGTCGTCCACGTGGAGCTCGAGGATGGGCTGCCCCTCCTCGACGGCATCGCCCTCCTTCGCAACGCAGATCACGCCGGCGGTCGCACTGACCGGGTCCTCCTTCCGGGATCGACCGGCGCCGAGTCGCCACGCCGCGATGCCGACGCTGAGCGCGTCGAGCCGCGTGATGTAGCCCGCGCGCTCGGCCCGGATCGCGAGGCGCTGCGACGCCTCGGGCACCAGCGCGTCGGGATCGCCGCCCTGAGCCGTCACCATCTCTCGCCACTTCCCGAGCGCGGATCCGTCTGCGAGGTGAGCGCCAGGATCCGCGGAGATGCCCGCCAACGAGATCATCTCGTCGGCGAGCGCGAGGGTGACCTCGACGAGGTCGTCGAGGCCGTCGACGCGACCCGCCAGCACGTCGACCGACTCGGTGACCTCGATCGCGTTGCCGGCCGCTCGGCCGAGCACCGTGTCCATCGCGGTGATCAGCGCGGAGGTGCGCACCCCGTTCGCCTCGCCGATCACGACCATCGCCTCGGCGAGCCGAGTCGCGTCGTCACGCGACCGCATGAACGCGCCGGACCCGGTCTTCACGTCGAGCACCAGGGCCTCGGTGCCCTCGGCGATCTTCTTCGACATGATCGAGCTCGCGATCAGCGGGATCGACTCGACCGTCGCGGTGACATCGCGCAACGCGTAGAGCTTGCGATCGGCGGGCGTCAACCCCGAGCCCGCTGCCGCGATGACGCACCCCACCGTCTGCAGCTGCGACACCATCTCGGTCGGCGACAGCCCCGAGCGCCAGCCCGCGGATCGCGTCGAGCTTGTCGAGGGTGCCTCCGCTGTGGCCGAGCCCCCGTCCCGACAGCTGCGGCACTGCCGCACCGCATGCCGCGACCAGCGGAGCCAGGATCAGCGAGACCTTGTCGCCCACACCACCGGTCGAGTGCTTGTCGACGGTCGGACGGCCGACACTCGAGAGGTCGAGCCGTTCGCCCGAGTCGATCATCGCCCCGGTCCAAACGGCGAGCTCGCCGGGCTGCATCCCTTGGAAGTAGATCGCCATGCAGAGCGCGGCGGCCTGCTCGTCGGCGATCTCGCCCTTCGTGTACGCGTCGATGAACCAGCGGAGCTGCGCGTCGGTGAGCCGCTCGCCGTCACGCTTCGCCTTGATGATCTCGACCACGTTCATCGACACATCAGCTCATCCGCCCTCCGCCAGTCGCTCGGCGTCGAACGCTCCGGGCAGGACGTCGCTCATCGGGCGCACCGTGCCGTCGCCGTCGACCAGGAGGTCCGCGCCGCCGGCCTCCCAGAGCAGCTGCCGGCAGCGGCCGCACGGCATGACGGGGTCGCCCAGAGCGGTGCGTGTCGCCACCGCGACGAGTCGCCCTCCCCCGCCGGCGTGCAGCGCCGAGACCAGCCCGCACTCCGCGCACAACGTGAGGCCGTACGACCGCGTTCTCGACGTTGCAGGCGGCGATCACACGGCCGTCGTCGACCAGCCCGGCAGCGCCGACGTGGAAGTGGGAGTACGGGGCGTACGCCCGCGCCGCGACCTCGACCGCCGCCGCACGCAGCGCGGCCCAGTCGATCGTCGACCATCAGATCTGCTGGCCCTTGCGCCAGGGCTGACCGTCGGCCGCGGGCGGGCGCAGGCGCTGAGCGGCGAACGCCAGCACGAGCAGCGTCGTGACGTAGGGGGTGATGAAGACGAACTGATCGGGCACCTTCGCGGTGATCCCGAAGTACACGCCGAACACGACGGCCGCGATGATCATCCCGGCGCCGGTCATGGGCTTGCCCACGTAGATCGCGCGCAACGCCAAGAACCCGAGCACGACCGCCACGAACAAGATCAGCGCGCGCACCGAGTCACTGCTGCGCAGCTGGAGCGCGTCCGCGAAGCCGAAGAGCCCGGCACCCATCGCGATGCCGGCGGGCATCCAGTTGCCGAAGATGAGCGCGGCGAGGCCGATGAAGCCGCGGCCCGCCGGTCTGGCCTTCCTTGTAGCGACCCGCGCTCTCGAGCACGAGGTACGCACCCGCGAGTCCGGAGAGGCCGCCCGAGATCAGCACGCCGATGTACTTCATTCGGTACACGGGCACACCGAGCGAGTCGGCCGCCGTCGGCGCCTCACCCACCGATCGCAGCCGCAAACCGAACTTCGTGTGCCACAGCAGGTAGGCGCTGAAAGGCACGAGCAGGACCGCGATGACCGTGAGCCACGAGAGGTTGGAAGTCATCCCCTTCACGAGGCCTGAGAGGTCGGAGACGAGGAACCAGTGCTTCTTCTCCACCCACCCGAACATGTCGGGCGTCTGCCAGCCGAAGAGGCTGCCTCCCCCGAAGAACGGCAAGGTGAAGCGGCCGACGTTTCCCTGGACCGGTGGCGACAGGCTCGCCGACGCCCCCGGCTGACCGGTGAACACAGCGGTCGCGAGGTAGCGCGTCACCCCCGCGGCAAGGATGTTGATCGCGACGCCCGACACGATGTGGTCGACGCCGAAGCTCACCGTGGCGATCGCGTGCACGAGCCCGCCGAGCGCGCCGCCGATGATGCCGCACAGCACGCCTGCCCACGGTCCCCACTGCCAACCGCCCCAAGCACCGAACCAGGTGCCGAGGATCATCATCCCTTCGAGGCCGATGTTCACGATGCCGGCGCGCTCCGCGTAGAGCCCGCCGAGAGCCGCGAGGCCGATCGGCACCGCGAGGCGCAACGCGGCGCCGAACGTGCCGCTCGACGTCAGGTCGTTGCGCTCCGGTGACGGCCCGCGACAGCGGCGAGCACCGCGAAGACGCCGAACACGACGAGCGCGGTGCCGAGCCACGAGAGCTGCGGCAGCGACCGGCGACGTCGACGGGCCCTTCGGCAGGGTCTCGCGCAGCGTGCTCATGCGGGCACCGGCTCAGGGATCGCGCCGCCGGCGCCACCTGCGGCGGCCCGCGGCTCGGCCTTCGCCGCGGCATCGCGCACCTCGGCCGCGACGCGGGCCCTGCGAACGATCTCGTACGCGATGACCGACGGAGAGGATGATCGAGCCCTGCATGATCTTGGAGATCTCCTGCGGGATGTTCTGCAGCGCGAAGACCTGCGTCGCCCGCTCGATGTAGGCGAACAGCAGCGCCGCGAACGCGATGCCGACCGGGTGGTTGCGACCGACGAGCGCGACCGCGATGCCCGTGAAGCCGAGGAGCGTCGGGAACTGCTCGGTGTAGCGGTGGAACTGCGGGTCGCCGAGCAGCGGGCCGACGGCCACCAGCCCGGCGATGCCGCCGCTGATCAGCATCGTCTTCATGATCATGGCCTTGGGGTTGATGCCCGACGCTCGAGCGGCGGCCGGGTTCGCTCCCATCGCCCGCAGGTCGAACCCGAAGCGCGTGCGCCACACCAGCACGTAGAACCCGACGCCGATTAGGACTGCGCCGACGAAGAACCCGTTGAGCTGCGTGCCCGCCGGGAGGTGGAACCCGAGGAGCTCGAGGAAGCGGTTGAGCGACGGGATGAACGACGACGGCGGAAGCGGCCTCGTCTTGGTGACGAGGTCGCCGGCTTCGTTCTTCGCGCGGCAGGTAGTTCGTGAGGAGGTACGCGGTGATGCCGGTCGCGATGGAGTTGAGCATGATCGTCGAGATCACCTCGCTCACGCCCGCGCCACACCTTCAGGATCGCGGCGATGGCCGCCCACGCCGCGCCGACGGCGACCGCCACGAGGATGATGTAGGTCACCTGGACGACCGGTGTGAACGTCACGGCGGCACCGGCCGCAGCGGCGAGCACCGCTGCCATGCGGTACTGGCCGTCGACGCCGATGTTGAACAGCGTCATCTTGAAGCCGATCGCGACGGCGACCGCCGACACGTAGTAGGGGATCGCCCGGTTGATCACAGATACGAGCGAGTCGGTCGAGTCGGTGTACTGCCACATGGACTTGAACGCGTCGATCGCACTGTGACCGCTCACCTCGAGCACGAGCGCAGAGACGAGCAACGAGAACACGACCGCAGCGACGGGCGCCGCGAGCGCGAAGAAGATGCGGCGCGGCCAGCTCACGCTGCTGTCCCCTCCTTGGCGCCCGTCATGTACGAGCCGAGCTCGACGGGGGTCACCGTGGCCGGGTCGAGCGTCGCCACGATCTGCCCGCGGAGGATCACGAGCAGCGTGTCGGAGAGCCCGATCAGCTCTTCGAGGTCGGCGGAGATCAGCAGCACTGCGAGCCCCAAGATGCGGGCCTGACGGATGCTCTCCCACACCGCGGCCTGCGCGCCGACGTCGATGCCGCGAGTGGGATGGGAGGCGATCAGCAGCTTCGGGTCGCCGAGCATCTCGCGCCCGACGACGAGCTTCTGTTGGTTGCCGCCCGACAGCGCGTATGCAGCGACGTCGACCCCCGGCGTGCGGACGTCGAACTCGTCGACGATCTGGCTCGCTCGCTCACGGGCTCCCCGCCGGTCGATCCACGCGCCCTTGGCGTAGGGAGGCCGGGTTTGGTGGCCGAGCATGCTGTTCTCCCACAGCGACGAGGAGAGCAGCAGGCCGTCGTGCTGGCGGTCTTCGGGGATGTAGCCGACACCGTGCTCGCGGCGGAAGCGAGTGGTGGCGTGGCTGATGTCGACTCCGCCGAGCGCTGATGCGGCCGGACGACGGCTTGCCGAAGTCCGATGAGTGCCTCGACGAGCTCGCGCTGACCGTTGCCCTCGACGCCCGCGATGCCGACGACCTCACCGCGATGCACCGTCAGCGACACCTGGTCGAGGAGCGCCCGCACGTCCTCGATGACCGTGAGACCCGCAACCTCGAGCTCGACGACGTCGGTGACCGTCGACTCGCGCGGTCTCGGGCTTCGGTAGCTCGCTGCCGACCATCAGCTCCGCGAGCTCGCGCGCGGTCACCTCGCTACGGCAGCACCGACGCGACGGTGCGTCCTGCGCGGATGACGGTGATGGCGTCGGCGACCGCCAGCACTTCGTCGAGCTTGTGGCTGATGAAGATGACGGTGACGCCCTCGGCGGTGAGCTCGCGCAGCGATGCTGAACAGCTCGTCGACCTCCTGCGGCACGAGCACCGCGGTCGGCTCGTCGAGGATGAGGATGCGGGCGCCGCGGTAGAGCACCTTCAAGATCTCGACGCGCTGGCGATCGCCGACGCCGAGGTCGGCCACGAGGGTCTCGGGATCGACGCGGAAGGCCGTACACCCGGCCGAGCTCGGTGATGCGGTCTGCGGCCTTCCCGAAGTCGATGCGGAAAGGAGAGCCGGGCTCGTCGCCCAGGATCACGTTCTCCTGCACCGTCAGGTTGTCGGCGAGCATGAAGTGCTGGTGCACCATGCCGATGCCGACCGCGATCGCGTCGCGGGGCGACTTGAAGCTCTGCTCGACCCCTCGGACCAGGATCGATCCCTCATCGGGGCGCTGCTCCCCGTAGAGGATCTTCATGAGCGTCGACTTGCCCGCACCGTTCTCGCCCACGACCGCGTGGATCGAGCCGGGTGCGACCGCCAGGTCGATGCCGTCGTTGGCAACCACGCCCGGGAACCGCTTGACGATGCCCCTCAGCTCGATCGCCGGCGCTGCTGACGAACCGGTGGCGACGCGCCGGGGGCGCCGTCCGACGATGCGGCGGCGCCCCCGGCGAGATCGGTCATGGGACCGTTCTCTACTACATCCGGCTCGTCGGCTCTAAGGAGCGGTCGGAACCGTGATCTTGCCGTCGATGATCTGCTGCTTGAGATCGTCGAGCTTGCGTCTTGATGTCCTCGAGGTTGCCACCGGTCGTCGAGTAGGCGACGCCGTTGACCTTGAGGTCGAACACCGCGTCGGTGCCCACCTTGGCCTTGCCCTCGAGGTAGTCGCCGATCGTGTTGTACACGGCGACGTCGACCCGCTTCAGCATCGAGGTCATGACGTAGGGCTCGAGATCGGCACCGACCGTCAGGATCTGGTCGGAGTCGACGCCGATGCCACACACGTGCGTGTTGTTCGCGTCGGAGTACTCCTTGGCGGCCTGGAACATGCCCAGACCCGAGCCACCGGCGGCGGCGTAGACGATGTCAGCGCCACCCTCGTACATGGCCGCGGCGATCTCCTTGCCCTTCGCCGGGTCGTTGAAGCCGCTGAAGTCGGGCGGCTGGCTGATGTACTTCACGTCGACGGTGATGTCAGGGTTGATCTGCTTGGCACCCGCGGTGTAGCCGGCCTCGAACTTCTTGATGAGGTCGTTCTCGACGCCGCCGATGAACCCGATGTGGCCGGTCTTGCTCTTCATGGCCGCAGCCGCGCCGACGAGGAACGAGCCCTGCTCCTCGGCGAACGTCATCGACACGACGTTCGGGCCAGTTGCGTCGATCCGGACCGAGTCGATGATGCCGAACTCGATGTTCGGGTTCGCCGTGGCGCCGGCCGTCGATCGCGTCGCCCCACAGGAAGCCGACGCCGATGATCAGGCCGTTGCCGACGTCGCCGAGCAGGTTGAGCCGGTCGGCGCGGTCCGCGTCACCGGTCGGAGTCGACTCGGTGGCCTGGATGCCGAAGTCGGCCTTGGCCTTGTCGAGCCCGGCGGCCGCGGAGTCGTTGAACGACTAGTCGCCACGGCCGGTGATGTCGTACATCAGGCCGATCTTGTTGTTGACGCCGCTCGCCTGGGTCACCGTGCGGGTCTCGAGGGTGTTGTCCGCCGAGCCCTTCACGTCCTTGGTGCCACCGCAGGCCGGCAGCGCCTCGCCACTGGCACCGGTCGTCGCAGCACCGCCGCCCGTGGTCGCGGCACCTCCGCCCGTCGTTGCACTTGATGATCCGCTGTCATCCCCACACGCCGCGGCCACGAAAGTGAACGCGGTGAGCAGGGCTAGCAAGCTCACTAGTCGGCGCGAGTCTGCGCACAGTGAACCCCCTCCTGGTCAGGTCATTGATCCGGCGACGCTAGGTGGTCCCCGCGTCACCGTTCAAGCGACTGTCGGTCCTCGCGTGACATCTTCACGAGACCGAAATGGCATCCTCTCGGTCTCGACAGAGGTGCCCGTCGCCGCGAGGGGCGGACCCTAGGCTCGGGCCCGGTGCTCTTCCCCACCATCCAATTCGCGATCTTCTTCCCGATCGTGTTCGTCCTCAGCTGGCTGCTGAGGCCGTACCCGACCCGGTGGAAGGTGCTGATGGTGATCGCCAGCTACACCTTCTACGGCTGGTGGGACTGGCACTACGTCTTCCTTCTCGGCGGGTCCACGATCGCGAACCAGCTCTTCGCTCGCACGATCGCGCCGTCGCGCGAGCCGGTGCGCCGTGTCCTCCTGATCGGTGCGGTGACCGTCAACCTCGGCGCGCTCGCGTACTTCAAGTACTACGGCTTCTTCACGACCTCGATCGTGAACAGCCTGAGCGACATGGGCATCAAGGTGTCTCCGCCGCTCTTCCAGATCATCCTGCCGATCGGGATCTCGTTCTTCACGTTCCAAGCGCTCTCGTACGTCGTCGACACCTACCGCGGCAAGGTCGAACCGGTCCCGTTCCTCGACTTCGCGACGTACCTCTCCTTCTTCCCCCACCTCGTCGCCGGGCCGATCGTCCGCGCGTCCGAGTTCCTGCCCCAGCTGCAAGAGCGACCCGACCCTCGCTACCTCGACGGCAGCCACGCATTCCGGCTCATCGTCGCCGGCATGTTCAAGAAGGTCGTGATCTCGAGCTACCTCGCGGGCGCGATCGTCGATCAGGTCTTCGCCGCGCCCAAGAACCACAGCTCGCTCGAGATCCTCTTCGCCGTCTACGGCTACGCGATCCAGATCTACGCGGACTTCAGCGGATACACCGACATCGCGATCGGGATCGCGTTGCTGCTCGGCATCCGCTTCCCACCGAACTTCGACTCGCCGTACACCGCGCGCTCGCTGCAGGACTTCTGGCGGCGATGGCACATGACCTTGTCGCGGTTCTTGCGCGACTACCTCTACATCCCGCTCGGCGGCAACCGCGGCAGCCGGTTCCGGACGTACCGCAACCTGATGTTGACGATGCTCATCGGCGGCCTCTGGCACGGCGCCGCGTGGACGTTCGTCGTCTGGGGCGGCATCCATGGCACCGCGCTCGCGGTCGAGCACTACCGAGCGGACCGCCGCGAGCGTCTGGGCCTGCCCGAGCCCGCCCAGACTCGGGGGCGGATGGTCGTCGAGTGGCTCATCACGTTCAACGTCGTGTGCCTCGCGTGGGTCTTCTTCCGCAGCGCGAACTTCACGACGGCGTTCACGATGCTCGAGCGCCTCTTCACGGCGTGGGGCCCGGCCCCGCTCGTGACCCCGCTGCTCCTGCTCACGATCGCGGCGATGTTGGCGAGCCAGTTCGTCCCGGAGGACGTGATGCGTCGCGTGCAGGCGCAGTTCTCGCACTTCCCGGTCGTCGCGCAGGGCCTGACCCTCGCCGGGTGCTTCTTCGTGATC
Organism: uncultured Acidimicrobiales bacterium; assembly: GCA_963739555.1. GTDB lineage: Bacteria > Actinomycetota > Acidimicrobiia > Acidimicrobiales > DATKAS01 > DATKAS01. Next base: position 77,019 of record CAVUAV010000013.1, on the reverse strand, counting down.
AACGCCCTCGGGCCCATCGGCGTCGCGCCGTTCATCTACTTCCAGTTCTGAGCTCGAATCAGCGGGAGATGACTCCCCCGGCCATCCGGGCATCACGTAGCGTCGAGACATCGCGACCCCGACTCGCACCCGGCCAACCGATGGTCCCCCGTCGCAGCCCAGGATGCGCGAGACCGACCATCCCGCTGGTCGCGCGCGCAAGCTGCGCAGCCGGCCGATGTCCGCGGGGCAGGTGCTCGTCGTCGGGGCGATCGCGTTCGTCGTCGCCGCGTTCCTCAACTCGCAGACGCTTCTCGACATGGCCGAGCGCCAGCCGTTCGGATGGCAGCGCACGGTCGCGGTCGACCTCGCGAAGCCGCTGCACACGGTCAGTCAGTGGACGGGCCTCGCGAAGCCGGGCGAGAAGGTCGACGAGGTGCGCGGCCGCAACTCCGGCTCGGCCGACTCGTTCGACGCCCTGACGTCGAGCACGATCCCGACCGCCTCGTCGGTCGCTCCTCCCACCACCGCGGGCGGCGCACCGACGTCGGCAGGCGTGGCCGCGACCGACACCGCGACGAGCGCACCGACTACGGCAGCAGCACCGACGACCGTCGCGCCGCTGCGCACGCCCACCGCGGCGAACCCGCTGAAGATGTGGATCGGCGGCGACTCGATGGCCTCCGAAGTCGGTTCATCGCTGTCTCGCGTCGCGGGTGAGACCGGCGTGATCACGCCCACTCTGGATGCTCGCATCTCGACCGGCTTGACGCGACCCGACTACTTCGACTGGCCCGCGCACCTCATCGACATCGTGAACCAGCAGAACCCCGAAGTCATGGTCGTGATGTTCGGCGCGAACGACGCGCAGAAGATGAAGCTCGACGGCAAGGTGTACGACGTCAGCTCACCTGAGTGGCAAGCCGAGTATCGACGCCGAGTCGACGCGGTGATGACGTTCCTGACGCAAGGCGGCAAGCGTCACGTGTACTGGATCGGTCAGCCGGTGATGCGGGCCGGCGACTTCGACCAGAAGCAGATCATCCTCGAGGGCATCTACCGCGACGAAGCCGCGAAGCATCCGGGCGTGAAGTTCATCCACACCCGCACGATGTTCGCCGGCCCCGACGGCGCGTTCTCGGCCTACCTGCCCGACGCGAGCGGCAAGCAGGTGCTGATGCGGGCGCAGGACGGCGTGCACTTCTCGCTCGCAGGCGCCAACCGTGTCGCCGCCCTGGCGCTGCAGACGGTCCAGGCCGACTACACGTCCTGACGCTGGTGCGATCCGGCCCTCTCGACGACCGCGCCGCCTGGCGCCACCACGGGTTCGACGGCGAGCCCGCGGACCTGGTGGCGGCCGGGTCGCTGCCCAAGGCCTGGGTGGCGCGGTGGGCGGCGTCGCCTGGGCGCCCGCGTGCTCCGGGACACCGAGACGCCGTGGATGACCGCGGCCGAGGTCGAGCACAAGAGCGCGGCGGCGGCAGCCCGCCTCACCGCCGCGGGCATCGAGCCTGGCGACCGCGTCGTGATGAGCTGCCCGCCCTCGGCCGACCTCGTGCTCGCGCACGTCGCGGCGCTCCGGCTCGGGGCCATCGTCGTTCCGGTGAACACCGCGTTCGGGCCGAACGAGCTCGGCAACGTGTGGAGCGAAGCGCGGCCGAAGCTCGCAGTGCTCGACGACCCCGCGCGCTTGCCCGAAGCTCCGAGCTGCCCTCCGTCACTTGACGGCCTCCCCGCGAACGGTGGATCGCCCGTGCTCGACGCGAGCGGGCCCGACGATCCCGCGATGCTCATGTTCACGTCGGGCACCACCGGTCGACCGAAGGGCGCGATCTTGACGCACGGCAACGCGCTCGGCGAGCGCCGAAGGTGTGCGCGCCGCGTGGCGATGGACCGCGGACGACCGGCTCGTGCTCACGCTGCCGCTCTTCCACATGCACGGCCTCGGCGTGGGCGTGCACGGCACGTTGCTCACGGGAGCGAGCATGGCGATCGCACCGTTCAGCGCGGACGGCGTGCTCGACCTCGCGGCCGCAGAGAAGGCGACCCTGTTCTTCGGCGTGCCGACGATGTACGTGCGCCTCGTCGCGAGCCCCCGCGTCGGCGAGCTCGCATCGCTACGGCTGTGCGTTTCGGGATCGGCCGCGCTCGCTGCCGACGTGTGGCGCGCGCTCGCCGAGCGCGGCGGCCAGCGCGTCATCGAGCGCTACGGCATGACCGAGACGTTCATGAACACCTCGAACCCTCACGACGGCGACCGGCGGCCCGGCTCGGTCGGGTTCGGGCTCCCCGGGGTGGAGGTCCGCCTCGGCGAGAACGACGAGATCTGCGTCCGCGGGCCCAATGTCTTGCACTCGTACTGGGAGCGCCCCGACGCCACCGCGGACGCGTTCAGAGACGGATGGTTCCTGACCGGCGACATCGGCGAGTTCGACGCTGACGGGTATCTCAGCATCGTCGGGCGATCGAAGGACCTGATCATCACGGGCGGCTTCAACGTGTATCCCCGCGAGATCGAGGAGCTGCTCGCCGAGCACCCCGCCGTAGCGGAAGCCGCGGTCGCCGGCGAGCCCTCAGACGAGTGGGGTGAGACCGTCGTCGCCTATGTGGTCTCGTCGGGCGAGGTCAGCGAAGCCGACCTGATCGAGTGGTGCGCGGCGCGGCTCGCCAAGTACAAGCGGCCGCGCCACGTGCGGTTCATCGATGCCCTGCCTCGCAACGCCCTCGGGAAGGTGGTGAAGAGCGAGCTCAGGATTCGACCGTGATCGTCCCGTGCATGTTCGAGTGGATCTTGCAGTGGAAGGCGATCGTGCCGGCCTTGTCGGTCGTGAACTGGAAGCTGCCGCCGCCATCCACGTTGTTCGAGTCGAACTCGCCGTTGTCGGCGGTGAACGTGTGGGCGAAGCTGTCGTCGTTCTTGAAGGTCACCGTGTCGCCGACCTTCACCGTGATCTTGTCCGGGTTGTAGGCGATGCTCTTCGCGACGACCGTGTTCGCTGCGGTCGCGCCGCCGCCAGACGAAGCGGCTGACGTCGCGGTCGCATCAGACGGGATCGCATATCCGCCGCCTCCGGCCGCCGCTGGCGCAGCGGTGCTCGCCGAAGCCGATCCGACGGTCGTTGCGGCGGACGAGCCGGAGTCGTCACCACAGGCCCCGAGGACGAACATCGCCGCGACAGCGGGAACCACCAACACACGCAGCTTCATGACCGCACTCCCCTGTTCGACTGTTCAGGACTGTTCTACGCCATTGGCGCCCGGAGAGTTCAACCAGGAGACCGTGGCGAGCGTGAAGGGATTCGAACCTCCTCAGCGGTAGGGCGTGAGGTCGGCCCGGGGGTAGCGCGCTTGGGTGTCGGCCAAGGTCTGCTCGTCCCAGTACGGGTCGCCCGGAGCGGGGAAGCCGAACACCGACCGCTCGCGGGGAGACGCCCGCTCGACGATCTCGAACCAGTCTGGACGCGTCGCGCGTTCGGCCCAGGCGACCCTGCCGGTCCAGCGCGGTGCCCACACGTCGTAGTTGGCGAGGAGCGCGAAGCGGGTTGATCGTTCGCCGGTCATGCGCGACCCGCGGTGAAGCACGTCGGTCCGAAACGCGAAGAGGGTTCCGGCGGGACCCGTCATCGAGACCTCCTCCTCCGCGAACATTCCCGCGGGCAGGGAGTTCGTGATGTCGTGATCCCCAGGGATCGGCCAGTACGGGACGCTCTGCCCGACAGACAGCGGAACGACCTTGGTGGGGCCTTCCTCCTCGCCCACGTCTGACAGGAGGATCCAGCCCAACATCTGCGTGGCGGGCTGGGAGCGCTTGGGCACGACGAGGCTGTGGTTCACGAAGTCGCGGTGGTGGCGCTGGTCGTAGTCGACGGCCCCCGCGTACTTGGCCCACAGCTCCGCCTCGTAAAGCCGCAGGTCGGCCGAACCGAGGAAGCGCTCCGCCAGGTCGAGCAGGTCGGGATGGAAGGCCAGTCGGTTCAGGCTCCACGATCGCCACGGCCCGCCGACGATGCCGGCCCACTGGTCGGTTGCCAGCCAGGCATGAGCGGCCGGGTCGGCGAAGTACTCCTCGGGCCGCGGGTAGTGCAGCCACAGAGCTTCCTGGGCCGCCGCCAGCTCGTCAGGGTCGAGGAAGCCCTCGAAGACCATGTAGCCCAGGTCCCGCAGCTCCGCCACGCAACGGTCCGGCACCCTCATCTCTGTGACGCTAAATCGGTCGGGAGGTGAACAAGGAGACCGTGGTGGAGGTGAAGGGATTCGAACCCTCGGCCTCAGCATTGCGAACGCTGCGCTCTACCAACTGAGCTACACCCCCGCGGTGGGCGCCTCAGGTTAGCCGGGCGTCCCAGAACGCCAGATCAGATCAGCGGGCGTGCTCGTAGAGGTCGAGCCGCTCTGCTTGCTCGAGCTGCGAGCCCGGAGCGGGCGCGGCGCGGAGGTACCGCACCTTCATCTCACGCTCAGCCGCGACCTGTCGGGCCTGCCCGAGGAGGAGGAGGTAGCCGACGAGGGCGGCGTCGAGAACGAGGTTCAACGCGAGGAGCCCCATGCGGGCGCTGCCCGACGACGTGAACGCACCGAGGAGGGTGGCGCCGGCGAGCATGCCGAGCACGCCGATGATGAGGCGACGACGGCGCTGGGCCTCGGACAGGGTCATCAGTGACTCCGGCCGGTTCTGGCCGGGCAGTCCAGGCGTCGCCCGCTCCAGAACGGAGAGCTGACGGCGGAAGGAGTGGATGGAGTCAGAGGGGCGGTCAGAGGTGCGGCCCCGCAGCCAAGGTGGCAACAGGACTGCAGCCCACATCACCGCCAGGATGACCAGAACCAAGAGTGTCACGCTCCAGGCCTGCCTTTGGGTCTCGGCGACCGTACCGCCGACCACGCTGTGCGCGGTGGATGGTCGCATCGGATTGAGTGCAGGGCCGGGCGAAGAGATGACGGACGTCTGACGTCCGTCCCAGGCCGCCTAGCCCCCCTGGTCCTCAAGGTTCTACTACGGAGGCCCGCCCTGACCAAACTATCTGTCAGAAATATGACGGGATTTCTGACGGTGGCGTCACTCGTCCAGGTCAGGAGTGCGGCGGTAGGTGCCCGACCGGCCGCCAGTCTTCTCCCACAGGGTGAGCTCGCCGATGACCATCGAGCGGTCGGCCGACTTGCACATGTCGTAGATCGTCAGCGCAGCCACGGCGCAGGCGTGGAGGGCCTCCATCTCGACTCCCGGTGCGGTCGACAGTGTCGACCTGTGACTCGACTTTGACGTGGTCGTCGGCGATCTCGAAGTTCACCGACACCGAACCGACGAGCACCGGATGGCAGAGGGGGATCACGTCGGACGTGCGCTTCGCCGCCTGGATGCCGGCCACCCGAGCGACGGCGAGCACATCGCCCTTCGTCACCTCGCGGTTGGCGATGAGCACGGTCGTGTCGGGCTGCATGAAGACCTTGCAGCGGGCGACGGCCCGGCGGTGGGTCGGGTCCTTCGGCGTGACGTCGACCATTCGTGCCCTGCCGAGCGGATCGAGGTGCGTGAGCTCGCGGGCCATGTCCGGGAGTCTAAGTCAGCGGCCGAGGCCCGACCCGCGAGCGGGCTATCCGCCGATCTGGCTCATGCTCCGGTTCGGCCGGATGAACGTGACCTGACCGATCGTGTGCCCGGCCCACTTCGTGCCGACCGCGCGGACGATCTCGGCGGCGAGGTCGTCGTCGCTGCCGCCTCCGCGCACGATCCCCCGCAGGTCGAACTCGCGGGTCTCGAACAGGCACGTGCGGAGCTGACCTTCGGCGGTCAGGCGCACGCGGTCGCAATCGCCGCAGAACGGCTGAGTGACGCTCGGGATGACCCCGATGTCGCCCTTCCCGTCCGCGTAGAGCCACCGGTCGGCGGGCGCCGACCCCCGGGCCGGTGCGGGCACGAGCGGGTACACGGCGGAGATCGCATCGAGGATCTCTTCCTGCGACACGACCTGGTCGCGCACCCATGCACCCGAGGCGTCGAGCGGCATGAACTCGATGAACCGCACGGCGACCTGCTGCTCGCGACCCCACGTCGCGAAGTCGACGATCTCGTCGTCGTTCATCCCGCGCTCGAGCACGACGTTCACCTTGACCGGGTCGAACCCGGCCTCCTTCGCCGCGGCGATGCCGTCGAGCACGCGCTCGAGCTCGTCACGCCTCGTGATGGCCAGGAAGCGCTCGCGTCGGAGCGAGTCGAGCGAGACGTTCACCCGGTCGAGCCCGGCCGCCCGCAGATCCTCGGCGAGCAAGCGGAACGTCGCGCCGTTCGTCGTCATCGAGAGGTCGACGTCGAGGGCCGCGAGCTTCGAGACGAGCAGGGGAAGATGCGCCCGAACCGTCGGCTCACCACCGGTGAGGCGGATGCCGTCGATGCCGAACCGCTCGACGAACACCCGGGCGATGCGCTCCATCTCCTCGAACGTGAGCAGGTCGCTGCGCGGGAGCCACTGCATCCCTTCGGCCGGCATGCAGTACGAGCAACGGAAGTTGCAGCGGTCGGTGACCGAGATGCGCAGGTCGCGAACGGTGCGGCCATGCGGGTCGACGAGATCGGTCACCGGTTCAGGCTATGCGGCCGGATCACATCAGCAACAAGGCGGGGACGTCGGCCCCCTTGAGCACCCCGTCGCCGTCGGGCAGCACGACCAGCGCGTCGGCCGACGCGGTCGCGGCGAGCTGGTGAGAGCCCTGCGCCCCAACGGGCGCAACGTGGTACCGACCGTCGGCGCCGAACTTGCCGGTGACGCGCAGGTAGTGGGTCTTGCCGTCGGGCCCGCGGCGCAGATCGGCATCGGCGATTGCGGTGACTCGAGGGCGGTCGATGTCTACGTGACCCATCATCTGGCGCAGCGCGGGGCGGGCGAAGAGCTCGAACGAGACGAGCGACGACACCGGGTTGCCCGGCAACCCGAACACCGGGGTGCGCCGCTCGCCGACGAGGCCGAACGCGAACGGCTTCGCGGGCTTGATCGCGATCTGCATCCATCGCATGTCGCCGATCTCGTCGAGCACGACCTTCACGAGGTCGAAGTCGCCCATGCTGACGCCACCCGACGAGATGAGCGCGTCGCACTCGGCGGCGCCTCGGCTGAACACGTCGGCGATCTCATCCTTGTCGTCGCGAGCAAGGCCGAGGTCGACGGGGACGCAGTTCGCCTGCTCGACGAGCGCGAGCAGCATCTCGCGGTTCGACTCGCGGATCTGTCCGGGAGCGAGCGGACCGCCGCCCTCGACGAGCTCGTCGCCGGTCGAGATCACGCCGACCCGAGCCCGCGGATACACCGGCACCCGCGCGAAGCCGAGCGAGGCGAGCACGCCGAGGTGCGCCGGGCCGATCACCGTCTGGGGCTCGAACACCCGCTCGCCGATCCGCACGTCGCTGCCCGCGCGGCGGACCGCGTCCACCGGCTGCGACTTCGAGGCGGATCAGCACCGTGCCGTCGTCGGCCTCCTCGGTCTCCTCGACCATCACGATCGCGTCGGCGCCCGGCGGCATGGCCGCGCCCGTCATGATCCGCACCGCGCGACCGGGCGCGACCTCGAACGTGGGAGGGGCTCCTGCAGGCAGCAAGCCGACGACCTCGAGCCGCACCGGCGTCGCCGACGAAGCGCCGACCGTGTCGACCGCACGCACCGCGTAGCCGTCCATCGCGGTGTTGTCGAAGGGCGGTACGTCCTCGGGTGCGTCGAGCGGCACCGACGTCGCGCAGCCGAGCACGTCGTTCAGGGGCATCGCCTTCGGGTGGACCCGAGCACAGGAAGCGAGGACGAACGCCCTCGCCTCGGCGGCCGAGATCACGCGATCCCCTCGCGCTTCACCAGCTCGGCGAGGTACTTGCGGAACCCGGGACCGAGGTCTTCGCGGATCAGGGCGAGCTCGACCGTCGCCCGCAGCCAGTCGAGCTTGTTGCCGGTGTCGTAGCGACCGTCGGTGAACCGCAGACCCCAGAGCGCCTCGCGCTCGAGGAGCAGCGACATCGCGTCGGTCAGCTGGATCTCTCCGCCGCGACCGGGCGCCACCCGTTCGATGCACTCGAAGATCGCGGGCGTGAGCACGTAGCGACCCATGATGGCGAGGTTCGACGGCGCGTCTTCCGCACGCGGCTTCTCGACGAGGCCACGGATGCGGACGAGCTCGGCTGGGTCGGACACAGGGTCGATCGCGACACAGCCGTACGCCGAGATCTCCTCACGGGGGAACTCCTTGAGCGCGATGACCGAGCGCGCCCGTGCGCTCACTCGCCTCGATCATGTCTTCGAGCACGCGCGAGGTCTCCGCCATCAGGTCGTCCCCGAGGAGCACCGCGAACGGCTCGTCGCCGATGTGGTCGCGTGCGACCCCGATCGCGTGCCCGAGGCCCTTCGGCTCGCCCTGGCGCACGTAGTGGATGTTCGCCAGCTCGGCGATCGCCCGCATGGCCGCCACGTCACTCTCGCGGCCGGCCTTCTCGAGGTAGAACTCGAGCTCGAACGACCGGTCGAAGTGGTCTTCGAGCGACCTCTTGCCGCGGCCCGTGATGATGAGGATGTCCTGGATCCCGGCCCGCACCGCCTCTTCGACGACGTACTGGATGGCGGGCTTGTCGACGAGCGGCAGCATCTCCTTCGGCTGCGCCTTCGTCGCTGGCAGGAAGCGCGTGCCGAGCCCCGCTGCCGGTATCACCGCCTTCCGCACCATCTCAGTCACGATAGAGGCGATAGCCTTAGCAGTCGGCCCTGTCGACTGCTAACCATCTCTGGAGATCCGAATGCCCACCTACGAGTACCGCTGCAAGGGATGCGGCCGCGAGCTCGAGGTGGTGCAGTCGTTCTCCGACGCGTCGCTCACCGTGTGCCCGCACTGCGGCGGCCCGTTGCGCAAGGTGTTCGGGTCGATCGGCATCACGTTCAAGGGTGACGGCTTCTACAAGAACGACAGCCGGTCGGGCAGCAAGAAGACCAGCAGCACCAGTGGCGGCAACAGCAGTGGCAGCAACGGCGACTCGAGCTCGGGGTCGAGCTCGGGATCGGGCTCGGGCGATCACAGCCACTCCCACGGCGACCACAGCCACTCGCACTCGCCGTCCTCGACTCCCTCCCCGTCCTCGTCTCCCTCCACCTCTTCGTCTTCTTCGTCGACGGGCGCGAGCACCAGCTCTGGCGACTGAGCCGTGGCCGACGCAGCGGTCGGGGTCTTCGGCGGGTCGGGCTTCTACTCCTTCCTCGATGACGTCGAGGAAGTCACGATCGACACGCCGTACGGCGCGACCTCGGCTCCCCTCACGATCGGCGACGTCGGCGGCCGCCGCGTCGCGTTCCTCCCTCGGCACGGACGCGAGCACGAGCTCCCTCCGCATCGCATCCCCTATCGGGCGAACGTGTGGGCGATGCGCGAGCTCGGCGTTCGGGCGATCGTCGGGCCGTGCGCCGCGGGCTCGTTGCAGGCACGCGTGCATCCGGGCGAGCTCGTCGTGGTCGACCAGCTCGTCGATCGCACCTGGGGCAGACCCGACACGTTCTTCGACGGACCCGAGGTCCACCACGTGTCGTTCGCCGATCCCTATGACGCCGCGATGCGATCGGTGCTCGTCGCCGCGGCCCGCAGGCTCGACCTCACCGTCCACGACGGCGGCACGATGGTCGTCGTCCAGGGGCCGCGCTTCTCGACGCCGCGCCGAGTCACGCTGGTTCACCTCGATGGGTTGGGACGTCATCAACATGACCGGCCACCCGGAAGCGGTCCTCGCAACCGAGCTGGCGATCCCCTACGCGGCGGTCGCGCTGATCACCGACTACGACGTCGGCCTCGAAGGCCTTGCCGGTGTCGAGCCGGTCACGGAAGAGATGGTGTTCGCGTTCTTCGAGGGCAACATCGCGCGCGTCCGGGCGCTGCTTTTCGAAGCGATCCCCTCGCTCCCGTAGGCTCGTTGCACCTTCCCCTCGATCACCTCTGATCTGAGGAGGACGCATGTCTCGGCTCCGCATCCGGCGCCGGCCCGTTCTGTACTGGGCACTCACCGGCGCGCTCGCGCTCGTGACTGCGCTCGTCGTGAGCAGCACCGTCGCCGCCGCACGAGAAGCCCGGGCCGGCTACGGCACCACCCGGTCAGTCGTCGTGGCCACACACGACATCGCACCCGGCGCGACCATCGAGCCGGGCGACACGATGCTCCAAGAGCGACCGCTCGCGGTCATTCCTTCGGGCGCGCTCACCGAGGCCCCCATCGCACAGGTCGCGTCGGCGGCGATCCTCGAAGGCGAGCCAGTGGTCGAGAGCCGTGTGGCCGGGCACGGGATGATCCCCGAGGGGAGCATCGGGATCGCGGTGCCGCTCGACGCCGGGACGCTGGCGCTGGCAGTCGGCGATCGCGTGGAAGTGCTCGCGACGTTCGACCCCGACACGATCGACGGCAACCCGACGATCGTCGTCGCACCGCTCGCCATCGTCGTCGACGTCCGCGATGCCGCGGTGACGCTCTCGCTTCCCCAGGCCGCCGGCGAGCGCGTCGCGTTCGCGCTCTCGACGGCCGCGGTCACCGTCGCGCTGCTCCCCTGACCGGTCGCGCGGTGCTCAGTCGATCGAGGTCGACGGCACGATCCGCGGGCGCCAGGCCCGCGCCCGGTCGAAGTGGTGGCCCACGACCTCCGCCTCGCGGAGCGCCACGAGGAAGTCGGCGGGACCGTCGAAGTCGGGCATCTCGACGTACGCAGCGCCGAGCGCCTCGGGCACATGAGCGTCGCTGCCCGCACCGGCGGGCAGGTCGAGCTCGAGCGCGAGCGCCGCGGCCTGCTCGTTCAGGTGCGAGAGCGAGGTCTTGGCGTTGAAGGCCTCGATCGCGTCGATGAGGCCTTCGGCCGCGAGCTCGCGCAGCTCGCCCTCGCGCAGGTTGTGACGCACCGGGTCGAACGGGTGGGGGATGTACACGAGCGCACCTTGGGCCCTGATGCGAGTCGCGGCCTCGAGCGCGCTCACGCCGAACGGCACTCGCTCGGTGAGGAAGAGCCCGATGATCTCACCCGCGTGCGTGCGCAGCTCCTCGCCGACCACGACGCGGCAGGGCAAGCGGGTCGACAGCTCGACCGCGCCGCGGATCGCGTTGTGATCGGTGATGCACAAGACGTCGATGCCGGACGCGACCACCGCCTCCTCGACCTCCTCCGGCGTCGTCGTGCAGTCGCCGGACCACATCGTGTGGGAGTGGAGGTCGACACGCACCCACCCGTCGCGCTTCGGGCGAGCAAGGTGCGGATGGCGCTCGATCCCCTCGGGGGTCGGCTGACCCATCGCTACGAGCCGCTCAACGCGACGTCACCGATCGCGAGGCTCACGCCGGCGTCGCCTCCCGGCAGCCACTCGAGGTCGCCTCCGATCGCGACGATGTCGAGGAGCATCCGCTGCAACGTCGACGCGATCGTCATCTCGCGCACCGGCTCGGCAAGCGCGCCGTCGCGGATCATCACGCCTTCCGCGCCGACCGAGAAGTCGCCGCTGACCGGGTTGACGCCGGAGTGGAGGCCGGTCACCTCCTGCACGAGCACGCCTTCACCGACCTGCGCGTAGAGCTCGTCGACCGACAGTGCTCCGGCCTTGGGGATCAACGCGAGGCAGCCGACGCCGGGCCGAGACGAGTAGCCGCGCACCGCCGATCCGGTCGAGACGGTCTTCGCGCGGCGGGCCGTGTAGCTGTTCTGCAGGAACGTCGTGAGGGCCCCGGCGTCGATCAACGTGCTCGGTCTCGTCGCGAGGCCCTCGCCGTCGTGGGAGTCGGCGCCGAGCGATTCGGGGTTCGTCGCGTCGTCGACGAGCGTGAGCGCCGGCGCGGCGATGACGTCGCCCATCCGGTCAGCGAACGGCGACCGTCCCTTGAGGACGCGTTCGCCCGTGAGCGTGCCGCCCACGATCGACAGGAACGACGCGGCGACGCGAGGGTCGAGCACGACGGTCAGGCGTCGCGACTTCGGCTGTCGCGCTCCGAGCATGCGGGTGGCGCGCTCGACGGAGTCCGCGGCCGTCGTGGTGATGTCGAGCTCGTCCTGCGTGCGACCGACATCGATGCCGTAGCCCCACTGCACCTCGCCGTCTTGCGCGGCGAGCGCGTGGACCGTGAGCCAACACGACGTTGCACGCGACGTCACGGCGATGCCCGTGCTGGTCGCGATCGCGGCCTCTCCCGCCGCGTCGCCGTAGGACGACGTGCGCACACCGGTGATGCGGGGGTCGCCCGCAAGCGTTGCCCGTTCGAGCTCGAGCGCGAGCTCGACCTTGCGTTCGGTCGGGAAGCTGGCGAGCTCGGGCCGGTAGAGGTCGAGCTCGGGCGGCTCGATGCCGTCGGGCACCGCGAGCCCGTTCCACTCGTCCACCTCGCCGAACTCGGCGTTGTCACGAGCCTCGGCAAGTGCCTCGGTGATCGCGCCCTCGTCGAGCGTGCCCGCATGAGCGAACCCAACGCGATGGTCGACGATCACGCGCACGCCGATGCCCGACGACTCGGCGGAGGTCAGAGCCTCGACCTCGCCCTGGTAGGCGCGCACCGCGACCCGCTTCGACCGCGCGACGAACGCCTCGACCTGCTCGCCCGGCTTGGCTTGCTCGGCGACCCGACGCGCGACGTCGAGCAGCTCGCTCATGCCGCGGTGCCGCCGATCGTGAGGCCGGTCACGCGCAACGTGGGTTGGCCGTCGCCGACCGGCACGCCTTGGCCGTCCTTGCCGCACGTGCCGGGGCTGCCCATCGCGAAGTCGTTGCCGAGCACGTCGATGTTGCGCAAGACGTCGGGACCGTTCCCGATGAGGTTGCCCTCGCGGAGCGGATCGGTGAGCTCGCCGTTCTCGATCATGTACGCCTCGTTCATGCCGAACACGAAGTCGCCGGTTGCGGTGTTCACCTGGCCACCGCCGAGGTGCGCGACATACACGCCGTGATCGGTCTGGCGGATGATCTCGTCAGGGTCGTCGGTGCCGTTCAGGACGAATGTGTTGGTCATGCGCACCATCGGCAAGTGGTGGTAGCTCTGGCGGCGGCCGTTGCCCGACGAGTCGCGGCCCTCCTTGCGAGCGCGCAGGAAGTCCCACATGTAGTCGGTGAGGATCCCGTCTTGGATCAGGACGTTGCGCTGCGCGGCATGGCCCTCGTCGTCGATGCCGATCGCGCCCCACTCGCCGCCCATGGTGCCGTCGTCGACGAGTGTGACCAGCGGTGAGGCGACGAGCTCGCCGGACTTGCCGCGGAACACCGATGCGGACTTCGCGACGAGGTCGGCTTCGAGGCCGTGGCCGCACGCCTCGTGGAAGAGAACCCCGCCGCCGCCGCTCTTGATCACGACCGGCAACCGTCCCGACGGCGCCGGCCGCGCCCGGAGCTTCAGCAGCGCGCGCTGTGCCGCCGTGCGGGCGAGCTCCTCGACGTCGTAGCGATCGAACAGCTCGAAGCCGATCGGATGCCCGACCGACTCGTAGCCGGTCTGCATGCCGGTGTCGCCGCTCGCGACTGCGCTCACGCGGAACAGCGTCTTGACCTGATCGTCCTCGGCCAGCAACCCGTCGCTGTTCGCGACGAGGATGCGGCGCCGGCTGTCGCCATACGCGGCCGACACCTGCACGATCGACGCGCCCGTGGCCCGAGCGGCGGAGTCGGCGCGCTTGAGCAGCTCGACCTTGACAGCCTTCGCGACGGACTCGGGCGCGGTGATCACCTCGTTCGGCCGGTTCACGGCTCGCCGTGTGAGATCGACGACCCGCGCTCCGCCGCTGCCGCCTCGGGCCGCGGCGCTCGCCGCCTCGGCCGCGGCGAGCAAACCTCCCTCGGACAGATCGGACGTGTGCGCGTATCCGGTGGTCTCACCAACGACGACACGGATGCCCGCGCCGCGGTCGCGGCCGGAGCTCAGCTCCTCGACCTTCCCGTCGTCGAGTGCCGCGCTCGACGCTCGGCGATCCTCCGCGAACACCTCCGCGAAATCACCACCGTGACGCAGCGCGGCACCGAGCACCTTCTGGAGGACGGCTTCCTCGATCACACGAGCCCCTTGGTCGGCGTCGTAACCGTTTCGACATGCGGGTCGCTTGGCTGGAACGCCGCGCGAACGACGCCGTATCGTACCTACGGTGGCGTTGGAACCCGGCCTGTGGGGCGAGGCGGATCTCGTCGTCGGCGATGCCGACACGGCGTGTGCGATGGCGTCGGGTGACGTGCCGGTGCTCGCCACTCCGAGGGTCGTGGCGCTGTGCGAGGAAGCGGCGTGCGCCGCTCTCGTCGGGCACCTTCGGCCGGGTGAGACGTCGGTCGGCATGCGCATCCAGCTCGACCATCTGGCACCGACCGCGGTCGGCGGCAAGGCCAAGGCCGAGGCAACCCTCGAGAAGGTCGAGGGCCGCCGGCTGATCTTCACCGTGTCGGTGTCCGACAACCGCGGGCTCATCGCCGCGGGCAAGGTGACTCGGGTCATCGTCAACGTCGAGCGCTTCCTGGACAAGGCCACCGAGTAGGCGGCCCAACGGCTCAGAATCCCGAGTAGATGGGTCGGGATTTCGGCGGTACCCTCGCAGCGTGAGCGTGCCCGAGCTCCTGCGGTTCCCGAACCCCGTGAACGAGGTGTCGGCGCGCCTCGTCGCGGCAGGTGTCGTTCTGATGACGATCGCTGTCCTCGCCGGGCAGCACTGGGTGCTCGTCCCCCTCGCCTACGGCTTCGTCGCCCGCCTCGCTGCAGGGCCGCGGTTCAGCCCGCTGGGCCTCCTCGTCACCAAGGTCATCACGCCGCGTCTGCCGATCGAGCCCAAGCTCGTGCCCGGTCCGCCGAAGCGGTTCGCCCAAGGCATCGGCGCGGTGCTCGCGGTGAGCGCGCTCGTCTCATGGGCAACGTTCGACAACACGACGGTGGCGCTCGTGCTCGTCGCCGCGATCACGCTCGCCGCGACCCTCGAGTCGGTGTTCGCCTACTGCCTCGGCTGCAAGGCGTTCACGCTGCTGATGCGCGTCGGCATCATCCCGCCCGAAGTGTGCGAAGCGTGCAACGACCTGTCGTTGCGTTCTGTCTAGCCGCCGTCTTCCGCTGCGCTTCAGCCGACGGCCCTCGCTGCGCTCGACAATCGGTACTTCGCGCACCCGAGCGGCGCGCTGCGCCGCTCCTTCCGGCTACCCCAGGTTCGACGACCGGGGATAGACGTCGGTCGGATCGGTCATGACGTTGACGAGGTAGGGCACTCCGGCCGAGAACGCACGATCGAGCGCGGGGCCGACCTCGCCGGGCGTGCGCACGATCTCGCCCGCGCCACCGAGCGCCTTGACGATCTCGTCGTACCGACACTCGGGTTGCAGGTCGCACGCGACGTCGTAGCCGTAGATCGCCTGCATCGGGTACTTCTCGAGGCCCCAGCACCCGTTGTTGCCGACGACCATCACGACGGGGAGGTTGTGCCGCACGAGCGTGTCGACGTCCATCAGGGAGAACCCCGCCGCGCCGTCGCCGAGCATCACCACGATCTGGGCGTCGGGACGGGCGACCCGCGCGGCGATCGCGTAGCCGGGACCGTTGCCGAGGCAGCCGTACGGGCCGGTGTCGAGCCAGCAACCCGGCGTGTAGACCTCGACGTACTTCCCCGCGTATGACACGAAGTCGCCGCCGTCGCAGATCACGACGGCATCGCGCGCGAGCCGCTTGCCGAGCTCTCCGTAGACGCGGGTCGGCTTGATCGCGTCGCCTCCGGCATCGAGCAAGTCGCGCTCGTGCGCGGCGGCAGCCGACTCGGCTTCGCGCACCTTCGCGATCCAGGGCTCGTGGTCGGCGCGCGCTCCCCGCCAGGCGGTCATGAGGTAGAGGATCGTCGTGAGGTCGCCGGCGGGCGACGCTGCCGTTGCGACGTGCGCAGCGCGGCTTTCGGGCGCGTCACAGATGTGCACGACCGGCGCGTCGCCGAAGCGGCCGAACCCGAGGCGGAAGTCGAGCGCGGTTCCGATGACCACCACGAGGTCGGCGTCGGTCTTCAGGAGGCTGCGGGTGCGAGTGAACGCGAGCTCGTGGTCGGCCGGCAGGCACCCGCGACCGAGGCCGTTGAACCAGCACGGCACGCGCATCGTCTCGACGAAGCGCTGGAGCGCGGGCCACGCGCCCTCCCAATAGACATCGCTGCCCACGATGATCGCGGGACGCTCGGCCGCGGCGATGAGCGCAGCCGCGCGCTCGACGTCCGCGGGGTCAGGATCGACGCCGCTTGGCACCGTGCCGTTGGCCTCCGGAGCCGTCGCCGAGCCGAAGATCACGTCCATCGGGAAGTCGACGAACACCGGGCCACGATGCGGGGTCATCGCGGTGGTGACCGCGTGCTGGATCTCCTTCGCGGTGTCGCCGGGCGCCGTCACCGTGCGGGCTGACTTCGTGATCGACGCGACGATCGGGACGTGATCGAGCTCCTGCAACGAGCCCGATCCCCAGCGAGCCTGCGGTGCACGTCCCCCCAGCACGACGAGGGGCGTGCCGTTGAAGTGCGCTGTCGTGATCGCGCTGACGCCGTTGGTGACGCCGGGCCCGGCGGTGAGCACGGCGAGGCCGGGCTTGCGGGTGAGCTTCGCCCACCCCTCCGCTGCGAACGTCGCGGTCTGCTCGTGGCGCACGTCGACGATGCGGACGTCCTGCTTCACGGCGGCGTCGTACAGCGGCCACACGTGCCCGCCGTTCAGCGTGAACATCACGTCGACGCCGTAGCCGCGCACGACCTCGAGTGCAGCGTCTCCGGAATGATGAGGAGTGCCGGTGTCGCTCATGCCGCTGCTCCTTGCTGCACGCGATCGAGGAATCCGCTCAGCGCCTGCCACCACGCGTCCGGAGCCTCGAACTGCGGACAGTGCCCGGCGTCGGAGATGACCGCCAGGCGGGCGCCAGGCATCACATCGGCCATCCGCTCGGAGGCGCCGATGAACGGCTTGTCCTGCTCGCCCACGATCACGAGCGTCGGAGTCGTGTGGGCGGCGAGCCGTTCGAGCCGGTCGTCGACGGTCCCGAGCTGGCTGAGCATCGATACGACCATCGCCGGAGACACCGCGAGCAGCTTGCGCTCGCCGAACTCGACGTAGCCGGGTCGCTCGGCCCGAACCCTGAGGTCGGCAGGAGTCGAGAGCCCCCGCTCGGCCTGCGACTCCATCATCTGCTTCCAGGCCTCGATGCCGTTCGCTCGGATGAAGGCGATCGCGCGCTCGATCATCCCCTCGTCGAGGGCACCCTCGAGCCGGCCGTGCGCGGTGTCCATCAGGATCAGCGCCTCGATGCGGTCAGGCGCGGCGAGCAGCATCTGCTGCGCGATCATCCCGCCCATCGAGTGCCCGAGCAGCGTGAAGCGTGACCACCCGAGGGCGTCGGCGAGCGCGAGCACATCGCCCGCGAAGATCGGCAGGGTGTAGGCGCTCTCGTCGGTGGGCTTGTCGCTCGCACCATGCCCGCGGAGGTCGGGCGCGACGACGTGCCAGCCCCGTTCGACGAGCGGCACGAGGAAGTCGCCGAAGTCCTCCTTTGCACCGGTGAAGCCGTGGACGAGCATGAGCGGACGGCCGCCCGCGCCCTCCTCGGCGATGGTCAGGTGGATCGATCCGGTGTCGACGCTGCGTTCCCCCATGCGGGGGACACTAGGGCGTGGCTCGCGGTCAGGAGCCCGTGTCGGACGGCGCGTCCTGGAACATCTTGGCGAAGCCGCTCGCGTCGCCGACCTGGTCGGCGGGAGGCAGCTGGATGTCGACCGACTGGCCGAGGTCGAGGAAGTCGATCGTGAACGTGATCGGTCCCTGCGCCGCGGCGGCTTGCGGGTCGGTGCCGCCGAGCGACTTGAAGACGTCGCCGTCGAACGTCATCTGCATGCGACGGATCAGCCCCTGGTCGTCGACGAAGACGTCGATCGGGATCTTGACGTTGCCTTCGGCTGCGCCGAGCTGGTCGATGAACGCGTGGGCGCGCTCGCGACTCGCCGCGGGCGCCGCGGCGAGTGCGTCGGCGACGGTGATCGTGCGCGTTGAAGTGATGCGTCGACTGGCCCTGCACATCGGCCTGGCCCTGGTCGGTGACCGTCGCGCCCTTGTCGCGGAGGAGGTCGAGGAGCGCGGTCGCGTCGGCGAGCCCGCCGCTCAGGTCGTTCGTGACCGACACGCTCTTGTCGTCCGCCGGCAGCTTGATCCACGGCTTGGCGTCGTCGCCGCCGAGGAACGCCGACAGGAAGCCCAGCGTGGACGTAGACCGAGGCGTCGTCGGTGATGATCTCGAACTTGCCGTCGCCGAGGAGGGCGAGGCTCTCGGCGTCGTCACCCGCCTTGGCGGCCTCGATGAGCCCGCCGAGGTCGATCGTCGTGTCGGACCGCTTGTTCGCGAGGTCGAACGCGCCCGAGCCCTTGATCGAGAAGCCGCTCGGCACCTGGCTCGAGGCCGGCACGTCGACGCTCATCTCGAAGCGCCCGCTCTCGACGGCCGCGGTGCGGTCGGCCGACTCGTTCAGGAACTGGGGCGTGGCCGCCGCCTGCACGACGGTGGCGTCGTCGCTGCTGCCGTTGCCGCACGCGGTGATGCCGAGCACGGCGAGCGCGGACGCGACCGGGATGGCGACGAAGGTCAGGAATGGCTTGCGGGACACGAAGTCCTCCTTGCGAGCTTGCGATCGAAAGCACACTGCTCGGGGGAAGCCGGTGGCACCCTAGAGGAACGCATGCTTGGGTTGTGACGCACGATGAAGTCCGATCGGCAGCGCGCGCCCATAGAGTGAGCGAATTCTGCCTGTCGGAGAGCGCGCCGGGGGCGGTGTGAGCCACGAAGGGGAGCGGATGACGGACCTCGTCGACGCCGAGGAGGGAGGCCAAGCCGCATCCTCGGCCGCTCCCGCCGCGATCGCTGCGCCCCGCCGCCTCTACTGGTGGCGCGAGGTCCTCTACGTCCTCGCCTTCTACGGCGTCTACTCGTACATCCGCAACCAGTTCGGCTCGGCGTCGGTGTCGGACGAGCTCGCCTTCCGCAACGCGCGCCACATCATCCGCATCGAGGAATGGCTGCACATCTTCCGCGAAGAGGCCATCCAGAGCGCCGTGCTCGGCTGGCACTGGTTCCTGGTCTTCTGGAACGTGTACTACGGCAGCTTCCACTTCGTGGTCACGACCGTCGCGCTCATCTGGATGTTCCGGTCGTTCCCGAAGCGCTATCCCCTGTGGCGCAACACGCTGGCGTTCACGACCGGCTTCGCGCTCATCGGCTTCGCGACCTTCCCGCTCATGCCGCCCCGCTTGCTGCATTTGATGGAACCCTCAGGGTTCGTCGACACGCTCGACAAGTTCGGCACGCTCTGGTCATTCGACTCGGGCGCGATGTCGAAGATCTCGAACCAGTACGCCGCCATGCCCTCGTTGCACTGCGCATGGGCGCTGTGGTGCGTGCTCGTGATGTGGCCGCAGCTCAAGTCGAACTGGTCGAGAGCGCTGTTGATCCTCTACCCGATCGCGACCGTGTACTGCATCGTCGTCACTGCGAACCACTACTTCCTCGACGCGGTCGGCGGCTTCGCCACCCTCGCGCTCGGGTTCTGCGCAGCGAAGGTGTTCACTGCCTGGCACGACCGGCGCTGGGCGGCGAAGCACCCTGAGGCCGCTCTCGACGCGGCCGTTTCCGCTACCGCCTGAGCCCGTTCGGCCCGCTCCACTCCACGGGCATGCCGTGGAACCCGGTCAGCGCGATCAGCCGCTCGCGTCCGCCCGGCCAGGTCGTCAACGTCACATTCGCGCGGCCCTCGACCCATCCCGGCTCCATGCGCAGCCAGGCGACGGGCGCGTCGGGAGTCGCGCGGTTGCCAGCGTCGGCGATCGCCTGCGCGACGGCGGCGCGGTTGGCCTTGTTCAGGTACTGCATGACGATCGAGTGATACACGACGGTCGCGGCGCCCTCGGCCGGCTCGGCGAGCTTGCGGCCGAGCCACGGCACCGCTTCCTCCTGATCGATCGTGGCCGGCGTGGACCGGGCGACCTCGATGGCCGCGTCGAGGATGCGAAGGCGCTCGATCTGGTCGGGCCACACGAACGAGCGCAGCTTCTGGCGACCAACGTCGCCGATCGCATCGATCGGATTCGGATCGCAACCGGCGCGTTCGACGACGACGCCGTCACTCGAGGGCGCCTCTCGCCAGGGCCGGGGCGTCCCTGACCACCGCGCCGCGAGCCGCACCGGCGAGGCGTCGCTTCCCCAGCTCTCGTCCTCGTCCTCGTAGTGGAACTGGTCCCAGCGCATGTTGAGCCCTGCGCTCGCCCCGACCTCGAGGACCCGGAGCGGGTGACCGGTCTCGATCGCGACGGTCAGGAACGCGGGCGCAAGCGCCGCGGCTCGGCCGACCTCGTTGGTCTGGACGCCGTCGGCGAGTCGGGCGCGGAGCACGTCGACGTTCGCGGCGACGGCGTCGCGAAACGCGGGCCACGGGTCGCCGGCTTCGAGCGATCCGCCCGCTGACGGATAGAACGCCGCGAGCCCGGGTGCGTCACCTTCGAGCGCGAGGCGGTGCACGCCGCCCATGAACCGGAGCACGAGCGCGGTGCCGAGCGGATCCTTCTCGTGGCCGCGCAGCACGTCGTGGCACGGGCCGGCCTCCTCTGCGTCGGCGGCCGCGGCAGCGAGCAGAGTCGCGTAGAGCGGGGAGCCGTTGACGGCACACTGCTCGGACTGGAAGCGCAACAGCGTGGGGAAGTCCGCTGACGCCGGGCGCGGGACCTCAGAAGATGGCATAGCCGCCGTCCACGACGAGCACGTCACCCGTGTGGTACGTCGACGCGTCGCTCGCGAGGTACGCAGCGATCCCGCCGAAGTCGGCGCCGACCCCCCACCGCCGCATCGGCACGCGCGGCATCACCTTGTCGACGAAGCGATCCCACGAGAACGCGCCCTCGGTCATCGGCGTCTCGATCCAGCCCGGAAGGATCGCGTTCGCCCGGATGCCGTCACGCGCGTACTCCACCGCGAGGCCCTTCATCATGGCGATGATCCCGCCCTTCGCGGAGGCGTAGGCCTGGTTGCGGGGGGCGCCCATCAAGGTCGACACCGACGAGGTGACCGCGACGCTGCCGCCCTCGCCGCGCTCGACCATGTGGCGGATCGCCGCGCGCAACGTGAAGAAGACGCCGTCGAGGTCGACGCGCAGCACCCGGTGCCAGTCCTCGGTCGGGATGTCGATGAAGCGATGCCCGCCCCCACCGATGCCGGCGTTCGCGAAGCACGAGTCGACCTTCCCCAGCGCCCCGATGGTCTCCGCGAAGGACGCCTCGACCTGCGCCTCGTCGCCGACGTCGCACTTGAGCGCCAGCACCTTGGTGCCGTGCCGCTCGAGCTGCTCGAGCGCGGCCCGGTTCTTGTCCTCGTTCGTGCCCCAGATCGCCACGTCGGCGCCCTGCGATGCGAGGCCTTCGGCCATCCCGAGCCCGATGCCGCTGTTGCCGCCCGTGATCAAGGCGACCTTCCCACTCAGATCGAACAGGTCTCCCACGGGCGGCGACCATACCCGGACCCCGATCCGGCCCGTGCAGGCGATCCGCTCGTTCGAATGTGCAGGGCTACGCTCGACGCTCGGCATGATCCTCGAGACCATCAAGCAGCCCGCGGACCTGCGCCGCCTCTCGTACGCCGAGCTCGACGACCTCGCCGGCGAGATCCGCGACTTCATCGTGCAGACGGTCTCCGAGACCGCAGGGCACCTCGGCTCGAACCTCGGCGCGGTCGAGCTCACGCTCGCGTTGCACCGCGTCTTCGACAGCCCGCGCGACGCGATCCTGTGGGACACCGGTCACCAGGCCTACGTGCACAAGCTCGTCACGGGGCGCCAGTCGAGGTTCCCGACGCTGCGGCAGGAGGGTGGGCTCTCGGGCTACCCATGCCGCGCCGAGTCCGAGCACGACTTCGTCGAGAACAGCCACGCATCGACGATCCTGTCGTACGCGTACGGGCTGGCAGCGGCGCGTGACGCTGCCGTCGCCGCGGGCGAGCCCGATGTCGCGTCCCGGCGAGCAGGCCGGCGCATCGTCGCAGTCATCGGCGACGGCTCGATGACCGGCGGCATGGCCTACGAGGCGCTGAACAACCTCGGGCACAGCGGGCGCGGCGTGATCATCGTGCTGAACGACAACGGACGCTCGTACGCGCCGACCGTGTCGAACCTCTCGAAGAGCCTCACGCAGGTGCGTCTCAACCCCGTCTACATGCGGAGGCAGAAGAGACTCGAGGCCGTCGTGAAGAGCGTGCCGCTCGTCGGGCCTCGCGCCCACAAGGGCATGGAGGCACTGAAGGCCGCGATCCGCGAGATGTGGGAGCCGGCGACGTTCTTCGAGCCACTCGGCGTGCGCTACATGGGACCGGTCGACGGCCACAATGTCGAGGCACTCGAGAAGGCGCTGCGCAACGTCGCCGAGTTCGACGGACCGATCGTGCTCCACGTGCTCACCGAGAAGGGCCGCGGCTACCCACCCGCGGAGGACGACGACGAGAAGCACCTGCACGACGCGCCGGTGTTCGACCCCGTGGTCGGGCCTCCGCGCTGGGTGCCGGTCGGCTACACCCAGGCGTTCGCCGAGGCGATGATCAAAGAGGCCGAGAGCAACCCGAAGGTGGTCGCGATCACCGCGGCCATGCCCGGGCCGACCGGCTTGTTGCCCTTCCAGGAGCGCTGGCCCGATCGCTTCTTCGACGTCGGCATCGCCGAGCAGCATGCGGTCACCGCGGCGACGGGCATGGCGATGGGCGGGCTGCGCCCCGTCGTCGCCATCTACTCGACGTTCATGAACCGCGCGTGGGATCAGGTCATGTACGACTGCGCGCTGCACGAGCAGCCGGTCGTCTTCTGCCTCGACCGCGCAGGCATCACGGGCGACGACGGGCCCTCGCACCACGGCGTCATGGACCTCGCGCTGTTCACGAAGGTGCCCGGGATGACGGTGTTCGCGCCGTCGTCAGCACAAGAGCTGCAGACGATGCTCCACGACGCGCTCGAGCTCGATGGTCCTTCGGTCATCCGCTACGCGCGGGGCGCGGCGCGCCAGGTCGGAGACGACGAGGTCGGTCATGGCCTCCAGGCGCGACTCGCCCACCGCGCTCCCGGCGACGGCCCTCCCGAGGTGTGCTTCCTGGCCGTCGGCAAGCTCCTCGCCGCGGCGGAGTCAGCGGCCGACGAGCTCGAAGCCGAAGGCGTGCGCTGCACGGTCTGGGACATGCGGGTCGTGAAGCCGCTCGACCCCGAGATGATCGCGGACGCCACACGTCATCCCCTGGTGGTCACCGTCGAGGACGGCATCCGTGAGGGTGGTGCAGGCAGCCGTGTCGTCGACGAGATCACGCGGCAGTGCAAAGGCCCCGACATCCCCCGCGTCGAGGTGCTCGGCACGCCGACCGCGTTCATCCCGCACGGCAAGCCCGACCGCATCCTCAGCGCCCTCGGCCTCGACGGCCCGGGCATCGCTGCCACGGTTCGCTCGATCCTTGCCTCTTGACCCCCTCGACCTGAGGGCCGAGCTCGCGCTCGCGCTCGCGCTGGCTGACGCCGCGGACGCGATCACGCTCCCCCGCTTTCGCGCGGTCGACCTCGACGTCCGCCACAAAGCCGACAACTCGGAGGTCACCGACGCCGACACCGGCTCGGAGGCGGCGATGCGGGCGCTGCTCGCGCGCGAGCGTCCCGACCACGCGGTGCTCGGTGAGGAGGAGGGCCTGATCGGCGATCCCTCGTCGCCGTCGCGGTGGATCCTCGATCCGATCGACGGGACGGCTTCGTTCGTGCGGGGGCTCCCGATCTGGGGCACGTTGATCGCGCTCGAGCACGACGGCGACATCGTGGTGGGCGTCGCGTCGGCGCCCGCACTCGGCAAGCGCTGGTGGGCGGCGAAGGGCTCGGGGGCATTCGATGCCGACGGGCCGTTGCACGTGTCGGCGGTCGATCGCCTCGAAGACGCGCACCTGGGTCACGCCAGCATCCACTCGTGGCGCAAGCACGGCCACGGTGACAAGTTCGACGCGCTGGCGCACCGCGTGTGGCGCACCCGCGGCGTGGGCGACTTCTGGATGCACGTCCTCGTCGCCGAAGGCGTCTTCGACGTCGCGGCCGAGCCCGTCGTCAGCCTCTGGGACCTCGCGGCCGTCAAGGTGATCGTCGAGGAGGCGGGAGGCCGCTTCACCGACCTCTCAGGAGTCGCGCGGGCAGACGGCGGCAGCGCGCTCTCGACGAACGGACTGTTGCACGACGCCGCGCTCGCGGCGTTGGCGTGAGTTGGCCTGAGCCCTAGTCGAGCTCGCTGCCGACGACGCTCACGAAGCTCACGCACGCGCCCGGCGCGCCGCCGAGGTTGTGGGTGAGGGCCTTCGTCTTGCCGTTCGAGATCTGACGCTCGCCGGCCTGGCCCCGCAGCTGCAACCAGCACTCGAAGAGCATCCGCAGACCCGATGCGCCGATCGGATGGCCGAACGACTTGAGGCCGCCGTCGGGGTTCACGGCGAGCTCGCCGTCGAGATCGAAGGTGCCCGCGAGCACTTCCTTCCAGCCCATGCCTCGCTCGGCGAACCCGAGGTCCTCCATGAGCACGAGCTCGGTGGGCGTGAAGCAGTCGTGCACTTCGGCCATCGCGAGCTCCGCACGTGGGTTCTCGATGCCGGCCTGCTGGTAGGCGTCGGCCGCTGAGCGCACGACCTCGATGAAGGTCGTGTAGTCGTAGGTCGGGTCGATCGGACCGGCCGCGGGGCCGGCGACGAAGGACAGCGCCTTCACGTAGAGCGGGTTGTCGCAGTACTTGTGCGCGTCTTCGGCGCGGACGATCAGCGCAGCGGCCGAGCCGTCACTGACGCCTGAGCAGTCGAAGATGCCGAGCTGGCCAGCGACGAGTGGCGAGTTGCAGATGACCTCCTTCGCCACCTCCTTCTTGAACTGCGCACGTGGGTTCGAGCGCGCCGTTCTTGTGGTTCTTCCACGCGATCCGCGTGAGGACCTCCTTCATCTCGTCCTCGTCGACTCCGTACTTCTTCGCGTACGCGGGAGCGAGGAGAGAGAACGACGCGGGCGCGGTCATCGTGGGCAGCGTGCCGTCGTTGGGGGCGCGGAGCCCGTGAGGCCGGAGAAGCCCGAGTCCTTGAGCTTCTCGACGCCGATCGCCATCGCGACGTCGATCGCGCCGGCCGCGACTGCGTACGCCGCGTTGCGGAACGCCTCGCTGCCAGTGGCGCACATGTTCTCGAGACGCGTGACCGGCTTGTAGTCGATCTTGAGCGGACGGCTCAGCGTGAGGCCGCTGATGCCCGAGCCCATCGTGCCGAGCCAGTACGCGTCGACGTCCGCCTTCTTGATGCCGGACGTCGTGAACGCCTCTGTCGCGGCGTCGACGAGGAGATCCTCGGCGCTCTTGTCCCAGTGCTCACCGAAGGGCGTGCAGCCCATGCCGACGATGGCGACCTTGTCGCGGATGCCGTGTGATGCCATGTCAGTTGCCTCCTGCCGTGTCGCCTGAAGCGATGGGCTTTGCCTTCCAGAAGTAATTGTGCACCCCGTCGGCGGTGAACAGGCGACGGAAGCTCATCTCGACCCGGTCACCGATCTTCACGGTGGCAGGGTCGACGTCGGTGAGCTCGCATTGGAAGCGACCTCCACCGTCGAAGTCGATCACACCGACGACCACCGGCGGCGACAAAGAGAAGGCCAGGCGGTCGATGGTGTACGTGGCGATGGTCGCGGGCACATCGGCGAGCCGCTCGGGCTCCATCTGGTCGACGGCGCCGCAGCGCACGCACACGCGGGCGGGTGGGAGATGGCGGGTGCCGCACGACGTGCACTTCGATCCGACGAAGCCGTACTTCCAGGGCTCCGTGCGGAGCGACGGCGGCGCGGCCGGGCGTTCGGGATCGGGACGGCGAGGTGGCTCCCGCTGCAGGAAGCCACGCCACGTGAGGTAGGTCTGGTAGCCGAGGTCGTCGCGGCCAGCGGCGATCTGCTCGGCGACGGTGGTGGCGCGGCGGCTGCGGTACGCCACGAGCTCGTCGGTCGTGCGCAGCACCGCGGCGTCCGCGCCGTCCGACAGCAAGCACGGTCAGGATCGTCTGGCCGGGCTCGGCGCGGTCGAGCACGCTCGCGAGGAGGAGCCCTCCGTGGGCGGTGCCGGTGTTGCCGATGACACTCGTGAGGTCGTCGACGATCGCCTCGGGACGCGCGCCGATCGACGCTGCGACTCGCTTGACGGCCCTCGAGTGGAGGCCGGCGACGATCACGTAGTCGAGCTCGCTCGGCGTGATGCCGGCCTGCTTCAGCGCGT
Organism: uncultured Acidimicrobiales bacterium; assembly: GCA_963739555.1. Lineage (GTDB taxonomy): Bacteria > Actinomycetota > Acidimicrobiia > Acidimicrobiales > DATKAS01 > DATKAS01. The sequence continues at coordinate 50,774 of CAVUAV010000013.1, read as the reverse complement.
CGTTGATCGCGATCTCGGCGAGCGGGACGTACGCGTGCTCACCGAACCGCTCCTCCCAGACGTGAGAGGAGTCTTCGCCCGGCACACGCCATCGGTCGAGGAACTCGTTCGTCGCCGCGCCGCCGCCTATGCGCTCGGCGAGCGCCTGCGAGTCGAACATCGCGCCCGAGAAGAGGAATGCGACAGCAGCGTCGCCGCCGTCGCGCTCGTCGGCGCCACCCGGCAGACCCGTACGAGTGTCGGACAACACTGCCAAGATCGGGGTCGGCGACATGCTCGCGAAGCGCTGCGCTGCGATCGCGCTGCGCACGGAACCGACCATGTCGAACGCCGCGGTGTTCGCGGGCAGACCGAGCGCGGCGTGGATCGCGGTGGCGTTCGTCTTGTCGAGATACGGCGGCGACGACGTCGCGAACACGACGGCCTGGGGACTGATGCCGCCCGCGGCCCTCATCGCGATGCGGGCGGCTTCGACGCCCATCGACGTCGTGTCCTCGTCAAACGAGGCGACCGCGCGGGTGCCCTTGCCTCCTCCCGCTCCGAGCGCCGCGCCGATCGCGGCTCGCTGCAGCCGGTAGTACGGCACGTACGCGCCGTAGGCGACGATGCCTGGCATTGGCCCCCCTGGTGTGTGCTCGTTACGAGTAGTACGGGTTCTCGCCCGCGCCGTGATCAGTCACGTCTTGCACGCGGGTGACACCCTCGACCGCTTCCTTCAGCATGGCCTGCACGCCCTGCATCATCGTCATGCGGCTCATGGAGCAGCCTTGGCAGCCGCCGCCCATCTTCATGTACACGGTGCCGTCGCTCTCGTCGACGCCGACCATCTCGACGAAGCCACCGTGCGCGGCGAGCGCCGGGTTCACCTCGTCCGTGAGCGCCGCCTGCACGCCGTCGGCCATGGCGCCGTCGGTCGTGAGGTTCGTGAGGTCGAGCGGCTTCGGCTTGTTCGGATTGCGCAGCACGAGGCCGTCGTGCTCGTAGTCGAGCGTCGCACCCTCGAAGTTGTTGATGTCGTTGTTCGGGATCACAACGCGCAGCCCGTCGTGGTTGCGCACCTGCTCGCTGAGCGGGAGCGTCGCCAAGGGCACGAACTCGAGGTCGTAGACGAAGTCGATGCCTTGACTCCCGCTGATCGAGAGCCGCAGGCCGAGGGTGTTGCCCTCGGGCTCGGCATCACGCAGCTCGATGAGCTTCGTGCGGGCCCTCTCTGTCACCGTGATGACCTCGTCGAGGACGAGCTCATCGGTCTGGAAGGGCGATGTCATCAGGACTGACGATACCGTCGGGCCATGGCGATCGACTACTTGGCGGCGGTGCGCGAGAACGCTGCGGTGCTGGCGGCGACCGCTCGTGACGGTTCGCTCGACGCGGCGGTGCCGGGATGCCCTGGTTGGGACGTGAACCGGCTGCTCGGCCACCTGGGTCGGGTGCACCGGTGGGCCACCGAGGCCTGCCGCACCGGCGCCGAGCCGATCCCCGACCGGCTCGACAGCCCGCCGCGTGACGCGACGGTGCTCCCATGGTTCGAGGAGGGGGTCGGGCCGCTCGTCGACGCGCTGACCGTGCTCGATCCCGATGCGCACGTGTGGAACTTCTCGAACGGCCATCAGGACGGGCGCTTCTGGCCGCGCCGCATGGCGGTCGAGACCGCGATCCACCGTTGGGACGGACAGGACGCGCACAGCGCCGTCACCCCGATCGACGCCGAGCTCGCATCCGACGGGTTCGACGAGCTCCTCGATGTGCACGTCGGCTTGCGGTTGGCGGGACGCGACGGCATCGACATCGGCGGCTCGGTCCACTTCCACTGCACCGACACCGAGGGTGAGTGGACGGTGCGCACCGACGACGGGTTGGCGCGCGTCACTCGGGGACACACCAAGGGCGACGTCGCGGTGCGCGGGCCCGCGTCGAGCTTGTTGCTGATGCAGTGGCGCCGCATCCCCTCCGACGACCCGAGCCTCGAGATCTTCGGCGACCGCGAGATCTTCGACCGCTGGCTCGCCCTCCCCGTCCCCCAGTAGCGGAGCCCAACCGAGTGTGTGCACTGGAGCGCGACATGGTGCCCTGAGTGCTCACACTCGGGAATGTCCCACCCTGATGTCAGCCTTCCCGGCATGGCGGACGTCATCATCGAACGGCTCAACCGAATCGCCCGACAGCAACGCGGACTCATCACCCGAGCGCAGGTACTCGCTGCCGGCCTGACCGACGGGCAGATCACCGCCCGATTGCGCAACGGCACCTGGATCCTCCTGCGTCCAGACGTGTACGCGGTCGCAGCGGCGCCACCGTCGTGGGAGCAGTCCTTGCTTGCGATCACCCTCACCGCGCCGTGCCTCACGTCTCACCGGTCCACAGGCTTCCTGTTCGGGCTGAGGGGCTTCGACCAACCCGATCGCATCGAAGTCGTCTCGACCTTCGAGCAGTTCGTGCGACTCGACGGCGTGCGGGGTCACCGCTCACGGTCGTTGTTCGACGTCGACAAGTCCCACCGGTTGGGCATCCCGACGGTCACCGCGGAACGGGCGCTGATCGACGTGTCGGGGATGCTCACGACGAAGCAGGTGGGCGCTGTCCTGGACGACGCCATCCGCCGCAAGGTTGCAGACCTCGAGTCGTTTCGACGCTGTGCCGGGCGGCTGATGCCCGGGCCGGGGCGATCCATGCGCCGAGTCCGAGACGTGCTGGCCCAACGACTCCCCGGCTACAGCCCGGGTGACAGCGACCTCGAGACCCGTGCGCTTCGTGCGCTCATCGCCGCCGGCTTCCCACCGCCCCGCCAGCAGTTCCGCTTGAAGCTTCGAGGCAAGAACGTCCGCATCGATCTCGCCTACCCCGAGCAGAGGATCGCGATCGAGCTCGACTCCTGGGAGTTCCACGGGATGGGCAACCGCACTGCGTTCCGCGTCGACCGAGCCCGGATGAACGATCTGCTCGTGGTCGGGTGGGCGCCGACGAGCTTCACGGCCGACATGTCCGATGAGTACTTCGTCGACACGATCAGGTCGCTCTGGCCCGACCAGTGTGTGCACCCGGGCGCGGCATAGTGCCCCGAGTGCACACACTCAGCGGGTCAGCGGGCGAGCTTGGGGCCGCCGCCGTCGACTTCGAGGCGTTGGCCGGTCATGTAGCCCGCGGCGGCGGAGCAGCAGAACACCACGACTGCGGCGACGTCCTCGGGCTGGCACACGCGACCGAACGGTGAGTAGTCGTACAGCGTCTTGATGTCCTGGACGCCGCCGGCCTTGACGAGCCGGCGTCCCATCTCGGTCTCGACGAGCCCGGGCGCAACAACGTTCACGTGGATGCCGTTGTCGCGCTCCTCCTTGGCGAGCCCGAACGCGAGCGCCTCGAGCGCGGCCTTCCCCATGTTGTACGGCGCGCCGTTCGCGGCGTAGTGGGAGGTCGCCACCGACGAGATCATCACGATGTCGCCGCGCGGCCGCGTGCGCATCGACGGCAGCACGTGGCGCGCCAGCTGGTGCGCGCTCAGCGCGTGCACGCGGACCAGGCGCTCGAGCTCCTCGACGTCGGTGTCGGCCACCGACCGCCCGCGTGACGCAACGCCCGCGTTGTGCACGAGGATGTCGACGAAGCCGAAGTCGTTGACCGCCGACTCGACCATCGAAGCGGCGGCCTCGTAGTCCTCGACGCCGGCTGCATAGGCACGAGCCGCGCCGCCCATCGACTCGATCGCGGCGACGGTCTCCTTGGCGGCATCGGCATCACGGCGGTAGTTCACCGCGATCGACGCGCCCTCGGCAGCGAGAGCGAGAGAGATGCCGGCGCCGATGCCGCGCCCTCCCCCGGTGACGAGTGCGACACGACCTTCGAGAGATCCAGACATGCGTCGCATTGTGCCAGTGTGAGCCGATGCACGAGGGAAGTCGCCGGGCGATCATCGCCGCGTTCCTCGCGAACCTCGGCATCGCGATCTCGAAGTTCGTCGGCTTCGCGATCACCGGCTCGGCATCGCTGCTCGCCGAGGCCATCCACTCCGTCGCCGACACGGGGAACCAGGCGCTGCTCTTCCTCGGTGGGGCTCGCGCCAAGCGGGCCGCGACCCCGGAGCACCCGTTCGGCTACGGCCGCGAGCGGTTCTTCTGGGCGTTCGTGGTGTCGGTCGTGCTCTTCACGCTGGGCGGCGCGTTCGCGCTGTACGAGGGCATCGAGAAGCTGCGCCATCCCCACGAGCTCGACTACTTCGGCGTGGCGATCGTGATCCTGCTCGTCTCCGTCGTGCTCGAGGCGCTCTCGTTCCGCACCGCGCGCCACGAGGCCAACCTCGAGAAGCCGAAGAGCGCGGGCTGGTGGACGCTTCATCCGCCGCACGAAGAACCCGGAGCTGCCGGTCGTCCTCCTCGAAGACACGGGCGCGCTCATCGGGCTCTTCTTCGCTCTCATCGGCGTCACGCTCGCGAAGGTCACCGGGAACCCTCGTTGGGACGCGGTGGGCAGCGTCGCGATCGGCCTCCTCCTCATCGCCATCTCGATCGTCCTCGCGATCGAGATGAAGGGGCTGCTGATCGGTGAGTCGGCATCGCCCGCGAGGCAGCTCGCGATCGCCAACGCGATCAAGGACTCGCCCGAGGTGCAGGGCATCATCCACATGAGGACCGAGCACATCGGTCCCGACGAGCTCCTCGTCGGCGTCAAGGTCGGCTTCGAGCCCTCGCTGTCGATCCGCGACTTGGCGGACGCGATCAACGGCGTCGAGCGCCGCATGCGCGCTGCGGTCCCCGAGGCAACCGTGATCTACATCGAGCCCGATGTCCTTCGAGACGTCGACGAGTTTCCCGAGATCGACGTGCCGCAGGACGTGGACGAGGCGCTACCGTAAGCAGCAACCAACGGGGAGCTCGGGCAGCCGGGCTGAGAGGGTGGCCGTGAGGCGCCACCGACCCGAGAACCTGATCTGGGTAATGCCAGCGGAGGGATTCGTGGACCCACTCGAGGGTCGGGCAGTCGTGGTCTTTGCGGGAGGGTTGTCGCCGTCGGCGCGCGCCGTCGCACGCCTCCCCCGAGACGCGCATGTGATCGCGGCCGACTCCGGCTACGACCACGCCCGCGCGCACGGCGTCACCGTCGATCTTCTCGTCGGCGATCTCGACTCGATCTCGCCGAGCGCGCTCGAAGAGGCGAAGGCCGCCGGCATCCCGATCGAGCTGCACCCGACAGCGAAGGATGCGACCGACCTCGCGCTCGCGCTGCTCGAGGCCCGTGACCTCGGCGCGACTCACGTCACCGTGATCGCAGGGGACGGCGGACGGCTCGACCACCTGCTCACCGGGATCCTCGCGCTCGCCGATCCCGAGCTCGCCGGTGTGCAGGTCGACGCATGGATCGGCGACGCGTGGGTGCGACCGCTGCACGGTCCCGGACACGCGGTCGTCCACGGCCGGCCCGGTGAGGTCGTCACCCTCGCCGCGCTCGCCGGCGTTGCGAAAGGCGTGCGGACCGAGGGACTCACGTACCCGCTCCGCGGCGAGACCCTCTTCCCCGGCTCGACCCGGGGTGTCAGCAACGAGCTCGAAGGGACGGAGGCAGAGGTGTGGGTGGAGGAAGGGACGCTGCTGATCGTGCAGCCGGACGCGCTGTCATGAACGCGCGCATCAGCGCGTCACGTCGCGCTCGCGATCATGGCGCTGCTCGCAACGGCGTGCGGCGACGACAGCGGCTCGACTGCGGCGGCAACCGGCGCGGCGACAACCGGCGGCACGTCGAACGAACCGGTCACCATCACGTTGCTCACGCACGACTCGTTCGCGGTGTCGAAGGGCGTGCTCGAGGGCTTCACCCAGCAGACCGGCATCACTGTGAAGGTGCTGCAGGCCGGCGACGCGGGCGCGATGGTGAACCAGGCGATCCTGACCAAAGGGAAGCCGCTCGGCGACGTGCTGTACGGCGTCGACAACACGTTCCTCACGCGCGCGGTCGACGCAGGGATCTTCGAGCCGTACACGTCACCGGGGCTGAGCGACGTCGACACGCAGTTCTCCGATCAGACCGCAGGCGGCGCCGTGACCCCCATCGACTTCGGCGACGTGTGCCTCAACTACGACAAGGCCTACTTCGGCAAGCATGAGCTTCCCCCGCCTACGAGCCTCGACGCGCTCACGAAGCCGGAGTACAAGGACCTCACGGTCGTCGAGAACCCCGCGACCTCGTCGCCCGGCCTCGCGTTCATGCTCGGCACGATCGACCACTTCGGCGAGGAAGGCTGGCTCGGCTACTGGAAGCAGCTCGAGGCGAACGGCGTCGAGGTCGCGTCGAGCTGGGACGAGGCGTACTACACCGACTTCTCGGGCAGCTCGGGCAAAGGCCCGAAGCCGATCGTGGTCTCGTACGCGTCGAGCCCGCCGGCCGAGGTCATCTTCGCCGAGACGCCCCTCACCGAAGCTCCCACCGCGGTCGTCGAGAGCACGTGCTTCCGTCAGGTCGAGTTCGCCGGGGTGCTCGCGGGCACGAAGCACGCCGCGGCCGCGCAGCGGTTCATCGACTTCATGGTCGGCACGACGTTTCAGAACGACATGCCACTCAACATGTTCGTGTATCCGGTGAACACGAAGGCGGTGCTGCCGGACGAGTTCGTGAAGTACTCAGTCGTACCCGAGAAGCCGTTGTCACTGCCCCCCGACGAGATCGCGAAGAACCGCGACGAGTGGATCAACGAGTGGACTTCGACCGTGCTCGGTTGACCCGCATCGCGGCACGCGCCGGCGCTCCTCGCGCTCCCGCTCGCGTTCCTCATCGTCTTCTTCGTGTGGCCGGTCGCCACGATCATCGGGAAGGGAGTAGGCGCTGAAGGCTTCCGCGAGGTCTTCACCGACGAGCGCCTGCGCGGCATCGCATGGTTCACGCTGTGGCAGGCAGCGGTCTCGACGCTGCTGACGCTCGCGATCGCCCTTCCCGGCGCGTATGTGCTCTCGCGCTACCGCTTCTTCGGGAGGTCGACGGTGCGCGCGCTCGTGACCGTTCCCTTCGTGCTGCCGACCGTGGTCGTCGGCGCTGCGTTCAGCCGGATCCTGCCGCACCGCTTCGACCACACCGTGTGGGCGATCCTGATCGCGCACGTCTTCTTCAACTACGCGGTCGTCGTCCGAGTCGTGGGAGGGCTCTGGGCGAACCTCGACCCGCGGCTGGCCGAGAGCGCGTCGAGTGCTGGGCGCGCCGCGGTGGCGGTCGATGCTCGAGATCGACCTGCCGCTGCTCGCTCCTGCCATCGCGGCCGCGGGCGCGATCGTGTTCCTGTTCACGTTCACCTCGTTCGGCGTCGTGCTGCTCCTCGGTGGGCCACGCCACTCGACGCTCGAGGTCGAGATCTACCGACAGACCGCGCAGCTGCTCGACCTCCAGGTGGCAGCCGCGCTCGCGCTGGTTCAGCTCGTCGCGGTGGTCGCGTTGCTGCTCGTCACCACGCGGATGCAGTCACGGCTCGCCGTGCAACGACGGATGCGCCGCCGCGACGAGACGAGCACCACCGTGCGCACGCGCGGCCAACGCGTGGTCCTCGGAGTCAACTTCGCCGTGATGCTCGTGCTCCTCGGGCTCCCGTTGCTGGCGCTCGTCGAGCGATCGTTCGCGGTTCCCGGCGGACACGGCCTGACGTGGTATCGCCAGCTCGGATCGACGGGCACGAGCGGCCTCTTCGTGCCACCGACCGAGGCGATCCGGAACTCGCTGGTGTTCGCGGTGATCGCGACCGTGATCGCCACCGTGATCGGCGGATTGGCCTCGATCGCGATCGGCGGACGGCACACGCGCGCCTGGTTCGACGTCGGCCTGATGCTGCCGCTCGGCGTCTCGGCGGTGACGATCGGCTTCGGCTTCCTCATCACGCTCGACCGGCCCCCGCTCGACCTGCGCGCGAAGGCGATCCTGATCCCGATCGCGCAGGCACTCGTCGCCCTTCCCTTCGTCGTGCGCTCGGTCGTGCCCGTGCTCCGATCGATCGACGACCGCTTGCGCGAGGCCGCGGCAGTGCTCGGCGCGTCGCCGAGCCGCACCTGGCGTGAGATCGACCTGCCCGCTGGTCTCTCGGGCCCTCGCCGTCGGCGCCGGCTTCGCGTTCGCGATCTCGCTCGGCGAGTTCGGCGCCACTGTGTTCGTCGCTCGTCCCGACACGCCGACTCTTCCCATCGCGATCTTCCGCTTGCTCGGCCGCCCCGGCGCGTCGAACTATGGCCAGGCGATGGCGATGGCGACGATCCTCATGGTGCTCACCGTGCTGTGCGTGCTCGTGTTCGAGCGCGCTCGCCTCGGCGACCTCGGGGAGTTCTGAGTGCTCGCCGTGCAACACGCAGTCGTGCGCTTCGGCGACCACGCGGCCCTCGACGGCGTCGACCTGACCGTCCGCGACGGCGAGCTCATGGCTGTGCTCGGGCCGAGCGGCTCGGGGAAGTCGACGTTGCTCCGTGCGATCGCCGGTCTCGAGCCACTGCAGTCCGGAACGATCACATGGGATGGCAGCGACCTGGCAGGCGTGCCCGCACACCGGCGGCGGTTCGGCCTGATGTTCCAGGACTACGCGCTCTTTCCGCACAAGGACGTCGCCGGCAACGTCGGGTTCGGCCTGCGCATGCAAGGCCGACCGGCGGAAGAGGTGCGGGCCCGAGTCCAAGAGGTGCTCGCCCTCGTCGACCTCGACGGGTTCGGTCACCGCTCGGTGACCACGCTCTCGGGCGGCGAGCAGCAACGCGTCGCGCTCGCCCGCGCGCTTGCCCCGGAGCCGCGCCTCCTCATGCTCGACGAGCCCCTCGGCGCGCTCGACCGCACGCTCCGCGAGCGCCTCACGATCGACCTCGAGCAGCTGCTGCACCGGATCGGCATGACCTCGATCTACGTCACGCACGACCACGCGGAGGCGCGAGCGATCGGTGATCAGCTCGTGGTCATGCGGGCGGGCGCATCGAGCAGGTCGGCACACCCGACGAGGTCGTCGCGCACCCGGCCAACGACTTCGTCGCTGGGTTCGTGGGCGTGGCGTAGCCCCGGCGTCGCTCAGGCCGCGACTCCCGCGATCGACACGACCTGCTTGCCGTCCTCGATCAGCAACAAGAGGTCGCCGTTCGTGGCGAACGTGAGCCGAGTCGGGCTCTGGAACGTCGTGTCGGGTGCGATGCGCGTCATCACGCCGGTCGTGTGGTCGATGCGGATCACTCGTCCCGCCGAGCGCACGCTCACGTACAAGTTGTCGTGCGCGTCGACGGTGACGCCGAGGGGGCCGGGCCCGAGCTTCAGATCCGCCGCAAGCGTGCCGTCGGGTGCCTCGAGGAGTCGGGTGGCGCCGAGACCGAGGACGGTGTCGATCGTGCCGTCCGGCTTCACGCGTCTCACCACGCCCTGCCCCTCGTCGGCGAGGTACATCACACCCTGGCTGTCGACGACGACGTCGCTGATGCGGCCGAATTGCGCCTGCACCGCGGGGCCTCCGTCTCCGACGACTGCCAGCCTGCGTGGTGATCGAGCCCGTGCCGGCGTAGGGGGTCAGCGTGCCGTCGGTGCCGAGCAGCTCGACGTCGCCCTCGCGGCCGAACACGAGGTAGATCTCATCCTTCGGCCCGGTCGCCAGCAGCAAGCCGAGCACCTGGTCGCCCTTCTCGTCGGTGCGGATGTCGGTGAGCGTCTTGTCGGGCCTCAGCCACTTCTCGGCGAGACCGTCGTGAACACGACCGATCCGTCGCTCTGGGTCGCGACGCCGGTGAACTCGTTCTCTCCCTTCGCGAAGTCACCCGGATAGGCGACGTGCATGGAAGCGCCGTCCCACCGCAGCAGCTGACCCGCGTTCGTGTTCGCGATGAAGAGGTCGCCGTTCGGCGCGGTCGCGAGGTCGAACGCCTGAGCCAGCGGCTCGCGCGCTCCGATGAGGATCGTCACCGCGCCGGGAGCTCTCGTCGTCGTGGGCGCCGCGGTGCTGGCGGGAGCCGCCGTCGCCGCCGCGTTGCCACCGACGTCGCCGATGTCACCGATGTCGCGACCCCGGCCGGAGCATCGTCACCTCCGCCGCACGCGGTCAGCAGGACGAGTCCCGCCGCCGCCATGGTCCCCACCCGGCAGCGCACGCCCGAACGGTAGCGTCGCCCGCCGTGCCCACTACTGAACCCCGTCCGCTGCGCGTCGGCTTCATCGGCACAGGCCTCATCGCCACCTACCACTCGAAGTCGCTCCGCCGCAGCGGTGCGGACGTGGTGCGAGGCGGCGCGTACGACATCGACGCGGATCGACTCGCCGCGTTCTGCGCGGCGTCCGGCCACCAGGTCTGTGGCTCGGAGGACGAGGTGCTCGACGGCTGCGACGCGGTCTACATCTGCACGTGGACGTCCGAGCACCCTCGGCTCGTCGATGCCGCGTCTGCACGAGGGCTCGCGATCTTCTGCGAGAAGCCGCTCGCGACCACGGAGGCCGGCGCACGAGCGATGACCGAGACGGTGACCCGAGCGGGAGTCACCAATCAGGTCGGTCTCGTGCTGAGACGCTCGCCGGCGTTCCTCTGGCTCCGGCACATCATCACGGCTCCCGAGGCCGGCGCGGTGATGAGCGTCGTGTTCCGAGACGACCAGTTCATCCCGATCCAGGGGCACTACTCGTCGACGTGGCGGGGTGACGTCGAGAAGGCCGGAGCGGGCACGCTCCTCGAACACTCGGTGCACGACATCGACATGCTCGAGTTCCTCGTCGGCCGCATCGACGTCGTCTCGGCGCGCTCTGCTTCGTTCCACGGCATCACGGGCATCGAGGATGCGATGGCGGTGTCGTTCGGCTTCGAGTCCGGTGCGGTCGGCACGCTCACGTCGATCTGGCACGACGTGCTGTCGAGGCCGAGCCTGCGACGAGTCGAGGTGTTCTGCGAACGTCGCTGGGCCGTGCTCGAAGGCGACGACTGGTTCGGTCCAGTCGAGTGGACCGACAGCGACGGCACGCAAGGCCGACTCGCGGGAGACGAGCTCGCCGAGGCGGTGCAGCCGCTGCTCGACGGCCCGGCCAACCCCGACGGTGCTTTCATCGCGGCAGCAGCGCGGGGCGAGCCGGCCAACCCGGACTTCGCCACCGCGCTGCGGGCGCATGTCGTTGCCGATGCGATCTACCGATCGGCAGCGACCAGCTCGAGCGTGTCGATCGGCTGACCGTCGATCTCGAACGTCTCGACCGTCTCGAACGCGTCGATTGTCTCGACTTCCTCGGCCGCCCGAGCCGGCAGCCACTTCAGCGCCACCAGTGCGCCGATCACTGCGACCACCGCGGTGACGCGCGACCCGATGACCATCCCGTCGACGAACGCCTGCCGAGCGGCGGTCACGAGCGGCTCTGCCGAAGGTCCGATCCTCTGTGCGACAGCGAGTGCAGCGCCGACCGAGCTGGTCGCAGCGTCGAGCGCGGGCTGCGGGAGACGCCCAGCGGCGGCGTCGGTGAGGTGGGCGGTGTAGACGGACGAGAGCAGGCTGCCGACCACGGCGACTCCGAGCGCTCCTCCGAGCTCACGGGTGGTGTCGTTGACGGCCGAGCCGACGCCCGCCTTCTCCTTCGGAAGCGACCCCATGATCGACTCGGTGGCCGGAGCGATCGTGAGCCCCATGCCCGAGCCCATCAGCACGATCGCGACGAGCACGATGCCGTACCCGGACGACACCGTCGAAGTCGAAGCGACGACGAGACCGAAGGCGAACATCAACATGCCGGTCGCGACGACCCGCTTCGTGCCGAACCGCTCGACGAGCTTGGCGGACCTCGGCGCCATCACCATGACCGCCAGCGCGAAGGGGATGGTGTGCACTCCCGCCGAGAGCGGGCTGTACCCCATGACGAACTGCAGGTACTGAGTTGACATGAAGATGAAGCCGAACAGTGCGAACGAGACGAGGGTGACCGAGACGCTCGCCGCGGTGAAGCGCGGGTTCTGGAAGAAGCGGACGTCGAGCATCGGGTCCTCGTGGCGCAGCTCGTAGGCGATGAAGATCGCCAGCACTGTGAGCGAGACTGCGAAGCCAGCGACGGTCTCGACCGAGGTCCAGCCGTGTCGGGGTGCCTCGATGATCGTGTACACGAGACCGATGAGACCGACGATCGAGAGCAGCGCGCCCACCACGTCGACCCGCGGGGCGGCGGGATCGCGCGACGTGGGCACGATGAGCCACCCGGCGATCACGGCTCCGATGACGATCGGCACGTTGACCATGAACACCGAGCCCCACGAGAAGTGGTCGAGCAGGAAGCCGCCCGTGACCGGTCCGAGTGCGACCGCGACACCAGCGATCGCCGACCACAGCGCGATTGCGACCGCGCGCTCCTTCGCGACCGTGAAGACGTTCGTCAGGATCGACAGGGTCGCCGGCATGATCAGCGCAGCGCCGACACCCATGACCGCGCGGGCTCCGATGAGCTGTCCCGCGCTCGTCGCCAGCGCCGCTGCGAGTGAGGCGAGGCCGAAGATCGCCATCCCGCTCGTGAGGGCGCCCTTGCGACCGAAGCGATCGCCGAGCGCACCGAACGACAGCAGCAAGCCGGCGAAGACGAGTGTGTAGCTGTCGACGATCCACTGCAGCTGGCTGGTCGTCGCGCCCAGCTCTCGGACGAGAGACGGCAGAGCCACGTTCACGATCGTGTTGTCCATCACGATGACGAACAGGCTGAGGCAGAGGACGCCGAGGATGGCCCAGCGCCGGTTGTGGATGTCTTCCGCTCTCGTCATGGCAGGCTCCTGAGGGCTATATCGTTGAAATAACGATGTTCTAGAACGATGGTGTAACATCGTTATTCAGAAGGGTCAACGTGACAGGGGGCACCGGTGACGACCGACACGACGAGCTCGGCATTGATGAAGGCGGCGGCGAATCTCCTCGCCAGCGAGGGACCGGAGGCACTCACCGTGCGGCGCATCGCGGCGACCGCCGGCTGCTCGACGATGGGTCTGTACTCGCGCTTCGGCGGCAAGGACGGCGTCGTCGAACGGCTGTGGCTCGACGGCTTCTCGCGGCTGCGCGCTGCGGTCGAAGCGTTGCCGGTGACCGATGACCCCCTCCACGACCTCGAGCAGATCGGGGTGACGTATCGGCGCTGGGCGCTCGACAACGCGACGACTTACGGGATCATGTTCAACCGCTCTGTGCCCGACTTCGCCCCCTCGGCAGAGGCAATGGAAGTGTCGATCGGCACTTTCTTCCTCGTGGTCGATGCGGTTCGCCGCGCGCAGGCCAACGGCCACTTCCCCGAGGCGGAACCCGAGGACATCGCGCAGGTGATCTGGGCGATGGCACACGGCTCCGTGAGCCTCGAGATCGCGGGGATGACCGGCCCGTACCCCGAGCGCATGCCCGCTCGAGCCGCGATCGTGTGCAAGGCCATCGTGGCCGGGCTCGACGTCACCGGCGGGAGACCTGGCGGGTGAACGCACCTTCGCCTGAGGCGCGACCGCGGTCGTAGCATCCGGATCATGAGCATCGCAGTGTCGATCGAACGGTTGCGGGACGAGGTCGCGAGGTTCGGGTCGACGCCTTACCTTCTGACGGTGTCAGACGACGCGCACGCGCACGCGACCGCCGTCACGGTGGAGTGGCAGGGCGACGACCTCGTCATGGGGGTCGGCGCCCGCTCGAGCCGCAACGCCGCGGTGCACCCGGAGGTCAGCCTGCTGTGGCCGCCGTTCGAGCCGGGCGGCTACAGCTTGATCAGCGACGGCGTCGCACGCGACCTCGGCGACGAGCGGATGGCGTTCTCACCGACGAAGGCAGTGCTCCACCGCCCCGCGCCGGGTCAACGAGCGAGCGCGCTCGAGGGTGACTGCAGCTCGGACTGCGTGCCCATCACGCAGGCGTGAAGCGAAGGGGCAGGTGCGCCGGGCCCCAGATGCCCGTCGAGTCGGGCTTCCAATCGATCTCGCCGTCGATCTCGAGGTCGGGCATGCGCTGAGCGAGGATCGGCAACGCCTCCTGCAGCTCCGCGCGCGAGCCACGCACCCAGGCAGTAGTGGATGCCGCTGCCGAACGTCAGGTGCGGTGACGTCGCTCCCTCGCGAGTGATGTCGAACGTCTCCGGCTCGGGGAAGACGGCGTCGTCGTTGTTCGCCGATACGAAGCTCGTCGAGATGAAGGTGTCACGCGGGAAGAGCACGCCCTTGTACTCGATGTCTTCGGTCGCGAACCGCGCCGTGCCGCGGATGGCACCGAGCACACGCATGCTCTCTTCGGTCGCTCGCGCGGCGAGCTCAGGGCGTTCGGCGAGCAGCTTCCACTGCTCCGGATGCTTGGTGAACAGCGCCACCGTGCAGGCAAGCTGGTTGCGCGTGGTGTCGGTGCCGGCGACGAGCACCGCGACGGCGAGTGACTCCAGATCCTCGGTGTCGAGACGGTCGCCGCCCTCCTCGGCCGCGATCAGGTCAGTGAGGAGGTCGTCCGCTGGCTTCGTCCGCCGGCGCTCCACGAGCTCGTGCACGTAGGCGCTCATCTCTTCCTGCGCGACTTGGATCACCGGAAGCTTCTCGAGCACGTCGCCGTCGAAGATGCTGAGGAGATCGGACGCCCACCGGCTGAACAGCTTCCAGTCCTCTTCGGGAGCGCCGAGCAGCGTGCAGATGATCGGGATCGGGTAGGGCTCGCAGACGTCGGCGACGAATTCGCACTTGCCCGCGCCGGCGAACGGGTCGACCAGCCGGTTGATGACCTCGCGCATGTACGGGCGCAGACGGTCAGCGGCCTTGGGGGTGAACGCGGGCGCGACCAGGCGGCGTAGCCGCGCGTGCTCGTCGCCCTCGGCCGTCAGGATGGAAGGCCGGCGCCGCATCGCGTCCGGGTCGAGCCCCATCATCTCGGACATGCGGGCGAAGGCCTGATGCCAACGCCGGTCGCGGAGCAAGGCGACGCAGTCCTCGTAGCGCAGGATCGAGTAGCCACCCATGTCGGTGCGGGCGATCCAGCTCTGCTCGCGCGCGCGCCGCGAGCGTGCCAGCGCGCTCCTCCTGGCTCTCGACCGCCATGAATTCGATGTACGGGATGTCGAGGTCGGCGAGCAGGCGTGGCCATGCCACATCAGCGTACGCGCCCGCTCAGATCTCGATCCTCATCAGGTCGTGAGCGAACACGATCTCGCCGTCGAAGTGCGCGGCTGCTTGCGCGATCCATTCGGGCTCGGAGCCTGGGCATCGGCCCCGGCACCATGTGCGTGAGCACGAGCGTCTTCACCCCGGCTCGCGCCGCGGTGCGGCCCGCGTCCTCGACGCTCGAGTGATAGTCGACGACGTCGTTGAACCGAGCGAAGTTGAACGCCTTGATCGAGATCGGGCCGGACGACGGTCTGCACGTAGACGTCCGCGCCCGCGCACAACGCGTCGAGCGTCGCGCACGGCACCGTGTCGCCGGCGAGCACGATCGACTTGCCCTCGTGGTCGACGCGGTAGCCGACCGTCGGAGCGACGGGCCGATGGTCGGTCGGCGCTGACCCGACCCGCACACCCTCCGCCTCGTACGCCAGCCCGATCGCGACCTCGTTGACCTCACACCGCGGTGGTTCGTTGAGGTCCGTCGTGATGGGCGATGCGGTAGCCGATGTCGTCGCGAAGCATGTCGATCGTGCGCTCGGCGAATGCGGCGGTGCCCGGCGGTCCGGTCACGGGGAGCGGTGAGAGCACGGGCCATGCCGCCCACCGAGTGGTGATCAAGTCGTTGAAGTCGGTGACATGGTCGCTGTGAAGATGGGTAAGGAAGACCTGGTGGAGCTGACCCGGATGCACGCCGGCGGCGGCCAGGCGCATCGTGACTCCGCGTCCGCAGTCGAAGAGCAAGTTCAGTCCGCCCGCCTGCACGAGGTTTGCGGGCCCGGCACGGTCGGGCGACGGCAACGGCGAGCCGGTGCCGAGCAAGATGAGCGTGGCTGATGTCACGTGGACCGACGGTACTGGTGCGGGATTACGCTCACCGAGGGGGCCTGGCAGAGGAAGAAGCGATGACCAGTCCCGTGATAGCGCCGAGCAGACCGCCGCCCGCCACCGCGCGTAGCGGACGGAGGGCTTGGCTGACCGCGGGCATCTCCCCGACCGCCGCCGCCGTGCTGGCGGTCGCGATCCTCGCGCTCGGCTGGAAGGGTTCCGACCTTCCCGCCCAGATCTTCCGCGCCGACCTCATCAAGCGCTACGGGTTCGTGCTCTGGAACATGCAGTGGTACGGCGGGCACCCGACCCTCGACTACAGCGTGATCTCTCCGGCGCTCGGAGCCCTCGTCGGGCCGATGGCGCTGTGCGCGGTGAGCGGGTTGCTGTCGGCGATCATGTTCGACCGCATCGTCCGCCATCACTTCGGATCGGCGTGGTGGATCGGCTCGTTGTGGTTCGCGGTCGGCACCGCCACGAACCTGATGGTCGGGCGAGTCGCGTTCGCGGTCGGCATCGCATTCGGACTCGCGACGGTGCTCGCGATCCAGCATCACCTCCGGACGCTTGCGCTGCTCGGCGCCCTCCTCACCTCGCTCGCCAGCCCCGTCGCGGGCTTGTTCGTCGCGATCGTCGCGACCGCGTGGGCCCTCAGCGCGCGTTCGCGGCGCGTCCCGGGCATCGCGATCGCCGCCGCGGCGTGCTTGCCCATCGCCGTCGTCACGCTGCTGTTCCCCGACCCCGGGCCGTTCCCGTACCACGCGTGGGGCCTCGTCCGCGAGCTGTCGGTGTGCGCGCTCTTCATCTTCGCGATGCGCGGCCCCTTGAAGCCGTGGCGGTGGGGAGCGGTCGTGTACGCCGCGGTCGTCGTGGCCGCATTCCTCGTGCCGACCGCGCTCGGCGGCAACGTGAGCCGGCTCGGCCAGTACGTGGGCGCACCGCTGATCGCGTGCGCGCTCTGGGCCCAGCGGCGTCACATCATCGTGCTGATGGTGCTCCCGATGGTGCTGTGGCAGTGGGTGCCCGCGATGAGCGCCGTGGCGTGGGCGGGCCACGACCCGTCGACCGATCGCGCCTTCTACACACCGTTGGTCGACTACATGAACCGCGTGCCCGGTGTCCCTGGCCGGGTCGAGATCCCGTTCACCTACCGGCACTGGGAGAGCGCGTACGTCGCCCCCGAGGTCGCGCTGGCTCGCGGGTGGGAGCGCCAGCTCGACATCGAGCGCAACCCGATCTTCTACGACCAGGATTCGAGCCCGCTCAACTCCCAGAGCTACTACCAGTGGCTGCGCGACAACGCCGTCGAGTACGTGGCGCTTCCGAACACCGCGCTCGACAAGTCGGCGATCGCCGAACGTGAGCTGCTCCAGTCGAACCTTCCCTACCTCGAGAAGGTGTGGAGCAGCCCCGATTGGCAGCTCTGGCGCTTCGACGGATACCCCGGGATGATCGTCGGCTCGGCCACGATCCTCGGCATGGACGCCGACGGCTTCCGCCTCATCGTCTACCGGCCCGGCGACGTGATCGTGCGTGTACGGCCGTCATCGCATTGGCAAGTCAGCGGCCAGGGCTGCGCCACCGCCGACGCGAGCGGTTGGACGCGCCTCGAGAACGTGCCCACGGGTCTCGTCGTCGTCAGCCAAGCGGTGTTCGCCGAGCCCTGCCCTTCGGGCGGGGGCTGAGCGCCGTCAGAACGCTCCCGCGCCTCTGAGCTCGGCGATCTCGTCCCAGGAGTAGCCGAGCTCGAGCAGCACCTCCTCGGTGTGCTGACCCAGCTCGGGAGCCACCGCGGCGACCTGTGCGGGGCTGTCACTCAACGCGATGGGACTTCCGACGACGTTGAACTCAGTGCCGTCTTCGGCTGCGACTGCGCTGAGGTAGCCGTTCTCCCAAACCTGCGGGTCGGCGGCGACAGCCGCGTAGTCGCGCACCGGCGCGTACCGGATCTCCGCAGCAGCGAGCAGAGCGCACCAGTCGTCAGTGGTCCGCGCTCGGAAGGCCTCGGACAGCATCGGGAAGAGCTCGGCCTTCTGCGCTTCGTCGAGCAGCGGCGACGCGAATCGCGGGTCGTCCGTGAGCTCGGGCCGTCCGAGCAGCTCGTAGAAGGCGGTGCGCTGCGGGCCGACGACACCGACGACCGCGATCCACCCGTCTGAGGTCGGGAAGATGCCGTAGATGGCGCCGATCATCGGGTGGCCCTTGTTCGAACGGCCCGGCATCGATCCTCTGAGGAGGAAGTACGTGTACTCGCTCGCCTGCGCCCAGATCTGGCTGCCGAGCAACGACACGTCGACGCGCTGCCCGCGCCCGCTCGAGCTCCGCAGCGAAGAGCGCGGCGAGGATGCCGGCCACCAAGTTCTGGCTCGAGATGTGATCCGCGATCGTGACGGCGACCGGCGTCGGGTCACCGTCGTCGATGCCGGTGCTGTGGATGAGGCCTCCGCTCGCCTGGGCCGACAGGTCTGCCCCGGTGCGCGACGCATCGGGGCCGAGCGCGCCGAACGCCGAGCCTGCTGCGTAGACGAGGCGAGGGTTGCGCGCGCGCTGAGGACGTCGTGGCCGAGCCCCCATGCATCCATCGTGCCGGGCTGGAAGTTCGTGATGAGGACGTCGGCCGTCTCGATGAGGCGAAGGAAGGCCTCGCGGCCGCTCTCGTTGCGAAGGTCGAGCGCGAGGCTGCGCTTGCCTCGGTTGCACGCGATGAAGAACGCGCTGCGGAAGTCGCCCTGCGCGGGAGCGACCGGCAGCCAGCGGGCCTGGTCGCCGATGTTCGGCAGCTCGACCTTGATCACCTCGGCGCCGAGCAACCCGAGCGTCGCCGCGGCCTGAGGCCCTTGCACGAGAAGGCCGGCCTCGACGACCCGAACGCCCTCGAGCGCGGTCACAGCGAGCTCCATCCGCCGTCGTCGGTCACTGCGGCACCGTTCACGTTGCTCGCCTCGTCGCACGCGAGCCACGAGATGAGCGTCGCGATCTCGTCCGGCTTCGCCATGCGGGTCGCAGCGCCGAGCAACGGCATCCACCGCATCATGTGCTCCGGGTCACGCGGCACCGCGGTCGAGCCGATGCCCGTCTCGACGCCGCCAGGGCAGACGGCGTTGCACCGAACTCCCTGAGGGCCGTAGAGCGCAGCAGTGCTCCGCGTGAGCCCGAGCAGCGCATGCTTCGACGCGACGTAGGCCGTGCCCGCGCCTCCCCCCAGCAGGGCGGCGCGCGATGCAACGTTCACGATCGCACCCTTCTTCGCCTCGAGCATGATCGGCAGCACCTTTCGAGAGAGCCGCATCGCACCGGTGACGTTCACGGCGAGCACCTTCTCCCACTCGTCGTCGCGCAGCTCGTGGAGAGGGACGAAGCCGTCCATGATGCCGGCGACGTTCGCGAGCACGTCGACCGCGCCCGCCTGAGCCACGACCGACGCGACGTCACTCTCGCTCGTGATGTCCGCGACCTGCACGGTGAGCCTGTCGGAGGCGACCTCGTCGATGAGCGCCTTCAGGCCGATCTCGTTGAGGTCGCACGCGAGCACATGTGCGCCCTCACCGACGAGGCGCGCCGCGGTCGCGAAGCCGATGCCCGAGGCCGCACCGGTGACGATCGCGTGCGTGCCGTGGTGCCGAGAGGTGTCCACGGTCAGGTGCGAGGGCGCAGGCGCACGCCCTGCATGCCGCCGTCGACCGCGAGGGCCATGCCGGTCGTGGCGCTCGCCGCCGGCGACGCGAGGTACAGGATCGCGTCGGCCACCTCGGCGGCGGACACGAGTCGCCCCGACGGCTGACGAGCCTCGAGCGCCGGCGCGCTCGGCCGTCGGGTCGGGCGCCTTCGACAGGAGCCGACCGATCCACGGCGTGTCGGCCGTGCCGGGGTTCACGCAGTTGACCCGAACTCCTTCCCTCAGGTGGTCGGCGGCCATCGCGAAGGTCAACGACATCACCGCGCCCTTCGTCGCGCTGTACAGCGCGCGCTCAGGCAGGCCTGCGGTCGCGCAGATCGAACAGGTGTTGACGATCGCGGCATGTGGGGATGAGCGCAGATGGGGCAAGGCGGCGCGTGAGACGCGCACGATGCCGTACACGTTGACGTCGAAGACGCGCTGCCACTCCTCGATCGAGTTCGTCTCGATCGTGCCCTGCGCGCCGATGCCCGCGTTGTTGATCACGACGTCGATGCCACCCATCGCCTCGGCGGCCTCCGTCACTCCACGGACGACCGAGTCGTCGTCGGTGACGTCGACCTTGTGCTGCAGGGCGCCGTCGGGCGCGCCGGTCGGGTCGACGTCGAACACCGAGACCGTCGCCCCGCGTGCCATCGCTTCGGCCGCGACCGCGAAGCCGATGCCGGACCCTCCACCAGTGACGATCATCCGCACGTTCTTCACACGACTGTCTCCTTGTGCGACGACAGGTAAGGAATGGTCTGAGGTCCCTCGGGAAGGACGCACAGCCTCGCATCCGATCCGAGGCGGGCGAGCTCCTCCCGGATCGAGGCCGTGACGTCGTCCGTGTAGCCGAGGTGGGCGGCAGCGAGATCAGCCTCGCTCAGCGTCGCCGTGCGCATGACGACACGGGCTCGCTGCTGCACGCGCGCCTGCACCTGCACCTGCCACTGGTCGGGGACGGTCGCCTCACGCGCCTCGATCTCGCGCAGCAACGCGGCCGGCGACGGCTGCGATGCCAGCACCGTTCGATACGAGCCGTGGTCGGGGAAGCCGTCGCGGCACTCCGCCGCGCAGATCAAGGTGCCTCCGGGCTTCACGACCGCGGCACCGGCAGTCATCCCCTTCACTGATTGGTAGAGGTTCTGGTCGAGGGGGAAGCCCGAGTTCGTCGTGACGACGAGGTCGAACTCCTGGGCGACGGGCGCCATCGCGAGCTGCTTCGCCGCTCGGCACGCAGCGGCATGCGCGGGCGCGAGGTCGCCGGAGAACACGTCGACGATGCGCTGGTCACGGTCGAGGAGCACATCGAGCATGAAGTCGACGCCGGTCGCAGCCTCGATCGCGCGGACGGCGTCGTGCACCGGGTTGCCCTCGGTGATCCCCCAGGTCGCGTTGGGATCGCCGATGCGCCACGCGTTGTGGAGCACGAGCGTCGTCTCGAGGCCAGCGAGGCCGGGCGCGTTCAGCTTCGGGCCACCGCTGAACCCCGCGAAGAAGTGCGGCTCGACGAAACCGGTCGTGATGCGGACGTCGGCGTCGACCCACTCGCGGTTGAGCCACACCGGGACGTCGAGCACCTCGCCACACCAACGGAGGCCGGAGTCGTCGCGGGAGTCGTGGTTCACGACCCTCACGCGGGCGAGGACGTCCGCGCCGAGCATCGCTTCGAGCTCGTCCGGAGTGTTGCCGCGATGGGTGCCGGTGGCGACCAGCACCACGATGTCGCTCGGGTCGACGATGCCCTCGAGCTCGTCGAGCACCGCGGGGATCATGATCTGCCGCGGCTGCGGGCGAGTGCCGTCGCACATCGAGATCGCGACGGTCTGCCCGGGCCGGACGCGCTCGCGGAGCGGTGGCCCGACCGTCGGCCTCCGGAGCGCGCTGAGCACCGCGGCGCGCTCGTCGGGTACGGCGCGCATCTGTCGCGGAGTGACCACGACGGTGCGATCGGCGGGCACATCGATCTCCATCCCGGTCTCGCCGTACGCGAGTCGAACCTTCATGTGTCGCGGTGCTGCAACGCGTAGACGCGGGTCGCGTTGCCTCCGAAGATCGCCGCGCGTTCGCTGTCGGAGAGGCTCGCGGTCAGCTGCTCGGCCACGCCGACCACCGTGTCATACGACGCGGCGAGCGTGCACACCGGCCAGTCGGTGCCGAACAGGATGCGGTTGGGTCCGAACTGCTCGATGACGTGCGCGGCGTACGGGCGGATGTCCTCGATCGTCCAGTGCTCCCAGTCCGCCTCGGTCACCAAGCCCGAGAGCTTGCAGCACACGTGCTCGTGGTCCGCGAGCGCCGCGATGGCCGACGCCCACGGTTCCCATTCCCGGTCGACGATCTCAGGCTTGGCGAGGTGATCGACCACGAACCGACCGGCGTTGACCTCCGCCACCGCGCCGATCGCGGCCTCGATCTGAGGCGGCAGGAGCAGCAGGTCGTACGCGAGGCCGCGGGTCGCGACGGCCCGCAGGCCCTCGATGACGTCCGGCGCGGAGCAGCCAGCTCGGGTCGGGCTCGTCCTGCACCGGGCTGCGGATGCCGACGAGACGATCGCCGCCGGGGAGGCCTCGCAGGCGATCGATCTCGCGTCCGACGTCAGGCGCGGTCAGGTCGACGAAGCCGACCACGCCGCTGATGCGCGGCTCACGCGCGGCGAGCGCGAGCAGCTCCTCGGTCTCCTCGACGACCGACGCCGCCTCGACGACGACGGTGTGCGCGATTCCTGCGCGCGCGGTCACCTCGGCGAGGTCGGCGACACCGAAGCTTCGATCGATCGCCGCCATGTCGACCGGATCGATCCACGGCATCTCGCGGACCTTCAGGTCCCACAGGTGATGGTGCGCGTCGACCCGGTGCTCCACTGCCCGTGATCATTGCCGCGGTCGCGGCAGGTCAGGTCCAATAGGTTGCCGCCATGAGCTCACAGTCCGAACCGCGCGAGATCACGGCCTGGGTGGGGTGGGTGTGGTTCGCCTCTTGGCTGGTCGGCCTCGCGGGCGTGTTCCAGATCATCGCCGGCTTCGTCGCGATCTTCCGCGGTGACGAGTACTTCGGCCCCACCACACAGGTGGCGGTCGACATGGGTTACGCAGCGTGGGGATGGATCCACATCTTCCTCGGGCTCTTCCTCATCGTCGCCGCGTTCTCGCTGGCGAAGGGTCACATCTACGGCCGGACCATCGCGGTGCTGGCCGCGTCCGCGAGCGCGATCGGCCAGGTCATGTTCCTCGGCGGCCCGAACTCGCTGTGGGCGCTGCTGGTGATCGTGATGGACCTGTTCGTGATCTGGGCCGTGATGGTGCACGGCGGCGAGCTCAAGCGCGAGTACTGACGCTGCCGCAAGGCCGACGGGCCTTTGTGCGGAATTCTCGGCAACGATGTCGAGAATTCGAGTCCGGCTTCGTCCCAGGGGTGCATCCAGCCACCCGGGCCGGAGTCAGCGCAAGGAGAACCCCCCATGGCCAAGTACCTGTTGCTCAAGCACTACCGCGGCGCGCCGGCGCCGGCCAACAACGTCCCGATGGATCAGTGGAAGCCCGACGAGGTCGAGGCCCACATCCAGTTCATGAACGACTTCGCGACCCGCCTCGAGAGCACGGGCGAGTTCATCGACGGACAGGCGCTGTCGCCTGACGGCATGTGGGTCCGCTCCGACGGCGAGGGGCGGCCGCCGGTGACCGACGGCCCGTTCGCCGAGACGAAGGACTTGATCGCGGGATGGATGGTGATCGACGTCGACAGCCAGGAGCGGGCGATCGAGCTCGCGGGTGAGCTGTCTGCAGCACCCGGGGCCGGCGGCGAACCGATCCACGAGTGGCTGGAAGTGCGACCCTTCCTGACCGCTCCGCCCAACTTCACCCACTGACCGTCCCGATGAACACGGACGAGGTCGAGCTGCGTGAGCTCGTCCCGCGGGCCCTCAGCGTCCTCGTCTGTCGCGGAGCCGACTTCGCGACGGCCGAGGACGCGGTGCAAGAGGCGCTCATCCGAGCACTGTCCACGTGGGGCGACGAGCCGCCCGCCGACCCCACGGGGTGGCTCATCACGGTCGCATGGAGAGCCTTTCTCGACATGACGCGGTCAGAGGCCGCGCGCCGCGACCGCGAGCTGCGAGTCGACACCGAACCACTCGCCCGGGGCGATCCCGAGCGCCGACGACACATTGCGTCTCTACTTCCTCTGCGCGCACCCCGATCTGACACCGTCGTCGGCGGTTGCGTTGACCCTGCGAGCGGTGGGTGGCCTCACCACCCGCCAGATCGCTGAGGCGTACCTCGTGCCCGAGCCGACCATGGCCCAGCGCATCAGCCGCGCCAAGCGCACGGTCAGTCGGGCGGGTGTCGATCGTCCCGGCGACGTGCGCACGGTGATGCGGGTGCTCTACCTCGTCTTCAACGAGGGCTACTCGGGCGACGTCGATCTCGCGGCCGAGGCGATTCGGCTGACCCGCCAGCTCGCTGCCTTGGTCGATGACCCCGAGGTCCAGGGGTTGCTCGCCCTGATGCTGCTGCACCACGCCCGCCGGCGCAGCCGCACCCGCCCGGACGGAAGCATCGTGACCCTCGCCGACCAGGACCGCAGCCAGTGGGACACCGCGCTCATCGTCGAGGGAATCGACATCGCGCACGCGGCGCTCGCGCGCGATCAGCTCGGCGAATACCAGGCACAAGCGGCGATCGCCGCGCTGCACGCCGACGCGCCGCGCGTCGAGGAGACCGACTGGGTCCAGATCGTGGAGTGGTACGACGAGCTCCTCCGATTCGCCGACACTCCGATAGTGCGGCTCAACCGTGCGGTCGCTGTCGGCGAGGCCGACGGCGCGCCCGCAGGACTTGCGGCACTCGCCGAGGTCGAGGAAGGCGTTCCGCGGCGCGAGGCGGTCGAGGCGTACCTACGCGAGAAGAACGGCGATCTCGAGCTCGCGGCCCGCCTCTATGCGAGCGCGGCTCGCAACGCTCCCAACCTCGCGGAACGCGACCACCAGACCCGCCAGGCCGCGCGACTCAACCAGTACCTGCAACAACGCAGCTGACTACGCCTCGGGGTGCCAGCCTTCGGGCGGACCGATCGTCGACGCGTCGGGCCCGAGCGCCTGCTTGTAGCGCTCGAACAGCGCCATCCAATCGGCTCCCCACTTGCCGAGCGGCGCGCCGTCGAGGTGGCGCTCGAGGCGGTCGAGGCACTCGTGCCATCCGGCGCCGTCACGCGCGGCCTTGCCGAGCTCGACGAACGTGTCGACGAGCGTGAGCACCGCGCCGTTGCCGTCGGGCCGCACTTCGATGCGGAGGCGATCGGTGCCCCACATGATCTCGAGCATCGACGGTGGGTCGAACGCGACGACCTCACCCTCGAAGCCGTCGCCACCCTCCGACTCGAACCGCAAGGGCGCGCCGGCCCTCCACTCGCCCTTGATCTTCTGAGGGAACCAAGTCGCGAGATGCTCTTCCTCGGTCACCGCGCGCCACACCTTCTCGGCCGGATGGTTGAAGCGGCGCGTGAACGTGAGCACCACGTCGTCGCCTGCCTGCGTGAGCACACCGAGATCACCCATGTCAGTCCTCCATCTCGTCAGTCCATCTCGTCGAGGTGTCGCTCGAGCTTCGAGAGCCGCTTGCTCCACGCGACGCGGTACGGCGCGAGCCATTCGTCGATCTCGCGCAAGGGCTCGGGTCGCAGCCGGTAGAGCCGGCGCTGCGCGTCGGTGCGCACCGCGACGAGGCCCGCGTCGCGCAGCACGCGCAGGTGCTTCGACACGTTCGGCTGGCTGATGCCGAGCTCGTGCACGAGGTCGTTGACGGCACGCTCGTCGTCGCGCAGCAGGTCGAGGATCTGCCTGCGATGCGGCTCCGCGAGCACGTCGAACACCCTTCTATCATGCCTCTTCAGTTATATTCCTGTCAAGGCATGTATTACCCTGGGCCTGCACTTCAGCCCTCGTAGCTCAGGGGATAGAGCAACGGTTTCCTAAACCGTGTGTCGCAGGTTCGAATCCTGCCGAGGGCGCCGAGTCGATGTGTTACTTCGGCTGATGCCCGACAGTGGGGCTTCGGCTGATGGCTGACGCTGTTCCGGTTGATGCTTGACAGCTGTTTCGGCTGATCCTTGACACTCCGATCCATGAGGGAGATGAGTGTGAGCGAGCAGCGGTATCAGGCGGTGCTGGCGGTGATCAGCCGAGGGCGCGCACGGTGACCGAGGTGGCGGCCCGGTTCGGGGTGTCGCGTCAGACAGTGCACGCGTGGCTGGCCAAGTACGAGGCCGGTGGGCTGGAGAACTTGGGTGACGGGTCGCATCGGCCGCGGTCGTGTCCGCATCAGATGGCTGCTGAGGCTGAGGTGCGTGGTGGCCGAGCTGCGGCGGGCGCATCCGTCGTGGGGTCCGCGGCGGTTGGTGTTCGAGCTGGCCAAGCGCGGTGTCGAGCCGGTGCCGTCGGAGTCGGGGGTGTATCGGGCGCTGGTGCGGTTGAACCTGATCGATCCGGACGCGCGTCGGCCGCGGGACCGCAAGTGGAAGCGGTGGGAGCGCGGGCACGCCGATGGAGTTGTGGCAGATGGACGTGGTCGGCGGGTTCGTGCTGGCCGATGGCACCAAGGCCAAGGCATTGACCGGGGTCGATGACCACTCCCGGTTCTGCGTGTCAGCGCGCAGCTGATGCCGCGGGAGTCGTCTCGAGCAGGTGTGCGAAGCGCTGGCGTTGGCGATGCGCCGCTGGGGGGTGCCCGGCGAGATCCTGACCGACAACGGCAAGGTGTTCACCGGCCGGTTCAACCAGCCGCCGGCAGAGGTGCTGTTCGACCGGATCTGCCGGGAGAACGGGATCGACGCACCGTCTGACCCAGCCCGGTCACCGACCACGACCGGCAAGATCGAGCGGTTCCACCGAAGTGCGCCAACCGAGCTTCCAGCATCGACCGGTGTTCGAAGCTGCTCACCCCGCTCTCCTCGAGCGAGCTCGCGGGCACGCCTCGTCCCCGCCGGCAAGACGGTCACTGTGAAGCTGACCAATGCCATCGGCGAGTACGCCAGCTCTGGCAACGAGTGCGGCAGGGTGCCGGCGTGTCCGGCTCGGACCTCAAGGTCGACTTCGAAGCTGGCGCCTGGCGCCGAGGCCGGCCTCGCCTGATCCTCGACATAACGAGAACCTGCCGTCAGGTAGGAACGAAGAGGGACGCCTTCGGGCGTCCCTCTTTCGCGGTTCGGATCCGTGGGGACAATCTGGCCTGCGTGAGCGACTTGACCGAGCTGTTCGTGGCGATCGCAGCGAGCGATCAGCGCACGGCTTTCGCCCTGCTCGACGCGGGGCCGTCGTTGGTGACGGCAGGCCTGGCTCGCGACGAGGAGTTCCTCGTGGCCGAGCGCCTGGCGCAGGTCTACCAAGGCGACACGGCGCTCCACGCGGCGGCGTTCAGCTACGACACCCCGATGGCACGGGAGCTCGTCGGTCGCGGTGCGAACATCCGGGCGAGAAACCGGCGGGGCGCCGAACCGCTGCACGCGGCCGTGATGGGTGGGCCCGGCGCACCCCAATGGAACCCGACACAACAGCGCGCGGTCATCGCTCTTCCTCGTCGAGGCGGGCGCTGATCCCAACGCGAGGGCTTCGGGCGGGGTGACGCCACTGCATAGAGCGGTGCGCAACCGGTGCTCCGCTGCCGTCGAGGAGTTGTTGCGCCTGGGTGCCGACCCTCATCTCGCGAACGACAGCGGGTCGACAGCGTCTGACCTCGCTCATTGGACGACCGGTCGCGGCGGCACCGGCTCCGCCGAGGCCAAGGCCGAACAAGAAGTCATCATCGAGCTGCTCGGCCGAACGTCCGCTTGAGCGAAATCGAGCGACGGCACGCCCTGCTCGCGGTCAGGCTCGTCCCCCATGGGCTCGATCATGTGGGAGCAAGACATCGCCGAGATCTACGACGCGACGAACGCGGGCATGTACGCGCCCGAGGTGCTCGGCCCGATGGTCGACCTCCTCGCGTCGCTCGCCGGTGACGGCCGCGCCCTCGAGCTCGCCGTCGGCACGGGTCGCGTCGCACTCGCACTGAGCCAGCGCGGCGTCGACGTGCAAGGCATCGAGCTCTCGCCCCACATGGCTGCGCAGCTGCGGGCGAAGCCCGGCGCGGACGCGGTGCCGGTCGCGATCGGCGACATGACGACCACGCGGGTGTCCGGTTCGTTCTCGCTCGTCTACCTCGTCGCGAACACGATCATGAACGTGACGACGCAAGACGAGCAGCTCGCCGTGTTCGCCAACGCGGCTGCGCACCTCGAGCCGGGCGGGTGCTTCGTGATCGAGCTCATCGTCCCGCAGCTCCGGCGCGTGCCGCCGACCGAACGCGGATGGGTGTTCACGCTCGAGCCCGACCATGTCGGCATCGAGACCTTCGACGACGTCGCGCATCAGATCGCGTGGTCGCATCACTGGATCACCGTCGACGGACGGTTCGTGCACCACGCCGCGCCCTACCGATACGTCTGGCCCGCAGAGCTCGACCTGATGGGCAGGCTCGCGGGCTTCAGGGTGCGCGACCGGTGGGCCGACTGGACAAGCTCGCCCTTCACCTCGGACAGCCCGAAGCAGGTCGTCGTGTTCGAGAAGCAGCCCGCTTGATCGAATAAGCACTCACTTATATGATCACGTCATGGACTTCATCGGAGCAGTCGGCGCAGTGCGCCGAGAGGTCGTGGCGACGACCCACGAGGGCAAGCCCGCCCGCATGGTGGTCGCGGAACGCTCGTACGACGCCGAGATCGACGATGTGTGGGACGCGCTGACGAACGCGGAGCGCATCCCGAGGTGGTTCTTGCCGATCTCGGGCGACCTTCGCGTCGGCGGGCGCTACCAGCTCGAAGGCCAAGCAGGCGGCACGATCACCGCGTGCGAACCGCCTCGACACCTCGCGGTCACGTGGGAGTACGGCGGCGAGGTGTCATGGGTCGAGGTGCACCTGAGCGCCACGGGCGACGCCACGACATTCCGCCTCGAGCACGTCGCGCATGTCGACGACGAGAAGTGGGACGAGTACGGGCCCGGCGCAGTCGGTGTCGGATGGGACCTGACGATGCTCGCCCTCGTCGAGCACCTCGCGACCGGTGAGCAGGTCGTGCCCGACATGGGCAACCCCGACGCGCTCGACTTCATGCGCGGCAGCAGCGACGACTGGTGCCGCGCGTCGATCGAAGCGGGCACACCGGCCGACGAGGCAGAGGCCGCGGCTGCCCGCACCGCAGCGGCCTACACCGGAGGCTGAGTGCACGCATTCGACGTGCTCGGCGATCCGGTGCGACGACGCGTGCTCGAGCTGTTGGTCGACGGCGAGCGCTCAGCGGGCGACATCACAGACGCGGTGCGGTCCGAGTTCGGCATCAGCCAGCCGGCCGTGTCGCAGCACCTGAAGGTCCTCCGCGACGCCGGGTTCGTCCATGTGCGCGTCGACGGGGCGCGTCGCTTCTACGCGCTCGAGGGGGAGCCACTCGCAGGGGTCGATGCGTGGCTCGCACCGTTCCGCGCGTTCTGGGAGCAGCGACTCGACGCGCTCGGCACCGAGATCAAGCGAGGGCAGCGCGCTCGCCGCGAAGGAACACGGCCGAGACCGACCGCAGCGCGGTGATGTCAGTCGTGACGTCGCCGTCGACGACGAGGACGTCTGCGTCGTAGCCGGCTCGGAGCGTGCCCTTGCGGGCACCGACGCCGCAGGCCTGCGCCGCGACGGACGTCGCCGACACCAACGCGTCGGTGATCGACGCGCCTCCCGACTGAAGCCCGATCAATGCCTCGGCGAAGATGCCGTGCCGCTTCGTGTTGGTGATCCCGCCGTCGTCACCAGAGATGATGCGCACGCCCGCAGCGTGCGCGGCTGCGACGATCGCGTTGCGCGTCTCGAACGTCATGTTGAACCGAGCGAGCATCTCGCGGATGCGAGGCGGAGGGTCCACACCCGGGTCGCGGCCGAGCGTCGGGCACACGTCGATCTGCGCTCGGCTCAGACGCGCCATCAGATCGGGCGAGAAGTCCATTCCCTCATCGGTGAAGCACGTGCAGTGCTCGATGCCGTCGACGCCGGCCTCGATCGCCTGCTCGACCGCGAGCAAGGCGTGCGCGTGCGCGGTCACGCGCAGGCCGAGGAGGTGCGACTCGTCGACAACGGCGCGCAGCTCCTCCGATGTGAACTGGCATGCGGCGATGTCGGTGCCCGGCGTCATGTTGCCCCCGCTCGCCATGATCTTCACGATGTCGACGCGCCGCTCGGCGCGCTCACGCACCGCTGCACGCAGCGCATCGACGCCCGCGACCTCGCCGCCCATCATCCAGCAGTGACCGCCCACCGACGTGATCGGGGGCCCCGACGCCACGATGTGGGGCTCGCCCACCCGCGGCGCGTCTCGCCGGTCGACGACCGACCAGTGGGGATCACCGAGATCACGAACGGTGGTGACGCCCGACGCGAGCTGGTCGTGGAGCGCTTTGCCGATGACCGCGTCGAGGTGATCCGGCGAGAACTCGGGAAGCCGCTCGAGCGCGCCATCGCGCGAGTCGCCGCACAGGTGGACGTGCGCGTTGACGAGACCGGGGAGCACCGTGCCGGCAGAGTCGATGACCTCGCACCCGTCCGGAGGCGTGAAGCCCCCGGACTCGATGCCGAGGATGCGACCGTCCTCGACGAGCACGACGGCGCCGTCTGGGCGGACCCGCTCGCCGTCGAACGCGTGGCGTGCCCGGATCGCGAGCATCAGGGCTCCTTCACCGCAGCGACCAGCATCGGCAGATGATGCCCCCACCCGGCACCATGCAGCTCGATCACGGTGCGAGGAAGCCCGGAATGGCGCAGCGTCATCACGGTGTCGCCGCGCTCTTCGACGAACGTGACCTCGACCAAGGTCGATCCCGGAGGGATCTCGTCGGTGACCCGGCTCTCCTCCCACCCGAACGTGAACACGATGCGCTCGTACGGCACGAGCTCGACGTACTCACCGCGGATCGTTCCACCGTCGGCGAGGTCGACCCAGCAGATGCCGCCTGGCCTCGGGTCGACTTCGGCCTCGGCGGCCCACCAGTCGCGCATGCGGTCGGGCTCGGTCCAGTACCGCCACACGGTCTGCGGCCGCGCGGCGATGCGCACGGTCTGCTCGACGACGCCGTCGTGGTCGGGGTCGGGCTGGCTCACGTCTTCGCCTTTCGTGCCGCACGCTCCGCACTCGCAGCGCGGGTGCGCTCGGGCCATTCTTCGCGCTCCGCCGCGACCTTGAGTCGGGCGAGATGCTCGGACCACATCTCCTCGACGAACGATGCCGCGTCACGCAACCCTTCGCGCCGCCACCGGTAGAGCCTGCGGTTGCCCTCGGGTCGCACCTCGAGAAGTCCCGCGTCGGTGAGGACCCTCAAGTGCTGCGAGACCGCGGGCCTGCTCATGTGCGGGAAGTGCGCGGCGATCTCACCCGCGGGCTGCTCGCCCTCGCGCACCAGGCGGAGGATCGCGCGCCGCGTCGGATCAGCCACTGCCTTCAGCGCCTCGTCCACGGATGTGACCTCCGACCCCCTTGCACGACTCGCCGATCTCCGCGAGTGTGTAAGCAACATCTTACACAGATCGGAGTCCCCGGCCATGGAGATCCTCGAAGCGCTCGACCTGACCTTCCAGCACGCACAGCAGGTCATCGGCAACGTGCGGCCCGACCAGCTCGACAACAAGACGCCGTGCGCCGAGTGGACGGTCCGCGATCTGCTCGAGCACCAGATCGGTGTCGTCGCAGGTCTCGGCGCGGCGGCAGCCGGACAGCCTCGGCCCGAGTTCAAGCTCAGCGCCGATCCCGCGGCGCAGTTCGCCGCAGGCGAGCGCCGCGACGATGCAGGCGTGGCGTGCGCCGGGCGCGCTCGACCACATGGTCGACGCCGGGCCGGGGCCGATGCCCGGCCGCGTGCTCGCCGGCATCAACCTCCTCGACACGGCGACGCACACGTGGGACCTCGCGACCGCGACGGGTCAGCCCGCAGCCCTTCCCGAGGACGTCGCCGAGGCCGCGGTCGACGAGTGCCGAGCGATCGTCTCGCCTGAGCTGCGTGTCGGTCGGTTCGGTGCCGAGGTCGCCGTGCCCGCCGGAGCCGACGCCACGACCCGGCTCGTCGCGTTCCTCGGTCGCACGCCCGAATGACCGACAAGGTCAAGGGCAGCGGCACCGCGGACGATCCGTGGGTGCTGCGCACGCCACCCGGCACGTCGGAGTTCTCGATGCATCGGGATGACTCGGCGGATCCGCCGGAGCTCGTCTGCCAAGTCGGGTCGACGAAGCTGCGCTACCTCGCGCGCTGCCTCGACGATGTGCCGAAGATGCTGAAGAAGCACGGCGACTGGATGGAGCTCGGCAGCGCCGACGAGAACAAGCCCGCGAAGGACGGCACGCTCGAAGCGTGGGCGCGGTCCCCCGAGAACCCCGTGAAGGGTTGGTACGGGCTGCGCAAGGGCTACCGCGGTCGGTTCGCGATGTACGTGCCACCGCTGCTCGAGCACCTCGGTCTCGTCGAGCTCGAGCACAACGCGAAGAACAACAGGGTGCGGGCCCGCTGACTTGAGGAGCTGGGGGCGTCAGGAGACGAGCACGTAGGCCACCACCGGCACCAGCACCCACGCGAGGATCGCCAGGACGATGGCGATGACCGCGAACAGGAAGGATTGGTCCTTGGGTGGGTCACCACACGACCCCACGGCATCCCAGAGCGCATGGGCCCGTTCATCGGTGGTCAGCCGGATGCGCCGGCACGCGACTCCGGCCGCGTACATGGCTGACCAAGCCATGAAGATCAGCAGGAGCACGGCGACGACCGACACCATGCTCACCCCGAACGGCGTGTCGAAGATGGCGATGAGCACCGACTCGACGCTCGCGAACAGGGTCGACAGCAGCGCGCCACCGACGAGGAAGGCGGGCACGCCGGCTCCGCCACCCGAGAAGCCGTCGTCGACCACCGTGATGTCGTTGCGGGCCCGGAGCAGCAGCGCCCGTTCGACCGAGCCGGACGGTGCGATCGCGAAGCGCCGCTCGTACAGACGCCGGATGTCGCTCGAGAGGCTGTTGCGGTAGTTGCGCACGATGAACCCGAGCACCAGCCCGACGAGCGCCGACGCGAGCGGCTTGATCACGGGGAGCTTCGGCATGCGGGGCGGCCTGCTGCCGTTCCGGCTCAGCACCTCGATCGACTGCATCACCCGCCGGTGCGCGACCTCGAACCCGGCGACGTCGGCGAGCACGAACGGGTTCGCGAGCT
The DNA here is from genome assembly GCA_963739555.1 of uncultured Acidimicrobiales bacterium. Lineage (GTDB taxonomy): Bacteria > Actinomycetota > Acidimicrobiia > Acidimicrobiales > DATKAS01 > DATKAS01. The sequence goes on along the minus strand of CAVUAV010000013.1, from coordinate 17,996 downwards.
CTTGGATGATCTCCTTCTCGACCTTGCCGCTCCCCGCGTAGCGCTCGAGCAGCGCATCGCGCTCCTTCTCGTTGCTCGCGAGGAGGAGCCTCAGGACGTCACGAGGATCGACGACGGTGTCGTCGGGTTCATCTTCCGGATCAGGGACGTCGTGCTCGCTCAGGGCTTGTGCCCCGTGACGAACTGATGGTCGTTCATGAAGCGGTACACCCCGCGTCGATCGCGGCACGACTCCATGGCTTCGAGCACTTCTTTCTTCAGCACCTCGTGATCGGTCGCCTCGAGCGCGGGGACGCCCGGCCCGATGCTCGACATCGCTCGCCACGCCGTGTCGGGATCAGGCCACTCGAGCATGGCGAGGCGGCTGCCGCGCTCGAGGTCGACGAACCCGGCTTCGGTGAGCATCTTCTCGGCGACGCCTTCGAACGCGATGTTGTTGATGTCGCGCATCCCTCCGACGTGGGCCTCGGGCGAGTGGTTGACGAACACCCTGAACACCGGTCGGAGATCGAGGGGCGGACCGGTGCCCCAGAAGCTGATGCCGATGCCGCCGCCTGGCTTGAGCACGCGATGCGCCTCGTCGAGCGCCGCTTGGTTGCCGCCCCAGATGCCGTTGATCGAGATCACGACATCGAACGACTCGTCGTTCCACGGCAGCTCGAACATCGATCCGAGACGAAGGTCCGCGTTGGGGCTGCGCAGCTGCGCAACGTCGAGCAGGTCTTCCGCCGCGTCGATTCCTGCGACTTCCGCTCCCGTAGACCCTGCGAGAAACGCCACGGCACCCGATCCGCACGCGACATCGAGCAGCCTCACCCCCGGTCCGACACCGAGCCGCTGGAAGATCGCCACGACGCTCGGCGTCGAGTAGTGCTCCCAGAAGCAGGACCAATCGTTCGCAGCATGCCCCCACGCGCTGCCCGCTTCACGCCAGTCATGCGCCACAGCGTCAGTCCACCACAGGTGCCACGATGATGGCTGTGCAGTCGGAGTCGGAGCCCGCGTCCGAGGAACCGGAGCACCAGCCGGAACAGCCGGAGGAGATCGACGAAAGCCTGTCTCGCTTCGCGTTCGCGCGCGCGTGGGGGCAGCGCCACTACGAGTCGAGCCGGGCGCAGGCCGAGGCGACCTACGACAAGTACAAGGACCGTCCCTTCGTCGACGTCGCCATCCGCATCTGGCACCGTGACCGCGACTCCGCGGGCACCCTCGTCGGGAGCGCGGTCGCGTTCCGCCTGTTCCTCTTCTTCGTCCCGATGTTGCTGTTCTTCACCGGCCTCCTCGGCTTCCTCGCGGAGCGCATCGACAGGGGCGACCTCAGCAACGCCGGAATAAGCGGCGGGCTCGCGAAGCAGATCGAGGCGGCGCTCGAGCAGCAGAGTTCGACGCGCTGGGTCGCGACCCTCCTCGGCCTCTTCGGCATGGCGTGGGCGGGCCGATCGCTGACGAAGGCGCTCGTCGCCGCGAGCTGCCTGGCGTGGCAGCTCCCCGTCAGGACGAAGGCGTCCCCCAAGGTGATGGGTGCCATTGCGGGACTGATCGCCGGCATCGCGCTGGTCGCGACGCTCGTCGGGCGACTCCGCGACAACGGCATCATGGTCGCGGGGATGTCGTTCCTCGTCGGCTTCGGCTTCTACACCGTCGCGTGGCTCGTGCTGACCACCCTTCTCCCGCGCCGCGAGAAGACCGACGCGAGTGCCCTCGTGCCGGGCGCAGTGATCGTCGCCGGCGTGCTCACGGGCATGCAGGCAGTCAGCCAGATCTACCTACCCGGCAAGTTCTCGCACGCGTCAGAGCTGTATGGCGCGATCGGCATCACGATCGTCACGCTCGGCTGGTTCTTCATCCTCGGCAGGGTGATGATGTTCTCGATGAGCGTCGACGCCGTGATCTACGAGCGCTTCGGCAGCATCTCGCAGTTCGTCTTCTCGCTTCCGATCCTGCGGATCATCCCCCGCAAGTCGCCGAAGCTGCGCAAGCTGTTCGGCCTCGAGAATCCGGACGAGACCGCCGCGTAGCTACGACCAGACCCAGTCACGCACCTCGGGCATGTCGTCGAGGTGCTCTCGGACGTAAGCGTGATGGCGCTCGAGCATGTCGTTGCAGTGCTGGAGCAGCTCGGGGATGCCCGGCGCGAACGCGCGTGTGCGGTGGATTGCGTGAGCAGCCAGGTGGTACCGGCTCATCTCGTTCAGCACGACCATGTCGAACGGTGTGGTCGTCGTGCCCTGCTCCCAGAAGCCGTGCACGTGGAAGCGATCGGCGTCGGGCCGACCGTGCAGTGTCTGGTGCATCGCCCGGGCGTAGCCGTGGAACGCGAACGTCACGTCGACCTGAGCGGTGAAGAGCTTGACGAAGTCCTCGCTTCGCATGCCGTGGGGATGCACCTTCCGCGGGAACAGCACCGTGATGTCGACGACGTTCACGACTCGCACCTTCAGGTCGGGGCAGAACTTTCGGATGAGCCATGCCGCCGCGATCGTCTCGAGCGTCGGGACGTCGCCCGCGCAGGCGAGGACGATGTCGGGGTCACTGTCGTCGTCGTCGTTGCTCGCCCAGTCCCACCGCGACGCGCCGAGAGCACAATGCTCTTTCGCGGCGTCGAGGTCGAGCCACTGAAGCTGCGGCTGCTTGTCGATCACGATGCAGTTGACGTAGTCACTGCTCCGGAGGCAGTGGTCGGCCACGGAGAGGAGGCAATTCGCATCGGGCGGCAGGTACACGCGGGCGACGACGCCCCGCATGCTCAGCATCGTGTCGATGAACCCCGGGCCCTGGTGGCTGAAGCCATTGTGGTCGTTGCGCCAACACGTCGAGGTGAGCAACACGTTGAGCGACGGCACCGGCGTGCGCCACTCGAGCTTGCCGCACTCAACGAGCCACTTCGCGTGCTGCACGGCCATCGATACCGGCACCATCGCGAACGCCTCGTACGTCGCGAACACGCCGTGACGACCGGTCAGCAGGTAGCCCTCGAGCCATCCCTCGCAGTTGTGCTCGCTCAGCACCTCCATCACGCGGCCGTCGGGCGCCATGTGGTCGTCGTACGGACCGATCGGATCCATCGTGCAGCGGTTCTCGACCTCGAACACCGCGCCGAGGCGGTTCGAGAGCGTCTCGTCCGGGCAGAACAGCCGGAAGGTGGTGGGATTGCGCAGGTAGATGTCGCGCATGAGCTCGCCGAACCGGCGGGTCGACTCCTGCTTGACCGTGGCCGGCGCCGGCACGTCGACCGCGTAGTCCGCCGTAGTCGGGGATGTCGAGCGGCACGCAGACCGTGCCGCCGTTGGCATGCGGGTTCGCGCCCATCCGCCGGTTGCCTTCGGGCGCGAGCGCCTTCAGCTCGCCGACCAAGCGCTCCCTTCTCGTCGAAGAGGTCGTCGGGCCCGTAGCTGCGCATCCACTCTTCGAGCATCGCGAGGTGCGCGGCGTTGTCGCGCACGTTCGCGAGCGGCACTTGGTGTGCCCGGAACGTGCCGCCGACCTGCACGCCGTCCACCACACCGGGGCCGGTCCAGCCTTTCGGCGTGCGCAGGATGATGGCGGGCCAACGAGGCCGCGTTGTGAAGGGCGTCGACTGGATCTCTCGGATCCGCGTGTGCGCTGTGTCGAGCACGCCGGCGAACTGCTCGTGCATCGTCGCCGGGTCGTCGCCCGCAACGACGACGGGGTCGTACCCGTGGGCGCGGAGCAAGCCGACCACGTCTTCGTCGTCGGTGCGGCCGAGCACCGTCGGTCCGCTGATCTTGTAGCCGTTGAGGTGGAGGATCGGCAGCACCGCGCCGTCGCGGTTGGGGTGGAGGAAGCGCACGCCCTTCCACGAGCCCTCGAGCGGACCCGTCTCGGCTTCGCCGTCGCCGATCACGCACGCCACGATGAGGTCGGGGTTGTCGAACGCGGCCCCGAACGCGTGCACCGAGCGCGTAGCCGAGCTCGCCACCTTCGTGGATCGAACCTGGCGTGGGCGCGCTCACATGGCTCGGGATGCCACCGGGCGTCGAGAACTGACGGAAGAGGTGCAGCATGCCGTCTTCGTTCTCGGTGATGTCGGGGTAGACCTCGGAGTACGTGCCCTCGAGGTACACGTTCGCGACGAGCGCCGGTCCCCCATGTCCCGGGCCAGCGATGTAGATCACGTTCGCGTCGCGCTCGCGGATCAGTCGGTTGAGGTGCGCGTAGACGAACGACAGTCCCGGCGACGTGCCCCAGTGGCCGAGCAGGCGCGGCTTCACGTGGTCGGCGGTGAGCGGTTCGCGTAGCAGCGGGTTCGCGAGCAAGTAGATCTGGCCGACGGTCAGATAGTTCGCGGCGCGCCAGTAGCGATCGAGAAGGTTGAACTGGGAGTCCATGACCGCGATGCTCGCGCAATCATCGTCTATGCGATCAACGCAGGGTCCTCGTCGCTGAAGCTCGCCGCGTTTTCGACGACGAAACGCTGCTGTCCGAGAGTGAACAGGACCTGAACGGCGAGGGCATCGCCGCACTTCGCGCCCTCCCTCCGCCCGACGCGATCGGCCACCGCGTCGTGCACGGAGGCCCCTCACGCTGGACGCCGTCGCTGATCGACGACGACGTGATGGCCGACATCGAGGCCGCCGGAGTGTTCGCGCCCCGCCATCAACCAGCCGCACTCGCGGGGATCAAGCTGACCGGCGAGATCTTCCCGGGCGTGCCGCAGGTCGCTTGCTTCGACACTGCGTTCCATCACGACCTTCCGTTGGTCGCCCAGACGTTGCCTGTGCCCGGCGGTTCGGGAGTCCGCAGGTACGGCTTCCACGGGCTGTCGTATGAGTGGGCGGTGTCGACGCTGGGAGCGCAGCTCGGCGCACGCGCCGTCATCGCGCACCTGGGCAGTGGATCGAGCCTCGCCGCCGTGCTGCACGGACGCGCGCACGACACGACGATGGGCCTCACCCCGATCGGCGGCCTGATGATGAGCAGCCGGTCGGGCGACCTCGACCCCGGCGCGCTCGTGCATCTCATGCGCTCGCGCGGCCTCGACGCGGACGGGCTCGAGCGCCTCGTCGAAGACGAGAGCGGGCTGCTCGGCGTCTCGGGCCTCAGCCGCGACATGCGCGAGCTGCTCTCGGCCCGCTCGACCGACGCGCCGCGGCGCTTGCCGTCGACCTCTGGGTCATGACGGTGCGCAAGCACATCGGCGCGATGACCGCGGCGCTCGATGGGATCGACACGCTCGTGTTCACGGGCGGCATCGGTGAGCGCTCACAAGTGCTGCGCGACGAGATCTGCGCCGGCCTTGCCTATCTCGGCGACTTCACCGTGCACGTGGTCGCGGCGGATGAGAACCGCATAGTCGCCCGCCACGTGGCGAAGGTGGTCAGCTCTTCCGGCTGAGCACGCGAGCAGCGGCGACCAGGAAGACCGTGGTGAACACGACGAGGATGCCGACCGAGCTGCTGCCGCCGAGCCTGAGGTCGTGCTGCACGGCTTCGTAGCCCCACCGTGCCGGCACGAACACGCTGATCGCGCGTCCGGCAGCGGCCATGTCCGAGACCGGCAACACCGCGCCGGCGAACAAGACAGCCGGGAAGCACAGCATCGGCAGTGCGAGCGTGGCCTGCGCCGGGTCGGTGACCGCGGCAGAGGCGAGCAGCCCGAGCGCGAGCGCCGCGACCGCGAGTGCCATGAGGCTCACCGTGAGGTGCGCGTAGGTGTCGAGGCCGAGGTTCGGGAGGCGATCGAGTGCGCCGAGCGTCACGAGCATCGTCACGACGACTCCGAGCAGGATCGGTGTGAGCACCGCGACCTTGGCCAGCAGATACGGACCGACCCGCAGGCCGACGAGCCGCTCACGCCGAACGATCGCCATCTCGGTGACGATCTGCAGAAGGCCGTAGGTGAGCCCGAAGAAGAATGCCGCGAACGCCATCCAGTACGCCGTGGCACTGCCGTTCGCATCGAAGCTGTTGGGCTTGAAGAGCACCGTGAACATCGCGATGACGAGCGCCGGTGATCCGGCCAAGATCGCGAGCGTCAGAGGGTTGCGGGCGAGCACGTCGAGGTTGCGGCGGCTGAGCACCGCCCACTCCTGCAGCGCGCCGATGCGCGGCCTCGACACGACGGCCGCGGTGTCGGGCCCGCCCCTCGTCTCCTCGACCCAGGGCGTGCACGCGTCGACGGACAGCCGCTCGTAGATGTCGGCGTTCTGTCGGGCACCGAACCGTACGAGGGCATCCTCGAGCTTGCCCACGTACGACATGCAACCGCCGGGCGCGAGGAACGCGACCCGATCGGTCACGGTCAGGTCGTCGGTGTTGTGGGTCGTGAAGACGACCGTCGTGCCGCCGTCGGCGAGCGCCCGCAGGGTGCGCATGAGCCCCGCGGCCGTGGCCGGGTCGAGACCTGACGTGGGCTCGTCGAGGAACAGCGCGGGGCCGCGTCAGCAGCTCGGCGGCGATGCTCGCGCGCTTGCGCTGACCGCCACTCGAGCGCGCCGACCTTCACGTCGGCGCGGTGCTCGAGCTCGAGGCTGTGAAGAGCGTCACTGACTGCGAAGTCGACCTCCGCGCTCGTCGTGCCGCGCGGCAGACGCAAGCGCGCGGCGTAGCGAAGTGTCGCCGCGAGCGGCAGCTCGCGGTGCACGACGTCCTCTTGCGGCACGTAGCCGACGACGTGACGAACGACACTGCCCCCGTCGTGGCGCACGCTGCCCTGTGTCGGCTGTCTCACACCGGCAAGAACATCCAGCAAGGTGGACTTGCCGGCGCCACTCGCGCCGACGATCGCGACCATCTCCCCTGGATCGATCGTGAACGAAACGTCGCGCAGGACCGTATGTCCACCCCGCACGACCCGGGACACGTTGGAGAGCTCGATCTTCATGTCGAGCATCGTGAGCGCGCGACTCGTTCGCGGTCTTGGAGACGCGGTGGAGACCACCCTTCACTTGCTCTTCAGATCTCCTCCAAGTCTTGGCGTCATCGAGATGCGACCGTGCTCGAGACATCACACGCATCACCCCATCCAAGGAGACACTCCGATGACCACCATCGAGAACCAGACCCGCAACGGTGTCGACACCGCGACGTTGTTCGCCACGATCGACGCCGTGAAGGGCAACAACGACATCGCCAAGTTCCAGTTCCGCGCCACGAACAAGTGGATCAACGGCACGCACAACCAGACGACGATCCACGGCTTCTTCGGCGCCATGCAGGAGATGGCCCATCAGCAGGCGTTCACGTACGACGCCGATCACCCGGCGATCCTCGTCGGCAAGGACAACGCCCCCACCCCGGTCGAGTTCCTGCTGCACGCGCTCGCCGCTTGCCTCACGGCCGGCATCGCGAACGTCGCCGCCGCACGTGGCGTGAACCTCACCGAGGTCGAGTCGACCGTCGAGGGCGACATCGACCTGCTCGGCATCCTGGGCCTCGCGAGCGACGCCCATCCGGCTCGCAACGGGTACGAGCAGCTCCGCGTGAGCTTCAAGCTGCGCGGCGACGATCCGGCGAAGCTCCGCAAGGTCGTCGAGCAGTCGCGTCAGCGTTCGGCCGTCTACGACGTGATCACGAACGGCGTTCCCGTCAGCATCGACGTGGATGCGGGCTGAGCCATGAGCGCAGCCCGACCGACGCCGGCTCAGAACCGGTACGACGTCGTGGTGGTCGGCGCCCGCGCTGCGGGTGCCGCCACTGCGATGCTCCTCGCCGACAGTGGGATGAAGGTGCTGCTCGTCGACCGCAGTCGCTATGGGGTCGACACCCTGTCGACGCACGCGCTCATGCGGGGTGGCGTCATGCAGCTGCACCGCTGGGGACTGCTCGAGCACATCATCGACAAGGGCACGCCGCCGGTGCGCAGCGTGTCGTTCACGACCGACACGTCGTTCAGCATCCCGATCAAGATGCAGCACGGCGTCGACGCGCTCTACGCGCCGCGCCGCACGGTGCTCGACCCGATCTTGGTCGACGCCGCGGCTCGCGCCGGCGCCGAGGTGCGCTACGGCGTCACCGTCTCGGGCGTGCGACGCAACTACAAGGGCCGCGTCACTGGCGTCGTCGGCCGCGACGAGAAGGGTCAGGGCGTCCACTTCGACGCGGGCCTGGTCATCGGCGCCGACGGCATGCGGTCGACGATCGCCCAGCGTGTGGGCGCGCCGGTCGTGCGCTCGGGCACCGGCGCGACCGCGGTGATCTATGGGTACTGGCGTGATCTCGAGACGACGGGCTACGAGTGGTTCTTCCGCCCGGGCGCCGGAGCGGGGATCATCCCGACCAACGACGGCGAGGCGGTCGTCTTCGTGGGCGCACCTGCGGCCAAGATCGGAACCGGCGGTCCCGAGGTGATGCGCCAGCTGCTGTGCGAAGTGTCGCCCGAGCTCGCCGACCGCGTCGCCGCTGCGACCGCGCCGCCCGGCGTGCGGACGTTCCTCGGTCGCCCCGGCCTCATGCGACGCCCGTGGGGCCCCGGTTGGGCGCTCGTCGGCGACGCCGGCTACTGGAAGGACCCGATCAGCGCGCACGGCCTCACCGACGCGTTGCGTGACGCCGAGCTGCTCTCGCGGCGGTGATCGGTGCGGGCGCGGGTTGCACGGTCATGGACGCCGCGCTGCGCGGCTACCAGGAGACCCGCGACCGTCTGTCGTTTGCGCTGTTCGACGTGACCGACGCCCTCGCATCGTTCACGTGGACCGACGACGACATCGGCGGACTGCTCTTGGAGATGAGCTCCTCGATGAAGGACGAGGTCGACGAGATCGCCGCGCTCGACGCCGTCGCCGTGGGTTGCTGACTCAGCTGGGCGGCGGCGGTTGCGGCGGTTGCATTGGCGGCGGCGGTGGGGGCGGTGGCGGCACCCAGCCGTCAACCGCCTGCACGCCGTCGTCTGACACGTGCTCGGTCCACAGGGTGCCGTCGAAGTAGCGGAGCTCGTGGCGGCGCTGCGGGTCGTTGAACCAGCCCGGCCCCGCGCCCGGCGTGTACGGAAGCAAGATGCGGTCATCGGTGGTCTTCACCTTCGGGATGAGGGCGATGATGATCACGCCGATGATTCCGAGAAGGAACCCGAGCACGAGCCCGACGATGGCGCGGCCCTTCTTCTCGCCGATGAAGTAGCCGATCGCTCCGAAGACCAGCCCACCGATGAGGACGTATGCCGCCACGGCGCGACGTTACGCGGCGGCCCGTCACGGAGCGCGACATGCTGTCACGGCGAGTCGATGATCGTCGAGCTGCCGAACGGCGTGGTCGTGCAGGCGACGGGCATCGGGCGTCCCGGCGGCGATCCCGACCCCGACTTCGGGCTCTACCTCGACCATCGCTGGGCCGACCAAGACCTCCCGTGGGACCACACGATCCTCGACTGGCCCGACTTCGGGGTTCCCCTTGGCGTCGAAAGCACGCGTCGCGCCCACGAAGCCATCCGCGACGCGTACGACCGCGCGGCTCGCGGTGAGCGCGTCGAGGTCGCGTGCATCGGCGGCATCGGGCGCACGGGGACGGTGCTCGGGTGCATGGCCGTGCTCGCCGGCGTGCCCGCAGCTGACGCGCGCCGATGGGTGCGCGAGCACTATCGATCGATCGCGATCGAGAACGAGCTCCAGCACCAGTTCATCCTCGACTTCGCGGGCTGAGCGGTGCGCCTCTACGAGCTCGCATACGGATGTCGGCTGTTCGGTGAGCTCGCCGGCGCCGACACCGCAAGCGCGGATCTCGATGCCACGACCAACGGTCGGGTCGACCTCGTCGACCCGGCGCACGCGAAGGCGCTCCTCGTCTGGCTGAACAAATGGGGATGTCGGCAGTTCGCCATCGCGCACCACAGGACCGCGGCGGCGATGCTCGCCGACTGGGGCGCTCGCTGGCTCGACGAGCTCCCGAAGCCCAATGCGTCCCTCTCGAAGCTGAAGGTCCGCCAGCTCGAGACGACCGCCGATGCCTACGCCGACCTGAAGGATCGGCAGGCGAGCAGTCGCCGCACGCCGTCCGGCAAGATCGCGATCGTCACCGTCGGCGCGACAGGCGCAGGCAAGGCGCTGCACGCGCTCCGCCCGCGGGTGCTTCCGCCGTGGGACGACCCCATGCGCGCCGCGCTCGCACTCGACGGGGGTCGAGACAGCTACCTCGCCTACCTCCTCGACGTGCAGCAGCAGATGCGTGGCATCGAGGCCGAGGCCGCCGCGATGGGGATCGCCGCGAGGGACATCCCGAAGGCGCTCGGGCGCCCGATGTCGAGCCTCCCGAAGATGATCGACGAGTACTACTGGCTCACGCTCACGCGGGGGCTCGCGATCCCATCGGCGGAGGAGCTCGCGACCTGGAACACCTGGGCAGCGGCCAGTTCCTAGAGGACCCAGGCCGCACCCACTTTCGTCACGTCGGCGACGATTCGATATCGATTCGTTGCCGATGTGGCAGCGGCCGAATGTGTCTGTCGTGCGGGGTCAGCCGACGGTGACCGCGGCGGCCGCCCGCAGCGAGCGGTACAGCAGCGCCTGGTCTCCGAGCCGGTGGCGCAGCTCGCGCTCGAGGCCACCGATCGGATAGAGGTTCTGCGGCGCGCGGGTGTCCTTGTGCGGCTCGGACGCGAACCGTGGCAGCACCGCCGCTGTCGTGTCAGCAAGGGCGATCGCCGCCGCCGGCGCGAGGTCAGGCGGGCACTCGCAGCGCACGACGCCCGACCACGGCGATCCCGACGGGCCCGGCAGCCGCAGGTACCACGAGTGCCGGCTCCATGTCGACGCGACCGTGAACACCGGCGTCCGCTGCCCCGCGGCCAACGTGCCGACGATCCGATGCAGCTCGTCGGGGAGGTAGCGCACTGCATGGCTCTTGATGAAGCCGATCGCGTGGTCGATGTGGGCCCGACCCCGCAGCGGGCCGTCGATCACCACGAGGTCAGCCCCCTCCACCGCGGCGGCGATCGCGACCTCGACGTCGGTCATGCGCTCGTGCACGGCGAGCATGAGCCCGGCGATGTCGTTCGACGCGGCCATGCGCGCCGGGTAAGCGGCGTGCCGCGTGACGATGTCGGCGGCGGTCGAGGCCGTGCTGAACATCCCGCGGGCGACGGCGATGTCGACGACCTCGGCGCGCCCGTCGCACCGCACCGCGCCCGCGGCGTACGAGGCGCAGATCCCCGGGCTGTCGCCGTCGATCCACACACGAGCGTCGATGCGGCGCACGCCGTCGACGAAGAGCACGGTCTCGGGTCGCGCCGCCGCCCCGGAAGCATCAAGACCGCGCCACGAGCCCGCCGGCATCTCGACCTCGACGTTGACCGTGCCCGCGGACTCGGCGTCGAGCTCGGACGAGGTGCCGTACTCGACATCCCACGGATCGACCGAGAAGTTCACGTGTCGACTCGCGTGATCGTCGACGTGCGCGGGCCCTTCACGACCTCGTAGCGCACCGGCACGCGCTCGGCGAGCTCGCGCACGTGCGTCACGATGCCGACCATCCGGTCGTCGCTGCCCAGCGTCTCGAGCGCGCTCGCGACCGCGTCGAGCGAGTCGGCGTCGAGCGTGCCGAACCCCTCGTCGAGGAAGATCGAGTCGAGCTTCGCCGCGCCGCCCGCGGCCATCGCGCCGACCTGATCGGCGAGCGCGAGCGCCAACGCGAGCGACGCCTGGAACGTCTCGCCGCCCGAGAGGGTCTTCGCGGCCCGACGGTCGTCGGCGTTGCGATGGTCGATGACCTCGAACTCGTTGCCCTCGTTCACGGCGAGCGCGTACTGGTTGCCCGACAGCAGCTCGAGCGTCTCGGACGCGCCGAGCACCAAGCGCTCCAACGCCTCGTTCACGAGCCACTTCTCGAACCCCGTCGACTTCAGGAGGTTCGCGAGCGCACGCGCGACTTCGATCTCGTCACGGACGCTCGTCGACGCGCTTCAGGAGCTTCGCGGCTTCCTTCATGCCGTCCGCGATTCGCTTCTCCTCGGCCTTCGCGCTGGTCTCGCGCACCGCCGCCGACTGCTGCATCGCCGACAGCGACGCGTCGCCGCGCGCTCCCGCGGCCTCACGCAGCTCGTCGAGCAACGCCGTGAGCGCCTCGGCGTGCTGCTCGCGCCGCCACGGTCTGGCGCTCGCTCAGCTCCTGATGCTGAGGGATCGCAGCTGCGGCCCACGCGACGAGGCCGTCCCACGCGTCGACGAGCGGGCCCTCGATGTGCGGCGGCTCGAGCCCCGCGCTGACCAGCGGATCGCGCTGCGCCACGCACTCGCGCCTCGCTGCGTCGAGGTCACGGTCGAACTTGGTGACCGCGTCGCCCGCCGCGCGCTCTGCCTTCACGGCCGCGGCGAACGCCTTCTGCGCAGCCTCGTGCGCGGCGCGCACCTGCTGCGCCTCTGCGAGCAGTGCGGTCAACGCCTTCGCGTCGGGCTGTCCCTTCACTCGCTTCTCGAACGTCGCCTGCTGCTTGACGAGCGCCTCGCGGTGGCCCCGCTCCCCTGACATCGTCTGCTCGACCTGTGCCAGCCCCTCGCGCAGCTTGGCCTCGCTCTTGCGCGCCGGCGTCGAGCGCCTTCTTCGCCTTGTCCTTCTCACCGGGACGCACCTTGGGCTTCTTCGTGACCACCTGCTCGCACACCGGGCACGGCTCGCCCACGACGAGCGCGGCCGCGAGCACGGTCGCCGCGTTGTCTTCCATCGCGGCGTCGTACTGCTGCTCGGCGTGGAGCACATCGTGCGACGCGGCTTCGAGCGCCGCCTTCGCATCCTCGAGCTTCGGAGTCGCCGCCGCGAGCTGTGCGTCGATCGCGGCGATCTGCTCGCCGACACCCGCGAGCTCGCGGTACGCGTCGATCGTGGCCTTCAGCTCCGCCTGATCGGGGGCAGCTGCTGCGACCGCTTCGGCCTTCGTCATCGCCGTGTCGGCCGCTGCGACCACGTCGGCTGCGTCGTTCTGCGCCGCGACCGCGCTGGTCTCGTTCCGCGTGCAACGACCGCGCCTGCTTCGGGACCGACACGACCTGCAACAACGCGACAACTCGGACTGCGCTCTGCGCCGCGGCGATCGCGGTCTCGGCCGCAACAGTCAGCTCCGCGACCCGCGGCTCGGCATCGTCGAGCCGCGTGCGCAGCAAGCCCAGCGCCACCACCTCGGCCTTCGCCGCCTCGAGGGCGTCGGGCGTGCAGTCCGCGAACCGCTCGATCATCTTCTCGTCGAGCGCGACCTCGTTCGCCTTCTCGTCCGCGACCTGCGCGGCGCGACGACGCATCCGCTCGTAGACGCCGAGGTCGAGCAGCTTGACGAGGAGGTCCTGCCGATCGGAAGGCTTGTCGTGGAGGAACTGCGCGAACTCGCCCTGCGGAAGGATCACGCAGCGCGTGAAGTGCCGGAACGGCAGACCGATGAGCTCGGCGACCGCTTCGTTCATCCCCTTCGCGTCGCCGGCGAGCACCTCACCGTCGCACTCGAGCCGCGGCTTCCTTCGTCGTCGCGCCACCGGTCTTCGTGCGCCGCACGATGCGCGTGGCGACGTACTGCGATCCGCCGAGCTCGAACGTGAGGCTCACCCGCGCCTCGTTCGCTCCTTGCGTGATCGAGGGTGCGACGAGCCGATCGTCGTCGTAGCGCGGGACGATGCCGTAGAGCGCGAAGCAGATCGCGTCGAGGACGCTCGACTTGCCCGAACCGGTCGGGCCGACGAGCGCGAAGAACTCGGTGCCGGTGAAGTCCACGGTCACCGCGTCGCGAAACGCCGTGAACCCCTCGGCCGTGATCGAGATCGGACGCATCAGCTCGCGCTCGCCTCGTCGAGCAGCTCGGCGAACAGCGCGGTGAGCCGCTCGTCGGAGACGCCGACGCTCTCGAGGTAGGCGGCGAACAGCTCGTGCGGCGTCTGTCCGGACATGCGACTCCGGGGCCCGCCCGGCGCGTCCGCGGGCGAGGCGAGCCGCACCTCGACCACCGAGTCCCCGAGGAGCTCGCGCACGTCCTCCGCCAGGCCGGCTTTGATCGGGCCTTCGACCACGACCCGCAGGAACGCGTCGTCCGCGTGAGTGGCGAGCGCGCGGAGCTGGTCGACCGTGCCGCGCAACGTGCGGAGTCGACGTCCCCCGGCGACCGCAACCGGACGCACGACCGCGGGCGACTTCCGGTCCGCGGTCACGAGCAGCACGCTGTTCGGCCCCTCGACCTCGCCGAAGTCGACCTGCAGTGGCGATCCCGAGTACCAGATCGGCGCGGCGCCGGCGATCTGCTGCGTGCGGTGGAGGTGCCCGAGCGCGACGTAGTGCGCGTGCGCAGGGAACGCGACCGCACCGACCGCGTAGTCCATGTACGTCTGCGCCGAGCGCTCGCCGCCGCCCAACGACGCGCCCATCACCATGCAGTGCGCGGCGACGACGTTCACCGCGTCGTCAGCGAACGGCGTGCACAACGCCGAGACCATCTGGCGCATGCGCTCGTCGTAGGTCGCGACGTTCTGGCCCGCGTCTTGGCCCATGAGCTGCTCGGTGCGGATGATCCCGCGCTGCGAGAGGAACGGCACGAGCGCCACGCGCACCGAGTCGCCCGAACGACCCTCGACCTCGACGACGCCGCCATCGGCCGGACGCCGAGGCGCGCCCATCACCACGACGCCGAGCGCGGCGAACAGCGGACGCACCGCCTCGAACCGCGGCGCGTTGTCGTGGTTGCCCGAGATGACGATGACGTGCGCGCCCGTGTCGCGCAGGTCGAGCAACGTCTTCAGCACGAGCGCCTCGGCGTCGGGCGTCGGCGCCGCGGTCTCGTACAGGTCGCCCGCGATCAGCACGACGTCGACGTTCTCGGTGTCGGCGATGCGGACGATGTCGGCCAGCACGGCCCGATGCTCCGCCAGGCCGCGACTGGCCCTTGATCGTCTTGCCGACGTGCCAGTCGGCGGTGTGCAGCAGCTTCATGGGGCGTCCCGACTCTAAGGTCGATCCGTGACCGACGAGTTCCAAAGGGTCCTGGCCCGCTGGCTCGAGCGGGACGTCCTGCCGAACGTGATCGAGCTCGAGCACGCCGACGCCTACCCGACCGAGATGGTCGAGCAGATGCGGGAGTTCGGTCTGTTCGGCGCCACGATCCCGACGGAGTACGGGGGGCTCGGCCTGTCGACCACCACCTACGCAGAGATCGTCACGCAGATCTCCGCCGTCTGGATGTCGCTCACCGGTGTCCTCAACTCGCATCTGATGATGGCGCACCTCATCCGGATGTTCGGCACCGACGAGCAGCGCGCGGACTTCCTCCCGAAGCTCGCGTCGGGTGAGCTGCGCGGCGGGCTGGCGCTGACCGAGCCGACGGCGGGCACCGACCTGCAGGCCATTCGCATGACCGCTCGACGCGACGGCGACTTCTACGTCGTGAACGGCACGAAGACCTGGATCACGAACGGCGGGCACGGCAACTGCCTCGCGCTGCTCGTGAAGACCGATCTCGAGGCGACGCCGCGCAGTCGAGGCACCTCGGTGCTCCTCGCGCGCAAGGACCTCGACGGCTACACGGTGCCGCGCAAGCTCGGGAAGCTCGGTTACAAGGGCGTCGACACGGTCGAGCTGCTCTTCGACGACGTGCACGTCGACGCATCACGGCTGCTCGGTGGCGTCGAGGGCCGAGGCATGGCGCAGGTGCTCGGCGGCCTCGAGCTCGGCCGCATCAACGTCGCCGCGCGCGGGGTCGGCGTCGCTGATGCCGCGCTCCAAGCGTCGCTGCGCTACGCGAACGTGCGCGAGACGATGGGACGGCCGATCGGTCAGCACCAGGCGATCCAGCTGAAGCTCGCCGACATGGCGTGCCGCGTCGCGTCGGCCCGATTGCTCACCGCAGCAGAGCCGCGGCGATCTTCGACGAGGGACGGCGCTGCGACCTCGAAGCCGGCATGGCGAAGCTCGTCGCGACCGAAGCCGCGCTCGAGAACGCGACCGACGCGATGCGGATCTTCGGCGCCTACGGCTACTCCACCGAGGAGCACATCGAGCGCTACTACCGCGACGCGCCGCTGCTGTGCATCGGCGAGGGGACGAACGAGATCCAGCGCATCGTGATCGCGCGGCGCTTGCTCGCTGAAGCCGAGGAGGCCCGATGACCCTTCCGCTCACCGGCATCAAGGTGCTCGACATCACGGCGAACATGTCGGGACCGTTCGGGACGATGATCCTCGGCGATCAGGGCGCCGACGTGATCAAGCTCGAACCGCCCATCGGCGACCCGATCCGCAACCTCGGCACCGGCAGCGACGGCCTCTCCGCGTACTACGCGAACCTCAACCGGTCGAAGCGGTCGCTCGTGCTCGACCTCGAGCTCGCCGAGTCGCGTCCGGTGTTCGAGCGGCTGCTCGACTGGGCCGACGTCGTCGTGCACAACTACCGACCGGCGGCGGCGAAGTCGCTCCGAATCGACGCCGATTCGGTGCGGGCGACGCGGCCGAACCTCATCCACGTCACGATCGTGGGCTTCGGCTCGACCGGACCGAAGGCCGGCCATCCCGCGTACGACCACGTGATCCAGGCGATGTCCGGGATCTGCGATCGCCAGCGCAACCCGCACACCGGCGAGCCGGCGATGGTGCGCAACGGCATCGTCGACAAGCTCACCGGTTGGGCGATGGCGCAGGCCGTGTGCGCCGCGCTCGTCGGCCGCGCCACGACCGGCGAAGGACGCAGCGTCGAGGTGTGCATGCTCGACGTCAACGTCGCCACGCTCTGGCCCGACGGGATGATGAACCACACGGTGCTGCATCCGGTGAACGAGCGTCCCGACATCGCCAACGGGTTCAGGCTGTGGCCGACCCTCGACGGGCACATCTCGTTCATCACGCTCACCCCGCGCCAGATCGACGGGCTCGTCGGCGCGTTCGACCTCGACGAAGCCGAGATCGCGACCGCGGGCAGCGTGCGGCCGGTCGCCGTGACCCGGCTCGCGGGCCGGGCGATGGAGTCGCTCACGACCGCGGAGGTGCTCGACCGGCTGGACCGTCACGACGTCCCCGCCTCGCCGGTCGTGGCGCTTGCCGATGTGCGGGCCGCCCCGCAGGTCGTGGCGAACGGCACGGTCGAGACGTTCGAGCACCCGGTGCTCGGCACGATCCACCAGCCCGTCCCGCCGGTGCGGTTCGAGGACGAGCGGCCGTCCGCACTCCGCCCTGCGGCACGGCTCGGCGCCGACAACGACGAGATCTTTGCGATGCTGGAGGGGTGAGCGAGCAGATCCGCAAGCGTTCGGCAGCCGTGACCCCACGGGGCGTCAACCACCTCGTCATCAACGTGCGCGACATGGAGGAGTCGCACCACTTCTGGTGCGACCTGCTCGGGTTCAAGCAGGTGGGCGAGCTGCACCCGCGCGAGAACCGTCCGAACATGACGATGCGCTTCTACAGCGGCGTCGTCGACGACGTGAACCACCACGACATCGCGCTCGTCGAGCAGAAGGACCTCCTCCCCGAGCCGCCGGCCGAATGGTCGATGTACAAGAGCACGCTCGCGATCAACCACATCGCGATCACCTATCCCGATCGTGAGTCGTGGCTCGAGGAGGTGCAGTTCCTCAAGGACAACGGCGTGAAGATGAACCTGCGCGTCGACCACGGCATGACGCACAGCGTCTACATCAACGACCCGAACGGCTACGGCGTCGAGGTGCTCTACGACCTCCCCGAAGAGGTGTGGATGCACGACATCGACGGCGCGCTGAACTACGGAGTGCAGCTGCCCGAAGACCAGCTCCTCGTCGACGACACGAACTACACGACCGACTTCACGCGGCGGCCATGAGCGCGAGGCCGGCGGCCGCGGCGAGCAGCCCGCCGGCGGTGTTCACCGCGACGTTGCGGATCGCGGCGCGCGTCGCCCCGCCCTCGGCGAGCCGCACCGTCTCGTAGCTGAACGTCGAGAACGTCGTGTACGCACCGCAGAACCCGGTGCCGAACACGAGCTTCGAGTCGACGCCGAGCCCGTGGTACAGCGCGAGGCCGGTGATGACGCCGAGCACGAACGATCCCGAGATGTTGACGACGGACGTGCCCCACGGGAACGGCATCGAGCTGTCGAGCAGATCAGCGCGCA
>CAVUAV010000012.1:0-462552 GCA_963739555.1 uncultured Acidimicrobiales bacterium | reverse complement strand
CTTGCGTTCGGCGCCTTGCTGGCGGGCCTGCTCGCCGAGGCGGCGGCGGCGCCGACGGTCACCTACTCGACCGATGGCGCCGACGGCACGGCGCTGAGGGCGGCTGGGTCGATCGCATCAAAGCTCGCCTGACCCGCTGACCAGCCTCAATTCCGTCGCGCCGCGTGCCGATGGGTCGTCGGTGAACGGCGCGGACGGACGGCGGGGACCTGGATCGAGCGCGCGCGCTGCCGGTGTCGTCGGCGTCTTGGGAGTGGGAGTCGTGAGCATCTGCATCGTGTGGCTCGCAATGCCTTCCCCATCGACGCGCGACCACGTCACAGATGTGCGACTCGATGCGCCAGTCGGGCGCGCGGCCACGACGACACTCCCTCCTGAGGCTGCCGTGCTGCCGACAGAGGTCACTGGCGCGGCCATCGCGCCGTCGACCTCGCACGCGAGCTCCCGCAACCAGACCTACCTCGCTGCGCCCTCCATCGGGCGCGGCGCCGACCGGCCCTCCCCTGCCGGCCGTGACTCTCCCGGTCGCGCAGCCCGGCCTGAACACGACCGAAGACCCTCCGCCGACGGTCGTGCTGTCGACGTTGGGTGACGTCCCGACGACCACGCCCCGATCAACGACCACGGCGAAGCCACGACCACCGTCAAGGCGACGACCACAACGGTGAAGCCGACGACGACGACCGCGAAGCCGACGACCACCACCACCGTCAAGGCGACCACCACGACGATCGCCACCAGCACGACGCGCGAGCACCACTACTCGACGACCACTGCGCCCACGACAACGGCGCCGACGACGACCGCGCCGACGACATCGGCGACGGTCACGCTCCCGACCACGGTGATCGGCACCGTGGCACCCCCGACTCAGGACGCCCCGCCGTCTCAGGAGATCACGCAATGAGCGCGAAGGACTGGCTCACCAACCCAGGCACGATGCTCGGTCTCAGCTTCGTGGCGTTCCTGTCGATGACAGGTGCCGTGCTGGCTGACACCGGCGGCGGCACGACCCAGGTCGTGACCGGAGCGCCGTCGTCGACGGAGGCCTCCACCTCGCCCACCGAGGAAGTCACGACGACCGAGGTGACCATCCCTCCGGACACCACGCCGCCCGCGATCTCCCTCGACGCGAGCCTCTACGACGGGATCGAGGTCGGCGTCGACCACCTTGTCGTCAGCGGCCTGACCGACCCGGGCGCGCACATGGTCATCGCCGGTGTCGAGGCGACCGCGGATGCGAACGGCGCGTGGGGGCGTGACATCCCCCTGCAGCTCGGCCCGAATGTCATCGAGGTCACGGCGACGGACGAGGCGGGCAACGCGACCGGATTCGCGATCACGATCGTGTACAAGGTCAACGCGCCGGCACCGCCGCCGCCGTCCAAGAAGCCGCCGAAGACCATCGTCACGACGACGTCGACGGTCAAGCCGACGACGACGACCCGCGCCGCGACGACGACGAGAGCGGGCTCGCCCACCACAGCGACCACGTTCGCCCCGACGACGGTGAAGGGCGTGACCACGACGACGATCCAGGGTCAGGAGCAGCCCGGTGGCGGGGGTGGCTCATCGACCACCTCGGGCGGAGGCGCGACCACGACGCACGGGGCCACGACAACGGTCGGCACGACCACGAGCTTGGCGACGACGACCAGCCAGGCCGCCACGACGACCCAGGCCCCCACGACGACCCAGGCGACCACCACCGACCCCGACCACCACCGACCCCCCGACCACCACCGACCCGCCCACCACCACCGACCCGCCCACCACCACCGATCCGGGTCCGCCGCCGACGAGCTGATGATGAATCTGGGCGCGACCGGGTAAAGACAGATGGCCAGAGCGAGACGCCGACGGACAGCGGTCAACGACGCGCTCTCGACGTTCGCCGCCCGGGTCGAGCGCCGCTGGGCTCGGATCCGCCTGTGGTTCCGCCGTCACGCACGCGACAACGTCGTGCTCGCGGTCTTGGCGACGATCGGTGCGTTCGTGTCGAGGCCGTTCCACCGCTACCGCAAGCGAACCCGCGACAACGTGCTCTTCGGAGCGCTCGCGGTCGGGGTCCTCGTGGTGCTCGCCGTCGCCTTCCTGTTCGACCGCGGTGGACCCGGCACGCAGCTCGTGCGCGCCGCCGAGCCGCCGGCCACAGCTGCAGTCGAGACGTCGCCCACGACTGAGGCCGATCGCGCGCCGATGCCCCCGCCCGACACCACGCCTCCTCCGTTGCTCCTCGACCCGGCGCTGACCGACGGCCTCAAGGTGGGCACGAATCACATCGTGGTGAGCGGCGTGACCGACCCGAACGCGAACGTGGTCATCGCGGGCATCGAGCTGACGGCGGACGGCGACGGCGCGTTCGCTGCTGACGTGCCGCTCGCGCTCGGCTCGAATCGCATCGAGATCGTCGCCACCGACCCCACGGGCAACGCAACTGGCGCGGCGCTCACCATCGTGTACCAGGTCGACGCGCCGCCTCCGCCTCCGAAGCAGACGCCGAAGCGAGTCGTCGTGACCACCACCTCGACCGTGCCCCCACCTCCGACGACACGCGCGACCACGACGACGGCGAAGAAGGGCACGACCACCACCGGCGACAAGACGACGACCACGCTCGCGTCGACCACCACTCGATCGACCACGACGACGGTCGATCTTCCGAACGCGGCCGGGGTCATCTACCCGACGACGCCGACGACGGCGAGGTCCACGACCACGACACACAGCGCCGACCACGACGCAAGCACCCACCACGACGCAAGCAACCACGACCACCGCGGCCACGACGACCGCGGCCACGACGACCACGGTCGCTGATACCTCGCCGACGACCACCGATGGCCAGACACCTCGCCGACGACCACCGTGGCAGACACCTCGCCGACAACCACCGAGCCGGACACCACGACAACGGTGTGTCTGCTCGACCCCTTGCTCTGCGTCCCGATCTAGGCCCTCCGCGCGAAGCGGCGCCGCCGACCGGGGCGCACTCCAGAGTGGATCAGCTCCCTGATTCGGGCTTGGTGTGCGGGATCGAGCTTGGCGCCCCTGTCATCGGTCATCTCGAAGGTGTCAGCGACCGCAGCGCCGTTCGTGGTGATGCGCGCAGAGTGCACGCTGCCCCCGCGGCGGCGAACGCCGCGGTGACCGCTGCGAGCAACCCGGGGCGATCGGTCGTCTCCACCTGGCAGATCGTGTGCCACGGAGAGGCCTCGTCGTCGAAGGTCACCGTCGCATCCTCGACCGGCGGTGAGGCGAGCTCCCCACGCAATGCGGCGCGCACCCGATCCTCCACTTCGGACGCGAGTGGCGGCTCCGCTCGACGCACTCCGAAGCTGGTCAGGGCCGCGCCGTCGGGCCACGTGCACACGACCGCGTCCTCGATGTCGAAGCCGAGCTCGTTCATGGCGGCAGCGACGCGCGACAGAAGACCGATTCGGTCCGCGGCGACCACTTCGATGCGCCACCGATTCGGCCCGTCGACGACGACACCCGCACGTACCTCGTCGCCGGTCACCGCGGGCTCGCACAGCGCCGCCTGACGCGCCAGCGCCTCGGGCGTCTGCGCGAGGACATACGCGCGCGGCGCGATCGCGAGCCGCTGCTTCACCTTCGGGTCGTCGGTCAATCGCGCCGCGGCATTGCGCCGTTGCTCGACTGTGTTGCTCGCCGACCGGCTCGTGAGCTCGGGATGAGCGAGGGCGGCTTCGATGAGCTCGAGAAGCGCATCGATGCGTGCGCGCTCGACGCGCGTCGGGCTCCTCGGCGGCCACAGTCAGGACGGCAAGCCCGCGGGCCTGCTCCGGCGTCCCGAGGTGCGCAGCGAGCTGCAGCACCGTCTCCTCAGCGAGAGCGTCGGGGCGGAGTGCAGCGCGCCTCAGGAGGCCGGCGTCGCCCACGAGAGCGGCCACCGCTTGTTCGGGTGCCGCACCGAGATCGAGGCGTTGCATCACGCGACGAGCGAGCAGAACCGGCGGCTGGGACCCGCCGCTTGCGTCGAGCACGAGCGCCGCCAGCTCCACCCATTCGGGATGCGCGAGCGGAGGCAGTCGGCGCGCCACGCGATCGGCGAGCTCGCGGTGAACCGCATCGAGGGTGGCCCAATGAAGGGCACCGAACGGATCGAGATCGAGCGCAGAGGGCTCCCGGCGCGCGATCGCCTCGCCGAGCTCCGGGAGCGCGCGGTCGAGCAGCCCCGTGATCTGGAGGAAGCGCCACGACCGGGGGCGCCCGCGCTCGAGCATGGTGAAGAACGTCTGACGGGCGCCACGGTCGAACCGCAAAGGAGCCGACGGCAGCTGGCCCAACCAGTCGACGAGGCGCTCACCCGGTCGGTGCTGCTCATCGAGCATGAGCGCTGCTTGCATGCCGACGTCGAGTGCTTCGCCGATCGGAGGGATCGCCACCAGGTCGACGACACCATGCCACCGCGGCCGTCGCCCAACGCGAGCCACCCTCCCTCGGGTCGGGGCGCTTGTGGGCCGCGCGGCGCCCGTCGCGCCTCTTCGCATGCGTTCCAGACGTGAGCGCAGCACGGGCGGCGTGGCGAGCGTGGTGAGAAGCACGACGAGCAAGATCGCCGCGTAGTCGCGCTGGCCGATGATCGCTTGTGACAAGCCGATCGTCGCGAAGATCAACCCGACCTCTCCGCGAGGGATCATGCCGATCCCGACGAGGATGCGGTCGCCCGGCGAACCGATCATCCCCACCCCCGCAGCGAGCTTCCCTGCGACCGCGATCACGAACAGCACGCCGGCGATGGCGAGCACCGACGGCTTCGCGAACTGCGCGACGTCGACCTCGATGCCGATGGTCAAGAAGAAGACCGGGATGAAGAGGTGCCCGACCGGCTGCAGCTCCCTTCGGATGCGATCGGACGAGCTGCTCCGACCGAGCGCGAGCCCCGCCACGAACGCCCCGACGATCGGCGCCAGCTTCGCTTCGTTCGCGAGCTCCGCGATCGCGAGCGTGAACGCGAGTGCGATCGCGACGAGCGTGCCGGACGAACGGCTCTGACGAGCGATCCAATCGAAGAAGCCCGGGACGAAGCGCACTCCGACGTACGCCGTGACCGCCAAGAACGCGACGGCGACGAACACGATCCACAGCACGCTCAGCGCGGACACCGAGCCCGAGGTCGCGAGGCGTACGACGACGGTCAGGATGACGAGGCCGATCACGTCATCCGCGACGGCGGCGCCGAGCACCGTGCGCGACTCGACCATCGCCAATGCCTTGAGGTCGCCCAGCACCCGGGCCGTGATGCCCACGCTCGTCGCGGTGAGCGCGGCGCCGACGAAGATCGCCTCCTTGCCGGTCATCCCGACGGCGCTGCCGAACGCGGCGCCGCCCACGAACGGCAGGATGACTCCCACGATCGCGACCGTCAGCGACGCGCGACCGACTGCGGCCAGCTCGCTCAGCTCGAGCTCGGAGCCGACCTCGAGGAGCAACAGGATGACGCCGATCTCACCGAGCACCCGCAACACATCGCTCGAGCTGACGAGGTCGAGCACCGACGGCCCGATCAAGATGCCGGCGAGGATCTCGCCCACGACGGCCGGGATGTTGAGCCGCTCCATGAGCTCCGCGGCGACCTTCGCCGCCACGAGCACGATCAAGATGTCGAGCAGCGCGTCGGTGACGGTCATCGGACTCTCCGGTACATGAGGGTGGCCGGCACCTGAGGCGCCGGCCACCCCTGTCAGTGACGAACGGTGTCGGCCTAGGACGATGCAGGCTCCTCGTGTTCGTGCTCGAGCTCGTAGCCCTCGACTCCGAGCGGGAACTCGTAGGCGAGCACACCCATCTCGGGGATATCCATGCCTTCGACCTCGACTTCGGGAGTGGGCCGGATGCCACCCTTCATGACCGCGTTCTGGATCTTGAAGAAGGCGTATGCGACGCCGCCCATCACGAAGATGATGGTGAGGGCACCGACGGCCTGGGCACCCAGCTGACCCCAGCCCTCCCCGCCGTAGAGGATGCCGGTGACGCCGTGCGCGGTGTCGGCATACACAGTGCCGTTCCAGCCTTGGCCGTACTGGCCGTCGGAGAAGATGCCGACGCACAAGACACCCCAGATGCCGCAGACGCCGTGCACCGAGATCGCTCCGACGGGATCGTCGATCTTCGCCTTGCGCTCGATGAACCACACCGCCTCGACGACGAAGATGCCGGCGAGTCCGCCGAGCACCGCGGCCGCCCAAGGCTGCACGAACGCGCAAGGGGCGGTGATCGCGACCAAGCCAGCGAGCATGCCGTTCGCCATCATCCCCGGGTCGGGCTTGCCGGTACGGCCCATGGTCCAGAACATCGCGATGACGGCCCCGAACGCCGCGGCGATCGCGGTGTTGGTCGCCACGACTGCGAAGCGGATGTCGACCGCAGAGAGCGTCGATGCGGCGTTGAAGCCGAACCACCCGAACAAGAGGATGAACGTGCCGAGCATGGCCATCGGGATGTGATGGGGACCGAGGGCTCGCGGCTTGCCGTCCTTGCCGTACTTCCCGATGCGCGGGCCGAGGATCAAGAGCTCCCGCAAGACCGGCGATCCCACCCATCGCGTGCACGACACCAGAGCCCGCGAAGTCGGTGTAGCCGAAGCCGAGGTGCATGCTCTTGCCCAAGCTGGCGAGCCAGCCGCCGCCCCAGGTCCACGCGCCGAACAGCGGGTAGTAGAGCGCGCCGCAGAAGAGGCCCCACCCGACGAACGCGTTCCACTTCCAGCGCTCGGCCATCGCGCCGGTCGGGATCGTTGCCGTGGTGTCCATGAAGGCGACCATGTAGAGGAAGAACGCCATCACGCCCGCGGTGTAGGCACCGGAGCCACCGAGGGCGAAGTCGCCCTTCCAGAGGAACACCCAGTTGCCGCTCCCGATCAGCGCGCTGCCGATCGGCTTGTCGTAACCCAAGCGGCGAGAACGAGTAGCCGCCGAACATGAACGTGTACCCGACCAGGAAGTAGGCGACGAATCCCAGGCCGAAGATGGCGAAGTTCGTGCTCACGACGTGCGCTGCGTGCTTCGCTCGGCAGAAGCCGGTCTCGACCAGCGCGAAGCCGGCCTGCATGAAGATGACGAGCACGGCGCCGATCACCACCCAGAGGAGGTTGATCGGGATCGACAGGTCCGGCGCCGGAGACCCCGTGTCTTGCGCGAACGCCGGTGTGGCGGTGAGGAGCACCGTCGCTCCCACCACGCCCGACGGCCGCTAGTCCGTACTTCCGCATTCGCATTCGCGCCTCCCGACTCGTGAACCTGACGTCGGGGTGAACCTACGGACGCGCCGTTTCCCGGAAATGTGCCGGGGGTTACGCGTTCCGCGCGTTTCTCTTGACGCTTTCTGTCTAGCAGGAAGCAGTGGAGCGGTTCTGCCGTGGGCATCTCGGTTGGCGTCAGAGATCAGACAGATGTCGGTCGTCAGTTCGAAACAGGCGGGACATTTCTCAGAAATGCCCACTTCGTACGGTTCCCGTCGTCATCTCTCGGGGAGGTCGCCTGTGCAGTCACTCGTCTCTGACCCGCCGCCGAGGGCGGCCGATCGTCCGTCTCTCGTCGACGGCGTGCTGCGCTATCGAAGGTCGATCGTGATGCTGAGCTTCACCGAGGAGCGGTTGATGCTGCTGCTGCTCGGGTCCGGGTCGATCGCAGTGAGCAGAGTCGATGCCGCCGCACATGCGGCTCCCGGGCGGTCGTCACCGGGCGCGCGTTCGACTCGGTCGTGGCACGACTGCGAGCGAAGCTCACGGGCACCGGGATCACGATCCGGTCGGCGCGGTTTCGGAGTCTCGTCCTCGAGCTCTCGGGCTGACCGCCCTTCGGGTCGACGAGTGAAGCGTCACGCCGCGTCCGCGATCAAGGCAGATCGAGGAAGCCGAGCAGCTCGGGCGACGCATCGCGAGCGAACGCAACGTGGGATCGATGCCGACGGCGCGGAGCACCTCGACCTCGGTCGCGACACCGATCACCGCCGAGTACGCAGAGAGCAGCACGAGCCGCGCGTCCTGACGGCGCATCGTCCCGTTGTCCATCTCGGCTTCGAGGAAGAGGCGCGCCCGTTGCACGAGCGGGTCGAGTGCCTCGGTCAGGCGGGTGGCCGGCGGAGGGCCGAGTCGGCTGACCTCGCGCAGCAACCCGAGGAGCTCAGGGCGACGCGAGCGCGAGACGGAACACCGAGCGCACCACGGCCTCGACCCGCGCCCAGCCCTCGCCCGCCCGCACCAGGGCGTCCTCGAGCGCCGCGGAGAGCTCGCTCGCGCTTCGGTCGATGACGGCGGCGAGAAGCGCCTCTTTGCTCGGGAAGTAGTAGAGGATGGTCTGCTTGCGTACCCCGAGCTCTGCCGCGATCGCATCGAGCGAGCTGGCCTCGTACCCGCGGGTCCCGAACGACCCGAGCGCCACGTCCAGGATGCGGTCGCTCGTGGCCATCGGAGCGAGGCTACGGCCGTCGTCGACCTGCTGTCTACCGGTTGGTAGACAGTACCTACCATTTGGTAGACAGGCCTTACCAAATGGTAGATACTGGTGTCGATGATCCAGCAGGCCCTTGCCGGCCGGCGCATCGCCGTCACCGGGTCCACCGGGTTCCTCGGCACCGCAGTGGTCGAGCGACTCCTGCGCGCCGTGCCCGACTGCCACCTCGTGCTCCTCGTCCGCTCGGGTCGACGCACGTCCGCGGCACAGCGCGTGCAGCGGGAGATCATCCGCAACGACGCGTTCGACGCGCTCGCGATCGATCCTCGGCGACCGATTCGACGAGGAGATCGCGCGCCGGGTCACGGTGATCAGCGGCGACGTGAGCACCGACGGGCTCGGGCTCGACGATGCGGGGCGCGAGGCACTCGCCTCTTGCGAGATCGTGATCCACTCCGCCGCGACGGTGTCGTTCGACTCGGCGATCGACGACGCAGTCGAGGTGAACCTCCTCGGGCCGGTCCGCATCGTCGAGACGCTGCACGGCCTCGGTGTGCGGCCTCACCTCGTGTCGGTGTCGACCTGCTACGTCGCCGGGAACCGTCGCGGCGACGCACCCGAGCAGCTGGTCAGCGACGGGCCGTTCGACCTCGGCGTCGACTGGCGACTCGAGGTCTCCGCCGCGCGCCGCGCACGTGCCGACGCCGACGCGGCCAGCCGCGATCCCGAGCGGCTCGCGGGCTTCCGCGCGGGGGCCCGCAGCGAGCTCGGTGCGGCAGGCACGCCCGCGCTCGCGGCGAAGACCGAGCAGCTGCGACAGCGTTGGGTCTCCGACCAGCTCGTGCAGGCCGGACGTTCACGCGCGGCGTCGCTCGGTTGGCCCGACGCGTACGCGTACACGAAGGCGCTCGGCGAAGGCGCGCTCACCGAGATGAAGGG
Source organism: uncultured Acidimicrobiales bacterium (assembly GCA_963739555.1). GTDB lineage: Bacteria > Actinomycetota > Acidimicrobiia > Acidimicrobiales > DATKAS01 > DATKAS01. The sequence continues at coordinate 453,196 of CAVUAV010000012.1, read as the reverse complement.
CGACGTGCCGGTGAGCATCGTGCGCCCATCGATCATCGAGTCCGCGCTCGTCGAGCCGAGGCCTGGGTGGATCCGCGGGTTCCGGATGGCCGAGCCGGTGATCATCTCCTACGCGCGGGGCCTGCTGAAGGAGTTCCCGGGCGTGCCCGAGGGGACGATCGACGTCATCCCCGTCGACCTCGTCGTCGGCGCGATCTGCGCGGTCGCCGCGCTCGGCCCCGAGCAGGCGCCGCCGATCGTGCAGGTGGCGTCGGGTTCGACGAACCCGTTGCGCTACCGAGGGCTCGTCGACCTCGTGCACGAGTGGTTCAGCGAGCATCCGCTGTACGACAGCGCCGGGCAGCCGATCGTCGTGGCGCCGTGGTCGTTCCCGGGGCGCGGGAAGGTGCAAGGGCAGCTCAACCGGGCCAAGCGCCTGCTCGAGCGGGCCGAGAAGGCGTTCACGGTGCTTCCCCTGCGGGGCGAGGCCGCGCAGGTGCCCGCCCGACTCGAGGAGCGTCGCTCCGACATCGAGCGCGCGCTGAGCTACGTCGAGCTGTACGGCGCGTACGCGGAGTGCGAAGCGATCTACCGCGTCGATCGCTTGATGGAGGTCTGGGATCAGCTCGACGACGACGACCGCGCGGCGTTCGCGTTCGACCCGCGGGCGATCGACTGGACGCACTACGTCACCGAGGTGCACCTGCCGTCGGTCGTGCAGCACGCGCGGGTGCGCACGACGCCCGGCGGTCGCAGCGGCCCCTCGCGCGAGGACAGGCTGCGCGCTGCGGTGCTCGTCACCCGGACGTCACCTCGCGGCGTTCGACCTCGAGAACACGCTCATCGCCTCGAACGTGGTCGAGTCGTACGCATGGCTCGCGAGCCGTCGGCTCGACAAGGACGATCGGCTCCGTCTCATCGTGAAGACGGTCCGCGAGGCGCCGACCCTCCTCGCTCTGGACAAGAAGGATCGGGGCGACTTCCTCCGCTACTTCTACCGGCGCTACGAGGGCGCGTCGGTCGATCAGCTCGACGAGGACGCGACCGAGCTCATGAGCGCGCTGATCCTCACGAAGTCGTTCCCCGCGGCGATCAGGCGGGTGCGTGAGCACCGCGCGTTCGGGCATCGCACGCTGCTGATCACCGGCGCGCTGGATCTCGTCGTGAAGCCGCTGATGCCGCTCTTCGACGACGTCGTGAGCGCGCACCTCGGCGTCACGGCCGACGGGAAGTACACCGGCGAGCTCGTCGACGTGCCGCCCACCGGCGAGGCACGCGCCCAGGTGATGGCCGACTACGCGAGCAGCCGAGGGCCTCGAGCTCAGTGAGTCGGTCGCGTACGCGGACTCGTCCTCCGACCTTCCGATGCTCGAGGCAGTCGGCTTCCCGGTCGCGGTGAACCCCGAGGTGCGCCTGGCGACGATCGCGCGCAAGCGCGGATGGCTCGTCGAGCAGTGGTCGAAGTCCGTCCGGCGTCAGCTCGGCCTCTGCTGCCGATCGGGCCTCCGCATGCGACCGTCGCGAAGCTGCGGCGTCCCCGCCCTCTCCGCGAGGCCCGCTCGTGAAGGCTCAGCCGTGAAGGCGCTGCTCTTCGAGCGGAAGGTCGCCGCGGTACGCCGCCGCGCGCGTCGCGAGCGAGCTGCTCCCCGGCGGTGGCGCGCGGGTGGGCCCGCTGCGTCTCGTCGACACCGATCCGCCCGACCTGCCCGGTCCGGGTTGGGAACGCATCCGGCCCCGCCTCTCGGGCATCTGCGGCAGCGACCTCGCGACCGTGGACGGCCGATCGACGCGGTACTTCGACCCCATCGTGTCGTTCCCGTTCGTCCCCGGTCACGAAGTCGTCGCCGACCGCGACGACGACACCCGGCGTCGTCATCGAGCCGGTGCTCGGTTGCGTCGCCCGGGGCATCTCTCCCCTCTGCGAGGCGTGTGCTCGCGGCGACCTCGGCAACTGCGAGCGCATCGCCTTCGGGCACATCGAGCCGGGCCTGCAGTCGGGCTTCTGCTGCGACACCGGCGGCGGCTGGTCGACGTTCATGGTCGCGCACGAGTCGCAGCTACACGCCGTGCCGGACGGCATGAGCGACGACGCCGCCGTCATGGTCGAGCCGACCGCGTGCGCGGTGCACGCGGTCATGGCGAACGTCGAACCTGGCGCGGTGGTCGCGGTGCTCGGCGCGGGCACGCTCGGGCTCGGCGTGATCGCAGCGCTGCGGCAGCACGCATCACCGCAGACGCTCATCACCGGCGCGAAGCACGCGCAGCAGCGGGCGCTGGCCGCCGACCTCGGGGCCGACCTGGTTGTCGAGCCCGACGAGCTGCACGCGAGCTGTGCGCCGTGCGACCGGGTCGCTCGCCGCGGGAGGGCAGCTCACTGGCGGCGCCGACATCGTCCTCGACTGCGTCGGTTCCGAGAGCTCGATCGCCGACGCGCTCGCGATGGTCCGGCCTCGCGGCGCCGTGGTGCTCGTGGGCATGCCGGGCTCGGTCAAGCTCGACCTCACGACCCTGTGGCATCGAGAGACCAAGCTGATCGGCGCGTACGCGTACGGCACCGAGACGATGCTCGACGGCACCCAGCGACGCACGTTCGACCTGGCGTTCGACCTCGTGCGCGCGGCGCGCCTCGAGCGACTCGTCTCGGCCACCTACCCCCTGTCGCGCTACCGCGACGCGATCGAGCACGCTGCTACCGCCGGCCGGCGCGGCAGCGTGAAGATCGCCTTCGACATGCGCAACGAACGCGAGAGGAACCGCTGATGCCCCGCCCCGGGTTCGTCCTCGACGTCGACCGCTCCACTCCCCCGCTGCTGTTCCACCACGGCGAGGGTCTGCGACTCCACAAGCTCCCGGCCGGGTCACGCGTCGGTGTACCCGCCCGAGCCGCTCGAGGGCGTCGACGACGTCGACGGCGCGATCCGCGACGCGCTCTTGCATCCGCTCGACGCCGAGCCCCTCCCGGCGCTGCTCCATGCCGGAATGAAGCTGACGATCGCGTTCGACGACATCTCGCTCCCCCTCCCACAGATGAAGCGCCCTGACATCCGCCAGCGCGTGATCGAAGCCGTGCTCGACCTGGCTGCCGACGCAGGTGTCGACGACGTCGAGCTCATCGCCGCGCTCGCTCTTCACCGACGGATGACCGAGGCCGAGCTGCGGCGCGCGGTGGGCGACCGCGTGTACGACGCGTTCGCTCCTTCGGGCCGCCTGTACAACCACGACGCCGAGGATCCGGCGGCGATGGCGTTCCTCGGCACCACTGAGAAGGGCGAAGAGGTCGAGATCAGCAAGCGGGCCGCGGAGTCCGACCTTCTCGATCTACGTGAACATCAACCTCGTCGCCATGGACGGCGGCCACAAGTCGGTTGCCACCGGGCTCGCGTCGTACCGCAGCCTTCGTCACCACCACAACGTCGACACCATGCGCCAGAGCCGCTCGTTCATGGACCATCACCACAGTGAGCTGCACACGTCGAACTGGCGAATGGGGCGGCTCATCGCGGACAGCGGCGTCAAGGTGTTTCAAATCGAGACGACGCTCAACACCGACACGTTCCCGAAGCAGTTCGACTTCCTGCAGAAGCGAGAGTGGGAGTGGTCCGCACGTGATCGGGCCATGTTCATCGGCGCCTCGAAGTCGCTCGAGCGCACGCCGCGCAAGATGGCGCGCTCGATCTTCCAGTCGCTCGAAGCGCCGTACGCGCTGACCTCGGTGCAGGCCGGCGAGGTCGAGGCCGTGCACAAGCGCACCCTCGAGTTCGTGCACAAGCAGCAGCTCGTGACAGTCGAAGGCCAGAGCGACGTGCTGCTGATGGGCTTGCCGTTCCTGTGCCCGTACAACGTGAACTCGGTGATGAACCCGATCCTGGTCGCGTGCCTCGGCCTCGGGTACTTCTTCAACCTCTACCGCGGCAAGCCGCTCGTGCGCGAGGGCGGCGTCGTGATCATGGGACATCCCACCCCCTGGGAGTTCCATCCCGTGCACCACCCGAGCTACATCGACTTCTTCGAGCAGGTGCTCGCCGACACGACCGACCTCGACGAGATCCAGGCCAAGTACGAGAAGAGCTTCGCCGAGGACGAGTGGTACCGGCACCTCTACCGCACCTCGTACGCCTACCACGGCGTGCATCCCTTCTACATGTGGTACTGGTGCGCTCACGCGCTGCAACATCTGGGCGATGTGATCGTGATGGGCGGCGACGCGCGCGCGGTGCGCCGCCTCGGCTTCCGTCCCGCATCGACGCTCGACGACGCGTTGGAGATGGCGAGCGACGTCGTCGGCCGTCACCCGTCGATCACGTACATGCACAACCCGCCGATGTTCCTCTCAGAGGTCACATGAGGCCGCCCGCCGAATTTCTCGGTGACTTCCGCTCTCTGGTGGCGAAGACCACCAAGAGAACGAGCTTCGGGTTCCCCTATCGCGCCGCCGCGGTGCCGAAGGGCGTCGAGCCGATGCCCGAGAAGGGGCGCACCGGCGGCGACTACGAGACCGACTGGTCGCGGCGCCTTCCCGCTCGGATGGCACGAGTGCTGATCGTCGAGGGTCCGATGCGGGGGCTCGTGCGAGCGGTCGCGCATCCGGAGCGAACGGGTTTCGACCGTCTGTCCGACCTCGACGAGGATCGCCCGGTCATCTTCGCGGCGAACCATCACAGCCATGTCGACGCCCCGCTGCTCATCACATCGATCCCCGAGCCCTGGCGTCACAAGCTCGTCGTCGGCGCGGCCGCGGACTACTTCTTCGCGACCCGGATGACCGGCGCACTGTCGGCACTCGCGATGGGTGCGATCCCGATCGATCGCACGCGCGTCAACCGCAAGTCCGCCGATCTCGCCGCGGAGCTGATCGAGGACGGCTGGAGCATCCTGATCTTCCCTGAGGGAGGCCGGAGTCCCGACGGTTGGGGGCAGCCATTCCGCGGAGGTGCGGCGTACCTCTCCGTGCGCACCGAGGCGCCGGTCGTCCCGATCCATCTGGAAGGCACCGGCCGCATCATGGGCAAGGGGATGAACCGCCCGCGCCCGGGACGCACGCTCGTGACGTTCGGCAAGCCGATGCGACCACAGCCAGGCGACGACGCGCGGTCACTCGGCTCACGGATCGAGACGGCGGTGTACGAGCTGGCCGACGAGAGCGCCACCGATTGGTGGTCGGCACGACGTCGCGCGGCGCGACAGCTGACACCCGTGCTCACCGGGCCCGAAGGACCGTCGTGGCGGCGCGCATGGGCGCTCGGCGATCGCAGGGGCCGGACGCGCCGGCCGAGCCGCGCCTGGCCCGACCTCGACTGAGCGCACCGCGGCAGCCCGGCGAGCGCGACGCGTACGTTGGCGACATGACGATCCGCCTCCGCCAAGTCGCCCTCGTCGCCCGTGACCTCGAGCCCACGGTCGACTCGTTGAGCAAGACCCTCGGTGTCGACGTCTGCTACCGCGATCCCGGGGTCGCCGAGTTCGGTCTGGTGAACGCCCTGTTCGCGATCGGCGACGCGTTCCTCGAAGTCGTGTCGCCACAGCAAGAGGGAACGACCGCCGGCCGTCTGCTCCAGAAGCACGGCGGTGACTACGGCTACATGGTGATCATGCAGCTGTCCGATCTCGAAGAGGCGCGCGCGAGGCTCGACGGGCTCGGCGTCCGCGTCGTCTGGAAGGCCGACCTCCGCGATGCCGCCGGCACCCACCTGCACCCGAAGGACGTCGGCGGCGCGATCTTGTCGCTCGACTGGATGGCGACACCCGAGAGCTGGAAGTGGGCCGGCCCCGAGTGGGAGAAGCACGTCGACACCGACACGGTGACCGCGCTGAGTGGCGTGGTCGTTGCGGTGCCCGATCCCGAGGCGACTGCGACCAGGTGGGCCGACGTGTTCGGCGTGTCCGCATCGGGCGCGCACATCGCGCTCGACCACGACACCTCGATCTCGTTCGTGAAGAGCGAACGGGCCGAGGACGAGGGCGTGTGCGGCATCGAGGTCGTGGCGGCCGACCGAGCGCGCGCCGGGGAGACGTCGTCGATCTGCGGCATCGACGTGAAGCTTCGTCTGATGCGCTACGGCGTGGCCATCCCCCACGCGAACCGCTTCGCGTCCGGGAGCGCGCTCGACCGCATGGCCGCAGTCGTCGAGGACCTCGGGTTCGACTCGATCTGGACCAGCGACCACATCATCGTCCCCGAAGGATCGAGCTACATCCCCGAGGTCATGCTCGAGCCGCTCGCCACGCTCAGCCACCTCGCGGCGCGCACGAGTCACGTCACCCTCGGCGTGAGCGTGCTCGTCGTCCCGTACCGAGACCCTGTGTTCACCGCGAAGTACCTCTCGAGCCTCGACGTCATCAGCGGCGGCCGGCTGGTGCTCGGTGTCGGGATCGGATGGCTCGAGCAGGAGTTCCGGGCGCTCGGCGCGTCGTACGAGGAACGGGCTGCGCAGACCGACGAGTACCTCGCCGTGATGCGCAACCTCTGGGAGACCGAGACGTCTTCGTTCGACGGGAAGTGGAAGCACTACGACAACATGCGGATGTTCCCGAAGGCTGCGACCGAGCGTCGGGGGACGATCCCGATCTGGGTCGGAGGCAACACGGGCCCCGCCCATCGCCGCGCCGCCAAGCTCGGTGACGGCTGGCATCCGATCAACATGAGCCCGTCCGAGCTCGCCGCGGGGGTCGTCGCCTACAAGGCTGCGTGCGCAGATGCCGGACGCTCGCCGGGGCCAGTCTGCTTGCGTCACATGCCCGGTCGCCCGGGGAGCGATCAGCGCGCGGTGCTCACCGGCACGCCCGACGAGCAGGCGAGCGACATCCGCGCCTACGCCGAGGCCGGGCTCGACGAGCTCATGCTCTCGATGCCGTGGCGCTCCCTCGACGAACTCGCCACGAGCCTCCGCGCGTTCACGCGCGACGTCGTGCCTCGGGTCTGAGCGGCGAGAGTGCGTCGGCGGCGCTCAGCCGGGGCGCATCGTGATGCTGATGCGCGGGCCGACGAGCGTTGCGGGCGACACCTTCGGCACGCAGTGACGCCACTGGCGCTGGCAATCGCCGCCCATCACGAACAGGTCGCCGCGGCCGAGCTCGAACGTGCGTGACGGACCGCCCGCAGCGGGCTTGATGAGGAAGCGGCGGCGGTGCCCGACCGACACGATGACCACGAGGCCATCGGACCGATCTCGCAAGACCCGATCGCCGTGCCACGCCACGCTGTCGTGGCCGTCGCAGTAGAGGTTGCACCACACCGAGCCGAACGTGACGCCGTAGTGCTCGCCGAGCACGGCGGCCATCGCGTCGAGGTAGGGGAAGTCGTAGCGCGCGCCGAGCGCGAAGCCCGCGGTGCTGCGGGGCTGCTCGACCGTGCGGTCGTACATGTGCACCTCGGGACGGTTCCAGGTGAGACCGCTCGAGCAGCTCGTCGAACACCTGGTCTGAGCCCTCGAGCCAGCCGGGAAGGTGGTCGAGCCAGCACCGCTCGTCGAGGTCGACGCGGACGAGGCTCGGCGAGCGACGGATCGAACGCGGGAGTGCCTGCGTCGAGCAGTGAGCCCTGTACGAACATGTGTTCGACACTATCACCCGAGCCACCGGTAGGGTCGACGAATAATGGAGCCGTGGGGATCACCGCTGGCGCGGTGGACGCTCGTCGCCGCCGTCCTCGGCTCAGGGATGGCCTTTCTCGACGCCACCGTCGTCAACGTCGCGCTCCCGTCGATGGCCAACGACCTCCACGCGGACATCGCGGACCTCCAGTGGGTGCTCGACGCGTACCTCATCACGCTGACCGCGCTCCTCCTGCTGGGCGGCTCGTTGGGTGATCGCTACGGACGACGCCGCGTCTTCATGATCGGGGTCGTCAGCTTCGCCATCGCGTCGGTGCTCTGCGGCGCGGCGCCGACGACCGGGACGCTCGTCGCCGCCCGTGCGCTCCAAGGAGCAGGCGCCGCGCTGCTGGTGCCGGGCAGCCTCGCCTTGCTCTCCGCCACGATCCGCGAGGCTGACCGACCGCGAGCGATCGGAGCGTGGTCCGGTCTCGCCGGCGTCGCCGGCGCCGCGGGACCCTTCATCGGCGGATGGCTGGTCGACGCCGCGTCGTGGCGATGGGCGTTCCTCATCAACGTGCCCCTCGGCATCGTGGTCCTGATCGCCGCTCGCCACGTTCCCGAGAGCCTCGACGCCGAACGCGCCGGGTCATCTCGACGTGCTCGGCGCGACTGCGATCGCGGTCGGCCTCGCATCGCTCACAGCGGGCCTCATCGAGGGCGGCGGCAACTGGTCGGCCGCGGCCATCGTCGCAGTCGTCGTCGGGCATCCTCCTGCTGTTCGCGTTCGTGCTCATCGAGCGACGCACTCCCCATCGCCATGCTCCCGCTCGAGCTGTTCCGGTCGAGCCAGTTCACCGGTGCGAACCTCGTGACGCTCGCGGTCTACGCCGGCCTCGGGGGCATGTTCTTCTTCGTCGTCGTGAACCTGCAGAACGCGCTCGGCTACTCGGCCCTCGAAGCGGGGGCCGCGTTGACGCCCGCCACCGCGGTGATGCTCGTGCTCTCCGCCCGGATGGGGGCGCTCTCGCAGAAGATCGGGCCTCGCATCCCGATGACCGTCGGCCCCGCGATCGCAGCGTTCGGGCTTCTCCTGTTCGGTCGGGTCGACGCCGGCGACACGTACGTCACGTCGGTCCTGCCCGCAGCGCTCCTCTTCGGTCTCGGCATGTCGATCACGGTCGCACCCCTCACCTCGGCCGTCCTCGGCGCGGTCGACCAGGGCCACCTCGGAGTGGGATCGGGTACGAACAACGCCGTCTCCCGACTCGCCGGCCTGCTGGCGATCGCGGTGGTGCCCTCGATCGCGGGCTTCGAGCTCACCGGCGGCAACGGTTCACTTCCCGGCTACCAGACGGCAATGCAGATCTCGGCGGGACTCACGCTCATCGGGGCGGTCATCGCGTTCGTCACCATCGATCGGGGACGGCGCGTGAGATCGGTCACGCACTCGATCCTGCAGCCGTGCCAAGACCCCGTCCTCGTCGAGGTAGGCCGCCAGTAGCCTCCGCCGAGTGAGCGGCGACAAGAGCAACGACATCCCGACGCAGAGCCCGAGCCATCACCCGCCGACCGGCCGCCTGCCCGCCGTGTTCGACCTCGCGTTCCTCACCGGCGTCGAGGACGTCACCGAGCTGATCCTCGTGCGCCACGGGGAGCAAGACATCGCGGGGTTCCCGAACGCGCCCGTCGGCGACGCGATCGATCCTCCGCTCTCAGCGCGAGGGAACAAGCAGGCCGAGGCAGTAGGCCTTCGCTTCAGCACGCAGCACATCGACGTCGTCTACTCGAGCAACCTCGAGCGAGCCCACGAGACCGGCTACCAGATCGCCCGGCATCACGGTCTCGAGCCGATCGTGCTCGAAGACCTGCGCGAGGTCGAGGTCTTCCGCGACATCCCTCCCGAGCAGCTCGCCGTCGAGTTCGTCGGTCGCCAGCTGCTGCTCGGCATCCGTCAGCGGATGCTGAACGAGAAGAGCTGGGATGTCTACCCCTACTCAGAGTCGAGCTTCGACTTCCGCAAGCGCACGGTGAACGCGATCGAAGGCATCCTCGCGACGCATCCGGGCGAGCGCGTCGTGGTCGCGTGCCACGGCGGCGTCATCAACGCGTACATCGGCCACATCATCGGCGTCGACTACGACATGTTCTTCCGCCCCGCGCACACGTCGGTCAACATCGTGCTCGCCGCGGACGGCGTGCGCGCGCTTCGGTCACTCAACGATGTGCATCACCTCGAGGCCGACGCGCTCGTCAGCCACTGACGCTCAGACGAGCGGTCGAGTCGTCGGGAGGATCGGCGCCGGCAACGTCGTCGTTCCCATCAGCCACTCGTCGACCGACGCGGCGCACGAGCGGCCCTCGGCGATGGCCCACACGATCAGGCTCTGTCCGCGGCCCATGTCACCGCACGCGAACACGCCTTCCACCGACGTCTGGAAGCCGGCGTCACGGTCGACGTTGCCGCGGGCATCGATCTCGACGCCGAGCTGATCGAGCATCGGGCCGCGCTCGGGGCCGACGAAGCCCATCGCGAGCAGGACGAGCTCGCACGGCAGCTCGAAGTCGGTGCCCTCGACCTTCTCGAACCTGCCGTCACGCATCTCGACCTCGTGAGCGAGCAGCGCGGTCACGTTGCCGGCTTCGTCGCCGAGCGAAGCACTCGGTGTTCACGCTGAACACCCGCTCGCCGCCCTCCTCGTGTGCGGAAGAGGTGCGGTAGATCATCGACCACTGCGGCCAGGGGTTGTTCGTCGCTCTGCTGTCGGGCGGCCGAGGCAGGATCTCGAACTGGTGCACCGAGGCCGCGCCCTGACGGTGGACCGTGCCGAGGCAGTCGGCTCCGGTGTCGCCGCCACCGATGATCACGACGTTCTTGCCGTGCGCGGTGATCGGAGGCTCGTCGATGTCGCCTTCCTGCACCCGGTTCGCGAGCGGGAGGAACTCCATCGCCTGGTAGATGCCGCCGAGCTCGCGACCGGGGATCGGCAGGTCGCGCCACGCGGTCGCGCCCGCGGCGAGCACGATCGCGTCGAACTCCTCGTCGAGCTCCTCGATCGTCACGTCGACACCCACCGCGACCCCGGGTCGGAACTCGGTGCCTTCGTCGCTCATCTGCGCGATGCCGGCGCTCGAGGAGTCGCTTCTCCATCTTGAACTCGGGGATGCCGTAGCGCAGGAGCCCACCGATGCGATCGGCGCGCTCGAAGACGACGACACGATGCCCCGCTCGCGTGAGCTGCTGCGCGGCGGCAAGGCCGGCGGGCCCCGATCCCGACCACCGCGACGCTCTTCCCAGTGAGAAACGCTGGCGGTTGCGCCTCGACCCAGCCCTCTGCCCAGGCGCGGTCGACGATCTCGACCTCGACCTGCTTGATGGTGACCGGATCGCTGTTGATGCCGAGCACGCACGCGGCTTCGCACGGCGCAGGGCACAACCGGCCCGTGAACTCGGGGAAGTTGTTCGTCGCGTGCAGCCGCTCGATCGCCTCGCGCCAGCTGTTGCGGTACACGAGGTCGTTCCAGTCCGGGATGAGGTTGCCGAGGGGGCAGCCGTTGTTGCAGAAGGGGATGCCGCAGTCCATGCAGCGACCGGCCTGGTGCCGCAGCTCCTCTTCGGGGAACGGCTCGTACACCTCGCGCCAATCGCGCAGCCGCACCGGCACCGGCCGTCGCGTCGGACCGACGCGCGACCACTTGAGGAAGCCCGTGACCTCACCCATGGGACGCCGCCATGACCCGCGCCAGCCTCTCGGACTCGCTGATGTCGAGCTCCTCTGCTTCTCGCATGACGTCGAGCACCCGCTTGTAGTCCTTCGGCATGACCTTGTGGAAGTGCGCCAACGCGTCGTCCCACTCGGCGAGCAACGCCGTTCGCAACCGAGGAATCGGTCTCGGCTGCGTGGCGAGCCACGATCTCGGCGAGGAAGGCAATGTCGACGTCGTCGAGCGTCTCGAGCTCGACCATCTCGTAGTTGACGAGCGACGGGAACATGCCGGTGGGGTCGTGGACGAACGCGATGCCGCCGGACATGCCGGCGCCGAAGTTGCGTCCGGTCGCGCCGAGCACCACGACGCGACCACCGGTCATGTACTCGCAGCCGTGGTCACCGACGCCCTCGACGACCGCGGTCGCGCCGGAGTTGCGGACGCAGAACCGCTCGCCGACGACGCCTCGGATCAGGGCTTCGCCACTCGTCGCTCCGTACAGCGCGACGTTGCCCGCGATGATGTTCTCCTCGGCCACGAACGGCGACCGCTTGTCGGGGAACAGCACCAGCCGTCCGCCCGAGAGGCCCTTGCCGAAGTAGTCGTTCGCGTCGCCTTCGAGCCGCAACGTGATGCCGCGAGGAACGAAGGCGCCGAAGCTCTGGCCTGCCGAGCCGACGAAGTCGACGGTGATCGTGCCGTCGGGCAGACCCTCACCGCCGTAGCGCCGGGTCAGCTTCGGAGCCGAGCATCGTGCCGACGGTGCGGTTCACGTTGCGGATGGGGAGCTCGAGGTGCACCGGCCGCGCGTCTTCGCAGCGCCCCCTCGCACAGCGCGATCAGCGTCTGATCGAGCGCCCTGTCGAGCCCGTGGTCTTGGGTCGTGACACACAGCAGCGAGTCACCGTCGGCGACTGCAGGCATCTCGAGGATCGGCGAGAGGTCGAGGCTCGATGCCTTCCAATGCTCGACGGCTGCCGTGGTGTCGAGCACCTCGGCATGACCGACCGCCTCGGCGATGGAGCGGAACCCGAGCGCCGCGAGGTGCTCGCGCACCTCCTCGGCGATGTACTCGAAGAACGTGACGACGAACTCGGGCTTGCCGCTGAACCGCTTGCGCAGCTCAGGGTTCTGGGTCGCGACACCGACCGGGCACGTGTCGAGATGGCAGACCCGCATCATCACGCAGCCCGAGACCACGAGCGGTGCGGTCGCGAAGCCGAACTCCTCCGCGCCGAGCAGCGCCGCGATCACGACGTCGCGGCCGGTCTTCAGCTGGCCGTCGACCTGCACGACGATGCGGTCGCGCAGGCGGTTCACGAGCAGCGTCTGCTGCGTCTCGGCGAGGCCGAGCTCCCACGGCGCGCCCGCGTGCTTGAGCGACGTGAGCGGGCTCGCGCCCGTGCCGCCGTCGTGGCCCGAGATCAGCACGACATCCGCGTGCGCCTTCGACACGCCGGCGGCGACCGTGCCCACCCCGACCTCGGCGACGAGCTTCACGTGGACGCGCGCCCGCGGGTTCGCGTTCTTGAGATCGTGGATGAGCTGCTTCAGATCCTCGATCGAGTAGATGTCGTGGTGCGGCGGCGGTGAGATGAGGCCGACACCGGGAGTCGAGTGCCGCGTCTTCGCGATCCACGGATACACCTTGTGCCCGGGCAGCTGGCCGCCCTCCCCTGGCTTCGCGCCCTGCGCCATCTTGATCTGGAGGTCGTCGGCGTTCACGAGGTACTCACTCGTCACGCCGAACCTCGCGGACGCCACTTGCTTGATCGCCGATCGCCGGAGATCGCCGTTCTCGTCCGGCGTGTAGCGGTCAGCGTCCTCGCCGCCCTCACCCGTGTTCGACTTGCCGCCGATGCGGTTCATCGCGATCGCGAGCGTCTCGTGGGCTTCCTTCGAGATCGAGCCGTACGACATGGCTCCCGTGGCGAACCGCTTCACGATCTCGCTCACCGGCTCGACCTCTTCGATCGGCACGGGCGGCCGCGCCCCCGCCTTGAACGTGAAGAGGCCGCGGAGCGTCGCGAGGCGCGTGGACTGATCGTCGACGAGCTTCGTGTACTCCTTGAAGATGTCGTAGCGCCGCGCACGGCTCGCGTGCTGCAGCTTGAACACCGTCTCGGGGTTGAAGAGGTGGTACTCACCTTCGCGGCGCCACTGGTACTCGCCGCCGAGGTCGAGCGTGCGGTGGGCGCGCTGTGCCGGGTTCGGGGGGTACGCCGTCGCGTGCCGCGTCGCGATCTCGTCTGCCAGCACGTCGAGCCCGATGCCGCCGAGCCGGCTCACCGTCCCGGTGAAGTACTCGTCGACGAGCTCACGGCCGAGGCCGATCGCCTCGAAGACCTGCGCACCGGTGTACGACGCCACCGTCGAGATGCCCATCTTCGACATCACCTTCAGCACGCCCTTGCCGGCGGCCTTGATGTAGTTCTTCACGGCCTTGTGCGCGTCGATGCCGGTGAGGCGGCCCTCGATGATGAGGTCCTCGATGGCCTCGAACGCGAGGTACGGGTTGATGGCGCCGGCGCCGTAGCCGATGAGCAAGGCCATGTGATGCACCTCGCGCGCGTCGCCCGACTCGACCACCAACCCGACCTGCGTGCGGGTCTTCTCACGGATCAGGTGGTGGTGCACGGCCGCCGTCATCAGCAGCGACGGGATCGGCGCGAGCTCCTCGGTCGAGTCGCGGTCCGACAGCACGATGATGCGCACGCCTGACGCGATCGCGTCGCTCACCTCGTGGCGCAGCTTGTCGAGTGCCTCGGCGAGCGCGGCCCCACCTCCGGCGACCGGGTACAGGCCGTGGAGCACGATCGCCGCGAACCCCGGCATGTCGCCGTCTTCGTTGATGTGGATCAGCTTCGCGAGCTCGTCGTTGTCGATGATCGGGAACGGGAGGGCAACCTGTCGGCACGACGCCGGTGTCGGCGCGAGCAGGTTGCCCTCCGGCCCGATCGTGGACCCGAGCGACGTCACCAGCTCTTCGCGGATCGCGTCGAGCGGCGGGTTCGTCACCTGGGCGAACAGCTGTTGGAAGTAGTCGAAGAGCAAGCGCGGCCGCGCGGACAGCGCGGCGATGGGCGTGTCGGTGCCCATCGAGCCGAGCGCCTCGCCGCCGGTGGCAGCCATCGGGCTGATCAGGATCTTCAGCTCCTCGTGCGTGTACCCGAACGTCTGCAGGCGCCGCATCACGGACTCGTGGCCGTAGACGATGTGCTCGCGGTCGGGCAGGTCGCCGAGGTGGACGAGGCCGCCGTGCAGCCACTCCTCGTACGGAAGCTCGCCCGACAGATTCGCCTTGATCTCGTCGTCGCCGACGATGCGACCGAGGCTCGTGTCGACGAGGAACATCCGTCCCGGCTGCAGGCGTCCCTTCTTCACGACGCGAGCCGGATCGATGTCGAGGACGCCGACCTCGCTCGCCATGATCACGCGGTCGTCGTCGGTCACCCAGTAGCGACTCGGGCGCAGGCCGTTGCGATCGAGCACCGCGCCGGCGACGGTGCCGTCGGTGAACGCGATCGACGCCGGGCCGTCCCACGGCTCCATGAGCGACGAGTGGAATCGGTAGAACGCCCGCTTCTCGTCGCTCATGGCGGCGTGGTTCTCCCACGCCTCGGGGATCATCATCAGCACCGCGTGAGGAAGCGAGCGGCCGCCCAGGTGCAGCAGCTCGAGCACCTCGTCGAAGCTCGCGGTGTCGCTGCCTCCCGGCGTGACGATGGGAAAGATGCGGCTGAGGTCGCCGGGGATGCGATCGCTCTCGAGCAGCGCCTCACGCGCCCGCATCCAGTTGCGGTTGCCCTGCACGGTGTTGATCTCGCCGTTGTGCGCGATGTAGCGGTACGGATGCGCGAGCGGCCACGACGGGAACGTGTTCGTGCTGTACCGCGAGTGGACGAGTGCGATCGCCGACTCGACCCGCTCGTCGTTGATGTCGGTGAAGAACTGCGACAGCTGCGGCGCGGTGAGCATCCCCTTGTAGATCAGCGTGCGCGACGACAGGCTCGGGAAGTACACCGACTTGCCCGACCTCGTGCTCCACGCGCTTGCGCACCACGAAGGCGAGCCGCTCGAGCGTCATCCGGTCGATCGACTGCCGCTGCGCGGCGCCGATGAACAGCTGGCGGAAGAGCGGCATGACCTCGCGAGCGCCGTCTCCGATCATCGAGTCGTCGACCGGCACGTCACGCCATCCGAGGACGCGCAACCCCTCGCTGCCGACGATCTTCTCGATGTGGGAGACGACCTGCACGGTGTCGGACTCGGCCGTCGGCAGGAACGCCATGCCGACCGCGTACTGCCCCGCGGGCGGCAGGGCGAAGTCGACGACCGCCCGCAGGAAGCGGTCGGGGATCTGGATCGTGATGCCGGCGCCGTCGCCGGTGTTCGCCTCGGCCCCCTGGGCGCCACGATGCTCGAGGTTGCAGAGCGCGCCGATCCCCATCGCGACGATCTCGTGGGTGGCTCGCCCCTTGATGTCGACCACGAACGAGACGCCGCATGCGTCGTGCTCGTTGGCGGGGTCGTACAGGCCGAAGGCGCTCGGGAGGTCGCCGGACCAGGGGGTGTTCAGCTCAGGGCGCGATTCGCGTGTCATCACTGTCCATCCACATCACTCGTTTGGGGTGACGCAGCATGGTGGGACAGCGCTGGCCCGGGCTGCAGTGCCCTCCAGGATAGTCCGAGGCGCGCGCTGCCGACGCCGCCCGATTTGCCGGGTCAGTCCTCGAAGACGGGGTCGCGCTTCTCGAAGTAGGCCTTCACGGCCTCGATCTGGTTCGGCGCTGCCGATGAGCGAGCGGATCGTGCGCTCCTCGGCCTTGAACCCGTCGGCGAGGCTGACGTCGCCGGCCATGTTGAGCAGTGCCTTCGCCCCGCGCACGGCTTGCGGGCTCTTCGACGCGATCTCATGGGCGAGGGCGAGTGCGTCGACGAGCGGCGTCTCGCTCACCCTGGTCGCGACGCCGAGTCGCACCGCCTCGTGGCCGTCGATCATGCGGCCGGTGAACGTGAGCTCCTTCGCGACGTCGAGACCGACGACCTTGGGCAGCAGCTGCGTGCCGGTCATGTCCGGGATGAGGCCCCACCGCACCTCGAGCACCGACATCTTCACGTCCGGAGCGACGATGCGGATGTCCGCGCCGAGCGCGATCTGGAATCCGCCGCCGAGCGCGACGCCGTGCACGGCCGCGATCACCGGCGCCGGGATCTCCTGCCACACGAACGCGGCCTGCTGACCGGGGTTCGTGATCTCGCCGCCCCGACGGGGCGTCACGTTCTCGAGGTTCGTCTCGCCGTCACCGGCCATCGCCTGGAACGAGCCGAAGTCGAGACCGGCGCAGAACGCGCGGCCCTCCCCCGAGAGCACCACCGCGCGGACCGCTGGGTCGGACTTCAGCGCCTCCCCCGTCTCGACCAGTGCCGAGAAGAGCGCGCCGTCGAGCGCGTTCATCTTCTCGGGCCGGTTCATCCGCACGTCAGCGACGCCGTTCTCGATGGTGCAGGTCACTCGGTCAGACATGACACGAGTCTGGCATGCTCCCGTCTCATGAGCCTCCGCCTGAACCTGACCGCGGACGAGGTGCTGACCACCACCCGTTCGGTGCGCAAGCGACTCGACTTCGATCGCCCCGTCGAGCGCGCCGTGCTGGAGGAGTGCCTCGAGATCGCGATGCAAGCGCCCACCGGATCGAACAGCCAAGGATGGGCCTGGGTCGTCGTCGAGGACGCCGACAAGAAGAAGGCGATCGCGGACTACTACGGCAAGAACTTCGACGTGTACGCTGAACAGCCCGGCGAGCGCGCAGTTCAAAGAGGGAGACCTCCGCGCGACGCAGGCCGACGCGGTGCGATCGTCGGCCACGTACCTGCGCGAGAACTTCCACCGCGTGCCGTACATGGTCATCCCGGTGATCCGGGGTCGAGTCGCCAACGACGTGCCGGGTGCGACCTCGGCCGGCTTCTGGGGATCGATCCTTCCCGGCGGCGTGGTCGCTGATGCTCGGCGGCGCGCGAGCGCGGCCTCGGCTCGGCGTGGACGACGCTGCACCTCCCGAACGAGAAGGAAGTCGCGGAGCTGCTCGGCATCCCCTACGACAAGTGGAGCCAGGCCGGCCTCTTCCCGATCGCCTACACGATCGGCACCGACTTCAAGCCCGCGAAGCGCCTCCCCCTCGAGACCTTCGTCCACTGGGACACCTGGTAGCCCCCCGACGTTCTGAGTCGCGAGAACCGACAGATCTGACGGTCGACGCGACCGAGAACGCGGGGGTGCGAGCTACAGCGGGTAGATGAGGCTCGTCGGGATGAGGGTGGTGTCGTAGACGACCGTGAGCTCGGCGAAGCGGACGGCGCCGTCGTCGAGGGCGAGGCGGCCGAGGTAGCGGCCGGTCGAGAACACGCGGGTGTCGCCCTCGGGCGGCGTCTCGAACACGGCGTAGCTCGCGGTCACGGCGTCGGGCTCGGGCTCGCGCACCGCGCTCACGACGTGGCGCATCACGCGTGGCGCGTACATCGACAGCTCCTGGATCGCGCGGACGCGGTCTTCCATCATCGCCCGGCTCTCGCACAGCATCAGCGCGAGCGGCAGGCCTCGGGAGAAGTTCTCGCGGGCGACGATCCGATACGTCGCGTCCGACGTGAAGAACGACGGCCACTGATCGAGCGGTCCTTCGTCGAGGACGTCCGCGTACGCCGCGAACAGGTCGGTGGGCGTCACGACGTCACAGGCCCATGACCTCGCGGTAGTACGCGTAGAACGCGCGGATCGCCGACTCGGTGACGATGTGGTCGGCCCGCTCGGTGTCGGTGCCGCCCATCTCGACGAACGCCTCGGCATCCGCGTCGACCTCGGCGCCGAGCTGCGCGAGCCGCATCACCTCGCTGTCGTCGATCGACACGAGCCCCGACGGGCCCATGAGGTTCGCCTGCCGGAGCCGGCGCGTGCGCATCTCGGGGTCTTCGCCGGCGTAGCCGAAGAACGTCCACATCAGGTCGAACTCGCGCGGCCCGCGGGGCACGAGCTGGCGCATCGCCAAGGTGTTCGACTGCTGCTGCACGATCAGGTTCGGCCACAGGGTCTGCATCACGACGGTCGCCGAACCCGGGAACTCGCGCACCGGGTCGAGCAGCCGCGGGTCCTGCAGCTGCACGTCGCGGAACGAGCGCATCTCGCCCGTCGCCTCGCTCGACGCCGCACCTCGTTCCGAAACCAACACGCTGTGCCGTCCCGACTCGTCCATCTCGGTGACCGACGGGTTGTCCGCACGGAACAAGCCGAACGTCACGAGGAAGACGTGCAGCAGCGACGCGTGGTACGGGTCCTTGATGTTCTCGAACATGAGCTTCCAGTTCGCGGGCACGCGCTGGCGCATGTAGCCGAGCAGCTCGAGGTCGCGTCCGTCGAAGACCCGGTCGAACCAGCCGAGCATCGTCTCGCCGAGGTACTCCTCGAGATGCTGGAGGTGAGCCCAGCGACGCGAACACCACACCGTGGCGCTCGCGACCGGCAACGACGTCAAGCCGTGGTCGGTCAGCTCGAAGTCGTCGGGCATGCCGCCCATCCTCTCCGTCGAGACCCGTCACGCCCTTGCGGAACGGCGCCGCCAGCAGGTCGCCCCCGAGGTCGTAGACCCACTGGTGGTACGGGCACATGAGCTCGTCGGCGTGACCGCTCGGCGCGCGACAGAACGCGACACCGCGATGCGCACAGCGATTCAGGAACGCGCGCACCGAGCCATCCGGCTGACGCACGACGACGACGGGCTGCTCCCCGATCCAGGTCGAGACGAAGTCGCCCGGAGACGCGATCTCGCACTCGAGCGCGACGTAGCTCCAGAACGGCCCACCGAAGACGCGCTGCTGCTCGCGCGCGTACAGCTCAGGGTCTGAGTAGACCCAGTACGGGATGCGAGTGACGCCCTCCGCGGGCCACGCGCGCATGTGCAGAGTCTGTCATTCGACCAGGCTGAGCCCCGTCGGAGACGGGAGATCGACCACGAACTCGGTGAGGTGCGCCGGGAAGACGTGCACGCTGAGCAGCACGGGGTTGCCGTCGACATCGCGCGTCACTCGCTCGCACCGCAGGACCGGCGAGCCGACCGGCACCTCGAGCAGCTTCGCGTCGGCGGGCTCGGCCAGGGCCGCGGCGATCGTCTGCGTGGCGCCACCGATCGTCACGGGCAGCAGCTCGTAGAACGGGTGCGCGGCGACATCGGCACGCGAGAGCGACGCGCCGAGGTCGGCCGGGCACCACACCGTCACGCGGGCGAACGGCACCCCGTCGGCGAGGTTCAGCCTCCGCACCCGCAGCACCTGCTCGACCTCGAGCACCTCACGGACGTGCGCGTTCGCGGTCACGAAGCCGAAGTCGAGGATCTGGCGCTCCGCGGTGACACCACGCTCGGCCAGCTCGCGCTCGATCGTCGACAGCTGCGCGAGGTTCTGGCGGACACGATCCACCGCGACGAACCAGCCGAAGCCCTGCCGGGAGTCGACCAGACCCGGCCTCTCGCAGCGACTCGAGCGCGCGTCGGATCGTCACCCGCGACGCGTCGTACGAGCGGGTGAGGTCGGCCTCGCTCGGGAGCAGCCCGCCCGCAGCGAACTCGCCCGCCTCGACCCGACCCTTCAGGTCTGCGGCAATCTCGCGGTAGCGGATCTCTCGCACTTGTCCTATACTTGTCTACATCGCACCGAGCGTCAACCTGACGGACAACGGAGGCCCAGGATGGCTGTGACTGCGCAGACGCCGATCGATCTCGTGAACAGCGTGTACGCCACGCTCCCCGACCGGGTGGCCATCGGCCGCAGACGTCTCGGCCGCCCGCTGACGCTCGCCGAGAAGATCCTCGTCAACCACCTGCGCGATCCCGAGACGCAAGAGCTCGAGCGCGGCCACTCGCTACGCCGACTTCCATCCCGACCGGGTCGCGATGCAAGACGCCACCGCGCAGATGGCGCTGCTGCAGTTCATGACCGCGGGCCTCGACGAGGTCGCGGCGCCGACCACGGTGCACTGCGACCACCTCATCCAGGCGAAGGAGGGCGCGGGCATCGACCTGAAGATCGCGCTCACGATGAACGACGAGGTCTACGACTTCCTCCGCACCGTGTCGGCTCGCTACGGCATCGGCTTCTGGAAGCCGGGCTCGGGGATCATCCATCAGGTCGTGCTCGAGAACTACGCGTTCCCCGGCGGGATGATGATCGGCACCGACAGCCACACGCCGAACGCGGGCGGCCTCGGCATGGTCGCGATCGGCGTCGGCGGCGCCGATGCCGTCGACGTGATGACGGGCTTCCCGTTCAACGTGCGGTGGCCGAAGCTCATCGGCGTGCACCTCACCGGCGAGCTCTCGGGATGGTCCTCGCCGAAGGACGTGATCCTGAAGGTCGCCGAGGTGCTCACCGTCGAGGGCGGCACGGGCGCGATCGTCGAGTACTTCGGCCCGGGCGCCGACACGATCAGCGCGACCGGCAAGGGCACGATCTGCAACATGGGCGCCGAGATCGGCGCGACCACCTCGCTCTTCGCCGTACGACCCGAACATGGCCGCGTACCTCAAGGCCACCGGCCGCGAGGCGATCGCCGACGCGGCGAACGCGGTGGCGAGCGACCTGCGGCCCGACCCCGAGGTCGAGTCCGACCCGAGCCGGTTCTTCGACCAGAGTGGTCGAGATCGACCTCAACGACGCTCGAGCCGCTGATCAACGGTCCCCACACCCCCGACCTGGCGCACAAGGTGAGCGAGATCGGTGCCGATGCGAAGGCGAACGACTGGCCGCTGCAGATCTCGTCGGCCCTCGTCGGCTCGTGCACGAACTCGTCGTACGAGGACATCACGCGCGCGGCTTCGATCGCTCGGCAAGCGTCGGCGAAGGGCCTCACCGCGAAGACGCAGCTGCTCGTCACGCCCGGGTCCGAGCAGGTGCGGGCGACGATCGAGCGCGACGGCCTGCTCGCCGACCTCGAGGCCATCGGCGCCACCGTGCTCGCCAACGCGTGCGGGCCGTGCATCGGCCAGTGGGACCGCACCGACATGGATCCGAACGACGCGCAACACGATCGTCAACTCGTACAACCGCAACTTCCCGAAGCGCAACGACGGCAGCGCGAACACGCTCGCTTTCGTCACGTCGCCCGACACGGTCATCGCGTACGCGCTCGCCGGCACGCTCGACTTCGACCCCCTCACCGACACGCTGACGAACGACGAGGGCCAGCAGGTGAAGCTCGACCCGCCCGTCGGCGAGGTGCTGCCGGCCAAGGGCTTCGACCCCGGCGAGAGCGGCTTCCTCGCCCCGCCCGACGACGGCGCGACGGTCCAGGTCGTCGTGCAAGCCAGACTCGACCCGCCTGCAGCTGCTCGAGCCCTTCCCCGCGCTGGGACGGCAAGGACCTCATCGACCTGCCCGTCCTCATGAAGGCCAAGGGCAAGTGCACGACCGACCACATCTCGGCGGCCGGCAAGTGGCTCACCTACCGCGGCCACCTCGAGAACATCAGCGGCAACCTGTTCCTCGGCGTCGTCAACGCGTTCACCGGCGCGACCGGCGAGGGCAAGGACCAGCTCGACGGCGCGACACGGTCGTTCCCCGACATCGCCAAGCACTACGCCGAGGCGGGCGTCGCGTGGTGTGCGGTCGGCGACCAGAACTACGGCGAGGGCTCGTCGCGTGAGCACGCGGCGATGGAGCCGCGGTTCCGCAACGGCAGGGCGATCTTCGCTCGCAGCTTCGCCCGCATCCACGACACCAACCTGAAGAAGCAGGGCCTGCTGCCGCTGACGTTCGCCGATCCGGCGACCTACGACCAGATCGGCGAGGACGACCGCATCTCGGTGCTCGACCTCGCGTCGCTCGCGCCCGACATGCCGGTGCGCTGCTCGATCAGGAAGCCCGACGGCTCGACGATCGAGTTCTTCTGCAACCACACGTTCTCCGACGAGCAGATCGAGTGGTTCAAGGCCGGCAGCGCGCTCAACATCATCCGCGCCCGCAAGAGCTAGGAGGGGCGGCGCAATGCGCCGCCCGGGTGCGCGAAGCACCGATTGTCGAGCGCAGCGAGCGGAGCCGGCCGAAGCTACGCGGAGGACGGCGACGAAGACTCAGTCGGTGCCGGGCCGCCGCGTCGTCTCGCTCGTCGGGTCGCCCTTGTAGCCCGACGGATACGTGAGGCGGAGCTCCTCCGCGGTTGGCTCGTGCTGCTTGCGCGCCTCGGCGGGCAGCAGCGCCATGATCGCCTCCATGATCCGCTCGGTGTCCTTGTCGACGTTCTTGTACTTGAGCTCGACAGCAGGACCGACGCGCACGCGGATCGTGGGCGGGTTCGTCACGTTCAACACGTTCGGCAGCCGCGCGCTGCGCGGCCACACCTTCTCGGTGCCCCACACCCCGACGGGGATCACCGGCACGCGCGTGGTGTGCGCGAGGCGGGCCGCTCCCCAACGACCCTTCAGCACCGGATCGAAGAACGCCGGCCCGCGCGGGATGGTGCCCTGCGGCATGATCGCCGACGAGGTCGCCCGCGTCGAGCGCGGCGACCGCTGCCTTCAACGGCTCGTCCGAGCCGGTGCCTCGATCGACGCGGATGCCCCCGAACGCCTTCGCGACCTGACCGACGACGGGGACGTCGAAGACCTCCTTCTTGCCGAGGAATCGCACCGGCCGGCCCGCCTTCGAGAACAGCATCGCCATCGCGGTGATGTCGAAGTAGCTGCGGTGGTTGGCCACGATGATCGCCGGACCCCGGTTCGGGATGCGCTCGACGCCGGCGATGTCGAACCGCGCGTACGAGCACGAGCTCGGGCCGCGTGAAGGCCATGGCCACTTGCTGCGGCTCGAAGCCGAGGAACTTCGGGACACCGTCAGGCACGTCGAGGTGGAGCGTAGGCCAGCGACGGGCCGACGCGACGAGGCGAAGCCGCGGGTCGGGGTTCACCGCGACCGGATGGCCGACGGCGGACAGGAGCGGCGTGTCGTAGACGCTGTCGGAGTAGAAGTAGCTGCTCGCGAGGTCGACGCCGTGCTCGTCGGCCCACTTGCGCACCGCAGCGAGCTTGCCGTTGGCCCACACGAAGTTGCCGACGATCGTGCCGTTGTACGTGCCGTCGTCTGCGACGCCGTAACGGGTCGCGACCACGTCGTCGAAGCCGAGCAGGTCGGCGAGCGGCTTCACGAGGTCGTAGGGCGTCGTCGTCGCGAGCACGAGCAAGCGGCCCTCAGCCCGATGCTCGTCGATGACCGCCCGGGCCCGCGGCTGCACCCGGTCGAGCAGCAGCTCCGCGGCCGCCTTCGCGGCCTCGTCCACGAGCGCCTGCCGCCAACCCCTCGCGACGTTCGCGGCCTGGCGGGCCAGCGCCATGCTCGGGAGGGTCTCGCCGACCCGGTTGAACAGCCCGAAGAGCAACCCCTCGCCCGGGATCGCGCGGCTCGACGATGACCCCCGCGTCGCGGAGCGCCGCGCTGATGATCGGGCCGCTGGCTCCCGCGAGCAGGGTGCGGTCGAGATCGAAGATCGCTGCGGTCTGGCCCACTGGTGCGCACCTTAGAGACAGGCGGGAAAACGGGAAAGGGCCGGCCCTTGGGGGGTTGGCCGGCCCTCTCAACCTGGAGCCCTGCGGTGGGGGGACCGCTTCGGTGGGCTCACATCGAGGTGGATCCGAGGGGGGGCTTGGTCCACTTCGATCTTGTGACGGTCAGTATGCCGTTTCGTGTCCCAATCTGTCCAATAGTTATCTCTGAGGATGCCCATCGCTTTCAGCGATGGCGAGTGACACACTGGGCGCCATGGACGTGCGCCAGCTGCAGGCCCTCGTCGCGGTGGCCGAGCACGGCACGTTCTCGGGCGCGGCGAAGTCATTGCACACCGTTCAGTCGAACGTCTCGGCCCACGTCGCCCGCCTCGAGCGCGAGCTCGGCACGACCCTCGTCGACCGCCAGACCGGTCGGCTCACGGCTGAAGGCACTGCAGTCGTGGCGCGGGCGCGCCGGGTGCAGGCCGAGCTCGACTCGATCCGTGCCGACGTCGCCCGCCTCGGCACCGAGCTCAGTGGCGATGTGCGCTTCGGGGTCATCGGCACGACCGCTCGCTGGCTCGTAGCCGGCCTCCTCGACGGCCTCCGCGAGAACCATCCCCGGATCCACACGGTCGTCGTCGAAGCGAGCACCACCTCGCTCTCGCTCCAGCTCCTTTCGGGTCACCTCGACCTCGCCGTCGTGAACCTGCCCGCCGACGACGTCGAGCTCTCGACCGAGCCGCTCTTCGAGGAAGACCTCGTGCTCGTCGCGCCGCACGATCACCCCCTCGCTCGACGCGACCGGGTCACGCTCGCCCAGCTCGGCGACTACCCCCTGCTGCTGAGCGCTCCCGGCACCGCGCTCCGCGACGAGCTGGAGGTGCAGGCGGCCCGGGCCGGAGTCAGGCTGCAGGCCCAGGCCGAGCTCGACGGTGTGCGTCTCGCCGCGTCACTCGCGTTCCAGGGGTTCGGGGCTGCCGTGCTCCCGGCAACGGCGGTGCCGGCGTACCTCACGGGCACGTGGAAGCGGCTGCCGGTCGGGGTCTCGCTCGCCGCAGCGTCGGCCTCGCCTATCGGCGCCGCGGCATGCTCACGCCCCAGGCGCAAGGAGTCGCCGATGTCGTGCGAGGGGTCGTGCGGGCCCAGGCGACGGACCAGCCGGGCCTGCACCTGGCCCTCCCCGCACCAGGCTGACCGAAACGGTCGTAACTTCGGGCCGTGCGCGTCGCGATCCGGGCCGGAACCCGAGGCTGTGTCACCGCGCGCGTCGACGACATCGGCGGCCGGCCTGCGGTCGTCGTCGAGATCGATCCCACCGATCGCAAGGGAGCGCTCAGCTCCGACGACGGCGAGTCCATCGCGATCGCCGCGCACATCGCGCTCGCAGAGCGGATCCCGCTCGTCGGCTACATCGCTTCGAGCGGCGCCGACATCGTCGAAGGCATGGCGGCCCTCCACGGCTGGGGCCTCGCCGCGCGGGCGCTCGCCGACTGCTCGGGCATCGTGCCGGTGGTGCTCGCGGTGACCGGGCCCGCAGTCTCCGGGCCTGCGCTCCTGCTCGGCCTCGCCGACCTCGTGGTCATGACCGCCGACTCGTACGCGTTCGTGAGCGGCCCGACGATGGTCACCGAGTTCACCGGCGTGCGCATCGACTCGAACGAGCTCGGCGGCGCGCACGTGCACGCACGGCACACCGGCGCCGCGTCGATCGTCGTCGACGACGTCGACGCAGCCCAGGCGATGATCGAGCTGCTGCTCGCGTACCTCCCCGCGCACGCCGACGAGGCACCGCCTCGCTGGCCGACCGACGATCCCCCCGACCGCCTCACTCCCGAGGCGGGCGACCTGCTCCCCAATGCGTCGACGGGCAGCTACGACGTGCGGTCGGTGATCGAGGCGATCGTCGACGACGGCGATCTCCTCGAGCTGCGGGCTCGGTGGGCTCCGAACCTCGTCACCGGGCTTCGCGACGATCGCTGGCCAGCCCGTCGGCATCGTCGCGAACCAACCGCTCGCGATCGCCGGCACGCTCGACATCCCCTCGTCCCAGAAGGGCGCGCGGTTCGTCGGCTTCTGCGACGCGTTCAACCTGCCGATCATCACGTTGGTCGACACCTCCGGCTTCTACCCCGGGAAGGACCTCGAGTGGCGCGGGATGATCCGCCACGGCGCGCAGCTCGCGTTCGCGTACGCGCGGGCGACGGTGCCGCGGATCTGCGTCATCCTGCGCAAGTCCTATGGCGGGGCCTACATCGTCATGGACTCGAAGAAGATGGGGAACGACCTGTGCCTCGCGTGGCCGACCGCCGAGCTCGCCGTCATGGGAGCGAAAGGCGCCATCGAGATCCTGCATCGACGGGCCACGCCCGAAGAGCGTGCGCCGCTCGAGGCCGACTACGAGGCGCGGCTGCTCAACCCGTTCGTCGCGGCCGAACGGGGGTACGTCGATGCTGTGATCGAGCCGAGCGACACGCGTGCGGAGATCGCACACGCGCTCGCGATGCTCGACAGCAAGCAGGAGTCACTCGTGGGCCGCAAGCACGACAACTCGCCGCTCTAGGTACGCTGAGGCTGACGACAATCAAGGGGGCTACGAGGGTGGCTGACACCATCACCATCATCGACAACCGCACCGGCAAAGAGATCACGGTCGACATCACCAACGGGGTGTTCCCGTCGTCGAAGCTTCGAGAGCTCGACCCAGACCTGCGGATGTACGACCCTGCGTTCCTCTCCACCGCGGCCTGTGCGAGCGCCATCACCTACCTCGATGGCGACGCCGGCATCCTGCGCTACCGCGGGTATCCGATCGAGCAGCTCGCCGAGAAGTCGACGTACCTCGAAGTCGCGTACCTGCTGCTGAACGGCGAGCTGCCCGACCGCCGACCAGCTCGACCTGTGGACCGCGCGACGTCACGCACCACACGTTCATCCACGAGAACATGCGCAAGCGGTTCATGGACGGGTTCCACTACGACGCGCACCCGATGGGGATGCTCGTCTCCGCCGTCGCCGCGCTGTCGACCTTCTACAACGACGCGAAGGACATCTTCGACCCCGAGTCCCGCGACAAGCAGATCCTCCGCCTGATCGCGAAGATGCCGACGCTCGCCGCGTGCTGCCATCGGTTCAGCTCGGGACTCCCGTTCGTCTACCCCGACAACACGCTGAGCTTCCCCGCCAACTTCCTCAACATGATGTGGAGGATCGGCGAGTACGACCCCGATCCGGTGCTCGTGAAGGCGCTCGACCTTCTGTTCATCCTCCACGCGGAGCACGAGCAGAACTGCGGCACGACCGCGATGCGCGTCGTCGGCTCGGCCCATGCCGATCCGTACTCCGCGTGCGCGGCGGCCGCCGCCGCGCTGTACGGCCCGCTGCACGGCGGTGCCAACGAGGCCGCAGTGCGGATGCTCACCGAGATCGGCTCGGTCGAGAACGTGCCCGCGTTCATCGAGTCGGTGAAGCAGGGCAAGGACCGGCTGCAGGGGTTCGGCCATCGCGTGTACAAGAACTACGACCCGCGCGCCACGATCATCAAGAAGGCGGCGTACGAGGTGTTCGAGGTCACGGGCATGAACCCGCTGCTCGACATCGCGCTGAAGCTCGAAGAGGTCAGCGCTGAACGACGACTACTTCATCAGCCGCAAGCTCTACCCCAACGTCGACTTCTACTCGGGCCTCATCTACCAAGCGATGGGCTTCCCGCTCGAGATGTTCACGGTGCTCTTCGCGATCCCCCGCACCGCGGGTTGGCTCGCGCACTGGGTCGAGCTGCTCGGCGACAAGGACCAGAAGATCTCGCGGCCCCGCCAGGCCTACATCGGCCCCCCGCTGCGCGACTACGTGCCCGACGCGCGTTAGCGAGGGCAGGCTTGCCGATGGGCGGCGCAACGCGCCAGCCCCTCATCGCTCGACGTCGAGCACGATCTTGCCGACGTTCGCGTTCGACTCCATGTAGCGGTGCGCGTCGACGACCTCGTCGATCGAGAAGTGCCGGTCGATGACCGGCTTCAGCAGTCCCTGATCGAAGAGGGGCAACATCTCGCGACCGAACTGCCGGCTGATCGCGGCCTTCTCCTCGAGCGGACGAGCGCGGAGCACGGTGCCGATGAGGCGAGCCCGCTTGTAGAGCATCTTGCCGAGCGTGAACGAGGCGTTGCCGCTGCCCATCGCGCCGACCTGCACGATCGTGCCTTTCGTCGCCAGC
Organism: uncultured Acidimicrobiales bacterium; assembly: GCA_963739555.1. Taxonomy (GTDB): domain Bacteria; phylum Actinomycetota; class Acidimicrobiia; order Acidimicrobiales; family DATKAS01; genus DATKAS01. The sequence continues at coordinate 425,246 of CAVUAV010000012.1, read as the reverse complement.
GAGTCGAGGTTGCGCTCGAGGTACTCGCCCCCGATGACGTCGAGCACGACGTCGACGCCGATGCCCCCCGTGAACTCGAGGGCCGCGGCCACGAAGTCTTCGCTGGTGTAGTCGACGACGTGGTCGGCACCGAGGGCTCGGCAGGCCTCGACCTTTCCCGTCGACGTGGTGACCACGACCGTCGCCCCGATCGCCTTCACGATCTGGATCGCCGCGGTGCCCACGCCAGACGCGCCGGCGTGCACGAGGGCGACCCGACCCGAGGTCAATCCGCCCTGCACCACGAGCGCGTCCCATGCGGTGATGAACACCTCCGGGATCGCAGCCGCGTCGCGGGTCGAGACGCTGAACGGGACAGGGAGCAGCTGACGTTCGTGCACCGCGACCTTCTCCGCGTAGCCGCCCCCGCTCACGATCGCCATCACCGCGTCGCCGATCGCCCATTCCGAGACCCGGTCTCCGCGGTCGACGATCGTGCCCGAAAGCTCCATGCCAGGGATGTCGAACGTCTGCCCGCCGTAGACCAGCTTCGGCCCCGGGTAGAAGCCTCGTCGCTGCAAGAGGTCGGCGCGATTCGAGCGCGGACGCGGCGACGGCGACGATCACCTCGTCCGGGCCCGGGTGTCGGCTCAGGCACGTCCTTCACCTGGAGCACCTCGGGCTCACCGAACGACTCGAGCACGACTGCCTTCACCGCGACATCAGAGCTCCTTCACGAACGCCATCAGGAGGAAGCCGGGGAACGGCTCCCAGTCGAGCGCGGTCGTGCGTTCGAACCCGCCCCGCTCGTAGATGCGATGCGCGGTCGTCATCCACTTGATGGTGTGGAGGATGATCCGCGTGCGGCCGGTCGCGCGGGCCCGGTCGACGCACCATGTCGTGAGCGCGGTGCCCGCGCCGGATCGCTGCTGGCGCGGATCGACGGCGAGCATGCGGATGCCCGCCGCTTCGGGATCGTCGAACTCGGCGAGCTCGTTCATGTGGTCGGGCACATACGTCACGCCGCCCAGAAGCACACCACCGTCGGTCACCGCGACGACGACCTCGGCACCGACCTTCACGCGTCGAGCGACATCGCGCAGCTCGTCTTCGTACCCGTCGGTGGCCTCGTGCGGGACGTCGGGGATCGCCCGATACGCCGCGACCGTGAGGTCGCCCAGCGCCTCGTATTCGGCCTCGCGCACCGGGCGGACGATCACGGCGGGCAGCGTAGAGTGCCGCCATGGCCGAGAAGATCACGCAGAACGCCGACGGTTCGCTCAACGTGTCCGACGAGCCGATCATCCCCTACATCGAGGGCGATGGCACCGGCGTCGACATCTGGCCCGCGTCGCAGCTCGTGCTCGACGCCGCGGCCGCGAAGTACGGCAAGAAGATCTCGTGGAAAGAGGTGCTCGCCGGCGAGAAGGCGTTCAACGCGACGGGCGACTGGCTTCCCGAGGAGACGGTGCAGTCGTTCCGCGACCATCTCATCGGCATCAAGGGCCCACTGACCACACCGGTGGGCGGCGGCATCCGCTCGCTGAACGTCGCGCTGCGCCAGATCCTCGACCTCTACGTGTGCCTGCGCCCGGTCCGCTACTTCGCCGGCGTGCCGTCGCCGGTGAAGCATCCCGAGCTCGTCGACATGGTGATCTTCCGCGAGAACACCGAGGACGTCTACGCCGGCATGGAGCTCGAGGCGTTCACTCCCGAGGCGAAGAAGCTCGCCGACTTCGTGAAGAGCGAGTTCGGCTGGAACGTGCGTCCCGACTCGGGCTTCGGCCTGAAGCCGATCAGCGAATTCGGGTCGAAGCGGCTTGATCCGCGCCGCGCTGCAGTACGCGGTCAACCGCGACCGCAAGTCGGTGACCATGGTGCACAAGGGCAACATCATGAAGTTCACCGAGGGCGCGTTCCGCGGCTGGGGCTACGACCTCGTGCGCGAGGAGTTCAGCGACGTCGCGGTCGGCTGGGACGACTGCGGTGGCAATCCCGGCGACAAGATCCTCGTGAAGGACGCGATCGCGGACATCACGCTGCAGCAGGTGCTCACCCGGCCGTCCGAGTTCGACGTGATCGCGACGCCGAACCTCAACGGCGACTACCTGTCCGACGCGCTCGCCGCGCAGGTCGGTGGCATCGGCATCGCTCCCGGCGGCAACATCAACTACGTCACCGGCCACGGCATCTTCGAGGCGACGCACGGCACCGCGCCGAAGTACGCGGGGCAAGACAAGGTGAACCCCGGATCGGTGATCCTGTCGGGCGTGATGATGTTCGAGCACCTCGGCTGGCAGGGCGCCGCCGACCTCATCATCAAGTCGATGGAAGCGACGATCGCCGACAAGGTCGTGACCTACGACTTCGCTCGGCAGATGGACGGCGCGACCGAGGTCAAGTGCTCGCAGTTCGCGCAGGCCATCGTCGACCGGATGTAGTCACCCCGGCTGCGGCGGGGGCGGAGGCAGCGGCGCACCGGGAGGGAGGCCCGAGGCTGTGCTGCCGGGGCGCGCTCGGAGGCTCGCAACCCGAGCACGAGGAGCAGCACCCCGATGCCCGCGAACACGACTCCCAGCACGATGGCCGTGATGCCCGCAGGCACGGTGAAGGGCACCTTCACCCCGAGCTTGCCGTTGGCTTCGACGCCTGTCGACGAGTCGACGTTCATGATCACCAGCCGGAAGGTGCCCGCCTCGACCTTCCAGTCGATGGCCGCGCCCTCAGTGCCGGAGGCTGCCGCGTGCCAGAAGGTCTCGTCGTTCGGATCTCCGGGCACTGCCTCACCGGGGACCGGGGTCGTCTCGAGCCGGTATGGCCGCAGCTCGAAGTCAGCGATCTCGTCGATCGACACGCCGTCGAGGAACGTGTCGACGTCGTCCGCAGGCCCGATCCCCACGAACACCTCCTTGCCGTTCGTGGGCTCGACCGCGACGCGGAGCCGCACCCCGCCACCCGCGTCGATCGGGGCCGAGTCCACGATCGCCGTCGCTTCTGACACGAGCGCCCGTCCGTTCGCCGCGACGGGGTGGCTGCCCGACTCGATCTGCCCGTCCGTGCCGAACAGCACGAGCAGGGCCACACCGCCCACCAGGATTCCGAGGCCGATCAGTGCGAGCAGCGAGCCTCCGACGATCAGGAGCGGCTTCTTCATGTGCGCCTCCCTGTTCAGTCTCCACAGGGTAAGACGCGACGGGCTCTCGCCCTACGATCGCGACATGGACTTCGACTGGTCGCCTGAGCTGCAGGCGCTGCGCGCCGAGGCCGAGGAGGTCGCCGACAAGGCGATCGCCGAGTACGGCGAGCACGACGACGCGTGGATCAACGGGTACTCCCGCGAGTTCTCGCGCGAGCTCGGGCGCCGCGGCTGGCTCGGCATGACCTGGCCGGTCGAGTGGGGTGGCGGCGGGCGCACCGTGCTCGAGCGGTTCGTCGTGACCGAGACGCTCATCGCGAAGGGCGCACCCATCGCGGGCTCATGGTTCGCCGATCGTCAGATGGGGCCATCGATCCTCGCCTACGGCACAGAGGACCAGAAGAAGCAGTTCCTTCCCGGCATCATCAGCGGCGAGGCCGGGTGGTGCATCGGGATGAGCGAGCCCGACGCCGGGTCAGACCTCGCGTCGCTCCGCACCCGCGCGGTGCGCGACGGCGACGAGTTCGTCATCGACGGCCAGAAGATCTGGACGAGCTTCGGCGAGACCGCGAACTACTGCTACCTGATCTGCCGCACGTCGACCGAAGGGCCTCCCCACGCCGGCATCAGCGAGCTGATCGTGCCGCTCGACTCTTCCGGCATCACGATCAACCCGATCAAGGACATGACCACCAACCGGCACTTCTGCGAGGTCTTCTACGAGAACGTGCGGGTGCCGGCGGCGAACATCGTCGGCGAGGAGGGCGGGTCGTGGAAGCAGACGATGCGCCAGCTCGAGCACGAGCGCGGCGGCATCGACCGCCTGCTGTCGAACTTCGCGCTCTACCAGCTCGCTCGTCGCGACGCCGACACGAGCGACCCGATCATCCGTCAGAAGATCGCGACACTCGAGTCGGGGTACAAGATCGGCCGCCTCCTCGTGCTCCGTGAGGTGATGGGGCAGGCGCCGAAGTCGTTCTCGGCGGCGACGAAGACGTTCTGCACCGAGCACGAGCAGCGAGTCGCGGACTTCGTCGCGACAGTCGCAGGCCCGAACGCGATGGTGTGGGGACGGCTGGCGAAGGGGTTCAGCTACTCCCCCGCCTACACGATCATGGGCGGCACCTCGAACGTGCTGCGCAACATCATCGGCGAACGGGTGCTGGGGCTTCCCCGGGAACCCTGAGCATCCGCCGCGCGGGGTCGCCGAGGTCTGATCGTGCGGGCGCGACTCTGATCGTCAGGTCGACCGCGGTCGCCGACTCGGTCGAGATCAGCACTGGGTTCATCGCGAGTGCGACGACCTCGGGCATCAGGTCGGCCAGCAGGCCGACACGAAGCAGAAGGTCCTCGAGCGCGTCGAGCGCGTAGATGCTGTCCGCGAGCACCGACCACGCGCGTGCCGACCGCACCAGGTCAGCAGCGTCGCGGTCGGTGAGCGGCGTCACCCGAGTCGCGACGTCGTCGATCGCCTCCGCGAATGCGCCGCCGAGGCCGAACGTCACGACGGGACCGAATGTGGCGTGGTGACGGATGCCCACCGCAGTCTCGAGCCCCGGGTCGATCATCGTCTGCACGAGTGCCTCGCTCATGCCCACGCCCAGAGAGCGGCTCATGCGCCCGTACGCGCCACGCACCGCGTCGTCGTCGTGGAGGTCGAGCGCGACACCCGCGGCCTCTGACCGTCCGAGTCGCCGCATCCCCGTCGCCTTGAGCGCGATCGGGTACCCGAGCTGGTTCGCCGCGGCGACCGAAGCCTCGACAGTCGTGACCGCGACGGCCGGAGCGACGGCGATGCCGAAGACGTCGAGCACCTCGGCCGCGACTGACCACGGCAGGAGGGTGCCGGTTGGGCGCACGTCGAGCGCGTGGGCGATGAGCGCCTCCGCCCGGCCGAGGTCGATGGCGAGCCCGTCCACGTCGGGCACGATCCCCTCGGGCCGGCGCTTCCAACGCGCGTGCTCGGCGACACGGCCGAGGGTGGCGGCCGCGGTCTCGGGGAACGCGAACGACGGCACGCTGTGTCCGCGGTCGTCGCGCAGGCCGCGGTCTCCGACACCGAGGACGCTCGCGACCACCGGCTTCGTCGGATGGTCCGCGTTCGCACGCGATGATCACGTCGGTGATGTCCTGCAGGCGCGCGGGCACGGCCGATGCATAGATCACGAGGGCGAGGTCGACCGCGTCGTCGGCGAGCACGCAACGAAGCGCTCCGTCGTAGTCCGAGGGCTCGGCTGCGAACGTGAGGTCGACCGGATTCGTGACCGACGCTCCCTCGCGCAGGATCGACGCGAGATGAGCGCGCGAGTCTGCGGCGAGCTCGGCCATCTGCAACCCCGCTCGCACCAGCGCGCCCTCGGCGAGGGCTTGCACTCCGTGGGCGTTGGAGAGCACCACGACCCGATCGCCGGGAGGCAACGGCTGGCTTTCGAGCACTCGTGCGACGTCGAACAGCTGCGCGACCTCGTTCACGGGGATCACACCGGTCTGGCGGAACAGCGCGTCGACGGTGCGGTCGGAGTCGCCGCCACCGGTCTTCACGGCCACGATCGGCTTCGTCTTGGAGACGCGGCGTGCGAGACGCGTGAACTTGCGTGGGTTGCCGAACGATGCGATGTGCAACGCCATCACCGACGTCGCCTCGTCTCCCTCCCAGTACTGGAGGAAGTCGTTCGTGCTGACGTCCGCCTTGTTCCCGAGCGCGACGAAGTGCGAGATGCCGACGCCGGCCCGATGGGCCTGCTCGAGCAGGGCCACGCCGAGCGGGCCCGACTGGCTGGAGAACGCGACCCTTCCTGGGATCAGCGTGACGGGCGCGTAGGTCGCGTGCATGGAGACCTCGGGCACCGTGCTGATCACGCCCATGCTCGCCGGACCGAGCACGCGCATGCCGTGGCGATGCGCGATCGACACCAGCTCGCCCTCGGCGGTCGCGCCGGCTTCGTCGACTTCTGCGAAGCCGGCAGCCAGGATCACCAAGCCGCGCACGCGCTTGCGCGCGCACTGCTCGACGACCTTCACGACCTCACACGCAGGCACGGCGAGGACCGCGAGGTCGACGTCGTCGGGGACGTCGAGCACCGAGGGCCACGCGCGCACGCTCGCGACCGTGTGCGCCGTCGGGTGCACCGGATACACCGCACCGGTGAATCCGTGGGAGATGAGGTTCCGCAGCACCTCGTGGCCCACAGTGCCGCGACGCTCGCCGGCGCCGATCACCGCGACCGTGCGCGGCGCGAGCAGCCGCGCGACCGAGCGGGCCTCGGCGATGTGCTCGCGCTCGTGCATCGCCTCGAGCGCCTCGTCGGTCTCGAGGATCCCCATCCCGACCTCGACGACGCCGTCCGCGAATTGGCTCTTCGCCTGGAAGCCGGCGCGCTTGAAGACCGAGAGCATCTTGCGGTTCTCGGGGAGGACCTCGGCGGTGAAGCGCGTCATGCCGTGAGAGCGCGCGATCACCGCGAGGTGCTCGAGCAGGACGGTCGCGACGCCGCGGCCCTGGTGCTCGTCGTCGACCGTGAATGCCACCTCGGCCTCGCGACGCCCGGGCCACCGGTCGTAGCTCGCGATGCCGATCAGGTCGTCGCCGAGGAGCGCGACGAGCGCCATGCGGTCGTCGTAGTCGACGGTCGTGAAGCGAGTGACGTCGTCCTGGCTCAGACGAGGACGAGGGCTGAAGAACCGGTAGTACACGCTCTGGTGCGAGAGGCGACCGTGGAAGGCAACGAGCCGGTCGGCGTCAGTGGGTCGCACCGGCCGCACATGCACCGTGCCACCGTCGCTGAGCACGACGTCGGCTTCCCACTCGGCCGGGTAGTCGCCGCTGCTCACCCCGGTGAGCGTAGTGACGACCGTGCGACTCGACGACCGTGCTCGTCGATGTCGCTACACGACGTCCACGACGACGCTGCGCACGACCTTGTCGTGCCACGCCTGACGGCGCTGGTCCCACAAGGGGGACAGGTAGTCGAGCAACAGCGGGAGCACGCACGCGAACGTGAACAGGTAGATCATCAGCTGTCGCCCGAACCCGCGGCCGACGCCGATCGGACCGCCGGTGTCGATGTCACGGACCTGGATCCGCATCGCCATCTTGCCGATCGTCTGGCCCTTCGTCCCGCCGTTGAGCAGTGCGTAGTAGAGCAGGCCCACGATCACTCCGACGAACAGCCCGCCGCCGTGCCACTCGATGCGCGTCTCCCCGTCGACGGTGGTGCGCTCGAAGCCGCCGCCCATCATCGAGGTGAGGATGCTGATCGGGATCGAGAGGATGATGCCGTCGATGATCAGCGCGACCGCGCGCTTCCACCAATGCGACGCCGTGCCACCGAACGCGGTGACCGGCCCGCCGCTCGGTCGGTATCCCGAAGCCATGCCGTAGCCCGGTGGCGGAGCCGCGTACCCGGGCGGCGGTGCGCCATACCCCGGAGGAGGGGGCACATAGCCAGCCGGGGGCGGCGGCGGTGGGGGCGGCGGCGCGCCGGTGGCGCCGTAGCCGCCGGTGGCGCTGCGCTGAAGGCCGAGCTGGGCCTCGAACGCGCCCAAGGTCGACCACTGCGACGAGCCCGACTGCATGAGCTGCGATGCGGCGTTGAGCCGGCCGACCGACGCGAGCACACGAATCGCTTCGTCGTCGACGGGACCGCGCGTCTGTCCGCTCTCGATGTAGTACCACTCGGCCACGGTGACCTCCGGGAAGTCTCAACGCACCGTACCGGAAGCCTCGCGGCGCCGAAGTGCTTCGGTGAACGCGGAGTTCCAGGTCTTGAGGTGTGGCCAGAGCTCGCTCGCCCGCGCGGTGGCCTCTGCCTCAGTCAGCCCATCACGTTGCATGAGCCACGCGCGGAGCACCAGCCCGGTGCGCGACTCACCCGCGAAGCAGTGGACCACGACGGGCTCGCCGGCATCGATGCACGCCGTCACGGTGCTCATCACATCGTCGATCACCGCGTCGAGAGCGATGTTGTCATCGGGATCTTCGGAGTCGACGAGGTAGAAGCGACGCCAGTGCGGCTGCTGGGGTGGACCGCCGACACGGCTGAGCGAGATGACGTGGGCGCCGGGCACCATCTCGTGCGATCGGGCCGCGCCGTTGAGATCGGCGACCCACAGGCCACGGAGGTCGACGAGGTGAGGGCCACGCGCGGGCCACCCGGGCTCCTCCAGGTTGTCCTCCGGCGGGAGACCGGCGAGCGCAACAGCCAGCGCCCGCAACGAGACGATGTCGTGTCCGCTCGGCCTGCCGTCGGGTGAGTCGCCGTGCAGCGGCGACGCCCAACGCGCCGGGATCGCACCGATCCCGCGGCGTGCGCCGGCGAGAGCGCCGGCGATCGTCGCTTTCGCCGCGGTGTCTCCACCGTCATCGATCGCAGCGATGACGGAGTCCGAGAACGACTCCTCCGAGCTCGCGCGGCCAGCGATCGCGTCGGCCACGTCGAGATGCAACGCCACGCACGCGTCGGCGACCTGCGGGTCGTCGCACGTCAGCGCGCAGAGGCGGCGGGCCACGTCGGTCGTCACTTCGGAACCTGCCTCCGCTGCCGCGATGGCGGCCGGGATCGTGCGCGTCAGCGGCGATCCTCCGAGGCCACGAGCCCGCAGATCGTCGCGCGTCGATGCCGCCGCAAGACAGCCACGACTCCGCGACCAGCAGCGCCATCTGCGTGTGACTGCTCCACTCTCCACCACCGACCATCTCTCCGTTGCCGGTCAGCACCGGAGAAGGGAACTTCGCGGTGTACGCGCCAGCCGGTGCCCCGGTGAACGGCGCGCCGAGCGCGTCGCCCACGATCGCTCCGACGAGCGCGCCCATCGCACGCTGGCGGCGTCGCAGGGTGACGCCGCTCACACACCCGCCTTCTGCGCGCTGACCACCCACACAGCGGACGCGAGGCGAACGCCGTCACGCTCCGCGTACGGCGCGAGCGCGGCGCGGATCGACTCGGCCGCGCGCCGGCGAGTGTCATCGTCCACGTTGCCGAGCACTGAGCGCACCGACCCCGAGTCGGCAGCGAACGCCGCGGCGCCGTCGAGATCGGAGGCGCCGCCGACGAGCAGCTGGTGCTCGACCGCCTCGAGCGCGATGTCGACGAAGCCTGCCTCGGTGAGGATGCGGCGGACGCGATCGGGATCGGCGAACGCGAACGGTCCCGGCGCGTCAGCGTCCGGCGCGGGAGGCGCCGGCACGTGCTGCAGCGCCGCGGCCATCGGGATGCCCATCCACGGGTTCCGTTCGCGGTCTTGCCAGCAGACGAAGACCAGTCGCCCGCCGGGCTCGAGGCCGCGCCCGATGTTCGCCATCGCGGCTGTTGGGTCGTCGAAGAACATGACTCCGAAGCGCGAGAACGCGAGGTCGTGCGCAGGCGGCAGCTGCGCCTGCTGCGCGTCGGAGCGCATCAGCTCGACGTTCGCCAGACGGAGCTCTGTGCATCGCTCACGCGCACGGGCGAGCATCGGCTCGGAGATGTCGACACCCAAGACGTGGCCGGACTCCCCGACACGCTGCGCGAGGGCGATCGTGGTCGCGCCGCATCCGCACCCGATGTCGATGGCGCGCTCGCCTGGGAGAGGCGACGCGGTGGCGAGCCCCCGCTCCCCCAGGGGCTCGAGCATGCGGTCGAGCTGCTCTTGCCTCGCGACCCAACCGGGGCCGGCGTCGAAGTTCCAGTGGTGGGCCTGCGCCGAGTTCGCGTCCGCCATGTGGTGGACGGTATCGGCCGCTCAGCGATCGTGGACGGTGCGGAACGCGAGCAGGCCCCCGAACGCCATGACCCCGAGGCCGGCGACGACGTCCGCAGTCTGGATCGCCCTGGTGCCGATCCGGCGGCGAAGGAGCGCCATGCCGCTGGCGAGCAGCAAGAACCAGCTCAGGCTGCCGGTGCCGATGCCGGCCAGGAAGGTAGAGGTCGTCGCGAGCGACGTCGTCACGTTGGCGGCCGAGGCCGCGGCGAACAGCGCCGCCCACGACGCGATCGTCATCGGGTTCGACGCCGTCGCGAAGAGCGCCACCCGGAAGGCGCGACCGGGCGACTGCACCTCGTCGGTGGCTTCGCCTCCGTCGCGGATCCGCCGCGCCGACCAGAGCGTCTTGGCGCCGAGCACGACGAGCACCGTGGCTCCGACGAACCCGAGCACGATCCGCAGCCCTCCGACGTCGAGCAACCGTGCGGTTCCCGCCACGCCGAGCGAGGCATAGCTGACGTCGACGATCGCGGCCCCCGCCCCGATCGCGGCGCCGACCTGCCATCCGTGGCGGAGCACGCTGCGGGCGCAGAGCAGCCAGATCGGGCCGACTTGGGCTGCGATGAGAAACCCTGCGCCGAGCCCGGCCAGGAGCGCACCCCACGTCGTCGTCGAAGCCATCGGAGAAGTGTGACGAGCGCGGCGCGCCCGGCTCTCGTGATTTCGAGCACTGGTGCGATATCGAGGAGGGGTGGGCCGTAAGGGACTTGAACCCCTGACCCCTTGCGCGTCATGCAAGTGCTCTGCCAACTGAGCTAACGGCCCCGAAGCCCGTGAGCCTACACAACCTGCTCAGCCGCCCTCCCGGAGATCACTTCATGATCTTTCATTGCTTTTCTGCTTCGCTTCATGCTTGTATGTCGCCCCTGGCGGTCGGCGGACCCAGAGCCAGAGGGAGCACGGCGGATGAGCGAGCAGGTGAGCGTCGAGGTCAGCGCGGGTGGACGGCCGGTGGCCGTCAAGCGAGCGACGCAGCACGACCGGCGAGAGCGACTGCGCCACGAAGCAGCGATGCTCGAGCGCGCGCGGCACCCGGGCGTGGTCGAGCTGGTCGACATCGACGATGGCGACGAAGCCACCACGTTGTCGACCGCATGGCTCGGCGGCGGCAGCCTCGCTGCCGCGGAGATGGCACCCAAGAAGCTCGCCGGCGTCGGTGCGATGCTCGCGATGACGATCGCCGACCTCCACGACCGCGCGATCGTGCACCGGCGGATCACCTCCGATCACGTGCTGCTCGACGGGCTCGGGCGAGTGGTGCTCGTCGGGTTCGGTGACGCCTCGGCGTCGCCGGGCGAGTGCGAGACCGCCGACGACGTCGCGGCCATCGGGGCCGCGCTCGACGCGAAGCTCCCGACCGACCTCGCCGCGATCGCGAAGGTGCGCACGAGCCCGGCAGAACGCCAGGTCATCGAGCGGCTTCGCGCCGTCCTCGCCCGGGCACGCGATCCCGAGCCCTCACGGCGGCCATCGGCTCGGGCTCTGTCGGGCCTCTTGATCGAGATCGCAGGGCGAGCCGGTCACTGGTGGGCCGATCCGGCTCCCGAGACCGACGTCGGCTGACAACGCCGCCTCCGCCGCGCCACACCCACTCGCCCCTGCGTACGCCGCGGCGCGCGCCGCCCTCAGCCAGCTCCGTCCCCGGGTCGCGACTCGGGCCTGGGCCATCCTGTTGGCGCTCGCGGCCACCCTGATCGTCGGCTTCGGCGCTCGTGCCGCGCTCGCGGGTGGAACGCCGCGAGAGCAGGCCAGCTCCGACGTGACGTCCGCACCGATCTTGGCGCCCGACACGGTCGCGACGACCGCGACCACCACCGCGCCCGCGGGTGTGGCCGACATCGGTGCCTTGCCCACAGCTCGCGGTGGCCGGCGATCGGCGCGACGTCGACGGCGACGGATGCCCAGAGGCGGTGGCCATCGATGGCGCGCAAGTCGTCGTCGACGGCGCCCGCTACGACGTCGGTGCGCCCGGCGATGCAGTGGCCGTCGCCGACTGGGACTGCGACGGAAGCGACACGCCCGCCGTGGTGCGACCGAGCACTGGCGACGTCTTCGTGTTCGACGCATGGGCGACCGCAGAAGCGCCGATGCCCGCTCGCTTGCTCGACCGCGTGCCGGGCGCGATCGCACCCGCGACACCCGATGGCACGTGCGACGTCGTGCCGGTCGTCGACGTCGCGGGCGCGCGATCAGGCGTGGCGCTCGATGGAGTGGGCGACCGATGATCCGCGCTCGCGCCTGCGCCCGCGCTCTGCTCATGCTCCTCGGCGCGGTCTCGGCAGCAGCGCTGCTGCTTCGTCTCGGCAGCGCGCTGCCCGGGCCCGAAGGCCTCAGCCGCGCCCAGATCGACTCATGGCTGCGCGACCAAGGCGCTGTCCGCGCGTCGTTCGCGCTCGCGAGAGCCCTCGGCCTCGGCCTCGCCGTCTACATGGCCTTGCTCGCTGTCCTCGCGCTCGTCGCAGCGCTGTCGGGTGCCGCCGGCGCGGCGAGAGTCACGCTGCGCGTCGCCCTGCCCTCGCTGCGGCCGCTCGTGGCACCGATCGTCGCGATCGGGCTCACCGTGACCACCGCCGTTCCCGCGCTCGCGCAAGGACGCGATCAGCCGCCACCCGTGATGCAGATCGTGGCGTCGCCCGACTCGAACCCACCGGTGATGCGACTGGTGCCCCCGGAGACTCAGGCCGCACCCGCCGCTTCCACGGCGGCCACGACGCACACCGTCGCCTCGGGCGACACGTTCTGGTCGATCGCCGAGGACGTGGTTCGCACCGACGGGCGCGCCACGTCCGACCACGATGTCGTGTCGTACTGGCACGCGCTCATCGACCTGAACCGCGATCGGCTCCGAGTGCCCGGCGAGCCCGACCTCATCTTCCCCGGTCAGGTCTTCGAGCTGCCGCCTCTCAGCTGAGGCGCAGCGCGACCTCGTTCGCGAGCAGCCGACCGCGCACGGTCAGCACGACGCGATCTCCCTTGCGTTCCACGAGGTCCTCGAGCTCCTCGGGCAGTGCGCCCGTCGGCACGCCGTCGCGCGTGCGCAGAGCGAGCTGCAGCGCCTCGATGCGACGTTCGGCTTCATCGAGACGCTCGGAAGCGGCGAGCGGTGAGCGACCCGCGGTGATCGCCTCGACGTAGCGCTCGGGAGTGCGCACGTTCCACCAGCGCACTCCGTCGCGATGCGAGTGTGCTGCGCACCCGATGCCGAGGTACTCCCCCTGCGACCAGTAGAGGAGGTTGTGCCGGCACTCGAAGCCAGGCTTCGCCCAGTTCGAGATCTCGTAGCTCGCGAGGCCCGCGTCGGCGAGCATGCGATCGGCGACGAGGTACTTGTCGGCTTGGTCATCGTCGTCGGGATGACGTTCGGGCTCGTCCGCGAGCGGAGTGCCGGGCTCGACCGTGAGGCCGTACGCGCTGACGTGCGGAGGTTCGAGCGCGAGTGCGCGCTCGAGCGTGGAGGTCCAGTCGCTCAGCGCCTCTCCCGCCGCGCCGTAGATGAGGTCGAGGTTGAACGAGTCGAACCCCGCCTCACGCGCTGCCGCGACCGACGACGTCACGTTCGCGGGATCGTGGGTGCGCCCGAGCGAGGCGAGCACGTGCGGCACCATCGACTGCACACCGAAGCTCAGGCGGTTCACGCCGCCGCGGCGGTACGCGCGCAGCAGGGCCACGTCGACCGTGTCGGGGTTGCACTCGACGGTCACCTCAGCGCCGGGCGCGAGCGGGATGTGGTCGAGCACGCGCATCAGCGCGTCGGCGGGCACGAGCGAAGGCGTACCGCCACCGAAGAACACGCTCGTCGCCTCAGGCAGCCCGAGCGTCGACCGCGCGGCCGATGTCGGCGACACACGCGTCGAGATAGGCCTCGACGAGGTGCATGCGGTCGGTCCACGTCGCGAACGCGCAGTAGTCGCACCGCTTCGCGCAGAACGGGACGTGCACGTACACGCCGAAGGCACGGCGTGTCAGAGCCCACGATCAGGGCCGAGGCAGACGCAGACCGAGGTCCTCGAGGCGGCGGGTGGCTTGGTCGGCCTCGACATCCAGGATGCACGCGATGGCGCGGACGTCGTCGGCGCGGACCGTGAGCACGCGACCGTTGAAGTCCTGCCGTTGCACCTGGATCATCGAGAGGTAGCGGGCCAGCATCTCCGCGTCGGGTCCTCTGATCTCGTCGAGCCGAGTGAGGTCGATCGCAAGCTTGTCGGGCACCCGCTCGGCCCGTCGATCGGTGAGGTCGATCACCTGGCTGTGGTCGAAGTCAGGCCCCTCGTCGGCAGGCAGCAGCTGATCGACCGGCACGTTGTAGAAGCGCGCAAGACGTTGGAGCCGAGGGACCGAGATCGCACGCTCGCCGCGTTCGTAGGCACCGAGCACCGACGCCTTGAACTCCTGCGCCGAGTTCGCCTCGACGTCTTGCAACGAGAGCCGCTTCTGCCGTCGAATGCTGCGCAGCCGCTCACCGACCCTGCGCCCGTACGCGGTCGCGTGTGGCTCTTCGTCCGACGGTCGTTCGTCACTCATGCGTCGCCCTTGCCTCGCCCCTGGGCTCGCCCTTTGCCCAGCTCCACCCCTGTCCTTCGCGTCACCATACCGACGGCGGCCACGGTGCGCAATCAATCGGGCCGGTGATCTCACCCAACGTGACCGTGCACCAGGCCGGATCGGAGCGCGGCCAGCAGCACACCCGCGGCCACCGCGGCCGTCTCGGCGCGCAGCACGCTCGGACCCAGCCCGACGCGAGGGAGGCCGGACTCGAGCTCGCGGTCGGACCATCCCCCCTCGGGACCGACGAGGACGGTCGGTCGAGCGAGCGAAGGCGGGTCGCCGCCCGGGTGTGCGAGGCAGACGCCGTCGAGCGCCGAGGCGTCGGCGAAGGTGAGAGGCGTCGCGACCTCGGGCAGGTAGCACTGCCGCGATTGCATGGCCGCCTCGCGGCTGATCCGGCGCAGTCGATCGAGCTGATGGTCGACGCGAGCGGCGGGCCACACCACGACCGAACGCTCGGCGACGAGCGGCACGATCGTGTCGGCGCCGACCTCGGTCAGCTTCTGCACGACCCACTCGGGCCGATCGCCCTTGACGGGAGCGAAGACGACGGTGATCGCCGGCTCGGCCCGGGCGACGAAGGTGACCTCCCCCGCGGGCTCGAGCGGATCAGCGAACCGCGCCGCGCGCCACCGGCCCGCGCCGTCCGAGACGGTGAGCGGATCGCCGGGACGGACCCGGAGGACGGAGAGGTGATGACGGTCGGGATCGGAGAGGACGAGGTGATCGAGGTCGTCCACGAAGACGTGCGGACCGGCGACGCCTAAGCCGGGCCGCCCGTCAGGGATCACTTGAACGCAGAGCGGATCTTCGAGAAGAGCCCGGTCTCGGCGGGCGCGACGTCTTCTCCGCGCTCCTCCGCGAGCTGACGAAGCAGGTCTTCCTCTTCACGCGACAGGCGCGTCGGCGTCTCGACCTTCGACGCGCACGAGGACATCGCCTCGGGAACGACCACCCAGGTGGGGCACGCCTCGACCCCGCAGCTTGAACACTCGGCCCGTCTGCGTGCCGGCGGGGAGCACGAGATCTTCTGTGCCGTCGAGGGTGTCGATCGTGAGATGCGCTCCGAGCGCCGCTTGCGTGAACGCGATCGGAAGGTCGCACACGAGGTCGAGGCCGTCCCGCGTGAAGCGGTCGTGCGCGCGAACCCGCACGTGGACGTAGAGGTCGCCGGCCGCGCCGCGCCTCGGGCCCACGGCGCCGCGCCCCGTCAACCGAAGTGTCGACCCGTTGTCGACGCCGGCCGGGACATCGACCTGATACGTGCGCTCCTCGATCAGCCGCCCTTCACCTCGGCAACGCTCGCACGGTGCGGCGATGACCTCGCCCATGCCTCCGCACACCGTGCACGGTCCCGCGGTGACCATCTGCCCGAGGATCGACTGACGCACGCGACGTACCTGACCGGAGCCGTTGCACTCGTAGCAAGTGACCGGCCGTGTGCCTTCGGCCGCGCCCGCCCCATCACAGACGTCGCAGGTGACCGCGGTGCGCACGGAGATCGGAGCCTGCGCGCCGAACACCGCTTCCTCGAGGTCGAGGTCGACGACGACCTCGAGGTCTGAGCCGCGTGGCGGACCGCTCGGGCCGCGACTGCCGCCGCCGAACCCGCCGCCGAAGAACGCGTCGAACAGGTCGCCGAGCCCACCGAAGTTCGCGTCACCGGCGGTGGCGCCGACCCCTTCGGGACCGAACCGGTCGTAGCGCTCACGCCGCTCGGGGTTCGAGAGCACTTCGTACGCGAGCGCGACCTCCTTGAACTTCGCCTCGGCTTCGGGCGAGTCGGGGTTCGCGTCGGGATGCAGCTCGCGAGCCAGGCGGCGGAAGGCCTTCTTGATGTCGTCGCTGCTCGCGTCTCGAGCGACGCCGAGCGCCTCGTAGTAGTCCGCCGGCACGAATCGAACCTAGCCCTCGCTGAGCCGTTGACCGAGGCGCCTGCTCACGATCGCCACGGACGCGAGCGCCTGCTCGTAGTTCATGCGGGTCGGGCCGACGACGCCGATCGAGCCCGCGGGCTCGCCGTCGATCTCGAACGGAGCCACGACGACGGAGCAGGCAGCGAGCTGCTCGAGCCCGAGCTCTGATCCGATCGCCACGCTCAAGCCGCGGTCGAGGATGTCGCGCACGAGCGACACGACGACGTATTGCTCCTCGAGGGTGCGGAGCACCGAGCGCACTGTCTCGACCGCGTCGAAGGCCTCGGCCATGCCGCGCGACGCCGCCGACGTAGATCGGTTCCACCGCACGGGTGCCGGTGAGCGCGGCGTGCGCGGCGTCGATCAGTCCGTCGACCGAGGCATCACCGGTGGGCGGGATCACCACACGAGCGCTCGCGGTGGTCCCGACCATCGCTCGCGCGAGGTGGGACGACGCGACGGCGATCTGGTCGTCCGCGAGCTCGGCGCCGAGCTCGATGGTCTGGCGCTCGACGGCGCCGTTCGAGAGCACGGTGACGGCCAGCACGACCCGTGACGACAGCCCGACGAGCTGCACGCTGCGGATGGTCGCTTGCTCGAGCGGTGCGCCGACCACCACGGCGGCGTGGTCGGTCAGGCGGGTCAGCAGCTGGCTGGTGTCGAAGAGCATCTGCTCGAGCGCGCCGTGCGCGTTCGCGAAGAACGACCTCACCTGCAGCGCGCGGCCGGAGTCGAGCGGGCCCGGCCGGGCGATCGAATCGACGAAGAATCGATATCCCTTGTCGGTGGGCACGCGGCCCGCGCTCGTGTGTGGCTGGTGGAGGTAGCCCTCGGATTCGAGCACCGCCATGTCGTTGCGGACGGTCGCGGCGGACACCTCGACGCCGGTTGCTCCGAGCACATGGTTCGACCCGACGGGCTGCGCCGTGCGGATGTACTCCTGCACGACCGCCTGAAGGATCGCGGCCTTTCGCTCGTCCAACACATCACGGATGTTACCGACGTACCTCGAAGGCCCCACGGCTTCGGTCTGTCGTGTCCTCGCCTCTTCCCCTCGCTCACCAGCCCGGTTATCGTTCCGCTCGGGAACGGGGGTGTGCCCTCTGGGACGGAGTCTCATCGAGGAGCGCGCGCGTGTCCGTAGACCAGACGACGACCAGCCGATTGACATCGCTCGCCGACGAGCTCGCGCAAGCACAGTCAGGCACAGGCTTCGTCTACTCGTGCCTCGCTCGCCTCGTCGAAGCGCTCGACCTCGACCAGGCGATCGCCGTCGTGGATCGAGATGGCCTCACGCAGGTGTTCAACCGCGACGCTCGCCCGCTCTCCGTCGGGTGGGAGCGGCACATCGCGCTCGAGCCGCACGCTCGGGATCCACACCGTGCCCGACCGGCCCGCGCACTCGGACCTGCTCGCCGAGGCCCACCACCTCTGCGCCGTCGCACTGCGCCTCGCGCAGCAGCCGAAGCGATGATCTCGAGTCGATGCTCCGTGACGTCGGAGGGATCGTCGCCGTGGGCCACGAGACGAACGCCGCGTCGACGACGGTGCAGGTGCTCGTCGATGCCAGCCGCGCGCCGGCCCGCGTCCGCGAGGTCGTCCGCAAGATGGCTCGCGACCGCGACCAACGGCCCCCTCGTGCTCGAAGTGATCGTGCACGAGCCCGCGCGCCTTCGGGCGGTGTAGCTACTCCTCCAGTCGGAGGGCAGAGATGAAGGCTTCTTGGGGCACCTCGACGCGCCCGATGTTCTTCATCCGCTTCTTGCCTTCCTTCTGCTTCTCGAGCAGCTTGCGCTTGCGTGTGATGTCGCCGCCGTAGCACTTGGCGAGCACGTCCTTGCGCTTCGCCTTGACGGTCTCGCGCGCGACGATGCGCCCGCCGATCGCGGCCTGGATCGGCACGTCGAACATCTGCCTCGGGATCAGCTCGCGGAGCTTCTCGCACATCCGTCGCCCGTACTCGTAGGCCTTGTCGCGGTGCACGATCGTGCTGAACGCGTCGACGGGCACCGCGTTGAGCAGCACGTCGACCTTCACGAGGTTCGCGGGCTGGTAGCCCGCAGGCTCGTAGTCGAGGCTGGCGTAGCCCTGCGTGCGGCTCTTCAGCTGATCGAAGAAGTCGACGACGACCTCGGCCAGCGGGATGCGGTAGACGAGCTCGACCCGCTCCGGTGACAGGTACTCGAGCTTCAGCATCTCGCCGCGACGCGTCTGGCAGAGGTCCATGACCGTGCCCGTGTAGGTGGACGGGGTGAGCACGGTCACCTTCAAGATCGGCTCTTCGATCGAGGCGGTGTCGATGGTCGCCGGCATCGCGCTCGGGTTGTCGACTTCGACGATCTCACCTTCGATCGTGTGGACGCGGTACTCGACCGAGGGTGCGGTTGCGATGAGGCTGAGGTCGAACTCGCGCTCGAGCCGCTCGCGCACGATCTCCATGTGGAGGAGGCCGAGGAAGCCGCAGCGGAAGCCGAAGCCCAACGCGCCGGACGTCTCGGGCTCGTAGGTGACGCTCGCATCGTTCAGTCGGAGCTTCTCGAGCGCCTCGCGGAGGTTCGCGTAGTCGTCGCCGTCGACCGGGTACAGCCCGCAGAACACCATCGGCTTCGGGTCTTGATAGCCCTCGAGCGCCTCGCCGGGCCGCGCCGCCTCGGTGACCGTCTCGCCGCTGCGGGCCTCGCCCACGTCCTTGATGCCGGCGATGAGGTAGCCGACCTCGCCGGGCTCGAGCACCGCGACCGGTGTCGGCGTAGGAGCGCGGAAGCCGATCTCGTCGGCGTCGTGCACCGCGTTCGTCTGGAGGAACCGCAACCGTGCGCCGGTCGACAGACGGCCGTTCATCACCCGCACCGAGCTGATCACGCCGCGGTACTGGTCGAAGTAAGAATCGAAGATGAGGGCCTGCAGCGGCGCGTCGCGGTCACCCGTAGGCGCGGGGATGCGGTCGACCACGGCGTCGAGCAGCTCGGAGACGCCCTCCCCCGTCTTGGCACTGATCCGCAAGATCTCGGTCGCCGGGATGCCGAGCACCCGCTCGATCTCTTCTGCGTAGAGGTCAGGGTCGGCCGCCGGGAGATCGATCTTGTTGAGCGCGGCGACGATCTCGAGGTCGTTCTCGAGGGCGAGGTAGCAGTTCGCGAGCGTCTGGGCCTCGATGCCTTGCGCGGCGTCGACGACGAGCACGACGCCCTCGCATGCGGCCAGCGACCGCGACACCTCGTAGCCGAAGTCGACGTGACCGGGAGTGTCGATGAGGTGGAGCACGTGGTCGCGCCAGCGCACCCGCACGTTCTGGGCCTTGATCGTGATGCCTCGCTCGCGCTCGAGGTCCATCGAGTCGAGGTACTGCTCGCGCATCTCGCGGGCGTCGACGGCGCCGGTGAGCTCGAGGATCCGGTCGGAGAGCGTCGACTTCCCATGGTCGATGTGGGCGATGATGCTGAAGTTCCGGATGCGAGCCAGCTCCATGACCAGGTCGACGCTACCAACGCGACCCCTGTTCACCGGTGCCGGCTTGGGAGCCGAAGGCCTCGCTGGTAGCCTTTCCCGGCTCACTCGAAGGGATCTCTGTGGCGAACATCAAGAGCCAGAAGAAGCGCAACATCCAGAACGCGAAGCGTGCCGAGCGGAACAAGGCTGTCCGCTCCGAGCTGAAGACCCGCGTCAAGGCCGCGGTCCGCACCTGGAGCTCCGGCGAAGACGCCGATGCCGCCGCGAAGCTGGCTCAGCAGCGCCTCGACAAGGCTGCCGCCAAGGGGATCATCCACAAGAACCAGGCCGCCCGGCGCAAGTCGCGCCTCATGAAGAAGCTGGCCGCCGAGCAGTCCTAGCCGCCGGCCTCCGGGCCCCGGCCGCGCCCCCGAGGCGCGACAACCTCGCGACGAGCACCTCGAGCAGCAGCTGGTCCGGCCATTCGACGCGTCCGCGCATGTCGAGGTCCGCGCCCGCAAGCAGCTCGTACGCCCTGGCCACCCCGTGCGGCCCGAGGCGCCGCGCCTGATCGAGTGCCTTGCGCGCGGGGAAGGTCGAGCCCTTGAGGTTCAGCAGCGCGGCGGCCGACTTCTCGTCGGTCGCGTCGCTGCCCGACAGACGGAGCACCCGGCTGTAGTGACCCGAGAGGGTCGCCAGGATCTGGAGCGGATGCCGTTCGCCGCCGCCGATCATCCGGCCCAGCCGGTCGAGCGCAGCCGCGGTGTCGCCGCGGTCGATCGCGTCGGTGAGCTCCCACGGCGGCACTCCGCCCGCCTCGCCCAAGAAGGGCTCGACCTCGTCCTCACCGAGACGCGCTCCCGGCCCGTAGGTCGCCTCGAGGCCGTCGAGCAGCGCAGGGAGCCGGCCGAGGTCCTCACCGAGCCGATCGGTGACGAGGTCGCGCGCGGACGCGTCGAGCTTCACCGTCGCCGTGTCGAACTGCTCCTTGAGCCACTCACGCGCGGCGCGACCCGGGTCGGTGTCGGTGATCTCGCCCTTCTGCTTCTTCACCGCGTCGACGAGCGCGCGGTGCACCGTGCCGCCGGCCACCAGCACCAGCTCGGTGGTGTCGAGCGGATCCGCGACGTAGTCGATCAAGGGAGCGACGTCGTCCTGTCGTGTGAATTGCTCGATGTGGCGAGCGACGACGACTCTGCGGCTCGTGAGGAAGGGCGGTGTGCGCGCCGCGTCGATGATGCGGGCGACCTCGTAGTCGTCCTCGGTGATGTCGTCGACCACGAGCGCGCGGTCCTCGTCGCCCACGAGCTGCGTGGACCAGCGAGCTCACG
Organism: uncultured Acidimicrobiales bacterium; assembly: GCA_963739555.1. GTDB lineage: Bacteria > Actinomycetota > Acidimicrobiia > Acidimicrobiales > DATKAS01 > DATKAS01. Next base: position 404,169 of record CAVUAV010000012.1, on the reverse strand, counting down.
GCATCGGCGAGGAGCGCGGCATCCCCGCCCCGGAGGAGATGGACGCTCACGCCGTGCTCACCCCGTCGCTCCGCGCCTCGGCCTCGAGCAGCGCGGCGAGCACATCGGCGGTGCGGCGTGCCCCTTTCACGTCGTGCGCGCGCAGGATGCGGCACCCGAGCGTGATGCCGAGCGCGTGGGCGGCGATCGTCGCCTCGCGGCGCTCCCCCACTTCGAGCTCGAGCAGCACGCCGAGGAACCTCTTGTTCGACGCAGAGAGCAAGACCGGGTAGCCGAGCGCGACGAGCGCCGCGGACGCGCGCAGCAGCACGAGCGACTGTGGCTCGCTCTTGCCGAGGTCGAGGCCCGCGTCGACGATCACCCGCTCGCGTGGGATGCCGGCCTGTTCGGCGCGCGCCGCGCGGTCGGCGCAGAACGACACGACCGCTTCGACGACATCGTCGTACACCGGGTTCGGATCGGGCACACGCGGGGCGAGCCGGATGTGGGTGGCGACGACGGACGCGCCCGCGGCCGCGGCCACCGACAGGTACTCCGGGTCGGCGAAGCCGCTGATGTCGTTGCCGACGACTGCGCCGACGCCGTACGCGGCCTTCGCGACCGATGCTCGCCAGGTGTCGACAGAGACGGGGACGTCGAACCGTGCGCACAGCGCCTCGATCGCGGGGACGACGCGGTCGAGCTCTTCCGCCTCGCTGACCTCGTCGCCGGGGCCGGCCTTCACTCCGCCGACGTCGAGCAGGTCGGCGCCGTCGATCACGAGGTGCTCCGCCTTCCGCAGGAAGTCGTCGAACTGGTAGTAGCCGCCTTGGTCGAAGAACGAGTCGGGCGTGCGGTTCAGGATGCCCATCACGAGCGACCGGGTGGTGATGTCGAACCGACTTCCGCCGAGGTCCACCTCCACGGCGGCGAACCTAGCCGTCGCCACCGCCGGCGCACCCAGACCAGGCAAGCCATCGACGCAAGCGCGCACGCGACGACGGCGACACGAGCGTCGATCGAGATCGACGGAAGCGCGGCAGCGAAGCGCGCGACGCCGTCGACCCAGCCGATCGCCACGCTCGTCGGCCAGTGGAGGAGCCGCGCGGCGCGCTCGCCGAGCAACCCAGCCGGCAGCCCGGCGACGAGGCCCCACATCATGAGCGGCCCCACCACCGGCGCGACGAGCAGGTTGGCAGGCAGCGCCGCGAGCGGGATCGAGCCGAACACCGGGATGGCGACGGGAGCGACGCCGATCTGGGCGGCGGACGTCACGCCGAGGGCTTCGGCGAGCCAGCGTGGGCCCGGACAACGACGCGTGAGTGGCCCGGCGAGCAGGAGGATGCCGAGCGACGCGCCGACCGACAGGCGGAAGCCGACCGACCAGATGAGGAACGGATCGACGAGCACGAGGCCTGCTGTCGCGAGCGCGAGCAGGCGGAGCCCGGAAGCGGGCCGGCCCGAGGCCTGCGCGACCGCGGCGAGACCGGCCATCGCGCTCGCGCGCAGCACCGAGGGCTCGAACCGCGTGACAGTGGCGAAGAACGCGATGACGCCGATCGCCGCGAGCGCACGCCCATGGAGGCGCAGCCGCCGCAGGAGAGGCGACGCGGCCGCGAGCACGAACGCGACGTTCTCGCCCGAGACGGCAAGCAGGTGGGTCAACCCCGAAGCGTCGAACCGCGACGCGGTCTCGGGGTCGACACCTCGCCGGTCACCGACGACGAACCCCAGGTAGAGCGCCCGAGCCCGCAGGGGGAGGACCTGTGCGCCACGCCCCAACGTGCGGTGCACCCAGTTGGCGGCGCGGTTGACAGGACTCGCGGGTGCAGACGCGAGGACGCTCTCGACGGTCAGCCGGCCGACCACGTGACGGTGCGCGTCACGCTCACGAGAACGTTCGGGCACCGGGCGCACCACGCCCGCGACCTCGACGCGCTCCCCCGCGAGGAAGTCGTCGATCGCGCGTGCCGCGTCGCCGTGAGCCCAGAGGTCGACGTGCCGGCGTCCCATCCGCACGACCACCTCGACGCCGCCGGGCGCGGGTGCAGGGTCGCCGAGCAATGTCACCCGTCCGCTGAAGCGCTGCGCGCGCATGGGCGCCGCGCCGGCCTCCGCGCGCGCCGCGAGCCCCGATGCGAGCAACGCGCATCCGACGATGAGCAGCAGGGGCCATCGGGCGACGAGCGCCAGCGCGAGGCCCGCGGCCCCGAGCCAGAGAGGGACCGGAAGGCTGATCGCGGCGCCGAGGACGGCGGCGGCCGCAAGGACGATCGTCGCGAGATCGGACACGCGCACCCCTCACCAGAACGACGGCTCGAGAGGGGAAGTGAGGCTGGACGTTACACGTCAGGCGCGGGCCGCAAGCTGAGCCAGCGCAGGCACGAGCTGAGGCTCACGCACGATCGCTTCGGCCTCGGCGAGCGTGAGCGGCCGAGCGAAGTAGTAGCCCTGGGCCTCGTCGCAGCCGAGGTGCGACAGCGTCGCCATCTGCTCCGCGGTCTCGACACCCTCCGCCGTGACGCGGTGACCGAGCGCATGCCCGAGGGCGATCATGGCCGCGACGACTGAGGTGTCCTCACCCGGTTCGCCGAGGTTCTTCACGAACGACTTGTCGATCTTCAGCGAGTCGAGAGGGAACTGTCGCAGGTATGCGAGCGAGCTGTATCCGGTGCCGAAGTCGTCGACCGCGACGCCGACACCGAGGTCGCGCAGCTCTTCGAGGCGCAGGACCGCGATCTCGGGGTCCTTCACGAGGAACGTCTCGGTCAGCTCGAGCACGATCTGCTGCGCCGCGACATCGCAGGTGCGCATCAGGTCCTCGAGGTGCTCCACGAGCCCCGGCTGGTTCAGCTGCCGGGCCGACACGTTGATCGACAGGTTGATCGACCTGTGATCGGCGAAGATCCGGTTCCAGCTCTCGAGCTGGCGAACGGCCGAGTCGAGCACCCATCCGCCGATGCTGTTGATCAGCCCGAGCGCCTCGGCGATGGGGATGAACTCCTCGGGCAGCACCGTCCGCTCGCCGGGACGCTGCCACCGCACGAGCGCCTCGAACCCGACCAGGCTGCCGGTACGAAGGTCGACGCGCGGCTGGTACACGAGGAACAGCTCGCTCCTCGTCACCGCGTGCCGGAGCGCGTTCTCGAGGTCGTGGCGACTCGCGACCCACGCGCGCATGTCCGAGTCGAAGAGCTGGCAACGGCCGCGGCCGTCCTCCTTCGCCTGGTAGAGCGCGATGTCCGCATCACGCAGCAGCGCGCCGGCGTCGACGTCGCTCTCGTTCGCGAGAGCGATGCCCACGCTCGCCGACACGAACGCTTCGAAGCCATCGAGGTCGAAGGGCTCGTTCAGCGTGCGGATGATGCGCTCGGCGACCTCCTCGGCCTCCGCGACGTCCTCGAGGTCTTCGCAGAGCACGACGAACTCGTCGCCGCCGAGCCGAGCGACGGTGTCTCCCACGCGCACGACGGCGCGGATGCGCTCAGCCGCCTGACGGAGGAGCACGTCGCCTGCCTTGTGACCGAGGCTGTCGTTCACCATCTTGAAGTGGTCGAGATCGAGGAACAGCACCGCGAGGATTCCGCCTCGCCGCGCGACCAGGTCGATCGCGTGCTGGGTGCGATCAAGCAACAGCACGCGGTTCGGAAGGTCGGTGAGCGCGTCATGCGTCGCCTGGTGCGCGAGCTCGGCCTCGGCCCGCGCGGACTTCTCACGAGCTCGGTTCGCCGCATTGAGCAGCACCGCGAGACGAGTGACCACGATGATCGTCACCACCGACGCGGCGAAGATCACCACGACTTCGTTCATGTCGTAGCCGAGCGACGGACCGGTCGCCGCGAGCACCGGCGGGAACAGCAGCGCGGCGGCGAGCAGCAGGAGTCGCATCGGATGGATGCCCGGCAGGGCGAGGTGCTGCGCCGGACGCGCGATCGTCTCGGCCGTGGGATGCGCGGCAGCGAGCGCGAGCATCCCGAAGCTCACGACGTACCAGGGATCGACCCACTGCGTGAACGTGTCGCGGTTGAGCAGGCCGCCGGCGTTCTGTGCGAGGTCGGCCGCGAGCATGAGCGCGAGGCCGGTGCTGAGGAACCACACGGACGCGCACCGACGACCGGGCATGAGCAACAGCCAGAGCAACGCGGCGACGAGGACGACGTCGAGCAGCGGATACGACGCGAGCACCGCGCGCTGGAAGAGCTCGCCGTCGTCGATGAGGCCTGTGTTCACGATCAAGAACTGCCAGATCGCGAGCCCCGCTGAGATCGCGATGGCGGCGCCGTCGACGAGGCCGTCTCGCCATCCCTGCGGAGTGCGGATGACGACGAGCAACCCGATAGCACAGGTGATGAGGGGGTACGCGAAGAGGTACAGCCCGTCCGCGGGCGACACCGCAGGACGGCCGCGGCCGAGGAGCGCGTAGACCTCCCAGATCGCGGCGCCCAGGACCAGCACCGTCACCGCGAGCGTGAGCAGGGTCCACGGCTGGCGCGCCCGGCCCGGCGTCATCGCCGCCCGAAGGGCAAGGGCGCCCGCCGCACAGGCGCCGGCCGCCACGGTCGAGATGGCCGCCGCTTGGGTGCCGGGACTGATGACGACGATCGCGGTGAGGGCGAGGGACGACAGCGCGAGCCACCATGGACGAGGCCGCGGAAGTCGTACCACGAAACCTCATCGGCGCCACGCTCCGCGCGATCCAGCCTTCCATCCGTCACGGAGCGGAGTTGGGCCGAACGGCCTATCCACCACCCCCGGGTTTGGATGGGAGATGCTCGGGAGCGTGATGATGACCGAGAAGACCCGAGTCACCACCAATCACCACGCCACCGGTGGCTCGCTCGGTCGGTCGACGGTTCGCGCCCAGCCTGCGGCGCGCACCGGCTGGTGGATCCCCGTGACCGCGTTCGTGGCGTGGCTGGTCTACCGACAGGTCGACGCCGCGACCGCAGTCGAGGCAGCCCTCGTCGGCGTCGCGGTGTTCATCGCGCTCCTCGGCTTCAGCGTGGTCCGCGCCGCGGCGCATCGGTGGTGGGGCGGCACCTCGAGCGCCGCCCGCACCATCGGTGACTCTCGCTGACGTTCAGGCCCGCTCGGCGCGCAGGGCGTCGCTGATCTCGGTCAGCAGCTCGACCTCGGTCGGGCCGGCTTCCTCTTCCTTCTGGTTCATCAGCCGTCGCAGCCTTGAGCACGATGAACAGCGCGGCCGCGATGATGAGGAAGTTCACGAGGGCTGACAGGAACGTGCCGTAGAGCACGACGCCGTCGCCGATCTTGAACGTGAGGCTGTCGAAGTTCGGCTTTGCCGATCCGAGTCAGCGGGGCTCAAGTGTCGAGCTTGTCGACGACGTCCTTGGCCTTGTCGGCGGCGGTGTCGATCTGGGCGTCCGCCTTGTGGCCGCTCATGTCCTGCGCCTTGTCCGCAGCAGTGTCGATTCCCTGGTCGACCTGCTTCTTGTTGCCTCCCACCAGGCCCTTGAGCTTGTCCATCAATCCCATCGGGACCTCCTCGGTCGGGCCAACGGGGGCCGACGACCGGGGCAAGACTGCCCTTCGGTCGAGCTTGCGGCAAGTGGCGCGATCGTCGGGTCAGTAGACCCAGACGGCGATTCCCTTGGGCATCAGGTTCGCGTCCCAGATGAAGTTCATCGCCGGCACCGAGACGCGGGCGCAGCCGTGCGAGGCCGGAAAGGCAGGCACCGAGTTGGCCCCGTGCACCGCGATGCCACTCGACGTGAAGTACTTCGGCCGCCACAGCTGTCCGAGGTCAGACGTCCGCCATCCGTTCGGAAGCTCACGGATGATCGAGAAGCGGCCGACCGGCGTGACCGCGTTCCCCGAGGCGATGCGACCGCCGGCGACACGCTCGCGGAACGGCACGTTCGACCCGGTCGACGAATTGAACACGGCCACGGTGTGCCCACCGCGCACGACGAAGATGATCTGACGAGGCTTGTCGATCTCGACGATGTCGCCCGATGTCGTTCGGGCGACGGGCGGCGCGGCAACGCTGAGCGCGTCGACCGTTGCCTGATCGGCCACGCCCGTGCGAGGAAGACCGGTGTACTTCTGGAACGCCATCACGGCCTGGCTCATCAACGAGCCGGTCCGCGCCGTCGAGGGGCCCGATCCAGTATCCGAGCTTGGAGAGGCGATCTTGGATCGCGCGCACGTTGTCGCCCTGATCGCCGGGCAGCGCGGCGACCAATCCGTCGCTCGCCGCCACCCAATAGCCCGCGCCGCCGAGTGCCGCGGCGATGCCGACGACGTGTTGCCCGGGCGCGATCGGAGACACCGGGAGGCTGACCGCGTCGCCGAACGTGTACACACCACCGGCAAGGCTCGCGAGCCAGTACCCGCCGCCCGTCGGCGTGACCGCGCCCCCGACGACCTTGCCTGCAGGGGCCACCTTCGCCGATTGGAGCGAGCCGACGTCGGACGCGCCACCGAATGGATGCACACCGCCCGCGTCGTCGACGATCCAGTAGCCGTCACCCTGTGGCCGCGCCAGGAGGTCGACGGCTCGGGCGTTCACGTTGATGCCGGGCAGCGACCCGAGGAACTTCGCCGAGCCGAACGTGAACACGCCGCCCTCGGCGGTGAGCAGCCAATAGCCGCCACCGTCGGTCGTCGGTGTGATCGCGACCACGCGGTTCGGGTATGGGGCCACCTGCGAGCGAGCCGAAGGAGGTGGCGTCGCCGAACGGCAGGACCGAGCCGTCAGAGCCCGCGAGCCAGTAGCCGCCCCCGTCGGGAGTGGGCGCGATGTCGACGATCGGTCCGCTGAGCGCCTGACCGGCCGCCGCTCCGGCGAAGCGCGCGCTGCCGAACGTGAACACGCCGCCGTCGGTCGACACCAACCAGTAGCCGCTGCCCGTCGGATCGCCCGCGATCGCGACGGCCGGATGTGCGATGGAACCAGGTGACCCCAGCGCCGGAGCCGGCCCGGTGACAGACGTCTCCGCCGCGCCCGCAGTGCCCGCGAACGCGAACGATGCCGAGCCGAGGGCGGCCACCATCGCCACGACACGCACCGCCCGCTGGATCACCGGCACAGGCTAGAGGCAACGACACTGTGTTCCCCAGCGCAGGGCCTCCCGGCGCAGGTCACGCCGCGCGGTCTACGGTGCGCGCGTGGCCGACACCGACCCACGCCACCACCGTGGCGACGGTGACGACACTCCGCTCGTCCTCGATGAGCTCGGCGACAAGCTCGACGCGTTCTGGTCGCTCGCAACGGCCGACGATGCCGACGCCGACAAGGCGCTCGAGGAGTTCGGCGCTCGTGGCCGCGTCGAGGCCGACATGGCCTACCAGCTGTCGGTGCCCTCGCCGCTCGCGCATCCCGAGCGGTTCGAGCAGGCCCACCGGCTCGTCATGCGAGGCCTCGAGGTGCTCGACCGCAACGGGGGACGCAAGCCGAGCACGCTTCCGAGGCTCGGCCCGCTGAAGCCAGCGGCCTCGTGGTTCATCCAGCTGATCACGCGCTACATCGTCCGCAGCTACCAGGTCAGCGTCGCCGACAACCTTGCCCGCCTCTACGCGCGGCGCGAGGCGAACTGCCGCTGGGGAAGCGACGAGATGCACATGTTGCGAAGGGCACGCTTCCAGGCTGAGCGACTGGCCCCCGGCTACAAGCGCAAGTCCCTCGGATTGCCGACGTTCCTCGTCGGCGGCGCGGTTGTCTCTGGCGCAGTCGGCGCGCTGCAGGCGTTCGGCAACATCCTCGCCCGGGAAAAGCTCATCCTGGTGCTGACCGCGCTGCTCCTCTTCGGCCTGTTCATCCTCACGTCGTTCGGGATCCTGTACTCGGCCGGCATCTCGCGGCGCCGCATCCGAGTGAGCGTCGCCCAACCGCTCGCTGCGCTGTACGAGACCGTCGGCGCGTGCGGCAACCCGCCGAAGGACCAAGCCCGCACGTTCGCGGTCTACGCGATCATCCTCACCGCCGTCGCATGGCTCGTCATCCCGCTCGCGGTCGTGTTCGCGATCGTCACCTGACCTGTCTCGGCGCCGGCCTGCCGCAAGCTTCGGGCGGCGCCTCTCGCTTCGCTCGACAATCGGTGCTTCGCGCACCCGGGCGCCGCACTGCGGCGCCCCCTTCTCTAACGTGAGCGCTGATGACCGCGCTCCCCGCAGGCTTCCGCGCTCACGTGGCGAACGTGGGCATCAAGGACGACACCGACGACTTCGTCGTGATCGCCGCCGATCGTCCGTGCGCGGCGGCAGCGGTGTTCACCAAGAGCCGGTTCTCGGGTCCGAGCGTCGTGCTCAGCCGTTGGAACGTCTCCGATGGTCAGCTTCGCGCCTACGTCGTCATCTCGAAGAACGCGAACGTCGCCACGGGCCCACAAGGCCTCGCCGACGCGGAAGAGGTCGTCGCCGGCGTCGCTGCCGCGATCGGCGCCGAGCCAGACGATGTGCTCATCGCGTCGACAGGTGTCATCGGGCGGACCTATCCGATGGACAAGGTGCGGGCCCACCTCTCCCAGCTCAGCCACGCCATTCACGATCGATGAAGCAGAGCCCGCGGCGCGGGGGATCATGACGACCGACACGTTCGCGAAGGTCGCATCCGAGACGGCGGGCTCGGCGACGGTCGTCGGGATCGCGAAGGGCGTCGGGATGATCGAGCCCGACATGGCGACCTTGATCGCGTCTGTTCCTCACCGACGCAGCCATCGCATCGCTGCCGATCTCGACGAGATGTTCCGCCGAGTGATGGCCCGAACCCTGAACGCGGTGAGCGTCGACACCGACACCTCGACCAGTGACACCGCGGCGATCATGGCGAGTGGCGCAGCTGGGCCGGTCGAGCCGACCGAGCCTCGAGGCGGCGCTCGCGTCGGTCGCGCTCGCGCTGACGCGTCAGATCGCGCGTGACGGAGAAGGCGCGACGAAGCTGCTCACCGTCACCGTCGACGGGGCTCGTGACGACGCGCAGGCGAAGCGAGTCGCAAAGGCGATCGTGAACTCACCACTCGTGAAGACGGCCGTCCACGGCGCCGACCCGAACTGGGGACGGGTCGCGATGGCGATCGGGAAGTGCTCGGACGACACCGACATCGACGAGCGCCGCGTCGTGATCCGGTTCGGAGCGCAGGAGCTGTACCCCCGTCCGGTCGACGACGACGACCTTGCAGCGCTCACGAAGTACCTCGCCGGCGACGACGTGACGATCCACGTGAGCCTCGGCATCGCCGACGGTCAGTTCACGGTCTACGGCTGCGACCTGAGCGACGGGTACGTGCGCATCAACGCCGACTACACGACCTGATCGCTCGCCTGCTCAGTTCAAGAACGGGATCTTGTCGAAGGGCACGTTGTCGAGGAACCACGAGATCGGCGCGTGCTTCACGACCGTCTCGAGCGCGGTCGCCGCCCAGCCCGGCAACGTGCCGCGATCGTGCGCATCGTCGATCGCTCGCACCGTGCCCGCCTTGACCGCGTCGTCGATCGTGTCGTGGTCCCACTTGACGTCTCCCACGCCCGAGCTCGGGTCGAGGCTGAGCACGAGCTCCTCTCGACCGATCCCGAGATCGCACGCCGCTCCGTTCAACCCGCCGAGAGCGATGCGCTGCACGGCGCCGTCGAGCCCACTGCCGTCATAGGGCGACGACGGCGCGGTGCACGGGTCGACGAGCTCGGTGCGCCCGAAGTCCGATGCGCCCGCGCCGACCTCCATCGCGATCAGGCCGCCCGCGACCGCGACGAGACCGACGAGCGCCATCGCACCGCGCCGCCGACGTGCGCTGGCGCCCGCCGCGCCTCGCACCGCGAGCAGGCCGGGCACGAGCGCGAGCACTCCGAGGCCGGCGGCGATCATGAACGACGAGCGGAAGCCCCGCGTCAGGGTGTCTCGGATCGCCGCGGTCAGGTCGTGCTGCACCTGGACGAGGGCAGGCTTGCCGGCCACGCCACGCTTCGCGAACGCCGAGTCGAGGTCAGGCACCTGCCCATCGGGAGTCTTCACGAGGACGTTGCGGATCTCCCACGCGAGCGGCACCTTCTCGCGGACCGACAGCTGGGCATCGAGCACCGTGGCGGTGCCGGCCAAGGTGGCGCGATCGGCCGCTGACTGGAGGTTCGCCGCGAGCGTCGGCGCGATCGCGATGAGGCCGAGCACCAGACCGAGATGGCGCGCGCTGACCGAGAGGTGCGCGGCCGAACCGGCGCCGCGCTCGGGGATCGACAGCGGACCCAACACGTCGCTCGCCAAGCCGAGGCCGGCGCCGAACACGGCGAGCGCCGCACCGAGGTACCACGCGCTCGACGCGGGCAGCAGCGCGAGCGCGACGAGACCCGCGCCGATCAACGCCACGCCGCCGACGAGGAGGCCGCATCGGCGGCGCCGCGCGCCCGAGCCGCCTCGCTGCGAGCGTCGCCACCGGGAGCGCGCTCACGACGAGCGCGCCTGCGAGTGGCTCGTACCGCCACACCTCGACGACGAGGAGGACGCCGAGGAACAGCGCGCCGACCGACGCGGCGCCCACGAACGCGAGCGCGAGGTCGGCCCACACGGCGCGCCATCTCGATGCGCCCCGCGAGGTGTGACGCCGACGGATCCACCGGAGACGCCGCTTGCGAGAGCGAGCCGCGAGCACTCCCACGAGCGCGAGGGCCGCGACCGGCGCTTGCAGGTAGAAGATCGCCCGCCAGTCGAAGACCTGCGTGAGCAGACCACCCACGGCCGGGCCGATCACGGCGCCGATCACGCCGGCACCCGCCCAGAGTCGCCGGCCCGGCCGCGGCCGATCCCTGCAAGGCGGTCAGCACGGGAAGCGAGGCGCCGAGCATCAACGCGGCACCGGCACCCTGAAGGCACCGGGCGACCATCAAGCTCGCGGTCTCGTGGCTCGCTCCTGCCGAGAACGACGCGAACGCGAAGAGGGCCAGCCCGAAGACGACGAGCAACCGCGGGTTCGCTCGGCGGGCGAACGGCGCGAGCAGCAGGGCGCCCACGCCGACGACGAGCGCGTAGGCCGTGATGACCCACGACACGCCGACGATCGTGGTGTGGAGCTCGCTGTAGATCTCGGGGAGGGCGAGGACGACGATCGAGGCGTCGGCGAAGGCGAGCGCGACCGCGACGACGAGGGCGATCGAGCCGATCGACACTGCGCGGCCCTCGCCCCGGGGTGGGGGGACGGGCGCGCCGGCGACCGATGCGGGCGGGGGCGGAGGCGGCCAGGCCAGGGCCACGGAACCGCCGCGATCGTGGCCTTCCATCCCCGCTGAGGCTACCGGCGGCTCCGCCGGCGCCTCAGTCAGGTCAGGCGATCGGAGCTCAGGCGTGCCAGTCGGACGTGGCCGCGCCGATGATCGCGGACACGAGGACGCCGAGGGGCAGCGCACCCCAGTAGCTGAGCCCGGTGTGGAGGTTGCCGAGGAACAGCATCAGCATCCACGTCGCCGGGAACGTCGCGATGAAGAACGCGACGATCAACATCAACAGGCCCTTGATCATGACTCGCCCTCCCCAGGCGTTCGGACCTCGACGCGGTCGGGGTCGCGCGGCGAGTTTCGCGCCCACCTGTCGTGAATCTGGGGATGGGCGCTGCACGACCGCGCCAGCGATTCGTACGCTGAGGAGCGCGACTGGCATCAAGGGGGAACGTGATGGGACAGCTGACTGCGTCGTACGACGCCGGGACCGCGGCAGCGCCGCTCGTCGGTGACACGATCGGGGTCGCGCTCGAGCAAGATGGTCGTCGCGCAGCCCGACGTCGATGCCCTGGTCTCGCGGCACCAGGGCGTGCGCCTGTCCTACGGCCGAGCTCGGCGACCGAGGTCGAGCGCAGTCGCGCGCGGCCTGCTCGCCGTCGGCATCGAGACCGGTGACCGCGTCGGCATCTGGGCGCCCACCTGCGCCGAGTGGACGCTGCTGCAGTTCGCGTGCGCCCGGATCGGAGCGATCCTCGTCAACGTCAACCCGGCCTACCGGCCGAACGAGCTCGCGTACGCGCTCGCGCCACTCGGGCGTGCGGCTGCTCGTGACCGCTCGGTCGTTCAAGACCTCCGACTACTTGGCGATGCTCGCGGGCGTGCGCGGCCGAGCTCCCCCAGCTCGAGATGGTCGTGACGATCGACGGCGAGGCAGCGGGCGGCGGCAAGGACCTCGAGTGGCCGGCGATGGTCGATCTGGGCAACGGGATCCCGGCCGATCAGGTGCGCGACCGCGAGCTGCAGCTCGACACCGACGACCCGATCAACATCCAGTACACGAGCGGCACGACGGGCAACCCCAAGGGCGCCACGCTCACGCATCACAACATCTTGAACAACGCCCAGTCGATGGCCCGCAACGATGGGCTACACGCTCGATCGACCGGGTGTGCATCCCTGTGCCGCTGTACCACTGCTTCGGCATGGGGATCGGCAACCTCGGGCTGCATCGCGTCGGGTTCGACGATGGTGTACCCGGCCGCGAGGCTTCGACCCGCTGGCGACGCTCGAGGCACTCGGCCGAGGAGCACTGCACGAGCCGTCTACGGCGTGCCGACGATGTTCATCGCCATGCTCGAGCACCCGCGGTTCGCGGAGTTCGACACGTCCTCGCTGCGCACGGGGATCATGGCCGGAGCGCCGTGCCCGGTCGAGGTGATGAAGCGGGTCGTCGACGAGATGCACGCACGCGAGATCTGCATCGGCTACGGCATGACCGAGACCGCGCCGGTGTCGTTCGTCACTCGGCGCGAAGACGACATCGAGCGGCGCGTCGAGCACGGTCGGCACCGTGCTGCCGAACGTCGAGGGCAAGATCGTCGATCCCGCAAGCGGTCACACGGTGCCGGTCGGCACGCCGGGCGAGGTGTGCACGCGCGGCTACCTCGTCATGCGCGGCTACTGGGACAACCCGGAAGCCACGCACGAGGCGATCGACGAAGCCGGCTGGATGCACACCGGCGACCTCGGCGTGATGGACGCGGCGGGCTACCTCAACATCGTCGGCCGCATCAAGGACATGGTCATCCGCGGCGGCGAGAACCTCTACCCGCGCGAGATCGAGGAGCTGCTGTTCCAGCATCCCGCCGTCGCGAGCGTGCAAGTGATCGGCGTGCCCGACGCCCGCATGGGCGAAGAGCTCATGGCGTGGATCGTGCTGCGGGACGGCGCCGAGGTGACCGACGACGAGCTGCGGGCCTTCTGCCGGGAGCGCGTCGCGCACTTCAAGGTGCCGCGGTACTTCAAGTTCACGACCGACTTCCCCATGACCGTGACCGGGAAGGTGCAGAAGTTCAAGATGCGCGAGATGGCGATCGAGGAGCTCGGCTTGCAGTCGGCTGCTTCGATCACCACCGCCTGAGCGCCCGGGCATGGGGAGCGAGCTCGACGCCTGGACCGGTGTCCTCGTCGCCAACCGGGGAGAGATCGCCCTTCGAGTGATCAGAGCGGCGGCCGACCTCGGGGTTCGCTCCGTCGTGGTGCACTCCGAAGACGACGCAGACGCCCTCCCGGTGCGCCGCGCCGATCTGGCCGTCGCGTTGCGTGGACGCGGCCCCGCCGCGTATCTCGACGTGGAGCAGATCCTCGACGCGGCGGTGAGCTCGGGATGCTCAGCCGTGCATCCCGGATACGGCTTCCTCAGCGAGCAGGCGGCCTTCGCGGAGGCCTGCGCAGAGCAAGGTCTCGTCTTCGTCGGACCTCCGCCCGGCTGCGCTCGCCGCGCTCGGTGACAAGGCCGAGGCTCGAGCGATCGCGACGCGCTGCGGGGTCCCGGTCTTGCGGGGCACGCCGCGTCGCGACGTCCGTCGACGAGGCTCTCGCGTTCTTCGACTCGCTCGACGGCAGCGCCGCGATGATCAAGGCGATCGCGGGCGGTGGCGGCCGCGGCATGCGCAGTGGTGAGCGATCGCGGCGACCTGCCCGAGGCGTTCGCCCGATGCGAGTCCGAGGCGCGCGCGGCGTTCGGCGATGGGCGGCTCTACGTCGAGCAGCACGTCGCCGGTGTGCGCCACGTCGAGGTGCAGGTGCTCGGCGACCACACAGGACGCGTCATCCACCTCGGTGAGCGCGACTGCAGCATCCAGCGGCGGCACCAGAAGATCATCGAGATCGCGCCGGCAGCGCATCTCGACCCGGTCGTGCGGGAGCAGCCTCGTCGATGACGCGGTTCGGCGTCGCGCGCGAAGCGGGCTTGCAGAACGCGTCGACGATCGAGTTCCTCGTCAGGGGCGATGCGCACTGGTTCATCGAGGCGAACGCGCGCCTCCAGGTCGAGCACACGATCACCGAGGAGGTGACGGGCGTCGACCTCGTCCAGGCGCAGCTCCGGCTCGCCGCGGGCGAGACGCTCTCCGACCTCGGGCTCGATCGGCGACGTCCTCGAGATCCGTCCGGCTTCGCTGTGCAGGCGCGGGTGAACCTCGAGACGATCGGCGCCGATGGCACGGTGCGCCCCACCGGCGGCGTCCTGAAGGTCTTCGAGCCCGCTGCCGGGCCCGGTGTACGCACCGACACCTACGCGTCGACGGGGTACCAGACGAACCCGAGCTTCGACTCGTTGCTGGCGAAGGTCATCGGGCACGCGGCGACCGACGATGTGGGCGACGCGCTCGACCGGACGTCACGTGCGCTCCGCGAGCTGCGAGTCGAAGGCCTCGAGACGAACGTTTCGTTCTTGCAGGCGATCCTGGCGCATCCGGACGTGCGCACGGGGCTCGCGACCACCGACTTCGTCGACCGCAACGTGGCCCAGCTCGTCGCGGTGGCGACTGCCGCGAGCACGACCCCGAGCCCGCTCGGAACGAGCCGACACGACCCGACGGGCCGGCGCCGTGGTGGACGCGAGCGACCCGCTCGCCGTGCTCAGTCACGGCAAGTCGGCGTCGGCGCCTCGTGAGGCTCCCGGCCGCGTCGACGTCTACAACGCCGTGCTCGCTCCGATCCAGGGGACGATCGTCTCGGTCAGCGTCGTCGCCGGCGACGCAGTGCGGTTCGGGCAGCCGCTGCTCGTGATGGAAGCGATGAAGATGGAGCACGTCATCGAGTCGACGATGAGCGGCGTGGTCCAGGCGGTCACGGTCGCGATCGGTGACACCGTGTTCGAGGATCATCCTCTCGTCGTCGTCGACTCAGACGGCACCGAGCGAGCGGCTTCCGACGAGGCCGAGGCAGTCGACCTCGACGGCGATCCGGCCAGACCTCGCAGAGGCACTCGAACGCCAGGCGAAGACCCACGACGCAGCGCGTCCCGACGCCGTGGCGCGCCGGGTCGCGACGCACCAGCGCACCGCGCGTGAGAACGTCGACGACCTCTGCGACGCGGGCTCGTTCGTCGAGTACGGCTCACTCGTGATCGCGGCCCAGCGTCGACGCCGAACGCTGGACGATCTCATCGCGCGCACTCCCGCCGACGGCCTCGTCGCCGGCATGGGCCGGGTGAACGGCGCCCTGTTCCCCGACAGCGAGGCCCGCTGCATCGTGATGTCGTACGACTACACGGTGCTCGCCGGCACACAAGGGCTGCAGAACCATCGCAAGAAGGACCGGCTGTTCGAGCTCGCGGAACGCATGCGGCTTCCGGTCGTGTTCTTCACCGAGGGCGGCGGAGGCCGGCCGGGCGACACCGATGGCACCGGGCTCGCCGGGCTCGACTGCATGGCGTTCAACCTGTTCGGCGCCTTGAGCGGCCTCGTGCCCCTCGTCGGCATCAACTCGGGTCGCTGCTTCGCCGGCAACGCCGCGTTGCTCGGCTGCTGCGACGTCGTGATCGCGACCGCGGACTCGAGCATCGGGATGGGCGGTCCCGCGATGATCGAAGGCGGCGGCCTCGGCGTGTTCCATCCCGACGAGGTCGGGCCCATGTCGGTGCAGGTGCCGAACGGCGTCGTCGACGTCGCGGTCGACGATGAAGCCGAAGCCGTCGCGGTTGCCAAGCAGTACCTCTCGTACTTCCAAGGAGCGGTGCCCGACTGGGAGTGCGCCGACCAGCGACTGCTGCGGTTCGCCATCCCGGAGAACCGGCTCCGCGTCTACGACATCCGCAACGTGATCGAGACGATGGCCGACACGGGGTCGGTGCTCGAGCTACGACGTGACTTCGGCCTCGGGATGATCACCGCGCTCATCCGCATCGAGGGACGACCGCTCGGGCTCATCGCGAACAACCCGATGCACCTCGCGGGTGCGATCACGAGTGACGGCGCCGACAAGGCCGCACGCTTCATGCAGCTCTGCGACGCGTTCGACGTGCCGATCCTCTTCCTCTGCGACACGCCCGGGATGATGGTCGGGCCCGAGGTCGAGAAGACCGCGCTCGTCCGGCACTGCAGCCGGATGTTCGTCGTCGGAGGCAGCCTCACCGTCCCCTTCTTCACGATCGTGCTGCGCAAGGGCTACGGGCTCGGCGCCCAGGCCATGGCCGGTGCGAGCTTCCACGCTCCCGTCTTCACGATCGCCTGGCCGACGGGAGAGTTCGGCGGCATGGGCCTCGAAGGCGCCGTCAAGCTCGGCTACCGCAAGGAGCTCGCCGCGATCGAGGACCCCGCCGAGCGCACCGCCCTCTTCGACGAGATGGTCGCTCGCATGTACGAGCACGGGAAGGCCCTGAACACCGCCACCCACTTCGAGATCGACGACGTCATCGACCCGTTCGAGTCGCGCACCCGGGTGGCCGAGGCCCTGCGCGCCTCGCCTCCCCCGCCGCCCCGCACCGGAAAGAAGCGCCCGTGCGTTGACACTTGGTGAGATCCCGCTATATTGGCGATAGTTAGCGATATATCGGAACCTATCGATAGGCTCGTATCGCCAGCTAGCGAAAGGAATCCCCCCATGGAAGAGACACGAGACATGCGCCGAGGCTGGGGCCGCGGTGGTCCCTGGCGTGAGCACGGGCACGGCGGCGGCCGCCGGCGCCGAGGCGACATCCGCACCGCGGTGCTCGCCGCCCTCGAAGAGTCGCCGGCCCACGGCTACGAGATCATCCAGCGCTTCGAGGAGAAGACGGCCGGCATGTGGCGCCCGAGCGCCGGGTCGATCTACCCCACCCTCCAGCTGCTCGAGGACGAAGGCCTCGTCCGCTCCTACGAGCGCGACGGCAAGAAGGTCTACGAGCTGACCGACGAAGGCAGGGCCGCCGCGGCCCGGCGTGTCGAGGAAGCCGGCAGCCCCTGGGCCTCGGGTCAGATCAGCCGCAACTACAGGGACTTCGGCGATGCCATGCGCCAGCTCGCGCTCGCCTCGAAGCAAGCCGCGATGACCGGCAACCCGGACACGATGGGCAAGGTCGTCGAGATCCTCACCGACGCCCGCAAGCGGATCTACACGCTCCTCGCCGAGAGCTGAACCGCTCTCCGCTCGCGGAGAGCTGACCGCTAGAGCGTCCCGGCCGCGGCGAGCCTCTGCTCGCCGTGCGCCCACTCCACCTCGACCTCGGCCCCGCCGGAGATCCGCATCATCGTCTCGAGCTCGGCACGCATGACGATCGGCGCGCCGCCGACGGCCAGCACGACGTCGCCCGGCGCGAGGCCGATGGCCGCCGCGAGCGTGCCGGGCATGACGTCCACGACTTCGAGACCGACCAGCGTCTCGCGGAGCGAGCACCCGAGCAGCGCCCACGAACGCGGCGTGGCGACCGCCCCGCACACCTCGATCGAGGTAGAGCGCGAGATCGGCGACGATGTGACGCCACCCGATCGCGAACGCGTCGGTCGCGGTCGCAAACCACGCGGGGAAGCCCGACTGGGAGACCGTCACCTTCGTGCCGCTGCCCTCGTGCTCGAGCACGATGACGATCTCGCTGCCCGCGCAGGGCTCGGTGACCTTGCGCACGTGCAGCTTCGCGCCGGGCTCGACCTCGAGCTCGTCGGCTTGCGCTTCGAAGGCCGGCAGCAACCACCGACCGTCCTCGTCACGCTGGTCGAGCCGCTTCCACACCACATCGGGCGCGGCGGAGATGCTGAACGTCGTCTCGAACTTGTCGGCAGTCATTGCGCCTCCGTCGTGATCTGGAGAGACGGTGTGGTCGGGATACACGGCGACCGCGACGCGATACCGCTCACCCCGCTTCGCTCCGTGCTTCTTGAGCAGCGGGCCGAGCATCGCCAAGTACTCGGTCATGAACGCGCTGCGCGCCGCCTCGTCGGAGAACCTCAGCTCGCCTTCGACCGTCGCGCTCGCGACCTGTTCGCCGTCGAATGCGGCGCGGTCGAGGAGCTCGCCCGCGTCGCGCTGCAGCCGTTCGCCGAGCACGACGAGCTGCTCGAGGGAGACTTGGTCTCGGAGCGCACGGGCGCGATCTTCGCCACCCCACGCGAGACGAGGCGAGACGACGAACGTGCTGGCAACCGCGCGGTAGAGCTGCTCGACGAAGTTGCCCTTGCGTCGCTCACCACTCGGAACGATCAGTCCCGCCCGCTCGAGCTCCTTCAGGTGATAGTTGACCAGCTGGCGCGACTGGCCGATCGCTCTCGCCACTCCGGCCGCCGAGTCGGGCGAGCGGAGCGCCGCCAGGGCCGCGATGCGCACCGGATGCGTGAGCGCCGCGACCTCATTGACGTCGTCCACGACCCCCACACGCGCCGCTCTGCACCTCGTCATCATAGACAGGATCATCCTGTCTAGACAAGATCTACTTTCTAGTCTGCGACGAGAAGGTCCTCCGGCTCGTCGCCGAGGAGGAACCGGGGGCCCGCGCCGAGGCGGGCGGCCCGATCGGCGGGGTTGTAGAGCGCGCACGCCTTGAGCGAGAGGCACCCACAACCGATGCAGTCGGAGAGCTGATCGCGGAGACGCTCGAGCGAGGCGATGCGCTCGTCGAGCATCGGCCGCCAACTCTTCGAAAGCCGAGCCCAGTCGACCTTGTTGGGCGTGCGACCCTTCGGGAGCGAGGCGAGCATCGAGGCGATCTCGCCGAGGTCGAGGCCGACCGACTGCGCGACGCGGATGAATGCGACGCGCCGCAACACCTCGCGCGGATACCGACGCTGGCCACCCTCAGAGCGAACCGAGTCGAGCAAGCCTTCCCTCTCGTAGAAGCGCAACGCCGAGGTCGAGAGCCCCGTGCGGGCCGCCACCTCACCGATCGTCAGGAGGTCGTCGTCCACATCCCGATGGTAGCCCTTGACTTGAAGTTCACTTCAACTTGTACCTTCAATCCATGTCCTCGATCGACGACCTCTCCGACGCCGACCTCATCGCGGCAGTCGCCTCGGTGGTGCGCACTCCGCGCGCCGATCCCGCCGACTCGTTCGTGCTCCATGCACCGCTCGAGCTCGCGGCCCGTGCGGCCTTGCTCCCCCGCGTCGCACCGGGCGAGCGCACGCAAGGCGCGTGCGCAGATCGCCGCGATCGCGCACGGCCTACGAGGCCTTCGGCCCGGCGACGCCTCCCCCGCGCGACCTCACGCTCGACTCCGCTCGCCGAGGCGGCGAGCCGTCTCACCGACTCGATCGCGGCCGGAGATCTCGACGAGGTCGACGCAGTCGCGGTCTGGCTCGGCCGCCATGTTCGAAGTGACGAGCTGGCACCCCTTCTGGCTGATGCGATCGTGCCAAGCCTCGCCGCCGCTGCGCATGGCTCGATCTTCCTGTTCCAGATGCCGCGAGTCGCGCCTCGCGGCGAGCTCACGGGAGAGCTCCTCCGGCCGCTGGCTCGCGAGGTCGCCCGGAACTCGGACTGGCAGCTGCGGTGGTTCATGGAGCGCGACCCTGTGGGGCCTGCCTCTGCGGATGCGCTGTTCTCGGCGCTTCAGGCGACGCCGCGGCTCGGTGTCCCCGGCAGCGACTTCATCTACCCGTTGATGTCACAGGTCGAGCGCCAAGGTGTCGCCGCGGCGCTGCTCGGCGACGTGACCAGCCTCGACGTCGAGGCCGCGGCTCGCGTCATCCTGCGCGCCGCCGCGCTGTCGATGCTGCAGGAACCGGGTGACCACGCGCCGTATGGGTGGAGTCACTGCCTGACGATGCCCCAGGCCGTGCTCGGGGTGGCGCGTTCGTGCGCTGATGCGTCCGTCGCGATCGCGGTCGCCGCCACCTACGTGGTCGGCTTCCGCGCTGCGCTCGCCGTTCGGCCGCTCGACGCGCGGTGGGTGCCCGACGACCCCGGCATCAGCGCTGGCCACTGCACTCGAGACCTATCCCGACCAGGCGGCGGCCTCGGTGTGGCACGCAGCCGTCGAACAGCTCCCAGCGATCGTCACGCTCCTGGCCACTCGTGCGTCGGCGCATCACGACGCCCATCTCGTGAAGTACACGCTCGCCTGCCTCGACGCGGCGAACTCGCATCCAGCGGACGGGCGGCTCTACCTCTCCGCTGCGGCCTCTCTCCACGGTCGGTGGACCGAGCACGACTTCACGTCTGCTGCCGCCGCATCTGTGTGAACGAGGCTTCGACGAGCTCGCGCAGGGCCGTCGTGTCGACGTCGTCGAGGCGCTTGATGTGCAGGCACGACTTCCCCTTCGAGTGCTTGCCGAGCCGGCGCAGCAACGTCGCGCGGTGCTCGAAGCCGTCCATCAAGTAGATGGTCAACCGGTCCTTGCGAGCCGCGAAGGCGATGAGGGGCCAGTCGCCCTG
The DNA here is from genome assembly GCA_963739555.1 of uncultured Acidimicrobiales bacterium. Lineage (GTDB taxonomy): Bacteria > Actinomycetota > Acidimicrobiia > Acidimicrobiales > DATKAS01 > DATKAS01. Next base: position 383,679 of record CAVUAV010000012.1, on the reverse strand, counting down.
GCGCCCGCTCGCGTACTTGAAGTGGAACCTGCCGAATGGCACAAGCACCCGCCGGTAGCGTTCCTCGCCCATGAGAACCAGGTGGGGGATAGTCAGAGTCGCAGTGTTCGCCATCGTGCCAACAGCCGTGGCCTGCGGTGGCGGTTCGGGGGGCGGGTCTGGGGGACTCGGCATCGCTGAAGCAGTGGTGTGCGACAGTCGAAGAGACCTTCAAGCTTATTGAGAACCCGCCCGACCCAGCAGACGCGACCAGCGTGAGCGACCTGCAAGCCACGGTTGACCATGTGAACGACCTTCAGGACCGGATGGTGAGCGAAGCGCCAGACGACATCCGCGATGACGTGAGGATCGTCATGACGACCGACTCCAACACAATCAGGCTCTCCGAGAAGGACGCGTTGGAGAAGTCCAATGCGAAGGTGAACAAGTACCTTCAGGACAAGTGCGACTTGGCGGTCGGTGTGTGATCCCGGACTGCTGAGAGACCAGCTCGAGCGCCGGCTGCGGATCGAGCGCGGCATCTTCGGCGGGCTCCCCATCCGCGAGCGGCGCCCGCAGTGCATCGCTGCGAGAGTTCGTCGTCGGAGGCGATCACCGAGCCGTCTAGGTCGTTCGGATCGCCTTTGAACAAATGATGGTCGACGTCCGCCCAGCACCCGGTCGCATCACCACCGCGCAACGCCTCGCACAAGGGGGGGTGGCAAAGTGGTCGCGTCGACTGAGAAGCCCCCGTCCACGTGCGAACGACGCATCGGGTCGAGCATGACGTCGCGCTGAGCCTTGCCCCCCACGTCCCACTCCCTGCCACCCATTGTCCCCGCACGATCGCCGACAGATCAGCAGCTATGAGTCCAGCGCATCGGCGTATTCCTGCGCCTGTTCAGGTGTGAGGTGACATGCAACGCGCAGAAGTATGAGACCGTGCACCGTGTCGTATTCGCAAAGCAGTGACATGGAGCCCGTGATGGCCTCGACGTACTTCTTTCGAGCGGCCAGGTCGTCTTTGTTGGCGAACACTTCGACGCTGTAGGTATTGCTGTCGTCGGTGTCGCGTCCCGTCCAGCCAGTTCGCCTTGCCGATGTACTGATGGGGTCGACCCAACAGCTCGTTTTGATCACTCGCTTCGTCGTACACGACGACATTCGTAAGCGGTAGACCACTCGCTTGAAGGCGAGCGATCGCTTCGTCAGCGGAAGTCGGGGCTCGCGCGAGCTGTCGACGCTGTGGTCGCCGCCGAGTCCGCGCTTGCCGCTGTGGTTGCCGTCGAGCCCGTGCTCGTCGCTGTACTTGCCGTGCCCGCGGTTGCGGCTGTCGTGGGTGCTGTCGAGGTCGCGGACGCGTGATCGTCACCACCGCCGCACGCAGCAAGGAGAAGCCCAAGGGTCACGATGCCAGCGGCGATCGCGAATCGCGCAGGCCGGATCGGCAGCATCATTCGCTTCTATCGGTCCGAGAGTGCACACACTTGTGCGATTTCAGAATGTCCGGCGTGCCCATGCTCCTGCAGGCCGAGTGGCTATTCCCCCTCAACACTCGCACTCTCACCGGAGGCCGTCGTTGTCGTGCGTGCGCAAGGCGCACCCGAGCGGGCATTCGGCATCGAGCTTGTGCTCGGGCGCGCAAGACTGCTGTCGGGAAGGGGGCGGGGTGGAGCCGACACCGGAGACGCGCTACGCGCAGAGCGCAGACGGCGGGCAGGTCGCGTATCAGGTCGCCGGGTCGGGTCCCACGCTGCTGCTCGCCTTCGACACCTTCACGGTCATCGATTTGATGTGGGAGGAGCCGAGCCTCGTTCGGTTCTTCGACCGACTGTCGGGATTCACCCGCCACGCCTGGTTCGACCCTCGGGGTAGCGGTTCGTCGTCGTTGCTCCCCAGCGGTCGGTTGCAGGTAGTCGAGAGCGTCGCCGACGACATGGTCACGGTTCTCGATGCGCTCGGCGAGGAGCGGTGCATCTTCGTTGGCGCCCCCCTGGCCGCCTTGGTCTTCGCCGCCACCTACCCGGCCCGCACCGCAGGCCTGGCGCTGTTCAACCCGACCGCTCGGCACCGGAGCGACGCCGGTTACGCCGGGCTGGACGACGAGCAGGTCGAACAGCAGCTGGCGACGCGGGAACGGGAGTGGGGCACCGGCGTATGGTCGTTCGGGTGGGGCGCCGACGAGCGGTTGCAGCGCTGGTACGGGAAGTGCGAACGCCTGCGGCATTCGCCCGGTGAGGCGGCACACGCCTTCCGATCGGTTTTAGATACCGACGTGAGAGACGTGCTTCCCACTATCTCGGTACCAACTCTGGTCGTGGCCCACCAACTGAGCCCCCGTTTGGGCCAGAGCCGCTATGTCGCTGAACACATTGCCGGAGCCAGGTACGTCGAGGTCCGAGGCGGCGCTGTCCTGTCGGCCCACAACGAAGACTTCGTGGACGCGGTCGAGGAGTTCGTGACCGGCCGCCTGCCAATGGCCGCGGTCGACCGGGTACTCGCCACGATTCTGTTCACCGACATCGTGGACTCGACGGCCCAGACGGCCGCCATGGGTGATCGGGGGTGGCGGCGGGTGCTCGACGAGCACGACGCCATGGTGCGTGGCCACTTGCTGCGCTTCCGAGGCCGCGAGATCAACACAACGGGTGACGGCTTCCTCGCCACCTTCGATGGACCGGCCCGAGCCATCCGTTGCGCATGTGCCATACGCGACGAGGCGCACCAACTCGGCGTCGAGGTTCGCGCCGGGCTGCACACCGGCGAGATCGAACTCCGAGGTGATGACATTGCCGGGATGTCCGTCAACATCGCATCCCGGGTCGCCGCCTGCGCCGGACCGGCCGAGGTCCTGGTGTCGAAGACGATCCCAGACCTGGTAGCTGGGTCCGGCATCGGGTTCGAGGACCGTGGCGAGCACGAGTTGAAAGGTGTCCCCGGGCGTTGGCGGCTGTTCGCCGTCACGCAGACCTGACACCCGAGCAGAACAGCCGATCCGTGGTTAGCTGACCCCCCTCTCCCGATCCTCCTCACCGGACACCGCGAGCAGATCGGCAGTTCGCCGTCAGTGAGGAATCTCGTCCGGCAGCGGACGGCGAACAAAGGAAAGTCGCCCCGGCGATCGACGCGACCGTGAGCGCATGTCCAACGTTCTCATCTACACCCGGCTCTCAACCGAGGAACTCCATGAGTCCACCGACCGACAGGAGGCTCATTGCCGTTCCTACGCGGAGGCCCGCGGGTGGACGGTGCTCGACGTGATCCGCGACGTCGACGCGAGTGCCTACCTGCCGGGGTCGAGGCGCCCGGGCTTCGAGGAGCTCGTCGCCGAGACCGCGGCTCGGACGGGTGATGGCGTCGTCGTGTGGAAGCTCGATCGTCTAGTTCGACGGCCTGCTGACTTCGAGCGGTTGTGGGAGATCGCTGACCGGCGCGGCGTCTTCGTCGCGTCGGTGATGGAGCCCGTGGATTCTTCGACGCCGCTCGGTCTCGCGCCTTCTCCGGATCCTGGTCGCCCTCGCCGGGTTGGAGTCCGCGACGAGCGGCATCCGGGTTCGCGCCCGCATGCGCCAGAAGGCCGAGCGCGGGATGCCCCCGCGGACGAAGGCATACGGGCTGAACGAGGCCTGGGACGCCCTCGTGGAGACGGAGGTCGCCGTGCTTCGCGAGGCGGCTGAACGCGCGATGGCCGGCGAGCGGCTTGCCTCGGTGGCACGCAACTTTCGAGCGCGAGGACTTCCTTCTGCCACGGGCGGCCCGTGGTCGGACGCGGCGTTAGGCAGAATGCTCCGCAATCCGCGCCTCGTCGGTGACCGCGCGTACCAGGGTGAGGTAGTCGCGCGGGACTGCTGGCCTGCTGCCTTCGACCGGGACTTCTTCGCCCGGCTCCAGTTGGTCCTGAACCACCCCTACCGCCAAGGTGCGCCCCGCTACCACCCTCCCCGAATCGCGAGTGGCTTCGTCATGTGCGCTCTGTGCGGACAGAAGATGAACACCACCACGCGAAGCGGTGTCCGCCATTTCTCGTGTCCCACGAACCGGACCGGGTGCGGCCGAGTTCACGTCAAGGCCGACGCTCTCGAGGCCTGGCTACTCGATCAACTTCTCACGAGGCTTCAACTCGAGACGCCGCCGTCGGAGCGGATGGACACGCTCGAGACCGCGGCCGCGATGCGCGAGCTCTGCCACGACTACTACGTCGGCCGGTCCATCAGCCGCGCCGAGTTCCTTTCGACACGGTCTCTTCTCGTGCGGCAGGCCGACACCCTCTCGCGTTCGATCGGGCGACAGCGCGAGGTCACCCGAGTTCTTTCCGCCGCCCAACCTCGCCACGCGCTCGATGCCATGACCGTCGACGTCCTCCGCGATCTGCTCCGGGCGCGCCTCGAGCGGGTGACGGTTGGGCGATTCACCGGAGGCCAGCGCGTCTTCGAACCCCGAAGATTGAAGTGCGACTGGCTGCCGGTCCCGACAGGTGACGAGAACGCGGGACTCGCACTACTGACCTGGAGCCTGCGCGGACCCGTGCTCGGCAGTTGCGCAAATCGCACGCGACGTGACGCTTGGGACCGGCGTCGATCCGCGAGCGGCGTCGCGGGTAGCTCCGGACGTGATGCGGCGTCTCGGATCAGGCGATGTCGAGCACGGCTCGAGCGGCCTCAGCCTCGTGGGGCATGGCGAGCTCGGTGGCGCGCGCGAGCGCGTCGGCGGCGAGCGCGTGCGCTCGGTCGCGGTCTCCGGGCCGTCTCGCGACGCGAGCGCCCGAGCGAGTCGGTGTGCGGTCCGGATCGAGTGGGGCACGACCCGCGCTCGCTCGCACAGCGCGGCGGCCGCCTCGAGGCAGGCGACGGCCTCGTCGTGGCGACCGAGCAACGTCAACAGGTCCCCGCGCACGCCGTCGGCGGCATCGAACACAAGGCAGCCGAGCGGCATGGATCAACAGCTGCCCGTGGTAGGGCTCGAGGAGCGCCTCGAGCGCCGCCGCCGATCGCTCGTCGCGCAGCCCCGCTGCGGCCCCGCTCGCCATGCCAGTGCGGCGAGACGGAGCAAGTCCCATGGCAGCGACTCGAAGTCATCGGCTGCGAACCGGTCGAAGCGGGGGTCGCGTTCCCCCCGCCGAGCACGCAGCAGCGATCGCCCAGAGCTCGACGAACGTGCGCAGGGAACGCCTCTCGGTCAGCGAAGCCATCCAACACACGTTGAGGAGGTCGTCATCGCGGCCACTCCAACTCCAAACGATCGGCGACCTGGGCCGCGGCTGAGCGCGGCGGCGTTCCGAGTCGGGATGGAGCGTGGCGAGCGCTTCGAATGCCAGCCGTTCCGCGTCGGCGAGCCGGCCGTCGAGGAGCGCGACGGCCGTCTCGATCAGTGGCGACATATGCGGTCCTGTCCCACGCCGGCGCGAGCGGCGAAGGCAGCGAACTCCGCGAAGAGCGGCGTCGAAATCGTCGCGGTCCCCGTGTCGCAGGGACGAGCGGAGCCACCTGGCGAACGCGTCGCCATCTTCCAGAGCCCTCCGACTGCGTCGTCGCGCAACGCGTAAGTCACGCGCCAGCGTTCGGTCGTCGGCGTCTGCGTCGGCAAAGTGCAGCCACCAGCGACTGTCGGCCACCAGCACTCGCCCCAGCGGATCGCAGCGCTCCACCTCGGCGGCCGCGGCCTCGACCGCGGCGATGCCCCGTTCATGATCGGAGCGATCACCGTCCTCCACTCCAGCCGCGGCAGCGATCGCGACCAGCGCAGGGCGCCAGTCGTCATCGGCGCCCATGTCGAGCACTGCCTGCACGAGCTCCGTTGCGCGTGGGATCGACGACGCCGGGCTCACGAGCCATTCGTAGGCGAGCGCGGCTCGAGCGGCGAGACGAGGCCAGCCGTGCTCGACCGCGAGCCAGCCGGCCTCGCTCACGCAGAGCACGCGCGGAGGCGAAGTCGCCGACGGGGTTCCAGCCGACGGCAGTCACCGATGACCAGAATGGCGCGGCACCGAAGCTCGGGCGTATCGAGTGCACTCGTCATCGATGAGGGCCAAGGCGCGATGCGGCGAGATCATCGGCCCCGTCCAAAGCGCCGATCGTGACCGCTTCCTCGGCCGCGACCACCGCCGCCTCCGCCGCGACGCAGCGGGTCGCCGGCAAGGACTCCCTCGCACAGGTGGTGCGCGACGGCACCGTGCGGGGCGTTCCCCGAGGCCGCGAGCGCTTCACCGATCCGCCAGTGCAGATGGGCCCGGCGCGGACCGCTGATCTCCTCGAGAAGCGTCTGGCGCACCAACGCGTGCGTGAACGCGAGCATGCCGGGAGCGTTCGGCACTTCGCGCAGCAGGCCCGGGTCTCACGGCCTCGTCGAACGCGACAGCCGCGACGGCCGACGTCACGCCGGCGGTCACGGCGACCGTTGACAGGTCGAACTCGCGGCCGACAACCGCCGCCACCGACAGCAGGTCATTGGTTGCCTCGCTCAACCGCGACAGCCGTCGCCCGACGACATCACGGATGCCCTCGGGAAGACCGAGGTCGGCCAACGCCCCGTCGGTGGTCCACACCCCGTCGCGCTGGAAGATCGCGCCGGTCTCCACGAGGTGAGCCACGACCTCCTCGGCGAAGAACGGGTTCCCGTCGGTCTCGTCGTGCAATGCGGTGACGAACTCCGGTGGCGCGTCGTGACCGGCGCGATCGTGGAGCAGCGCACCGATCGCCTGCTCCTCGAGACCGCGCAGAGCCACCCGCTCGACGCGGGGGTCGCGTCGCAGGTCGGCGAGCAGCTCGCTCAGCGGGTGGCGGCGGTCGACATCGGTGTCGCGGTAGGTGCCCAGCACGAGCATCGGCCCGCCTCGTTCGCTGCTCAAGATCCACCGGAGCAGTCCGAGCGTCGCCGGATCGGCCCAATGCAGGTCGTCGAGCACCAACAGCAGCGGGCTGTGGCCGCTGATCTGCGCGAGCAGCGCGTCAACGGCGTCGAACAGCCGCGCCCGATCAGACGCTGCATCCGTCGTCGGTCTCGCCACGACATCGGGCAGGCGCTCGCCGACGACCGAGATGCACCGCACCAGATCCGGCGCCAGTGGTGCCAGAGCGGCGATCTCCTCCTCGTCGGCGCCCTGCACGAAGCCGCCGACCGCGTGCACCCAGGCCTCGTACGCGATCCCCACCCCGTCGTCACACCACCCGTGCAGCACACGCGCGCCGTCAGCCGCGACCTCGGCCGCCACCGCCGCGGCGAGCCGCGTCTTGCCGATCCCAGGCTCGCCCGCAACCAGCACCAGCCGCCTCTCTCGGGCCGTCACCGCGCTCTTCCACACCGTGAGCAGCTGACCGAGCGGAAGCTCGCGGCCCACGCAGGCTCCCCGTCCTGCGATCTCGACGAGCCGCGGCGGCACCACCAGCGCCGCGCACCGGGAGTTGCCACTGTTCCCATTCGCACCTGCCAGGCGAGAACCGGCGCGTCCAGGCCTTTCAGCTCGAGGGCACCCGCACTCGACAGCGGGCAACTGGAGCGGCTCCCCGCTAGCACGCGCACCACGTCCGAGATCAGGATCTGCCCGCCGGACGCCGCCGCGCACAACCGGGCGGCCTCGACCACCGGCGTGCCGTGGAAGTCGCCGTGCTCTTCCGCCACGTCCCCCGCGCTCGCACCTATCCGCATCGCAAAGCGAGCCTCGGGATCGCCAAGCTCACGACTGACCGCGGCCTGCATCGCCGCGACAGACGTGATCGCGTCGGCAGCCGACGCGAAAACAGCCATCACGCCGTCACCCTCGTGCTTCACGAATTCGCCGCCGCCACGCTCGATCGCCTCGGTCAGAAGCCGATCGTGCACGCGCCGACGCACATCGAACGCCTCGTCCCCGAGTCGCTGGCGAAGCGCAGTCGACCCCACCAGATCTGTGAACACGATCGTGCACGTACGCGCACCCACGGCCCAAGCATGCACCACCCACCGATTACGAACTCAGGTCCGCCTCGACATCGGGGATCCCGCGCCGGTCGGCGTACACACCCTGCGGTTCAGAGTTGCCAACCGGTGTGAGCGTCGTGATCGCAGCTGGGCTAGAGGGCTTCGGAGTCGTAACCGCTGCCGCCGACGAGGAACGACTCGCATGGCTGTGACTCGTCGAAGATCTCGACGGTGAAGGTGGCCGTCCCGTCCGCGGCGACGTTGTCCTGCTCGGTGAAGGTTGAGAAGGTCGCCAACGGTAGGCCAGCCGGGTCGAAGCACATTGCGAGCACACTGATCGGTCCATCGACCGGGCGGGTGCGGGCGTTGTGCAATTCGCCGAGAATCTTGGGCCGCTGCGTGCCGAACTGCTCGGTCACCGTCCGGTTCACCTCGGTGACCTCGAGTGCGGCCCGATAGTCGAGGCCTTTGGACTCCTCCGATGCCACGTCGAAGGTGATCTCAGCATCGGGCGCGACAGCCGTTCCGCCGAAGTAGACGTAGCCGATGGCGAACTTCCCGGGGAGCAGCGTGGCCGGCTGGATGCCTTGCGAGCTGCCGGTCGCACTGATCTGGCCGCCCACGCGTGCGGTTCCCGAGACATCGATGCTCGTCACCGCTTTGTCCGTACCGTTGACGATGACGATCGGGACCGAGCCGCCATTGTCGCTCGGACCGTCCGCGACCACGGCGACTTCGCCGTCGACCGGCGCGAAGGTGGGTTGGGCGGTACCCACGAGCCACAAGTTCGGGTCGCCGGCTTCGCTGCTCGCCTCGGTCGTCGGCGGCGCCGAGGTCGTCACTTCCGGCTCGGCTTCCTCTGCCGCGCCGGTCGTCGGCGTGCCCGTTTCCTGGGAGGCCGAGTTGGCCGGCGCCTCGGCGACCACCTGGCTCGACGAATTGTCATCCCCGCCGCCGATGCCCACCCCGACGAGGATGCCCGCAACGAGGATGACCACGGCGCCGATCGCTTCGACGAGGACGCGCTTGGAAGACCCCGACTTTGGCGGTTCCGGCGGCGGGGACCCCCCCGGAGGGGGCTCCCAAGGAAGAGTCGGTGGCTCCCCGGATGGGGTCTCAGCAGGCGTCGGCGGTGGTGTCGGGGGCGTGTCCTGCGAGTCCGTCACCGACCCTCCCGAATGGTTCTGGGCCGCAATCCACCGCCTGACGAAAGGAGGTGTCGTGCGCGCGGGGACGACGCGAGGCTCGCACCTGGCGCCTAGGACTGCAAGATCCGGCCGCGTTCGCATCGGTCGCGGGCCTGCGAATGCCGTCTAGGGCGCAACAGCATGTCGTCGGGCTGTTCGGCCGTCTTGTTCTGATCGTTCGGTAGGAGCGAGCAGGCGGAGCGCGACTGGAACGACGACCGATGCGGCGACGCGCCGGGTCGCGCAGCTCGTCCCGTTACGCGCCACGCGCAGTTGTGCCGCGGTGACTGCGGTCGGTTCGCGCATCTCATCGAGTTGCGGGAGTTGGACACTCGACAGGCGTTTGATCGGCGGCCGTACCTCGCAGTTGTTGATCACGTCTTTTGTTCTGTGCGATGTCGGTCGGCGCCTCCCTGTTTCTTACAGGGGCGGTCGTGACGCTCTCGAAGGTCTGCACGCGACCCAGGGCCCGGTCACGACGGCCTGCATCGACGCGTCGAGCGTCAGTCAGGGCTCAGGCAGAGAAGTCCGGCCGCGAGCCCAGTAACTCGCGCCGCACCGAACTTTGCCTTTAGCCGTCGAGGGCGTCGAGGGACACGGCCTCTGGGACCGAACCGTTCGCCGCCCGCATGTGAGGCATCGCCTTGTCGATCAGCGCGAGCCCGCCGTCGAGGTTGTCGTTCACGCACGCCTCAGCTGCCTGACTGAGCAGCCCTGCTGCAACGCGGGCCTCGGCCCCGCCGTCATTGTGCGGGGCGCTGTACTCGACCAGCCGACCGGCCGCATCGAGGTCCACACAATCCTGACGTGCCTGCTCCGGGTCGTAGTCGGCGAGTGCTTTCACGGTCGCGATGTTCACCGACAGGGTGAGCATGTCGCTCGCTCCCGCCTTCGACCACGTCTCGTCTTGCTTCGACCCCGACCCCGCGGTGCGCAGCGCCGTCCCCGCGATGCTGAGACCCGCCAGAACGACAAAGCCGATCACGACCTTTCGCCGCAGGCGCATCTTCGGCTTGGGCGGCGCGGTGACGGGTGCTGGCGCCGGAGGCAGCCAGGGTGTTTCCGATTCCATTGCTCTCTCTCTTTGTATGTGGGTCCCAATGCGGCCCGAGACCGCCACCCGACTCACGAGGGCCGGGCGGCGGGCTACGGGAGGCACTCGGTCGAATCGTTCAATCGCTGCTCCGCTCCGTTTGCGAGTGGGTTGTTCAGCGACTCCCACACTCGCCCGGAGGCTCTTTCATCGGTGGACCCTGTCAGCAAGGTCCATGGGCACTACAGCTAGAGGCCCGTCGTGCTGACGCCGTACTCAGCCTGCGCCTGTGTGAAGCCCTCGAACACCAGCTGCTCGACCAGGCCGTTGTGTGAGAAGGACGAGGAGTCCAGATAGTCCGCTGCCATCTTCTGCGGCCTGCACGTTCCAGTCCACGCCCAGAGCATCTACACCGTAGGTGGCGTCCGCCTGTGTGAAGCCCTCGAACACAAGCTGCTTGATCAGACCCGTGCGTGAAAAGGACATGGAGTCCAGATAGTCCACGGCCATCTTGCGCGCATTCATCTGGCTGACTGTCGACTTCGGGGCAGCAGGTTTGGGAGTAGGAGCGGGAGCAGGCGGCGGCGCAGGCGATATGACGCCAACCTTCGCCTGGAACTCTGGCGACTCACTGAAGCCCAACATGACTTCACCACGGCGAGCACCACGACCGAGGAAATCCACAGACGCGTTCAGCCCACCCGCGTCCGGGGCACGGTTAAGCACGTTCTTGTACACCAGCGTCACGAAGTCAGGGTTGGCGAGAGCGCCGTACCGGAGGTTAACTCAGGTGACACAGCGAAGGCGTCTGAGATGTCGACGAGGCTGGATACGCCACGGTTGCAGCGATCCACCCAGAAGGGGAGTCCAGTGCTGTCAGGCGCTCGCAGGAAGTAGGCCCGGTACAGACGAGTGACCGAACCGGTCGGGTCATGAGTACATGCAGCGGTGCTGCGTACTGCGGCACCCACCCGCGGAAGCGGGCGAGGCTACGGCGGCGATCAGCGCGGCCACGGCCGCAGCGGCGAGCACGCCGAGGATGAACTTCTTCATGGTGTGTATTTCTCTCTCCAGTTAGTGAATCTTCGTGGGTCATGACGACTGCACGTCGGTTGGAGTTCCTGAATCGAGAGAGGACCGCGGAAGTAGGTTCGAACGGCCCATGTCTCGAGACTCCTCGTCTCGCCCAACGTGCGAGCCCGGCCGTGACTCCAGCTCCTGACCCGGCGCAGTCGTGGTCGTCCTCGTTACCTCTGACCCGGTTGACCCCCGGACAAGCCGCCCGGTGGGGCAGCGCCATCGGCAGCCGTCTTGGCCACGCTTCCGTGCGCAAGAAGGCCCGGCGTGCTGCCCCAGCGGGCAAGTCCGCTGTGCCCACCACCGCTCAATCGCCCGCGGCACCAGCGGGATGGCATCCCGATCCGTTCGCCCGTCATGAAAGTCGGTATTGGGACGGCGCTGTTTGGACCGACCACGTCAAGGACGGCGACGTACCGGGGACGGACCCAGCGACATTCTCCTACTGCCTCACCGACACGATCGTCGTCACCGTCGAGCAGCGAGGGCGAGCAGCAGGGGCGTCTGCTCGGGAAGGCTCTCCTCGAGGCGGTGCGCATCGGGTAGGCCAAGAACTCGTCCACGTGAGCGGAGTGGATCGGAGAGCGCGACGTGCGACCTCCCGAAAGAGCCGTCATGAGGCGGGGGCAAACGTTGCCTGACGCGGCACTAGGTCATCGGAACCAAATCGTGCGTATGTCGGAACTCCCGGGCGCATCGAGCCGTGTCCTCATGCGAACTTTATGAAAGGCGAACGTTGAGCAAGACCGAAGTGTCGAACACTTTCCCTTCCGACAGCACGCGCCCGACTCTGGCATCAGCCGCAGACAACTCGCGGATGCTGCGAAGTCCGAGCCCGGTAGTCCGCGGTTCTGGCCCTACGCCGTGTTCTGGCTACCTCTTCTGGCTGTCTTCACGCTCTTCATCGGCCTGTCGATCTACTGGGCGATCCAGGAGCGGAAGGTTGGGACCGCTCCTGTACGGGCATGGGCGAAGTCGCTCGGCTTTACCCTGCTCTGTTACATCGTTCCGTTTGCCTACTGGTTCGTCGGGCCCAAGACCTACCGCGGAACCTCCACTACATCGCTTGGAGCCGCAAGTCCCACACGAGTCGCGCCCACTCGTGGCACGGCACGGAACCGTCGAGTTCCATGTCGTTGCGCCACGAAGCCTGACGATCCGATTCGCTGGTCGTTCGGCCGATCGCCACACGTGAGTCGCAACCGCGCCAGCGTGTGTCCGTGTCGTCCTGCCTGCGCCGCGAGCCGGGTGCTGTGACTGCAGCGAGATCCGCGGAGAAGGCGGCCCTTTTCAACTTCGCGGCTCGCCGACGCGCCGTGGGTTTAAGGCACCGACCGCGCCTCGCGGCATCCGTGCCCATCCCCGTTCGGCCTTAGCCCGCCTCAGGGATGCCGTTCCCTGAGCGCCTCACTCTCACCATGCCATCAACCAAACCAACAGTTCGGAAGGCACTTCCTCAAATGAACAAGACCGTTAGACCATCAGCACCATCGCTCTGCTCTCCACGCTCGCCGCTTGCGAGAGCAAGGCCGTGGCCGAGTCTCCCCCAACGACCGCTGCTCCGGCAGTGTCAGCCCATCCCACCGTCCCTCACATCACCGCAGCGCCTCCTACGGAGGCTCCCACGACCACTGTGCCTCCCGTCCCGGCAACCCTTGACCCTGCTGCCGCTGACAAGGCCAAGGACGTCGTGTGGGGCATGAGCGCCTACCCGCATGCTCTGCGGCTGAGCGACCTGTTCACCACCATGAGCGAGAAGGCCGGTGCCTACGACGTCGTGGGCCTCCTCGACACCTGCGGTGAGATCGAGTCTGAGGCAATGCTGTTTGGGACTGGGGCTCCGGACACGCCCCTTGGTGACCACGCCACGAAGGCTGCGGCAGCGTTCATGACAGCAGGTGGCTTGTGCGCCGACATGGAGTTGGACTCCGCTGTCACCTACTTCACCATGGGCATCGACGAGTTGAAGCAGGCCAACGCCATCCTCGACACCTACAACCTCGGCGGCTAGTCACCAAGCGGGGCAGGGAACCGGGCGGATGGCTCCCCTGCCCCCGCAAAGACGGATCATTGGAGGTCTTGTCAGTGCCGGACAACCCGCGAGCATCCAGTCGAGCACTGTGGCTTGCAGCTGACCGGCTTGGTACTGCTCGTTGGCAGTGGCCCACTGACCAGCTCGTAGGCATTGAGCGCAGCGGAGGCGTCGGCATCCGGGGGTTTAAGGCACGGACCGCGCATCGCGGCATCCGTGCCCACCCCCGTTCAGCCTTAGCCCGACGCAGGCGAAGGAAGCAGCGTCTCGATGAGTGAGGCCGATTCGACCTTCGGCCGCAGTGAGTGCGCAGGTGTCTTCAACTGTGGCGACTGAGTCACCCAGCAACTCGGCGACGTGGTGGATGGACTCGCCGGCCTCGAGCAGGTGCGTGGCGTTCGTGTGCGGAGACTTGCGGCGACCAACCGGCGTCGAGCCCTTCGGTCTGGCGAGCCGTCGCCGTGCAGGGCGTGTCTGTAGGTGTCCGGACGGACACGCGAGCCAGGCGGCGCTCGCACGCCACGTCAAGGTCGCGATGCTTCCTGGAGCGCGCAGCTAGTTCGCCAACGCCATGGTTCCCGCCGACACGGTCGCGAGCCGCTCGACGCCACTGCTAGGTGTCGGACTCGATCGCGGACATCGAGTGGATCGCCATCGACGGAGAGCGTGTGCACGTGGATCCTTGCGTCCACGTTGGAGACCGGTGCTCGGCGGGTGTCGGCTCCGCATAGACAACGAGTCCATCACGCAATTCCGACCGCGATGCGTATGCGAATGGCTGCATATGGCCGACGAGCACAACGACGCGCCGAGCTATCCCCATGACTGCTCGCACGCGCGGAGCGATCGTCGCGTCGACTGTGCTCGGGAAGGCGCCGTGCACACGAGCCGGATACGTCGGCTCGCGGATGCCGCCACGGTAGTCCTCGCGATCGCGGCGGTCAGCGGCGACGCCGAGGCCACAGCTTGCCGAACGCGAGTGCGGCGTAGACGATCGTGTTGAATCCGACAAAGAGGACGAGCAGTACGAACCAGCGATTGGTGCCCAGGCTCGACGTGGCGAGCACCGTCATGGGGTTGGTGTCCGTGACGACGGCGGCGTTCCAATGTTTCGAGCGACCGAGGGCGATGTCGATGATCGACTTGACCCAGACGGTCTCCAAGAAGATGGCGTAGCCGAGTTCGATCAGTAACGGCGCGGCGAGCAGACGGGCTCGCCATCCGCCCGACCACACGGTGACGGTCTGCACCACGGCGAACAGCGCTCCGATGAGAGCCCAGAAGACGACGATGGTGAGCATGCCGAACGCGAAGTACGCCAAGCACTGTCACCGCGAGATAAGCGCCGAGAGCGAGCACGCCGTAGCCGAGCCCGAACTGTTGGCTCCAGTAGCGGGCCGTCGCCGAGGAGATGCCGTACATGCCGATGTTCTCGAGCGCCCCCCGCTGCCAACGTTGCCGTTGACGCCACAGGTCTCGCCAGGTCGGCATCAGCTCGGTGCGCACCCGACAGCCCCGCGGTGAGATCATGCCCAGCGCCGAGCGTCTTCAGGGCGAGCGTCAGCTCGTTGTCTTCGGTGAGCGAGATAGGTGTCGTACACCTCGACCGGCAACGCCTGGCAGCACAGATGCCGCGGGCGTCGGCGACGGCAGCCAGCACGTCGGCGCGGAACACCGATGCGGTGCCGGTCAGCACGAAGACCCGGCCTTGCCGTCGGGAGATGTCGCGTCGGTAGCGGAGGTATTCGTTGCGTTGCAGCTGGGCGAGCAGGCCGGGTGAGTCGTCGCCGGTGAACACTCCGCCGACGGCGTCGAGGTCGGGGAGCGCGTCGAGCTCGGCCGCCGCCCGCTCGAGGAAGTCTTCGACCATGACGGTGTCGGCGTCCATCACCAGCACGGCGTCGAATGGGCCGAAGGTGGGCAACAGCCGGGCGAGGAGCTGGTTGAGGCCGCCGGCCTTGCGGTGGTGATTGTCGACTGTCGTGTACACGTCGGCACCGTTCGCGCGGGCGACCTCCGCCGTGGCGTCGGTGCAGTTGTCGGCGATCACCCAGACCGCCGTCGGGGGAACAGTCTGTCGACTGAGCGATTCGCAGCGTCGCCGCGATGTGGAGCTCTTCGTTGCGGGCCGGGATCAGCGCAGTCACCGAGATCGGCCCGACGGCCGAGTCGGTGTCGCCTCGGAGCGCAGCGGCCGCGCAGCCGCATCGCGGGCACTCCGGGCCGGGTCAGTCACTCGCTTCGCTGCCCAGCGTCGAGGCCGACCACGAGCAGCACGAACGCCACCGCGACGAGCGAGACCCGCGACCACGAGCGCGGCGTGGGCGTCGAGTACACCAGGAGAACGTCGAAGGGTCCGATCGACACCTGCTTCGACCGGGCGGGGTTCACCCCGCCGTGAGCAGCCAGCAGCATCCCCCCCGCCATCGCGACCAAGCCCAGCCCCAGCAGCAGACCGGGCACGGGTGCTCGAACGAGCAATGAATGAAGCCGACATCGTCCAGCGTCGAATCGCGCCGTCGAGATTCGATACGTGCCCGTTTGCTGGGCTGCACGCCAGTCCCGGTCGAAGGCGATATGAAAGATGCGGCTCACGACGTCGCGTGTGGGCGAGGCTCGGCCACCGCTTCGCGACGTTACGAGAGCGGCGCCGGCTGCGCGTCGAGCGGGGCGAGGTCGTCGTCGGCGTCGACCGGGTGGCGTGATCTCTCAGGGATGAAGTTGTAACCGTCGCCTCGACGACGCCCCATGCTGAGGCCGGCGGAAACCTACGGCCGCTGTCCGATGGCCCAGACCATGATCGGGAGGCTGGGGTCGTCCTTGAGCGATCGCCAAAACCGAATGGCAGGATCTCTCAGGAAGACGGCCCGGACGGCGGAGCGGTTGCCCCAGGTCCCCAAGGTTAGGACGCGAAGTCCCGCCGACTCGAGGAGCACGCTCATGCCGTCCCGAGTGAATCGCCAATAGTCCTCGGGTACGTAGTGGATGTGGTAGAGGAACGGCGTTGTGACGACGATGTGGCCGCCGGATCTCGCCAAATCGTGCAGGGTTCTCACCGCGCGCCGCGGATCGGGCAGATGCTCGAGAACTTGTTCGCACAGCACAACGTCGAACTGCGGCAGGTCGGCGGGTGGGTTACAGAGGTCGAAGCTTGGAAAGTCCAGCGTGCTGTAGGACTTCCAAGGGCGCGCCTCGTGGTTCCGCCCGCCGATCTCGACGGCGTCTCGAGTCTCGGGGGCGAGCGCGGCGAGGTGTTCACCGACCACGCGGTTCATCACGATTCGAATCCACTGCTTGTCGACCGGAGGGACCCCGAAACCGACAGCAACGAGAACCCGATGGCGTATCCACGCGACCGTTACGGGTCTGCCCCGAACGAGCACGCCGTGATGGTATTGCTCATGTCGGTGGCCGCGCTCTGAGCGACCACTCAGCTGGTCCCCGAGGTCGGCGAGCATCAAGGGCCCGGCGCGGTCTGCGCTCGGTGCCTCGTCCGCGTCGAATGTCTGGCAGCGGGCCTCTGGGGCGGTCTGGCATGGGAGGGCCGGCGCCGGCTGCGCGTCGAACGGGGCGAGGTCGTGATCGGTCGGCATCGGGCCGTGGCGTGACCTGGGCCTAGGCCGCCAGGGCGTACCTATCACCATTCGCACCGAACCCTAAGCCGACCATCGACTCGCCCCACAGCACCGGCTTCTCGCCGCTGACCTCCGCCATCATCGAGCAAAGTGCTCGGGCGTCGCGCCTTCGCGACTCGTCGGGGATCGCCGCGAGGTACTTGGGCACGCTTGCACGCGTCGGCAGTGTCTTCGCGTCAGCCATGGTGCCAACGTAGCGACCGCGTCGGACCGTGACGGGGCCCGTCTGGCTTACGATGGGGGCAGGTGTGCCGGGAAGCCTGGTCGGCGCTCGTTCTCGCGCGTCCGACTCGAGGTCTGTAAGTGCCTAAGACCATCTTCCCTCGGCTACTCCAGTGAGCGGATGGCTGCCGCGGCCGTCGGCGTGGCGTCGCGACGCCTTGCGCACGAACCTCTGGCTCGTCCCGACCATCGAGGTCGTGTTCGCCGTTGCGCTGTTCGTCGTCACGTACCGGATCGACGAGGCCGCGTACCACGGCGAGATCACGCTGCCGAGCTGGGTCAACAACGGCTCGGCCGACGCGGCGCGCCAGATCCTCATCGGGATCGCCGCCGCAGTGATCACCGTGGTCGGTTTGGTCTTCTCGATCACGATCGTCGCTCTCACCTTGGCATCGACCCAGTTCGGGCCCCGCATCCTCCGGAACTTCGTCCGGGATCGCGGGACACAGCTGACGCTCGGCACGTTCGTCGCGACATTCGTGTACGCGGTGCTGGCGCTCGGCTCGATCTCGCACGGCGCGAACGGCGACTTCGTGCCGCACCTGTCGATCACCATCGCGCTCGGCCTGGTGCTCGCCTCTCTCGCAGTGCTCATCTACTTCATCCATCACGTCGCCAAGTCGATCCAGCTGCCCGAGGTGATCGCCTCGATCGCAGGTGACCTGGGAGCCGCGATCGAGGCCGAGGCGATCGTGTCGGGCGTCAACGGCACCCCCGAAGCGGGACCGTCTGCTGCGGAGCTCGAACGACGACTCGACGAGTCGGGCGCGGTCGTCCCTGCCCCGACGAGCGGCTACCTCCAATTCGTCGCGTACGACGACCTCATCCGGATTGCGGCCGAGGCGGGTGCCGTGATCCGCCTCTACTACCGGCCTGGGCACTTCGTCGTGCGAGGCCTTCCCCTCGCGAACGTGTGGCCGGCAGAGGCCGCTGACGAGATCGTCCGCGGCCTCGAGCGCGCCCACTTCACCGGCCCTCATCGCACCCTCGTCCAAGACTTGGCGTTCGCGATCGATCAGCTGGTGGAGATCGCGATCCGGGCTCTCTCCCCTGCCGTCAACGACACGTTCACGGCGCTGACATGCATCGACTGGCTCACCGACGGCCTCTGCAAGGTCGCCGCCGGCTGGAATCCGAAGCTCGTGCAGCGCGATCGGCAGGGAAACGTGCGAGTGCTGGCGGCGGCGGTCACCTACAACCGCTTCGTCGAGCGCGCGTTCGACAAGATCCGGCAGTCTTCGAGGGGCATGCCCGCGGTGATGATCAGACAGCTCGATGCGCTCACGAGAGTGATGGCCTACACGACCACGTCAGATCAGCGGTCCGCGCTCCTCGAGCAAGGCGACATGATCCTGCGATCGTGCGAGATGTCCGTCCCCGAGGCGAGCGACCGGGATGACGTCCGACGCCGCTACGACGCACTCGTCGCCGTCGCGCTGGCGCGGCTTGCAGTCGCCTGGACGGGGCTACCCCTTGACCCGATCGAGCGCGAGGTTCAGCTCGAGGACGTTGACTGCCGGCTCGCCGAGGATGCCGAACGCCCGCCCGTCCGTGTTCGCGTGGATGAGGCCGAGCACCTCATCGAGGTCGAGGCCGCGTGCGGTGGCGACCCTGGCCGCCTGGAGCTTGGCGTTGGCGACCGAGATGTCGGGGTCGAGCCCGCTCCCCGACGCGGTCACCGCATCGACGGGCACGGGAACGGCTGCGGACAGACCGTTCTCCGTGCGGTAGGCACGCACGAGGTCGTCGACCCCGGTGGTCTGCGACTCGTCGACGTCGGGTGTCGCCGGGTCGTCCTCGCCGTAGAGGAACACCGGATTCGTCGGCCCGTAGTTCGAGCCGAAGCTGTAGCCGGGCCCGGAGGCGTACCCGTCAGCAGCGGGGCGCGGGTGGAAGTACTCCGGCGTCGTGAAGCTCTGGCCGATCAGCGAGGAACCGACGACCTGGCCGCTCGCGTCCTTCACGAGCGATCCGTCGGCCTTGTGCGTGAACAGCACCCCGTCGACCAGCGTCGTGCCGACGCCGTAGGCGAGCGTCATGACCGTGAACAGCACTATTGCGACAACGGCAGGAACCAGCTGACGGCGCATCACTTCACTCCCAGAGCCGAGATGACCATGTCGATGAGCTTGATGCCGACGAACGGGGCGATCAGACCGCCGACGCCGTAGACGAGCAGGTTGCGCCGCAAGATCTCTGTGGCAGTGAGCGCGACGAACTTGACGCCGCGCAGCGCCAGCGGGACCAGCAGCACGATGATCATGGCGTTGAAGATGACCGCCGAGAGGATCGCCGAGCGCGGCGATTGCAGGTTCATGATGTTGAGGCGATCGAGCGCGGGCAGCACGCCGGAGAACATCGCCGGGATGATGGCGAAGTACTTGGCGACGTCGTTCGCGATCGAGAACGTCGTGAGCGACCCTCGGGTGATGAGCAGCTGCTTGCCGATCTCGACGACCTCGATGAGCTTGGTCGGGTCGGAGTCGAGGTCGACCATGTTGCCGGCTTCACGGGCCGCCTGAGTTCCGGTGTTCATCGCAACGCCGACGTCGGCTTGCGCCAGGGCGGGCGCGTCGTTGGTGCCGTCGCCCGTCATGGCGACGAGGTTGCCGCCGCGCTGCTCGTGCTTGATGAGCGCGAGCTTCTGCTCCGGAGTCGCCTCGGCGAGGAACCCGTCGAGCCCGGCTTCGTCGGCGATGGCGGCGGCGGTGAGCGGGTTGTCGCCCGTGATCATCACGGTGCGGATGCCGAGGCGGCGCAGCTCGTCGAACCGCTCACGAAGTCCGGGCTTCACGATATCCTTGAGCCGGATCACCCCGAGGATGCGAGACCCGTCAGCAACCACGAGCGGGGTGGCCGCCGTCTCTCGAGATCGATTCGACGAACTCCGTGAGCTCGGGCGGCACCGAGCCGCCCTGGTCGGCGACGTAGCGCCGCATCGCGTCGGCTGCGCCCTTGCGGATCGCTCGACCCGAGTCCACGAGGTCCACGCCCGACATCCGCGTCTGCGCGGAGAACGGCACCAGGGCGGCATCGGGCGGCGCGGTCGGGGCGACGCCGTACTCGGTGACGCACAAGTCGACGATCGAGCGGCCCTCGGGCGTCTCGTCGGCGAGGCTCGCGAGCAGCGCCGCCTCCGCGAGCTCCTCGTTCGGTGACCCCGTGGACCGCGAGCAGCTCGGTGGCATGACGGTTGCCGACCGTGATCGTGCCGGTCTTGTCGAGCAAGCAGCGTCGATACGTCACCGGCCGCCTCCACCGCACGGCCCGACATCGCCAGCACGTTGCGCTGCACGAGCCGGTCCATGCCGGCGATCCCGATCGCCGACAGCAGACCACCGATCGTCGTCGGGATGAGGCACACGAGCAACGCCACCAGGACGATGACGTCCTGACCGGCATTGGCGTAGATCGCGAACGGCTGCAGGCTGGCGACCGCGAGGAAGAAGATGATCGTGAGGCCAGCCAGGAGGATCGACAACGCGATCTCGTTCGGCGTCTTCTGCCGGTTGGCGCCTTCGACGAGCGCGATCATCCGGTCGAGGAAGGTCTCGCCCGGTCTTGGCCGTGATGCGCACGACGATCCGGTCGGAAAGCACCTTGGTGCCGCCGGTGACAGCAGAGCGGTCCCCGCCCGACTCGCGGATGACCGGCGCCGACTCGCCGGTGATGGCCGACTCGTCGACCGATGCGATGCCTTCGACGACATCACCGTCAGACGGGATCACCTCGCCCGCGGCCACGACGCACTCGTCACCGACGTCGAGCAGGCTCGACGGGCACCTCCTCGATGCGACCGTCGGGAAGTCGGCGGTTGGCGATGGTCTCGCTGCGGGTCTTGCGCAACGACGCGGCCTGGGCCTTGCCGCGGCCCTCCGCCATCGCCTCGGCGAAGTTCGCGAAGAGCACTGTGGCCCAGAGGAAGAGCGTCACCAGGAACGCGAAGACGTTCTCGTTCGCCGACGACTTCCCGAAGTCGCGGATGAACAGGACCGTCGTGTAGACGCTGCCGATCTCGACCACGAACATCACCGGGTGGCTGAGCATCACCCGAGGGTCGAGCTTGCGGAAGCTGTCCATGATCGCGGGCCGACGATCGCTCGATCGAACACGCCCGCGCCCCCGAGCCGGCGGAGGACGGCTCGGAGACGGGACGCTGACGAGGCCGGGGCTTCGAAGAGTTGTGGTCACGGATGCCTCGCTCACAGTGAGAGGTGCTCGAAGATGGGGCCGAGGGCGATCGCCGGGAAGTAGGTGAGGCCGGCGATGATGACGATCACGGCGACGACCAGACCACCGAAGACACCGGTGTGCGTTGCCAGCGTGCCCGACGTGGTGGGCACGGTCGGCTTGCGGGCGAGCGACCCGGCGATGGCGAGCACGGGGATGATCAGGAAGAAGCGGCCGACGAGCATCGCCAGCCCGAGCGTCGTGTCCATCCACTGGTGGCCGCCGTGATGCCGGCGAAGGCCGAGCCGTTGTTGTTGGCGGCCGAGCTGAACGCATAGAAGATCTCGCTGAACCCGTGCGTGCCCGCGTTCCAGATTGTGGTGTGCAGCACCGAGTCCGACGAACATCGAGGCCCCGGCGAAGCCGAGCAGCACCGCCGGCACCGCGAGCAAGTACAGGACGATCAGCTTCGTCTCCTGGGCTTGGAGCTTCTTGCCCAGGTACTCGGGTGTTCGCCCGATCATGAGGCCGGCGATGAAGACGGCGAACAGGACGTTCACGAGCATGCCCATCAACCCGACGCCGACGCCGCCGGGCGTCACCTCACCGGTGAGCATGCCGAAGAACGGCACGATCGAGCCGAGCGGCGTCCAGCTGTCGTGCATGGAGTTGACCGAGCCGTTCGACGTCAGCGTCGACCGAGGCGCCCCAGATCGCCGACGACGACGCGCCGTTGCGGACCTCCTTGCCTTCCATGTTTCCGCCGCTCGAGTCCGCGGTGATCGACTGGTCGGCGCCGACTGCGGTGAGCCGAGGGTTGCCGTTCGTCTCCGCGAAGTTCGCGAGCAGGCAGCCGCGAGCCAGATCCCGACCATGATCGCCGAGCACCATGCGGCCCTGGCGCTTGTCCTTCACCAGCACGCCGAACGCCACCGCGAGGGCGAACGCGAACGCGACGGTCAAGTAGAGCTCGACGAAGTTGGCGAGCTGCGTCGGGTTCTCGAACGGATGGGCGGAGTTCACGTTGAAGAAGCCGCCGCCGTTGCTGCCGATCTGCTTGATGGCCAGGAAGCCGGCGACCGGGCCGCCGGGGATGAGCTGCTTGACGCCTTCGAGCGTCGTGAACGAACGGAAGCCGTGGAAGTTCGCGATGACCCCCTGGCTCCCGAGGATCACGGCGAAGAGGATCGCCATCGGCAGCAGGATGCGGACGGTGCCGCGCACGAGGTCGACCCAGAAGTTGCCGAGGTGCTGGGTGCGGCTGCGGACGATGCCACGGATGAACGCCACGACGACTGCCATGCCCACTGCGGCAGACGCGAAGTGCTGCACCAGCAGCCCGCCGATCTGGGTGAGGTGGCTCATCGTGTTCTCGCCGCCGTAGCTCTGCCAGTTGGTGTTCGTGACGAAGCTGGTGGCGGTGTCGAACGAGAGATGGGGGCTGACGGCCCCGACGTGTGTGGGGTTGAACGGCAGCTGCGCCTGCAGCCGCTGGATGCCGTACAGCACGACGCACGACACGAGGCTGAACGCGATGAGGCTCAGCGTGTACATCTTCCACGTCTGCTCGGCCTCGGGGTCGACTCGCAAGAGGCGATACGCCCCGCGCTCGACCGGGCCGAAGACGCGGTCACCCGGCGCCTTGCCATCGGTCTCGGAGCCGTACACCTTGGCGATGTAGCGGCCGAGAGGGAAGATCGTGATCGCCGATGACGGCGATCAGGGCAACGAACTGAAAGAAGTTTGCGGCGGACACGCGTCAGAACCTCTCGGGGAAGACGAGGACGAGAACGAGATAGGCGAGGACCGCGACCGTCAACCCGAGCGCGACGAGGTTGTCGGTGAGCGATGCGCCGATGTGAGCCATCACGAGGCTCATGCGGCACGCTCGAGGGCCGCTTCGCTCGAAGCGTCGTTCGTCCTCGGCGTCGATGGCGAGCTCCTCTGGGCCGATGATCCGGCCACAGAGCGACACGTATCCGACGCACAGCAAGAAGAACGCCACGATCGTGGCGAGAAAGATGATGTCGGCCACTGCCCCTCCTGGTCTGCGTGGCAGCGAATCCCGCTGCTCGCTCGCAGAGGGGTAACACGAGGCGTCCGAGCCGAGAAGACCTCTTAACGCGACTTGAGCGGAGCGCGATTGGATCTTGATGACTCCGTAGCGACGGTTTCGGCCGTGTTTCCGCCGACTTGCGTCAACCCGTCACCGACCCCCTCGCCGAGTGCACCTAGCCTCACGCGCGTGGGTGAGCCTGCGATCCGAACGCTCGAGCTGACGAAGCATTTCGGATCGCTCGTCGCACTCGACCATCTGACACTTGACGTCGAGCAGGGCGAGGTCTTCGGCTTCCTCGGACCGAACGGCGCGGGCAAGTCCACGACCCTCCGCCTCCTGCTCGGGTTCATCCGCGCGACCTCGGGGTCGGCGACGGTGATGGGGATCGACACACGAAACGTCGAGGCCTGCCACCGCCACCTCGCCTATGTCCCCGGCGACGTGAGCCTATGGCCCAAGCTCACCGGCGAGGAGTGCCTCGAGCTGCTCGGGAACCTCCACGGCGACGTCGACACCGCCTACCGAGCCGAGCTCGTCGAGCGGTTCTCACTCGAGCTCGACAAGCGCTCTCGCACCTACTCCAAGGGCAACCGGCAGAAGGTCGCGCTCGTCGCCGCATTCGCCACGAGAGCCGACGTGCTGCTCCTCGACGAGCCGACCAGCGGACTCGATCCCCTCATGGAGCAGGAGTTCCGGCACTGCGTCGGCGAGGCCGTCGCACGGGGGCAGACGATCTTCCTCTCGTCGCACATCCTGTCGGAGGTCGAGCAGCTCTGCGCCCGGGTCGGGATCCTGCGAGCGGGCATGTTGGTCGAGGTCGCGACCATCGACCGCCTCCGCGCCATGCGCAGCACCGAGCTCGACATCGACATCGCCGGCGAGCCCCCCGATCTCTCTCAGGTCGAAGGCGTCGCCAGTGTGTCGCGCACCCCTACTGGGGTCCGAGTCACGTTGAACGGCCCGCCCGGCCCGGTGCTGCAGGCGATCGACAGCCTCCCGCTCACTGCCGTCAGGTCGCAGGAGGCGTCGCTCGAGGAGATCTTCCTCGCGTACTACGGCGACGGGGACCGGGCATGACGGCGACCTCCACGGTCACTCGCCTCTCTGTTCGACAGATGAGGACAGGAGCGATCGTGCTCGCCGTCGCGTGCTCGACGATGTTCGCATCGACGATCAAGGCACGCGAGGCGACGGAGGCGCTCACAGCCGGCCTCGTCGAGGACCTCGCGTCGAACCCCGCGCTGCGCGCGCTCTACGGCACGCCGTTCGACCTCGCGACCCCGGGCGGATTCACAGTCTGGCGCCTCGGGATGTTCGTGTCCGCCGCCGCGTGCACGTGGGGACTGCTCACCGCGACGCGCCTGCCTTCGTGGAGAGGAAGAGGCCGGCCGCGCCGAGCTCGTGCACACAGCGCCCATCAGTCACCCGTCCATCACGAACATCACGCTGCTGGTCATCGCAGCCGCCGCACCATTCGTCGGCGTCCTCGTCGCTCTGGCGTTCCTCGGCACCGCGCAGGAAGTCGCCGGATCGATGCTCTTCAGCGCAGGCGTCACCTTGCTGATGCTCGTCTTCATCGCGACGGGTGGCCTCACCTCCCAGCTGTTCGCCACGCGCCGCCGAGCATCGGGCGCGGGCGGGATCGTGCTCGGCGCGTTCTTCCTGCTGCGCATGGTCGCCGACGGGTCGAGCGGGCTGGGGTGGCTGCGGTGGCTCACGCCGTTCGGCTGGTTGGAGGAGCTGCGCCCGTTCGCCGACAACCGCGTGTTCCCGCTGCTGCTGCTGGC
Source organism: uncultured Acidimicrobiales bacterium (assembly GCA_963739555.1). Lineage (GTDB taxonomy): Bacteria > Actinomycetota > Acidimicrobiia > Acidimicrobiales > DATKAS01 > DATKAS01. The sequence continues at coordinate 358,605 of CAVUAV010000012.1, read as the reverse complement.
CGCTCTCGCAGTCGCCATCGGCGCGATCGCGGTCGCGCTGTCCCGTCAGCGCGACCTCGGCGACGGGATCGTGCGCGAGCGTGACACCGCGGAGATGCAAGCCCGCCTGCTGCGCGCGCCGTTCCCGTTCCAGTGGCGTCAAGGCACCGGCGGACTCATCGGCTGGGGTGTGTCGCTCGTCGCGGCTGGCCTCGTGATCGGCGGGATCACGAGCGCGTTCACGCAATACGTCGCTGACAACCCCGACGTGCAGAAGTACATGGGGAAGTTCGGGTTCGGCGACCTCGGCTCTGTCGCCGGGTTCGTCGGCTCGATGGAGGTCTTCCCCGCGCTCGCGGTCGCACTCTTCGCCGTCGCGGCGACGAACCGCACCTGGGAGGACGAGCAGGAGCGCAGACTCGAGCTCGCGCTTCCCAACCCCGTGACGCGGCCGAGATGGCTCGGGGCATCCGTGCTCGCCACGTCGATCGCCGTCCTCCTCGTCAGCGCGGGCTGCGCGGTCGCGACCTGGATCGCGGTGAAGGCGGCGAACGGCGACCTGGGGCTCGGCCAAGCGCTGGCCGGGATCCTCAACACCCTCCCGGCGGTGGCGGTCTTCCTCGGGACCGCGGTGCTGCTCCTCGGCCTGCGTCCCGAAGTGACGCGGGTCGGCGCTGGTGGCTTTGCCGTCGGCGCGCTGTTCGTCAGTGTGTTCGGGCCGACGATCAAGCTCCCATCGTGGGTCCTCGACCTGTCGCCGTTCCATCACCTCGCGAGCGTGCCCGCCACGCCGGTCGACTGGACGACGACAGTCGTGTTGCTCGTGCTCGCCGCCGCGCTCCTCGGCGCAGGCTTCGTCGGCTACTCGCGGCGAGACCTGCGGGTCTAGGGCTGGCGTGTCTAGGGCCGGACCGACTTCGCGACGTCGATCATCTCGTCGCGGCTGAGGTCGGACTCGAGGCGGTACTCCACGCCGTCCTGCACCCAGAGCAGCACCGAGCGCGCCGCGAGCCGGCGCCCGGGCGTCTCGAGGATGTGCGTGCCTTCGACGTAGAGCGCGGCCTCTCCCACCCCTTCCACGGGTTCGACGTTCTCGCCCACCGCGACGAGCTTCTGGAGGAACAGCTTCGGGTCGATCTCGATTCGGATGCACCCACAACGTCGTGTTGCCCTTCGTCCACCCCATGAGCACGCCGCCCTCGGGAGGCAGCACCACGATCTGCGGGTCACCGAGCGCGGCGACCGTGGGGAGCGGGCCCCGGAGCACGCTCTCGGCCTCGGCACGAGAGACCGGCCGGAGGCGTTCCTGAATCAACGGCAGCCCGCTCGTGTCGACACCGCCAGGCACCTCGACCACGTGCGTCCTGCCGATCCCGAGCCAGTCAGCGACCGCGCTGCGCACCGGCGCGACAGCGAGACCCACCACGAGAAGGGCGATGAGGATGACTGCGGCGACCGCGAGCCGACGCAGCCACGTCGACCCCCGGTGCACGGACGGCGCAGCAGGCGCCCGCACCTCGAGGTGGGCGCCGACGCTCATCAGGATCTCCTCGAGGCGGGCTTCCGAGAACGTGTCAGCCACGGACTGCTCCTTCCGCCTCGAGCACCGCGCGCAGACGGCCCATCGCTCGCGACAGCCGCGACTTCACTGTTCCCGCGGGCACGTCGAGCGTCTCGACCATCTCGGCCTCGGTCAGCTGCTCGAACCAGCGGAGCGCGATCACGAGCCGATCGTCGCCGTCGAGCTGGTTGAGCGCGGCAACGACTCGCTGCCGCTCGGCATCACTCACCGCGGCTTCCTCGGGGGTGACCGCCTCCTGTGCCGTGCCCGCGTGTGCGGCGCGCACCTCGAGGTGAGCTCGGCGACCTCGGGCACGACGGTCGTTGCGGGCGCTGTTCGCCACGATCCTCAGGAACCACGGCCGGAACGGGCGCGCTCCGTCGAACGTCTCGAACGATCGCCACGCCCTCTCCGTCGCCTGCTGCACCACGTCGTCTGCTCCATCCGCGCTCCCGAGCACGACCGTCGCGACCCGGAGCGCGGCAGGTCGATGGCGAGCCACCAGGTCGCCATAGGCGTCGGCGTCGCCGTCCTGGGCGCGCCGCACGGTCACCTGCTCGAGGTCGTCGATCGCAACGTCCTAGTCGGGCCGTCCTAGTCGTGCCGGCCTGATGAATCGAGGAGATACGCCACCAACGCGTCGACCTCCGCATCCGACACGTCGAGCGTCGGCATCTGGGTCGTGGGGCCGACGCCGCCGTGGAACGCAGGCGAGAAGAACGCCCCGGGTTCCTTGATCGACTCCGCGACGTACTCCTGCGCGGAGTAGCCGGGACGGCGAGATCCGGCGAACGACGCGACATCAACGAGGCTCGGGAAGCCGTCGATGAGCGCGTCGGTCTCGGGCCCGTCGTGACAGGTCGAGCAGCCCTTGGCCCGGAAGAGCGCGGCGCCATCGAGACCATGCAGCCGCTGCGGAGGATGTCGCTGTCGCGTCACGACTGGTCGACGTCGAACCCCATCCGATGATCGAAGCGACCCCGAGCGCGATCGCACCGATCGCGGCGACGATCCCCGGCGTTGTCATCGTGGGTCGCTCGGCGTACGGCGGCGGCTCACGATGGCATCGGCGATCGCGACGGTCGCGAGCGCGATCGCCGCCAGCGGCACGAGGCCTCGGGCGACACCGGGCCAGCGATACGACGAGGACTCGACCACGCTCGGACTCGACGAATCATGTGCAACCGTGATCGTCCCGAGGTCTTGGGGCTCGAAGAAGCCCTGGCGGATCTCCCACGTCGACTGACCCTCTTCGAACGTCACCGACGCGACGTAGTGCCCGACGTCGCCGTCGCGCTGTGCGGGGTACATGGTGGTCTCGCCCGACGGTCCGGTGACCGCGATGGCGACGTCCGTGAGATCGACCGGGGTCATCCCGTGCTGGCGGATGGTGAAGCCGACGTCGATCGGCACGCCGGCGGCGGGCGCCGCCATCGGATCGATCGTGCTCACCGCCCAACCTCCCGCCAAAGCTGCCGGCGAAAGCAGCAGGAGCAGCACGAACGAAAGACCGAGACCAAACAGGGGCTTCTTCATGCTCTCCTCTACACCGCACGGTGCGGGGAGGTTCCCCTCCCCACACCCCGGATCAGTCCTAGGCCGCGTCCTTGGCGGGCAGGTCGCCGAAGAAGCCCGTGACCTTCCGCAGGCGCCCATCGTCGGCGACCTCGGCGACGTCGATGCCGGCGACGGCGACGGCGCCGTCAGGACCGACGAGCTCCCACCCGTAGCGAACGAACTCGTGATGGACGTCGATGCCGGTGATGCGCCGGAACGTGTGCCCGGCGTAGTGGGTGTTCACGAGATCAGCCGCGTCGCTGAGCCCGGCGTACCCCTTGCCCTCGAGGGGCGGGTCGACGAGCCGGCCGTCAGGGCTCCATGCCTGCTCGATGAGCTTCATGCGCCGCTCGACGTCCTCTTCCGCATACGCCTCGAGCCACGCGTCGACCACAGTCGTCAGATCGTTCATCACTGTCTCCTTCATGGTGTCGTTGGACCTGTCGTGCTCCGTGAGGTCGACTCTGGACGACGGCGTGCCGCGCTGCGATTACCCGTTGGGTAATGGCCGACGCGACGCGACGGTCATAGGTTCGTTGACATGCCCAGAGAAGCAGTCGGCACGCTCGTGCGCGAGTGGCGAGGACGGCGTCACCGGTCGCAGCTCGACCTCGCGCTCGAGATCGGGGTCTCCGCGCGCCACTTGAGCTTCGTCGAGACCGGACGCGCGAAGCCGAGCCCAGAGCTCGTGATCGCCCTCGCCGAGGGCCTCGATGTCCCGCTGCGCGAGCGGAACACGATGCTCCTCGCCGCCGGCTACGCGCCGCGTTACGGAGAGACGTCGCTCGCCGACCCGTCGATGGCGATGATGCACGCGGCGATCCAACGCCTGCTCGACGCGCACGACCCCTACCCGGGCCTCGTGATCGACCGGCACTGGAACGTCGTGCTCTCGAACCGGGCCGCGGGCGCCGCTGGTCGCGGGTCTGCCGGTCGAGCTCCTCGGCCCTCCCTTGAACGTGTACCGCGTCTGCCTCCACCCCGAAGGGCTCGCGGCGCACACGCGGAACTTCCCCGCGTGGGCGACCTACCTGTTGCACCAGCTTCGGCGCTCGGTGGTGCTGACCAACGATCCGACGCTCAGCGCGTTGCAACAGGAGGTCGCCGCGTATCCGAACGTCGCCGAGCTCGTGCGCAACCAGCGGGGCGCCGCGTGGGAGGAGCCGCCCTTGCTCGTGCCCGTCGTGGTCGAGCTCGGCGGCGCAGTGCTGTCGCTCTTCACGACGCTCACGACGTTCGGCACCCCGCGCGACATCACGCTCGACGAGCTCGCAGTCGAGCTCTTCTTCCCTGCTGACCCTCAGACCGAGGAGCTGCTTCGCGGCTAGTGAGCGGTGCGCACAGGGTGGATGTCGACCAACCAGGCCGCGAGCGTCGCGGGGCCGTTCGGTCCGTCGACCCCGATGATCCATCCCACAGACGGTCGATAGAAGAGCTTCGTGACGACCGAGATCTGGCGCGCCGGGGTGTGGTAGCAGCGCGCGCCTCGAGCTCTTCGCCGCCGATGTCGAGCACGATGCGATTCGTGAGCTGCGTCGACCTGCTCCAGCGAACGACCACCGGCGCCTGAGCGACTCGTGCCGCGAGCTGTTGCAGGCGATGATCACGCACCAGCCACGCGGCCTCACGATCGACCTCGTCGACGTGCATGCTTCGCAGCACATGCGCCAGGTGCACGACCGCGAGGAACGCTGCCAGCAACACGGGGATCGTCCACATCGTCAACAAGCCTTCTACAAGTCGGCAGCCTTCATGCGTCAGTGAGCACGGAAGCGAGTGTCCCTCGTGCGATGCCCTGCATGACCTGGTTGTCCGCGGAGCCTGCAAGGATCGCGACAGCAAGTGCGAGCGCCCATCCTCGGGCCCGTGCCCACGTGTCGTCGTCGACGTCGCCCGCTGCGTCCCTGAGCGTGACGCGCTGACCGGGGTCGAACATCATCCACGCGACCGAGAGGTCTGTCGCGGGATCACCTGACGTGATGTCGCCGAAGTCGATGACCGCCGAGATCCGACCTTCGTGCACGAGGACGTTCGCCGGGTGGAGATCTCCGTGCAGCCACATCACGGGGGCCCGTCCACGCCGGCACTGCGAGCACCTCGGACCACAGCCCGAGGACCGCATCGGCGTCGAGCTCGGCCGCGAGCTGTGCGACCCGCGTCTGCATCGCGTCGTCGCGCGCGGCGAGCGGCACGCCGCGGAACTGGTTCGCGCGGCGCGTCCACGGGCGCGGCGAAGTGAAGCGCACGCAGGAACGCACCGAGCGCTTCGGCCGCCGCGTCCGCGTCATGCGGCGGGCTCACCGCGGCCGGCGCGCCCGGAAGCCACTTGCACACGCTCCACGACCAGGGATAACCGGCGCCAGGGCGACCGACACGGACCGGCGCGGGGACGGCAGCGGGAGCAGCGGTGCGAGCTCGGGCAGCCACCGCTGCTCGCGTTCGATCAGCGGCGCGGACATGAGCCGCCGCGGAAGGCGCACCGCCAGGTCGGGACCGAGTCGGTACGTCGCGTTGTCCCAACCGATGACGGGATCGGTCGAGCGGAAGCGACGCGAGATCGGGATGCTGCTCGGCGAGGAGCCCGCGGACCAGCGCCTCGTCGACGACGACGTCGGCTGTCGGCATCGGATCGGCAGCCACCGCGCCCTCGTCAGTACTGCACGACGTGCACGGGCTCGGCGGCCGCCTCGAGCGCCGCCGCGAGCTCGTCGACGGTCCACGCCCGAACGACGATCGAGCGACGGCCTCGTGCGGATGCGACCACAGACCGAGCTTCGACCCGTTGAACGTGAGCAGCTGGCTACGGAGATGCGCCGCGCGGTCGCTGCACAGGTACACGACGATCGGGGCGACTGACTTCGGTCGTACCGAAGCCCAGCTCGTGTGCGGCGGGCGGAGGCTTGCCGGCGTCCGCGGCGTGCTTGGCGGCGTTGTCGAACACGACCTGGGTCATGTCGGTCTGCGCGATCGGCCACAGCGCGTTCGTGCGGATGTCGAAGCGACGCAGCTCGACGTCCCACGAGTAGAGCATCCCCATCACGCCGGCCTTCGACGCGGCGTAGTTCGTCTGCCCGACCGAGCCCACGAACGCTGCGTTCGACACGACCTGCAGCAAGAGCCCGCCCGTCTCCCGCATCGCGCGGGCGGCGTGGCGACTGACTGACCAAGTGCCGCGAAGGTTGACCGCGACGACCTCGTCGAACTCGTCCGGACGTCATGTTCATGAGCGTTCGGTCGCGCACGATGCCCGCGTTGTTCACGACGGCATCGATGCCGCCGAACGAGTCGACGCACGTCCTGCACGATTGCCTCGGCGAGGTCATCGTCTGCGACCGAGCCGACGACCGTGGACCGCGCTCCCCCCTGCGGAGGAGATCTCCCCCACCACGTCGCGCAGCAGCTCCTCGTTCGTGCCGTTGACGACGAGCTGCGCGCCCTCGGAGGCCAACGCCACCGCGAACGCGCGGCCGAGGCCACGCGACGCTCCGGTGACGACGATTCGCTTGCCGTCGACTTCGCCCACGGCGGGCGAGCGTAGGGGAACGAGCACCGCGAGCCGTTACGGTCTCGGCGTGGACGTGGAGACGATCGCCGATCGCCTGATCCAGGCCTTCGATGATCGCGAGACGCTGCCGCTGCTGTCCGAGACGATCCCGGGCTTCGATGTTCCCCGTGCCTACGACGTGCTCTACGCGATCACCGAGCGGCGGCGGGCGCTGGGATGGACGCTCGCTCGGCTGGAAGATCGGCTTCACGAACCGCACGCTCTGGCCACGCTACGACGTGTGGCAGCCCATGTGGGCTCCGGTCTGGGACCGCACTGCTCCACCGGGCACCCGACGGGCACGGCGTGCTCGACCTCGACCTCGCTCGTGCAGCCCCGCATCGAGACCGAGGTCGTGTTCTGCCTCCGCGATGACCTGCCCGCGACAGACGACGCCCGCACCGTGCTCGAGCACACCGCATGGGTCGCCGCGGGGTTCGAGATCGTGCAATGCCACTTCGAGGGCTGGCGGTTCACGGCCGCCGACTGCACCGCTGCGTTCGGTCTCCACGGCGCTCTCGTCGTCGGGCGGCCGCTCGATCACTCGATGACCGGCGCGCGACCGCCTCGTCGACAGAGCTCACGCGCGCCGACGATCACCCTTCGGCGTGGCGACGAGGTCGTCGACACCGGCGTGTCGTCGGTCGTCCTCGACAGCCCGGCGTGCGCGCTCGCGCACCTGTCGCGCTGCCTCGACGAGCAGGGCACGGCGACGCTCGTCGCCGGCGACGTGGTCACGACGGGCACGATCACCGACGCGTGGCCCGTCGCTGCCGGCGAGACCTGGACGTCCGATTACGGCGATCTCGGCATCGACGGGCTCACGCTCACGCTTGCGATAGCAGACGTCAGCTCTTGCGCGGCGGCGGGAACTTCGCGGCGAGTCCCTTCGCTCCGACTTGGAACAGCGTCATGGGTTCGGGGATCCCACGGAGCCGGTGCGCCCCGAGGCTGCGATAGCGGACGGTCGTCTGCGTCGTTCGCATCGCCGCCTGTCGTGTCGCGCTCGACACGACGATCTGCCCACCGTGCGCCGCGGCGCAGATGCGAGCGGCAGCGTGCACGTCCATGCCGATGTAGTTCGCGTCGGTGACGGTCGGCTCGCCGCTGTGGATCCCGATGCGGACCCGGACCGTGAGGCCGTCGGCCCACGACCGCGCTCGTAGGTCGCGCTGGATCGCGATGGCGGCATCGAGTGCCGCGCCGGGCTCGGTGAACACCGCGAAGAACTCGTCGGCACGGGTCTCGACGACGATCCCCCGCCGGCGCACCGCGCTGCTCGCGCAAGATCGAACGGATGCTGTCGATCAGCTCGCCGTAGCCGTCGCCGAGCCGGTGCACCAAGGCAGTCGATCCCTCGATGTCGGTCATCATCATCGTGACGAACCCGGTGGGAAGCACGACAGGCTCCTTGGCCTCCTTCACGCCCCTCTCACGCTCGGACTGGAGCTGGCCGGTGATGAACCCGACCGGCACGATGCCGTACTTCTTCGCCGCGGTGAGCAGCTTCTTGCGGGCGCGCTCACGGGCAGGCTTCGTCCTCGAACGACACCTGCTCGAAGCGGGCGAGGGCGTTGCGGACGTGCGCGGCATCGTTGATCGGGAGCCGTCGCTTCCCCTTCGAGTCGACGTACGCGAAGGCGCTGTCGGGCAGGTCAGCGCGGTTGGTCGAGTCGAGCTTCGCCACGTCGGGAAGTCAACCACGAGAGGAGCGCCGCACCGCACATGACGTGCGAAACTCTGGAGGTGAGCGTCACCGAATCGCCTCGGAACGCATGGCGGCAGACGACACCCGGACCAGCCGGCTGGTCTCGGTCCGTCGAGGCCAGACGACCCGAAGAAGTACTTCATGGTGTCGGCCGACTGCCACGCGAACGAGCCCGCGAGCTACCTCGCCGAGCACATCGAGCCCGAGTACCTGAGTCGCATCCCGCACCTCGAGGTGCGGGAGGACGGCAGCCAGTACTCGGTGACCGAGGGCAACCGTCCGATGATGATCAGGCCACCCGACGCAGTGCTCGCCGAGGCGCGAGGCGACCGCCAGCACTTCTCCCAACGCATCGAGCCCGAGGACGCGCTGCGCAACACGACCGGCCGCACCATCGCAGAGCGTCTCAGCGATCAGGCTGCAGACGGAGTCGACATCGAGCTGATCTTCCCGAACAAGGGCCTGCTGTGCTGGGCGACCCCCGATCCCGTGTTCGCGGATGCGATGTGCCGGGCCTGGAACCGCTGGGCCTACGACTTCCACGGTGGCGCGACGGGATGGTCCGGCGGGCGCACCCGACCGCTCGCGTCCATCGCGACCGGTGACATCGACTGCGCGCTCGGCCGAGGTGCGATGGGCCGCCGAGCACGACTTCGTCGGCCTGTGCCTCGGCAACGCCCCGATCTACGGGCCGAAGGTCTGGGGCCACATCGAGTACAACGATCCCGCCTTCGAGCGCCTCTGGTCGCTCGTCGAGGAGACGGGCCTTCCGGTCACGTTCCACGTGTCGACCGGTCGCGACCCGCGAGCGGTCGGCGGCAACGGCGGCGCGATCATCAACTACGTCTGCCACTCGATGGAGACCACGATCGAGCCGCTCGTGCAGCTCATCACCTCAGGCGTGTTCGAGCGCCATCCCCGCATGACAGGCAGGGCTCGTCGAGTCGGGCATCGGGTTCGTGCCGTGGCTGCTCGAGACGATGGACTACGCGTACAAGGCGCACCACTTCTGGGTGCGACCCGGTGATCCCCGAGCTGCCCTCCGAGTACTTCCGGCGGCACTGCTTCGCGACGTTCCAGGAAGACCACGTCGGCGTGCAGGCAGCCGAGCAGCACGACCTCGTCGACAACTTGATGTGGGCCAACGACTACCCCCACCACGAGGGGTCGTGGCCGCACTCCGCCGCGTCGATCGAGCGTCAGATGGGTGGCCTCGGCCGACGAGTCGAGGGCGAAGATCCTCGGCGCCAACGCAGTCCGCGTCTTCTCCCTGTAGTGCACGGCCTGTAGTGCACGGCGCCGCGGTCGTCGTCGGGGTCGGCGAGTCGCGCTACTACAAGCGCGGCGAGGCGACCGAGAGCGAGTTCCAGCTCGCGTGCATCGCGATCCGAAACGCGGTCGACGACGCGGGCCTCACGATGCGTGACGTCGATGGCGTCGTGTCGTACATGGAGCGCAACGAGCCTGTCCGGCTGAGCGCGGCGCTCGGGCATGGGCGACCTCGCGTTCACGGCGCAGACGTTCGGAGGCGGAGGCAACGGCGCCGGCGCCGCGGTCACCCTCGCGGACGCGGCGATCACCGCGGGCTACGCACAGTGCGTCGTCGCCTTCCGGTCGCTGGCGCAGGGCCAGTTCGGACGCTACGGCCAGTCGGGTCGGCTCCCGTCGGTCGCACGGCGCGGGCGCGTTCACGGTGCCGTATGGCATCCAGACGCCCGCGCAGATCTGCGCGATGCAGACGCAGCGGTTCATGCACGACCACGGCGTCACGCAGGACAGCCTGGCCGAGGTCGTGCTCGCCAGCTACGCGCACGCGCAGCGCAACCCGCGGGCGATCAGGTTCGGCACGCCGCTGACACGCGACGAGTACCACGCGTCGCGCTGGATCGCCGAGCCGCTCCATCTGTACGACTGCTGCCCCGAGAACGACGGCGCGGCGGCGATCGTCGTCACGACACCCGAGCGAGCGCGCGACCTCCGCGCGCACCCGTCGCGATCGTCGCCGGCGCGCACGGCCTCGACCATCGCGACGGCGCCGGCGCGTTCAACGAACCCGGCTTCCCCACCGCACATCACCGCCATGTCGGGCGTCAGCTCTGGGAGCGAGCCGGGGTGAAGCCGGCCGACATCCCGGTCGCCCAGCTCTACGAGAACTTCACCGGGCCGGTGCTCATGGCGCTCACCGAGATGGGGTTCTGCGAGCCAGGCGAGCTCAACGACTTCGTCGCCGACGGCAACCTGCAGTGGCCCAACGGCCGGCTGCCCGATCAACACGAGCGGCGGGAACCTCGGCGAGGCCTACATCCACGGCTTCGGCAACGTCGTCGAGGCCGTGCGCCAGGTGCGGGGCGAGTCGACGTGCCAGGTGCCGGGTGTCGAGCTGAGCCTCTCTGTGTCGGGCCCGGGCTACGCGCCGGGCAGCGCCGTGCTCTTCGGGAGGGCCTGACGTGGGCGCGCTTCCGACCGACTGGGGTGTCCCCGAGCTCACCGACGACGAACCGGGCCTGGTTCACGTCGGGTGCCCTCGCCGTGCAGGAGTGCGCGTCGTGCTCGACGCTCATCCATCCGCCCGAGGAGGTGTGCCACGCGTGCGGCGCGATGTCGTTCGGCACTCGCGTGCTCGAGCCGCGCGGCACCGTGCACAGCTACACGGTCGTCCACTACGCCGCGAACCGCGCGCTCGCCGACGCGGTCCCCTACACCGTCGTGCTCGTCAGCCTGGACGAGGCGCCGCACATCAGAGTCGTCGGCAACCTCGACGGGCCCGCGCACATCGGGATGGCCGTCGTGCCGTATTGGGAGGAGCGCACCGCGGACGACGGCACCGTCGTGCTCCTCCCCCAGTGGCGAGCGGCAGAGCCCGAGTGAGCGTCTGCGTATGAACGTCGAGCTGCGGCCCGTCGAACCGGGCGACTACGAGTACGTGATCCCTCGCCTCGACCACTGGTGGGGCGGCCGGAAGATGTCGGCGCTGCTTCCGCGGCTGTTCTTCGAGCACTTCTCCCCCACCACTGCGATCGCGATCGACGCGGGCACACACGGCATCGTCGGCTTCGTCTGCGGTTTCGTCTCGCAGACCGATCCGAACATCGCGTACATCCACTTCGTCGGGGTCGATCCCGAGGCTCGCGGCGCGGGCATCGGCCGCACCCTCTACGAGTGGTTCTTCGCCCGAGCCGTCGAATCGGGCTGCACACGCGTGAAAGGCGTGACCTCACCGCTGAACGGTGGGTCACGCTCCTTTCACGCTGCGATGGGTTTCACCGAGCACTGGGTCGAGGACTACGACGGGCAGGGCGAGCCCCGCATCGTCTTCACCCGCGACCTCAGTCGATAGCGGGCCGGCGCAGCATCGAGATCGAAGCCGAGACGACGAACACTCCCCAGATGAGGAAGCCGGCGAGTGCGAGCCCGAACACCGGGCTGACGTCCAAGATGGCCGGCGTGCAGGCGGCGCCGACACCGAGCGCCGCGGCGCCGACGAGGCCGGCCTTCTGCCAGATCGGTCGCACGACGCCCATCTTCACGCACGCCGTGGTCAGACCGACGAGGGTGACCGCGATGAACATGAGGTTCACGCAGAACACCGACATGTGCGTGAGCCAGAGAGCTGACACGACTGACGGGTCGGGCGCACCCCTGTGCACGTAGGTGGACATCGCGACGCTCGGTCGCGGTGACGATCGCGAACGTCGCGACCAGTGCCGCGGCGCTGAGCCCACCGACGATGGCGGGAGTTCGCGCCGCTCCTCGTGCCCGGGAGACGAGGGAACCGACGAACGTCGTGAGGCCTGCGACACCGATCGGGAACAGCACCGCCAGCGCGAGCGACGCGGCCCGGTGGTCGGCGTAGTAGCTGATGATCTTCTCGGGCGAGGCGTCGTTCGCAGGAGCCGAGGCCCGCAGCAGGTTCTGGGCCAGGATGCTGCCGATGAAGACGAGTCCGCCGACGCCGCCCAGGCGGGCGAAGCGGGTCATCCCGGCGGAGGCCGAACCAGTGGGAGTCTCGAGGGTCACGGAGGGGGCGGTGGGGGCGAATGCTGCGGTCATGGCGTTGCTCCTTCGTTCGATGCTTGTATGATGTCCAAGTGACTTGATGTTTATACAACTCACTTGAACTAGGATCAAGCCTTATGACGAAGAAATCTCAGATCGACGACAAAGTCCCTGCTCCGCCCCTGGGACGGCGGGCCATGCAGGCCGAGCAGACCCGCCACGACATCCTCGCGGCGGCCCGTCGCCGCTTCGCGACCCAGGGGTACGCGGCCACGAGCCTGAAGGACGTGGCCGCCGACGCCGGCGTGTCGGTCCAGACCCTGTACGACAGCATCGGGTCGAAGGCGGACCTGGTCCGTCGTCTCAACGATCTCGTCGACATCGAAGCCAACGTCGGCGAGATCGCGGCCACGGTCGGCACCGAGCAAGATCCCCGCGTGATCGCGCGCATCCCTGCCCGCATCACCCGCCGGCTTCTCGAACGTTGCGACGACATCTTGCGGGCCGCGTTCACCGGCGCCCAGGCCGAGCCCGAGCTCTCCGTGGTCGTCGACGAAGGCGGTCGCCGGCATCGAGCCGGGGCGGCGGGCGTTGCGGGTCGGTTGGCCGGCCTCGGCGCGCTGCGACCGGGCTTGAGCGTCGGACGACGCGGCGACGACGATCGCCGCGCTCGCGGACTACCGCATGGCACTCGTGCTCGTGGACGACCACCACCTCACGCTCGACGAGCTCGAAGACTGGATCGCGGACATCACCGCCCGCACCGTGCTCGCGTGACAATGGCCGCGGACCGAAGGGAGACGACGATGCTGGAACGGATCGAGAGCCCTGAGAACGTGTTGGCGTTCCGCGCTCGAGGCCACATCGACAAGACCGACTACGACGATGTGCTCGAGCCGGCGGTCGACGAGATGCTCGCCGACCGCGGTGAGCTTCGCTTCGTGTACGTGCTCGGCGACGAGTTCGAGGGCTACACCGCGGGCGCCGCCTGGGAGGACACGAAGCTCGGAATGGGCCACCTCCACAAGTGGAAGCGGTGCGCGGTCGTGACGAGCCACGACTGGGTGCGCCATCTCATCGGCGTGTTCGCTTGGATGATGTCGGGCGAGATCAAGGTCTTCGACGTGACCGACGAGGCCGCGGCGATCGCCTGGGCCGCAGACGGATAGGCCGTGCGCTGAGCGGGTGCTAGCACCAACGACCGATCGCATTCGGCCCGTCGCTGGGCGCACCCTGGAGGTACACCAACCAGGGAGCCCTCACCGTGCGCCATCGGATCGTCCTCATCGTCCTCGCCGCCGCCGGAGTCATCGCCGCGAGCGGCACGGCATTCGCCGTCGCGAATTCCGTCAGCACGACTCCCCCGCCCGCGTTCATCTCGCATCTCGACAAGTCGATCGTCGACCACCCGGATCCGACCACCACGGACGATCCGCAGGGTCATGACGCCAACGATGCCAACGACGACGACGCGACGACCTCGACAACGGCCGAGGGAGCGTCGACGACTGCCGACGACCATGGTGCGAACCGCGGGCAAGACGGCCCCGACGACACCGCCGACGACCACGCCGGCCCGTCTGCCCAATCAGGTCCGGGCTCGACGCAGGCACCCTCGACCACTGTGACCGGCGGAGCGACGACCACCGATGACGACTCGTCCACGACCTCGGCGACGACCGTGACCACAGCGACCACCGTCGACGATGCGTCGACGACGCCCATGTCGATCGACGACCACGGCGACGACGGCAAGGCGGGGTCGCCGACCACAGTCGATGACCACGGCCACGACGGAGACGGCGGCGGGTCCAGCGGGTCCGGCGGACCGGGCCAAGGCTGAGTCGTCAGGACGGTCCCTACGGACCGACGACCGGAGGCAGGTTGCGCTCAGCCCACAGCGCGGCCTGCGTCCGGTCGGTCACATCGATGCGAGTGAAGATGTTGGTCAGGTGCGCCTTCACGGTGCGCTCCGCGATCCCCAGCCGCCGGGCGATCTGCTTGTTCGCGAGACCTGTGGCAACGAGCCTGAGCACCTCGATCTCGCGCGAGCTGAGCTGCTGGTCCGAGCGCACTCGCTTGCTCTCGAGCAGCACACGCGCGGCCTTCGGATCGAGCGGCGCGTCGCCCGCAGCGGCAGCGCGGATCGCGCCGAGCAGCTCGTCAGGCTCCGCATGCTTCAGCACGTAGCCGATCGCTCCGGCCTGTAGCGCCTCGACGATGTGTCGATCGTCCGCGAACGACGTGAGCACCACGACGCGTGCCGTTGGGTCGGCGGCCAGGATGCGACGAGTCGCCTCGGCACCGTCGACCTCGGGCATCGAGAGGTCCATGAGCACGACATCGGGATGCTCCCGGTCGACGACGTCCACGGCTTCCGACCCGTTCGCCGCCGCGCCGACCAGCTCGATGTCAGCCGCGGTGGACAGCAGCTGCGCCAGGCCTTCGCGCACCACGGCGTGGTCGTCGGCAACGACGACCCTGATCATCACAGCGGGACCTCCACCCGCAGCGTCGTGCCCTCGCCCGGCACACCGGCGAGCGTGAGCGTGCCGCCGGCGTCTGTGACGAGGCCCCGCAGCGCGGTGATGCCCAGATGGCCCGCGTCTCTGGCGGTGGTGACGGCGCCCGTGTCGAAGCCCTGCCCGTCGTCGCGAACCACGAGCTCCGCGCCGGGACCGACGGTCGCGACGCGCACAGAGACCTGCTGCGCGCCGGCGTGGCTCACCACATTGCGAAGTCCTTCTTGAGCCGCGCGGTACAGCAGCCGTGCCACCGGATCCGGCAACGGGTCGTGGAGCTCGCTGGCGTCGAGCTCGGTCTCCACGCCCGTGTCAGCCGTGCGCGCGAGCAGATCGGCGAGGGCTGACTCGAGGGTGACCTCGCCGAAGTCCGGCGGATAGATGTCGATCACGAGCGAGCGCAGCGCCCGGATGCTCGTCCGCACCGTCGCCGCGGCGTCTTCGATGACCTTTGGATCGACGGCGTCACCGTTCGACCGCCGAGCCTGTGCGGAGAGCGCGTAGGCGGCGCCGGCCAAGTCCTGGACGACGCCGTCGTGGAGGTCGCTTGCGATGTGGCGTCGCTCGACGTCAGACGCTTCGAGTGCTTGACGCAACAGCTGCTCACGCTCCTCGGACCGCTGCCGCAGCCGGCGCGCGAGCGAGTACGCGAGCGGGATGAGCACCAGCTCGAGCGCGATCAGCGAGCCGAGCGCGATCGGAGCGAAGCTCCGCCACAGCTGGTTGCCGTTGTTCGACACCAACGAGTAGCGGTAGTACGCCTCGAACAGGAGCGGCTCGCCCGACGGCGTCTCGATCGGAAGGTAGACCTCGAGGAGCTTGCCTTGCGACCGCTCGAAGCGGTTCTCGGGCTTGGACAGGTCGCTCACCTCAGCATCGATGCGCCCAGTCTTCAGCGCGGCGAGCTCGTCGTCGCCGAGGACGTAGCGAGCGCCGATGAGGCGCGGCTCGTCGGAGTACACGATCGTGCCGTCGTCTCTCCAGAGCTTCACCCGCACGAGCGACGAGTCGAGGACGTCGTGGCGCACCACCTCGTCGACGTCTGCCAGCGACCCGGCTGCACCGGTGAGCAGGCCGTCGTTGAGCGCGGGGGCGACGAGCCCTTGGGCCTTGGTGACGGTCGTCGTCCGTGCGTTCGCGATCGCCTCGCGTTCACCCACTCGCCGACTTGCGATCGCGGTCGCGATCCCGACGATGATCGAGCGCGACGACGCCTGCGAGCGCGAAGCGCCCGACCTCGACAGCCACGAAGCGACGACCCGCCCACGACCTGCTCACGGCACGACGTCCGAGCCCGTCACGTGGCACGCCCCCACCCCGTCACTCTCCGAGCGTAACGGTGCGCCTGCCGCTCGCCGCCGCGAGGGTCGACCCAGATGGGCGGAGCGGAGCCAGGCAAGCATCCGGGTCGACCCTCGCAAGCGAAGCGTGATCATGAGGAGCACGTGACCGAGCGACGCTGACGTCACGGGAACGGTCTCGACCATGAGACCGCTCCCTCGGTCGATCTCACAATGGGACGTTGGTCGTAGCACCCCGTCCCTGAGCGACGAACGTCGTCAGCGCGCCCCGGGCTCGAAGACGTAGGGCTCGAGCGTGTCACGCGCTTCCTGGCAGCGGCGGTTCCATCCCGCGCCGCCGTAGTAGGCGAGGCTGCCGGGCGCCGCTTCGCCGTGACCGTTGTAGTACGAGAGGCAATCGCGCAGCGGTGCCGTCGCGACGTCAGCCTCACGGCAGTGCGCGGCCCACGCGTCTTCATCCTCTTGGCGAACGTCGACGACGGCGTGACCCGCCTCGCGCATCGTCGTCAGCATCCACGTGACGTAGCCGGTGTGGGTGTCGATCGCGTCGGTGAAGTTGAAGCTGCCGCCGCCGCCCTGGGGCCCCGTGATGATGAACAGGTTGGGGAACCCGTGCGTGTGCAGACCGAGGAAGGTCTTCGTGCCTTCGTTCTGCCACTTCTCGCTCAACGAGCGCCCCTCGCGGCCTACGACCATGTTGAACGTCGACGTCGCCATCCACTGGAAGCCCGTCGCGTAGATCAGCACGTCGAGAGGGTACTCGACGCCGTCGTGGACGACGCCACGCTCGTTGATCTCGGTCACGCCCATGGGGGCGGTGTCGACGAGATGCACGTGCGGCAGGTTGAACGTCGGGAGGTACTCGTCGTGGAAGGTGGGCCGCTTGCAGCCGTAGGGGTAGTACGGCTTGAGGGCCTCGGCCGTGCGGGGATCGTCGACGATGGCGTCGACCCGTGCGCGGATCTGCTCCATGATCCGGAAGTTCGAGTCGAGCTGCTTCTCGACCAGCTCCTCGGGGGTCAGCCTGCGCTCGTGCTGCTTGCGCTCCTTGTAGTCGGCGACGCGTCCGGCGAGGTAGTCGTCGTTGGCCTGGATCGCGGCGCGGCCCTGGGAGATCTTGGCGAAGCGAGCGCGCCGGGCGCGCGCCCAGCCGGGCTCGTTCGCCCAGGTGTCTCGCTCCTCTTGCGTGGTCTCGCGCTGATCGCGCACGTCGATGGTCGACGGTGTCCGCTGGAACACGAAGAGCTCGCCGACCACCTTGGCCAGCTCGGGGATCGCCTGCACTGCCGTCGCGCCCGTGCCGATGATGCCGACGCGCTTCCCGTGGAGATCGACGTCGTAGTTCCAGCGCGACGTGTGGAACGACTCGCCCGCGAACGTCTCCATGCCGTGGATGCGTGCGAGCTTCGGAGTCGTCAGGATGCCGTTGGCGAGGATCACGAAGCGCGCACGCATCGCGTCGCCGCGATCGGTGAAGACCGTCCAACGGCCGCTTGCCTCGTCCCACTCGGTGCGCTCGACCGTGGTGTGGAAGAGGCAGCGCTCGAAGAAGCCGAAGCGCTCCGCCATCGCCTGGCAGTACTCGAAGATCTCGAACCCGGACGCGAACTTCATGGACGGGACGTATCCCATCTCCTCGAGCAGGGGCAGGTAGCTGTACGACTCGACGTCACAGGCGATGCCCGGGTACCGGTTCCAGTACCACGTGCCGCCGACGTCGCCACCCTTCTCGCAGAACCGGACGTCGACGAAGCCCGCCTCGCTGAGCTTGTGCCACAGCAGCAGACCGGCGAAGCCAGCGCCGACGACGACGATCTCACACTCGTCGGTCAGCGCCTCGCGCGGCACCGGCTCGGTCGAGTAGACGTCCCGCAGGTACTTCGCGAAGTCACCCTCCATCGGGATGTAGTCGGCCGCGCCCCGACGTGCCTCTTTGAACTCGCGGTACTTCGCCTGTTCCACCGCGTCGAAGACCGCACCTGCGGGCTGCTCGGGCAGCACCTTCAACGAGGCGTCGTCCGTGACTCCGTAGCCGGACCCCGCGATCTTCTTCGTCGCCGGCGCCGCACGGGTGTCGAAGGCCTTCAGGCCGGTCGCCGGATCGACGCGCACCGCAGCTCGTTGTGCCGTTCACGGCGCAACGCTATTTCAGGTCGTGGCGACGACGAAGTCCTCGCCACTCGAGGGACGCAGACCGTCGGCTCGGTTCGCGAAGTACCGATCGCCCAACGACGAGCCAGGGATGTGCTGCACGGCGGCGAAGCCCGCGTCGCGGGCCATCGCGACGATCTCGTCGGGTCTGAAGAAGCTCGCGAAGGGCGTGCCTGACTGGCGGGCACCCTCCGCGCTGGCGTCGAGACCGGCGCGGTCGCGCTCGTCGAGGAGATCGATTGGCAGCAAGAACGTCATCGCGACGGTGGAACCCGGGGCGAGCGCGGCGAGCTGTCGCAAGGTCGCCGCGGTCGTGTCCTTTGAGAGGTACATCGTCACCCCCGTCGAAGCCGCGACAGCGGGACGATCGAACTCGAAGCCCGCCACGCCGAGCCCCTCCCACCAGCTCTCCCCCGCCTCGAAGTCGATCGGCACGAACGAGAGCGCCTCTGGCACCCTGACGCCGATCTGGGGCCCCTCATCGGTGAGGATCGGACACGGCTTGAATCCCTTGACGATGAGATAGATGCCGAGCGACAGCTCCCAGATGAACTCCGGGATGGTCGCGATGACCTGAACCGGCGACCCGGCGTCGATGACGTCGAAGAGGACGAGGATCCCCGAGGCGCAGATCAGGGGACCTCCGATGAGCCCCAGCATGGCCATGCGTCGCGGCACCAAGCCCGACCGTGTACATCAGGTAGCCCAGCAACAGGCCGTTCCCGACGCCGACGATGAAGCCCGGTCCGAGCAGGAACGTCCAATCGTGGATCGCGACGAACGACCTGCCGAGGGCGGCACTCGCTCCCAGCGCTCCGTCGTCTCGCACTGTCAGGATCGCGAGGAGGCTGACGATGCCGATGGCGATGAAGGTCGACTCGACGAGGCGAACGAGCGACATAGCCCAGGGCGCCCGCTTCGCTCTGCCGCTTGAGGATCGGGAAGAGCACGACGGCGGTGCCGACGTTGGCGAGGATGAGAAGCACTTCGAGGAGCGCCCCCAGAGCCACGCGGTTGTAGGCGTTCGCGCCGGCACCGGTGATGTAGCTCGGACTTGTCGAGCAACGGACCGTAGAGAACGAGCTGCGCGGGGATCGAGGTGACGTAGGTCATCACGAAGAGCCAGCCGGCGAGCGCCGCTGTGCTCCGGTGCGCGTCGAAGTCAGTGCGGACGACGGGGTAGGGCGGTGCGAGCATCAGCAGCCTTCGGTTCGGGGGTGGGGCTGCCGGGGTCTCGGGCGACTTGTCGACACCCTAGACCTCTCAGCGTCGCTCAGCCGCAGCGGCAGCGCACGGTCTGATCCAGCGCCTGCCAACGGAACCGCACGGGCGGTGACGCCTCACCGCATCCGGTGCAGCTGATACGCCACGCGTCGCCGACACGCGCGATCGCGAGCCCCACTTCGCCCGTCGACAGCCGCTTGGGCGCAACCTTGGGAGCGGCGACGGGCGGCAGGTTCGAGAGCGGAAGCTCGAGATACCGAAGGTGCGGCGTCGGTCGGCTTCGGCAGTCGGGGCTCCAGTCGCTCGAGCTCCGTGATCCGCGGGCATCGTCCATGCTCGTGACGGTTCGTGAAAGCCAGCAGCGCGTACGCGGCCTCGACGTCGACGCTCGGGTCGAGGGCACCACCCTCGTGCCCGACGTACTCGGGTTCCGGGACCACCGATGGTCCCGGCGCCGCGAGGAACGTGTCGAGCGCCTCGAACTTCGCGCTGTCGAACACCCTCGCCTCTTCGGAGATGCGTTGGATCTCGTCGAGGAAGCCGTCGCGTTCGAATCGGTTGCTCGGGTCCTCCAGCGTGTCCTTGGCGAACATGATCACGAAGCGCGCCGCGATGCCGCTGCGCTTTCGGCGCAGGATGCGGCCCATGCGCTGGATCATCTGCCGCCGGGTGCGGCTCGCACTCATCACGACGCCGAGATTGGCGTCCGGGACGTCGATGCCCTCGTCGAGCACCCGGGGCGCGGCAACGGCATCGAGAGTGCGGACCCGGAGATCGTCGAGGATCTCGCGCCGTTGCCCACGAGCGGTCGAGCCGGTGATCAGCTCCACCGCGACGAGCGGATCGAGCCGGTTGATCGCGTGATTCGCGGCGCGCACCGTCTCGGTGAACACGAGCGCGCCTTCCGCGTCCTTGATCGCCGGGGCGAGGCTGCCCAGCAGGTCGTACTTCCCGGTCGACTGGGCGACGATCTGGCGTCGCTTGGAGAACGCGTCGAGGTAGTCACGCGCCGCCCGACCGTCGGCGCCCGCGTCTCGTTCCGCCAGGTGCGCGACCGCGGCCAGGAAGTCGCCGAAGGGTTCGAGCGGCATGTCGCGAAGGCCGCGCAGATGTTGCCGCGCCTGTACGAGTCGGTGTTCGACCGCGACGTACTCCGCGCGTTCTTCGTTCGAGAGCGGCACGCCCACGAACGCGACGCGCGGGCGGGCGCACACGCCGTCGGCGATCGCCTGCTCGAATCCGTACCGGTAGCAAATGCCGCCGAAGAATGGCAGGAGCAGGTCGGTGACGGCGTCGTCGCTGCGCTCCAGCGTCGCGGTGAGCCCGAGCCGTTCCTCGTACTCGGGGAGCAGCGCCCGTCGCAGCGTCTTGCCGCCGAGACCGTGACACTCGTCGGCGACGAGCAACCCGCCGGTCGCGCTCGGGTGGGATCGGCTTGAAGGCCGCCGCCGAATGGCGGGTCGCGACGAGCACGTCGCAGGTCTCCGCGGTGTCGCGCCCGTCATCGCCGAGGCGTCCGATGCGCGCATCCGGCAGCGCTGCGCGCAACGCAGTGTGCCATTGCTCCATGAGCACACGCGAAGGAACGAGCACGAGGACGAAGCGACCGCGTCGCAATGCATCGGACGCGGCCGCGATCGCGACTTCGGTCTTACCCGAGCCGGTGACCGCTTCGATGACCCCGCGCCGCCCGCAGCGCACCCACGAAACGAGCGCGTCGAGCTGCCATCGGTACAACTTGCGATCCGGCGAGCTCAGGCTCGTGACCATCGTTCAGTGCCTCGCTGTGCAGCCTGGAAGAGGCTCCCAAATGCAGTGGACGTTGGCGCTGGTCGCGATGAGTGTCGGAGGGGGGACTTGAACCCCCATGCCCTTGCGGGCACTAGGCCCTCAACCTAGCGCGTCTGCCAATTCCGCCACTCCGACGTGGGGTCGCTGACTGTAGCGAAATTCGCCAGCTATTTGATGAGAAGACCGAGGCCGACGGTGCAGAAGACGAAGACCAGCGCCACCACCACGGTGATGCGGTCGAGGTTCTTCTCGACCACGGTCGAGCCCATCGCCGCGGACCCCATTCCGCCACCGAACATGTCGGACAGACCCCCACCCTTCCCGCTGTGCAGGAGCACGAGGAAGACCATCACCAGGGCGGCGGCGACGTCGATGATGGCGACGAGGGCGGTGAGCACGGTTTGCCAGGGTACCAGCCGCGCTCGGCGCCGCCGACGTCGCGGTCAGACGATCTCGGCTGCGATCTCGGCGAAGTGGCAGGCCACGGGATGCCCCTGGCCACGGTCGACGAGCGCCGGCTCTTCGGTCGCACACAGCTCCTGCGCCTTCCAGCACCGGGTGCGGAAGCGGCAGCCGCTCGGCGGGTCGATCGGGCTCGGCACATCGCCTTGCGAGCACGATGCGCTTGCGCTTGCGCTCCCGTTTCGGACTCGGATGGGGCACGGCTGAGAGCAACGCCTGCGTGTAGGGATGGCCGGCCTTGCCGTAGAGATCCGCGGACGACGCCATCTCGACGATCTTGCCGAGGTACATGACCGCGACGGTGTCGGAGATGTGCTGCACCACCGAGAGGTCGTGCGCGATGAAGAGGTACGCGAGCCCGAGCCGCTCCTGCAGGTCCTCGAGCAGGTTCACGACGCCGGCCTGGATCGACACGTCGAGCGCGGAGACGGGCTCGTCGAGCACCAGGAACGAGGGGTCGAGCGCGAGCGCGCGAGCGACGCCGACGCGCTGGCGCTGACCGCCCGAGAACTCATGCGGGTACCGGTTCGCGTGATGCCGGTTCAGCCCGACGAGCGCCAGGAGCTCTTCGACACGCGCGCGGTGATCGCCGGGCACCTTGTTGATGACGAGCGCTTCCGCGATCGCGGAGCCGATCGTCATGCGGGGATCGAGCGACGCGTACGGATCCTGGAACACGATCTGCATCTCGCGTCGCAGGCGCGCGCAGCTTGCCTTTGTCGAGGGTGGTGAGCTCGGTGCCGCGGAACTTCACTGATCCGCTCGGTTGGCTCGATCAGCTGCAGCACGCACCGCCCGACGGTCGACTTGCCCGAGCCGGATTCGCCGACGAGGCCGAGCGTCTGCCCTGCGTCGATCGAGAACGACACATCCGAGACGGCCTGCACGGTGCGCTTCACCGTGCGCGCTCCCTGGGTGCTGCGCACGTTGAAGTTCTTCACGAGATGCTCGACGCTGAGGACCGGCGCGTGTGCGGCGCCCTCGGTTGCGGTCGACTCCTCGACGACCGCGCTCATCGGCCGAAGTCCCAGTGGCCCATGAGCTGCTCGCTGAAGTGGCACGCCGCGAGCTGGTCGTTCTGACCGACGAGCCGGAGCGCAGGCACCTGGGCCTCGCAGATCTCGGCCGAGTACGCGCACCGCGGCCGGAATGCGCAGCCGGGCGGCGGGTCGCAGCATGTTCGGCGGCGAACCGGGGATCGGCTTCAGCCGGCTGCCGTCGCCTCGCGGGATCGAGGACAACAAGCCCACCGTGTACGGGTGGCCTGGGTTCTCGAAGATGTCGTCGACGTTGCCGACCTCGGCACTGCGGCCCGCGTAGAGCACGCGCACCCGAGTCGCGAGACGGGCGATGACACCGAGGTCGTGGGTGATGAAGACGACCGCGGACTTCGTCACCTCCTGCACCTGCTGGATGACCTCGAGGATCTGGGCCTGGATGGTCACGTCGAGCGCGGTTGTCGGCTCGTCCGCGATCAGCACTTCGGGGTCGTTGCAGATCGCCATCGCGATCATCGCCCTCTGGCGCATGCCGCCCGAGAACTCGTGAGGGTACTGGTCGGCGCGTGTGGCCGGCTGCGGGATGCCGACGAGGTCGAGCATCTCGATCGCGCGACCATGCGCCTGATTGCCGGAGATCCCTTGGTGGGCGGTCACCGCCTCGGCGATCTGGTCGCCGACCTTGAGCACCGGGTTCAGCGCGGTCAGTGGATCCTGGAAGATCATGGCGATCTTCGAGCCGCGGTAGTGGCGGACGTCGTTCTTGTCGAGCCCCAGCAGCTCTTGCCCCCGGAACTTCACCGAACCGGTGATCGTCGCGGTCCTCGGCAACAGGCCCATCGCGGCGAGCATCGTCACCGACTTGCCCGAGCCCGACTCGCCCACGACGCCGAGCGTCTCGCCTTCGTGCACGGCGAGGTCGATCCCCGCGGACCGCGTAGACCGGTCCGTCCTCGGTCTTGAACGTGACGTGCAGGTCGTCGATCTCGAGGACGGCGCCGGTCGAGCCGCCCCGGGGCGCGCCGGTCGGCTCAGCCGCGGTGGTGCTCATCAGCCGACCTTCTGCTGCCGAGGATCGAGGGCGTCGCGCAAGCCGTCACCCATGAAGTTCACGGCGAGCACGACGAGCACGACGGTGAGCCCCGGGAACCAGACGAGCCACGGGGCGATGCTGAAGTACCCCTTGCTGTCGGCCAGCAGGTTCCCCCAGGTCGGCACGGGCGGGTTCACGCCGAAGCCGAGGAACGAGAGGGCCGACTCGGTGAGGATCGCCGCAGCCACGTTGAGCGTCACCGTGACGATGATCGGACCCATCGAGTTCGGGAGCAGGTGGCGGAAGATGATGCGCTTGTCGCTGGCGCCGAGTGCACGCGCCGCCTCGACGAACTCCTTCTCCTTGAGCGAGAGCACGACACCGCGGACGATTCGGGCGGTAGGCATCCAGAAGAAGAGCGAGAAGATCACGATGGTCGCCCGCATGCTGCCGGCTTCGCCCATGACCTGCCGAGCCCACGGCTGCCGCACCGGCAAGTTGCGCATCAGGATCAAGATCACCAGCAGCGGCAAGGCGATGAAGAGGTCCGTGACCCGCATCATGAAGTTGTCGAGCTTGCCGCCGAAGTAGCCGGCGACCGCGCCGATGACCGTGCCGATGAACGTCGCGACGATGGCGACCGTGAAGCCGACGGCGAGCGAGATGCGCCCGCCGTAGATCACTCGGCTGTAGAGGTCGCGTCCGATCGCGTCGGTGCCGAACCAGTGCGCGCTCGTCGGGCCCTGGAACACAGGACCGACACCGGTCGCCTCGTAGGGGTAGCGCGCGATCTGGTGGGCGAAGATCGCCGTGAGCGACACGAAGATGAGGAACACCGCGCTCGCCATCGCCAGCTTGTGACGGCGGAACTTCCGCCATGCCAGCCGTCCCGGCGAGAGCGAGATCGGGGCGACCTGCTCGGCTTCGGCGTCGATGATCTCGTGAGGGACGACTCGTCCGACGGCGCCTTGGATCGCGGCTTCCTCGCCGACGAGTGGGTTCGACTGCAGGTCAGTCAAGACGGATCCTCGGGTCGAGCCACGCGTAGGTGAGGTCGGCGAGGAGGTTGAAGAAGATGACCGAGAAGACCACGATCATCATCCACGGGAGGATCTGCGTGTAGTCGCCGTTCTGGTAGGCGTTCACGAAGAACCGGCCCATGCCGGGATACTGGAAGATCGCTTCGGTGATGACGAGGCCTCCGACGATCGCCCCGAGGTCGAGGGCCGCGTAGGTCACGAGCGGGATCAGCGCGTTGCGGAAGCCGTGACGCACGATCACTCGCTTCTCGCTGATGCCCTTCGAGCGTGCGGTGCGCATGTAGTCGGAGTTCATCACCTCGAGCATCGAGGACCGCATGTAACGGCTGTAGATCGCGATGCCCTGCACGGCGACGACGATCGCCGGGAGGATCATGAACTTCAGCCGCAGCCACGGATCGAAGCCCTTCATGACCTGGTGGGTAGAGGCCCGAAACCGGTAAGAACGGCTGGTGCAGGTGGAACCACTTCGTGAGGGTCACACCGAAGAACAGCTGCAGGATCAGCGCGAACCAGAACGGCGGGATCGAGAGGCCGAAGAACGAGGCACCGGTCGCGAGGTTGTCGAACTTCGAGTACTGGCGGAGCGCCGAGATGATGCCGACGGTGACGCCGACCGAGATCGTGATGAGGAAGGCGAACCCGCCGAGGATCAGCGTGTTGGCCAGCGCCCTCTGGATGTCGGGCGCGACATCCGGGCGCCGTGACGAAAGGGACTGACCCCAGTCGAACGTCACGAAACCCTTGAGCCAGGTCAGGTACTGCATGGGGAGAGAGCGGTCGAGCCCGAGGCTGTGCTTGTACTCCTCGAGCGCCTGAGGGTTCACCCGCGGGTTCCGAGCGAGCGCGGCGACCGGATCGGTCGAAGATGCGCACCGCGACGAACACCAGAACGCTGGCGATGAGCAAGACCGGAATCGCCCAAAAGAGCTCGCCTGAGAACAAACCTGGCCATCGTGGACCTCCCCGATCAAAAGATAGAGGAGGCGGCGCCGGATCGCCCGGCGCCGCCTCCTCTTCGATCCCGTCGTTGACCTCCGCTCGCCTAGCCGACGACCTTCCAGTCGTACATGTTGGCGAACGGGCTGAGGTAGTTGCTCACGTCGGCGTCGATCGGACCGTCGACACGGTCGGTGCGCCAGGCGATCAGGGTCGGGAACTGGATCAGCGGAACCATGACGTAGTCGTCCGCCATGAACTTGCCGATCTGGTGGATCTCATCGACACGCTCCGTCTCGTCGAGCTCTGCGTCGGACGCCTTCATCACCTTGGTGGCGTCTTCGTTGCACCAGCCACTGGAGTTCTGCCCCGAGGGGTTCTCCGGCGTCGGGATGAAGTCGCACGCCATGATCGTCGTGACCGTCGGGTCGGGGGTAGCGACGTTGATGTACATCGCCAGCTGGACGTCGAGCGTTGGCAGCCGCTGCTGGAAGTAGGTGGCCGCGTCGGAGTTGTCGGGGATGAGCTCGAAGCCCTTCGCCTTCATGTCCGGGATCACGAGCGCCTGGGTGTTCTCACGACGGGTGTTGCCCGTGTTGATGGTCCACTTGATGCTGGCCCGCTCACCGCCCTTGGCCCAGATGCCGTCGCTACCCTTGGCCCACCCGTTGTCGGTGAGAAGCTTGGCTGCGGCGTCTGGGTCGTACAGGTTCTGGTTCAGGCTCTGTATCGCACCACTGGCCGATCGTCGGCACCCACACCATGCAGACGTTCTGCTTCGCGTTGGGGTCGATCGGCTTGTAGATGGTGTCGATGATCTTCTGCGTGTCGACCGACTGCACGAAGGCCTGCCGGAGGATCGGGTCGGAGAACGGACCCTGTCTTCTGCTGGATCCAGAGGTTCTCGTACTGGGTGCCCAGACCGAAGGTGAACTTGATGTTCGGGTCGTTCAGACGCTGGTCGATGCCGGCGGATGGCTGCGGGAAGATCGCGTCGACCTGACCGGAGAGCAGCGCGTTGATCTCGGTGTCGCTGTCCTCCTCCGGCACGAAGACGACCTTGTCGACGAGCGGCGTCGTGAGCCTTGTCCCAGTACGTTCGCGGTTCGGGAACGAGCACTTCCTGCTCGGGGCTCCACGACTGGATCTTGAACGGGCCCGCCCGAGAACGGGATGTTGTCCTGCATCTCGTCCTTCAGGTTCGTCGTCGTGAACGCCGGGCCTTCTTCAGCATCGGGTAGAACAGGTTCTTGTACGCGGCGTAGTTCGCCTTGAACTTACTACCACGGCGGTCTCGGGATCGCTGCGTGTCGATCGAGTCGATCTGGTCGTAGCCAGTCGTGCTCAGCGAACCCTCGGTGTCGAGCGTCGACGTGCCACGTGAAGTCGAAGTCCTTCGACGTGATCGGCGACCCGTCGTCCCACACCGCGTCCGGGTTGATCTTGAACGTGATCGTGAAGGGGTCCTGGGTGATGCCGCCGTTGTCGAGCGTCGGCTCTTCGGCGAGCAGCGAGGTGCCTTGTAATTGCCGTCGTTGGTCGTGAACCAAGGCCCGGTCATCGTCGGGCTCATGATCGTCCACTGCATTTCCACGACGAGTTCGCGCACTGGGTGACCGGGTTGATGCACTCCGGCCACTGCTCAGCGCCGAAGGTGATCGTGCCGCCGGTCGGCGTGCGATCAGCTGCTGCTGCAGTCGTGCCCGCGCTGCCTCCGCTGGCCGTCGTGCCGGCACCGCCGCCGGTCGTGTTGCTGCTGCTCCCGCTGTCGTCGCCACAAGCGGCGGCGAACAAGCCGAGACCGAGCAGCAGAGGCGAGGACCTTGACGCTCCTCGGGGTTCGTCTCACGTGATGGACCTCCTGGTGTGTGCGTGGGGAGATGGAGCACGCCTCCCTCTGCAGCGGAGATCCGCCTCAGAACACGTGATCCGCCCGGCAGGAACCGCCCGGTCTGGAACATCCCGGACCGGCGTTCGACCACTGGGTTTGCAGCGCACCCGTCCTACCTCCCCTTTTCCAGGACGGATGGCCGATTTGGACCATAGCAAAGGGCCGATCGCCCAAAGGGGAGGTCCACGTTACGGGTTCTTGACGACCGGGACCCCGCTGACCGGGTCAACGTAAGGCTCAGGCGGGGCGAAGGCGGTATTGCGCGATCGCGGCGAACTCGTCCGGGTCGAGGCTCGCACCTCCGACAAGTGCCCCGTCGATGTCCGGTTCAGCCATGAGGTCCGCGATGTTGGCCGCCTTGACCGACCCGCCGTACTGGATCCGGACCGTCGCGGCGGCATCGGCCCCCGCGATCGACGCCAGATCCGCCCGCAGCGCCCCGCACACCGCCTGCGCGTCAGCGGGGGTCGCGGTACGGCCCGTGCCGATCGCCCAGATCGGCTCGTACGCGACGACCATCGTCGCGACGGCCGCGCGGTCGACCTTGGCCAGCCCGGCCCGGAGCTGGCCGAGCACCTTTGACTCGGTGTCGCCCGCCTCACGCTCCTCGAGGGTCTCGCCGACGCACATGATCGGGGTCATGCCGTTCGCGAGCACCGCGCGGACCGTGGCATTGACCTGCTCGTCGGTCTCGCCGAAGAGCTGCCGGCGCTCGGAGTGCCCGACGATCACGTAGCGCACCTGCAGCTTGGCGAGCATCGCGGCCGAGACCTCGCCCGTGAACGCGCCCTTCTCCTCCCAATGGCAGTGCTGGGCGCCGATGATCAGCGACATGTGGTCGGACTCGATGGCAGTCTGCACCGTGCGGATGTCGGTGAACGGGGGGTGCACCGACACGTCGACGGCGTCGTAGTCCGCGCGAGTCAGCTTGTAGTGCAGCTTCTGCACGGTCTGGAGCGCCTCGAAGTGGTTGAGGTGCATCTTCCAGTTGCCGCTGATCAGCGGCTTGCGCGCGTCACCGGGCATTGGGCGCTTCCCGCAGCGCAGCGAGACCGGGGAGGTCGCCGAGCTCGAGCAGCTCGAGCGATGCGCCCCCTCCGGTCGAGAGGTGGTCGACTCGATCCGCGAGCCCGAACTGCGCGAGCGCAGCCGCGCTGTCGCCACCGCCGACCACCGTGAAGCCGTGCGCGTCGGCGACCGCGTGCGCGATCGCGAGCGTGCCGGAGACGAACCGCTCGTCCTCGAACACGCCCATCGGCCCGTTCCAGAAGATGGTGTTCGCGTCCGCGATCACGTCCGCGAACTCAGCGGCGCTTCCCGGCCCGATGTCGTAGCCCTTCCAACCGTCCGGGAGGCGGGGGCCGTACGTGGCGACCTGGCCGCCGGGCGACAGGGCGACGATGTCGGTCGGCAGGTGGATCGCCTTGCCACTGTCGAGCAGTCGGCGGCAGGTGTCGACTTGATCGGGCTCGAAGAGCGAGTCGCCGATCGACGCCCCACTGCGCGGCGAGGAACGTGAAGCACATCGCGCCACCGACGACGAGCGAGTCGACGATCCCGAGGAGGGCGTCGATGACTCCGAGCTTGTCGCTCACCTTGGCACCGCCGAGCACCGCGACGAACGGCCGTCGTGGGTGGTCACGCATGCCCAGGAGCACCTCGACTTCTTTCGCGAGCAGCCGACCTGCCGCGCTGGGCAGCGTCTTCGGCGGGCCGACGATCGAGGCATGGGCGCGATGCGCAGCGCCGAACGCGTCGTCGACGTACGCGTCGTAGCCGTCGACGAGCCGCGCGACGAACGCGGGATCGTTGCTCTCCTCCCCCGCGTCGAACCGCAGGTTCTCGAGCAGCTCGACGCCGGGCGCGAGCTCCGCGAGTCGAGCGCTGCACCGGCGCCATCGAGTACCGGTCGTCAGGCTTGCCCTTCGGCCGCCCGAGGTGGCTGCAGGTCGTGACGTGCGCTCCGCGCTCGACCAGCCATTGGATCGTGGGCAGCGCGGCACGGATGCGGAGGTCGTCGACGATCTCGCCATGGTCGAGTGGCACGTTGAAGTCCGCGCGCACGAGCACGCGCTTGCCCGCGACGTCGGGCAAGTCTTCGAGGAGAGGGAGCTTCAAGTCGGTCAGCGCGTCAGTGGTTCGCAGCGCCGACGACGAGCGCTAGGTCGACGAGGCGGTTCGAGTAGCCCCACTCGTTGTCGTACCAACCGAGCACCTTGACGAGGTCGCCCATCGCCATCGTGAGCGGCGAGTCGAAGGTGCACGATGCCGGCGAGCCGACGATGTCGGTCGAAACGATCGGATCGTCGGAGTAGACGAGCTTGCCGGCGAGCGGGCCACTGGCGGCGGCCTTGGCGAAAGCCTCGTTGATCTCGTCGACGGTGACCTCGCGCTTCAACAGCCCTACGAAGTCGGTGATCGAGCCGTCAGGTACCGGCACCCGCAGCGCGGTGCCGTCGAGCTTGCCCTTCATCGACTCGAGGACGAGGCCCGTCGCCCGAGCCGCACCCGTCGACGCCGGGGTGATGTTGATCGCTGCGGCGCGGGCCCGGCGCAGATCCTTGTGAGGGCCATCGACGAGCATCTGGTCGCCGGTGTACGCGTGCACGGTGGTCATCAGGCCCTTCTCGACGCCGAACGCGTCGTCGAGCACCTTGACCATCGGCACGAAGCAGTTGGTCGTGCACGACGCGTTCGACACGACGAGGTGCTTGACCGGATCGAACGTGTCGTCGTTCACGCCCATCACGAACGTGGCGTCGGCCCCGTTGCTCGGCGCAGACACGATCACCCGCGGCGCGCCGCCCTCGAGGTGGGCGGCCGCTTGCTCGCGATCGGAGAAGAAGCCGGTCGACTCGACGACCACGTCGACGTCGAGGTCGCGCCAAGGCAATTGCTTGGGATCGCGCACTGCGAGCACCTTCAGGAGGTCGCCCGCGACGTAGATGCCGTCGTCGACCACGCGCACCTCGTCGGGCAGGCGACCCATGACCGAGTCGAACTTGAGGAGATGGGCCATCGTGTCGACCGAACCGAGGTCGTTCACCGCGACGAAGTCGATGTCGGCTCCGGAGGCCTTCGCGGCCCGGAAGAAGCCGCGACCGATGCGGCCGAAGCCGTTGATCCCCACGCGTACCGCCATGCCGTTCACACTCCCTTGTTCTGTGCTGCCTTGGTGCCGTGCTGCGAGGGGATCGACGTTACTTGTCGATCACTTGTCGATGTCACGGTGCACGACCACTGGCTGGTAGCCGTGCTGGCGCAGCCGTCGGGCGACTTCCTCCGCCACGACGACCGAGCGGTGCTGGCCCCCGGTGCAGCCGAATGCGAGCGAGAGATAGCTCTTTCCCTCACGCACATAGGCCGGGAGCAGCAGCGTGAGCAACGAGTCGAGGTGCCCGAGGAACTCGACAGTCGCGTCCTGTTGCATGACGAACGTCTTGACCTCGACGTCGAGTCCCGAGAGGGGGCGCAGGTTCTCGTCCCAATAAGGGTTCGGCAGGAAGCGGCAATCGATCACCGTGTCTGCGTCGAGGGGCAGCCCGTGCTTGAACCCGAACGACGTGATCGTGGTCTGCATGCCCGGCGCCGGCGCCTCGCCACCGAAGATCCCCATCAGGCGATCGCGCAGCTGGTGCACGTTCAGGTCACCGGTGTCGACGACCACGTCCGCGTCGGCCTTCACCGGTTCGAACAGCAGCCGCTCGCGCTCGATCGCCTCGGTGAGCGAGCCGGTGTCGTCCGCGAGCGGGTGACGCCGGCGCGTGCTGCTGTAGCGGCGCACCAACACGTCGGTCGGCGCGTCGAGGAAGAGGATGCGAACCCGATGGCCGCCCGCCTTCAGGTGCACCAGCGCGGGAAGGACATCGCCGGGGTTCGGACCGCGACCGACGACCAGGGCAACCCGCCCGATGGTCGAGCCCGGCGCGCTGGCGAGGTCCGCGATCGTCGGGATGAGCGTCGCCGGCAGGTTGTCGACGACGAACCAGCCGAGGTCCTCGAGCGTCACCGCGGCTTGCGAGCGGCCCGCGCCGGACAGCCCGGTCACGACGAGAAACTCACTCACACTTCGATGGTACCGACGCGTCCTTCGTTCACCGCGTCTTCTCGAGCGCGCAAGAACAGCAGGCGAGGGATCGTGGCCGCGGCGGCGTACTCCGCGGCGCGGGCGAGGAAGCCGGGTGGCGGCGCGGGCTCGTCCATGTGGCGGACGACAAGGCCGGCAGCTGCCATTGCGTTCACGTAGCGACTGAGCGGCCGGTGGATGAACGGGATGAAGACGTCCTTCTCGACCTCTTCGATCGTGCGGTCTTCGACGAGGTAGT
Source organism: uncultured Acidimicrobiales bacterium (assembly GCA_963739555.1). GTDB lineage: Bacteria > Actinomycetota > Acidimicrobiia > Acidimicrobiales > DATKAS01 > DATKAS01. Next base: position 326,583 of record CAVUAV010000012.1, on the reverse strand, counting down.
CGCCGATGCGCCAGTACTGCTCGGGGGGATCGAGCACCTGGTCGTCGATCCAACCGCTGTTCGGCGTCTGCAGCAGCGGATGGTTGAGGAAGAAGAGGAAGCGGCCGCCGTCGACGAGCACGCGTCCGACCTCGGACAGCGCGTCGTCGACTGCGTCGATGTGCTCGAACACGAGACAGGCGACCACCGCGTCGAAGCTCGCATCGGTGAACGGCAACGACGACGCGCTCGCGCGCCCGTACACCGGTCCCCCGCCCCGCTCGGCCGCGACGACGACCTGGGCGTCGGTCGGGTCGACGCCGACCACGAGCGACGCGCCGCCGCCGACCGCGAGCCGCGCGACCTGGCCCTCCCCACATCCGACGTCGAGCACTCGTCGCGCACCCACGAGGTTCGTCGCGGCGAGCGGGAGGATCTGCTCGCTGTACTCCGGGTCGGCGCCGTCGGTGAAGCCGTCCTGCCACCAGCGAGCGTGGACCTCCCAGAGGTCGCCGCCGTCGTCGGCGTTCCCGGTCACGAGCGTGCGGCCGGCACGTGGATCTTGGCGTAGACGGCATCGGCGACCGAGTCTGGGAGCCACGAGAGCGCGCGCAGCGCCTCGATGTCGGCGCGCTTCACGCCCTCGACGCCTCCGAGCTCCTTCACGAGCCGCTTGCGGCGAGTCGGGCCGAGCCCGGGGATGTCGTCGAGGACGCTCTTTGTCATGCGCTTGCCGCGCAGCTCGCGGTGGAAGCTGATCGCGAAGCGATGCGCCTCGTCGCGCAGGCGTTGCAGCAGATACAGCGCCTCGCTCTGTCGTGGGATCTCGACCGGCTCGCTCTGACCCGGCACATAGACCTCTTCGAACCGCTTCGCGAGCGCCGCGATCGGGATCTCGTGCTCGAGACCGAGCTCGTGCACGACTCGCTCGGCCACCCCGAGCTGCCCCTTGCCTCCGTCGACGAGGAGCAGCTGCGGCGGGTACGAGAACCTTCCCGGCCGACCCGTCGTCGGGCGGTCGCGCTCCGCGAGGTAGGCGGTGAGCCTGCGGGTGAGCACCTCTTCCATCGCGGCGAAGTCGTCGTTGCCGGCGACGCCCTTCACCTTGAACCTCCGGTAGTCGCTCTTCTTCGGAAGCCCGTCTTCCATCACGACCATCGACCCGACGTAGTCGGTGCCCTGGATGTGGCTCATGTCGTAGCACTCGATCCGCAAGGGAGCCTCGGGGAGGCCGAGATGGTCCTGCAGCTCGTTCAGCGCGCGGGCTCGGCTGTTGTGATCGGCAGCCCGCTTCAAGCGGTGCCGCGTGAACTCCTCCTTCGCGTTTCGGGTCACTGTCTCTTGGAGCGCGCGCTTGTCGCCTCGTTGCGGCACGCGCACCACCACGCGCGAGCCGCGCCCCATCGTCAGCCACTCCTCGTAGAGGTCGAGCTGCTCGGGGAGGTTCGGCACGAGCACCTGCTTCGGCACGCCGAGCGCCGGCTCGTCGCCGTACAGGCCTTCGAGGACACGTGCGACCAGGCCCTCGGGCGAGAGGTCCTCGACCTTGTCGACGACGAAGCCCTTGCGCCCGACGACGCGGCCGCGCCGCACGTAGAACACCTGCACAGCCGCTTCGAGGTCGTCGTCCGCGACGCCGACCACGTCGAGGTCTTCAGAGCGGTCGCCGACCATCTGCTGGCGTTCGATCGCCTTGGTGACGCTCGTGAGGCGGTCTCGGAGCCGCGCCGCCCGCTCGAACTCGAGCCCTTCGGCGGCCTCGCGCATGTCGGCCGTCAGGCGCCGGACCGTCGCCTCGGTCTCGCCGTCGAGGAAGCTCACCAGCTCTTCGACGAGGCGGTTGTACGTCTCGCTGTCGATCTCGCCGACACACGGGCCGCTGCACTTCTCGATGTGGAAGAGGAGGCAGGGCCGCCCGAGTCGCTGGTGGGTGAGGAGCTTGCTGTCGCTGCAGGTGCGAATCGGGAAGGTGCGCAGCAGCATGTCGAGGGTCTCGCGGATCGCGTAGGCGTGCGCGTACGGCCCGAAGTAGCGCACTCCCTTTCGCTTGCGGCCCCGCATCACCATCGCTCTCGGCCACTCGTCGTCGAGGGTCACCGCGAGGAACGGGTAGCTCTTGTCGTCGCGCAACCGGATGTTGAAGCGGGGCCGGTGCTGCTTGATGAGGCTGTACTCGAGCATGAGCGCCTCGACCTCGTTGCGCACCTGGATCCACTCGACGCTCTCGGCGGAGGCGACCATCTGCGCGGTGCGCGGGGCGAGGCCTCGCGGGTCCTGGAAGTAGCTGCCCACGCGGCTGCGAAGGGACGCGGCCTTGCCCACGTAGATGACTCGCCCCTCGCGATCTTTGAACTGATAAGAGCCGGGAGCGTCGGGGATCGTGCCCGCAGGCGGCCTTTCGACCATCGCTCTCAGCCTGCCCGACTCCGACCCGAACTGCGTACACTTGGCCTCACGCCGGCCTGGTCTCCGGCGTCATATCGAGCTCTGGGGCCGACATCCCCGTGGAGGGCGACCAGGCTGTCCCCACCGGCCGACAACCAGAGCCTTTCCCCGAAGGGCCTCAGGGTCCGAAGTGGAGGGACAACCCAGCGATGTTGCGCATCCAAGGCCCGCTGCCGGAGGGCTACACCGTTGCCGACCCCGACGACCTCGCGCGGCGCATCGGCGCGGCGAAGGCCGTCCTCGGCGATCGGCTCTTCATCCTCGGCCACCACTACCAGCGAGACGAAGTCATGCGGTGGGCCGACGCACGCGGCGACTCGTTCCGGCTCTCGGTGCTCGCGCAGCAGCGTGCCGACGCCGAGTTCATCGTGTTCTGTGGCGTCCACTTCATGGCCGAGTCGGCCGACGTCCTCACCGGCGACCACCAGCAGGTCATCCTCCCGGACTTGAACGCCGGATGCTCGATGGCCGACATGGCCGACATCGACTCGGTCGAAGAGGCGTGGGACGCGCTCGGCGACGTCATCGACATCGCCCGCCTCGTGCCGGTGACCTACATGAACTCGTCGGCCGCGCTGAAGGCCTTCGTCGGCCGCAAAGGTGGCGCTGTCTGCACGTCGACCAACGCACGGGCCGTGCTCGAGTGGGTGTTCCGACCTCAGTCCGACGGCGGCGCGGGCGGCAGCAAGGTGCTGTTCTTTCCCGACCAACACCTCGGGCGCAACACCGGACTCGCGATGGGCTACACGCACGACGACATGCGGGTGTGGAACCCGCACCTCGAACGAGGTGGTCTCACCGAGGCCGACTGCAAGGAGGCGACCTTCCTGCTGTGGCGCGGCCACTGCTCGGTGCACCAACGTTTCCGGCCCGAGCACGTCGACGCGTTCCGCGAGGCGCATCCGGACGGCATCGTCGTCGCCCACCCCGAGTGCAGCTACGAGGTGTGCGAGAAGGCCGACCAAGTCGGGTCCACCGACTTCATCATCCGCGCGGTCGAGGCTGCTCCCGAAGGCGCGGTGCTGGGCGTCGCGACCGAGATCCACCTCGTGCAGCGCCTCGACGCCGAGACGCCAGGAAAGACCATCGTGTCGCTCGACCCGCTGGTGTGCCCGTGCTCGACGATGTTCCGCATCGACGCGGAGCACCTCTGCTGGGTGCTCGAGAACCTCGTCGAGGGCAGAGTCGTGAACCGAATCACGGTCGACTCCGCCACCGCCGACGACGCAAAGGTCGCGCTCGAGCGGATGCTCGCGATCACGTGACTAAACCGAATCCGCGAACGGCCGACGGTACGATTGAGTGCTCGCCGACCCCTCGATGACCCCGGAGGCGTCGCTTTGAGTCGCACCGTGCCAACCGACGCACCGATCTTCGTGGCCGGCCACCGTGGCCTCGTCGGCTCGGCAGTCGTCCGGCGGCTCGAAGGCGCCGGCTTCACGAACATCCTCACGGCGAGCCGCGAGCAGCTCGACCTTCGCGACCAGGCCGCGGTCAACTACTGGTTCCGGGCGCATCGGCCGGAGTACGTGTACCTCGTCGCCGGAACCGTCGGCGGCATCCTCGCGAACAGCACCCGACCGGCTGAGTTCATCTACGACAACATGATGATCCACGCGACGGTCGTGCACGCGAGCTACGTCCACTCGGTGAAGAAGCTGCTCTACCTCGGCAGCTCCTGCATCTACCCGCGTGATGCCCACCAGCCGATGACCGAGGACGCGCTCCTCACCGGTCCACTCGAACCCACCAACGAGGCGTACGCGCTCGCCAAGATCGCCGGCATCAAGCTCTGCCAGAGCTACCGCGAGCAGTACGGCGCCAACTTCGTCTCGGCGATGCCGACGAACCTCTACGGGCCGAACGACAACTTCGATCTCCAGAGCAGCCATGTCCTGCCCGCCCTCATGCGCAAGTTCCACGACGCGAAGGTGTCGAGCGCGAAGTCCGTCGAGGTGTGGGGCACGGGCACTCCTCGGCGAGAGCTCCTCCATGTCGACGACCTCGCGGACGCATGCCTGTTCCTGATGAACCGCTACGAGGGAGCCCAGCACATCAACGTGGGCACGGGCATCGACCTCAGCATCCGAGAGCTCGCGGAGACCGTCCGCGACGTGGTGTACCCGGAGGCCGAGCTCGTGTTCGACACCAGCAAGCCCGACGGCGCGCCCGCGGAAGCTGCTCGACGTCGGTCGCATCAATGCACTCGGGTGGCGGGCGTCGACCGGCCTGCGCGAGGGCATCGAGTCGACCTACGCGTGGTTCTTGCAGCACCACCCCGTCCCGGTGCCCACCGCCTGACCTAGGACGCTTCAGGCGTGGCGGTGCTCGACGCCGGCCTTCTCGCCGACATACCCCGCGATCGCGCCAGTCCACCAGCTGAGGCTGTAGGTCGCGACGCTGGCCATCGAGATCGCGCGAGCGCCCGCTCCCCCTTCGGGGCCGGTGCATCCGACGGCCTCGACACCGACGGCGGCCGCCGCGGCGGCTGCGGCCGTCGCGGGCCAACCGATCACTCGCGCCGAGACCACCACGCCCGCGACCGCAGCAGGTGGCAGCGCGAGCAACATCACCTGCCTCGGGAGCGGCCGCCGGCCTCGCGCCCACCACATCCCCTTCACGCGGCCGAAGTAGAAGTGCTGCCGGCCGAGGGCGCGGAGCGAGGGCCGGGCGAGGTAGCCCGACCGCAATCGAGCGTCGAACCACACGACCTGACCCGAGGCGATGTAGCGCTGGCTCAGCTCGAAGTCCTCGTTCAACGCGGTGGCATCGTCCCAACCTCCGAGTCGCCGGAGGTCGTCGGTCCGGAAGGCCCCCATCCACACGTGCTCGGCCGGCCCCGACACGACGGCACGGCGGTACCGCGAGAAGCCCGAGGTCAACCGGTTCCGCTGCAGCCGCGTGCCAGACCGACCTCGAGGGCCCGGGCCGACCGTGGCGTCGCGACTTGCGCGCCGCCGACCTCTCCGACGTCGGATCGCGCCGCGAGGAGCCTCGACGCACAGGCTGACGTAGTCGGTCTGGATGCGGCTCCGCGGCGTCGACGCGGACGACGACCTCGCCCCGCGTCGTCGCGGAGACCGACGTTCAGACCACAGGATGTCCGACCCTTCGGGTTGGGCAGCGACGGCGAACCGGGCGAACGGAAAGCGCTCTGCCGGCTCGCCGACGCGCACTCGACGGTCTCGTCGGTGCTCGCGCCATCCACGAGGATGACCTCGATCGCCGAGGTCGGGTAGTCCTGCGCTCCGATCGCCTCGATGCACCCCGCGATGTCGCGGCCTCGTTCAGCGCGGGGATGATGACCGAGACCAGCGGATCGTCCACTCCCGGCTGGTCCATCAACGACCTTGTCTGCGCACGACCGATCGCAACGTGCGCCCGATGATGCGGAGGTCGAAGACCAGGCTCTGGCGCCGGAGGTAGAAGAAGTCGAACTGCAGTCCCTCGAGCGCCTCGGCCTCGCTGCCCGCGTAGCCGAACTTCACCTGGCGCCACCCGGTCATGCCCGGACGCACGAGGTGGCGAAGGTCGTAGAACGGCACCTTGTCGACGAGCTCCTCCACGTACGCCGGCTGCTCCGGGCGTGGACCGACCATGGAGAGGTCGCCCTTCAGGACGTTGAGGAGCTGAGGCAGCTCGTCGAGCATGGGTGGAGCGCAAGATGCGCCCGACGCGGGTGATGCGCGGATCATCGTCTGAAGTCCAGTAGGTCCGGCGCTCCCGGAGCGTCCGCATCGTCCGGAACTTCCAGATGGTGAACAGCTTTCCCGGACTTCCCGACGCGTTGCTGCCGGAAGAAGAGCGGCCCACGGTTGCCGAGCAGGTTCGCAACCGCGACGCACGGGATCGCGACCAGCAGCACGGGCAGGCACACGGCGGCGAGTGCGATGTCGATGAGCCGCTTCAGCCGGCTGTAGCTGTCACGGTGCACCTCGCCGATGTCGAACATGAGCGAGACGCGCTCGAGCTCCGAGAGCGGGATCTTGCCGAGCCACTGCTCGTAGAAGAGCGACACGGTGCGCACACGCGCGCCCCGCTCGTGCAGAAGTGCGGCCTGAGCCACGATGTGCTCGTCGGCCTGCGCCTCGCGGTCGAGCACCACCAGCGTGGCGTTCGCCTCGGCAGCAGCCGCGATCAGCGGCGGGCCACTGCCCGGTCGACCGAGCCTCAGCGCAGGTGAGCACCTTCGCGAGCTGCGCAGGGCGCTCCGGCCGGCCGGCGAGCTCATCGCGCAGCAGCTGTCCCTCGTCGAGCCGCCCGACGAACACGAGTCGCTCTCGGTCCTCGGCTCGGGTTCGCGCGTGGCGAGCGAGCGTCGCGCACAGGACGAACCATGGGACCAGCAGCATGGCGGCACCGAACACCACGAGCCGTGGGAGCAGCACGCTGTTGGTGACGAGCTGCGCGATCGAGATGCCGAGCGCAGCGGCGGCACATGCGCTGAGCCCGGCGACCCAGGACGCCCGCCGGCTGCGGAGCAGCTCCGGGAGGCCCACCGAGTACGACGCCATGGCGAGCAGCGCGACGTATGCGAAGGACCACATGAAGCGGGTCGAGCCCGTGTAGTCGTAGACGTGGCGGACGGCGTGGACCTTGCCGAGGCCGATGACCGCCACGAGGATCCCCAGGTACTGGAGCGGGCGCGCGAATCTGGCCATGGCCACCTATGGACCATCGGCAGGCCACTCTGCGCAATGAGTCGGACGGCCTGTTCACGCTCCGTGGTCGCCGAAGACGACAGAGCGCGTGGATCTCAGGCGGTGAGCAACCGGCTCAGGAACTGGCCCGTGTAGCTGTCGGGCGTGCCCGCGACCACCTCAGGAGGGCCCTCGACGACCACCATGCCGCCGCCGGAGCCACCCTCGGGCCCCAGGTCGATGATCCAGTCGGCGGTCTTGATGACGTCGAGGTTGTGCTCGATCACCAACACGGTGTTGCCCTGGTCGACCAGCCGGCTGAGCACCGTCAGGAGCTTGCGGACGTCCTCGAAGTGAAGGCCCGTCGTCGGCTCGTCGAGGATGTAGATCGTGTGCCCGGTCGACCGCTTCGCGAGCTCGGACGACAGCTTGACCCGCTGCGCCTCGCCGCCCGACAGGGTCGGCGCCGGCTGCCCGAGCCGGACGTACCCGAGCCCGACGTCGACGAGGGTCTGCATGTGCCGGGCGATGACCGGCTGGTTGCGAAGAAGTCGACCGCCTCCTCGCACGAGAGGTCGAGCACCTCGGCGATGTTCTTCCCCTTGAACGTGATGTCGAGCGTGTCGCGGTTGTAGCGAGCGCCCTTGCAGACCTCGCACGGCACGTAGACGTCGGGCAGGAAGTGCATCTCGATCTTGATCGTGCCGTCGCCCGCGCATCCCTCGCACCGGCCGCCACTCACGTTGAACGAGAAGCGCCCCGGGAGGTAGCCGCGCACCTTCGCCTCTTGGGTCTGGCTGAAGAGCCGGCGGATGTGGTCGAACACACCCGTGTACGTCGCGGGGTTCGACCGTGGTGTGCGCCCGATCGGTGACTGGTCGATGTCGATGACCTTGTCGAGCGCCTCGAGCCCTTCGATCTTCTTGTGACGACCCGGCGGCATCTTCGACTTGTAGATCTTCTGCATCAACGACTTCAGCAGGATCTCGCCGACGAGCGTGGACTTGCCCGAGCCCGACACCCCCGTGACCGCGACGAAGCAGCCGAGCGGGATCTCGACGTCGATGTCGCGGAGGTTGTGCTCCTTCGCGCCACGGATGACGAGCCACTCGTCGCCGGGCACCCGCCGCTTCGCCGGCACGGGGATCGATCGCTTGCCCGCCAGGTACTGCCCGGTGATCGAGTCCTTCGTGCGCAGCAGGCCCTTCACGGTGCCCGAGAACACGACCTCGCCGCCGTGCTCACCAGCGCCCGGCCCGATGTCGACCACATGATCGGCGACGCGGATCGTCTCCTCGTCGTGCTCGACGACGAGCACGGTGTTGCCGAGGTCGCGAAGTCGCACGAGCGTGTCGATCAACCGGCGGTTGTCGCGCTGGTGCAACCCGATCGAGGGCTCGTCGAGCACGTACAGCACACCGACGAGGCCGCTGCCGATCTGGCTGGCGAGCCGGATGCGCTGCGCCTCGCCACCCGCCAGCGTGCCCGCCGACCGAGAGAGCGAGAGGTAGTCGAGCCCGACGTCGAGCAGGAAGCTCATGCGGGCATTGACCTCCTTCACGACTCGCTCGGCGATCATGCGGTCACGCTCGCTCAGCTCGAGCGACGCGAGCGCCTTCGCCGACTCGCCGATGCTGAGGCTGCAGAGATCGTTGATGTTGCGCCCGTCGATCGTGACGGCGAGTGACGCAGGCCGCAGACGCGCACCGCCGCACGCGGGGCACGGCACTTCGCGCATGTACCCCTCGACCTGCTCGCGCTGCCCAATCGCTCTCCGCGTCGGTGTGGCGACGGCGCAGGAACGGGATGATGCCCTCGTAGCTCGTCTGGAACGAGCGCTGCCGGCCGTAGCGGTTCTTGTAGCGCACCTGCACGCTGCCCGACTTCGAGCCGTGCAGGATCACGTTCTGCTGCGCCTTCGTGAGCTTCGACCACGGCACGTCCATGTCGATGCCCTGCTCGTCGGCCACCGCCGCGACGAGCCTCGTGAAGTACTGCGTGCGCTGGCTCGCCCACGGGGCGATCGCACCCTCGTTCAGCGACAGGTCGGGGTTCGGGACCACGAGCTCGGGATCGACTTCGAACGTCGTGCCGAGACCGTCGCAGGTCTCGCACGCGCCGTAGGGCGAGTTGAACGAGAAGTTGCGGGGCGCGAGCTCGTCGAACGACGTGCCGCACTGCGGGCAGGCGAGGTGCTGGCTGAAGGTCAGGATCTCCGCGTCGGACTCTTCGCCCGCCTTCGGCATGATCTGCACCTCGGCGACGCCCTCGGCCAGCCGCAGCGCGGTCTCGAGCGAGTCGGTGAGCCGGCGCTCGATGCCGTCGCGCGCGCACGAGCCGGTCGACGACGACCTCGATGGTGTGCTGCTCGTACCGCGCCAACGCGGGGTGCCGTCACCGATCACCTCGCTGAGCTCGCGCACCTCGCCGTCGATGCGCGCACGGACGTACCCCTGAGCCGACAGGTCGGCGAGCAGTGACTCGTACTCCCCCTTGCGGCCCCGCACGACCGGCGCGAGCACCTGGAAGCGCGTGCCGTCGGGCAGGTGCAGCACCCGGTCGACGATCTGCTGGGGCGTCTGCCGCTCGACCCGCGTGCCGTCGTTCGGGCAGTGCGGCACCCCGATGCGGGCGTAGAGCAGCCGCAGGTAGTCGTAGACCTCGGTGATCGTGCCGACGGTCGACCGAGGGTTGCGCGACGCGGACTTCTGGTCGATCGAGATCGCCGGCGACAAGCCCTCGATGAAGTCGACGTCGGGCTTGTCCATCTGGCCGAGGAACTGCCGCGGCGTACGACGACAGCGACTCGACGTAGCGGCGCTGCCCCTCGGCGTAGATCGTGTCGAACGCGAGCGAGGACTTGCCCGAGCCCGACAGCCCGGTGAAGACGATCAGTCGATCGCGTGGCAGCTCGATCGAGACGTTCTTCAGGTTGTGCTCTCGAGCGCCCCGCACGACAAGCGTGTCGGCCATTCCGACGATCGTATCGCCGCCGCGCGCGTTCCGAACAGATGTACGGTCAGACCGCGACGTACCTGCGGATGACCACGTCGTCCCCGAGGAACTGGGCGGTCCGCACCCCTTCGAACTGGAACCCGGGGTACGTGGGGTTGGTGCCCACGCGATCGAGCGGGTGGTCCTGCGAGTCCAAGACGTCGATCTGGGCGGCCCCGGCGCGCTTCGCGACGGCCACCGTCGCGGCAACGTCCTCCGGTCTGGCTTCGTGGTTGATGTCATCCCCACCGGAGGTCAGCCAGCGCCGGTCGCCATACCAGCTTCCGATCTCACTCCCCATCCACGGCTGTCGCTGACGATCACCACGTCGTCGGGCACGTCGAGCACGACCTCGGCGAACTGGCTCAGCTCGCGAGTGCGCTCGACGTGCCACACGACCCCGATGACGCTCATCGCGGCGCCGAGCCCCAGGAGCGCGAGCACGAGGGGGCGCGGCCAGAGGCGCCTTCACTTGAGCCGCGGCGAGGATGACGAGAAGTGCGGTCGGCAGAAGGAGATACCGGCCACCCCACTGAGGGGCATGGCCACCGACCCATTCGGTCGCCCAGACGATGGGGATCGCGATCGCGACTCCGACGAAGAGCACCTGCTCGCGACGAGTGCGCTCGCCGAAGAACCCGAGCGCGGCCACGGGTGCGGCGCAGAGGAACCCGGGCACGGTCGAGATGCCCAACGCGGCGAAGCGCCAGATCATGCCGCCCCAGGCGACGACCGCGCCCGACGACCCCCGACATCGAGGAGGACCCTGAACGGTCGGCGGCGCCCGCAGCCATCAGCAGGATGCCGATGCCGATCACCGCGCCGATCACGAGCGCGAGCCAGTACTCGTTGGCCAACACACCAACGGACGTGATCACTGCGTCGCGGAGGCGACCGCCGAACGTGTTGGAGATCTGCGCGGCGCGACCGCCGGCGCGGGCCGAGCCCGTGCCGGGGGCCAGCACCCGGTGTTCGACCACCAGGTTGACGAAGAGCACCCCGGCGAGGGCGACACAGCCCACGGCGAGCTCCCGCCAACGGGCCAGCGACCGCTTGCGCTCCTCGGGCACGACGAGCGCGGCGACGCCGAGGGCAGCGAACTGACCAACATGTCGTTGCGCAGGACCGCCGCGAGCCCCGCGATCAGGCCGCCGAGCAACACGCGACGTCCGCCGCCTTCGAGGACCAAGGCGACCGCGAACAGGCCCAGCGCGAGCGCGGGCGCGTGCTCCCAGAAGTCAGCGCCGTAGAAGAGGATCGGGGAGAGCAACCCCACGAACCACATCGCGAGCCATCCATCGCCCCCCGACGCCCACCTCGACACGCGGCGCGCGGCGTAGGCCGCGAGCACGACGCTGAGCACTGGGAGCAGGACCGCAGCGCGCGCACCGCCGAGCTGCCAGAGAGGACGGCCTGCGACCACGAGTGGGAGAGCGTTCACCGCCACCCAGCTGCCGCCACGCGGATACGCGAAGAGGATGGGGTGGTGAAGGCCCGAGGGGTCGACCCCACTGGCCCAGTACCCGAGGTCGGGGGTCCACGTGTGGTTCTCGGCCATCGTCTTCACCGTCGCGAGGCGTCCTCCTGCATCAGAGAACGACGCAGCGCGGGGATCACCGATCCAGGCGACACCGAGCGCGACGATGCCGATGAAGAGCAGGGCGAGCGCGAGCGCGCCCCGGCCGTGTGAGCGCGTCGGCTCGGCAACCTCGACGCCCTCGCGCATCGGAGCGACCCTACTCATCGGGCTTCTATCGGCAGAGGCACCGGCAATTCGCCGTTTTGTCTCTCCCTAGGGGGCTAGACCCGGTGACGCTGGGGCAGCAGGCGAGTGACGGAACGGGCGACGTATCTGACCTTGAGCTTCCACCGTCCTCGGTCAGGACCGGCAAGATCGATGAACGTGAACTGGGTCGTGTAGCTCCGGTAAGAGCGCTTGCTCGTCGCCTCGAACCAGAGTCGCTTCAGCGAGGTCGGTCCGTCGTAGCTGGCCAGCGCCGTCTCGTCGAGACGCACCCGCACCGTGGTTCGGTTCGTCATCAAGAGTCGAAAGCCGTGACGCTTCAGCCTGTTGCTGAACTCGTAGTCCGCGGCATAGTGCGGCAGGCGATCGCGGTCGACGTTGCCCACAACGCGGATCATGCGCATCGGCACGAGCGTGCCGCGCCCCTCGAACAGGTCGGTCGGCCAGACGGCGGGCTCGCTCGGCATCGTCTTGCGGTGCATCAACCGGAAGCGTCGCCAGTCGACGGTCGTGCCGGCGGCGACGACTGTTCCGTCGTCGTCGTCGACCACGACCGGTGCCACCGCAGCATCGTGTTCGAGCGACTCGCGCACGAGCACGTCGATCATCTCGGGGCCGAACGTCGTGTCGTTGTTGAGCAACAGCACGAAGTCTTCGGGCCCGCCAGCGCGCAGCGCATGGTCGATGCCCAGCCATGTCGCGCCGGTCCACCACTGCTCGCCGACGTCGGTGATCAGGGTGACATCGGGACGGGCCCCGACGACGGCGGCGGTGTCGTCAGTTGATCCTCCGTCGACCACCACGGTGTGGACGTGCGGATAGCGCTGCGCCGCGAGCGCGTCGATGCACGACAACGTTGCCTGCAACCGGTTGAACACCGGGATCACGACGAACACCGATCCGGCGGCAGTGGACATGCGCCCGACTTGCTACACGACTTCGCGCAGCTCGCGCTTCAGATCGTGGATCTCGTCGCGGAGCCGGGCTGCGTACTCGAACCGCAGATCGGCCGACGCCTCCCGCATCTCCTCCTCGAGCGTGCGGATGAGCCGCTCGAGCTCGTCGTGCGGGAGCTCGGAGAGGTCGGAGCGCGGCACGGTCATGCGTACGTGAGCGCCGGTCGCGCCCGGGCACCGGCGTCGCCGCGGTGCCGCGCAGGTGGGCGAGGATGTCGGTGACCGCCTTGCGGATCGTCTGCGGGTCGATCCCGTGCTCCTCGTTGTAGATCTGCTGCAGCTGCCGGCGGCGGTTCACCTCGGACATCGCGCGCGTCATCGAGTCGGTGACCGTGTCGGCGTACATGATGACCTGACCGTCGACGTTGCGAGCGGCGCGGCCCATCGTCTGGATGAGGGACGTCTGGCTGCGCAGGAAGCCCTCCTTGTCGGCATCGAGGATCGCGACGAGCGAGACCTCGGGGAGGTCGAGGCCCTCGCGGAGGAGGTTGATGCCGACGAGCACGTCGAACTCGCCGAGTCGGAGGTCGCGCAGGATCTCGATGCGCTGCACGGTGTCGACCTCGCTGTGCAGGTAGCGCACTCGCACGCCGAGCTCGAGCAGGTAGTCGGTGAGGTCCTCGGCCATCTTCTTGGTGAGCGTCGTGACGAGCACTCGCGCGCCGGCGATGACCCGTTGGTTGATCTGCTCGAGGAGGTCGTCGATCTGGCCCTTTGTGGGCTTGATGATCACCTCGGGATCGACGAGGCCCGTCGGGCGCACGATCTGCTCGACGACCTGCGTCGACGCCTCGAGCTCGTAGCGAGCGGGAGTCGCCGAGAGGAACACGACTTGGTTCAGTCGCTCCATCACCTCCTCGAACCGGAGCGGCCGGTTGTCTCTCGCGCTGGGCAGGCGGAAGCCGTGCTCGACGAGGGTGTCTTTGCGACTCCGGTCGCCTTCGTACTGCGCGTGCAGCTGGGGCACGGCCACGTGGCTCTCGTCGATGACGAGGAGGAAGTCCTTCGGGAAGTAGTCGATCAGGGTGTACGGCGGCTCGCCATAGTGGCGGCCGTCGATGTGCATCGAGTAGTTCTCGATGCCGTTGCAGTACCCCACCTCTTGGATCATCTCGAGGTCGTACTGGGTGCGCATCCGGAGGCGCTGCGCCTCGAGCAGCTTGCCGTTGGCTTCGAACCAGGCCAAGCGCTCTTGCAGCTCGGCTTCGATGCCCACCACGGCCTTGCGCATCACCTCGTCGCCGGCGACGTAGTGCGTGGCGGGGAACACGATGAGCTCGGTGAGCTCGGTGATCTGCTCACCGGTGAGCGGATCGACGATCGTGATGCGTTCGATCTCGTCCCCGAAGAGCTCGATGCGCGTGACCGTCTCTTCGTACGCGGGATGCAGCTCGATCGTGTCGCCGCGCACCCGAAACTTGCCTCGGCCGAGCGCCGCGTCGTTGCGCTCGTACTGCATGTCGACGAGCTGCCGGAGGATCGACCGCTGGTCGCGCTCTTCGCCGACGTTGGCCACGAAGAGCTTGCCCTCGTACTCCGCGGGGTTGCCCATGCCGTAGATGCACGAGACCGACGCCACGACGATGACGTCGCGTCGCGTGAGCAGCGCCGAGGTCGCCGCGTGGCGGAGACGATCGATCTCGTCGTTGATCGAGCTGTCCTTCTCGATGTAGGTGTCGCTCGACGGGATGTAGGCCTCGGGCTGGTAGTAGTCGTAGTACGACACGAAGTACTCGACTCGGTTCTGCGGGAAGAACTCGCGGAACTCGTTGGCGAGCTGCGCCGCGAGCGACTTGTTGGGGGCGAGCACGAGAGTCGGTCGCTGCACCTTCTCGATCGTCCACGCGATCGTCGCGCTCTTGCCGCTGCCGGTGATGCCGAGAAGGGTCTGGAACCGGTCGCCGCGCTCGATGCCTGCCGCGAGCTGCTCGATGGCGTGCGGCTGGTCGCCAGCGGGTTCGAAGTCGGAGACGACCGTGAACGGAGGCACCGATCGATGCTACCGAGGGGGTGTGACACTCCCGCCCGGTGAGGGCTCCGCCGTCGCGTGCGGGAGGGCGCGGATCTGCTCCCACACTTCAGCGACCCGCGGCTCGAGCGCTTCTCGATCCCCCGAGTTGTCGATCACGATGTCCGCTTTTGCGAGCCGGTCCTGCCGTGAGGCCTGCACTGCCACGCGGGCCCTTGCGTCCGACTCTGACATGCCTCGTTGCGAGACGAGCCGCTCGACGGCGACGTCTGTCGGCACGTCCACCACGATGACCGCGGCGAGCCCGCGACGACCGGTTTCCACGAGCAGAGGGACATCGAGGACGACGACGTGGTCGGTGTCCTGCTCGGCCGCGATCCGTCGGGCCGTCTCGGCGCCCACAGCGGGATGCACGATCTCGTTGAGCGCCTTCAACGCCTCTGGGTCGTTGAACACGATCGCCGCGAGCGCAGGCCGGTCGAGGCGGCCGTCGCTGTCGATGACGCCGGAGCCGAACCGCTCGACGATCGCCGCGAGCACCGGCTGACCTGGCTCCTGCAGCTGCCGTGTGATCGCGTCGGCGTCGATCACCACCGCGCCGTGGCGCGCGAGCAGGCTCGAGACCGTCGACTTCCCCGATCCGATGCCCCCGGTGAGGCCGACCAAGATCATCGGGCCTGTGCTACCACCTCGCCGCTGAGCGGCGACAGCCCGTGGACGGGCTCGCCCGTGCTGTCGTCTTCGCGAGCCGCGAGCATCCGCCAGCCGACGACGGCGATCGCGATCACGAGCGTGTTGCGAGCGATCAAGAGCACCTCCGCCGATGTGACGTGTCTCAGCAAGGGGTCGTAGCTGAAGTAGCTGATCCCGGTTGCGGCGGCGACCGCGAACGTGAGCCCTCCCAGCGCGAGGTGGGTGCGCCTGCGGCCCGGGCCCGCCGCGGCGGTGACGGCGGCCCACGGCATGAGCCAGATGACGAACTGCGGGGAGAACAGCGGAGAGCCCACGAGCAGCACTGCGACCGCGGCGAGGGGCGCGACTCCGAAATGCACGCGCTCGTCGTTCGGATGGCGGGACGCGAGCATCCAGATGCGACCGACGAGCAACACGACGGCGACGCCGAGGAGCGCCGTCACGAGCACCGGTGCGTCGCCTACGCGCGCCGACCCGCTCGAGTTCACCGGAGCCGCGTCCGTGAGCGCATGCCAGATCGAGCCGATGAGCGACTCGATGTGCCAGCCGTGGGCGTGGCGGAACGTGAGCACCTGCATCGGTCCGTCGATGCCGCCCCAGACGACCCACGCCAAGCCACCCACGAGCGCGAGCCCGAGCCACCACGCGAGCGCACGCGCCTCGCGACGGACGATCAACACCGGCGCGAGCACGATGGGCCACACCTTCGCGAACAACGAGATCGCGAGGAAGCCGGCGCCTTGCTCGCTCGCTCTTCGCTTCACTGCCGCCATGCCGAGGGTCGCGAGCGTCACCGAGAGCATGTCGGTGCGCGTGAACACGTAGGGGAACGCGACGAGCGGCAGCGTCAGCACGAGGTACGACAGCACCACCATCTCTCCCCACGCCCACGCGAGCGCGCCGATCGCGGCGAGCTCGAGGACGAGCTGCGTCCAGGCGAATCGGTGGAGCGTGTCCGCTTCAGACTGGCCCACGAGGCCCTTGAGCTCCACGATCACGAGCGGCGGGTACTCGACCTCGAAGTCGCGGTACGGCCGGCCCGGGTCGGTGACGATCTCGGACTCGCGGTCGAAGTCGGAGTAGAACGCGATCCGCCAGGACGAGCGCGCTGGCGCCGGCCCCTGGCGCGACAAGAAGATGGCCGCCGCGACATGGGTGGCGAGCAGCAGGACGATCAGGACGGGGATCGCGACCGACCGGGAGGGCGCCACGGAGGCCATCCCGGCCGATGATGACATGGGCGCCGGGCGGGAGGCGGACACCCCCGCACCATCGGCAAGAGAGAATCAGGACTGAATCACGCGCCGGAACAGGCCGACCATTTACCCTGAGACGGCGACGCGTGGCGCCGCCCAAGCGCGCTGGTCGTCGGTCGACACGATCGACATGATCGAAGAGGTAGGGAGGTGAAGATGGCGTTGCGTGCCCGCTCGGACCGCAGCGACCCATCCGCTCCCGAGCCGCCTGCGGACAAGGCGCCTCGAGACAAGGCGCCTCGGACAAGGCGCCTCGAGACACGGCGCCTCGAGACACGACGCCGCCCGTGAGCGACAACCCCAGCGCGGTCGACGTCGATGCGGCCATGACCTGGGCCTCGACTGACCGCCAAGCCGCCGCTCGCATCGAGCAACGGCGCCGCCTGCCCGACCTCCGGGTCGCAGCCCTCACGCCTCCGGTCATCGCGATCCGGTGGGGAGCGCTCGCGGTCGGCTTCGCCCTGGCGTCGGCCGACGTGGCCGACGGCGACGTCCGGGTCCTGGTCTTCGGCGGCATCATCCTCGCCTACGCGGTGTTCCGCACCCTCCGACCGATCAGGTACGAGGACGGACCCGGCACCGTGTGGGGCGTCCTCGCCGAGCTGGCCCTCTGCGTCGTGGTGGTCTGCGCGACGGGCTACTGGGAGTCACCGTTCGTCTTCTCCCTGATGACGGCGGTGATCGCCGCCGGCTTCGCCCGCGGGTTCACGTTCGCCATCAACTCCGCCCTCGGAAGCGCCGCCGCCGTCGCGATCCCCTACATGTTGGGGGCCACCGAGAACGACCAAGCGCTCCGCAGGTCGGCCCAGTGGGCCTTCCTCCTGCTTCTCGTGGCGATGGTGGCCGGCTACGCCCGGCGCATCTTCACCGAGTCAGAGCGCCAGCAGTCGCTGGCCCTCGACCGACTCGGACGGCTCGTCGAGGCGAACGAGCTGCTCGAGTCCCTCCACCGCGTCGCTCAGTCCCTGCCGGCGTCGCTCGACCTCGACGACGTCCTCGACTCCACGATGATCCGCCTCCACGATCTGATGGAGTTCGACTCCGCGGTGCTGCTGGTCCTGGACGAGACCGACGCGACCTGGGTGGCGGCTCGCCGCGACGGCCCGAAGGTGCCCAGCCCCGTGCCCACGCACCGGCTCCCACCCCCGTTGCGGCGAGCCATGACCGTGACGGGCGCCGTGAGCGAGCCGAACCTGCTCGAGAGCGGCGGCCCTGGCCTGTCCCCCAGCGCGGGCGCCGGCATCTACGCCTCGATGCGGGCTCGGGGCTCGCTCATCGGGCTGATCTCGGTCGAGCGGACGGCGGAAGCCCCCTTCACGGCCCGCGACCTCGAGCTGCTCAACCGGTTCGCCGAGCCCGCCGCGCTCGCGGTCGACAACGCCCGGTGGTTCAACCGCCTCCGCACGATCGGCGCCGACGAAGAGCGCACCCGCATCGCCCGTGACCTGCACGATCGCATCGGCCAGTCGCTGGCGTACCTCGCCTTCGAGCTCGACCGCATCGTCCGGGCCGCGGACAAGGGCGAGAACGTCCGCGATCCCCTCGACCACCTCCGCACCGACGTGCGCGGAGTGATCGGTGAGGTCCGCGACACCCTCTATGACCTGCGCACGGACGTGACCGAGGTGCAGGACATGACCTCCACGCTCAAGCAGTTCCTCGAGCGCGTCTCCGAGCGCAGCGGCCTGCGGGTCACCCTGCGCACCGAGGAGCGGGGCGGCTGCCGCTGCTGCAGGAGCGGGAGATCTGGCGGATCACCAAAGAGGCGGTCGCCAACGTGGAGAAGCACGCGGTGGGCGTCACAGCTCGCCATCACCTGGCGGTGCGACGGTCACCGCGCCGAGCTCGTCGTCTCGGACGACGGGGTCGGGCTCGGGAAGGGCCAGCCGGCCCGACTCGACTCGTACGGCATCATCGGCATGCGCGAGCGTGCCGCGAGCATCGGCGCCCGCCTCGACTTCGACACGAACCCCGGCGGGGGAACCGCGGTGCGGGTCTGGCTCGACCCCGAGTGAGGCCGCTTACAGGAAAGGCACCCACGTGACGGATCAAGACAGCAGCGAGGGCATCCGGTTGATGCTCGTCGACGACCACAAGATGCTTCGCGAGGGCCTTCGCCGGTCGATGATCGAGGAGGGCTTCGACGTGGTCGGCGAGGCTGCCGACGGCGAGGAGGCGATCCGCCTCTTCGACGAGCTGCACCCCGATGTGGTGCTCATGGACGTGTCGATGCCGCAGATCGACGGAGTCGAGGCGACGAGGCGGATCCGCAACGATCATGCCGACGCCCGGATCGTGATGCTCACGATGCACGCCGATCACTCGGTGCTGACGGACGCGATCAGAGCGGGTGCGGTCGGCTACCTCGTCAAGGACTGCTCGGTCGACGAGGTCGCGTCGACGGTGCGCCAGGCGGCCACGGGCGAGACTGCCCTCTCACAGGACCTCGCGGCCTCGATGCTCGACGAGGTCCACAAGATCGACACGCCGGCGACCCGAGAGGAAGACCGCCTCATCACGAAGCGCGAAGAAGAGGTGCTGCAGCTGATCGCGGACGGCTGCTCCACTCCTGAGGTCGCAGGAAGGCTCTACATCAGCCAGAAGACCGTGAAAAACCACCTGGCGTCCATCTACGAGAAGCTCGATGCCAGAGACCGCACCCAAGCGGTGCTGCAAGCCGTCCGGATGGGGATCGTTCACCTGCGGTAGTCCGTTGGCCCCACTCCGTGAATTTGGGCCGTACGTCCTATTCATAGAAGCGGGTCTGCCGACCGATACTTGAAGCACAGGAAGCGCCAGCATCCTGGCTCACAACAGCCCCAAAATCCCGACGGGAGAGAAATCAAATGGACCTGAAGACCCAGTGGGACTTCTTCGCCTCATGGATGCGTGCCCGCTTCGCTGACAGCGATCGTGGTGCGACGATGGTGGAGTACGCCCTCATGGTTGCCCTGATCGCCGTGGTGTGCATCGCCGCCGTGTCGCTCATCGGCTCCAGCGCGAATTCCAAGTTCAGCCAGGTCGGCAACACGCTCCAGACCGCTAGCTGACGAAGGCCAGACAAACGCAAGCGTTTCGAGGGGCGGGCCGGATGGCCCGCCCTTCGCACACTTCCCCCCTAAACCCTCGCATGAGACAGGTGGTTTGACATGGACGCCCAACGCCAGCGCCTCGCCGGTGACAACGGGGCAACGATGGTCGAGTACGCCCTGATGGTCGCTCTCATCGCCGTCGTGTGCATCGCGGCAGTGACGCTCATCGGCACGAGCGCGAAGACCAAGTTCAGCTCGGTCGGCACCACGCTCCAGACGGCTAGCTGAGACGCTGGCCACGCACATGAACCCGGCACGCCTCCGCGGCGATGACGGAGCGACGATGGTGGAGTACGCACTGCTCGTCGCTCTCATCGCCGTGGTGTGCATTGCGTCCATCGGACTTCTCGGCAATGCCGCGAAGGGCAAGTTCACCACGATCGGCAGCAACATCGGCGCCGTCCAATGACGGCCCTTCGGCGGGAGAACGTAGAGATGAGATCACACCTCCGGAAGAACCGGCTCAGCGGCGACGACGGCGCCACCATGGTGGAGTACTGCCCTCATGGTCGCCCTGATCGCCCTCGTGTGCTTCGCGGCCGTCCAGTTCGTCGGCGGCTCGACGAGCAACAGCTACAGCCGCTTCAACACCTCCCTGACCGCAGCCAGCTAGCCGACCGGGCTCCCGGCGGCACCGCCCGCGGCGAGCAAGTCGTCGCCCCCACTCCCCCCACGCGCTCCCCTCACGGGCGTTGCGCTCTCTCGCTACGAGCAGGTCAGGGGTTCGCTTCCCTTCTCGGGCTACGCACTTCTGCCAGGCCACAGTGCTGCGTTCGATCGAGGCCCCTCGCGCTTGCCTGCTCGTAGGGTCGCGTCCCGATGACTCCGGAAGGCCTGCGTGAGGCTCTGACAGCGGTGTTCGGTGACCTCGAATCGCGCGGGCTGGAGCGTCACCGTCGAACAAGGACTGAAGTACGTGTCGGTCGACCTCAATCATGAGCTCAAGAGCCGAGGCCGCGGCGCGCGACGTCGTCCTGTCGACGTGGGGTGTCGACCCGGCAACGAACTCGATCAGCATCGGCATCGCCTCTGACATGACGACGGCTGAAAGCGTGCTTCCCGATGTACTCGGGAAGGACGTGCCGCTCAGTCTTCACATCGAGGGAACGCGATCACGTAGCGGTGACCATCGTGTGCGGTGATGAACGCGTTCCGCACCCCCCCGGCACGCCGCTGCGAATGGATCGGCCGTTGTGGACGGTCGTCCCTTCAGGGCCACTCGATCGTCTCAAGGTCGAGAACGTCCGCAAGCGAAGCCACCAGTGATCGTGTTCCGCTGAACTTGGTACCCCACAGATCCCAGTCGGTGTAGACGAACCAACTTCGGTCGAGCGGCCACCAGTTGCTCGGGGTCGATTCGACCACTACGCCTGCGGCGAGTGCTTGCAGATCACCGAGAGGGAACTCGTACATCAACGGACGGCCGAAGTTCGCACCGATCATCGGTGTGAAGTACCCGGCGCAGGTTGTCGTGTCGCCATCGGGTGACTGAGATGCAAGCCACGCGACGAGCTTCCCAAGCGACTCACGATCGAGGGAGCCTTCGTCTGGGGGCCAGATCGCGGCGGGCCAGCTCGAATACGGAAACCACCGAGAACACGGCGGTCCGGCCTGCCCCGCAAGGTCGATGCCCAAACGCTCGGCGAGTTGGCTCCACCGGACTCGCTCATACTCCGCTCCGCGCGGTTCTCCCATCCCGAGCGCGCTTCCGATGACTACCGCACCTGCATCATCGAGGAGCTTCGACCGGATGGTCAGGGCCTACGGCGACGTGCATCCTGTGCAGATCGTCGTGGGTCGCTTCGTGGTTCCCAGACGGGTCCTCGAAGATCGAATGCAAGATCCAGAGTGACGATTCCCAGCCGCTTCGATCGAATCCGCACAACCCGTCGCCGTCTGTCTCCTCAGCAAGCCATGTCAGCCAGAGTGCGCGCTCGTCGTCGTTCAATTCGCGGGGTCCTGGCACGGGACGCATGTTGCTCGCCATGAGGCACCCTCGCCAGCACCAGCGAGGCGCGTTCGCTGGCCAGTCCGCTGTGCGCTCCGCGGCGCTAGCCGGAGGGCGGCTCGGCCTCACCTTGCGCCTCGAAATCCTCCCGCAGTTGAAAAACCCCAAGACGCGCCAACCGACCGCTGTTGATGACGCGCTGCCTGAAGCAGTAGCCCGCGAGAAAGCCGGTCGGAAGAGAGAGCACCGCCATCGTGGTGGGAACGTAAAGGGGGCCGCCACCGGTCCAGAACATCACCATGCTGACGCCCAGGAGTACGACGGCCGTGATGAGCGTGAGTGACCACATCGCGCCCTGGTTGAGACCAGGCACGCCGGTGGAGTGGCGCTTTCGATTCGGGGAGTCAGGCATTGTTCCCGATGATCCGGCTCATCGTTGCCCGAGATGAAAGACAGGCCCACGCGTCCTGAATAGACGTTGTGACACCCCCGACGTTCGACATGTCGAGCACGATGCCACGACCAGCCGCTCGGGGAGGTGCATCCAGCGAGCTGGCCGTGAACCCAGCGAAACTACGGGCAGCGAGCGTGTTGCCGTCGCCCGGCGTCGTAACCACGACGCGCTTAGGTCACGGGGATCGCCTGCGGGTAGATGGTGATGGGTACATCCGCTCCGATCACGTCCCGCAGAAGGGTCTGCGCGGCGACGGGATCAGACGCGACGCCGATACTGATTGAGTTCGTCGTGGGATCAACGCCCCAGACCGAAATGACGACGCCGCGCTCAAGGGCCTCGGCGTGGGCAGCACCGACTCTCAACTTGAACGCTTCGAGTTCACTGAGGTTGAACCGCACGCGGCGGATGGGCACATCCTTGAGCGCGTCGGGAAGCAACTCGGGAACGCTCGCCGTGGTGAACACGGCGAGCTTGTCGCCAATGACCCCCAACCCGGCGTACTCCACGCCGAACTGGTCGCGTGCCGCGCTCTCAATGACGTCCGCCTCGCTCGTCAGCGCGGTTGCGAGACAACAAGTCGTCGCGGCCGAAGCTGCCTGCGGGTGGCCGGGCAGGGACTGCTCGCTCGCGCATCCTGTCCCCACCAGCGCAACGGCAAGGAACAGGGCAGCGGACCTCACATCAGAAGCCTCGCGCCGCTGACGCGTGATCAACATCACGGTCGGGTACCGATCTGTTGTCGACTCCCGCGTTCCAACGCGACCCGCGAATCGGGGGCCAGACCCGAGTGCGCTGCGTCGCAAGGTTGGCGCTACTCGCGATGCGAAACTACGGGCGTGGCTCGTGACAGCTCGCCGACGCCTGCGTGCCGCCAGGGGCCGCTCATGGACACCCCCTCAGGGACACATCATCCTCAGGGGATCGGGAGGATCATTGTGATCAGGTCAGGCAGCGTCCCTGACGCATCAGCCGATGGGAGTCGTCGACGAGACGCACCAGCTTCTCGATGCCTTCCCGCTGGGCGTAGTAGGTACTTCACGCAGCACTCGCGCTAGTGGGGCGGACGATCCTGAGTTGACCACGGCACGTCAATGGCGCGTTCGCAGCGTTCGGAACCGTCCGCCACAGTTCGGACGCCTGCTCTGACGTACCGTCGTCATTCGCTGCCGCTAGAACGAATCCGGCTCGAGTGCTCTCGCTACGCGGCGTGCGGAGCCGTGCGCCGAGTCGCCACGATCCAATGAGGATCGGTGTAGCGGATCTGCCAGTCGGGTGACTCCTTCAACATCGTGGCCAGGGGCAGGTCGCGCTGCCACACGATGGTGTCGATGTCGTACCGGTCGAGTGCGGCCTGCCAGGCCGGCGCGAGCCCGAGCAACCCGATGTAGTCCGCCTGGACCTGCTTGTCGAGGACCTCGGCACGGTCGTCGACGAAGACGTCGCCGATCGGACCATCGAGGTACTCGCGCAAGTTGCCCACGAAGTCCTGCGTCAGCAGCCGGCCCTCGCTGCCGTCGGGTGGCGGCACGAGGTGGTTCGCCTCGGCGAAGGCGAGCGCCTGCACCGGGTAGCTGCCCAGCTGCACGGCTGGCTTGTGGGTCGCCGACACGACGGTCAGCACCGCCACCGCGGCGAGCATGAACGCTCCCGCCCACGCGAGCGGCCTCGAGGAGAGCCGAGCATCGGCCTTCAGCTCCCCGAGTCCCTTCAGCGCCGGAGCCATCGTCGCCGTGAGCACGAGGCTCGCCACGAGGAGGTTGCGAGAGCTGTAGAGCGCCGCCGGCACGAAGACCGCGAACGGCAGCGCGAGGCGCCAGCTCGGTCGCTTCGCGAGCACGAGAACCGCGAGCGCGATCTGGACGAGGAAGAACTTCTCCCACAACGAGCTGTAGGTCGGAGCCTGCCATTCGATGATGTGGCGGAGCATGTCGCTGCGGTGCAAGAGGAACAGCGGGAACACGAGCAGCTTCGGCCCGTAGGGGTTCAGGACCGACAGCACGGTGCCGAGAGCCGCCCACTTGAGGCAGCGCCACTCGGTCGTGCCGGGCTCGTGGTCGAGGCGCCGGCCGATCCACAGCAGCGCGAGCGCGAGGAGCCCCAAGGGGAACGAGCCGTGCATGTTGACCCACAGGTACATGACCGGCACCAGCCAGCGCGGGTCGAGCCCGTCGTCCGCGGCGATCAGCGTGATCGAGAGGAAGACCAGGCCGAACATGAACGGCCGCTCGGCCCACGCACCGGCGCCGATCGCGAGCGTCACGAGCACGAGCAGCGCCCGGGCGATGAAGCCGTCGGCGGGCCGGGACAGACGCACGACGAGCAGCGCGAGCACGGCGGTCAATGCAGCCGTGAGGGTCAGCAGGCCGGCGAAGGCCCACGTGCGCACGATCGTCCAGTAGACGACCGATGCAAGCCAGCTCTGCACGACCCACGACGGCTCATGCGGAGTGAAGAGGTAGGGATCGGCGTGCGGGAAGCCGCTCTGGAAGATGATCCGGCCGGTTGCGACGTGCGTGAACAGGCTGTTGTCGTCGAGCGGCTTCAACCCGATGAAGAGACCCCAGACGAGCGCGAACAGCCAGATGAAGGTCGCGGGGGTCGGCTGCCACCGACGACGCGTCACGGACTCGCTGATGATCGCAGGCGCGGCCGGTCCGAGATCGGTGGCCATGGCAGAGCCGGCCTCAGAACGCCTTGGCGATATTGATGACCGCGGGAGCGAGCACCACGATGAAGAGCGAGGGGAAGATGCAGAGCACCATCGGCACCAGCATCTTGACCGGCGCCTTCATCGCCTTCTCCTGAGCGATCTGGCGGCGCTTCACCCGCATCTCGTCGGCCTGCGTGCGCAGCACCCGGCCGATCGAGACACCGAAGGTGTCGGCCTGCAGGATCGCGAGGACGAACGATCGCATCTCGGGCACGTCGCAACGGCGTTCGAGGGCCCGCAGCGACTCGGCGCGCGTGGCGCCCGCACGGATCTCGCCGAGCATGCGAGTGAACTCCTGCGCGAGCGCGCCGGGCACCGCGTGAGTCGTGCGGTCGAGCGCCTGCTCGAAGCCGAGACCGGCCTCGACGCTGATCACGAGGAGGTCGAGCATGTCGGGGAGCTTCCTGCGGATCTCCCACTGACGATCGGCAACGCGGCGGTTGAGCATCGCGTCGGGACCGAGCACGAGCATCAGCGAGACGAGGCCGATGATCGCAAGTCGCATGAGGCCGTCGATCGGCGCGAACTTGTAGATCAGGAAGATCGCGACGGGGATCGCCGCGATCGTGACCACGCGCACCGCGAGGAAGCGGTCGACGTCGTCGTCGCCATGCGTGCCAAGGGTCGAGAACTTCTGGCGCACGTTCTCGAGATAGCCCTGAGGCGTGAACCGGCGACCGACCGCCGTGAGGCCCGCCACCAGGGGAGTGACCGCACGGTCGGTCAGCGGGTTCAGGAGCTCCTTGTCGCGGACGTTCTCGACTTCGTAGTCATCGAGCTGCCGCAGCGAGCTGCGGACGACCGCGCGCTCCTGGGCCTGCGAGAGGAGGGCGTACGCGACGAGCGCGATGCCCGTACCGATGCCGATGACTGCCAAGGTGAGCATCGCTAGACCTCGATCTTGATGACCTTGTTCATCCAGAAGAAGCCAACGAGCGCGAGCACGATGCCTCCGAGGATGAGAAGCTGACCCACTGTGGTGTCGAACAGGGTGCGCATGTAGTCGGGGTTGATGATGTACATCGCGACGCCGAGGATCGGCGCCAGCAAGGCGAGCACGATGGCGCTGATGCGACCTTCGGCCGTGAGCGCCTTCACGTCGCGGCGCAGACGTTCGCGCTGCAGCATGGTCTCGGAGACGATCATGAGGAGCTCGGCGAGGTTGCCGCCGACCTCACGTTGGATGCGGATCGCCATGACGGCCCACTCGAAGTCCGGGCTGGCCATGCGGGTGGCCGCGTCGTCGAGTGCCGTCTCGAGCGGACGACCGAGGCGGGCTTCGACCATGACTCGCCGGAGCTCGCGGCCCATCGGGTCCTCGACCTCTTGCGAGACCGCCTCGACTCCCTGCATCAGCGAGTAGCCGGCGCGGAGCGAGCCAGAGAGCAGCTGCAAGGTGTCGGGCAGCTGGCTGACGAACGCGGCCTGCCGCCTGCGCGCCTTGTGGTTCAGGAACGTCGGCGGGAGGAAGACGAGCCCAGCCAGCACCAGCGCGGTGACGATCAGGTTCTGGCTCAGCACGAGCACCAAGGCGGTGACGACGACGCTGAGCGCGAGGTAGAAGAAGATCGCCTCGGCCGCGCGCAACGGCATGTCGGCTCGCTCGAGCGCTGCCTCGACGCGGCTGAGGAAGCCTCGGTTCTCGGCGAACTGCCCTGTGAGCTCGACGGCGCGCTGGAGCACCTTCGTCTGCGCAAGGCTGCTGCCGTTCGGGTCCTCGTCCTCGTCTGACTCCGACACATAGCTGTCGGCGTACGGCAGCAGCGCGTTGTCGAGCTGGCTGCGGTCACGGAAGAAGATGAGACCGATGCCGTAGGCGAGAAGGATGAGCGCAGCAAGGGCGAGCAGGCCGCCGATGTACTTGCCGCTGGTGCCGGAGAGGAAGCTCGGTCCACCCGCGAGCGGCGGGTTGTAGACCGAGGGCGAGAGGGCGTCGCCGAAGGTGAGGCTGCCCGGGTTGTACGTCGCCTTCGCCGATTCGTCGCCGGCCGAGACCACGAGGTCGACTGTGGTCGCCGCGGGATCGCTCGTGTACGAGAGCAACACCTGCGCGTTCACGGTGCCGCTCATCAACGCCGAGGTGTCGGGCACCTTGCTCATGTCGTCGAGCTGCGTGTACACGCCGCGGGTGGCCGAGACCTGGTCCTGGAGGCTGCCGGTCGAAAGGTCGCCCGTCTGGAGGGCCACGCCGAACACGACGACGTCCGAGTCGAGGAGATCTCCTCGCACCTCGCCGTCGGAGCTCACCGATGCGTCGTCGCCGCCGGCCTGGAACACGATGACGTTGCCCTGAAGGGTCGTGTCGTCGAGAAGGCTGAGCGCCGTGCGCATGCCGTCGCGCTCGACCGACTCAGGCCGCTCGAGCGAGGGCCGGAGCGCCGCGATCGCGCCAGCCAACGTTGCCGGATCGGTCGTGAAGTTCGACACGACCCGAGCCGTGACGCCGAAGCTCACGATGGCGATCTTCTGGTTCGGCGCGCGCTTCGCGACAGCGTCGGTCAGCGCCGCCTTCACCTTGTCCATGGCCTCTTCTTTGCCCATGGCGTTGCTGGTGTCGACGAGGTAGACGACCCCGACCGGGACGCCGACCTGGGTGAGCGGCACGGCTTGGACCCCCGAGACCGGCGCGCCGTTCTGCTGCACCTCGTAGCTCGAGGGCGACGGTGCCGGCCCGACGGGCAGCACGGTGACATGCGTGTCGGGGTACTTCAACGCGTCGACCGACCGGATCACGAGGCGCTTGTCGTCATCGGCGCGGGCGGTGCCCGACAGCCCCGCGAACAGCGAGACGATGAGGACGACAACCGCGGCGAGGCGGAGGTCTCGGAAGCGGAACGGTGCGCGCATCAGACTGCCGACGCCCTTCGAGCGAAGACCTCGGGCTGGAACACCTCGGGGCCGAGGCGGATGCCGAGGTCGGCGAGCTTCTCTGCGAACTTGGGACGCACACCGGTCGCCTTGAGGTGGCCGCGGAAGCGGCCGTCCTCGTCGACGCCCATGCCGTAGTCGAACAGGAAGATGTCCTGCAGGGTGATGACGTCACCCTCCATGCCCTGCACCTCGGTGATGTGCGTGATGCGACGGGTGCCGTCGCGGAGGCGGCTCAGGTGCACGATGAGGTCGAGCGCGGATGCCATCTGCTCGCGAATGGCCCGGATCGGAAGGTCGAAGCCGGACATGAGGGTCATGGTCTCGATGCGGGCGAGCGTGTCGCGCGGGCTGTTCGAGTGGACCGTGGTGATCGAGCCGTCGTGGCCCGTGTTCATGGCCTGGAGCATGTCGAGGGCCTCACCCGAACGGCACTCGCCGACGACGATGCGGTCGGGGCGCATACGGAGGCAGTTGCGGACGAGGTCGCGGATGGTGACCTCGCCGCGACCCTCGATGTTCGGTGGGCGCGCCTCGAGCGTGAGCACGTGCTCCTGGTGGAGCTGCAGCTCCTTCGAGTCCTCGACGGTGACGATGCGCTCGTCGGCGGGGATGAACGACGACAGCACGTTCAGCGTCGTCGTCTTGCCGGTGCCGGTGCCGCCGGAGACGATCACGTTCAGGCGGCCGACGACGCATGCCTGCAGGAAGCGCGCGGCGTGCGCGTTGAGGGTGCCGAACCGGATCAGGTCGTCGATCTGGTACGGGTCGGTGGAGAACTTTCGGATGGTGAGGTACGGACCACCGATCGCGAGCGGGTGGATGATCGCGTTGACTCGGGAACCATCGGGCAAGCGGGCGTCGACCATCGGCGTCGATTCGTCGATGCGCCGGCCGACCTGGCCGACGATCTTGTCGATGATGCGGCGAAGGTGCGTCTCGTCGACGAACGATGCGTTCGACTTCTCGATGCGGCCGGCGCGCTCGATGAACACGGTGTCGGGACCGTTCACCATGACTTCGGTGATGTCTTCGTCCTTCAGGAGGCGGTCGATCGGCCCGTAGCCGAGGATGTCGTCAGAGACGTCCTGGATGAGCTGTGCCTTGTCGGCAGCCGACAGCGGGGCGCGCTCCTGGGCGAGTGCTGCCTGCAGCTGCTCGTGGACGCGGCGCCGCAGATCGTCCTCGGAGAGCCGACGGTCGTAGAGGACCGGGCCCAACGAGTCGATCAGATGGTGGTGGATCTTCTGCCTGAGCTCGTCGAGGATCGGGTCACGGCGCGAGCTCGTCGCACCGGTCGTGGCCTGCACCTCGTGGAGCCGCTTGTAGAGCGACATCGCGCTCCTCCTGAAAGTTCGATGTGGTCCCCTGGACTCATCGGCCGGGGGATCCAGGACTGAAGCGGCTAACGCCTGCGCTTCGGGTCCGCCGTGAAGAGGTCAGCGAGGCCTTCGAGTGACTTGGCCACGCCCGACTTCGGAGCGTCGAGCACGACCGGCGTGCCCCGGTTCACCGACTGGGGGACGACGACGTCGCTCGGCACGAGGATGTCGGCCTTGATGCCCAACGTCCGCTCGACCTCACCGACGTCCAGCTTCACCTTGCTGTTGGCCCGGTTGAGGATCAGCTTCAGCTTCGAGAGCGGGATGTTGAGCAGCCGGAGCGTCTGCAGCCCGATCTTGACGTTCTTGATGTTCGGGATGTCCATGCCTGCAACGAGAAGGACGTCGTCGCTCGCTTCGATGAGCCCGAGGACGACATCGTTGAAGTAGGCCGGCGCATCGACGATCACGAATGCCGACGTCTGACGCAGCAGCTCGATGATGCGGAGCATCTGCGACGAGCCGATCTGATCCGCGAACGTGGCTCGAGCGGTGCCGGCATCACGAGGAGGCCCGAAGGGTCGTGCCGTGCGAGCAGGCTTTGCAAGAGCGGGCCGTCGAGCTTGTCGATCGCGTTGACCGCGTCGACGATCGTGTGCTGCGGGGCGAGCTTGAGCATGACCGCGACGTCGCCGAACTGGAGGTCGGCGTCGACGAGGACGACGGGACGCTCAGACCGCCGAGCGAGGGTGACAGCGAGGTTGACGGCGATGACGGACTTGCCCGCGCCGCCCTTGGTCGAGAAGACCGTGACGAGGCGGCCGTAGCCGGCGGGGGCAGGAGAGTCTGCGAGCGCCGTGGGCGCAGCGGGTGCGAGCGAGCCGCCGACTCGCTCGACCGCAAGCGCGAGCTCGCCTGCCTCGACGGGCGCGGCGAGCACGTCCTTCACGCCCGCCCGCAACGCACGCTGCAGGACGTCGGTGGAGAGCGCCTCGACCATCAGCACCGTGCCGACCTCAGGACGAGACCGCGTGAGCCGTTCGAGCGCGATCAGCCCCGCCGATCCCGCGCATGACGGGCCGAGCAGAGCGACGACGGGCACACCGGGCTCGAGCCGCTCTTCGAGCGACTCGATCGTCGGGAAGGCTGCGGCCCGAACACGCTCGCCGAGATCGGCGATCATCTGGGACCGAAGGGAAGGATCACTCTCGATGACGGCCACGTTGAAATCGGCCATCGGCACCTCGTTGCCCGAAAGGGCATCGTTCAGGGTCGTGGGGGACTGCTCCACGCTACGGCATCTCCCTTCGGGTCAGCCGCCAGCCGGGTAGGGCGAGAGCACACCGGGCTGGAAGAGGTTGGAGAAGTCGACAGGCGGCACGTCGACGGGCTGGAAGTCCTTCGGCGCCAATGTCATGTAGAGGTCGGTGCCGGCGAGTGCGATGCGCTGCGCGGCATCCGGCGGCACGTTGAACGTGATCAGACCGCTGCCGGGGTTCGCCGGCGCTTCGGTCGCACCGACATCAGCTGCGGCGGTCTGCCCGATCGCGAGCACCTCGACGTTTTGGTAGAGGTACCGAACCGTGGCGTCGCCGTCCTGTCCGTTCGCTGCCGCGGCGGGCGGCGCACCCGGCGTGCCGCCGGCGAGCGCTGCGAGCTGCGGGCTGAGCACGACCATCAGGTTCACCTTGTCGCCCGGCACGAGAAGGCCGGCGACGCCGTGCACCTGGTCGACCGACACGGTCACCGCGACTTGGTCGACGGGGATCCGCTCGGAGAAGGTGACGAACGCAGTGGCCTGATCGACGAACATGCCGTCGACGACGACCTGGCCGGGGACGAGGTTCGTCAGCGCGACCTTGCCATTGAGCACCGCTGTGTCGGTGATGGCCGTCGCGGGACGGAACTCCTGCGGGATCTGACCCGCCTGGACGAGCTTGTCGCCGACAGCTTGGTCGCCGGGCGTGCCCTTGGCGATCGGCTGCTTGACGACGAACACCTGCACGCGCTTCGCGTTTTGATAGGCGCGGTCTTCGACGCCATTCACATAGTTGTAGAGCGCGTACGCAGCGATCGCTCCGATGAGCACCGCTGCAATCAAGATCACCGTGCGCCGAGAGCCCACAAATACCTCACTCGTCTCGCCGATCGAAGCGTGGCTTGACCGGTCCCGTGTTCGCTCGCGAGATGGATCTCGCACTGCCGCTACTTGGTCGGCAGTGGTCTCGCGATCGTGAGCGCTTCGGGTGCGAATGAGGCCCCGCCGGCCCCGGGAATGTGTCGGCGCTCGTCCGTCAGCATGACAGAGGCGCCTAAGAAGAAAAGGGGATGGCGGCGAAATGATCCGAATGACCCACCGCCGCGCATAGGTCTTTTGACCTATGCGCGCGAGTGCCGCGCGCTACTCGGATTCTTCGACTTCGACAGGTGCAGCGACGTCCGCGGCGACGTCCGGAGTGACGTCTGGAGTGACGTCCGCATCTTGCTGAGCGTCGGGTGACCCTGCGCTGTCTCCGGGGGCCCCTCCGTACTCCTTGTAGTACTCCGCCCACGCTGCTTCGCGATCGGCGTCGTCCGCGGTGACCGCGGTGCCGATGTAGTTGCCCTGCTCGTCGTAGGCGTGCTCGCCGAAGTGCTCGCGGTACTCCTCCGCGACCTCGCCGCCCTCGGCCGCCTGCTTGATCGACAGGCTGATGCGGCGACGCTGGAGGTCGAGGTCGATGATCTTCACCCAGAGCTCTTCGCCCGGCGTGACGACCTGCTCGGGCAGGTCGACGTGGTGCGCCGACATCTCGGAGATGTGGACCAGGCCCTCGATCCCCTCCCCCACCTGCACGAACGCGCCGAAAGGCACGAGCTTGGTGACCCGGCCGTAGACGAGCTCGCCGACGCGGTGCGTGGATGCGAACTCTTGCCAGGGGTCTTGCTGGGTCGCCTTGAGCGAGAGGCTGATGCGCTCGCGCTCGCGGTCGACCTCGAGCACCTGCACCGTGATCTCGTCGCCGACCTGCACGACCGAGCCGGGGTGGTCGACGTGCTTCCACGACAGCTCGCTCACGTGCACGAGGCCGTCCATGCCGCCGAGGTCGACGAACGCACCGAAGCTCACGACCGACGACACGACGCCCTTGCGGATCTCGCCGGGCTTCAGGTTGTCGAGGAAGTCCTCGCGCTGCTCCTTCTGCGTCTCTTCGAGCCACGCGCGACGCGACAGCACGACGTTGTTGCGGTTCTTGTCGAGCTCGATGATCTTCGCCTGGAGTGAACGGCCGACGTAGGGCTGCAGGTCGCGGACGCGCCGCAGCTCGACCAACGATGCGGGAAGGAAGCCGCGGAGGCCGATGTCGAGGATGAGACCGCCCTTGACGACCTCGATCACGGGGCCTTCGACGACGCCGTCGGCCTCCTTGATCTGCTCGATGTTGCCCCAGGCGCGCTCGTACTGCGCCCGCTTCTTCGACAGGACCAGACGCCCCTCTTTGTCTTCCTTCTGGAGGACGAGGGCCTCGAGGTCTTCGCCGAGTGACACCACCTGGGCGGGGTCGACGTCATTGCGGATCGAGAGCTCACGCGACGGGATGACGCCTTCGGACTTGTAGCCGATGTCGAGCAGGACCTCGTCCTTGTCGATCTTGACGACCCGACCATGCACGATCTGGCCGTCCTCGACCTCGACCATCGTCGACGCGACCGCCTCGTCGAAGGAGACTCCGAGATCGTCGGCCACCACCTGCCGCGGGGTGTACACGCCCTCGTCGTTGAAGGTGCCAGGGGCACCGGCCTCGCTCGACGTGCCGGGAGCGCCGGCTTCGTCGGAGGCTTCCATCACAGCGCCACCGGGAGGGGCTTCTGCGGGAGCGGGGTCGGTCGAGACGGGCTCGGAGGGGACGGGGGTCTGCTGGTCGGACACGGATTCGCTTTCGGGTCTTGCCTGAGTGGGCTGGAAGTGGGACGGGTGGTTTGCTCTGGAGAAACCGGTGCGCGGAGGCGCGCCGCGGAGGCGCTCAGCGCCCGGAGAGGGTACCACCGGGCTTCGTGGCGATCACCAGGAACTCCGCGAGGTCCAGCCCAGGTGGCGTCTGCCCGTACCGGCCGGGCTCGACAGACCAAAGCGCGTCGACGCCGGCACCCGCGGCCGCGACCATCAGTCGGAGCTCGCGGGGCGTGAAGCACGTCGTCCACAGCTCGACGGGCGCGGGCTCGCCGGCCGGGTCGCGCACCTCGGTGTGCTCGTGCTGCACGCCACGCCCGGCGTCGAACGACGACGGGTCGTCGAGGTGGCGCACCTGGAAGTAGGCGGAGAACGCCGACACGACCACTCGCCCGCCCGGCCGCACCGCGTCGACCATCTCGCGCAGCGCCAGCACGTCCTCATCGACTGCGCTGCCCGGCCCCCCGAGCAGACCGAACCCGCCCTGGCACAGCGAGAGCGCGACGTCGAAGCTGCCCGGCTCGACCGGGAGCCGGCGCGCGTCGGCGTGCACGAAGGCGCCACCCGACGCCGCGGCGAGTGCGACGAAGCGTCCACGAGAGGTCGATCCCCACGACGTCGCAACCCGCCTCGGCGAACGCTCGGGCGTGACGGCCTGGCCCGCAGCCGACGTCGAGCACACGCGTGCCCGGAGTCAGCCCGAGGACGTCGGTCAGGAACGCGACCTCCTGGGCGGTGCCCTTCGTGAACGAGTAACGGAGGTAAGCAGACCCGAGATGGTCGGCCACCGGCTCGAACCAATGGGGCTCGCGGCCGCTCACTTGGCTCCGCTCACTAGCCGGGCTGGAAGACCTGCTTGCACTCCCACTTCGGGGGGAGGAACGACCACTCCTTGTGCCCACTGCCCACGTTGTCGCACTTGTCCGCGGTCGCCATCGCGATCGAGACCGAGATCAGGGCGTAGACGACGACGGCCGCGAGCAGCATTGGCAACCAAAAGCTGCTGCGACCGTGGGCCATGGTCCATTGTGGACCAAGCATGACCGCCGCGACCAGGACCGTTCGGCCCGATTGCGGTGAGTCGCGGTCGAGTCAGCTCTTCGCTTCAGCCCACGACGGACCGAACGCGAGGTGCACTTCCAATGGAACGCGCAGCTCGACGGCGCCCTTCATGACACCCTGCGTCAGCTCGGTGACCTCCACGTGCTCCGCGGGGGCGACTTCGAGGATGACCTCGTCGTGCACCTGGAGGATGAGCCGGCTCGCGAGTCCGCGCACCTCGAGCTCGTGGTCGAGCCGGACGAGCGCGACCTTGAAGATGTCGGCCGCGAGGCCTTGGATGCCCGCGTTCATCGCCTGGCGCTCGCCAGCCTGGCGGATGCGGAAGTTCGGCGACGAGAGCTCGGGGATGGGGCGACGCCGGCCGAACAGCGTCTCGGTGTAGCCGCGCTGGCGGGCTTCGTTGACGGTGCGCTCCATGTACTGCTTCACGGACGGGAACGCCACGAAGTACGCGTCGAGGATCTCTGCCGCCTCTTCGGTCGGGATGTTGAGGCGCTGGCCGAGGCCGTAGGCCTCCATCCCGTAGGCGAGCCCGTACGAGACCATCTTCGCCTTGGCCCGTTGCTCGCTGGTCACCTTCTTCTTGTCGACCCCGAACACGCGCGACGCGGTCTCGGTGTGGATGTCGGTGCCGGCGTCGAACGCGGCGATGAGCCCGGGGTCCTCGGCCAGGTGCGCGATGCATCGCAGCTCGATCTGGTTGTAGTCCGCGACCAGCATCTCGAAGCCCTCGGCGGGCACGAACGCCTTGCGGAACTGCCGCCCCTCGTCGCTGCGCACAGGGATGTTGTGCAGGTTGGGCTGGTCGGACGAGAGCCGCCCGGTCCGCGCGACGGTCTGGTTGAACGATGCGTGGATGCGCCCATCGGGCGCGACCTCGTTGAGCAGGCCTTCGCCATAGGTGGAGCGCAGCTTCTCGAACTCGCGGTACGAGAGCAGCATCTCGATGATCGGATGCTGGTCGCGCAGACGCTCGAGCGAGGCCGCGTCGGTCGAGTATCCGGTCTTGGTCTTCTTCTGCGGCGCGAGGCCGAGCTTGTCGAACAGGACCTCGCGCAGCTGATGCGTCGAATTGACGTTGAACTCGATGCCGGCCTCGATCTGAATGAGCTCGTCGAGCCGCTTGCACTCGCTGATGAGGCGGTCGTTCAGCGCGCGCAGCTCGGTGACATCGACGCCGACACCGACGCGCTCCATCCGAGCGAGCACCCTGACGAGCGGGTTCTCGATCGTGTCGTAGAGCGTGCGCATGCCTTGATGGTCGAGAGCCTGCTCGAGCGCGGGAGCGAGCCGTGCCGTCGCGACGGCGTCGAGCGCGCCGGTCATCCGGTCGTCGATGCCGCTGCCGTCGAGGTCGAGCTGCAGCTCGTTCGACTCGCGAGTGCCGAGCTCGAGCCCTGTGTAGCGCGCGAGCAGGTCTCCGATCGCGTAGCGCGACTCCGCGGGGTCGAGGAGGTAGGCAGCGATGCTCGTGTCGAGCTCGAGGTCTTCGATGTCGAGGCCGACCTCGAAGAGCGTGCGCATCAGCGACTTCGCGTGGTGGACGCGCACGCCCGGGCTGCCCGACGCGAACACGTTCACCACTGCTTGCTTCACGGCGTCGTCGGCGAGCAATGCCGCGGGCACCCAGACCGCCGTGTCCTCTCCCGTCGCGAAAGCGAGACCGAGGAGGTCGCTGCGGCCCGGCGCGCCCACCCAAAGAGGGCCGAGGGAGATCGGCTCAGCCCCGGCGACCAATGCGGTGAGCGTCTCGACGGCGCCCTTCGCGTCGACCTCGGCCACCTCCGCGGTCAGCCGACCTTCGGTCGGGTGGCTCTCGACGATGGGCGCGTCGAGCACCTCGGCGAGGCGCTCGAAGAGCGAGCGGAACTCCAAGAACTCGAAGAGGTGCTTCACCTCGCCCAAGTCGGGAGGCTGGACGCCGAGCGCAGCGATGTTGCCGAGGTCGACATCGATCGGGGCGTCGCGTCGCAGCACCATGACCTCGGCGTTCTTGCGCACGCGGGTCTCGTTCGCCGCGAGGCTCTCCCGGAGCTTGGGCGTCTGCTTGTCGACGTTCGCGAAGATGCCGTCGAGCCCCCCGTAGGTGGCGATCAGCTTCGCCGCGGTCTTCTCTCCCACTCCGGGCACGCCAGCGAGGTTGTCGGACGGGTCGCCGCGCAACGCGGCGTACTCGGGGTACTGCGCCGGCGTCACGCCACACCGCTCGAAGATGCCGGCCTCGTCGTAGAGCGCGTAGTCGGACACGCCACGCCGGTTGTAGAGCACCGCGATGTGAGGGTCTTCGACGAGCTGGTAGGTGTCGCGGTCGCCGGTGACGATCACGATGTCGAGCCCGAGGTCGCGACCGCGCGTCGCGAGCGTCGCGATCAGGTCGTCGGCCTCGTAGCCCTCGAGGTCGGACACCTCGATCCCGAGCGCGTTCACGATCTGGCGCACGAGCCCCATCTGCTGGCGGAGGATGTCGGGAGCGGCTTCGCGCTGCGCCTTGTACTCGGGCACGGCCTCGTGCCGGAAGGTCGGCTCCGGACGGTCGAACAGCACGACGACGCCATCGGGACGTTGGTCGCGCAGCAGGTTGATCAGCATCGACGTGAAGCCGAACACAGCGTTGGTCACCTGGCCCGACGACGTCGCCATGTCGGTCGGCAACGCGAAGAACGCCCGATACGTCAGGGAGTTGCCGTCGAGCAGCAGGAGCTTGGCCACGGGTCGAGCGTACGCCGCGCCCCCGCCGACAACTCAGGGGACGAGGCTGCCCTCGAGCACCTGCGTGGCGACGGCCGCCATCGTGCTGCGCGTGCGCATCGCGGTCTGCTGGATGAACGCGAAGGCCGCCGCCTCGCTCAGCTCGTGCTGGTCCATCAGCACGCCCTTCGCCCGGTCGATCACCTTGCGGGCCTCGAGCCGACTCGTGGCGTCGACCACCTGGCGCTCGAGCACGACCGCCTCGCGGTGGCGAGCGAGGGCGAGCTCGACGGCCGGCATCAGCTCGGCGCGCTGGAACGGCTTCACGAGATAGGCCTGAGCCCCGGCGTCACGCGCCTGCTCGACGAGATCGCGCTGGCTGAACGCCGTGAGGATGAGCACCGCGGTCGTGCGTCGATCGTGGATGCGGCGAGCGGCCTCGATGCCGTCGAGTCCGGGCATCTTGATGTCGAGGATCGCGACGTCGGGCTCGAGCCGCTCCACGAGTGCCACGGCCTCGTCGCCCCGCGCGGTCTGGCCGACGACCTCGTACCCCTCCTCCTGCAGCGACTCGAGCAGGTCGAGGCGGATGATGCTCTCGTCCTCCGCGACGACGACCCGCACCGTCACGACTGTTCGGCGAACAGGCGGTCGAGCAGGCTGTCCTGGTCCGCCTCGAGGCGCGCGATGGTCGCGACGACGTCGGCGCGCTGACGCGCCATCGCATCGGCGTGGCGCTGGGCCTCGCGATGCTCGTGGTCCGCCAGGGGCGTCTCGGACACAAGTGCCTTCAGATGGGCGTCATCTGCGGCCCCGCTGAGGTGGTCGAGCTGCTCGTCGACGACCGCGAGCTCCTTGCGAAGCTCCTTGAGGCGCCCGCCGAGCTCGGTGAGGCGCCGCTCGATCAGCGAGCGCGACATGAGGTCGAGTGTAGAAGCCCACTCGCGCAGTGGGAGACTCTCTCGATGTCGGTCGACGCCTGGGGCATCACCGACGGCTACTGGAGCTGGGACCGCGACCGCTTCGACACGTCCACCGAGACGCGCGAGGCGCTCCTCGCCGCGATGGACGCAGGCGACCATCCCGACGGTCCGCCCGAGCCCTCTCCCCCGATGTGGATCGTCACGCGGGGCGCCACCGACTCGCTCTGGAGCGCCGCCGACCTCCACCTCGAGGACGGCACCGTCGTGCCCGACGTGCGCTCGCTGCCGCCGGACCTCCCTCTCGGCTACCACGAGCTCGTGCCCCGCGACGGCTGGCCGCCCTCGCGGCTGGTGGTCACTCCGGCTCGCGCACATCCCGTGAGGCGGCGGATGTGGGGGTGGGCGGTGCAGCTGTACGCCGCCCGCTCGCGCGCGAGCTGGGGCATCGGCGACCTCGACGACCTCGCTCGCCTCGCGACGTGGTCGTCGTCGTTGGGCGCAGAGATGCTCGTGCTCAACCCGTTGCACGCGGTGGCCCCTGTGCATCCCCAGCAGCCGAGCCCGTACTTCCCGGCCAGCCGCCTCTGGCGGAACCCGCTCGCGCTGCACGTCGAGTCGATGCCCGGCGCGCCACTGCTCGGCGAGGAGCTCAACCGATTCGCGAACGCGGGACGCGCGCTCGACCAACGCAGGTTGATCGACCGCGACGCCGTGTTCCGTCTCAAGCGTGCGGCGTTCGATCGGCTCTTCTCTTGGTGGACCGCGCACGCGGACCAGGACAGCCGCAACGCGTTCAGCGCGTTCTGCGCCGAGCACGGCACGGACCTTCGCGTGTTCGCCATCTACTGCGCGCTCGCCGAGCGGCACGGCGGAGGCTGGCAGGCGTGGCCACCGAGCTATCACTCCCCGACGTCGGGCCGTGTCGCGCGCTTCGCTCGTGAGCACGAACCCCGCGTGCAGCTGCACATGTGGCTCCAGTGGCAGCTCGAGGTGCAGCTCGCACGCGCCGGTGGCCGCGGCTGCGACCTCGTCGGCGACCTCGCCGTCGGCTTCGACTCCGGTGGCGCAGACGCGTGGATGTGGCAGCACTTGCTCGCGCTCGACGCGCGTGTCGGGGCTCCTCCGGACGGCTTCAACGAGGACGGACAGGACTGGGGGCTGCCTCCGTTCGTGCCGTGGAAGCTGCGCGCTGCCCACTTCGAGCCGTTCATCAAGACCGTGCGGGCAGCGATGCGAGGCGTCCGCGGGCTGCGCGTCGATCACGTGATGGGCCTCTATCGCCTCTTCTGGATCCCGCCCGGCGGCTCGCCGAAGACCGGGGCCTATGTGCACCTCCCCGCCCGTGAGCTGCTCGACCTGCTGGCCCTCGAGAGCGAGCGCGCCGGAGCGTTCGTCATCGGCGAAGACCTCGGCACCGTCGAGGACGAGGTGCGCGAGGACCTCGCCGCGCGCGGGGTCCTCAGCTACCGGCTGATCTGGTTCGAGGACCGCGAACCGGAGCGCTTCCCCGTCCAGGCGCTGGCCGCGGTGACCACGCACGACCTGCCGACGCTCGCGGGCGCATGGGCGGGTTCAGACCTCGAAGACCAGAGGCGCATCGGCAAGACCGTGAGCGAATCGGGCGCGACCTGGTTCAAGTCGCAGCTCGAACGCGTCACGGGGTTCGGTCCTGACGCGGACCTCGACCGCGTCACCATCGCCGCGCACCGCGCGCTCGCGGACGCGCCGTCAGTCGTCGTCGCGGGCACCCTCGACGACGCACTCGAGGTGAAGGAGCGGCCCAACATGCCGGGCACGGTCGACGAGTGGCCGAACTGGTCGCTGGCCCTGCCGAAGCCGCTCGACGAGATCGAGCACGATCCGGTCGTGCTCGCGGTTGCGGCTGCGCTCGACGACGGCCGTCGCCGCGCCGAGCCGTAGAGTCGCGCTGTGCTGATCGAAGGTCTTCCGCTCTGGCTCGCGCAGACGAACGCGTGGATCGTGTCCGCGCAGGGCCCGGGCGGAGAGTGCGTGCTCATCGACGCGCCGCCCGACCCGAGCGCGATCGTGCAGCGCCTCGCGCACCACGGGCTCCGACTCGTCGCGCTCTTCAACACGCATGGTCACATCGATCACATCGGTGGGGTCGGCACGTTGGTGCACGACTCGGACCGTGGGCTCGTCGCGGGGGACCTCGAGGTCCGCATCCATGACGCTGACAAGCACATGCTGCTCGACCCGCTGGGCACGAGCGGGATGTTCGGGTCGTATCTCGAAGGCCTCGACCTGCGTCCGCCCGAGGTGATCTACGGCCTCGACGACGGCCAGCGCATCAGCGGTGCCGGCATGACGTTCACGGCGATCCACACGCCCGGCCACACGCAGGGCTCGGTCTGCTTCCGGCTCGACATCGAAGGCGAAGCCCCGATCCTGTTCTCCGGGGATCACCTCTTCCAGGGATCGATCGGTCGCACCGATCTTCCCGGTGGCAGCTACGAGCAGCTGATGGCGTCGATGGCCGAGAAGATCCTGCCGCTGCCCGACGACACGCACGTCTTGCCGGGGCACGGCGGCACGACGACGATCGGATGGGAGCGCAAGACCAACCCGTTCCTCGTCGAGCTGCAGTCCTGAGCGGCGGGGGGCGGCGCAATGCGCCGCCGGGTGCGCGCAGCACCGATTGCCGAGCGAAGCGAGCGGCGCCGCCGAGCGGCGACGAGGCATTCCGGTGCCCGAGGCGGGACTTGAACCCGCACGCCCTTGCGGGCAAAGGCTTTTGAGGCCTCCGTGTCTGCCATTCCACCACTCGGGCGCGTGTGCGGCCGCGTGCTCGGACGCGACGCGCCGCAGCGTATCCGCGGCTACCCGCAGGTAACCCATGAGTCTGAGAAACTTCCCCCGCCTCGGAGAGGTCACACACAACACACCGAAGCTCCCGCCCGCTTCCGACACCCACTGGAGTCCCGCCACTGATGCTCGCGTTCACGTTCCCCGGGCAAGGGTCGCAACGACCAGGGATGGGGAGGCCGTGGGCCGGTGAGGAGTCGTGGGAGCTCGTGGGCGAGGCGAGCGAGATCGCGGAACGAGACCTCGGGCGGCTCCTGCTCGACGCCGACGCGGACGAGCTGAAGGACACGCGCAACGCACAGCTGTGCACGTTCGTCTCGAGCCTCGTCGTGCTCGACGCGATCGAACGCACCGGCCTCGACGCGATGTTCTGTGCGGGCCACAGCCTCGGCGAGTACACCGCGCTCGTCGCGACTGGCGCGCTGTCGTTCGACGAGGGGGTGCAGCTCGTGGCCGAGCGCGCCGAGGCGATGCACGCTGCGGGCCAGGATCAGCCCGGGACGATGTCCGCGGTGCTCGGCCTCGATGACGACGAGGTCGAGATCGCCTGTCGCCGCGCAGACAGCGACGTGTGGGTCGCGAACTTCAACGCTCCGGGGCAAGTCGTCATCGCAGGCTCGCCCGAAGGTGTCGCCTCCGCAGCGGCCCATGCGAAAGAGCTCGGTGCGAAGAAGGTCATGCCGCTTCCGGTGAGCGGCGCGTTCCACACGCCGTTCATGGCGCCGGCGCGCGACCGGTTGCGCAAGGCGATCGCCGAGGCGAAGCCGCGCGACACCGATGTCCCGGTGATCTCGAACGTCGACGCGCTGGCGCACGACCAAGGCGACGACTGGGCGAGCCTCCTCTCCGCTCAGCTGTGCAGCCCAGTGCGGTGGCGGCAGTGCTTGCTGGCGCTCGCCGATGCCGGCGTCACGACGCTCGTCGAGCTCGGGCCCGGCGGCGTGCTGACGGGGATGGCCAAGCGCACGATCCCGAACGTCACCGCGATCTCGGTGAGCACCCCGGACGAAGTCGACTCGCTCCTCGAGCGCATCGCGAGCAGCACTCCCACGCCCCATCTCAGCGGGCACGAGGGCGAGCACCTGTTCGCGACCGAGCGCCTGGTCGTCAGCCCCGCAGCCGGCGTGTTCACGCCTGATCCGACGATCGTCCCCGGCGACGTCATCCAGGCCGGCACGTTGGTCGGCCGCGTCGGCGACCACGAGGTGCGCTCCCCCTTCGGCGGATCGGTCATGGGCCTCATCGCCGTCGACGGTGAGCGCGTCACGGTGAGCCAACCCATCGCCTGGCTGCGCACGGCATGACATCCGCGTCGAGCCTCGAGCGCCTCCGGGGTGCGCGGATCGTGGGTTGGGGCACGGCGCTGCCCGACAAGACCGTCACGAACGAAGACCTCTCCGCCACGATGGACACGAGCGACGAGTGGATCACCGAGCGCACCGGCATCAAGGAGCGCCGGATCGGAGGCACGACCTGCGGGCTCGCGACCGAAGCGGGGCGAGCGGCGTTGAAGAACGCGGGCATCGACCCGAGCGAGATCGATCTCGTGATCCTCGCCACGACCACCCCTGACAGGACAGTGCCCGCCACCGCATCGTCGGTGCAGCACGAGCTCGGCGTGCAGTGCGGCGCGTTCGACCTGAACGCCGCGTGCTCGGGCTTCGTCTACGGGCTCGTCGCCGCACACGGGTTCATCGGCGCCGGCGCGAACAAGGTGCTGGTGATCGGCGCGGAGACCCTGTCGCGCATCGTCGACTGGGAGGACCGCGGCACTGCGATCCTGTTCGCCGACGGTGCCGGCGCTGTCGTGCTCGAGGCCGTCGAGGGCCGCGGTCAGCTGCTCGGCTGGGACCTCTCGTCAGATGGCTCGCTCGAACCGCTGCTCTACGCGGACGTCGGCGGCTACATGAAGATGGACGGACGCGAGGTCTTTCGCCGCGCCGTGCGCGTGATGGTCGACTCGGCCCAGAAGTCACTGACCCAAGCCGGCGTCACGGTCGACGACCTCGCGCTGGTCGTGCCGCATCAAGCGAACATCCGCATCATCGAAGCCGCGGCGACGCGGCTCGGCGTGTCAATGGACAGGATGGTGACGGTGCTCCACCGCACCGGGAACACGTCGTCGGCCTCGATCCCGCTCGCGCTCGTCGATGCGATCGACGCTGGCCGGGTGCACGACGGCGACCTGCTGCTGCTCGTCGGCTTCGGAGCCGGGATGACGTCGGCGAGCGCGGTCATCAGGTGGGGCGCCCGATGATCTGCCGGGGCATGCGGTGACGGAGGGCGGCGAGCCGAGAACGGTCTTGATCACCGGCGGCTCGCGTGGCATCGGCCTCGCTTGCGCGAGGGCCTTCGAGGCGAACGGCGATCGTGTCGCCGTCACCTACGCGACGAAGCCACCGCCCGACGACCTGTTCGCGCTGAAGTGCGACGTGACCAGCGCCTCCGACGTCGACGCGACGTTCACCGCGGTCGAGGAGCGGTACGGCCCAGTCGAAGTGCTCGTGGCGAACGCCGGGATCAACCACGACGGGTTGCTCCTGCGGATGGGCGAGGAGCAGTTCACGAGCGTGATCGACACCAACCTCGCCGGCACCTACCGCGTGGCCAAGCGCGGCGGCATCGGGGATGGTGCGAGCTCGCCGCGGCCGGATGATCTTCATGTCTTCGGTCGTCGGGCTGCTCGGCTCCGCGGGCCAGGCAAACTACGCGGCCTCGAAGGCGGGGCTCGTCGGCCTCGCGCGGTCGCTCGCCCGCGAGCTCGCCTCGCGGTCGATCACCGTGAACGTCGTCGCGCCCGGGCCGGTTGCCACCGACATGATCGCTGCGCTGCCCGAGGCGCGTCAGGCCGAGCTCACCTCCGCCGTGCCGCTCGGCCGCCTGGCGACAGCCGAGGAGATCGCTGCGGTGGTGAGCTTCCTCGCCTCTGACGCCGCGGGCTACATCACCGGCGCCGTCATCCCCGTCGATGGCGGCCTCGGGATGGGGCATTAGGTTTTCCGCAGCGCACTTCCGTCAACTCGAGAGAAAAGAGCTTGAGCAGTGGCCAACGATGAGAAGTTCGATCGGTTCAAGAAGTGCGTCGTCGACGTGCTCTCCGTCGAGCCCGAGAAGGTGACGATGGAAGCCAAGTTCGGCGACGACCTCGATGCCGACAGCCTCGATCTCGTCGAGCTCGTCATGGCACTCGAGGAGGAGTTCGGCGTCGAGGTGCCCGAAGAGGAGCTCGACGGCATCCAGACGGTGGGCGAGGCCTACCAGCTCATCACCTCGAAGTAGCGGGCAGGTCAGGCATGCAGGGCAGACGCGTCGCGGTCACCGGCATCGGCATCGTCGCGCCGTGTGGCATCGGCAAGGACGCGTTCTGGAACGGCCTGTGTGGGCCCGCTCCCGAAGGGGCGCATCGCGTCTTCGACTTCGTGCCGGACGATTGGTTCCCCAATCCGAAGGAGGCACGCCGCACCGACCGCTTCTCGCAGTTCGCGCTCGCGGCGGCGACGATGGCGCTCGACGACTCCGGCGAGCCCGGAGCCGACCCGAGTCGGGCCGGCGTGATCATCGCGACCGGTGTCGGCGGCCTCTCCACGATCGAGGAGCAGGTTCGCGTCTACGACGCCAAGGGCCCGCGGCGAGTCTCGCCGTTCCTCGTGCCGATGATGATGGCCAACGCGGCCGCCGCCGGTGTGTCGATGCGGTTCGGGTGGCAAGGGCCCGTGCGAGAACGTCGTCACCGCGTGCGCAGCAAGCACGCACGCGATCGCGAACGCGGCGCGCCTGATCGCCTACGGCCGCTGCGACGCGGTGCTCGCGGGAGGGTCAGAGGCCGCGATGACCGAGGTCGGCATCCA
Source organism: uncultured Acidimicrobiales bacterium (assembly GCA_963739555.1). Taxonomy (GTDB): domain Bacteria; phylum Actinomycetota; class Acidimicrobiia; order Acidimicrobiales; family DATKAS01; genus DATKAS01. Next base: position 282,232 of record CAVUAV010000012.1, on the reverse strand, counting down.
GGGCTTCATCAACATGACTGCGCTGTCGTCGCTCGGCATCTCGAGGCCGTTCGACGTCGACCGTGACGGCTTCGTGATCGCCGAAGGCGCGGCAGTGCTCGTCCTCGAAGAATGGGACGCGGCGCACGCTCGCGGCGCGCACATCTACGGGGAGATCATGGGCGGCGCGAGCACGGCCGACGCGCATCACATCACTGCACCCTCCCCCGGCGGTGCGGGCGCGATCGCCTGCATCGACCTCGCGCTCGCCGAAGCCGGCGTCGCTCCGAGCGACATCAAGCAGATCAACGCCCACGGCACCGCGACCCCGCTGAACGACGCCGCCGAGGCGCAGGCGATCGAGAAGGTCTTCGGCACTCCTGGTCCTCCCGTCACCTCGACGAAGGGCGTCACCGGGCACGCGCTCGGCGCGGCGGGCGCGCTCGAAGCGGCCGCGGTCCTGCTCTCGATGGAGCACAAGCTCATCCCGCCGACCGCGGGGTTCGCGAAGGCCGACCCCGACGTGCACATCGACGTCGTCCATGGCGAGCCGCGCGCGTGGGAGCCCGGGCCGACGCTGTCGAACTCGTTCGGCTTCGGCGGGCACAACGGCTGCCTGGTGATCGGCACCGCGTAGGCCGTTCAGGCCGCTCGCCAGCACTTGTCGCGCGACGCGCGAACTGCCGCGCACGACGCGACAGGTCATCAGGAAGGAGCGGCGTCGACCACCACGAACAGCAGGTCGGCCTCGCACGCGACCTGGCCGTTCACGCTCGCCTTGCCGCTGCCGCGGCCCGCACGTCCCGACAACCGGGCCAGCTCGACCTCGAGCTCGAGCGTGTCGCCGGGCACGACCTGACGGCGGAACCTCGCCGAGTCGAGCCCACCGAAAAGGGGCAGCTTGCCCGTGAACCGCTCGTCGGTGAGGACGGCGACCGCGCCGAGCTGCGCGATCGACTCGGCCATGAGCACGCCCGGCAGCGTCGGCCTTCCCGGGAAGTGACCGGGGAAGAACCACTCCTCCCCCGTGAGCCGCCACACGCCGCGCGCCGACTGCCCGGGCACGAGCGCGGTGACCTCGTCGACGAACAGGAAGGGCGGGCGATGCGGAAGGACGTCGATCGGCTTCGGCAGCGCGTCGCTCACTGGCCGAGCGCCTCGAGCAGGTTCGCGGGCGTGTCCTTCGGGCTGATGCCGTACCACGCCTCCGCGACCTTGCCCTTCTCGTCGATCAGGAACGCGGAGCGAAGGATGCCCATGTACTTCTTGCCGTACATCGACTTCTCGCGCCACACGTCGAACGCCTCGGCGACCGTCGTGCTCGGTGTCCGCGAGCAGCGGGAAGCCGAGGCCGTACTTCTCGTCGAACTTCTTCTGCTTCGCAGGCTTGTCGGGGCTGATGCCGATGACAGCCGTGTCGCCGATCTTCGGGAGGATGTCGCGCAGGCCACACGACTGAGCGGTGCAACCGGGCGTGTCGGCCTTCGGGTAGAAGTACACGAGCACCTTGCGGCCCTTGTAGCCCGACAGCTTCACGGTCTTGTCGTCCTGATCGTGGAGCGAGATCGTGGGCGCCTTGTCACCGGTCTTGAGCTCAGCCATGGCGGCGACGATACGCGCTCGCGAACTCGTTGCCTGCGGGATCCTGCAGCACGTTCCGCCGCGTCCATCTGTGCCATCGTCGGCCGGTGGACGAGGAGGTGCTGCGGGGCGGGGCGGTGAACCCGTCCGTGGTGCGCATCGGCGACACGGTGCGACGCACGCCGAGCGAAGCGACGCCGGCAGTGCACGACCTCCTCCACCACCTCGAGATGAAGGGGTTCGACGGTGCGCCCAGGGCACTCGGCTTCGACGAGGATGGCCGCGAGGTCCTCACCTTCATCGATGGCCATGTGTCGCTCGACGACGCCTGGCCCGACGTGTTGCGCGAAGACAGCGGCCTCGTCGCGGTCGTCCATCTCCTCATGCGGTTCCACGACGCCATCGCCGACTACGCGCCGCCCGGCCTCGCACCAGGTCACATCGCGTGCCACGGCGATCCGGGGCCCTGGAACGTCGTGTGGCGCGGTGACGACCCGATCGCGTTCATCGACTGGGACTTCACGACGCACGCAAGCCCGCTCTACGACCTGTCGTACGTCGCGTTCGAGATGGTGCCGATGCGAGACGACGATCGCTGCCGCGAGGTCGGCTTCAGCACGCCGCCCGATCGCGCCCGACGCCTGCGGCTCGTGTGCGAGACCTACGGCAGGGGCGCGACGCCCGACGCGCTGATCGATCTCGCCGAGCGGCATCAGCAAGCCGACATCGACGAGATCGAGGAGCGAGGACCCTTGGGCGTCGAGCCCGAGAAGACCTTCTGGGAGCAAGGCCTCCACGAGGACGCCCGCCGCATGCTGGAGTGGCTACGGCTCCACCGCGAGCTGCTGCTCGGCTGAGCGCCGGCGCCGACGCCACGGCGCCGTGATGCCCCACACGCCCCACCCGATGAGGGCGAGCAACGCGAGCGGCACCGCGTAGCCGAGGATCACGACCATGCCTCCGAGGACGTTGAGCGCACCGCCGGTCGCGTCGTCCCACGCCTTGGACAGGATCGACGGCTCGGTCTCGGGAGCCGGCGTGAACGCCACACCCGGCTCGTACATGGAGATGGTGATCGTCGAGAACGTCGCCTGATCGTCGAGGCTCGCCTGCTGGGCCTGCAGCTCCTCGATCTGGGTGCGGACGTTGAACAGCTGATCTTGGATCTGGAGCACGTCGCCGATCGCGGTCGCCTTGCCGAGCAGCGTCTGGAACGCTTGCTCCTCGGCCTTCAGGCTCGTGATGCGCGCACCGAGGTCGACGAGCTGGCTGCTCACGTCCTGCCCGTTGATCGACTCGTTGTCGACGTCGCCGAGACCGGACAGCGCCGCCCGCGTCGCATCGAACCTCGCGGCGGGCACGCGGATCGTGAGCTGACCGGCGCGAGCGCGGGTGTCAGACGCCGGCGTCTGCTGCGCAGCCGTGTCGTCGAGCGGGATGGGGTTGCCGGGGAAGCCCGTCGTGGACGTCGACGAGCTGACGACGAAGCCTCCGTTCGCGGTTGCGATGCGTGATGCCTCGGCGAACGCGCCGGTGAACTTGCCCTTCGCGATCGACACGGTCAGGTCCGCGGTCTTCACGATCTTGGCGCCGTCGTCCCCCGGGACCTGGGTCGCGGCGTCTTGCGCAGGGGCGGGTGCCGGGCGCCAGCAGCGATCGTCGCAGCACCGCTCGACCGGCGCCGCCCGCAGCCACGCTCTCTGTCTTCGCGTCGTTCGAGAAGGCGGCCATCGTGGTCGGCGCGCCCGCAACGCCGTCGGCCGTCGCCGCCTCTCTCGCCCCGGTGTCGGTCGGCGTCGAGTCGAACGCCCCCGACGCGGCGACCGCCACACCTCCCAGCACGAGTGCCGCGAGACCCACCATCGTGACGTTTCGGACGTTCCTGCGCATGATGCCCCCTGGGTTCAGGTCGTTCCGTTGCCCATGGGACGTGCGACCAGGCTCGCTGGTTCCGTGTCAGTTCCGTGAACTCACAGGGCGGCGCAATGCGCCGCCGGGTGCGCGAAGCACCGATTGTGGAGCGAAGCGACCGGAGCCGCGGAAGCGAAGCGGACGTCGGCTACGCAGGCATGGGGAAGATCATCGGCTCGTCGGCGACCGCCGCGATCGTGTCGTCCATCTCGGTGACGCTCATCGGCACGAAGTCGTCGATCGTCCGCAGCACCTCGGTGAGCACCGCGATGTCGCCGGGAGTGCACAGCGCGTCGACTCCCTCGACGGAGAGCGTGAACCGCACACCCCGTTCGATCGAGGCCGCGTCCGTGTACGGCTCGTACCACGTAGTGGAGGTGCGCTCGCCCCCGGCGCGCCACGGCCGCGCCGCGGCCGTCTTGATCGCCATCACGCCGACGTCGCGGTCTTCGCAGAGCGCGAGCAACGCCTCGGCGTCTCGGCGGAAGTCGGCGTCGCCCCAGAGGCGCGCGTTCACCGGGAACATGACGGTGTCGAGGTCGTACCTGCGCACTGCCTCGGCGTGGGCAGCGGGCGCCCCGAAGTCGTGGCCGGTGATGCCGACGTACCGGCAGAGCCCTTCGTCGCGCGCCTTCAGCAACGCGTCGACTGCACCTTGACGGGTGTCGAGCTCGTCGAGCGACGTCACGCCGTGGAGCTGGTGGAGGTCGAACGAGTCGCAGCCCAGGAGCGAGAGCGACTCCTCCATCTGCGCGCGGAACCCGTCGCCGTTGCGGCGGGTGCTCTTGCAGCCGATGAACAGGCGATCGCGGACCGCGGGCACGAGCGGACCGATGAGGCGTTGCGCGTCGCCGTATCGCGGCGCGATGTCGAGGTGGTTGATGCCGGCCTCGAGTGCAGCGTGGAAGGACGCGGCGGCAGCTGTCGGGCGTCGACCGCGCGTACGCCGCGGCGCCGAGCACCGCGACCGACGACTCGTGACCAGTTCGACCCAGGCGGCGTGTCAGCACGACCGGACGCTACCCTCCACGGAAATCTCGAGGCCGAAGGCGCGTCCAGGAGGCAAGGGTGGCGAGGAACGACCCCAGGCTCGGCATGCTCGGTGCGGTCGACCTGTTCAGCGAGTGCTCGAAGAAGGAGCTCGGTCAGATCCTCGCGGTGGCGAAGGAGATCGACTTCGACGCAGGTCAGAACATCTGCGTGCAGGGCGAGCCCTCGGGCCGCTTCTACCTGATCCTCGAGGGATCGGTCGCGGTGAAGCGCAATGGCCGCACCCGCGCGACGCTCGGCGTGGGCGACTACTTCGGTGAGATCGCGCTGATCGACGGCGAGGCCCGCACGGCCACCTGCACCGCGGTGACTCCCGTGAACACGCTCGCGATCGCGCAGTTCAACTTCGTGCCGCTCATGAAGGAGCACGCTGGCCTCTCGCACAAGCTGCTCCTGCACCTGTGCAGCCGCTTGCGGGCGGCCGAGGCGCAGCTCACGGACTAGTGAACTGCGACAGCCCGGTGTTGATCATCGCGGTCGCGGCCTGATCGAAGTAGTCGAGCATCGCGGTCTCGATCTCCGGACCCGCTTCCATCGAGCGCACTGCTGCGGCCATGTGGTCGAACCACGCATCGCGCTCGGCGCGGCCGATCGCGAACGGCGCGTGGCGCAGCCGCAGGCGGGGGTGCCCGCGCTCCTCGCTGTAGGTCGCCGGTCCGCCCCAGTACTGGACGAGGAAGCCGGCCAGGTGCGCCCGGCTCGCTTCGAGGCTCTCGGGATACAGCGGGCGCAACACCGGATCGGTCTCGACCGCGTCGTAGAACCGATCGACGAGCGTCGTGAAGAACTCTGTGCCGACGTGGTCGTAGACAGACACCGCGACCGAGTGTGCCAGAGTCTCGCTCGTGCCCTCTCCGATCGATCCGACCACCGCGCGCAAGGTCTGGCGCACGCTCGAGCCGTACCACGGGATGATCTACTTCGTCCCCGAGGCCGCAGAGGCGTATGCGGGGCTCGGCATCACCGGGCGCCACGGCTACTTCGCCTCGCGCGCCGCGCCGATGGGCGCCGTGTCCGCCGAGGTCGTGGTGTCGACGTTCTTCAACTTCAACCCTGAGGTCGTGCACGCCGCGATCCCCAGTTCGTGGGCCGTCGCCGCGCCCTCGGCGATCGTCGACGCCCGGTTCGCCGCCGCCGACGCGGCTCTTCGACGAGTGCTCGGAGACGCGGTCGAGAGCCCGGAGATGAGCGAGGCAGCAGCGCTCGCGCGTGCCGCCGCCGGCGCAGCCTGCTGCGACGGCCGTCCCCTGGCCGCCGCCCACGCAGCGCTTCCCTGGCCCGACGACGACCACCTCGTCCTTTGGCATGCGACGAGTGTCCTTCGTGAGCACCGGGGCGACGGCCACATCGCGGCGCTCACCCTCGCAGGCGCGTCGGGCATCCAAGCGCTGGTCATGCACGCGGCGAGTGGCGAGGTGCCGCGCGCCATCCTCCAGTCCACCCGCGCGTGGTCCGACGACGCGTGGGACGAGGCACTCGACGACCTCGTGTCGCGGGGATGGACCGAGCGCGACGGCTCGCTCACCGCGGAGGGTCGCGTCGCTCGCGCCGAGATCGAGGCGAGCACCGACCGCGCTGCCGCGGCGCCGTGGGGTGCGATCGGCGACGACGGCATCGCCCGGCTCCGCGAGCTCGCCCGCCCCTGGTCGAAGGCCCTGGTGGGAGTCCTGTGAGCAACGCGGGCACCGGGTACCTCGTCGCCCCGGCGACAGGCCGAGGTCCCGGCGTGCTCGTGCTCCACTCGTGGTGGGGTCTGACCCCGTTCTTCCGAGAGACCTGCGACCGCCTCGCCGACGAGGGCTTCGTCGCGCTCGCTCCCGACCTGCACGGCGGCCGCACCGCGGACAAGCCGGACGAGGCCGAAGCCCTGCTCGCCGCGATCGACCCGAACCCCACGGCCGCGCTCGTCCTCTCGTCGGCTGCGACGTTGCGGGGACTCGCCGTCACGCCCGACGCACCGATCGGCGTCGTCGGGTTCTCGATGGGCGCGTCGTGGGCGCTCTGGCTCTCGGCGCGCGCGGTCGACATCGTTGGCGCCGTCGTCGCCTTCTACGGATCGCAGGACATCGACTTCAAGGGCTCGCAGTCCGCCTACCTCGCGCACTTCGCGGAGCACGACGAGTTCGTGGATGACGACGCGATCGCGTTCCTCGAAGCGACGCTCCGACTCGAGGCCCGCCCTGTCGAGTTCCACCGATACGCCGGCACAGGGCACTGGTTCTTCGAGTCCGACCGTCCGCCTGCGTTCGACGCCGCTGCCGCGGAGCTCGCGTGGCGGCGGACGGTCGAGTTCCTACGTCGCCACCTCGCCGCCTGATCTGCGAGCGCGGCGAGCGCCGACGAAGAGCAGCGCGAGACCGGCGACCCCCGCGACGACGCCGAGCACGACGAGCACCGTCGGCACGGTCTTCTTGGCGAGCTCGATCTTGTCCTTCTGGTCCTTCACCTGACCCGCGATGTCCTTGATGGACGCGTCGGTCTGCGAGAACTCGTTGCGGAAGAGCGGGATCGGGTTGGTCGCGAGCGCGTTGAGGCCCTCGAGGGCTGTCTTCGCCTCTGGCACCTGCGGATATCGCGTCAGCACATCGATGATCGGCTTCGACGCCTCGGGCGCGGCCGTCGCGGACACCGTCTCGACCACGTTGCGCACGACGACGATCGCGCCTGTCGTCGGCTCGACGGCATCGCCGCCGCTGAACGTGTCGAGATATTGGAGCGCGATCGGTTGCGACGCCAGCTTCGTGAGCGTCGTGAGATCTTCTGGCGTGATCACCGGTTGAAGCGCGGTGAGCGTGGCGGGCACGTCGATCCCGGCCTGGAGCAACAAGGGGGTCAGCTGTGTGATCGTCAACGTCTTCGGCAACGGCACGGACTGCGACAGCAGCGCGATGTACGCCGGGCTGATCGGCGTCGGCTTCGACGACGCTGCGAACGCCACCAGGTGCAGCCCGTCCACCTCGAGCTTGGGCTCCACTGGATCCGGCGCCGCCGTGTAGGTCGACGCGGTCTCGTTCTTGTAGATGAGGTACTCGCCGTTTGCATCGGTGTCGAGGGGGAAGTTCAGCCGGAACGCGGGTGAGCGGTCGACGACGTTGTCAGAGGTGAACGCGTACGCGTTGTCGCTCTGCACGTTCTTCATGGAACGGCGATCCATCACGTACTGGTTGTCCTGCTTCTGGCTGAACTGCCCTCCCGCGTCGAAGTCGATCTTCTCCGAGACGACGACTTTCGAGTAGCTGCTCTTGCTTCCGAGCGCGTCGATGTGACGGGTCACCTTCAGCGGGAGAACCTGAGGCGTGTCGAGCGGAGCGAACGTGTTCGCGTCGACGAAGAGCGTGAACTTGCCCTCGTAGATCGGCGTCGCGTCGATGTCGAGCGGGTAGCGGACGAGCGCTGGCACGGCGAACACCAACCACAGCAAGGCGATCACCAGGAGGCCGACTCCGACACCGATCAGCCACTTGCCCCCTCGCAGCATCGACCGACCTTACGTGGGTCAGGACGTTGCCGCTTGGGCCACTCTCACATTGGCGTCCGGCGCGTCGGCCTCGGGGTCGTCGGTGCCGATCGCACCGGCGAGCGCCATCACGAACACACCGATCGCGGTGCCGAAGAGCGCTCCCCCGATCCCGTAGACGTCGTATCCGAGCAAGAACACCACGGTGATCAGCGCGGGGCCGACGTACATCACCCTGCCCCGCAGGCGTCGCTGCACGAAGATCTGCCCGACCTGCATCGCGACGAACACCGCGAGCAACACCCCGGCGGCGGCGAACGATCGGAAGCCCGCGGTGAGGAGCAGCGCGGGAATCGAACCGAGCACGATGCCGAGGTACGGCATGAGGCTCGTCATGCCGATGATCAACCCGAGCGGCGCAGGGGCCGGCACGTCCGCGACCCGACAGACGAGCCACGTCACGACACCGATGAGGAACCCCTGTCCGAGCGCGATCAGCAAGTAGTTGCGCCCGTTGCGGATCGCCGCGGACCCGATCTCGTCGAGGCGCGTGCGACGCGCCTCATCCGATATCTGCGCGAGGGCACCCTTGCCCATCCGCGGTCCCCACGACAGGAGGAAGAGCATGAGGATGACGCCCACGGTGTAGGTGGCGACGCGGCGGGCCGCCTTCTGCGCCTGCTTCGTGGTGTTCTGGCTGAGGCTCTGGACCGCCTCGGTCACGCGCTCCTCGAGGCGGAACTCGCGCGCCGCCTTGCCGAACCGCTGGCTCTGCTCGATCTGCGCGGCCGCCTTCGGAGCGGCGTCCTGAAGGCGCTCGATCTGAAGGTTGACGTCGCCGAGCACGCCCCACGCGACGAGGCCGAGGACTCCGATGAGCAAGACGACGGCGACACCGACCGCGACGACGCGGCGCATCCAGCGCTGGAACAGCTCGACGAGAGGCGCGAGAAGGATCGCGCTGATGCCGGCCGCGACGAAGAGCGCCAGTGTGTGACGGGCTTCCGAGAGCACGTGCCGCACCGCGTAGGTGAGGACGATGACCAGCAGGAGCGCGACGACGCTCGAGAACGCAATGGCGACACGCAGCGAACGAGACAAGTCGCGGATGCCAGAGGGCTGGCCGCGCTGGTCCCCCGTGGGGGCTGCCATGGCCTCGTACAGTACCGAGGGTGGCTGCCGAGGTCGGCGAACCCCTCTCCGACGAGCCGCGCGAGCCAGGCGAGCCGGGCGAGCGGGCCGAGCCGGTTGAAGCTGAAGCGCCTGAGACGCGGATCGCGCCACCCCTGCCCGAGTCGATCGAGCGTGCCCGCGCACGGGTGACGCTCGAGCTCGACTGGGTATCACTGCTCGCGGTCGGCGGCGCGCTGCTCGCCGTCCTGCTGGTGGTCGGCCTCGTCAGCAGCGGCGCCGACGCGTTGCTGCGCATCGGCACTGGCATCGTGCTCGCGCTCGCGCTCGACCCTGTGGTCGGCATGGTGCGGCGTCGCGCGCACTGCAGGCGCACCATCGCCGTCGTCTTGGTCGGCCTCGGCCTCCTCGTCGCGTTCTCGCTGTTGCTGCTCGTGATGGGCCCCGCCGCGGTGCGGCAGGCGCAGCGGTTCAGCAGCGAGCTGCCCGACACCGTGCACGACATGTACACGTTCCCGATCGTCGGCCCGCGACTCGAGCGGGCGAACGCGGCCGATCGGGTCGAGCAGTGGGCCCAGGACCTGCCCGCGACCATCGACACCGACACGATCACCAACCTCACGAGCGCGCTGGTCAGCGGCGCCGCGACGCTCTTCACCGTCGCAATCGTCGCGTTCGTCGTGCTGCTCGACGGGGAGTTTCTCGTCGCGCGCGTCCGGCGACTCGTGCCGGCTCGACACAGACCGCAGGCCGACTGGATCGGCCGCACGTTCTACAAGGTGCTGGCGAAGTACTTCGCGGGCTCACTCCTCGTCGCGGTGCTCGCGGGCGTCTACATCCTCGCGATCGGCCTGATCTTGCGCGTGCCGCTCGCACCTCTGGCTGCCGTCTGGATGATGGTGACCGACCTCATCCCGCAGGTCGGTGGCTTCCTCGGCGGCGCGGTGTTCGTGCTGCTCGGCGTCACCGCGAGCCCGCTCACGGGCGTTATCTGCCTCGTGCTCTACGTCCTCTACATGAACTTCGAGAACCACATCCTGCAGCCCGCGATCGTGGGCGACGCGGTGAACTTGTCACCTCCGACGACGATGCTCGCGGCACTGGTGGGCGCTGCCGCGCTCGGAGTGCCAGGCGCGATCGTGGGCACGCCCATCGCCGGCACCGCAAAGGGCCTTTACATGGAGTTCCGGTACGGGCGGGTCAACCCGGCTGACCCTGATCCCGACGCTTGAGCCCGTGGCCGAAGAACCCGCCGCGCGGCCGAGCGTGGGCGTGGTAGTGGTCGGGGATGTTGCGCATGTGGTCGTCGACGTAGTGCTCGAACTCGAAGTGCTGCGTCACGACCGCGGCAAGGCGGTCGTGAAGGGCGGCCTTGACGTCATCGGGCGGTGACGCATCGTGCTCGCGCCACACGACCATCGGCACGGCGCAGATCTCGCATTCGGCGATCCAGCAGAGGTGGTCCTCGTAGAACCACTCGGTGATCTTCGCCGCCTCACACAGCTCGCATGACATGACGCTCACGCTAGGCGCCTCACCCGCGGTCGATCGCGGCACGCACCTCGGCTGCGAACGCACCTGCCTCGTCGGGTCCCGCGCCGTCGAGGATCATCCGCACGATCGCCGAAGCCATGACGATGCCATCGGCCTCGGTGCACGCCTCGACCGCTTGCTCGGCGCTCGAGATCCCGATGCCCGCGATGACGGGCCGATCGGTGACCGCCTTCAACCGCTTCGCCATGACCGTCGTCGACGCGGCGAGCGTCGACCGCTCGCCCGTCACACCGACGAGCCCGACGGCGTAGACGAAACCCCGCGACCGATCGCAGATGCGCGGCAGGCGGTCGTCCGGAGCGGTCGGCGCAGCGAGCAACACCGTCGCGACATCGGCGGCGTCGGCGGCGGTGCACCACGGGCCCGCCTCCTCGAGCGGGAGGTCGGGGAGGATGCAGCCGCCGACGCCGCTGTCCGCGAGCTGATGGGCGAACCGCTCGTGGCCCGCGTGGAACGCGAGGTTGTAGTACGTCATCACGACGAGTGGCACCGAGACGTCGAGGTCAGCGAGGTCGCGCAACACGCTGACTGGCGTCGCCCCCGCGCGCAGCGCCCGCTCTGACGCCTCTTGGATCGTCGGACCGTCCATCACCGGATCGGAGAACGGAATGCCGATCTCGATCGCATCGGCGCCCGCGGCCGCGTAGGCGCGCACCACGTCGAGCCAGTCGTCTCCGAGGCCTCCCGTCATGTACGGCACGAACAGCTTGCGGCCGGCATCGCGAGCCGCGCGCAGAGTCGGCTCGAGCGGAGGCCGCAGCGTCGTCACCCGAGCAGGTCCATCATCTGCGCGACGTCCTTGTCGCCCCGACCCGAGAGGTTCACGAGCACCGTGGCGCCTTGCATCTCGGGAGCGGCACGCAGCACCCACGCGATGGCATGCGCCGGTTCCAGCGCCGGGATGATGCCCTCCGCGTGAGAGAGGACCCGGAACGCCTCGATGACCTCCGCGTCGGTGACGGGCTCGTAGCGCGCCCGGCCGATCGTCGCGAGGTGTGAGTGCTCGGGTCCGACGCCCGGATAGTCGAGCCCGGCCGAGATCGACTCGGCCTCGAGCACCTGCCCGTGCTCGGACTGCATGAGGTACGACTTCATCCCGTGCACGACACCGGGCACGCCGTGGCCGATCGCCGCGCCACCCGCCGGCTCGGCGCCCACGAGCACCGCCTGCGAGTCGACGAAGCCGGAGAAGATGCCCGCAGCGTTCGACCCTCCGCCGACGCACGCGACCACGACGTCGGGAGCACCGCCCAGCAGCGCTTCGCACTGCGCACGCGCCTCGTCGCCGATGACGCGTTGGAACTCGCGCACCATCCACGGGTACGGATGCGGCCCCATCACCGAGCCGAGGCAGTAGTGCGTCGACTCGACTGACGCGACCCAGTCGCGCATCGCCTCGTTCACCGCGTCCTTGAGCGTGCGACTGCCCGACGTCACTGGGGTGACCTCGGCACCGAGCAGCCGCATCCGGAACACGTTGAGGGCCTGACGGGCGACGTCGACCTCGCCCATGTAGACGCGGCACTCCATCCCGAGCAACGCGGCCGCGGTCGCGGTGGCGACGCCGTGTTGACCCGCGCCCGTCTCGGCAACGAGGCGCGCCTTGCCCATCCGGCGCGCGAGCAACGCCTGCCCGAGGACGTTGTTGATCTTGTGCGAGCCCGTGTGGTTCAGGTCCTCGCGCTTCAGAAGCAGCCGGACGCCGAGGCGGGCGCTCAGGTTCTTGCACTCGGTGAGCGGCGACGGGCGACCCGCGTAGTAGCGCAGCAAGTCGTCGAGCTCGGTGCGGAACGACGCGTCGGCCCACGCATCGCGGAATGCGGCCTCGAGCTCCTGGCACGCGGGGACGAGGGTCTCGGGAACGAAGCGTCCTCCGAACTCGCCGAACCGTCCCTCGGCGTCGGGCTCTCCCATGAGCGAAGTCATTCGTCCTGCCAGTCGTAGGGGAGCTCGTCGGCGCCGCGGTAGGGCGACTGCGACGACGAGCGGGCTGCCTCCATGAACGCCTTCAGCTTGCGCGGGTCCTTCCGGCCCGGGCTCGCCTCGACGCCCGTCGACACGTCGACACCCCACGGACGCACGGCTTCGATCGCGACCGCGACGTTCTCGGGAGTGAGCCCACCGGCGAGCATGACGCGCATGCCGAGTGGTGCGCCCTCGGCGAGTGCCCAGTCGAACACCTCGCCTGAGCCCGGAGCGGGCGAGTCGACGAGGATCGCGTTGGCGCCGTAGGACGACGCCCGTTCGAGCCACGGGTCGCCCGCAGAGAACGCCTGGATCACGAACGGGACTCGAGCCGCGACGTAGCGGGTCGTCTCGGGCGTCTCGTGCCCGTGCAGCTGCGCCGCACGCAGGCCAGCCGTGTGCACGATCTCGACCACCCGTTCCGCCGTCTCGTCGCGGAAGACGCCGACCGTCATCACCTCGGGCGGCAACCGACGCGGCGATGTCGCGCGCGACCACAGGCGCGATCTGTCGCCGCGACGGGGCGAAGACGAACCCGACGGCATCGGCGCCGAGCGCGACCGCGAGGAGCGCGTCGTCCTCGTTGGTGATGCCGCAGATCTTGACGAACATCGAGTGGGCAGTCCTAGGCGTCGATGAGACGGCCGTGGTTGAAGTCGTCGTAGGCGGAGAGGTCGAGCAAGCCATGGCCGCAGTAGTTGAACAGGATCACCCGCTCGGACCCCTCCTCTTTTGCGGCGAGCGCCTCGTCGATCGCGGCCCGGATGCCGTGGCCGCACTCGGGCGCCGGCACGCGCCCCTCGACTCGAGCGAACAGCTTCGAGGCCTCGAACACCTTCCCCTGCGGATACGCGAGCGCCTCCATCCGGCCCGTGCGCACGAGGTGGGAGATGATCGGCGAGTCGCCGTGGTAGCGCAGCCCACCGGCGTGGATCGGCGGCGGCATGAAGTCGTGGCCGAGCGTGTACATCGGCAGCAGCGGAGTCATGCCGGCCGTGTCGCCGAAGTCGTAGTCGAAGCGCCCTTCGGTCAGCGTCGGGCACGACGCCGGCTCGACCGCGACCAAGCGCACCGAGCGGTCCTCGACGAACGGCAGCGAGAGGCCGCCGAGGTTCGATCCGCCTCCGCACGGCGCGATGACGACGTCGGGCCGCGTCTCGCCGGCCAGGGCGAGCTGCTCCTTCGCCTCGAGGCCGATCACCGTCTGGTGCAACAGCACGTGGTTGAGCACCGAGCCGAGCGAGTAGTGGCTGTCGGCGCGGCTCGCCGCGTCGCGAACCGCGTCGGAGATCGCGAGCCCGAGCGAACCGGGCGAGTCCGGGTCGTCGACCGGTGAGGGCACGCACTCCGCGCCCCAGATCTCCATCATGATCTTGCGGTACGGCTTCTGGTTGTACGACGCGCGGACCATGTACACCTTGCACTCGAGGTCGTACTGGCTGCACGCGAACGCGAGCGCCGTTCCCCACTGCCCGGCGCCGGTCTCAGTGGTGAGTCGTGCGATGCCCTCGGCCTTGTTGAAGAAGGCCTGCGGCACGGCGGTGTTCGGCTTGTGCGAGCCGGCCGGCGAGACCGACTCGTCCTTGAAGTAGATGCGCGCGGGCGTGCCGAGCTCGCGCTCGAGCCGCTCGGCGCGCACGAGAGGCGTCGGCCGCCACAGCCGGAGGATGTCGAGCACCTCACCGGGGATGTCGATCCACGGCTCACCGGAGACCTCTTGGCCGATCAACGCCATCGGGAACAGGGGCGCAAGGTCGTCGGGGCCGACAGGCTCTCGCGTGCCCGGATGCAGGGGCGGTGGCACCGGCTCGTCGAGCCGCGGCATCACGTTGAACCAGGCGGTCGGCATCTTGTCGGCGGGCAGGTGGAATCGCATCGTCGCCTCACTCTCCTCGCAGGAGCCGGATCGCCGCAGACGGATCGGTCGAGGTCACCAGGTGCTCGCCGACGAGCACGGCGTCGTAGCCGGCCTCGGCGAGCGAGCGAGCGTCGTCGCTCCCCCTCACCCCGGACTCGGCGACCTTCACCACGTCCGCGGGGATCGCGGCAGCCATGCGCACCGCGCGGTCGTGGTCGACCTCGAACGTGACCAGGTCTCGTTGGTTCACCCCTACCAACGTCGCGCCGGCCGCGAGGGCCCGCTCGAGCTCGGGCTCGTCATGCACCTCGACGAGCGCGTCGAGACCCACTTCGTGCGCGAGCGTGTGGAAGCGGGCGAGCTCGTCGTCCGAGAGGGCAGCGGCGATGAGCAGCACCGCGTCAGCGCCCATCGAGCGCGCGTCGCAGACGTCGCGAGCGTCGACCGTGAAGTCCTTGCGGAGCACCGGGAGGTCGGTCGCGGAGCGAGCCCTCGCGAGGTCGTCGGGCGAGCCGCCGAACGACTTCGCGTCGGTGAGCACTGAGAGGCACGCGGCGCCGCCCTCCGCGTATGCCTTCGCGAGAAGCGCGGGATCGAGGTCGGCCGACGCGAGCGCTCCCTTCGACGGTGACCGCCGCTTCACCTCCGCGATGACCGAGAGGCCCGGCGCACGAAGGGCTCGTGCGAAGCCGCGTGCCGGCCCGCAGGCGCGGGCGGTGTCGACGACCGAGGCCAGGTCACGATCGTCGCGACCGGCTTCGGCGCGGTGCCGGGCGAGGATGTCGTCGAGGTACGTCGCCCGCGCGGCCATGGCCGCACACTACCGACGGACGTTGTCGGCCAAGGCGTGGAGGATGGTCTTGACCTGGAACGGGGTGGCGTCGGGGTGCTGCCCCATGATGCGAGCCACCATCCCGGCGATGTGCGGCGCGGCGAAGCTGTTGCCGGTCACCTCGAGCGTGCCGCCACCGGACCACGCGACTTCCACATCGATGCCGGGCGCGCCGAACTCGGCCGGGCCGTCCGGGTTGTACTCGAACCGCTCGGAGTTCGTGCCCGAGTGCGCGGCGACCGACACGACCGACGCGAACTCGGACGGGAACGTCGGCATCCGCAGGTTGTTCATCGCCGACACGACGACGCAGCGCCTGAAGTACGCGAGGTCGACCAGCTCGTGGAACGTGCCGTACCACTCGCCCCGCGACGTCGACAGCGACAGGTTCACGACGTCCATGTCGTGCTCGATCGCCCATCGCAGACCCGCCGCGAAGACGCTCGCTCGACCGGTGAGCTCGGCTCCCAGCACTCGCACGCTGTACAGCTCGGCCTCGGGCGCGATGGCGCGGACGATCCCGGCGCACGCGGTGCCGTGGCCGTACAGGTCCTCGTGCGGACCTTCGACGAACTTGAGGCCATCACCGTCGACGTCATCGGGGTCGAGCTCGATCGCGACCGCGCCGGCGACCTTGCCGACCATCGGGTGCCCGTCCTCGATGCCAGAGTCGACGATCCCCACCTTCACACCCGCGCCGAGGCCGTCGCCGAACGCCCACTCTCGAGTGATGGCGCCTTCGGTTCGCAACGGATGCGCGTCGCCCAACCGCCCTCGATCGAAGGCCGCCGCCCACGCGGGTCTCATCGCCGGCGCGCTTGTCGGCGCGCGTACGCCGCGAACTCCTCGAGGATCGCGAGCGCCGCGCGGCGCTCGACCGCCCCGAGCTCGGCGATCTCCCTGAAGCACGCGGCGATCTCGGCGAGCTCCGCGGTGGGACCGTCGACACGATCGGCGGCGAGGCGCAACGACCGGGCGATCTCGGGATCTTCCGACTTCGACGCCTGCCCGGCTGCGAGCAGCACCATCCGGCCCATGTTCGAGAACAGCTCGGCCTGCTGGAGTGCGAGCCCGGCTTGCCGAGCGAACTTCGCCGCGAGCTCGAGTCCTTCTTCGCCGACTCGCTCGTCGCTCCAGTCGAGGACTTCCATCACACCCGACACCTCGTCGGTGGTCTCGATGGGGACCGCGAGGATCGACTTGGGCAGGTAGCCGGTTGCTTCGGCTGTCTCCCGATCGAACCTCGGATCGCGCTCGACGTCGTGCACGGCGATCGCCTGACCGGACGCCACGACGTAGCCCGCGATGCCCCGCTTCACGGACAGTCGCATCCCGACGACGCTCGCCCCTGCCGTGCCGGTGGCCGCTTCGAACACGAGCTCGGCAGATTCGGGATCGAACACTGCGATCGAGCACGCCCGGGCCCCGAACGCCACTTGCGCGGCTTCGCAGATGGCTTCGAGGACGTCGGCGTGGTCGATGGGTGAGAGCGCGACGCCGAGGTCAGAGCCCAGTCGGCCGAGACCCTTCAGGACGTCGCGCGGCTTCGTCACAAGGCCAGCATCGCATCACTCCGAGCCGGCTGACGGCAAGTGACACCTCCTCGGCCCGCCCCTCCGGGGGCCGAGGAGGTGCCGGACATGCCGGGGAACTGCGGCTACCGAGCGTGGTTGCTGAGGTCGGCGCCCTTCGCATGGCTGTTGCGGGCGACGACGTGGCCCTGCACGTCGGGCTGGTCGCCCTTCTTGGCGCCGCTCTTCTCTGGCCCGCCCGCTTCGTGACGTGGCCGGCGACGTCGGGCTGGTCGCCCTTCTTGGTGCGCCGCTCTTCTTGGCTGCCGCTCTTCTTCGTGCTGCCGGTCTTCTTGCCAACCTCGGCCATCTGGCCCCTCCCTGTGTCGGTGGCGGCCGATGCGCCGCACGTTCCCCTCGTGAAGACAATGCACCGGACGGTGCCTCCGCCTCTGTAGACAGCGTGACACGCTTCGTGTGCCATGGGGCACACCATCGAAACGAGCGCGTCGCTGCGGTCTCCGCTTCGCACCGCGGCGTACCGCGTCCTCCTCCTCGGGTCGACGATCTCCCAGAGCGGCGACTGGCTCTACAACGTGGCCCTCGCGGTGTACGTGTTCGACCGCACGGGGTCGGCAGGATGGGTCGCGGCGGCCACTGTGCTGCGGCTGGTCCCCTACGTGGTGCTCGCACCCGATCGGCGGAGTGATCGCCGATCGGTTCGACCGTCGGATGGTCATGATCTGGTCCGACGTCCTGCGGGCCATCTCGATGGCCGCGCTGGCCATGACGGCAGCGGCGAACGGGCCGGTCCTGCTCGTGACGCTGTTGGCGTTCGCGACGACGGCGTTCGGCACGGCGTACGTGCCCGTCGATGATGGCGATCACGCCGACGCTCGTCGGAGAGGACGATCTGGCTGCCGCGAACGCCCTGAACACCCTCGTCGACGAACCTCACGATCGTGATCGGACCAGCTGTCGGCGCGGCGCTGCTCGCCGTGACCTCGCCCGTGTTCGCGTTCACGGTCAACTCGCTGACGTTCCTCGCCCCCGCGCTCCTGCTCACATTCGGGCTCCGGGGCTACCACGAGCGGAGCAAGACCGATGACGGCGCCAGCGAGACCGGGGCGTTCGTGGCCCACTTCCTCGAAGGGGTGCGCGAGATCAGCCGGTCAGCCGGCGCCCGGATCCTCGCCGCGTTCCTTCTCGCGGTGGCGTTCATCTACGGCGCACAGACGGTCGCCCTCGTGCTCGTCTCGGACGAGCGGCTCGGCACCGGGGCACGCGGCTACGGATACCTGCTGGGCGCGCTCGGTGCCGGTGGGGTGATCGCGGCGCCGCTGGTCAACCGCCTGGCATCGGGCCGCCGCCTCGCGCCCACGTTGCTCACCGGCATCGGCCTCGCCGCGCTCCCGATGGCGGCGCTGTGTCTGGTGCACAACTCTGTCGTCGCCGCGGCGTTGATGGTCGTGTCCGGGGCGGGCGCGACTGCGGTGGACGTGCTCACGGTGACGTTGCTGCAGCGGGCGCTGCCCGACGAGCTGCGGGTCGCGTCTTCGGTCTGCTCGACTCCGGCATCGTGCTCGCGATCCTGGCCGGCTCGGTGATCGTGTCTCCGCTCGTCTCGCTCCTCGGCCTCTCGGGGATGCTCATCGCCCTCGGGTTGGGGGTCAGCGCCCTCGCCGTCGTGGGAGTGCACCGCACCGTCCAGCTCGATCGCGCAGGCGCGGCCGAGCTCGACGCGCTCACGCCCATCGTCGAGCTGCTGGCGAGCCTGCCGATCCTCGAGCTCGCGACCCGGCCGGCCATCGAGCAGCTCGCCCAAGCAGCGATCGTCGAAGAGGTGGACGCAGGTCGGGTCGTGATCGCGCAGGGCGACCCGGCCGACGATCTCTATGCGGTCTTCTCGGGTGATCTCGAGGTCGACAAGGTGGCGCCCGACGGCGCCCAGGAGACGGTCGCGACCGTCGGTCCCGGGGGCTACTTCGGTGAGATCGGCCTCATCCATTCGGTGCCCCGCACCGCGACGGTGTCGACCATCACGGCCGCGCGGCTGGTTCGGGTGCCCGGCGCGGCATTCCTGGACGCGCTGTCGTCGTCGCCCGCGGCGTGGGCCCGTGCCCTCGAAGGTGCGACCACCCGCCTCGGGCGCCAGCCCGTGTCGTCGGCCTGAGCTAGGCGCCCTTCCCGCCGATGGGAGTCACGAGATGCATCTCCGGCCGCCCTGCGAGCAGCCCTGCGAGCGACGGTCCCAATGACTTCATCGTGTCACTGCCGCTGTGTGCACCCAACGCGTCGTTGTCGGTGTACAGCTCATAGAACCACAACACATCCTCCTCACCATTGTCGCTGTGGAGGATGTAGATGAGCGTGCCAGCCTCGGACTCGACGTGGTCGAGCATCGTCTTGAACGCCGCCGAGAGCTCGTCGCGCTTGCCCGGCTGCGCGGTGAGCTTCACGATCGCACTGACCTTCGACATGGGACCCCCTGCCCGAGAGCATCAGAAGAATCGGAAACGGCGGACGATAACGTCCTTCGGCGGATGACACGAGATCAGACGATCGTCGTCGTCGAAGACGATCCGCACATCGCCGATCTGCTCGATCTCTATCTCCGCGATGCGGGGTTCCGGGTGATCCAGGCCGCCGACGGCGAGCGAGGCCTCGAGCTGATCCGCGACCAGCAGCCGATGCTCGCGATCCTCGACGTCGGGCTGCCGGGCACGATCGACGGCATGGAGGTGTGCCGCCGGGTTCGGAGCGGCCCCAACCCCGACCTCCCGGTCCTCATCCTCACGGCGCGAGCCGGCGAGATCGACCGCGTGCTCGGCCTCGAGCTCGGCGCAGACGACTACGTCACGAAGCCGTTCTCGCCCCGCGAGCTCGTCGCTCGCGTGCGCGCGATCCTCCGGCGCGTCGAGGACCGCGGCAAGCCCGTTGCCACCGTCCTCCACACCGGTGGCGTCGACGTCGACCTCGGACGGCGCGAAGCGCGTGTCGACGGCACCGTCGTCGCGCTCGCCACCCGTGAGTTCGATCTGCTCGCGTTCATGGCCGAGAACGAAGGGCTCGTGCTCTCACGCCAGCAGCTGCTCGACAACGTGTGGGGCCACGGCTGGTACGGCGACGAGCGCACTGTCGACGTGCACGTCCGCCAGCTGCGCAAGAAGCTCGGTGACGCGCTGCCGCTGGCGACGGTGTGGGGCGTCGGGTACAGGCTCGGCTGATCGACCTTCGTTGAAGCGCCGCCTCACGTTCGCGATCATCGGCACCGTCGTCGTCACGCTCGTCCTCGCGGGCCTCATGACGCTCGCCTTCGCGGCGTTCGAGGCGCGCCGTTCGACCGAGCGCGACCTCCGCGGGCAAGTGGCCGACGTGGCGGACGGGCTCCGCGAGCTCTCGTCGTCGGCAAGCGACAACGCCGGTCCCGTGCTTGCAGCCGCTCGGCAGCAAGCGGTGCTCCGCGCCCTCCGGCGCACCCTGCGCCTCGAAGGAGCCGCGCTGATGGTGTTCGGCCCCGGCGGCAACACGACCGACACCCCGCCGCCCGGTGTGTCGACCTCCGATCTCGACCTCGCTCGACTTCGAGACGAACCGGGTCTCGTCGTGAGCGGCAACCACGGATCGCTCGTGTACGCAGCGACCTCAGTCGTCGACGCGCGGCGAGGCTCCGCTGTGCTCGTGCTCACGGAGAGCTCGAGCCTCGACCTCGGGCCGACCGTTCGGTGGTTCCTGCTCGCGTCGGCGGCCACGGTGCTGCTCGGCGCGTTGGTCGCCGCCCGATTGAGCAGACGGCTGACACAGCCACTGCGAGAGGCGGACGCCGCCACCCAGCGGATCGCGTCGGGCGACCTGACCGCACGCGTGCCGGTGCCCCAGGGGGACGACGAGGTCGCGGACCTCGCCCGCTCGATCAACTCGATGGCGGGCGCGCTCGAACGTTCGAAGGGCCTCGAGCAGCAGTTCCTTCTGTCGGTCTCGCACGACCTGCGCACGCCGCTCACCTCGATCCGCGGCTACGCAGAGGCGATCGCCGACGGCACGGCACGTGACCCGGCGGCCGCGGGCGAGGTGATCCTCGCTGAGTCGCGCCGGCTCGAACGCCTGGTCCGTGACCTCCTCGACCTCGCCCGGCTCGAGTCGAGGCAGTTCACGCTCGATCAGCGGCCCGTCGACCTCGTGGACGTCGCCGCGGCCACAGTCGACGGCTTTCGGCCCGACGCGGAGACGAACGACCTCGCGCTCACCGTGTCGGGCGCCACCGAGGCCATCCTCGTGCAGGCCGACCCCGATCGGCTCGCCCAAGTCGTCGCGAACCTCGTCGACAACGCGCTCAAGTTCGCGCGCACCGCTGTGGTCGTCGGGGCTTCACTCTCGGGCACCGACGCGGTGCTCGTCGTCGACGACGACGGCCCGGGCATCGCGACCGAGGATCTCCCCCACGTCTTCGAGCGGCTCTACGTGTCGCGCCACGAACCCGTGCGCAGAGAGACCGGGTCGGGGCTCGGCCTCGCGATCGTCCGCGAGCTCGTCGAGGCGATGGGCGGCTCGGTCGCCGCGCAGCGGGCGCCGAGTGGCGGCGCCCGCATGATCGTGCGGTTGCCGACCGCGTAGCCCCCACCTCCCGTTGGGGGTCGGCTACATCGGCACGGCGGTCACCTGGGCGTCGAGCTCGGCGTCGTCGGCCCGCACGAGGACGGCGGCGGGAGGCTCGACCGACCGGGCGACGATCGCCAGCGCGATCGTGCCACCCTCGTCGGCCGCCACACTCGTGAGCGAGCCGACCTCGCGGCCGTCGTGGACGACCGGCGCCCCGACGGGCGCGTCACCGCCGACCCGCACCAGCCGGAGATGGCGGGGGACGTTGCCACCGCGCGCGTCGACTCTCGCCACGAGCTCCTGGCCGGTGTAGCACCCCTTCGTGAAGCTCACCGAGCGGTCGTTCACGCCGAGCTCGCCCGGGATGGTGGAGGTGGTGATCTCGCTGCCCATCGCGGGCACGCCCGCCTTGATGCGCGCCCGCTCGTAGTCATCGCGCGAGCCAGCGCGACCGAAGTCGACCGCGGGGTCGGGGCCGACGACGTCGACCGCTTCGATGCCCGGCCACTCCGCAGCGAGGCCATCGACAGCCGCCGCGCCGTCACCGCGGACTGCCACGCACTGCCAGTCGAGCGCGTCGATGTCGACCTTCACTCTCAGCTTGAAGCGGTTGAGCCGAGCGATCACGGCCTCGCCGAACCCACCCTCGACGTCGAGCACGTATCCATCGTCGCCGTGCGTCGACACGCGCACCCACGCATCGACCTTGCCCTGTGGTTGCAACAGGAACGACCACGCGGAACCTCGGGCGCGCACCGCATCGATGTCCTGGCTGATCTGGCCCTGCAGGAAGGTCGTCGCATCCGGCCCCGAGACGCGGACGAAGTCACGCGGCACCCGCACCCAGAACAGGTCAGCCATCGCGGTTGCTCATTCGCCGGGCGGCCGGCACTGCCGCCAGGAGCGCCTTCGCCTTGTTCCAGCACTCCTCGTCCTCTGCCGCGGGATCGCTGTCGGCGACGATGCCCGCGCCTGCCTGCACCGACGCGCCGTTGGGCCCGACGAACATCGTGCGGATCGCGATCGCGGTGTCGAGGTTGCCCGAGAAGTCGAGGTAGCCGATCACCCCCGCATAGCCACAGCGCTTGCTGGGCTCGAGCTCGTCGATGATCTCCATGGCCCGCACCTTCGGGGCGCCCGAGACCGTGCCCGCGGGGAGCGTCGCCCGCAGCACGTCGACGGGGCCGAGGCCGTCACGCAGCTCGCCCGACACCTGCGAGGTGAGGTGCATCACGTGGCTGTAGCGCTCGAGCACCATCATCTCGTCCACCTGCTCGGTGCCGAAGCGCACCACGCGGCCCACGTCGTTGCGAGCGAGGTCGACGAGCATGACGTGCTCAGCGATCTCCTTCGGATGCTCGCGGAGCTCGGCCCCGAGGCGCCGATCGTCGTCGTCGGTCTCGCCGCGGCGCCGAGTGCCCGCGATCGGCCGCGAGATGACGCGGCCGCCGAGGAGCTGCACCATCGGCTCGGGCGATGACCCGACGATCGTCACCTCCGGGTGGCGCACGAAGTACATGTAGGGGCTCGGGTTCACCTGCCTGAGCACGCGGTAGACGTCGAACGGGTCGGCCTGCAGGTCGAGGTCGAAGCGCTGCGCGAGGACCACTTGGAAGATGTCGCCCGCGAGGATGTGCTCCTTCGCGACCTCGACCGCGCGCTGGTAGCTGTCGTGGCCCATCGTCGACGTCACCGTCGGCAGAGGGTCGGACGGATCGGGTGGCGGCACGGGCGTGTACGCGAGCGGCGAGCCGAGGTCGCGCGCCGCCTCGTGGATGCGCTCGATCGCCGCGTCGTACGCGGCGTCGATTGCTGCGGACGACTTCGAGTCGCCCACCGGCACGCTCTCGATCAACGAGACCGCGCTGTCGC
Organism: uncultured Acidimicrobiales bacterium; assembly: GCA_963739555.1. Taxonomy (GTDB): domain Bacteria; phylum Actinomycetota; class Acidimicrobiia; order Acidimicrobiales; family DATKAS01; genus DATKAS01. The sequence goes on along the minus strand of CAVUAV010000012.1, from coordinate 258,932 downwards.
CAGTGGTCGAACGCCGCCAGGCTGCCGATCACCGACAGCACCGCATCAGGATGGCCGAGGTCGTCACGCGGCACGCAAGGCAGGTGCTCGACCTCTCGTACGACGTCGTACCCGAGGTAGCCGACGAGCCCGCCGTGCAACGGTGGCAGGTCGGGCATCCGGGGCGAGCGGTAGGCGGCGAGCACTCCCTCGATCGCGCGGAGCACGCCCTCGTCACGAGGCACTTCAGCAGCGAGTTCGCCCGTCACCTCGATGTGGCCGTCTCGTGCGACCAGCGTCGCCGTCGGTCGCCGGCCGACGAACGAGAACCGGCTCCAGCGCTCAGCGTGCTCGACCGACTCGAGCACGAAGCCCGGGCCGTCGCCGACCAGCTTCGCGAACGCGGCGACCGGCGTCTCGAGGTCGGCGAGCAGCTCGGTCCAGACCGGCACGACCGTGTATTCGCGCGCGAGCCGGTGGAACTCGGCGCGGTCGGGACGGATGTTCACCCGAACGAGCGGTAGAAGCAGGAGCGCTCACCGGTGTGACACGCGCCCGCGCCCTCCTGCTCGACCACGAAGAGCAGCGTGTCGCCGTCGCAGTCGTAGTACGCCTCGCGCACCCATTGACGATCGCCGGACGTGTCGCCCTTGCGCCAGCGCTCTTGCCGCGAGCGGCTGTAGAACACCGTGCGGCCCGATTCGAGCGTCTCCTGCACGGTCTCTGCGTTCATCCACCCCATCATCAGCACTTGATGCGACGCCGCGTCTTGGATGATCGCGGGCACGAGGCCGTCGGCGTTGTACCGGACCGTCGCGAGCTGCTCGTCAGTGGGATCGATGCGGGTGCCGGTGGGCATGCCCACATCGTAGGGGTCACACGAACTGAGACGTCACAGATAGAGACCCGTGCTGCTGATGTCGAGTCGTGAAGCCGCGACCGCGTGGATGTCTCGCTCGCGCAGGATCAAGTAGTCGTCACCGCGCACCTCGACCTCGTAGCGGTCCTCGGGACTGAAGAGCACCTGGTCGCCGATCTCGATCGTGCGCACGTTCGCGCCCGCAGCCACGACTTCGGCCCAGACGAGCCGCTTCGCGACCTGCGCCGTCGCGGGGATGAGGATGCCACCCGAGCTGCGACGCTCACCTTCCTCGGTGGGGATCTTCACGAGCACGCGGTCGTTCAGCATCTTGATCGGGAGCTTTGCGTCACCCGGGACCGCAGTCATCACGAGGACGGTACCGTCTCGCGTCATGGCCCGCGAAACGACGATGCTCGACACCGCGGACGCGATCACGCTCGAGGCCGAGATCGATGTACCTCTCGATCGCTGGGCGGGAGTCGTGCTCGCGCATCCCCACCCCACCTTCGGCGGCAACATGCATGCGACCGTCACCGACGCGCTGTTCGAGGCACTGCCGAGGCACGGCATCGCGACGGTGCGATTCAACTTTCGAGGCGTCGGCGCCTCAGGCGGTGAGCACGACGACGGCCTCGGTGAGCGGCTCGACATCGTGGCCGCCATCGAGCTGCTCGCGATGTTCGTGGACGAGCCGATCGTCCTCGCGGGCTACTCGTTCGGTGCCGACGTCTCGCTGTGCGTCGCCGACACGCGCCTCGCCGGCTGGTACGCGGTCGCGCCGCCGCTGCGCACAGTGGATGTCCGCGACTTCGTCGCCGCGAACGACCCCCGGCCGAAGCGCCTCGCGGTCGCGGAGCACGATCAGTTCAACCCACCGGACCGCGCACGAGCCACGACAGCGGGCTGGCGCAACACCGAGCTGAAGGTGATCCCGGGCGGCGATCACTTCCTCAGCGGGCGGCTCGCGCTCGTCGCCGAGGGCTGCGTCGAGTTCGTCCGGGCCCTCAGCTGAGATCCCGTCGCCGGCCTCCGCACGCTTCGGCCGGCTCCTTCTCGCTTCGCGAAGCGCCTCCCCTCGAGACCTTCGTCCCCTGGGACATCTAGTAGACGCCACCCGCGCGTCTCTGTCGCAAAGTGCGCCACACATGGCGTAGTTCGCGACACAGACCGCGTCGGCGCCGTCGCTTCGGGCGAGCCCTCAGCTGACGGTGACTTGCGTCGTGAAGTCCGGCGGATACGGCGCGGTCACGGTGCGGGCAGTCAGCGTGTAGTCGCCCGGTGGGACCGTCAACGGATTGGTCTCCGCGAGCTGGATCGTGAACGCCTCGCCGGCGTTGAGCGTCTGGCACCGGAGCTCCTGCGTGAACGCACGTTCCGCCTGCCAGTCGTAGACCTGCTTGTCACCCTGGCTCAGCAAGACGTCTGCCTGCTGGCTCGAGGCGAAGACGAGCGGCACGGGACCTTCGGTGACATTGGTGATCGTGATCTTGAACGTCGCGGGCTTGCCCGAGACGAGCGAACCCACGGGCTCGGCGTCGACCTTCAGCGACTGGGGATCGATCGTCGCGATGTTCGGCGGTGGGCAGGTGAGGTCTGCCGGCGCTTGGCCGACTGCCGGGCCTCCGTTCGGGGCCGGCGCGGCGTTGCTCGAGTCGTCCCCCCCGCATGCAGCAGCGGTCAATGCGAGCGCGGCGACGACGCCGAGCAGCGCCACCCGTCGCCGCCCGCTCATGCCGCCACCGGCCGCACCGTGATTCCCCGCGACGCGAGCACCTGCTTTGCCTCCGCGATTGTGTGCTCGCCGAAGTGGAAGATCGACGCGGCGAGCACCGCGTCGGCGCCGCCCTCGAGCACGCCGTCGACGAGGTGGTCGAGGGTGCCGACCCCACCGCTCGCGATGACCGGCACGTTCACCGCGTCGGTCACTGCGCGCGTGAGCGCGAGGTCGAAGCCCTCGCGGGTGCCGTCTCGATCCATCGACGTGAGCATGATCTCACCGGCGCCCCGGCGCACCACTTCCTCGACCCATGCAACCGCGTCGAGGCCAGTCGGAGTGCGACCGCCGTGCACGTAGACCTCCCACGAGACCTGCTGGCCTTCACGCGCCCGGGCGTCCACTGCACACACGACGCACTGCGCGCCGAACTCGGTCGCGATCGCGGTGATCAGGTCGGGCTGCTCGACCGCCGCAGTGTTCACCGACACCTTGTCCGCGCCCGCTCGCAGGAGCTTGCGAGCGTCGTCCACCGAGCGCACGCCGCCGCCGACGGTGAACGGGATGAACACGGTTTCGGCGGTGCGCCGGGCGACCTCGACCATCGTCTCGCGTCGATCGGACGAAGCGGTGATGTCGAGGAAGATGACCTCGTCGGCGCCTTCTCGGTCATAGCGGGCAGCGAGCTCGACGGGATCACCGGCGTCGCGCAAGCCCACGAAGTTCACGCCCTTCACCACGCGGCCGGCGTCGACGTCGAGGCACGGGATCACCCTGGTCGTCCGCATCGGCGAGTGAACCTACAGGCCTGCTGCAGCCGCCAAGGCGTCACCCAAGGCGATGCGACCCTCGTAGAGCGCACGGCCGACGATCGCGCCCGCGAGCCGTCGCCCGTCGACCTCGAGGCGTGCGAGCTCGGCGAGCTGAGCCGCCTCGCCGACCCCTCCCGACGCGATCACCGCCAGCGCGGTCCGGTCGAGCACCTGTGCGAGCCCCTCGAGATCGGGGCCGGCGAACGTGCCGTCACGGGAGATGTCGGTGACGATCACCGCTTCGACCCCGACGTCGGCGAACCGCGGCAGCACGTCGAGCAATCCTTCGCCCGAGCCTTCGAGCCACCCCCGCAACGCCACCTCGCCGTGCCGCGCGTCGAGCCCCACCGCGACGGGTTGGCGCGAAGCGACCCGCGCCACGAGCGCGGGGTCCTCGAGCGCGGCGGTGCCGATGACGACACGAGCGACACCCGCGTCCGCGAGCGCTGCCGCGGCGTCGTCGGTGCGCACTCCGCCACTGGCCTGGACGCGCGTTCGCCCCGACACGGCCTCGGCGATCGCGCCGATTGCGGGCCGGTTCACCGGCTCGCCGCTGCGGGCCGCATCGAGGTCGACGACGTGGATCCAGCGGGCGCCCGCGTCGGCGAACGCGGTCGCCGCGGTGAGCGCGTCGACCTCGTACACGGTCTCGCGTGCGTAGTCACCTTGGTACAGCCGCACCACCTGGCCCGCCCGCAGGTCGATGGACGGATAGAGGTCCATCGCGTCCCCTACCCGCGTGCCCGCTCGACGAAGTTCGAGAGGAGGCGGAGGCCCGCCGTGCTCGACTTCTCGGGGTGGAATTGGGTCGCGAAGACGTTGCGTGATTCGACGGCAGCGACGAGGGCACCGCCGTAGTCGCACGTGGCGACCACCGCTTCGGGATCGTCAGGCGTCGGCACGTAGGAGTGCACGAAGTACACCCACGCCTTGTCTTCGAGGCCCTCGAGCATCGGGGTGTGGCGCACGACGTCGAGCACGTTCCACTGCATCTGGGGACGCTTGACCCCGTCTGGCAGCGCGTGGATCGCACCGGGCACGATGCCGAGGCCACGCGCGGCGGGGTCTTCGTCCGAGCGGTCGAACAGCAGCTGCATGCCGACGCAGATCCCGAGGAACGGCCGGCCCGAGGCTGCGGCATCGAGCGCCGCGGGCTCGAGCTTCGAGCTCCGCAGCGCCTCCATGCAGCGACCGAACGCGCCGACGCCCGGGAGCACGACAGCGTCGGCTCTGTCGATCAGCGCTCGATCGTCCGTGAGCCGCGCGTCGGCACCGACCCGCTCGAGAGCCTTCTGGGCGGACCGGAGGTTGCCGATGCCGTAGTCGAGGACGGCGATCAACGGCCGGTCGCTCATCGCGCTCACAGGGCGCCCTGTTCGCTGGCGGGCGCCCTCACAGGGCGCCCTTTGTCGACGGGATCGCATCGCCCTCGACCCGCACCGCGTCGCGCAGGCAGCGAGCCACACCCTTGAACGTCGCCTCGACGACGTGGTGGGTGTTGCGGCCCGCTCGCTTCTGCACATGAAGCGTGATCGCGGCTGCAGTCGCGAACGACTGGAAGAAGTGCTCCGCGAGCTCGGGGTTGAACGGCGGGTCTCCGAGCGGCAACACCTCGCCGAACGGCACGTCGTACACGACGAACGGCCGGCCCGAGAGATCGAGCGCGACTTCGACGAGCGCCTCGTCGAGCGGATAGAGGCCGCTCGCGAACCGGCGCACTCCGGCCTTGTCGCCCAGCGCGTCGCGCAGGGCCTCGCCGATCGTGATGGCGACGTCCTCGACCGTGTGATGGCTGTCGACCTCGAGGTCACCGGTCGCCTGCACCGTGAGATCGAAGCCGGCGTGCCGACCGAGCTGGTCGAGCATGTGGTCGAAGAACGGAAGGCCCGTGCTCACCACGGTGCGACCGGTGCCGTCGACGTCGAGCTCGACCGCGATCGACGTCTCGCGCGTCTGGCGCGAGCGTGCGGCCTGTCGGGTGCGGGTCATCGTCACGCCACCACCACCTCCGCGAGCGCCTTCAGGAAGCGATCGTTTTCGTCCGCGGTGCCGACCGTGACTCGGAGGCAGTCATCGAGACGGGGCCACGATGCGCAATTGCGGATGAGCACCGACCGGTCGAGCAGCCCTTGCCAGATCGCGTCGCCCGAGCGGGCCTCGCCGCGGCGCTCGAACCGGAACAGCACGAAGTTCGCTCCCGACGGCCACACGTGCGCGCCGAGATCACACAGCCCTTCGACGATGCGCTCGCGCTCGGCAACGACGCGAGCGACGCGAGCCTCCATCTCGTCAACAAACGTCAGTGCGAGCACGCCGGCGATCTGCTTGGCCGTGTCGAGGTGGTACGGCAACACGACCTTCTCGAGCTCGGCAACGAGCCAGGACGGCCCGACGAGGTAGCCGAGCCGAGCGCCCGCCATCGACCACGTCTTCGAGAACGTGCGGGTCACGACGAGCGGCATGTCCTCGTCCACGAGCGTCAACGCGGACCACGGCGCGAACTGGCCGTACGCCTCGTCCACCACGACCAGCCCGGGCGCCCATGACGCGACGGCGCGCACCGTCGCTTCGGTCTCGACCATCCCGGTCGGGTTGTTCGGGGAGCACAGGAAGGTGATCGCCGGGCCCGCGTGCGCGATCGCCTGTTCCGCGACATCGAGATCGAGCTCGAACTCAGAAGTGCGCTCGCACTCGACGACCTCTGTCGCAGTGAGGCGCGCGATGTGCGAGTGCAGCTGATAGGTGGGCTCGAACGTGAGCGCCACCCGCCCCGGCCCCCCATACGCGAGGAGCAGGGTCTGCAACACCTCGTTCGACCCGTTGGCCGCGAAGACCTGATCGGGGGCGACCAAGTGAAGTTCGGCGATGGCACTCCGCAGCGCGCTCGGCGGCGCGGTCGGGATAGCGATGCCAGTCGACGCGGCTGAGCTCGGCCGCGAACGCGTCTCTCCACGCGAGAGGCGGCGGTTCGGGCGACTCGTTCGTGTTGAGGCGCACCTCGACGTCGACTTGGGGCGAGTGGTATCCCTCGAGCGCGCGAAGGTCGTCTCTCACGCGGGGCCGACTCATCGCGGCACCGTCATCTCGGCGCCTCGGTCGTGCGGATGCGCACCGACGCCGCGTGGGCCGCGAGGCCCTCGGCCTCGGCGAGCGCGGCGACGTGGGGCGCGACCTTGCCGAGCGCGGCTTCGTCGAGCGAGATGACGTGGACCTGCTTCGTGAAGTCCGCGACGGTCAGCGCCTGACCGAACCGCGCGGAGCCGAACGTGGGCAGCACGTGGCTCGGGCCGGCGAGGTAGTCACCCACCGAAGCGGGAGCCCAAGGGCCGCAGAACACTGCACCCGCGTGGCGCACCCACGGCACGAGCGAGTCGGGATCGGCGCACATGAGCTCGAGATGCTCGGGTGCGATGGCGTTCGCGACCGCCATCGCCTGCTCGGGGCCGTCGACGAGCACGACGTAGCCGCCCTCGGCCAGGGTCGCCTCGATGTCGGCGCGGCGAGGCGCACGCTCGACGAGGCGGTCGACCGCTGCATTGATGGCGTGTGCGGCCGCATCTGACCAGGTGACGAGCCATGCGAGCCCGTGAGGACCATGTTCGGCCTGCACCACGACGTCGATCGCGGCGCTCTCGACCGGAGTCGTGTCGTCCGCCACGACCACGACTTCTGACGGCCCGGCGAACGCTGAGGGAATGCCGACGAGGCCCTCTCCCGCGAGCTCGCGCTTCGCGACCGCGACGTAGATGTTCCCCGGCCCGACGATGACGTCGACCGGCGCGATCGTCTCGGTGCCGTACGCCATCGCGGCGACTGCTTGCGCGCCACCGATCGCGTAGACCTCACTGACTTCCGCGATCGCCGCCGCGGCGAGCGTCGCCTGCGGCACCTTGCCGGTCGCGCGATCGGGCGGCACGCACAACGCGACCGACTGCACTCCCGCGACGCGCGCGGGGATCGCTGTCATCAGCACCGTCGAGGGGTAGATCGCGCGCCCGCCTGGTACGTAGCAACCCGCGCGGTCGACCGGCACCGGGATCGTGCGCACGACGATGCCATCGCGTTCGTAGATCGCTTCACTGCGGCGCTCGCTCGCGTGGAAGTCGGCGATGCCTTCGGCCGCGCGCTCGAGGGCTTCGCGCAACGGCGCGGGCACACCGTCGCGCGCAGCTCGCAGCTCTTCGCTCGGCACCCGCAGGTCGTCGAGCACGACTCCGTCGAATCGCTCGGTCAGCTCTCGCAGCGCGACGTCACCGCGACACTTGACGTCCGCGAGGATCGCCCGCACCGCGTCGATCGGAGGGTCGCCGGCGATCGTCGGCCGCGGCAGACGCGCGCGAAGGTCACCGGTGAAGCCGCGGAGGTCGAGAACGGAGAGCATGGCTGCTCATCAGGGTACTGGCGGCCTCCCGACGTCCCGAGACGAGATTCCGTGCGGAGTTCCGCGAGACTGACCGCGTGCCTCCCGACGCGAGCGCCGATCGTGCCGAGCTCTCTGCCCTGACGACCGCTGTCGAGGAGCTGACCAAGCGAATCACGCTGATCCTCGACCGGTACTCCGCCGGCGCGCGCGACGACGTGCTCGCCGCGCTCGAGGGCGCCGAGCGCGCGCTCGTCCAAGCGTCTCGAAGGCTCGACGTCGCGACCCGCGCGCTCGAGCGCTGAGCACACTTCGCCCAAAATGCGGAGACGGCCCCCGAAGGGGCCGTCTCACGCAGCGACGCCAGGCGGCGGATCCCGGCATCGCCACTAACCAGGTGGCGGGAACCTGGTTGAGACTTTGACACTACTGGATTGGCCCGATCCCGCAACCCCTCCCCGCGGGCGCGCGCAGTGACGCGACCGGCATCTGTGCTGCTCAGCGGGACACTTTCACAGAAGACGCGGGGCAGAAGTCGTTGAGCACACAGTCGGCGCAGCGGGGGTTCCGTGCGACGCACACAGCCCGGCCGTGGAGGATCAGACGGAGGCTGAACGTGCCTCGCTTTGCCGGCGGGATCATCGCGTTGAGCTCGCGCTCGACCTTGACCGGATCGGACTGGGTGGTGAGCCCGAGCCTGCGGGAGAGACGGAGCACATGCGTGTCGACGGGGAGGCCGGGCAAGTCGAGCGCCACGCTTCGCACGACGTTCGCGGTCTTGCGGCCGACGCCCGGGACGGTCACGAGGTCCTCCATCGCTCCTGGCACCTGGCTGTCGAATCGCTCGACGAGGGCCGACGCCATCCCCATGAGGCTCTTGGCCTTGTTGTGGAAGAAGCCGGTCGGTCGGATGATCTCCTCGAGCTCGGCCGGGTCGGCGATCGCGAGCGCCTCGGGCGTCGGGTAGCGGCGGAACAGCCCGGGCGTGACCATGTTCACGCGTTGATCGGTGCATTGCGCGGAGAGGATCGTCGCCGCGAGGAGCTCGAAGGGGCTTTCGAAGTCGAGCGCACACACCGCGTCGGGATACTCCTCGGCGAGACACCGCTCGGTCTCGAGCGCTCGTCCCTTCGGAGTTCGGGGCCGGCCCATCGCGGACGAGGGTATCGACCCCATAGCCTCGGACCGTGAGGTCGATCGACATCCAGCGGCGTGTCGATGGCGAAGACGCGTTGGTGGTGTGCGCGCAAGATGACGTCGGCACCCTGCTCGCGCAGGCACACGCCGAGCGAGGCAACGACACGTGGAGCGTGAGGGTCGATGTCGAGCCCGGGGTGCACGACCGCCGAGCGGTCCTTTCGACTGTGGTCGCGGCGGCACTCGACATGACCGAGTCGCACGGCGGTGGCGCCGTCCACTGGTGGTCCGACGATGCCGGCGCGGCCGAGCGTGCGGTCGCCGCCGAACACGGCCTGCGCGAGGAGCGCCAGCTGTTCCAGATGCGTCGTCCGCTTCCGGTCGAGCCTGAGCTCGCGGTCGCGGCCGAAGGGCTCGCGCTGCGCACGTTCGTCCTCGGCCAGGACGAGGATGAGTGGCTTCACGTGAACAACCGGGCGTTCGACACCCACCCTGAGCAAGGCGCGTGGACCCGGGACGACATCGCCGCACGCGAGGCCGAGCCCTGGTTCGACCCGAAGGGCTTCCTGCTCCACGACATCGACGGGGCGCTCGCGGCGTTCTGCTGGACCAAGGTGCACCATGACCACGCCCCTCCGATGGGCGAGATCTTCGTGATCGCCGTCGACCCGGCGTTCCACGGCCGAGGTCTCGGCCGGGCGATGACCGTGGCGGGTCTCCAGTCGCTCCACCAGCGTGGGATCGAGCTCGGGATGCTGTACGTCGACGCTGCGAATGTCGCCGCGGTGAGCCTGTACTACGACCTCGGGTTCACCCTGCACCACGTGCAGCGGGCCTTCGTGCTCGACCCTGCTCGCTGAGCCGGTCAGGTGCCCAGCAGCACACCGACGCCGTAGGTGACGCTCGCAGCGACGGTGGCGATGAGGACCTGGCGAAAGGCCGAGAAGACCACCGACCGACCCGTGAACCGGGCGAGCAGCCCGCCGACGATCGCCGCCCCGACCGCCGCCAACACCACCGAGGCGAGCTTGGCCGAGTCGCCCGACCCGAACAGCCATGGGATCAACGGGATGAACGCGCCGAGGCAGAAGGCCAGGAACGACGACCCCGCAGCGCCCCACGGTGACCCGAGCGACCCGGGGTCGATGCCGAGCTCGTCGCGAGCATGCGCTTCGAGCGCGCTCTCGGGGTCCTTCATCAGCTCCGCCGCGACCTCGCGAGCGGTATCGGGTGCGACACCGCGAGCCATGTAGATGTGTGCAAGCTCGACTGTCTCCGCGTGCGGATGGCGGGCGAGCTCGCGCCGCTCGATGGCGAGCTCACGCTCGAGCAGCTCGCGCTGCGCCTTCATCGACACGTACTCGCCGGCGGCCATGGAGAACGCCCCGGCGACGAGACCCGCGACCCCCGCAGTCCGAACGATCGCAGCCGTCGTGCCCGCACCGGCGACACCGAGGATGAGCGAGACGTTCGACACGAGGCCATCGCTGACGCCGAACACGGTGGCCCGAGCGACGCCCCCCGTCACGTTGCGATGGTTGTGCTCGACGGGAGGCGCCAGCTCTGACGGCGCCGGCACCTCCGGACTCGGCACGTCAGTCATGGACCGACCGTACCCCCGTAGCCTCGCGGACGTGCCCACTCGCTACGACGTCACGCGGTCCGCTCTTGCCACCCAGCTGGAGGACGAGCCCCGGTATCGCGTCGACCAGGTGTGGGCGGCCCTCTACGACCAGATGGTCGATCCGGCCGAGATGACGACGTTGCCCAAGGCGCTGCGCGCACGGCTCGACCGCGAGCTCCCCTCCGCGCTCGAGCTCCTCGCGGAGTCGGTGAGCGACAAGGGCACGACCATCAAGTGGCTGTGGGGGCTCGAGGGCGGCGCGCGAGTCGAGACGGTGCTGATGCTCTACCCCGACCGCGCGACAGTCTGCGTGTCGAGCCAGGCCGGCTGCGCGATGGGATGCGGCTTCTGCGCGACTGGGCAAGCCGGGTTCGAGCGGCACCTCACGACCGGCGAGATCGTCGAGCAGGTCGTGCGGGCGACGCAGCGAGCGCGGGCGACCGGTCGCCGGGTCTCGAACGTCGTGTTCATGGGGATGGGTGAGCCGTTCGCGAACTACGACCGCACCTGGCAGTCCGTCGAGCGCATGCACGACGACCTCGGCCTGTCGGCCCGCCACATCACGGTCTCGACCGTCGGGATCACGCCGGGCATCCGCCGCCTCGCCGGCGAAGGGCTGCCGGTGAACCTGGCCGTCTCGCTCCACGCCGCGAACGACGACCTGCGCAACGAGCTCGTGCCCATCAACCGCCGCTATCCCCTCGACGAGGTGGTCGCCGCGTGTCGCGTGTGGATCGCGGCGAACAACCGCCGCCTCTCGTTCGAGTGGGCCCTGATCGACGGGGTGAACGACCGCACTCGCGACGCAAGCGAGCTCGCGCTGATCGCGCGCCCGCTCCGGGCGCACGTGAACCTGATCCCGCTGAACCCGACGCCGGGCTGGCCGACTCGCGGCACGCCGAGGGCGAGGGTGGTCGCGTTCCGCGACCAGCTGAAGGCGCTCGGAGTGAACGCGACGGTGCGCGCCAACCGCGGCACCGACATCGATGCCGCGTGCGGTCAGCTCGCCGCGTCGGCGTCGGGGCTCAGCCGACCTGTGACGTTCGTCCGGCCCAGTACGGCGAGCGCAGCTCGCGCTTGAGGATCTTGCCGGAGCCCGTGCGGGGCAGCTCGTCCATGAACGACACGCTGCGCGGCACCTTGTAGTTGGCGAGGTGCTCGCGCGCGTGCGCCATCACGTCTGCGTCGCTCAGCGAGTCGGCCGGGTGCACCACGACGACGGCGTGCACCGACTCTCCCCATTCTTCTGAGGGGATGCCGAAGACCGCCGCGTCGTAGATGTTCGGATGCTGCTCGAGCGCCGCCTCGATCTCCGCCGGATAGATGTTCATCCCGCCCGAGATGATCATGTCCTTCTTGCGGTCGCAGATGTAGAAGTAGCCCTCGTCGTCCCGATACGCGACGTCGCCGACCGTGTGGTACTCGCCCCGCATGTCGTCCTGGTACTTGTCGTGCTGCTTGTAGTAGTCGGCGAACACGGCGGCCGACCGCAGGTAGAGCTCGCCGGGATGGTCAGGACCGGTGCCCGTGACCGGGTTGCCGTCGTCGTCGAAGAGCACGATCTCGACGCCGGGGGCCGCCTTGCCGCACGAGCCCGGCTTGCGCAGCTGGTCCTTGGGCTCGAGCACGGTGTTCACGCCGAGCTCGGTCGATCCGTAGACCTCGAACAGCGAGTCGGACGGGAACTCGTCGAGGTACATCTGCTTCAACGCGAACGACCACGGCGCCGCGTTGGCGATCATGACGCGGATCGAGCTGTGGTCGTACTTCGCCTTCACGTCCGCGGGCAGGCTGCAGATCATCCGGATCGGCGTCGGCGCCGAGAAGGTCGACGTGACCTTGTAGGTGTCGACGAGGCGCAGCCAATCGACCGGATCGAACTTGCGCTGGACGATCACGGTGTTCCCGAGCGTCTGCGCGACCCCCATGAAGCCGCCCGGACCGGAGTGATACAGCGGCCCCGTCGTGAGGTACACGTCGTCCGGGCGGTAGCCGATCAGCCCGAGCAGCGCGGCGCCCTGCTGCGGATCGCCCGCGCTGGTGCGCAACGCCCCCTTGGGCTTCCCGGTGGTGCCCGACGTGTAGATCATCGTGGCACCCGGCTCGCCGGTGTCGGGCGGGACCGGATCAGTCGTCGGCGCGGCATCGATCAACGGATCGACCGGGTCATCCCGTCGAGCGCGAGACCGTCGAACACCAGGACGTGCTGGACCTTCGGGATCTCCGTGCGGATCTGCTCGAAGAGCGGCGCGAACTCCGCATCGACGTACACGATCGTCGCGTCACAGTGGTCGGTGACGTACGCCGCCTCCTCGGGTGACAGCCGGTAGTTCAGCGGCACCGCGGTCGCGCCGACCTTGCGGGCCGCGTTCACCATGACGACGATGCCGGGCGAGTTCTGCCCGCACCAGACCACCTTTCGGCCCGGGCCGGCGCCCAACCCGACGAGCACGTTCCCGAGCTGGTTGGCCCGCGCCTCGAGCTCCGCGAACGTCCACTTCAGGATCGTCCCGTCGGGCCGGTCGTCGACGACGGCGAGCTTGTCGGGAGTGGCTTGTGCGTAGAGGCTGAGGAAGTCGGGCATGGCCGCGGAGTCTGTCAGAACTCGCCCGGCCCGCCGTCAGCGGACGAGGACCGTGATCCGGTCGGTCGCGCGGATCGCCGAGACGAGGCGCTGCCCGGCCGCGACCGTCGTGCCGGGCCAGAGGACGCTGCGCTCGACGATGCCATCGACGGTCGCGCCGGCACCGATCACAGACGCTCCCCCGCTGACCCACAGGTTCGCGGCGAGATAGGAGCGGGCCGTCCCGCAGTCGAACCACGCGACGGCGCCGACATCGACGACCTCGAGGTCGCCCGAGGCCGCGGCCGGCTGCCACGACGTGCGGTAGAGGCCGCTCGGCGTGTCGTCCAGCGCTCGGATCGCCGCCCACGGCATGAGGGCGCCGCAGAGCCGCATCGCGGGATCGAGCGTCGCGGTGCCCGCGGACAGCAGGCGCACGCGCTCGCGGTCCCAGGAGGCCACGGCCTCCCCGAGCGCAGCGTCGGTGACCAGGTCGGCGTTGACCACGATGGCGTCGCGCCCGTTGAGCCAGCCCCGCAGGCGGCCGAGCGCACCCGCCGTGCCCAGGAGCACGTCCTCGACCGACACGTGCACTCGACCCGCGAGGTGGTCCTCGAGCTGCTCCCGGCCGTGGTGGACGTTCACCGCGGTGTCCGGCGCGATGCTGCCGATCGCGTCGATCGCCCGGTCGACCAGGGGGATCCCCCCGACCGGGCAGAGCGCCTTCGGACGCAGCCGCGTGAGCGGAGCAAGTCGGGTGCCGCCACCCGCAGAGAGGACAATCCCTGCCAAACTGTCAGGCATGGAGACGCGCCGCTGGGTGAACCCGTCGCAGCCACAGACTCTTCAGATCGCCGTGTTCCTCCTCTACATCAACGCGTTCTTCAGCGTGCTCGGAGGATTCCTCGGCTGGATCCCCTGGGGCCTCGTGCTGCTCGCTTGCATGGTCGGTGGTGGCTTCGGCATCGCGAACGAGCAGAAGTGGGGCTACGGCCTCGGACTCGCCGCCGCGTTCTCCCCCTTCCTGCTGCGGTGGCTGTTCCTCGGGCCGAGCCATGTGTTCGGCGTGAACATCATCAACTTGATGTTCGAGGTCGCGCTCGTCGCGCTGCTCCTCCATCCGATGAGCCGCGACTACGAGCGCATCTGGTTCAAGTAGCCCCGAGGCTCGCCGGTCGGCAATGATCCGGCCATGACGACGATCATCGATGGCATCGACGGGCTGAAGGCCAAGGTCGGAGAGCACCTCGGCTACAGCGAGTACGTCGAGATCACGCAGGAACAGGTCAACCAGTTCGCGGACGCGACCGGTGACCACCAGTGGATCCACATCGACGTCGAACGCGCCAAGGCCGGACCGTTCGGAGGTCCGATCGCGCACGGGTACCTGACGCTCTCGCTCGGGCCCGCGCTCTCGCCTCAGATCATGGCGGTGACCGGCGTCGCGATGGGCGTGAACTACGGGTGCAACAAGGTGCGCTTTCCGTCGCCCGTCCCGGTCGGCTCGAAGCTCCGCCTCGGAGCGAAGCTGCTCGAGGTCGAAGACGTCGCCGGTGGCGCGCAAGTGACCATGGAGTTCACGTTCGAGATCGAGGGCGCGCCGAAGCCGTCGTGCGTGGCCGAGGTCGTGTTCCGGTACTACTCCTGAGCGGGGGTGCACTGCGCGCTCAGCGGAACTGCGGGATGACCTTCTGAGCGAGCAGAGTGAGCGTCTCGGTGTCGGGATAGTCGGAGCACCACGGCACGAAGCCGGAGCACCCGAGCTCGCGATAGGCGTTGATGCGCTCCGCGACTTGGTCGGGCGTGCCGACGAGGTTTCCGGCGGTCCACGACTCGACCGGCTCACCCCAGAACGACCGCGAGCCCACCGCCTTCACCTCGGCTTCGGTCTCGCGGACGAAGACCTCTGGTGACCACGTCTTGCGGATCTCGTCGTAGTCGCGCCCGACGTCCTTGCAGTGGCCCTTGAGAAGCTCGCACTTCGCCGCGAACTCGTCGGGCTTGCCACCGAAGTTCGCTCGGTCGGCGTGGCGCGCGACGACGCGCAGCGTGAGCTTGGGCCCGCCACCCCCGATCCAGATGGGAGGGTGCGGCTGCTGCACCGGCTTCGGATCGCACTGCGCGCGTGACAACGAGTAGTACTTCCCGTCGTAGCTCGTCTCGGGCTCCGACCACATCGACTTCACGATCTCGACGCACTCGCGCAGCATGCCGATGCGCACCTTCGGCTCGGGGAACTCGAAGCCGTAGCCCTTGTACTCGTTCTCGTACCAGCCGGCACCGATGCCCCAGTCGAGGCGACCACCGCTGATCACGTCGATCGTCGAGGTGATCTTCGCGAGCACGCTCGGCTGACGGTACGAGTTGCAGCCGACCATCTGCCCGAGGCGGATGCGGCTCGTGCGCTGGCTGATCGCGGCCAGCGTCGTCCAGCACTCGAACACCGCCTCGTGTGCGGGCCGCGGCACGTTGTGGAAGTGGTCGTACACCCAGATCGAGTCGTAGCCGAGCTCCTCGGCGAGCACTGCGATCTCGACCGCCTTCGCCCACTTCGCTTCCGCGCCGTCGATCGAGGACAGCTCCATCTTCCAGCCCTGCGGAAGGAACGCACCGAAGATCAGCTCGTCGCTCATGGGCGCACCATACGCCGGGAGCGCACGAGGCTCAGACAGGCATGAACCGACCTGCGTCGTGGTCGTCGATCGCGATGAACACCCGCTCGACCATCGCGTCCATCAGCTTGCGCCCGCGGTCGTTGCCGGGGTCCATGCTCTGACCGATCACCGGGATCGTCAGCTGCGTGACCAACGCAGTGCGGTAGTCGTCGTACAGCTCGTCGAACGAGTAGTCGGTGACTCCGCCGACGACGAGGCCCGCGTGGTAGCGCTCGAGCAACGGCCGCTCGTGCGTTCGGCGATCGTCGGGCGCCATGCTCTCGGCCATGAAGTAGCTCACGTCGAGCGGACCCATGCTGCGGACTGCGAGCTGCCAGTCGATGACCGTCAACGGCGAGCCGTCAGGGTTGTCGAAGAAGAGGTTGTCGAGCCGGAAGTCGGTGTGCGCGATGGTGAGCGGGCGCGTCTCGACGGTCCAGTCGAACACGTCGGCGATGCGGGTCTGGAAGGCCTCGCCGACGGCGAGCGCCCTCGCGGGGAGCACGGCGCCGAACCGCTCGACGAACCCCGGCCACACCGCGGTGTACTGCTCCTGGGCCGACTTGTACGCGTCGTTGTTCACGGGACGAAGCCAGGTGAGGTCGTCGAGCTTCGGGCTGTTCCACCAGAACGAGTGGAGCGCGGCTGCCGCGTCGATGACGTGCACCGCGTCCTCGGGCGCACACCCGGCGATCTGGTCGGCGAGGCGCGAGGACACGAGATCCTCGAGCAGCAGGACGAACGTGGTCTCGGTGTCGTCGATGTCGCTGTAGTGCACGGCCGGCGTGCGCAGACCGGGCGTCGACGCGCAGTCCCGGTAGAAC
This sequence comes from uncultured Acidimicrobiales bacterium, assembly GCA_963739555.1. Classification (GTDB taxonomy): domain Bacteria; phylum Actinomycetota; class Acidimicrobiia; order Acidimicrobiales; family DATKAS01; genus DATKAS01. The sequence goes on along the minus strand of CAVUAV010000012.1, from coordinate 242,403 downwards.
GAGATCTCGTTCAGGTAGAAGCCGTAGTGCACGGCGACCATGACGGTCTCGGGGTTCGACGACGCGATCTTGGCGATGACTGTCGGTGGCCCGTCGGCATGTGCGTCCGCGTAGGTCAGGTGCAAGCGAGCCAGCAGCCCGAGGATCCCGACTCCTTGGCCGACCGGTTCGATCTCGACGGCCGAGACCTCTTCGCCGAGCGCATCGGTGAGCCATTCAGGCGTGAAGTCATCGAGCGAAGTCGGAATGGTTTCCCCCATGACGCCGCACCGTACTGCTCGATTCGTGCCGTCGGGGGGAGCCGTTTAGGTTCGCAGGGATGGACCTCAACCTCGCGAGTGCCCACGAGGCGATCGCCGCGGCGATCCCCGATCGAGAGTGCATCGTGTTCCGCGACAAGCGCTTCACGTGGGCCGAGATCACCGATCGCACGCGCCGGCTCGCGAACGCGTTGTTGGCACGCGGCCTCGGAGCCGTCGTCGAGCGCGACGGTCTCGCCGGCCACGAGTCGGGGCAAGACCATCTCGCGATCTACCTCTACAACGGCAACGAGTACCTCGAGGCGATGCTCGGCGCGTTCAAGGCGCGGCTCGCACCGTTCAACGTCAACTACCGCTACGTGGCGGAGGAGCTTCAGTACCTGCTCGCCGACTCCGGAGCGAAGGCGATCGTCTACCAATCAGCGTTCGCGCCGACGCTCGCCGAGGTGCGCGAGTCGCTGCCCACGCTGAGCGTCCTGATCCAGGTCGCGGACGAATCGGGCAACGACCTGCTCGCCGGAGCCGAGTGGTACGAGGATGTGCTCGCTGCGGCCTCTCCGGAAGCACCTCCGGTCACGCCGTCGCCCGACGACCTCTACATCCTCTACACGGGTGGCACGACGGGCATGCCGAAGGGCGTGCTGTGGCGGCAGGCCGACATCTTCGTCGAGGCTCTCGGCGGCCGGCGCAACGACGGCTCCCCGTTCGAGGACTACGAGACGTTGGCCGCCGGCGCGGCGGGCGCGGAGGGCGGGCTGCGCGCCGTGCTCGCGCCGCCGTTCATGCACGGCGCCGGCCACTGGATGAGCTTCCTCACGTTCCACCGCGGCGGCACCGTCTTCATCCAGAGCCACCCGGAACGCCTCGATCCTGCCGACATCTGGTCGCTCATCGAACGAGAGAAGGTCGCGTTCCTCTTGATCGTCGGTGACGCCTTCGCGCGACCGTTGCTCGACGAGCTCGACCGCAACACCTACGACCTCTCCTCGCTCACCGTGCTGCTCTCAGGTGGCGCACCGCTCTCGGCGCCGCTGAAGCAGGAGTTCCTCTCCCATCTGCCGGCGCTGATCGTCGTCGACGGCCTCGGCTCGTCCGAAGCGGGCGGGCAGATGCAGCACGTGTCCGCGGGCGGCGCGGCATCGACCGGCACGTTCATGCTGTCGCCCGGAAACCACGTGCTGTCCGCCGACCTCACGCGTGAGCTCGGCGAGGACGACGACGAGATCGGCTGGCTCGCGAAGTCGGGACGGCTCGCGCTCGGCTACCTCGGCGACGCCGAGAAGACCGCCCGCACCTACCCGACCGTGAACGGCGTGCGGTACGCGGTGCCCGGCGACCGGGCGCGTGTGCGGCCCGGCATGATCGTCGAGCTGCACGGCCGCGACTCCGTGACCATCAACTCCGGGGGCGAGAAGATCTTCGCCGAGGAGGTCGAGCACGCGCTCCGTCACCATCCCGCGGTGTACGACGTCGTGGTCGCGCCTCGACCGTCTGATCGGTGGGGCCAGGAGGTCGTCGCCATCGTCCGCCTTCGGGACGGCTTCGAGGCATCCGAATCGCTCGAGGCCGAGCTCCTCGACGAGAGCGAGAAGCACATCGCCCGCTACAAGCTGCCGAAGACGTTCGTCTTCGTCGACGAGGTCGTGCGCTCCCCCTCCGGCAAGGCCGACTACCGCTGGGCCCGCACCACCGCCTCGCCCTGAGAGGCGGCCGGCGATCTGCGTCGCGTCAGCCGTCAGCTTTGGCGGTTGTCGCGACCGAGAACGACAATGGGACCGTGGATCATCTGGTGCGCGACCTGCTCGAGGTCGCGATCCTCGTCGCGGTCATCGGGATGCTCGTGTCCGCCGTGCTGAGGCTGCGTCGCGGGCAGATCACCGTCGTGCGCTGCCAGGAGTGCGGACGACCGACGTCGCGGGCCTACCCGCGGTGCAAGCACTGCGGAGCCGAGCGGGTCGAGCCGTGAACGCGACGCTCCCCGAAGGCCTACCCGAGGGCGAGGAGAAGACCCGCGCGGTGCGCGCGATGTTCGACGCGATCGCGCCTCGCTACGACCTCGTCAACCGCATCATGACGTTTCGGATGGACGTCGGCTGGCGGGAGCGCACGGTCACCGACCTCGGCCTCGCGGCCGGCGCCATCGTGCTCGACCTCGCGTCGGGCACCGGAGACCTCTCCCGTGAGCTGCGCGGTCGCGACATCGAGCCGATCAGCGTCGACCTGTCCGAGGGCATGCTGCGGGCGGACCGAAGCGGCGAGCCCCGAGTGCTGGCCGACGTGCTCTGCCTTCCGATCCGCGACGGCGATGTGGACGGCGCGACCTGCGGGTTCGCCCTGCGAAACCTCCGCGAGCTCCCGGCGTTCTTCGCCGAGCTCGCCCGAGTGGTGCGGATCGGCGGCCGGGTCGCGCTCCTCGAGGTCGCCACGCCCGACAACTCGCTGATGCGTTGGGGCCACAGCATCTACTTCGGAAAGGTCGTGCCGGTCATCGGTGGTCTGCTGTCGGACGGCGACGCGTATCGCTACCTTCCGCGCTCGGTGGCCTACCTCCCGGAGCCCGACGAGCTCGTCGCGATGTTCCGCTCCGCGGGCTTTCCCGACGCGCAACGCACGTTGCTCTCCGGTGGCATCGCCCAGCTCCTCACCGGCACGCGGCGATGATCGCCCGCACCGTCAGGCTCGACGCCGATGTCGATCTCCTCGCGGTCGCTGGTGCCGACGGCTTCCTCTTCGAACAGCACGGCGCCGGCCTCGCCGGGCGCGGCGTTGCAGCGCGTCTCTCGCTCGAAGAAGCGCCCGAGGTGCTCGCGGCGATCCGGTCCGAGGACGAGGTCGGCCTCCCGGGCTGCGGCCCCGTTGCGTTCGGCGCGCTCCCCTTCTCGCGGCGAGGCCCGGTGAGGTCGTCGTGCCCTCCCTCGTCGTGGGCCGCACTGCCGACGGGGCTCGGTGGGTCACGACCATCGGTCCGCTCGGCGTGCCGACACCGCCGATCGAGACCGCCGCTCCCACGCCACGCGCCGGATGGGCAGCCGACCTGCGGATCACGTCGAGCCGACCGCCGGCGGAGTGGCAGCACGCGGTGGCCACCGCACGCGACCGGATCCGCGCGGGTCTGCTCGACAAGGTCGTGCTCGCACGCGAGCTCGTCGTCGAGATGAGCGAGCAGATCGACGTGGTCGGCGTCCTCGCTCGGTTGCGCGGGTCGTTCCCGTCGAGCTTCGTCTACTCGGTGGACGGGCTCATCGGCGCGAGCCCCGAGCTCCTCGTGTCACGCGCGGGCGATGTCGTGCGGTCACATCCACTTGCCGGAACAGCGCCCCGCAGCGGCGACCCTGCGGTCGACGCTCGCATTGCGAGCGCGCTCGTCGCGTCGACCAAGGATCAGCTGGAGCACCGCCTGACGATCGACATGGTCCACGACACGCTGCTGCCCTGGTGCTCGTATCTCGACGAGGAAGCTGAGCCGTCGATCGTCGCGGTTGCCAACGTGCAGCACCTCGGCACGCTCGTCGAAGGACGCCTGTCGAAGCCGCTGCCATCGGTGCTCGACCTCGTGCGCGCGCTGCACCCGACGCCCGCGGTGGGCGGGCACCCTCGCGCGATCGCGCTCGACATGATCGACGAGCTCGAAGGCCTCGACCGGGCGAGGTACGCGGGGCCCGTCGGGTGGATGGACGCCGAGGGCAACGGCCGGTGGGCGGTCGCGCTGCGGTGCGCGGAGCTCGATGGCGCGACGGCGCGGCTCTACGCGGGAGTCGGTGTCGTCCGCGAGTCCGATGTCGATGCTGAGCTCGCGGAGACACAGGCGAAGCTCGCCGCGATGCTCGGAGCGCTCCTGCGCCCCTGATTCCTCGTCGCCGGCGCGCTGCTGCGCCCCTGACGTCAGCCCAGCGCCTCGACCACCGCTCGGTTGATCCGGTCGTGCTCTTCGACGTTGGCTGATCGGTCCGTGCGCACCCGCACCATCCGCACGCCACCGCCGTCGCCGAGCGACGAGACCTCGGGGATGCCATGCACGGCCGCGAGCGCGACGAGGTCGACGCCGTGGGGAGTGCCGAAGAGCCGCTCGAACGTGTCGGGCGGGAGCGAGGCGGCCTGGGGCAGGAACGAGAAGATGCCGCCCCCGTCGTTGTCGACGACGACGATCGTGAGATCGATGTCGCGTGAAGACGCCATGAGCATGCCGTTCGTGTCGTGCAGCAGCGCGACATCTCCGACGAGCAGCACAGTCGGACGCCGGGTGGCGAGGGCGACGCCCACCGCCGTCGACACGACGCCGTCGATGCCGTTCGCGCCCCGATTCGAGAACACCTCGACGCCGGCACGCGGGGCGGCGAACCACTCGACGTCGCGCACGGGCATCGACGACGAGAGCACGAGGCTCGAGCCTTCGAGGAGCGTGGCCATGACGTCGCGGGCCACCCCCGGCTCGGTCGGACCGCCCGACTCGCGGAGCGCGGCGTCGATGGCGCGCTGCGCCAATTCCTCGGCGTGTGCCCACCTCGAGAGCCAGGGCGTTGCGGACGCGCCCGATCCCGCGAGCCGCTTCGTGAGCGCGGCGATCACCGACGACGGATCCCCCGCAACGATGAGGTCCGCGGTGCGATCGGGATCGATCCACGCACCCCGTCGGTGCACGATGACCTCGCGAGCACCCGACACGGCCAACCATTGCGCCAACACCTTCGACGCGGGTTGCTCGCCGACACGAAGCACCACCTCGGGGCGGTGATCGGCCGCGAAGCGGGGATGGCGCAACATCGAGTCGAACGCGGCGACGGTCGTGCGGGCCGGAACGCGCGCTCCCGAGCGGGGGTCGGCGAGCACGGGCCATCCGAGCTTCTCGGCGAGCGCATGCACGCCCGCACCACCGGCGCCGCGTCCCGCGACGATCACTCCTCGGACGGCATCGAGCGCTTGGGTCAACGTGTCGACGGCCGCGTCGTCCAGATCGGAGCGATCCTCGACGACGGTGTGCCAGGCGCGACCCTTGGCCCTTCCGACCGGAAGCTCACCGGGCTCGCCGACGAGCGGATCGCGGAACGGCAGGTTCACGTGCACCGGCCCCGGTCCGCGTCCTCCCGCGCCGAGCGCCTCGGCCACGGCGCGCGCCGCGAGCGACCGCCACGCGCCCTCGGGTCTCTTCCGACGGCACCCCCGCGTCGACGAACCACCGAACCGATCCGCCGTAGAGGTGCTGCTGATCGATCGTCTGCGGCGCGGCGACGCCCTGCAGCTCGGGGGGGCGATCGGCGGTCGCCGCGATCAAAGGGACCGCGCTCTGGTGCGCCTCGACGATCGCGGGATGGAGCTCGACCGCCGCGGTGCCGCTGCTCGTGAGGACGACTGCGGGCCGACTGACCGCGAGCCCGATTCCGAGCGCCATGAACGCACCACTGCGCTCGTCGTGATGCACGTGCACGGCGATGCGAGCGTCGGATGCCAGCGCAACCGCGAGCGGAGTCGACCTCGATCCCGGGCAGACGACGGCATCGGTGACACCCGCGCGCGCCCACTCGTCGACGAGAGTCGCGCAGAACGTGGCCGCAGTCGTGATCGCCATGCGCTCCTATCCTGCCCTGGTGGCGCCCCTCGTCCTCGTCCACGGCTTCACGCAGAACCGGAGGTGCTGGGGATCGATCGCCGCCACCCTCTCCACGGGGCACGAGGTGATCGCCGTCGATGCGCCCGGCCACGGTGCCGCGTCAGCGGTGCGCGCCGACCTCTGGCAGACCGCCGACCTGCTGGCGGAGGCGGCCGCGGGCACCTACGTCGGCTATTCCATGGGCGCCCGCATGGTCCTGCACGTCGCTCTGGCCCACCCGGATCGGGTCGAGCGACTCGTGCTCGTCAGCGGCACCGCCGGCATCGAGGACGGGGCCGAGCGGGCGGCGCGAGTCGAGCGGGACGAGGAGCTCGCGCGTTCGCTCGAGCGCGACGGCCTCGACGCGTTCCTCGAACGCTGGCTTGCACAGCCTCTCTTCGCGACCCTCCCTGCCAACGCGCGGGACGACGACGAACGGCGCGAGAACACAGTCGAAGGGCTCGCGTCGAGCCTGCGGCTCGCCGGCACCGGCAGGCAGGACTCGCTGTGGGACCGGTTGCCCGACCTCGACATGCCGGTGCTCCTCGTCGCCGGGGCGCTCGACGAGAAGTTCACCGCCACGGCGAATCGGATGGCCGACGCGATCGGTGCGAATGCAACCCTGTGTGTGATTCCCGACGCGGGACACGCGTGCCACCGCGAGCGGGAGCCCGAGTTCTCGACGATCGTGCTCGACTGGCTGGCTCAGGGCACGTAGCAGAGCCCGAGCGCGAGCAGCACCCCGAAGACGATGATCAACCGGCCGGTGGCACCGAGCACAGGGATGAGCGCCGGTCCCTTCGCGCCCTCCAGCACGACCTGCACCGGGCGTCGCGCGACGACGACTCCGATGAAGGCGAGCGCGGCGAGCGGGCGGCCGAGCGCGCCGAAGATGGGGAGCACCAAGAACGAGACGAGGATCAGGAGGCAGTACAGCCAGCGCGTCCGGTGATCGCCGAGCCGCACCGCCAATGTGCGCTTGCCCGCGGGACCGTCGGTCGGGATGTCGCGGAGGTTGTTCACGACGAGCAACGCGGTGATCAGCAATCCGACGGGTATCGCCGCGACGACCGCGACCGAAGTGATCTTCTCGATCTGCACGTACGCAGACCCGATCGTCGCGACGAGCCCGAAGAACACGAACACGAAGACCTCGCCGAGCCCGAGGTATCCGTAGGGCTTCGGCCCGCCCGTGTAGAAGTACCCCGCGAGGAACGAGAGCGCGCCGACGAGAAGCAGCCACGGGCTCACCGCGATTGCGAGCGCGAGCCCGGCCGCCCCGGCGACCAACATCGACGCCAGCGCGGCCTTGCGCACCGCCGACGGCGTCGCCAGGCCCGACGCGACGAGGCGGACGGGACCGACCCGCTGCGTGTCGGTGCCGCGGACGCCGTCCGCGTAGTCGTTCTGGTAATTGGTGCCGACTTGGATCGCGAGCGCGACGACCATCGCCGCAATCGCGCGCCACACGATGACGCCGCCCGCGCCCACGGCGCAGGCAGTGCCGACGGCAACGGGGACGACCGAGGCTGGCAGCGTGCGCGGCCGGGCCCCGATGACCCACTTGTTCACTGTGTTACCGAATGCACCGGGCTACGGCCGGCGGGGGAACTTCGAGAAGTCGGGCTGGCGCTTCTCGACGTAGGAGTCGCGGCCCTCTTGGGCTTCGTCGCTCATGTAGAAGAGCATCGTCGCGTCACCGGCGAGCTGTTGGATGCCCGCCAGCCCGTCGTCGGCCGCGTTCATCGAGGCCTTGATCATCCGCAGGGCGATCGGCGAGAGCTTCAGCATCTTTCGGCACCACGCGACGGTCTCGCGTTCGAGATCCGCGAGCGGCACGACGGTGTTGACGAGGCCCATGTCGAGGGCCTGCTGCGCGTCGTACTGGTCGCACAGGAACCAGATCTCACGGGCCTTCTTCTGCCCGACGATGCGGGCGAGGAGCCCCGAGCCGTAGCCGCCGTCGAACGAACCGACCTTCGGGCCGGTCTGACCGAACCGCGCGTTGTCGGCGGCGATCGTGAGGTCACACACGACGTGGAGGACGTGGCCCCCACCGATCGCGTAGCCCGCGACCATCGCGACCACCGGCTTCGGCGTGCGCCGGATCTGGATCTGCAGGTCGAGGACGTTCAGGCGGCCGATGCCGTGCTTGGCCACGTCGTCGTCACCGATGTAGCCGTCGTCGCCGCGGATGCGCTGGTCGCCGCCCGAGCAGAAGGCCATGTCGCCCTGGCCGGTGAGCACGATCACGCCGACCTCGGGATCGTCGCGCGCTTCGTTGAACGCGTGCGACAGCTCGAACAGCGTTTGGGGACGAAACGCGTTGCGCACTTCGGGTCGGCAGATCGTGATCTTCGCGATGCCTTCGGCAGTGTCATACGAGATGTCGCCGTAGTCGCCGGAGCGCTTCCACTCGATCGGTGCATAGAGCGCGTCGTCGGTCGTGTCGCGGGTGCTGGTCATCGAGGCTCAGCATGGCAGCCCGGTAGGTTCGGGCGCATGCCCGACCTCGTCGCGCTGCCCGTGCCGAGCCACCGCTTCATCCCGGACCTCAGGCGCGCGTGGGACGACGGCGACGCGGTGTTCCCGCTCGACCTCCGCCTGGCGGCGCCTGCCCGTGAGGCGGCGCTGCAAGCGATGGCCCCCACATGGCTCTGGGACGAGCATGGGGAGCGGCAGCGGCTCGCCGACAGTCGACCAGTCGACGAGGGCGACGCCCTGGTGGTCGCGACGAGCGGCACGACCGGTGTTCCGAGGGGCGTGGTGCTCACCCATGACGCCGTGCACGCGTCGGCGATCGCCACGAGCGACAGGATCGGCGTCGATCGGCGCACCGACCGCTGGCTCGCGTGCCTGCCTCTGTCACATGTGGGTGGGCTGTCGGTCGTGACGCGAGCGCTGGTGACGGGTGCGCCCTACGAGCTCCTCCCCGCGTTCGATCCTGCCGCGGTCGAGCAGTCAGCTCGCCGGGGGTCGACGCTCGTGTCGCTCGTGCCCACCGCGCTGCGTCGCATCGACCCGTCCCTGTTCCGGGTGATCGTGCTCGGCGGAGCGGCGCCCCCAGAAGCCCTCCCGCCGAATGTCGTGACGACCTACGGGATGACCGAGACCGGCAGCGGTGTCGTGTACGACGGCGTGCCGCTCGACGGCGTGGAGGTCGCGGTCGACGAGGACGACGGCAGCATCATGCTGCGCGGCCCGATGCTCCTCCGCTGCTACCGCGACGGCACTGACCCCAAGCACTCGGGGGGATGGCTCACGACCGGCGACATCGGCGAGCTCGACGCCGACGGCCGGCTCGTCGTGCACGGCCGCCGCGGCGACCTCATCATCACCGGCGGCGAGAACGTCTGGCCCGACCCCGTCGAGCAGGTGCTGCGTACGGTGAGCGGCGTCACCGACGTCGCGATCGCCGGACGGGACGACGACGAGTGGGGGCAGCGGGTCGTCGCGTTCGTTGTGGCGAGCACCGACGGACCTCCGACCCTCGATCAGCTCAGAGCCGCCGTGAAGGACACGCTCGCCGCGCACGCCGCACCCACGCGAGCTGGTGCTCGTGGAGAAGATCCCTCGCACTGCGCTCGGCAAGGTCCGTCGCAGCGAGCTCCCCGTCGCCTCTGTAGCCTCCGGCCCCATGACAGGTCGCATCGCAGGGAAGGTCGCGGTCATCACCGGAGGCGCGTCGGGCATCGGGCTCGGCATCGCGCGGCGCTTCGTCGCCGAGGGCGCCTCGGTGGTGCTCGGCGATGTCAACGACGCGGGGCTCGAGCTGGCGACGAAAGACCTCGGTCATGCGTCGTCCGGGTTGCACGCCGACGTGATGGACGAAGACAGCGTCGCAGCGCTGTGTGCGGTCGCCGTCGAACAGCACGGACGGCTCGACATCGGTGTGAACGCCGCTGGTCTCGGCGCGTACTCCCCCGTCGTCGATCAAGACACCGCGACATGGGACATCGTGATGGGCGTGAACCTCCGCGGCGTGATGTTGTCGATGAAGCACGAGGCCCGAGCGATGGTCGCGGCAGGAAACGGCGGCTCGATCATCAACCTCGCGTCGCTCAACGCGATCCAGCCCGCGGAAGGCATGGGCCTCTACTGCGCGACCAAGGCCGCTGTCGACATGTACACGAAGTGCGCGGCGATGGAGCTGGGTCCGCACGGCATCAGGGTCAACTCGATCGGCCCCGGGCTCGTCGACACGCCGCTCGCCGCGCTTCTGAACCAGACGCCCGCGATCAAGGCCTCGTTCGTCGAGAACGCGCCGCTCGGTCGCACGGGCACGCCGGACGACGTCGCCGGTGTCGCCCTCTTCCTCGCATCAGACGATGCCTCGTTGATCACTGGCGACCTGCTGCGCGTCGACGGAGGCGCGCACACGAAGCGTTACCCCGAGCTCGCGAAGATCATGTCGGCCGAGATCTGAGGGTCAGCCTGAAGGCCAGCCTGAGGTCAGTCGGCGCGAGGCGGTGCGTTGCGGTTGTGCGACACGCCGGCGCCACCATCGATCACGTAGGTCTCCCCGGTGATCCACGACGCGAGGTCGCTGGCGAGGAACGTCGCGAGGTACGCGATGTCTTCGGGCTCGCCGAGCCGGCGAGTCGGCATCGAACGGGCGAGGGTGTCGCCGAAGTTGTCGACCAGCATCTGCGCGAAGTCGGTCTTCACGAGCCCGGGAGCGATCCCGACGACCCTCACCTTGGGACCGAGCTCGCCGCCCAGCTGTCGAGTGAGGTGGATGAGCGCGGCCTTCGTGAGGTTGTAGATCCCCAGCAGCCCTTCGGATCGGAGGCCACCGACCGAAGCGATGTTCATGATGACGCCGCCGTTGTCCTTCATCCACTTCCGCCAGGCGGCCTGAGACCAGAAGATCGGGCCCTTCACGTTCACCTGGAAGGTCTTGTCGTAGCGGCCCTCGTCGACCTCCATGATCGGGCCCGCGTACGGGTTCGTCGCAGCGTTGTTGACCAGGATGTCGAGGCGACCGAAGCGCTCGATCGTGGCATCGACGCATTGCTCGGCTGCCTCGACGTCGCCGACGTTCGCGACGAACACGTGCGTGTCGCCGTCGATGCTCGCCGCTGCCGCGACGAGCTGGTCGAGCTTGCGCGACGAGAGCATCACCTTGGCGCCCGACTCGGCGAAGCTCTTCGCGATCGCGAGGCCGATGCCTTTGGATGCGCCCGTGACGAGTGCGACCTTGCCTTCGAGACTCACCTGCATGAATGAGGAGAATACCGACGAGCATTCGAGGGCGGCGCAATGCGCCGCCGGGTGCGCGAAGCACCGATTGTCGAGCGTCAGCGAGCAGGAGCCGCCCGAAGCGGAGCGGAGGCCGGCGACGAGGACTTAGCCTGCCCGCGTGAACCGGCTCGCCGACGAGACGTCGCCGTACCTCCGCCAGCATCGAGACAACCCAGTCGACTGGTGGGCGTGGGGTCGAGAGGCGTTGCAAGCCGCGGCCGACGGAGACAAGCCGATCCTCCTCTCGGTGGGCTACTCCGCGTGCCACTGGTGCCACGTGATGGCGCACGAGTCGTTCGAGGACGACGAAGTCGCCGCAGTGATGAACGATGGCTTCGTCTGCATCAAGGTCGACCGCGAAGAACGTCCCGACATCGACGCGATCTACATGGAAGCGGTGCAAGCGATCTCGGGCCACGGCGGCTGGCCGATGACGGTCTTCATGACTTCAGACGGCCAGCCTTTCTTCGGCGGCACGTACTACCCGAAGGACCAGTTCCTCCACCTGCTCTCGGCCATCACCGACACATGGCGCGAGAGGCGCGCCGAGCTGCTCGACCAGGCGGGCCAGATCACGCAGTCGCTCAACCGCATGGCGACGATGACGACGCCCGAGGGCCAGACCCTCCCAGGCACCGACGTGCTCAACAACGCGCTGCAGCAGATCGGGTCTGTGTTCGATCCCGAGTGGGGCGGTTTCGGCAAGCCACCGAAGTTCCCGCAAGCGATGACGCTCGAGCTCTGCCTCCGCGCCCACGCGCACAACGGGGGCGATGGAGCTCGCACGGTCGTCAGCACGTCGCTCGACGCGATGGCGTCGGGTGGCATGTACGACCATCTCGGCGGCGGCTTCGCCCGCTACTCGGTCGACGCGTTCTGGATGGTCCCCCACTTCGAGAAGATGCTGTACGACCAGGCGCTGCTGGCCCGCACCTACCTGCACGCCTGGCAGCAGCTCGGCGAGGCTCGCTGGAAGCAGGTGCTCGAAGAGACAGTCACGTACGTGTTGCGCGACCTGCGCCAGCCCGAGGGCGGCTTCTCGTCGGCCGAGGACGCTGACTCCGAGGGCGAGGAGGGGCGCTTCTACGTCTGGCGAGTCGAGGAGATCGAAGACGTGCTCGGCTCCGACCTCGCGGCCAAGGCGATCGAGTGGTACGGGGTCACGAAGTCGGGCAACTTCGAGGGCTCGAACATCCTGCACCGTCCAATGCGTGGTGATCTCGAGCGGCCTCCCGACATCGAGGAGGCGCGGCGGCGCCTGTTCGAGGCGCGTGAGCGTCGCGTCCGGCCCGGCCTCGACGACAAGGTGCTGACCGAGTGGAACGGCTTGATGCTCGACGCGCTCGCCCGAGCGGCGGCCGCGACAGGCCGAACCGATTGGCTCGATGCCGCGGTCGCCAACGCCGACTTCCTCCTGGCGAACGTCCGGAGAGACGACGGCCGCTGGCTGCGGTCGTGGCAGCGCGACGGGGCGCGCGTCACCTCGCGTTCGCGGCTGACCATGCAGCCCTCGTGCAGGCGTTCGTGTCGCTCGCCGAAGCCACAGGGCAGCGGCGTTGGATCGACGAAGCGATCACGACCGCGGACGGGATGCTCGACCTCTTCTGGGATCCAGAAGCCGGCGGCGTGTTCACCACCGGGTTCGACGGCGAAGCGCTCGTCACGAGGCCCAAGGACCTGCTCGACAACGCGACGCCCTCTGCGAACAGCCTCGCCGCACTCGGCCTGCTCAGGCTCGCCGCCCTCACCGGGGAGCGGCGCTACCTGCACCACGCCGAGCAGATCCTCGCGTTGGTCGGCTCGCTCGCGGCGACACACCCGCTCGCGTTTCCCGAGCTGCTCAGCGCCGTCGACTTCCACCGCTCGGGTGCGACCGAGATCGCGATCGTGGGCGACCGCGGCGACCTCGTCGAAGCGGTGCTCTCGCGGTACCTGCCGAACGCCGTGGTGGCGTGGGGTGAGCCCTACGACTCGCCGCTCTGGGAGTCGCGCCGCGACGGCTTCGCCTACGTCTGCCGCGACTACGCGTGCCTCGCGCCGGTCGACACCGTCGACGCACTGGTCGGCCAGCTCGCCGCTGCGGCTGAGCCTCAGGTCTGACCCACTCGGGCCTCCCGCCCGGCTGGACTCGGGCGCCAGGTCCAAGAGCTAGGTCGAACCGGGCTCGGTGGGGCCAGTCGGGGGCGTTCCGCCGGTGCCCGTGTCTCGCTGACGCTGGCGGGCTTCGCGCAGGTCGATGACGCGGCGAACGGTGACCGCAGGCCGATCCTGCGGCGTCTCGACCGCCGGCGCGCGGCTCGCCTCGAGCGCAGCCGCGACGAGCTCGGCCGCGGCCGCCATCGCTTCCTCCTCGCTCGGGAGGAGCGGGAGCGGGCGAGTGCGCAGCGCGTCGACGGTCGCGACGACGTAGCCGCCCGCGTCCACGACGGGCCACGAGCTCCACGCCCGCACTCCGGCCGCCGCGAGTCCGGGCAAGCGCGCGGGCGCAGGAGACGCGCTGACGTCGGCCAGCACCACGGGCTCGTTGCGCGCCGCGGCGCGCGAGCACGGCGCGCCGGAGGGATCAACCGGCACGGATCGCAGTGTCCCGGCAAGCAGGGGCGGCACGCGGTCGCCGGCCGCGAGCTCGAGCACCCCGGCCCGCACGCGCATGACGACGCCGAGCGCCCAGTCGAGCTGGCTCTCGACGAGGCGGCACACCTCCTCGAGGGTGCCCTTCAACGGCTGGCCCTGATCGATGCGATCGCGGATCGCGACTCGCCCCTTCTCGAGCCCCTCGCGACGCGCCTCGTGGGTCGTGTCGCGGAGCTGCAAGGAGAAGAACTGCGGTTCGTCCGCGGTCTCGGCGACGAGCACCATGTCGGCGGCGACGTGGGTGGTCGTGCCGTCGGGACGTACGAGGCGCAGCGCGCGGGCGCGCACGGGACCCGCTCCGTCGAGCATGCCGTCGGCATCGGTCTGGAAGGTCGGGAGGTCGTCAGGATGCAGCAACGTGTCGAACGGGAGGCCGACCAACGCTCGTGGCCCACGCGCCACCAGATCGCCGAGTGCCGGGTTCGCCCGAGTGATGCGACCGTCGCGAGCGATGATCGCCATGCCCACGGGGCTCAGCTCGAAGCCCATGCGCAGCTGGTGCTCGCTCTCGACGAGCGCCTCCTCCGCAGCATGGCGATCGGTGACGTCACGAGCGACCGCGAGTCCGGCCCTGCGCCCTTCGAACTCGATCGACTGCGCCGACACCTCGACCCACAGCTGCGCGCCTCGCTTGGTGCGATGGAGCCACTCCCCCGGCAGCGACGGCCCCGGCCCTGGGCGACGGAACCGCGCGAGCAGCACCGGCACGTCGGCCGGGTCGAGCAGGTCGGCGACGCTCATCGTGCGGAACTCCGCCTCCGACCATCCGTACTTCGTGACCGCCTCGTCGTTGACTGCGAGGAACGAGAGCGTGTCGAAGTCGTAGACCCACATCGGATCGGGTGAGGCCTCGAAGAGCTCGCGGTAGCGGCTGAGCGACGCGAGCAGCTCGACTTGGGATGCGGCGAGCCGCCCCACGTACCTACGAAGCACGAGGTACAGCAGGCCGCTCGAGACGACCACGAAGACTGCGAGCCCGGCGAGCGCGCTCCAGTGGATGGTGTCGGTCCCGACGATCGCGAGGTACAAGGCCGCCAGCGCGAGGGTCGCGCCGAGGGCGTAAAGGAGCGCGAAGCGCGCAGGTCGAAGCCCGTGTCCGCCCGCCGCCTCGCTCGTCACCCGATCACCGGCCTAGACGGCCGCCTCCTCCAGGATGCGCATTGCTACGCACTGGGGCGGAACGCTACCCCCGGGTGATGGAGATCTGCCCCGAGCCGGTCGTCGCGGTGATCGTGCGGCTCGCGTCGGCGCTCTGGGTGACGTCCACCTGGGCATCTCCGGACGCGGACTTCGCGTCGACCTGGTATGCGAGGTCGGGGACGACGAGGGTGATGTCACCTGAGCTCGATCCGGCACCGATGCGGTCGGCGGAGCCAGTGACGTTCAGGGACGTGTCGCCGCTCGAGGTGCCGGTCTGGATGGCAGGGCTCGTGATCGACGAGCCCGTGATCGACCCGCTGTCGGTGGCGAGGTCGAGCTTGCCCGCCATCGAACCCAAGGACAGATCGCCGGACGTGGTGCGCACCTTGACGTCGGAAGTGAGGTTCGTCGACCGCGACGTCACCGCTCGAGGTCTGCACGTCGACCTTGCCGCCGATGCCGTCGATCTGCACGTTCCCCGCTCCGCCGACGACACGGACCGACACCGTGCTCGGCACCGACACGCGGTACTGGACGTCGCAGATGAACGACGGGCCGACGCAGTCGGCTTTCACCACGAGCGATCCGCCTTCGACCCCGACGCTCATGTCGGGCTTGAAGAGCGTCCACTTCGCGCGACGGCTCACCTGCACCTGGTTGCCGTCCGCGGGCACGACGATGATGAGCCCCGCAGAGCTCTCGATGACGACGTCGGTGGGCGACCCTTGGAAGGAGACGACGTCGTTCTCATGCCGGCGCAGGACGAGGAACAGGGCGAGGATCACGGCGAGGATCGCGAGCACCGCTGCCACAGTGACGGGCCAGCGCGACGTCGTCTTGTGGACATCGCGCTTGCGCGGATCCGCCTTCTTGACCGCCGTGCTCACCTCACCATGGTGACATCACCAGCCCCCACGGTGAATGACCTCTTCGAAAGAGCGGCGTTGGCGGGTCGCGGCTGAGCCCGTCGGACGGAGATCGGCGGGATGTCCGATGACGACGACGCCGATCGGTTCGTGTGCAGCAGGGATCGAGAGGCGATCGAGGACATCGGCTTGTGTCGAAGGATGCAGCCCGAAGAAGAGAGCGCCGAGGCCGGCGTCGACGGCGGCGAGCAGCAACGTCATCGTCGCCATCGCCGTGTCAGTGAGCCAGTAGGGCACCGGCCACGCCGTGGCCGCCTGCATCCCGGCGTCGGCCTTGTCGGGTTCGGCGTAGCGGCGCAGGTAGGTGCCGGCATCGGCGAGGGGGATCACCACGACGGGCGCATCGACGACCGTAGGGAAGAGGCGCTCCCAATGCTCACGCGCACCGCGAGCGCCCCAGAAGCGCTCGGTCTCGTCCGCTCCGATGAGCACGACGAAGTCGACGCCTTGGCTGTTGCCCGCGCTCGGACCTCGCCTCGCGAGGTCGAGCATGGCGTAGACCACGCCCTCGTCGACCGGATCGGGAAGGAACCGGCGCACCATGCGGCGGCGGCGAACGACCTCGTCGAGCTGCATCCCGCTCGTTCCCCCATTGTCACGGTACGTTCAGATCATGGACGCGGCGGAGCGTACCCAGGGCTCTGCACACGACACACACGGCGCAGTGCGCGCACCCTCGGCCCTCCTCCTCGCCGCCGAGCAGCGCGCGGTCCTCGAGCTCGGCGCCTTCTTCGCGGCGTCGCCGCTGCTGCGCATGACGGGTCGTGGCGACCGTCATCCGGTGCTCGTCCTGCCCGGCTTCACCGCCGGCGACCGCTCGACCGCGCCGTTGCGCTGGTTCCTGCGCAGCCAGGGTTGGTGGGCGCACGGATGGCACCTCGGTCCGAACTTCGGTCCGACGCGTCGCGATTGTGAACGGCATCCAAGAGCGGCTCGACGAGCTCCACGGGCTGCACGGCCGCGCGGTGTCGATCGTCGGGTGGAGCCTCGGCGGCATCTACGCCCGCGAGCTCGCGCGGCGCAACCCCACGGTCGTGCGTCAGGTCATCACGTTGGGGAGTCCCTTCCGCATGGTCGACGGAGACCGGAGCTGGGCATCGGGCGCGTACGAATCGCTCGCTCCCGCGCACCGAGCGGAGCTGCTGCGCATCGCGGCGAAGGAGGAGGACCGCGAGCCGGTCCCGGTGCCGACCACGGCGATCTACTCGCGCACCGACGGCATCGTGCGCTGGCACACGTGCATCGACACCGTCTCGCCGCGCCACGAGAACGTCGAGGTGCGCGGAAGCCACAGCGGCCTCGGCCACAACCCGACCGTGCTGGCGGTCATCGCCGACCGGCTGGCCCAGCCCGAAGGGCGATGGCGGCCGTTCAAGCCCGCGCCCTGGGCCGCGGTCTGGTACCCGAAGCCCGCGGACTGGGCGCCGACGGCGTCTTAGGCGAGCTTGGCGAGGTCTTCGGCCATGACCCAGCCGAAGGCCACGAGGCAGTCGCCCCGGTTCGCCTTGAAGCCCTTGAAGAAGGCGGCGACATCAGCCGGGATGGCCTCAGGCTTGAGTGACTCGTGGTCGAGCACCCGGGCGACCGCGCCGTTGCCCTTGACCGCGAACCCGTGCTCGTCGTAGGTGCCCTCGACCGCGAAGCGCTTGGCGAGACGCCGGCCCCACGCCCGCTCCTCGCCGTTGGCCTTGTGGCCAGGACGAGGGTTGATGTCCTTCATCGTCTTGAACGCCTCGAAGCCCGAGGGCGACGCGAAACGGGTGCCGACGAGGACGTCCTCGTCGGGGAACGCCAGCACGGCGCGGCGGAACTGATCGTGCATGACCGCCTTGAGCACGGCGTCGCGCTTGGAGGTGCGCTTCACCGACGCGAGCCCGATGAGGACGCTCGGCGTGCCGCCGATGCGCTCGAGCGTGCAGAACGAGAAACCGTGGAGCTTGCCCTCGGAGCGGGCGAGGGTGATCAACACCCACTCCTCCCGCTGCTTGGAGAGCAGCCCGAAGTCGAAACCAGCGGACCCACCCGTGCAGATGTCACCCATCTCACCGAGCTCGGCATCGCTCAGTGCCGTGCAGTCCTTCGTCTCGACATCGATCGCCATTGGTCAGCCTGCCCCTGATCGTCGCTGGTGCAGGTTCCATTCTGCCATCCCGACGCCCGGACGCGCCCATCGACGGCGCCGCAGCAGGACCCCGGACGCCGGTCAGGCGACGATGGCGCCGGGGCCGAGCAGCACCCTGATCTCCCCCGCGAGCCCGTTTCCGGCGTCGACGGAGAAGTGTGCGGGCAGCCGAAGCACCTGACGTTCGCCGAGATGCAGCATCACCGGCGTGTCGCCCGGGTGCTCGGTGAGGATCCGCTTGAGGTGCTCGATGACCTGCTCGCTCGCGCTCGTGGGATTGACCCTGATCCGTAATGGAGCGGACGCGTCGCTGACCGCCTCGATGACGGTGACGTCGAGGCACATCAGCTTCGCGACGTCCTCGCGGCCGTCGACGCGGCCTCGAACGAGCACGAGAGCGTCGTCCGCGAGCTTGAACCCCTGCTCGCTCATGACCTTCGGGAAGACCATGACCTCGATCGCCCCTCCGAGGTCCTCGAGGTTGAACACGGCCATCAGGTCGCCCTTCTTCGTGTACTTCCGGGCGAGGTTCGTGATGACACCACCGACGGTCAGCGACTCGCCGTCCTGTCGCTCCGCCAGGTCCGCGACGCTGCAGTCGCTGCGCCGCCTCAGCATGCCCTCGGCGCCCATCAGGGGGTGGTCGCTCACGTAGAGGCCGAGCATCTCCTTCTCGAACTTGAGGCGCTGGGCCTTGTCGAACTCGAGATCTGGGATCGAGACCTTCTCGGAGTAGGCCTCGGCGCCGCCGCCCTCTCCGAAGAGGCTCATGACGCCCTGGTCGCGCTCGCGGCGGCGGGCGAGCGTGATGTCGACGATCTGCTCGTACACCGAGAGCAGCCCTCGGCGCGGATGGCCGAGGGAATCGAACGCACCGGCCTTGATCAACGACTCGATGGCCCGCTTGTTCAGCACCGACGGGTCGACGCGCTCGCAGAAGTCGTAGAAGTCGACGAACGACCCGCTCTTCTCTCGCTCTTCGAGGATCTGGCGGACGAGGTTCTCGCCGACGTTGCGGACCGCGGAGAGCCCGAACGGGATGAGCCCGATCGTTCCCGGAGCGACGGTCGTGCCCGGAGAGGCCTCTTCGACGGCGAGGGCAGTGAAGTCGAGCGACGAGACGTTGACGTCGGGCACGAGCACCTTGATGCCCATCTGGCGGCACTCGGCGAGGTAGACGGCCGCCTTGTCCTGGCTCGCCTTCACGCTCGTGAGGAGCGCGGCGAGGTACTCGACCGGATGATGAGCCTTCAACCACGCGGTCTGGTACGCGACCAAGCCATACCCGTAGGAGTGGCTCTTGCCGAACGCGTAGTCGGCGAACGGCTCGATGAGGTCGAACAGCTGTGTGCCGACCTTCTCTCCGTAGCCGGTCGCGACGCAGCCCGCGACGAACTTCTCGCGTTCGACGGCCATCAGCTCGCGGATCTTCTTGCCGCATGCCTTGCGGAGGTTGTCGGCGTCGGTGAGCGAGTAGCCGCCGAAGCGCTGCGCGACACGCAGGATCGACTCTTGGTAGACCATCAGGCCGTAGGTTTCGGGGAGCACCTCTTCCATGTCGGGATGGACGTGGGTGACCGGCTTGCGGCCGTTCTTCACGTCGGCGAAGTCGGTGTGCATGTTCGCCGCCATCGGCCCCGGGCGATAGAGCGCGATCAGTGCGCACACGTCGTCGAAGCAGGTCGGGGCGAGCGCCCGCATGAGCGAGCGCATCGGGCCACCTTCGAGCTGGAACACCCCGATCGAGTCGCCCCGCTGCAACAGGGCAAACGTCATGTCGTCGTCCAAGGGCACGTTGTCGATGTCGACGCGCACGCCGGTGCGCTCCTGGATCAGGTCGAGGGTCTCCTCGATGACCGAGAGGTTCCGCAGGCCGAGGAAGTCCATCTTCAAAAGGCCGAGGTCTTCGACGCCGTGCATCTCGTACTGCGTGACGATCGGCGCGTCTTCGGGCGCTTGCCCGTTCTCGGGCCGTCGCTGCAGCGGCAGGTAGTCGGTGAGCTCGTTGCGGGTGATGACCACCGCGGATGCATGGATGCCTGCCTGGCGACGCAGCCCTTCGAGGCCTCGCGCGACGTCGACGACCTTCTTCACGTCGTCGTCGGCGGCATACATCTCGCGGAGCTCGGCCGCGGCCTTGAAGCCGTCTTCATGCTTGGGGTCGAGCTCGAAGCACGCGTGCAACGGGGTGTCGCGCCCCATCATCAGCGGTGGCATCGCCTTTGCGACCTTGTCGCCGACCGCGTAGGGGTAGCCGAGCACGCGGGCGGCGTCGCGCACCGCGGCCCGAGCCTTGATCTTCGAGAACGTGACGATCTGGGCGACGTGGTCACGGCCGTAGCGCTCGGACGCGTACCGGATCATCTCGTCGCGGTACCGGTCGTCGAAGTCCATGTCGATGTCGGGCATCTGGATGCGACCGGGGTTCAGGAACCGCTCGAACAGGAGGTCGTACTTGATCGGGTCGAGGTCGGTGATGCGCAGGCAGTACGCGACGGCGCAACCCGCCGCACTGCCGCGCCCGGGCCCGACCCTGATGCCGTGCTCGCGCGCGTAGCGGATGAGGTCCCAGCAGATGAGGAAGTAGGCGGCGAACCCCATGTCGGTGATGACCTGCAGCTCGTAGGCGATGCGCTCGGCGATCGTCGGGTGAAGGTGCTCGCCCCACCGCTGGTGGGCTCCCTCCATCGCGAGGTGGCGGAGGTAGTCGGCGTCGTCGGTGAACGCTTCGGGGATCGGGAACGCCGGGAGCTGCGGCTTGCCGAACTCGATCTGCAGGTCGGCCCGCTCGGCGATCCAAAGCGTGTTGTCGCAGGCGTCGGGGCGCTCACGGAAGAGCGAGCGCATCTCGGCCGCCGTCTTCAGGTAGTGCTCTTGGCCCTCGAACTTGAAGCGCTTCGGGTCGTCGATGGTGGTGCCCGTCTGCACGCAGAGCAGCGCGTCGTGCGCCATCGAGTCGTCGCGATGCACGTAGTGGCTGTCGTTGGTCGCGAGGACAGGCGAGCCGAGCTTTGTCGCGATGTCGAGCAGCCCGCTCATCGTCTGTCGCTGCGCGGGGATGCCGTGGTCTTGCAGCTCGACGAACAGATGGTCGGGCCCGAAGATGTCGCGCAGCCGCGCGGCAGAGCGCAGTGCGCCATCGCCGTCGCCCGCGAGCATCGACTGGAGCACGTGGCCGCCCAAGCAGCCCGTCGTCGCGATGAGGCCCTCGTGATGGCGCTCGAGCAGCTCCCAATCGACGCGGGGTTGGTAGTAGTAGCCCTCGAGGAACGCGAGGCTCGCGAGCTTGATGAGGTTCTTGTAGCCGGTCTGGTTCTCGGCGAGCAGGGTCAGGTGGTAGTAGAGCTTCTTGCCGCCTTCCGTCTCACCGCCCGAGTCGTCCATGCGGCCTCGGCGCGGCGGTCGCTCGAAGCGAGACTCGCCGGCCATGTAGGCCTCCATGCCGATGATCGGCTTCACGCCGCGCTCGCGAGCGGCCTTGTAGAAGTCGAGGACTCCGTACATGTTGCCGTGGTCGGTGATGCCGACCGCGGGCTGCTCGTCGGCGACCGCGGCTTCGATCACATCGTCGACGCGGGCCGCACCGTCGAGCATGGAGAACTCGGTGTGCAAGTGGAGGTGGACGAACGAGTCCCCCAAGGCCGTGTCCCTTCTTCGTCCCGCTCCGGCCCGTTCCGGCCGCCTGGGGACAGACTTACACGCGTGTGATTTGCACCGTAGCAGGACTGCTAGAGGTACGTACCCGGCCGCTCGGACCCTGGCGGCGGCCCCTGCCCGCCCTGGCGGCAGCTGCCCGCGGATCTGGTCGAGCTGCTGCCGGGCCGCCATCTGCTGCGCGAAGAGCGTCGCCTGGATGCCGTGGAAGAGGCCTTCGAGCCAGCCCACGAGCTGCGCCTTGGCCACTCGCAGCTCAGCCTCGCTCGGGGTGTCGCTCGAGAAGGGCGGGGCCAGCCGTGCGAGCTCTTCGCGGAGGTCGGGCGACAGCGCCTCGGCCAGCTCGTGCACCGATGTCTCGTAGATGTCACGGAGCCGCTCGCGGCTGGGCTCGTCGAGGGGGGCCGCGCGCACCTCGTCGAGCAGCTGCTTGATCATCGAGCCGATCCGCATCACCTTCGCGGGCTGCTCGATGGTCTCGGTGTCGACCTGGGACGCGCCGGGCTCACCCTGCGACGTCGGGCGTGATCACCTCGGTCGGATGGAGCGTCTCATCGCTCATGGTCGGCACACTAGGCCCGCCTCAACGCGCGGCCGCCACGAGCGGCACGAGCATCTCCTCAGCAGTGAGTGAGCCGTGGCGCGCGATGAGCTTGAACGGACCGCTGTCGTCTGGATCGTCGAACGCAACATCGCCCCGTGCCGCGAGGACCACGTCGCCGAGGCGGTCGATCGAGGCCGCGGAGACCCGAGGGCCGAGCCATCCCTCGTCCAGGATCTGAGCACGGCTGGCGACCCACGCGTCGCCGCCATACCTGGCCTTCGCGGCAGCGAGCAGGTCGTCCGCGCTCCCGGGCCGCGCGTGGAGCCAACGTGCGCGCGCTTCGCCGGACTGGCTCTCGAGGAACGGGAGCACGAGAGGATCGAGTGGCCACACGTTGTCGCCGACGTCGACCTGCCCGTGATCCGCGGTGATGAGCAGCACCGCACCAGGAGGCATCACTTCGAGGAGGTCGCCGACGAGCCGGTCGACCCACACGAGCTCGGCCTCGTAGTGCGCGCTCAGCCCGTACTCGTGCGCGACCTTGTCGATGCCGTCGTAGTAGGCGTACACGAACGGCTCGCCAGCACCGAGCAGCGACCGCACCTCGGTGATCAACGTGGAGGGCACGCGCCAGCCGCGCCACTGCACATCGCGCAGGTGCGCGGACGAGAACCCCGAGCCGAGGAACTCAGCCTTCGTGACGACGGGAGGCCGGCGTCCGAGGAAAGGCTCGAACGGCTGCATCGACTCGGGCGGGATCGCCCTGCGCGCGTCACCGCGCTGGGTGGACCAGCGGAGCACGTTCAACACGTCGCCGTGCACGTCGATGCGATAGCCGACCACCCCGTGCTCACCGGGCGACAAGCCCGTCGTGATCGACGTGAGCGCGGTCGCGGTCGTCGACGGGAAGACCGAGGTGATCGGCCCGCCCTGCATGCTCGCCACGAGCGGCATGAGCGCACGGTTGCGCTCGAGCTGCTGCCAGCCCAGGCCGTCGAGCACGAGCAGGAGCACCTGCGGGGCCTCGAGCGCCACCGACGGGAACCATCCCGGCGGTTCGTCGCGACGGGACCCCAGCAGCGTGGGGACGATGTTCGTGAGGCAGGCGCCGGCGTAGTCCGGCAGGACCGGTCCGTCAGCCACGGGGATCGTCACAGGGCGCGTTCGTCACAGAGGGCCATAGAGAAGCAGACCTCAGGTCCTACAGTGAGGTCGTGCGGGTGTCCACTCGTGGTGACTATGCGAGCAGAGCGCTCTTGTCTCTCGCGCTCCACGCCGACGAGTCGGGGCCCACGTCGGTCAGAGACATCGCCGAGCGCACGGGTCTCCCCCAGCCCTACCTGGAGCAGATCCTGCTCGCGCTGAAGGGCGCTGGCCTCGTGCGATCGAAGCGCGGCGTGGGTGGCGGCTATGTGCTCGCACGGCCGCCTTCCGAGATCTCGCTGTCCGAGATCGTCAGCGCGGTCGACGGGCCCATCGTCCTCGGCGACTTCGGGCAGCCGCACACCGACGGCGCCTGCGATCACGAGGGCCAATGCGTGCTGCTCGCGATCTGGAACGTGGTCGGCGACCAGATGCGCACCGAGCTCGACTCGTACACCCTGGCCGACATCGCGGCGCAGGCCCGTGGCGAGCGACCGTGGCCCACAGCGGACGTCCGATAGCGCGTTCACTCGCTCAGCTCCGCCATCACGGCTTCGAAGTCGTCAGGCAACGGTGACTCGAGCTCGATCCGTTCGCCGGTCACCGGGTGCCGGAAGGCCAGCGCCCGAGCGTGCAGCATCGGCCGGGGCGCGCGGATGGCCTCGCGAGCGCCCCGGTATTGAGTGTCGCCGACGACCGGATGATGGATGGCGGCGAGGTGCACGCGCACCTGGTGCGTGCGGCCGGTCTCGAGCTGGCACTCGACCAGGCTGACGACCGCGGGCTCGCGATACGTCATCTGGACGCGGTAGTGCGTGCGTGCGTCACGACCCCGTGCGCTCACGGTCATCCGTGTGCGGTCGCGGCTGGACCGGCCGACCGGCGCGTCGATGACCCCAACGGCCGGCTCGGGGCGACCCCACACCGAGCGCGGCGTAGCTTCGACCCACGGTGCGGGCTGAGAGCTGCTCGACGAGCGACTCGTAGGCCTCGGGCGACCGGGCGACGACGAGCAGCCCAGAGGTGCCCTTGTCGAGCCGATGGACGATGCCGGGCCGGGCGGGATCACCGACGTCGGCCATCTCGGGGAAGCGAGCCAGGAGGCCGTTGACGAGCGTGTTCGCCTTGTTGCCCGCGCCCGGGTGCACGACGAGCCCCGCGGGCTTGTCGATCACGACGACGTCGTCGTCGGCGTAGACGACGGTGACCGACACGCCCGCATCGGGCTCCACGCCGTGTGCCTCGTCCGCGGGTAGCTCGACGCGCAGCTCGGCGCCCTCCTCTACCCGGACCTTGACCGACCGCTCGACTTGCCCGTCGAGCTCGACCGCGCCGCTGCCGACGAGCGACGCGGCGACGGCGCGGCTCACCCCCATGACCATCGCGACGACACGATCGAGGCGCTCCCCGGCGAGCGCGGCCGGAACTTCGACGACCTCGCTCACCGAGTTCTTCTCGGTCTTCTTCACGCGGGGCCCGACGTCGCCTTCTGCGGCGCGCTCCAGAGCCCGACCACGACGAGGAGGATGCCACCGATCACCACGCACGCGTCGGCGAAGTTGAAGATCGGGTACCACTGCGGGTCGACGAAGTCCACGACGCTTCCACCGAGGAAGCCGCTGCCGTCACGGAAGATGCGGTCGAGCAGGTTGCTGATCGCGCCGCCGACCACCAGGCCACCGGCGATCGCTGCGACCTTGGTCGGCGCGCGCGTGGTGCCGAGCACGAGACCCGCGACGAGGCAGATGCCGACGACTGCGATGATCGGGCCGAAGCCACGCCCCCGTCCGAACGCCATGCCGCTGTTGAACGTGAGGTTCAGCTGCAACGTCCAGAACAGGTGGATGTTGCGATCTTGAAGGTGGTTGACCGCCCACGTCTTCGTGAGCTGGTCGATGACGATGACGAGCGCCGCGACGCCGAGCGCGATGGTCGAGCGCGCTGCGCCGGCTCGTCACGTCAACGCCCCGTCACGTCAACGCGAGGTGGTGCCCAGCCCGCCGACCTTCTCCTCCACGCGCTCGGCCGCCCACGGGATCGCCCGCAGGCGCTCCTTGGGGATCGGCTGACCGGAGATGATCGAGAGCCCGTACACGCCGTCAGCGATGCGGCCGAGGGCGGCGTCGATGTCGGCAACCGCCTGCATTGCTTGCGCGCTCATCGCCAGGTCTCGTTCGCGCTCGACCACGATCGTGTCGCCCTCACCCGACTCCTCGTCGAACTGGACGTCGCCGGGCTCCATGTCCTCGACGAGCGCCGCTGCCTCGGACGCGAGGCGGTCGGCCTGTCGCGTGTAACGAGCGCGCTCTTCGATGAGCAGCTCGCGCTGCGCTTCGAGGAACTTCGCGTCGTACGGGCTGACGAGCTTGACGGGCTTCGGGGGCGGCGTGGGCTTCGCGGGAGCAGCCTTCTTCGCGACGGGAGCTTCGGCCTTCGCAGGCGCGGCCTTCTTGGCCGGAGCTGCCTTCTTGGCGGCCGGCGGCAGCTTTCTTCGCCGCGGGCGCCGCCTTCTTCACTGGAGCCTTCGCGGGCGCAGCCTTCTTCGCGGGCGGTGCTGCCTTCTTCGCCGCCGGCGCGGCCTTCTTCGCCGCCGGTGCGTTCTTCGCCGGAGCCTTCGCAGCCTTCTTTGCCGCCGGTGCGGCCTTCTTCACCGGTTGCTTCTTCGCAGGCGCAGCCTTCGTGCCCGTCGACTTCGCGGCCGGTGCCGCCTTCTTCGGTGTTGCCTTCGCCATGCGTGTGGTCCTCTCCTGCCCCGAAGGGGTCCGGAACTGTACGCCGCGCCGTCGCGTGACTCAACCAGCGCGGCCGGGACGACGGTCGACCCCGTCACCCGCGGCGGCCAGGATGCGATCGAGCAACAAGTCGACGCGTTCGAGCTCGAGACCCTCGATGCGGAACCGCTTCTCCCTGCTCGACTCACCACCCACCAGGCTCACCTGCGCGTCCTTCACTCCGAACTCGTGCGCGAGGAGCGTGACGAGCGCCCCGTTCGCCCGGCCGCCCTGCGGCGGAGCCGCGACCTTCACCTTCAGCGCGTCTCCGTAGCGCCCGACGATCGTGGATCGTCCCGCGCCGGGCTGCGCGTGCACCCGCAGGACGATGGCGTCCTCACCGGCGCTGTCATAGAGGTCGGGGTGCATTCCGGCGCACTCTAGGGGCGGCGCAGTGCGCCGCCGAGTGCGCGAAGCACCGATTGTCGAACGAAGTGAGCAGGAGCCGGCCGAAGCAGCGCGGAGGACGGCGACGAGGAGGGTCCGTACGGCGCAACTGGCCCAGGAACGGTGCAGGTGCTCCCCTACCATGGCTCCATGCCGTTCGGCCCGGTCGATCCCAGCCTCGACCTCGTCGCGCTCGAGGAACGAGTGCTGGCGAGATGGCGGGCGCGCGAGGTCGTCGAAGAGGCCAAGCGGCTGCGCAAGGGCGCCGAGCCCTGGATCTTCTACGAGGGCCCACCCACCGCGAACGGCCGTCCCGGCCTCCATCACGTCTGGGCCCGCGTCTTCAAAGACCTCTACCCACGCTTCCAGACGATGCGTGGCCACGACGTCCCCCGCAAGGGCGGCTGGGACTGCCACGGGCTTCCCGTCGAGATCGAGGTCGAGAAGGAGCTCGGGCTCACCAACAAGCACGAGATCGAGGCGTTCGGCGTCGCGGAGTTCACCCAGCGCTGCCGCGACTCGGTGTCGCGCTACGTCGAAGACTGGGCCGCGCTCACCGAGCGATCGGGTGTCTGGATCGACACGAAGGACGCGTACTGGACGCTGTCCAACGAGTACATCGAATCGGTCTGGTGGATCATCCGCCAGATGTGGGACAAGGGCCTCGTCTACGAGGGCCACCGGGTGACCCCCTACTGCCCGCGCTGCGGCACCGCGCTCGCGAGCCACGAAGTCGCGCAGGGCTACCAAGACGTCGTCGACCCTTCTGCGTACGTGCGCTTCCCGATCACTTCTGGTGGCCCGACCGAGGCCGACCTCCTCGTCTGGACCACGACGCCGTGGACGCTCGTCTCGAACGTCGCGGTCGCCGCGGGTCCCGACATCGTCTACGTGCAGCTGCGCGGCGCGGCGCCGGGGCGCGACCTCGTGCTCGCGGAGGCAGCCGTCGACCGCCACTTCGGCGAGGGCGTGGGCGAGGTCGTCGCGCGCTTCACCGGTCGCGACCTCGTCGGGTGGCACTACGACCGGCCCTTCACCGATCTGCCGCTCGACGAAGCCGCAGCGAGAGTCGTCGTCGCTGACTACGTGACCACCACCGACGGCACCGGCCTCGTGCACACCGCTCCCGCGTTCGGCGAAGACGACGCCAACACCGGGCGCGCCGAGGGCCTGCCCGTGCTCAACCCGGTCGACGCCGACGGAGCGTTCGACCACACCGTGTCGCGGCTCACCGGCGTCTTCGTGAAGGACGCCGATCGCACGCTCCTCGACGACCTCGCCGCCCGCGGGTTGCTCGAGCGCGAGGTGCCCTACGAGCACAGCTACCCCCACTGCTGGCGCTGCGGCACCCCGCTCATCTACTGGGCCAAGACGTCGTGGTTCGCGCGCACCTCAGAGCAGCGCGAAGCCATGGTCCGCGAGAACGAGCGCGTCGGCTGGCACCCCGAGCACATCAAGCACGGGCGCTTCGGCAACTGGCTCGAGACGAACGTCGACTGGGCTCTCTCGCGCGATCGCTACTGGGGCACTCCGTGGCCTGTCTGGCGATGCTCCTCGCGCCACGACACGTGCATCGGCGGCGTCGCCGAGCTGTCGCAGCTCGCGGGCCGCGACCTCGCCGGCCTCGACCTCCACCGTCCTTACGTCGATGAGGTCATGTTCATGTGTCCGGTCGACGGGTGCGACAAGACAGCCCGCCGGCTGCTCCCCGTGATCGACACCTGGTTCGACTCGGGCTCGATGCCCTCGGCCCAGCACCATTACCCGTTCGCAGGCCGTGAGCAGTTCGAGAGCTCGTTCCCGGCCGACTTCATCTGCGAGGCGATCGACCAGACCCGCGGCTGGTTCTACTCACTCCTCGCGGTGAACACCCTCGTCTTCGACTCGACGCCGTTCAAGAACGTCGTGTGCCTCGGTTTGCTCGTCGATGAGGACGGTCAGAAGATGTCGAAGTCCAAGGGAAACGTCATCGACCCGTGGATGATGATCGCGACCCACGGAGCGGACGCGCTGCGATGGAACTTCCTCTCCGCGGGCCAGCCGTGGACGACGCGCCGCGTGTCGGACGAGGGCATCCGGGAGACGACCCGCAAGACCCTCTTCACGTTGTGGAATGTCGTTCTCGTTCTTCGCTACGTATGCGGACCTCGACGGCTGGACTCCCGACTCGTCCCGCGACGACGTCCCCGAGCACCTGCTCGATCGGTGGATCCTCAGCGAGCTCGCCGAGACGGTGCAGGTCGTCACCCAGTCGCTCGACGCCTTCGACGCTCTCACTGCCTCGACGCGCATCGCGACGTTCGTCGACGACCTCTCGAACTGGTACGTGCGCCGTAGCCGCCCTCGATTTTGGAAGAGCTCCGATCCGCAAGCCCACGCGACTCTGCACCGGTGCCTCGTCACGAGCGCGCAGCTGCTCGCGCCACTCTGCCCGTTCCTCGCGGACGAGATCTACGTCGCGCTCACGGGCGAGGTCTCGGTGCACACGTCCGACTGGCCGACCGCGAGTCCGAGCGATCCCGCGCTCGCCGCCGAGATGCAAGCCGTGCGCCGCCTCGTCACCGTCGGTCGAGCCGCCCGCGCCGAGGCGAAGGCGAAGGTCCGCCAGCCACTGCGGCGCGCGCTGCTCCTCCACCCCGGCGTCGAGCTCTCCGACGAGGGGCGCGCGGAGATCGCCGACGAGCTGAACGTGAAGGCGCTCGACGACATCGACAGCCTCTCTGGGCTGGTGAGCTGGACCGTCGTGCCCAGCTTCCGCGCACTCGGCCCTCGCCTCGGAGCGAAGGTCAACGACGTGAAGGCCGCACTCGTGGAGGCCGATGGGGGCGAGCTGCAAGCCGCGCTCGAGCGCGACGGCTTCGTCGAGATCGCCGGTGAGCGCATCACGGCGGACGAGGTCGAAGTGCGCGCCGACCGCCATCAGGACTTCGCGCTCGCGCAAGACGGCTCGTGGGCGGTCGCACTCGATCTCGAGCTCGACGACGACCTACGACAGGAGGGCACGGCCCGCGAGGTCGTGCGCGCGGTGAACGACCTGCGCAAGGCGGTGGGCCTCGAGCTCTCCGATCGCATCGACCTCGTGCTCGGCGGCGCCGATGTCGTGACCGAGGCCGTGGGCCGGCACGAGGCCTGGATCGCCACCGAGGTGCTCGCGGTGTCATTGAACGTCGGCGACACCGGCACCGGCCCCGAGGTGCACTCCCTCGACATCGACGGCGAGGTCGTGAGCGTCCGGATGACCAAGGCCTAGGTGATGGCGGTCTCTCCCCCCAAGGCACCGCCCCGCGCCACCACGGTCGTGAGCGCTCCACCCGCGCCGAAGCCTCGTCCCGAGCCGTTGCCCGACGGCCTCGCCGCGACCCGTGAGCGCGTGCGACGACGCGGTTGGCTCGCCGGCCTGCTGGTCCCGGTCATCGTGATCGCGCTCGCGGCGATCGTGCTGCAGATCCCGTCGACCGGACACATCTCGAACCTCCTCGGCATCATCGGCTCGCTGCTCGCGCTCTGCGCGGTGCCGACCGCGGTTGCCTTCGGCATCCCGGTCGAGGTCGGCCCGGTCCGCGCGGTGCTCGCGGTCGTCACGAGCCTGTTGATGTGGGCGCTGCTCGGGTGGTGGGCAGGACGGCGCGTCTCGCAGCAGGTCGTCGGCGGATGGCGGGAGTGGGCCATCGAGTTCGGATGGGTGGCGGTGTGCCTCTGGGCGGGCGTGCTCACCGGTGTCGGCGTCCTCCTCCACCTCGCCAGCTGACCCCGCGTCGCGAAGATCAGACCCGCACCAGGTCGACGAGCTGATCGAGCTTCGCGGGGCCGATGCCGCGCACCTCGAGCAGCTGGTCGACGGACGTGAAGGGCCCGTGGCTCTCGCGGTAGGCGACGATCGCCTTTGCAGTCGCGGGCCCGATGCCGGGAAGCGCATCGAGTGCGGCTTCGTCGGCACTGTTGAGATCGATCGGCCCCGACTCGGCGGTGGCACCTGACGGCGCGGCCGGCAGCGCCTCGCCGACGGCTGGCACGTACACACGCTCGCCGTCACCCACCTTCGCGGCGAGCGACAAGCGGTTCGGGTCGGCGCCGGGGGCGAGTCCTCCCGCGGCGTCGATCACATCGACGACTCGGGGATCGCCGCTGAGCCGGTAGACCCCAGGGCTCACGACCGCACCGGCGGCCTGCACCAAGATCGACCCGCCGTCGTCGGCGGAGGCGGCGGGGACGGTCGACGAAGCGGTCGCCTGCGGGATGACCGACTCTGTCGCGGGCGGCGTGCGCATCACCCAGACCACGGTCGCGGTGCCGACGCCCAGGACGACGAGCGCTGCGACGGCGAGCGAGACGATGTGGGCGGTGCGCAGCGGGCCTCGGCCGAGCAGCGCCTCGACGCGGGCGCGCCAACCGAGAGGCGGCGGAACGGGCAAGAGGTCGGACATGGCTTCTCCGGACGGCACGACACCGGCTGCGAGGGGAAGCTCAGCTCGACGCTACCTCCAAGCGGCGGGCCACCCAGTCGGCCTCGACCTCGAACGGGATGCGCCGGTACGCCGCCTTGTGCGGGTAGCCACGCAGACGCCCGCGGAGGTACGAGCCGACGTACCGACGCGCGAAGCCGAGGTAACCGAGATCGCTCCACTGCACGACGTGGACGACCTCATGGCGGACGAGGCGCGGACGATCAGCAGAGCGCTCGCGGACGCACACCGTCGACCCGATCGTGATGCCTTCGGCACCGCGGGGCACCGGTCCCCCGATCCAGAGGCGGTACCCGGAACGCCGCTCGATCGGCACGCGTCAGAAGAGGCGAGCGGTGAGCGCCTTGCGGTAGCCCGCGGTACGAGGGTCGTCGGCGCCCATCACCTCGAGCAGGTCGACGTACTCCTGCCGTGCAGCGTCGTCGTCCTTGACGCGCTCGAGCAAGGCTTGCAGCTTCTCGTCGAGATCGTCGGTGGCCGGCGCGTCGTCACCCAACCGGGCGAGCGCGGCGACACGCCGCGTCTCCGCGTTCTCGGGGATGCGGGCGAGCAGGCTGAGCGCCTCATCAGGCTCCCCCTTCTCGACCATCAGCTCGGCCAGTGCGATGACCGCGCCTTCGTGGCCGGGCTCGAGCTCGAGGGCCTCCCGAAGAGACGACTCGTCACCGGCGGCGATGAGCGCGTCGATCGCGGTCTCCTGCTCGCTCGGGAGCAGCCCCAGGATGAAGTCGCGCACTGCCGCCTCGGGTTGCGCGCCGAGGAACCCATCGACAGGTTGCCCGTCCTTCACCGCGACCACCAGGGGGATCGACTGCACCTGGAAGGCCTGCGAGATCTGCGGGTTCTCGTCGACGTTCACCTTGACCAGCACGACCTCGCCGTCGGTCTCGTCGATGACCTGCTCGATGATCGGCCCGAGCGTGCGGCAGGGACCGCACCACGGCGCCCACAGATCGATGACGACGGGGACGCTCGACGAGCGCTCGACGACTTCGGTCTGGAAGGTGGCATCGGTGACGTCGACGTACATGGATCTCAGGCTATCGGCGGTCGTTCGAACCCAGATGGTGCACAGACGGTGGATGCGCTGGGCTAGAAGCGCGCATGCGCTGGGCTAGAACGCATGCGCTGGGCTACGGCTATGCGCTGGGCTAGAAGCGCGCCATGCGCTTTGCTATCAGCGCCCCGAACGTGGGCGAGCCCGGTGCCCTCATCGACCTGGCCGCGCTCGCCGAGTCGAGCGGCTGGCACGGCTTCTTCTTGTGGGATCACCTGCATCTCCGACGAGATCTCCACCTCGAGGTCGACGACCCGTGGGTGGTGCTCGGAGGGTGCGCGGCGCGCACGACGTCGCTGCATCTGGGCACGCTCGTCACGCCACTCGCGCGGCGCCGTCCCCACGTCGTCGCGAAGCAGGTGACGACGCTCGATCACCTGACCGGCGGCAAGGCGATCCTCGGTGTCGGGCTCGGCGTGCCCGCCGAGGAGGAGTACGGGGCGTTCGGCGAGCCGATCGAGGCAAAGGTGCACGCGGCGATGCTCGACGAGGCGCTCGAGGTGGTCGGCGGTCTCTGGTCGGGTGAGCCGACCAGCTTCGCCGGAGAGCACTACCGCGTCGACGGTGCGCACTTCCTCCCCCGACCCGTGCAGCGGCCCCGGCCGCCAGTGTGGGTCGCGGCCCTTTGGCCGCATCGCCGTCCGTTGCGCCGCGCCGCGCGTTGGGACGGCGTCGTGCCCCTGAACCCGAGTGGCGAGCCACTGACTCCCGAGATCGTGCAACAGGTCGTCGGCGTGATCGCGGAGCTGCGGTCGCTCGAAGGGTTCGATGTCGTCGTGACGGCCTCAGAGGGAGTCGACGCGTCGGAGTACGCCGAGGCCGGTGCCACCTGGGTGGTCGAGAGCATCTGGCCGCATCCGAACGGCTGGTACGACGAGCTGCAGGCAAAGTGCGCGGCCGGGCCGCCGCGGTGAGCCCGCGCAGTACGGTGTCGGCGTGCACGGCGACGGACCCGAGGGCATAGACAGCGAGCGCGTCGGCAAGTGGCTGGTCGACAACGTCGAGGGCGCCGAGCCACCGTTCACCTACGACC
The DNA here is from genome assembly GCA_963739555.1 of uncultured Acidimicrobiales bacterium. GTDB lineage: Bacteria > Actinomycetota > Acidimicrobiia > Acidimicrobiales > DATKAS01 > DATKAS01. The sequence continues at coordinate 209,441 of CAVUAV010000012.1, read as the reverse complement.
TGATCGCCGGTGGCCATTCGAACCTCACGTTTCGATTCACCGATGCGAACGGCACCCCGCGCGTGCTCAGACGGCCGCCTCTCGGCCACGTGCTGGCGACTGCGCACGACATGGGCCGCGAGCACCGCATCATCGCGGCGCTCGGGCCGACCGACGTGCCTGTCGCGCCCGCGCTCGGCTTCTGTGACGACGTCGATGTGAACGGCGCGCCGTTCTATGTGATGGGGTTCGTCGACGGCTACATCCTTCGCGACGCCAACACCGTGCGCGACGCGCTCGACGCCGACGCCCGCCGTCGCGCGGGCGAGGACCTCGTCGACGTGCTCGCGATGATCCACGACGTCGACCCTGATGCTGTGGGCCTCGGCGAGCTCGGCCGCAAAGAGGGCTACATCGAGCGGCAGATGAAGCGGTGGTACTCGCAATGGGAGAAGTCCAAGACCCGCGAGCTCCCCCAGATCGACGAGGTGTACCAGCACCTCATGGCGCACATCCCGCCGCAGCAGGGCGCCTCCATCGTCCACGGCGACTACCGGCTCGACAACTGCATGGTCTCGGGCGAGGGGCGCATCGCGGCGGTGCTCGACTGGGAGATCTGCACCCTCGGCGACCCTCTCGCCGACCTCGGCCTGCTCATGGTCTATTGGACGGGCCCTGACGACTGGGAGGGCGGCCTCGCGACGTCGGCCACCGCCGTCGAGGGCTTCCCGAACCGGGCCGACCTCCTCGAGCGCTACACGAAGACCTCGGGCCGCGACGCGAGCGACATCGACTTCTACACCTCGTTCGCGTTCTGGAAGCTCGCGTGCATCGTCGAGGGCGTCTACGCCCGGTACCTGGCCGGCGCGATGGGCTCCGGCCGAGGGGGCTTCGAGATGTTCAAGGTGCAAGTCGAGCGCTCCGCCGCGACGGCGGCTGAGATCGCGCAGCGGGTGTCGTGACCGACCCCGATCCGGCCCTGCTCTACACCCTGCACGACCGTCCCGATCTCGACTCGCCTGTCCTCGTCGTCGCGCTCGAAGGCTGGATCGATGCCGGCCTCGGCGCGGCCGCGGCGGCCCAAGCGCTCGTCGCCGACCTGCGCCCGACGTCGATCGCGACCTTCGACTCCGATCGGCTCCTCGACTATCGAGCGCGCCGTCCGGTCATGCACCTGCGCGACGGCGTGAACACCGCGCTCACGTGGCCCGGCATCGAGCTCTACGCGGCGAAGGATCACTCGGGCCGCGACGTGCTGCTGCTCCTCGGGCACGAGCCCGACTCGCTCTGGAAGCAGTTCACCGAACAAGTCGTCGCCCTCGCAGTCGAGTTCGGCACGCGACTCGTCGTCGGGCTGGGCGCGTACCCGTTCGCGGCTCCGCACACGCGGCCTTCACGGCTCTCGACGACGGCGAACTCGACGGAGCTCGCGGAACGGCTCGGCTTCCTGCGCAACTCGGTCGACGTGCCTGCGGGCGTCGAAGCCGCGATCGAACGGAGGTGCGCGGAGATCGGTCTGCCTGCGGTCGGCCTGTGGGCCCAGGTGCCGCACTACGCCGCCTCGATGCCCTATCCGCCGGCTTCGATCGCGTTGATCGACGGGCTCGGGCAGGCCGCCGCGCTCTCGTTGCGGGCCGGCTCGCTGCGCCAGGCGGCGACCGAGCACGTCGTGCGGCTCGACGAGCTCGTCTCGCAGAGTGACGAGCACCGCGAGATGCTCCGCCAGCTCGAGGCACAGGCCGACGCTGAGACCGCGCAGAACGCAGGCAACGCGACGACGCTGGCCCCGATCAACCCCAGTGATCTCCCGACCGGCGACGACCTCGCTGCCGAGCTCGAGCGCTACCTCCGCGAACAGGGCTGAGCGGTCAGCTCCCCAGCAAGTCAGCAGTGAGTGCGGTGTCTTCCGACCCGCGGTAGCGGCAGACCTTGCCGTCTCGGAACTGCCACCAGTGGTGGAGCTCCATCTCGCCCGACTTGCCGTTCGCCTTCGACTTCATCGCGAACCGGATCGTTGCCATCACGTCGGTGTCGTTCGCGGCGATCGAGAGGGGCGTGAACTCGAGCACGTCGACGGCCCCGGCGAGCTCGGTGAAGAACGCAGGAACCTCGCCCTTGCCCTTGTGCACGCCGTACCAGGGTGCTGCCGTCGAGCTGGCCTCGGAGGCCCAGTCGACGTCGTCAGTCAGCTGCTCGAGGATCGTCGCGACGTCGCCGCGGCCGAACGCCTCGTAGATCTTCTGGACGGTCTGGATCTTGGAATCGCTCATGCCGGTGATTCGCTCGGCAACTTCGGTCGGATCACTCGTCGGGGGCTATCGTCCGCGCCCATGAAGGTTGACGGAGGCATCGGGTTCGATCTCAGCAAGGCCGGCAGCGCCGCGCAGGAGGCGGAGGCGGCGGGCTACAGCGGCATCTGGACAGCCGAGACGAGTCACGATCCGTTCTTCCCGCTGCTGCTCGCGGCAGAGCACACGAAGGACATCGAGCTGGGCACCGGCATCGCCGTCGCGTTCGCCCGAAACCCGATGCTGCTCGCCAACATCGCGTACGACGTGCAGGTCGCGTCCGAGGGTCGGTTCATCCTCGGGCTCGGCAGCCAGATCAAGCCCCACATCGAGAAGCGGTTCTCGATGCCGTGGAGCCACCCGGCCCCACGCATGCGCGAGATGATCCTCGCGATCCGCGCGATCTGGGACTGCTGGAACAACGGCACGAAGCTCGACTTCCGCGGCGACTTCTACACCCACACGCTGATGACGCCGTTCTTCAACCCCGGCCCGAACCCGCATGGCGATGCGCGCATCTTCCTCGCGGGCGTCGGCGCGCTCATGACCGAGGTCGCGGGCGAGGTCTGCGACGGGTTCATCTGCCATGGCTTCACGACCGAGCGGTACTTCCGCGAGGTCACGCTTCCCGCCCTCGAGCGCGGCCGTGCGAAGGCAGGCAAGACGATGGAGGGCTTCGAGATCTCGGGGCCGTCGTTCGTCGTCACCGGCACCAATGACAAGGAGCTCGAGGCTGCGGTGACGGGCACTCGCCAGCAGATCGCGTTCTACGGATCCACACCGGCGTACCGCACGGTGCTCGAGCTGCACGGCTGGGGCGACCTGCAGGACGAGCTCAACGCGCTCTCGAAGCAAGGCGAGTGGGTGAAGATGGGCACGCTCATCGACGACGAGATCCTCAACACGTTCGCCGTCGTCGGCGAGCCCGAGCAGATCGCTCCCGAGCTGCACAAGCGCTACGGCGACGTCGTCAACCGCATCTCGTTCTATGCGCCGTATCGCACCGATCCGGATCGCTGGCGGGGCGTGCTCGAGGCGCTCAAGGCGGCATAGCCCTCGGTTGAGAACACTGGCTTGACAGATCGACTCAGTCGTGTCCTGATATATCGGATGCCGACTGAGTCAGAGAGCTCGCGACCCCTTCAGCCCGCCGCGCTGCACATCCTCCTCGCCCTCGGGCGGGGTGAGCGCCACGGCTACGCGCTCATCGGCGACGTCGACGCCCTCAGCGAGGGCGCGATCCGGCTGGGCCCCGGGACGCTCTACGGAACGATCAAGCGCCTGCTGGGCGACGGCCTCATCGAGGAGGCGGAGGAGCGTCCCGATCCCGCGCTCGACGACGAACGTCGCCGCTACTACCGGCTCACGCCCGCTGGCGCCGCTGCCGCAACGGCCGAGCTCGATCGTCTCGCGTCGTTGGTGAAGCGCGGACGCGCTGCGTTCGCCCCCGCGCCGAAGCGAGTCTGATGGGCGTCTACCGCCATCTCCTGCGCCTCTACCCGAAGTCGGTGCGCTCCGACTTCGGCGACGCGATGGAACAGGTGCACCGCGACCTGCGCGTGCACGGCGGCTTGCGTGGACCGCGGCTGTTCTTGGCAACAACGCGCGATCTCGTGCGTTCCGCTCCCCGACTCCGAGTGGAGGAAGCAATGGCCACACATCCCGGACGCACCCGCGCAGTCGTGACGATCCTCGTCGCCGCCGCGCTCGTCGGCCTCGTCGCAATCGGCCCGCTGCTCGCGCTCCCCGCGCTCGTCGCGCTGGTCATCTACATGGCACGCCACGCCGACGATCTCGACGGTGCCAAGCACTCGCGGGCGCTGTGGCTCGGCCTTCCGATCGCCGGCGGCGTGCTGCTCCTCGCCGGCATCGTGGCTGACGCGCTCGGTGCAGGTGACGGCTCGTGGTGGCCGCTCGCAGTCGGTCCCGCGATCATCGGCGGACCGATGCTCGTGATCGCGCTCGTGCTCAACGCTTGCCACGAGGTCGGCGTCCGCTTCGGCCACCGGCTCGAGCGAGTTCCCGGCCGGGTTCGGGCGGAGTCAGCCGGGCTCGCGGCGGGGTTCCTGATGTTCGCCCTGGTCGTGATGGGCGAGGAGCGCGGCTGGGCGATCTTCATGATCACGATCCTGTCGCTCATCACCCTCGGCGTGCTCGCCCTCTACGCGGGGCTGCTCCACCTCATGCGCCCGCGTCGAGCAGCAGCGTGAATCAGGCGAGCTGCAGGTCTTCGTCCAGATAGCGCTGCTTGCACAGGCTGCGCTGCAGCTTGCCGGACGACGTCTTCGGCATCGTGCCCGCGACCACCAGCATCACGTCGCGCGGCGGCACGCCCGCGACCTCGAGCACGCGCTGGTGCACCGCCCTGCGCACAGCGTCGACGTCGTCAGCACGGGTCTCGGCGACGACCACCACCGACTCCTTGCCCTTGTAGCCGTCGACGCCGAAGGCGATCACGTTGCCGGCGCGCACACCGTCCATCGTCCCGATCGCCCGCTCGATGTCTTCAGGGAACAGGTTGCGGCCGCCGATGATGATCACGTCCTTGATCCGGCCACAGAGCACGAGCTCGCCGTCGAGCATGTAGGCGAGGTCGCCCGTGCGCAGCCACCCGTCGCGGAAGAGCTCGGCCGTCGCGTCGGGCCGCTTGTAGTAACCGGGAGTCACTGACGTGCCCGAGATCTCGAGCTCGCCCACCTCGCGCTCGCGGAGCACTGCTCCTGTCTTCTGATCGCAGATGCGGATCTCGAGGCCGGGAACCGGCTTGCCGAGCAGTGGCAGGCGCCGCGCGCCCTCGTCCTCCGGATCGACCTGCTTCGCGACGTGCTCGGTCTCGAGCCCGCGACGGTCGACGACGTCGCAGATCATCCCGCGCATCGGCGGGGGGAACGTCCCCGCGATCGCCACCTCGGCCATCCCGAACGCACAGAACTCCGCGCCCGGCCTGAACCCGTGCGGCGCGGCTGCGGCGACGAACGCTTCGACCGCGTCGGGATCGATGGGCTCGGCGCCGTTCAGCGCGATGCGCATCGATGAGAGGTCGAGCCCACTCATCCGCTTCAGCGCGCGCGTCGCGAGCACCCACGAGAAGTTCGGCCCCGCTGTCGCGGTGCCGCGGTAGGTCGAGATCCACTCCATCCACGCGCCGGGGTGAGCGAGGAAGTCCTGCGGTGAAGCGAGCACGAGCCCCGCGCCGGTCGTCATCGGCGTCGTCATGCAGCCGACGAGACCCATGTCGTGGTACAGCGGGAGCCACGACACGAGCACGTCCTCGTCGACTTGCAGTGACGTCGCCTTCTCGATCGCGTCGAGGTTCGAGCAGAGCACGCGCTGCGGGAGCATCACGCCCTTCGGCTCGCTCGTCGAACCGCTCGTGAACTGCAAGATCGCGAGTCGCTCGAGGTCGTCTTCGACGCGCTCGAACGCGTCGGACTTCGGACGCCCGCGGCCCGGCATGAGGTCGGGCAGCAGCACGGAGGGTGGGTCGCCCTCAGCCGGCTCGTAGAACGGGGCGAGATCGGGATCGATCAGGAGGAGAGCCGCGTCAGCGTTGCGGATGCGCGACCGCGTCCCATCCACGAACTCCTCGAGCGATCCCATCCGCATCGGCAGCGGGAGCACCACGGCGCACGCGCCCGAGATCCAACACGCCTGGATCGCAGTCACGAGCGGACGGCTGGTCGGGCCGAGGATCGCGACGTGGTCGCCGGGCTGGATGCCACGCGCCTGCATGCCGGCCCCGACGACGCGCGCGTCGTCGTGCAGCTGTGACCACGGCACGAGGACGCGATCGTCCTTCGAGATGAACGTCGCTCCGTGGCCCCGATCGGCGGCGCGCTCGATGCGAGCGATCAGAGGAGTGGGCGCCACGGTCATAAGACTTGCGCACGGCAGGGCCGGTTACGAATCACCGCCCTGGCCAGCGGGGGTCGGCCAGTATCCTCGGCCTTCATGTCCGCCCGTCCCGACGTCCGTCCCGACGTTCCTGCGCACCGGTACGACGGCCGCGTCGCGGATGAGATCGAGACCCGCTGGCAGGCCAAGTGGGACGCCGACGGCACCTACCACACCCCGAACCCGACGGGCCCGCTGGCCGACGGCTTCGATGCGATGCGGGGCAAGCCGAAGACGTTCGTGCTCGACATGTTCCCCTACCCGAGCGGCGACGGGCTGCACGTCGGGCACCCTCTTGGCTTCATCGGCACCGACGTCTACGCCCGCTACTTGCGCATGACCGGTCACAACGTGCTGCACACGATGGGTTTCGATGCGTTCGGCCTTCCTGCCGAGCAGTACGCGGTGCAGACCGGCCAGCACCCGCGGATCACCACCGAAGCGAACGTCGCGAACTACCGGCGTCAGCTCCACCGCCTGGGCTTGGGCCACGACCCCCGCCGCTCGATCTCGACGACCGATGTCACCTACTACCGCTGGACGCAGTGGATCTTCCTGAAGATCTTCAACAGCTGGTACGACATCGAGGCGAAGAAGGCGCGTCCGATCGACGAGCTCGTGGCGAGCTTCGAGTCCGGTGCGCGCGCCGTTCCCGATGGACGCGACTGGGAGAAGCTCGACTCCGTGCAGCGACGAGAGGTCGTCGACTCCTTCCGTCTCGCCTATCTCGACGAAGCGCCGGTGAATTGGTGCCCCGGATTGGGCACGGTGCTGGCCAACGAAGAGGTGACGTCAGAAGGACGCAGCGATCGCGGCAACTTCCCTGTCTTCAAGCGCCCGCTGAAGCAGTGGAAGATGCGGATCACCGCGTACGCCGACCGCTTGATCGACGACCTCGCCGTCTTGGACTGGCCCGAGCCGATCAAGGTGATCCAGCGCAACTGGATCGGCCGCAGCGACGGCGCGCTGATCCACTTCCCCGCGCCGTCCATCGGCGAGCCGATCACCGTTTTCACGACGCTGCCCAGACACCATGTTCGGCGCGACGTACATGGTGCTTGCTCCCGAGCATCCGCTCGTCGGCGAGCTCGCACCCCCGGCATGGCCCGATGGCACGCCCCCGAAGTGGACGGGCGGCGCGGCCACGCCGTTCGACGCGATCGCGAGCTACCTCCGCACCGCGGGATCGTTGACGGACGTCGAGCGTCAGGTCGAGTCGCGCCAGAAGACCGGCGTCTTCACCGGCGCGTACGCGACGAACCCCGCAACCAGCGCGTCGATCCCGGTGTTCGTCGCCGACTACGTGCTGATGGGCTATGGCACCGGGGCGATCATGGCGGTGCCCGGTCAGGACGAGCGCGACTGGGAGTTCGCCGAGGTGTTCGACCTGCCGATCGTGCGCACCGTGCAGCCGCCCGACGGCTGGGAGGGCAAGGCCTTCGTCGGCGAGGGGCCCGCGATCAACAGTGGCTTCCTCGACGGGCTCGGCGTCGCGGACGCAAAGCACAAGATCATCGAGTGGCTCGAGCAGAACGGCTCCGGCGAGGGCACGGTCACGTACCGGCTCCGCGACTGGCTGTTCAGCCGGCAGCGCTACTGGGGCGAGCCGTTCCCGATCATCTACGACGACACCGGTCTGCCGATCGCCGTCCCCGAGTCGATGCTGCCCGTGCTGCTCCCTGAGATCGACGACTTCAGCCCGCGCACGTTTGCCGACGACGACGAGACTTCGATGCCCGAGCCGCCGCTGGCACGCGCGCACGACTGGGTCGAGGTCACGCTCGATCTCGGTGATGGCGCCCGCACCTACTGGCGCGAGACGAACACGATGCCGCAGTGGGCGGGCTCGTGCTGGTACGAGCTGCGCTACCTCGACCCGACGAACGAGAACGCGTTCGTCGACCCCGAAGTCGAGCGCTACTGGATGGGCCCGAAAGGCGCCCGGCGATCCCGGAGGCGTCGACCTCTACGTCGGAGGTGTCGAGCACGCGGTGCTGCACCTGCTCTACGCGCGGTTCTGGCACAAGGTCCTGTTCGACCTCGGGCACACGTCGTCGTTCGAGCCGTACCGCCGTCTCTACAACCAGGGCTACATCCTCGCCGCGGCCTATCAAGACCCGCGTGGCATGTACGTCGACGCGTTCGCGGTCGAGGAGCGCGACGGCCACTACTTCCTCGGCGACGTCGAGGTGAAGCGCGAGATGGGGAAGATGGGCAAGAGCCTGAAGAACGGCATCTCGCCCGACGACTACTACACGACCTACGGCGCCGACACGCTCCGGCTGTACGAGATGTTCACCGGTCCGCTCGATCAGGAGCGACCGTGGGAGACGCGCGCGATCGTCGGAGTCCACCGCTTCCTGCAGCGGCTGTGGCGTTTGATCATCGACGAGGAGACCGGAGAGCTGCGCGTCGACGATGCTTCCGCGGACGACGAGACGCGCCGCGTGCTCCACCGCACCATCGACTCGGTGCGCACCGACATGGCGAACCTGCGGTTCAACACCGCGATCGCGAAGCTGACCGAGCTGAACAACCACGTGACTGCGAAGGGCGCCGCGACGACGCCGCGCGAAGTCGCCGAGCCTTTGGCGCTGATGGTCGCGCCGCTCGCGCCGCACATATGCCGAGGAGCTGTGGCACCGCTTGGGCCACTCCGACTCGGTCGTCTACGCGCCGTTCCCCGAGGCCGACGCCGCGCTGCTGGTCGAAGACATCGTCGAGATCCCGGTACAAGTGAAGGGCAAGGTGCGCGCCCATGTCACGGTCGCCGCCGACGCCGACACTGCTGCGATCGAGGCGCTGGCTCTGGCCGATCCCAACGTCGCGAAAGCGATCGGCGACGCCCCGGTGAAGCGGGTCGTGGTCGTGCCCGGTCGCATGGTGAACGTGGTGACCTGACTGGTACCGTCCAATGACCGATTGGCGAAAGGCCGCGGGGCTATAGCTCAGTTGGTAGAGCGCTTGCATGGCATGCAAGAGGTCAGGGGTTCGAATCCCCTTAGCTCCACTGGTTCGTCCCTGTCTCACGAGTTGCTATCCCGGCTCGTCGGAACATGTTCAGACCGTCCGAGCTGACACACCCAGTTCCGCCCCCACCTTCGCGAGCGAGAAGCCAAGGTCGTAGAGCTCACGGGCCATCTCGGGCGGCCGGGGGCGCGGTCCGATACCGCACCAATGCCAATGTCCGTTGTCTCAAAATCGCGTGACGAGCGGGTGCAGCAGAGGGACCGGTCCCTTCGTCAGCCCCTGGCGGGGATGCGTTGGCTTGCGGCCCGAACCGATATCAGTAACAGTCCATGTCGATGACTCTTGATATGGATCTCAGGGCGTCGCCGCTGCCTGTGCTGAAGGCGCTGGCGGAGCCGCTGCGATGGTCCATCGTTGCGGCGCTCGCGGGGGAAGAGCTCTGCGTCTGCCATCTCAGTGAAGACCTGGGCGTTGCCCAACCCTTGATCTCTCACCACCTGCGCGTGCTCCGTGACGCCGGGCTCGTCGAGTCGGAGAAGTGGCGCTATTGGACCTACTACCGGCTGCGACCCTCGGCCCTTGCCCAGCTCGGAACGCTGATCGACTCGCTGGCTACCGCCGGCCGTGCGGCCGCTGCACAACGTCGGCCGTGTTGCTGATGCGCGCCGTCCTCATCCGCTGGGGCACCGACGTTCCCCGAGAACAGGACGAGGTGGAGCGATGACCGACACCGTCAAGGCTCCGAGTCCGACGACGACTTCCGCAGAACGTGGCCAGGACGCCGCGGTGCTTCGGCGACTCTCGTTGCTGGACCGGTTCTTGCCGGTGTGGATCGGCGTCGCGATGCTGCTCGGCATCGGTCTGGGTCGTGCCTTCCCGGGCCTGAACGACACGCTGGACCACATCAAGGTCGACACCGTGTCGCTGCCGATCGCCCTTGGTTTGTTGTTGATGATGTATCCGGTGCTGGCCAAGGTCCGCTACGGCGACCTCGGCCATGTCACGGCCGACCGGCGTCTACTTGGCACGTCTCTCCTCCTCAACTGGGTCGTCGGTCCGGCGCTGATGTTCACCTTGGCGTGGGTGTTCCTGCCCGATCTTCCCGAGTACCGCACCGGGTTGATCATCATCGGTCTCGCGCGTTGCATCGCGATGGTTCTCATCTGGAACGACCTTGCTGACGGCGACCGCGAGGCCGCTGTGGTGCTCGTGGCGCTCAACTCGCTGTTTCAGATCGTGGCCTACAGCCTGCTCGGCTACTTCTACCTCAAGGTCCTTCCCGGTTGGCTCGGCCTCGATCAGGCCACGATCGATGTATCGATGTGGCAGATCGGGCGGGCGGTGCTGATCTTCTTGGGTGTCCCGTTGGTGGCTGGTTATCTCACGCGCCGTTGGGGCGAGGCCCGGCGTGGTCGCGTCTGGTACGAGGAGCAGTTCCTGCCTCGCATCGGGCCCGTCGCGTTGTGGGGTCTGCTGTTCACTGTGGTCATCCTCTTCGCGCTACAGGGCAGCAAGATCACACACAGCCCCTTCGACGTCGCCCGCATTGCAGTGCCGCTCGTCGCGTACTTCGGGATCATGTGGACGGGCGCGTTCGTCTTGTCGATGCGGCTTCGGTTCGGCTATCCGCGCTCGGCGAGCGTCGCGTTCACGGCCGCCGGCAACAACTTCGAGCTCGGCATCGCGGTGGCCATCAGCGTCTTCGGTGTGACTTCCGGGCAGGCGCTCGCCGGTGTCGTAGGCCCGCTCATCGAGGTCCCCGTGCTAGTCGGGCTCGTCTATGTCGCGCTGTGGGCCCGTCACCGTTTCGCCCCGCTGGAGGAATCGACATGAACTGCTATGACTGCGCCTTCAACGGTAACCGACATCTCGCGGTCGCCACTTGCGTCGACTGCGGCGCCGGCCTGTGCCTCGACCATGCCGTCGTGTTTCCGCATCATCTGACCCGTGTCGAGCTGCTCGACCTGCGCGTGAACGTCGAGCCGCCCGCTCGATTGATCTACTGCGAGACGTGCGCCGCCGCACACGATGCTGTCGTCGGCCGCGCGCAGGACCATACGAGGGCTTCCTGAGCACTGCGCCACTGATGTACGCGCCTCGGGCCCGGACGGCGGGACGATGAACGACTCGGTCCCCCGCCTCGGCCCGCTCGACTGGGCCAGCTGGAAGACCCGGTTCGTGCTGTTCACCGGCAAAGGAGGCGTCGGCAAGACGACAGTCGCCAGCGGTGTCGCAGTCGCGCTCGCGGACGCGGGCCGGCGGGTGCTGCTGGTCAGCACCGACCCGGCGTCGAACCTCGCGGACGTGTTCCGGACCGTGACCGGGGAGGAACCCGCTCCGGCTCCGGGCGTGGCGGGCCTGGATCTGATGGACCTCGATCCGCAGACCGCCGCCGACCAGTACCGGGAGCGCGTCATCGCCCCCCATCGCGGCACGCTCGCGCCGTCGGAGTTGGTGGCGTTGGGGGAACAGCTCGCCGGTGCGTGCACCGTCGAGGTCGCCGCGTTCGACGCGTTTACGCGGCTACTGGCCGATCCTGCGGCGACCGGGCAGTACGACCATGTGGTGTTCGACACCGCTCCCACCGGTCACACCCTGCGCCTGCTGGCGTTGCCGGCCGCGTGGTCGCGCTATCTCGCCGTCAACCCGGAGGAGAGCACGTGCCTCGGCCCGCTCGCCGGTCTTCAGGGTCAACGCCCCACCTACGAGCGGGCCGTCGCCGTGCTCGCCGACCGAGATGCGACAACGCTGGTGCTCGTCGCCCGTCCTGACCGCACCGCCCTCGCCGAGGCCGATCGCGCCGGATCGGAGCTCGCGGTCCTCGGCCTCACGAACCAGCGCCTTGTGATCAACGGAGTGCTCACCGACCCGCGCGACGGTGACGCGATCGCCGAGTCCTACGCCCGCTGCCAGGAGCACTCGCTCGCTCACCTCCCCGTGACGCTGGCCGGGCGGCCTGCATCGCTCGTACCCCTCGTCGGTGTCGATCTGGTGGGGGTCGACGCGCTGCGCAGCCTGGCCCGTGGCGAACTCGCCGCGCACGTTGACACCGACGGCACACAACTTCCGGCTCCGACCTTCGATGACGTCGAAGGTTTGATCGATGACATCGCCGGCGCCGGGCCGGGCGTCACGCTCGTGACCGGCAAGGGTGGCGTCGGCAAGACGAGCATCGCCGTACGCATCGCCGCCGGGCTCGCCCGTCGTGGGCTACCGGTCCACCTGGCGACCACCGATCCCGCCGGACGCTTGCCCGCACCCGGTGGGGTCGAACTGCCCGAGAGCGTCGCGGTCAGCCGCATCGATCCGCAGGCCGAGACCGAGCGCTACGCCGCCGAGCAGCCCCGCGCCTCGACTCCCGACGAGCGCGCCTTGACGTTCGAGGAGGTGCACTCGCCGTGCACAACCGAGGTGGCCGTGTTCCGCGCGTTCAGCCGTCTCCTCGGCCTCGGCCGCACCCAACACGTCGTCATCGACACCGCGCCGACCGGGCACACACTGCTCTTGCTCGACGTCACCGGGGCGTTCCACCGCCAAGTGATGCACGACGCCACCACCGCACCCGGACGCATCACCACCCCGCTGATGCGCCTGCAAGACGCGAGCTTCTGTCGGGTCGTACTGGTCGCGCTCGCCGAAACGACTCCCGTAGCCGAAGCCGCGGAACTCCAAGCCGATCTGCGCCGCGCAGGGATCGAGCCGTTCGGCTGGGTCCTCAACGCCGTCCTCGCCGGCAGCGGCACCACCGATCCCGTCCTGCGAGCCCGGGCTCGCCTGGAAGTGCCCCAGCTCCGACGCGTCGGCACCGAGCTCGCCCGCAAGGTGTGGGTCGCACCGTTCGACCCGGTGCTCGCCGAAGGCAACTCAGCCGCACCGCTCGGCCACGCGAGTCGGCCTGACCCTCTACTCGACCGGTTTCGTCGCCCGGACGATGGCGCCGTGCAAGCCATCGGCGACCTCGTGGGTGAACTTGACGGACACGTCGCCGAAGCCCACGGCGATGAGCCCCGCTTGGTACTCCGACACCGACAGCGCGCCGGCGATGCAGCCCGCATGATCGCCTCGCTCGGCGCGCTCGGGCGCGCTGAGCCGATCCTCGGCCACGACATCACTCACCCCGACGCGACCGCCCGGGCGCAGAACGCGGAACATCTCCGCGAACACAGCGGGCTTGTCGACCGACAGATTGATCACGCAGTTGGAGATCACGACGTCAACGCTGGCGTCGGGTAGCGGAACTGCTTCCATGTCGCCCTTGAGGAACTCGACGTTGTCGACAGCCGCCTCGGCCGCGTTGCGGTGCGCGAGGTCGAGCATCTCATCAGTCATGTCCAGGCCGTAGGCCTTGCCGCTCCCACCAACCCGCCGAGCCGAGAGGATCACGTCGATCCCGCCGCCGGACCCGAGATCAAGAACCGTCTCACCCTCGGCCAGCTCCGCGACCACCAACGGATTGCCGCACCCGAGGCTGGCAGCCACCGCCGCCGGCGGCAACTCGTCCCGCTCGGCGTCGCCGTACAAGCCGGGGCCGAACGCGACTGGCAGCGGACCGGAATCGCAGCACGCGCCAGTACCCGCGTCGACCGCTTGGGCGGCAGCGGCGTAACGCTCCCGCACTTGCTCGCGTACCGCAGTGTGCTCCGCCGTTCTCCCATCAGATGTCTCGGTCATCGACACCTCCTGACTGGGCATCGGAAGTGCGTCGACATGACCGTAGAGCGGTCGTTCGATCGCAGGCAGAGGCCAAGGTCCTGTCACACCGTCAATCGGTGGTCGCCGCGGCATCGCAGCCGCAGCCACCGGAACGGATCCGGAACTCGATCAGCTCGCCGCGCTCGCCGCGACATGTCGAGGACGCGCCGCCCTACGCCGTTGCCGCGGTCTCGCGCCAACTTCACGCGGTGCTTGCCGACATCGCGAAGCTCGAGGGTCCTCACCACAGCCCCCGGGCCGGGTAGACCTGCTGCCGATGCGCGCGCGTCACGACCCCTGGTCTCAACGGCCCGCTGTCAGCACCACAGCAACGAACTAGCGACCGCGGTCGCGGACGAAATCGTTGCTGCGCAGCGGTTGCACGTTCGGCCTCTGCTCACGAGGCGTTGCCGGACGATCGGGTGGCGGTCTCACGGCACGGTGGGCCTAGTTGGTGGCGAGCGATGCCCGCGCTGCTCGTGGCACGCCGAAGCTCTTGCCGAGTTCGTAGGCCTGATCGAGGTAGGCCTTGATGGTCTCGGGCGGGGCCGCGGTGGCGGCGTAGAAGTAGACGTGTTCGACGTCTTGGATGCCGGGGTAGCGGAAGCCCCAGTCGTCGATGACCTTGGCGATGGCGTCGCGAATGCCATCGTCATAGGCGTGCTCGTTGAAGATCGTCGAGGTCATGATCGAGCGCGCGTTGGTGTTGCAGGAGGGGTATCCGTCCGTTGATGTCGCCGCGCCAGCCTTCGGAGGTGAGGCCGAACGCGAAGTCGAGGGTGAAGACGCGGTCGATCCAGCCCTTGAGGATCGACGGGAAGCTACAGAAATGGATCGGGGCAATGAACGCGAGAGCGTCCGCGTCCGCGACCTTCTTCTGCTGAGCGAGGACGTCCTTGGGCATGTGGTTCCGGATCATCGTGGCGATCTCAGACTGCGATTTTCCGCGCATCGCTCGAGCGGCCAAGAACCGTTGGAGCGGCCCGCGGCACGACCGCAGCACGCGTTGTTCGAGATCCATGAGTTCGAGGATGTCGGTCGGCATGTTACCGCTGGTGTAGCTGGCGACGTCCTGGTCCCGGAACACGGGATCGAACTTGATCGCGTAGAGGTCGAGGACCTCGTTGGTGTGGCCGGCGTCGGCGAGGCCGGCCGAGAAGCTTTCGAGGACGCCGCCACAGAACGAGCGCCGGTCGTTGTGCGCGAACACCGTGAGCACCTTCATCGCGTTGTTCCTTCGACCACTTCCGGCTCGACTCCAACTCGTTCGGCTCTGCCCTCCAGCAGCTCGATGATGCGTTCCGTGTTGTCGCGGATCGCGCCGATGTTCGTGAACATCCACTTGGGCGGCGCGTTGTCGGGCATCGCGTCGAACTTCTTCTCCCAGTCAATCTTGGAGAGATCCGGAGCGAACCGCTTGGCGAGGAAGGCGATGCCGGTGAGCACCGCCACGGCAATCAGCAACTTCTTCATGAGCCGAGGATCCCGCCCCAGCCTCGCTCCCGGAAGGGTCAAAGGTCCCCGATGGCGAGTAACGCCAGCCCTCGCTGTCAGTGGCTGAGTGTGGTGGGCTGCGATCCGGGCCTCGGCGTATGAGGCGTCTCTCGCGCGTGTGAGGGCGCGGCGAGCAACAGATGATGGGCAGTCGTGACTGCCCACAGGACGACCATCGCAGCCATGACTACGGTGAGTGCTGTTTCGCTCGCGGCGAAGAGAACCGCTGCGCCGCCGACGAGGGCGAGCAAGCCGATGAGCGAGGTGAGCACGAGGTAGGCCTTGTTGCCGCGCAGCAGGTCATCGAAGCCGGGGACGACCGCGCTCGCGGACGCCGCAAACCCACACACCAGCATCACAATCCCCGCAACGCGGACGTTACTCACAACGTCCAAGGTCCAGAGCACATAGATGAAGCCCGCGACCGCGACCAAGCCCGTCGCAAGCAGGTCTCTCCTTGGGAAGTGCATAGTTGTCCTCCCTTCGGTCCGCCCCGCGCGGCAGACGACCGCGGCCTGCGGGCGGCATGCCCTGAATCTGCACCGAGCCACACGCGCGGGCCAGAGACCTTCGACTCTTCTTGTCGCCGGACACGTGGACACCATGATGCGGGGCAGAACGACGACCCCACTGCGCCGATCGAGTCGGCTGCACCCACGCCTGACGCTCCAAACGGCTCCGAGCTCGAGGGCCGCGGTCTCCGCTACGGGCCGGCCGCGCCGGGCACGAGCACCGTCTCGCCACGCATCACCCTCGCCGTGCGGGGAAGCATCTGGACGCGTCAACGTACGGAAGGATGAGGCTCACCAGCTCCGCCGGATCGACGTCCTCTCGGGCCCTCGACCGCGTACTTCTCCGGCATATAGACGCGCTTCGAACTCAATGCGCCCACCAACCATCACCTGCCGCCGCCGTCGGCTGCTACGGCGCGAGCGCGGCGCGGACCTGAGCCACCCGCTCCGGGACAACCGACCAGTTCACCCACCGGCCGGACTTCTCCCCGGTGATCAGCCCGGCGTCGGCCAGCACCTTGGTGTGGTGGCTGACGGTGGGCTGGCTCTTGCCGATCGGCTCGATCAAGTCACACGAGCATGCACTGCCGGCGGCGGCGATGAGGCTGAACAGTCGCAGCCGCACCGGATCCGCGAGCGCCGCGAACGCGTGCGCGAGCTCACCCGCTTGACGGGGGTCGATCGGCGCCTCGAGCACCGAGCAGCACTCGACGTCGGTCACTGCGATCCGGGTCCTGCTGGCAGTCATCGTCATCCTCACAGTAACGTATTGACACGCGTCGATCTGTTGCTAAGGTATAGACAACGGTCAATCTATCGGAGGTTCCCGTGTCCCGTGTCCAACTCGCTCTCAACGTCCCCGACATCGACGCCGCCGTCGCCTTCTACTCCAAGCTGTTCGCGGCAGAACCCCACAAGCGCAAGCCCGGCTACGCCAACTTCGCCATCGCCGATCCGCCGCTCAAGTTGGTCCTGTTCGAGAACACGAGCGCGGACAGTCGGCTGAACCACCTCGGCGTCGAGGTGTTCTCCACCGACGACGTCGCCGCCGCGCAGGCCCGGCTCACTAGTGAAGGGCTGACGCCGATCGAGGAGAACGGCACCTGTTGCTTCGCCAAGCAGGACAAGGTCTGGGTCGACGGGCCCGACGGCGCGTGGGAGATCTACACAGTTATCGAGGACAGCGACAGCTTCGGCGTGTCCTCGACACATGTCGACGACCAGGGCGACTCGCTGTGCTGCGCGTCAGTCCCCGAAGCCGAAGCCCGCTGCTGCTGACCTGGTGGGCGTTTGCCATGCGTCGATATCGACCATGCCCTGTCGACGGGCCGTCGAAATAGACCGCGACGGTGACGCGGCTCAAGATCACGCGCCGTAGCCACCTTGAAAAGGAGACCCAGCATGCCCTCCCTTCAGGACCTGACCATCGAACAGCAACGCTCGCTCCGCTCGGCAGCGGTCAACCTGCAGCGCGACTTCGACGGGGTGTTCTCCATCGAGACCATCGAGCAGTTCCTCGCCACCAGCTACGAGCAGTTCGCCACCAACGCCACGATCGTCACGTTCCTTCCGCTCATGGCCGAACGCTTCGCCCGGCAACGACTCAAGGCACTGGCCAAGATCGAAGGCCTCACGCGCGACGGTCTGCCAACCGTGCTGTTCCTCTGCGTGCATAACGCCGGCCGCTCGCAGATGGCCCTCGGCTGGTTCAACCATCTCGCCGGGGGGCGAGCGGTCGCCTGGTCGGGCGGGTCCGAGCCCGGCAAGGAAGTCAACCCGTCCGCGGTCATGGCCATGGCCGAGGTCGGCATCGACATCGCGCAGGAGTTTCCCAAGCCCTGGACCGATGAGATCGTCCGCGCCGCCGACGTGGTCATCACCATGGGCTGCGGCGACGCCTGCCCCCTCTTCCCCGGCAAGCGCTACGAGGACTGGGACCTCGACGACCCCGCGGGACAAGACATCGACACGGTGCGCCCGATCCGCGACGAGATCGAACAACGGGTGCGGGCTCTGCTGGCCAGCCTCGACGTGCCTGTCGCCTGACGCCGTATCGCCTGCTTCTGAGATTCAACCGCGCCGCTCTTGGCGAAACAGGTCAGTCTCGACCGGCGAACGTCGAATGGGTCGTGCAAGGCCCCGAGGAACCCAGTCGCGACGAACGGCCGCGACAGCGACCTCCCCCCCCGCCGATCACGACAATTCGAGGCGTTGGGTACCGATTCGAACCGCGAGTAGTCAGAAGGAAGACCTGCGGCGAGTGGACCTTAATGTGACGTGCAATCGCTCCGGAGGCATCCCATGTCTCGTGTCCAACTCGTCCTCACAGCAGCGGCTGCTGTTGACGGCTCGTGACAACCGATCTCCCCGCCCGTAAACGGCAGGTGCCACCAGCGGTGTGGCGCTCGAGCGATCTCTCGCCGACGGATTGGTCGATCGCGCTGACGAACGAGCAACGTGACGAAATCGCGACGGCAGCTCGGGCCGCCCGTTCGGCCGGGATCGCGCCGAGCACGTTGGCGCTCGCCGAGTTCTCGCTGTCGACGATGGAAGACGCGATCACCGAGTGGTCGAGGATGCTCAGTGACGGCCGTGGCTTCGTGCTGCTCCGTCGGTTCCCGATCGACCTATTGGCCGACGACGAAATCGAGCTCGCCTACGTCGGCCTGGGGTTGCACCTCGGGCAACCGGTTACCCAGAACGCAGCCGGCGAGCTGCTCACGCACATCCGCGATGAGCGGCTCCCCGAAAGCGGACCGCAGGTGCGGCTCTATCGAACCCGCGAGCGGCAGGACTTCCACACGGATGGCGCCGACATCATCGGCCTGCTGTGCCTGCACAGCGCCAAGTCGGGCGGGGAGAGCAGGATCGTCAGCTCTGGCGCCGTCTACAACGAGATGCTGCGCCGACGCCCAGACCTCGTCGACGTCCTCTACCGCCCGATGTACTGGGACCGCCAAGGCGACGATGCTGCGGGCGGACAGCCGTGGTTCGAGCTGGCGCCGATCAGCGACCTCAACGGCACACCGCGAGTCTTCTATATCGGCTGGTACATCCGGGACGCGCAACGCCATCCGGACGTGCCTCGCCTCACGGGCGAGCAGTGTGAGGCGATGGAGCTGCTCGAGTCGATCGCCAATGACCGGACGTTTCACCTCGAGATGGACTTCGCGCCTGGCGACGTGCAGCTGCTCAACAACGGCAAGATCCTGCACTCACGCGAGGCCTACGAAGACGAGGACGACCCCGCCCAGCGCCGCCATCTGCTGCGCCTGTGGCTCGCCGCTCACCGGTTCACCAGCGTCGACGACGGACTGCGGGGAGGCATCCGCTCGCCACGCTGAGACTGGCCGGGCTCGTGCTACGAGCAGCCGGACGTTTGGCCCTCACCGCCGGTCTCGCGTGATGGACTCGTCACCCGTTGTTCGGAGACAAGGGGTAACTCCGGCCGTGGCGCTCGCGAGCGACCTGCGACCTTGCTGTTGAGCAGCGCGCGCCGTCGTCGAGCCGTTACACGACGGCCACGGCAGTCTGCTCGGGCCGCGTGGCGGCGGGGCTGTGGCGTCCGGCCTGGCGATCGAGTCACTGTCGAGCTCGCCCCCAAGGGACCGCACCGAGACGACTTTGCGCCCGACATCGCCGGTGGACGAAATACTTCGGCACCGGCACCCCATACCGCACCGCCTGCACGCAGTTCCCGGTGTCGAAGACACCGTTAGCTCCACAGACGGTGTGCCTCCTCCGCGGCATGCTCGAGCTGGTCGCGATAGCTGGCCCACCACTCCTGCTCGGCCGGCGGAAGGTTGCTGCTGTCGGCCCTCAGGCCGACCGCGCCGTCGATCAGCTCGCGGATGATGTCGGCGTGCCCCGCGTGGCGGTCGATGTCGGCGATGACGTGCACCAGGATCAGGTGCAGCGTGACTTCGCGCCTCTCCTCCGGCCACCAGGCGACCGAGCCGAGCGCGTCGAGCGGCAGCGCGTCGATGGTGGCGTCAGCATGGGTCCACGTCCGCCGGTACAGGGCGACGATGTCGTCTCGCGACTCCTCCGGAGTCGCCCACATGTCGGCGTTGGGATCGGCGCCTTCGTCGAACCACGGCCACGGTTCGTCAATGGGCCGTCCAAACACCTCGCCGAAGTAGCCGAGCTCAACCCCTGCCGCGTGCTTGACGAGTCCCAACAAGTTCGTGCCCGTGGGAGTCATCGGCCGACGGATGTCGTACTCGGACAGGCCTTCGAGCTTCCAGACGAGCGCCTCCCGCCCGACCTGGAGGTAGTGATGGAGGTCTGCCTTCGCTGCATCCACGGGCCGCAGTCTGACGCCACTACCCTCACCGCCGTGGGTCAGCCGATCGCCGTCACCGAGAAGCCCTCGAGCAAGCCCGGCATCGTCCGGTTCGAGACGAATCGCAGCTTCACCGGCATGGGGCACGAGCACTTCGCTTCGCTCGCCGGGATCACCGGGCACCGTCCGACTGACGAGCTCGCACGCCGGCTGCTGGACACCGGCAAGGTCGACGGTGTGCACGTCTACATGAACATGATCACCGTCGACGTCAAGAAGGGCTTCGAGCCCCACGGCCTCAAAGAGGTCATCGAGGGGCTCTACACCTACTGGCAGCCCGGGATGGTCCCGCCCGTCGTTCGACGAAGTCGCGGCCGACGAGCCCGCAGCCGCCGCCCCCGCAGCGGCCGGTGCCGGAGCCGCCGCGGACGACGCGATGTCAGAAGCGGCGAAGAAGGTGCCTGCCGCGCTGCTCGAACGCAGTCGGCTCGCCCGCGAGAAGGCCAAAGCAAAGGCCGCAGCCGGCGAGTGATCAGCGCGTCGCGACGGGCTCGGCCCAGGCGACGCGCGGCACGTCACTCCACAAGCGCTCGAGCTCGTAGTAGTGACGCGTCTCGTCGAGGAAGACGTGCACGACGAGGTCGCCGTAGTCGATGAGCACCCACGTGAGGTCGTTGAGGCCCTCGACGCGCAGAGGCTTTGGGCCGCCCTCGCGCCCGAGCTCCTCCTCGACCGCGTCCGCGATCGTGCGCACCTGCCGGCTGTTCGCACCGCTGACGATCACGAAGTAGTCGGTGATCGCGAGAACTCCACCCACGAAGAGCACCACCGGATCGTCGGCCTTCTTGTCCACCGCGGCACGGGCCGCGCGCTTGGCCCATTCCTCGACGGTGCTCTCGGTCACCTTCTCAGCCAGTGGTGCTCGTCTCCTGAGTCGTCGTCGACGTCACGAGCGTCGATGTCACGGGCGCCGCGGCCTCGTGCTTGGCAACTTGCGCCTCGAAGTCCTTGC
Source organism: uncultured Acidimicrobiales bacterium (assembly GCA_963739555.1). GTDB lineage: Bacteria > Actinomycetota > Acidimicrobiia > Acidimicrobiales > DATKAS01 > DATKAS01. Next base: position 188,315 of record CAVUAV010000012.1, on the reverse strand, counting down.
CCAGCACCACCGTGAGGTCGATGCCGTCGACGACCGTAGCGTCCTGGGCGACGGTTCCCACACCGAGCGACTTCGCGACGAATTCGGCCGCTCCCTTGAACCCGGGCGTCGCGTAGAGCACTTGAGTGCTCGACACCAGGCTGTCGTCGCTCGCGATCACGAGGTTCGCTTGGAGCACCAGGACCAGGTCGGCCGCGGTGAGCATCGCAGCGGGGTCGCCGGTCGTGTTCACGAGGCGGATGCGGGCACTGTTCGTCGGCGGAGAGACCGCGCCGGGCATCGCCTCGGCGACGAGCAGGCGCATCGGCCCCTCGTCGGGCGCATACGCCTCGGGCTCGCCTGGCAGGGCGTTCACGGGCAGCACCTGCACCTGGTACGCACCGGCGGCCAGCGAGGCCATGAACTGCTCGACCGGCAAGGGCGGCGGCGCGACCTGTGCGTCACCGCTCGCGACGGTGGTGGTGGTGGCCGGCGGAGGGGGGGTCGTCGCCTGGATCGAGGTGATGACTCCGTCCCACAGGCTCTGGTAGCGCACCAGGCGTGCGGCCTCGGTCTCGTCGGCGGCGTGCGCGCCGAACGCGGTCGTCAAGTCAGCCGCGGTCAACGTTGCCGGCCCCGCGGGGAAGAGCACGTCGAGCCGCCCGTCAGGACCAGGTGTGCCGACCGGGTCGTCGAACGACACCGTCACGTTGCCTGTGACCACGTTCGGCCACGTCGACGGGTCGAGCACCGAGACCTGTTCGAGCCGCACGTCGAGCAGGCTCTCGACGGTCTGACGCAGCAACGGCGCGCCGCCCGTGGCGAACGCACTGCCGAGCGGGGCGTCACCGACTCCGGGCACGTTCACACGCAGAAGCGTCGGCAGGAGGACGAGGGAGCCGCCGCGCCCGCCGGGGCTGAGCGACGCGACAGCGATCGACTGAGGCGCGCCCGTCGCATCGAGGCTCACGAGCAGCTGCGCAGGCGTCGGCGGAAGCACGATGTCCGCCGCGCGCCCTTCTCTCTTCACGAGACGACCCTCGCGGCTGTCGACGATGGTCTTCGCGGCGACGCCCCCCAACACGGGGATCGCAACCGCGATCAGCAGCATCACCATCCAGATCGCCGCGGTGCGCCACGGTCGCGTGTGGACGCGATGCAGCTTGCGCCCCGGGCCGCGCGGCGGAGGCGACGAGGGCGTCTCGATCGCGACTGGCGGGGGCGCGACAGGAGGCATCCCCGGCGACGTGTTGCGGATCGTGTCGCGCGCGCTCGGCTCGGTCTTGTCGACGGCTTCGGTCTCGTCGGGGACGACGGTGACATCGGCAACCGTCGTCGTCGCGGCCTCGGGATCGTCGATCACGACTGCATCACAGTCGCGTAGAGCCCCCGCGTGCGGATGCACGCGATGACGTCAGGTGGCAGGAGGAAGTCGAGCGGCCGGCCGTCGGCGACGCGTGCCCTGAGGTCAGTGCTGGACACGTCGAGGCGTGGCACCTCTACACGTTCCCACCGCCACCCGGGTGGTGGCTGCTCACCCTCGGCGCCGGGGCGGTCGACCACGACGACGGTGCACTGCTCGCGCACCTCGTCGACGCGCTCCCAAGTGGTCAGCCCGCCGGCGGCGTCGCTGCCCACGATCAGGAAGAGCTCGGCTCCCGGGTGGGCTCGGCGAAGCTCCCCGAGGGTGTCAGCGGTGTACGACGGCCCTCCCCGCTCGATCTCGAGCCGGCTCACCTCGAGCCCGGCGACCCCTCGGGCGGCCGCCTCGACCATCGCGAGCCGGTCCTCGGCCGGGCTGACGGTCCGTTCACCGACCTTCTGCCAGGGCACATTCGCGACGACGAGGAGGAGCCGGTCGAGCGCGAGGGCGTGGCGGACGTTGACCGCGGTCACCAAGTGGCCGACGTGAGGCGGATCGAAGGTCCCACCGAACACGCCCAGTCGCACGGAGGCGAAGGCTATCGGCCCCTCCAACGGGGTAAATGTCCAGCGCCGGGTGGCCGATGACGGTGAAAGTGGGGCGTGTGGCATGTGACACGCCTCGCGCGTAGTGGAAAGGGAATGACAAGCGGGTAATTCACGTTGCAGATTCCGCCATGAGTGACGCTGTTGGTCTGTACCTCAATGAGATTGGTCAAGTCTCTCTCCTCAACGCAGAAGAGGAGCGGGAGCTTTCCCGCGCGATCGAGGCCGGTCGCGCCGCACAAGAGCGAATCGACGCCGGCGACAACGACCCCGAGCTCGAGGAGCTCGTACGGGTCGCCCACGCCGCGAAGGATCGGTTCATTCGGGCGAACCTCCGTCTGGTCGTGAGCATCGCCCGCCGCTACCCCCTTCCTCCGGGCATGGATCTGCTCGACCTCGTGCAAGAGGGCAACTTGGGCCTCGAGCACGCGGTCGACAAGTTCGACTGGCGCCGGGGCTTCAAGTTCTCCACCTATGCGACGTTCTGGATCCGCCAGGCGATCGGTCGGGCCCTCGACCAGAAGGCCAGCCTCGTCCGTCTGCCCGGTGACCGTTCGGCGAGCCTCCGGGCCGCGCTCCGGCAGGTGTCCGGCGACGGCGACGAGCTCGACGACGAGAACGCCCGCCTCCACCGCCTGTCGACGCCGGTGTCGCTCGACCGTTCGATCGGCGACGACGGCGACAGCACTCTGGGCGACCTCGTCCCGAGCGACACGATCGGCCCCGAGCAGGCCGTGATCGCCGAGGCCGAGGGAGCCATGCTCGACGAGCTGCTCGGCACCCTCGACACCCGCGCCCGCTACGCGGTCGAGCGGCGCTTCGGGCTCGTCGATGGCAAGAAGTGCAGCTATCGCGAGGTCGGCGAAGAGCTCGGCGTCACCGCCGAAGCCGCCCGCCGCCTCGTCAAGCGGGCAGTCACGGGTCTTCGTGACGACGCTGCTCGCATCCTCGCCGCCTGATTCCCCCGTCAGGCTGGCGTCATGGCCCGCCTCCGAGCGCAGACCCCCCACGCGTCGGACGGCGGGCCATCTCGCGCCCTGTCGTCGTCGCCATCCGCATGGCGCCGCCACAACCTCTCCGATACTGCGTTGCGCGGCACCGCCCTGAACGGCCACGCTTGCTCCGTGCACTCTGAGCGCTGGTCGCCGTCGTCCTGGCGCGGGCTCCCGGCCGATCAACAGCCCGACTGGCCCGACGAGGGGGCGCTCGACCGAGCGCTGAAGCAGATCCACGGGTTTCCTCCGCTCGTGTTCGCGGGCGAAGCCCGGGGGCTGACCGAGGCTCTCGCCGAGGTCGCCGCCGGTCGGGCCTTCCTGCTCCAAGCCGGTGACTGCGCGGAGTCGTTCGACGACTTCTCGGCGGTGAGCATCCGCGAGAAGCTGCGCGTCGTCCTCCAGATGGCGGTCGTCCTGACCTATTCCTCGGGGGTCCCGGTCGTGAAGGTGGGCCGCATCGCGGGCCAGTTCGCCAAGCCGAGGTCGGCGGCCACCGAGCGCATCGACGACGTCGACCTGCCGTCGTTCCGCGGGCACATGGTCAACGACATCGCGCCCACGGCCGCCGCACGCACCCCCGACGCCGAGCGGCTCGTGCAGGCGTACCACCAGTCGGCGTCGACGCTGAACCTCGTGCGCGCGTTCACCAAGGGCGGGTTTGCCGACCTCTCTCGGGTCGCCGCGTGGAACCAGGAGTTCGTCGCGTCGAGCCGTGAAGGGCAGCGGTACCAATCGATCGCGTCAGAGATCGAACGCGCGCTGCGCTTCATGGCCGCGTGTGGCATCGACCTCGCCCGCAGCCCCCAGCTCCACGAGGTCGACTTCTACACGAGCCACGAGGCGCTGATCCTCGGCTACGAGGAGGCCTTGACTCGCACCGACTCGCTCACGGGCGAGTGGTACGACTGCTCGGCGCACATGCTCTGGATCGGCGAGCGCACTCGGCGGCTCGATGGCGCGCACGTCGAGTTCCTTCGCGGCGTCGGCAACCCGATCGGCTGCAAGGTCGGGCCGAGCGCGACACCGGGCGAAGTGCTCGCGCTCTGCGACCGCCTCAACCCCGACCGCGTGCCCGGGCGTCTCACCCTGATCGCACGCGGATGGGCGCGGCGAACGCCGAAGAGCAGCTCCGGCCGTTGCTGCGCGCGGTCACCGACGCCGAGCATCCGGTCGTGTGGACGTGCGACCCGATGCACGGCAACACGTTCACGAGCTCCTCGGGCCGCAAGACCCGTCATTTCGACGACGTGCTCGCGGAGATCAGCGCGTTCTTCCGGGCGCATGCGGCGGAGGGCACGTGGCCCGGCGGCGTGCACGTCGAGCTGACCGGGGACGACGTCACCGAGTGCCTGGGCGGCGCCGAGGAGATCCTCGATCACCAGCTCGACGACCGCTACGAGACGATGTGCGACCCGCGCCTCGAACGCTCGCCAGTCACTCGATCTCGCGTACCGAATCGCGGAGATGCTCAGGCGCTAGCGAGCGGAGCGGCGGAAGCGAAGCGGACGACGGCGACGAAGTCGCAGACGTCACGAGCCGATCTGGATCGGCGGCGGCGTCACGAACGGCGTGGTCGAGGGCTTCGGAGGCGGAGGCGGCGGAGGCGGCACTGTGGTCGTCGGACGGGGTCGCCGCCGCGTGGGGGGCGGCGCGGCCGCAGTGGTCTGAACCGGAAGCTGCGCAGGCACGGGGGTCGTGGACGCGACCGGCGGCGCCGTCGTCGCCGTCGTCGCGGACGTGTCGGCGCCAGAGGCAGGCACGGTCACCGTGGTGTCGCCGTTCGCGGCCGATGTCTCGGGCGCCACAACGGTCGTGCCGGTGTCGACGTTTGTCTTGTTGTCGTCACCCCCGCTGGTCGCCTTCACCGAGAAGCCGACCACGAGGCCGAGCGCGACGCCACCGGCGATCGAGCCCGTCAGCCACTTGCGGGGATAGCTCACCAGGAGAAATTACTCGCTGACCCGGCCCGTCGAAGGATCATGTTGGCGACGAGGCCCGTCCATCCCGTTTGATGCGACGCGCCGAGGCCCTTGCCGTTGTCGCCGTGGAAGTACTCGTGGAACAGCAAGTGGTCGCGCCACGAGGGGTCGGTCTGCATCTTCTCGACGTCGCCGAAGCACGGACGGCGACCACTCGCGTCGAGCAGGAACAGTGAGACGAGCCGATCTGTCAGCTCGTCCGCGACCGCGCCGAGGGTGACCTCGTTGCCCGAGCCGGTGGGCAGCTCGATCGTGAAGTCGTCACCCAAATACCGCTGATAGCGGCGCAGGCAGTCGACCAGCATGTAGTTCACCGGCAGCCAGACCGGCCCGCGCCAGTTCGAGTTTCCGCCGAACGACCCCGATTGCGACTCGGCAGGCTCGTAGTCGACCTGGGCCCCGACTCCGCCGATGGTCACCTCGAGAGGGTGCTCGAGGTGGAAGCGGCTGAGGCTACGGACGCCGTGCGGCGACAAGAACTCGTGCTCGTCGAGCATGGCTTCGAGGACTCGCCGGAGCCGGGTCGGCCCGACGATCGACAGCAGACGGCGCGACTCGCTCCCTGCGACCTGGGTGTGGGCCACGACCTCCGCGTACTCGGGCTTGTTGCGCTCGAACCACGACATCCGGAACGCGAAGTCGGGAAGCCTCGAGCGAACCTCGTCCTCCAGGACCATCGCCGCAGTGATCGGGATCAGGCCCACCATCGAGCGGCACTTGAGGGGCAACGAGGTGCCGTCCGGGGCGCGCAGCACGTCGTAGTAGAAGCCGTCCTTCTCGTCCCAGAGCCCCTGGTCGTTCATCGCGGTCGCGATGTAGGTGAAGTGCTCGAAGAACTTCGTCGCGACGTCCTCGTAGGCGCGGTCGTGCATCGCGAGTGTGACGGCGATCTCGAGCAGATCGAGGCAGTAGCGCGCCATCCACGCCGAGCCGTCGCTCTGCTCGAGGATCTGACCCGGCGCCATCGCGGCCGATCGGTCGATGGGACCGACGTTGTCGAGACCGAGGAACCCGCCCTCGAAGACGTTGTTGCCGGCTTCGTCCTGCTTGTTGACCCACCAGGTGAAGTTGATGAGCAGCTTGTGGAACACCCGCTTCAGGAAGCCGAAGTCGCGCTGCCCGTCGATGCGGAACACCTGGAACGCGGCCCAGGCGTGAACCGGCGGATTGGCGTCACTGAACGCCCACTCATACGCGGGCAGCTCGCCGTTCGGGTGCTGGTACCACTCACGCAGAAGGAGGAGCAGCTGTCGCTTGGCGAAGTCGGCATCGACACGCGCGAGCGCGACGCAGTGGAACGCGAGGTCCCACGACGCGAACCACGGGTACTCCCAAGTGTCGGGCATCGAGAGCACGTCGAGGCTGTCGAGGTGGCGCCAATCCTTGTTGCGCCCGTTGAGCCGTTCGCGTGGTGGCTGCGGCATCGACGGGTCTCCGTCGAGCCAGCGCTCGACGTCGAAGTGGTAGAACTGCTTCGACCAGAGCATCCCCGCGAAGGCTTGCCGGAGCACCCGCGCTTCGTCCTCGGTCGCTCCCGCCGGCGTGATGCGCGCGTAGAACGCGTCGGCCTCGGCGCGCCGAGCGGTCATGATCTCGTCGAACGTGTCCTCTTCGCGGTTCGACGCGGGCCCGAGCTGGAAGCGCACTTCCGCGCTGGCGCCCGCTTCGACTGTGACCCGATAGCGAGCAGCCATCTTCGTGCCGACTCGGTCGGGGTTGACGGTCGCGGTGCCGTGGATGATGTGGTCGTTGACGCCATCTTTCGGGAATGGCGGCGACGGGATGCCGAACAGTCGCTGCGCATTCGTCTCGTTGTCGCAGAACAGAAGGTCCGGATCGCCTTCGAGCTCGAGGACGTACCGACCCAGCTCGTGGTGCTCGGCAATGACGTATCCGGCCTCGACAGAGATCGACGGCTTGCGCGGGTCGATCCCCCACGCCCAGGTGTTGCGGAACCACAGGGTGGGCAGCACGTCGATCGTCGCGGTGTCGGGCCCGGCGTTCGTGAGCGTCACCTTCACGTACACGTCGTCAGTCGTGGCCTTCGCGAACTCGGCCTCGATCGCCCAGTAGCGGTCGTCGGCGAACACCCCGGTGTCGATCAGCTCATACTCCGGGTCGAGCTTGGTGCGTCGTCCGTTCTCCGCGACGAGGTCGCCGTACGGGAACTCTGCTTGCGGGTAGTGGTACCGCCAGCGCAGGTACGAGTGTGTCGGCGTCGAGTCGACGAACCACCAGTACTCCTTCGCGTCCTCGGAGTGGTTCCCCTCGTTCCCCGTGAGCCCGAAGATGCGCTCCTTCAAGATCGGATCTCGCCCGTTCCAGAACGCGAGCGCGAGGCAGAGCGTCTGACGGTCGTCGCACCAGCCGGCCAGGCCGTCCTCGTTCCAGCGGTAGGCGCGGGACCGAGCGTGGTCGTGAGGGAAGAACTCCCAGGCAGTGCCATATGGGCTGTAGTCCTCCCTCACCGTGCCCCACGCCCGCTCCGCGAGGTACGGACCCCAGCGCTTCCAGGGCACGAGGCCGTGCTCGGCCTCTTGCAGGCGGAGCCGCTCGGCGCCGCCCGTCGAACCGTCCGATGCCATGGCTCTGCTTCCTCGACGGCGCTTTCCCTTCGGCGCCCCGGCGGGCGATGATGGCACGAGGAGGTCGCCCGATGATCATCGAGTTCGGCCGACAGGTCTGTGGCTCCCTCGACGAGGCGACGAGCCGCGAGTGGTTGGTCACCGACGGACTCGGCGGCTACGCGATGGGCACGGTTGCGGGCCTCCGCACGCGCCGCTACCACGGGCTGCTGATGGTCGCCGGCAGCGCCGCGAACGGCACCGGCGATGCAGGCGTGAGTCGCCGCATGCTCGGGCTCGCCGCGCTCGACGCGACGCTCGTCGTCGGCGACCGGCACATCCGCCTCGCCACCGACGAATGGGCCGGTGGCGTGGTCGACCCGGTCGGCTACCGCGACATCGAGTCGTTCTCGCTCACTGATGGCGTGCCGCGCTGGCGTTGGGTGATCGGCGACGTCGTGCTCGAGCGCGAGATCGCGATGATGCACGGTCGACCCGCGGTCGCGGTGCGGCATCGACTCGTGCGGGCGTCATCGCCCGTGCGCATCGAGATCACGCCGCTGTGCACGTGGCGCGACGGACACAGCGACCGCCGTGCCGGAGCCGATCCCACAGTCGAGACGACGTCGGATGGCTTCGTGTTCGAACACGCCTATCGAGTGCGCGGCCCCGAGTGGGCGCCCGGTGGATCGTGGTACCGGGATGTGCGCGCGCGAGCCGAAGCCGAGCGCGGCCTCGCCGACACCGAGGACCTGTGGGCGACGGGGACGTTCGTGACGACCCTCTCGCCCGGAGACTCCGCCGACGTGGTCGCCTGGGCGGGCGACCTCAACCAGGCGCCGCCGGGTGCCTCGGAGATCGTCGCGAGTGCGCGAGCGTGCGCCGGCCGCATCGAGGCGACCGCGCGCGTGAGCGACGACGTCGACGCGATCCTCGCCCGCGCCGCGGATCAGTTCATCGTCTCGACGGCAACCGGTCCGTCCGTCGTCGCCGGCTACCCATGGTTCGGCGAGTGGTCGCGCGACACGATGACCTCGTACGAGGGGCTGTTCCTCGCGACGGGCCGCCACGAAGAAGGGCGCGACCTGCTGCTGCGGTCGGCGGCGACGCTGTCGGAAGGCATGCTCGCGAACACGGCCGATGCGGGTGGCCTCGAGTACAACACCGCTGACGGCACGCTCTGGTTCATCCACGCGGTCGGGCGGCACGTCGCGACCACCGGCGACCTCGACATCCTCGCGAAGCTGAACGGCTCGCTCGACGGGATCATCGACGCCCACTCCCACGGCACGCGGTTCGGCATCAAGGTCGACCCGAGCGATGGCCTGCTCCAGCAGGGCGCGCCGGGATGGGCGCTGACGTGGATGGACGCGCGCGTCGACGGACAACCCGTCACGCAACGCGCCGGCAAGGCGGTCGAGATCAACGCGCTCTGGATCAACGCGTTGGGAACGATCACCGACCTGAACCATCGCCTCGGTCGCCACACGGGCCGTTGGCAGTCGCTCTACGAGTTCGCCCGTGGGTCGTTCGTCAAGCGCTTCGCCCGCGGTGACCACCTGCTCGACGTCGTCGGCACGACAGGCCCCGACGACGGCGCCATCCGCCCGAACCAGCTGCTCGCGATCTCGCTGCCGTACGCGCCGTTCAACTCGACGGTCACGGCCGAGAACGAGGTCGCCGAAGCCGTCGTGCGCCGGTGCCGCACCGAGCTCGTCACGTCGCTCGGCCTCCGCTCGCTGTCTCCCACCGACCCCGCGTACGTCGGGCAGCATCGCGGCGGCCCCGCTGAGCGCGACCACGCGTACCACGAGGGAACGGTCTGGCCGTGGCTGATCGGCCCATTCGTCGATGCCGCGATCGCCACTGGCGACGCCTCCCCATCGATCGACGGGCTCGTCGCCCACCTCGGCGAGTGGGGCCTCGGCTCGGTCTCCGAGACCGCCGACGGCGACGCGCCCCACGGCGCGACGGGATGCCCGTTCCAGGCGTGGTCGGTGGCCGAGCTGCTACGAGCTCGGCGCGCGCTCAGGCGCTGACTCTCAGCCGCCGACTATCCGGCGGTGAGCGCCCCGCCGACGATGCCCGCCTCGTTGAGGAGCTTGGCGGCGACGACCTCACAACGTGGAGTGAGCAGCGGGATGAACTTCTCTCCCTTCTTGCTCACGCCACCTCCGATGATGATGAGGTCAGGCCACAGCACGGCCTCGAGATGATCGAGGTACTCGTCGACGCGCTTCGCGAACTGCTTCCAGTCGAGGTGCTTGGCCTCGCGGACGCTGTCGGCCGCGCGGCGCTCGGCATCTTTGCCGCGGACTTCCATGTGACCGAGCTCGGTGTTGGGCAGTAGCACGCCGTTGTGGAACACCGCGGTGCCGATGCCGGTGCCGAGGGTCACGATGATCACGACGCCTTGCCGGCCCGCGCCGGCGCCGAACCTCATCTCGGCGACACCCGCGCAGTCGGCGTCATTCGTGACGGTGAACGTGCACCCTGTCGCGTCCTCGAAGATCGAACGGGCATTGGTGCCGATCCAGGACTTGTCGACGTTCGACGCGGTCTCGATGACCCCGTGCTTCACGACCGCAGGGAACGTGCAGCCGACGCTGCCCTTGTAGTCGAAGTGCTTGACGACCTCCGCGACGATGCCTGCGACAGCCGTCGGCGTCGCCGGCTTGGGAGTGAGCAGCCGGAACCGGTCCGCGGTGAGCTCGCCTGTCTCACAGCTCACGGGGGCACCCTTGATGCCCGTGCCGCCGATGTCGATGCCGAGCTTGACGTCGTTGTCCATCGGGGCAGCGTAGGTGGTCACGGTCGACCCGCGCCCGGACGTCGACGCGCACCGTCTCGACTCGGCCGGGTCGCTCCCCAACGAGACGCTCGACATCGCCCGTGAGCTGACCGGTGATCAGATGCAACGTGCGTCCATCGGCGCCGCCGAGCATGCAGGCAAAGCAACCCTGTGAGGTGGGGATGCGATCGGTGACCTCTCCCCCTTCGACGACGCGGACGCACTGCGAGTTCGTTGGATCCGCGACCCAGATGCCCCCGGCCTCGTCGAGGCAGATGCCATCGGGCGTCACGTCGCCGAGCTCGGCCCACACTCGGCGGTTCGAGAGCGTGCCGTCGGCAGCGACGTCGAACGCGGTGAGCCGACGACCGAACGTCTCGCCGAGGATCAAAGTCGTCTCGTCAGGCGTGATGACAGTGCCGTTCGGGAACGCGAGCTCTTCGGCTGCGGAGGTCACTTCGCCGTCGGGGCTCACGAGCGCGAGCGTGGCGAGCTGCAGTGCTGCGCCACCCGCGAAGTCGTAGCCGAAGTTGCCCACGTAGGCGCGGCCGTGCTGGTCGACGACCATGTCGTTGCAGTCTCCCGTCGCGATGCCGCCGAGATCGGCGTGCACCACGAGACCGCTCGGATCGAGCCGCATCAGCTTGCGGTCGGTCATCGACACCACGAGCAGCCGGCCGTCGGGAAGCCACCCGAGGCCCGATGGCCGATTGGGCACCTCGACGATCGTCTCGGCCGCGCCGGCGTCGTCGATCGCGAGCACGCGGTGGGTGTGGAAGTCGGACACCCACAGGCGTCCCTCGTGCCAGCGCGGCCCTTCGCCGAACGACAAGCCCTCGAACAGGATCTGCGGTTCCGTCATCCGGTGAACAGTACGGCTGCGGTGTCGTTCGTGGCTGATGGCGCCCACGCGCCGCAAGGCCTCGAGCCCGGCGAGCCCCGCCGTCCCCGTAGCGCTGGCATCGATGCCGGTCACCGCTCGAGCCCGCTCGTTGGCGTCGCGCAGCTCGTCCTCGGTGACGGTGATCGCGGTACCACCAGTGCGCTCGAGCGCGTCGAGGACCGCAGCCCAGTCGTAGGCCTCGTCGTCGAGGATGCCGGTCGCGACGCTGGTTCCGGGCGGCTCCCACGGCCACATCACGTCGTGTCGGTGGTGTCGAGCATCGAGACGCCGGTGCTGCCACGCCCGCACCATCGGTGCGTGCACCTCGGCTTGCACCACGTGGATCGACGGCATCGCGGCGATGGCGCCGAGCGCGACCGCGTCGGCGAGCCCCTGCGCGACGCTCGACGCGAGCGCGCCTCCTCCGACCTGCACGACGAGGTGGTCCAACGCGACTTGCGCCTCGGCGATCTCGTAGCCGACCGTGCGCCCCCGTCGATCGTCAGGCCGTTGTCGGGACCCTGGCACGTGAACGGGATCGCGCCCTCGGCCACGGCCGCGCGCAACCGGAGCACGCAGGGGTCGCCCGGCGGGTCGTCGTCGCCGCGAGGGCAGACCTCGATCTGTGCGTCGAGCTCGCGCAGGCGCGCGACCACCGAGTCGTCTGCCCAGGTGGGCACGAACACGCGCAGCGGACGGTTCGACGCGCGTGCGATGACCGCGGCTGAGAGCGCGGCGTTGCCGCAGCTCGCGACGACAAGCTCACGCGACCGATCGATTCCGACGACCTCGAGCCAGATCGCGAGGCCCATGAGGTGGCGACCCTTGTGCGAGCCGCCCGGTGTTGCCGTCTCGTCCTTCACCCACGCGCCGAGATCGTCGTTGCGCTCGAACGAAGTGATCAGGAAGCCGCGGCCGACGACGCCCGCGACTGCGTCATCGAGCCGCTCGATGACGTCGACGAGCTGAGCGTCGTCAGCCGCCCGGTCGTGCGCGGAGAGCAGGGTGCGGTATCGCAGGAAGGGATTGCGCTCACCGCTCGCGGGCCATGACGCTCCGGTCGAGAGGCGCCGTACGAGCACGTGGTCGACGTCGTCACCGGGCCGGGCACGCGGACAGTGAAACGGGGTGTCGGAGCGAGGCGATGCGGGCCAGCCACAGCCCGCGCACGAGATCACCACCGGCTTGTTACCAAGATGCGAGAACGCCCGTCCGGTCGTTGAACTCGTCGATCGCCGCGTCCCAGTGCGGCACGAGGGCGAGCAGGTCGGTCCAGAACGATTGCGACCGCCGCGCCTCGAAGTCGTCAAGGGCGACGCCCTGCTGCTCGACCCATGTGAAGTAGCCGAGGTTGAAGATGCGGTTGCGGTCCTCGGTGGCGCACTCGAGCAGGTGGTCGTCGGAGATGCCCGCGAGGTGCTCGGCGAACACCGCCGCCGCGGCGCGTGCGTCGAAGCCGTCCGGCCACAGCCGGGCGGTCGTCTTCGCTCGCTCTGATCCGTAGAGGGCCGCGCCGTCGGTCGCGACCGACAGCACCAGGTCGCCCTCACCCAGCCCCAGCCGCTTCGCGACCTTGATGGACGCCACGAGGTTGCAGATCGACGAGAGTCCGAGGTGTCGAAGCGAGTCGACCACGTCGTCGGCGACACCGCGGCGAGCGAGCTCGAGCCGGCCTTCGTCGGTGTTGAACAGCACATCGAGCGCGTCGGTCGAGCGATCAGAGACCGCGGTGACGATGTCGGTCGCCATGACGTTGTGGATGTAGGGGATGTGCTTGTCGCCGATGCCTTGGATGTTGTGCTCGCCGAAGCCGTTGCGCAGCAGCGTGGGGCACTCGAGCGCTTCGACGGCGACGGTGAGCGAGCCGTGCTGCTCCTTCAGGGTGTCGCCGGCGGCGAGTGTGCCTGCCGATCCCGATGCGGAGACGAACGCTCGCACGCGCAGCCCGGGATGTGCGGCGGCGATCGCCTGCATCGCACGACCTGTCGCCAGACGGTGCGCGAGGTGGTTGCCGAATTCGCAGAACTGGTTGAGGACCACGTTGGCCGGGTCACGAGCGAGGTCAGCGCACGCGTCGTAGATCTCCTTGACGTTGCTCTCTGACCCGGGCGTGCGGATGATGTCGGCCGGATCGGTCACCCAGGCGTCGAGCCACTCGAACCGTTCACGACTCATGTTCTCGGGAAGCACCGCCACCCCTCGGCAACCCATGATGCGGGAGATCGCGACTCCCCCCCGTGCGTAGTTTCCGGTCGAGGGCCAGATGGCGCGATGCGCGGTCGGGTCGAACTGGCCCGTCACGACGCGCGGCGCGAGGCAGGCGTACGCAGCCTGCACCTTGTGCGCGCCGATCATCGGGAACCGGTCGCCGAACGCGAGCACGATCGTCGCGTCGACACCGCTGAGGGCCGACGGCACGACAAGATGCCCGGGGACCTCGGCACGCGAGGTGCGATCGGTTCCGTTGAACCAGTGGACGCGGAAGAGGTTCGCTGCGTCGGGGTCGTCCGGACCGACGCCAGCGAGCCGGCTGATCACGGACGCTGGCACTGCGCCCGGGTCGGCCAGCTGCGCGAACGTCGGGAGGGCGATGCCCGCAGATCGAAATCGCTCGACGGCACGATCGCGCGCAGAGCGATCGACGACGTCGGTCTCGAGACCGAACGAGGTCATAGGTCTCTGGCAGCGAGCTCGTCGATCAACAGGGTCGCATCGTCGCGGACATGCGACGCGGGGATGCTCGGATCGCCTGCGACGAGACGCTTCACCATCTCGCGCTTGCCGTCTCCGGCGGCGAGGAACATCACGTCGCGCGCCCTGTTCACCGCGGGGACGGTGAGCGTCATCCGCACACGGCCGCGGTAGGGCTGCGTGATCGAGACGTCGAGGTCGCGCACGTGGATGACAGGATCGCCGGGTGGCCACGACGCGGTGTGCCCGTCGTCGCCGAGACCCAGGTGCACGACGTCGAGCACACCGTCACCAGTGACCTTCTCGATCTCCTCCGCATAGCGCAAGCTCGCCGCGACGAGATCGCTCGCGGTCACGTCCATGAGATGGGGCACGACGGGCACGAGGTCGAGGAGGTTCGCCCTCAGGTCGCCGAGGTTGCGATCGGGATCGCCATCGGGCGCAACCCGCTCGTCGACCTGGAACACGTGGATCTGACCCCACGGCAGATCGAGCTGTGCGAGCGCCGCGAACATCGCGGCCGGCGTCGATCCGCCACTCACCGCGAGCGTGAAGTGTCCGCGCTCGCCGATCGCAGGCTCGGCCCGCGCCGCGATCCAGCCCGCGGACGCCGCGGGCAGCTCCTTCGGCGAGAAGGTCTCGACATCCATCACTCACCATCTCCCATCGAGGGGAGCGCACCCGCGACCGAGTCGCAGATGTCGTTCCACCGTTGGAACACCCGGTTCTCCCGCTCGAACCCCAGCACGGAGAGCGTCGCGGGCGACAAGGCGAAGAGTCTGCCCGCCGTGGGCTCAAGGTCGAGCCACCTTGCGCCGAGGACTCTGAGGAGATGCCCATGGGCGAAGAGCAAGACGTCCCCAGGTGCGGCCAACGCGCGCGCGATCACCTCGTCGGCGCGCGCCCCTACCTGGCTGGCGGTCTCGCCCCCGGGCACACCGTCTGCCCAGAGCGTCCATCCCGGACGGTCGACCCTGATGTCGACGGTGCGCCTGCCCTCGTAGTCCCCGTAGTCCCACTCGAGGAGGTCGTCGGAGGTCTCGGACTGATCGCCGAACCCGGCGAGCCGGCAGGTCTCGGCTGCGCGCGACAGGGGGCTCGTGAGCACGAGAGCGAACTCGCGGCCGACCAGGCGGCGCCCGGCGAGCTCTGCCTGCGCGCGGCCCTCTTCGGTGAGGGGGATGTCGGTGCGACCGGTGTGACGGCCGACCTTGGCCCACTCGGTCTCACCATGACGAACGAGAACGACCTCGTTGGAGGGCATGCCCGGAGCCTGCCACGCGCGCAGGGAAGACTTCTTCCCATGAGTCGAAGACTGCTCCCATGCGCATGAGGCGCGCGGTCGCGGCAGTCGCCGCCGTGATGGTCGTGGCGCTGTCCGCCGCCCCCGCCCTCGCGGCGTCGATACCTCCCGCAGCCGGGACCGTTTTCCATCAACCCGACCTCCGGTCCCGCTGGCACGTCGTTCACCGGCGTCGCAGGACGTCCCGTTCGGCTCGCACGGTCGAACTGCGTCGACTGGTTCGTCACCCTCGCCGGCGATCTCGGGTCGTCTCACGACGGCAACTCGCAAGGGCCGACGCGGAGCGGCACGCTGCAGGTGCCGCCTGAACGGCCGCCGGGCACCTACGGCGTCACTGTCGTACTGCGTCAACCTGCGAGCAGTCGACCGCAACGCAGGTCGGCGCGTGCGCACGTTCACCGTGCTGGCGCCGGCGACCACCACGACCGACCACGACGACGTCGACGACCACCACCACGATCGCCACCACGACGACGGCTGCGCCGACGACCACGACCACCGTGAAGCCGACGACCACGACGGCGAAGCCCACCACGACGACTGCCAAGGGCACGACGTCAACCGCCAAGGCGACGACGACCACGACGATCGCCACGACCACGACCGCGGCGACCACGACGACGACGACACTCCCTCCGAGCACGACGGCCCCGACGACGACGGTGGCCGAGGTGCGCGACCTCGTGCTCGACAAACCGTCGGTGACGCCGGGGGGCGACGTCGTCGCGACCGGCAAGGGGTGCGACCCCGGAGCGACCGTCACCCTCGAGATCGACGGCAAGCAGGTCGGTGAGACGACCGCGAAGTCGGACGGCACGTTCTCGACTCCGATCGCCGTGCCCGATGTCGATCCGGGCCGGCTCGAGGTCGTCGCGCACTGCGGTCCAGTGATCACGACGCAGCTCGACGTCGTGCTCGCATCGACGGTCAGCAACAACTCGTCGATGCTCGTCCTCGCGTTCTTCGTGATCGTGCTCGCGGCGCTGCTCTGGTACGGCTGGCAGGCTCGGCGAGGCCTCTGAGCGCAGCACTTCGGCCGGGTACAGTTCGGTCGTGGCGAGGACGACCGTTCCGATCCCGACCAGAGTCCTCGTCACCGGCATGCGCCACGACGACGGTGAGATCGTCGCGTCAGAGCTCTACGCGGTGGCCGAGGCGTGCGGGCAATCGTCTGAGCAGGTGCGATCGTGCCTGAGGCGGCTGGTGAAAGAAGGCCTCTACATCCAGCACGGCAAGGGTCGCAGCGCTCGCTACGAGGCGACCGAGGCGGGCATGGCGCAGCTCGAGACCGGCTGGGCGCGCACGCGCACCGCCTATCAGCAGGACGCCGCAGGCCGGGGCTGGGACCGCATGTGGCATCTCGTCGCCTTCGCGGTGCCCGAAGACCGCAGAGCCGCGCGCGATCAGCTGCGTGATCGCATCGTCGCCCTCGGGGGCGCGGCGTTGCAGGGAGGCGTCTACGTGTCACCCCATCCGTGGCACGACGCGGTGAGGCAGGAAGCGAAGCGCCTCGGCGTCGACGAGCACCTGTCGCTCGCGACCACCGACGACCTCGAGGTCGGCGGCGTGCGTGACCCACGCCAGCTCGCGCGGATGTTGTGGCCGCTCGACGACGTCGCGGCCGCCTACGAGAGGTTCATCGAGCAGCACGAGCACGTGCCTGCAGCAGCTCGAGGACATGCGACGTCGGAAGGAGCGGTTCAGCGACGACCACTTCCTGCCGTTCGCGTTCGTGATGGCAGTCGCCATGTCCGAGTGCACCCGCAACGACCCGTTCCTGCCCCCCGAGCTGCTGCCGCGGCCCTGGCCTGGACGCAGCGCGCGTGACCTCGTGCAGCGCAGCCGACGTCTCGCGCTGATGGTGCGGGAAGAGCACGATCGGCCCGCGCTCTTCCACCTCTACGACTTGATGATCGAAGGGCTGAGCTGACCTGACGGTTCAGCAGACGCCGGCGAGGTGCGCGGCGTCGTTGTAGCGAACGAGCCGCCACCGCCGCTCGGGTCGACGTTCGGTCGGCGGGACGAGCACGAACTCGGTCAGCGACGTGTTCTGGGTGTACAGGTCGAACGCGCCGACCATGCCGAGGCGGAGCAACGTGCGCAAACCCACGTCGACGACCCCGCCGTGGCACGCGATCACGACGGTCTGATCGAGGTGCGCTGCCGCGATGCGAGTCAACGCAGCGCCGACGCGTTGGTGAAACGACGCGATGCTCTCCCCGCCCGGCGACAGCACGAGGTCGGGATCGGCCTCCATGTCGCGCCAGCCGTACTTCGCGATGTAGTCGTCGTAGGCCAGGCCGTCCGCCTCGCCAGGATGGATCTCGCACACCTCCTCGTCCTCGACGACCGGCAGGTTCCCGAGCGCGGGAGAGATGATCTCCGCGGTCTCGCTGGCGCGCGGCAGTGTGCTCGCGATCAACACGTCGACCGGGTCGAGCTCGTGGGTCGAGGCCAGCCGGTCTCGCAGCGCGGCCGCTTGGCGGCGACCGAGATCGGAGAGGCCATTGCACGTCGCCAGGCCGCCCACGAGGCCGTCGACGAACACCTGAGACTCGCCGTGGCGGATCAGGACGAGGCGGGTCACGCGGCGATGCTCAGGCGAGGTTCTCGACGAACCGCTCGAGCTGCCGCAGGTTGCGGCACTCGAAGACGCCGTCGGTGTGGACGCCGTACTCACCGATGATCGAGTCGCCGGTGTCCCAGTAAGACCGGGGCTCAGGGTTGAGCCAGTACACGTGGCGAGCGCGGTGACGCATCTCCTTGAGCACCCACGACTGGGCGGCGTGGTAGTTGTTCCGCGCGTCGCCGAGGAGGATCACCGTCGTCTTGGGTCCGACCTCACGACCCCACTTCTCCCAGAAGACCTCGAGCGCGTGGCCGTAGTCGCTGTGACCGTCGACCCACACGACGTCGGCCTCGGTGTTCACACGATGCACGGCTTCGGTGATGTCCTCGACGCCTTCGAAGTAGCTCGTGACCTCGTCGATGCCGTCGATGAAGACGAACGCACGCACCTTCGAGAACTGGCCGCTGATCGCATAGACGAGGTGGAGGGTGAAGCGGGCGAACGCCGCGACCGAACCAGAGATGTCGGCGACGACCATGATCTCGGGCTTCGCGGGCCGCGGGTAGCGGAACTTGGGCTCGGCCGGCACACCGCCGTAAGACAGCGAGTGGCGGACCGTGTTGCGGAAGTCGAGCGGGCCCTTGCGCCCGTGGCGACGCTTGCGAGCGAGACGCACCGCGAGCTTGCGAGTGAGGGGGTAGAGCGCACGGCGGAGCGCGGCCATCTCGTCGCGCGACGCATGCATGAAGTCGACGTCCTCGGGCAACGGCTTGCGCAGCGTCTTGGCCATCGCCTCGACACCGCGGTCGGCCACCAGCCGGCGACGGATCTCGGCTTCGATCTCCTTCTTGAGCTGCTCGATGCGCGTCTCGAACTCGTCGCGCTCGAGGCGCTCCTCGAGGGCGGTCATGTCGCCGCCGACCTCTTGGCGCGCCGACTCCATGAGCTTCTCGAGCATGCCGTCGAGATCGAGGTTCCGAAGCGTGCGGTACAGGTAGTAGGTGCCTCCTACCGGGCGCCCGGGCTCCATCCCTGCGTACCGGCTCACCGCCTGTCGGGCGAGCGCCCGCATCATCGCCTCGTCCGCGTTCAGCAAGGCCCGGTAGAGCATCTCGGCGAGCTGTTCGGGGGTGAGCTGCTCCATGGCGCCGCCCGGGCCGCCCTGCTGCTGCTTGCCCGGCTGCATCTCGCCCCACTGGTCGCCGTCGCCCTCGCCGTCGACCTGGAACTCGGGGCCCCGCAACGAGAAGTACACCTCGAAGACGGTCTCGAACGCGCGCCAGTGCGCGTTGTTCTTGACGAGCGTGGCGGCGAGCGCGTACTTGAACGCGTCGCGATCCTCGATCGGGATGTGCTTCACGGCCTCCATGGCGTCGAGGTTCTCGGTGAGCGAGACGGGCAGTCCCGCCGCCCGCAGCTCTTGGATGAACCCGCCGAGCAGCTCGAGCACTGTGCGACTCAGCCCTGACCGCGGATGACCGGCCACGACGTCTGACGCGTCGTGTTCCAGTCATACATCGACCAACCGATCGCGCCTTGCTCCTGTGCGCCCTGCACCATTCCCCTGATCTCGTCGTCAGTCGCGGTGTCGGCGATGCCGCCGATCGGATGCACGATCGCGCTGGGGTTGTTGATGTGCTGGCGAAGCAGGGTGATGTTGTCGACGGTGTAGCGATATCCGTCGTGATAGCCCGACGCTTGCGTGCGGCCGGTCCAGTAGTTCATCGGCATCCACACGTTGTAGTAAGGCGCGAGGCTCGCCCACGGGAAGGCCGGCCAGAAGTTCACGTTGATGATGTCCATCACCACGGGCGGCACGACGATCGCGGACAGCACCGAAGTGCCGGTCTGAGCCCGAAGTCGCTGCGACAGGCTGACGAGCCGGTTGTTGCGGTCGTTCACGTCGGTGACGACGCGCGACTCGATGTCGACGCCGATGCCGTCGAGGGTCTGGCCGTTCACCTGGA
The DNA here is from genome assembly GCA_963739555.1 of uncultured Acidimicrobiales bacterium. Lineage (GTDB taxonomy): Bacteria > Actinomycetota > Acidimicrobiia > Acidimicrobiales > DATKAS01 > DATKAS01. Next base: position 168,626 of record CAVUAV010000012.1, on the reverse strand, counting down.
AGTTGAACATGGCCATGAGGTGCTGGAGGTCACGGTCGGGGTTCGTCAGCGTGGGCAGGTACCAGCCGACGACGGTCATCCCGAGGCCGTGCGCGGTCGTGACCCATTGGGCGAGGAGGTTCGGGTCGATGAGGTCGCCGGGTGAGCGGGGATCCTCCTTCGCCGCCTGCAGGTAGATCGTCTTCACGCCCTGCGCCGCCATGGTCGACAGCACGTCGACGTGCAGCGGTGCCGGCTTGCCTGTCGTCTGGTAGCCGTCGACGTAGTCGTACGCGTCGACCCAGGTGCCGACGCCCTGGTACGGGAGGTAGTCAGGGTGCCATGCGCCGTTGGCGTCGGGCCTGATGCCCGGAGGCGGCAGGCACGCGCTGACGAACAGCGCGACGCCGACGAGCAGCGCGAGAAGGCCGAGACGCAGCCGGGTGCTGTGCCTCACCGGCCGCTCAGCTCTTGCCCGCATCGACCGAGAGCTCTTTTGCCGCCTTGGCGATGTCTGTCTGATACTTCAGCAAGATGTGCAACGTCTCCTTCGCTTGCTGAGCGTCGATCGAGTCGATGCCGAGCAGCACGAGGGTGCGCGCCCAATCCAAGGTCTCTGAGACAGACGGGGCCTTCTTCAGCTCGAGCTGGCGGATCGACCGCACGATGCGCGCGATTTGGTCGGCCAGGTTCTCGCTGATGTCGGGCACCTTCGTGAGCACGATCTCTTTCTCGCGCTCGAGGTCGGGGTAGTCGACGTGCAGGTACAGGCAGCGCCGCTTCAGCGCTTCGGACAGCTCACGGGTGTTGTTCGAGGTGAGGAAGACGAGAGGGATCTGCGTGGCGCTCACCGTGCCGAGCTCTGGGATCGAGACCTGATAGTCGGAGAGGATCTCGAGCAGCAGCGCTTCGGTCTCGATCTCGACGCGGTCGACCTCGTCGACGAGCAGCACGACCGGCTCGCTCGCGCGGATGGCCTCGAGCAAGGGCCGCGTGAGCAGGAACTCCTCGCTGAAGATGTCGTCGTGGAGGTCGTTCCATCCGTCTGACTGCCGGTCGGCCTGGATGCGGAGCAGCTGCTTCTTGTAGTTCCACTCGTAGAGCGCCTTGCTCTCGTCGAGGCCCTCGTAGCACTGCAGGCGGATCAAGCGAGCGCCGGTGAACTCGGCGACCGACTTTGCGAGCTGGGTCTTGCCGGTGCCGGCGGGCCCCTCGATCAGGACGGGCTTCTGCAGGCGATCGGCGAGGAACACGACGCCGGCAATGCCATCGTCGGCCAGGTAGTGCACGTCGCGAAGGCCTTGACGCACGTCGGGGACCGAGTCGAAGCGATAGTCAGCACCGGTAGACATTCCGGGAAGCGTACCGGCCCGCTTGACCGCAGGGTCAATCACCATGCTCTGATCAGGCATGACCGCGTCCACGAGCCGCCGCCAGCCCCAGGCTGCGCGCTTGGCAGTCGCTGCGGTGTTCTTCGCGAACGGGGCGCTGTTCGCGAACGTCATCCCGCGATATCCCGAGATCCGCAACGACCTCGGGCTCAGCAACGCCGGGCTCGGGTCCGCGCTCGCGGCCTTTCCCCTGGGTGCGCTCGTGGCGGGCGTCTTCGCGGCGGCCCTCATCCAGCGGTTCGGCTCGGCGAGAGTCGCGACGCTCGGGATCGTCGGCCTGGCGTGCGCGCTCGTGCTCGTCGGCCTCGCCCCGAGCTGGGGCGTGCTCGCGGCGATCCTCTTCGTGGCGGGCGGGATCGATGCCGTCACCGACGTCGGGCAGAACGCGCATGGGCTGCGCGTGCAGCGCGCCTACGGACGCTCGATCGTCAACTCGTTCCACGGGATCTGGAGCATCGGCGCGGTCTTCGGCGGCCTGATGGGAGCCACGACGATCGCGCTCGGCGTGTCGCTCGAGGTGGCACTCGTCGCGGCGTCCGCTCCTCTTCGCCCTCGTCGCGCTCGCGAGCTACCGCTTCCTCCTCCGAGGACCTGACGACACCGAGCGCGCCCACCGCGGCCGTTCGAAGGTGTCTCGGTCGACCTTGCGTGCGCTCGCCGCACTCGGTGTGCTCGCCGCGTGCGGCGCGGTCGTCGAAGACGCCGGGGCGTCATGGGGCGCGATCTACCTGAGGGACGACCTCGGGACGGCCGCCGCGGTCGCTGGTCTTGCCTTCGTCGCGTTGCAGACCGCGATGACGGTCGGTCGCCTGACCGGCGACCGGGTCGTCGATCGCTTCGGCCAGCGCACCGTCGTGCGCGTAGGCGGAGTCGTGACCGCCGTGGGCATGGGGTCAGCGCTGGCGTTTCCGTCGCCCGCGTCGGCGCTGATCGGGTTCGCGCTCGCAGGCCTGGGCGTGGCCACGCTCGTGCCTGCGGCCATGCACACCGGTGACGAGCTGCCGGGCTTGCCGGCGGGTGTGGGGCTGACCGTCGTGAGCGTGCTGCTTCGGGTGGGGTTCCTGGCGTCGCCGCCACTCGTCGGGCTCACGGCCGACACGATCAGCCTGCGCGTCGGACTTCTCGGCGTCGTGATCGCAGGGACCGTCGTCGTCTTCTTCAGCCGGGTGCTGCTGCAGCACAACGTCGCGAGGACGCGGCGGGCGCCGCGTCCTCCGCCCCGACCCGGGCGTGATCGCTCGCCAGCGTTCAGCCGCGCACGTGCCCGTCGCCCTCGATGACCCACTTCAAGGTCGTCAGCTCGCGCAGGCCCATGGGACCGCGAGCGTGCAGCTTCTGGGTCGAGATGCCGATCTCGGCGCCGAAGCCGAGCTCCTCGCCATCGACGAACCGGGTCGACGCGTTCACCAGCACCGCGGCAGCGTCGACCTCGCGAGTGAACCGCGTCGCGGCGTCGACCGACCCGGTGAGTATCGCTTCGGAGTGTCCCGAGCCGAACCGCGTGATGTGCTCGATCGCCTCGTCGAGCGAGTCGACCACCTTCACCGCGAGCTTCAGCGCGAGGAACTCGGTCGCGTAGTCCTCATCGGTCGCGACGCCGACACGGTCGGGGCCGAGGATCGCACGAGTCTCGTCGTCACCGACGAGCTCGACATCGTCGAGCCCTCGCGCGACACGCTTTAGGAACGGCCCCGCGATCGCGCGATGCACGAGCAACGACTCGGCCGCATTGCACACGGACGGCCGCTGGACCTTCGCGTTGATGACGACCTCGGCAGCCTTCGGGAGGTCCGCAGTGGCGTCGACATAGACGTGGCAGTTGCCGTCGCCGTCGATCACGTAGGGGACGGTCGCGTGCTCGAGCACGCTGGCGATGAGCGACGGCCCTCCACGCGGGATCAAGCAGTCGATGACGCCGCGCAGTCGCATGAACTCGACTGCGGCCTCATAGCTGGTGTCCTCGACGAGGATGACGCTGTCGGATGGCAACCCTGCCTTCACGAATCCGTCTCGCAACGCCGCCGCGACCGCGATGTTCGAGGAGATCGCTCCCGAGGAGCCTCGCAGGAACGCGGCGTTGCCGGACTTCACGCAGAGGCCCGCCGCATCACTCGTCACGTTCGGCCTGTTCTCGTACACGATCGCCACGACACCGAGCGGCACGCGCACTCGTCGCACCCGCAAGCCGTTCGGGCGGACCCATCCGTCGGCGACCTCCCCCACGGGGTCTGGCAACGACGCGACCTTGCGGAGGCCGGCGGCCATCGCGTCAACGCGTGCGGGCGTGAGCCGAAGCCGGTCGACGATCGCCGCCGACGAGCCCGCGGCCTCCGCGCGGGCGACATCCACCTGGTTCGCGTCGAGCAGCTCGTCGGCGCGCTCGACAAGGAGGTCGGCCGCCGCGTGCAGGCCGGCATCCTTCGCCGCGCTCGACATGCCTGCGAGCACCCGTGCCGCCGCCTTCGCACGGGCGCCGAGCTCCTGCATGGGTGACATCCGCTGAAGGCTACGCGGCAATAGGGTCGCTCTGATGATGCGGCGGTGGTTCGTGCTCGGCGCGGTCGGGACAGCGTCGATCTTCTTCGCTTCGTGCAGCGACGACGCTGCGGTCACGGTCTCGTCGAGCATCGCCGGCGACACGGCGCCCGCCGCGAGCACGACCGCGGCCAGCGGGTCCGCAGGGACGACCGCCGTCTCGGCGACCGACGGAGCGTCCAGCACCGCAGCGGTCGACCCGGTGAAGGGCAACCCCATTGACCCGTGTGCGTTGCTCACCACGGCCGAAGTGAGCAGCGCGTTGCAGGTGCCGGTCGGCGGCCCGACACCAGGCCCGCAGGGCAACCTCCCGAACCCACTCGGCCAGCGCACGTGCACGTGGTCGACGACCGAGTCGCCGCCGCGGTCGGTGGCCGTCTCGGTCGTCACGACGCAGAGCGCCTCTCTCGGCGGTGCGTCGGGAGGCGACTACACCGCCCGCAAGCTCTTCGAGGACACAAAGCCCCTGGCAGAAGGGGTCGAGCCGATCACCGGCCTCGGCGACGACGCGTTCTTCGGCGCGGTCGCAGGCATGCAGGTCTCGGTCGTGAAGGGCGACGTCTACCTCTCGGTCACCGTTCCGTTCGGCACGACTGACGCGGATGCGACCACTGTGCGCACGCTCGCGCCGCTCGCGGTCGGCCGTCTTCCCTGACGGGTTCCTAGGCCTCGTCGATCAATCCGACGTCACCGTCGCTTCGGCGGTACACAACCGCGGCCTTGCCGGTCTGAGCGTTCGAGAAGAAGAAGAACGAGTGGCCGAGCATCTCCATCTGCAACACCGCCTCGTCGGGAGGCATCGGCTTCATCGCGAACCTCTTCACCTTCACGATGCTCACGTCACCCTGCGAGTCGGACGCGTCGGAGTCGACCGGTCCCTTGCCGTTCACGCCCGGACGGGTGCCATGGCTGCGGCGCACGAGCTTCGTCTTCAGCCGTGACAGCTGATGCTCGAGCTTCGCGACGGCGAGATCGACCGCGGCGAATTGATCAGGAGCCGCGACCTTGGCTCGGACGTGGTGGCCGTGGCCCTCGAGGGTCACCTCGCACACCTCGCGAGCGGAGATGCGGGGGTTGCGCTCCTCGCTGAAGTGCACGTCCGCGTGCTCCATCCCGTCGAGGAACCGGTCGAGACGACCGATCTTCTCGGTGACCGCCTGCCGCAGCGCGGTGGATACGTCGGCGTGACGGCTGCTCACGGTGATGTCCACGGGCCGCTCCTCGCTGCCGGGGAGAGGCCGAGTGTACGTGGAGTGGCCGCGGCCGCGACTCCGAACACCCGCGCGGCGCCGGCACCGCGCAGCGCGCGACCCGCGGCCGACATCGTCGAGCCGGTCGTCACGACGTCATCGACGAGCAAGACATCGCTGGCGCGTATGGGCACGAGAGCGCTGAGCAGGGGGCCCACCTGGCGCTCGGTCAAGGAGCGCCCGGTCTGCGGGGGCCCGCCGTCTCGACGGAGGAGGCGGCGGCAGGGCAGGCCGAGCCGAGCCCCGACCTCGCGGGCGAGCAACGCCGCCTGATCGAACCCACGCTCGCGAGCGCGGGTCGCGCTTGTCGGCACCCAGGTGACAACACCGACATCAGGAGCCGATGCCACCGCCAGAGCGGCCATCGCGGCCGAGAGCGACCTGAGCCCGCCGCGCGCGTTGCGGTACTTCAGCCCCGCGACGATCGCGCGCGCTCCCCCTCGTACGACAGCACCGCTTCGAGGCCGTCGACGCCGGGCGGCACCCGCAGCGGGCGAGTCGGCGGCACGAGATCGGCGGCACAACGCGCACAGACGCCCCGATCGGGGCGTCTGCACACAGGGCAACGAGCCGTCAACAGCACGTGCGGCCCTTAACAGGCCGCCGTGACGTCAGGCTGCGATCAGCCGGTGGTGTCGGTCGTGCTGATGCCGCACACCTGCGGAGAAGTACGCCTCGATGCGGGTGCTCGCGTCCTGGACCTCTTGGCCGCTGAAGCTCTCGAGCTTCGCGAGCGCCGCGGGATCCTGTGCGAGCTTCGTGACGTCATAGTTCGCCGACTCGAACACCGCGATGAGCGAGGTGAAGGCGTCAGACACGGTCTTGACGTCGGCCTTGATCTCGTCGGGAGCGCTCTACTCGAGCGTCTTCAGCGCGTCCTGCGCCTTCGCGAAGTTGTCCTTCAGCTGCGCCGGATCGCTGCTCTGACCGAAGTCGCTGGCGCCGAGCGTCTGCTCGAAGCCCTTCGCCTGCGAACAGAACTTCTCACCGCCGGAGCCCGAGAAGTTGGGTGCCGCCGTCGTGCCGGCCGAACCCGAGCTGGTGTCGGAGGCGCCGCCGCTGGCGGCGGGCGCCTGGGAGCCGGAGCTCCCTGAGGTTGTGGCGGTCGCGCTGCCACTGTCATCGCCGCACGCGGCGAGGGTGAGCACGATGGCACCAGCGAACAGGAGGGAAAGAGGCTTCCGAAGCATGAGGTCAGACGCTACTTGTCGCAGGTGTCGATCCTGTGTCACTCACCGAATCGGCCCGGCCGAGGGTTGGTGCCGGCGACGATGTCATCGGCACGCTCCGAGATCGGCTTGAGGAACTCGGGATGGGTGATCACCCAGAACCGATCTTCGACCACGGCGTCGTGCACCATCCCTGCGACCTCGGCGGGGTCCATCGCGATGTCGAGCACACGCTTCAGCGCATCGTTGCGAACCCGGGCGTCACCGGCCGCACGAGAGGGGTTGCGGAGGGCCTCGGGCCGGTTGCGCTGGCTCTCGAAGATGTTCGTACGCACGTATCCGGGGCAGAGCACCGACACGCCCACCCCTGCATCGGACAAGTCGAGCTCCTTGCGAAGCGTCTCGCTGATCGCGACGACCGCTGACTTGCTGGCGTTGTAGGGCCCGATGCCCGCGCCCGCGAGGAGGCCGGCGACCGAGGCCGTGTTCACGACGTGACCCCCGTCGGAGTTCGCGAGCAGCATCGGCAGGAACGAGTGCAGGCCGTAGATCACGCCCCACAGGTTCACGCCGAGCACCCACTCCCAGTCGGCGAGGGTCTGGTCCGCGATCAGGCCGCCGCCGCCCACACCGGCGTTGTTGCAGAGCAGATGTGCGGTGCCGAACCGCTCCCGCACCTCGTCGGCGAGCGCCTGCACCGAGGCAGCATCGCTGACATCGGTGCGCACCCCGACGACGCCGAGCTCGTCCGCGGTCGCCTGGAGCGCGCCCGCCTCGACGTCCGCGATCACGACGTGCATGCCCGCATCGCGGAATCGAGTCGCGAGGGCCTTGCCGATGCCACTCGCGCCGCCCGTCACGACGGCGACCTTGGCGGAGAGCTCTCGCACGCGCGCTCCTAGTAGCGGTACTGCTCGGCCTTGTAAGGGCCCCCGGGCGGAACGCCCAGGTACTCGGCCTGCTCGTCGTCGAGCTTGGTGAGCCGCACGCCGAGCGCGTCGAGATGGAGCCGAGCGACCTTCTCGTCGAGCTGCTTCGGCAGCACGTACACCCCGACCGGATAGCTCTCGGTGTGGTTGTACAGCTCGATCTGTGCGAGCACCTGGTTCGAGAACGAGCAGGACATCACGAAGCTCGGGTGCCCGGTCGCGCAGCCGAGGTTCACGAGACGACCTTCCGCGAGGACGATGATCGAGTGACCGTCGGGGAACGTCCAGAGGTCGACCTGTGGCTTGATCTCCATCCGGTCGACTCCGGGGAAGCGCGCGAGGCCGGCCATGTCGATCTCGTTGTCGAAGTGGCCGATGTTGCACACGATCGCGTTGTGCTTCATCTGCGCCATGTGATCGACCTTGATGATGTCCAAGTTGCCGGTCGCCGTGACGAAGATGTCCGCGGTCGACACGACGTCGTCGAGGGTCGTGACCTGATACCCCTCCATCGCGGCCTGCAACGCGTTGATCGGATCGATCTCGGTGATGATGACGCGCGCACCTTGACCGCGAAGTGACTGCGCGCACCCCTTGCCGACGTCGCCGAACCCGCAGACGACGGCGGTCTTGCCGCCGATCATCACGTCGGTCGCGCGGGCGATGCCGTCGATCAGCGAGTGGCGGCAGCCGTAGAGGTTGTCGAACTTCGACTTCGTCACGGAGTCGTTGACGTTGATCGCGGGCCAGAGGAGCGACCCTTGCTGGTGCATCTGGTAGAGGCGGTGCACGCCGGTCGTGGTCTCTTCGGTGACGCCGCGGATGCCGGCGGCCATGCGCGTCCACTTCGTCGGGTCCTCGCGCAGCGTCTTGCGCAGCAGCGAGAGCACGACGCCGAACTCGACCGACCCTGCGTGTTCGGGCTCGGGCACCTCACCGAGCTTCTCGAACTCGGCGCCCTTGTGCACGGCCATCGTGGCGTCGCCGCCGTCGTCGAGGATCATGTTCGGGCCGTCACCGCCGGGCCACGAGAGCATCTGCTCGGTGCACCACCAGTACTCCTCGAGCGACTCACCCTTCCAGGCGAAGACGGGAACGCCCTGGGGGTCGTCCGCGGTGCCGTTCGGCCCGATGGCGACCGCGGCAGCGGCGTGGTCTTGGGTCGAGAAGATGTTGCACGACGCCCATCGCACCTCGGCCCCGAGCTCGACGAGCGTCTCGATGAGCACCGCGGTCTGGATCGTCATGTGCAGCGAGCCGGAGATGCGAGCGCCGGCGAGCGGCTTGCTCGGGCCGAACTCGGCACGGAGCGCACGGAGGCCGGGCATCTCGTGCTCGGCGAGGTGGATCTCCTTGCGGCCGAACGGCGCAAGGGAGACGTCGGCGACCCGGAAGTCGCGGCGCGCGGGGGGAGCGTCAGTGGTGGTCACGGCGCCGGAGTCTACGGGCGCGCGAGCGATTGCTTGATGAAGTCGAGCGCTGCGATCGGGCCAGGGTCGACGCCGGCGTGGTCAGCCATCGCGAGCGACATCACGTCTCCGAAGAGGATGAGGTCGAACAGCTGCGCGAGCGGCCCCTCGCCTTCGGCGCGCACTTCTTCGATCGCTGCGACGACTTCGTCCTCCAACGAGTTCATGAGCTCGAACCGACGGGCCAGGTGGGGGTGCTCGTGGTCGTGGCGGAGGTTGACGATCGTGAGCACCTGCCGCGTCACGTCGCCGTGCTGGCCCCATCCCGCCACCTCGTTGTGGCACAGCTCCGGCACGCGGTTGTAGAACGCGGGCGCCTTCGCGTTCTCGTTGACGTCGTACTTCCACCGCATCGCGGCCACGCCGCCGATGGGGCCGGCGCCGTAGAAGAGCGGGATCGTGCGTCCGATGCGGCGGGCCAGCGCGTCGGCGGGGTTGCCCGCGGCTGCGAGCTGGTCGCGGCGCCGCGAGAGCTGCTCGATCGCGGCCTGCACCCACCCACGTGCGCCGGGGAACAGCCCGATGTGCTCGAGCGCGAGGAGGGGAGGGACTGCGAGCGCGCCGAGACCCGCGCGCGGCATCGGGATGCCGGGTGGGATCGGCAGCACCGGTCGACCCAAGTCCGCCGCCAGCCCGGCGAGCTCGCCGCCTTCGCAGACCATCACGACGTGCGCGCCGAGTGCGGCCGCTTCGGTGACGCCCTGCACGACCTCCTCGGAGTTGCCCGAGAACGAGAGCGCGAAGACGAGCGTGCGCTCCCCCACGAACCCGGGGAGCTCATAGTCCTTCGAGACGGTGATCGGCACCGGGACGAACGGGCCCGCGACGACCGACAGCACGTCGCCGGCGATGCCGCTGCCTCCCATGCCGATCGCCAGGATGTTGCCGACGCGCTCGCGCTCGGGAAGTCCGTCGATGCCCTGCTCGAAGGTCTCGGCCGCCCGGGCAACTTGCTCTGGGAGCGCGAGTGCCGCGTCCCACATCCCGAGCGAGTCGAGCATCACGAAGAGAACGTCGCCTGGAGACCCTCGGAGGAAACCTTGGCCATCAGTCGATCGTGCTCGGCGTCGGTGACGGTCTCAGCCTCGTCGATGAGCATGATCGGGATGTCTTCGCGCACGGAGTACCGGCGCTTGAGGCGCGGGTTGTACAGCGAGTCCTCGTCCTCGAAGTAGTAGAGCGGGCCCTTGTCTTCGGGGCAGGCGAGGATCTCGAGCAAGAGCGGATCGAGGGCCATGGCCAGCAGTGTGTCAGCCGTCTGTGATCAGTGCCAACACTTCAGCGACGTGGGTGTCGCACTCGTCTCGGGTCGCGGCCTCGAGGTTCAAGCGCAGCAGCGGCTCTGTGTTCGACGGGCGGAGGTTGAACCACCAGTCGCCGAAGTCGACAGTCAGGCCGTCGAGCCGATCCTGTTGGGCGCCTTGGTAGTGGGCGGCGACGCGCTCGATCGTCGCGTGCGCGTCGGGCACCTCGGTGTTGATCTCGCCGGAGTCTGCGTAGCGCTCGAACGGCACCCGGATCTCTGAGAGCGGCTTCCCCAAGAGCGACATCTGCTCGAGCACGAACATGGAGGCGATGATCCCCGAGTCGGCGCGGTAGTTGTCGCGGAAGTAGTAGTGCGCCGAGTGCTCGCCTCCGAAGATGGCGCCGGTCTCGACCATGACCTGCTTGATGAACGAGTGCCCTACGCGCGTGCGGATCGGCTCGCCGCCGTGCTCACGGATCACCTCGGGCACGGCCTTCGAGCAGATGAGGTTGTGGATGATCTTCGACCCAGGGTGCTTGGCGAGGATGCCCACCGCGAGCAGCGCGGTCGTGGTCGAGCCCGACAGCCCGCGGCCCTGCTCGTCGACGAGGAACACCCGGTCCGCATCGCCGTCGAACGCCAAGCCGACGTCGGCGCCGAGCTCCGCGACGCGCTTGCGCAGGTCGGTCTGGTTCGCGGGCTGGATCGGGTCGGCGGGGTGGTTCGGGAAGGTGCCGTCGAGCTCGGGGAAGAGCACGTCGAGATCGATCGGCAGCTTCTCGAACACCCGGGGCACGATCAGGCCGCCCATCCCGTTTGCCGTGTCGGCCACGACCTTCATCGGTCGCAGCGCGCTCACGTCGATGAACGAGTGGACGTGCGCAACGAACTCGTCGAGCAGGTCGACGCTCGACTCGGCGCCGCGCGCGGGCCGAGCGTCGCCGTCGCGCAGCAGGGCTGCCGTCGTGTGCTTGATCTCGTCGAGACCGCTCTCGACCCCGACTGGCCGGGCACCCGAGAGGCACAGCTTGATGCCGTTGTACGCCGCGGGGTTGTGCGACGCGGTGAGCATCGCTCCCGGGGCATCGAGCTTGCCGGCGGCGAAGTAGATCATGTCGGTCGACGCGAGCCCGAGGAGGACTGCGTCGACGCCCTCGCGACGCACCCCGTCGGAGAACGCCGCGGCAAGCTCGGGCCCCGACTCGCGCATGTCGTGCGCGATCAGCACGCGGGGCGCGCCGGCGAAACGAGCGAACGCGGTGCCGATCGCACGGACGATCGTGGCGTCGAGCTGGTCAGGGACCATGCCCCGGATGTCGTAGGCCTTGAAGATCGTGTCGAGCTGCTCGGGCGTCATCACCGGTTACGAGGATCGCGCATGCCCGACGCGCGCCACGGGGCCGTCTCGTCGTCGACCCAGGACGCGTCTCGCCCGAACGAAGACTCCGCGGGCCCGGATGCCGACTGCGGCTCGTAGCTCCACTCTTCCTCGGGTGGCGTGTCGGGCTCCCATCCATCGGAGCCGTTCCACTCCTCCCAGGTGTCCCACTCCACCGGCCGAGCGTTCGTCGGGTCGAGCGGCTCCTCCGGCTGCGGGGGGGCCGGGAAGACGAGCGGCCGACTGCGGGCGAGCCACACGACGCCGGCGATGCCGAGCAACGTGAGGAACATCGCGATGAGGTCGACCGGCGTGCGGCCGTAGTGCAGCGAGACGTGCGTGCTCGTCGGGATGACGACCATCAGGTTCGGCGCCACCCGACATGGCCCCTCCGCGCCGGACACCTGCCAGTTCGGGAAGTACGACGCCTTCACGAGCACGGGCACGCCGACCTTGTCGACGTCGAAGCTGATCCGGTCGTCGCCCGTGGTGATGTTCGACACCGCAACCGGGGGCACCGCAGTTCTGCGGAGGGGTCTGGCCGGTCTCGACCCGTGCCCAGTCCTTCGGGCCGCTCGCGGCGAGCTCGACGTTCCACTTCGACGGGTCGAGGAAGAAGTCCTCGGACGTGTTCAGCCATGACTTCGCGTTCTTGTCGGCGCCCTTCACGACGACGGGCTCGTTCGTGAGCGGCGTGACGATGTCGGAGTCGGCGACCTGGAAGATCACCCACGGCCCCGAGGTGGCGATCTCGGTGAGGTCCTTCTGCTGACGCGCTTCCTTCACCGCCGCGGGCGAGAACGCCATGTAGTACTTCACGCCGAGGAGCTGCATGTACTGCGTGCCCTTCTCGACGTCGAGCGGGTCGTACCGCAGGTTGCGCACCGGACGTGACGGCGCGGCCGAGAGCGCCGAGCTGGCGAGGAAGTGGTACGGCGTCGTCGCCGACGACTCGAAGAACAAGCCCTCCATCGAGTCGATGCAGCCGTTGGTCCAGAACGGGAGCAGCATCATCGCCATCGGCGTGCCGTACTGGTTGAGCTCCGCGTCGTACTCCCACTCGGCACGGCCGCATCCGCGGGTGTCGCCGATGTTCTGCATCGTCTGCATGACACCGCGGTACTCGCCGTACGCGGGCTTGCCCTCGTATCCGGAGTAGTTCCACTTGGCCCAGTCGTCGACGAACGCGGCGTGCGTGCTCGTGAGCCCGAGCCAGCTGTACGCGGCCACGCTGCCCGTCGAGGTCTGCTTCTGGACGATGCGGCCGCCGGGCAGGATGCGCAGGCTCATGCCGAGGATCACGATGCAGATCGCCGCGCCGATGACCGGCGTGAGCGCAGTCACGAACCGCTTGGCCCGCGGGGTGAAGGCGCTCGCGCAGGTGGAGGCCAACCAGAGCCCGATCTCGGCGGCGCCGATCGCGGCGAGCAGGTAGCGGCAGATGTAATAGAAGGGCGTGAGCCGCGCGTTCCAGAACATGCTCTGCGGCCACACGATGATCCAGACGCCGTAGATCAGCGTCATGAGTCCCAGCCACACGCCGGTGCGGCGCCGCTTCATGACCGACGCGATCAAGCCGAGCGCGCCGAGCGCGAACAGCGCGGCGTCCCACTTCCACGTGAACGGGAACAGCATGTTCACGTAGTCGGTGCGCCGCTCGTACCCCATGTCGGTGAGGTAGTGGCGGCGCAGGAAGAACGGCACGACCCAGAACGCGGTGAGCAAGGCGCCCACTGGCACCATCGTCGCGAGCCACTTGAAGCGGCGACGGTCGAGGTAGAGCAGGAACCAGACGACGGTGCCCGTCGCCGCGAAGATCGCGACGATCAGGTGGCAGAGCACGCAGAGCGCGAGCAGCACGGCCGCGAGCGCGCGGTGCTTGCCTGTGCGCAGACCGCGGGCGAGCACTCCGAAGTAGACGAACGCGAGCGACAGCGCGATCGAGAACGAGAACTCCCCCGCCATCGTCGATGCGATGTTGCCGCCGTAGATCGTGAAGCTCTCGTCGAAGAGGAAGATCACCGACATCGCCGAGAACATCGCCGGCAGCGGGAACCGAAGGCCGCTGAGCTTGCCGAAGGCCCACAGTGCGATCGGGAGCGAGAGCACACCGGAGATCGACACCAACTTCAGCGCGAGCCCGTAGGGCAGCAGGATGTTCACCAGCACCACGGCCAGCGCGGGGATGACCATGTAGAACTGGTACATCGGGAAGCCGGCGTACCAATCGGGCGCCCATCCCGACAGCCGCCAGTGCGGGAGGATGTGGTCGCGCAGGTAGGCCGGGCCCCAGACGTGCGCCCCCATGTCGCCACCGGTGGGCGTGGTGTTCGAGAAGAGCAAGTTGGGGTGCAGCTGGGCGAGGGTGAAGATCACCGAGCCCACGACGATCACGAAGGTGATCCAGCCCTCGATCGAGACCGAGCTCAGGCGCCCCGCCAGCTTGTCGATCCAGCCGGGCGACTCGGCGTCGGGCGCGCCGGGGCGCGGTTCTTCAGGGGCGCGCGCTGGCTCGGGAGGGGTCTGCTCGAGGACGTCGGTCATGGGTGTCCTGACATGCTTTCATCCCACCATCGGCCGCGAGCAGTCACCGCTGGAGTCAACTGCCTCTCACCGCTGGGCGAGCAACACCGCGATCGTCACGGCGTTGAACCCCATGTGGGCGAAGATCGACGGCCCGAGCCGGTCGTAGCGCTGCACGAGATACCCCGCGACGAGCCCGAACATCACGAGGGCGACGGTCTGGAGTGGCTCGAAGTGGCCGGCTCCGAACAGCACAGCCGAGATCCAGAGGGCCCACGCCTTGCCGGTCGTGCGCTCGAGCGCTCCCATGAGGAAGCCCCGGAAGAACAGCTCCTCGACGATCGGTGCCCCGATCACGACGAGCAGGATCAGCAGCACCACCCCGGCGCCGTTGGCCTTGTTGGTGAGGTCCTTCGCGTCCTGCGAGAGGTCGCGGTGGCCGAAGATCCAGAAGATCGGCACGTAGAGCAGTGGCACCAGCACGACCTGCGTGAACACGCCGGTCGGGATGCCGACGACGGCGTCCCGGGGCTCGACGCGCAACCTCATGTCCACCGCGAGGTCACCTGTGCCCTTGCGCCGGGAGAAGAACACGGTGCCGCCGACGAGGACGGCCCAGAACGGCACCTGGAGCGACGCGGTGAGCCACAGCGGCGGGTCCGGGTCGTGCGGCCCGAGGTGACCCGTGGCACCCAGCACGATGCCGCCCACGATGTTGCTGACCACGAACGCGAGGAACCACGTGATCAGGGCGTCTCGGACGCCGGGCGCGGTGACGGTCTCGTCGGCCATGCCGGCCTGCGATTCAGACTGCGACGGCGATGGCGCGCACCCGGCGATCGTCGAGGGCCCAGCCCTGCGGCGGCCGCAGCCGTTCGGCGTGACGAGCGCACATGTCGTAGGAGTGCGGGTCGCGCTCGGCGCTCAGCGGATCGAGCCACGCCGCCTGCGTGCCGTAGTGGTACGTGACCGTCGCCACCGCTGGTTCAGCACATGCCGGCCGGCAGCACTGGCGTCGCATCGGGGCGACGATAGTTGCCTCCGCGGGATGCGCCGTGGACGCTGCTCCCGAGCCGTGCGCCGTGCGCCCGCTGTGCTCCCGGCGTCCTTGCGGACGGCTCCGGCCCTAGCATGGTCGCATGAGCCAGCTCCCCCCGCCTCCGCCGTCGACCAATGGTCGCGGCAATGGCGATCGCCGCCCCGGTGACGGCCCTGGCAACGGCCCTGGCGGGCGCCCGACCAAGAGCTCGGGCATACCGAAGTGGGCGATCTGGGTCTTCCTCGGGCTCCTTGCAGGCGCCCTTCTCATCCCCATGCTGCTCTCGAAGAAGGGCGGCGAGGACATCACGTACTCGCAGTTCCGCACCGAGGTGCAGAACGGCAACGTCGACGCGATCACCGTCAACAACAACACCGGCGCCATCAGCGGCACGCTCAACAGCGGCAAGCAGTTCCACACCACCGGCCAGATGCCGTTGCCCGACGCCGACCTGGCGCTGCTGAACCAGAAGAACGTCGACGTCACGTTCAAGTCGCCGCAGAGCAGCTTCCTCGCAGGCCTCATCCCGTTGCTGCTGCCCGTGCTCCTGATCATCGGGTTCTTCGTCTGGATGCAGCGCCGCGCCAGCGGCGCGATGGGCAACGTGATGCAGATCGGGCGATCGCGGGCAAAGACCTACTCAGCCGACAAGCCCAGCACCACGTTCGCCGACGTCGCCGGCTACGAAGGCGTGAAGCAGGAGATCCGAGAGGTCGTCGACTTCTTGAAGATGCCCGAGCGGTTCCGCGACATCGGTGCGCGCATCCCCAAGGGCGTGCTGCTCGTCGGGCCTCCCGGCACGGGCAAGACGCTGATCGCGAGGGCCGTCGCGGGCGAGGCAGGCGTGCCGTTCCTGTCGGTCACGGGGTCCGACTTCATGGAGATGTTCGTCGGCGTCGGCGCATCGCGGGTGCGCGACCTCTTCCAGAACGCGCGGAAGCTGGGCCGGGCGATCATCTTCGTGGACGAGATCGACTCGATCGGACGCAAGCGCGGCGCCGGCCTCGGCGGTGGCCACGACGAGCGCGAGCAGACCCTCAACCAGATGCTCTCCGAGATGGACGGCTTCGAGGCGACCGAGGGCATCGTGATGATGGCGGCGACGAACCGGCCCGACATCCTCGATCCCAGCGCTGCTTCGCCCGGGCCGCTTCGACCGTCAGGTCGTCGTGCCGCTCCCCGAGTTCGAGGAGCGCCTCGCGATCTTGAAGGTGCACGCACGCGACAAGAAGCTCGGTCCCGACGTCGACCTCGAGGTCATGGCCCGTGGCACGCCCGGCATGAGCGGCGCCGATCTCGCGAACCTCGTGAACGAGGCCGCCCTGTTCGCAGTGCGCCGCGGGGCGAAGGTGATCGAGCGCCTCGACTTCGAGTCGGCGCGTGACCGCGTGATGATGGGCGCCCGTCGCGAGTCGATGGTGCTCTCGCTCGAGGAGAAGAAGGCGGTCGCGTACCACGAGGGCGGACACGCGGTGCTCGCCGCCGTGCTCCCGAACGCTGACCCCCTCCACAAGGTCACGATCCTCCCGACCGGCATGGCGCTCGGCGTCACCCAGCAGATGCCCGAGGAGCGCCACCTGCACAGCCAGGCCTACATCGAGGACTCGCTGTGCATGCGCCTCGGCGGGCGCATGTCCGAAGACCTCGTCTTCGGGATGGTCTCGACCGGTGCGCAGAACGACCTCGTCGTGAACACCGAGCTCGCCCGCCGCATGGTCCGCGAGTGGGGCATGAGCGACCGCATCGGCCCGATGGCATGGGGCTCGCAGGGACAGGTGTTCCTCGGCGACGACCTCATGCACACACGCGACTACTCAGATGAGACCGCACGCGTGATCGACGAAGAGGTCGAGCGCATCTTGCGGGTGCAAGAAGACCGCGCTCGCGAGCTGCTGACCAAGCACCGTCGGGGCCTCGATCTCGTCGCCCAGGCGCTGCTCGAGCGCGAGACGATCGAAGGCGCAGAGGTGTCGCGCCTCGTGCAACAGGGCCTCGAAGAGGTGCACGGCGCGACGCCCGACCCGTCCGAGCCCGCATCGACAACCGTCTCGTCCGACTGACGCTGCCCGCCTGATCACACCTGCCGACGCCGGTTACGGTCTCGGCAGTGCCGCCGGGTGCAACTTCCAGCGTCCTGCAAGAGGTTGCAGACGCACCGACCGAGCGTGCCGCGAGCGACGAGCTGGCGTTGGGGCGTCGCCGCCGCGGCGCTGCTCTCCGTCCTGCTGAGGCTGCGCTTCGTCTGGACTCCGATCACCTCCGACGAGGGTGGGTACCTCGCGATCGCGAGAGCGTGGCGCCACGGAGCCGTGCTGTACCGCGACGTGTGGGTCGACCGGCCGCAGGGCCTCATCGTCCTGAACCGCGTGTGGGACATGCTCGGCCTCGGCACTCCCGCGGGGATCCGCCTGCTCGCGATCGTCGCGGGGGTGGTCGGTGTCGTGGCGTGCGCGTCGATCGCGAAGACGCTGTTCGGCCCGACCGCCGCGGTGCTCGCCGCGCTCTTCGTCGCCGTGCTGTCGAGCGCGCCCGACTACGAGGGGTTCATCGCCGACGGCGAGCTCCTCAGCGGCGCCGTCGGAGCCGCGGGCCTCGCGGTCGCGCTGACGGCCATCACGCCGATGAACCCCGAGGCGGCTCTACGTCGCAGGGCTGATCGGCGGGATCGCGATCTCCCTCAAGCAAAGTGGCTTCGACGCCATCCTCACCGCGGTCGTCGTGGTCGCCGCGACGGCACTGCTCCGACGCGACAGCCTTCGCGGGCTCGCAGCGATCCTCGGCGGCATCGCGACCGTGCTCGGCGCGATGGCGATCTACGGCGCCCTCACCAGCTGGGACCGCTTCTGGTACGCGTTCGTCGGCTACCGCCTCGCGGAGCGCAGCATCGCGACCAACGCGAACTTCGACCGGTTCGGGATGACCTGGGCGATCGCGGCGCCGATCATCGTCCCGGCGATCGCCGCGACCATCGCCTGCGTGATGGCGACGTCGCGACGGGCGCTTTCGGCTCGTGCGCTCCCCCTCGTCGTGTGGACCGCGCTCGCCACGGTCGCGTTCGCCGCCGGCGGGCAGTTCCACCGTCACTACTGGGTGATCCTGGCCTTCCCACTGGGAACGGTCGCGGCAGCCGCGATCTCCCTGCAGCCCCGGAAGTGGGTGCAGCTCAGCGTCGCCTCGCTCGTGGTTGCCGTCCCGCTCGTGCATGCCGTCCGCGACGCTCGGCTCTCACGCGACGACGTCGCTGTCCGCTTGGACGCGGACGCCCGGCTCACCCGCGACGAGGCCATCGCCCGCTGGTATCGCGAGGTGAGGGCGCCCGGCGACTCGATGTACGTGCTGTGTGCCAGCGCGGGCTTCTACGCGGACGCGCGCGCCGATCCGCCCTTCCCGTATCTCTGGTACGACAACGTGCTGCAGGTGCACGGCGCGCAGGATCGGCTCGACGCGCTCTTCACGTCTCGTCGGCGGCCGACCTACGTGGCTGTGTACGAGGCCGCGGACGGGTGCAACCCGTCGGGCACGGTCGCCGAGGTGCTGAGAGCCGACTACGCGCTGCTCGAGCGCGTCGATGGCATCGACATCTACCGGGTCGACAGCTGATCGATCGCGGCGTCGAGGTCGTCGGCACTCATCGATCCTGTGAACGACGCTCGGACCACGCCGTCACGATCGACGACGACCGCGATCGGGACCGCGTCGATCTCGTACCGGCCGTGGAGGTCGGCCCGAGCCGTCGCTTCGGCTTCTTCGACGACGACGGAATCACTCGCGGCGTGGCGCGCGGCCGACAGCATGGCCGCGCAGGTGGCGCAGGTCGCCGACGTGAAGACCGCGACGAGCACCGGCGCCTCCGACCGCGCGAAGTCGGCGCGGTCGACCTGGGTGGGCACGTGATGGTCGACGACGGCGCTCGTTCGCGGCTTCTTGCGGTTGATGATCCATGCCGCGCCGAGAGCGACAGCTCCGAGGATGACCGCGATCAGAACGTTGGTCACGAGAGCGGCACGCCGAGCTGACGCGACGTGTCGACCTCGCCCTTGAACACGAGGCCCCGCTCTACGACGACCGGCTTGTCGCTCTCGGCGAGGATCGTCATCGGCGTTCGGTCGATGAGGTCGTTGACCCTCACCTGCACGAAGCTTCCGCTCGGCACCGTGAGGGGGCCGCCGAGAGCCTTCGTGCCGTCGGGCTCGAGGGTGGAGAGCTTCACCGTCGCGTCGGCATCGTTGTCGTTCAGGATCGTGATCTCTTCGACGACTTTGTCGGAGGTGCCCCCTGCGGCGAGCAACCAACGCTTCGCGGTGACACGGGAGCCGAGCATCGAGCTGACGCCCCGTGTGCCGGACTTCGCCACGAGGTTGGTCACCCGCTCGACGACGATCGGCGTGTCGTTCGCCGAGGACACCACGATGCTGTGCACGCCGTCGGCCACCGTCGCGTCACCCGTGACGTCGTAGGCGGTCGCCGAGAAAGGCGAGAGGCTGAGCGACTGCAGCGTCGCGAGGTCGGGGTTGTCGGTGCTCGAGCTGTTCGGCGGCCGCACCTCGATGTCGACTTCGGCGGAGGTGGGGCCGGGGTTGTAGACGACGACGCGCTCGGAGACGTTGGGCACGCGGCGACCGTCGGGGAACCACCACACCTTCTGCGGGCTCGGCGCCGCGACCCCGGAGGTGAACCCGTTCGGCCCGCCGGACCCGTCGTAGGTCTGCAGCCGGCCGAGCACGACTCGTCCCGATCGGGCGGTGACCGTGCCCGCGACCGCGGTGCGCCTGCGGACCTGGTCGGTGACGTCGATGACCTTCACGGTCCCGCCTCGCACGACGAGGCCCTGCAACGGCTGCGGGGCGAACCGGCCATCGTTCGTCGCGAAGTCCATGTCGACGATCGCGTCGTCCGGATAGGGGTTGTAGACGAAGTACGTGAGCTTGGCATCGCGCGTGGTCACCCCGCTCGCGACGTACCACGTCGACGCGGTCGCCGTCGCACACGCGCTCGGGTCTCGGAGCTCACCCTTCGCGACGCTCTGCTCGACGACGACCCCGCCGCCCTGCACATCGACCTGTGCGGCGGCGAAGGGCGCAGAGACGACCTCAGCGACGTTCACCGACGTCGTCGTGTGCGCCGCGAGTGTGACCTCGCGCTTCCCGGGGTTGCCTTCGCTCGGCACCACCGTGAGCGTCGCATCGACGTCCTTGTCGGTTGGGTTCGACATGATCACGAAGCCGGCCATGGTGCCGTCCGGCGGCGCCGGCATCCCCGGGCAGAACCACGTCGTCGTCTCGGCGGTCGGCGGGCTTGCGACGGGTTGCACGGGCGCCGTGGCCGTGCCGAACGTGACCTCTGCGGGCGCGGGGCGGCTGCGGTCGACGACGAGCCCGGCCGCGAGCAGCCCGCCGAAGATGAGGAGGATCGGGACGCGGCGTGTCATGCGCTCGCTGCTCCTGAGGTCTCGAGCTCGGCTGACACGTGCGCTGATCCGTCGCCGTTGCCGTCGACCGGCATCACGGTGACCGCGGGACGTCGCCTCGGGCGTCGCCAGGGCGTCGACGTGCGCCAGCGCAGCAGCAAGAGGACCGTGAGGATCCAAAGGACGCCTTGGCCTGCGATCGCAGCGGTGCGCGTCCACGACGTGTCGAACGACAACGATGCCGTCCCGGCCGTGTCGACCTTGTACGAGGTCGAGATGTCGTCCTGGCCGGTGCGGGGCACGCTCGCGCCCCCGACCGTGAGGTGCCACGCGTCGTTCGGCGCCTCGGCCACCCTGAACGCGCCGACGCCGAGGTTGCCTTCGAACGTGTACACCCCGCTCTGATCGAGCAGGGCCGGCTGTGCGGACCCGTCACCCGCGAAGCTCGCACGGACCGGTGTCCACAGCGTGTTCTCGTACACGTGGAGTGCGTCGTCGACATCGAGCTGGCGAAGGTCGAGCTGCGAGTCGAGCGCGGTCGTGAGCGCCGCCGGGGCGGCGACGAGGGGCGTGTTGTTCAGGCTCGGAGCGAGGCGTTCGGGCACGACGATGTAGCGGATGCCCATCGGGCCGAGCAGTGAGCCGAGTCGATCGGTGCCGCCGTCCGCCGCGAGCGTGACGCTCTCGGCAATGAGTTGCGTCGACGTCGGAGCAGTGCCAGCCCAGAGGTCGGTGATGTCCGGCGGGCCGTTGTCGGAGGTGCCGTAGCCGACGCCTTCCGCGAGCTGCCACGCCGAGAGTGGCACGACGCTCGGTTGCCCGAGCCACAGGACGCGGAACGCGCCGGCCTGCGGGTCTTTCTCCATGAACTTCAGCGATGCCGCGAAGTCGCTGTGCGGTGCCCGCCACCGACCCCCGGACGCGGCGATCAGCGCGGGAACGGCGCCGACGGCGAGTGCAGCGGCGGCGATCAGCGATGCGAGCTGGCGCCATCCGAACCGGTAGCCGCGCAGGTCGATCTCGAACGCGGCGATGCCCAGGCCGGCCGCGAGAGCGAGACCGACGGCGGCGGGCGCGAGCAGCGCGTCGGCCGAGGGCAGCCCGACGTCGATCCATCCGCGCGCCGCGACCCACGTCAACGCAAAGGGGACCGCGGCGATCGTCCACGCCGCGCGCTGCCCATCCCAACCGCCATCCCCGGCCGATCACGAGAGCGAGCGCGCCGACGACGAGGAAGGCCCAGCCGAGCGGTGCCGCGCCGATCGACCCGGTCTCGAAGCGCAGGATCTGCCCGAGTGAGAGCGTGCCCGGGCCAGCGGGGGCGATGCCCGCGAACCCCGACCAGTCGGCGCCAGGGCGGACCACACCGAGAGACCACGGCACGTTGAGCACGAACGCGACGAGCACACCAGCGACCGCGACGCCAAGCGCTCGGAACGACCCGCGGACGCCGCCGGCAAGGATGCTCGCGACGACGATGCAGAGCGCGACGCCGACCACGAGCACGCCGACGAACGGCGTGAACGCCATCGCGATCGCGAGCACGAGGCCCAGCCCGAGCACTTCGCCCTTCCAGCCCGCCCGTGCAGAGCGGGCGAACGGAGCCAGCCCGCTCGCGCGCGCCAACCTGCCGACGACCCACGGCATGACGGCGTAGGCCACGAGGCCGTCGAGGCGCCCGTTGCTCAGCGCGTTGTATGGCAGCGGGATCGCGGCGTACGCGACGAGTGAAGCGATGCGCGGCCGCACCGACGCGAGCGGTTCGGTGAGCCGCCACATGCCGATCAGACCGATGAGGAGGGGCAGAAGGGCCAGCATCGTGTGCAGCAGCGCCATGTGGCCGAGCGCCGGGACCGCGCCGAGTGAGATCAGCGCGAATGCGGTGGGCGCCGCCGCCGTCGTGCCCATCCCGACCATGCGCCAACCCGAGCCGAATGTCCGCAGGAGGTCGGTCGCAGACGACGGCAACGGCGCGAGCTGCCCGATCGCGGGCACGCCGTGTGCGAGCAGCTGGCGACTGCCGATGAGCAGGAACGCGGCCGCCGCGGCCCAGGCCATGAGGGCGGTGCGGCGCGGCCCCGGCGCGAGCGTGTCCGCGACGGTGCGCCCCACCGCTGCGGCGGCCGCGAACCGCTCTTCGGAGGCCGGGCGCCGCATCGCGGCTCGCACCTGCGCGCTCCCCCGGGTCTGCAGGTTGCGGACCTCGTTGTCGGGCACGAGACGGATGCGGTCGAGGTAGCGGCTGCGACGCCGGATGCTGCTGTAGTGCGCGAAGTTCCACGACCACGCGCCGAGCGCGCTCTTCGCTCGCCCCGGGTGTCCGGTGAGGAGCGACGAGATGGTCGTCGCGATCGTGAGGATCGCGATCTGCGGGAGGACGCGGATCAGGTTGAGAACCCCGTAACACGTGAGCACGGTGCGCAGCCGATGACGGGCGAGCAGTCGCGCTCGGTCGTCGTCGCGCACGCCCTGCTCTTCGGTCTCCGCGTGGCGCACGCGCGTGTCGGGGTTGACCATGACCCGCGCGCCGACGACGTGCGCACGCCAGCACAAGTCGAGTGCATGGCCGTACTTCGGTATGTCGGGGTCGAAGCCGTCGAGGGCATCGAACAGGTCCGCGCGGACGAGCATGCATGCCGACGGCACGACGAAGACGTCGCGCACCGCGTCGTGCTGCTCCTGATCGAGCTCGCCGGGCTCGACGAGCGAGACGAGCACACCGGCCTTGTCGGCGCCCATTCCCACGGCCAGGAGGCGGCGGGGGTCGTCCCACTCGACCAGCTTCGGCCCGACGATGCCGGCGTTCGAGCGGAACGCCTCTTCGACGAGCGCTCGGATCGTCGTCGGCTCGACCGCCACGTCGTCGTGGAGGAAGCAGAAGAAGCCGGCGCCCTCGACCAACCGGAGCGCTTCGTTCGCGGCCGGGCCGAACCCGGGGTTCATCTCGAGCCGGCGGACGAACGCGGCCGGGAGGTGGGCCGCGACCCTGGCGGCCAGGTTCTCGTCGGTGGCGACGTCGATCACCAGGACCGAGAGGTTCGGGTAGTCCTGGGCCGCGAGAGAGGTCAGGAGCTCGTCGAAACAGGGCCCTGGCTGCTCCGCCACCACCACCGCGACGACCGGCGGCGCCGCCTGCGGTTGCACCTCCACAATGGCCCGAGGCTAGCGGCCGGGTCCTCTCCGACCGGGGCACTCGCCCATGTGCCATCGTTCACGAATGCTTGCAACTGTTTAACGACAGCGGTAGTCTGGCAAGCACAAGCCGTTCCCCCAACGGCACGAGGAGGACCCAGAGATGGACACCACCACTGCCCCGAAGAACCCGTCGTTCGACGCCGTCGTCAAGCCGGCCAAGGAAGCGTTCTACGCGACGGTCGGTCTCGGCGTGAAGGCCTACGAGCAGCTGAAGTCGAACCGAGGCGAGCTGTGCGGTTGGTTCGAGAACCAGGTTGCCGACGGCAAGGCGCAGTTCGAGACCCAGGCGACGCAGATCGAAGAGCGCGTCGGCGCGCTGCTCGAGAACGTGCAGGACAAGCTGCCCGAGCAGGCCGCCGAGCTCATGAAGCAAGCCCGCGACGCGGCGAAGACCGCCCGCGACCAGCTCAAGGACTTCGTCAACCGCGGCACGCAGAGCGCCGCAGCCTGAGCTCCGCGCGACGCTACGAAGCGTCGCCTGCGTCGACGGTCGATCCGTCGGCACGCACCAACCGGTACCCCCCACCGCTCGCCGTCGCGGAGATCCCAACCACCGCGGCGGCAGCGGGGGTCGCAGGCGCTCCCCCTCCGATCGAAGCCGCGGCCCCGAACCCCGTGACCGTGCCGTCCGCGGCGACGAGCCAGTAGCCGTCACCCTGCGGACGCACCGCCATCCCGACAATGGGTGACGGTGACGCCTTGACCCCACCGAGGTCGACCGCGTCGCCGAACGGGTAGACGGAGCCGTCCAGGCCGAGCACGTAGTAGCCACCGCCCGTCGGCGTCGGGGCCATCGAGATCACGGGGGCGGGCACCTTGCGGTTGCCGGTCGACCCGAAGAACGGTGCGGCACCGAAGCTGAAGATGCCGCCGTCGGCCGCGACGAACCAGTAGCCGTCGCCCTGCGGGCGCACGGCGAGACCGACGACCGGCTTGTTGAGCTTCATGTTCCCGGTCGAGCCGTAGAAGGGCGCGTTGAACGCGAAGACGCCCCCGTCCTTCGCGAGCAGCCAGTAGCCCTGTCCGTCGGCCGTCGCCGTGATCGCGACCACCGGCGCGTTGAGCTTCGTGCCGAACATCGAGCCGCGATCGGGCGCGCCTTGCAGCGCGAACACCGCACCTTCGCCTGTGGCGAGCCAGTAGTCGTCGCCCGTGCCGTTCGCCACCGCGACTGCGGGTGACTTCGCGAAGTCCGCGACCTGGAAGAGGTCGGACTTCAGGCCGAACGCGGCGCGGAAGTCGCTTCCGCTCAGCGTGATCGTCGACGTGGTGCCGGTGAGTGCGATCTTCGTGACACGCCCGCCGAAGGGCCCGAGGCCGTTGCGCGCGACCACGCCGATGCTGACGAGGCTGCCGAGCTGCGGGTAGGCCTTCGAGACGGCGTCCCCGCTGACCGACGCGACCCAGTTCGCGTTGGGGTTCTGCGCGATCGAGTCGCCCTCGTCGGACACCGCGGGGAACACGCCCCCCGCGGTGAAGCCGCCGGTCGACGACGAGAACTCAGTGCGAGCAACCCCGCCCTTGCCGTCCAGCCGCACCTGTCCTGCAGTCTCGGCGACCGCACGATCGGTCCGCGGGTCCTCGAGCGACGACAGCACACCGCTCGGATTGCGGACCGCCGTGCCGCTGTACACCTGGCATGGCGATCCGTCGCACGTCTTCGCGTATGAGTAGCGAGACTCCGCCGACGCGTACGAGCGTGCCGCGACCGCTTGGGCCTTCAACGCCTGAAAGCCCGCTCCGGCGCCTAGGTCGCCCCAAGTCGCGGAGACCTCGCGAGGGACCACGCCTCGCACGTAGGTGTCGAGCGGCACGACGTTGACCGCGCGTGATGCACCGTTCGCGTCGCGGACTGCGAGGAGGCTTCCTCGGTAGTAGCGCATCGTGCCGCCGGCCTCGCACACCGCGAGCAACGACGTGACGTCGGTGGTCGTGATCGATGACGGATCGCCACGGAAGTCGACCGAGGGTGCGGCGATGAGCGGCGTCCACGGGCCAGCGCATCCCGGTCCCGACTGGACGAGGTAGGTGCCGTCGGCCTGCGGCTGAGCGCGGAGAGCGGCGAATGCGCCGGGCACGACGCTGCTTGTGAGCGCGTTGTGCTCGGACACCACGATCACGTCGGCGTCGTCCTCACGCAGCAGCCTCACGCGCAGCTCGCCGTTCGGGTCGATCGTGCCCATCGTGGTGCCGCCGTAGTAGTGGTCGAGGATCTGGTTGCTCGTCCATCCCTGGAGCGCGTAGCCGAGCGCGCCCCACTGGCCCATGCCACGGCCGTGGCCCCATCCCTTGCCTTGCACGAGGAAGGTGATTGGCGAGGGCGGCGCGGGCTGTGCGCTCACGTCTGCCATCGGAGTGAGCAACGCGAGCACAGCGGCGAACGACGCCGCGACGAAGCAGGCGCGAATCAAGCGTGTGATCGCATCGACGGTACTGGCGATGTGCGCGACGACGGTGCATCCCCGTTGAGCAGGAAGTGCGCTCGTAGCCTTGTGATCGTGCTGCGGCGGCGCGCATACGGCGCGAGCTATTACGGGCGTGGTCGTGACCCTTCGTCACGTGGCGGCCTGTCGGGCTACGAGCAGTACACGCGGGCAACGTCGAACGCGGATGTCGCTGCATATCTGCTGTGGCGCTTCTTCCCCGCGAGCAGAGTGCTCGACGCCGGATGCGCGCGCGGGTTCGTGGTCGAGGCGCTCCGCGAGCTCGATGTCGATGCCGAGGGCGTCGACGCGAGTCGATGGGCGGTCGCGCATGCGCCGCGTGCCGTCGTGCCCTACGTGCGCCGTGCTGACCTGACGAAGCGGCTGCCGTTCCCGAGCGAGTCGTTCGACGTCGTGACCGTGCTCGAGACGCTCGAGCACGTGCCGGTGACGTTGCTGCCGCGGGCACTCGAGAACCTGAGGCGGGTCTGCCGAGGTTGGGTCGTCGCGACGATCCCGTCGTTCGGTCCGAATTCGGGCGGGCCCCCCGGATGGCTCGAGGGCAAGGTGCGCGAGCACCGGGTCGCTGAGCTCTACGCGCTCGGTCCCGACTTCGACGGGCCGATCGACGAAGACGACCTCGAGCGCGACGCGAGGGGCGACTTGGTCGAGGGGCACGTGACCATCGCGTCGTACCGGTGGTGGACGCAGCAGTTCGAAGCCGCCGGGTTCGTGCGCTGCGAGGCGGTCGAGCGACGCCTTCACCCGCACATCGCCCGGTTCGGCCTCACGACGGCGTGGTGCCTCTACGTGTTCCGCCTTCCCGGCGACGCCGCTTCCGCCGGTCGACCTCCGAGATCCTCAGGTGTTCGCCGAGCGTGAGCGAGCGTGGGGGCTCGACCAGCGACACGCCGTCGGACGCGGACCTCGAGCTCCTTCGCCTGGGTCTCGGCGACGCAGCGCTGTCCTAACGCGGCAGCGAGGGGTCGAGACGCTCCTCGATCAGCTCGCGGATCATCGAGACGAACTCGGGATCGGTTCCCGGTGTCGCGGCCCGGCGCGAACGCGACGCCCGCTTCCGCTGCACGCCCGGCCGGCGACCATGTCGAGGTCGTAGACGACCTCCATGTGGTCGGAGACGAAGCCGATCGGCACGACGACCACGGCGGGCACATGCTGCGCGGCGAGGGCCTCGATGTGCGCGCCGATGTCGGGTTCGAGCCACGGCTGAGTCGGCGCACCGCTGCGGCTCTGGTACACGAGCGCGTGCGGGTGGCCGGGCGCGCCCGCGCTCGGCGACGAGACGTGCGGTCTCCTGCAGCTGCGCGACGTAGTCGCATGTCGTCGGCCATCGCGATCGGGATGCTGTGCGCGGTGAAGGCGATGTGCGCGCCCGCGCGCACATCGGCCGGGAGCGCATCGAGGGCGACCGCGAGGTTGCGAGCGAACGGCCCGACGTAGCCCGGATGGTCGTAGAACTGCCGGAGCTTGTCGATGGACGGTGCGCCGGGACCGACGGCTTCGCCGCGCGGCTTCGATGTTCTCGAGGTACTGGCGACACGACGAGTACGAGCTGTATCCGGAGGTGACGAACGCGAGCGCGCGCTCGACGCCGTCGTCTCGCATCTGGCGGACGGTGTCGGCCAGATACGGATGCCAGTTGCGATTGCCCCAGTAGACGGGGAGCGAGCGGCCGGCCCGCACGAGCTCGGCGTCGAGGGCAGCGACGAGGGCTCGATTCTGCGAGTTGATCGGGCTCACTCCCCCGAACCGCTCGTACTGCTTGGCCACGATCTGCAGTCGCTCCGGCGGGACGTTGCGCCCGCGGGTCACGTTCTCGAGGAAGGGGAGGACGTCGTCGGGGCCCTCTGGCCCACCGAACGACACCACGATCACGGCGTCGTACGACTCGGTCACGGCCTCAGTGTCGCAGACGGGGTTCTCACGTCATGCCAGCGTGATGCCGACGGAAACGGGCATGGCTCGTATGCTTCACGCCGGCCCAGTAACCGGCCCAGAAAACCAGGAGCGCACCATCTCAGCTCGCCGCCCGCCGAGCCGACTTGCCGCATTGCGAGCCAACCCGCTGCCCGAGGGAACCATCACCGTCGGGACGGGCCTCGTCATCGCCGGCATCGCGTCATACGCTCTTCCTCGCCATCTCCGCCCGCGCCCTCGGCCCCGACGCTGTTCGCCCCGCTCTCGGTCATGTGGATCATCACGTTCCTCGCCGGGCCCGGGCTTCTTCCTCCCCGTCGAGCAAGAGGTCACCCGTGCCCTCGCGCATCGCCGGGCGATCGGCAATGGCGGCGGGCCCGGTCATCGTGCGAGCGGCCAAGTCGGCGGCATGCTCGCGGCGATCCTCGTCGTCATCACCCTGATCTTCAGCCCGTGTGATGGTCGAGCAGCTCTTCGACGGCTACTGGCTGCTGCTCGTCGGGTTCCTTCTCGGTCTCGTCGGGTACTACGCCGGACCACCTCGGGCGAGGCACGTTCTCGGGCATGGGGCGCTTCGGCGCCTACGGCCTCTACATGGGCGGCGAGGGCGTCATCCGCATGGCTCTGTGCGTCGCGCTCGCGTCGGTCGGCGTGCATGCAGTCGGGTTCTACGGCCTCGCGGTCGGCATCCCACCCCTGATCGCGGTCTCGATCGCGGTGCGCCGGGAGCACAACCTCTTCGAGCCCGGGCCGCCGAAGCCCCGTGGAGCGAGGTCTGACGTCGAACCTCGGATGGCTCCTCGGCGGATCGGTGCTCGCCGCGTTCATGATCAACGCCGGCCCGATCGCGGTCACGTTGCTCGCGACGCCAGACGAGAAGTCGATCGCCGGCAAGTTCACGACGAGCACGGTGATCGCCCGCGTGCCGCTCTTCCTCTTCCAAGCCGTGCAGGCGTCACTGCTGCCGAAGCTGGCGTTGCTCGTCGGCGCCGGGCGGCTTCCACGACTTCCGCGTCCGGGCTGCGCCGGCTTCTCAGCGCTGTCGCGGGTCTCGGCGTCGTCGCCGTCGTCGGAGCGTTCCTCGTCGGACCGCTCGTCGTGCGCATCCTGTTCGGTCCCGACTACGACCTCGGGCGCCGCAACCTGACGATGCTCGCCGCGTCGAGCCGCGCTGTACATGGTCGCGATCACGATGTCGCAGGCGATCATCGCCCTGCACGGCCACGCACGGGTGGCGATCGGGTGGGCTCGTCGGCGTCGATCGTGTTCGTCGTCGTGACCGCACTCGGCAACGACTTGCTGCTGCGCGTCGAGATGGGCCTGGTCGCCGGATCGGCGACGTCAGTGCTCGCGCTGTGGCTGCTGCTGCGGCCGCTCACGAAGCGAGGCGGCGTGCCCGACGAAGAGTCGCTCACCGAGGCGTTCCAGGACCTCCCGCTCGAGCCCTACCCGGCCCGCTGTGCTGGCGCCCGGCCCACGCCCCTCACCACAAAGAATTCCTTCCACTGCCACATCGGCACCGATTCGATATCGATTCGTTGCCGATGTGGCGGTGGAAAATTCCGGATTCGGTGTGCAGAGGGTCCGGCGGCAGGGAACTGTGGCGTGCGAGAGCCCATCTGGGCACCGAAACGCCACAGTGCCGCGAGGGGGTCAGCCGGCTCCGAGGCCCGCGTCCCGAGCCTTCGCCACCGGCGCCCCACGGCCGCGTGCGTCGCCATCATCGCCTTCGAGCTGTACCGCCTCGCTCGGAGGCGGACGGCTGCCTAGCGGCGTTCGGCCTTGCGGGTCTCGATCGCGAGGTCGTGGGCGAGCATGCGCTGCACGAGGCCACGGAAGTCGACCTCGGGCTTCCATCCGAGCTTCTCCCTCGCCTTGGTCGCATCTCCGACGAGCAGATCGACCTCGGCGGGACGGAAGAAGCGCGGATCTTGCTTCACGTACTTCTGCCAGTCGTCGAGGCCGGCCTCTTCGAAGGCCGCCTCGACGAACTCGCGCACCTTGTGGGTCTGGCCGGTGGCCACCACGAAGTCGTCCGGCTCGTCCTGCTGCAGCATGAGCCACATCGCCTTGACGTAGTCGCCGGCGTAGCCCCAGTCGCGCTTGGGCTCGAGGTCGCCGAGCACGAGGTCTTCCTGCAGCCCGAGCTTGATGCGCGCCACAGCGTTCGTGATCTTGCGGCTCACGAACTCGATGCCGCGACGCTCGCCCTCGTGGTTGAAGAGGATGCCGCTGCACGCGAACAACCCGTAGGAGTCGCGGTAGTTGACCATGATGTCGTGGCCGAAGACCTTCGCGCAGCCGTACGGCGAGCGGGGGTAGAACGGCGTCTTCTCGTTCTGCGGCGTCTCGCGGACCTTGCCGAACATCTCGGACGACGACGCCTGATAGAAGCGGATCGGGTTGTTCTCGGAGCCGCCGATCATGCGGATCGCCTCGAGCATGCGGAGCACGCCGAGGCCGGTGATGTTCGCGGTGAGCTCGGCCTGCTTGAACGACAACGCCACGAACGAGATCGCGGCCAGGTTGTAGACCTCATGCGGCTGCGTGTACTCGAGCGTCGCGACGAGTGAAGGAAGGTCGGCGAGGTCGCCGCTCACCAGCTCGACGTACGGGAACTCCTGGCTGACGAGCTCGGCCTTCGGGTTGTTCTGACCCTTGACGAGTCCGAAGACCTCGTATCCCTTCGAGTGAAGGAATTCGGCCAGGTGCTGGCCGTCCTGGCCGGTGATGCCAGTGATCAGGGCGCGGGGCATCGACTACCTCTGTGCGTGGGGGGACCGGAAAGAGACTACCGCCTGGTCCAGCAGCGACTCGTGACGGGCGAGCACGTCCGGCCACCGAAAGTGAGCCTGCACGTACGCACGGCCCGCCTCACCGAGGCGCTGTCGCAAGGTGGGTTGCGACACGAGGAGATCGAGCACCTCGCCGAGCTCCTCCTCGTTGCGATAGGGCAACGCACCACCGCTGCGCCGCGCGTGTCCGGCAAGCACGTCGCTCAGCGCTTGCACCGCGGCCGCCTTGCCCGCGGCCCACGCCTCCATCAGCACGATCGAGAAGCTCTCGTAATGCGACGGCTGCACGAACGCGAGCGAGTGCTCGATGATCGCCTGCTTCGTCGGCTCGTCCACGATGCCGGTGAGGAACACGTCGGGATGGGACGCGACCTCGTTCGCGCGGTCGCCGACGAGCACGAGCGCGAGCGGCCCGGGATGCGCGTCCTTGTAGCGACCGAACCACTCGACGAGCTCGAGCGTGCCCTTGCCGGGATCGATGCGCCCGACGCACACCAGATAGGGACGCTCGCCGACACCGTCGATGTGCGGCGGGGGCGCGTGCGGGATGTCGACGTCGACGCCGATGCCCGTGACCGCTGACGGTCGGTCGATGCGGAACCGGCGGCGCACGAGCGCGGCCTCCTCCTCGGTGAAGAAGCCGAGCGCGTCGGAGAGGCGAAAGAGCCGCTCGTACACCGGGAGGCGGAGAGGGGGCTCGTCGTGCGCGCACGGGTGGAACACGATCGGTGCCCGTCCGGCGAGGGTCGTGATCGCGGTGAACGCGGGCAGGTACAGGTACGGCAGCACGACGGCGACGTCGACCGACGTGGAGCGGTCGCGGAGCACGTCCTCCAGGCCGTCGAGGCGGGGACCCTGCTCGGCGAGCCAGGCGTGCTGCACGTGCGACGGCGCGACGAGACGGCCGGTGAGCGCGCGCATCGAGATCGCCGAGAACCGCTCGAGGTCGCGAGGCGCGACGACCGGCAGCCGATGCACTGTGACGCCGTCCTCGTTGGCGGTGCCGGCGGGCAAGCGCGTTGTCCCACTCGAGGTAGCTGACCGCGCACGACGTGACGACCTCGACCTCGTGCCCAGTCGCGGCCATGCGCGTCGCGAACGAGCGGCACGCGCCCTCGGCGCCTCCCGCAGCCTGCGGGCCGTACCGCGGGACGACATAGACGACACGCATCGTCAGTCCGCGGGCCACGCCGGACCGAGGTCGCGGAGGGCAGCGCGCTCGGCCGGCGACGGGTCGGGGTGGAACCGCAGACCGAAGAGCTTCAGCTCGTCGCGGTACCGCACGAGCTTCGCGAGATGGCGAGGGTCAGGGACGGGGCCGGCCATCACGAGCTCGGCCGAAGGGTCGTCGTAGGTGCACACGAGGTCGAAGGCAGCGATCACTCGCTCGGCGCCGCCGCCCGGCCCGAGCGACCCGATCCAGACGAGCGTCACTCCGGATCGCGCAGCCCGTTGAGCTCGCGCTGCAGCGACGCGAGCTGGTCGGCGACGTCGTCGAGGCGGCTCTGCACCTCGGGTGGGGCGGGGTCGTCGAGCGCGTCGACGATCGCCACGAGCGCGCGATGGACGGACCGGGCGAAGTCGTCGAGCTGCGCGCACAGATCGGTGAGGTGGCGGGTCACGGTCTTGCCGACGACCGTGTGGATCGTGCCGCCACCCGGCACCTTCGACGACGCAGGCACTTCGGGGATGTGGAAGTGGGCGCGCTCCGCGACCGCGTCGAGGGGCGCCGAGAGCGCGGCCGAGTAGCTGCCTCGCTGCTGGACGCGCTGCCACTGCTCGGCGAGATCGCGCTCGAGGTCGCCGTCAGCGGGCTCGACGTCAGACATCGGCGGGCAGCGTAGATGCGAGTCGCTCGGCGAACCCGCGGTAGCGGTCGATGACTGCGGGCCATCGATACTGCTCGGCGTAGCGGGCGCCCGCGGCGGCCAGCGACTGGCGCAGCCGATCGTCGACCAGCAGCCGGTCGAGCTCGGCCTCGAACACCGCGAAATTGTCGAACGAGAGCCCTCCGCCCGAGCGGATGACGTGCTCGACCGTCGCGCTGCACCTCGCGTTCACGAGCACGGGCACGCCCGCTTCCCACGACTCGAAGAGCACGAGCGAGAACGACTCGAAGGCGGACGGCGAGACGAGCAGCGTCGCACCGCGCAGCAGAGCCCACTTCGTCGCGTCGTCGACCTCGCCGACCTCGACGATGTCGGGATGCACGGGCACGGGACGTTGCACCGGCCCGACGACGGCAAGCGCGAGCGGCCCGGAGTTGCGCTCCTTGTAGCGAGCGAAGAACGACGCGAGCAGATGCGTGCCCTTGCTGTGGTCGACGCGGCCGAGGCAGAGCAGGTACGGGCGCGACTCGAGCGCGCGCACTCCGTGCGGCGCGGTCGTCGGGGGTGGCGCGTCGATGCCGAGGCCTACGACGACCTGCGGCTTGGCGACCGTGGACGGGAAGCGCTCCTCGGCGATGGCTCGCTCCCCCTCCGTGTAGAAGGCAAGGCCGCGGGCCGCCTCGAAGACATCGTCGAAGAGCGGCAGGCGGATCGCGGGCTCGTCGTGCGCCGCGGGATGCAGCACGGCGCGGTCGCGGACGAGCGGCAGCCCCAGGACAGTCGGGTGATACAGGTACGGCGTGAACGCGAGCAGGTCGTGGTCGCTCGCACGGATCGCGTCGATCAGACCGGGCGCGATCGGCCCCTGCTTGTCGATCCAGTCGAAGCCGTCAAGGTCGCTGACCTTCTCGGGTCGCGCGAGCAAGTGCAGGGTGAGGCGACGGAAGTCCGCGTCGCGCTCCTTGGCGGTGGCGAAGCGGTGCACCGTCACGCCGTTCTCGACCGTGGTGCCGGGCTCGTACTCGTTCGCCCATGTCCACGCGTCACGCGCACAGGTGGTGAGCGCCTCGACCGTCCAACCGTCGAGCGCAGCGAGGTGCTCCGCGAGCATCCGCGCTCCCATCTCGGCGCCGCCGAAGACGTCGGAGCCATACCGCGGCGTCACGAACGCGAGCTTCACGAGAGCACCGGAGCCATTGCCTCGAGAAATCGGGCGCGGGTGCGCTCGAGCGTGAAGTCCTGCAGGCGCCGCGTGCCCGCGGCGAGCAGCTGGGAGCGGAGCGCGGAGTCAGTGAGCACCCGATCGACCGCCGCGGCGACGAGCGCCGGAGACTTGTCGGGCAGGCAGACTCCGGCGTCGGCGAGGGTCTCGGGCACCGCAGTGACCCCGAACGCGACGATCGGCACACCGAAGTGCATGCACTCCAGCAGAGGCACGCAGAAGCCCTCGTGCTCGGAGAGGCACACGTAGACGTCCGCGGAGCGGTAGTGGGCGGCGAGCGCTCCGGGAGACACGGGCCCGGTCATCGACACGCACTCGTTGAGGCCGAGCTTGCGCACGAACGCTCGCAGCGCCGCCGCATAGGGCTCGGACGCCACGCCACCGACGATGTGCAGCCGGGCTTTGGGATCGTGGAACCGCCGATGGGTCGCGAACGCCTTCACCACGTCGTGCTGGCACTTGTTCGGAGTGACGCGCCCAACGAAGAGCCAGTCGGCTCCGCCGTCGTCCTTGGCCCGCCGCAGGCGCGCGAGCTCGGCGTCGTCCACCTCGCGATCGAACGACTCGAGGTCGAGGAGGATCGGCGCGACGGCCGTCGGGCGATAGCCGTTCGCAGCGAGCTCAGATCGATTGAACTCGGAGTCGGCGATGCCCAGCCGGCATCGCGTCGAGAGCGACGTCATCTGCGCTCGGCCCCACTCGACCGCATGCAGGATCGGCGGATCCCATTCGTCGAAGAACTTCGCGGGCGTGATGTTGTGGTAGTCGACGACGAGCGGCTCGGGACGCGACAGCAACAGGTCGGCGAGCACCGACCCCACCGCGAGGTGATAGAGCACCGCGACGTCGGGGCCACCGGTGAACTTCTGGAACGACTGCGCCGCGCCCGACCATCGAGTGGTGCACGGTCTGGGTGTAGACCTCGCTCTCGAGGCCCAGGCCGCGCAGCAGGCGCTGCGCTTCGAGCGTGTGGTTCCCGACCGCGTCACCGGGGTCGAGCGTCGGAAGGAACTGGTGGATCGCTCTCATGCAGCGACCCCCACGACGGACGCGATCGTCTGCGTGAAGATCGCGCTCGTGCGCACGAGGTCGAAGTCGCGAAGGCGTGCCTCTGCAGCGCGGGCGAGCTGCGCGCGCAAACGCCGAGTCGGTGAGCACGACCGAGACCGCCTCGGCGACGGCCGCGGGAGCCTTGTCGGGCAGACAGAGCCCGGCGGCACCGAGCGTCTCGGGCACCGCGGACGACGCGAACCCCACGATCGGGACCCGGTGATGCATCGCCTCGAGGAGCGGCACGCAGAACCCTTCGTGGTCCGAGAGGCAGACGAACACGTCGGCCGCCTGGTAGTGCGCGGCCAGCACGGCGTCCGAGACCGAACCCGGCATCCTCACGGCGTCGCGCAGGCCCAACGCATCGACGGTCTCGCTCAGTGCACGCGAGTAGCGCAGCGACGACGACCCTCCGACCAGCGACAGCGTCGCGTGGGGGTCGTAGCAACGGCGATAGAGCGCGAATGCGCGCAGCACGTCGTGCTGAGCCTTGTTCGGAGCGACGCGCCCGACGAACAGCCACTCGCTCCCCCGCTTCGCCGCGGTGAGCGAGTCGAGGGCTCGGCGATCCACCCTACGGTCGAAGGCCTGCACGTCGACGAGCACGGGCGCGACGGCGGTCGCCTGATAGCCCATCCGGTCGAGCTCGGCCTGGTTGAACGCCGAGTCCGCGATGCCGAGCACCGCACGCTCGCCGAGCCGGGTGACTTGCGCTCGTCCCTCGTCGAGCTCGCGCGCGATGCGCGGCTCCCAGGCCTCGAAGAGACGAGCCGGCGTGATGTTGTGGTAGTCGACGAGCAGCGGGCCCTCCCGATCCGCGAGCACGTCGGCGACGGGCGCGCCGGTCGAGCATTGGTAGAGCACCCAGGCATCGGCGTCGCCGGGCAACGACTGCACGTCGCGCACGAGATGACGCAGGCGACGCGGCACCGACGCGGTGTAGATGTGCGAGTCGAAGCCCATCGACCGCAGCAGTCGTTGGGCGACCAGGGCGTGGTTGCCGATCGCGTCACGACGAGCAAACGTCGGGACGACCTGATGCACGGCAAGGGCGGCGCGGGGCACGGGCGACTCAGCGTCGACGAGCGACGACGGCGTAGCCGGGCACCTCGGGCGCGGCAGCGACCTCGACGACTGCGGTCACCTCGAAGCCCTTGCCTCCGAGCACCGAGGCCCACGTCTCGGCGTGCAGCGGTCGGCCGGGCGCGAGGTCGGCGATCACCACCGGCACCGCTGCCGCCCACGCTTCGGGATGGCTGCCGAGCACGACGAGGCTTCCGCCCGGCTCGATCGCGCGGGCCGCGAGGTCGGCGAGATGCACCTGCGCGCCCGTCGGCTTCGTGTCGAGTCCCGACAGCACGAGCGCGCCGAGCGCTGCGGGAGCGATGGAGGTGAGGTGATCGGTCGCGGTGTCGGGCCGGATCTCGAGGCCCTCGCGCAGCGCCGGCGCGAGCAGCCGGCGACGAGGCTCGGCGCCGTACACGTCGAGGCCGGCGCGGGACAGCGCGCCGACGAGCTCACCTGCGCCGCACTCGGTGTGGAGCACACGACCCTTCACGCCCTTCAGGTGCTCGGCCACCACCTCTGCGGTCGGCGCGGGCACCGGTGTCGGATCCATCGCCTCGAGCGCGTTCGCGACCGCGCGGCTGGCACCGGGCGTCGCCTGCTCGACGATCGAGACGCGCCGATCGAGCATCCGCAGCGCGCGCACCGTCGCGCTGCCGAACGAGCTCACCTGGTTCGCGAGGTACTGCATGTACCAGAAGGTGAGCTTGCGCACGCCCTTCTTCACCTGACCCGCCGGGAACTTGCCGGCGGTGGGCGCGTCGACGTCGATCGTCACCGCCTTGTCGGCCTGGCTCAGCACTCCGGAGAGAGAGTCGCCCGTGACTGCGGTCGGCGCGTAGTTGGCGAACTCGGCGTCGAGCTCGGCCTCGAGGTCGGCGGGGAGCTCGCCACTCGCGCGGCGCTGCGCGACTGCGTCGTAGATCTCGGCGATCACGACGTCGAGATCGACCTCGTGCGCCGCGTCGGGATCGCTCAACCGGTCACCTTGACCTTCACCGGCAGCGCGACCGTGCCCGTCGTCTTCTCCGGGTTCATGACCTCGAACCAGTGCCGCTGCTCGCTCCAGTCGTAGACGATGCCGTCGTCGTGGCTGTGGATGCCGAGCGTGATCGGGTACGTGCCGTCGAGCAGTGGCACCGAGGCGATGTCGAACACGACCTCTCCCGCGCCGTCGACGAACGGGATCGGCGCGCCGAGCATCTCCGTGTTCGCGCCGTAGAGATGGCGGCCGTCGGCGAGGTCGTAGACGGCGATGCCGAACACCACGTCTTCGATGCGCTTCTGGGACTCGTAGCTGACCCGCACCGACAGCGGCTCGCCGGGCAGCAGATAGGGGCGGACCGCTCGGCCGGGATGATCGATCTCGACCGACGTGATGCGGATCTCGAGGCTGCGCCGCTCCTCTTGGGTGAAGCCGTGTGCGGTGTGATCGTCTCCCGCGAGGCCGCGGTTCTCGAGCCGCTCTCTGCGCTCGACCTCCTCGGCGTGGAGCCGCTCGCGGAACGTGCGGATGGCCTCGCCCGCCGGGCCGAGCGCGACGAGGTCGCCGTGGTCGAGCACCCCGACGCGCGTGCAGATGCGGCGCATCAGGTCGGCAGAGTGGGACACGACCACGATGGTGCGGCCCTCGTCCTGGAACTGATGCACGCGGTCGAGGCACTTGCGTTGGAAGGTCTCGTCGCCGACGGCGAGCACCTCGTCGACGAGCAGCACGTCGGGATCGACGTTCACGGCAACCGCGAAGCCGAGGCGCACGTACATGCCCGAGGAGTAGTGCTTCACCTGCTGGTCGATGAACCGCTCGAGCTCGGCGAACTCGACGATGTCGTCGAACCGCGCGTCGATGTCGGCGCGCTTGAGCCCGAGCACCGCGGCGTTCATGTACACGTTCTCGCGACCGGTGAGCTCGGGATGGAAGCCCGCGCCGAGCTCGAGCAGCGACGCCAAGCGGCCCCGTACCCTGATCATCCCGGTCGTCGGCTTCATGATGCCTCCGACGAGCTTCAGCAGCGTCGACTTGCCCGACCCGTTGTGGCCGAGGAGGCCGATCGTCTCGCCCTCGTCGATGTCGAACGAGATGTCCCGGAGGGCCCAGAAGTCCTCGACCTTCTGACGGCCGGGGTGGATCACCCTCTCCTTCACCGAGCGCGGCTTGCCGCTGCTGAGCCGGAACCGCTTCGAGACGGAGTCGATGCTGACGGCGACCGACGCCATTCAGATCTCCTCCGCGAACGACCCCTCGAGGCGGTCGAAGACGCTGGACCGCGACGACGAGGAGCACCGATGCGACGACGAGCACGATCAGCACGTTGCGCAGGTACCACCACTGCGACTCGTCCGGAAGGATCGCCTGACGCGTGCCATCGGATTGCACCGGTCCGTAGACCTTGCCGTAGATGCCGCGCTGGAAGCAGAGCACGACCGGCGTCATCGGGTTCAACAACGCGATCCAGCTGTTCGAGCCCAGCTTCCCCGCCACGAGCTCGTACGGGTAGACGATCGGCGTCATCCAGAACCACGCGAGCAACACGAGCTCGAGCAGGTGGCGGATGTCGCGGGCGTACACGCTGACTGCGCTGAGCAACACGCCGAGAGCCGCCGTGAGCACGAGCAGCGTGACCAGGCCAGGCACGATCAGCCAGACGTAGCCCCAGGGAAGCGGGTAGCGCACGATCGCGATCGCGGCGAACAGCACGAGCGACTGCAGGAAGAAGTGGACCAGCGCCGCGCCCACCGACGCGAGCGGAAGGATCTCGCGTGGGAACCACACCTTCTTGACCAGCGACCCGTTGTCGATGATCGAGCCAGTCGCCGCAGGAAGCGACCCGACGAACAGGTTCCACACGAGCAGGCCCGACAGCAGGAAGATCGGGAACGACGGGATGCCGCTGCCGAGGAACACCTGGAAGACGAAGTAGAAGACGACGAGATAGAGCAGCGGGTTGAGAAGCGACCACACGAACCCGAGGATGCTGCCCTTGTACCGGACCTTGAGCTCTCGGCGCACCAGCCCGACCTGCAGCTCGCGGTACCGCCAGATGTCGCGGAAGTGCTCGCCGACGCGGCGGCGCGGGGTGACCTCGAGCAGTGCGGCATCGGCGGACATGAGCGCTTCAAGGCTACCCGGCAGCCTTCGCCGCTCCTGGTCTGCTGGCACGTCCGCCCAGGTAGCGTCGCATCGATGCGGGTTGCCGTCGATGCCACCCCCCTCGTCGGGCCCCGCACCGGCATAGGGCGGTTCGTCGAGGCACTGCTCCCCGCGCTCGCGGCGCGCGGCGACGTGGCCGTCGAGCCGTACGTCCTGAGCCGCACCGCCCGAGACCTCCCGGCCGGCACGAAGCGGATCATCGTGCCGGCGGCCTTGGCGCTGCGATCGTGGGGCCGGGGTGGGCCTTCGCTCGCGCAGCTGTTCCCGAGCGCCGACGTGATCCACGGCACGAACCAGATCGCTCCTCCGACTGCGCACACGGTCGTCACAGTCAACGATTGCTCGTTCGTCACTGCGCGCGAGCTCTGCTCGCCGACCGTCGTCTCGTTCGGTCCGGTGGTGCGGCGGGTTGCCGCGAGTGGAGGGTGGATCCACGCGATCTCCGAGCACGTCGCGGTGCAGGCTCGAGCGCTTTTCGAGACCGACCGGGTCGTCGCGGTGCCGCTCGGGCCGCCCCCTCCCCTTCCAGCCAGGACCGCCCCGGTTCAGCGCGCGAGATCGGTCGTCGCGATCGGCACGCTCGAGCCGCGCAAGAACTTCCCGAGGCTGGTGCATGCGTTCAAAGCGGTGGCGGCGCATGATCCTGAGCTGACGCTGACGATCGTCGGCGCCGACGGGCCGGACTCCGAGCACGTGCGCAGTGCCGTCACGTCGCTCGACCCGAAGGTGCGGGCGCGCGTGCGGCTCACCGGGTGGATCGACGACGACGAACGCGACCGGCTGCTCGCGGAAGCCAGTGTGCTCGCGTATCCGTCCCTCGATGAGGGCTTCGGGTTCCCGATGCTCGAAGCGTGGCAGTGCGACGTGCCCGTCGTCGCCGCGCGCGCCGGCGCACTGCCCGAGGTCGCCGGCGACGCCGCGCTGCTCGTCGATCCGTTCGACGTCGACGCACTCGCGGACGCGCTCCAACGAGCACTCGACGACGAGGCCGAGCGCGCCGCGCTCGTCGACCATGGACGCGTCGCGCCTCGCGACCTTCTCTTGGGAGGCGACCGCCGAGGGCATCGCCGCGATCTACCGTCGAGCGATGGAAGACAAGCCGCGATGATCACCGTGCTCGCCGGTGGCGTAGGCGCCGCGCGCTTCCTGTCCGGCCTCGTCCAGGTGACACCGCCGGCCGAGATCACCGTGATCGTGAACACCGGCGACGACGTCGTGCTGCACGGCCTCCACATCAGCCCCGACCTCGACACCGTGACCTACACGCTCGCGGGAGCGATCAACCCCGAGACGGGTTGGGGGCTGGCCGGCGAGAGCTGGCAGGCGATGGATGCATTGCAGCGCTACGGCGACGTGCGGCCGCTCGCCTCGAACGCGGCCGCGACATGGTTCCGCCTCGGTGACCGCGACCTCGCGACGCACCTGTACCGCACCCATCGGCTCGACGAGGGAGCATCGCTGTCGGGGGTGACGGCTGAGATCGCGTCGGCGTGGGGACTCGGCTTGCGCATCCTTCCCATGAGCGACGACCGGGTGGAGACGCGCGTCGTCGTCGCGGGCGAGGGCGAGGTGGGCTTTCAGGAGTACTTCGTCGGACGTCAGCACAGTGTCGCTGTCCAGGCCATCCGCCTCGACGGCATCGAGCGAGCGAAGCCCGCACCTGGCGTCCTCGACGCGTTGGGGTCGGCCACGACGATCGTGATCGCGCCGTCGAACCCCATCGTGTCGATCGGGCCGATCCTCGCGGTGCCCGGCGTGCGTGACGCGGTCGCGGCGCGTCGTGAGCACGTTGTCGCGGTCTCGCCGATCGTCGCGGGCGCCGCGTTGAAGGGACCTGCGGACCGCATGCTCACCGAGCTCGGCCACGAGTCGTCTGTCGCCGGCATCGCTCGCCTCTATGCCGACATCGCGGGCACGCTCGTCGTCGACTCCGCAGACCGCGAGCTCGCCGGAGCGGTCGAGGCCGAAGGCGTGCGGTGCATCGTTGCCGAGACCGTGATGAGCTCCCCGGCGATCGCCGCTGTGCTCGCCGAGACCGTCGTCGCTGCCGGAGCCTGAGGAGGCCGAGTGTCGCGCATGGAGATGTGGGGCGTCGAGGGCATCGGCGAGGTGCATCCGGGTGACGTGCTCGCCGACCTCATCACCGGCGCGATCTCCACGATGGCTTCGAACGATCCGTCTACCGCAATGCGAGACGGGGACGTGCTCGTCGTCACCCAGAAGATCGTGTCGAAGGCCGAAGGCCGCGTCGTCGCCATCGACCCGGACGACCCGCTGTCGCACAAGCACCTCGTCGAGGAGGAAGCGGTGCGAGTCGTGCGGCGCCGCGGCGACCTCATCGTCACCGAGACCAAGCACGGCTTCGTGTGCGCGAACGCCGGCATCGACCTCTCGAACATGGAACGGGGATGGGCCGCGCTCTTGCCGCTCGACTCCGACCGATCGGCTCGGCGGATCCGCGACGGCGTGCGCGCCCGCACGGGATGCACAGTCGGCGTCGTCGTCTCCGACACGTTCGGACGCACATGGCGACGCGGGCTCACCGACGTCGCGATCGGCTGCGCGGGCGTAGCAGGCGTGCTCGACCTGCGCGGCACCGCCGACGCTCTCGGCCGCACGATGCAGGTGACCGAGGTGTGCATCGCCGACGAGCTCGCGGGCGCGGCCGAGATGGTGATGGGCAAGTCGAACGGCATCCCCGTCGCCGTCGTTCGGGGTGTCGACCCGACGTGGCTCAGGGAGAGCTCGGTCCGCGACGAGATCGTGCGCAGTCCCCAAGAAGACCTGTTCCGCTGAGAGCGGTCCCGATCAGGTCGCAGGGGTCAGGAGGCGGGCGCGGAGCGGAGCCAGTCGAGCACCGCAGCGGTGCCCTGCTCGAAGGTGGTCCAAGGCTTCCATCCGAGGTGGATCTCAGCGCGGCCAGGATCGAGGCACGAGCGCTTGAGCTCACCGAGCCTCGCCGGCGCGTGGACCGGCGGATCGCTCACGCCGGCCCCGCGGGCCATGGTCTCGTAGAGCGCGTTCACCGACATCTCGCGACCGCTGCCGATGTTGAGCAGCAGGCCCCCACCCTTCGACCCGGCGCGCACGAAGGCGTCGACCACATCGTCGACGAACACGTAGTCGCGTGTGTCGTCGCCATCGCCGTAGATCGTGCAGGGCTGGCCGGAGAGCAACCTTCCCGCGAAGATCGACACGACGCCCGCCTCGCCGTGGGGATTCTGACGGGGGCCGTACACGTTCGCGAGGGCGAGGGCGGTGAACTCGAGCTGGTGAAGCTCTCGATACGCGGTGAGGTAGTCGCCGACAACCTTCTTTGCGACGCCGTAGGGCGAGAGCGGTACCTGCGGATGGCTCTCTTTGATCGGGAGGTCGTGGCCGTCGACGTCGCCGTAGATTGTTCCTCCACTCGACGCGAAGACGACCTTGCGGCTTCCCGCAGCGCGGGCGGCCTCGAGCACGTTCAGGCTGCCGAGGATGTTGACCTCGGCGTCGAAGAGCGGCTTGGCGACCGACACCCGAACATCGGCCTGGGCAGCGAGATGGAAGATCACCTCGGGCTTCTGCCGCTCCGCGAGTGCCACGAGCTCGGGGGCGCGGATGTCGAGGTTGTGGATCGTGAGCGCGTGTCCGCCCGAGCGGCGAGCATCGGCCAGGTTCGGGAGGCTTCCGGTCGCGAGGTTGTCAACGACGTCGACCTGGTGACCCTCGGCGAGCAACCGATCGACGAGGTTCGAACCGATGAAGCCCGCGCCACCTGTGACGAGCGCGCGCATCAGACGGGCTCCGGGACGCTCACGTCGAGCAGCGACCGCGCCCGGCTCGATCACCTGCTCGTCGCCGACGACGACGCCCTCGAGCGTCGCGCCAGCGCCGACCACTGCTCCCCGACCCAACACCGACCGCACGATGCGTGCCCCTTCCTCGACCCGTGCTCCCGCCATCAGCACCGAATCATGCACCTCAGCGCGGGCCCCGACACGAGAGCCGGGCCCGACGAGCGAGTGTTCGACCACCGCCGACGCGTCGATCTCGGCGTCGGGAGCGATGCCCTCGACCTGATGGACGCGGCCTCCGAGCAGGTCGAGGTTCGCCCGCAGGTACTGCAGGGGCGTGCCCGTGTCGAGCCAGTAGTCATCGGTCGACATCGCGTAGAGCCGACCCTCGGCCGCCATCCCAGGGAACACCTCGCGCTCGATCGACACCTTCCGGTCACCGGCGATGCGCTCGAGCACCGAGGGCTCGAGCACATAGGTGCCCGCGTTGATGCGGTTCGTGGGCGCCTCGTCACGCGGTGGCTTCTCGATGAACGAGATCACGCGGCCCTCGTCGTCGGTGGGCACGACGCCGAACATCGACGGATCCTCGACCGACGTGAGGTGGATCGTCGCCTCGGCACCCGAGTCGCGATGGAACTTCACCAGCGCGTCGACATCGAGATCGGTGAGCACGTCGCCGTTCACGACGATGAACGTGTCGTCGATGCCGCCCTCGCGCGCTGCGAACCTGATCGCGCCTGCGGTGTCGAGCGGCTCGGGCTCGACCGCGTAGCGCAGCCGCACCCCGTTGCACATCTCGTCGGGGAACGCGTCGATGAACGCGTCAGGCAGATACCCGAGCGAGAGCACCGCTTCGTCGACGCCGTGCCGGCCGAGGTGGCCGACGACCCACTCGATCATCGGCCGATGGCCGAGCGGCAACATCTGCTTCGGGGTGGTGAGCGTCAGCGGTCGCAGCCGGGTGCCGAAGCCCCCGACGAGGACGACCGCCCTCACGAACCGGTGGTCGCCGCGGCGTTGCTCGCTGACGTTGCCGGAGCGGAGGTGGCCGGCGCGGTGCCGCC
This sequence comes from uncultured Acidimicrobiales bacterium, assembly GCA_963739555.1. Taxonomy (GTDB): domain Bacteria; phylum Actinomycetota; class Acidimicrobiia; order Acidimicrobiales; family DATKAS01; genus DATKAS01. Next base: position 124,800 of record CAVUAV010000012.1, on the reverse strand, counting down.
CGCCGCGGTGGTGGCCGGCGACGAAGCCGGAGGCACCGCGGTCGAGTTGACCAGCGGTGTACCCGCAGGCTGGGCGACGTCGGTGAGCTTGTCGAGCTGGCTGACGCTCGGCGGCTTCTGGATCTCGGTGCCGTCCGGCACGAACGCGAGCGTCATCAGCATGCGGTCGTTGTCGAAGTGGATCTTGCCGAAGTCCTGCGTCACGATCGTCGGCGCCGCCGCGTTTTCGGTCTGCCACACCGCGACCTTCCACGTCGCGGGCTTGCCGTTGCAGTCGTCACCGTTCTTGAACGAGCCGACGCCCGGGACGTCGATCTTCGTGTCGCTCAGCTTCAGCCCGGTCGCATCCGCGAAGACCTGCAGCGTCGCGTTCTTGCCGGCGGAGCTGGAGAGGTACGGGTGGATGTGGATCACGCCGTCCGCGTGGCTGTGGATGCCCTCGGGGTCGGTCTGCACCTGGAGCGGGTCGAGGAACGCGTCGCAGGCATAGATGCCGTACGCGGTGTGCCAGTGGTCGACGTTCGCGACAGGCGCGGTGTCGTCAGCGGTGGCCTTGTTGTTGCGGCTCGCGAAGAGCACCAGCGCGAGACCGAGCACCAAGACCGCGGCGATCGTGACCGGGAAGGTGAGGCTGCGCTGGTTGGAGACCTTGCCGTGGCCGCCGGCGCGGCTCGCGCGTGCGACCTTCTTGGCCGACGAGGCTTTGCCCATAGGGATCGAACGCTAGCCGTGCGGCCCGCCGACCCGAAGTCACCGGCGGGCCCCGACGACCTCAGCGACGATGCTCGCGAAGCTCGATGAACAGCTGCTCGTACTGCTCGGCCACCGCCTCCGGCGACGCCCAGCCCTCGACGAACCGGCGGCCCGCGGCGCCCATCCGAGCGAGGTCGTCGGGCGCGGCGACGAGCCGGGTGAGCGCCTTCGTGAACGCCTCGGCATCGTCCGGGGGCACCGACACGCCCGCGCCGGACCGCTCGACGATGCGCTCCACCTCGGTGCCGCGGTCGACGCTCGCGAGCACCGCTCGGCCGGCAGCCAGGATCGAGTACGTCTTCGAGGGCACGCTCGAGCGGCCGAGCCCGCGCTTCAGCGGGACGACGTGGACATCGGCCGCGGCGAGCACCTCGGGCAGCCGGGCGCGGGGTTGCAGGTCGACGAACTGCACGTTCGGCAGCCCTCGCGCGGCGACCTCGAGCCCCGGACGCGCCGCGCCACCGCCGTTGATCACGAACGCGACCTCGGGATCGTGCGCGAGCGCTGTCGCCGCCGCGAGCATGAGCTCGAGCGACTGCGACATCCCGATGTTCCCCGCATACATCACGACCGTCTTGCCTTCGAGCCCGAGCTCGCGTCGGTAGAGGTTCTCTCGCGGCTGAGGCGTGATCCAAGCGGTGTCCACGAAGTTCGGGATCACTCTGACCTTGCTGGCCTGGTCGGGCGCGACCTTCGCGGCGACGTTCTCGCGGATGTCTTCTGCGAGCACGGTCACTGCATCGGCGCGTGCGTAGCTCGTTCGCTCGAGCCACTTCGCGGCCGCGATGACCCGCTCACCCTTGAGCACGCCGAGCTCGATCGCCACATCCGGAAATACGTCGTGGATGTTGAACACCAGCGGTGCGCGTCTCGCGATCGCGATGCCCCACCCGGTCAGCCCGAGGGTGAGCGGCGGCGAGAGCGCGAGGACTCCGTCGACCTTTCCGCCCGCGAGGCCCACCCCACCCACGAGCGCGCTGAACGCACCGAAGGCGAGCGCCCGCCGTGGGATGTCTCGCTTGTCGGTCGGGAACGGGTTGACCCGCGTCACCTTCCCCCACGACATCGCCTCGGACCGGATCGACTTGCCGCGGAACGCGGGCTCGACGGCGTGATGCTCGTACCACGGAAGTGACGTGATGACTTCGATGCGATGGCCGCGAGCCGCGAGCTGCTCGACGATCTTCGTGATCACCTCACCCGTTGGCGCGACATCCGGCGCGAAGTGCGGGGTCACCACGACGAGCTTCACCTGTGACTCACCTCCGCCGACAGACGGTAGGCGGCCAGCAACGCGAGCGCTGCCCGCTCGGCACTGAAGTGAGCGGCTCGTGACCGTCCCGCGGCGATGAGCGCTTCGCGGCGCTGGGCTATCGGTGAGGATCAGCTCGATCGCTGCGATCCAGCCGTCTACGTCATCGGGGTCGACGAGCTCACCGCCGTCGCCGATCACCTCTGGCAACGCGGTCGCTCGGGCCGCGACGACCGGGCATCCGCGCCGCATCGCTTCGAGGGCCGGGATGCCGAAACCCTCGTACCGCGACGGGATCACCGTCATCGCCGCCTCGTCGTAGAGGCCGTTGATGTCGACCGCCGGGATCCGGCCCGTGCGCCGCACCGCGTCGGTCAGCCCGAGCCGGCTGATCTCGTGGGCGACGACCTCCTCCGCGGGCCGGAGGCGCCGGTGAGCACCAGCACCAGGTCGGGATGGCTGGTGCGGAGCTCCGCGAGCGCCCGCACGGCGGTGACGTGGTTCTTGTGAGGCCAAGTGACCGCGGGGTAGAGCAGAAAGGGACCGGGGAGGTCGTAGCGCGCCCGCACGACGTCGGCGGGCGTGCCCCACCCAGGCTCCGACGCAGGGATGCCGTGGGGCACCACGAGAACCCGGTCGGGATCGACTCCGAGATGGTCGATCACCGTGCCCCGCACGAACTCGGTCGGAGCGGAGATGTAGGCCGCCTGTGCCGTCGACCGCGGCATCGTGGCGCGCAAGTAGCCCCGCTTCACGCTCGAGAAGAACTCGGGGTGGTCGAGGTACTGCAAGTCGTGCAACGAAAGGAGCACCGGGGCGCGCGTGCGCAGCGGCACCGTGCCACCGGGATGGTGCACGAGGTCGACGCCGAGCGTGTTCGTCCGCGTGTGCAGCCACGTCGACTCGGCGACGACACGGGCCGAGCGCGACCGCCCCGAGATCGCGGCGACCTCGAGCCGATGCGCGTTCGCGAGCGCCGGGTGCGCGCCCCAGAACCGCCGGTTCACGAACAGCGTCAGCTCGATCTCGCGCTGCGGGATCTCGTCGAATCCTTCGAGGAGCCGGCACACGTACTCCTCGGAGCCACCGACTCCACCGGGCACGAGCCAGAGGAGGTTGACCCCGACATGGAGGTCGCTCATCGCGAGCGCTCCCCCGCGAGCTCCGCGTACAACGCGCGTGTGTTCTCGGCGGAGCGCATCCACGTGAGCTCCGCTGCACGCGCGCGTCCAGCCGACGACAGGCGGTCCGCGAGGCTCGCGTCGTCGATCAGGTCTCGCAGCGCATCGGCGATCGCACGCGGTGAAGACGGGTCGACGAGCAATGCCGCGCCCGCCGCGACCTCCTCGGTCGACGTGCCAGCCGAGGTCACGACCGGCGTGCCTTGGATCATGGCCTCGAGCACCGGGAGCCCGAACCCTTCCTTCGTGCTCGGGTAGCAGAACGCAGCTGCTCCGGCGACGACCGCGCGGCGCTGGTCGTCGGTGACGAAGCCGAGCGCGTGCACTCGCGCCCGTGCCTTCTCATCGAGCGGCCCGAGGAGCGCGTCGAGCTGCGGTCCCCATCCTTCCGGCCCGACGAGCACGAGCTCGACGTCTCGATCAGCCGCCGCGACGAGCGCGAACGCCTCGAGCAAAGCGGGCAGGTTCTTCCGCGGCTCGACCGTCCCGACCCACGCGACGTACGGGCGCCTGAGTCGCAGCTCGCTCTTCGTCGCCGCGATGTCGGCGAGGGACGCGGGCTGGCTCGTCCGATCCGAGAAGCACCACTCGCAGACGATCTCCGTCGAAGCCTGCGGCGATGCAGTCGCGCTTGGTCGCCTCCGACGAGCACACCACGAGCTGGGCGTGGGCCTTCGCCAAGGCCACGCCCCTCCGCATGAACCGGTTGCCTCTGCTCGTGAGCCGCGCAGGGTCATCGAGAAACGCGAGATCGTGCACCGTCACGACGAGCGGCGCGCGCGACGCCGGGATGATCAGGCTCGTCGCGTGCACGACGTCGACCGGGCCGGTCGCCATCTCGACCTGGGGCCACCGCACGCTGTGCCAGGCCTCGTACATCGCGGCGCGCGTCATGGGGAGCGACGCCACCGGGACCGGCGGCGCCCACGGCGACGACGGGATGCGGCGATGACGGGCCGAGACGCCGACGACCTCGACCTCGTCGAGCGCGTCGAGGCCGCGCGCCAAGCCGAGTGCGGCGACCGCAGTGCCTCCTGGCACCCGGTGCCAGCACTGCTCGAGGGTGAGGGCTACCCGCAGGCTGCTTCCGCCGGAGGCGTCACGCCGACGACGGTCGACGTGGGCGCCGGCGTCGTCGTGACCGCACCCGCCGAGGCAGGCGCGGAGGTGGAAGGCGGCGAGCTCACGCTCGTGAAGTCACGGCCGAGGACGAGCTGCACGTCGCCAGTGCCCGCCGAGGTGACCGGCTGCAGGTCAGCGCCGGGCTTGACGAAGGTCGCCAGCGTGCGGGCGGCGTCCTCCTGGCCGGCCGAGTAGCGGATGACCGTGTGCTCGTACTGGCTGCTGTCAGCATCGCCCGTGCCCGTGACCTGGAACGAGAGACCGGTGAGCGCCTGCTTGGTCTGGGCGGCGAGGCCGCGCACGCCGGCCCCGTTGAGCACCTCGACATGCACCGTCGACGGCTCGACCGTGGTGAGCGGGGCGGTCGCCGTCGCGCCGCCCGTCGTGTCGGTGGGCGAGGAGGTCGTGCCGCGGAACACGTCGAGCACGGGCTGCGCGGCCTGCTCCTGCAGCAGGAGCACTGCCGCGCCGTTGATCTTCGTCGGGGTGATCGGCACCGTGTACATGTCGATCTTCGACGGATCGAGGGAGCGGAAGCGGTTCCCGAGCCGGATCAGGTCACGAGCCGACAGGCTGCTGTCGACCGTGACGTTCTTGATGCCGACGTCGATCAGGTTGTTGAGCACGATCGGGTTGCGGATCCCCTTCGCGACTGCCTTCTTCATCGACCGGCGGATGAAGTCCTGCTGGCGGCTGATGCGCCCGAGGTCGCCGGTGCCGTCGGTGCGCCACTTCTTGCCGACCTTGAACTCGTAGTGACGAGAACGCGCGTAGGCGAGGGCCTGGTCGCCGTTCAACGTGACGCAGCCCGCGACCGGGATGTTGAGGCCGGTGTTCTTGTCGCGTGCCGGGTTCTCGAAGTAGACAGGCACGCCGCCGACGGCGTCGACCAGGCCCTTGAAGCCCGCGAAGTCGACCTCGACGAAGTGCTGGATCGGGATGCCGAAGTTCTGCTGCAGCGTCGCGACGAGCACGTCGGGACCGCGCGAGAACGCCGTGTTGATGCGTTGCTTGCCGCCCGTGCCTGCGATGTCGACCCAGAGGTCACGAGGGAACGAGAGGATCGAGGCTCGCTCGGACGCCGGGTCGATGCGCAGCACCATGATCGTGTCCGAACGCTGACCGCCGACGTCGGACTCGCTGCCGAACGCGCCGATGTTCGGGTCGCTCGGGTCGATGCTGGCTCGGCTGTCGGAGCCGACGATGAGGAAGTTCTGCGCCTTGTCGGGGGCTTCGCTCTGGGGCTCGGGTGACAGCACATGCGCGAGCTCGACCCGAGGAAGATCGCCGAACCGATTGAACGTGTAGAAGATGCCGCCGGCGGTGACGAGGCAGACGCCGACCAAGAAGACGTTGAAGCCGATGAGCAGGCGCTGGGGCCACGTGCGTCGCAGCTTCCTCGGCTTGGGCAGCGCCGCTGCTTTCTTGCTACGGCGGGCCGACACAGCAGGTCACGCTACAGGAGCCCTCGCGGGGGCTTCCGTCACCGCCATTCGATCAGCGTAGGTGCACAACGTCACCTGTGGTGATCTCATGGTCGCCCGATCTTGTCCGCACAACCAGCGTTCCATCGGGCCTGACATCGACCGCGACGCCCTCGATCATGTCTCCCACCTGCTCGACTCGCACCTCGCGGCCGAGCGTCGAGAGGGCGGCCCGGTAGCGATCGTGGAGGAAGGACCAGTCGGTCGAATCGAGGGCCGCGAGCATCGCGGCGAGCACAGCGTCCCTGTCGACGGGCTCGCCGCACTCGAGGTTCAGCGCGGTCATCGTGTCGGCGAGATCCTCCGGGATCGCACGCGGCCAGGTCACGTTCATCCCGATGCCGACGACCACGGCGATGCCTCCGGAGATCGGCGCAGTCTCGGCGAGGATGCCCGCGAGCTTGCGAGCTCCGACCATGACGTCGTTGGGCCACTTCAACGAGGCCTCGACCCCAGCCACCGCACGACACGCGTCGACCGCGGCGAGCCCTGCTGCCTGTGTGTACCGGTGCAGGCCCTCCGGCGCATCGGCGTGGAAGAGCACGGAGACGAGCAGCGAGCTGCCCGGAGGAGCCTGCCAGCGTCGGCCCAAACGACCCCGTCCCGCGGTCTGGTGGTCGGCGGCGAGGACCGTTCCGGCGGGCGCGCCGGCCCGGGCCGCGGCGAGGAGATCCGCGTTGGTCGAGCCTGTCTCGTCCACCCACTGCACGATCCAGGCCACGGGCTGTCAACATATGCGCCGCATGCTCACCAAGATCCTCATCGCCAACCGCGGGGAGATCGCCGTGCGCGTGATCCGCGCGTGCAAGGAGCTCGGCATCGCGTCTGTCGCGGTCTACTCAGACCTCGACCGTGACGCGATGCACGTGCGGCTGGCCGACGAGGCCCACGCGCTCGGCGGACAGACGGCTGCCGAGTCGTACCTCAACACCGAGGCGATCCTCGCCGCGATCCGCTCGAGTGGCGCCGACGGCGTGCATCCCGGCTACGGCTTCTTCTCCGAGAACACCGACTTCGCTCGGGCGATCACGGCCGAAGGGGTGGCGTTCATCGGTCCTCCGCCCGAGGCGATCGAGGCGATGGGCGACAAGATCTCGGCGCGTCATGCCGCCGATCGCGCCGGGGTCGCCGGCGTGCCCGGGATCAGCGAGCCGCTCACCTCGCCCGACACTGTGCGCGCGTTCGGCGCGGAGCACGGGTGGCCGGTGGCAGTGAAGGCTGCGTACGGCGGCGGCGGTCGCGGCATGAAGGTGGTGGCCGGCCCCGACGCGGTCGAGTCGGCGATGGAGTCGGCGCAACGCGAAGCACAGGCGTACTTCGGTCGCCCCGAGATCTACGTCGAGCGCTACCTGACGTGGCCGCGGCACGTCGAGGTGCAGATCATCGGCGACACGCACGGGAACATGGTGTGGGTCGGTGAGCGCGACTGCTCCGCGCAGCGTCGCCACCAGAAGCTCGTCGAGGAGAGCCCCGCGCCGCTGCTGTCTGACGAGACCCGTCGCGCCATGGGTGAGGCATCGGTCGCAGTCGCCCGATCGGTCGGCTACTACAACGCCGGCACCGTCGAGTTCCTCTACGCAGACGGCGAGTTCTTCTTCCTCGAGATGAACACCCGGCTGCAGGTCGAGCACCCGGTCACCGAGATGGTGACCGGCATCGACCTCGTCGCCGAGCAGATCCGCGTGGCGTCGGGCATGGCGTTGTCGTTCGATCAAGACTCGATCGTGCGGCGCGGCCACGCGATCGAGGTCCGCATCAACGCGGAGAACCCAGCCGGCGGTCGGTTCTTGCCGTCGCCCGGGCGCATCACGAAGCTCGTCGTCCCCGACGGCTTCGGCACTCGCTTCGACGCCGGCTACGCGGCGGGTGACGAGGTGAGCCAGTACTACGACAACCTCATCGGCAAGCTCGTCACGTGGGGTGCTGACCGCGAGACGGCACGCATGCGCATGTTGCGGGCGCTGTCAGAGATGCAGGTCGAAGGCGTCGCGACGACGATCCCCGCGGACGTCGCGATCCTGTCGCATCCCGACTTCATCTCCGCGGCCCACTCGACGAAGTGGGTCGAGGAGCGTCTCGACCTCACGGGCGTCGCGGCGCCGGCTGCGGCCCCGCCCGCCGGAGAGCGACGGCGCGCCGAGAGTGCGCCGCGACGTCGACGTCGAGGTCAACGGCAAGCGCTTCGCCGTCACGGTGTGGGTTCCCGAGAGCGCACCCGCGCCAGGCGCAGGTGGCGAGCCGGCGCGGGCTCGGCCGGGCCGGGCTGCGGCCGCGGCCTCGGCCGCGGTCGGCGGGAGCGGGCAGGTCACGGTGCCGATGCAGGGCACGATCGTGAAGGTGCTCGTCGCGGTCGGCGACGCCGTCGAGGCCGGCGACGCCGTGTGCGTGCTCGAAGCGATGAAGATGGAGAACAACATCACCGCGGAGCGCTCGGGCACGGTGAGCGAGGTGAAGGTCGCCGCAGGCGACACCGTCGGTGCCGGCGACGTCGTCGTCGTGATCAGCTGAGCGACGTGCTCGCGTGCCGACTCACGATCAGCGAGCATCGGCGGTGCGTCAGGTCGCGGTGCGACGATCGCGTCGCTGACCGCCCCCGGACCGCCGAAGACCTGCACGGTGTTGACCGTCGACGCGTGCGCTTGGAGGTAGGCCTCGACGATCGGCGGGATGCCGACCGATCCGGTGACGAGGAGCAACGGGCCACCGGCCTTGCCGATCATCGCTCCCCCGGACAACCCGTCCGGGAACGTCTCCCCGCTCGCCGCACCCACGACGGTGGGCGCGCTGAACAGGCTCTCCGCGACTCGCACCGCGGTGTCGAACCGGTCGGCACCGACGATTGGCATCGCGGTGGGCGCAGCCTGCGCTGCCGGTCCCCCGATCGCGACGTACTGCGCACCCGGATGGTCGAGGAGGTACTGCGCAACCGCAGGCGGCAGCGTCGAGCCGTTGGTGAGCAGCACGAAGCCGCCCGCTGCGGCGGCGGCTGCTCCTGCTGCGAGCGCGTCGGGGAACGACAGACCCGAGCACAGCATCACCTTGACCGGTGGACCGAAGCGCTCGGCGATGAGCATCGCGGTGTCGAACCGGTCGACGCCCGCGATGCGAATCGGGTTGAAGCCGAGCGGGGTGAGTCCGTCGACGACGACCGGCGAGAGGGCATCTGGGCCGCCGAGCAAGTACACCTGCCCGGTCTGCGCGAGCACTCGCCTGATCTCCTCGCGCACGCGGACGTCGAGCGCAGCCTTGCCTGTGATCAGGAGCGGGCCGCCGACGTGCACCGCGAACGGAGTGCCGGCGAGCGCATCGGCGAAGTCGTCGGCTCGGGCGATCACCACTGCCTGGGCGGAGCCGGCCTTCGGGTACGACGCTTGGGAGATCGCGACGGATGTCTCGATGCGGTCCTCGCCGCCGAGCCGGACCGCGCTGTCAGCTGCCGCCGGGCCGGCGGGCAGGGCGATGAGCCCTGCCGCGCCGGCGACGGCAACGACGATCAGCCTGAGGGTTGCTGCTCTCAGGCGACTGCAGTGTTGATCTGCGTGACCACAGGTGTTGCGACTGCCGCGCTGCCGCCGTAGACGAACAGCTGCGTCAGCGTGGCCTTGATGCTCGTCAGGTACGTCTGGACGTTGCCCGGCAGAGCGTTGGGGTCGGTGAGGAGCAGCGGGCCACCGAGCTTGCCGATGTGAGCGCCACCCGTGAGGCCGTCGGGGAAGGCGACCCCGCTTGCGATGCCGACCGCAGTCGGGTTGGTGAAGAAGCGTTGCGCCGCCATCACCGCGGTGATGTAGCGGTCAGCGCCGACGATCGGGATCGCCGAAGGCGCTGCCCCAGCGGCAGGACCACCCATCGCGTACACCGTCACTCCGGTTCGGCTCGAGAGGTACTGCTGGGTGAACGCCGGCATGACGTTGTTGTTCGTCAGCAGGATCGCACCCCCGACCTTGGCGGCCGAAGGACCAGCCGAGAGGGCATCGGGGAAGTTGATGCCGTTGGCGAGGAACAGGTTCGCCGGGTTGTTGAGACCGCTCTGTGCGATCAGCACGGCCGTCTGGAACCGGTCGGTGCCGCCGAGGCGGATCACCTGGTAACCGAGCCCCTGCAGCTGCGCCACGACGTTGTCGGCGATGGCGGCGGTGCCGCCGAGCACGAAGATGGTCTTCCCCGTGGACAGCACACGCTGGATCTCGGTCACGGTCCGCGGGTCGATGAACGAGGGACCGCTCAGGCTGGTCAGCTCGAGAGGTCCGCCCTTCGCGACGGCGAGCGGGGCGCCGGCCAGCGCATCCGGGAAGAGATCGGCCCGGGCGAGCACGACTGCCTTGAGCCGAGCCTGCCGTCGGGAACGAGTTCTTCGAGATGAGGATCGCCGTGTCGATGCGGTCAGGACCGCCCAGCACGATGGCCTTGCCGCCGCCTGCGCTCAGCTGCGTGAGGACGACGTCGTTTCCGGTGCCACCGACGTAGCTGATCTTGTAGGTCTGGCCGTTGCTGCCGGTGAACGTCGCGCCCTCAGCCAGGCCGTTGAAGGTCCCCTGGATCGGCGTCGCGCTCTGGTTGTCGAGGATCAGGAACTGCTGGTTGACCGCTCCGACACCGGTGCCCGAGACGCTGAGCGCCGCTCCGCCCAGGTTCACCGTCGACGACACACGCAGCACGTCGAACCCGGTGCCGGGTGTGGTGCCGGCGATCACCCACGAGTACGCCGACGTCGCGCTCATCGTGAGCGTGCCGTTCACCGTCAGCAGGCCAGGTGTCGCGTCACCGGGCGCGATCGCGCCTCCCGTTGCGGTCACGGGGCCGACCGTGCCGCTGCCACCCAGCACGCCGGCCGTGAGGTTGTGCGGGCTGCCGGCGCTGCTCCCGTTGACGATCAGCGCACCGCCGCCGATCGCGGTCGTGCCCGTGAAGCTGGTGTTGGCACCCAGCAGCACGAGCTTGCCGTCGCCGAGCTTGGTGAGGTTGAAGCTGCCGACGATCGGACCCGCGACGTTCAGGATGCCGCCGCCGGCGACCGTGACCGGGACCTGGTGATCGGCGCGGTGACCGCGATCCCGTTGATCGCATTCGTAGCCAGCGGACGGTCTGCGTGATCGCCGCGGCGTTGATCGGGAAGCCGCCGACCACGATACCCGGCTCCGTTGAACGCGACGAGCCGAGGGCGACGGTGGCCGCCAAGTCGTTCTGAGAGGCAAGCTGCCGCCCCGGCGCGGGAACACGGCGGTGTCACCGAGAGCGGGCGCAACGCCGCCTGCCCAGTTCGTCGGCGGTGCTCCACGAGTGCGCCGGCGCCACCGACGCCAGGTGACTGTTGCGAAACCGCGGCCTGAGCGGCTGGCGCCACGAGAGCAAGCGCTCCCACGACGGCGAATGCCACCACTGCCGCGAGACGATCGCCGATGTCGACGTGCCATGTAGAAACCTCCGTGGTCTCGGGATTAACCACTGCCTCGCGAGGCGTCAACGTAGCAAGGCGCCGTGCGACGTGGGATTTTTGAGTTCGCCTGGCGGGCGGGACCCTACTCCGCGGCGTCAGCGAGTGCCTCTGACAGCGCAGGATGCACGAGCAGGCTCTCGTAGATGTCGCTCACCTTCAAATTGGCGGTGACGGCAAGTGCAAGAACGGAGATGAGCTCGGCCGCGTGCCGTCCGACGATCGAACCGCCGAGCACGACGCCCGTCGCGGGATCAGAGATGATCTTCACGAACCCGCGCGGGTCGTTGTTGATGAGTGCCTTGGCGCTCGCTGAGAACGGCACCTTGGTCACGCGGATCTTGCGCCCCTCGGCGAACGCTTCGGCCTCGGCGAGGCCGACCTCGGCGATCTCGGGTTCGGTGAAGATGGCCGAGGCCGCCTTGTCGTAGTCGAGGTGCCGGTGCTCGCGCGTGTGCAGGCCCATGACGTGCTCGGCGATCTTGCGCCCTTGCATCGCGGCGACCGACGACAACGGCAGCTTGCCCGACAGGTCACCCGCTGCGTAGATGTGCCCGACGTTCGACACGCAGTGGTGGTTGATGCGGACGTAGCCGGCTTCGTCGGTCTCGACGCCCGCGGCCTCGAGCCCGAGGCCCTCGATGTTCGGCACCGAGCCGATCGCCAAGATCGCATGTGTGCCCTGCACGCGACGCCCGTCGTCGCAACGCACCACCACGCCGTCGTCGACATCGATGCCTACTGCTCGCGCACCTTTGAGGAGCACGACGCCGCGCGCGAGGAAGTCGGCTTCGAGCGCAGCCGCGACTTCGGGGTCTTTCGTCGGCAGCACTTGTTGACGGCTCACGATCAGCGTCACCTTCGAACCGAGCGACGAGAGCATGTGCACGAACTCGACACCGGTGACACCCGACCCGATCACCACTGCGTGCTCGGGGATCTCCGGCGGCGGGTAGCAGTCGCGCGTCGTGAGGATGCGCACGCCGTCGGGCGTGCACCACTCGGGCACACGCGGCCGCGACCCGGTCGACAGCTGGATCGCGTCGGCCTCGAGCTCCTCGACGCCGGTCTCGGTGTCGACGACGACCTGGTGCGGTCCCTTCAGTCGAGCCGTGCCCTTGATGATCCGCACGTTCTGACTCGTGAGCAGCTGGACGATCGAGCTGTGCAGGCGCGCTTCGATGCGCTCGACGCGTGAGCGGAGGCTGTCACGGTCGAGGGCGGCGTCGACGTCGAGGCCCATGCCCTCGGCACGCCGGAAGAACAACATCGCCCCGCCGGTGGCGATCATCGTCTTCGACGGGATGCAGTCCCAGAGGTGAGCAGCGCCTCCGACGATGTCCCGCTCGACGAGCACCACCTCGGCGCCGAGGCGGGCCGCATAGGTGGCCGCCTGGTTGCCGGCCGGACCGCCCCCGATGATCACGAATCGCACTGCCACTGCCCCAGGGTACCGGCGAGGTCGCGCGGGCTAGCGTCCACGAGTCGGGGACTCAGAGAAGGGGGATGTCGTGGCCGATGACGAGCACCCGGGTCACGCGCACGTGCCCCCGAAGCCCCCTCCCCACGGGGCGACGGTCCCGCCTCCTCCCCTCGCTCCCCCGTCGCAGCCCACCGTCTCGTTCGTAGCCGAGCCGGTCGCGGAGCCGACCGCCGAGCCGTTCGCCGAGCCCGTGGCCGAGCCTGCCGCCGCAGAGCCCGTCGCCGCCGCAGAGCCCGTCGCCGCCGCAGCCGCGGTCGCGACCGCCGAGCCCCCGGCGCGTCCGCGAGGCACGGGCAAGACGCCGCCCGACCGGCTGCGTCGCATGATCATCTTCGCGGCGATCGGCGGAGCGGTGTCGGTGGCGCTCGGTGCCTACTCGAAGGTGCACGACCCCACGGGCAAGACGCCGTTCGTGTGGTTCTTCAGCGGACAGCCCGAGTTCAAGGTGTGGGTCGCCACGATCGCGGCCGCGCTGGCCCTGTTCCAGGAGTGGGTCGGCCGTCGTCTCTACGGCAAGCACGCGCAGGGAAGACGCAAGCCGTGGATGCCTCAGGCGCACCGACTCGCAGGCACGCTCGCGTTCATCGTGGCCCTGCCCGTCGCGTACCAGTGCCTCTGGGCGATCGGCTTCCACAAGATCGTGAACCCGTGGTGGGCGGTGCACTCCGTCGCCGGCTGTGTCGTGTTCGGCGCGTTCGTCACGAAGGTGCTGTGCGTGCGCAACCGCAAGCTGCCGCGCTGGGGTCTCCCCGTCGCGGGTGGTGTGGTCTTCGCCGCGCTGATGATCGCGTGGGCGACCACCTCGGTGTGGTGGTGGTTCAAGTTCGGGTTCCCGTCGTTCTGATGAGGAAGCAGCCGTGAAGCGCCTGACGAACGTGATCCAGATCGTCGCGGTCTTGCTCGCCGCGTTCTTCATCGTGTGCCTGTTCACCTCGCAGTTCCCGCCGTGGAAGAGCGACAACGGCGGCGGTCAGGCGGCGGCGAACACCACCGTCGTGTCCGCGGGAACCACTGCAGCCGGAGGCGCGGGCACCACTGCCGCGGGCGCAGGCGCGGTGACGACTGCAGCCGGCGGAGGCCGCGACGACCGCGGCGGCGAGCACCGCCGACGGCAAGGCGCTGTACGAGGACAACTGCGCGACCTGCCACGGAAAGACCGGCGGCGGCGGGTTCGGCCCGTCGCTCAAGGGGATCCAGAACAGCTTCTCCGAAGAGCAGGAGACCTCGATCATCAAGAACGGGCAGGGCTCGATGCCGGGGTTCGGCAACCTGTCGTCCGAGGAGATCGCCGCGATCGTCGCCTACACGCGCACCCTGGGGTGAGCGGGCGCTAGGCCTCCATCACGACGGGCACGATCATCGGCTTGCGGCGCGTGCGCTCGCTCACGAAGCGGCCGACGGCCTGACGAACGGTCTTCTGCAGCGACTCGGTGTCGTGCGTCCCTGACGCGAACGCGTGCTCGACCGCTCGCCGCACATGATCGGTCGCCTCGTCGATGAGGTCTTCAGCCTCGGGCGCGTAGACCCACCCGCGGGTGATGATCTCCGGGCCGGTGATCACGTTGCCGGTCGAGCCGTCGATCGTGAGGATGACGACGACGACGCCCTCCTCCGCGAGCACCCGCCGGTCGCGCAACACGCCGTGCCCGACGTCGCCGACGATGCCGTCGACGTAGAGGTAGCCCGCGGGCACGCGCCCGGCGAAGTCGATGCCCCCGTCGGAGAGCATGACCACGTCTCCGTCCTCACACAGCAGGATGTTCGAGTCGGGGATCCCCATCTGGTTCGCGAGGCGGGCGTGGGCCATGAGGTGCCTGAACTCGCCGTGCACCGGGATGAAGAGCTGCGGCTTCGCGATCGACATGAGCATCTTGAGCTCTTCGGCTTGCGCGTGGCCTGTCGCGTGCACGTCGGCGACGCCCGAGTGCACCACCTCGGCGCCGAGCCTCAACAACCCGTCGATCACCTTGTTCACGTTGTGCTCGTTGCCGGGGATCGCGTGGGAGCTGAGGATGACGGTGTCGTCGCTCGTGAGCTTCAACCAGCGGTTGTCGCCGGACGCGAGGAGCGCCAACGCCGACATCGGCTCGCCCTGCGAGCCAGTCGACACGACGCACACCTTCCCCGGAGCCAGGTCGGCGACGTCCTCGATGTCGACGAGCGACGCGTCGGGGATGTGCAGAAGCCCGAGCTCGCGAGCCATCCGCACGTTGCGCTTCACCGACAGACCGAGCGTGGCGACCACCCGTCCGCACGAGATCGCGGCGTCGGCGATCTGCTGGATGCGGTGGATGTGGCTCGCGAACGACGCCGTGATGATGCGTCGGCCGTCGTGCTGGCGGAAGAGGTTGACCAGCACACGACCGACGTCCCGCTCGGATGGCGCGTGCCCCGGCTCCTCGGCGTTCGTCGAGTCGCTCAGCAGCAGGCGTACGCCTTCGCTCGAGGCGATCGCGCCGATGCGAGAGAGGTCGGTGCGCCGGTCGTCGACCGGAGTCAGGTCGAGCTTGAAGTCACCGGAGTGCAGGATCACGCCCTGCGGCGTGTGGAACGCGGTCGCGAACGCGTAGGGCACCGAGTGGGTGACCGGGATGAACTCGAGATCGAACGGACCGACCTTGCGGCGCTCGCCGTCGGCGACAGGGATGAGCTCGGTGCGACCGAGCAGCCCAGCCTCCTCGATGCGGCTCCGCGCGAGGCCGAGCGTGAGCGGGGAGCCGTAGATCGGGAACGACACATCGCGCAGCAAGAACGAGAGCCCGCCGACGTGATCCTCGTGACCGTGCGTCGCGACGCAGCCGTCGATGCGGTGCGCGTTCTCCCTGAGGTAGGTGAAGTCCGGGAGCACCAGGTCGATGCCCGGCATGTCGGCCTCGGGGAACATGAGACCGACGTCGAGGAGCATGATGCGGCCGTCGACCTCGATGCAGGCGCAGTTGCGTCCGATCTCGCCGAGTCCCCCGAGGAAGACGATGCGAACCGGATCAGCCACGGTCTGGTGAGCTCTTGGCTCGGCTCGTCACACCCGACGCAGGTTGTCGATGACCTGCCGCGCGCGCTCCTCGGTACCCGCGGGCGCAGGGCCGAGCGGGGGACGGCACTGACCGACTGCGTGGCCGAGCACGCGCATCATCGCCTTGGTCGGGATCGGGTTCGGGGTGTCGTCGCTGGTCTCGAACGCGTACGACTCGAGCAGGCGGGCGTTCGTCTCGCGCGCCGCGACGACGTCGCCCTTCTCGAACGACGAGATCATCTCGCCGTGCTCGACGCCCGACCAGTGCGTCGCAACCCCGATCACCCCGACCGCGCCGATCGCGAGCAGCGGCAACGTGAACGAGTCGTCGCCGCTGTAGAGCTCGAGGCCGCTCGGGGCCCGGGCCAGCAGCACCGCTGACTCGGACGGGTTCCCCGCCGCGTCCTTGACCGCGACGATGTTCGTGACATCGCGCGCGAGGCGGAGCAGGAGGTCGGTCGACACCTTGCGCCCGGTGCGGATCGGGATGTCGTAGACGATCACCGGCAGCGCGGTCGCGGCGGCGACGGCCTTGAAGTGCGCCTCGAGGCCGGCCTGCGACGGCCGGTTGTAGTACGGCGTGACGACGAGGCACCCCGCGATGCCGAGCGCCGACGCCTTCGCCGTCATCTCGATCGCGTGATGCGTGTCGTTCGAGCCCGTGCCCGCGACGACCGGGATCGTCACGGCCTCGCTGACGGCCGCGAGCAGGTCGAGGTGCTCCGCGTCGGTGAGGGTGGGCGCCTCGCCGGTCGTGCCCGCGATGACGAGGCCGTCGTTGCCGTTGGCCTGCAGCCAACGCGCGAGCGCGACGGCGGCATCGAGGTCGAGCGCGCCCTCCGCGTCGAACGGCGTCACCATCGCGCTGAGGACCGATCCGAACCGTCCTGCCATCTAGAAGCTCCCTTCTTCGGCTCGGTCGATGCCGAGCGTCAGCAAGAGGTCTTGGTGCAGCTCCATCCACACGTCGTGGTACGAGCCGCACATCACCCCGGTGAACTGCTTCTGGTCGCCCGCCTTCACCTTCTCGAGCGCCGTGGTGAGCCTGGGGGCGTAGGGCGCGTACCGCGACAGCTGGTCGGAGAACGCGACGCACACGCCTTGCGCGTTGCGGTCGAGCTCGACGAGCCGCTCGACGACCGCCTTGTCGTACTCGGCGTCGGAGTGGTCGTTCGGGGCCCGGTTGTCGCCGTCGCCCGGGAACAGCTGCCAGTCGCCGCAGAGCTCCTTGAACTTCTCGTTGAGCGCGAGGAACGCGGGATACGCCTCGCGCATCCCTTCGTCGACGCCGGCGTCCTTCAGCTCGCGGGCGATGAGGTCAGCGGCCACCTGCTTGCCCTCGGCGGTCGGCATCCAGAGCCCGCGGGCTTCACGGAACTGCGCGAGCCCCTGCTCGAGCATCGGGATCAGCTGCGACTCGACCCTCGGCTCGGCGAGGCCCGTGAGCCGAGCGAGGTCCTCGACGTTGCCGAAGCCCTTCACATGAAGGGCGTGTGCGACGAGCAGGTGCGGTTCGGATTGATACGCCATCCGGCGCGAACCTACCAGCGGGCCCTGCTCGACCCGTTGAACTTGTGTCAGGCGACAGCACCCTCAGGCAGTGCGAAGTCGCCGTACTCCTCACCCGTGTCGACCCAGTCCTCGAACTGGATGACGCCGAGCTCCTCGTACCGATGACGCAGCCAGCCGTCGGCGGCGTCGAGCAGGCCGAGCTTCTTGCAGTTCGGCACGATCTTCGAGAACAGCATCTGCTGGAAGAGGCCGCGCGTGTCGTCGGTGATGAGGTACGGGATCATCACCTTCGGCGAGATCCCCATCCGCTCCCACACCTCTTGCTGCAGGAAGCGGTCGCGCATGCGGACCGAAGCCTCGAACGCGAACTCCTGACGCTCGCGGATCTCCTTGGCGTCCATGCCCGCGTAGACCTCCTGCAGGCTGAGCACCCCGAACGCGACGTGGCGGGCCTCGTCGCTCATGACATAGCGGAGCAGCTGCTTCAGGAGCGGCTCGGTCGTCATCTGGTGCATGAAGCCGAAGGCTGCGAGCGCAAGGCCTTCGACCATGATCTGCATGCCGAGATAGGTCATGTCCCACCGGCTGTCGTTGACGATGTCGTCGAGCAGCATCCGGAGGTGAGCGTTGATCGGGTAGTGCCCGGTGAGCTTCGTGTCGAGGTACTTCGCGAACACCTCGACGTGACGGGCCTCGTCCACGACCTGCGTCGACGCGTAGAGCTTCGCGTCGTACCACGGCACCGTCTCGACGATCTTGGCCGTGCACAGCAGCGCGCCTTGCTCGCCGTGGAGGAACTGGCTCAGCGTCCAGTTCTGGCTCTGGATGCCGAATTCGAGCCACTCGGGGTCGCCCCACTTCTCGACCGGTGAGCCGATGTAGTGGTCGGGATTGGTGCCCACGCCACCCTGTGCCGCGGCCGCGTTCGCGATGACCACTGCCTCCTGGTCGACCTCGGTCTCCCACGGAAGATCGGTCTGGCCGTTCCACTGCCCGGTCTTCGCCTTCTCGTACAGCTTGCGCAGCGCAGGACGAGCGAGGTCGTAGTCCCACGTGAACAGCGCGTCGGCGTTGTCCTTCACCGCGTGTCCGACCGCGTCGACGTCGGTGTTGGTGATCGCGAGGATGGCCTCGACGTCGTTGACGTCTTCGCGGCCGATCATGTCGGAGATCTCAGTGCTCATGGTGTGCCTCGGTTCGGGAGGGCGGGGAACGCGGGAAGGACGAACTGGTCGATGAAGCGCTTGGCGGAGTCGGGATCGCCGAGATCGACGAAGCGAGAGGGCGAGAAGAAGTAGGAGAGGACGACGCGGGCGAGCCACTCGGCGAGCTCGGCGGAGCGGCCCGCGCCGATGTACGGCGCGAACCACGGCGTGAGGACGATGGTCGCGGAGTCGAAGATGCGGGGCAGGCCGTCCATCGTCATGTCGGCGAGCAGCTCACCGGGCTGCGACGCGAGCATCAGCTGGAGGTGCTCGTCGGCCCTCAGTGCCTGGGTCGCGGCGACGACGCCGCGCACCAACAGGTCTTCGTAGCCGTTCGCGTCCGCGAGGTGACCGTTCAGCTCGTTGAAGAAGTCACGGGTCTCGCGCTTGCGCAAGGCCTCGTACAGGTTGTCCTTGCCGCCGGGGAACAGCCGGTAGACGGTCGCTCGGGAGCAGCCCGCCTCACTGGCGATGTCGTCGATCGTGACCTTGGCCATGCCCCAGCGCTCGCAGCAGGCCTTGACGGCGTCGAGCACACGATCTTCGAGGGTGAGGTCGACGACGACCCCCGTGTCCGTCACACGTGAGACGTTAAGACCAAAACCGTCTCACCGTCTATGGGCCGTTGGTCACACGTCGCTGGGGAGGGAGTAGTCGGCGAAGCGGGACCGCAGGTCCTTCTTCGAGAACTTGCCGACCGATGTCTTCGGCACCTCCTCGATGAAGACCACGTCGTCGGGCAGCTGCCACTTGGCCAGCTTCGGCGCGAGGAATTCGATGACCTCGGCCTTCGTGAGCTCCTCCCCCGGCTTCACCACGACGCAGGCGAGCGGGCGCTCGGCCCACTTCGGATGGGGGACCCCGATGACCGCGGCCTCGGCGATCTTGGGATGGGCCATGAGCTCGTTCTCGATCTCGACCGAGCTGATCCACTCACCGCCCGACTTGATGAGGTCCTTCGTGCGGTCGACGAGCCGGATGTAGCCGTGCTCGTCGATCGTCGCGACATCGCCGGTCTTGAGCCACCCGTCTTCGGTGAACGACTCACCGGACCGCTCGTCGTTGTAATACGCCTTCGCGATCCAGGGGCCCCGCACCTGCAGCTCGCCGCTCGACTCACCGTCCCACGGAAGCGGCTCGATCGACCCGGGCTCGACGACGCGCTGCTCGACACCGAGCACGACCGTGCCGACGGTGGTGCGCAGGTCGGCCATCTCGTCGGCGTCGTCGCTGATTCGGGTCGACTTCACGCGCCCGACCGATGCGATCGGGCTCGTCTCGGTCATCCCCCACGCCTGGAGGATCGGGAGGCCGAGCTGCTCGCGGTACGCCTCGGACAGCGCGCGCGGCACAGCCGACCCACCGCACGGGATCACGCGCAGGCTCGACGCGTCGCGGCCCTTCAGCTCGGGAAGCACCTGCATCCAGATCGTCGGCACGCCGGCCGCGACCGTGACGCGCTCGTTCACGATGAGGTCCGCGATCGCCTTGCCCGAGAGGTCGGGGCCGGGCATCACGAGCGTCGCGCCGCACGCGACGGCGGCATGGGCGAGGCCCCACGCGTTCGCGTGGAACATCGGCACCACGGGCAGGATCACGTCGGATTCGCGCGCACCAAGCGATCCCGTCGTCGTCGCACCCATCGTGTGGAGGAACGTCGAGCGGTGGGAGTAGACGACACCCTTCGGGTTGCCGGTCGTGCCGCTCGTGTAGCACATCGACGCGGCACGGTTCTCGTCGTCGACGCGGAACGCGACTGGTGACGCCGCGGCCAACAGCTCCTCGTAGTCATGGATCACGAAGCCGTCGGCGCCTTCGTCGGGAACGGCGCCCTTGCCGTCGTCCATCACGACGAGGTGGCGGACGGTCTCGAACGTCTTGAGCAGCGGCCACAGCAGCGGGGTCAGCGACCGGTCGACGAAGATCACCTCGTCCTCGGCGTGGTTCGCGATGTAGGTGAGCTGCTCGGGGAACAGGCGGATGTTCAGCGTGTGCAGCACCCGCCCCGTGCACGGCGCCGCGAAGTAGAGCTCGAGGTGGCGCGCCGTGTTCCACGCGAAGGTCGCGACCCGCCCGTCCTCGGAGATGCCGAGGTCGTCGAGCACTCCGCCCAGGCGATGCGTGCGCTCGGCCCAAG
Source organism: uncultured Acidimicrobiales bacterium (assembly GCA_963739555.1). Lineage (GTDB taxonomy): Bacteria > Actinomycetota > Acidimicrobiia > Acidimicrobiales > DATKAS01 > DATKAS01. The sequence goes on along the minus strand of CAVUAV010000012.1, from coordinate 104,224 downwards.
CCCCGTACGTGATGCGCTCGATGCCCGTTGCCGTCGCCGTGACGACCTCCTTGTCGGAGAACAGCTGCTCGGCTCGGCCGAACAGGTGCGGGATCGTGAGCGGGTAGTCCTGCATCAAGCCCTGCATGAGCGTTCCCCCGGAAGCTCGAACGGACAGTGACCCCAGACTACGTCCGAAGAATTGGGCAGGCTGGCGGCCAGTACGCTCCGGAGCGCCGTGTCGTCCGCCGATCAGGCCGCCGAGCCCTTCCGCTTCGACCGTGGCCGCCTCACGCTGCTGCTCGTCCCGATTGGCGCGCTCGTCGCGATGGCGAACGTCGGCACCGCTCTCGCGCCGAGGCTCGTCACCCACCATCCGGCGCTGCTGATCGCACTCGACGCGCGCAACCGGCACCTGCTGCTGGTGGTCGCGGCGGGCATCGGCGCGGTGCCGTTCTTCACCATCGGGTTCTTCCGCTTGCTCGTGTCCGACCCGCTGTTCTTCCTCCTCGGCCGCTGGTACGGCGAGCCTGCACTGCAATGGCTAGAGGCGAAGGCCGGCACCGGGGCGACGCGGCAGCTGCGCTGGCTCGAGCGCAAGTTCGGCCGGTGGGGCGCACCCCTCGTCGCGATCATGCCGAACAACGCGATCTGCCTCTTCGCCGGCACGTCTGGGATGCGCCCTCGCACGTTCTGGACGCTGAACATCCTCGGCACGATCGGCCGGCTCATGTTGATCTGGTGGCTGGGCAAGGCGTTCCAACACCCGCTGACGAGGGTCCTCGACTGGGTGCAGCGATACCAGTGGCCCCTCGTCGCGCATCTCCGTCGCGGTGGTCGGCTTCCAGGCCTACCGATCGATGGCCCGGGGCGAGCTCGAGCCGCTCGGGAAGGTGGAGGACGAGATCGAGGCACTCGCCGTCGACGACCCCGCGTCCGACGACGAGAACACCGTCGCAGACGACGACAACACGGACGTCCGGTAGGGTCGGGGCCTTGCACCGGGGGGTCGCGGTCGTCACAGGCGCCAGCAGCGGCATCGGCGCGGCGACCGCCATCCAGCTCGCGAAAGAGGGCTTCGACGTCGTCATCGGCGCGCGGCGCGTCGATCGGCTTCGAGAGGTTGCCGAGGCAGCTGGAGCGCGGGCGATCCCCCTCGACGTCGAGGACGACGCGTCCGTCGACGACTTCTGCGCAGCGATCGACGAGTGCCGCGTGCTCGTGAACAACGCGGGCGGCGCGCTCGGGCTCGACGCGGTCGAGAAGTCCGACCTCGATGACTGGCAGTGGATGTTCGACGCGAACGTCCTCGGCACGGTGCGGATGACGAAGGCGCTGCTGCCCAAGCTCGAGGCCAGCGGCGACGGCCACATCGTGCTGATGGGCTCGGTCGCCGGTCTCGAGGGCTACATCGGCGGTGCCGGATACAACGCCGCGAAGTTCGCAGTGCACGCCCTCCATCAGGTGCTTCGGATGGAGCTGCTCGGCCGGCCGATCCGCGTGACCGAGATCGACCCGGGCGCCTGCGAGACCGAGTTCTCACTCGTGCGCTTCGGTGGCGACGAGGCTCGCGCCGCGAAGGTCTACGAGGGGCTCACGCCATTGACCGCTGACGACGTCGCCGAGTGCGTCGCGTTCGCGGTGACCCGCCCTTCACACGTGAACATCGACCAGATCGTGCTGATGCCGCGCGACCAAGCCAACGCCCGCATGTTCCACCGCCGCACCTGACAACCCGTACCTGACAGAAGGGAGCACCATGCCCGATCCCGTCTTCACCGGCGTCGCCGCCGCCATCGTCACGTTCTTCGACGAGCACGGCAGCGTCGACGCCGCCTCCACCTCCCGCCACGCGTCGCACCTCGCCGAGCGTGGAGTCAACGCGATAGTGGTCGCCGGCACCACGGGCGAAGCGTCCCACCTGTCGATGAAGGAACGGCTCACGCTGCTCGACGCCGTGCGTGCCGCGGTGCCTTCGGAAGTGCCCGTGATCATCGGCACCGGCGCCCTCCCGCCGGGCGTGAGCTCGGCCGAGCTGACCAAGCGTTCGATCGACCACGGTGCCGATGCCGCTGTCGCGCTGTCGCCCCACCACGGGGACGTGCGGGAGTACTACGAGGACATCGCGTCTGCCGCGGGAACCTTCCCGGTGATCGCGTACCACTACCCCAAGGTCTCGATGAACGACGGCATCGCCGTCGACGTGCTCCCCCTGCTGCCCATCGCGGGGTTGAAGGACTCGACCGGCGATCCGACCCGCATGCTCGAGGAGCTCGCGGTGTACGACGGCCCCGTCTACAGCGGCTCCGCGGCGATGGCGCTCTACGCCGGCGCGCTCGGCTGCACGGGCGCGATCCTCGCTGCCGCCAACCTCGAGCCCGAGCTCGCGGCGAAGGCGTTCGGCGGCGACGTCGCTGCGCAACGTGCGCTCCTCGACGCTCACCGCATCGCGTCGTTCGACTCGCCCCACGGCCTCAAGCGTGAGCTGCACGCCCGGTACGGCACGTCACCGCACTGCCGCCACCATCATGCGTAGCCGCTCTCCGCTCCGCTTCGCCCGGCTCCGGTCGCTGCGCTCCACAATCGGTGCTTCGCGCACCCGGCGGCGCACTGCGCCGCCCTTCTAGAACCCGAGCAGGGCATCTAACCCCATTGTCACACCGGGCCGATCCGCGACTGCCTTCACCGCGAGCAGCACGCCGGGCATGAACGAGCTGCGGTCGTACGAGTCGTGGCGGATGGTGAGCGACTGACCCGTGGTGCCGAGCAGCACCTCTTGGTGGGCGACGAGTCCGAGCAGCCGCACCGAGTGCACGTGGATGTCGCCGGGGCCGACGCCGCCGCCGCGCTCCGGGAGTGACCTCGACCCGAGTCGGGTCGGCCGACCACTCGGACGACGCGTCGGCCATGCGCCGGGCCGTCATCATCGCGGTGCCGGACGGCGCGTCGACCTTCTGGTTGTGGTGCAGCTCGATGATCTCGGCGGTCTCGAAGAACGGAGCGGCGAGCTCGGCGAACCGCATCATCAGCACCGCGCCGATCGCGAAGTTGGGCGCGACGACGCAGTTGCTCGCGGTGAACAGGTGTCGCAGCTCGTCGAGCTCGACCTCGCCGAGTCCGGTCGTTCCCACGACCGCGTGCACCTGATGCATCGCGCACCAGCGGAGGTTGCCCATCGCCGCGTCGGGCGTCGTGAAATCGACTGCGACCTCGGCGTTCGCGTCGGCGAGCGCGCGAGGCGCGTCGGCGACCGTGATGCCGGCCGCAACGAGATCACCGGGGTGAAACGGGTCGACGGCGGCGACGAGCTCGAGGGTCGGATCGGACGCGACGGCTTCGCACACGGTCGCGCCCATGCGTCCTCCGGCACCGAACACCCCGACCCTCGTCGCCACGCGCCGCACGTTACCCACCGGCGCTACGGTCACCGTTCGACATAGGGGAAGGCGATGTATCCGGGCACCTACGCAGCGACCGCTCCCGACCGACCGGCAGTGATCATGGGCCGATCGGGCGCCACCGTCACCTACCGCGAGCTGAACGATCGCTCGATCCGCCTCGCGCGCCTCTTCCGTGACGCCGGGTTGCAGCGCGGCGACCACGTCGCGCTGTTCATGGAGAACCAGCCGCGGTTCCTCGAGGTCGTCTGGGCCGCGCTCCGCTCCGGTCTGTACGTCACGACGATCAACAGCTACCTCACCGTCCCCGAGGTCGCGTACATCGCCAATGACTGCGAGGCGAGGGTGCTCGTCACCTCAGCGGCGAAGGCCGAGATCGCCGGCGGCCTCACGGGCGAGAACGACATCCCGAACGTGCACGTGCGCCTGATGGTCGACGGCACGATCCCGGGGTTCGACAGCTACGAAGATGCCCTCGCGGCGACGTCGGCCGAGCCACTCGAAGACGAGACCATGGGCGCCGCGATGCTCTACTCGTCGGGCACCACAGGTCGGCCGAAGGGCGTGAAGCGCCCGCTGCCGAGCTACACGCCGAGCGATCCCGATCCGGCCGTCCTCGGCGGCAAGGTCGTGTACGGCTGGGGCGAAGACACGATCTACCTGTCCCCCGCGCCGATGTACCACGCCGCGCCGCTCGCGTTCTCGGTGAACGTGCAGCGCTTCGGCGGCACCGTCGTGATCATGGAGCACTTCGACGCGGCCGAAGCGATCGAGCTGATCGAGCGACACCGCATCACTCATTCGCAGTGGGTGCCGACGATGTTCGTCCGCATGCTCAAGCTGCCCGACGAGGTGCGGCTGCCTCACGACCTGTCGAGCCACCGCGTCGCGATCCACGCGGCCGCGCCGTGCCCCGTCGAGGTCAAGCGTCGGATGATCGAGTGGTGGGGCCCGATCCTGCTCGAGTACTACGCGGGCACCGAGGGCAACGGCGCCACGTTCATCGCCAGCGAAGACTGGCTGCAGCATCCCGGTTCGGTCGGCCGGGTCGCGATCGGCAAGCTCCACATCGTCGACGAGGAAGGCAACGACCTCCCGCCCAACACCGAGGGAACGATCTACTTCTCCGGTGCCGGGAAGTTCGAGTACCACAACGCGCCGGAGAAGACCGAAGGCTCACGCCTGTCGGGTGGACGCTCGACGCTCGGCGATGTCGGCTACGTCGACGACGACGGCTACCTGTTCCTGACCGACCGCAAGGCGTACATGATCATCTCGGGTGGCGTGAACATCTACCCGCGCGAGATCGAGGACGTGATCGTCGCCCACCCGAAGGTCGCGGACGTCGCCGTGTTCGGCATCCCCGACGACGACTTCGGCGAGCAGGTCAAGGCGGTCGTCCAACCGATCGACGGCGTCGAGCCATCAGACGACCTCGCGCGAGAGATCACCGCGTACGCACGTGAGCGGCTTGCCGGGTTCAAGGTGCCGCGGTCGATCGACTTCGAGGCCGAGCTGCCGCGCCTGCCGACGGGGAAGCTCTACAAGCGGATCCTGCGGGATCGCTACATGGGCAAGACGACGACGATCGTCTGACCGTCGTCAGGCCGTGCGGGCGAGGCGCTCGGTGAGCGTGCGCTTGGCCATCGGCCCGACGACCGCGAGCGAGCGCGGACCCGAGAGCACTTGCTGCGCGACCCGCTGCACGTCGTCGCGGGTGACCGCGCGGTACCGATCGAGCTGCTCGTCGATCGTGCGCACATACCCGCGCACCGTGAGGGAGCCGCCGAGCCGCGCCATGCGACTGCCCGAGTCCTCGAGCCCGAGCACGAGCGAGCCCTCGAGGTAGCCGAGTGCGACGTCGAGCTCGTCGGCGGTGATGCCGTCGTTGCCGAGCTGGGCGATCTCAGCGTCGACGAGGTCGAGCACCTCGTCCACGCGCGCCGGCGTTGTCGCCGCATAGATCGTGAGTGCTCCCGCGTCGCAGAACTCGGTGTGCGCGGAGTAGACGGCGTACGCGAGGCCGCGGTCCTCGCGGATGGTCTGGAGCAGACGGCTCGACATGCCGCCGCCGATCACATGGTTGAGCACCTCGAGGGCCTCCCGATCGGGATCGGTGCGAGTCAGCCCCGGGAAGCCGAGCGCGAGGTGGGCCTGCTCGATCGACCGCTTCAACACCGCGAGCGGCCGGCTGGGCAACGTGGGCATGCTGCGGGACACGGCCGAGGTGGCACGCGCGGGGCCGAAGTGCGCCTCGACATCGGCGACGACCTGTTCGTGGTCGATCAGCCCGGCTGCGGCGACGACGAACGCCGACGGTCCGTAGTGCGCGCCGAAGAAGGAGCGGATGTCGTCGGGAGCGATCGCCTCGACGGTGTCGGCACTCCCCGCGGTCTCCCGACCGAGCGGGTGCTTCGGGAAGAGCGACTCGAAAACGAGGGTGTGCACTCGATCGTCGGGCGTGTCCTCGTCCATGTGGAGCTCTTCGAGGATGACCTGACGCTCCGCCTCGATGTCGTCGTCACGCAGCGACGGACGCGTGAGCACGTCCGCGAGCAGCTCGACACCGAGGGTGACGTGCTTGCTCGGCAGACGCGTGACGTACGCCGTGTACTCCTTGGCCGTGAACGCGTTCATGTCGCCACCGACGCGGTCGACGGCCTGCGCGATGTCACGGGCGCTGCGGGTGTCGCTGCCCTTGAAGAGCAGGTGCTCGAGGAAGTGCGAGACCCCGCTCAGCGAGTCGGGCTCGTCACGTGCGCCGACGCCTACCCAGACGCCGACGCACGCCGAGTGGGCCTCGGGCATTCGCTCACTGATGACACGAACACCCGAAGCCAGCTGCGTGCACTCGATGCGCGAGCCCTCAGCGACGGCGGCCGCCGCTGTTGCCACCGCTGCGACGCGGCCCGCGGCCGCGGTCCCCACCGCTGCTGCTGCGTGACCCGCCACCCGAAGGCGCGGAAGCCGCAGCGGGGCCGAGGTCGCCGAACTGCTCACGAGCCTCTGCCTCGAACGAGTCCTCGAACGACACCGATGCGCCGGGCGCGCCCGACGACGAGCTCGAGGAGCCAGAGAACTTCGGCGCCCGGGTTGCGGACGCGTCGTTGCCGCCCTCGTCAGCGCCGCCCTCATCGCCCTCGACGATCGGCGTGAGCGAGACCTTGCCGTTCGGGTCGATGTCGTCGACCCGCACCATGATCTCGTCGCCCAGCTCGAGCACGTCCTCGACTCGCTCGATGCGCTTGCCGCGCCCGAGCTTGGAGATGTGCACGAGACCGTCGCGGCCCGGGAGGATGTTCACGAACGCACCGAACTTGGTGATGTTCACGACCTTGCCGGGATAGATCTCGCCGACCGATGCGCTCGGCGGGTTGATGATGAGGTCGATCTGACGGCGGGCCTCGGCGACCGCGCCACCGTCGACCGAGCCGATCGTGACGATGCCGACCTGGCCATCGTCGTCGACCGCGATGTCCGCGCCCGTCTCCTGCTGGATCGTGTTGATGACCTTGCCCTTGGGCCCGATCACCTCGCCGATCTTGTCCATCGGGATGTTGAAGCTGATGATCTTCGGCGCGGTCTCGTTGACCTCGGGCCGAGGCTCGGCGATGGCCGTGTGCATGACCTCGAGGATCTGCATGCGGGCGTCACGAGCCTGCTGCAACGCAGCCGCGAGCACATCGGCGGGGATGCCGTCGATCTTCGTGTCGAGCTGCAGCGCGGTGATGAAGTCGGCGGTGCCGGCGACCTTGAAGTCCATGTCGCCGAACGCGTCTTCCGCTCCGAGGATGTCGGTCAGCGTCGTGTACTTGCCTTCGGCGAACACGAGACCCATCGCGATGCCCGCGACGGGCGCCTTGATCGGCACGCCTGCATCCATGAGCGACAGCGTGGACGAGCACACCGACGCCATCGACGTCGAGCCATTCGACGCGAGCACCTCGCTGACGAGGCGCAGCGTGTAGGAGAACTCCTCCTGGCTCGGCACGACCGGCAGCAGCGCTCGCTCGGCGAGCATGCCGTGGCCGATCTCGCGGCGCTTGGGCGAGCCCACCCGACCGACCTCGCCGTTGGCGGAGGGCGGCATGTTGTAGTGGTGCATGTAGCGCTTGTTGGTGTCGGGACCGATCGTGTCGAGCAGCTGGTTCATGCGGGGCATGCCGAGCGTGCAGATGTTGAGCACCTGCGTCTCGCCTCGCTGGAACAGGCCCGAGCCGTGCGCGGTCGGAACGATGCCGACTGACGCTGAGAGCGGACGGATGTCCTTCGGGCCGCGGCCGTCGATGCGAAGGCCGTCTTCGACGATGCGCTTGCGCACGAGCTTCTTCGTGAGCGAACGGACCGCCTCCTTGATCTCCTTCTCACGACCTTCGAACTCACCGCTGAGCTCGGCGGCGATCTCGGCTCCGGCCTTCTCGATGGCCTCGTTGCGCTCGGCCTTGATGACGAGGCGAGTCGCGGGCTCGAGCTTCGACGCGCCGACCGCGCTCACGCGCTCGAACACGTCGTCGCCGTAGTCGAGGACCGGCGTGTACTCGATCGGCTCACGGGTGCCCGCGGCCTTCACGAGGTCGCGCTGCAGAGCGATCGACTCCTTGATCCAGACCTTCGACGCCTCGAGGCCTGCGGCGATGACGTCCTCGCTGACCTTCGGAGCGCCGTCCTCGTAGTACTGCCAGGCCCTCTCGGTGCCGCCCGCCTCGACCATCATGATCGCGACGTCGCCGTCAGGGAGCTGACGGCCGGCGACGACGAGCTCGAACGTGCTGGCGTCACCCTCCTCGTAGGTGGGATGGGCGATCCACTCGCCGTCGGTGCTGTACGCGACGCGCACCGCGCCGATCGGCCCGTCGAACGGGATGCCCGAGAGCATGAGTGATGCCGACGCCGCGTTGATCGCGAGCACGTCGTGCGGGTTCTCCTGATCGGCGCCGAGCACCGTGACGACGACCTGGGTCTCGTTGCGATAGCCGTCGGGGAACGACGGTCGCAGCGGCCGGTCGATGAGGCGGCACGTCAGGATCGCTGAGTCGCTGGGCCGACCTTCACGCCGGAAGAACGAGCCGGGGATCTTTCCCGCGGCATACGCGCGCTCTTCGACGTCGACGGTCAAAGGAAAGAAGTCGATGCCTTCACGAACGCCTTTCGCGGCATTCGCAGTGACCAGGGCGACGGTGTCGCCGATCTGGCCGACGACCGCGCCTTGGCTCTGCTGAGCCAACAGACCGGTCGAGAACGTGAGTGTCTTGTCGGTGCCGCTGATCGGCGCCGATACGGATGTGCTGTCCGCCACGCGGACCTCCTCTCGGGTGCACGCCCCTTGGCGCGCCCCGTGTTGGAGCGGCAGTGGCCAGTTCCCAGTCGGCAACCTCCCAACCCTCAGGTTCGGGAGATCGGCGACTGGCAGCTGACCTCGGAGCCGCTCGTAGCTTCTTTGTTGCTGGATCTTGCTTGTTGCGGTGTCTTAGCGGCGCAGGCCGAGCTTGGCGATGACTGCGCGGTAGCGCTCGACGTCGTTCTCCCGGACATAGTCGAGGAGACGGCGACGGCGACCGACCAGCATGAGGAGCCCCCGGCGGCTGTGGTGGTCCTTCTTGTGGACCTTCAGATGCTCGGTGAGCTGGTTGATGCGGTCGGTCAGCAGCGCGATCTGCACCTCGGGCGACCCCGTGTCGGTGTCGTGGAGGCGGTGCGCGGCAATCGTCGTGGACTTCTCGGGCATGTGCTCGCTTTCTGCTTCGGCGCCACGGTGGCGGGGAAGACGCGCCTTGGGTGATCGACCGGATTCGACCGGCTCGACCACGGAGGCGCATCGCATCGCAGCGGAGATGCCGCGATGGACCCAGTCAGGCTACCAGGACCGCCCTGGCCGCGGCCACGTCAGCCCGCATCTGCTCGACGAGCGCCTCGACCGAGTCGAACCGCGCCTCGTCTCGGAGCTTGGCCACGAACCGCACCTTGGCCAGCTCACCGTACAGATCGCCGTCGAACCCCAGCAGATAGGCCTCGAGCAGGGAGTACGGCTGGTCGGCGTAGAACGTCGGCCGGCGGCCGAGCGAGAGGGCCGCGGGATGCACCGATCCATCGGGACGCTCGTACCACCCTGCGTAGATGCCGTCGACGGGGAGGGCGATGCCCGGCGGCACGGCCACGTTCGCGGTCGGGAAGCCGAGCTGGCGGCCCCGGCGGTCGCCCTCGACCACCGGTCCCCAGACCTCGTGGTGGCGACCCAGCATCGCGGTCGCGGTGTCGAGATCGCCCCGACCGAGCGCCTGGCGGATCGCCGTCGACGACACCGCCTCTCTGTCGCCGGTCGTGGTCACCAAGCCGAGGGGCTCGACCTCGAAGCCGTGGATGGCTCCCATCGAGCGGAGCAGCTCGACGTTGCCGCGCCGCTTGTGCCCGAAGTGGAAGTCCTCGCCGATGACGACACCCCGCGCGTGCAGGCACTCGACGAGCACCTGCTCGACGAAGTCTTCCGCCGGTTCGGCGGCGCGGCGCTCGTCGAACGTGAGCACCACCGTGTAGTCGACGCCCGTTGCCTTGATGCGCGACAAGCGCTGGTCGAGATCGGTGAGGAGCATCGGAGCGGATTCGGGTCGCACCACCGACGCCGGATGACGATCGAACGTCACGACTGCGGAGCGCGCGCCGAGCTCGGCCGCCCGCAGCTTCACCTCGGCGATCACGGCACGGTGACCTAGGTGGACGCCGTCGTACGCACCGATCGTGATCACGCTCCCTTCCGGGGGCGCGGGCACGGGTCGCCGTCGCGGATCACCTCCACAGCCGGGACCCTAACGTCACGTCGCCGCGGCGAGCACGACGGCCGGCTTCACCGCGTCGGCCTTGTCTGTGGGCTCGTAGACCGCGAGCAGCGTCCCCGCCTCGTCCAGCACCGCCCACGGCCCGTCGCCCTGGATCCGGAGCACATCGCGCGTGAGCACCTTCCCGTGCGCGACCGCAGCGGCAGTCGCCGCGTCGACGGACGTCGACGACATGTCGCGCAGGGCGACCGCGGCGGGCTGCAGCACGAGCGTGTCGACTTCGTGCGCTTCGTCCTCACCGAACGAGCCGATCCGCGTGCGACGGAGAGCGCGCAGGTGCGCGCCGCCACCGAGCGCATGCCCGAGATCTGCCGCGAGCGACCGCACGTAGGTGCCGGAGGAGCACTCGACCTCGACGCGGTACACGAGCGGGTCGGGCGACGATTCGACGTCGAATCGGTAGACGGTCACGGGCCGCGGGTCGCGCTCCACCTCGATCCCCTCGCGAGCGAGCTCGTGCAATCGCCGCCCGTCGACCTTCAGCGCGGACACCATCGGCGGCACCTGCATGATCGGGCCGGTCAGAGTCGCGGCGGCAGCGACAACGTCGGCCATCGCCAGGGTCATCTCGTGCGTCGCGGTCGTCTCGCCCGACGAGTCGAGCGTCGAGGTCTCCCGACCGAACACCACCTCGCCCGTGTAGGTCTTCGGCAGCACGGTGAGGAACCGCAGCAGGCGAGTTGCCCTGCCCACGCCGAGCAGCAGCACCCCGGTCGCGTCGGGATCGAGCGTGCCCGCATGCCCGACGCGCCGCTCGCCCAACACCTTTCGAGCCCGGGCGACGATGTCGTGCGAGGTCCAGCCGGCTTGCTTGTCGACCACCGAGAACCCGTCAGGCATCGTCTGCTTCGTCGTCGCCGGGCTCGTCGAGTGGCGGAAGCTCGCGGAGGATCTCGTCGACCCGCTCGCCTGTCCGGATGCCGGTGTCGGGCTTGAACGTCAACGTGGGCGTGCGCTTCAAGCGAGCCTGTCGCCCGATGGCAGCCTGGATCGCGACACGGGCCTCGCCGAGGGCTTCCAACGCGTCGTCGTCGGTCGCCTCGCCGAGGAACGTGTCGAACCACACGACCGCGTGCCGCAGATCGCGATCGACCTCGACCGAGGTGATCGCCACGAGCTCGAGGCGCTCGTCGGCGATGCGCTCGAGCTCCTCGGCCGTGATCTCGCGCACGAGCTCGTTGACGCGGTAAGTCCGCGGGTACTGGCGCGCCGCCTGAGGCCGATGTCGCTTCGGCTTCGTCACTCGAGCCACCTCCTCTCGGTGTTGCAGCACCTCGACCTCGGGGCGCGACCACACGAACCGCTCGACCTCGTCGATCACGTCGGAGGCATGGTGCGCGGTGCCCGACACGACCGCGAACCCGAGCTCGGCGCGCTGCCACTGGTCGTGATGGTCGACCTCGGCCGCCGCGACGGCGAACCGATGCCGGGCCCCTTCCACGATGCTCTTCACCACGCTGCGCTTCATCTTCAGAGATCGCGCCTCGTTGAGATGCAGATCGACGGTGAGAGTCAGCACATGCACGGCTCGGCTCCCGCAGGCTCAGCTGCGGGGGATCTCGCGCTCCTCGAACGTCTCGATGATGTCGCCCTGCTTGAGGTCCTGGAAGTCGGAGAGGCCGATGCCGCATTCGAAGCCGGCGTTGACCTCACGCACGTCGTCCTTGAAGCGCCGCAGCGACTGGATCGCGCCCTTCCAGATGATCGTGCCCTCGCGGAGGAAGCGCACCTTCGAGCCGCGTGTGATCGTGCCGCTGAGCACGTAGCAGCCGGCGATGCCACCGACGCGGGGCACACGGAAGACCTCGCGGACCTCGGCCTCGCCGGTGACGATCTCCTCGAACTCGGGAGCGAGCATGCCGACCATGGCGTTCTCGATGTCCTCGAGCACCTGGTAGATGATCTCGTAGGTCCGGATCTCGACGTCTTCGGTGTCGGCGAGCTCGCGAGCCTTGCGATCGGGCCGCACGTTGAAGCCGATGATCGTCGCGTTCGTCGCCGATGCGAGGGTGATGTCGTTCTCGGTGATGCCACCAACGCCGCGGTGCACGAATGCGAGCTTCACTTCGTCGCGCTCGAGCTTGCGAAGGCTCTCGGTGAGCGCCTCGAGCGAGCCCTGCACATCGGCCTTCACGATCAGGTTCAGCGTCGCCGCCTCACCCTTCTGGATCTGATCGAAGATGTCCTCGAGCTTCACGCCGCGATGTGTGACCGCAGCCATGCCGCGCTGGTTCTTGAGCCGCTGGCGTTGCTCGCGTGCCTCGGCAACGGTCTTCGCCGTCTTGAGGTCGGGAGCGACGCGGAACTCGTCGCCCGCGCCCGGCACCGTCGACAGGCCGAGCACCTGCACCGGCGTCGACGGCAGCGCTTCCTTGACCTGGTCGCCGAGGTCGTCGATGAGCGCACGGACGCTCCCCCAGGCCGCGCCGGCGACGATCGGGTCGCCGACCTTGAGCGTGCCCTTGTCGACGAGCACCGTCGCGACGGGACCGCGGCCGACATCGAGGTTCGCCTCGAGGACGACGCCCTTCGCGCGACCCTCGGGGTTCGCGGTGAGCTCCTCGATGTCGGCGACGAGGACGAGCTGCTCGAGCAGATCGTCGACTCCCAAGTCCTGGAGCGCCGACATCTCGACCATGATCGTGTCGCCGCCCCACGCCTCGGGCACGAGCCCTTGCTCGGAGAGCTGCTGCATGACCCGCGCCGGATCGGCGTTCGCGCGGTCGATCTTGTTCACTGCCACGACGATCGGCACGTCGGCCGCCTTGGCGTGGTTGAGCGCCTCGACGGTCTGAGGCATCACGCCGTCGTCGGCCGCGACGACCAGCACGACGATGTCGGTGACCTCGGCGCCGCGAGCGCGCATCTTGGTGAACGCCTCGTGGCCGGGCGTGTCGATGAACGTGATCAGGCGCCCGTCCTTCTCGGTCTGGTAGGCGCCGATGTGCTGTGTGATGCCGCCGGCCTCGCCCGCGACGACGTTCGCCGAGCGGATGCGGTCGAGCAGCAGCGTCTTGCCGTGGTCGACGTGACCCATCACGGTGATGACGGGCGGCCGCCCGCGCTGCGCGTCGGGATCGTCGTCATCGTCGTCGTTGAACAGCTGCTGGAGCTCGAACTCCTCTTGCTGTCCGGGTTCGATGAGGAGGAGGTCCGCGCCGATCTCGAGCGCGAACAGCTCCATCTGCTCGTCGGTGAGCGACATGGTCGCGGTGACCATCGCTCCCTGTTGCAACAGGTAGCGCACGACGTCGGCGGCAGTGCGATTCAGCTTGGGAGCGAGCTCCTGCGCACTCGCGCCGCGCTCGATCACGATCGTGCCCTCGGGCACCGGCGCGTCAGTCGCGGAGTACGTCGGCGACGACTGCGGCTGCAGCTCCTCCATGTTCCGACGACGACGGCGCTTGGGACGCGATTGACGGCGCTGCCCGGAGCCTCGGCCCTGACCAGGACCACCGGGACCGCCGGGGCCACCGGGTCCGCCCGGACCGCCACCCGGGCGACTGAAGCCGCCGGGTCGCCCTCCTCCTCCACCGGGTCCGCCGCTCGGTCCACCGGTCGTTCCTGTGCGCGGCGGGCCACCCGGACGCGCCGGGTACGGACCCCGACCGCCGGCTCCGCCGCCACCACCACTTGGCGTGCGCGCGGGCGCGGGGCCGCGACCGCCCATGCCAGGGGGCGGAGGGATCGGCTTGCCGCTCTGCGACCGCGGGGGGCCGGGCGGCGGGGGGATCGGCTTGCCACTCGCGGAGCGAGGCGGCGCACTGGGTGCAGCCGCGCTGGCCGAAGCGCGCTCGAGCCGATCGGTGCACTCGCGCTGGGTGCAGCCGAGCTCGGAGCGGGCGCGCTCACCGACGCGGCGGCGGGCGCCGGGGCCTGAATCGGGGCGGGTGCCGCGGGCGGCGTCTGCACGATCGGCGGCGCCGCGGGCCTCGGGGGCGGCGCGGACGGGGCTGGCGCCGACGGCACCGGCGCGCTCGGCGCTGGACGGGGAGCCGGGCGCTCGCCCACCGTGGACGACGTCTGTCGGGCCGCCGGGGTGAGCGGCTGGTTGTGCGTGTCGGGCTCGAGCGGCCGGCTTCGCACGACGCGGTGCTCGGGCGCGGGGACCTCGACCGGGGCGGCGGCCGCAGGCACGACGACCTCGGGCTCTTCCACGATGGGAGCGACGGGCTCAGGAGCAGGAGCGGGCGCCGCCGGTGCGGGCACCACGGGCGCCGGCGCGGGCTCGACGGCCGCGGGCAGCTCGATCTCGGGCTCGGCCACGGCGACAGCCGCGGGCTCGTCGACCTTGGTGGCCCCGGCCTTCTTCGTCGTCTTCGCCGCGGCCTTCACAGGCTTCGCGGGCTTCTCCTCGACTGGCTGCTCGGCCCGGATGAGCCCTTCACGCTCGGCCCGCCGCCGTACACGATCCGCCTGCGCCTCTTCGATGCTCGACGAGTGGCTCTTCACGCCGATGCCGAGCGCGACAGCCAGGTCGAGCGTCTCCTTGTTGGTCATCCCGAGCTCTTTGGCCAGCTCGTGGAGGCGGATCTTTGCGGGCAAGGGTGCGGTCAGCCTTTCGGATTCGGGAGATGTGAATCGGTTCTCGTGCGCGCCAGCCGATGCGGCTGTCGAGCGCGGCAGGTCATTCTCGCATGTCCGGGCGGAAATCCGCCCATCGCTCGACCAACGTGCGCAGTCGAGCGTAGGCGTCCGGGCCGAGGGGGTGCCGCAACGCCCTGCCCAGGCTGTCTTTTCGGGCAGCTCGGTCGATGCAGCCCAGGTCATCCGCGCAGAGCCACGCGCCCCTCCCGGGCCGCGTGCGCCCGATCGCGACGCCACCCGCATCGTCCGCGACGACCCTCACCAACGCCTCGGGGCTGCGGCGCCGGCGACAGCCGACGCAGGTGCGGATCGGGCCGGCGTCAGCCTTCGTCGGTCGCCACCTCGGGTGCCGACTCTTCGACGGCCGCTTCGGCGAGCACCTGTGCCTCGCCCACGTCGGTCGTCTCGGTCTCGATGACGGTGGTCAACGTCTCGTCGGTCGCAGTGCCTTCTTGCCAGTCGCCGGCAGAGACGGCCACGCCGCCTTCGGCGTCGTGCCACTCCATCTCGCCGGTCTCGGCGTTCTCGATCCACTGGCCCTGCGCCCACTCGTCGCTCTGATAGCGCTCCTCGTCGGCGAGCTGCGTCTCGCTCTTGATGTCGACGCGCCACCCGGTGAGGCGCGCGGCGAGGCGCGCGTTCTGGCCTTCCTTCCCGATCGCCAGCGACAGCTGGTAGTCGGGAACGATGACCTCGGCGTTGCCCGCATCCTCGTGGATGCGGACCTCCTTCACCTTCGCGGGCGACAGCGCCTTCGCGACGAAGTCGGCCGGGTCGTCGGAGAAGGGGACGATGTCGATCTTCTCGCCGCGCAGCTCGTTCACGACCATGCGGACGCGAGCACCCCGCGCACCGACGCACGCACCGACGGGGTCGACGTTGTGGTCGTTCGACCAGACCGCGATCTTCGTGCGATGGCCTGGCTCACGGGCGCAAGCCTTGATCTCGACGACGCCGTCCGCGATCTCGGGCACTTCGAGCTCGAACAGACGCTTGATCAGACCCGGGTGCGTGCGGCTCACGACGATCTGCGGCCCCTTCGAGGTGCGCCGCACCTCGACGATGTAGGCCTTGAGGCGCGTGCCCGGCTCGGGTCGCTCGTACGGCACCTGCTCGGCCTGGGGCAGCAACGCCTCGACCTTGCCGAGGTCGAGCAGCGTGTAGCGCTGGTCGCTCTGCTGGATGATGCCCGTGACGATGTCGCCCTCGCGGCCCGCGTACTCCTCGTACTTGCGCTCGCGCTCGGCCTCGCGGATGCGCTGGCCCATGACCTGCTTGGCCGTCTGCGCGGCGATGCGACCGAAGTCGTCGGGCGTGTCGTCGCGCGGGTTGACCCAGTTGCCTTCCTCGTCGATGTCGTAGGCCATCACCTTGATGTCGCCGGTGAAGGCGTCGATCTCGACCTCGGCCTCATCGCCCGCTCCGGGCATGCGCTTGTAGGCCGACGCGAGCGCGTCGGCGAGCGCCTGGAGCAGCACGTCGACCGAGATCCCCTTCTCGGCGGCGAGGAGCTTCAGGGCGTCCATCATGTCGGGGTTGCCGGTGCTCACCGCGCGGCCTCCTTCGCAGATTCAGACTTCCGCTTCGGCGCGGTGCCCTTCGGCTTCGGCGCCTTGGGCGGCGGACCCCACTCGAACACTGTGCGCGCCCGCTCGACCTCCGCGTAGCCGAGGCGCGGGTGATCGGTCCGTCCTTCGTGGACGTGGTGATGACGATGCCGGAGTCGTCCGCGGAGGTCAGCAGACCCGTGACGCGACGCTCGCCTTCCACTCCGGGATGTGTGCGCACGGCCACCTGCTGGCCGACGGCGCGGAGGAAGTGCGCCGGGGTGCGCAACGGCCGCTCGAGCCCCGGGCTCGACACCTCGAGGGTGTATTGGCCCGGGATCGGGTCGTGGACGTCGAGCTCGCGCGAGACGATGCGGGTCGCCTCGGTGATCGCGTCGATGTCGATGGACGTGCCGTCGGCCCGCTCGACGGTGACCCGAAGCAGGCCGCCCGCGAGCTCGATGTCGGACACCTCGATGCCGAGGTCGGCGAGCGGCGTCGCGACGATGGTCTGCAGCTTCTGGGTTGCCGTGGTCATCGACCGCTCACCTCCTCTTCACCTCGGACTTTTCACATTCGAACTGACTGTGCGCCGACGAAACAGAAGGCGTGGGCAGCGCCCACGCCTTCAGTCGACGCACACATCAGACTGAAACGAACTGCCGAAAGTATACCGGGGGGCGGCTCAGTAGGCCCGGCCTACGGTGGCCAAGAGGCCCGGTTCTGCGTCGTCGAGGGGCAATGAGCCGTCCTCTCGGCGCAGGCAGCGCACGGTCACGCCGTCGGCTCGCATCCGATCCTCGCCCTCGGCGCCGACCGCCGACCACGGCAGGCGAGCGAAGCCGTCCGCTGCCGCTTCGACGGCCTCGTCGACGGTGTCGACCGAGGTGGTGCGACTCTCGAGCCGGCCCGTGGCCTCCGCGAGGAGCTCGCCCTGGATGTGCTCCAGGAGCGACAGCACGCGCGGCGCGGCCTCGGCGACCGGAACCGTGTCCTTGGCGCCCGAGTCGCGCCGCGCCAGGGTGACGACGCCCGACGCGAGGTCGCGGGGCCCGACCTCGACCCTGACCGGGACGCCCTTCAGCTCCCAGTCCACGACCCGGCGACCGAACGACACGTCGGTGCGGGTGTCGATCTCGGTGCGCACGTCGACGCCTTTGAGCTCGCGGGCGAGTCGTTCAGCGGCCTCACCCGCGCCGTCTTCGCCGCGGATGAGCAGCACCACGACCTGGATGGGAGCGAGACGAGGGGGACACGCAGACCCGCGTCGTCGCCGTGGCACATGATCAGGCCGCCGACCATCCGAGTCGACGAGCCCCACGACGTCTGCCACACGTACTCGAGCGAGCCCGACTCGGACGAGTACTGCGTCTCGAACACCTTGGCGAAGTTCTGGCCGAGCTCGTGGCTCGTGCCCATCTGCAGCGCCTTGCCGTCACCCATCATCGCTTCGACGGTCAACGTGTTGATCGCACCGGGGAAGCGCTCACGGGCGGTCTTGCGACCGGGCAGCACCGGGATCGCGAGCACGTTCACCATGAAGTCCGCGTAGACGTCGTAGAGGATCTTCGCCGCATAGGCGGTCGCGTCTTCCTGCGTCGCGTGGCAGGTGTGGCCCTCTTGCCACAGGAACTCGGTCGTGCGCAGGAAGATGCGAGGCCGGAGCTCCCAGCGCACGACGTTCGCCCACTGGTTCAGGAGCAGCGGCAGGTCGCGGTAGCTCTGGATCCACTTCGCGAAGTAGGTGTTGACGATCGTCTCACTCGTGGGCCGCACGACGACCGGCTCGGCGAGCTCCTCTCCGCCGGCGTGGGTGACGACCGCGAGCTCGGGTGCGAAGCCCTCGACGTGGTCGGCCTCGCGCTTCAGGTAGCTCTCGGGGATGAACAACGGGAAGTACACGTTCGCCGCGCCCGCGGCCTTGATGCGGGCGTCCATCTCGGCCTGCATGCGCTCCCAGAGAGAGAACCCGTACGGGCGGATGACCATCGTGCCGCGCACCGGCCCGTTGTCCGCGAGCTCGGCCTTCGCGACGACGTCCTGGTACCACCGAGGAAAGTCCTCGGATTGCGACGTGAGCACACTGCCCTTGGCCATCGGGTCAGGGTAGTGGGAGAGGTGTGGCGCCCTGCTTGCCTTACGACGTGACGCGCTTGCGGATGAGCTCGACGCGCTCTTCGCTCGAGTTCGCGTCCGCGCCGCGATCGTCGAGCAACGCGGCCCGATCCTTCTCGGCCTCGGCGGCCGCGTTCGGATCGGCCTGCGCGAGCGCGGCCTCGGGCCCTTCCTTCACGTAGACCTCGGCGAGGCGGACGAGCTCGTCGACCATCGCCGACTCGGGCACGACGCGCACGACCTCACCCTTGATGAAGAGGTGACCGCGCTGGCGTCCGGCCGCGATGCCGATGTCAGCCGAGCGCGCCTCGCCGGGCCCGTTCACCACGCACCCCATCACCGCGACCTGGATCGGAAGGCTCATCCCGTCGAGCGCGCGCTGCGCGGCCTCGGCGACGGCGATGACGTCGATCTCGGCGCGGCCGCACGAGGGGCAGGCGATCAGGTCGAGCCCACGGCGCTCGCGGAGGCCCAGCGACTCGAGCAGCACCCGGCCCGCCTTCGCCTCCTCGACCGGGTCTGCGGTCAGGGAGTAGCGGATCGTGTCGCCGATGCCCTCGGCGAGCAGTGTGGCGATCCCCGCGGTCGCCTTCACGATGCCCTGCGGCATCGGGCCGGCTTCGGTGACGCCGAGGTGCAACGGATGGTCGGTGACGTCGGCGAGGCGGCGATACGCCTCGATCATGACGGCGACGTTCGACGACTTCACCGAGATCTCGATGAGGTCGTAGCCGACGTCCTCGAAGTAGCCGATCTCCTTCTTCGCCGACTCGACCATCGCCTCTGCCGTCGGGCCGCCGAACTGCTCGTACAGCTCGGGGTCGAGCGAACCTGCGTTGACGCCGATGCGACACGAGATGCCGCGGTCACGCGCTTCTGACGCGACCAGCTTGATGTGCTCCGGCTTGCGGATGTTGCCGGGGTTGAGGCGGAGCTGGTGCACGCCGGCATCGAGCGCGGCGAGCGCGAGCTTGTGCTGGAAGTGGATGTCGGCCACGACCGGCAGGGGCGAGCGAGGGACGATGTGGGCCAGCCCCTCGGCCGCCTCGGTCTCGTTGCAGGTGCAACGGACGATGTCGCATCCCGCGCCAGCGAGCGCGTAGATCTGCCCGAGCGTGCCTTCGACGTCGGCCGTCTTGGTCGTCGTCATCGACTGGATGCTGATCGGGGCATCGCCTCCGACCGCGACCTTGCCGACCTGGATCTGACGGGTGCGGCGTCGGTCGTACCGCTCGGTCACTGCCCGAAGGGGTTGCGCAGCGGGTCGGAGAGGTCGAGCCACAGCGAGGACACGAACACCAGACCCATCAGCAGCACGACTGCATAGGTGAGCGGCATCAGCTTCGGCGACGTCGACCTGGTAGCGCCTGCCCTTGCGAGAGCGGATCTTCTCGTAGGTGCCGATTGCGATGTGCCCACCGTCGAGCGGGAGCAACGGCACCAAGTTGAAGATGCCCACGAAGATGTTGATGGCGATGAGGAACCGCAGCAGCTCGGGCACGCCGGACTGGGCCGCCTGGGAGGCGAGGCGGACTGCGCCGACCGGTGACAGCGGGCGATCACCCTGCGACTGCTGACCGCTGCCGCTGCTCGACCCCGAGGAGTCCGCGCTGGACGGAGGCCTGCCGAGCAACGTGTCGACATAGTGCGAGAGTCCGCTCGGCGAGAAGAACGATCCGAGCGCCTTGATCGACTCCCACATCAGCACGCGGAACGTCGTGACCGCGTCTTGTGCCGCGGAGAGCACGCCCTGGTGCACGTACGGGTAGTGCGCGCCGACGCCGAGGAAGCCGACCGGCTTGCCCTCGGGGTTGTGGTCCTCGAGCGTCGCGGTCGTCTCGAACGTCTGCCCATCGCGCGAGTACTCGATCGCGATCGTCTGGCCGGGACGGGCCTGGATCAGCTCGACCGCATGATCGAAGTCGCTGACGGGGATGCCGTCGACCGACACGATCTTGTCGCCGACCTTCAGCCCGGCTGCGATCGCGGGGCTCGTCTGCGTGTCGCCGAGGCGCGAGAGCGACCCGACGGTCCACACGCTGTTCTGCTGCTGACCGTAGAAGGCGAACAGGCAGAACAGCAGGACGACCGCCATGATGAAGTGCATCATCGAGCCGGCCGAGGCGACGCTCATCTTCCGCCAATAGGGCTGGTTCTTGTAGGCGCGAGGCTCGTCCTCGGGAGCGACCGGGTCGAGGTTGTGCATCCCGATGATGCGGACGTAGGCGCCCGCGGGGATCGCCTTCAGGCCGTACTCGGTCTCGCCCTTGTGGAACGACCAGATGCGGGGACCGAAGCCGAGGAAGAACTCGGTGACCTTCATCCCCGCCGACTTCGCGGTGAGGTAGTGGCCGAGCTCGTGCATGAAGATCATCACGAGCAGCGCGATCACGACGATGACCGCGGACACCGACCCCAGCACGCCCAGTGCGACGATGCCGGCGATCAGCAGGAACAAGCCGATGCGCGACCCAGGTGCGGTCGCTCCCGATGTCTCGGCGCCCGGCTCCTGGATGTCGGTCATCGCTGCAGTCTGCTCCTCTATGACGCGTGCCGCTGTCGGATCACCTGGACCGCCGCGGCGGCCCTGTGCCGTGCTGGTCTGCTGCGATCACAGCGTCCACCGAGTCCGCCGAGTTCCCATCATGCCGTGAAAGCACCTCGGAGAGGACGTCGGGGATCGCGATCCACGGGATCTCGCCGGCCAGGAACGACGGCCACGGCGACCTCGTTCGCCGCGTTCGAGCCAGGCAGGAGCCGTCCCGCCGATTCGCCCGGCGTCGTAGGCCGAGCCGCAGGCAGGTGAACGTCTCGAGGTCAGGGGCCTCGAAGTCGAGGCGCCCGGTGGCGGCCCAGTCCAAGCGCCCGAACGGGGTGCCGATGCGATCTGGGTAGGCCAAGGCGTATCCGATCGGCAGGCGCATGTCCGGCAATGAGAGCTGGGCGATCATCGCCCCGTCGGTGAACTCGACCATCGAGTGCACGATCGACTGCGGATGCACGACGACCTCGATCTGGTCGTAGCTCGCGCCGAACAGCTCGTGGGCCTCGATGACCTCGAGTCCCTTGTTCATCAGCGTGGACGAGTCCACCGTGATCTTCGGCCCCATGCTCCAAGTCGGATGCCTCAGCGCGTCATCGATCGTCACCTGCTCGAGGTCGGCCCGGGTGCGGCCCCGGAACGGTCCTCCGCTCGCGGTGAGCACGATGCGAGCGAGGTCGGCCCCGCCGCCGGTCTTGCTGGCCCGGAGGCACTGATGCACCGCGCAGTGCTCGGAGTCGACCGGCACGAGCTCGGCGCCAGGCGTCGCTCGCGCGACCTGCACCACCGGCCCCGCGGCGATCAGCGACTCCTTGTTCGCGAGCGCGAGCCGCTTGCCGCCGTTGAGCGTCGCGAGAGTGACCGGCAGCCCGGCGAACCCGACCACACCGTTCACCACGACGTCGGCGTCCTCGGCGAGCGAAGCGAGCGCATCGGGCCCGCCGCGCACCTCACACTCGGGAAGCGCGTCCCTCAGCGTCGCCTCGTGCGCGGCGTCCGCGATCGCGACGACCTTCGGGCGCACCGCGCGCGCCTGCTCGATCAGCCGATCGACCGACGACGACGCGCCGAGCGCGACCACCTCGAACCGGTCGGCCTCGGCGGCGACGACGTCGAGGGTCTGCACCCCGATCGAGCCCGTCGAGCCGGCGACGGCGACACGCGTGGTCACCGACCCAGGCTACGCCGCTGGATTTCTTGTCGAATTGCCGGCTCTACGCCGGTGAATCGACCAAGAGAACCAGCGGCTCAGAAGATGTTGGCGACGCGGGCGAGGTAGTAGACGGCTGGCAGCACGAAGAGCAGCGCGTCGAAGCGGTCGAGGATGCCGCCGTGGCCGGGGAGGATCGTCCCCATGTCCTTGATGCTCAGGTCGCGCTTGATCATCGACTCGCAGAGGTCGCCGAGCGGCGCGGCGATCGCCACGACGATCCCGAGCTTGATCGAGTCGCCGAGGTGATCCCACGGCACGAACCGACCGCAGATCACCACTGCCGCGAGGACCGCCATGAGCATGCCGCCGATGAGGCCTTCGTAGGTCTTGTTCGGGCTGACCGCGGGCGCGAGATGTGAACGTCCGGCGCTCGAGCCGACGAACAGGCCTCCGATGTCGTACGCGACCGTTGCGATGATCGCCCCCAGCAACATCCCGACCCCGTTCGGGAATTGGAGGATCAGCGCGGCGAAGGAGCCGAGCAGACCGACGTACACCACGCCGAGGAGCGTGACGGCGAGGTTCGGCACCGGCCGCACGTCCTCCGCGGCGAGCAGGAACCACAGCAGACCGAAGACGACGCTGAGGACGAGCACCAACGGGATCGCGCCCTCGCCTCGCCAGTAGGCCGCGAGCGGCATCCCCGCGCAGGCGACGATGCCGAGCAACGTCGCCGGGCGATACGCGACCTTCTGCATCGCCGCGTAGAACTCTGCTGCCGCGGCTGCGATCACGAGTGTGACGAGACCCATCGCCGCGCCCGGGCCGATCGAGAACAGCACGAGCGCGACCACCGCGAGCGCGACGCCGACACCGATCGCGACGGGAAGGTCACGATCGGCCGCCGGACCGCCGGGACTCGCCGGCCCTCCACCGCCTGGGCGGTTCGTGGGCGCGGGCTGCTTGCGTGCCGTCGTCGACCTGGCCCCGGCTGCTCCCGCCGTCGCGGCCGCGGCCGCGGGGGCCGGCGCAGGCGCAGGCGCGCTGCGCGTGCCCGTGCGGATGGGCGTGACTGCGGGAGCGGGGTCGGTGGGCGGCTCGGTCGTGTCGTCGAACACGAACACACCCGAGCTCTCTTCGGAGCCCGAGTCGAGCGCCCCGACACGCGTCTCGGAGTCGCCGAACTCTGCGATGTCGGTGTCGTCGTCCCAGTCGTCGGCGGAGCTGCGCCAGCGCGGGGTCGCCGCAAAGGATGACCACGCCTCGAGGTCCTCGTCGGGCGCGGCAGGCTCCTCGTCGAAGAGAAGGCGCGGCATCTCGCCCGTCGCCGGCTCGGTCCAGTGCGGCATCGGGTTCGACGGGCCGACGACACGGATGCCCTCGGCGTCGTCGTGCACGTCGTCGTGCCCGGGGTCGTCGTCCGGAGGTTTGAACCCGCTGTGATCGCTCATTGCGCTGCCTCTCCTTCCGTCGGCGTCGCGCTCGGCGCGAGCCGGTGGGCCGCTCAGACCTCGAGCAGCTCGTGCTCCTTGTGCGTCAGTGCCTTGTCGATGTCGTCGATGTGCTCGTGAGTGAGCTTCTCGAGCTCCTTCTCCGCGCGATCGAGCTCATCGGCCGAGATCTCTCCTTGCTTCTCTGCCGCTTCGAGGTGCTTGCGCGCATCTCGACGGATGTTGCGCACCGCGACCCGACCTTCCTCGGCCATGTGCTTCACGACCTTCACGTAGTCGCGCCGCCGCTCTTCGGTCAGGGGTGGGAACGCGAGCCTGATGACCACGCCGTCGTTGCTCGGGTTGATGCCGAGATCGGAGTTGCGGATGGCCTTCTCGATCGCGGCCATCACATCCTTGCCCTTGTCGTACGGCTGCACGACGAGAAGTCGCGCTTCGGGGACGCTGAAGCCGGCGAGCTGCTGCAGAGGGACGTCGGAGCCGTAGTACGAGACCGGCAGCTTCTCGACGAGCGCCGGGGACGCGCGGCCCGTGCGCACGGTCGAGAATTGGCTGCGCGAGTGCTCGACGGCCTTCGCCATCTTGTCCATCGTGTCGAGCAGCGTCTCGTCGATCATGGCAACGACCCTACGCCGTCACATCCCGGGGATGGGGACGCCGGCGTCAGGAAGAGACCAGCGTACCGATGGTGCGGCCCTCGAGGACGGCTCTGATGTTGCCCGGCTTCATGAGGTCGAACACGACGATCGGAAGCTTGTTGTCCATGCAGAACGTGATGGCCGTCGAGTCCATGACTTTGAGGCCTCGGTTCAGCACTTCGATGTACGACACGTGGTCGAATCGCGTCGCGGTCGGGTCGAGCTTCGGGTCCGCGGTGTACACGCCGTCGACTCCCGAGTGCGTCCCCTTGAGGATCGCTTCGGCCTCGATCTCCGCGGCGCGCAGAGCGGCCGTCGTGTCGGTCGTGAAGTACGGGTTGCCGGTGCCTCCCGCGAAGATCACGACCCGTCCCTTCTCGAGGTGGCGGACCGCGCGCCGGCGGATGTACGGCTCCGCGACCTTCGCCATCTCGATCGCCGTCTGCACCCGCGTCGCTTGCTCGAGGCGCTCGAGCGCGTCTTGGAGCGCGAGGGAGTTGATGAGCGTCGCGAGCATGCCCATGTAGTCGGACTGCGCGCGGTCCATGCCGCTGCCGGCGCCGCGCATGCCGCGCCAGATGTTGCCGCCGCCGACCACGACCGCGATGTCGACGCCGAGGTTGTTGCGGACGTCGACGATCTCGCTCGCGACCTGTTCGACGACGTTGCCGTCGATGCCGTAGCCGCTCGGCTCGGCGAACGCCTCACCCGAGAGCTTCAGGACGACCCGCTTCCAGCGGGGCTTCACCTCGCTCACCGTGCCGTCGCTCACCGTGCGCCTCTCAGGCCCCGATCTCGATCTGCGAGAACCGCACGATCGAACCGCCACCGAGCACTTCGCTGACCGACTTCTTGTCGTCCTTCGCGAACGGCTGGTCGAGCAGGCAGATGTCCTTGAAGAAGCCGTTGAGACGACCCTCGACGATCTTCGGGATGGCCTGCTCGGGCTTGCCCTCGTTGCGGGTGATCGCCTCGAGGGTCGCGCGCTCCTTCTCGACGTCGGCCGCGGGCACCTCGTCACGCGAGAGGTACTTCGGACGCGCGAACGCGATGTGGACGGCGATGTCGTGCGCGATCTCTTGCGAGGTGCCCGACGTCTCGACGAGCACGCCGTTGACGCCGCGCTCGCTCTGCACGTGCAAGTAGCTGTCGAGCACGTTGCCTGCGCCCTTGACGAACTGGACGACTCGGCCGAGCTCGATGTTCTCCTTGAGCGTGATCTTCAGCTCGTCGAGGTCGCCGGACCGTTGGCTCGCGGCATCAGGTCCGCCCGCGAGGACAGATTGGGCAAGGTCCTTCGCGACGGCGTTGAACTGCTCGGACTTCGCGACGAAGTCGGTCTCGCACTTCAGCTCGACCATCGCAGCAGCGTCGCCGTTGATGACGAGCGCGACGGCGCCTTGGGTGTTCTCGCGGTCCGAGCGCTTCGCGGACGCGGCAAGGCCCCTCTCGCGCAGCAGCTGCTTCGCGGCTTCCTTGTCGCCGTTCCGTCTCCTCGAGCGCCTTCTTGCAGTCGAGCATTCCGGCGCCGGTCGCCTGACGGACCTCTTGCACGTCCTTGGCGGTGAACTCAGCCATTGGGGTCTTTCACTCCTCAGTTGCGGGGGTTGCTTCAGCAGTGACAGGGGTTGCGTCGATCGATTCAGCCGGGGCGGCGGCCTCAGGCGCGGCTTCAGCCTCGGCTTCCGGCGTCGCAGCGTCGGCGGCGGCTTCCTCTTCCTCGAGTGCGCGCTGCCGGGCCGCGAGCACACGCGCTTCGCGGTCGGCGGCGGCGGCCGCCGCCTGCTTGCGGGCCTCGGCCTGCTCGGCAGCGACGCGCGCGTCGTCGGCGGCGTCACGCGGAGGCGGACCGCCCGCCGCGACACGCGGGTTGCGACGAGCGGCGATGAAGCGGCCTTCGTCGACCGCGTCGGCGATGATGCGGCACATCAACGTGCCCGAGCGGATCGCGTCGTCGTTGCCCGGGATCACGAACTGGATGACGTCGGGATCGCAGTTGGTGTCGACGACCGCGACGATCGGGATGTGGAGCTTGTTCGCCTCGGTGACGCCGATGTGCTCCTTCTTCGTGTCGAGGATGAAGACCGCCTCGGGCAGCTTCGTCATGCGGCGCAGGCCACCGAGGTTGCGCTGCAGCTTCTCGAGCTCGCGGCCGAGGATGAGCGCTTCCTTCTTGGGCATGGCGTCGAACTCGCCCGTGGCCCGCATGCGCTCGTACTCCTGCATCTTCTCGACGCGCTTCGCGATCGTCTCGAAGTTCGTGAGCATGCCGCCCAGCCACCGCTCGTTCACGTACGGCATGCCGCAGCGCTCGGCGTAGGACTGGATCGGATCCTGCGCCTGCTTCTTGGTGCCGATGAACAGCACCGAGCCCCCGTCGGCCACGAGGTCGCGGACGAACGAGTAGGCGGTCTCGATCCGCGTCAGCGTCTGCTGCAGATCGATGATGTAGATGCCGTTGCGCTCACCGAAGATGAAGCGCTGCATCTTGGGGTTCCAGCGCCGGGTCTGGTGACCGAAGTGGACACCGGCCTCGAGCAGCTGCTTCATGGTGACGACAGGCGCCGTCGTGCTCATCGTGATCTCCTCCCGGCGGTTCGACGAAGCCCGCACCCCTCGCCCGAAGGCGACCGCGGGTGGGCACGGGTGATGGTGTGGTGGGTGCCCGAGGGCACGGACTGCTGGCGCCACGGCGGGCGCGCCGGAGCCGGGCCAGTGTAGCGGGACGGCTACAAGGCGAGCGCCGCGAGGTCCTCACTCGTCGCCACGAGATCGCTCGCGACGTGGTCGGTGACGGCGTCGGCCAGCCCCTCGCATGTCGGCGGGGCGCTGCGGATCGCCAGCGCGACCTGAGTCGTGACGAGCGGTGCGCTTGGCAACGTGCCGTGCGCGCCGAGACCGCCGGCGTCGACGGTGATGTGCGCAGCGCCAGGGAGCCACGTGTCGCGAGCGGGCACGACCGGGTCCCACCGACCGCCGATCGAGACGGCGAAGACCCCGTCGGGCACGCCCTCCTCGTGGTATCGGTCCATGAACGGCGAGGCGAGCGACAGGTCGCGAGCGGAGCCGCCGTCGTGGACGCCGTCCGCGAGCTGATCGAGCCCGAGCTCGGCGCCGTCGAGCACGAGCTCCTTCAGCGGATCGCGAGACAACAGGTCGGCACCTGTCGCGATCGTGTCGCCCTGGTGTGGCGAGGCGATCGTGACGAGGTGCACGCCTTCGGGCAGCTGGCCGCGGTCGTGGGCGATCTGGAGGCCGCGCAACGCGACGACACCTCCCTGCGAGTGCCCGATCACGTCGATCGGCGCGCCGGGGTTGGCGGCCGCGACCGCGGCGATCGCGTCGGCCAGCCGGCTCGAGACGTCTTCGAGCGACGCCTGGCTGTCGAGCGACGTGTACGTGGTGGTGTCGAGGCTCGCGAACACCGCGCCCGTCGACGTGGGCGTCTTTCCGCCTCGATACGAGAACCGCATCACATGGTCGGCCGAGATGCCCGCGCTCGCGAGGTCGACCCCGTCGACTCCTGAGCCCGCCGTGCTCGCCGACCCGAACCCCGCGACGAGGATCACGAGATGACTGCTGGTGCCGGCCCGCAGCACCGTGCTCACCGCCGACGACCGCGTGCAGTGCCCCTGCGTCCGGTACCACTTCCACGTCGCGTCCGCGACGCCGGCGAGATGGACGGGCACCGACATCGCTGCGGAGTAGTGCACGGCGAGGCGCACGATCTCGGCAGGGTCCGCCGTCGATCGCAGCCACGCGGACACCGACGCCCCGACGCCTCCGCCTTGCGGTGTGAGCAGCTCATCGTCGAACGCGTCGCGGATCATCTCTCCCAACCGACGCTGCGCCTCGGTCTGACCCTCCGACGGGACGAGGTGCACGCTGAACGCCGCGCCGCGCAGCACGAGCTCGGGATCGATGTACGTGTCACCCGATCGCACGCCGAAGTGCAGCGACGTGTCGGCCGTGCCGACGATGGTGCCCCGCGAGACCTGCTGGCCTTCGACGACCGCGATCGACGCGAGGAACGAGTAGCTCGTGCGCAGGCCGTCGGGATGCCGAACGACGACGTGCAGCGTGCCGCCGACCTGGCCGGCGAACTCGACGAGGCCCTGTTCGGCCGCGTGCACTGGCGAGCCGGACACGGTGCCGTAGTCGATGCCGCGGTTGCCTGCTGCCCACTTCGCGGGCGGCGGACGGAAGTGGTCGATGATCGGCGCGTCGACCGGAGGTTGGTAGTCCAAGGTTGATGTTGCGTCGTCCGCGGCGGCAGGCAGCGCCGGCGCGGCGAGCAACGGGACGAGCAGGACAGAGACGAGCACCGCTCTGAGCACGGGCTTCCCCCATGGCGAAGGTCGTTCGCAGGGGAAGCGAGTGGGAGGGGAAAAGCGAGTGAGAGGAAGGTATCAGGAGGCGTCGCGGTCGCCGGCAGAGAGCCGGGCCCGCAAGTGGAGCACTGCCTTGGTGTGGATCTGGCACACACGGCTCTCGGTGACTCCGAGCACGAGGCCGATCTCGGCGAGCGTGAGACCCTCGTAGTAGTAGAGGGTCAGGACGATCTTCTCGCGCTCGGGCATCGTGTTGATCGCGGTCGCGAGGATGTGACGCATCTCCTCGACCTCGTACGTCGCGACGGGGCCATCTCCGCGATCGGGGATCGTGTCGCCGAGCGTCGCGGCTTCGCTGCGGTCGCCGACCGAAAGGGTCTCGTCGAGAGCGACGATGCCGAGCGAGGAGATCTGCGAGAGCGTGGCCTGCAGCTGCTCCGGCGTGACTCGCATCTCGGCCGCGAGCTCGTCGTCGGTCGGGCTGCGGTGGAGCACGCCCTCGAGCTTCATGAACGCCTTCTCCAGCGCGCGCGCCTTCGCCCTCACCGAGCGCGGCACCCAGTCGATCGACCGCAGCTCGTCGAGGATCGCGCCCTTGATCCGCGCGATCGCGTACGTCTCGAACTTGTAGCCCCGCTCGAGGTCGAACTTCTCGATCGCGTCGATGAGCCCGAAGATGCCGTAGCTCACGAGATCAGATTGGTCGACGCTCTGAGGCAGGCCGGCGGCGACGCGCGCAGCGACGTACTTCGCGAGCGGCGAGTAGTGCAGGATCAGCCGATCGCGCAGCCCGCGGTCGCTTGTGCGCTTGAACTCCACCCACAGCCGATCGATCTCAGTCGGCGCTGCAACGGCCGACTCAGGCTCGGGGATGGGTGGCTCCGTGAACAACACGGAGGCGCTCTTTTGAGACATGCGTGTATCTCTGTGTGGTCGCGAGGTTGGCGTGCCCGAGCAGCTCTTGGACCGCTCTTAGATCGGCACCACCGTCCAGAAGATGAGTCGCGAAGCTGTGGCGCAGCGCGTGAGGGTGCGTGGGCGCGGCCGCCCGCCGGTCGATGATGCGCCGCACGTCGCGGGGGCTGAGCCGTGCACCCCGCCGGTTCAGGAACACGGCATCAGCCGGGCTCACGTCGCTGACCAGGTGCTCCCGGCCACGCCGCAGCCACCCTGTGACCGCCTCGACCGCCGGCTCGCTCATCGGGACCTTGCGCTGCTTCGAGCCCTTCCCCCAGACGGTGACGGTGGCCGTGCGCGTGTCGAGGTCGCTCGGCCCGAGCCCGCACAGCTCGGCCACCCGGAGGCCACTGCCGTAGAGCAGCTCGAGCACCGCGTCGTCGCGGAGGCGGATGGCTTCGTCGTCGCCGTCGACCGCTGCGGGCGGCTCGTCGAGCAGCACCTCGAGCTCGTCGCGGCGCAGGACGCGCGGCAGCCGGGACTCGCCCTTGGGCGCGTGCAGGCCCGATGCGGGATCGGCCTCGATGCGCCCGGTCCGCGCGAGCCACGCGAAGTACCGGCGCAACGCCGAGGCGCGCCGAGAGATCGTGCGGGCCGCGTAGCGGCGCGTCGCGAGGTACGCGAGGTAGCGACGCAGCGTGGTGCGCTCGACCCGCTCAGGCCCCGTGAGCGAGGCGCGCTCGGCCCACTCGATGAAGGACGCGATGTCGCGGCCGTAGGCCTCGCGGGTCGCGGGCGCCACAGAGGTGAGCGACCGCTCGAACCCCTCGGTGTCCCACGTGCGCGGCGCCGACATGACCGCACGGTACCGGCCTCGCTGTGCGCGCCAGGCGTCATGGCGCGTGCCACCACGCGCCGTTGCGCTCGAGGAAGCCCGCGTCTTCGAGGCGACCGAGCGCGAGTGCCACCTCGCCGAGGGCACGGCCCGAGCTGTGCACGATCGTCTCGATGTCGAGCGAGTCGCCGCCGTCGAACAGCGCGAACAAGCGCGCATCGTCACCCGTGGGACGTCGACGCCGGGTGCCGGCGCGCCCTCGCTCCGCGCTGCTCAGCCCCAGTGCGACCAGCACGTCGAGCGCATCGCGGACCGGACAGCACCCGTCGTAGATGAGCTGGTTCGTGCCCTCGGACGCCGGGCTCGCGACCGAGCCGGGCACCGCCATCACCTGGCGGCCGCGCGCGGCAGCCTCGCGCACCGTGAGCATCGACCCACCCGCGGCTCGCGACTCGATCACGACCACGACATCGGCGAGCGCGGCGATCATGCGATTGCGCGCGGGGAACCGCCACGCGGACGGAGGTGCGCCGGGCGGCGCCTCTGACAACAGGACGCCCTGGGCCGCGACGGCAGACCACAGCCCGGCGTTCACCTTCGGGTAGGGGACGTCGAGGCCGCTGCCGACGACGCCGATCGGCGGCGCGGCGTTCGCATGCAGCGCGCCCAGGTGCGCGGCGCCGTCGATGCCGCGGGCGAGGCCCGACACCACCGACACCCCAGCCTCGGCGAGATCGTGGCCGAGCCGTTTCGCCATCGCGAGCCCCGGCGCGGTCGCGGACCGAGTGCCGATCACGGCGACCCTCACGGGACTGGAGAGCTTGGAGGCATCGCCGAGCATGAAGCACACCGAAGGCGCTTCGTGGTCGCCGCCGAGCTCGACCGGATAGCCGGGCTGGCCGAGCAGGTGCACCGCGATGCCCTGCTGGGTGGCGTTCGCCAACGTCTCCGCGGGATCGAGGCGAGCCGCCGCGCGCGTCCAGAGCACACGCACCTTCGCCACCTCGGTGCCACACGCGGCCGCGACACGCGGGTCGTCGCACGCGGTGTCACGCTGCACCGCCTGCCATGCGACGCGTGGCCGCCTTCGCGCGAGGAGCGCCCGCAGACGGCCTGGACCCATCATCGGGAGCGAGGCCAGCGCGACCGCGCACGCGGTGTCAGTCGGGTCGCCGTCGTTCATCGCAGCGCACCGTCGTGCGCGACCGGTTCGACACGCAGCTGC
Organism: uncultured Acidimicrobiales bacterium; assembly: GCA_963739555.1. Taxonomy (GTDB): domain Bacteria; phylum Actinomycetota; class Acidimicrobiia; order Acidimicrobiales; family DATKAS01; genus DATKAS01. The sequence continues at coordinate 72,696 of CAVUAV010000012.1, read as the reverse complement.
AGCGCGACGGCGACGTGCCCATCGGAGATCACGTCGTCACCGCCGTGCAGGTCGGCGAGAGTGCGGGCGACTCGGCGCACTCGGTGCAGCCCGCGCCCTGACAAGCGGCCCGCCTCGAGCTCGCGACGGAGCAGGGCGGCCGCATTGCGACTCAGGGGCGCGAGCTCGTCGAGCCGCGACCCGTCGATCGCGGAGTTCGCCTCGACGCCACGGGCCCGCGCCAAGGCACGCGCGTCGGCGACCCTCGCCGCGACCGTCGCCGAGCACTCCCCGACCGGCGGCCCCATGAGCTCGTCGACACTCGGTCGCATGATCGGCACCCGCAAGTCGAACCGATCGACGAGGGGGCCGGAGACGCGACGGACATAACGGTGCCGCGACGCCTCGCTGCACGGGCACGCGCCCGGAGGACCACCCTCGCCGCACGGGCAGGGGTTCATCGCGGCGACGAGCAGCACCTTCGCAGGGAACGCGACGCTCGCCTTCGCGCGACTCACCCGCACGACGCCCTCTTCGAGCGGCTGACGGAGGCCGTCGAGCACCGGCGCGATGAACTCGGCCAGCTCGTCCAGGAAGAGCACGCCGTGATTCGCGAGGCTCATCTCACCCGGACGCATGGCCGCGCCACCCCCGCCGACGAGCGAGACCATCGACGAGCTGTGGTGTGGAGCTCGAAACGGAGGGTGCGTGACGAGACCGCCAGGCGGCAGCGCGACCCCGGCGGCGGAGTGCACGATCGTGACCTCGAGCGCGTCGCTCGAGGTGAGCGGCGGCAGGAGGCCCGCGAGCCTCGTCGCGAGCATCGTCTTGCCCGACCCGGGCGGGCCCACCATCAAGAGGTGATGCGCGCCCGCGGCGGCGACCTCGACCGCCAGGCGACCGAGCTCGTGGCCCCTCACATCGCGGAGGTCGGGCCCGGGCGCGCAGCTCGTCGCCGCGGGCAGCACCGGTGGGTCGGGCCACGGCTCTTGCCCGCGCAGCACCCGCACGAGCTCGCCGAGCGTCGTGGCGACTCGAACCTGACCGCGGTGAGCGACACCGGCCTCGACCGCACAGTCGGGCGGCACGACGAGCCCACCGCTCGGCATCACCGCGGAGAGGGGCACCATGCCGGGCACGCGCCGGAGGCTGCCGTCGAGCCCGAGCTCGGCGAGGAACGAGAGGCCCTCGACGGCGGAGGCCTCGAGCTGGCCGTCGGCCGCGAGCACTCCGACGGCGATCGCCAGATCGAGGCCCGAGCCCCCTTTGCGGAGACCCGACGGGGCCAGGTTGACTGTGATCCGCTTCAGCGGCCACCCGAGGCCGCTGGACATGACCGCACTCCGGACCCGGTCTCGCGACTCACGACAGGCGGCATCGGGTAACCCGACGATGGTGAAGCCTGGGAGCCCATTGGAGACATGGACTTCGACGTTGACCGCACGGCCCTCGACTCCGAGGAGGGTGGCGGCAGGGATGGTGGCGATCACGGTGGCCTCCCTGATGTGCGACATGCGCACACCGCAATGCACTTGCGGATGACAGGGGAAGCCGACGGGGGGGAACGTGGGGACCATACGAGGGGGGTGGGACATTCCCGGAGCAGGAAGTTTCGCGAGGATCCACCACTCTGAGTGGGCCGATCGGCCAATCTCGTCCGATGGCCCTCAAGACCTGGCGTGCCGCGCCGACCGGCACACAGTGCAGCGCGCGGACTCTTCTCGCGGTCTCGGTGGTCGCAAGCCGGTGACCCGCAAGCTCATCACCCTCCTCACGGGGGCCGTGCTGGTGCTGTCTCTGACGGCCTGCATGTCGACCGAGGAGTCGAGCGTCTTCAATCGGATCAACGACGAGCGGGCCAAAGTCGGCCAGCCGGCGCTCATCCCGGACAGCGAGCTCGTCGCCAAGGCACAGGCGCACAGCCAGGAGATGGCGACCCAAGGCAACCTCTACCACACCACCCTGCGTGACGGCATCACCGGGAACCCGCACAGGATGGGCGAGAACGTCGCCTACGCGGGTTCGATCGACCAGGCCTTCCAGGCGCTCCTCAACTCCGCGCCGCACTACGCAAACATCGTCGACGGCAGCTTCAACCGGGTGGGTGTCGGCATCGTCGTCGGCTCAGACGGTCGAGTCTGGGTCACGATGGACTTCGCGCAACGCTGAGCCCTCTCCGCCGCTCCGCGGGACGGTGCCACGGCCTGACTACCGTCTCGCCCGGATGCCCAAGTCGTCGAGCGAGCAGGTCACCGACCGTGTCCTCCGGCTGGCCGCGTACATCGCGCACGAGCGCGTGTTCACCCTCGACAAGGCGACGATCGACGTCGAAGGCTACGGCGAGGCCGCCCGCAACCCGGACGGCTCGCTCCGCTCGGACGCGAAGGGCTACGACGCCCTGCGCAGCCGGTTCCGGCGCGACCTCGAGATCCTGCGGGCCGAGTTCGGCATCGAGGCTCCCTACGACTCCGAGGCCGCGCACTACGAGCTGCGACCCCCGTTCTTCGCGCCGAGCGAGCGCCGCGCGCTGATCGCCGCCGCCGGGGCCGTCGTCATCACGCTCGAGGGAGAGGCCGACGCCGACCCTGAAGTCCTGGGTTCGGCCGTCGACGACGACCGCGCCGAGGTCTTCCTCACCGTCACTCCCGACGCCCTCACGCTTCTGAAGGCGCAGCGGGCGGGCTCCCCCGTGACGTTCACATACCGGGGCAAGGCCCGGGTGCTCGAGCCCTGGGCCGTGGGCACGTGGCGCCGGCACTGGTACGTCGTGGGGAACGAGGTCGAGGCCGGCCCGGGCCGGCGGTTCCGAATCGACCGGATCACCGACCTCGCCGTGACCGATGGTCACTTCGATGTGCCTCCCGACTTCGACAGCGACGCCGCGTTCGACATGGATCCGAACGCGTGGGGCGACGACCCGCGCGTCAGTGTGCGGATCGAGGTCGACACCGAGTTCGCTGACCGGTTGGCCGACGCGATCGGGGGTGAGGTGATCTCTCACGCGCACCCGAAGGCGATCATCGAAGCCGAGTCGGCGAACCGCGACGCGCTGATCGACCGGGTGCTCGAGCTCGGGCCTCGCGCTCGGGTCGTCGAACCGCCCGAGGTCGTTGCCGAGGTCGTGGCGTTCGTGCGCGCGATGGCCGAGCGCTGATGGCCCTCCGTTCCCACGACCGGTTCGAGATCCTGAAGGCCGTCCTCGCGATGGCCGAGGAGCAAGACGGGGTCGCTCTCGCCGATGCGGCCGCCGAGCTCGGCATCGGCCGTGAGGCGTTGCTCTCGATCTTGTCGCCGATGCTCCACATCTCGTTTCGAGCACAGACCAACGACGAGCTCATCGACACGACCTACGCGTTCGAGCTCGACGAGGACACCGATCGGCTCTCGGTCGACCAAGCACACTGGCTTCGCGACATGCGCTCGCTCCCCCCGAGTCCCGCGACCGCACAGCGGCTCGTGCTCGCCGGGCTCGTCGTGAAGGGCGCGTCCTCGCAACCCGATCCCGCGCTCGACGCCGCGCTCGACAAGCTCGAGGCGTTGAGCGGCGACCTCGTCGTCTTCATCCCGGAGCCGCCGTTCCTCGAGGTCGTCCGCGACTGCGTCGAGGAGGAGACGCCGCTCCGCTTCACCTACGCGAAGTCCGCAACCGCCGTGAGCCCCCGCGTCATCGAGCCCTACAAGGTGTTTCGCCAGCTGGGCTCGTGGTACGTGGTCGGGCAAGGAGACGGACGGCGAGATCATCAAGTACTTCAGGGTCGATCGAATGTTGGATGCCGAGATGACGAAGCTCCCGCGCTTCCATCCTCCTGAAGACGTCGACGTGCCCGACCGGATGCCGATCGACCACCTTCTGCGTCATGTGACCGTGCGAGTGCCGGAAAGGCTTCGCAACCTCCTGGCCGACGACTACAGCATCGACGAGCTCCGTGAGCTCGACCGTGGACGCATCGAGGTTCGGGTCGGGGTGCTCGGTGAGGAACGGCTCGACTACCTGCTCCTTCGACTCGGCCCCGAAGCCGAGTGGCTCGAACCCGAGCTCGACGCCCGCCGCGCCGAGGCGGCCCGCATGCTCCTCGCTGTCTACGAGCCATGAGGTTCCGCGTCGCTGCGGTCCTCGTTGCGGCGCTCGGGTGCCTCACGGCGTGCGCGAGCGACCAGATCGTTCCCGTTGCCGCTCCTCCTTCGACGACGACGACCATCGCACCGAACCCGGCAGGACGGATCGTCGTGCTCGCGGCGACGCCGATCGCGCCGACGGTCCACATCCTCGGCGAGCACTTCACCGCCGCGCACCCCGGCGTCGAGATCACGATCACCGACGGCAGCGCGAACGGGCTCGTCAACCAGATCTCAGGAGGCCTCGCCGGGGACGTGTTCGCGAGCGTCGGCAGCCCCGCCGTCGACGACCTCGCGATCGACGGTCATCTCGCGGTGCAACCGTTCGTCTTCGCGCGCGACCCCCTGGTGCTCATCGTCCCTCCGGGCAACCCTGAGGGACTCAAAGGGATCGACGACCTCGCGAACCCCGACCGCACGATCGCGCTGTGCAGCCTCGACAGCGCGTGCGGCCAGGCGACCGACGCCGCGCTGATGAGGACGGGGATCACGGCGAGCCCCGACGTCGTGGCGACCGATGGAGCCGCGGTGGTGCAGGCAGTCACGACCGGACGCGCGTCGGCCGGCCTTGCTTACCGCACAGACGTCACCGCATCGGTCAGCTTCCTCGACCTCGGCGTCGACCTCGAGGCCGATGTGCCCGCGTTCGCAGTGAAGCTCGCGGCGACGACGAACCCGGACGCCGCGGACGCCTTCATCGCGTACCTGTTCTCGGCGGAAGCGAAGCAGGTGCTCGCGACGATCGGACTGGTGCCACCGGCCGCGTCGCCCGCGGCCGTCACCGAATTGAACGCGATCTGCAGCTGACCCTCGACTGCGTCGGCGCGCAGCACTGTCGCACCGTGGACGACGTCGTCGGCCTCGATCTCGATGTCGACCAGGTCGCCGACGTCGAGGCGCGTCGAGACGGACACGAAGCAGCGGGCGCCGTGGAGGCTGCGGTCGACCATGCGTGCCGGCACCGACCGGCCGCCGAACCTGATCACGACCTCGCGGTCGACAGGGATGCGGGCGTGGCGCCGCCGTTGCACCTCGACCGGTGTCTCGATCGCCTCGAGTCGCCACCCGGGGGTCGGGCGGACTTCGATGCCCACGAGCCGCGTGCGGCACATCCGGGCTCCGTACTTGGCGCCCCAGGACAGGTGGATCGTGTCGCCCGGGCTCGGCTGGGAGGCCATCAGCTTGCGCGGCACGGCGACGAGCAACGTCGGTCCGTCGCCCTCGTGCACGCGCGACGGGTACTCGGTCGGATCGTCCCGCACGAGCACCCGGATCGTCGTGCCCGAGGCGGGCCACTCAGTGCTCTCGAGCCCGGGCATCTCACTACCTTGCCGCGTGACCACGGTCCGAGACAATGATGCTCCCCATGCCGAGACCGATCCACCTCCACGCGCAGCCCGGTGAGTACGCACCCGCCGTGCTCGTACCGGGCGACCCGCGGCGCTCCGAGCACATCGCAAAGACCTTCTTCGACTCGCCGCGACTCGTGAACGAAGAGCGCGGCATGCTCGGGTTCACGGGGACGTTCGAGGGCCGGCCGATCTCCGTGCAGGCGAGCGGGATGGGCTGCCCGAGTGCTGCGATCGTCTACGAGGAGCTGATCATGCTCGGCGCCGAACGGCTGATCCGGGTCGGGACGACCGGGGCGCTTCAGCCGGACATGCGGATGGCCGATCTCGTGATCGCCCTGTCGGCAACTCCGCAGGATCACACCGCGACCTCCTACGTCGGAGGCGAGCCGCACGCGCCGACCGCAGACTGGCGCCTCGTCGAGAAGGCGGTGGCGGAGGCCAGAGAAGACAACGACCTCCGCTTCCACGTGGGACCGATCGTGTCGAGCGACGTCTTCTACGACCGCGACACCACGCGTCACGCGAGGTGGGCCGAGCGCGGCAACCTCGCGGTCGAGATGGAAGCAGCCGTGCTCTACACCATCGCCGCGCTCCGGAAAGTGTCCGCGCTCACGGTGCTCACGGTGAGCGACTACCTGTACACGGGGCAGTTCGAGCGGATCGGTGACGACGAGCTCAGGGCCGGCGTCGACCGAATGACAGCGGTCGCCGCGCGCGTGGCGGTGTCATCGTGAACCGCGAGGTCAAGCCCGCCTCGATCGCGCCGCCCGCGGCGGCGTATGCCCACGCGGTGGTGTCCGAAGGCACGACGCACCTGCTGCACACCGCAGGCGTGGTGCCGATCGCGCCCGACGGCAAGGTGCCCGAAGGCCTCGCCGACCAGGCGCGCGTCGTGTGGGCGAACATCCGAGCGATCCTCGACGAGGCCGGCTTCGCGATCACCGACATCGTGTCGATGACCACCTACGTCGTCGCCGGGGCGAACATGACCCTCGTGATGGGCGCACGAGACGAGGTGCTCGGCGGTCACCGCGCCGCGTCGACCCTCGTGTTCGTGCCGGCCCTGGCCCGTCCGCAGTGGCTGATGGAGGTCACGGTCGTCGCCGCCCACTGACGCGCGGCAGGATGCGCCCATGGCTGATCCGCTCTCACTCTTCGACCTGTCGGGCAAGGTCGCCCTCGTCACCGGCGGGAGCCGGGGCCTCGGACGGTCGATGGTCCTCGCGTTCGCCGCGTGCGGTGCCGACGTCGTGATCGCGAGCCGCAAGATCGAGTCGTGCGAGGAGCTCGCCGCCGAGGTCGAGAAGACGACGGGTCGTGCGGCGCTGCCGTTCGCGTGCCATGTCGGCGAGTGGGGTCAGCTCGACGCGCTCGCCGACGCTGCGTACGACCGCTTCGGCAAGGTCGACGTGCTCGTCAACAACGCAGGCATGTCGCCGCTCTACGACGCGGTCGTCAACGTCACCGAGCCCCTCTACGACAAGGTGCTCGACGTGAACCTGAAGGGGCCGTTCCGGCTCACCGCGCTCATCGGCACCCGCATGGCGGAAGGTGACGGCGGCTCGATCATCAGCGTGTCCAGCGTCGCCGCGATCAGGCCGACGCCTGACGTGATCCCCTACTCCGCCGCGAAGGCCGGCCTCGAAGCGATGACGATCGGGTTCGCGAAGGCCTTCGGCCCGAAGGTGAGGGTGAACTGCATCGAGGCGGGTCCGTTCCTCACCGACATCTCGAAGGCGTGGGACCTCGAAACCTTCAACGCCCGCGCCAAGCTCACGATGCCGCTGCAGCGTGGAGGCGAGCCCGACGAGGTCGTCGGCGCGGCGCTGTACTTTGCGAGCAACGCATCCAGCTTCACGACAGGCGCCATCTTGCGCGTCGACGGAGGCTCCGCATGACCATCTCGACTCGCACACTCGGCACACAGGGCTTGCTGGTCTCCGAGCTCGGCCTCGGCTGCATGGGGATGAGCTTCGCCTACGGAGCGGCCGATCGCGACGAGTCGATCGCGACGATCCACCGCGCGCTCGACCTCGGCGTGACGTTCCTCGACACCGCGGACGTCTACGGCCCGCACACCAACGAGGAGCTCGTCGGTGAGGCGATCAAGGGCCGCCGCGACGAGGTCGTGCTCGCGACGAAGTTCGGCATCGGCCGCGACACGCACGACCCCGGCAAGCGCACGATCAACGGACACCCGGACTACGTGCGGAGCGCGTGCGAGGCGTCGCTCCGCCGTCTCGGCATCGATCACATCGATCTCTACTACCAGCACCGCGTCGACCGCACCGTGCCGATCGAAGACACCGTCGGCGCGATGGCCGAGCTGGTCGCGGCCGGCAAGGTGCGGTTCCTCGGCCTCTCCGAGCCCGGGCCTGACACGGTGCGGCGCGCGCACGCCACCCATCCGATCAGCGCGCTGCAGAACGAGTGGTCGTTGTGGGAGCGCAGCCTCGAGAGCGGTGCGCTTCCCGTTGCGCGCGAGCTCGGCATCGGCATCGTGCCGTACAGCCCGCTCGGCCGCGGGTTTCTCACCGGCCAGCTGAAGTCGCCCGACGACTTCGACAAGGACGACTTCCGGCGCGGCCTTCCGCGCTTCCAGGGCGAGAGCTTCGACAAGAACCTCGAGCTCGTCGAGAAGGTCAAGGACCTCGCCATGGCACGCGGCGTGACCGCCGGACAGCTCGCGCTCGCGTGGGTGCTCGCCCAGGGCGACGATGTCGCGCCGATCCCGGGCACCAAGCGACGCATCTATCTCGAGGAGAACGCCGGCTCGGCCGACGTCGAGCTCAGTGCCGACGACCTCGCGTCTTTGGACGCGATCATGCCGCCCGGAGCAGTGTCGGGTGATCGGTATCAGGACATGACCTTCATCGGTGGCGAGACGCCCCAGCGCGGTCAGGGGAAACGATGATCAAGCGAGTAGGAAAGAACCTCTCGGTGCTGACGGCCGAAGTGCCCTCTGGGAGTGTGCAGCTCGAGCGCGACGGCTACACGGTGCTGCGCGACGTGCTCACCCGCGACGAGATCGACGCGATCGCCGCCGAGATCGACGACGCGTTCGAGCGCTATCCAGCGGAGCGCGGCCGCGAAGACAAGGACGAGTTCCGCTACGAGATGCTCAACCGCGGGGCCGCGTCACAGGCCGCAATCGGGCACGACCGCATCCTCGAGGTCATCGAGCCGCTCCTCGGCAACGACTGCCACGTGATCGCGAACACGGCGTGGCGCAACCCTCCCGACTTCGGCGGCGGGCCGTGGCACTGCGACGCCGGGCCGCAGGTGCCTCGCCCCGAGGGTGTCGAGTGGGACGACCGCATCCCCTACCCGGTCTTCGCGATCGGCGCGCACCTCATGCTGAAGGACTGCCCCGTGTCGTGCGGCCCGACCGCGGTCATCCCCGGGTCACATCGCAGCGGGCGCCTCGCGCCCTTCGACCGGCTCACCGACCCCGACCTCACCTATGACGGCCGCCCTGCCGTGCTCCTCGAGGCCAACGCGGGCGACGTCGCGCTGTTCGTGTCGGACGTGTGGCATCGCGGCACGCCGGCGAGCGGCGGCGACGGCCGGCTCTTCCTGCAGTGTCACTACGGCCGGCGCGACATCGCGCAGCGCATCCGCACGACGGCCGACGTGAACCATCTCTCCCCCGAGGCGATCGAGCGAGCACAGACGCAACGACAGCGCGACCTCGTCGGCCTGCACAACCCGTACTTCTACGACGGGTAGAGGTGCTTGGCTGACCCGGCGCTTGGTTCGCACCGTTTCTCAACTTGCTGAGGACTGGCTGAGGAGCGACCTCGCGACCCGGTGGACCCCAGGGAGGGCTCCCTGAAACCAGGGTGAGCCCGGCAACGCGGGCGGGCGTCCCGGGCTCGTGGCCGACCCGGCGGAGAAGCCAACGCACTCCGTGGTCGTGCACGGCCCCTTGCCGAGGACAGGTGACGCGGCGATCGCCATCGCGTTACCCGGCCTCACGGCCTCGCGAGCTTGGCCTCGTGCGCGTCGAACCACGCGACTGCGTCATGGATGGTCTCGTGGATCGGGCGGCTCACGTATCCGAGCTCAACCGAGGCCTTCCAGTGGCTCACCGTCGGCGAGTACCGCAGCGCGTGCAGAGCGTCTGGGGTGAAGAGCGGAAGCTGACGGCTCGGCGCGAAGCGGACCGCGACTCCCGCGAGGGGCTCGACGACTCGGAGCGGGACGTCGAGGCGTGGAGGCTTGACGCCGCTCGCCTCCGAGACGAGCACGCCGAGCTCCTTGACCGACACCCGAGTGCCAGAAGGAGGTAGTTCTCGCCCGTGCGCCCGCGCTCCATGGCGCCGAGCATCCCCGCGGCGACATCTCGAACATCGACGAAGTCGAATCCGCCGCCGAGGTTCACCGGGATCTTCCTGCTTCGGAGCATCTCGATCGTCAACCCCATTCGGGACGGGCCGTAATCGAACGGGCCGATCACGCCCGTCGGGTTCACGATCACCGCGTCGAGGCCCCTTGCCACCACGGTGCGCACGGCGACCTCTCCCGCCTGCTTTGACCTGTCGTATGCGGGGCAGTGGTCTGCGACCGACAGCGGCCCTCGTTCGTCGAGCGAAGGGCCACAGCGCTCGAGATCGAACGCGTGCACCGAGCTGCAGTGCACGAAGCGTCGGACGCCCTGCTCCAGCGCTGCCGCGGCCGCGTTGGCAGGTCCCTCGACGTTGACGCGGCGCACGATTCCGGTCGGATCGCCCGAGATCGAGATCACCGCGGCGAGGTGGAACACGACGTCGGTGCCGGCAAACGCGGCGCGCAGACTGTCCGGCTCGAGCACATCGAGGGCAACGAACTCGACATCGAGCCCTGCCAGTGCGGGGCCCCGTTCCCGGTCAGCGGCCCGGACGCTCATGCCCCTCGCCAGCAGCTCCCGAACCAGGTTGCCTCCCACGAAGCCGCTGGCTCCGGTGACCGTGGCGAGCCTGGCTCCGGACATCACGTGCTCCGAGGCGCAGGGAGGTGGGCGCTTCCCGACCCGACGGAGCGCTTCTGCGCTGCGTCACCGCGTTCCTCACCGAGCGAGAGGAAGCTCTCGTCCTCCTCCGCGGTATGCAGCCTCAGCACGGCGTGCAGCCCGTAGAGCGCTCGGCGCAACTCGACGACGTCCTCGGCGTCGGGCCCGTCGGGGCCGAGGTCGTCGAGCAGCTGGCCGAGCCGTCGGATCTGATGGCTGATCTCGACGTGGCCGCGGCTCATGGGGCCCATTGCGTCGTTCCCGAGCATGCGGGTGAGCGCCGTGTAGAGCTCGGCCTCCTCGGCCCGCTCGTGCGGCTCGACTTCCTCCACCAGCAGCCGGACCACATCGCGGAGCCGCGCTCGTGCTTCTGACGGCGGGACTTGGCCCAGGCAATCGGCGACGACACGAAGCTGCTCCACGTCCGCCCGAATGACCGCATGCTCGTTCTGGAATCGACGAGCCAGCGCGTTGTCCGTGTCACTCAGGGTCAACGACGTCGCCGGGGAGCGGGCTGCACGGAGCGCGTTCAGGATCACGACGACGTCGATCGCCTCTTGGACGAGAGCGCCCCACACCGCGGGCAGCAGGCCGAACGCCGCGGCAATCATCCCCGCGATCGACATCCCCATCCCTGCCACCACGCTCTGGACCGCGATGCGCCGCGTTCGCCGCGCGAGCACGTGCGCCTCGCCGAGCCGATCGAGGCGATCGACGGTGAGCACGATGTCGGCGGCTTCGGAGGATGCAGTAGCCCCCCGGGCGCCCATGGCGATCCCCACGTCGGCGAGCGCCAACGCAGGCGCGTCGTTGATGCCGTCACCCACCATCATCGTCGGCGCCAACTCCCTCTCGGCACGGACGACCTCGAGCTTGTCCGCAGGAGAGCGTTCCGCGAGCGTTTCGTCGACGCCGATGACCGCCCCGATCGTCTCGGCGACCTCGGCGCGGTCTCCCGTCACCATCACGATCCGCCGGATGCCACTGCTTCGCAGCGACCGCACGGTTCGGCTCGCATCGGCGCGAATCGGATCGTCGAAGATCAGGACCCCCGTCGGCTCGCCGTCCACGGCAACGAAGACAGTGAGGGATCCGTCGAGTCGAGCCCGGCGGCGAGCCGCCTTCGCCCATGCGGGCGCACCAACGATTCCCACCCAGTCGGCCTTTCCCAACGCGACGCGGTGGCCGTCGACCACACCCCGGATTCCCTGCCCGGCCACCTCTTCCACGTCCTCGGGCAACGAGAGCGCACACCGACGGGCGAGGGCGGCGCTGACCACTGCGCCGGCGAGGACGTGGGGCGAGACCTGGTCCAACGAGGCCGCGAGCGCGAGAACGTCTTCCGCCGACAGCGCTCCGCTCACCACGACCTCGTCGAGTGCGGGATGACCGCTCGTCAGCGTCCCTGTCTTGTCGATGAGCAGCGTGGTGCAGCGGGCAAGCCTCTCGAGCACCGTGCCGCTCTTCACGACGACACCTCTGCGCGCGGCACGCGACAAGCCGGACACGAACGCGATCGGCGGGGCGAGGATCAGCGGACACGGCGTCGCGACCACGAGGACAGCGACTGCCCGGCCGAGGCCAGCGACTGCCCACACCAGTGCTGCCAACCCAAGCGTGATCGCGAGGAACCATGCTGCGTAGTCGTCCGCGAGACGAACGAATGGCGCACGCGAGGCCCCCGCTTCCGCCACCAGCCGCACGATCCCCTCGTAGGTGCTTTGCGCGGCCGAGGTCGTAGCGCGGAGATCCAGAGGGGGCCCGGCGTTGGCCACCCCGCTCCGCACCGCGTCCCCCGGGTGCCGTTCGATCGGAATGGCCTCACCGGTGAGCGACGACTCGTCGAGCACTGCTTCGGTCACGAGCAGGCCATCGACTGGCACGAGCTCGCCGGGTCCCACCATCAGCAGCTCGCCGGGCTCGACCTCGTCGACCGGCACCGTCACCAGTGACGAGTCGACATAGCGGTGAGCGACCCTCGGCGCCTTTTCGAGGAGCGCGTGGAGGTCTCGTCGCGCTCGCCCCTCGGCCCACGTCTCGAGTGCGCGCCCGCTCGCCACCATGACCGCGATGACGGCAGCCGCAAGGAACTCTCCGACGACCAGCGCTCCGGTCACCGCAAGCACTGCGATGGCGTCGACACCGAGTCTGCCGATGCCGGAGCGTGTCGATCATCGCCAGGAGCGCGTAGATCGCGCCCGCAATCCCCGTCACCGCCCAGACCACTTCGGACCCAGTCGTTGCGCCTGCGAACCACAGCACCGAGCCAAGGGCGAGGCCAGCCGCGGTTCCTCCGAGTATCGTCATGGCGGCGCGCTCAACGGGAGCACGTCGCCCCGCGTCAAGACGTCGTCCCACTTCCCGGATCATGCGCCCATCGCACCCGAACGGGCAGGGACCGATGCCGCTGGCATTCGGGACCTTCAGCCCACGCCGCGACTGAGTTTGCGCCCATGCCGGTCGGTCGCGTGGCATGTCGGGCTGCCCGCGTCGAGAGCTCGAGCCTCGTCGTCATCGCCGCGATCCACCGTCGGGATCGACGACCATGACGTTCCTCTCCCCCATCGAACGCGTCGACCCACCCCACGTCAATCCACAGCTGCCCGCGCTCAACAGCTGGCTGGACTACGAGCGTGCGACACTCCTACTGAAGCTCGACGGGTTGACCGACGAGCAAGCCGGGCAACGCACGCTGCCCTCGGACACGACGCTGCACGGCATCCTTCGTCACCTGACCACGATCGAACAGTGGTGGTTCGTGGAGTGCGTGGCGGGTTCGAAGGAGCCGTATCCGTACTACGACGGCGAGGAGATCGACTGGGACTGGGATTTGAGCCGCAGTGAGGGACTGCAAGCTGACGTCGATCGGTACCTCGCCCTGTGCGAGCGCATCCGAGGGATCACGGCTGACGTCGACCCGAACGCGACGATCACCACCAAGCGGGGTCGGGTCATGGACATCCGCGGGATCATGATCGGCATGATCCACGAGTACGCCCGGCACAACGGCCACGCGGACGTCGTGCGCGAGCTGATCGACGGCGTCACCGGCGAGTGACTGCCGCGTCGATCCGTTCTACGACGCCTGCACAGCCCGACCGTCCGCGGTGGGCGGTGGTTGCTTCGCGAGGAAGCGGAGCCGCGCCGCGTGGGCATCCCAGCCGTACACCACCGCGGTCCGTGCGATGAGGTCGTGGAGAGCGCGGCGATCTCGGCGGAGCAGGATCAGCCAGAAGCCAGCGAAGAACAGAAGGAAGCTGAGCGGCGTGACGAGGACGCGGACGACTGCCTGCCCGCCGGTCAGATCGCTGCCGTCCCGGTTCACCGCCCGCAGACCGACGATCGACATGCCGAGAGTGCGGCCGCCCGCGGCGAGCGAGTACGCGCAGTAGAAGAACGCCCACGCGGCCAACACGACGCCGGATATCCACGGCGCGTCGTGCAGCTTCACGTCCGCTCCGAAGACGGCAGACATGAGGTAGTCGAAACCCTGGCCGGCCACCGCGAAGAGCCCGAGCACCACGAGGGCATCGATCGCGAAGCCCGAGAGACGGGTGACGATGCCGGCGTAGGTGCCTTGCAGCGCGACGTCGCGCCGGGGATCGGCCACGCTCACGCCGGCGCCTGCTCGTGTGCCTGCATCAGCAGTGGCGGCCCGAGCGCTTCTCCGACCGGTCGGCGGAACACGCGGTCGACGAGGCGGTGCACGAACGAGTCGAGGCCCACCCCGGCACTGCGGACCGTGTCAACTGCTTCACTGGCCACGCCCGAGCTCGCGCTCGCGATGATCGGCCCGAGGTCGGTTCGCTCCATCAGCCGGTTCACGTCGACCCGCTCGAGCAGCGCGTCGATGTCGAGCTTGTCGACGATCTGATCGATGTCGAGCTTGGCGACGATCTGATCGAGGTCCAGGTTGGCGATCACCGGGTTGAGGTCGAGCTGCATGACGACGCCGTTGACGATCGCGGCGAGCACCACCGGATCGAGGCGAATCAACACCCGTACGACGTCGACCCGGTCGACGAGCTGCTCGACGTCGACCCTGGCCAACACCGAGTTGAGGTCGACTCTGTCGATCACTGCCTGGATGTCGACGCGGTCGACCACCTCCCCGACATCGATCGCGTTGACCACGGTCGGCGCCACCTCGTTCACGACGGATTGGAGGACCGCGGCGGCGTCGTCCTTCAGGGTGTCGAGGAGCGCGGCGCGGCGCGTCCGCCTCACCGACAGCTGGGAGTTGGGATCAATCGCCATCGAGCCTCGGCGTGAAGCGATCGATCAGGTGGACGTCCGGTTGGGCCGCCGTCGCTCTGGCGTGACGTCCGGTTCGGGTGCGTAGGCACGGAACGCCTGGGCCAGGCACTCGACGAGCAGGTCGGAGTCCGGGATCGCGTTTGGGTCGACGGCGATCCCGATGTCGAGACGGTCGCCGTTGGCAAACGCACTGATGTTCGCGAGGCAGCCGAGCCTCGGTCCGAAGGGGAAGCACTCCTCGATGAGCGCGCCACCGACGTGGCGGTCGGTGCGGAAGCCCGGCACCGCGGTCGCCACGAAGTCCACGGAGTTCGCCTGCGCGTGGAGCGCGGGCGTCAGCACGCGGGTGGGAAGCCGTCCGACGACCGACGCGACTCCGCTCGCGACGCGCATGACGGGCTCACGGCGCGCCTTCGCGATCCGCTCCGCGACGATGCCGAAGTGGGGGCCGGGATGTTCCGCCGAGGTCGGCACCTCGACGCGAGTAGGAGCAACCCAGTTGCCACCGTAGGCACCGGTGTTGCGGTGCTGTGTGGTCGGCAACGCGAGGCGCAGCTCGTAGCAGGGGGCACCGACCTTCTCGTGATAGAGGCCGAGGCCGGCACTCGCTGCCGCGATCAGCAGGTCGTTGCGGCTTCCGCCGAGTGCGCGTGCCGCCTCGCGTGCGTCGGGAATGCTCAGCACCTCGAAACGACTCGTCATCGCGCCGGACGGAGGGATCGGAGACAAGCGTCCGCCGGTCACCACGACCTGATGCGAGACCGAGCTCGCCATGTCGAGGCCCCACTGCACGCTTCTCACGAGGACGTCGATCGGGTTGATCGTCTTCGCGAACGACACGCCCGCTGCCACGCCCTGCGCGACGGGCGCCGCCGCGCTCGTGAGGTCGATGTTGATGCTGACCGTGCCGGGCCTGCGCTTCCGCTGCCCTTCGGTCTCCGGCACGTCGGGCACCGACGCCGCTGCCTCCGCCACGACCTCGTCGACCGCGACCTCGGCAGGTGGCGGCGGCGGAGGCATGGCCTCGTCCACCACGAGCCCGAGCATCGAGAGGCCGCCTTGGCCGTCGGTGAGCACGTGATGCGCCCGCATGTAGAGGGCCGCCTTCCCGCCCTCGAGTCCCTCGATCAGCGTGACGTCCCACGGGCCTCGATCGGGATCGAACGGCGCGGGCTCGAGCAGCCCGACGAGCTCGAGCAGCTGCCGCCGATCACCGGGCGAGCCAACCGCCATCGTGCGCAGGTGGCGCGCCGCACTGAAGTCGGCCACCTCGACCCAGCCGGGGCGCACGCGAGTGCCGGTTGGATCATCGAGGCGCCAACGCAAGCGAGGCGCTTGCTGCGCGGCGGCGTCGAGCCGGGCGACCACCGCCTCGCGTTCGGGCAGGTGATCGAGGATCATCAGCGTGCCGACGGCCATGCGGAGGGTGGCGTCATGGCCTGTTCGCCACATGATCGCCTCGATGGAGCTCAAACGCTCAGTCACCTGCAAACGGTACAACCCCTGGGTCGACGCCGTTTCCACCAGATCGGGTGAACCGCTCGCCGGGGCGTGCTGAACTCGATTCCGCCATGGGCCTGGACGACATCGAGCGACTGCTACGGACACCCGAACACGTCGATTTGAGCCCGATAGAGCTCAAAAGCCTGGTGGCCATTCTCTGCGACATCGGCGAGGAGACGGGCGATCCGAGGGTCATGACGATCGCGGCCACGCTGCACGGCTGGCCCGTCGAGTCCGCCCAGCTTTCCGACAAAGCGGCCGACCAGCTGCTCGTCGCGCTCGCCGCTGAGAACGACGACCCGGACGTCGAACGCGGCGGCGTGCCCTTTCCACGAGCCGACTACGCGCTGGTCGTTTCACATCTGGCCCGCATCGCGGCCGAACAGGGGGATGCGCGGCGCGACCTGGCCGAGCAGATCCGCTCCGCGTTGGGGAGCACGAGCGGCTGACCGTGCCATCGGCAAGGGTGAGCGGTCCTCAACGACGCGCCGCCACCAGGTGCTGCACGCCGGGGATCTCGAGGCTGCCGTCGGCGACCTCGAAGGGAGCGACGGCCTCCGCGGGCCCGGGTGCGGAGCTTCTCGGTCGTCTCGGCGTCGAGGTTCGCGATGATCAATGCAAGCGGACCCGGCCAGCGACGTCGTCATCCGCCACCATCCGTCGAACGAAGGCGCGTGGAGCGGCACCGGCACCTCTTCGAGCCGACATCGTCGAACTTCGCGTCGGTGAACAGCCGCTCGAGAAGGGTTGCGTCGCCGAGCGAGAACGGGCCCGGGGACGCCGGGCGGCGGCACCGGCTGGCCGAGCTGCTCGCTCAACACGTCGAGCACGAGGCCCAGCCACGGGTTGCGGTCGCGTTCGGCCCAAACGGCGATCGCTCGCCCGACCGCCGGGCTGCGCACGCGCGCGATCTCGTTGACGGCGCGTTGCGGGTCGAGCGGCGAACTGCAAGCCATCACGGCAGTACACGACGTCGAACGCCGCGTCGGGCTCGGCGATGTCTTCGATGTCGAGGCGACGGCCGTGCACGTTGTAGAGGCCGCGGCTGTGGGCGCGCGCGACCGCGATGTCGACCATCTCGACGGCGACGTCGGATGCGACGACCTCACCGGGGTCGACGAGCGGCGCCACCGCGATCGTCACCGCACCGGGACCGCATGCGAGCTCGAGGACGCGGTCGCCACGACGTCGGCGCCGTGGCCGCAACCATCCACTCGGTGACCTTCTGGCCGCGGGTGTCGACGAAGTTGGCGTGTTGGCCCCAGGACTCAGAGACGGCAGACCACATCCCGTGCAACTGAGGGCGGAGGTCGGTGACTTGACTGCTCGTGCTGCTCATTTCGTTACTCCATTCAAGTATTGAATACTCGGTTAGAGTAACGGAATGCCGCCCGCGTCAACCCTGAGCGAAGGAGATATGCGTCACCTCGCCGCGAGGCGCAGGCGGCGGCGACGCGGCGCCAGATCCTCGCCGCCGCGCAACGGCTCTTCGAAGCGAACGGGTACGCGTCGACGACCATGGCTGCGGTCGCGGACGAGGCGGGCGTGTCCCTGAAGACCGTCTATCTCGGGTTCGACACGAAGAGCGGCCTCGTCCGCGTGCTCTGGGACACGCTGCTGCGCGGGGAGGCTGACATCGCCGTTGCGCAGCAGCCCTGGTATCGGCAGGTGCTCGACGAGCCCGATCCCGTTCGTCAGCTGCAGCTCAACGCGCGCAACTCGACCGCGGTGAAGAAGCGCGTCGCGAACTTGCTGCGTGTGTTGCGCGACGGCGCGCCGAGCGACCCCGACGTCGACGCGCTGTGGCAGCTCATCAACACCGACTTCTACGCGAACCAACGCGAGATCGTGAAGTCCCTGCAGAGGAAGAAGGCGTTGCGTCGCGGGCTCGACGTCGACCGCGCCACCGACATCCTCTGGACATTGATCCACCCCGACGTCTGGCATCTTCTCGTGGGCGCGCGCGGCTGGACCCCTGACCGCTACGAGAAGTGGCTCGCGGACACGACCTGCGCGCAGCTGTTGAAGGACGTCTAGCGCGGTCGCCAGATCCGCAGCTCGTTGTCGGGCAGGGTCACGGTGAAGGTTCCCGACGGGTTCGAAGCGAGGAGTGCGCCGCGCACGTCGGCGACGAAGTCGCCGAGCCGGTCACCGAACAGGTGCGGCGCGGTCGACGACGACGAGAGGTGCTGGGCGATGAGGTCGTCGACCGATCGCTCGAGGACTCGGCCGTCGGGGACCGTCACGACCTCCATGGGGCGAAAGCCCGCAGCTTGGAACACGCCGTCCTCGCCCGACGGCGAAGTGTTGCGGATCGACTGACCAGCTCGCTTGTCGGGCCCGAGGTAGCGGACGCGCAACGCGTCGAC
Organism: uncultured Acidimicrobiales bacterium; assembly: GCA_963739555.1. Lineage (GTDB taxonomy): Bacteria > Actinomycetota > Acidimicrobiia > Acidimicrobiales > DATKAS01 > DATKAS01. The sequence continues at coordinate 54,130 of CAVUAV010000012.1, read as the reverse complement.
CGAATCCTCCACCGGTGACCTGTATGCCCGAGTGTCGATCTGCACGGCGGCACCGCCGGGCTCGAGCATGCCGTGCACCGCTCGTGCGACCTTCGGGCGATCCATCCAGTGAAAGGACGCGGCGAACGTCGCGACGCGGAACGTGCCGAGCCGGGCGGGCAGTGACTCCGCTCGCTCCTGCACGAAGCGAGCGGTGGTGACTCCTCGGGCTGCCGCGAGCCGCTCCCCCTCGGCGATCATCCCGCGGTCGGGATCGAGGCCCACGACCTCCTCGAAGAGATGGGCGACGAGCAGCGCGACCTTCCCCGGACCGCAACCGACGTCGAGCAGTCGACCGCGACCGTCGAGACCGAGCGCGTCACGCAGTGCGTCAGCGAGTCCCGGCGCGTAGGGCGGGCGGCCCTGGTCGTAGTACGGCGCGCACCCCTCGAACAGCGTCTCGTCCCACTCCCACGTCTCCCAGCTCATGTCCCTTCGATTCTGCGTCGCGCTGCCGACAGTGCTGTCGGCTCCTGCGACCGAGAACGGTGTCGGTCAGTAGCGGAACTCGGCCATGACCGCGAAGTGGTCGGAGGGGTCGACGCCGTCGAGGCCGGCGGTGCCGAGCACCTCGCATCGCACCGGATGACCCGCTCCGCGGGCGCGCGGCCAGGCCGACAGCACGTAGTCGATGCGGCGATCCGGCAGCAGGGCCGCGGCCGCGTGCCGGTTGCGACGCGAGAACGTGTGCCCAGGTCCACCCTCCGACGCGACTTCCCATGCGTCGTAGAAGACGAGGCCGGGCGCGGCGGTCTGCGACTGGCCGACGAGCATCCGCATCTCGTCGGAGTCAGGGCCGGCGTTGAAGTCGCCGAGGATGAGCACCGGGTGCGCGGCGCTGCCCGTGTCGTTCACGTACGCCGCGAGCTCGCGCACCTGCGCCTGGCGGACATGGCTGAGGTCGGGACGCCAGTCGAGCATGACCACGAACACGTCGATCTGCCCGCGCGGGCCATCGACGCGGGCGAACTGCACGAGCCCGCCGTCTCCCCCGTCGAACCCGGCGAGCTTGAGACTGCCCGTGTCGCTGACCGGCCACCGAGAGAGCACCGCGGTGCCGCTTTCGAGCCGCGCGGGCTCGAACCATTCGATGCAGGGGGTGTAGGTGAGCCCGAGCTTCTGGGCGATCTCGGCGATCGGCTCGTACCCGACCGCGCGGAACACCTCCTGCATGCCGATGATGTCCGCGTCCATGCCACGGAGGAGCTGTTCGATCCGCGCGTAGCGCAGCTCCCACGGCCCGGAGTTCGCCCAGACGTTCCACGTCACGACCCGGGCGCGCGTGTCGATGAGAGGGCCGTAGGGCTCGAGAGGGTCGAATGCCACGGCGAGAGCATTCCATCCTCGGATGCGAAGCGCTCAGCGGACGATCGGCTCGCCCACGCTGATGACGTCGTGCGCGAGCGCCATCCCCGGTCTCGACGCGAGGTGGACGTAGGTCGGCGCGTCGAGGATCACCGCGTCCGCGCGCGAACCGGGACCGAGCCACCCGACATCGACTCGCCGCAACGCCTTCGCTCCCCCGATCGTCGCGGCGCGCACCGCCTCCTCGACCGTCATGTGCATGTCGCGCACCGCGAGCGCGATGCAGAACGCCATCGAGCTCGTGTAGCTCGACCCCGGATTGCAGTTGCTCGCGATCGCCACGACCACACCGGCATCGATCACTCGCCGCGCGTCGGGATAAGGCTGGCGGGTCGAGAAGTCGCTCGCCGGGAGAAAGGTCGCCACGGTCTTGCTCGCCGCGAGCGCCTCGAGATCACCATCGCTGAGGTAGGTGCAGTGGTCCGCCGAGGCCGCGCCCTCTTCGACCGCGAGCTGCACGCCCCGCCCGAAGCCGAGCTGGTTGGCGTGCACTCGCAGCTCGAGTCCGGCAGCGCGGCCGGCGTGGAGCACCGCCCGGGACTGGTCCACGTCGAACGCGCCGACCTCGCAGAACACGTCGATCCAGCGTGCGAAGGGCGCGCACGCCGTCAGCATGTCCCCGCACACCAGGTCGACGTACGCGTCGACGTGCCCCGCGTACTCGGCGGGGACGGTGTGGGCGCCGAGGAACGTGACGTCGTCGGTGAGCCCCGCGGCGATCTGGCACAGGCGCTGCTCGTGCTCGACGTCGAGGCCGTAGCCGGACTTGACCTCCACATGCGTCGTGCCCGAGACGAGTGCCGCATAGCGCCGCTCCACCGCCAGCGCGCCCAGGTCCTCCGTCGACGCGGCCCGTGTCGCCGCGACAGTGGTCGTGATCCCGCCGGCCGAGTACGGCGTTCCGGCCATCCGCGACGCGAACTCGTCGCTGCGGTCGCCCGCGAAGACGAGATGCGTGTGGCTGTCGACGAAGCCCGGCATCACACACCCACCCTCGGCGCTGATCCGAGTGTCGGCCGCCGTACCCGCCTTCTCGATCGCGACGACTCGGTCTCGTTCCACGATCAGCGCGGCGTCTCGCACGAGGCCGAGGGGCCCCTCGCCGCGGGTCGGGTCGCACGTGACGAGCAGCCCGATGTCGTCGATGACGAGCGTCATCGCGTGTCCCATGCCCGGCGCACGGCGCGATCGAGCTCAGCGACGACATCGATCGACACGTGGGCTCTCTCGCACACGACATCGCGTCCGGCCACCATCACGTCGGTCACATCCGCGGCTGACGCGCTGAAGACGATCGAGGCGACGAGATCGCTCGGCGCACCCGCGAGTCGCGGCGAATCGGTGCCGATCGTGACGAGGTCGGCGGGCGCGCCCGCGGCGATCACCGCGCCGCCTGTCGCCGCGCGGCAGGAGCTCGAGGGCAGAGTGCGTGCCGCGCTCGCCGCTTGCCAGCCGCGTGTCGAGCTCGATCGCCCGCGCCTCCTCGAGAAGGTCGATGACGGCGTTCGAGTCCGACCCGACGGCGAGGTCGACTCCCCCGTCGCGCAACCGCCCGCTCGGCGCGATGCCGTCCGCGAGGTCGCGCTCGGTCGTGGGGCACACGCAGGCCGTCGACCCCTGGAGGAGCCGGATGTCGTCGTCCGTCACGTGGATCGCGTGCACGGCCGTGAACCGGCTGCCCAGAGCGCCCGCCTCGTGCAGCACCTGCGTGGGACTCAGGCCGTACGCGTCGAGGCACGCCGCGTTCTCGGCTGGCTGCTCGCTGACGTGGGCGTGCAGCGGTGCGACGTGGGATCTCGCCCACCCGACGACGTGCTCCATGTCTCCTGGAGCGACTGCACGCACGCTGTGGATCGCCGCCCCCATCTGCGCGTGCCCGCGCACCTCGATCGCGTCGACGCGGTCGGCCCACGCCTGCGCGGTGCCGTCGCCGAACCGCAGCTGCACGCCCTCGAGCGGGCGCCCGATCCCTCCCTCGAGGTAGCACGCGTCGACGAGGAGGAGCCGCACACCGACCTCTTCCGCAGCCGCGATCACTGCATGACCCATCGCGTTCGGGTCGGCGTACCGCCTGCCTCCGGTGTCGTGGTGGAGGTAGTGGAACTCGGTCACCGTCGTGATGCCGGCGAGCGCCATCTCCGCGTACGTCGCCCGAGCGAGCGCGTGGAGCGAATCGGGGTCGAGCCGCGACGCGAGGTCGTACATCTGCGCTCGCCACGTCCAGAACGAGCCCGCGCCGCGTTGAGTTCGCCCCCGCAACGCGCGGTGGAACACGTGCGAGTGCGCGTTGACGAGGCCCGGAACCGTCACGCCTGGCCGTCTGATCGCGTCGGAAGGGCACGACGACACGCCGGTCGTCACCGACGAAACCGAGTCGCCCTCGATCTCGAGCACCACGCCGGGCTCGACCCCGGCCTCGACGTCGTCGCCGCCGAGCCACGCCCGCTCGCACCAGAGCCGACGCGTCACGTCAGGTCTCGCGCATCGGCACTCGCACGCCGCGCTCGTCCGCGACCTCGACCGCGCGGTCGTAGCCCGCGTCGACGTGCCGGATCACGCCCATCCCCGGGTCGCAGGTCAGCACCCGTTCGAGCTTCTCGGCCGCCAGCTCGCTGCCGTCCGCGACGCACACCATCCCCGCATGGATCGACCGGCCGATGCCGACGCCGCCGCCGTGGTGGATGCTCACCCAGGACGCGCCAGACGCCGTGTTCACGAGCGCGTTCAGCAGCGGCCAGTCCGCGATCGCGTCGCTGCCGTCGGCCATCGCCTCGGTCTCTCGATAGGGCGAGGCGACCGACCCGGAGTCGAGATGATCGCGGCCGATCACGATCGGCGCCGAGACCTCGCCCGACCGCACCATCTCGTTGAAGCGCTGCCCGACCCGCGCCCGCTCGCCGTAGCCGAGCCAGCAGATGCGAGCGGGCAGCCCCTGGAACGCAACCCGCTCCTCGGCGAGATCGAGCCACCGAGCGAGGTGCACATCGTCGGGCAGCTCCTCGCGGACCGCGCGATCGGTCGCCGCGATGTCCGCGGGATCGCCCGAGAGCGCGACCCAGCGGAACGGGCCCTTTCCCTCGCAGAACAGCGGGCGGATGTACGCGGGGAGGAAGCCGGGGTAGTCGAACGCCCGCTCGAAGCCACCCAACCTCGCCTCGGCCCGCAGGCTGTTGCCGTAGTCGAAGACCTCCGCGCCCGCGTCGAGGAACCCGACCATCGCCTCGCAGTGCGTCGCCATCGCCTGCCGGGCGCGCCGCACGTACTCGTCGGGATCGTGGGTGCGGAGCTCGTCGGCGGCGTCGGGGCTCAGGTCGTTCGGCACGTAGCTGAGCGGATCGTGCGCGCTCGTCTGATCGGTGACGATGTCGGCGTCGAAGCCGAGGTCGAGCAGCTTCGGCACGACATCAGCCGCGTTGCCCAGGAGCCCGATCGACAGCGAGCGGCCCGCTGCCTTCGCGTCGCGACAGCGCACGATCGCCTGGTCGAGCGACGTGACCGATTCGTCGAGGTAACGAGTCTCGAGGCGGCGCTCGATGCGATGGGGATCGACCTCGATGCAGAGCGCGACCCCGTCGTTCATGGTGATCGCGAGCGGCTGTGCGCCGCCCATCCCCCCGAGCCCGGCGGTCAACGTGATGGTGCCGCGGAGCGATCCCCCGAACCGACGGCGTGCGATCTCGGCGAAGCACTCATAGGTGCCCTGCAGGATCCCCTGCGTGCCGATGTAGATCCACGATCCGGCGGTCATCTGCCCGTACATCGTGAGGCCGAGCGCTTCGAGCCGGCGGAACTCCTCCCACGTCGCCCAGTCGGGCACGAGGTTCGAGTTCGCGATGAGCACCCGCGGCGCCCACTCGTGAGTGCGGAACACTCCGACCGGCTTGCCCGACTGCACGAGCATCGTCTCGTCGCCCTCGAGTGAGCGGAGCGTGGCGACAAGCGCGTCGAAAGCCGCCCACGAACGCGCCGCGCGCCCGGTGCCTCCGTAGACGACGAGGTCGTCCGGCCGCTCCGCGACCTCGGGGTCGAGGTTGTTCATCAGCATCCGCATCGCGGCTTCCTGCGGCCACGCCTTGCAGGTGAGCGTCGTGCCGCGCGGCGCCCGCACCGGCCGCGCTCCCTCGGTCACTGCATTGCTCCGGTCACCGACTCGACGGCCGACCGCAGCACGCCCGCCGCGACAAGCTCTGTCGCGGCCTCGAGCTCGGGTGTGAGCCACCGATCGGGGCCGGGCCCTGGCACGACCCGGCGGAGCACCTCGATCGCAGTGCCCGTCGCCACCGCGGGCCGCAAGGGTGCGCGCAGCTCGACACCCCTCGCGGCACTGACGAGCTCGATCGCGAGCAGCCGCGTGAGGTTCGAGACCACGACCCGCAGCTTGCGTGCTGCCGCCCAGCCCATCGACACGTGATCTTCCTGCATGGCCGACGTCGGGATCGACGAGACGCTCGCGGGAGTGGCGAGACGGCGGTTCTCGTCCACCAGCGCCGCCGCCGTGTACTGGGCGATCATCAGCCCCGAGTCGACACCGGGCTCGTCCGCGAGGAACGCGGGCAGGCCGTGCGACCGCGCCGGGTCGAGCAGCCGGTCGACGCGCCGCTCGGACATCGACCCGAGATCGGCGAGCACGATCGCGAGGAAGTCGGCGGCGTGGGCCAAGGGCGCGCCGTGGAAGTTCCCGTTCGAGGTGACCCGGCCGTCTGGGAGCACCACTGGGTTGTCGATCGCGGCGTCGAGCTCGCGCCTCACCACGCCCTCCACGTACCCGAGCGCGTCCCGCACCGCGCCATGCACCTGAGGCGCGCACCGCAGCGAGTACGCGTCCTGCACCCGCGAGTCGCCGACCCGGTGTGACGCGACGATCGGCGATCCTTCCAGCACGCGTCTCATGTTCTCCGCGCTCGCCGCCTGACCAGGGTGCGGGCGCAACGCGAGGATCTCGGGCGCGAACACCGCGTCGGTGCCGAGCAGAGCCTCGACGCTCATGGCGGCGACTATGTCGGCGACCGCGAGCAAGCCCCGCACGTCGTGGCACGCGAGCGCGAGCATCCCGAGCATGCCGTCGGTGCCGTTGACGAGCGCGAGGCCTTCCTTCGCCTCGAGGACGATCGGGTCGATGCCCGCGGCCGCAAGTGCCACGGCGGCGTCGACAGAGTCGCGGTCCTCGACCACCTCGCCCTCGCCGAGCAGCACGAGCGCGACATGCGCGAGCGGCGCGAGATCGCCACTGCAGCCGAGCGAGCCGTGCTCGGGGACCCGCGGCGTGATGCCGGCGGCGAGCAGGCGAGCAGCCCGTCGGCGAGCTCCGGCCTCGCCCCGCTGCGACCCATCGCGAGGGTCCGCGCTCGGAGCAGCATCATCGCCCGCACGACCTCGGGCTCGACCGCGTCGCCCACACCGGCGGCGTGCGATCGGATCAGCGCGGCCTGCAGGCGGGCCCTGCTCGCGGGCTCGACGTACACATCCGCAAGCGAGCCGAAGCCGGTCGACACGCCGTAGACGGGCTGTCCCGACGCGGCCAGCTCCTCGACGATGTCGCGCGACGCCTGCATCGCGGCCCTGGCCTCATCGCTCAGCACCGCCCGTGCCCCGCCGCGGGCGACGGCCACGATGTCGTCGATGGAGAGGCCGTCGCCCTCGAGGACGACGTCGCTCATCAATTCTCGAGGCCGAGTCGCTTCAGTGCTTGGGTGTACTCGTTCGCTTCCACCTCTTGATATTGGGCGATCCGGGCGGCGAGCTCGCGGACCTGCTTGGTGTGCGCGTGCTGAGCGGCGTAAAGGGCCATGTGGACGCCGCCGAGGTGGTGGTCGCGCATCATCGTGAAGAACGCCTTGTCGAGGTCCTTGCCGGTGAGCGTCGTCAGCTGCTGGATCGCGTCGCGGACTGCATGCCCGGGCATCGCCCCGACGGGTGAAGGCATGCCCATCCAGGCCATCGCCGTCCGCGACACGTCACCGCGGCCGTCGCCCCAGCCGGCGAGGAGCGTGTCCATCACGCCGGTCTCCCACCGCTGGTAGATGACGACCTCGCGGGCGAAGCTCTGGGTGGTCGGGTCGGAGGGCCGACCGATGACGTCCATCGCCATCGTGACCGCCTGGTCGTGGTGGTCGATCATGTCCTGCAAGAAGCCGACGTCGACGGCGTTCGGCTGCGCCTCGGTGTCACGCTTGGTCACGAGGTAGGCGGCTGAGGCGGCGAGGAACGAGAACGCCACGACGACGGCGATGACCTTCGACCACGTCCACTCGAACCGAGGGCGCTCGTCGATCTCCTCGTCGACGTCGTCGTCGGTGTCGACGTCGTCGGTGCCGCCCGTGTCGAGGCTTCCGTCGTCGGTGATCGTCATGTCAGCGTCTCGTGCTTCTCTCGGGCCCGTCGCGCGGCGCTCGAGCCGCTGGTCAACCTATCTGTCCAACGGCCCGGGCGATCGGCAGGTTCCAGGAGCTGGCGAGATCAGTCGCCGTCGACCTTGTCGATCGACCTTGTGCGCAGCCCCGGCCGCGGCGCCCACGACGCCGTCGTCCTTCTCCGACAGGTCGATCGCCTTGTCGTCGGCCTTCGCAGCGACCTGTTGTGCCTTGTCGACGGCGTCGCCGGCGGTGTCCTTCGCCTTGTCGACGGCGTGTCCTTCGCCGCGACCTCGTGCGGCGCCTGCATCGCCCGGCCGTCGCCCGCCTTGTCCTTCGACTTCGCGGCCAGCTCCTTCGCCTTCTCCACCAAGTCCTTGCTGATCTCGACTCCGCGCTCCCACGCGGCCTCGGCGATCTCCTTGATCTTCTTGAAGGCCTCGTCTGCCCGAGCCTTCGCCTCGTCGGAGTTCATGGTGGGTTCCTCCTTCACGCTGCGGGGGAGGATCATCCTTGCACCCGGATCGTCCGTAGTCTTCCGGCGTGCTCCGAGGCATGCTGGACCTCACGACCCTGACCGGGATGGTCGACGCCCACGAGATCGACACCGTGCTCGTCGTGTTCCCCGACCAGCAAGGCCGGCTGGTCGGCAAGCGGGTGACGGGTCATCACTTCCTCGACGAAGTCGTCGAGGGCGGCATCGAGTGCTGCAACTACCTCCTGACGGTCGATGTCGACATGCACGTGCTGCCCGGCTACCGCTTCGCGAACTGGGACAAGGGCTACGGCGACGTGGCCTGCCGGCCCGACCTCACGACCCTCCGCCTCGTGCCGTGGCTCGAAGGCACCGCGCTCGTCGTGTGCGACCTGTTCGACCTCGAGTCGGGATTCGCCGGTCGAGGTCGCCCCGCGCCGGATCCTCCAGCGACAGATCGAGCGCGCGCATGACGCGGGCTTCGACGTCATGACCGCGTCAGAGCTCGAGTTCTTCGTGTTCCGCGAGAGCTACGACGAGGCTGCTTCGAGGGGCTACCGCGACCTCACGCCGCAGAACGACTACGTGCTCGACTACCACATCCTCCAGACGACGAAGGACGAGTACCTGATCCGCGCGATCCGCAACGGCATGGACGCGGCGGGCATCCCCGTCGAGTTCTCGAAGGGCGAGGCCGAGGCCGGGCAGCACGAGATCAACCTCCGCTACGCCGACGCGCTGACGATGGCCGATCGTCACGTCGTCTACAAGAACGGAGTGAAGGAGATCGCCGCGCTCCACGGGCAGTCGGTCTCGTTCATGGCGAAGTACGACATCGACCGAGTGGGCTCGTCGTGCCACATCCACTCGTCGCTGTGGCCGACGAACGGCGAGGGCTCCGCGATGCCCGACGCGAACGGCGCGCACGGCATGAGCGACACCGCTCGGTGGTGGCTCGGAGGTCTGATGGCCGGCGCCCGCGAGCTCGCGTGGTGCTTCGCGCCGTACGTCAACAGCTACAAGCGATACCAACCCGCGTCGTGGGCACCGACCGCGATCGCGTGGGGGCTCGACAACCGCACGCTGGGCTTCCGCGTCGTCGGCCACGGTGATGGCCGCCGCGTCGAGTGCCGCATCCCCGGCGCCGATGCGAACCCCTACTACGCGTTCGCGGCGACGATCGCGAGCGGCCTGCACGGCATCGAGCACGAGATCGAGCCGGGTGAGCCCTTCGTCGGCAACGGCTACACCGCGGGCGACCTGCCCCGAGTGCCGCACACCCTGGTCGAGGCGATCGAGCTGTTCGAAGGCTCTGCGCTCGCGAAGGAGGCGTTCGGTGAGGACGTGCACGAGCACCTGCTGAACACGGCGAAGCAGGAGTGGGAGCACTTCAACCAGCACGTCACCGATTGGGAGCGCCGTCGAGGGTTCGAACGCCTGTAAACAGGGGCGATGCGTCCGCTGATCGCCGTCACGACCCGCCTCGTCGCTCGTGACCAGCAACAAGGCACCCGCGCCGATGCGCTCGTCTGCTCCCGTCGCTACCTCGACGCGGTCAAGCGCGCGGGAGGCCAGGAAGCCGCACTCCTCGAGGTGCCGATCACCGACGAGGAGGCCGACGAGATCGTCCGCCGGTTCGACGGGCTGGTGCTGATCGGCGGTGCCGACGTCGACCCGGCGCGCTACGGCCAGACCGCGCACGCCGACACCTACGGCGTGCAGGACGACGTCGACGCCTTCGACATCGCACTCGCACGTGCCGCGGTGCGCAACGGCACGCCGACCCTCGCGATCTGCCGCGGCGTGCAGGTGCTGAACGTCGCGTTGGGCGGCACGCTGATCCAGCACCTCCCCGACATCGAAGGCCGTCACGAGCATCGCAACGGTGTGATGCACGAGGTCGACCTGAAGCCGGGAACGCTCGTCGCCGACGCGATGGGCACGACGCGGCCCATGTGCTCGTCGTTCCACCACCAGGCGATCGATCACCTCGCTCCTGGTCTCGTCGAGACAGGCTGGGCCGACGACGGCACGATCGAAGCCGTCCAGCTCGAAGGACGCGACGATGGTCACGGCTGGCTCGTAGGGGTCCAGTGGCATCCCGAAGACACCGCCGCCGACGACGAGGCTCAGCAGGCCCTGTTCGACGAGCTCGTGCGGCAGGCCGAGAAGAGGAGCGCGTCATGACCACGCCCCGAGCCGAGCGCCCCGACATGAGCGACTACGGCGTGCCCGCCGATCTCGCCGACGTGCTGCCGTGGTCGTGGGCCGAAGAGCGGCTGCTGCGGAACAAGAACTTCTGGGTGATCACGGCGTCAGCGAAGGGCCGCCCGCACGCGCTGCCGGTGTGGGGCGTCTGGATGCCCGAGTGGTCGACGTTCGCGTTCTCCTGCTCGCCGAACGCGCGCAAGGCGCGCAACATCCGCGCGAACCCACAGGTCGCGTTCGCGGTCGACGACACAGTCGAGTGCGTGTCGGTCGAGGGCACCGCCCACGAGCTGCCGGCCGAGCGGCAGCAGGAGGCGGCCGAGACCTACGCCGCGAAGTACGAGCCCGACCCGGTGAAGCAGGCCGAGATGGTCACCTTCGTGACGAGCCACTCGATGTGGGAGGTCGTCCCGCAGCGCGCCTTCGCCGTCATCGAACGTGAGGACGAATTCGCGCAGCGGGCGACCCGTTGGGTGTGGTGACTGCCGGCTAGCTCCCCGCTGACGTCGCAGGAGCGGAGCCAGCCTCCCGCGGCCGGTGAGCCGGGTGGCGGCGGATAGCTCGGCGGTGTCTCCGACTGCGGGCAGCTTGTCGTAGATGACGACCGCACCGTCCTTGTCGAAGGCCTTCGTGTCGCTCGTCCATTCGCCGAGGCGGTAGCGCTTGCCGCCGTCGACGAACTGCATCATGCCGGTGCCCTCGCGGCGGATCTCGTCCTTCACCGGTCGCGGTCGGATCCCACCAGATCTCGGTGAAGTCGTCGATGCCGTAGAAGTCGGGCTTGTCGGGCCACAGGCCGTGATCTCCGTAGGTGATCAGCGGCGCCGTCAGCGGCGGGCTCGCGATCTCGTCGGTGGGCGAGCCGAAGAGACCGTCGCGGAACGTCTCCGCGGTCAGCTTCGGTCCGGCAGCCTGCAGCGCCGGCGAAGAACAGCGCCGGCTGCGGGTAGAGCACGCCGTAGGTGTCGTTCGCGGGAGCGAGGTCGCCGAAGTACCACGTGTGCAGGTCGTACTGCTTCACGAGGTCCGGCGACACGCGCGCGGCGAGCGAGCTGATGCCGAATGCATGGGCCCACTGCTTCTGGTCGTAAGTGCGCCCGAAGGCATTCGTGTCGACCAGCGCAGCACCGCCGTAGATCCACTCCGGCGAGTAGTTCTGCTTGGTCGCCTCTTCGGTGAAGATCTTCGGTGCGATCGGATCGGCGCTCAGGATCACGGTCGTGACGCCCGCAGCCTTGAGCTTCTGGATGACACCGGCGGCCTGCTCCTGCAACGTCGCCGGATCGAGCACGTACGGGATCTGCTGCGCGAGGTCGACGCCACCGTCGGCGAGCGGCTTCTTGAAGTCAGCGGCGTCCTGCTCGGCCGGGCTGCCCGGCGTGTTGATGAAGATCTGGCCGAAGACTCGGGTCGTGGTCTGCATGGCGGGGTCACCGGCGTGCTCCGCGGGCTTTCCACCGAGCTTCTTGGTGATGTACTCCGCGAGCTGCATGCCGGGTCTGCTGCGCCGCTCGCCGACGATCGGGAACACCACCGGCGCCAGGATCGGGGATCGCAGGGCACCCCAGGCAGATGACGCCACGGGCCTTGATCTCCTCGGTCCACGCGGGAGCGAGCACCGGCCCGCCCCACACCGCGAACGCCCCCAGCTCTTCGACGGCCTTCACCGCGTCGGCACGAGCCGCCGTGCCGTTCTCCGGACGTGCCCGACGCGTCGAGGAACTTCAGCACGACCTTGCGCCCGTACGTCTGGTACAGGGCGTTCATCATGTCGGTGTAGTCCTGGTAGGTCTGCTTCGCCTGCGCGCCGGTGTCGTCGTTCGAGATCGCGGCGGTGATGAAGTCGAGCACCGGGTCGGTGTCGGGTGCGATGTACACGACGACGGTGATGGTGTCGGCGGTGACGCCCGGCGCGGTCGCCCCGCCGTTGTCAGCGACGTTCGCGTAGCACTGCTGCGCGAGAGAAGTCCGGGATCTTCAGACGTCCCGTGCTCGTGTCGCACGAGTCCATGAAGGTGAGGTCGGTGCGACCCGCTGCCTTCGCGGCGTTGTAGGTGATCGCGCCACGCGCTTCGGCCGCGCTGTCCCCGCCTCCAGCCGCGGTCGTTCCGGCCGCCACGGAGCTACCCGAGCCGGCACCCGTCGTGCCCGCGCTGGCCGCGGCGGTCGTTGCTGCCGACCCGCCGTTGTCGTCCCCGCTGCTGGCGAAGATCAAGATGCCTGCGATGATCGCGATCACCGCGACGATCGCGATGACCGGCCCCCAGCGCCGCCAAGGGTTGCTTGTCTTGGACGGAGCGTCCCCGCTACTCGGTTGCATGCACGTCGACCTTTCTCGTGTGCTCTCACGTGCCGGAGCCCACGGCTCCGGAACGCTCGATGGCGTCGGTGGTGGTGCCGAGGTAGGACTCCACGACCTCGGGTGCCGCAAGCACCTCGGTCGGGTCACCGGTCGCGATGACGGCCCCCTGATCCATCGCGACCATCCGGTCGGAGACCGACCGGAGAAGTGGCATGTCGTGCTCGATCACGACGAGGCTCGCACCCGTCTCGTCTCGGATGCGCAGCAGCACGGGCACGAGCGCCTCGACCTCCTTCTGGGCGATGCCGCTCGAGGGCTCGTCCAGGAGGATCACCGAGGGCCGGTGCGCGAGCAGGCACGCGAGCCCGACGACGCGCTTGGTGCCAGTCGACAGCTCGCGGGTGAACTTCGTGCGGTGGATACCAAGCCCGAGCAAGTCCACGAGCTCGCGCACGCGTGCCTCGACGGCGCGCTCCGAGTCGTAGGCGTTCGGGAGGTGCAGCGCCGCGGAGAACGGGTCGCGCACCTTGACCCACCGCTCGCACGCGACTGCGATCGTCTGCTCGACGGTCATCGACGAGAAGAGCGCGGCGTCTTGGAACGATCGCCCCAGCCCATGCTCGGCTCGACCCGCGGGACCCATAGAGGTCACGTTCCGACCGTTCAAGCGCACCGTGCCGCCGTCCGACCGCAGGTAGCCCGAGATGAGGTCGAAGAGCGTGGTCTTCCCGGCGCCGTTCGGCCCGATGATCCCGAGCACCTCGCCCGGGTACACGTCGATGCTCACGTTGTGGACGGCGCGGTTGCCGCCGAACGAGATCGAGAGCCCTGAGGTCGCGAGCACCGGAGCAACGGTGCGGTCGATCTCACGCGCGATCTCGGCGAGCTCGTCGTCGCCGTTCGATGCCGCGGATTGAGCGTCGAGCTTGCTCGATGCTCCCTCGATGAACACCGAGCGCATGAGATCGGGCCGGTTGAGAAGCTCGGCCGTCGGCCCGTGGAAGCGGATCTGGCCGCGCTCCATGAAGTACGCCGTGTCGGCGACGGTCAGCGCCAGGTTCACCGACTGCTCGACGAGGATGATCGTGGTGCCGCTCTCGCGCAGCCGGTCGATGAGCGGGAGCAGCTGCGCGACGACGACCGGCGCGAGGCCCAGCGACAGCTCGTCGATCATCAGCAGCCGTGGCTTGCTCAAGAACGCCATCCCCAGCGCGAGCATCTGCTGCTGACCACCCGAGAGGTTGCCGGCGGGATCGTCGATCCGGTCGGCGAGCACGGGGAAGAGCGCGAGCACGCGCTCGATGCCCTCCTCCATCGCCTCCTTGTCGTGGCGGTGCAGCCATGACGCACAGTGGAGGTTCTCGTCCACGGTCAGGTTGAGGAACACGCCCTGCCCGCCCGGCACCTGCCGGATGCCGAAGGCGGCGATCTCGTTCGGCGGCGCGTGGGTCATCTCGCGGCCGTCGAAGATGACCGTGCCGCGATCCGCTTCGACGACGCCCGAGATCGCCTTGAGCAACGTCGACTTTCCGGCCCCGTTGGTGCCGAGCAGCGCGACGCACGTGCCCTCGTCGACCTCCATGTCGACGTCGAACAGCACCTGCACGCTGCCGTACGACACCTCCAGGCCACGGACGAGGAGCAGCTTCGCTCGGCCCTGCGCACGCTCGTACGCGACCTCGGAACGAGCCGCCGTCGCGCGCCAGACGTCGGCGATGTCGGAGTTGATGGTGTTCTTCGTCGTGCCGAGGATGAGCCCGCCGATGAGGAAGAGCGGCGTCATGAGAAGCATCCCCGTGCGCAGCCCCGCGTGGTCGCCGATGTAGCCGATGATCGGCAGGATGACGAGGCCCGGGATGATCCACAGCGACGCGACCGAGAAGCCCATCGACCGGGCGCGAGGCGGGATCGCGAGGCTGAGCGCGGCGAAGATCCCGGGAGCGAGGATCGCGCCCATCCCCGTGATCACGAAGTTCACGACGATCGTGACCCAGAGGTAGGGCGCGAGCGCGAAGACGATGAGCCCGACGCAGATGATGAACGCGACCTTCGACAGGAACCCGAGGATCGCCTCCGCTCCACCCTTCGCCATCACGCGGGTCGCGATGCGAGCGCCGACGATCAGGCCGATGAGCTGGGCCGGCTCGACACAGGCGGCGATGACGCCTCTGGCCCGCTCGTCCAAGTGGAAGATCTGCTCGTAGAGGAGAGCGGCGAGCACCGAGAAGCCGATGAGCGAGACCGCGAGGAACGGCAGCGCGTACCAGATGCGGCGGAGGCTGTCGATCTTCCACACGATCCGCCACGACTCCGCGAAGCTCGGCCTCGCCTCTTCGGTCTGCGCCGCCTCTTCGGACGCTCCGGCTGCTCGCCGCTCGAACACCCCGCGCTTCGGCTCGCGGAGTCGCCACGCGAGCACCACGAAGATCAGCGTCGGGAACGTGAAGATGATGAACGGCCAGCGCCAGCCCCACCGGTAGGCGATGATCCCTGCCGTGAGAGGGCCGATGATCGCGCCCACCGCGTTCGCGGCCCGGTGGAACGAGTACACGCGCGGCCGGCTCGGGATGTCGTAGTAGTCGGCGATCAGCGAGTTGTGAGTCGGATCGACGACGGCCTTGCCGATGCCAGAGCCGGCCCGCGCGATGCCGAGCACGATGACCGACCACGCGAGGCCGGTGAGCAGGCTGAAGAACGCCCATGCCAGCGCGCCGACCCAGGTGATGAACACGCGGTTGTGCCGGTCGGACAGCGACGCGATCGGTATCTGCAGCGCGAGCGCCACGACGCTCACCGCGCCGACGAGCGCGAGAAGCCCGGTCAGGTTGAGCCCGAACGCATCGCGGATGTTCGGCACCAGCACGCCGAACGCGGTGCGGTCGAGCTCGTCGACCGCGTTGAGGCCGAAGAGCACGAGGATCGGGTAGATCGCGGCGCCACCCGTGATGCCCGTACAGCCACGCCCGGATGGTCGGCGGCTTCTTCAGCTTCATCAGTCCACCGCCACCGTCGGGATCGGCTCGGGCTCGGGCACCGGCGACTCGGGCGAGCCGAGCGGCGCCTCGGGCCCGGTGGTCGCCAGACCGGGCGCCGACGATGTCGTGCTGATGCGCGACTCGAGCGAGCCAGCGGTCGCGCAGGCGATAGAAGAGGCCACCGATCCCGCTCGGGAGCACGAGGAGCACGATCAGCACGCCGAGGCCGCTCGCGAGGATCTGCCATCTGACGGGGAGCAGGTTGCCGAGGCCGATCCAGTACGCGGCGCCGATGATCGCCCCGAGCGGCGTCGTCACCCCGCCGATGATCACGTAGGTGAGGATCAGCAGGTTCTGGAAGGGCGCGAGCGGGTCGGGATCGAGGCCCTGGATCTGATGCGCCCACAGGCACCCGGCCAAGCCCGCGAGCGCGCCCGAGAGCGCGAACGCGACAAGGCGGACACGCGTGGCATGCAATCCGTAGGCCTCCGCCGCGCGCTCGTTGTCACGGAGGGCCATGAACGCGCGTCCGGTGCGGCTGTCGCGGATGCCCTTCACGATGAACAGCGAGGCCGCGAGCACGGCGTAGACGACGTAATAGAACGACGCCGTCGACGTGATGTCGATGCGGCCGAAGAGCGGCGGTCGAGGGATGCGCCCGTCGGGCACCCAGCCGAAGTACCTCTTGTTCAGGAAGTACGACGTCGTGGCCAACGAGAACGCAAGCGTCGCGACCGCGAGGTAGAAGCCTCGCCTTCTGAGTGCCGGCAGCCCGACGAGCGCGGCGACCACTCCTCCCACCACGAAGCTGATGACGAACGCGAGGCTGAGGTCGAGGTGCCAGTCGAGGGTCGCCTTCGCTCCGACTGTCGCCCCGATCGCGAAGAACGCGATCTGGCCGAGCGACACCTGTCCGGCCCAGCCCGTGAGCACCACGACCGACAGGCCGAGCACCGCGTAGATCCCGACCATCGAGAGCTTGTAGGTGCGATCGACGGAGAGGATCTGCGGGAGGATCAAGACGGCCGCACCGATGACGGCGAACGTGGCCCACTTCACGAGCTTGCACCACGGGGATGCGGGCCACTTCGTCCGGGATCGGGCGCACGTCGTCCGCACTCCGCCATGTCGACGACTCAGCCTCGTCGACGCGCGTCGACCCTCGCCGAGAGAGTGCGAGCGCCAGGATGATGACCAGGGCGAGGATGGGGTCGATCAGCAGCGGGCTCGACGCAGCGAAGCCGATCGAGACCTCGAGGATGCCGAGGGCTACTGCGTTCGCGCCGATCGCGAGCAGGTTCGTCATGCGGCCGAGCACGAGCGCCGCGAGCGCGTGCAGCAGCACCCCAACGGTGAGCGCGCCGAACACGGGCAAGCCGAGGATGCCGGCCCGCAAGAAGATGGCGGTGAAGGCGAGCAACGAAGCAACGGACCAGACCAACGTCTGCAGGCGCTTGACGGGGACACCGAGCAACGACGCTCGGTCTGCGCTGTCGGCACTGGCACGGATCGCGACGCCGACGCTGCTCAACCGCAGGAACAGCGCGAGCCCGACGAGCGCGAGCGGCGCCACGATCATCGCGATGAGGTCGTTCGCGTCGAAGACGACGGTGCCGATCGAGAACTCGAGGTGGAACGGCGCTGGGAGCCGCTGGCCGAGCAGCGGGAAGTCGACGCCCCAGAGCCGCGGCAGCAGGATCGCTATCGCGGTGAGGAGCTGCGAGAGGCCGAGCGACGCGACCGTGATCAGCAGCCGCGGCGCCTTGAAGAAGCGGCGGATGACCGCGAGCTCGACGATCGCGCCGACCGCGAGCGCAGCGAGGATCCCGACCGGCACGGCGACGAGGTAGGGCCACCCCCACGCGGTCATCAGCATCACGATCAGCACGACCGGGATGGTCCCCATGTCGGCCTGGGCGAAGTTGATGAACCGGTTCGATCGGTAGGTCAGCGCCATGCCGAGCGCGATCAACGCGGTCAGGAGCCCGATCAACAGCCCGCGGACGAAGATGCCGAGGGGCACCCCGAAGAAGACCTGCTGGATGACGATGATGCCCAGGGCGGTCAGATAAGGCGTCGCGCGGTCGAGGTCGAAGCGCGGCCTCGAGCGCGGACGCGTCGACTCTTGCGCTTCCGCGGCTACCGCCGCCACGGACCCCCCACGAGTCCGGCCGTCACCGGGCGCGATCCCCCATGTTTCTGCTCGACCCCCCGATCGATGGTTCCGGTGAACATAGCGGGGCCAACAGGCCGGCACCGAGCGCGCGCGAACGGCGCGCTACAGACCGAGACCCATCCGCAACACTCGGTCTTTCACGAACGTGGGCGTGAACCGCTCGGCGAGCAGGATCGCCTGCGCGTCGAGTCCGACCAGGTAGCGGCTGCGCGGCGACCGCGCGGTGAGAGCCGTCGTGATCACCCGAGCGCACGCCGCTGGGTCGCCCATCAGGGGCTCGATCATCCGCTGGCCCTGCAACGACCGGCGGTACGCGGAGCCGTGCCGAGTGCCATCGGCCTCGCGCTGGTCGATGTTGCGCTGCAGCTCCTCCCAGATGCCGGTCTTGAAGCCGCCCGGCTCGATGAGCACCACCTTCACGCCGTCGCCCGCGACCTCGACTCGCAACGCGTCGGACAGCGCTTCGAGGGCGTGCTTCGCTCCGGTGTAGTGACCCGCGAACGGCATCGTCGCGAGGCCGGCGATCGACGAGATGTTGACGATGCGGCCGCCGCCGTTCGCGCGGATCGACGGCAACGCGAGCCGTGCGAGGCGCATCGGGGCGTGGACCATCGTCTCGAACAGGGCGCGGGCCTCCTCGTCGCCGACGTCCTCGACTGCGCCCGTCACCCCATAGCCCGCGTTGTTGACGAGGCCATAGAGGTCGAGGTCGGCCATCACGTGCTCGCACGCGGCCGCGTCCGTGACGTCGAGCAGCACGGTGTCGACTTCGACACCCGCCGCGCGGGCCGCTTCATGGACGACCTTCGCCTTCTGCGCCGAGCGCACCGAGCCGACCGAGTGGAAGCCACGCTTCGCGACCTCGACGACCGTTGCGAGCCCGATGCCCGAGTTCGCGCCCGTCGTGAGGACGGTCTGGTCAGGCATCGGGAAGCACGACGTCGACGCCCGCCGCCTTCCCCAGCGCGACGATGTCGTCGATGATGTCGTCGAGCAGGTCCCAGAGGTCGGGCACGAGCTCGCGGCAGCTGACGAGCCCGAAGTCGAGGGTGTTGAGGTAGCTCTGCACGGTGATGTTCAGGCCCTGGCCGTCGACGATCGTCGAGACCGGGTAGTAGTGGAGCAGCTTGGCCCCCGCGGTGTAGAGGGGCTCGCGCGGACCGGGCACGTTCGAGATCACGAGGTTCACCGGCGTCGCGAACCGTCCGCTGAGGCGAGTCGCCGTGCGCATCGCCTGCGCGAAGACCGCGGGCGGCGGGAACGACGCGAAGTCGGTGAGCATGTCGGCGGGCACGGCGTCGAAGAGCTGCTTCGCATCGGCCATCGCGTCGTGCACCCGCGTGACCCGCTTGACGGTGTCCGGCTCGTTCGTCGGGAGCGCCGCGAAGATCGCCGAGACGCGGTTCGTCCACTTCTCGGTCTCCGCACCGGTGCGGATCGAGACCGGCACCATCGCGATGAGCGGCGCGTCGGGAAGGGCGTCGTGGCGCTCGAGCCACGTGCGCAACCCGCCGGCACAGACCGCCATGACGACGTCGTTCACCGTCGCGCCGAGCGACGTCTTGATCGCCTTGATCGCGTCGAGCGGCACCGACCGGAACGCGAAGCGCCGGTGCGACGTGATCGGCGCGTTGAACGGAGTCTTCGGCGCGACGAGCGACGGGGCGGTGCCGAGCTGCTCCCCCTCGGGCACCCTCGCGCGACCGGCGTTCATCACCGCGCCGAGCGGGCCACGGAGGTTCGCCCTCGCCTGGTTCGCGGCGTTCACGAGCACGGGGTTGCGCGTCGCCTTGCCGAGCTCGCGGACGGTGCGGGTCGTGAGCAGCGCTGCCCGCCCCGGCTTGCGCACCAGCGACATCGACGCTCGCACGATCATCTCGCCGTCGCTCGGCACCCGGTCGCCGTGCCACGCAGACGTCGGCGGATCGATCCAATCTCCCTCGGGATCGCTGTCGAGCATCAGCGTGAGCAGCTCGGCACCCGACGCGCCGTCGATCGTCGCGTGATGCACCTTCGTGAGGATCGCGAACCGGTCGTCCGGCAGGCCCTCGATGACGTACGACTCCCAGAGCGGACGATCGCGGTCCATCCCCCGACCGATGATCCGCGACACCAGCTCGGAGAGCTGCTCGTCAGAGCCGGGCGGCGGGAGGGCGTTGTGCCGCACGTGGAAGTCGAGGTCGAACGCCGGGTCTTCGATCCAGAACGGATGGTCGAGGCCGAAGGGCACCACACGCAAACGCCGCCGCAGCGGCTCGAGAAGGTGGAGACGTCGCTCGATCTGGTCTCGCCACGCGGTGTACGGGTCGTAGCTCGGATCGTCCGGCCTCTCGTAGATCGAGACGCTCGAGACGTGGCCGAACTGCGACCCGGTCTCCATGTAGAGGAACGACGCATCGAGCCCCGACAGCTGCTTCATCGGCTCCCCCTGACTGGTTCTCTTGGTGCTTCCCACTGTCTAGTCCTTCATCGCACCAAGAGAACCGGCCTGATGGTTGCGACAGCACCAGTCCCGGGGTTTGATCGAAGCATGACGATGACCGAGAGCCCGGCTGCGCACCTCCTCGGCTGGGACTGCATCGAGTTCTGGGTCGGCAACGCCCGCACGACGGCGGGCTTCCTGATGTCGGCGTTCGGGTTCCACTGCACGGCGTACGCGGGGCCCGAGTCGGGCGTGCGCGAGAAGGCGAGCTACGTCCTCGAGCAGGGCGACATCCGCCTCGTCGTCTCGGGCGCGCTCAACGCGGACTCGCCGATCGCCGACCACGTCCGCAAGCACGGCGACGGTGTGCACGACCTCGCGTGGCTCGTGAACGACGCCGACGCAGCGTTCGCGGCTGCGGTGTCGCGCGGCGCCCGGCCCGTGCGCGAGCCGTGGTCGGAGCACGACGAGCACGGCGTCCTGCGGCTCGGCCAGGTCGCGGCCTACGGCGACACCGTGCACACGTTCGTCGACCGCAGTCGCTATCGCAGCGAGCTGCTCGAGCCCGGCTACCACGACGACAACCTCCCGAACCCGACCGTCGGTCCGCCGGTGGGTCTCACGCGGATCGACCACGTGGTCGGCAACGTCGAGCAGGGTCGGCTCGACGACTGGGTGCGCTTCTACGCCGAGGTGATCGGGTTCAGCCAGCTGCAGCACTTCGACGACGACCAGATCTCGACCGAGTACTCCGCGCTGATGTCGACGGTCGTGTGGGACGGCTCGAAGATCGTGATGCCGATCAACGAGCCGGCGGACGGGCTCAAGAAGAGCCAGATCCAGGAGTACATCGAGCACTACGACGGCCCGGGCGTGCAGCACATCGCGATGCGCACCGACGACATCATCGCCACGGTCCAAGCACTGCGCGACCGCGGCGTGCGGTTCATGCGGGTGCCGTCCGAGTACTACGTCGAGGCGCGCGATCGGCTCTCGGGCGTCGAGCTGCCGTGGGACGAGATCGAGCGCCTGAACATCCTCGTCGACCGCGACCACGACGGTCACCTGCTGCAGATCTTCACCGAGACGATCACCGATCGTCCGGCCGTGTTCTTCGAGATCATCGAACGCGAGGGAGCGAAGGGCTTCGGTGAGGGGAACTTCAAGGCGCTGTTCGAGGCGATCGAACGCGACCAGGCTCGGCGCGGGAACCTCTAGCCATGCCTCCGTATCGCCGCGTCGGCGACATCCCCCGCAAGCGCCACACGCTGCATCGCGTCGACGGCAAGGTCGCGGCGGAAGAGCTGATGGGCGAGGAAGGCTTCTCCGCAGCCTCGTCGCTGCTCTACCACCGCCACTCCCCCTCGGCGCTCCACTCGATCGAGAGCGTCGAGGCGCCGGAGCCCGCGTTCACCGCGAACTCGCCGTTGCAGCCGTATCACCTCCGCACGGGCGACCTCGGCCCGGGCGCGGCGAACGACCCGGTGCTCGGACGCCGCTTCTTGCTGGGCAACGACCAGGTCGCGATGGCGTTCGCCGCCGCGTCGGAGTCGTCGCCTCTGTACCGCAACGCGACGGGCGACGAGCTCGTCTACGTGCACAGCGGCGAGCTCGTGCTCGAGTCGGTGTTCGGGCGCATGACGGTGCGCGAAGGCGACTACGTGGTCGTGCCGAGCAGCACCACGCATCAGTGGCTGCTGCAAGGCCCGGTCGAGCTCGTGATCTTCGAGGCGCGCGGCCACGTCGACATCCCCCGCAAGTACCTCACCGAGCGCGGCCAGCTGCTCGAGGGCGCGCCGTTCAGCGAGCGCGACCTGCGCGGCCCCGACGGTGACCCGCTCGTCGTCGAGGGTGAGGACGTGCCGGTGCTCGTGCGCACGCGCAACGGCCTCAGCCGCCACGTGCACGCGAACCATCCGTTCGACGTCGTCGGATGGGACGGCTGCAACTACCCGTTCGCGCTGTCGATCCACGACTTCGAGCCGATCGTCGGCCGCGTGCACCAGCCACCGCCGGTGCACCAGACGTTCACCGGCCCGGGCATCGTCATCTGCAGCTTCGTGCCGCGGCTCTACGACTTCGATCCCGACGCGGTGAAGGTGCCGTACCACCACTCGAACGTCGACTCCGACGAGGTGCTCTTCTACTCGGGCGGCGACTTCATGAGCCGCGCCGGGTCGGGCATCGGGAAGGGCTCGATCAGCCTGCATCCCGCGGGGTTCGTGCACGGGCCGCAGCCCGGCTCGCGCGAGCGCAGCGAGGGCAAGGACCGCACCGAAGAGCTCGCGGTGATGATGGACACGTTCAAGCCGCTCGGGCTCACCGACGCGGCGCGGTCGGTCAGCGATCCCACCTACCCCTGGTCCTGGGCACGCCGTGCCTGACACGTGGGCGCCGGTCCCCGACGGGTCCGACTTCCCACTCGAGAACCTTCCGTTCGGCGTCGCGCGCATCGGTGGCGGGGCGCCTCGCGTCGTTGTTCGCATCGGCGATCACGTGGTCGACCTGGTCGCCGCCGGCATCGCCGTCTCGCTGACCGACCAACCCACGCTGAACGCGCTCATGGCTTCGGGCCGTGACGTGCGCTCCGAGGTCGGAGAGCTCCTCGTCGGGCGCGGCACGCGAGGACGTGCTGCATCCGATCGAAGAGTGCGAGGTGCTGCTGCCGTTCGAGGTCGCGGACTACGTCGACTCGTACTCGTCGATCCACCACGCAACGAACCTCGGGAGGATCCTGCGACCCGACAGCGAGCCCCTCATGCCGAACTGGCGGCACATCCCCGTCGCGTACCACGGGCGCGCGGGATCGGTCGTCGTGTCGGGCACGCCTGTGCCTCGTCCGATCGGCATGCTCCCCGGCGAGGGCACGCCCGCGTCAGGGCCGAGCCGATCTCTCGACATCGAGCTCGAGGTCGGCACCGTGGTCGGCCGCGGCGGCACGCGCATCGCACCCGACGACAGCGACGCGCACGTCTTCGGGTTCGTGCTGCTGAACGACTGGTCGGCCCGCGACATCCAGGCCTACGAGTACCAGCCGCTCGGGCCGAACCTCGGCAAGAGCTTCGCGACGACGATCTCTCCGTGGGTCGTGACCCTCGACGCGCTGCGGCCGTTCCTCGTCGATCCGCCTCCCCAGGATCCGCCCGTCGATCCGTACCTTCAGGCAACGCGGCCGTGGGGGCTCGACGTCACGCTCGAGGTGTGGCTCAACGGCACCCGCGTGTGCCGCACTGGCTTCGCCGACATGTACTGGACGTTCGCTCAGCAGCTCGCCCACATGACGGTGAACGGTGCGGCGGCGCGGACGGGCGACCTGATCGGGTCGGGCACCGTATCGGGCCCCAACGAAGGTGAGCGCGGCAGCCTCATCGAGATGACCTGGCGAGGCCGCGACCCGCTTGCGCTCTCGGACGGATCGACGCGCACGTTCCTCGAGGACGGCGACACCGTGACGCTGCGCGGCTGGGCCGGCGGCGACGGACGCCCCCGCATCGGCTTCGGCGACGCGACCGGCACGATCGAACCGACCCCACCGCGGTCGCGCTCCTGACGCGTTCGCGCGATTGCCGCACTATGCCGCGGGCGATCGCGCGAACGCTGAGTTCGCTCGGGGGACGGGGTTCGGGGGTCAGTCGAGGGAGCGGCCGTCGAGGTAGACGAGGCCGTTGTTGCCGTCGACGGTGATGACCTGGCCGGACTTGATCGCGGTCGTGCCGGTCACCGCGCCAACGACGGCGGGCACGCCGAACTCGCGGGCGACGATCGCGCAGTGCGACAGCACGCCGCCGACATCGGCGACGACCGCGCCGGCGATCGAGAAGAGCGGCACCCACGGCGGGAGGGTCATCTCGCACACCATGACCTCGCCCTCCTCGAGCGTGTCCTGGGCCTCGGCGAGCGACCGCACGACGCGAGCCTTCGCGGTCACCACGCCCGGCGAGCCGGCCACCGCCCTGATGATGTTCGGGTCGGGGTTGTCGTCGGGCGGCACCATGCCGAGGAGGCGGAAGACCAGCGCGTCCATGAACGGGTCGGGCGGCGCGTCGGCGGGGATCTCGGGCGGCGTGCCGACGGCACCCGGAGCGACGACCTTGCCCGCGGCCTCGAACGTCGCTCGACGCGACGGCGACCGTCGGCGCGGTGATCGCCGCCGTTCAGCAGCGCGTCGGGCACCTCGGCGCGCGCGGAGGAAGAACACGTCGTCGGCCTTGTCGATGACGCCCTTCTGCACGAGGCGGTCGCCGACGGCGAGCGCGAACCGGCGAAAGACACCGACGCCGAGCTGGTCGATGTAGAACGCGTGATCCTCGGTGACGGGGAAGCTGTAGCGGGCGGCCTCGTAGAGCTCGTCGAACTTCGCGAGCTGTCGCGGGATCGCTGGCGAGCTTCGCCCGCGCCTTGGCGAGCAGCTCCTCGCGCTGCTTCACCGCCTTCTGGTAGAGCCGCTCGGGATCCTCGCTGTCGTCGAGGTCGACGAAGCCGGCGATGCTCGACAGCGCGATCGACTCGTCCTCGCGCCATGGGATGTCGGCGAGGTCGTACACGGCGTCGCTGCGCCACCCGAACTCCTCGAGGAAGTCGCGGAGCTTGCGCGTGGAACGCACGCGCCGTCGTCGCTCTTGTCGAGCTCGGCGACGATCTCGCTCGACGACTTCGTCTTCGAACAGCTTCGACAGCGTCGGGCTCTTCTTCACGACGCGGCTCAGCCTCCACATGGCCCGGCTGACGTCGACGGAACGCGTGTGGAAGCCCTGCAGCGTCTGGTACGCCTCGGTCTTCTCGTCGGGCTGCATGATCTCGTCGTACATGTCGCAGAACGCGCTGCTCGAGAGGAGCACGAAGTTGATGTGCCCGTGGATCCACCACTGGTAGCGTCATGTGCTCGATGAACTCGTCGAGCTTCGTCGACCATCTCGGCGTCGGTCAGCGCCGAGTAGTCCGCGGTCTTCGCGGGCTCGTTCTTCGCGATGACGGCGGGCTTCCACTCCTCGTCCCACAGCCGCCGACCTTCGGCACCTTGGCCGCCAGCGTCGCTTGGTAGCGGGTCATGCGGTCCGCGATCACCGCCGCGTCGTCGCACGGGATGGAAGCTCACGTAGACGTAGTGGTTGATCTCCTTCGGAGTCACCATGATCGGGCAGTCGTACTCGGCCTGGGCCTTGGTGAACCCCCCGCCAGCGTCTCGATCACCAAGTCGAACGACAGCGGCGTGATCGGCCGCGGCGCGTGCATCTTGTCGAGGTTCCAGAAGCCCTCGATCTCGTCTGGTCCAGGAAACACAACGTCAGTCGTCGACACCTCGCAACCCCCCGAGTGGTGTGAGTGGACGCGCGGAACATACCAAACGCCCAACTAGCGTGAGCCGGCCGTGTGCACCGCATCCGACGCGCTGAGAGCTGTGCGCGAAGCGAACGAACCCCTGCCACGACATGCGTGGCGAACCGCTCTCGCGGCTGCGCCGCGCTCCTCTCGTCGCGGACACCGCGATCCGCGCGGTGCTGCTCGGCACCGCCGGGCGGCAGCAACCCGAAGTCGACGCGGTGCGGCTACTCGAACGCGGTCGTGGTCGGGCGACGCCGCGTACATCGTCGACTGTGGCGAGGGCGCGCACTCGCCAGATGTGGCGAGCCGGCATCGGGCTGAACCCGAACTTCGACCGGTCTCGGCCGCAGGTCAAGGCGATCTTCCTCACCCACCTGCACGGAGACCACATCGTCGATCTGCCCAACTTCTTCATGGGCAGCTGGCCTCCGAATCCCGTCGACGTCTACGGCCCCGCCCCTGCGGGTCTCCCGATCCCCAGGTTCCCTCCAGATCTCGTCGCGCCGATGATCTATCCGGACGAGCCCACGCCGGGCACCCGCGCCACTGCTCGACCACATGCTCCGCGCGTTCGCCTACAACGTGAACCTCAGGGTGCTCGACGAAGGCCGCAAGGACGTCACGCAATCGGTGCGCGTGCACGAGATCGGCGTGCGAGCGCGACGGCTTCGTGCCCGACATCGACCTCGGAGTCGGCGCCGACGCGTCGAGCAAGCAGGCCGCGTCTCCCGACATGGAGCCGGTCGTCATCTACCCCGAGGACGAGCACGGCGTGAGAGTGAGCGCCATCCTCGTGCAGCACGCGCCGGTCTTCCCGGCGCTCGGCTACCGCTTCGACACGCCCGGCGGCTCCGTTGCCTTCTCGGGTGACACGGGTGAGTGCCCGAACATCGGTCGGCTCGCGCGCCACGCCGACGTGCTCGTGCACGAGATCCTCGACGTCGGGCCGATGCCGCGAGCGCATCATGCGCCTGCCGAACGGCGAGCAGGTGCTGAACCACCTCGCGAGCTCGCACTCCTCGGCGCGAGCAGGTCGCCGCGCACGCCAAGGCCGCGGGCGTGCGTCAAGTCGTGCTCTCGCACCTCGTGCCCGGTGACTTCGAGTTCTCTGAGGACGAGTGGGAGTCGCGGGTGCGCGCGAGCTACGACGGCGAGGTGCTCTGCGGGGTCGACCTCGACGAGCTCGCCCTCGCCCGCTGACTGCGTTCCCGAAGCGCGCACCGCTTCTCGGGCGCAAAGGCCGACAGAAATGACGGCTGTCGCGACCGAGACGCGGGGTCAGGGGCGGAAGTGCACCGGGCCCGGTCCGGGCGCCGCACGCGCGACGAGGTCAGCCCAACGGCACACGAGGGGACGCGTGTCGCGCGGATCGATGATGTCCTCGATGTCGAACGCTTCGGCGCTTCGGAACGGTGAGCGCACGCGGTCGAGGCGAGCCCGGATCGCCGCGAGGTGCGCGTCGCGGTCCTCGGCCTCCGCGAGCTCGGCCTTGTAGGCCACCTCGATGCCGCCCTCGATCGGCAGCGAGCCCCAGTCGCCCGACGGCCACGCGCACCGGTAGTGGAAGCTGCCGGGCCGCCAGTTCGCGGCTCCCGCGACACCGAACGCCTTCCGGATGACCACCGAGCAGTACGGCGACGGGCTCTCGCCGAGCGCGGCCAGCGCCCGTGACCCGTAGCGGATCGTGCCCTCTTGCTCAGCCTGCAGACCGATGAGGAAGCCCGGGCAGTCGACGAGATGGACGAGCGGAAGGTGGAACGTGCTCGCGAGGTCGATGAGGCGCGTGACCTTCTGCGAGGACGACGCCGTCCACGCGCCGCCGTAGATGTACGGGTCCTCGGCGAACAGGGCGACGGGCCAGCCGTCGAAGCGAGCGAGACCGCAGATGATCGACTTGCCCCACTGCCGGCCGATCTCGAAGAACGACGACGTGCCCTCTGCGTCGCGATCGACGATCGCATCGATGACGGCACGCATCTTGTAGACGTGCCTTGGGTTGCGCGGCACGATCGAAAGCAGCGCCTCCTCCCTGCGCTCGGGATCGTCGTCGTTGTCGGCACGGGGTGGCAGCTCGTCGACCGACGTCGGCAGATAGGAGAGGAAGCGGCGAGCCAGCGCGAACGCTTCGTCCTCCGACTCGGCCTCGTCGTCGATCGCGCCGTTCGTGACATGCACGTGGCTGCCGCCGAGCTCGTTCTTGTCGTGGTGGGGCCCCGGCATCGCGAAGTCCACGAGCGCAGGACCGGCGATCATCATCTGCGCCGTGTCCTTCACGATCACCGAGTAGTGGCTCGTCGCCACGCGCGCGGCGCCGATGCCCGCCACCGATCCGAGCGCGAGCGACACCGACGGGGCGACCGCGAGATGCGCGAGGACGACGTCCCAGCCCCGCATCTGCGAGATCGGCGTGCGGCCGATCTGCTCGATCGTCTTCACCGAACCGCCGCCGCCCATGCCGTCGACGAGGCGGATGTGCGGCAGCCGCAGCTCGAGCGCGAGGCCCTCGGCATGGTTGCGCTTGGCGCCGATCGACGCGTCGGACGACCCGCCGCGCACGGTGAAGTCGTCACCCGAGACGATGACCGGCCGACCGTCGACCGCCGCCGCTCCGAACACGAAGTTGGACGGCGTGAAGCCGATCAGCTCGCCCGCCTCGTCGTACTGGCCGACCCCGGCGACCGTGCCGATCTCGTCGAAGGAGCCCGGGTCGACGACGCGCTCGACGCGCTCGCGCACCGTGAGCTTGCCGAACTCGTGCTGACGGGCGACCTTCTCGGGACCGCCCATCGCCTTGGCCATCTCGGTGCGGCGACGGAGCTCGTCGAGCTCGGGCTCCCAGCTCATGCGAGCTCGGCGTCTGCGCGTCGCAGGAACGCGAGCGCGCGCTCGAAGATCAGCTCGACGTCGGGAGCGCCACCGAAGAAGTGGTCGGCACCCGGGATCGCATCGAGCTCGACCGGAGCGCCGACACCTTGCAGCGCCTTCTCCAAGCGCAGCGCCTGATCGAACGGCACCCAGGTATCGGCTTCGCCGTGCTGGATGAGGATCGGCGGCGCATCCGCTCGCGCGTACGTGACCGCGCTCGCGGTGCGGGCAAGGTCGACGTGTTCGCCGATCGGGCCGCCGAAGAGGTGCGCCTCGAAGCTGTCGGTCGCCTCGACGTCGAGCGCGAGGAAGTCGCTCACCGCGTACCAGACGACCGCGGCACGCACGCGGGGCGCGCCCGGCACCAGCGCGGCAAGCGCCGCGAGCGTGCCGCCGGCCGACGCACCCCAGAGGTAGGTGCGCTGCGGGTCGATGCCGATCTCGGCCGCGTGGTCGTGCAACCAGCGCACCGCGTCGACCACGTCGTCGAGCTGCGCCGGGAACTTCGCCTCGCCGCTGAAGCGGTAGCTCACCGCCGCGACGACGAAGCCGGCGGCGCAGAGCCGCTCGAAGAAGCCGTCGGCCCAGTCACGGGTCTCGCGGGGCGCTCGACGGTGACCGACCCGCCACCCGCCCCCGTGCACGAACACGATGAGCGGCGCAGAGGCCGCGCTCGATCCCGAGATCGCGGTACAGGTCGAGCTCGAGCGCCCGGAAGCCTTCTCGCTCTGCGAACACGATGGCCTTGTCGACTTCGAGCATGGGCTGCCACAGTACGGCGGTGCTCACAGCCAAGCAGGTGAACCAGGCAGCGAAGGCCCTCCACGACGCCGAGCTCTCGAACGAGCCGACCACGCCGACCTCCGAGAAGTTCCCCGACGCGGACATCGAGGACGCCTACCGCATCTCACAGGCCGTCACCGAGCTGAAGCTGAAGGCCGGCCGCACGATCAAGGGCCACAAGATCGGGCTCACCTCGAAGGCGATGCGGTCGATCACCGGCGCGACCGAGCCCGACTACGGCACGATGTTCGACAACTGGTTCGTCCCCGAGGGAAGCACCGTTCCCCGCAGCCGCATGAACCGCCCGCTCGTCGAGGTCGAGATCGCGTTCGTGCTCAGCGCGCCGCTGCTCGGCCCGCACGCGCACGCCGCCGACGTCATCCGGGCGACCGACTTCGTGCTGCCCTGCATCGAGATCGTCGACACCCGCCAGAAGGGCCGCGGCCCGAACTCGCTCGTCGACAGCATCTCCGACGCCGCCGCGTGCGGCCTCGTCGTGCTCGGCGGACGGCCGATGAAGCTCACCGACGTCGACATCCGCCGCATCGGCGCGTCGCTCTCGATCAACGGCACGATCGAGGAGAGCGGCGTCGCGCACGCCGTCATGGGCAACCCGATCAACGCGATCGCCTGGCTGGCCAACAAGCTGCACGAGTACGGCGTCGAGCTCGAAGCCGGCCACGTGCTGCTGTCGGGCTCGTTCATCAAGGCGATCCCGTTCAAGCCCGGCGACTCGGTCGTCGCGCTCTTCGACACGCTCGGCGAAGTCACGTTCAACGCGGAGTAGGCGGCGATGCGCTACGGCGTCACGTTCAGCCACCCCGACATGGGCGACGACCCGGGCTTCTTCAAGGAGTTCGCGCAGTCGGTCGAAGGCGCCGGGTTCGACCACCTGCGTCGCCGCGGAGCACGTCATCGGCGGCCACCCCGATCGTCTGACCGGCGAGAAGGTGCACACCTACGACGTGCGCGTACCACGAGCCGTTCGTCCTCTTCGGCTACCTCGGCGCGGTCACCGAGACGCATCGAGCTGATCACCGGCATCCTCATCCTCCCGCAGCGCCAGACGGTCCTCGTCGCCAAGCAGTGCGCCGAGCTCGACCTGCTCACCGGCGGACGCCTCGTGCCTCGGCGTCGGCGTCGGGCGGAACTGGATGGAGTACGAGGCGCTCAACGAGGACTTCACGAACCGCGGCGCGCGGGTCGAGGAGCAGATCGAGGTGCTGCGGCGGCTCTGGACCGAGGAGCTCGTCACGTTCGACGGGCAGTGGCACCACCTCGATCGCATGGGCCTCAACCCGATGCCCGTGCAGCGCCCGATCCCGATCTGGATGGGCGCGTGGTTCGGCAAGATCGTCGAGAAGGTGCTGCGGCGCACCGGACGCATGGCCGACGGATGGCTGCCGCAGTACCCGCCCGGTCCCGAGCTCGCCGATGCGATCGCGCGCCTGCGCGGCTACGCGGCCGAGGCGGGGCGCGATCCGGCGTCGATCAGCATCGCGTGCGCGATCCGCGTGCAGCGCGATGACGATCCGCAGAAGTGGGTCGACGCCGCGCGAGGCCTACGAAGCGCTCGGCGCGACGCACCTGCGGGTGATGACCGCCGGCGGCGGCTACGAGACTCCCGCCGAGCACCTCGCCGCCGCGCTCCGGTGGCGCGAGGCCCTGGACCTGAGCGTCGCGAGCTAGCCGATCGCGGTGCGGGCCGCCTTCGCGTCGGCGCGCAGCGCCGCCATCGCCGGCGCGGCGTCGAACCCGACGGTGATCATGCGGAACCCGGCACCGTGGCGCTGCGCCTGCCGAGCGCGCTGCTCGCGTGGATGCCCGGCACCACGCCGTGTCGCTCGCACCCGGCCACGATCGTGGCAAGCGCGCTCGTGGAACGGATCGCCGGCCTGGTCGAGTGCGGGCGGAAGGCCGTAGGTGACAGAGAGGTCAGCGGGACCGACGTAGACCGCGTCGATGCCCGGCACCGACAGGATGTCGTCGATGTGCTCGACCGCCTGGCGAGTCTCGATCATGGGGATGCACGCGACCTGGTCGTTGGCGGCTCCGAAGTACTCACCGCCGTACCGCATCGCCCGCACTGAGGGGCCCGAAGCTTCGCGTGCCCACGGGCGCGTAGCGGCACGAGTCGACGGCCCGCTTCGCCTCCTCGGGCGAGTTGACCATCGGGATGATCACGCCCATCGCCCCGGCATCGAGCACGCGGCCGATGATCCCCTGCTCGTTCCAGGGCACGCGCACGATCGGCACGGTGGTCGTCCGCGCCATCGCAGCCAGCATCGCGACCGTCTGCTCGTAGTCCGCGAGACCGTGCTGCATGTCGATGCACACGTAGTCGAATCCCGCCGTCGCGGCGGCCTCGGCGAGGAACGGATCGCGGAGCGAGAGCCACGCGCCGAGCGCAGTGCCGCCCTCGGTCCAGACGGTCTTCAACGACTGCATCACGCCAACCTCTCGCGGAGTGTCAGCAGCCCCCAGAGGTTGGGCTGCGGGCCGATGGGCACGTCGACGAGGGCGGGACCGCCCGCCTCGATCGCGCGCTCGACGGTGGCTCGGAGATCGCCGAGATCGGTGACGCGGTGGCCCGCGACGCCGAAGCTCTCGGCGAGCTTCACGAGATCGGGGTTCTGAAGCCGCGACGCGATCTCGTGGCCGGTGCTCTCTTGCTGCATGCGCAGCACGTTGCCGTAGGCGTCGTCGCGGAACACGACCGCGACGAGAGCCGATGTCGTGTTGCGCCGCGGTGGCGAGCTCGCCCACGCCATACAGGAACCCGCCGTCGCCACTGATCGACACGACCACTCGATCACCCGCGCCGACCTTGGCACCGAGACCGGTGGGGAACCCGAAGCCGAGCGTGCCCTGGTATCCCGAGCCGAGGTACTGCCCGGGCCCCTCGACGGGATAGCCGTTGCGCGCGTAGTACCCGACCTGGGTCATCTCGTCGACGAGCACCCCGTCGACGGGGATCGCGGCGCGCAGCTGCTCGCAACACGACCCGAGGTCTGGGAACCGAGCCGCGAGGCCGTTCTCGCAGCGTTGCGCCGAGCTCGCGTGCCGCCTCGGTGCGTGCGGCGACCGCGCTGGCTGGAGGAGGAGTGCCTGCCTCCACCGCCTCGAGCAAGGCGAGCGCGGCTTCGTGAGCATCGGCCTCGATCGCGATCGCGGGCTTCACGCTCTGGTCGAGCTCGTCCGGATCGACGTCGATGCGGATCACGGTGACATCGGGCGGCACCGCCAGCGGTCCGCGCGACAGGTGGGCGCGTGAGCCGATGATCAGGAGCACGTCGGCCTCGTCGAACAATGGCGGAACCGCGAGCAGCGGCAGCGCGAGCGGGTGGCTCGCGGGAATCGCGCCCTTGCCCTCGGTCGTCATGACGACGGGGGCGCCGAGCCGCTCCGCGAGGGCGACCAGCGCGGGGCCACCACCGAGGGCCCCGCCGCCTGCGAGGATCACGGGCCGCGTCGCCGCGCGTCAGCACATCGGCCACCTCGTCGATGAGCGAGAGGTCAGGCTGCTTCGGGCCCGGCGGGTCGGGCTTGTCTGCCCACGTCGCCGGCGCCCGACGGAGCATGGTGTCCCAGCCGACCTCGAGCGCATGCGGCCGCGGACGCTCGTTGCCTTCGAGCGCGGCAAACACCGCGTCGACGAGACCGGGGATGTCCTCGGGGCATGTCGCGTACTCGGAGCGTCCGAGGACGCCGCGCAGCATCGCCTGCTGATCGGGGATCTCGTGGAGCACGCCGCGGCCGCGACCGAGGTCCGCGGTCGCCACCTGCCCGACGACGCAGAGCACGCGGCTCCCACACGCGTAGGCGGTCGCCAGCCCGGCAGCCGCATTGAGCACGCCGGGCCCGGGCACCACCGCGCACACACCGACGCGACCGGTCACGCGCGAGTAGCCGTCGGCCATGTAGCTCGTCGCCTGCTCGTGGCGCGTGTGGATCACGCGGATCGCCGGCTCGAGCGCGAACCCCTCGTACAGGCCGTCGAGCTGCACGCCGGGGAGCCCGAACACGACGTCGACGCCCCAGCGCCGCAGGCCTTCGACGACGAGCTCGCCGCCGGTGCGCTCGTCCGAGACGCCGTCTGTCACTCGACGTACGCCACGAAGTCGCAGCTGATGAACTTGCCGCCTCCGGCCGCGAGCTGCGTGTGCCGCGCCGGACGCGCGTTCGCGTCGGGGAAGTGCTCGACCCATGGCGCGTTGATCACGTCCCGGAGCTTCAGGTCGGGCACGAAGAACGTCATCTTCACGATGTGCTCCCAGCCCGCTCCCCCGACCTCGAGCATCTCGCCGACGTGGTGGAAGAGGTTGGCGAGCTGCGCCTCCGGCTCTTCAGGCATGTCGTCGGCCCCGGGATTGCGGGGCGGGATGATGCTCGACATCAGCAGCGGACCGACCCGCGATGCGGTGGGGATCGGGTTGGCGTGATGGACGCTGTTCGCCTCGATCGAACGTCGCGGCATGAGCTCCCCTCTCAGTGGTCGCGGGCGGCGGCCCACGCCTCGAACTCGGCGCGGCGATCCTTCCCGATCGGGAACGTGCCGAGCGTGCTCTCCCCCGCGGCGACGCGTTCGAGGGCCCACTCCTCCTCGACCTCTTGCTTCACCGACGCGGCAGCGATCTCCTCGGCGAGTGCGGCAGGCAGCACCACGACGCCCTCTCCGTCACCCACGAGGATGTCGCCTGGGATCACGGTGACGCCGGCGCATGCGATCGGGATCTGGTGATCGAGCGGCACGTGCATGCGACCCCACGTCGCGGCGTGCGACGACCGGTGGTAGACGGGCAACCCGATCGTGCGGATGGCCGGCGTGTCGCGCAGCGCTCCGTCGGTGACGACACCAGCGGCGCCGAGGAGCTTCGAGCGCATCACGAAGATGTCGCCGATCGTGCCCGCGTCGGGCTCGCCGCGTGCATCCATGATCAGCACCTCGTCCTCGGTGAGGCTCTCGATCGCGCGGCGCTGCGCGTTCTGCCCTCTCGTCAGGTCGGTGAGATCTTCGCGAGCCGGCACATAGCGGAGGGTGTGGGCATAGCCCACCATGCGCTGTCCCTCGACGACCGGCTTGAGGCCGCTCAGGTACGCATTGCGGATGCCTCGACCCTGCAGCTGCTGCGTGAGCGTCGCGGTCGAGACCTTCTCGAGCTGCGCCTTGAGCTCGTCGGTGAGGATGACGGGGCGGGGGTGCTCGACGTCAGCCATGTCGATCACCAGCGCGGCCGCGCGGGAGTGTCAGGTTCGCTGTCATAGTGGCGGCAGTAGTCAACCACGGAAGACCGCGGAGGGACACCGTTGGGCACGAGCATCCTCGGCAACCGCGTGCAACGGGTCGAAGACGCACGGATGCTGACCGTCGGAGGCACGTACGTCGATGACCTCCCGCTCGAGCACGCGGCGTGGCTCACCTACGTCCGATCGACCGAAGCGCACGCGCGGATCGTCTCGATCGACACAGGCGACGCGAAGTCAGCTCCGGGCGTGATCGCGGTGTTCGTCGGCGACGACCTCGCCGAGCTCGGGCTCGCACCGAACGTCAATCCGAGCTTCTCCGAGGCGATGCGCCGGCCTTTCGTCGCGATCGGCACGGTGCGCTACGTCGGGCAGCCCGTGGTCGCCGTCGTCGCCGAAGATCGCTACCAGGCCGCCGACGCGGCCGACCTCGTGGTCATCGAGTACGACCCGCTGCCTGTCGTCATCGATCCAGAGGAGAGCCTGCGCGACGAGGCGCTGCTCTTCCCCGATGCGGGCACGAACGTGGTGCAGCGGTGGCCGGCGAAGCAGGAGGCCGACTTCAGCGAGTGCGAGGTCGTCGTCGAGGAGCGCATCGTCAACCAGCGCCTCACCGCGGCGCCGATCGAGCCGCGGTCCGGCGCCGCGTACTGGACCGAAGACGGCCGTCTCGTCCACTACTCCGCCTGCCAGGGTGCGCACCCGACCCGGGACCTGCTCACTGGCATCTACGGCCTCGACCCCGCGAACGTGCGTGTCGTGGTGCCCGACGTCGGCGGGGGGTTCGGCGCGAAGTCGCGCACCTACCCGGAAGAGCTCGCGATCGGCTTCTACGCGCGTGCCATCGGGCGCCCGGTGAAGTGGACCGAGACCCGCTCCGAGAACATGGTCGCGATGCCGCACGGTCGCGGCCAGGTGCAACGGGCAAAGCTCGGCGGCACCCGCGACGGTCGCATCACCGCCTACCACCTCGACGTCGTCGGCGATGCCGGGGCCTTCCCGCTCATCGGCGCCGTGCTGCCGATGATGACCATGCGGATGGCCACGGGCGTCTACGAGATCTCGAACGTGTCGTTCGAAGG
Organism: uncultured Acidimicrobiales bacterium; assembly: GCA_963739555.1. Classification (GTDB taxonomy): domain Bacteria; phylum Actinomycetota; class Acidimicrobiia; order Acidimicrobiales; family DATKAS01; genus DATKAS01. Next base: position 18,522 of record CAVUAV010000012.1, on the reverse strand, counting down.
CGTCAGCGTGGTGACGAACGCGGTGTCGACCACTGCCTACCGGGGCGCTGGCCGTCCCGAGGCGGCAGTCGCGATCGAGCGCATGGTCGACCGCTTCGCCGCGGAGATCGGCATGGATCCAGCGGAGGTCCGTCGCCGCAACTTCGTCCCCCGCTTCATGGATCGGTACACGACCGGCATCGGCACGGTCTACGACGTCGGCGACTACCCAGAGGCGCTCGAACGCGTCCTGGCCGCCGCCGACTACGACGCGTTGCGAGCAGAGCAAGCGCGACGCCGGGCCGCGAACGATCCGATCGCGCTCGGCATCGGGATCGCGGTGTACGTCGAGATCACCGCAGGCGCTCCCGGAAGCGAATTCGGCTCTGTCGAGCTGCTCGACGGAGGGCGCATCCGCGTGCGGAGCGGTTCGACGCCGTTCGGCCAGGGCCACGACACGACCTGGGCCATGGTGGTGTCAGAGCGCACGGGTGTGCCGATCGAGCAGATCGAGGTGGTGCACGGCGACACCGACCAGGTGCGCTCGGGTGGCCTCACGGTCGGGTCTCGCTCCGTGCAGATCGGGGGCGCGGCGATCGACACCGCGACCGGCACGCTCGTCGACCTGGCTCGCACGCGCGCCGCCGACGTGCTCGAGTGCGCGGTCGACGACGTGGTGCTCGACACGGAGCGCGGCGTGTTCCACGTCGCGGGCACACCCGCCAAGGTCGTCGACTGGGGTCAGCTGGCGGGGGCCGACGGTGAAGCGCTGCAGGCAGAGTGCGACTTCACGCCGGTGATGCCCACGTTCCCGTTCGGCGCGCACCTCGCCGTCGTCGAGGTCGACACCGAGACGGGGCACACCCGGCTGACGCGCCTCGTCGCGCTGGACGACGCCGGCAAGATCCTGAATCCGCTCCTCGCCGAGGGCCAGGTGCACGGCGGCATCGCCCAGGGCGTCGCGCAGGCGCTCTTCGAAGCCGTGCGCTATTCGGACGACGGGCAGCCCCAGACGACGAACTTCGCCGACTACCTGGTGATCTCCGCGACCGAGCTGCCCTCGTTCGAGGTCGTGCACATGGAGACGCCCACGTTCGCGAACCCGCTCGGCGCGAAGGGTGTCGGCGAGTCCGGCACCATCGGCGCGATCCCGGCGGTCTACAACGCAGTGATCGACGCGCTCTCGCACCTCGGCGTCCGCCACCTCGAGACGCCACTCACGCCCGAGCGCATCTGGAGCGCGCTCAGCCGGACGGGCTGAGAACGGCGCTGGGTTACGCTTCGCCCGAACACCGAACGGGGGAGGTCGACGTGTCGACGCAATCGTCCACCAAGCCGTCGAAGGGCGGCAGTGTCAGCCATCTCGTGCTCAACGTCCGCGACATCGAGGCGTCGCACCACTTCTACACCGACCTGCTCGGCTTCGATCAGTGCGCGGAGCTGACGCACACGATGACGATGCGCTTCTACCGCGGCGACGAGTCGCACCACCACGACTTCGCGCTCGTGCAGGTGGCCGACCCCGATTCCGCCGGGCCGCCGGAGCCTTGGACGATGGAGCCGCGGCGATGTCGGCGTGAACCACATCGCGATCGGGTACCCCGACCGCGAGTCGTGGCTCAACCAGCTCGCGCACCTGAAGGCGAACGGCGTCGAGTTCATCGTGCGCGGCAACCACGGCATGACGCACTCGGCGTACATCGCCGACCCCGATGGCTACGGCATCGAGGTGCTCTACGACCTTCCCGAAGAGGTGTGGTCCGGCGACGTCGACGCCGCGCTCAACTACTTCGAGTACCTGCCTCCCGACGAGGCGCTCGAGGACACGACCGACTACCAGAAGTTCGGGCCGAACGAGCCCGAGCCCGTCGGCGTCCCTGGTCGCATCGTCACCCGCGAAGCGCACTGAGCCGCGGCATGGGCGCGCGCACGGGCGAGGAGTTCCTCAAGGGTCTGAAGGCGCGCAAGCGCGAGGTGTGGCTCGGAGACGAGCGTGTCGACGACGTCGTCGACCATCCTGCGTTCAGTGGGGCCGCGCACCAGCTCGCGTCGGTGTTCGACCGGCAGCACGAGTATCCCGACGACTGCCTCATGCCCGACCCCGAGACGGGCGAGCCGATCAACGTGAGCCACATGATCCCCCGCTCGAAGGAGGATCTGAAGCGCCGGCACAAGGGTCTCGTGCGCATCGCCGAGGCGTCGGTCGGGCTCATGGGCCGCACGCCCGACTACATGAACGTGACCTTCGCCGGCTTCGCGGGCGAGCGGAACGCCTGGCTCGGCGCCGACGGTGGCAACGAAGAAGGCCACGACAACCTGGTCAACTTCCAGAAGCAGCTCGCACGCGAAGACATCTCGCTCACCCACACGTTGGTCCACCCGACGGTCAACCGCGCGACCGACAACGTCTTCAACGGCAACCCGGTGCCGCTGCACAAGGTCGGCGACACCGAGCACGGCATCATCGTGCGCGGCGCCCGCATCCTGGCGACGCTCGCGCCGTTCTCCGACGAGATCGCGGTGTATCCCGGTCATCCGCTGCCTCCGGACTGCCCGCCCGAGTACGCGTTGAGCTTCTCGATCGGCATGGAGACACCCGGCCTGATCTTCCTGTGCCGCGACAGCGCGTCGCGCCCGGAGACGAACCTCTTCGACCATCCGCTGTCGATGCGGTTCGACGAACAGGACGCGTTCGTGATCTTCGACGACGTCGAGGTGCCGCGCGACCGGGTCTTCATCGACGGTCGGCCCGACATCTACAGCTCGGTCATGCTTCCGACTGCGTGGTGGGCGAACATCATGCAGCAGACCACGCTGCGCGCCCTCACGAAGCTCGAGTTCGCGTACGGCCTCGCGATGGGCATGGCCGAGGCAGTGAACGACGTGTCGCCGCAGACGATCGAGATGCTCGGCGAGCTCAGCGGCTACGTCGAAGTCACGCGCAGCGCCGTCCTGCTGGCGGAGGAGCATGCGTACGACCGCGGCGACGGCGTCGTGTTCCCCGATGGTCGTCCGTTGCACCCGATGCGGGCGATGCTCGCCACCTGGTTCCCGAGGGTCAACGACATCCTGATCACGATCGGCAGCCACAACCTTCTCGCCGCGCCCAGCCGGGCGATGCTCGCCGATGCCCACCTCCGGCCGCTCATCGACGAGTTCCTGCACGGCGCCAACGACATCGACGCCGAGGACCGCGCCGCGGTGTACCGCCTCGCGTGGGACTTCGTCGGATCGAACCTCGGGTCGCGCAACGACCTCTACGAGCGCAACTACCTCGCCTCGGCGCGCACGAACCGCACGGGCGCCCACATGGTCTATGCCGACCACGAGCGCCCGAAGGCGCTCGTCGAGTCGATGCTCGCCGCCGGCCGTTCCTGAGCCGACCTCGCAATGCCGACGCCGGGCGCGCCTTCCATCGACGCGCTGCTCGAGGTCGCCGTCGCGGCCGCGCGAGCGGGCGGGGCCGTGCTCGTCGAAGGCCTCGCTCGGCCGGCCGAGGTCCAGCTCGAAGAGCGAGCGCACGTCGATCGTCACGTGGGCTGACGTCACCGCGCAAGACAAGATCGTCGACATCGTCACGGCCGCGTTTCCCGACCACGCGATCCTGGGTGAGGAAGGCCTCGCCGGCCGAGGCCGACGGCCCTTGCACGTGGCTCGTCGACCCGCTCGACGGCACGTCGAACTACGCGCACGGCATCCCGTTCGCATGCACGTCGGTCGCCGTGCGCGACGCCGAGGGGCTGGCTGCAGGCGCCATCTTCGAGCCCTTCCGCGGTGAGCTCTTCACCGCGTCGCGTGGTGGTGGCGCGTGGCTCGGCGACGAACGCCTTGCTGTCTCCGATGTCGCGACGCTCGACCGGGCGATGGTGTGCACCGGCATCCAGGCGGATGACCGTGAAGCGATCGAGGCGTACGGACGTCGCATCGTCGAGCTCAACGTGCATTGCCGTGGCGTGCGCGGTCTCGGCTCCCCCGCGCTCTGCCTCGCGTACATCGCGGCCGGGCGCATCGACGCGTTCCTCGAGCGCGATGCCACCTACGCGTGGGACGTCGGCGCCGGCGGCCTCATGATCACCGAGGCGGGCGGCCGCATCGAGGACCTCGACGGCGGTGCGCTCAACCTCGACCCGGGCTTCGCGAACGTGCTCGCGACGAACGCGCACATCCACGAAGAGCTGGCCGCGCTGCTGCAGAAGACGGGAGATCGGGCATGACGGTGTCGGGCAAGCGGGTCGTCGTCACCGGCGCGGGCCGGGGCATCGGCGCCGAGCTGACCGCCGAGCTGCGGGCGCGTGGCGCCGAGGTCGTCGGTGTCGACCTCGCGGGCGCCGACGAGGTGTGCGACGTCAGCGACGAGGACCAGGTCGCGGCGCTCTTCCGGAGAGTCGGCCGCGTCGACGGGCTCGTCAACTGCGCGGCGCTGCTCGTGAACCGGCGTGCCTACGACGAGATCCCGCTCGACGAGTTCGACCGCATGCTCGCGGTGAACGTGCGAGGCACGTTCCTGTGTGCGCGTGCCGCGGCCGCGTCGATGGACGACCGCGGCGGCAGCATCGTGAACGTCGCGTCCGAGACCGCGTTCACGGGCTCGCACGGCTTCGCTCACTACGTCGCGTCGAAGGGCGCGGTCATCTCGCTGACTCGGGCGCTCGCGAACGAGATGGGGAAGAAGAACATCCGGGTGAACTGCATCGCTCCGGGGCGCACCACGACGCCCGGGCTCCGAGGTCCTCGGTGAGTACGACATCAGCCGCACGCCGCTCGGCCGCTTGATGCGCCCTGACGACCTCCTCGGCACGTTCTGCTACTTCCTGTCCGACGACTCCGTCGTTCGTGTCGGGCCAGACGATCATCGTCAACGGCGGCCGCATCCCGAACTGATGGGCGATCTCCTCGACGACTACGACGCAACGGGGCTCGCCGACCTCGTCGCGACGCGGCGACGTCAGCGCGCTCGAGCTCGTGGAGGCGTCGATCGCGCGCATCGAGGCGTTCGACCCGCAGCTGAACGCGGTCATCCATCGCCAGTTCGACCGGGCCCTGCGCGAGGCCGCAGGGTCGCTCCCCGATGGCCCGTTCCGCGGCGTGCCGATCCTCTTCAAGGACTACGGAGCCCAGGAGGTGGGTGAACCGCACCACCAAGGGATGCGCGTGCTGCGCGATGCGGGTTGGACGGCGCGGGTCGACAGTCAGCTGGCGTTGCGTTTCCGCTCACTCGGCTTCATCCCGGTCGGGCGGACGAACACCCCCGAGCTGGCGTTGATGGGCACCACCGAGCCCGAGTCGTACGGACCGACGCACAACCCATGGGACCTCGATCGCTCGCCGGGTGGATCGTCCGGCGGATCGGGCGCGGCGGTCGCGGCCGGGTTCGTCCCGTCGCGCACGCGAACGACATCGCCGGATCCATTCGCATCCCCGCCTCGCAGTGCGGTGTCGTCGGGCTCAAGCCGTCGCGTGGACGCGTGCTGCCGAACCGTCCCGGCGACGCGGCAGTGACGATGCTGACCGAGGGCGCGATCACGCGCACGATGCGCGACACCGCTGCGCGTGCTCGACGGGCTCTCCGACGTCGCCCGCTGCCCGAACGGCTCGTCGACGAGGTCGGCCGCGACCCGGGGCGCCTCCGCGTCGGCCTCTGCATCGAAGGCGTTCACCGGCGTCGAGCCCGACGAGGGCTGCGTGCAGGCTGCCCGCGACGCGGCGCGCCTCATGGAGGGGCTCGGCCATCACGTGGAGGAGGCGTGGCCCGCGGCGCTCTATGACCCCGACCTGCTCGGTGGCGCCACGAGATTGGCCGCCGCGCAAGCCGCCGTCGCGCTCGACGAATGGTCGCGCGCCCTCGGCCGCGAGCTCGGCGAAGACGACGTCGAGCCGACCACGTGGAAGCTGGTCTCGACGGGACGGGCGCTCGTCGGGTGCAGACGTCGTGCGTGCGCTCCAGCGACAAGAGGAGCTGACGCGCGAGATCCGAGAGTGGTGGCATGGCTTCGACCTGCTCCTCACCCCGACGACTGCCGAGCCCGGCCCGCCTGCTCGGCGCGTACAAGCAGGGGTTCACGCCCGGTCGCGGCAGCGCGTTCACGCGCGTGTTCAACGCGACCGGGCAGCCCGCGCTCTCGCTCCCCCTCGGCTGGCCTGACGACGGCCTGCCGCGCGGCGTGCAGCTCGTCGCCGCCTACGGCCGCGACGACCTGCTGATCCGCGTCGGCTCGCAGCTCGAAGAGGCTGCGCCCTGGTCCCACCGCCGCCCACCGTTTGCTCACTCGGTGCGCTCTGACGCGGTCGAGTGAGCAAACCCTCTCGCATCCGTCGGTTGTACTCGTCACGGTCGAGGCCGAGGAGCCCGAACCGCGGGATGCGTGAGAGCAGGAACGTGTGCACCCCAGCTCGAGCGAGCTCCGCGACGTCACCGGCGAGCAGAGCGGCTCGCTCCTCGTCGGTGAGCGCGAAGTCGGCGATCGCGTGCGCCCGGGTCGGCGCCGAGCCGTTCCCGGAAGTCGAGATCGACCTGCGCTCGATGCAACACCTTGTGCACGGCATAGATGCTCACCGCAGGTCCCACGCGGCGAACGCGTTGCCGCCGTAGACGTCCATCTCGAGCAACGTCGGTCGCCGCCCGCCGACGGCGCCGAGCAGCGCGATCCAGTTGAGGCACTCCCCGCTCACGTTGCCCGCCGCCCGAAGGCGTTCGGGCGTCGCCTCGGCAACGAAGTCATCGAGCCGCTCGTCGCGCAGCCATCCGGCGACGTCGGCGAGCCACGCCTCGTCGGGCGGTGCGAACGGCTGCCCAGGCCGTGAGTGCGCGCCGCCGATGTCGCCGCTGATCGCTCCGCTGGCGACGATTCCGACCCGGATGTCGGGCAGGTAGATCTCGACACCGCCTGCGGCGACCATCGCCCCGAGGTCACGACAGCGCGGGGCGAGCGGAAACGGCGGGGCGATGCCGTTGATCCAGACCGGCACGATCGGCCGCACGACGACGCCGTCGCTCGCGGCGAGGAAGTGAAGCGGCACGGTGATCGAGTGGTCGACCTGGAACTCCTCGCTGAGGGTGAGATCGAAGGCCGCGGCGATGCCCTGACGCGTACAGGTGCCGGGCGAGCGGCTCGTCGACCGGTATGTCGGTCGAAGCGGGCCTCGCCGGGCCATTCGTCGGTTCCCGGTCCGTCGGTGCTGGCCGCGCCACGCCGACGGCGAACGCGGGCAGTCGGTCGTAGAACCAGTGGTGGAAGTGGTCGGTGTCGAACACGACGAGCACATCGGGATCGATGTCGTCGACGCAACCGCGCACGGCCGCGAACGCGCGGGCGACGAGCGACTCTGCGTCGGCCTCGCATTGGCCCGGCGCCGTCGGCATGTGCGGCACGCCGAACGCGCCGACGATCGTCCCCATCCGTCCGGCAGCTAGCTCACGCTGGCGTCGACTCGTGGAAGACGAAGTCGTGGTTCGCGAAGTGCTGCTGGATCGCCTCGGCAGGTGCGCCTTCACTCATGAGCTTGTTGGCGCCCCTGGAAGCCGCGCTCGTGCCCGGCAGGAGTGTTGACGGTGAGCATGATCGCGGTGGAGTCACCGACATTGGCGAACGCATGCGTGGTCCCCCTCGGCGCGTAGGCAAAGGCTCCAGGGCCCACGCGTCGCGTCTCGGTTCCGATCTTCCACTCCCACTCACCCTGCACCGCGAACCAGAGCTCGTCTTCGAACGGCTGGTGGTGATCAGGTACGGAGCCGGCGCCGGGATCCATCACCACATACGCGACCATCATCGACCCGGCGCTCTCCTCGCCCCTTGAGCGCGAGATGGATCGTCTGGCCGCCATGCGCGAGGACGACGGGTGCTGTCGTCGCGTCGATCAGCTTGGGGACGCGCGGCATCATCGTCCAGAGCTGTCGGAGCTCCTGGTACGCGGCGCTCGAGTCGACGTCGAACTCGACATCGTCCACCTGCGTGTTCACCATGCGCATCACTCGCGCTGTTACGGTCACTGCTCATCTGGCCTCCTTGTCATTCTGGGGTCGGCGAGGTCGAGCGCCTCGTAGACCGGAGCGTCGGAGAACATGAACAGCGTCGAGGCCGGCGCTCGAGGACAGGCGCATCGGGCACCACGATGGAACGGCGATCACGTCGCCTTTCGAACACCTCGTGCTCATGCCCGGCGAGCTCGATCACGCCCGTTGCCCTCGAACACCTGCCACACCGACGAGCCCACCCGCCGCGGGAGTGGTGATGATGCACCCGGACGCGAGGCGATGCATCTCCATCCGCATCGTGACCAACGCGTCGGCGCCGTTCGTCGGGTTCGTGAACCGCACCGCAGCGTGCCCTGGCGCGAGCACTCCGTCGCGGCCTTCGGCGTCGAGCTCGAGCTGCGCGGTGAGCGCGGCGTCGGTGTGCTCCCACCGGTAAGCCATGAGCGGCGAAGTCTTGGCAGGGCCTGCCGACACCGGCCGCAAGGCCGGGTGAGCCCACAGGCGCTCGCTGCGGGAAGCTCTGCGGCGTCGATCGATCGCTGAGCTCGTCGGGCCCGAACTCGAAGAACCCGGCGTCGATCCCGGACACCAACGGGATGTCGAGGCCGTCGAGCCACACCATCGGCGCGTCCGCGACGTTGTGGTGCTCGTGCCAGCGCCATCCGGCTGTGAGCAGCAGGTCGCCCCGTCGCATCGCAACCGGATCGCCGTCGACGACGGTCCACACACCGTCACCTTCGAGCACGAATCGGAACGCGCTCTGCGAATGGCGGTGAGCGGGCGCGACTTCCTTCGGGCCGAGGTACTGCGCGGCCGCCCAGAGCGTGGGGGTCGCATAGGGCTCGGGCTTCAGCCCGACGTTCGCGTACGCGATCGCGCGACGCTCTCCGCCCCGGCCCACGGGCACGAGCTGTCCCGCTCGCTCGGCGATCGGGAAGCACGTCTGCCCAACGCCACACCTGCGGCACCGCACTGCGGGCTCGGCGCGCTTCGGCATCAGGTCGCCGCGAACGGTCCAGAGCGGCATCAGGCTGTTGCGCCGCGAAGTCGGCGTAGAGCTGCTCCAGCGCGACGTCGTGCTCAGTCGTCGTCATGGCCCCAGTATCGCTGCTCATTCGCTCCCCCACACCTCCTCGCACACCTCGACGATCCGCGCGAGCTTGCGCTTCTCGTCGTCTTCGGTGAGCTGGGTTGCCTCCGATGGTCGACGCGAACCCACACTGCGGCGACAGCGCCGAGCCGCTCGACGGGCACCACCTTCGACGCCTCGTCGATGCGGCGGAGCAGGTCGTCGCGCGGCTCGAGCACCGGTGACTTCGAGCTGACCAACCCGAGCACGACCGTCGTGCCGGCGGGAACGTGGCGTAGCGGCGCGAAGTCCCCCGACCGCTCGGAGTCGAACTCGAGGAAGAGCATCCCGACGCCGCTGTGCCCGAACACCTTCTCGGCGACGGGCTCGTAGCCGCCGCTCGCCATCCAGTGACCCTTGTAGTTGCCGCGACAGACGTGCATCGCGGTCGTCACGCTCGGCAGGCGCATCTCGCAGCGCTCCGGCGATCGCAGCGACGTAGTCGTCGACGAGCTGCTCGGGGTCTTCGCCGGCGGCCGCGACGACCTCGCGAGCCTCGGAGTCGCACAGCATCGCGAGCGCGACCTCGTCGAGCTGCACGAGGTTGGCGCCCCGCTCGGCGAGGTCGGCGATCTCCTCCCGGTACACGGGTGCGAGGTCGTCGAAGAAGGCGCCCGACGACTCGTAGGCACCGGACAACGGGCCGAACCAGAACTGCATCGTCGATGGCGACGGCAAGGTGATCTTGATGTCGCGGTCGGTGATCGAGCGCACGAACTCGACCTCGTGACCCGAGATCGGCGCGGTCCGCGCCACCTTCCCGGTGACGTGGGGCGCCGTGAACGCCAGCCGATCGCCCGACTCGTCGGTGAACGAGAACCGCGCCTCCCCCACCTCGAGCCCGTCCACCTGCTCGACGAAGCGGTTCCAGTACGAGAGGCGGCGGAACTCGCCGTCGGTGACGACCGCGAGGCCCAGCGCCTCTTGCATGGCGACCACGTCACGGATCGCGCTGTCTTGCGCGGCGCGGAGCGCTTCCGGGTCGGCGTTCCTCCATGCCTCTCGCAACGCGGCGGGACGTAGGAGCGACCCGACGTGATGGGCTCGGTGGATGTGATCTGCCATTCAGAGCTCCGATCGAACGCGGCGCTCGACCTCGCGGATGAGCGCGATCTGATCGTGGACGGTGCCGCCGACGATGCGGTTGCCGAGCCCGATGTGAGTGAACGCTCCCGACTCGCGGTAGCGGGCGACGACCGACGCCCATTCGTCAGGCGGCGTGAGCTGGGTCAGGAGCCGTGCCTCGATGTCGATCGTGCGTCCCTCCGCGGCGGCGAGCTCCTGGAGACGTCGTGCGGTAGCCGATCGCTCGGTCGACTTCGGCGCCCGTGGGCGCCATCAGCTTGAAGCCGTCGGCGAGCCGCGCCGCCCGTCGCATCGAGACCTCGCCAGGGTGCCCCTGCGACTCGAACCCGCCGCCACCCATCCACATCGGGATCGAGCGCGAGGGCCTCGGGTGGATGCCGACCTGGTCGAGGTTGAACGCCTCACCGTGATGCGTGACCGCGTCTTCGGTCCACAAGCGCCGGAGGAGCGGCACCATCTCTTCGATGCGACGGCCGCGCGTCGCCGGATCGACGCCGAGCGCTCGCTGCTCCTCGCGGTTCCATCCGACGCTGACCGCGAGCCGTAGCCGGCCTCGCGACAGCAGATCGACCTCGGCCGCTTGCTTGGCCACCAGCACTGGATCTCGCAGCGTGATCAACGCCATCGCGCTCGACAGCTCGATCGTGGTCGTCACCGCGGCGAGGAAGGCGAGCATCGTGAACGACTCGTGCCAGGGATCGTCGTACGAGAAGAGCGGCCGGGTACTCCGTCAGCCGACTCGACGCGCACGTGTTCGGAGAACCCGATGTGATCGAAGCCGATCTCCTCCGCCGCTCTCAGCGAACGTCCGGATGTCGTCGGGCTCCTGGAAGTAGGGGACGTCGCATCCGAGTCGCATCGTCATGCCGGCACCAAGCACCCTGCGTGTGCCCAACGCGAGGACGGCCATGATCAACATCCCGAACGCCATGGAGAAGGCGGTCACCTCACCCGCGACGCTCGCCAACGGCGAGGCAAGCGCCCCGACCGCGAACTGCAGCACACCGATCAGCGCGGACACCGTGCCCGCCTCGCGGCCGTAGGGGCTGAGCGCGAGAGCGGTGGCGTTCGGGACGATGAACGGCAGGCTGAGCACGGAGAGCATCAGCGCCGGCAGCACCGCGGGCAGCCCGAGGTCGAGCCACAGCACGGCGCACAGCGCGAACGATCCTGCGACTCCCTGCGCGACGCCCCAGCGGAGCAGCACAGCCGGGTCGTGGCGCCGCACGAGGTGTGGCGTTCAGCCAGCCGACCGCCATCAGCCCGACGGCGTTCACGGCGAACACCAGGCTGTACTGCGTCGAGGTCAGCCCGTAGATGTCCTGGAACACGAACGACGAGCTCGAGATGTAGAAGAAGAGCGCACCCGACGAGAACGCGGCGGTCAGCGCGTAACCCATGAGATGGCGATTGCGTACGACGCGCTTGGCCACCGTGATGGTCTGGCCGATGCCGCCCGAGTGGCGATCCTCCGGCGCGAGGGTCTCGGGCAGGATGACGGTGACAGCAAGCAAGCCTGCCGCTCCGAGCAGTGACAGCACGACGAAGATGCCGCGCCAGGACGTCACGTTGATCAGGAGGCCGCCGAAGAGGGGCGCAGCGATCGGCGCGATGCCGCTCACCAACATGAGGAGCGAGAACACGCGCGCCGCGGCCGCGCCCTCCTCTCGATCTCGAACAACCGCACGGGCGATGACGACCGCGACGCCACCGAGCAGGCCCTGCGCGAACCGGAGAACGACGAGGGCAGGCGCGGTCGGCGCGAACGCGCACGCGAGGCTGAAGGCTGCGTAGCCGCCGACGCCCGACGAGCAGCGGCCGGCGCCGACCGAGCGAGTCGCTGACCGGGCCGCCGAACAGCTGGCCGAACGCGAGGCCGAGCAAGCATGCGGACAGGGTGAGCTGGATCTGCGCCTCAGGGACGCCGAGGCTGTCGGCGACCTGCGGGAGCGCGGGCAGGTACATGTCGAACGACAGCGGCGGCACCGCGCTCGAGGCCGCCGAGCACCAGCAGCATCGGCACGGTGATGCCCGGCTGGACGCGGGCGTCGGTCGTCTGGGTCGTCTCGGTCATCCTCGGTATCACGTGGGCGCAGCCACCACACCTTCGGCGACGAGCGCCTCCCACCGGTCGGACATCCCGAGCTCTTCGACGATCTGCTCGCCGTGGATGCCGGGGACGGTGCCGGGTGGGCCGAACCGCACGCGCGTCTCGGAGAGACGAGGGCCTGGACCCACGGTGAGCCGGCCCGCCTCGACCTCGACGACGATGCCGCGCGCACGAGCGACAGGATCGGCCGCGGCCTCCTCCCCGGTCACCGACAGGTGGGCTGCTCCGCCCGCGCGATTGATGCGGTCGATCCACACCTGCGCGGCTCGGTCTCGAATCGTGCCTCCCGCCCTTCGTCCGTCACCCCGTCGAGGCCCTCGATCCCGTCGAACGAATCGACGACGGCGAAGAACCACCGATCGTCGCTCGCCTTGTAGAGGCGATTCGCGCGCGTTCCAGCCGCGTGCGTCGAACCCGTGCGGCAGGTCCCAGACCTTGCCCTCGTAGGCGAGCATGAACGGCGCTTGGATGAACGACGCGGTGTGCGCGAGCGACGCGCTCACGGACTGCCCTTCACCGGTGCGGTTGCGGTGGTAGAGCGAAAGCAGGATGCCGAACGCCGCGAGGTGGCCGCTGCCGATGTCGCTCACGGGGAACGACATCATTGCGGGCTCGCCCTCCTCGTTGTGCCATCGATCCTGCAACCCGGCGACGGCTTGGCCGAGCTCCTCGCGGCCGCGCCACGTGCCCCGCTTCCCCTCGTACCCGAACGCGCTGATCGACGAGTACACGACGCCGGGTGTGGCCGCGCGGGCGTCGGCCTCACCGATGCCCAGACGATCGGCGACACCGAGTGCGAAGTTCTGGCTCACGACGTCGGTGTCCGCGAGGAGGCGGCTGATGATCTCCCGGCCTTGGGCCGCCTTCAGATCGAGCAGCATCGAGCGCTTGCCGGCGTTGATCCACATGTGCCACGGGATCGCGAGGTCTTCGGTCTTGTTGACCTTGATGACGTCGGCGCCGTACTCGGCGAGCACACGACCGGCAGTCGGGCCCGCGAGCACGTGCGTGAAGTCGACCACGCGCACGCCCTCGAGTGGCGCGACCGCCTCGCCGGTCGCCTCGTCGGTCCGCGGTCGCAGAGGTGAACGTCGCCGGCTCGCCGATCACACGGGGCGAGGCGTGAGTGGCGTGCCACTCAGCACGACTGGCTGACCGAGCTGCGCCGTCGACCCGAGCACGGGATCGACCACGTCCGCGACCGCATGGCTGTCGCGACCACCCTCGTCGACTCGCAACCAATCGTCGGTCGTCTGGCAGACCGCGCACGGTGCCCCGGTGCGCTCGTTGATGTCGTGCTCCCACTCGGCCGCGTCCCGTGTGATGAACAGCTCGGTGAACCGCTTGATCAGCTCGACTTGCAGCTCGGGATCGGCCCGCAGGCGATCGGGCTCAGCGACGCCTTCGGCGAGCCATTCGGGTACGAACTCCTGCGCGAACCACCGCATGTGCCGGTCTTCGAAGAGACAGAGGTGAAGCCAGCGGCCGTCCCTGCACCTGTAGTGCCCGAGCCCGGTCGGGGCGGCGGCTTGAACGCGCCCGACGCCATGTTGTGCGCCATCTGCAGCTCGTGCCCGAAGACCTCGTACGCGGCGTCGAACAGCGACACCTCGACACGTTGCCCTCTTCCCGAACGATCCCGAGCGAGCAGCGCAGCAACGACCGCGTGCGCGGCGATCGCCGCGGCATACGTCGACAGGAACGGTGTAGCGGTGAACGAGGGGTCGGTGTCGGTGATCGGCCCCGCGGGGCCGAAGCGGCGGGGAGGCCGGTAGATGGACGTCGCCGCGGAGACGATGCCTTCCCACCCTCGCATCGACGCACGCGCGTCGTCACCGCTGAACCCGGGGATGGAGCAGTAGACGAGGCGAGGGTTCGCGGCCTGCATCGCGTCGTATCCGAGCCCGAGCCGATCCATGACGCCGGGCCGGAAGTTCTCGACGAGCACGTCGGCGTGACGCACGAGGTCGAGAGCGGACTCGACCCCAGCGGCAGTCTTCAGATCGAGCTCGATGCTGCGCTTGCCGCGCTGGAGCACCGCGTTCGCGGGGTCGTCCCACCGAGGTCCGCCGGGCGGATCGACGTGAAGGACCTCAGCACCTGCGTCAGCGAGCAACATCGCGAGCAACGGGCCCGCGATGTACTGACCGAAGTCGACGACCTTCAACCCGTCGAGCGCGCCCTGCGTTGTCATCACCCCTCCTGCCCTTGCCGCACGATCAACGCATCGAGGGCAATCACTCCCGCGGGGATGAGCCGCACGGGGTTCACATCGACTTCGACGATCTCCGGATGCGCGAGTAGCAGTGCCTCGACCGCGCGGAGCACCGGCGCGACAACGTCGGGATCGAGCTTCGGATCGACGTCAGCGACGAGGTCCGCGACATCGAGATCCGTCATCGGCGCGACCCGCCACTCCGGCCGATGATGCTCCGCGTCTCGACCTCCTCGACCGAATGCGATGACCGGACCCCACACCGGATCACGCACTCCCCCGACGAGCAGCTCGGTGCTGTCCGGGACCTGCGCCTCGACGAGGTACCCGCGTGAAGAACGGGTCGCGATGCGATCGATCGAGTCGAGGGCGACCTCGAGATCGGCGGCCGAGGTGATGCCGACGTGGACGCCACCGAGCACGGCTTTGTGGGCGACACCAGGGTCGAGGAGCTTGACGACGACCGGGACGCCGAGCGTCGCGAGCGCGTCACGAGCCGCCTCGCGGTCGGGACATGCGCGACGCTGCGGCGTGGCGACACCCAGTGCTTCGAGCAACGCCTTGCTCAGATGCTCATCGAGCGGCTCGTCGGGCAACGCCGGTGCGGTCGGAGCCGCGGCGGCACCGTTCTCATCTCGCCGTGCTCTTGCCATCGCGTCCTCGACGAGCGCGCACACCGCCCGCGCCGCCTGCTCGGGCGTCGGGTACTGCGGGACGCCCATCGCGTCGAGCGTGCGACGACCGAGCTCGAGCATCTCGCGGGGGCCGCTGGTGCCGAACACGACAGGCACGCTGCCTCCGACCCCCGGCGTGCGAAACGCCACCTCCGGGTTGATCACGTCGCTCTCCTTGAGCGCATAGACCACCAGCGCGTCGATGGCGTCGTCGGCGGCCACGGCCGCGAGCACTTGCCCGAATGTCTCGCTCGGCCGGCCGGTGTCGACCGGGTTCGTGAGCATCGTCAGCGGCGGCAAGAGACGCTCGATGCCCTTCACCGTCGGTTCGGAGAGAGTCGGGACGCGAACACCTCGGCTGCGCAGCACATCCGTGATGAACAAGCCCGGTCCGGCTTGCCCCGTCACGACGCCGATGCCCGGTGAAGGCGACGGCGGCATGCGGCACATGACCAGCGCTCGCATCGCATCGACCAGCTGACCGACGTCGTCGACCACGACTGCGCCGGCCTGGGCGAGCGCGGCTCGTGACACCTCGAAGTCGCCCAGCAGACGCCCAGTGTGCGATAGGGCGAACTCGGCCACGTCGGATCGCCCGACCTTCAACGCGACGACAGGCTTCGCCTTCGACACTCGACCGACCGCGTCGTACAGCCCTCGGCCGTCGTCCACCCCCTCGATGTGAAGGCCGATCACCCTGGTCGCGTCGTCCTCGGCGAGGAAGTCGAGGATCTCGGCGAAGCCCACGTCCACCGTGTTCCCCAACCCCACGCCGAGCCGCAATCCCAGCCCCTCACCGCTGGCGAGAAAGCTCACCGCCAGGTTCATGCCTCCACTGCTCGCCACGATCGAGGCTGGACCGGGCTCGAGCCGGGTCACGTAGGGCACGAAGTTGGCCATCACGCCGTCCACCGGGTTCATGAACCCCGAGGTGTTGGGTCCGAGCAGCCGCATGCCGTAGCGAGTAGCGATCTCCTCGACAGCGACCTGGAGGCTGCGTCCACCAGCCGTCTCGGCAAATCCTCCGGCGCACACCACAGCGGCCTTCACACCACCAGCACCGCAGTCCTCGAGCGCGGCCGGCACCGACACGGCCGGCACGACCAGCACCGCGAGATCGACAGCGGCGCCGATTGCAGGCACCGAGTGAGCGACGGGCCGTCCCTCGATCTCGGGCGTGGTCGGGTTCACGAGATGCAGGTCACCCGGGAACCCGAGCAACGAACGAACCATCGTGTTGCCGGCCTTGCCGGGAGTCGCGCTTGCGCCGACGACGGCGATCGACTTCGGGCACAGAAGCGGCCGAAGGCCCTCACTCATCTTCGGGTACGGATGACTTCAGACCGCGTGTCGAGATGGTGCCCGTGATGACGCTCGTGCTCGTAGTGGTCGAGCAGCAGCTGATGGCCGAGGTCGGCTCGATAGTCACGCCACACCGAGTGGATGTGGTTGCCGTTGTCGATCGCGTTGTCGAACTCGATGAGGACGTCGGCGCCTTGGATGCGGTAGTAGTGCGGCGTCCCGCTCTCCTGGCCACCCGCCCAGCAGAACCAGAGCTTCTCGAGGCCATCGCTCTTGATGCGGTCCATGTAGCGGTCGCTGACCTCTTGTGGCAGCCGCCCTACGAACGACTCGACGAGATCGACGAGGTTGCGCGCCTGATCGGCGGGCATGTCCGATCCGGCGACACCGCGCGGGTTGTCCTTCTCGAACTTCAACGCCTCGCGGTCTTCGTCGCTGATCTGGTACCAGCTGATCCCGAGGTCGAGGTAGTCGGGGTACTCCACCTTCCCGACGCGCGGCACCTGCCTCGTCGTGTAGTCGGCGGGGGCGACGTGGTGGATGATCGCTTGCTTGCGCTGAGCGTCCCCCAGACCGTGCAAGATCTCGAACCCGAGGTCTTCGTCGGCGCGAAGCGGACTGAGCACGCCCATCTCCGCCGGTTGCGCGCCCATGTTGCACGGCGTCACAGACAGCCACCGTTGGCCCGACGATCGTGTAGCTGAGCGACAGGTGGTGGCCGAGGAACCGCCACGCCCACGTGTCCTCGAAGCTCGGGCGCCCGAAGAAGCTCACGTAGTAGAGGTCCTGCGACCGGAAGTCGCCGGTCGAGACGCCGAACCGATCGACCTCGAGCTCGCGCAGGATGTTCTCCATCGCCATGATCTCGAGCGCCTGGGTGTAGCCGCGCATGCTGAGCGCGGCCTTCAGCAGCGTCTGTACGAGCGTGCGCTGGTGGAAGTTGAGCTGGTACATCGGGATGCCAGTGCGATCGGACTTCGGGATGAAGTCCCAGTCGAGTCGGCCCGGATGGTCCATCGGGAACTCGCACGCGCGTCGCTGCTCCGCAGTCAGCGAGTACAGGAACGACTGGCTGAGGAACATCATCCGCCCGATGGTCTGCGGCGCTTCGTACGTCGTGTGCATCAGACGATCCCCCTGTAGCTGCCACCGTCGAGGTGGATGTTCATGCCGGACACGAAGCCGGCCTGCGCGCTGCAGATGAACGCGCACATCGCGCCGAGCTCGGCCGGGTCCCCGTGGCGCTTCGCGGCGATCGTGGCCGCTTGCGCCGCCCACGCCTCTTCGAAGGTGACACCCTCGCGCTCGACTCGGCGGTTGGCGTTGTCGACCTGGCGTTGTGTGGCGAACCGCTCCGGGAGGAGCTGGTTGATCGTCACACCGTCGGCCGCCGCCGCGAACGACAGCGACTTGAGCACGCCCGTGAGCCCGGCTCGCGCCCCGACCGAGGTGATCATCCCCTCGTTCGGTGACGTCACCATGGCCGAGGTGATCGCGACGATGCGGCCCCACTTGCGCGCTCGCATCCCTGGGAGCACGGCTCGCACGAGGGCGATCGGCGCGCGGTAGTGAAGGTCGAGCGCCACCTCGAAGTCTTCATCCGTGACCTCGGCCAACGGACCCGGCTTCGGACCCCGGTTGTTGAGCACGAGGATGTCGGGCTCGGGGCAGGCAGCGAGCAGCGCCTCGCGCCCAGCCGGTTCGGTGATGTCGGCGGCGATGCCGATGACCTCGCCGCTCGCGCTCGCGGCGATCTCTGCGACGGCCTTCTCGAGCTTCTCGCGGTCGCGACCGTTGACGACGACGTTGACGCCTTCGACCGCCAGCGCCTCGGCGCACGCTCGGCCGAGCCCTTGGCTCGACGCGCAGACGATGGCCGAGCGCCCCCCGATCCCCAGATCCACCCAACGACCCTAGACACACTCCCTGTCGCCCGTCAATGCTATGGCCGAGTGTTCGCAGGTACGATGGACGCGTGCTGGCACCGGTCTCCGTGCGGCATACGACAGGGAGCGCGTGCGATGACAATCGTCGATCTCGACACCAAGATCCCGA
>CAVUAV010000011.1:0-250199 GCA_963739555.1 uncultured Acidimicrobiales bacterium | reverse complement strand
AGCGACCCGAGCGAGCTGCTCCTTCAGCGGAGCGAGCGTCTCTCGAATGACCGCCCGCAGCCAGAGGTGCTCAGGGCCGTCGTGCTGGACCGGCACCCAAAACATCCCGGTGTCGATCCGGTCGTACTCGCCGCTCAGCTGTACGACCGAGATAGGAAGGATCGTGCTGAGATACTCGGCGAGCGTCGCTGGCGCCCGAGCAACAGTCGGCGACTCCACTGCGAGCAATACGGCGTCACTGAACTGGCCCACGACGATCTGGGACGCATAGTCCAAGCTGGGCACGCCCGTCGGTGGCCTGGTCTCCCGCCTCGAGGAGATGCCGCTCGTGAACATGTTGACGCCCGGGTACTTCACGAGATCGGCCGAACGGACGCGGGATCGCTTGGCGAGAGGATGGTCGTTCGCGACGACGGCGACCACGCGCTCGTAGAACAACGACTCGTATTCGACGTTCGGCCAGATGTGGAAGTTGCCCGCGACTCCGAGGTCGATCGTGGAGTCACGAAGCAGCTCATGGAGGTTCAGCGGGGGATCCACGAAGCGGATCCGGACTCCCGGCGCCTCGTCGCGTAGCCGCACCAGAAGCGCCTTGCTGAGCAAGAACGCGAGGTAGTCCGGAGCCGCCACCACGAAAGCGATGTCCGCCGTGCCGGGGTCGAACACCTCCGGCTCGAAGAGCTGCTCGATCTCAGAGCAGATGTGCTCGACGCGCAGCTTCATCTTCTCGGCGCGCGGCGTGAGACGCATCGACCGTCCGACGCGCACAAGAAGCGGGTCGTCGAGCACCTCGCGCAGTCGAGCGAGTGCGCCGCTGACCGCAGGTTGCGAGAGCGACACCTGCCTCGCCGCACCCACCACGCTCTCCTCGCGGAGCAGTGCCCGCAGGATCGGAATCAGGTTGAGATTCGTCGATTCGATCGACACGGGCCCGGACAGTACATCGGCGAGGCTGATGGATCACCTCGGCCATATCGACTTGTCCGATGCTCGGGAAGGGCACATCCTGCAGGAGGGTGACGGAACAGGGGGTCCTCGTGCCGCGTCTTCTGCACATCCAGTCCAGTCCGCGGATGGGTCAGTCGGTGAGCCGGATTCTCTCGGACAAGTTCGTGGAGACCTGGACAGCGAGCCACGCCAACGTTGAGGTGGACCATCTCGACCTGGTCACCGACCCGTTGCCTCACCAGGGCCCCGAGTGGCTCGACGGGCTCGTCTGCGCCCCGAACGAGCGGACGCCCGAGATGGTTGCGGCACTCGCGATCTCTGATCGGCTGATCGATCAACTCGAGGCGGCCGACATCGTGGTGATCGGCGCTCCGATGATCAACTTCACGCTTTGTACTCAGTTGAAGTCGTGGGTCGACTACGTGACGGTCGCAGGACGCACGTTTGAGTACTTCGCCCCCGGGCAAGCGCGGGGCAGGCTCTTCGGCAAGAAGGTTTTCGTGATCGCCGCGCGGGGCGGCGACTATTCGGAGCCCCCGGTCAGCGCGTTCGATTTCCAGGAGCCGCTCCTGCGCATCCTCCTCGGATTCCTCGGGCTGTACGACGTGACGTTCATCCGCGCCGAGGGCATGCGACAGCGGGTTGACCAGATCGACGAGATCACCCGAGCCGCCGAGGCGATCATCGCTCGACTGGCAGCCTGAGGAGGCGGGATGGTCGACACGATCACCCGGTCCACGAACGACCAATGGAACGCCTCGCAGAAATCCTTGTCCGATCGCATTCGCCCGCACCTCGACTCGATCGCAGCGCGCGCCACGGAAACGGAAGCTGCTCGCTCAGTTCCCCGCGAGAACATTGACCTCATCCGGGACGCCGGCTTCGTTCGCGCTTTTGTACCGGTCGAACGGGGCGGCGACGAGCGCGACCTGTGGGACTTCTGTGACGGTGTCCGCGCCGTTACCAAGGCTTGCCCTTCGACCGGCTGGGTCACGGGAGTGCTCAACGTCCATCAGGCCGCGATCTCCCAGTGGGATCGGTCTGTCCAGGATGAGGTCTTCGCGGGCGGCGCGGACACGGTCATCTGCTCGTCTGGCTCACCGGTGATGAAGGCGACGCTCGTCGACGGAGGAATGGTCGTCTCCGGCCGAGGTCGCTGGTCGAGCGGCTGTGAGCACGCCGAGTGGGCGATGGTCGGCGCCAAGGTTCCAGATGTCAGCGACAAGCAGTTCCCTGAGCGGAACTATCGACCCGTCCTCTTCATGGTGCACCGAAGCGAGTACGAGATCGACGACACCTGGCGTGCCACATGCATGGCAGGGTCCGGATCGCACGACCTCGTCTTCGACAACGTCTTCGTGCCCACTCGGCGCGCGGAGGAAGTCATCGCGATGAACTTCAACCGAGGCCGGGGCGCAGGGTCGGTAGACAACTGGATCAGTCGCATTCCGTTCTCGTTGCTGTTCTCGATCTTCTTTCCGGCCGTGGCGCTCGGATGTGCCGACGGGATGGTCGAGGAGTACGTCACCCGCCAGCGCAGCCGGAAGACAGTGATGACGGGCGCCCCGGGGATCTTGAACTCTGCGAGTCACATGTGGCTCGCAGAGTCAGTTCATGAGCTGGAGTCGCTGACCGCCTACTACCACCAGCTTCTCGACTCCATGCAGGAGTTCGGCTCGTCCGAAGAACCCCTCACCGAGCGGAAGTTCAACGAGATGTTGCACCCTCTTCCGTTCATCACAAGCCGGGCAGTCCGCATCGTCGAGCGCCTCTTCGAGGCTGCGGGAGCGAGCGCCATCCTCACCTCGAATCCGATGCAGCGGTATTGGCGCGATGTGCACGCGTGTCGGCTCCATTTCGGCCAGGACTACGACACCAGCCGACTTCTCCACGGCCGGTACCTCATGGGTCTGTCGCCCACACCGGACCTCTAGTGCTTCTCCGAAGGGACTGACATCGCGATGACGCATCTTCATCCGCGAGGCGTCAACCACCTGGCGCTCTCGACCACCGACATGAAGCACCAGCTCGAGTTCTGGTGCGACGTGCTCGGCCTGCCCCTGAAGGCGCTCTACTGGATGCACGGCGTGAAAGGCGCTTACCACGGCTTCGTCGAGCTCGCCCCCGACAGCTACGTGGCCTTCGTGCAGATGCCGGAGAACACCAAGGAAATGGAGTATGGGACGAGCCACGCGAACGGTCCTGGCGGTCCGATTCGCGGCGGCACGATGCAACACGTCGCGTTTCATGTCGACACGCTCGACGACGTGCTCGGGATGCGCGATCGCCTTCGTTCGCGTGGTGTCCAGGTGGTCGGCCCGATCGATCACGGCTTCATTCAAGTCGATCTACTTCGACGGCCCCGAGGGCTTGAACCTGGAGATCTGCTGCGGCACGAACATCGACGGCGAAGCGTGGATCGACCCCGAGGTGGTCGGGTTGTGCGGCATCACCGAAGCCGAGCTGGAGGCGCTGAAAGAGCCGGCAGGGTTCGAACGCCCTGCGCACCCGGTCCCGCAGCCGAGCACTCCGCACGCGACCAGCGTGCAGGACGACGAACAGCCTGCGTGGTACTCCCGAGTGATCGCCCTCACCGATGACGAAGTGTGGGAACGGATGAGCGAGCCGACGCCTCCGGTCCGGACAGAGGACTGATCGTGGAGTTCGGGGTCTTCGACCACATCGAGGGCATCCCTGGCACTTCGATGCGCCAGGTTCTCCGCGACCGCATCGAGCTCGTCAAGTTGCTCGACGCTGCCGGCTTCCAGCGGCTACCACGTCGCCGAACATCACGGCACCGACCTCTGCCTCGCACCGAACCAAGAGATCTTCCTCGCCGCGGCTGCAGAGGCGACGACCCGAATTCGCCTCGGGCCGATGGTGAAGCTCCTGCCTCTCCACCATCCGCTCCGCGTCATCGAGGACATCTGTGTGCTCGATCAGCTCACCGGCGGACGAGTCGACTACGGCGTCGGGCGCGGCATTGCGCCAATCGAGCACTTCTGGTTCGACGGGGACTGGTTCAACTCTCATGATCGATTCGACGAAGCGTTCGCGTTGATCGTGCAGGGATTGCGAACGGGCAGAGTCGACCCCGAGGGAGGGAAGCACTACAGCTTTCCTCCGATCGACGTCTCCATGACCCCTTACCAGCAGCCGAACCCGCCGTTCTGGTACCCGGGAAACCCGGTCACTGCCGGCCGGCTCGGGCTGAACCTGATCTGGCCCGGGCCGATCCCGCAAGAGGCCTACGACCTCTATGTCCAGAACTGGAACGAGTTTGCTGGCGCCCCCGTGCGGGCCGATCGACCAGGCAGCACGCCCCGCGTCGGGGTCGTCGACCTCATGGTCGTCTCTCACGACGAATCCGAGGCCAAGGAGATCGCCGCCCGGGGCTGGAAGGGTCTCTTCCGCCGGCTCGTGCACGTGCACGAGCTGGACCGCTTGGCGCTCACCGAGGAGGAGGCCCGAGCTGCGCTGAACCCCCAAGCACAGGCGGCGTTCGCGCTGGTCGGACCAGACGGGGACAAGCTGCTCCCTCAGTTCACGGCTGCCTCAGGCACACCAGCCCAGGCGAGGGCGCGCATCGAGCAGTACGTCGCCGACGGGCGATGCGATTACCTCGTGCTCCAGTTACCCACGGGCGACATCACGATGGAGGAAGCCAGGGCGAGCATTCAGCTCTTCATCGACGAAGTGATGCCCGACTTCGTATGACGACGCTGAGTCGGCGTCGCTGATGTGACGAGATGCTCCCGAACGGTCGAGCATCGACAGGTCGATGTACAACATTGAATTGACGACAGTCACTCAAATGACATACTCTCCCGCTCACTACGACAGCCATTTGGGCGTGGAGTGGTTCGTTCGACAGCAACGCAGTGAGGGTGTTCATCGAACAGGGGGGAATCACGGATGAAGCAAGCAAGGAAGTCGTACGCGCGGATTGCCGCAGCCGCGCTCGTCGGCGCCATCGCCCTCGCCGCATGCGGCGACGACTCAGGCAGTACCGCCGCTACGACCGCAGCGAGCTCCGGCACCACTGCTGCCAGTGCCGGCACCACTGCGGCTACGGCGCCGACCGACACGACGGCTGCGGGTCCCGACCGCACGGGCCAGACCATCAAGGTCGGGGTCGTGAACCAGGACGCCGGGCCGGTGCCCTTCCCAGATTTTCTGGCTGGCGCGCAGGTTGCCATCCAGAACATCAACGACACCGGGGGAATCAACGGCGCGAAGCTCGAGGTCGTGTCGTGCAGCACCAGTCTCTCGCCTGAGTCGTCGATCAACTGCGCCAACAAGATGATCGAGGCCAACGTCGTCGTGGCTTACACCGGGGCCGACTTCACCGCTGAGGCTGCATTGCCCGTCTACACCGAAGCCGGCCTGCCGTGGGTGACCACGGTCGGCTGGGGGCCGTCGCTGGAGACATCGAAGGACGTGTTCATCATGGGCAGCGCCAATGCGGCGACGGCAGTGGGTGCGTTCGCGTTGATGCAGCAGCTCAAGCTGACGAAGGTCGCCCTGGCGTATGACGCCGTTCCGGCCGCCCAGAACTTCGCTCTCAACACTGTGCCCGGCATCGCCAAGAGCATGGGCATCGAGGTGCAGCCGATTCCTGTCGACCCCGCCGCTCCCGACTTCGCGGCGATCGTGGCGACGGCCCAGTCGGGCGGAGCTCAGGCCTTCTGGGGCATCCAAGCCGAGCCCGGATGCACAGCGATGGTCAATGCGGCGCTCTCGGCGAACTTCGCCGGGCCGATCATCGCCGGCTCCTGCACCGACTTCATCAACGCAATCGGCGACAAGACCGTGGGTGTCTACTCGACGCTTGCGCAGCTCCCGCCCGACACGGGCGGTGGCACGTCCGACGTCATCAAGAAGCATCTCGTCGACTACGAGGCGCTGATGGCCGCTGCCGGCCAGGAGAAGAATTCCACCAGCAACTCGATCGCCGCCTTCGGCGCCTGGGAGGAACTGGCGTCGGTGATGAAGGGGATGGACGGCGACATCACTGCCGAGTCGGTCAGCGCGGCGTTGGCCGCAGATGCCGACATCCCGGGGTGGTTCGCACCTGACCTCAACTGCGGTGCCCATCCGTGGCCCGACTTCCCGTCCTATTGCAGCGCGCAGATGTCGGTGTGGCAGGTCGCGAAGAAGTCCGACGGCAAGCTCGGTCGAGATCTCGTCATCGACTGGTTCGACGCCTACACGCGGTCCACGCAAGGCGGCTGAGCTGACGACCAGAGGTACAGGGACCGGCTTCGGTCCCTGTACCTGACTGGCATCCGACCATGGCTCAATACCTGTCGTTCGCCATCATCGGGTTGGCATTCGGCTGTCTGTACGCGGCAATCGGCATGGGTGTCGTCGTGACGTATCGCGGCGCCGGCGTGATCAACTTCGCCACCGGAGCCATCGCGATGTGGGGCGCGTACGTCTACGCGTTGCTACGCGAGACAGGCGATCTCTATCTGCCGGTCGCCGTGATACCGCACCGGATCTCGCTCGGGGACCACGTGGGATTTCTGCCATCGTTTGCCCTCGGCGTATTGACCTGTGCGGTGCTCGGGCTTCTTGCGCATGTGCTCGTCTTCCGACCGCTCAGGGCGGCGCCCGTCCTCGCGAAGGTGGTCGCATCGGTCGGCATCCTGTTGTTCTTGCAGGCACTCGCCGCGCTGCAGTTCGGCTCGGCGTCGAGGATCCTCAGCCCCATCTTCGGCAGGCAGACCTTCGACATCGGTGGTACTGAGTTCCCGCGTGACCGAATCTGGCTCGCGGTGTGCGCCATCGGTGTCGCCATCGTGCTGGCCGCATACTTCCGTTGGGCTCGGTACGGTCTGGCCACGAGCGCGGCTGCCGAGAACGAGCGCGCCACCGCCCTCGCGGGCTACTCGCCGCAGTTGCTTGCGGGGAGTACCTGGATCCTTGCGAGCGTCGTGGCCGGTGGTCTCGGCATCCTGGTGTCACCGGTGACTCCGCTCACCCCGGGTACCTACTCGCTGGCCGTCATCCCAGCGCTTGCGGCCGCGCTCATCGGCCGACTCCGATCGATCCCGATCACCGCTGCCGCAGGCCTTTGCTTGGGCGCGTTCCAATCCGTGGTGACCTTTCAAACAGGCAAGCCGTGGTGGCCGAAATGGGCGATCACTGGCCTCAGCGACGCCGTCCCTTTCATCCTGATCATCATCGGGTTGTTCCTCTGGGGTAACCGACTGCCCACTCGCGGCGAGCTCCAGGCTCCCCGACTCCCCGCGGTGCCACGGCAGGTCCCTCGAGCCAGCATGGTCGCCCTCGTAACGGCCGTTGGCGCGGTCGCGATCCTCGTCACCTCGGGTGGCTACCGGTTCGGAGTGATCACCAGCATGGTGATGACCGTCATCATGCTGTCGTTCGTGGTCCTGACGGGATTCGTCGGACAGATCTCTCTCGCGCAGGCGGCGATCGCCGGCGTCGGCGGCTTCGTGCTCTCGAAGATCACGATCGACCTCGGCGTGCCGTTTCCGTTGTCACTGGCGATGTCCAGCCTTGTCGCTGCCGCGTTCGGAGTCGTGATCGGAATTCCTGCGCTGCGAGTTCGCGGTGCCAATCTCGCGGTAGTGACGTTGGCGGCTGCCGTCGCACTCGAGCGGTTCGTGTTCCGCAACCCCGAGCTGACGAAGCCGGCAGGCAATCCGATCAGGAAGCCGGTGTTCTTCGGCCTGAGCCTCGCGATCCAAAGCGGCCGAAATGTAGCCCGATGGCAATTTGGAATCGCGGTTCTCGTCGTCGTTGTGCTGGCGGGGCTGGCTGTTGGCAACCTGGCACGAAGCGCGTCCGGTCGCCGGTTCCTCGCGATCCGGTCCAACGAGCGCGCCGCCGCCGCCGCGGGCGTCGACGTCGCCGCGAACAAGCTTCTTGCGTTCGCGATGTCGTCGTTTCTCGCGGGTCTCGGCGGATCGCTGATCGGTTACAGCCGCGGACAGCTCTCGGCGGATAGCTTCACGGCCGCGGTCGGGTTGGGCTTTCTGGCGTTCGCGTACTTGGGCGGCATCACGTCAGTGAAGGGAGCGATCGTCGCCGGAACGCTGGCACCCCTCGGAGTCGGATACGTCGTACTCGATCGTTGGCTCAATCTCGGCAACAGCTATGGAGTGATTGCCGGGCTCAGTCTGATCGTCACCGCCTTGATCAATCAGGAAGGAATCGCGGGAGCGACTCGCAAATCCCGTCGGAGTCGCGGCGCGCCGACTTCCGGCGCCGTCACCGAAGGCGACGTTTCGGAGGCGACTCCGGAGCAACCATCGACGGCGACGCATCGCGCGACAGGTCGAACCGAGACCTCTCAGGTCGCACTGCGAGCGGACGGCGTCCGTGTGCGGTATGGCGGTGTCATTGCCAACGACGACGTCTCGTTGGAAGTCCGCGCAGGGCAGATCGTCGGCCTGATCGGCCCGAACGGTGCGGGGAAGACCACGTTCATCGACGCCGTGAGTGGGTTCACTCCGTTCACTGGATCGCTCCATCTCGCCGGACAGGACATCGGGGCCTTGTCTCCACACGCTCGGGCGCGAGCGGGCCTGAGTCGCACGTGGCAGTCCATCGAGCTGTTCTCCGACCTCACGGTGGCTGAGAACCTTCAGGTCACGACCGATCGCCTGACGGCCCGATCCGTCATGTGGGACGTCATTGCGCCCAGCAGGGGAAGCGTCGTCGATGTCACCTGGCCACTCGATCTGCTCGGCCTCGCCGACCAAGCAGGGGTGGACCCGACCACCTTGCCCTACGGCAAGCAGAAGCTCGTCGGCGTGAGCCGCGCGCTCGCGAGCAACCCGCGTGTGCTTCTGCTTGATGAGCCCGCTGCCGGCCTCGATACAGAAGAAAGCCGAGCGCTCGGCTGTCGGCTTTCGGCAATCGCAGAACGGGGCATCGCCGTGCTGCTCGTCGATCACGACATGGGACTCGTGCTCGAGGTGTGTGACTTTGTCTATGTGCTGGATTTCGGTCGTGTGATCGCGCAGGGGCGACCGTCAGAGGTTCGTGCCAGCCCGCTCGTCATCGACGCGTACCTCGGCACAGGCGGAACGTGACGGTGAGCGTCATCAGCGTCAGCGACCTGACCGCCGGTTACGGAGGACTTCCGGTGGTGCGCAATCTCAACCTGCGGGTCGACGCCGGCGAGGTCGTCGCACTCCTCGGGCCGAACGGCGCCGGGAAGACCACCACCCTTCTCACGATCGGCGGTGTCCTCCCCGCGATTCGCGGTTCGATAGAGGTGGCGGGCGCGTCGACGATCGGAGTCCCCATACACCGCATCGCTCGTCGGGGACTGGCACTCCTGCCTGCCGACCGGGGAATCATCTTCCAGTTGACGGTCGGGGAAAACCTCAGGCTGCATCGCCGCGGCAAGGCGAGATCAGGTGACGACCCTGCCCTCGATTACTTCCCACAGCTGGCTGGGCTCATGTACCGCCGTGCCGGCCTGCTTTCCGGTGGGGAGCAGCAAATGCTCGCCCTCGCGTGCAAGTTGACGTCGCAGCCGATCGCACTGATGGTCGATGAGCTCAGCATGGGGCTCGCGCCGCTCGTCGTTGAACGACTGCTCACCATGGTTCGTCGCATCGCGTCCGAGACCGGTGTCGCGGTGCTGCTCGTCGAGCAGCACGTCTCAGCTGCACTTCGGGTGTGCGAGCGGGGATATGTGCTCAGCCACGGCGAGCTCGTTGCTCAAGGAACCGCGGACGAGCTCGCCAACGACCGCCAGCTCTTGACGAGCAGCTATCTCGGCGAGGCGAACCCGGACGATTAGCTCGGCTCCTCGCAGCGCCTCGCTCCCAAACATGACACATACAATTGACGGCCGTCGTCTGGCTTTAGTATGTTGGACCTTCGCAGGGCGATCGGGCATCCCTGTGACTCGGTCGCAGAAGGAGCCAACACCATGTCGATCGGATTCGGGATCTTCGACCACATCGAAGCGTCCGAAGACATGCCCGCCGAGGAGATCTACGAGCACCGCATCGCTCTGCTGCAGCGCGCTGAGGCCGGAGGTTTCGCCGCATTTCACCTCGCCGAGCACCATGGTCATCGCCTGTCGTTGGCCCCAACGGCCGCGGTGTTTCTGGCAGCGCTGGCCCGTGAAACCACTGAGCTGAAGCTCATCCCGACGGTCGTGTGTCTGCCACTGCATGACCCGGTGCGGTTGTTCGAAGACCTCGCGATGGTGGATCTGCTCTCGCACGGACGGCTCGAGATCGGAGTCGGCAAGGGCATCACGCCATTCGAGCACCTGCAGTTCGGACACGATCCCGAGGAGGCCAGTGCTCGCGCGGCCGACATCCTCGCCATGCTGGTGCGTGCCTGGGAGACCGGCATCATGTCCAGCGAAGGTTCTGCCTTCTATGACTTCGTCGAGCTGAAGCTGCCCTGGACACTCCAGCAGAAGCCCCATCCACCTTTGTGGACCGCCGGCAACCTGGAAGCAGCCGGAACTCGGGGTCACAACTTCGTTGCTCCGTTCACGATCACCGAGGCGGCCCGCGCCCGCTACGACGAGCTGCGGGCAGCCAGTCGCTTGGAACCGGGTCACCACAACCCGCACGTTGCTGAGCCCACAGTCGCGCAATGCCAGGGCGTCATCATCGGAGCCACGAACGAAGAGGCCGAGGCTGCGGCACGCCGGGTTTGGAGCGGCTATGCGCAGCAGCTCCTGCGAGCACACGGCACAGTGCCGCCGCATCTGCAGACCGGCATCCCAGACTCGCCCGATACGCATCTTGCGGCGTCGCAGCTACTCCGAGACCCCGTTGAGACAGGTGTTGTGGTGTGCGGCGACGTCGAGCGCGTGCGTGACTACTACCTCGCGAGAGCCAGGGAAGGCTTCGCGAACCACTTCATCGCAATGCTTCCGTTCGGCACGATGACAGCCGAGGAGACCGAGCGGACGATGGACGGCTTCATCGACGTGATCATCCCCGCCGTGCGCGAGATGGAACGCGAGCGCGCCGCGGTCCTCACTGGCTCCGTCATCACGTGACCCACGAGCCGCAGACCGACATGTCGCTCGCAAGTCGAGAGATCGTTGTTCAGGCGCAACCCGTTGAAGTGCTCGAGGCCGGACAAGGTGAGCCGCTCGTGTTCCTCCATGGCGGTGGCGTGATCGAGGGCGTTGACTTCCTCGCGGCCTTGGCGGACCGGTTCCACGTCTGCGCTCCGTTGTTCCCCGGCTACGGCCGTAGCGAGCCGAACGTTTCGCTCACCAGCCGCGAGGCGGTCTCCGACCACCTCCGCGATGTTCTCGACGCTCTCGGTCTCGGCACGGCGCACCTTGTCGGCCACTCACTCGGGGGCTGGAGAGCCGCCAACTTTGCGGCGCGCTACCCCGGACGCGTGGACCGCCTAGTGCTCGCCTCGCCGTTCGGGCTGAACGTGCCCGACCACCCGATCTTCAACATGATGGCGGCAACCCCGGAGGAGCGCCGCGAGGTGCTCACTTCTGACCCCATGGTTTGGGTCGGCCGAATTCCGACCGGCCCCGACCCCGCATTCGACGAGGCGCGCGCCAAGGAGCAACAGGCGATGGGCCGCTTCTCTCCCGGGCCGGCGGACGCGGCGCTGCCGGCGACATTGGCGACGATCTCCGCCGAGACGCTGGTGCTCTGGGGCGAGGGTGACCGCCTGATCCCCGTTGCGCATGCGGCGGAGTGGGTGAAGTTGCTTCCTTCGGCAACCTTGCGCACCTTCGAAGGAGCCGGGCACCTGTTGTTTCACGAGCGCCCCGACGCTGTCGAGGCAATAGCGGACTTCCTGCAGTCGCCAACCGAGCATCGATAGACAAGGAGATTTCTGCGATGGCGTTTCTGCGCAATCAGTGGTACGCAGCGGCATGGGCCGACGAGGTCCAAACCGCACCAATCGGTCGCAAGATCCTTGGAGAGGACATCGCCCTCTACCGAACCGCGAGTGGCAAAGCCGCGGCGATCGGTTCGGTGTGCCCACATCGGTTTGCTCCGTTGGAGTACGGGGTCGTCATCGGCGAGAACCTCAAGTGCAAGTACCACGGGCTGCAGTTCGGTCCCGACGGCCGCTGCAATGTGATCCCCGCCGGTGTCAAATCACCGAACATGCGCACGTCGAGCTATCCGGTGGCGGAACGCGAATCGATGATCTGGGTCTGGATCGGTGACGACGATCGAGTAGTCGACCCGCCCGCCACGTTGGACGTTGGCGATCAGTACGGCGCCACCGTCCGCGGATACCTCCACGTCGACGCCCACTATCAGCTCATCACCGACAACTTGATGGACGACGCGCACGCCACCCACCTCCACACCGCATTTGAGACCGAGGGCCACCTGCTCGCTCCGAAGCCCGACGTCCGCGCTGAGGGCGACAAGGTGTTCGCGGACACCTTCATCCCGGACACGTCACTCATCCCGGCGTTCCGCGCCTTCTACGACAAGCCGGGCAAGGTCGACCAATGGCTGAGCTTCATGTGGGACGTGCCGTCCAGCATCACGATCACGGCCGGGGTGATGCCGCCCGGACATCCACGCGAAGACGGGATCTCCACGGCTTCGGTCCACATGATCACGCCGGAGACGGAGACCAGCTCGCACTACTTCTGGACGTTCGCCCGCGACGCCAAGCAACACGACCACGAGTTGAGTGAGACGATGCGAGCCACCCTGTCCCGGGTGTTCCACACCGAGGACAAGTGGATGCTCGAAGGTCAGCAGCGCATGATGCGGGACACGAGCTTTTGGGACGGCAAGCCAATCATGCTTCCGCAGGACAAGGCCGCCATCGCCATCCGCCGACACCTCGATTCGCTCGTGGCCGCTCAGGAAGGCTGCTGACCCGACGTGCCTGGGTTGCAGGTAGGGGGCCGATCATGAAGGTCAACTACCTCCAACAGATCACCTACCGGCATCTTCCTTCGAACTTTCGCGAACGCCACGCGGAGTCAGTGGTCACCAACCCCTATTGGGAACTGGTCGACCCCGACCGGATGAGTGCGGCGTTCCGCGACGGACTCGACGAGATGATGCACGCCGCTCGCGCCGGGTTCGACGGCGTCGGAGTGACCGAACACGCTCAGGCCAACTACGACGTCAGCCCGAACCCGGATCTGATCGCCTCGGCCTTCGCCTATGCCACGGAAGCCGAGCGGCTCGAGGTCGCGGTCAACGTGCTCGGTCGAACGCTCGGGAAGACGCGCGAGCCGCTTCGAGTGGCCGAAGAGTACGCGGTCATCGACCACATCAGCGGTGGGCGACTCGTCGCTGGATTCCCGCTCGGCCTCGCCTACGACGCCGGCTTCAACAATGGTGTACCGCCCATCGAGTCGAGGGCTCGGTTCGACGAGAACCTCGCCCTCATCCTCGCGGCGTGGACCAAACATGAGGCCTTTCCATGGAACGGGAAGTACTCCCAATACCCCAACGTGAACATCTGGCCGCGCCCCTTGCAGTCGCCGAACCCGCCGATCGTGCTGACGTCTGTCGGAACTCCTCGCACCGCTCGTTTGGCCCTCGAACGCGACTTCGGACTCAACTTCGTGGGCTTCAGCGGCGATCCGCTGGACGCGGCGAAGCCCGCCTTCGATGCACTGTGGCGTGCGGCGGCCGAGATGGGCAAAGACGACAACCCTTATCGAGCATCGTTCGCCCAGTTCGCCGCCGTCGCCGACTCCGACGCCGAAGCCGAGCGGTTGTACAAACCCCACGTCGAGTACTGCTTTGGCAACGGCATCGGTCATATCCCGATGAACCGGCTGATGATGCCCGGCGGGGTCCCCAAGGAAGCGGTCCGAGCGATGTTGGCCGCGTCGGCGCCCTCGCGCGGCGACGCGCCGACCTACAAGGAACTCGTCTCCTCGGGCGCCGTGGTCGTCGGGCGCCACGACACCGTCGCCGAGCGCCTCGAACTGCTGGCGAAGACCTTCCGGATCGGAAACCTCTCGTTGTTCATGCAGATCGGCTCGATGCCCAAGGAGCTGACAAAGCACAACATCGACTTGTTCGCCAGCACTGTCTTGCCTCGGCTGCAATCGCAATGGTCGGAGTACGACGCCGACAACCGCTGGTGGCCCGTTCGTCTCGGTGGGCGGCCGGCGTCGCCGAACCAGATCGAAGCAGGAGCGGCCCGATGAGGGGCACAGGCGTCGTGGAGCTGCTCTCGGTCGCCGTCGGTCACGGCAAGGGGAACATCCCTGTGCGTGTGTCGGGGGACGGACCTCCAGTCCTCTATCTGCACTCCGAGATCGGGCTCACTTGGGACAATCTCCTCGCCGACATCGCCGCGAACCACACGGTGTACGCACCCGAGTTTCCCGGCACAGCCGATGGGGACGCAGACGCGATCTACCAGTACGACGACCTGCTCGACGTTGTTCTCGCGTATGAGGAGGTCGTGCGGGCCCTCGGACTCGAAGGGGCGGTCGTCATCGGGCATTCCTTCGGGGGCATGCTCGCTGCGGAGCTGGCCGCGCTGTTCCCCGATTTGTTCTCCGGCGTGGTGCTGATCGGAGCCTTCGGGCTGTGGTCGAACACCGACCCCACATCCTCCGATCTCATGGCTGGCCCCTACGAGCGTCTCCCGGAGGTGCTCTTCCACGATCCGCATTGCCCGGCGGCGCAATCGATGCAGATCCCGTCTGTCGACGCGGCCGACGCGCTTGATCGGGCGGCGGCATGCATCTGGGCGGTCGGCTGTGCCGCCAAGTTCCTCTGGCCGATTCCCGAGCGAGGACTCGCCAAACGCCTTCACCGAATCACTGCGCCCACGCTGATCCTGTGGGGAGCGCAGGACGCCGTTGTACCCGCGCGTTACGCATTCCTGTTCGCCGATCACATTGCGCAGAGCCGGATTCAGATCATCGACAACTGCGGTCACATTCCACAGCTCGAGCAAGAAGTTCAGACCATCTCGGCCCTGCGAGAGTTCCTGGCTGAGACGGTGCGAGTACCCGATCCCCTGAAAGCGGGAGGCTGAAATGGACAATCCAAATGGTGTGCATCATCTCGCAATCGCGACGACGAGAATGCGTGACCAACTCGAGTTCTTCACCGACGTGCTCGGTGCGGAGCTGAAAGCTCTGTATTGGATGCACGGCTTCGTGGGCACGTTCCACGGTTTCGTGAAGCTCAACGACCTCTGCTCGATCGCGTTCGTCCAGGGTCCGAAGGTGTCGGACGCCGCGCCGAATCGCAATGCGGGCGGAGCCATGAACCACCTTGCCTTCAACGTCAAGTCCTATGACGATCTCCTCGGCATCCGCGACCGCATCCGCGACCGGGGCATCAACGTCTTCGGGCCGGTCGATCATGGCTTCTGCAGGTCGATCTACTTCGCGGGTCTCGAGGGGATGATGCTCGAGGTCGCCACGTCGGAAGAGGCAATCGACGAGCGGGCCTGGATCGATCCGGAAGTGGTCGAGCTCGTTGGCATCGACGCGGAGATGTTGGAGCGGATGAAGTCGCCGGCATCGTTCGAGTCGCAGGGAGGGGCGATCATCAACCCCCCTGTCGACTGGAGCCGCCCGCAGATTCCGTACATGTCGAAGGAAGAAGTCGAGGAGCTGATGGCCAAACCCGACGCCCAGGTGATGGCCGAGATGGCCCAACCGGATCCGCCGGTGAAGGTCCCCCCACGCGAGGAGCCCGCGTAGTCATGACGGATGCCCAAGTCACTCCGGGGACCCCTCCGAACTGCATCAGGGTGCCCTATGTGGTCGGCTTCACCGACAACCCGACAGTCTCGAGCGAGGTGTATGCGGGGAGCGGAGCGTTGATTGGCTTGGACTGCCATCTCATCAAGCCCCTCGCGTCGGAGTCTGACGTGTTGATTGTGTTCATGCACCCCGTTGGTGGGGGCATGTACCTTCCGATCGTTCGCGGTCTGGCGGCCGCGGGCCACCATGTCCTGTGGGCGAACTCCCGCTACCGCGGTCTCGACGCAGCGCTCGTCATGGAGCGTGTCGCGTGCGACCTCGGCGAGGCGATCTTGGATGCGAAGACTCGACTTGGCTACTCCAAGATCGTGCTCGCCGGCATGTCGGGCGGAGGATCGGTGGCGATGTGGTATCAGGCTCTCGCCGAGGCAGGGGAGGGGATCTCCGATACTGCGGCCGGCGATGTGTATGTCGTGGACCCCGCGAGACTGCCTCCCGCCGATGCCATAGTGATGCTCGTCACCCATGTCGGCCGCCATACGCTGATCACCGAGTGGATGGACGCGTCCATTCGAGATGAGGCTCGGCCCGACGATCGCGACCCCGGACTCAATCTCTACGACCCGGCGAACTCGAACAAGCCGCCGTATTCGGCTGATTTCCTGGCCACGTACACGGCTGCTCAGTTGGAGCGCAATCGTCGGATCACCTCGTGGGCGAAGTCGAAGCTGGAAGCAATCCGGGACTCGGATGACCCACATCGCGAGCTTGCGTTCGTCGTCCACGGGACGGCCGCGGACCCGCGTTGGTTGGACGCAACCGTCGATCCGAGCGACCGCGTGCCCGGCACCTACTACCTCGGCGATCCCCGCCTGGTGAACGACGGCCCCGTTGGGCTTGCTCGGTACTGCACTCTGCGCAGCTGGATCAGCCAATGGAGCTACGACGACGCCCGCGCCGATGCAGAGGTCGCGGGTGCGAACGTCTCGGTCCCGGTCCTCGTGCTCGGCGCCACCGCCGACAACTGCTGCGCCCCCAGCCACTCTGCGCGCATCTACGCCGGCGTGGGCCACGAACGCAAGCAGCTCCACATGGTGAGCGGGGCCCTACACTTCTTCAACAACCCCGAATCAACGCGCTATCTCGACGAGGCGGTCAGCGTCATCGGCGACTTCATCGACACCTCACTCGACCAAACGGCTCGCACCGTCAGCACGTGAGACGAGGTCCCTACTCGGGCGCCAAGGGCCAGTCCACGGCGAGATCCCTGATCTTCGACATCCTTGGTGACTTCGTCCGGATCGGGGGCCAGGAGATCCGCCTGAAGACGTTGGTGAGTCTCGGCGAGCTGATGGGCGTGGCCGCTCCGAACATGCGTGTCCTGGTTCCTCGGATGCGCGACGAGGGCTGGTTCGACGTGCGTCGTGAGGGCCGTGAGTCGATCTACACCCTCACGCCGCGCACCCGCGCGGTGATCGAGGAAGGACGCCAGCGCATCTTTCACTCGGAAACGACGGCGTGGAACGGATCTTGGTCGCTGGTCATCTACACGGTGCCCGAAACGGACCGGCCGACGCGCGAACAGCTGCGGCGCGACTTGTCTTGGATCGGGTTCGGCAGCCTTGCGCCGGCTACTTGGGTGTCACCCCACCCGTTGCTCGATCGAGTTGCGCAGCTCGGCTCGGCGTTGCCCAACGCCAAGCTCGACCTCCTCACCATGAGGTCGAGTGGCTTGGCAGCCGATCGCTCGATCGCGACGCGAAGCTGGGATCTCGAATCGCTGAACGAGCAGTACTCGAAGTTCATTCACGACGTTCATCTCGACATGATGGATGCGGATTGGGACCGCACTGATCCGACAGCGGCCTTCGCTCGGCGAATGGGTCTGGTCCATACCTATCGACGCTTCCCGTACCGCGACCCCGGACTTCCCATCGAGCTGCAGCCACCCGGTTGGCTGGGCGATCAAGCTCGGGACTTGTTCATCGAAGCCCATGAGCTGCTCGCCGTGGGAGCCGCCGAGCTTTACGAGGCGCTCGGTGTCCAACCATCAGTGAGTCCATCCCAGGCGTAGAAGTCGGCCCCCCGGCAACCTGCGACACTCCGGCGTATGCCGTCTACTTCGTGTAGTAGTTTCGGCGGAGCCAGCGGAAGCGCGGCACCGAGATGGGGGTTCGATCGATGGGCGGCCGACTCGACGGCAAGGTTTCTCTGATCACGGGCACGGCCAGTGGCATGGGGCGCGCCGCTGCGCTGAAGTTTGCCGAGGAAGGAGCGCTCGTCATCGGGTGCGACCTCAACAAAGAGGGCAACGACGAGACAATCCGCATGGTCGAGGCCGCTGGCTACGCGATGACCGGAATGGCACCCGTAGATCTGAGCGACCCCGACGCCGCGGAGTCGTGGGTGGAGGAGTCCGCCGGGATCCACGGCCGGATCGACGTTGTGTTCAACAATGCGTCGGCGCCGAGGTTCGCGCCGTTGCCCGACATGACTGTCGAGACGTGGCAGTTCAACACGCGCAATGAGCTCGACCTCGTCTTCTACGTCACGAAGTTCGCCTGGCGACATCTCGCCGAGCGGGGTGGAGTGTTCGTCAACACTGGCTCGATCTCCGCGTGGGAGGGCACACCGAACGCGGGGATGGCCGCTCACTGTGCGGCGAAGGGCGGGGTGGTGGCGTTCACCCGAGCTGTAGCAGTCGATGGCGCGGCCGTCGGCATCCGCGCGGTCAGCATCAGCCCCGGGCCGATCAGAACTCCCGAGACCGAGAGGAACTACTTCTCGAAGGTGCCGAACGCCGAGGCTCTGCTCTTGCAGCAGCTGCTCTCGAAGCGGATCGGGGTACCAGAGGATGTTGCTTCGTTGGCGGCGTTCGTTGCGTCGGACGAGGCGGCGTACATGACGGGTTGCGACGTCATCATCGACGGTGGTTTGACGTGCTTCTGAGCGGAGTCTGACCACCTTGCGGCGGGTCCGGGTCGGCCAGATCGTGCCGAGTTCGAACATCACGATGGAAACGGAGATCCCCGCGCTGCTGCGACGCCATGCAGCAGATCGCGGCGGCGTCGAATTCACTTTCCATTCGTCGCGGATGCGGATGAAGACGGTGAGCAAAGAGGAGTTGGCCGCGATGGACGCGGACTCCGACCGCTGTGCACTCGAACTCTCGGATGCTCGGGTCGATGTGTTGGGTTACGCCTGTCTCGTCGCGATCATGGCCACCGGACCGGGCGTACCACTGCTCCGCGAGAGACCGACTCGAGCGGGTGACGGCGTCGAACGGGGCTCCAGCTCCCGTGGTGACGAGCGCGGGGGCGTTGATCGACGGGCTTCATCATCTGGAGGCGAAGCGGATCGCGCTGATCGCGCCGTACATGAAGCCCCTCACCGAGATGGTGGTGGCGTACATCGAAGCGGAGGGAGTCACGGTGCGCGACTACCTCGCGCTCGAAATCGCCGACAATCTCGTTGTCGGCGAGCAGGACCCCCTGGCACTCGTCGAGCACGTGAAGCGCATCGACACCAGCGGCGTCGATGCGATCGTCCTGTCTGCATGCGTGCAGATGCCGTCGCTCGCGGCGATACAGATCGTGGAGGATGCCCTGGGCGTGCCGGTCATCAGCTCGGCTGTGGCGACCGCGTGGCAGATGCTCAAGGCGCTCGATTTGGAACCCATCGTGCCCGACGCCGGCGCGCTGTTGTCGGGCACTCAGCTAGGACCGGCAGTGATTCGCCGGGATCACTTCAGCAAGGAGATGGGATCGCTTGCTGGATATTCGGCCATGTCATCACTTCGAAGGATCTGGTGGCTCGCTACGAGTCCGGCTGCCGAGCGCGGCTGCAGCGTCGTTTTGGACGTCCTCTCCAATGTGCGCCCTGGATGCATGTGCGCGTTTCTTCTCCGCGGACCGCAGCCGAGACAACGGATAACTCGCGTCGTGTCGCTCACGAGTGACCTGGGAAGTTCCTGTTGAGCACAGCGCTCAGTGTTGTAGGCCTTCTAATCCGCGGGTCCCAGGTCCAAATCCTGCCGGGGGCGCCAGCTGCGCGCGCAATACATGACACGACCGGGCGATGGCATCGACCGCGTCTTCAGCCGGGCTTCGTCCCGACGAGGAATTGCACCTCGAAGTCGAAGCGCACGCCTGCGCCAGGGACAGAAAGCTGTTCCGCCCCTTCACGCGCAGCTGCGAGGAACGCGTCCTCGCCCATTTTCTGCATGGCGAGGTACGACGGGCCGCTCGACGCGAAGGCGCGGGTGGCGAGATCGGCGTCCGGATAGGCGAGGTGGACGACCTTCGTCCAGCGACTGCCCGGCACGAGACAGGCGTCGGCCATCATCTGCTCGGCAACGCCCTCCCACGCGATGTTCGACATCTGCTTCGCATGCCGGTAGTCGTGGTCTTCGAGCTGCCCGAAGAGCTTGAGGAGCGGGTAGGCGCCCATTCGCTTGGGGCGACCCCAGAAGCTCAGGCCGACGCGCCCTCCGGGGCGGCACACGCGCACGGCCTCGGCCAGCGCGCCCTCACAGCCTCCCCAGATCCCCCGGAAGCTCGTCACGACATCGAACGATGCGTCGTCCCATGGCAGTGCGAACATGTCGCCCACTCTCACGTCCGCTTCGGGGGTTCGCGCCAGCGCAATCGTGATCAGGCGCGGCGACGCGTCGATCCCCGCGACGTCGGCACCCCGGTCGTGAGCGATTTGGACGGCGAGAGCGGGCCCGCACGCCACGTCGAGCATCCGCGTGTCGGCCGTTACCCCACACGCGTCCAGCAGCTCGAGGTACTCCGGCCACATCTGCGCTTCCAGAAGGTAGGCATAGTCGACGGCCTTGCGACCCCACCCCTCATCGACTTGTTCCCAGCTCACCGCCGAAGCCTCGCGCAGAACCTTCTCGGACGGAATCGCGACAGCGTTCTCAGCGTGGGCCACGGGAGCGGGACGCGATCGAGCCGACGAAGCTCGAAGCGCTGCAGGACAAACTGCTGCTTTGCCGAGGACCCGACGCGGGCCCGGAGCAGCTCGCCTGTTCTGGCTCTGTCACACGAGGCTCGGCTTGCGACGGCCGCGACGGTGACAACGGATAACTCGCGCTCGTTTCGCTTGGTGACGTGGGAACTTCCTGTTGAGCCCACGCTCAGTGCTGGAGGCCTTCTAGTCCGAAGGCCGGAGGTCGACCCTCCAGGTGCGCGGCGAGGAGAAGCGTCAGGTGCGCGTTGCGCGACAGCGCTCGAAGACGATAACACCGCCTGGAGCTGCTCGGCGGGGAGCTCATAGGTCGAGAAGGCGCCTCTCGGCCTTCGAGTTGTGTACGCGACTACCGCTGCGGCGCCGCAGGGTCGGGGGTTCGAGGTCGTCCTCCACAGCGGGTAATCGGCGCAGGACTGGCCGACGTCGGCGCCTGAACTTCGTCTCCGGACTCGACCACTCGATACGTCGCGGGCAACACCTTGGGCGTGTCGGCTTGGCGACAGACCAGCGCTCCGAGTCGGCGCACTCTCACACGAAGGCGAGACAAAGGAGCCTTCAGTGAGCACTTCAGTCATTCATCCAAACACCATCCAGATCAGGCCCAGCCGTCTCACCGGCCTTGTGGTCGGCGTGGCGATCCTGACCGGTGTCACCACGTGGTCCGTCAGCCAGGTCAGCACGGACTCCCACGCCAGCAGCAACCCCAAGCCCGAGGTCGTGTCCTCGCCCAGCGCCGCCAGCAAGGGTACGTCGATGGCGTGGTCGCGCTCGACGCTTAGC
This sequence comes from uncultured Acidimicrobiales bacterium, assembly GCA_963739555.1. Lineage (GTDB taxonomy): Bacteria > Actinomycetota > Acidimicrobiia > Acidimicrobiales > DATKAS01 > DATKAS01. The sequence goes on along the minus strand of CAVUAV010000011.1, from coordinate 228,841 downwards.
AGCGAGCTGCGACCTACGGAAACCTCGACCCTACGAGCCTTGGTAGATGGTCACCCACCCAGGAGTGAGGCAATCGACACCTCCCCGACCGCGGTCACGAGAGACCTCGTGAACCGAGGGCTGATCCCCCGCCAGACGCTCGAACCCACACCGCAGTCGACGGACACCCAACTGCAAGACCTCGTGAACCGAGGCTGATCCCCCGCCAGACGCTCGACACTGAAACGCAGGCCTCACGGCTTTGGTTCATCGACACGGTGAATCAGAAGATCGTTCCGGGGTTGAGGATCCCGTTCGGATCGAACGCCACCTTGATCCGGCGCATGAGGTCGACCTTCACGGGATCCTCGAGCTCGAGGAAGTACTTCCGTTTGGTCGTGCCGATGCCGTGCTCGCCTGAGATCACGCCGCCGAACGCCATCCCTGTCTCGAACAGCCGCGTGTAGCACGGTCGATCGCATCGTCGGGATCCGGCTTGTAGACCGAGAGGTGGACGTTGCCGTCGCCGGCGTGACCGCACCCGGCCACGAACGCGCTGTTCTCCCTCACGATTTCGACGACCCGGTCCATCGAAGGCGGGATCGCGGCGCGGGGCACGACGATGTCGACGTGTCGTGGGCGCCGGCGCCTTCGCGAGCCAGAACGCCTTCTCCCGGGCTTCGATCAGCCGCGCCCCGCATGCCGACGGGAGCACGTACACGTCGATGGCGCCGAGCTCGGCCAGAGCAGCAAAGCCGAGCTCGTGCACGTCTTCCTCGAGCCGGTCGTCGTTGCGGTTCTCCATCATGACGACGGCATAGGCCTTCGTCGTCTCGCGCACGGCGTCGGGCACGCCGAGCTCGAGGCCGACACTCGCGCACCATGGCGCCCAGGGTGCCCGTGTCGATGTACTCGAGGATCAGCGGGCTGATGCCGCTGGCCACGACACGGGGGACCTCGTGCCTTGACCTCGTCGAGCGTGGTGAACGGCGCGAGCACGGTCGCCTGGTAGTCGGGGCGAGGGTAGAGCTCGAGGGTCGCCTCGGTCACGAGCCCGAGCGTGCCCTCCGAGCCGACGATCAGCTGGGTGAGGTCGTAGCCGGTCGAGCCCTTCACGAAGCGACCGCCCGTGCGGATGACATCGACGCCGGGACACGACCTCGGCCGACACCTGTGACTTGACACCGTCTTCACCGCGCGCATGCGCCCGCATTTGCCACGTCGCGCCGAGGTGGCCGAAGTACTCGCCCGGGATACACCAGTACCGAGGTCGTCTTCGGCAGTCCTGTCGAGCCCGGCGAGCGTCACGCCGGGCCCCACGATCCACCTGATTCACAGTGTCGATCTCGACACGCCCTTCATGCGCTCGAACGACACGACCACTCCACCGGCGCCCGGGATCGCCGCGCCCGACAACCCGGTGCCGCTGCCGCGCGCCGTGACCGGTGATGCGCTGTTCGTCGCACAGGCGAAGGATCGCGGCGACCTCGCTCGCCGCTCAGGCAGCAGCACGGCCATCGGGATGACTGGCGTCGCCCGAGCGTCTCGTCGTGGGAGTAGTCGTTGCTCGCGTCGCCGGTGGTGCGGTCAGCGGGCAGGACGCCGTCAAACTGTTGGTGATTCATTGCGTGCATTCTGCTGCGCCCGGGGGCTGGGGCGCCCGGAACCCTCCGCGACCATGCGAGACAACGGATAACTCGCGCCGTGTCGCTCGCGAGCGACCTGCGAACTTCCTGTTGAGCACAGCGCTCAGTGCTCTAGGCCTTCTAATCCGCGGGTCGCAGGTTCAAATCCTGCCGGGGGCGCTGACCTGCGAAGGCGAGTTTGTCGTGAGTGGGTTTGGGTCGAGCACAGCGCTCGGACAACGGATAACTCAGACGGCAGGAGGCCGCGCAGACGCCACTCGCGCCTGGGCTACTGGAATGAGGTTCCCGTCGGTCAGCGAGTCAGCTCGACCGGGTGACCTTCCCACGACTCGATGCGATGCGCAGCCGTCTCGAGTAGATGGTGCGCCAGGTCCGTAAGCGCCCGCGCCGCGGCGATCTCCTCGCCGACCGCCGGTAGATCCGGATCCGTCGGATTTCGACGGGACCTACCCCATCCGCGCAGGTCCTCGGACGGACCCGATAGCACGGCATCCGCTCGAGTCTTGTCATCGTCCTCGGTGAAGATGATCTCGACTGTCCACGCCCATGGTTCGTGCATCTTGGCCTCCTCGACTCGGCGACCCCAGCATGGAGCAGCTCGCGAGGCGCCACGAGAGGCTTTGGTCCCGGTGGATCAGAGCTTGTATCCAATGGTCCGGAGCAGCTGCTTGCGATCGGTCACGTCATCGTCGGTCTCGATGCCGACTGGCACGACTCCGTCGATCACGCCGACGATTCCTCGGCCCAACTCGGTGTGGGCGACGATGAGTTCAACGGGGTTCGCTGTCGCGCAGAAGATGCCGCACACCTCCGGGACGTGCTTGAGCGCGTTCAGGACGTTCACCGGGTAGCCGTCCTCGAGGAACACGAAGAACGAGTGTCCCGCTGCGACCGCAAGAGCGCTTTGCGCCGCAAGCTCGATGAGGCGGTCGTCGTTACCAGACCGGCGGACGAGGCAGGGGCCGGACGCCTCGCAGAACGCCACACCGAAGCGCAGATGGGAGCTCACCCCCGCCAGCGCCTCGTGGACGTCTTCGACCGTCTTGATGAAGTGCGCCTGGCCGACGATGACATTCATGTCTTCTGGCTTGATGATCGGGACCACGTGGAGCTCCACGGGTTGCCTCCTTCTGCGGCCTCAGGGGGTGGCGCGGCGAGGTCGCAAGGGCGAAGACGGACGACCTATGCCGACTCGGTCATGCCCATCGGGGGCATGCCGTTGGGCTCACGAGACCACGGATGCTCCTCGAGATGATCGAGGAGGGTCGCAAGGCTCGCTTCTGCGAGGCAGACCACTGAGTCCGCGGCGCCGTAGTACATGTGCAACGTGTCGCCGTCGTCGCGGAGCACCCACCCGCACGGGAACACCACATCGGGTACGTCACCGCCCCGCTCGTATGGCTCGTGGGGGCCGAACACCCACTCGTTCCCTCGAGCAAGCACCCTGGACGGGTCATCCCGTTCGAGCAGCGCGAGCCCGAGCCGATATATCGACCCCGATGCAGTGACCCGCACACCGTGGTAGCAGACCAGCCACCCGTCCTTGGTCAGCAGAGGTGGCGGACCGAGCCCGACCTTGTTGGCGTCCCACCATCCGCCGCGCCGCTGCCGGGAGCAGGACCCGCGAGTCGCCCCAGTGGCGCAGATCGGGGCTGAACGACAGCCACATGTGGGCGCCGAGCCCGGCGATCGACGGCGCGGGTCGGTGGATCAGCGCCCAGCGGCCGCCGAAGGTGGTCGGGAACAGCGCAGCGTCCTTGTCCTCGGGAGACATCAGGACGCCTTTGCGTTCCCAGTGCACGAAGTCCCGCGTCGTGGCCAACAGGACGAGCGGGCCAGCCGTGGAGTACCCCACATACACGACGAAGTACTCGTCGCCCACCTTGGTGATGCGCGGGTCCTCGATGCCCCAGTGCTCTTCGAAGCTCCCGTCGAGTGGATGGAGGCCGCGCACGGGATCGATCTCCCAGTTCGAGACGCCGTCTTCGCTGGTCGCGGCGATCAGCGCTGACAGACCCGTCCGGTACTCGACTCGCAGGAGCAGCAGCGTCCGGCCATCGATCACGGTGACGCCGGGGTTGAACACCGCGTTGACCATCTTCGGAAAGTCCTGCGGCCGCAGGATGGGGTTCTGCGAGTGGCGGCGCAGAAGCTCACGCGGGTCGGCGTTGCTGCTCATCTGCGTCCAACGCCCAGCGGAAGCGTCGAGGAAGCGCCGTGCACGAGGCCAACGCCACGGAGGGTTCTGGGCCGCCGTTCAACGCTGGTGTCCTTCACTACGCCGGTGCTTACCACCTGTCCGCACGAGCGGTGCGGAAACCTCCCTGCCGAAGCGGCTGAGAGCCTCGCTGCCTGAGTCTCCCGGACGAGGCCGCGAAGGTCACTCGCGCTCGTCATCGGCTCCGGGTGCGGGTTCACGTTCGCCGCAGTCGGGCTCGAACAGCACGAGCATCTCGAATCCCGACTCGGTCACTTCCCTGACGATCCAGCGCCGCGGCTTGCAGCTCTGCATCGCGCCTTCGGACGTCAGGGTGAACGGTCCGGATTCCAGCGCCGTCTCGATCTCAGTCATGTTCGGCATCGTCCCGGGAGCGATCCACAAGGCGCCCTCCCCGTCGTCGGTCATCGTGAACAAGACCCGCTCCGCAGGGACGAGGACCGAGGCGCAGTCGGCGAATGTCAGCTCAGCGGGACCGTCGTGGATCCGCTTCATGTGCCCAGCATGAGCACGCGGTGATCGAGGGGAGTAGTGCCAAAAGTCACCCTCGGAGGGTGCACTCAGGCGGTCGGGAGCTGCGACACGAACTGGTTCATGTCGAAGTAGTCGCGCCACGCGACGATCCTGCCGTCGCGCACCTCAAACGTTCCCGCCACCGGTAGAGCAACACGCCCGTTCGGGAACGTGAAGACGTCGACTCTCTCGGTCAGGACGACGTCATTGGCTGCGGCGATGTGCTTCATCTCGAACACCACTGATTCGACTCCCGTGGTGAATCCGGCGATGGTGGCGCGGATCGCGTCAGCGCCGCGGACGGGTTCGACCGGGATGTTGTGGTACACGGCATCGTCGGCGAAGAACGACATGATCTTGTCGAGATCGCCCGTCGCCCACGAGTCGCAAAACGCCTGGACGAGGTCGAGCGGATTGCCTGCCATTGCGGCGACAGTATCGGGCCTTGCTAGAGCGGTGGTCCGCGGTGGTGGGCGGGTGTCGATACCCCGTCCGCTTGTCGAGCGAGCACGAGCATCCGTTCCTCGATCGTCGCGGAGACGGACTCGAACGTCGCGGGGATGCCCGCGGCAGCGAGCGTGTGCTCGAGCTCTGTGGCGTCTCCATCGGCAACGCGGATCGAGCGCCCGGCGAGCATGACCGGCATGCCTGCCGCGCTGAGCGCCGCGAAGGCGCGCGCCCAGTCGTCCGCGTGCACCTCGATGGCCGTCATGGATCCGACGATGTCCGCTTCGGTGCCTTGCGCGACGAGACGGCCGTCCGCCATGAGCAACAGGCGGTCACACTGCCGTGCCTCTTGCATGTAGTGCGTCGTCACCAACACCCCGGCGCCGCGATCGGACTGCGCGCGGATCGTGTCCCAGAGTGAGGTCCGCGCCAGGGCATCGACGCCTGAGGTCGGTTCGTCCATCAACAAGAGCTCAGGGTCGTGTGACAGGGCCGCGACGAATGAGACCTGACGCTGCACTCCGAGAGGAACATCCCTCACCAGCACGTCACTGAAGCGCGCGAGCTTCGGCCCGAGAACACCGACGCTGGAGCCGTAGGAACCGGCAACGAACCTCAGGTTCTCTGACACCGTGAGATCTCGGTAGAGGCCGAGGTTCTGGGGCACGTAGCCGAGGCGCCGCCGCCGTTCACGGTCGGGGGCGCCGCCGAGCACCTCGACATGGCCCTCGCTCGTGCTGAGCAGCCCGAGCAACATCCGGATGAGGGTCGTCTTTCCCGCACCGTTGGCGCCCAGGAGACCGACGACCTCACCGGGGTGCACCCCGAACGACACTCGGTCCACCGCAGTCAGGGCGCCGAAGCGCCGTGTCACCGACTCCGCCCGAGCGAGGAGACCGTTCATGAGAGAGCGGCGGAGCGGCGCGCGAGCGACAACGCGATGATGATGTCTTCGAGGTCCGGCTCGACGATCGCGCGCCCTCCGGGCGGATCGGCATCGGGCCAGAACTCACGGCGTCTCCGTCCGCGGCGCCACGACCACTCGGGTCGCAACGAGTCGCCCGATTCGGTCACCACGCCCCTGAACCGAACACGGATGTCGTCGTACGAACCCTCCACGAGTACGCGCCCGCCGTCGAGAGCCACGAGACGAGAGGCGCGCTCGGCCTCGTCGAGGTAGCTGGTCGAGACGATCACTGCGGCTCCGCCAGCGGCCGCCTCCGCGACCAAGCGCCAGAGCTCGACGCGGCTCACGGGGTCGATGCCGGTGCTTGGCTCGTCGAGGACGAGCAGCGCCGGCGAGTGCAGCATCGCCATGCAGAACCCCAGCTTTCGGCGCATGCCGCCGGACAGCTTCGACGCGAGCCGGTCGCTGGCGTCGGCGAGCCCGGCGCGTTCGAGCAGCGCTGTGCGACGTGCAACGAGCTCGGTGCCGTGAACTCCGTAGATGCCGCCGACGAAGTCGAGGTTCTCCTTCACGGTGAGTGAGGCCCATGAGCCTGACACCGCGGGCATGTAGCCCTGCCGGTCCTTCGGCGGTGTGTCGAGGGTGCCTGTGTCGAGTGCCACTGCGCCAATGAGAGCGCGGAGCAGTGTCGACTTGCCGGCGCCATCACCTCCGACCACCGCCACCACCGAGCCCTCGGGCATCGCCACGGTGACATCGTCGAGCGCGACGACGTCACCGAAGTGAACGGTTGCCCCGCGGATGGCGAAGCTCACGCCGCACTCAGATCCTTCGGGGCGGCTGCCGTGCGGTGGTGGCGATGGGAGCGGCTGCCGGGCGCGAGGTCACGACGGAAGCGAAGCGAGGCACCGCTGAACACCACGACGGCCATCACGGCCAAGATCACGTAGGCGTACCAGAGCGTTGTGATCGAGGCGCCGCGCAGCATGACGCCGCGGGCGATGATGTTGAAGTAGGTGAGCGGGAGGAGGTAGCCGATCCACCGCACTCCTGGGGCCATCGCATCGAGCGGGAAGGTCATCCCCGACAGGAGCACCTGTGGCAGGAGGAAGAAGAACGCAGTCTGGATCGCCTGCCCCGTGGTTTGCGACACCGTGGAGACGAAGATCCCGACGCCGAGCACGACGAACAGGAACAGCGCTGCCCCCAGAACGAACGCGAACACAGAGCCGTTGAACGGCACCCCGAACAGCCAAATCCCGAGAAACGTCACGACGACCATGTCGAGCGACGCAATCGAGGAAGTACGGCGCGATCTTGCCGAAGATCACGGAGGTCGGTCTGATCGGCATCACCGCGAGCTGCTCGAGGGTTCCGGCTTCCCGTTCTCGGACGAGGCCGATGCTGGTGACGATCGTGCCGATGAACGCCAGGATGAGGCCGATGATCGCGGGCACCATGACCCAGGAAGTCTTCAGTTCGGGGTTGTAGAGCACTTCGGTCTGGACCGCGCCTCCCGCCTTGTTCAACGCCGCGACAACCGACTGAGCCGCGAAGAGCTCGGAGCCGTCGACGAGCGCCAGCACCGGCACCTGGCCGGTCACGAATGCGACGTCGACCTTGTTCTTCTGGAGCAGACTCTCCGCGTCGGCTCGTGTGCCGGACGGTTCGAGCACGGTCACGTCGAAGAGCGGCGGCAACGTGGCGGCCACCTGCGTCGCGTCTGGCCCGAGCACAGCCGTCTTCACGCTCGAGACGTAGAAGTTCGCGGCGTAGCCGAAGATGACCAGCAGAAGCAGTGGCATCACGATCAACATCGCCAGCGTGCGCCGGTCGCGCATCAGCTCCCGAAACTCCTTCACGACCATGGCACGCACCTGCGGCACGCTATGCGGGGTCGTGGGCCCCGTCGTCGAAGACGAACGGAGAAGCAAGACCACTTGCCCACGACCCGATGGACCGCTGATTAGGCAGGCGGCCGCATTGGTCCACGATCGGGGTCGAGACAACAGATAACTCGCGCTGGGTCGCTCGCACGTGAGGTGGGAAGGTCCTGTTGAGCACAGCGCTCGGTGCTCTAGGCCTTCGAATCCGCGAGTCGCAGGCTCAAGTCCTGCCGGGCGCGCCGAGCCACGATTCTCAGACGTTCTCCTCGACGGCCCTCGCTCGAGGGTGTGGACTATGTAGCGCGATGGAGGAGGTTTGGATATGACGACGACGGAACTGGATACCGGCAGAGTCGAGGAGTTCGCCGGCCGCATGGTCGAGTTGATGAACTCGTCGATGTTGAGCTTGATGACGAGCGTCGGTCACCGTACGGGCCTGTTCGACACGATGGCGACCCTTCCGCCGTCGACGAGCTCGCAGATCGCGGACGCGGCAGGACTCAATGAGCGGTACGTGCGCGAATGGCTGAACGCCCTGACCGTTGGTCGGTTCCTCGAGTACGACCCGGGCAGCCGCACCTATGTGCTGCCACCGGAGCACGCGGCGTCGCTGACGCGGATGGCGGGACCGAACAACATGGCCAACCTGGCCCAGTACACGGCGCTCATGGGTGCGGTGGAAGACGACATCGTCGCCTGCTTCTCCGAGGGCGGAGGAGTGCCCTATTCGCGCTTCCCCAAGTTTCAGGCGCTCATGGCGGAGGAGAGCGGCCAAATCCACGACGCCGCGCTCATCGACGGTGAGCTTGCGCTCGTTGACGGATTGATCGACCGGCTGCGCGAGGGAATCGATGTTTGCGATGTCGCATGCGGACAGGGTCACGCCATCAACCTGATGGCCCGGGAGTTCCCGAATAGTCGGTTTACTGGTCTCGATTTCTCGAACGAGGGCATCGCCGCCGCGCAGGAGGAGGCCACCGAGCTGGGCCTGTCCAATGCCACGTTTGAAGTGAAGGACGCGGCAACGCTCGACGGCTCGACGCAGTACGACTTCATCACGGTGTTCGACGCGATCCACGACCAAGCCAAACCCGATGTCGTTCTCAAGGGGATCGCCGACTCGCTCAAGCCGGGCGGAGTGTTCCTGTGCGTCGACGTCGCCGGTTCGAGCAACGTCCAAGACAATCTGGACCATCCGCTCGCGCCGATGCTCTACTCCGTGTCGACCTTCCACTGCATGACCGTCTCGCTCGCGCTCGACGGCGCCGGCCTCGGCACGATGTGGGGCGAGCAGACGGCCAATGAGATGTTCCGAGCCGCGGGGTTCACGTCGGTCGACGCGACCCACATCCCGGAGGACATCGTCAACGTGTACTACGTCTGCAGGAAGGACTGACCTTTCGCTTGCCGTCGCACGGCTGACTGCTCGAGTTCGGGTTCATAGGAGCGGCCTTAAGCGTGCGGCCCTTTCAACCGGGGCGAGCCGCCGTCTCAGACAACGGATAACTCGCGCCGTGTCGCTCGCGAGTGACTTGGATCCTTCTGTTGAGCACAGCGCTCACGTGCGGTGGGCCCCATGACCGCGGGTCGCGGGTTCGAATCCCGCCGGGTTTAAGCGTCCGCCGGGGTGCATTGTTCGGGTAGCGAGCGATGCGGCCGTTCGTCGTTGTAGTGAGCCGTCGAACACGTCGAGCAGTGCCTGCGAGCTCGCCGAGCGTGACCGGCTGGTCGGGTTGCGCGGTGAGCCATCGTTTGAGGTCTGGTGGAACCGCTCAACTTTCCCGCACGTGGTCGGGATGGTTCGGCCGAGAGTTCTTCTGTCTGGTGCCGAGGCGGCGAAGCTCGGACTCGAAGGCGTTGCGTCCGCCTTTGCCGCCTCGACAGCCGGGTGGTGAAGACCATGCCGTTGTCGGTCAACGTCGAGGCGGGGACGCCGTGACAGGCGATCGTCGGCGCGGAACTCGGCCAGCACGATCTCTCCGCTGACACGCTCGGTGCGCGGTGAGCCGCAGGGCGTAGCGGGCGTGATCGTCGAGCCAGCACAAGATCTCGACGTCGACGCCGGTCTCGCGAGGCGGTAGTGCGTGAAGTCGGCCTGCCAGCGTCTCATTCGCTACAGGCGCTCACCTGCGCAACATCGAGGGCTTGGAAGGGTTGCGGCGCTCGCCGGACGGGCATACGTTGCGCGCAAACCACGATCTTGAGAGGGGTTCGCAGTGGCCCGAAGCGGAGATCTCCACGTGATCAAGGAGTGCTCGGAGTTCACGGGCGCTGCCGGCGGCTTCTGCACGATCACCTCGTCCAACCTCGAGGAGATCGCTGTTGGCTCGAGGGTGATCTACGCGGAGGCACCCGGCGAGACGACGCTGGACACCGACATCGTGCTCGACGCGGGGTCGGGCAACACCGCCAACGGCCACGTCGTCCTGGACCTCGCGTCGGACAAGGGCGTCGTCACGCTGGCGGGAGGAACCGGGTCGCTTGTCGGGATCCAGGCCCGTGCCGACGTGACGCCCGACGACGAGGGCAACTCGCACTGGGACGGGACGTACAGCTTCGACTGAGCTTGGGCGAGCGTCGGGAATCGATGGGGCGTCCGGGCGAGCGTCGAGGTTCGCCCGAGCCGCGCCGGACGCTACTCATCATCTAATCGGCCCGACCGAAGCGCCGCGCTCCATCTTCGCGGAGGCCGGAGCCGGAGCAATCCACTTCCAGACAACGGATAACTCGCGCTGTGTCGCTCAGCGGTGACGTGGAAACTTCCTGTTGAGCACAGCGCTCAGTGCTGTAGGCCTTCTAATCCGGGGTCGCAGGTTCAAATCTTGCCGGGCGCGAGAAGTCGGAGGTCGGCGGTACCGAGCGCGGAGGGGTCTGGTGCTACGCGGGTCTCGCCATGGCGATCGCCTGTTCCCGCGTGAGCGTCATGTCGTGGTTGTCCTGGGCGTGACGCTGCGCGTTGGCGACTGTCTCGTCGTCGCTTGAGCCGCGGCAGCACGACGCCGCAAGGGCACTCGATGACTTTCGGCGCATGGTTGGTCATGGTGGTCTCATCTCTCGTGCGAAGGACTCGGATTGCTTGCAATGATGACGAGTACCGGTTGGAGAAAGGTTGGCGAGCTCATGCAGGTGAGGGTGTATCTCACCGGCCGCATGGCCGTCGAGACATCGGCCGGCATCGCCGATGAGGCACAGTTCCCCGGACGTCAGGGAAGGCTCGCGTTCGTGTTCCTCGGTCTCTCCGCACAGCGGCCGGTGGCGCGCGACGCGCTCGCTGACGCGATCTGGGGGCTGGACCAGCCAGCGGCTTGGGATAGCGCGTCGAAGTCGATCATGAGCAAGCTCCGCTCGTTGCTGAAGACGGTTGGACTGTCCGACGCCGTTGCGTCGGTGTCGGGCTGCTACCAGTTGCGCTTGCCGGTCGAGTCGTGGATTGACCTGGAAGCAGCTGTGCGGGCGGTAGACGTCGCCGAAGCAGCGATTCGCAGGAACGCGATCGACGAGGCGTGGAGTGAAGCAACCGTGGCGACCGCGATCGTGCGCCGGCCGTTGCTGCCGGGCGAGGATGCACCCTGGATCGACGACGTACGTCTGCGGTTGACGGCGACGCATGTTCGTGCGCTCGAGACGCTGGCGCAGGTTTGGCTACAACGTCGAAACGCGCCGCTCGCGTCAGCGGCTTCAGCGGAAGCTGTCGGCCTCGAGCCTTTCCGTGAGTCGGGCTACCGCCTTCTTATGGAAGCGCACGCGCTCGCTGGGAATCGTGCCGAAGCCATTCGCACCTACGACCGGTGCGCGAATCCTCGCAGACGAAGTCGGCGTCGAACCCGATCCCGAAACGACCGCACTGCGCGATCGATTCAGAGCTGGTACGACGACGCGCCAAGACCGTCATCAAACGGTTGCGATCGCGGTAACCGACATCGTCGGATCAACCGCACTCGCGGCTCAACTCGGCGACGAACGGTGGCACCAGGTTCTGCGGGAACACGACGCCATCACACACGCCTGCGTCGAAGTCGCCGGCGGGCAAGTCGTCAAACATCTCGGCGACGGCCTTCTTCTCACATTCGCCAGCACGAGCGCTGCACTCGATGCGCTCGACCAACTTCGTCGCGAGCTCGCGGAATGCAGCCTCCGACCTCCACTTTCGATCCGCGCCGGCGTGCATGCCGGAGAACCGATCGCAGATGACGACGATCTCTTTGGGCTGCAAGTGAACATCGCCTCTCGCATCAACGCACTTGCTGAACCGAACGAGATACTCGTCTCGTCCGTGATCCGCGACCTCAGCGCCGCCGGCGTGCACCGAATTCTCAGCCCCCCGATCCGTCACGTTGAAGGGCATCCCCGGCGAGATCACCGTGTGCACAGCCAACCCCCATACGCGTCCCTCGTGACTTGCCGCGCGGTGCGGCACTTCGATCGGCTCGGGTCGCGCCCGGTAGTAGGACTCGGCCGGCGTGTGTCGAGATGGCGGATGCGAGACAACGGATAACTCGCTAATCCGCGGGTCGCAGGTTCAAATCCTGCCGAGGGCACTACCAGGGGCTTCGATGTGTCAGCTCATGACGTGATCGGGCACCCAGCTGCCGTGAGCTCCGTACGGCACGCGTCGTGGGATGTGGACCGTCGCGACCGGGGAAGCCGAGAAGTCTTGGGCATCGATGATCAGAAGCTTCGACTCATCTGACTTCGTGTCGTGCGACAGGCTGATGACCCAGCCCTCGTCCTCGCCGGCTTCGGGCGATGCCGGTACGAACACTGGCTCGGCGCCGCGGACTCCCTCACCCAGGTGGTGCTCCTCGCATCCGCCGGAGCGAAGGTCGTACTTCCAGAGCGCCGACCCGTAGACGGGCTCCTCGGCGACGCCTTCGCCGGCCATCGCCATCAAGTAGCCGTAGCGGGCGTCGAGACCGACCCGCCGATCATCGACCCGACCGAAGTCGCCTGGACGATCGTCGATCTGGTCCTCGCTCACGCTGCCCGTATCGAGGTCGATCGTCCACCGCCAGAGTCGACCGACCTCGGCGTAGTCGTCGTTGCTGGTCCCGAACGCCTCAGGCTGTCGCGACACATGGAGAACGATCGTGTGGCCCGCCTCGTGAGCGTTCACGGGATGGAACACGTAGCAGGGATCGATCTCGAACCAGCGCACGTCGGCGTTCGTGCCGTGACGTGGCATGACTCCGAGCCGCGCGCCTGCATCGCGGTTGAACCGGAACGGCAGACCCGAGTCGAGTGCTCCGAGGTCGAAGCAGACCGGGAGGTCCATGAACACGACGTGGTTCTCGGTGACGTTGAAGTCGTGCATCATCACCATGTTCGGGATGTCGATTCCCTCGAGCTGAGTGACTCGACCGTCGGCGCTGATCCGGATGTAGTGCAGGAACGGCGGTTCAGGGCTGAGGTAGCTGAACGCGATCAGCTCGCCCGTGACGGGGCACACCTTCGGATGAGCCGTCATCGAACAGGTGAGGGCGCCACCGAAGTTCTCGAACCCGACGGTGTTCAGCTCCATGTCGATCTGCCACGGCCAATGGCCCTCCTCGAGGCAGAGCAGCTTCTTGTTGTGAGGGATCACGTGGGTGTTGCCGGTGCCCCGGGTGAGGTCACCCATGCTCATCATCGGATCGCCGTGCGGATCCGTGATGTTGGGGGTCTGGACGTAGCGGTTTCTGTACCACTCGGCCTTGCCGCCCGCGAGACGCACGCCGTGCACCATGCCGTCCCCGAAGAACCAATGGGCAGATCTGCCTGATGCCGGGTTCGGGCCCGTACGGACATACGTACCGGTGAGAGCCGCGGGAATCACGCCGTCGACGCGCAAGTCGAGATCCGTGCGCTCGTCGAGCACGGGCGCCCAGTTGTCGCGAAGGTGCCAAGGGATCTTCGCCAGCGTTGGGTCAGTGACCGTCATGCCTGGAAAATAGAGCAGAACGACCGAAGCTCGCCGCTTCGCTTCACGCGTTCCCCATTTCGCTGTCCGGCCCCGAGCGGAACAGAGGCTCGGGGCCGGACAGGGGACCTGGCGTCGCTCGGGCTACCGGGTGGCGAACCGGCGGGTCACCATCACGCCAGCGACGAGGCTCCCGAGGCCGATGGCCACGAGCAAGCCAGTGGAGCTACCGGTCTTGGGGAGCTCCCCACCGGTGGCCGGCGCGGAGGTGGGTGCGCTCGTCGGCGCCGGCGTCGTGCTCACTGGGATGGTTTGCACGAGTGGGTGCAGGGTCTTGCCGTCGAGCGAGCCGACCGCGTACACGACGGTGACGGTTGCCTCGGGAAGCGTCAGGTCGACGGGTCCGATCACCGGGGTAGTCGTTCCGGCGGCGGCGACGGAGGCGCTGATGGTGCCTGCGGGGAGGTCGGCCTTTGCCTCGTTCGGGTTGGTGAGGTTCGTGAACGCGGGCTTGCCGTTCGCCAGCACGTCGACCGCAGGTGCTGCGGCGGTGTGACGGACCACGAGGCGTGTGTTCCCCGCGGCCAGCGCTGACGTGTCGTTGACGAAGACGGTGAGCTTCGGTTGTCCACTCGCGTCGAGATGGGCGACGATGCTCGCGTTTGCTCCGCCGGGCAGTGTCGCTGAGCCTGCGAGCACCGGGGCGGAGTCGGCGGCGGCGTTCGCAGGGCGAATCGCGATCTGGTACGTGCCCGCCGGGAGCTCGAGCGGCGCGGTGACGGTATCGGGAGCGAAGTCTTCGAGCGTGAGCTTGCCGTTCACGTACACGTCGACAGTGAGACCAGGGATGCCGTGGATGACCGTGACCGTGCCGGTCGCGGCTTGGGCGCTCGCCGGCACGGCAAGCAGTGAGAGCACAGCCAGCAGGCCAGTTGCCATCAGTAGGACGAACTTTCGCATTTGCACCTCCGGGTAGTATTTAGCACTAAAGTATCCGAAGGAGCGGAGATTCCACAACTCGCGCGACATTTAGTGGTAAAGAGAGCTCGATGACCCGACAGCGGCGACCGATCACTCTTCAGGAGGCAGCCGACCGTCTCGGAGTGCACTACATGACGGCGTATCGATACGTCCGCACCGGTCGGCTCCCGGCCCGACGCGAGGGCGTGCAGTGGATGGTCGATCCCGCGGAGCTCGCGAAGATGCGATCGCCCGAGCGCACAACGCGGGGGCACGGCATGGTTCGGTCGGAGGGGCCAGGGAAGCTCGCTGCGCGCATGGTGGCGGGCGACGAGGCCGGGGCATGGGGAGTTGTCGAGGCGGCGATGGCGTCGGGCGTCGAGGCGTCGGACGTCTACCTCGACCTTCTGGTGCCTGCGCTCGAGGTGGTGGGGGATGGGTGGGCAGCCGGCGAGCTCACCATCGCGGACGAGCATCGGGCGACTGCGATCGCGCTCCGCCTGGTCGGTCGGCTCGGGCCCCGGTTCGCTCGCCGAGGCCGCAAGCGAGGCACGGTCGTGGTCGGCGCGCCCGTGGGGGAGCAGCATGCGCTCCCGTCGGCGATCCTCGCCGATCTGTTGCGAGGGGTCGGGTTCGAGGTCCTCGACATGGGAGCCAACACCCCGGCGGCCTCGTTCGCGGAGACCGCGAGCGAGGCCAACCGCCTGGTCGCGATCCGTGATCGCGATCACGACCCCGGGCGGCGACGCCGCCGTGCGTGCCGTCGTGAAGGCACTTCGCCAGGCCGACCTCGGTGTGCCGATCTTGGTCGGCGGCGGAGCCGTCAGAGATCGCGCGCAGGCGCTCCGCCTGGGTGCGGACGAATGGTCTGGTCTCGACGGTCGGAGCGCGTTGGTCGCGATCGAGCGAATCGCGCGTTCGGGCAGTCGCTCATGATCGTGACGGTCGGAGGAGGACCTGGACATCGCTCACCCGGCCCTCGATGAATCCCGCTTCGCAGTAGCAGAGGTAGAACGTCCACAACCGATGGAAGCCTTCGTCGAGGCCCAGCCCGGTCACTTGCTCGCGTTGTGCGTCGAGCGAGGACCGCCAGCGCCGAAGCGTCTCGGGATAGTGGCGTCCGATGTCGTGCAGCTCGAGGAGCTGAAGCTCGTGTCGCGCGGCGGTGGTGGCGAGCGACGTGACCGACGGGAGGCAGCCTCCGGGGAAGATGAAGCGCTTGATGAAGTCTTGGTGCACCTTCGTGCGATCGAAGGCGCCCTCCTCGATGACGATCGTCTGCAGCGCCATCAGCCCGTGCGGGTCGAGTAGTCGCGAGCAGACTTCGAAGAAGTCGTTGTGGTCGCGCCAGTCGACCGCCTCGAACATCTCGATCGACGCAAGCTTTGTGTATCGACCGGTGAGATCTCGGTAGTGGTCTGGCCGAACCGTGATGAGGTGCGTGAGTCCCGCGCTCGCTACCCGCTTGCGAGCGAGGTCGAATTCGTGCGTCGGAGATCGTCGTTGTCGTCACGCGGCAGCCGTAGCAGGAGGCGGCGTGGATGGCGAAGCTGCCCCAGCCGCTGCCGATCTCGAGCACCTCGTCCTCGGGCGTGAGCTCGAGCAGTCGGCAGATGCGGTCGAGCTTGGCGCGCTGCGCGTCGACCAGAGACACGTGTGGTTGTTCGAACAGCCCGCATGAGTACGTCATGGTCGGATCGAGCATCAGCGCGAAGAAGTCGTTGGAGATGTCGTAGTGAGCCCGGACATTTCTTCGGTCGCGCGCTCCTCGGCTCACTTTGAGCCGCCGTACCGGATCGGCGAACCGCGCTGTCGTCGTCCCGATGCGGTCGAGCGTTCGTGTCGCAGGTCGCAACGCAGCGAAGACGATGCGCAAGAGCGACGTGAGGTCGTCACAATCCCACCAGCCCTGCGCGTAGGACTCGCCGAGACCGATCGACCCACGGAGGGCTACGGCTGACCACGCGTGGTCGTCGCGCACGCGAACTTCGACCGTCGGTACCCCGGCGCCGCAGACGTGGCGTGTGCCGTCCTCGTCCTCGATCACCACCGTTCCCCGCTCGAGGCGCCGGGCGAGCGCGAGCACCGTCGACCGAGCGGCCCCGCGAGCAGATCTCACTGTCGGCCTCCCGATGTGTCGGGAACCGCGGGGCGACTCGGATGGGGGTGGATGGGCGTGCCCTTGAGCGCGAGCCGGGCGGCCTCGGTGTAGATGCGGGCCGAGACGCGAGCGGTCAACATTGGATGACGCCACAGCAACCGCCCGAGTGCATGGCGCGTGATGCTCTGTCTCGTTGCTCTGAGGCCGGCCTCGAGAACGAGGCCGTCGTCGCCCTGGCTCTCGATGCGAATCGCGACGTCATCGCCGGGGACCGATGCCGTGATTCTGTAGCGCTGGTCCATCGAGAGGAAGGGTGACACGTGGAGCTTCTTGTCGAACCATTGCTCCTCGCCTGAGTGCTGGAGGACGTAGGCGTGTCGTCCGTGCCACGGCGTGCTCGTGACGTCGGCTACGAGCGCTTGGACGGCGCGGTCGCCGGCATCCCAGCACCAGTAGCAGGCGATCGGATTGAAGAGCCATCCCCATGTGCGGAGGTGGGCGAGCATGCGGACCGAGCCCTCGGGCCGGGCCCCGGTGCGTTCCTCGACCAGATCGCGGACCGCCTCGGCGAGCGGCTGGTGCGAGGGACCGTAGAAGTCCGAGCGACGGAACTGGACTGCGTTCGGTCGGCGACTCGACCACAACGGATGGAGCGAGCAGACCTCGTCGATCTCGTCGAGGTCGAGCAGCGGGAGCGCGACCCGCTGTGTGAACTCGTGGCGAACGGGCAGCACGCGTCGGTGAAAGACGGTGCCCTCGAAGATCGCGCTGTTCACCAGCGCACTCCCAGCTCGGCGCAGACGCGTTGTGCGCTCGCGACTCCATCTTCGTGAAAGCCGTATCCCCAGTAGGCGCCGCAGTACGAGGTTCGCTGCTGGCCGCTGATCTCGGAGTGCCGCAGCTGGGCCGCCAGGGCAGCGCGGTCGAAGACCGGGTGCGAGTACGGGATCGTCGCGAGGACCGCGTCTGGTGCGATCTCGTCGCCGCGGTTGAGGGTGACGCAGATCTCGTGGCGCGAGCGGATGCTTTGAAGACGATTCATGTGGTAGGTGACCGCGGCGACTTCGCCGTCCTCAGCCGGACGGTGGTAGTTCCAGCTCGCCCAGGCGCGCCGGAGCGGAGGGAGCATGCGCTCGTCGGTGTGCAACACCGCCGTGTTCGGCTGGTATCGGAAGGCGCCGAGGATCGCGCGTTCCGACGGAGACGGGTCACCCAAGAGAGCGAGAGCCTGATCGCTGTGGGTCGCGACGACGACGTGATCGAACCGCTCGGGCCCGCTCCCGGCGACGTAGAGCTCGATCTCATGGTCGCGGCGAACGATCTTCTCGATCGGCGTTCCGGTGCGCAGCCGCGTTCCCAGCGGCCGAACGATCGCATCCACATATCGTCGGGCGCCGCCGGGGATGGTGCGCCACGGCAGCGAACCTCGCAGGCGAAGGAGCCCGTGGTTGTCGAAGAACCGGGCGAACGACTCGGCGGGGTAGCGAGTGAACGTCGCCGGATTGGCCGACCAGATCGCCGCGCCGAGCGGGACGAGGTACCAGTTGACGAACTCAGGCGACCAGCGGCCGTCGGCCAGCAGATCCTCGAGTGAGACGTCGGGTTGTGGTCGCGACTCGAGGATCTGCCGCGCTCGTCGATTGAAGCGTGTGACATCCACAAGCATCCGCCAGAACGCCGGCCGGAACGCGTTGGAGCGCTGCGCGAAGACCCCGCCAGGGAACCGTCCTGACCACACGACGCCGCTGCGCTGGTCTGTCACCGAGAAGCTCATCTCCGTCGCAGCGGTCTCGATGTGGAGCTCGTCGAGGAGTCGTGTGAATCGGGGATAGTTCGGCTCGTTGAAGACGATGAAGCCGGTGTCGACCTCATGGGTCTCGTCGCCGAGATCGACGCGCACCGTGTTGGTGTGTCCGCCCGGTCGAGGATCGGCCTCGAACACCGTCACGTCGTGCACCTGCGCGAGGGCGCGCGCGGCGGCGAGCCCTGAGATCCCGGTTCCGACAATCGCGATTCGCATCGGACTGGACTCTAACAGTATTTAGCACTAAAGTACCCACGGTGCCCAGCTACCGCGCCGAGATCCGCTCCGCCCAATCGCCGGAGCAGGTGTTCGATTACCTCGCTCGGTTCTCGAGCGTCGCCGAATGGGACGCGAGCGTGGTGAGTGCGCAGATGCTGACCCCCGAGCCCGTGGAGGCCGGATCCCAGTTCAAGGTCGTTGTTCGGTCGCTCGGACGTGAGCTGCCGTTCGTCTACCGGATCTCGACCTTCGATCGACCCCACGTCGTCAAGCTCGTGGCCGCTACCGGACGGCTGCGATCCGAAGACACGATCACGGTCGAGCGCGAGGGGGACGGAAGCAAGGTGATCTACGACGCCCGCCTCACCGGTCAGGGAGTCGCGAAGCTCGCCGATCCGCTGCTCGCAGTTGCGTTGCGGCGAATCGGCGACGCCGCGGCGGCCGGGCTGCGCGCGGTGATCACATCCCCCGCATGATCTCGCAGCTCGTCGACGGAGCGTTGGAGCTCACCATCGCCGGCAGCTACTCGCGGATCGGGTACTCGGCCCGGAGCCGCATGCAGCACTGGGCGCCACCCGACCGAGTCGAGGGGCGAGTCGTTCTCGTGACCGGCGCGACGTCGGGCATCGGCCGTTCGATCGCCCACGGCCTTGCGGGATTGGGCGCCGCGGTCATCGTTGTCGGCCGGGACGAGTCGCGGGGCCAGTCGACCGTGAGGGAGATCATCGACAGGACCGAGAACCCTGCGGTCTCGTTCGAGCGAGCTGACCTCTCCCGTCTCGCCGAGGTCCGCGACCTGGCGAACCGAGTCGCGCACCGCCACACCCGTCTTGACATCCTCGTCCACAACGCCGGCGCCCTCAGCCGCGCGTACGTCCGCACCGAGGACGGGCTCGAGCTGACCGCTGCCGTCCACGTCGTCGCCCCGTTCCTGCTCACCCATCGCCTCATGGGTCAGCTCCGGGCGGCCCGTGATGGCCGCGTCATCACGATGTCGTCGGGCGGGATGTACTCCCAGCGTCTCGATGTCACCGCGCTCGATCCTCACCCTGAGGACTACGACGGGGTCAAGGCGTACGCCCGAGCCAAGCGAGCGCAAGTCGAGCTGACGCGTCTGTGGGACCTGCACTACGGCGGGTCCGGCCTGCGGTTCGTCGCCATGCACCCGGGCTGGGTCGCGACCGCCGGTCTCGACTCGGGACTTCCCCGCTTCGCTCGCCTTGTGAGGCCAGTGCTGCGGACACCCGAACAGGGAGCGGACACTGCCGTGTGGCTCGCGTGCGTGCCGAGCGCCTCCCTCAGCGACGGCGGGTTCTGGCTCGACCGTCGTCGGCGCCGCGAGCATCTCGTGCCGTGGACGCACTCACAGTCCGCCGAGCCGGACCGCCTCTGGCAGTGGTGCGTGGCGAACGCAGGGCTGCAGGCGTGAGCGGTGGAGCGAACGTCAGCCCAGGGACTGGCCGACCTGCGCGAGGTTGCTCTGCAGGGTGGCCAGGTCGAAGTAGTCGCGCCAGGCGGTGATGAGACCGTCGTGCACTTCCAGCACACCGACGACCGGCAGCTCAGCCCAGCCTTCGGGGTAGTGATGGCGATCGAGACGCTCGATGAACACAGTCGGTCCGTTCACGGCCACGTGTGAGATCACCCACTTGTTCTCCAACGTCGACGCAAAGAACGGCTCGAGCAAGCCGCGGACCGCGTCCGGACCTTGCACGGGGCCCATCGGGATGTTGGTGTACACGATCGTGTCGGACACGTAGGTCAGCGCGGTGTCGTAGTCGAGCTTCTCCATCGCGGCCATGAAGCGCTCGACTACTCGGCGGGGGTCCTTGTCGTCACTCATCTCGTTCTCCTCGGGCAGTTTGTAGTGCGGACTACATAACACCATAGATGTAGTCCTCACTACAATCAAGAGGTGGGATATCGCCACTCAGAAGAAGAGATCGTCGACGCGGCTGCCGCGGTCGCGCTCGAGCACGGAATGAGTGGGCTCACGTACCGACGGGTCGCTGACCGCCTCGAGATCAGCGATCGCATGGTCGTGTACTACCTCCCGACGAAGGCGGATCTCGTCCTCGCAGCCACGACCGCTGTGAGCGTGAAGCTGCAACGGCTCCTCGGCGAGGCGTTTGGCGATGAGCGTCGCGATCCGGATGCGCTCGTCCGCAAGGCGTGGCCGGTGCTCACCACACCGGCGGCTGAGCGGATCTTCGCCATCTTCTTCGAGGCGATTGGTCTCGCCGCCGCCGGAACCGACCCATACGATCAGCTCGTCCCGGCGATGATGCAGGCCTGGTTGGACTGGCTCACGACGAGGTCGACTGGGGCTTCTGCGTCCGTACGCCGGCGAAACGCCCTCGCCGTGATCGCTCGAGTCGATGGGCTCCTGCTTGTGCGCCAGACCCTCGGCACCGATGCTGCCAACGACGCCGCGAGAGCACTGGGGATCACAGGCCGGGCGAAATAGCGCTCCGTCCTGGAACTCGTGTTTGGAGCGCGCCGGCTGTTCAGTGGTCGATGAGTCTGAGCGCGAGGCGGCGCCCGCGGCCCTGCTTGACGGCAAGCGTGATCCAAACCTGGAAGAGCGCATCAACGAGGGATTCTTGGTCTTCGCCGAGATAGATCGGGCGCAGTCCGACGCCTGCGATGACAGTTTCGACCGTGGCGCGATCAGCCTCGGGAGCGGAGAAGAACATGTCGGCGGGCCCATCTGCGAAGACGGGGTCGGCCATGTTCTCGCCGCCGAGGGTATTGAACGCACGCGCGTATCGGATGCTCGAAGGAAGAGCGGCCCTGCCGTTGACAACCGGCTGGCCCATCTGGTTGGTCGCGTCAATCACGAGCTTGCCCGCGAGCACGTCGCCGTGTTCCGCGGTCAGGCCGGCAACCGCCGCGCCGGGCAGCGCCAAGACGACGACTTCCGAGCGCGCTACGCGTTCGCAACTGATGTGACGGTCGCCGACGTAGCGTCGGCGACCGCGTCGCCGGGATGGCGAGAACCGAACGTGACCCCTTGCCCGGAAGCGGCTAACGCTCGGCCCAGCGTGCTCCCGATGAAACCGGTCCCGATCACCGCGATCTCCACGGCGTGACCTCCTGCAATCCCCGAGACGGGGCGTGTTCGGGCATTCTTGCCGTCCCCGGGCTCTTCGACGTCGGCAACGTCGACTACTCGCCGCGCGCGGCGCCTTGTTACGTCGTGCGCGGCGGAGCGACCCTCGTACCGTCAGCTTGAGCGGGCTGCTATCGCCGAGACGTCGAAGTACGGCTCGAAGCACCCGTTCCCCTCCGCCCGACGGCGCACGACGGAGATTCCCTCACGTGTGACACGATCTGAGGGCAACGAGCGCGACGTGGGGGACTGTCATGAGCGTGAGTCACGAGACAAGCAACAAGAAGCTCGGGGGTGGAGCGATCGCGTCGATCGTGGGCGGTGGCGCGCTGCTCGTGTTCGCCCTTCAGAACACCGACGATGTCCACATTGACTTCCTGTGGTTCGACTTCACCTGGCCGCTGTGGCTGTACACGATCGTGGTCGCGGTCTTTGGGGCCCTTGTTTGGTTCGGCCTTGGCGTGATGCGTCGACATCGGCGCCGGGTGGAACGCCGCAACTGATCGCTGCATGAACCGGGGCGCACCGGGCTTGCTGTGTGACTGCTTCATCGCGCCACGGCTGTAGATGCCGAGGAAGCGCTGCCCGCTGGCGGCGCTACTTCATTCTCGACCCGAGCCAACGGATAGCTCGCGCTGTGTCGCCTCAACCGCCATCCGAAACGCTCTCATCGCGATGTCCATCGCAGGAACTTCGCCTACAGCACTGAGCTAGTGAGCACTCGAGGACCAACGGCCCTGTTCGATCACTCGCGAGATCCGTAGTTTTGGTGGCCAAAGGGAGGACGACGGGATGGCCCAAGGACGACTCACGGGGGTGTCGTGGCGGGAGTTGTCATCAGGACCGACACCGATGGTGTCGCCAGCCGGCTCCACCACCGCGGCGAGGACGATGACCTCCCATGCCGCGCTCGGCTCGGCCCCCTCGCTTCGCATCGGCGACACGCCGCTACCAGTTCTTGGGAGCGCGCGGGTGTACGTGTGCGGCATCACTCCGTACGAGACGACCCACGTCGGGCATGCGGCCACGTTCGTGTGGGCCGACGTCGCCGCCCGGGTGCTCCGACTCGCGGGGGCGACCGTCGAGGTGTGCCGCAACGTGACCGATATCGACGACCACGTCCTCATCCAGGCGGAGCGCGACGGCGTGCCGTGGCGATCGCTGGCCATGAAGGAGACCTACCGGTTCGAGCGCGACATGGCGGAGCTCGGGGTCGTCCGACCGACCTATGAGCCCCGCAGCCGTGACTATGTGGACGAGGTCATCGCGCTCGCGGCCCATCTCCTCTCGAACGGCGCGGCGTACGAGCGCAACGGCTCGGTGTACTTCCGTGGCGCCGATGTCGCGTCGAGAGCTGGACTGGACCGAGCCAGTGCGATGGAGCTTGCGCGCGAGCGCGGCGGTCACCCCGACGATCCGGACAAGGATGATCCACTCGACGCGGCGCTGTGGCAGCGATCCGCCGGCGGTGAACCGGCGTGGCCGAGCCCTTGGGGTCCCGGGCGGCCGGGTTGGCATGCCGAGTGCACGGCGATGTCGTTGGCGACGTTCGGCCCGACGGTCGACCTTCACGTCGGTGGGGAAGATCTCGCCTTCCCGCATCACGCCTACGAAGCGGCCCAGGCCGAGGCCTTCACCGGAGTGCGACCGTTCGCACGGGCATGGATGCACGTCGGCAGCGTGCTCATCGACGGCGAGAAGATGGCCAAGTCCACCGGCAATCTCGTGTACGTGCAGGACGTGCTCGACCGATACCCGCCGGGCGCGTTGCGGTTGCTGATCCTGTCGCGACCATGGAGTGAAGCTTGGGAGTTCGACGAGGCTGGGCTCGAGCAGGCCGCTGGCGACCTGGAGAGCCTGTGGCGCTACGGCGCGGAGCCAGGTGACCGTGACGTCGCGGAACACGAGGTCGCGGTTGCTCTCCTCGACGACCTCGATGTCCCCAGAGCACTTGCCATGGCCAAGCAATCGGGGGGGCAAGTGCTCCGCGATCTCGTCGCGCTCCTCGGGCTCTCCTGAGGCACCGAGTATCGGCCACACGCTGTTGCGAGCTGGCTGCCTCGAAGCGTTGGAAACGCTGAGCGGACCAGGAGCGTCAGGCTGCCAGGCACTCGTCGATGAAGGCATCGAACGTCGACCGGCTCGGCGTGATGCGCAGATGTCCGTTGGTCCTCTCGATGTCGAGTGCTGGGCAGAAGAAGCTCATCTCGTCGACGAAGAAGTGCGGCGAGCCGATCACTCCACGCGCTTGGCCCTCATGCCAGTCGGCGTGCACCGACTCCACCGCGTTCAGGCCGGTGGGGAGGCCGACGGAAGC
The DNA here is from genome assembly GCA_963739555.1 of uncultured Acidimicrobiales bacterium. Classification (GTDB taxonomy): domain Bacteria; phylum Actinomycetota; class Acidimicrobiia; order Acidimicrobiales; family DATKAS01; genus DATKAS01. The sequence continues at coordinate 204,836 of CAVUAV010000011.1, read as the reverse complement.
GGCGACGCGGTCGAGCTCATCCTGCTTCGCGATGTCGCGACCTTCCTCGAAGAACGCGTCGCGCAAGCGCGAGGCTCACGCGTTCGCCGAGTCGGATGTCCCGGTCGTAGGCGGCCGCAGCCAGGCCGAGCGCGGGAAGAGACGATGAGGGAAACGCACCGGCGTCGAAGGCGGCGAACAAGTCGGGCGCGACTTGGCTGCGGAGCGCGTCGACCTCTTCGGCGATCAGGCCGGCGTCGAGATCTGCACCGTTCACGAGCTCGAGCGGCCAGGCGCGGACTCGCAGGAGGACATCTGCTCCTCGCAGCGTGCGTTGCTCGACGAGCCGCCTCAGCCCGACGTGCGTGAACGGGCACCGAACGTCTGCGAACACCTCGACGGTCTTCACGTGAAGATGATCTGCCCGCCGGCAGCCCTCTCGTAGAACTCGCCGACAGACGCGCCGTTGCTCGAGAACATCCGTCGGAGGCGGTTCGCGGCAAGCGTCCCGCCGGTGCCTCCACCGAGCACGAAGATTCGCTTCACGGCGTGCAACCTCCTCATCGTCTCGTACGGATTCACCGTATGAATGAGGGGTCGTGGCACACAGAGGCGAAGGTCCCGGCTCGTGCTCACCGAGGGAATCGCTCGAGTCGTTGAAGCACAGCGCTCAAAGCGCCTAGCGCCGTCGTCCACCGCTAGGTGACAGTGCGCCATCCGACTCGGCGGGCGTTGTCACTAGGTTGGCGAGCGTGGCGAACGAGGCCATGCGCGGCAGCTGGGCGACCGGCGCGGAGGGGTGGGTGCGCAACGAGCGGATCTTCGACGCCGCTTTCGCTCCGTTCACCGCAGCGGTGTTGGGCGCCGCCGACCTCGGCTCGGCGCGGCGCGTCCTTGACGTCGGGTGCGGGACGGGCACACTCCTCGACGCGGCGGTGGCGGCCGGGGCTGACGCGGTCGGAGTCGACATTTCATCGGCGATGGTCGAAGCGGCGCGCCGGCGGGTGCCCACTGCCACGGTCGTCACCGCCGACGCTCAGACCGCCGACCTGCTCGCAGCAGCGCCGGGCGCGCCGTTCGACCGGGTGGTGTCGCGCTTCGGGGTGATGTTCTTCGCAGACCCAGAGGCCGCATTCGCAAACATCCGGTCCGCCACGGCGCCCCGCGCGCGCCTCGCGTTCGTGTGCTGGCGGGAGGGCGAGACCTACATGTTCTCGCTCGCCCTCCGTGCGCTCACGGCGCGCCTGGCCGATCCGCCCGTCCGACCGAAGACCGGCGCGCCGGGCCCGATGGGCCTGGCCAACGCGGACCGGATACGCGAGGTGCTCACCGTTGCCGGGTGGTCGGCCGTGACGATCGAGCCGAGAGACGGCTCATGCGACTACTCGATCGACGGCACCGACGGCGTCGAGGAACTTCTGGCGGTCGCGCTGAGCAGCACGTTCGGGTGGGCCGTTCGGGCCGCGCTCGAGCCGCGCCTCGACGCGGACGGATGGCAAGCAGTACTCGACGAGGCTCGCGCCGAGCTGCGCTCCCAGCTGGTCGACGGCGCAGTCCGGCTCGTTGGCTACACGTGGCTGGTCACCGCGACGAACCGCTGATCCCGAGGTCGGGAGCGATCAGCTCGTTCCACGAAGACGTGAGAACTTCCTGCTGGGAACAGCGCTCGGTGCCGTAGGCCGTCTGCTCGCTCAGCGGTCGAGCGATCCGGCGTGGTCGGGTACATAGGTCTGGGTCTCCCGGGGTGGCCGTTCGTATCCCCTCGATTCCGGTCGCCGAGGGAGCTCCAGCGGCACCCGGGTCACCTCGTGGTAGTCGAGTGTGCTCAACAGGTGAGCGATCATGTTGATGCGGCCGCGCCGCTTGTCCTCGCTCTCGACCACGTACCACGGTGCCTCCGGGATGTCGGTGTGCACCATCATCTGGTCCTTCGCCTGGGAGTAGTCGTCCCACCTGCGCACGGACTCCAGGTCCATGGGCGAAAGCTTCCAACGTCGCATCGGGTCCTTGAGACGGGACCTGAAGCGCGCCTCTTGCTCGGCGTCGCTCACCGAGAACCAGTACTTCCGCAGAAGCACACCGTCCTCGACGAGCATCCGTTCGAAGATCGGGCACTGGTGCAAGAAGCGGTGGTATTCGTCGGCGTTGCAGAAGCCCATCACCTTCTCCACCCCCGCCCGGTTGTACCAGGAGCGGTCGAAGAGCACGATCTCGCCGGCGGCGGGGAGCTGTGAGATGTATCGCTGGAAGTACCACTGGGTGCGTTCGCGCTCGGTCGGGGCGGGGAGCGCAGCGATGCGGGCCACACGCGGGTTGAGGAACTGCGTCACTCGCTTGATCGTGCTGCCCTTGCCGGCGGCGTCGCGCCCCTCGAAGAGCACGACCAAACGCCGACCATCGCCCCGCACCCATTCTTGGACCTTGACCAACTCTGCCTGCAGCCGGAACAACTCGCGTTCGTAGAGCTTCCTCGGCAGACGGTCCTTCGCCTTGGCTCCCCTTGCCCTGCTCACGCTGCTCGTTGAATCCTCGGCCACGGCCCGACTCTAGGACGGCGTCACCGCTCAGCGTCCGTGGTGACGCCTTCACAGCGGCGTGCGCTCGGCTCCCTGAACTGGCAAGTCGCGGTCTGTTCCGCGAGTGATCCAACCGAGGGGCCACGACGAATGATGCGCGTACAGCCCGAGACCGGAGGGAGCCGCGTCCTGTGATCGGCATCTACATCGTCACCAAGAACATGACCGTCGAGCAGCACGCCAAAGGACGGGAACGTCTCCGTGCGGTCGGGGCGCCGGAAGAGGCGATGAAGCTCCACGCCTGCTTTGGCGAGGACGGGCAGCTGCAGGTGTTCGACATCTGGGAGAGCCAGGAAGCGTTCGACGAGTTCTTGACGTTTCTCGGGCCGGTCATGGAAGAACTCGGCATCGAGCTGGGGCAACCGCCCACGATCATGCCGATCGTAGACCTGGTGCAGTAGCAGCTTGTGGCCCCGGTCGCACACAGTCGCCAACCGGGGAGCGATCTACTTTGCGCGCGGCGTAGTGCCCACGATTGACGCATGGTGTCGAGGGTGTACGGAGACCGATGACATCATCGGCGAAGTACGAGGCTGACTAGGCCAAGGGGTCGCGGTGTTGGTGCTCTCCCGTGCGGACGTTGAGGCAGTCCTGGATCTCGACCAGCTCGTCGAGGCGGTGGCGACGGCCATGGTCGACCTGAGTGGCGGGCGAGCCTCGATGCCACCGCGGGTCGCCGCTTCGGTGTCTGACCGCCACGCCATGTTGGCGGCGATGCCCGCGTTCCTTCCCTCAGCCGGCGCGCTGACGACCAAGTTGGTCAGCCTGTTCCCGGAGAACAAGGACCGGCCCACGCACCAGGCCGTCATCGTGTGCTTCGACCCCATCACGGGAACGCCCGTCGCCCTGATGGACGGCATGTACATCACCGCCACGCGTACTGCAGCCGGCTCGGCGCTCGCCACGCGCCTCTTGGCCCGCCTGGGATCAGCGGTGGTGTCGGTGATCGGCAGCGGGGTCCAAGCCCGCAGCCATGCCCTCGCCCTCAGCCGCCTCGTCGGCATCGAGGTCATCCAGATCGCAGGGCGAGATTCTGAGCGGGTCGCAGCTCTGACCAGCGAGCTGGTCGACGTGGGGATCGTTGCCGAGGCCGCCGCTTCCATTGAAGACGCTGTGCGTGCCGCGGATGTCGTGTGTGCCGCGACCCACGCCGACGGGCCCGTCGTCCGTCGAGATTGGCTGCGGCCCGGCACTCACGTGAACTCCGTCGGATACAACGCCGCTGGAGCCGGCGAGGTCGACACCGAGACCGTCCGCGATTCCCTCTTGGTCGTCGAGTCGAGGGGCGCCGTCCTGGCTCCGCCGCCGTCCGGCGCCGTCGAGCTGCGCCGGGCGATCGACGCCGGGGTTGTCACCGCCGACCACATCCACGCTGAGCTCGGAGAACTCATCGCGGGCGATCACGCAGGCCGCACCGATGACGCTCAGCTGACCCTCTACAAATCCGTCGGAGTGGCCGTGCAGGATGCGGCGGCGGCCGCGCTCGTGCTGGACGCAGCGCGCGAGCGTGGTCTGGGAGTCAACATCGACACGTGACGGCTGACCTCGTAGTCGGTCGGTGGGGCATGCTTGGGCAGTCGATGCGCGTGCGCGCACGAGGGTGCGCCGGTCTGCGGCGCCCGACCGAGCGAAGGAGACCGACATGGCTGATGAGACACCCCTGCTCGACACAGTCGCGGCGATGACCGCTGCGTCGATTGAGAACTGCAGCCTCGAGCCGCGCGAGTTGATGTTGGCTCGTATCGCGGCTCTCGCCGCAGCTGATGCCCCACCGATTTCGTACTTGGTCAACGCGGGCACGGCCAGCGACGCCGGGGTCACGCTGGCGGACGTCCAGGGCGTTCTGGTCGCGATCGCCCCCATCGTTGGCACGGCCCGGACCATCTCGGCGGCCCGCAATGTCGCGCTGGCCCTCGGCTTCGCCATCGCTGCCGTCGACGCAGAGCTAGAGGCGGAGCTCGAGGCCGAATCCAGCTGACAGGGTCAGCCGAATTCTGCGTCACGTCGAACGGTCTCCCGGTTGGGACGTCGCAGCGAGCGCGAGCATGTCGTCGACGAGCGTGTTCGCGCGAGTGCGGTCGAAGCCGCGTTGCAATATCTGGCGGTTCCGAGTGGCTGACGTGAGATAGAAGCGCTCGTACAGGAATCCCCGCCCTGCGAGTGTCGAGCCGACGAAGTCCCAAGCCATGCGGAACACCGCAGCGCGATCATCGGCGGGGGTGTCGTTCGCGCCATGGAGCATCTCGTCGATGAGCGGCCTCAGCTGCGAGTCGTCGAGCTGGCTTCGCGTCGGTGTGGTGAGCAGGTTGTGGCTCCCGATCAACGTGATGATCTCGTTCACCCGCGGCATCCACGTGGCGAGCAGCGCCTTCATCGGCGCCAGCGGCTCGTGGCGGGGGAACCACATGCCGTCGCGGTCACGCTCCCAGCCGTGCTCGATCGACAGCTCGACAGCGGACCGGGTGACCTCCACATAGCAGGCGAGCTCGCCGAGGAGCTCGACAGTTGCCGGCGATTCGTCGCCGATCATGTCGGCCATGCGGCACGCGAGGCCATAGGCGAATTCGAGCTTCGTCAACGCCCGCGTCGTCGATTGGCTGACCATGTGGATGTAGAAGTTGGTCTGGTTGATCGAGTTGTAGATCTCGATGTCGCCGTCGATGAAGACGCGGTCCCAGGGCACGACGACGTCGTCGAAGATGCAGAAGGCGTCCTGCTCGTCGAATCGGGACGACAGTGGCTTGTCGAACGGATCGGCGTCAGGCGTCGACGCGGAGTCGCGGCACAGGAACTTCAGGCCTGGAGTCGAGAGCGGGATGGCGAACGCGAGCCGCGTGCGCCTCGGCTCCTTCGGGCAGTGCTAGGGCAGGGTAGACGGCGGTCTCATCAGCGAACGGCGCCAGCGTGGCGAGCACCCGGCCGCCCCTGACCACGATGCCCTCGCTCGTCTCGCCGACTTTGTGGAGGTTGACCTGGTTGTCGATGAACCTGGCGTCGGTGCGTTTGTCGATCGTGGGCTGGATGATCGTGTGGGTCAACGCGATGTCGTTTCGCGCCAGATGTTTCCGATACCGCACGATGTTCTCGGCGCCGCGCTCGTTGGTGGCGTTCGCGCCGGACCACACCCATGGTGCCGAGCCGAACGCCGAGAACTTCATGTTCATGTAGTCGGGCGTGCGGCCCATGAGGCCCGCCGTCCCCTCCGACAGGCGCGTCAGTCCCGTCTGCCTTCGCCGCAGGTCGTCCCGCGAGCGCGGCAGCATGTGGCTGATGTTGATCGCCTCGCCCGTCTCTGGATCTGGGATCAAACAGTCGTCCGCGTACTTGTGCTGACGGTCGAACATGCTCGCGAGGGTCGCCGCGCCACCTCGCGTCGTCGGATGCGTCGTCGGGTCGGCAATGAGCTCCCCGTCGATCCACACGGCGCGTTGCGAGGCGCGCAGGCCATCGAGGAACTCGGCTCCCGTTCGTGCTGCCACGGCGGGATTCGACCCGACATCGGAAGATCGCGCAACTCTGCAGTGCAAAGTGGGCTGACCTCGGGAGGGAGCGCCGAGGTCGAGGCAGCTACCGCTCCCGGACTGCGTAGGTGAGGTGGGTCACCCTCGGAGAGGGCTCCGCGCGGACCGGCTCCAGCGCCACGCGGCCCGCGTCCACGCCCTCGAACAGGCGGATGCCGGAGCCGAACAACACGGGTGAGAGCGCGATCGAGAACTCGTCGATCAGGCCGGCGTTGACGTACTCCAAGATGGTTGTGCCGCCGCCCGCGATGCGGACGTCGCGCTCGCCGGCGGCATCGCGGGCCTGGTCGAGCGCGGGCTCGACGTCGTTGACGAAGTGGAAGGTCGTGCCGCCCGGCCGCTCCCAGGGGTCACGCTTCTCGTGCGTCACGACGAACACCGGCGTGTGGAACGGCGCCTCCTCTGGCCACCCCTGCTCGCCGGCTTCGAACATGCGCTTGCCCATCACGCTCGCTCCGGTGCGCTCGAACGTCTGCCGCGCGATGTCGTTGTCGCGCCCCTCCTCGCCGCCCTCGCCGAGCTTCAGGTTCTCCCGGAAGAACCGCGTCGGGAATATCCACTGCTGCAGCTCCATCCACTGCTGCCCCATCAAGTCCCCGAGGGACACGGGCGCGATGAACCCGTCCAGCGACATCGACACGCTGAAGAACACCTTCCCGGCCATCAGCCCTCCGCTCGCTTCCGCACGATCTCGGCGACGTAGTCAGCCAGGTTGCCCAGGGTCTGCTGGCCGCCCTCGATCGCGTGGTACTTCTCGACCGCCTCGTCGCGCAGCTCCTTGGTGGGGAACACCGTGTGCATCTCTATCCGGGTCGCGGCGCCGTCGGGCGCGAACGTCAAGACCGACTCGAAGGCGTTCGGGTCGCCGCGGCACTCACCGTGCAGCAGCGCGATCCGCTCCGGCGGGGCGATCTCGGTCCAGGAGATCCACTCCTGGTAGTCCGTCCCGTCCGGTCCGTGCATCACGAAGTCCCACTCGCCGCCGACGCGGAACTCGAACGCCCGCGTGGTGGTGGTGAACCCCTCCGGTCCCCACCACCGCGACAGGTGCCGCACCTCGGTGAACGCCTCGAACACCAGCTCCCGTGGGGCACTGATCACCCGAGAGATCACGATCTCGCGGTCGGCCGTCGCGGACTGCGCCGGCGCTCCTCGTCCCGTCGCGCTCATCGGCTACTCCTCCTGCCTTGCCTCTTGAGGTCCTGCACGTACTCGTCGAGTCGGTCGAAGCTCTCGTTCCAGAACCGCTCGAAACCGCCGGTCCACTCGTGCACCGGTCGCAGCCCGCGGGCGTCAAGGCCGTACAGGCGTTGCTTGCCTGCCTTGCGGTCCCGCACCAGCCCGACCTCCCGCAGCACCCGCAGGTGCTTCGACGCCCCGGGCTGGGTCATTCCCAGCGCATGGGCCAGCTCGGTCACCGGTGCCTCACCCGCCCGCAGCAGCATCAGGATCTCCCGGCGCTGCGGCTCGGCGATCGCGTTGAAGACGTCGGACGTCGTCGCTGCTCGCGCCATCGGGTCATCATATTCCGATATCGGAATGCGTCAAGCGGCGAGGAAACAGAGTGTTGGAGGGTCGGCGAGGACTACGACGGAGCGACGAGCGCGCACCAGTCCGGCGGGTCGGTCGTCACCGAGTCCAACCCGAGGTCCGCCCTCACCGTCTCCGCCGCCGCTTTGCTCGCGCCGAAGACAGCGGTGGTGTCCGCGGAGTTGTAGAGCTCGAAGAACGTGTCGAAGTCCTTCGCCACCGCGATCTTGCCGTAGAGATTCGCAGTCTCGGTCGCTGCCAGCGCGAGCTTCTTGACGTCCGACGCGACTGCGGGCGGCCATTCGGCCCTTCGCAGTGCGGTGGCCCACGCCCGGCCGGTGGCCTCGACCTCCACGAGCGCCGGCACCACGGTGGCCTGGATCGCCGGCCACCGGTCCTCGGCGACGGCGCCGCTCGGTGTGCTCGCGACGTCCTTGATCGCCGCGTTCAGCTTGTCGAATGCGCAGTTCGGCGCCGCCACCATGGCCGTGTACTGCTTGGCCGCCGCCTGCACGCTGATCGCCTTGTCGTTCGCGGCAGTGGACGTGGACGTCGAAGTCACAGAAGGGGACACGCTCGGATCCACGACGGCAGCGCCGTCGTCACCTCCGCAGGCGGCTCCGAGGAGACCGACCGCTGCCACGCAGATGCACGACATCGCCAAGCGCCTGTGACTCCACCTCATCGTGCTCCGCCTCGCAGTCGGGGGACGTATCAGGACTCGACGTCTCGAACTCGATCTTGCAGTCTTGCCGAGCGGCTCCGACTCAAGACACCGGGGACCGTCGGTTGGCCCAGGGCCGCGCCGACTCGATCTGGGTGCTGAGCGCGAGGAGTGTGGCCTCGTCGAACGGTCGTCCGACCAGCTGGATCGCTGTCGGAATGCGAGTGGCGTCGAGGCCCCAGGGGACGACCGCAGCCGGTTGCCCAGTCGCGTTGAAGATGGCCTGAAACGGTGACCTTCCCATCGTCGCCATCATGGTGATCAAAGCTCCGCGTCCCGTGAGCGAGCCGACCCGGGGAGGGCCCACCGCGGTCGCGGGCGTGATGACGACGTCGACGTCGTCGAAGATGGCGTTGATGCGCGCGGAAAGTCGCGCCTCCGCCGAGCGTGCCGCCGCGATGCGCCGGTTCGAGATGCGGCGGCCGGCCCATGCCATGGAGCGGGTCCGTCGCTCGAGCCGCTCTGGATGCGCCATCGTCGCGACGTCGTCGTGGATGCCCCGGAGGTAACGGGCTGCGATGTGTCCGCCCGCGGAGAGGGTTCCGTAGTCCGGGGCGCGTTCGACGACATCGTGGCCGAGCCCGCGCAACAGAGCGGCGGCTTCGGAGACGGCGGCTTTCTGCGCTTCGCCTACGCGGCCGAGGATGCCGATCGGGCTGTTCGTGCTGATCGCGATCCTCAGCCGCGTTGGGGTGCGGGATGCGGCCGCGACGAAGCCTCCGTCGGGTGCAGGAGCGGTTGTGGTCACGTCAAGGAACAGCGCGGCATCTTCGACCGTCCGTGTGATGGGGCCGTTGACGCTCAGTCCCTGCCACGCGTCGTCGTGCGGGGAGAGCGGGACACGATCGCGTTGCGGCTTCAAGCCGAAGAGGCCGCACCACGCGGCGGGAGTTCGGATCGATCCGCCACCGTCGGAGCCCACGCCGAACGCGGCGAGGCCAGCGGCGACCGCGGCTGCCGTCCCGCCGCTGCTGCCACCGGGGGATCGTGAGGGGTCCCACGGGTTGCGGGTCGCCCCGAATGTCGGGGACTCCGTGAACGGCCAGATCGTCATCTCGGGAACGTTCGTCTTGCCGATCACGATCGCTCCGGCCGCGCGCAACCGGCGCACCACCTCAGCGTCGTGCTCCTTGATCGGTCCGTGTGCCGAGGTGCCCCAAGCGGTCAGCTCGCCGGCGACGTCGACGTCGTCTTTGATCGCGACAGCGACGCCAAGAAGCGGCAGCCGTTCGCCTGCATCGATGCGGCGCTCCGCGTCGGTCGCCTCGCGGCGGGCCTTCTCTGCGCGCACGGTGCGGTAGGCGTTGAGCTGGGGGTCGAGCCGGCCGATCCGCTCGAGGTAGATGTCAAGCAGCTCCGGGGATGTCGCCCTGCCCGCTGCCAGCATGCGGGCCTGTTCGGCGGCACCCGAGAACGCCGTCGTCGCCGTGTCCATGGGAGCGGCCAACGTAACGCCAGCGATCAGGCCCTGGCTCCGAGCTCTTCGTGGTAGGCCTGCGGCGATGCCCGAGGGATTCCAGGACTGGTCGGGACGAACGTTTCGCAACGTTGACCTCAGCAACACGCGGTGGAAGGAGACGATGCTGGTCAACGCAAGGTTCAGTGGGCTCATCGACGGACTCGTCGTCAACGACATCGAAGTCGCGCCGCTGATCCACGCTGAGATGCGCCGGCGGTTCCCCGAACGGGCGAAGCTCCGTCCGGTCGACGCCGCCGGTGTGCGAGAGGCCTGGGCCATCATCGAGGACCTTTGGAAGGCGTCCAAAGCCAGAGGCGCGGCGTTGCCACAGGATGTGCTCGACCGGCGGCTCGAGGACGACGAGTGGTCGTGGTCGGAGAACTTCCGGCACCTCATCATGGTCACCGACGGCTGGATCAGCGGCACTGTGCTCGGTCGGACCGGACACTTCCACCCGATCGGAGTGCCGCCGAGCTTTCTCGTCGATGTTCCGGGCATCGACGTGCACGCCTCGCCGACGTGGGCCGAGGTCGTGGCAGCAAGGGCGGATCGCATGGCGATCGTCCGGAGCCTCATCGAGGACCTCGCCGACGATGACCTCGAGCGTCGGTGCGGCGAGCACACGCTCCACTACTGCATTCTCACGGTGCTCGACGAGGAGTGGCACCACAACTGGTACGCGAATCGGGACCTCGATCGACTGCCGAGTTAGCGCTCCATAGCGCGTCTGGTGTCAGGCGGTCCCGCTGCGCGGTTCGAGGACGATCACCGGCGTCTCGGTCGACCGCCGCACGGCATACGCGTCGAGCCTCGGATCGACCGCGACCCAGCGCTGCCACAGCCGATCACGCTCCTCTCCCGCAGTAGGGCGTGCGCGGACCGGACGTGGCTGCTGGTGCGGCAATCGGACGACGGCGTCCGGGTGCGCCTCGAGGTTGAGCCACCACGCGGGATTGCCCTCGTCCCAGCCGTTCATCGCGATCGCGACGAGGTTGGGACCGTCTTCGAGGTAGCCGATGATGACGCTGCGCTCTTGCCCGGACTTCCGCCCGATGGTGGAGAGGCGCAGCGCCCCCCAGCCGCGCTTGTTCGTCGTCGTCCACAGGAATCGACCGCCACTGAGCCGGTTCAACGCGCGATGAACGCGCCAGGCCGTGTGCACGAACCACGGCGGCGGGTGCTTCGGCGGCCGCGTTGCCTCATTGCTCATTTGGCGACACCTCCCGAACGGTGCGACTCGCCACGGTACGCCGCAAGTGAACGGTAGGGGCTCGATCGCTGCCCGAACCTCAACAGTCCGTGCGGGCGTGGCGAGCTTCGAAGCCCATCAAGCCTGTCGGCTGTCGCGTCGATGTTGTGGTGTGCCTGAGAAGCCGGGCGAACCTGCTGGTCGCCCTCCTTTCGACGCGTTGCTCTACGCGGCGAAGCGGGGTGACAGCCCGTCAGTGGCGGTGTTGTTCCGCGACCTGCACCCGCGGATCAACCGCTATCTGCGGGCGCGGGAGCCCAATGCGGCCGACGACATCGAGGGTGACGTCTGGGAGGCGATCGCGCGAGGGCTCGGTGACTTCACGGGCTCGGAGGGCGAGTTCTCGGCCTGGGCATTCACGATCGCGCGGCGACGCATCATCGACCACCGCAGGCGGACGACGCGCCGTCGCACGGATGTCACTGACCCTGAGACGTTGCGGGAGTTCCTGGCTCCCGACGCCCCGGATCTCGACGCAATCGAACGGCTGTCCGCCCAGGACGCCATCGACCTGATCACCCGGACGCTGTCGGAGGAGCAGGCCGACGTCGTTCTCCTACGAGTCTTGGGGGGGCTCGACGCGGCGACGGTCGGCGACATCCTCGGTCGGACCGAGAACTGGGTGTGGGTCACCCAGCACCGTGCGTTGCGAAAGCTGGCCGCAAGGCTCGGTTCGAAGCTGGATGTAAGGCCGTGACGGGCGAACACGATATGGATGATGTGCCTGAGCACCTCATCCCAGAGGAGCAAGTAGAGGGGATTCTCTCCGGCGAGGATCTCGGCGCGGACCTGAGCGAGATTCTCGCTCCCGTCGCCGCCGTCCTTCAACGGGCACAGCAACCGCCCAGCCCCGTCGAACAGCTCGAAGCCAACGCTGCGATCTCGACCATCGTCGAGGCGCGGCGGGCGGCGAGCGACGAGCTCGCATCCCGGAGGACCCGCATGCTTCCCGCGTTTTCGAAGAGAACTGCCGCCATCGTCGTCGGTGTCACCCTTTGGTCGACCGTGGGCGTCGCCGCTGCGACAGGCAACCTGCCCTTCGTCTCCCAAGACGGGCCCACATTGCAAGAGCTCGCTGACGACACGACGACCACTGCGGCGACGACCACGGACGCGACGACCACCGATCTGACGACGACTGCCGCGACGACCACGGCGGCGACGACCACTGCCGCGTCGACCACTGCCGGCGTCGACCACGGACGCGACGACCACCGATCTGACGACAACTGCCGCGACGACGACTGCGGCGACCACGACTGCGGCGACCTCGACCACGGGTAGCACGGTCGCGGGCCAGGCGGCATCGACGTCGCTCGCCGCCCGCGGCGTCGGTCCGGATCCGAACGGCCCGGCGAAGGCCGGCCTCTGCAACGCGTATCTGAATGGGCTGGCGAAGGGCAAGCCGAAGAACCCGCTCGCACCGCCGTGGCGAAACCTGCTGCAGGCCGCCGGGGACGGCGACAAGTCGGTAGAGGAGTTCTGTGGTGTCACGACCACGACGACGCCGCCGACGACAACGCCGGCGACAGCGGCGACTGGAGCGACCACCACAGCGGCGACGACGACCGCTGTCACGACCGCAGCCGCAGTTGTGCACGGCAACGGCAATGGCAACGGCAACGGCAACGGCAACGGCAACGGGCACGGCCACTAGACCGGACGTTCGCCCGGCGGGGGCTCACTCCGCCTGATCAAGTCAGTGTTGAGCCCACCGTCCGCTCGTAGATCAGATGGACAGCGTTGGTCGACGGGCGGACGTCGACCTGGCGGTACTGCTCGCGAGTTCCCGGTCGGAACAGCGGTGTGCCGCCACCGAGCAGCACCGGAGCGAGATGCAGTCGCAGCTCGTCCACGAGGCCCTGCTCGATCGCCTGCCCGACAACGTCCCCACCGCCCATGATGACGACGTGACCGCCGTGCTCCGCGGCGCGGCGAGCCTGCTCGATGGCAGGCGCAAGATCGGGAACGAACGTGCACCGAAGGCCCAGCTCCTGCTGCAGCCGGACATGCTCGGGCGGTGAATGGGTGACGACGAAGAACGGGGGCGTCCCCACCTGCTGCGCGCCGTAGCCCATCTCGCTGGACCAACCGTTGGGCGCGTCGACGACGTCGAACAGCCGCCGGCCCATCACCACGGCGCCGGTCTCGGCCGTCGTCCGTTGGAGGATCTGCGTGTCGACGGCGTCCTGATGGATCACCCAGGCGTGAAGCTTGTCGATGTCGGCGACGCGCACGCCATCGGTTGCCGGCCCGGTCACGAAGCCGTCGAGTGACATGGTGATGTCGGCGATGACCTTGCGCATTCGAGCTCCTCGCGCCTGAGTCGCTAGCCCGATCGGGCAGAGCGAGTGTGCTCGAGGATGCCGGGACATCTGGCCCAACGGCTCGATCGACGCCGTGCCCCGCGCCCAGGAGAGGCAGCAGCGTTGCGCCCGGGATCTCCTCCGTCAGTGCCTCAGCGTGCTCGAGCGGGAACATCGGATCCGCGGTGCCGTGGATCACCAGCGTGGGAACGTTGATCGACGACAGCGGCTCGGGTGTTCGGTCGTCGCCTGAGATCAGGTCGTGGTTCTGCAGGGCCACAACGTCGCTGGCGCGCTCGACATCGCGCCGGACGAGCTCACGCGACGCCGCCTCGTCGAAGGGTCGCTCGCCTCCGTTGAGCACGCGGGAGTAGCCAACCAGGTACTCGATCACCGACTCGGGGTCCGACCAGTCCACTGCCGCCGTCGCCGAAGCGCGCGAAGTCCTCGGTCGGCGGTGGAAGCCCGCGGTCACCGGGCGTCGCCGGAGTGGTGCTGATCAGAACGAGCGAGAGGACTCGATCAGCGAACTCGAGCGCGAGGAGCTGCGCGAACGCCCCGCCGGCCGAGACGCCCACGATGTGTGCCGCCGGCAGACCGTAGGCATCGAGCACTCCGGCGGCGTCGGCGACCAAGTCGGCGCCGTTGTAGGTGGGGTGGCCAGGCTCGTAGGTGACTGAACGGCCCGTGTCGCGGTGGTCGTAGCGGACCACGAACCTCCCCCCGTCGGCGAGCATCCGACAGAAGCCAGCGTCCCACCAGAGCATCGACGCGCCGATACCCATCACCAGGAGGATCGGCAGGGTCCGCAGGCGTCGCCGAACGGCTCCGTGCACAGCGCCACTCCATTTGCTTGGACCATCCGCTCGACCACGTTGCTCCTCTCGCGTTCGCAGGTCGGCGGTTGCTCGGAGGACTTGCGGTCGCCGCGACTAGCGACGCCGCCTCGGCGGCGTGCCAGTCCGACCGTCAGTGCAGTCCGCCGACGAACGCAACGGCGAGGCCGGCCAATCTGTCGGAGCCGCTACCGGTCACTGGTAGCTCCCGCCCTGGCCTACGGCGGTCGTTGGCGCTGCCGTCGCGGACGCGGCGGGGACGGTGGTTGCCGCCGTGACGGTCGTCGTGGGCGTGGTGGTGGTTGTCACCGTCGTGGTGGTTGACGCGGTGGTGGTCGTGGGGACGAGCGCTCGCGGGCTCGATCGGCGGCGCGAGCCCGCCGAACATCTTCTTCGCGACACCCTCGACCGTCAAGTCCGACAGCACCTCGCGAATCCGGTCGGCGAGCCTCGTCGTATCCGCGGGTGTGCGTCCCGCGGGTGCGGCGAAGTCGCGGGGATCGCTCACGCCGACAGTTTCACGCGGCCGGCGTGAGGAAAGCCCATCGGGACACTCGGTAGAGCACCGCAATCTCGACCGTCACGGCGACGGGTGGGAAGCCACGCGCGAGGGCGTGGGCGGCGATGACGGCTGGCCGCTTTACCTCGAGCGATTCGCGGCCGCCGGCTGCCGACGAGAGCAGGAACGAGCTTCGGATCGAATGGCTCGTAGAACATCAGCCGGCGCATGACGATGGGCGCGACCGAGCGCGTCGGCGACGTCAACGTCCTGTTTCGTGTCTCGCGTCACGCCTCGGAACCGGCCTCGTGAGCGCGGCGTCACCAGGCGTGCTGTCAGGGAGTCGCGTGAACGAACTCGGCCAGCTTCACACCGTGGTCGGCGGCGATCATCTCCGCGCCCTTCTCGCCGATCATGATGCACGCCGCGTTTGTGTTGCCGCTCACGACGTCGGGCATCACGCTGGCGTCGGCGACCCGCAGACCGGAGACCCCGGCGACGCGCAGGCGCTCGTCGACCACGCTGCCGATCCGACAGGTCGAGGTCGGGTGGTACACCGTCCAGGCGTAGTGGAGTGTGAGGTCCTCGAGGAGGTCGTCGCTCGGCGTGTCGCCGGGGGAGTGGGCGTGCTTGGCGGCGAGCGCGGGCGGCACGAGCAGCGGACCGATCTCGCGGTGTGCTGGCCAGTTCGCGACCACGTCGAGTGCTTTGCGGAGAGTTGCGATCATCACTCGCATGTCATGCGGGTCGTCGAAGTAGTTCATGCGGATGTCGGGGTGGTCGTTGGGATCGGGGCTCGTCAACACGATCTCGCCCTCGCTGTGGGGCTGGACCGGGTTGGCGAGGACGATCATCGACTCGGCCTCTGGCCCTAGCTGCTTGGCCGGGTCGTCGAAGTACTCGTCCGGATTCACCCGTAGCACCCATCGCCACAGGTCGGGTGTGTAGCCGCAGCAGAAGAAGCCGATTTGCGCGTCGTGGGTGTGATGGTCGCCGAGCCCGGTGGAGAACCATGCACACGCCTCGTAGAGCGACGACGACACAAGGCCGCGGCCCGTGGTCGCCCACTCGGCGACGCGCCGCTCGGCTTCGCCCTTCAGCGCCTTCAGCTCGTCTGGCATGTTCGCGTCATCAGCCGGGTCCGCTGGCAGGGGCCCGTTCGGAGCGCGGAGGGCGTCGGGACCCAGCGAGATCCCGAGCTCGGTCATCGACACGCCTACGCCGGGCGCGGGGAAGAACAAGGCGACCTGCAGATGGTCCTTGAGGTGCTTGCCGACATCGGGCGCGTCGAGCTGACACGCGACTCCGGCGGCCTCGAGCTCGTGACGCGGGCCGATGCCCGAGAGCATGAGGATGTGCGGCGAGCCGATGGCACCGGCGCTCAGCACGACCTCCTTGTCGGCGCCGATCGTGTGGGTCGCTCCGTCCGCGCTGCGGTACTCGATGCCGCTCGCCTTCAGCGGGCCGGAACTGTCGAGGAGCACCCGAGTCACCTGCGCGCCGGTGATCACCGTGAGATTGGGTCGCTCCGCGACTGCTCCTTCGAGGAAGGCGTGATACGTGCTCGACCGCTTCCCCTCCCGCGTCGTGGTCTGCAGAAGCGACACGACACCGTCGGGCCCGCCGCGGTCACGGCCGTTGTAGTCGCCGGCGGGAATCCCGGCCGCGACGGCCGCGTGGACGAACTCCTGTGCGCCGGCGATCACCGGCGCGCGCACCGAGACGCCCAGTGGCCCAGTCGTGCTGTGCGCGTCTGCGTCGACCACGATGTCGCCGCTCGGAGCCAGGCCCTCGCTCTTCTTGAAGTACGCGAGCACGTCGGAGTAGCTCCAACCGGAGCCGCCCGCCGAGGCCCACGCATCGAAGTCACCAGGATGACCGCGGACGTACGCCATGTAGTTGATGCCCGAGCTGCCTCCGAGCATCCGACCCCGCGGCATCATCATGCGCCCGTCGGTGAGGCCCCGCCCGGCCTTGCCGGCATCTGCGGTGTACATCCAGTCGGTCTCGGGATCGAGCTGAAGCGTCGCGACCGCCGCCGGCATCGACTCGGCAGCCGGGGGTGTACCGCCCGCCTCGACCAGTGCCACCGTGGTTGACGGATCTTCGGACAACCGGGACGCGATCACCGCTCCGGCGGACCCGCCTCCGATCACGACGAAGTCAAACGCTTCGGCTGCCATGTCGGTCCCCCTGTTCTCGCCCCCACCCCGAGGCGTTCCCGCGCAGTCTCCCACAAGCCCTGGCGGAGACACCCTGCCGGCAGCCGGTCATGAGGAGTGTGGCGCGCTTCCTCCGGAAGTCACGCCCTCGGAACGACTCGTGAAGCACTCGAAGGTTAGTTGCATACGCAATCACTTTGAGCGATCCCGCGCTCGCCGCGTCTGACGCGCGACGAGAGTTCCGACGAATCCGGGTTGTCCCGGAGGCGCGAAGTGGCCTGCCCTGCGAGCATGAGGGAATGCCAAGTGTGCGAGCCGCCCGCTCGGGTTGGATCGCGCCCTGCGCAGCGTGGGTGCTTTCGGCCGCGTTGCTCGCGGTCGCGTTGCTGTTCGACCGTCGTCTCACGCAGGTCGGCCGAAGCGATTTGCGGACCTTCGCTCCGGAGACTTGGGTGCTGGTGGCCGGCATGGTGAGCGCGTTGGTCGTTGGCACCGTCCTTGCGGCTCGGCGACCCGAGCATCCGGCTGGCTGGCTGTTCCTCGGCCTGGGCTTGTCGATGGCAGTGGCAGGCCCGATCGACGGGTACGCGACCTACGGGGTCCTTGCACGCGCCGGGTCGCTGCCGGGCGCGGCCGGAACAGCGCACCTGGGTGACGTCACCTTCGTCCCATGGCTCGTGCTGATCGCGGTCATCTTGCACCTGACGCCGACAGGTCATCCGCTCACGCGGGCGTGGGGTCGTCTCATGTGGATGACCGTCGTGGCGGGTGTGCTGGCCGTCGTGACCGGAGCGTTCGGGGACCGGGCTCTGGATCCACCCTTCGAAGGTGTCAGCAACCCGTGGGCGATCCACGCGCTGTCTTCGGTCTTCGGCGTCATCGGGTTCCTGTCCACGTTCGCCGTTGGCATCGGGCTGATCGGTGCCAGCGCGTCGATGGTGGTCCGCTACAGGCGAGCACTCGGAGTGGAACGCACCCAGCTGAAGTGGATGTACCTGGCCGCTGTGCCGTTGCCGCTGTGTGTCCCCGCCGCATTCCTGTCGGCGTGGACGGGTCATCCCGCTCCATTGCTGGTGGCGACGGGCGGGTTCGTTGTCGTCGTGCCCATCGCGGCGGGTCTGGCGATCGCACGATTCCATCTGTACGAGGTAGACCGCATCCTGAGCCGGGCGCTGACCTACGCCCTGTTGTCCGCCGTGCTCACCCTGACGTACGTCGCCGTTGTCCTCGCCGCCGGACGGGCATTCTCGTATCTCGACGACTCTTCGGCGATCGCCGCCGCGCTCGCGACCTTCGTCGCCGTGACGATCGCATCTCCGGTGCGGGCCGCGATCCAGGACGGTCTCGACCGCAGGTTCAACCGCCGGCGCTTCGACGCGGTGCGTTACACCGAGGCTGCGCTCCGCGAGCCCGGACCAGTCGTGATCGACGACGTCCTGCGCAGCGCCGTGGGCGACCCGACGCTCACCGTCGGCTACTGGTCCGAGCCGCTCGGGCTCTGGACCACCGTCGAAGGCCAGCCACTCTCTCCGTCGGCAAGCGCCATCGATGTGCAGCGCGACGGCCGCGCCATCGCCCGGGTCAGCTTCGACACGGCGAAGGCTGAACCGTCGATCGTCGACGCCACGTGCAGCGTCGCGGTGTCCGAGCTCGACAACGCGCGACTACGCGCGGCGATCGCCGCGCAGCTCGTGGAGGTGAACGAGTCGCGGGCTCGCATCGCAGCCGCGCAGACGGTTGAACGGCGACGGCTCGAACGAAACCTTCATGACGGTGCGCAGCAGCGACTCCTCGCGTTGGCGATGAACCAACAAGCCGCGCTCCTCAACGGCAGTGACGAGCGGCTCCGCCGCGCTTTGTCGGATGGCATTCGCGAGCTCCAAGTCACGGTCGGAGAGCTCCGTGACCTCGCGAATGGCCTCCTTCCGTCGGCGCTCGCCGACGGCGGGATAGGCGCCGCGCTCGACGATCTCGCTCGCCGCTCGCCGATCGCGATCCAACTCGATGTGACCGACGCCCGCTTCGATCCGGATCTCGAAGCCTGCGCGTGGTTCGTCGCGTGCGAGGCGATCGCCAATGCGCAGAAGCATTCAGGTGGGAGCCACATCGTCGTCGGCGCGACCGCGCGCGACGGATGGCTCGAGCTGACTGTCGAGGATGACGGCCGCGGGGGCGCTCGCCGGGACGGGTCAGGTTTGCAAGGCATTCGCGACCGCGCCGGCGCCGCGGGCGGGTGGCTCGAGGTCGAGGATCGTCCCTCCGGTGGTACTCGGCTCCTGGCGAGGTGGCCGTGCGGGTAGTGATCGCCGATGACTCGGTCCTGCTTCGAGAAGGCCTCGCCCGGGTCCTGGCGGAAGCCGGCATGGAGACGTGCGAGCTCGTAGGAGACGCCGAAGAGCTGGAGCGGGCCGTCGCGCAGCACGAGCCCGACGTGGCGCTGGTGGACATACGAATGCCGCCGACCTTCACCCACGAGGGAAGCCAGGCCGCGGTGCGGCTCAAGCAGAGTCGACCAGATCTGGGCATCCTGCTGCTGTCCCAGTCCCTCGAGAGTCGCTACGCCGCCGAGCTCGCACGCGACAGTCCGGCGGGCTTCGGATACCTGCTCAAAGACCGGGTCGTCGACGTCGCCGTGCTCATCGACGCCATCGAGCGTGTCGCCGCGGGCGGCACCGTCCTCGACGCCGACGTCGTTGCTCACCTGCTCGGCCGACAGCAGACCAAAGACCGGCTGACCGCGCTCAGCGGACGCGAGAGAGACGTGCTCGAGCTCATGGCGGAGGGGCGGTCGAACCAGGCGATCGCCTCGATGCTCCACGTCAACGACAAGACCGTCGAATCCCACATCTCGTCGATCTTCACAAAGCTCACGCTCTTGCCGGCGCCCGACGATCACCGTCGTGTCCTGGCGGTACTGACCTGGGTCCAGCAGCCCAACTCGCGCGTGGCTCCGGGCTAACCCCGACCCGAGAAGTCGGGTCGGCACCGATGCCCGGTGAAGCCGATCGGCAGACGATCGAGAAGCGACGGAACGCCCGTCGCGTAGCGATCGAAAGGAACTGCCATGCGCACACGCTCCGTGCTTCCGTACCTTGTCGCCAGCGCGGTCATCTTCGTGACCGGCCTCGTCCTCGGTGCGGGAAAGAGCAGCGACGACACCTCCGCTGCCAACACCGCGTCGAAGATCTGCCTCGCCGTGGGACTGATCGCCCTGATCGTGACCGGGATCCTCGTGTTGATCGCCCGCCGACGTGCAGCACGGCAGCCGCACGGTTCAACCGTCAACGAGCTCTCATGATCCGGGTCACTCGACTCGTTCCGATTGCGATCGCGCTGTTGCTTCCCATCGCTGCCGTCAGCTGCGGCGACGACAACAGCGCCACCACGGGCGCGGAGAAGGCCGCCTTCTGCAAGACCACCGGCGAGATCGACGCCGCTACCGCGGACATCCACTCGCAGGCCGACGCCGTCGCGGCGTTCACCAAGGTGAAGCCCAAGATCGACGATGCCGTCGACCAGGCACCCGAGGCCGTCAAAGCAGACACCCAAGTGATGGCGGATGCTGTCGACAACGCCCTCGCGACGAGCGACTTCAGCGCCTTCGAGAACGGCTCGTTGGATGCCGCCTCACAAGGCATCGAGAGCTACTGCAGCTGACCTTCCGACGCTGATCGGCGAGCTCGATGGTCCGCCCTGCCGGATCCTGAGTCAGCCGGCTAGCTGCCTCCAGCGAGCAGGGCGTTGGCGGCGGCGGTGAACGTCTCGCTCGGCTCGGTGCTTCGACAGGCACAGCAGCGGTCAGAGGTGAGCGCCGATCTTGCCGTTCCCCATAGCGTGTGACGACGCTGTCGTCGACAGCCACCGGGGGGTGCACGATGCGTTGGATCGTGGAGAACGCGTTCGAGCCGCGTTACACGTTTTGGACGCGCGCCAAACGTGAGTGAGGTGCTCCCCGAACCTCCCTCACCCCTCGGATGGGACGTCGTCTGGGAGGGCGCCGCCGTGGCCGGCTGGCGCGATCTGTTCGTGCAGCGCCTCGGCATGCAGGACGACGAGCTCGATCCCTTCCGAGCCGAGATGATCGGGATCCACGGCGGATACGCGTATCTGGGCGCGTCGCTGTTCAGGGTGTGGGCCGGCCGCACACCCGGCATGACGCCGACCACGATCGACGAGGTGTACTTCGGCGACCACCCCGACGTGCCGCCGTATGTCGCCGAGGACTGGCACGCCAACGCCCGAACCTCCGAGGTGATGGCCGGTTGGCTCGCATGGGCGACGACCGACGTCACGCAGGACGAGCTGCAAGCAGACCGAGCGGAGTCGCTGCGAATTCGCGCACAACGGCCCGACTACAGCGAGCTGTCGGACGCGGCGCTGCTCGGGTACATCGTCTCGCTTCGGCCGCTGTACCGGCGGATGTTCCACCAGCACATCAACCAGTCGATCGGCGCTTCGATCGGGCCGGGCATCCTTGCGCAGATCTGCACCGCGATCGGCGAGCCGCACTGGGCCATGCGACTGATGACCGGGCTCGGGGGCGTGGACTCGGCGGCTCCCGCTTTCGCGATGTGGCGGATGTCGAGAGCGGTCCGCGCATCGGCAGCGCTGAGTGACCTGTTCGACGGCGGGTCGTCCGGCCTCTACGCGAGGCTCTCCGCGTCCTCGGACAGCGACGTCACAGCGTTCGCCGAGGAGTTCGACCGCTTCCTCGCCGAGTTCGGATCGCGCGGCGCCAACGAGTGGGACCTCATCGCGCGCGTGTGGGAGCTCGAGCCCGACACCGCGTTGGCCGCGGTCGACCGCATGCGGATGGCGAGCGACGATGCGTCGCCCATCGCGGAGAACGAAGCTCGTGAGCGAGAGCGCCGCGAGCTGACCGACCGAGTGCGGACTGCGTTGGCCGGTGATGCGGAGTCGCTCGGCGCGTTCGAGGTCGGCCTGAGCTCAGCGGCCACGTTCAACCGAGGTCGCGAGAGGTCCAAGACTGCGATCATCCGCGTGATCCACGAGGGCCGGATGGCCGCCTGCGAGCTGGGCCGGCGTCTCGCCGAGCGAGGCACGCTCGAGGAGCCGTCCGACATCTTCATGCTGTTCCTCGACGAGCTCAACGAGCTCGTGGCAGGCAACCTCGCCCGACGTCAAAGACCTCGTGCCGCCGCGGCGTGAGCACCGTCGCTCCCTCGCATCGCTCGAGCCGCCGTTCATCTTCAACGGCGAAGCGCCGCCGATCTCGGGATGGCCGGCCAAGGGGTCGCGCGCGGTCGACGCCGTTGCCGTGGGGGACACGATCTCCGGCGTGCCCGGCTGTCCCGGACGGGCGAGGGGCCGGGCCCGCATCGTGCTGACACCGACGAGCGCGTCGGCACTCGAGCCGGGTGACGTGCTCGTAGCTCCTGGCACCGATCCGTCGTGGACGCCGTTGTTCGTGCCTGCCGCGGCAGTCGTCGTGGACGTCGGCGCGGCGTTGAGTCATGCCGTCATCGTGAGCCGCGAGCTCGGCATCCCGTGTGTGCCATCGGCGGTCGACGCGACCCGACGGATTCCCGACGGAGCGATAGTCGACGTCGACGGCGACAACGGGACCGTGACGATCGTCGAGCTTCCGGCAGCTGCACGCGCGTGACGACGGCTCATCTGATCGCCCTCTCCGACAAGGCGTACAACCGGCTCCACACGCGTCTCGAAGGTCTCACCGACGAGGAGTACCTGTGGGAGCCGGCGCCGCTCGCGTGGTCCGTGCGCGAGACGGCGGCGGGAGTGCGGTTCGACTTCGGCCTGATGCCTGTCGCGCCCGCGCCGATCACGACGATCGCATGGCGCCTCACGCACATCATCGACCTCCTGCGTGAAGGCCGCTGCCCTCGAGTGCTCGGCGTGACGCCCGCCGACGACATCGACGAGGTCTGGATCACGATGTCCGCGGCGGAGGCGGTCTCGCTCCTCGAGCGCGCGTTCGCAACGTGGCGCGGTTACCTCGCCGCGACCGACCCCGCGCAGCTCTTCGATGCTTCCGACGGGTGGCCCGATCGCTTCACGTTCGCACTGCACATCATCGACGAGCTCATCCACCATGCCGCCGAGGTCGGATTGCTCCGCGATCTCTACCAGGCCGCGGCCACGACCGACGACGTCGTCGTGGAGATCCTCGCCGGTGACGTGGCGCGGCTCGAGGACCTGCGGGCTCGACGGCCCGCGGTCGTCGCCGACCTTGCGTCCGCCGGAATGTGGGATGCCGCCGCGCAGCTCATCGACCTTGGCTTCGACGTGAACCCCGAGGGTGTCGTTGCGTCGCCGCTGCACCACGCGGCTGGCCTCGGACGCATCGACCTCGTCCGCGTGCTCGTCGAGCATGGCGCCCGCACTGACGAGATCGACAGCGTCTACAAGGTGACCCCGCTCGTCTGGGCGCAAACGATGGCAAAGCGGATGGGTGGCCCGAATGCCTTGGGCAGCGACTATGACGCGGTGATCGAGTACCTCAGCGCGAGCGCGGGATGAGCGAAGCCCCGGAGCTTGTAGGCACCACGGTCGTCGGCAGCTACCCGCAACCGCCATGGTTGATCGATCGGGCTCTGCTGTCGAAGGGCGTTCCCCGCGTCCGTGCGCACGACCTGTGGCGCGTGCCGGCCGATCTGCTCGAACAGGCCCAAGACGATGCGGCCGAGCTCGCCATCCACGACATGGAGCGAGCGGGCATCGACGTGATCACCGACGGGGAGGTCCGCCGCGAGAGCTACTCGAACCACCTCGTCGCCGCGCTCGAGGGCATCGATGCAGAGAACCCGGCGATGCTGACCAACAGCTCGGGCAGGACGATCCCTGTGCCCAGGATCGTCGGTGACATCCGACGCACGCGCGCAGTCGAGGTCGACGCACTCCGGTTTCTCCGTCGCACGACTGACCACCCGGTGAAGGTGACGTTGCCCGGTCCGTTCACGATGACCCAACAAGCGTCGGACGAGTGGTACCACGACTCCGAAGCGGCGGCCATGGCCTTCGCGGCTGCCGTCAATGACGAGGCGCGCGACCTTCAGGCCGCGGGAGCCGATGTCATCCAGCTCGACGAGCCCTGGCTACGCAACGACCCGATCGCGGCGGAGCGGTACGCAGTACCCGCGATCAACAGAGCACTGGAGGGCATCACCGTCACCACTGCGGTGCACCTGTGCTTCGGCTACGCGGCAGTCGTCAAAGGGCAGAAGCCCACCGGCTACTCGTTCCTCTCTCAGCTCGCGGACACCACGGCAGCGCAGATCTCGATCGAGGCGGCGCAACCGAAGGTTGACCTCGGCGTACTCGACGACCTGTCGGGCAAGGTGATCGTGCTCGGCGTGATCGACTTGGAAGACCCAGCAGTCGAACCCGTTGATGTCGTCAAGGCTCGTATCCGGCATGGCCTCGAGCATGTGCCGCCCGAGCGCCTTGTCGCCGCTCCCGACTGCGGGATGAAGTACCTGCCCCGCGAGACGGCCTTCAAGAAGCTCGCCGCGCTCGCGGAGGCAGCCCGCTCCATTCGAGCTGAGGTCTGACTGATCTAGCCGCAGCCGGCAGCGCGGCAGAGGTACTCGAAGCCAGCGGTGACCTGTTCGGGCGTCCATACCTCCGTGCGCTTCCGCGTCAACCTCATGCGGTGTCTGACCAGGTGTGCGGCCCGCCAGCAGCCATCGCGAGCAGCTGCACCTGACACGCACGGTCGAGACAGACCGCTCGCATCACCGCTTCAGCCACGGTCGCGCCGACCGTCACGAGGCCATGGTGGGGGATGAGGCAACCCGGCCCATCGCCGATCGCGGACGCGAGCGCTCTGCCGAGGCTCGTGATCACGGATGAGGCTCCCGGTCTCGCGAAACCTCGGGATGTCGGGGTCGGCAAACCACACGCCATCGTGCAAAACGCGCGCACCGGAACGTCGAGCGACACGAACGCGACTGCAGCAGCAGCGTGTGAGTGCACCACTGCGGTGATGTCGGCGGCGCCGCCGGTAGAGCTCGGTGTGGATCGGGTACTCGATGTGACGCCGGCCCTCGCCTGCGAGCACCTCGCCCTCATCCGAGACGAGCACGACCCGCTCTCGAGTGATCTCCTCGAAACCCCAACCTGCAGCCTTCATCCACGGCGCCGCGACCACTCGGGGTCACGCATCGACGCGTGACCCCAGATGAGGTCTGCCTGGCCCAGCGGCTCCGAGCGCACGGTTCGCCCGCACGACGGCCTCGATCGCGTTCGGCGCTCACCCGGCGACGAGGCGCCGCGGCTCGAAGACCCCGGTGATCTCCTGGTGCTGCTCGATGTCTCGTCTCGGAACAGCCGGAGCGCCCGCACCGTGGCTTCATCGCTGACTTCGAAGATGTCGGCCGTCGTGTCGGCTTCGTGGTCCAGCGCCTCCCACGACGGCACGACGAACATGTCGCCCGGCGACCAGCGGAACACCTGCCCGCCGATCACGCTCTGGCCGGTGCCGTGGTGCACGACGAAGATCGAGCTGCCCGTCTTTCGCCGCGACGCGGTGCGCCAGACCGGGGACGACCGGTGCAGCACGCAGCTCATGGTCGGGAGCGCGGGTCGGCCGGAAGTCGGGTCGACGAACTCGATGCTCGCCATCGGGCCGCCCGAGTCGCGAGCAGCTTGTCGAGGAGCGCGTCGCTGTGCTTCCACCGGAAGACGAGCAGCGGCGAATGCGGCGAATCGTTCGTCGTGCCGTAGGGCACGCGGCCCCCGGCGCCGTACATCTGCTCTGAGAGATCGAAGCCTCTCACCGGCTGGTTCAGATCAGGATGGTTCTCGAAGAAGCTCGCGTCGAGCGCGGCGATGATCGGCAGGTCGAGACCGTCGAACCAGATCATCGGCTCGTCGCCGTCGTTGGTGTGGTCATGGAACGTCCACACGGGGGTGAGCACGAGATCTCCGGGATGCATGTGGCACACGTGTCGCCGTCGACCGTCGTCCAGACGCCGCTGCCCTCCAGCACGAACCTGATCGCCGGACGCGCTGTGTCGATGAGCGGGAGCGCTCTCGTCCGCGCCGAGTGCCTGGATCGCTCCCAGAGCGTCGAGGTCGCGAAGGGCGCACCGGCGAGGCCGGGGTTGGAGAGGGCGAGCACACGGCGCTCTCCGCCGCGCTCGATCGTGATGAGGTCGCGGGCTCGCGCGGCGAGCGCCCGCAACGTCTCGCCCTGCCACAGCCATGGCAGCACGGCCGGCTTCGGAGTCGTGGGCAGAAGGTTTCGGGTCTGCGTCCACAACGGTTGCAGGTCAACCGACCCCAGGTCCGAGTAGAACACGTTGAGTCGATCATCGACACCGATGTCGTTGCTCACGTCGCCACCTCCTGGTTCAGAGCGTCACCGGGTTGCGCATCGTCCCGATCTCGCTGATCTCCGACACCATGATCTCGCCCGCGTGCACCTCTCCGACGCCCGGCGGTGCCCCCGTGAGGATGACATCACCGGGGTCGAGGCGCATCACCGTCGATGTGTAGGCGATGATGCCCGCGACGTCCACGAGCATGTCGCTCGTGTTCGCCTGCTGCCTCACGCACCCATCGACCTCGAGGCGCACGTCGAGCTTGTTGGGATCGACGATCTCATCGGCGGTCACCAGCCACGGGCCGATCGGGGTGAACGTGTCGTAGCTCTTGCGACGCGAGCGGTCGCCGTCACCTCGCACGGTCATGTCGAGCCCGATCGTGTAGCCGAGCACATGATCGAGCGCCCACGCCGCGGCGATCTTCGAGCCGCCGCGACCGATGACGACGGCGAGCTCGCTCTCGTGGTGGACCTCGCGTCCCGCGGCCTCGGGCCCGAGGGGAACACCACCGCGTCACCCGGCCCGATCACCGACGACGTCGCCTTCAGGAACACGTCGAAGTCGAGCAGCCAGGGCTCGACGTGGCCAGCGACGCGCTCGAGCACGACCTCGCGCATCTCGGCGACGTGGGCGCCGTAGTTCGATGCCGTTGCGACGACCTTGCCCGGGTTGAGCACGGGCGGACGAAGCCGAACCTCGTCGAGTGGCACGGCGTGACCGCGTGATCGAGCGTCGTCCACCCCGGAGCGCAGGTCCTCGAAGTCGCGGCACATCCGCACCCACCAGCCGGCACCGAGCGGGTCGGCCTCGCCCGCTCCGGGCACGACACCCGTGACGTCGGTGATGGTCTGCGCGTCGACGTCGATCACGCCGAGTCGCCAGTCGTCGAAGAGCGCGAGCCTCACGACGTCGTGGCGGCGAGCGTGCTGAACCGCGGGAGCACCTCGCGACCGAAGAGGTCGAGCGAGCGTGTCGCGATGTCGTATGGGAGGCCCGCGAAGTTCACTTGCATCGAGGCGATCTCGAATCCGCCGACTGCGTCGTTGTACGAGGCGATCTGCTCGGAGATCGAGTCAGGCGAGCCGACCCACACCGCACCCTGAGCGAGCTGCGACTCGAACGAGTCGTTCTTCAAGCCTCGGATGATCGCGTCGTAACCCGGGTAGTCGTCGGAGCTCGAGCCGTCGAGCCAACCACTAGCGCCGTCGACGAGGCTCGCGAGGTACTGGTTGACGAGGTCGCGAGCGAGATCGTGGGCGGCGGCCTCGTCCTCGTGGCAGAGCATGTGGAACGCGAGCATCACTCGCCCGTCACCCGGATGACCCACGCTGCGCCAGGCGTCACGGTAGGCCGACAGCAGCGAGGCCAGCTTCGCTCCGGCGAGCGGGATCGCCATGATCCAGTAGCCGTTCGTGCCCGCGTTGACGAACGAAGACTCGGTCGCCAGCGCGGCAACCCAGAAGGGAGGCCGCGGTTGCTGCGTCGGCCGCGGGAGCGACGTCGTCGCAGGGAATCGGTGGAACTGGCCCTCGAACGCGACGTCTTCCTCGCGAAGCAGTCGATCGACGATCGCGATGCCCTCGTCGAAGCGCTCTCGACTCTCGTCGAGGCTCACCCCGAACCGTTGGAACTCGTGAGGGAGGAAGGCGCGTGCGAAGCCGACCTCGAGTCGACCGCCCGAGATCGCGTCGAGCATGCCGATCTCACCCGCGAGCTTGAGGGGGTGGTTGAACACGGGGAGCACTGCGCCGGTGATGAGCCGCATGGTCTTCGTACGAGCCGCCGCGGCCGCCAGGAAGATGAGCGGATTCGGCGAGTACCCGCCGTAGTGGTGGAAGTAGTGCTCGACGGTGCGGACGTTCGTGAATCCGAGCGCCTCGGCCTGCTCGGTCAGGAGGAGCGCCTCGGCGAAGTACTGGCTCGCCGGCGTCGTCTCGGGCCCGACGGATGGGAAGAACTGCACACCGAAGTCCATCGCGAGCCTCCTCAGGTCGATATCACGGTAATGACTCCCGAAAAACGGGTCAAGCGTCCTGAATATCGTGAAGACCCGCTCGGGAGCACCCGACCCATATGATGGGACAGGTGCCCAGCGAAACGGGAGCATCCACGACGGGGCGCAACAGCACCGCCGATCGTGCGATCGATGTGCTCTTCCTCTTCGACGTGGCCACTCCCGTCCTCTCGGCCGGCGACATCGCCGAGCGCCTCGGGATGTCGCGGAGCACGACTTATCGGTACCTGCAGAGCCTGCGGACGTCGAACCTCCTCGAGGAGGACGCCGTGCGGGGCGGCTTCCGCCTCGGATCACGCATCTTCGAGCTCGCTCGCATCGCGCGGGAGGGCCTCGGCCTGTCGGAGCTCGCGCTGCCGATCATGCGTGAGCTGGCCCGCGAGGTCGACGAGACCGTGCTGCTCACGAGGCGCTCCGGGAACATGGCGGTGTGTGTCGAGCGGGTCGAGATCGCCCGCCCGATCCGGCTGAGCTACGAGCGGGGCCACCTGCTCCCCCTGCATGCCGGAGCGCCCGCGAAGGTGCTGCTCGCGTACGAAGAGGACGCCGATCTCGTCGTCGACTCGCTCGCGCCGTTCGAGCGGTTCACCGACACGACGATCACCGACCCGGACGATCTGCGCCGCGAGCTCGCCCGCATCCGGGAGCGGGGCTACGCCCTCAGCAACGGCGAGCGCGATCTGGGAGTGCGTGGAGTGGCCGCACCCGTGTTCGGGCCCGACGGCAAGGTGACCGCGGGGATCAGCGTCGGATGCCTGGCCTTCGAGCTGACGGAAGACGATGTGCCCACGGTCATCCAGGCGGTGCAGGCAGCCGCAAAGCGGGTGACCGATCGCCTCGCC
The DNA here is from genome assembly GCA_963739555.1 of uncultured Acidimicrobiales bacterium. Lineage (GTDB taxonomy): Bacteria > Actinomycetota > Acidimicrobiia > Acidimicrobiales > DATKAS01 > DATKAS01. Next base: position 175,831 of record CAVUAV010000011.1, on the reverse strand, counting down.
GAGATCGGCGGCTGACCTCTACCGTTGCGGGCCCGCACCCACGAGTGCTGAAATGCAAGAGAGACATCCCGAAACTCAGGACAGCACAGAGTCAGGACCGCTCCTGGCCCGAGGGGGGAACCCATGGCGCAGATGACTCCGACATCGACGGCACCCGCGCAGCGAGCACCGCATCCCGCCGCCAACCGGCGCGCGTGAGCCGCTGAAGGTCAACGTCTACGAGCGGATGCAGCACGCGAACACACAGCTGGTGCCGCTGTTCCCCTACTACGGCCCCGGGGCGATCGTGTACTCCGGCGCGCTCTTCCGCGGCGGCCCGGGCTACGACGTCGGACACTTCTTCCACTACAACACCGTCGACGAGATCTCGTTCGTCTGGGGTGCGCACGGTGCGCTCCTCGAGACCGGGCGGATCATGGCGCAGCCAAACCTCCACGGCGTCAACAGCTTCCTGCGCGACCCCGAGTCGCCCGACAGCTTCCTTCTCGTCACGATCGTGCAGCGCCAAAGCGACACCGAGGCGCAGACCGAGAAGCTCATCTGGCGGTGCATGAAGTGTCACGAGCACTTGTTCGTGCACGAGTTCACCGATCGCCCGACCGACGACCACGAGGATCGCTTCCCCGAGTTCCCGACGCTCAACCAATCGGTCGAGCCGGTCGCTCGCTTCAACTCCGATGAGTCACTCCGTACGTGCATCGAAATGTGGTCACGTCAACCCGCCGTTCCCGATGGACGAGTGGGGATGGGCGAAGTGGTCGATGCATCAGCGCACGGTGAACGACGCGCGCGCGGCGATGCTCGCAATGGCCGACGAGTCGCGCTCGACCGCCTGACCGATGGAGCTCACTCGCAAGAAGCTGGTGCAGGTGTTCGACGCGGCGAAGGAGTGCGGGCCGTACGACGAGATGCCCGTGCTCGTCGATGGCCGTGACCCGCAGGTGCACGTCTCACGGAACGACCGACCGCAGCCGTTCTTCCTCATTTGCTCGGCCGACACGGTGCTCGCGCAGGTCTCGGGCACTGCGACGGCTCGATCTCGAGCTCTCGCCCGTGCGCTACCACCGCCTCGAGCCCGGAGACCTCGTGTACCTGCCGGCAGGAACGGCGAGCCGCATCCGCCCCAACGAGTCGTCGATCCATGTGCGCTACAAGGCGCTGCACGCCGGACTCGAGGCTGTGGCCTGGTTCTGCTCCTCGTGTGGCGCCGAGGTGCACCGCGAGGAGTTCGACACCGAGGACGAGCTGCCGCAGGACGCCTACTGGCGCGCGTGCAACTCGTTCAACGCCGACGTCGACCTCCGACGCTGCGGGGCGTGCGGCACCGTGCACGATGTCGTCGACCTCGAGGGCATCCGCTGGCCTGAAGTTGCAGACGCCATCCGGAGCGCCTGATGGGCGAGACCGCGCAGCCTCACATCGACCGCGCGGTCACGCTGCAGTTCCAGGGTGACTGGGGACAGGCGAACCTCCACCGCATCTGCGGCTGGCTCGCGCAGGAGTTCAACGATCGGGCGGCTCCCGGGTCGCGCACAGCGACCTGGACTGGACGCGGTGGCACCGACGCCGTCGAGGCGATCGTGAACCACCAGGTCGACCTCTCGATGCTCGTGCCCAGCTACGTCGGCTACTCGGCTGTCGCAGGCGTCGGCATGTTCGAAGGCCGGGCTCATCCCGAGCTCCGCGGGCTCGGTGTGCTCCCGCAGGACGACCGCCTCGTGTTCGCGGTCGGCACGGAGCACGGCGTCCGCAGTTTCGAGGATCTGCGCACGAAGAAGGTGCCGCTCAAGATCGCGACCTCGCAGGACGACGGCGTGAACACGATCGGCTACGGGGTGAAGCGTGTGATGGCCTCGCACGGCATCCCCCGCGACGACTTCCTCGCGTGGGGCGGCAGCTTCATGGAGGACGAGCGCCCATTCCCCCCGCTTCATTGGTACCACGACGGCCTTGCCGACGCGGTGTTTCACGAGGCGATCATGACGCCCCCGTGGCAGGAGGTCGGCGTCGCTCGGGAGACGAACTTCATCCCGATGGAGGACGCCGCGCTCACTTCGCTCGAGGAAGAGCTGCACTGGCCGCGAGGGATCTTCCGCGGCGGCTACCTCCCCGGCTGTGACGACGACGTTCTGACACTCGACTTCAGCAGCTTCCTCGTGCTCGTGCACGAAGACATGCCGGACGATGTCGCGTACTTGCTCACGTGGTGCATGGTGCACACGTCGCACGCGATCGAGCGGCAGTACCACCACATTCCTTCCGAGCGCAGCCCGCTCAACTATCCGTTCGATCCCGAGCGCCTGCGTGCGTCGCCGATTCCGCTGCACCCCGCTGCGGCTCGCGTCTACGACGAGCTCGACTCCTAGCTTCCGCGACTTGAGGGGGAACCATGTCTGCCAAGCCGAAAGGCGCGCACCTCGTCGGCTCGGTGCCGCTGCCCGACGCCGAGTCCGTGTTCCGCGCCTGCGTGGAGCGGCTCGGCGATCGGCTCCATCGGGTGACCGATGGAGAGACCGGGCCGCGCCTCGACTGGATCGTCTGGCAGCTGCATCGGTTCATGGCCGATCCGCAGTTCGAGGTCATCCCGCCCGGCCCGCGCAACTATGCGCCGAACCCTCGGATCGCCCTGAAAGACGGTGTCTCGACCGACGACTTCGACTTCGGCGCGCTCGGCTACGCGGAGAGCGCCGTCTCGTCCTGGGAGCTCTTCTCGGATCTGCAAGCCGCCGGAGAGCTCCCCTCCCACTGGCGCTTCCAAGTCAGCCTTCCGACGCCGTTTGCGCCGATCAGTGCGTTCGTCGTATCAGGCCTCGAGATGACGCTCGAACCCGCCTACGAGATGGCGATGCAGCGCGAGGTCGAACGGATCGCAGCGGTCGTGCCTCACGACAAGCTCGCGTTCCAGTGGGACACCGCGGCCGAGTTCGGCATCCTCGAGGGGGTCTTCCCTGGCTACTTCGAGGGTGACGTGCGCCAGGGAGTGCTCGATCGTCTGATCCGCTATGCGAGCTGGGTGCCCTCGGACATCCAGCTCGGATACCACCTTTGCTACGGCGACTTCGAGCACGAGCACTTCAAGCAGCCCGTCGACGCGGGCAAGCTCGCCGACATCGCGAACGCACTGTGCGCGGGTGTCAACCGTCCGCTCACGTGGATCCACCTCCCCGTGCCCCGCGACCGCGATGACGTCACGTACTTCGCTCCTCTCGCCGACCTCGCACTCCACGACGACACCGAGCTCTACCTCGGCCTCGTGCACTTCACCGACGGCCTCGATGGCACCGAGCGCCGCGTCGCCGCCGCTTCGAGCGTCGTCCCGTCGTTCGGGTCGCGACCGAGTGCGGCATGGGTCGGCGGCCGCCCGAGCAGCTGCTCCCGCTCCTCGACATCCACGCCGCGGTGAGCGACGCCGTCGCCTGACCTGTTGCCGGGCTCGCCTGCACTGACCTAATATTCGGCACTCAAGTCCTGTAATTCGGTATCCAAACGAGTCGTACGTACTTTGGGGGGAACGCATGGGCGCGACGAAGAAGCGGGCACGCGGGCGACATTTGATCGGTCTCGCCGTGGCGGCAGCCTGCCTGACGGCCCTCGTCGCATGCGGCGACGACTCGGGCAGCAGCGCTCCCCAGACCACAGGCGGGGGCGCCGCCACGACCGCCGCGGGGCGGCGCAGCCACCACGGCCGCGGGCGCCGCCACGACGGCTGCGGGCAAGAAGGCGACCGGCGAGCCGATCGTGATCGGCATCTACACTCCAGCCGACAACCCGAGCTTCACCGCACCCGAGCTGATCGACGGTGCCGAGGCCGCGACCGACTACGTGAACAACCAGCTCGGTGGGATCGGTGGTCGACCGATCCAGCTCGAGTCGTGCACGACCGACTACACCGCGCCCCGCCTGACGGCCTGTGCCAACGAGCTCTTCCAGAAGCAGCCGTTGATCATCATCCCCGGTCCGGACGCGGGCGCCCTCACGGTGCAGGCCACGTTCGACGCGACCGGGCATCCCGCTCATCGGTGGCGCCTCGTTCACGCCACCCGAGTACACGTCGGCGAGCCGGGCGCTGTTCAACGGGTGGTCGGCCTCGCTGTTCCCGGCGATGGTGCACTTCGCCATCTCCCAGCTGCACGCGACGAATCTCGCTGCGCTCGCGTATGACCTGCCGTCCAACACCTTCATCAAGGCGCTCTACATGGATGCGCCCGCGAAGGCAGCAGGCATCCCGGCACCCGCAACGGTGACTGCTCCCGCGGGCACCGCCGATCTCACCGCGACCTTCGCGGCGGCACTCGCAGGCGAAGCCCGATGCGCTGCTCGCCTACGGCCTGCCGTGCCAGCCGGCGTTCCAGGCCTACTCGAGCCTCGGCACCACCGTGCCCATGATCATGCCCGACAACTGCGGTGACCCTGCCACGCTGGCCGCTGCCGGCTCGGCTGCCAACGGTGTGTACTTCGTCAACCTCTACAAGGGGTCCGAGGTGTTCCCTGACGACCCCGACGTGCAGCTCTACGACCAAGTCATGAAGGCCGAGAAGCCCGACGCCGCCGACACCGACTTCTCCCGCGGTGGGTTCGGCACGATCATGAACATCCAGGCTCTCCTCAACGGCATGGATCCCGCGTCGCTCACACACCAGAGCGTCCTCGCCGCGTTCAAGGCGACGAAGGATCAGCCGAGCTTCCTCAACGTGCCCTACTCGTGCTCAGCGCCTCCGGTGGCTGCGACGCCGGGCATCTGCGCGGGATCGGCGTACCTCGTGCAGCAGGTCGACGGGAAGATCCAGAAGCTGAGCGACTACGTGCCGATGGATGAGCTGTGGGGCGCGGCGGCGGGCTGATCGCCGCTCCCGTCGCTCCCTGAGCGGAAGCGGATGTCGTCCTACCTCCTCTTCCTCCTCCTCGGCCTCGGCGCGGGGGCGGTCTATGCGATCCTCGGCCTGGGGCTCGTGCTCGAGTACCGGAGCTCGGGGTCATCAACTTCGCTCAGGGCGCGATCGCGATGTTCATCGCGTACACCTACATCGACCTCCGCAAGACGGGTCACCTCATGCTCCCCGTCGTCGGCCTGCCCTATCGGGTGCCCATTTTCAGTGGTGGCATCGCGACGGTTCCCGCGCTGCTGATCTCGCTCGTTTACGCGGCAGCGCTCGGGTTGCTGATCTTCGTCCTCGTCTTCCGGCCGCTACGAGGCTCGCCGCCACTGGCACGACTCGTCGCGTCGGTCGGGCTCATGATCGTCGTGCAGGCGATGGTCGTGCTCAACCTCGGCGATGCCGCCTTCAACATCTCTGGACAGACCGCGGGCTCGATCCTTCCGAGCACTCCGATCGTCGTGCTCGGCACGCGCGTGCCGAGAGATCGCTTCTACCTCGCCGCGGTCACCGTCGTGATCGGCGTCGCGTTGTGGGCAGTGTTCCGGTACACCACCTTCGGCCTCGCGACGCGGGGCGCCGCCGAGAGCGAGAAGGGCGCGGCGGTGTGCGGCTACTCGTCGACTCGACTCGGCGCGATCAACTGGATGGTGGCGACCGCGCTCGCCGGCTTCGCGGGAATCCTCATCACACCGATCTCCGGCCTCAACCCGACGTCGTTCACGCTCTTCATCGTCCCCGCTCTCGGTGCCGCCCTCCTCGGTCGCATGACCTCGTTCTCGGCCACGGTGGTGGCCGGGCTCGCGATCGGGATGCTCCAGTCGCTGATGACGAAGCTCATCTTGCAGTACGACTGGCTGCCGAGGAGCGGCCTGCAGGAGGGCCTGCCCTTCCTCGCGATCATCGTGGCGCTCATCGTGTTCGGTCGGTCGATCCCATGGAGAGGCACGCTGATCGATCGCGCGATGCCAGTCGCCGGGCGTCCCAAGCACGTCGTGCTCTCGGCCGTGCTCTGCCTCGCCGCTGGCACCATCGCGCTGTTCACGCTCGGCAGCACCCTCCGGCTCGGACTGATCCAGAGCCTCATCATGATCGTGCTCGGCTTGTCGCTCGTGGTGGTGACCGGGTTCGCAGGCCAGATCTCGCTCGCGCAGATGGCGTTCGCCGGCTTCGGTGGGTTCATGTTCGGGATCCTGAGTGGCGACCTGAGCGTGCCGTTCCCGCTCGCGCTTCTGCTCGCAGGCCTGGTCACCGCGCCGCTCGCGTTGGTCGTGGGTCTGCCCGCTCTTCGTACGCGTGGCATCCACCTGGCAGTGCTCACCCTTGCCGCTGCGGTCGCGCTCGACGCGTTCCTTTTCAGCAGCGGCACCTTCACCGGCGGCGCAAACGGCCGCTTGATCCCCGCGGTGAAGCTGTTCGGCATCGACTTCAACATCCGCAGCTCAGATGCGACGGCATACCCGCGGCCCGAGTTCGGACTGCTCGTGCTGGTGGTCGCGGTGCTCGCGGGCGTGCTGGTGGCGTTCCTGCGCAACAGCGGCGTCGGCCGCCAGATGCTCGCGATCCGCGCGAACGAACGGGCGGCCGTCGCTTCCGGCGTCAGCCTCGCCCGCACCAAGCTCTTCGCGTTCGCGGCATCGGGGTTCATCGCCGGGCTCGCCGGATCGATGACAGGGCTCCTCACGGGAACCTCTCCGGCGAGCAGTTCCAGGTGCTGACCTCGCTCCTTCTCGTCGCGCTGATCTACATCGGTGGCGTCGCGCTGCATCTCCGGCGCGGTCGTCGCCGGTCTGTTGTTTGCTCCGAGCGGCTTCGGCCCGACGTTGCTCGACCAGTGGTTCGGCATCGGCCGGTACGCCTATCTGATCGGTGGCCTCGGGCTGGTCGCGACGACGATCATCCATCCCGACGGGCTCTCCGACGGGCTCGAGCGAGGGCTTCGCCGCATCAAGGCTGTCGCCACATCGCGCGGGTCGAAGCCCGCCGGGCCCGCACCGAGACTCGATGCACCCACTCCGTCGACCGTGGGAGTCGAGCTCGTGAGCGCGGCGCGCTTCCTCGAGCTCAACGGGCTCTGCGTTGCCGTACGGTGGCCTTCGAGCCGTCGACGACGTGACGATGCGGGTGCCGTGCGAGGGCATCACGGGGCTCATCGGGCCCAACGGCGCGGGCAAGACGACGCTCCTCGACGCGGTCACCGGCTTCGCTCCGATCACGGGTGGCTCTGTCAGGTTCGGCGGTCGTGACATCACCCGCATGCGGGCTCACCGCCACGCGCTGAGCAACCTGACACGCACGTTCCAGTCGCTCGAGCTGTTCGAGGACATGACCGTCGCAGACAACGTGCGGTGACGGCCGAGAGCGCGCAGTGGTGGAAGTCGCTCACCGAGGTGATCCTGCGGTGGCGTGCGAAGGACAGCGACGACGTCGCACGGGCGCTCGATCTTCTCGGCCTCGACGGCGTTGCCGATCGCCTGCCGAGCTCTCTCTCGCAGGCCGAACGCAAGTCGGTGGCCCTCGCGTGGGCGATCGTCGCTCGGCCCGCCCTGCTGATGCTCGACGAACCCGCGGCAGGGCTCGATCGTCTCGAGACCGAGGAGCTCGGCCACCGCCTCCGTCAGGTCGGCGGCCTCGGGCCCCGGCCTCCTCCTCATCGACCACGACATGGCGCTTGTGCTCACGGTGTGCGACTACGTCCATGTGCTCGACTCCGGCCGCCTCATCGCGTCGGGCACGCCGGCACAGATCCGCGGGAACCCCGACGTGCTCCGCTCGTACCTCGGAGAGGAACCCGTCAACGTCGAGCCCTCCGGCGGTGATCGATGACCGAGCTGCTCGCCGTTCGAGACCTCGTTGCCGGCTACGGACAGCTCGCGGTGGTGCGCAACGTGTCGCTCCACGTGTCCGACGGAGAGGTCATTGCCCTCCTCGGCCCGAACGGCGCCGGCAAGACGACGACGCTGCTCACGGCGTGCGGCCTTCTTCCCGCCGCTCGGGGGTGAGGTCTGGGTGGGCGGGAAGAAGATCGAGTCGGCTCACGCCAGCGCGGTTGCTTCGCATGGGTGTGTCGCTCGTCCCCGAGGATCGAGCGCTCTTCTTCGACCTGACCGTGCAGGAGAACATTCGTCTCGGCGTGCGCGGGTGCCGCGATGCGGCCGTCGAGATGTTCGGGCTGTTCCCCGAGCTCGCTGCGCTCGGGAAGCGCAAGGCGGGTCTCCTCTCGGGTGGCGAGCAGCAGATGCTTGCGATCGCGAGGGGCTTGCGGCGCGTCCGCGACTGCTCGTCGTCGACGAGATGAGCCTCGGTCTCGCGCCGCTGATCGTGGCGCGCCTGCTCGCATTGCTCAAGAAGGTCGTCACCGACACAGGCACTGCGCTCTTGCTCGTCGAGCAGCATGCGCATCTGTCATTGGCGATCGCCGATCGCGCATACGTGTTGAACCACGGCGAGCTCGTGCTCGAGGGACGAGCCGAGGACCTTCGTGATCGGCGCGACCTGATCGAGGTCAGCTACCTGGGCGAGGCGGCACTCGCTTCAGACGGCTGACGCGGCCGCCTCGGCCCTCTCTGCGCTCTCGTCGAGGAGATGTCGCGCCGAGTTGACGACCTCGTGGCGGTCGACGTAGTTCTGCCAGCCCCACGCCTCCGCGGGGAATGGCGCGTTGACGTGGCCACACTCGGTGCAGGTGCGCGCCTTCTCGTCGGAGTTGAACGAGTCGGTGGCGAGGATGCTGCCCCACATCGTGGGGAACATCGTCGTACTCGTCATCGAGCCGTCCTGCGGTCACGAGGTCGGGGCGGTCGGGGTCGGGCAGCTCGGCCGAGTAGTCGACTTGGTGAAGCTTCTTGTTGCACTCGGAGCAGCGGAAGATCACCGACTCCTTCTGGCGCGTGGCCTTCATCCTGCTGGCGCTGGGTGATGACCGCTACCAGGAAGGCATTGGGATCGTTCGTGTCGAGGAGCGGCGCTTGCACTTCGTGCATCTTGCCCCCGATGAACATGACGCCGGCCGCGCCGAGCGCTTGCTGTGCACCGAAGCAGACATTGACCTCCTCCTCGCTGTTGCGATGGAAGAAGCGCCCGTACTTCGCATCCGGCCCGCCACGGAACAGCGCGCCCGCGGGAAGCATCGCCCCGGGGCCGAGGTAGGGGAAGAGGGGGAGCAGCTGCGTGGTCGTCCCCCTCATGAGCTCGAACACGTTCGTGCGCAGCGGCTCGCGATCCTTCGCCGGCGGAAGGCGATCGCCCTTCGTCTCGGCGAGCCGGTGCGGCCGCGCGCTCGGCTTCGAGAAATGCCGCGATCTCATCCCACTTCGTGCCCGCGACGTCGACCAGCGGGTGCATCGCGCTGCACCTTGCGCAGCGACGGAGGCTCTCGTTGCTGTTGAACTCGGTCGTCGCCTCGAGGTACACGCGGCTGAGCGATCTCGCTCGCGGAGTCGAAGTCGCGGTGCCAGAGCTCGGTGCTGCACTCGGGGCAATGCCACGAGACCGCCTCGCTGCCGGCGTGCAGCGCCTCGAAGCGGAGCTGGACCATGGGGCCTTCGGCTCGGATGCGGTGCGGTGTGCCGGCGGGGACGTACACGAAGTCGCCCGGGGCGACCCGGAAGTGCCGCACGTTCGAGTCGCGGAACTCGACGAAGCCCTCGCCGCTCATCGTCACCACGCAGAGAGTCGCGCTCGCTGGTGATGAAGAAGGGCTGCACGCCCTCGTTGCGCGACACGAGGATCTGAGGATCGAAGTCGGCCGGCGTCGCCGGCAGGTCTCCCCACGCGCCGGCCTTGTGGCCGACCGAGAACAGGTCTGCGATCTGGCTGCGCTCGTAGTTCCATCCGTGTTCCCCCTTGGTTTCGGCATCCGTTAGGTGTACGAGATGAGCCGCTGCGGCCGTGTGCCGAGTCGCTGCGCGCCGCCTTCCTTCACCACCACCATGTCGCCCCAGCTGACGTCGTGGCTGCGCGCGACGATGCGCTCCGCTGCACGCGGGAACACTGTTGGCTTGGCGATGAAGACCGTGTCGGCTTCGATGCGGTCGTCAAGAACGTCGTCGTGACTGTCGACGGGGATGAAGAGCGGGCCGTCGAAGCCGCCGTGGAGCAGGAAGCTCACCTGCCAGTCGGTGCCGTCCGCGACCGCGAGCGCGGCCGCCTCGACTTCACGCCACGTCGCGCCCGGCCTCAACGCCTCTCGCGTCGCTTCGAACGCGGCGACGTTCAGGTCGAACGCCTCCTGCTGCTCGGGGAGGATCTTGCCGGCGAAGAACGGCTCCGCCACCTGGGTCATCATCCTCGAGCCCGGCATGATCTCGGCCGCCACGCAGAGGCCGTCGCTCGATGTCGCCGGGCGGTGTGCCGACGATGCGCGGTCTCGGCGTCTTCCACGGACCTGGGCACCACGCGATCGAAGGAACGCCGAGCCCGGGCTGCAGCATCGCGGCGATGCCAGCTCGGTACGCGTCGGCCTGCGCCTTCCCGATGCTGTACGCCTCGCCGATGGCGCGAGCACCGGCCTCGGCTACCGCGATTCCAGCGCGAACCCGCCGATCTCAGCTTCGCTCTTCACGTAGCGAGCGCGTGACATGACCGGTGCGCCGTTCACGAACTCGCACCCGTCGAGCGCTTCGATGATGCGACGCACACTCGAGTACAAGGCGTAGCCGTCAGCCGACCGGACATGCGAGTAGAGGTCGCCGTCGAGCCCGGCGATGGCCACTCGCGGTGGCTTCCAGCTTCAGCCTCTGCAGCTTGTCGGCGACTGCTCGCGCCGTAGGGGACCTTGGTGGAGCCGAACGGTGTCGCGCTCTCGCGTTCGGCTCATCCAGCCTTCTCGCTCCACAGCGAGGTTGCTGTCCTCGCCTCCGAGCAGGATCCACGGGCTCTCCGTCCGCGGGGCATGAGAATGGCGCCCTGTTCACCGCCGCTCAGGTAGAGCACGTCGATCGGATCGGATTGCGGGAGCACGATGAGGAGGTCGATGTCTCGCTCGGTCATGCCGCCTCGGACGCGGCTCCAGCGGCGGTCGCGCTCGGCGAAGTCGAGGTCGGGTCGCTCTGCCAGGGCGCTCACGCGGCGACCCTAAGTCGTCCCGATTTACGGGTCAAGTGTGCTGAATATCGCTACGCCCTATCGTGTGCACTTGTTCCTGTCCGACCAGAGGAGATCTCATGCCGTTGTTCGCCAGCATCCACCGAGCCCCTGGCCTGTCTCAGGAGGAGTTCATGCAGAACGCCCCCGACGTGCTCGAGGGCAAGCACGCAACGATGGTCCACGTCTTCGCGAACATCTTCGAGGGGTTCATCGTGACCGTCTACGACGGTGAGAGCGCGGACGCAGTCGTGAAGGAGTTCGAGCGCCTCGGCTTCCCCCACGACGAGGTGCACGAGGTGCAGATCGCGATCACTCCGCGATCAGCTCGCGGCATGGTCGAGGGCGGCGGAGGAGGTCACTGATCCGATGGCACTCCAGGGATTGGCCGAGATGACGTTGCGCGTGCCGAAGGTCTACGAGACGCGGTCGTTCTACAGTGAGTTCGTGCTCACCGAGTCGAGCCCCGGCCTCTTTGCCATTGCCTACGCGCGACTAGCTGCGCGTGATCCAGAAGCCCTATCGCCAGCTCGTCGAGTACCTCCTCAGTGCAGAGCACGCTGACGACGTCGCGCGCATCAAGGCGAACGCAGAGCATGAGCATCTCGACGTCACGTCGAATGACTACCGCAGCATCTCGTTGCGCGAGCCGATCGTCGGCATCGGCTCACGAGGTCGCGGTGCGATCCAAGCACGTCACGCCGAAGCCGTACGAGAGCCCCATCTATGAACGCTCCCAGCACACCGCCCGTCCTGGAGAGCGCTCGCCCGTCGATCTTCGATCAGGGACCCGCGCAGCCACGCAACCTCGGCCACGTCCTCTACGCGACGCCCTACCTCGACGAGCATGCGCTTCCTCCAGACCGTGCTCCGCTTCGAGCTCAGCGACGTGTCGCCGGGCGTCATCGTGTTCCTTCGTGCTCGGAGATCATCACAACGTCGGCCTCATCGGCTCGCCGTCCCGTTCTTCCACCACTCGTCATCGCAGGTGAACGACGTCGACGAGATCGGCAAGGCGCCCAGAACTTGCTCGCTGTCGATCCGCGTCGCAGTCGTGTGGGTGCTCCGTCGTCACTTCCTCGGCTCCAACCTGTTCTGGTACTTCCGCGTACCGAGCGGCAACTTCGCGGGAGTACTACGCCGACCTCGATCAGATCCCGGTCGTCGCCGAGTGGGAGGCGCGGCAGTGGGAGCCTGACAAGGCGCTGTACGCGTTGGTTCCTCGTGCCGAAGCTGACTCCGCCGTCGCCGAGCGACGTCAGCAGATCGAAGCGGCGATGCGAGCGCGCGCCTGAAGATTCAGATGAGCGGTGTGTTCTGCTCGAGCCCGAGCAGCACGCGCCCGTAGAGCTCACGGTTCATCTCGAGGTTCAGCAAGCCGTGCTGGTTGATCGCGCGGAGATCGGCGACCGCTTGGGTCAGCGGGCTCGAGAGTCGGATGCCGGACGAGCCGCTCGCGTGGAAGAGGATCTCCACGCCGTCGAGGCAGCGGCGCACGCCTTCGGCGCAGTCGAGCCGCATCCGTGCCCGGGTGAGCAGATCGAGATCGGCGCCCGCCCTCGCCGCGGCGTCGAGTTCGTCCGCGCAGCGGTAGAGCACGAGGGTGCCTTCGTGGATGCACATCGCGGCTTCGGCCGTCTGCATGTGCGTGAGCGGATGGCTGACCTGGTCGTCGGCCGTGTACGCGATCGTCTTGCCCTTCACGAGGGCGGGGAAGTCTCGGAGCGCCTGCGTCGCGATGCCGATCGCGCTGCCCGTGAGCGCGAGCGCGAGCACGGGCACCGGCGCGCATCGGTGCGCCCACCCCTCGTGCAGGCTGGCGCCCGGGCTCTCACCCATGATCAGCGCGGGCAGCGACAGGAATCGGTGAGCCGGGATGTCGATGTTCTCGACGCTCACCGAGCACGAACCGGTGCCAGTGAGCCCGTTGACGAACCAGTCGTCCTTGCGCTCGATCGCTGACGTCGGCACCGCGAAGTCGCCTTGGTCGACAACGTCGCCCTTCTCGTCCCTCACGACGGCTCCGAGCAACAGCCACGACGCGTTCTCGTTGCCGGACGCGAACGGCCAGAACCCCGAGAGCGTGTGGCTGCCATCCGCATGTCTCGTCGCGGATCCGCGGGGACCGATGACGGCCGCGACCACGGAGTCGGCGTCAGCGCCGTAGATGTCGTCCTGGCCTTGCTCGGGGAAGTGCGACAGGAGCCACGAGTGGGCGTGGACGACACCGGACACCCAGGCGGTCGAGCCGCACCCCTCGGCGATCGACGAGATCGTGTCGAGATGCGCGCGCATCCCCAGGCCGTAGCCGCCGTTCCGCGTGGCCTGGACGGTCTTCAGTGATCCCGCCGCCTGAAGTGCGCGGATGTTCTCGGCGGGAACGCGGCGAGCGGCGGCAGTCGCGTCGGCGCGTTCGCTGAGCTCGGGGATGAGCGCTCGCGTCCGGGCGATGAGGTCGGCCTCGGCCTGCTCCACGGTCGTCATCGGTCCCCTTCCTCCGTGATCCGGTGATCGTTCATCATTTTCTATAGACACGTCAAGACTGATGCTCAGTCGCCTTCCCTACTAGCCTCGCGGTGGTGGCTGCCGCCCGCTTGACCCGCACTGAGCTACGCCAGCGGTCAACTCGGCTGCGCCTCCGGCAGGCCGCCTACGAGCTGATGTCCGCGCAGGGCGTCGACGCCACGACGATCCAACAGATCACCGACGCCGCCGACATCGGCTTCGGCACCTTCTACAACTACGTGCCGAGCAAAGAGGCGCTCGCGCAAGAAGTGCTCGACTGCATGATCCACAACGTCGGCGAGCGCAACGACCTCATCACCCAGCAGCTCGGTGAAGTCGATCCCGTGCGCATCGTCGCAAACTCGGTGCGGTTCGTGATTCTTGAGATCACGACGAACCCCGTCTACCGCTGGTGGGTAGCCCACCTCGATCTGCTCGTCGATCGCATGCGGATCGGCTTCGGTCCCTTCGGCCTCCGCGACATCGATCGGGCTGTCGGCGCGGGAAGTACTCCCTCATCGACGGGAACCGAGAGCTCGCGTGGAGTCAGCTCGTGTGGCTGTTGGCCGCGGGCGGCCGCGACATCCTCACTGTCTGCATCGCCCCGAGCACGAGCGCAGCATCGTCGAGGCATCCTGCGGCTAACGGTGTCTACGCTGAGGCCGCGCACTCTAGCGACGGCCAGTCGAGCTGCCCGATGCGCCTCCGCTGCCAATCGACTTCGCGTTCGAGATCGTCGGCTGACGCAGGCATCAGGCGTCGCCGTCAAGGTCGCCGATCGAGTCGACGTAGACGACTCCGAGCTCGCGCCAGCAGTGCGCGACATGCCGTAGATATCCACGCCGAGCTCGCCTGTACGCGAGCCCGCTGCTCTAATCTCCGCTTCCTTCGCCGTTCGTGCTCTGCACAGCTGCAGAGCCTGCTCCGCGTCGACATGACACTATGACCACCCCATCGTCGTCGCAGCAGACCACGTCGCCTGCATTGACCACCTGCTGGGCGACCACGACCGCGGTGTTGACCGAGCCCTGGCTTGCCTTCACTGTGCCTTGACAAGAGATGTGTTGCGCCCACACAGGAAAGCCCATCGAGCGCAGATCTCGTGTGTCGCGGACGCCTGCGTCGATGACCAGACCGAGAACCCCGCGCGATCGCAGAGACGTCGCGAGGAGCTCGCCGAACATGCCGTGCGTCGATGGCGCCGTGTTCGTGACCACGAGGATGTCGCCGGCCTCGCAGACTTCGACCGCGGCGTGGACCATGAGGTTGTCGCCCGGATGGCATGAGACCGTGATCGCCGAACCGACGATGGAGATGTCTCGCTGGATCGGTCGGATCAGCGGTCCCACGAAGCCGCTGCGATCGATGGCCTCGTGCACGGTCGCCGTGCCCATCTCGCCGAGCGCGTCGATCTTCGCGGCGTGGCGCACGTTCATCCCGCGGACGACGACATGTCGAGGCTCATTGGTTCTCCGTTCTTCATGGTGAGGAGGTCGTCACCGGGGCGAGGCTCCGCACTGGCCGCCCCGGGAGCGCATCGGGCACGAGCTCGCCGTCACGCACCACGAAGGTGCCGCCGACGATGACGTGCGCGATCCCAGACGACGGCCGCGTGGATGCGGCGTAGGTCGCTTGGTCGGTCACTCGGGCCTCGTCGAACACGACGAGATCGGCGTCTGTGCCGGTCTGCGCGCGCCCCTTGCGGCGCATCGCGGGAACCGCGCTCTGGAGCACCTCTGCGGGAAGCAAGGTCGCGCGACGAAGCGCTTCTGTCAGCGGCGCGCCCTCCTGCCGCCACAGCCGCAGGGCCCGACCGAAGGTGCCCGCAGTGCGCGGGTGGGTGACCGCCTCCGGCGGCAAGGGCCAGACGGTCACGTCCATGCCGGTTGTGTCAGTCCACAAAGGCGGCATCGCGTCGCTCGCGACGATCGCATCGGGAAACGTGAGCGACTGCCGCAGCAGCGCGGCGTCGCAGGGTTCGGACTCGTCGAGGAAGTCGCCGATGACCAGGCCGGCCGGGTCGATCGCTCGCAGCTCGCGGAGGCGGGCGTCGTCGGCGATCCGCTCGCCGGTGCGGAGGTACGTGATCGAAGTCGTGCTTCGGAACCGCTCGCGCAGCCGCTCCGGCGCGAGGAACGCAGCGCCTATCGCGGTCGAACCCGACCCGTAGGGATAGGCCTCGGTCGTGACGTGGGCGCCTTCTGCTTGGCAGCGGCCGACCAACGAGAGCACCCGATCGATGTGCCGCCCCGACGTCGAGTTGATGTGGCAGTAGTGCATGTGCGCGCCCGTGGCGCCCGCGGCACGGACGACTTCCTCCGCGCCGTCGATCAGCGTCTCAGGAGCCAGCTCGACGATGTCGCGAGAGTGCGTGAACGTCGGCACTCCGGCGGCAGCGGCCAGCTCCGCGACGGCGAGGTACTCCGTCGGATCGACTCCCGGTGTGTACCCGATGAGCAACCCGATGCCGATCGCGCCGGCAGCGAGGTCGGTCGAGATCTGGTCGAGGATCCGCGCCACTTGTGCAGCCGTCGCCGCCTGTTGCCATTCAGTGCCGTTCAACCCGCCGAAGATCGCCGCCGCGCCTCCCGTCGAGTCGCCCGTCCGCGACAACGTGCATGCGCGCGGCCGCCCACGATGCCGAGAAGCCGTAGTTGATCGGGGACCCTCGCTCCGCCTCTCTCGCGTACGCGAGGTCTACCGGCGCGCGGCCGGCTTCGAGGTCAAGTGCGGTAGTCACCCCGTCGCACGCTTGGAGCCGGCGTCCGGGCAGCGTCTGCGCGTGGCTGTGGAGGTCGATGAAGCCCGGCGCGACCACGAGCCCCCTGACATCGACGGTCGTGGCGCCCCCGAGACTGTCTCCTATCGCGGTGATCGAGTCACCATCGATCCCGACGTCGCACACGCGATCGAACCCGGTCTCGGGATCCATGACCCGACCACCGAGCAGCACCAAGTCG
Source organism: uncultured Acidimicrobiales bacterium (assembly GCA_963739555.1). Classification (GTDB taxonomy): domain Bacteria; phylum Actinomycetota; class Acidimicrobiia; order Acidimicrobiales; family DATKAS01; genus DATKAS01. The sequence continues at coordinate 159,408 of CAVUAV010000011.1, read as the reverse complement.
TAGGACACCGAGTCACCTCCTTCGACCGCACATCACAGCCGGAACGACAGTCGCTTGTCGATCGGTGCTAGACCGACGCGCAGCAAGGGTGCCAGGGGGTTGCCGATGAGAGTCTCTTGCGCATTCCCGACGACGCTGTCGTCGCCGGCTGACATCGAGCTGGCCGAGAAGATCGGCTACGAGCGAGCGTGGCTCTACGACACGCCGCAGCAGAGCCCGGACGTCTGGATGTCGCTGGCGCTCGCCGCCGAGCGGACATCGCGGATCGGTCTCGGTCCGGGGGTGCTCGTGCCCCACCTGCGGCACCCGATGACCAACGCCGCGGCGACAGCGACGCTGGTCGGGCTGGCTCCTGGGCGCGTCGCCGTGTCGTTCGGAACCGGCTTCACCGGGAGGCGGGCGATGGGCTACCGCGCGATCCCCTGGTCGTTCATGTCGGCGTACATCAACGCGTACTGCGGTCTGCTCCGTGGCGACGTCGTCGAGTGGGAGGGCGCTCGGATGCAGATGCTGCACCCCGACGGCAGCGCACCGGCCCGCCCGATCGCCGTGCCCGTCCTCATCGGCGCGCTCGGTCCGAAGGGCCGCGCCGTCGCCGAGAATTACGACGGTGTGTTCGCCACGACAACCCTCGAAGGTCTCGAGCCCAATGCCTTCGCCTGGGTCGCCTACCTGTACTGGGGCACGGTCCTGGGGGCCGGCGAAGACGTGTCGTCCGAGCGCGTGCTTGCAGCGGCCGGGCCCGGTGGCGCGCTCGCGTACCACGCCACCTACGAGCTGTATGGGCGCGACGCGGTGCCAGACATCCCCGGCGGCAAGGAGTGGCTCGCCGTCATCGACGAGCGCGTCGAGGACGAGCGGCACCTCGACGTCCACCTCGGACACTGCATCCACCTGAACGACGCCGACCGTGCGGCGTGGGCAACGACGGGCGGAGCGCTGCTGCCGTCGACGACGATCACGGGCACCGCTGACGAGATCAAAGCCCGGATCGACGAGCTCGGCGCGAAGGGCGTCACCGAGGTGGTCTTCCAACCATGCGGCCCCGACATCCGCCGCGAGCTGGAGACGATGTACGCCGCGGCCGGCGGTTGAGCGCTGCTCAGTCGTCGCGGATTCAGTGCCGAGGTCGCCCCTTCCCACCGAGCACTGGCGGTCGCTGCTGCGCTCGTAGCCGCGAACCTGACGCTTTTCGTGCTGATCGCCGAAGACGTCCTCGACGGCGGTGGCCTCATCTCCCACGACGAGGCGGTGCTGAGCTGGTTCGTCGATCACCGCACGGATCGGTCGATCCACCTGGCCAAGCTCGTGAGCACGCTCGGCGCATACGTGTCTCTCGCGATCGTCAGCGCACTCATCGGCATCTGGTTGTGGCGGCGCGGAACGCACGTGCTGTTGGCGGCAGCGCCGCTGGCGTCACTCTCGCTGGCAAGCCTGGCGTCAACGGTGGCCAAGTCGATCTTCGAGCGTGACCGCCCTCCGATCGCGGTGCATGCCACCGGCGTCACGCTCGCCTCGTTTCCATCTGGGCACGCGACCAACAGTGCAGCGTTCGGCCTCGCGGCCGGGCTCACGCTTGCGCTCACCGTTGCTCACCATCGATCGTCCAAGGCGCTGCTGATCGCGGCGGGTCTGCTCTTCGCCGCGCTCGTCGGAATCAGTCGACTCGTGCTCGCCGTCCATTGGCTCTCGGACGTCGTCGCCGGCTGGGCGCTCGGCAGCTCGGTCGCCATCGCCGTCGTGGTCGCGGCCTGGTACCTCGCGACGCGCACGCTCGCTCAGGCGGCGGGCGGGCGCGGGGCGTGACCTTGCGCGACGCGCCACACGTTGCCGAGCGTCGTGGCCGCGGATTGCCCTGCGATGGCCGCGGGGGCGTAACCGAGTGCCCTTTGCGGTAGCCGCACCCGCAAGGCACCCGGAAGGATGCGGAACAGCAGGGGTGACTCGAGCTGCAGGGCTTCGCCATCAACCCCTGCCGCGATCAGCTCGCCGGACGTGACCTCGAACGTGGGTGCCGTCCAGGCCTCGAGGGCACGCGCTCCGTCGGGGCGTCGCAATGCGACGAGCGCGGCGAGCTCCACGGCGGCCGCGGTGCCCGACACTTCGACGGCGAGGATTCCGAGCTCGCCGTCGTCGAGCCGGTCGCGCGTTCCAGAGCCAGCGCCAGCACGCAAGCTGTATCGGTTGTTCGACACCTGGATGAGGTGGGCAGAGTCGTGATGCACGCCATCGGGACCCGTCCAGCCGAGGTCGGTGGGCTCTCCTCCCGGACCGAGCAGCGTCGGCAGCTGGTCGAGCGTCGTCGCCACCTTCGCGTCGCGGTACTCCTCCGACTGTGTGATCTCTCCGTAGACCCCGAGCGAGACGTTGTTGACGAACACGCGACCGTTGACCTCCGCGAGGTCGATGCGCCTCTCGACCGCCGGACCGAACGCGTCGAGGGCGCCGACGACGTCGTCGCGATCGAGGCCCAAGTCGAGAGCGAAGTGGTTGCGTGTGCCAGCCGGCACCACGACATGAGCGACGCCCCTCCGCGAGGCGACCGATGCGACCAAGGCCTGTGATCCATCCCCGCCGGCCATACCGATCACGTCGGCTCCCCGTGCGATAGCACTTTCAGCTAGCTGCACGAGGTCGTCGCCCGGCGTGAGCACCACGGGCTCGATGCCTCGGGCGCGGCACTCGTCCGCCAGATTGAACTTCTCGGCCTTCCCGCCGCCGGACTTCAAGTTCATGATCAACACGGGATGCGTCGCGGTCGCCACCGGCAATCCCGGAGTCGGGGCGGAGATGAGGGACGCGCGGTCGCGCGACAGCGAGTATCGGCCGAGGGTCACGGCCGCGATCGCCAAGCCGAGGCTGACGCACAACGCCAAGACATCGTGGGCGGCGAGAAGCACGACGATGCACCCCACGACGGCAACGACCGCGAGTGCAGCGCTGACGAGCCGCGCTGCCCTCCGACGAGTGATGGCGTTCCACGCCGCCGCCACGGCTATCGCGAGCGCAGCGGCCGCACCCACCATCGTCCATGGGTCGCTGAGGAGCAGCAGCACGAGCACGACGCCCGCGCCGACGATCGTGATCCAAGACGCGATCGCCGCGATCCGACGTGACGTCGTCGGTTTCGGGAGCGGGGCCGGATCGAGAGCCATCTGGCCGCGCACCGTAACGCGCCGGGGAGGGGGCCGAGCGGGCGCCGTTGGCCAGCCGGTGATTCACTGTCGATGAGCCGACATCTCGAGGAGGGCTCGCGCATGGACAGCGTTGAAGCAGAGGCTTGGCCGGACGAGTCCCGCCCCATTCCGGCGGGTCTGCGATACGAGCACGGCAAGGTGGTCCCTCACCTGACCGTGGCGGAGCGGGTGGCTCGGGGCAAGGCGGCGCGGGCCGAGGTGCCGCGTTCGAGCCACGCTGGCTTCGCGCCTGGCGTGGCTCGCCCCGACCCAGTGGCCCTGCTCGAGCACCAGGCAGAGACGCGAGTGCCGGAGCTGGTGCCGCTCCGCTACGGACGGATGCTGGTCTCGCCGTTCACCTTCTATCGGGGCGCTGCGTTGATCATGGCGAGCGACTTGGCGACACGCCTCGCTCAGGGCTCACGACGCAGCTGTGCGGCGATGCGCACCTCATGAACTTCGGTGTGTTCGGCGCGCCGGATCGTCGGCTGGTGTTCGACATGAACGACTTCGACGAAACGCTCCCCGGCCCGTGGGAATGGGACGTGAAGCGGCTCGTGGCGAGCTTTGCGATCGCGGGGCGCGACAACGGCTACTCGGTGAAGGACCGGAGGGGCGTGGTGTTGAGCGTTGCCGGCGCCTACCGGTCGGCGATGCGTCAGTTCGCCGAGATGACCAATCTGGATGTCTGGTACACACGCCTCGACGCCGCGACCTTGCTCGCGCAGATGAAGGACCAGATCGACCGGCGTGCCCAGAAGCGAAGCGAGGCGGCCGTGGCCAAGGCGCGCACCCGCGACAGCATGCAGGCGCTCGACAAGCTGACAGTCGTCGTCGACGGCGATCGACGCATCATCAGCGACCCGCCCCTCATCCAGCCCGTCGAAGAGCTCTTTGGCGGGACTCGAACGAGACCAGATCATGGACTGGCTTCGAGCCCTGGTCCGTCGCTACCGCGGCACCCTCCAGTCTGACCGTCGCCACCTTCTCGAGGACTTCCAGCTGGTCCACGCCGCTCTCAAGGTGGTCGGCGTGGGGAGCGTCGGTACCAGGGCCTGGATCTTGCTGATGTTCGGTCGCGACGAGAACGATCCGTTGTTCCTTCAGGCCAAAGAGGCCCAGCCCTCCGTGCTCGAGGAGTTCGTCGGACCCAGCCGCCACAGCTCGAACGGCGAACGCGTCGTCCACGGTCAGCACCTGATGGCAGCAGCGGCCGACATCTTCTTGGGCTGGCTCACCGTCGAAGGCATCGACGGGGTGTCCCGCGACTTCTACGTCCGTCAGCTCCGAGACTGGAAGGGCTCCGCCGTCATCGAGGCGATGGTCCCGGGCACGATGGCGTACTACGGCCGCATCTGCGGCACGACGCTGGCCCGCGCGCACGCACGCTCCGGAGACCGAGTCGCGATCGCCTCCTACCTCGGCGCAAAGGACGTCTTCGACCAGGCGCTCGCCGACTTCGCGGAGGCATACGCGGACCAGAACGAACGCGACTACGACGCGCTCGTCCGAGCCGAGAAGGACGGCCGCATCACCGCGCAACGCGGGCTCTGACGCGGCGTGACTGCGATGCCCGCGCATGCGGTGGTGATCGCAGGAGGTGGCCCGACCGGGCTGATGTTGGCGGGCGAGCTGGCGTTGGCGGCGATCGACGTCGTCATCGTCGAACGACGCGAGACGCAGGAGCTCGACGGGTCGCGGGCCGGGGGGCTCCACTCCCGCACCATCGAGGTGCTCGATCAGCGCGGCATCGCGGAACGGTTCCTCTCAGAGGGCCAGACGCATCCGTTCGTGGGGTACGCCGGGACGTTCCTGGACATCAGCGACTTCCCCACCCGCCACAACTACCTCCTCGCGCTCTGGCAGAGCGACATCGAGCGCATCCTGGCCGGCTGGGTCGACGAGCTCGGGGTCCCGATCATCCGCGGCCGCGAGGTGCTGGGCTTCACGCAAGACGACGACGGCGTGTGATGTCGAGCTGTCCGTCGACTCGACGCTCCGAGCCGAGTACCTCGTCGGGTGCGACGGAGGACGCAGCGTGATCCGCAAGGCGGCCGGCATCGACTTCGTCGGATGGGACCCGACGACGAGCTGGATGATCGCGGAAGTCGAGATGGAAGAGGAGCCGGAGATCGGCATCCGCCCCGAGGGTGGTGGCATCGGTCCGGTCGACCGCGAGCAGGGCGGAGGGCCGTATCGCGTCGTGCTCGTCGAGAAGGAGGTCGAACACGACAGCGATCCCACCCTCGAAGACCTCAGCGAGGCGCTCGTCGTCGCCTACGGCACCGACTACGGGGTGCACAGCCCCACGTGGATCTCGCGCTTCACCGACATGACGCGCCAGGCAGAGTCGTACCGCGCGGGCCGCGTGCTGCTCGCAGGCGACGCCGCGGACGTGCACAGCCCTTCAGGTGGACAAGGCCTCAACGTCGGCGTGCAGGACGCGGTGAACCTGGGATGGAAGCTGGCCCAGGTGATCAAGAAGACATCACCCGAGAGCCTCCTCGACAGCTATCACGCCGAACGGCATCCCGTCGGTGCCCGGGTGCTGCGCAACACCATGGCGCAGGTCGCGCTCAGCCGCATCGATGAGCGCAGCAGGGCTCTCCGCGACACCGTGCTCGAGTTGCTGAGCATGGACGAGCCACGCCATCGCATCGCCGCGATGATCTCCGGTCTCGACATCCACTACGACCTCGGGGAGGGACATCCGCTGCTCGGGCGGCGCATGCCCGATCTCGACCTGCACACCGCGGACGGACCCACGCGCGTGTGCACGCTGCTGCACGACGCTCGGCCGCATGCTCCTCGACCTCGGTGCGCGCGGCGGGTTCGACATCTCCCCTTGGGCCAATCGAGTGAGGTTGGTCGACGCCGAGTACGACGGCGTCTGGGTGCTCCCGCTCGTTGGCGAGGTCGCCCCGCCCCCTGCCGTGTTGATTCGACCCTGACGGACATGTCGCCTGGGCGGGCGACCTCGCCGACCCCGATCTACGTCGAGCACTCGAGACCTGGTTCGGCGCGGCCACCGCGTCTTAGGGGCAGTGCGCTGCTGCGAGCTGGGCGTCGATCTCGTGCTGCCGCGCCTCGACGTCGCCCGACTGCTGTCGCGCCTCGTGGCCGTGCTTCTTGTTCTTCTGGGCATCGAGGCCGGCCTTCTCGGCTTGGAGCGCGGCGCAATCCACTACGGGTGGCGGAGGGGGGGTCGCCGCTGGCGCAACCGTCGTCGAGGCGATGGTCGTGGACGGGAGAGTGGTGGTCGGCGCCAACAACGGCGAACGACCGTCGTCGGCACCCGCCATCACCGTGGCGGCGCCTACGAGCAATGCGACGCCCACTAGAGCCCAGAGCACCACACGGCTCCGCGCCGCGGTGCGCCGGCGAGCCGTTGCCAGTCGCGTCGAAGCTGCTTCGGTCGGCAACAGCTCGGTGGCGGCGATCCCCAGCGTCTCCGTGGGAGCAAGCGCCATTGGTTCGATCGCGGTGAGGAACACCGGCGCGGAGGCGTCGTCGGTGCGTTCGCTCAGGGCGGCCTCGACGTCGGCCGCGTCGGGTCGGTCCGCAGGATCCCGAGCCGTCATCTCCCGTAGCAGCGCCTGCCACCACGCCGGAAGGTCTCCTCGAACGTCGGGGTCGCGTGCGAGACGGGCGAGGGCTGCCTCATGGGGAGGGCCAGGGAACGCACGATTGCCGGTGAGGGACTCGAGGAGCACGAGTCCAAGGGCATAGACATCGGCCTTCGTGGTGACCTGGCTCCCGTCGAGTTGCTCAGGCGCCATGTAGGCGGCGGTCCCGATGGTGGTCGAGGTGGCGGTCAGGGTCGTGGCATCCGCGAATTGGGCGATGCCGAAGTCGCCCAGGCGAGCCTGACCGTGTTCATCGAACATCACGTTCGAGGGCTTCACGTCACGATGGACAACCCGTTGGGCATGGACGTAGGCGAGCGCGGCCGCGACCTGCCGGCCCATGTCTCGGACCTCATCGAGCGGGAGCGGACCCCCGCGGATCCGAGTTGCGAGCGTCGGCCCCTCGATCAGCTCGAGGACGACGTAGAGGTCGTCGCCCTCCTCGCCGGCGTCGAACACCGACACGAGGTTCGTGTGGGAGAGCCCCGCCAACACCTTCGCTTCCCGCTCAAAGCGACGTCGGTCCAGCGACGATCCGCTGCGATGAACCTTGACCGCGACTCGCCGATGCAACACCTCGTCGTATGCGGCGAACACCGAGCCCATGCCGCCACGCGCGAGGAGCTCTTCGAGGCGGTAGCGCCCCGCGAGGACGGACCCGACGGCGGCCATTGTCATTTCCACTCGTGCGCGGTGGTACCCGGAACGATTGGCGGTGAGCCACCTCCGATGACTGCGACATGATGGGTTGACTCTCGAGCCGCAGGAGGAAGTCGTGCCCCAGCGTGACGTGATGATCTCGACGCCCGACGGAACGTGCGACGCGACGCTCCACACCCCCGACGGATCGGGGCCTTGGCCCGCGGTGATCATGTTCCCCGACGCCGGCGGTGTGCGCGGCACCTTCCACCAGATGGCACAGCGGCTCGCCGACCTCGGCTACGCAGTGCTGCTTCCCAACATCTACTACCGGTCGGGTGGATACGAGCCCTTCGATCTCGCCACGGTCTTCACGGTGCCCGAGGAGCGCGCTCGGCTGATGAGCCTCGCCGGCAGCGTCACGAAAGAGGTCGCCACGCGCGACACCGGTGCCATGTTGCAGTTCCTCGCGGATCAGCCCGAGGTCGCCGACACGAAGGTGGGGACGACGGGCTACTGCCTCGGCGGCGGGCTCGCACTCAACGCCGCCGGCCGCTTCCCCGAGCGAGTCGGCGCGGCGGCTTCGTTCCACGGTGGCTACATCGCGACCACCGCGCCCGACAGCCCCCACCTGCTGGCGGATGCGATGCAAGCGACGATCTACATCGGCGGCGCGAAGGATGACGCGTCGTTCGACGACGACGCGTTCGCTCTGATGTCGGACGCACTCACTGCCGCGGGAGTGACGCACACGCTCGTCACGTATCCGGCTGCGCACGGCTTCGCCGTTCCCGACAACCCGACCTTCGACGTCGACGCGGCCGAGCGACATTGGCAGGCGCTCGAGGCGCTGTACGCGTCTGCGCTCGTCTGAAGCCGATGGCGAGCTGGCTCGTGAAGACCGAGCCCGGCGAGTACAGCTGGGCAGATCTCGTCCGTGACCGCAAGACGCATTGGGATGGCGTCACCAACCCGCAGGCGCAGCTGAACCTGCGCACGATGGCCAAGGGCGACACCGTCGTCGTGTACCACTCGCAGACCGACAAGGCCGCGGTCGGTCTCGCGAAGGTGGTGAAGGCCGGCTACCCAGATCCGACCGATGCCGAATGGCAAGAGGGTGTGGGTCGACATCGCACCCGTCAGCGCGCTTGCCCGCGCGGTCACGCTCGCGGAGATCAAGGCCGAGCCGATGTTCGCGACGAGTCCGCTCGTCCGGCAGTCGAGGCTGTCGGTCGTGCCGCTGACCGAAGACCAGCTCGCAACGATCGTCCGGCTGGGGACGGCTCGCTAGAGCAGTCGCGACTCGAGCTGGTCGACGATGGCCGTCCACCCGCGTTGGTACTCCTCGATGATCGACGCCGGTAGCAGCACATGGTCGATCGTCATGAGCGTGCTCGACTCGCCATGCGGCTCGAGTGTCACCGTCACGATGCTCTGCGCTGTGGGGTCGTCCCAGGTCGACGAGCTCCAAGTGAAGCTGAGCTTGTGAGGCGGATCGATCTCGAGGTAGGTGCCGATCACGTAGAAGTCGGAGCCCTCGTCTCTGATGTCGATCCGTAGCCCGCCGCCCACAACCGGGTCGAGCATCACGTTCGTCGCGTGAGACGGACGCGGACACATCCACTCCCGCATCGCCTCCGCGTCGACCCACTCGTGGAAGACCTCTTCCGGAGGCGCCGGCAGGACACGTTGCACCCAGGCGGCAGCGGGCTCGGGAAGCGTCACCGGCTTCCGTTCTTCCGTTGCAGGCGCTCCGTGAGAGCGTCAGCTCGCTCGGACCAGAACGTCGTCTGCTGCGCGATCCACCGCTCGGCGGAGCGGAAGCCTTCGGGCCGCACCGACAGCCAGTGCTCCCGGCCCCGCACCTCGCGGCGGATGAGGCCCGCAGACTCCAACACACCGACGTGGCGCGACACCCCCGCGAAGCTCATGGGAAGGCGCGCGGCGAGATCGGTGATGCGTGCGTCGCCCTTCCGGAGGGTGCTCAGGAGAGCCCGTCGAGTGGGATCAGCGAGGGCCGAGAATGCGACATCGAGCGTGGAATCCTCAACCATCTTGTTGAACGTATCAGGCCGGAGTATCTTCAACAGACAGGTTGAACGTTCGTGGCTGAGGCGCCAAGGAGGAACAACGATGCCCATCTTCCAGACCGCGCACTACCAGGTGGATGCCGCCGGCGTGGAGAGCGTGAAGGCTGCCATCGCCGACTTCGTCGACTACGTCAAGACGAACGAGCCGGGCACTCGCATGTACTTCGCGTGGCAGCAGAGCGACGACCCCACCCGGTTCGTCCACCTCTTCACCTTCGAGGACGAGCAAGCCCACAAGGCCCATGGCAGCTCCGACGCCGTGAGGCGCTTCGAAGACGTCTACAGACCACACCTCGTCGCTGGTCCCGTCCTCTTCACCGACTACGAGATGGTTGCGGGCAACCGCCAGCCGTGAGAGCAGGTGCGCGGTGAAGACGATCCATCACGTCGTAGACATCGAGGCTGACCCCGAAGCAGTCTGGACCGCTCTCACGGAGCATGACCGGATGGCCGGGTGGTGGAGCACCACCGTCGAGGCCGCCGACGCGAACGTCGGAACGAAGGTGCGGTGGACCTTCACCGGAGACTTCAATCCGGTCATGGAGATCACGGAAGCCGACGGATCAACGCAGCTCGGATGGCGGTGCGTCAGCGGCCACGAACCCTGGCAAGACAGCACCTTCCGCTTCCAGGTGGCCGCGCTCGACGACGGACGAACTCGGCTGCGCTTCTGGCAGGACTACGCCGTCGAGCTCGAGGACGACTACTACGGCGTCTACAACTTCAACTGGGGCTACTACCTGGAGAGTCTCCGCCTGTTGTGTGCCACGGGCTCGGGAAGACCGTTTGCGCTCGCCTGAACGGCACAGCGACTCATCCCCTTCGGCGATGTCCTGACGAGTCAGCTGGGCTGGCTACCTTCAGCGAGAAGGGCGTTGGCGGCCGCTGTGAACGCTTCGAACGTGCCGGTCTCGCGCCAGAGGTCGAGATACCCGTCGGCGTCCGCGCCGACGTGCACGTGCAGGGGACTGGCCTCATCGGCGACTGCCGCGAGCACGACGTCGGCGACGTCGGCCGGATCCCCACCGTGCACCAGCGCGTCCTTGGTGAAGTCGAGCATGAAGTGACTGAGGTCAACGTAGGGCGAGCTCGGATCGAGCTGCGCGCCCAACGTGTCGACTGTGTCGGTCAGAGCGGTGAGGTAGTAGCCCGGCTCGACGCAAAGCACGCGGATGCCGAACGGCGCGACCTCCGCTGCGAGCGATTCGGACATCGCTCCGAGGGCGTGCTTCCCCGCGGCGTAGAACCCGTAGCACGGAAACGAGGGGAGGCGACCGGTGATCGAGCTCATGTTCACGATCACTCCGCCGCCCTGCGCGCGCATGGTCGGCAGCACGAGGCGGATCATGCGCACAGGGCCCCAGAAATTGGTCTCGAGACTGGCGCGAGCCTGATCCTCGGGGAAGTCCTCGACGGCCCCCGAGAGCCCGACACCAGCGTTGTTCACCAGAACGTCGATCCGCCGGTGCCGCGCGAGAACGTCGCTCACTGCGGATCGCGCTGATGCGTCGTCGGTCACGTCCAGCTCGAGCACCTCTACCTCGACTCCCGCGTCGGCCGCAGCCTTCCGCAGCGCACCCACCTTGGACATGTTCCGCATCGTCGCCACAACGGTGTCTCCGTTGCGGGCGAACGCGACACTGGTGTGCAGCCCGATGCCACTCGAACAGCCGGTGATCAATACAACGGACACTTGGGCCTCCCTAGAGCCTCGCGAGCCGGACCGGAACGTAGTGCGTTCGGCATGCGGACGTGTGGCCGCCGACTCCGCGATGAAGACGAAGATCTTGCGTCCCCATCCCTCGTCGCACTTGAAGGATCGCGGCGCGTCCTTCAGGCTGAGCGGACATCGACGAGGGGGATGGGCCAGTGGATCTGACCAACACGTTCCGACTGGATGGCAAGGTCGCCATCGTCACCGGCGCGTCCTACGGACTAGGGGTGCTGTTCGCGGAGGTGCTGGCATCAGCTGGCGCCGACGTCGTCGTGACTGCTCGCTCGAAGGACAAGCTCGAGGACACCAAGCGGCTCGTGGAGGGCTTGGGGCGTCGATGCGTGGCAGTCACCGGTGACGTGACGATCTACGAAGACTGCGAAGCGGTCGTCCGCGAGGCGATGACCGCGTTCGGTCACATCGACATCCTCGTCAACAACGCGGGATGGGCAGACGATCGTCTTGTGCGCACAGAACGCTGCGAGCCGGAGATGTTCGCCAAGATGGTGGGCACTGATCTCGTCGGCCTCTTCTACATGACGAGGGCGGCCGCCCCCGAGATGCTGCGCGACGGTGGCGGCAGCGTGATCAACCTCTCGTCGATCTTCGGCAACGCGGGAGCGGAGAATCGGACCGCTGGCTACTTCGCTGCGAAGGGCGGTGTGAACCAGCTGACGCGGTTGCTCGCGTGCGAGTGGGGGGACCGCAACCTTCGCGTGAACGCGCTGGCGCCGAACTTCTTCATCTCCGAGATGACGCGCACGCTCCTCGAAGACTCGGGGATGGCCGACTGGATGCGCAGCCGCACACCGATGCGGCGCATGGGGGAGCTGCCCGAGCTCGTCGGACCCTTCTTGTTCCTTGCCTCTGACGCGTCGAGCTTCGTGACCGGCGTCGTGTTGAGCGTCGACGGCGGTTGGAGCGCGAGCGGCGGCTACGCGCAGAACCCGCAGCCTTGGGACGAGTGGAGCGGCGAGCTGAGCACGCCCATCGGCCCGGGCACGCCGCTGATGGCCCCATCTGCCGCACCGTTTGCTCACTGGCCGCTCTGTGAACTGCCCAAACGTTTCCGAGTGAGCAAACGGTCGGCGGGGTCGCGTCAGAACTGGCCTATGCGTTGTAGCTGAGCCGCAGGCCGGGCACCGGCCACTCGGTCGCGTAGAGCAAGCCGAGGCCCGAAGACGTGATGTACGCGGTGCGAAGGTCAGGCCCACCGAAGCAGATGTTCGTGACGAACACGTCGTACTTCGGCACCCGGATCTGCTCGACCATCTTGCCCTCCGGGCTGATCACGCTGATCGCCCCGGTGACGAGGGTCGCCACGCACACGTTCCCCTCGCTGTCGACGGCCATCGAGTCGAGGAGCTGGAAGCCTTCGAAGTCGTAGTGCAACGTGCCGGGCGCAATGGGCGTCGTACCGGGCTTGAAGACGCCAGGTGACTCGATGTCCCACGACCAGAGCCGCCCTGTCATCGTCTCGGCGACGTACACGCGGCTGCCGTCGGGTGAGAGCGCGATGCCGTTGGCGTGGTCGAGCCCGTAGACGACGTTCTTGATCGACGAGCCGTCGGCGGCTGCGTAGTACACGCCGCCCTTGTCGACCTCGCGAGCCCGCGACTTGCCGAGGTCGGTGAAGTAGAACCCACCGATGTCGTCGAAGACGATGTCATTCGGCCCTCGCAACCCGAACCCATCGCACTCGGTGTAGAGGTCCTCGACCTCGCCCGTGTCGATGTCGACGCGCTGGATCCGCCCGCCGATGTAGTCGGCTGGCTGCGGGCCGGGCGCGGTCATGCCATTGAACTCAGCCCACTCGAAGCCGCCGTTGTTGCAGACGTACACCTTCCCGTCGGGTCCGATCGCGGCGCCGTTCGGTCCGCCTTTCGTGTCGGCCACCCGAGTGACGCCGCCGTCGGGACTGACGCGGGCCAACGTGCCGCTCTGGATCTCGACGACCACGACAGTGCCGTCGTCCATGGCGATCGGACCCTCCGGGAAGCGGAGTCCGTCGCACACCAAATGAAGATCTGCCACCTGTACCCCCTCGGCGCTCAGGTCGCGTGCGACAGTCACAGCCGCGGCGCGTTGCGTCAAGCGCGGCTGTCAGGTGTGGCTGGCGTCGACGATGCAGAAGCGGTTGCCCTCGGGGTCGGCCAACACCACGAAGTCAGGGTCGCTGGGGTAGCTCCACGCCACGCGACTCGCCCCGAGAGCGAGAAGCCGTTCGATCTCCGAAGCCTGTTCGGTCTGGCTGTCGACCACGAGATCCATGTGGACCCGCGGCTGCTCCTGCGCCGGAGAGACCGACCGATGCACAGCGATCCGGGTTCCGACGCGCTCGGGCGGGACCAGGATCGTGAACTCGTCATCGGCACCCGGGAACGAGACGGCCTCGTAGCCGAACGCGCCAGCCCAGAACGCGACGGCCCGGCCGACGTCCTCGGCACCGAGCACGATCGTTCCCAGTCGCAGCACGGCGAGAGTTTCGCGCGATGCCTCGCGTGGGCATTCTGTTTGCACCATGAGCACGCACACAGACAAGGTCGACGCCTACATGGAGGGCTTCCGGTCAGCCGATCGGCTCGAACGCTCCGAGCACGTCGTCGAGCGGCGGTCCGGGCGGCGCCGGTGCGAGGATCGTCAGCCTCGTCGTCGCCCTGGTGAGCGCGACATAGAGGCGGGCCATGCCTGTAGCTCCCGGCGACTCGCGGATGATGGCCTCGGGATCCGCGACGACGACGCCGTCGAACTCCAACCCCTTCGCGTCTACGGCGGTGAGATGTTCGACACCGCTGTCCCGGTCGCGGACCAGGTGCGCGGGACCGACCACCGCCACCAGCCCCGGTCCGACCTCGCTGCGGATGTCGGCGACCGCGCCGGCGATGTCCGCCACGGCTACTGCTCGGCTGCCGGTGTGCACGCGGCGCGGACCGACCCCAGAGGCGCGGACAGAGCGGGCCGGATGCAGGTGCGGTGCGAACTGCTCGAGCAGACGGGCGGCCATCTCCATGACTTCGGCCGGGGTGCGGTAGTTCACCGTGAGCTCGTGGCGCGACACCGAGTCGGCCGCGACGTCGAGCGCCTCGAGGATGCGGTCCCATGTCGCTGCCGATCCCGCGCGGACTGCCTGCGCTTCGTCGCCTGCGAGGGTGAACGACTGGGTCGGGCATCGTCGACCGACCGCCCGCCACTGCATGGGCGAGAGATCTTGCGCTTCGTCGACCACGACGTGGCCGTAGCGCACGTCGGCCGGACGCAGCGTCGGCGAGTCTCCGGAAGCGAACTGGCTGCTCAGCTCCTCGTACACGCCGTGCAGCTCGTTGGCGGCCGAATCTCCCATGAGCGCGGTCGTCGCGTACCTGACCTTGCACTCGCGGCACTCCAGCCGGTCGCTGCCTGACGCGTCGCCCGGGCGGTACTCGAGTGGGCGCCCGCAGCGCGGGCACTCCGGCAGTCGCTCTTCCAAGATGCGCTCGGCCACGTGATCGAGCGAGCGTCGCCGCGATTCGCTGCGCCGAGGGCGCGCGGGGATGGGGCCGAGGAGCACGTCGGCTTCGTCGAGCAGGGCGACGTCGGCCTCGCTCCATCCGTCGTCTTCCTCGTTCGACGGAGAGAGCGCATCGAGCTCATCCTCCGTGAGGATGTCGCGCCCGGCATTCGCGAGACGCCGTGGAGACGCGAGGACGCGGCGCACGAGCACTTCGGGAGTGAGCAGCGGCCAGATGGTGTGAACGGCCTGCGCGAGCGCGCCTCGGTCGATCACGTCGAGGAGCTCTGGCGCGTAGCGGACTCCTTCCGAGCCGATGCGGCCGATCCGATGGTCGCGTTCGAGACCGTCGCGATACGAGGTGTCCAGCGCGGCGCAGAAGGAGGCGCTCCACGAGCGGGCGGCCGCCGTTGTGTGTGGTCGACCTTCGCCTTGCTGTCGTGACGATGGCGGCGAGGTGGTCGTGGTCGACGACGAGACGGAACCGGCCTGCCCACAGCTCGATGCCCGCCCGCGGTGCCCGCTCGTGAGCGCGGACCGCTCGGCCAAGCACGTCGACCATGCGGAGGTCGCCCTTGACCGCGGCCGCGGCGGGAGAGTCGATCTTCGCCACAGTGACGGCGGGACCCAGGTCGGCCGGCGTGGCGAGAACGACCCGGTCCTCACCGAGCGAGGGAACGACATCCTCGACGTACCGCAAGAACGTCGTCGACGGACCGACGAAGAGCACGGCGCTGGTCAAGTGCGTCCTCTCCGCGTAGAGGAGGTAGGCGGCGCGGTGGAGCGCCACGGCTGTCTTGCCGGTGCCAGGCGCCCCCTGCACGACCGTCACCCCGGCGCGGGGGCGTCGGATCACGACATCCTGCTCGGCCTGGATCGTTGCGACGACGTCGTGCATGCGGCCGGTTCGTGGCGCGTCGAGCGCGGCCATGAGCGCGCCCTCGCCCACGAGGTGGAGTCCGGCGTCGCCTGCGGCAGTGACGTCGAACACTTCGTCCTCGAGCCCGACGAGCTCGCCGTGTCGCCATCGGAAGTGGCGTCGGCGCACGACGCCCATGGGGTCATGGGGCAACGCCCGGTAGAACGGCTCGGCCGCCGGCGCCGCGCCAGTCGACGACGAGCGGGTCGCCGCGCTCGTCAGCGACGGCGACGCGACCCACGTAGAGGCAGCCGCCGTCGGCGAGGTCGAGGCGCCCGACGAGCAGGCGGTCCTTGGCGATGTCGAGCGCAGCCAGCCGGTGGCCGGCGTGCGCGATGGCGCTGTCGCGCTCGAACAACCCCTGCGCACTCCTGGTCTCGGTGAGCCGGGCCGTGCCGGCCATGCGCTCAGCCGAGCTGCGCATGGCCAGGACTCGGTCGTACGCAGCATCGAGGTACGCGCGCTCGAGCCGAAGCTCGTCGTCACCGAACACGTCGGGGATAGTCGCTGCGAACACCATTGGAAGCAAGCGGCCCAGCGGTCGTACAATTGGGAGAGCAGCGCGGCGGCTTTCGCCCAGACCCGATAACGGTCGTCGAGCCCGACGTCGACCGTACTGTCGTGTCGCTGTACGGCGACCACGACATCTCGACACTCGCCGAGCTGTCGGAAGCCATGGCCCGGGGGATCGCGCTCGACGACGCCGAGGTCGTCGTCGACCTGAGCGGGGTGAAGTTCATGGGTGCCGCCACCGTGACCGTCATCGTGCGGGCCCGAGACTTCCTGCGAGCGCACTCGCGTGGGCTGACGGTGCGCTCCCGTCAGGTGCGCCAAGCGTTTCTCGACGTGTGCGGGCTGGCCGGACTCATCGAAGAACCGGCAGAGCGCATCGATGACCCACGCCCGCGCCTCTACTTGGTGCGCGACCCGATCAGCGTTGCGTGACGAGTCTGCCCCGCAGACGAGTGGTGAATCGAAGTCGTGAATACCTTTGGCCCTACCACGAGATCCATCGCCAGCCCATGCTCCGATCATGCGCGCACTGATCGTCTACGAGTCGATATACGGGAACACCCACGTCGTCGCGAACCACATAGGGGCGGGTCTCGGCCCTGAGTTCGAGGTGGACGTGGTCTCCGTCGAGGGGGCCACGGCGGATCTTGTGGCGGCCGCGGACCTGTTGGTCGTCGGAGGCCCGACCCACGTGCACAGCATGTCGAGCACGCGATCCAGGCAGGCCGGCCGAGACGCGGCGCACAAGCCAGGCAAGACGCTGGAACTCGATCCGGACGCGGAAGGTGAAGGTCTCCGGGATTGGTTCCACGGGTTGCCCGCGACCGCGCCCCGTGCCGCCGCCGCTTTCGACACACGGACCGACGCTCCCGCATTGCTCACCGGCCGGGCCTCGAAGGGGATAGGGAGACGACTGGCGGAGCTCGGCTATCACCTCGCTGCCGAGCCCGAGAGCTTCGTCGTCGACAGCGAGAACCATCTGCTGGCCGGCGAAGCCGATCGGGCTGAGGCTTGGGGTGGCTCCCTCACCTCGTACGCTCCGGCGCGCCGGTGACGAGCAGCTCGGAGTCGCTCAGGGGCAGAGTCGGAGGTCGAGAACGACGTGGACGACATTGGCCCGCGTCACCGATTCGGTGAGTAGCCCTGAGTCGCGAAAGACCCCACGCATGCGGTAGTTCTCGGCGAGCGTGTCCGCGAAGAATCGGGTGACACCTTCTGCCGTCGCCCGGCGTACGAGGTGTTCGAGCAGATGCGTGCCGATGCCCTTGCCTTGCCAGCCGTCGGCGACGACGAACGCCACCTCTGCGTCGCTCGTCTGGCGCATGCGGTCGTACCGACCGACACCGACGATGTCGTCCCCGACGAGCGCGAGCAGCGCCTCACGGTCGTGATGGTCGAGCTGAGTGAAGTAGACGACCTCTGTGGACGCGAGCTCCGGGTGGATCACGAAGAAGCGCAGCCGCGTCGTTTCGTCGCTGAGGCTTTGGTGGAACCGCACGAGGGCATCGCTGTCGGCCGGTGAGATCGGCCGGATGGAGATCTCGCGACCGTCGAGCAGCTTCCAAACCGGCACATCGACATCCACGTGTCCATCCAACCCGAGATCGCTCGGCCGGAACAGGGTCGAACGGCACGATCTCCACGGAGGTGCCTTTCGCCTCCACTCGGTCACGCTCCAACGCGCTCATGGTGGGGTTGCGACAAGCAGGAGGTTCGCTCATGAAGGCGCTCGTTCATCACGGTCCAGGCCAGAAGGCTTGGGAGGATGTCCCGAAGCCGACGATCTCAGACGTCTGTGCGATACAGCTCGTCGAAGTTTCTGTATTCGGCCGGACCGTCGAGCAGCTCGGTGACCGCCGCTCCCATTGCCTGCGTCTCGGGTCGCTCGTTGTTGCGCGCAGCCTCTTCGGCGGCTGAAACGTCGGGGTCGACGACGCCGAAGTCCGCGATGATCAGGTAGCGCCCGTGGTGCTCCCGATCCGCGAGCACTCGCGTGCCCATGTAGCCCATGATGTCGGCCGTCGCCTGCTCACGATCCCACTTCGCGATCAGGTCGATGAGCTTCTCCGGCTCAGCGCACTGGACCGAGATCGTCTGAGTGAAAATCCCGTTCAATTGTCGTCTCCCCGGCGTTGCGCGACGAACAGCCGCTGGTTCTCGGACATGCCTTCGAGGTCGAAGAGGCCCGGCGATCCGCTCTCGATCGCACGAGTCGACTTCGGTGGGATGTGGAGCCGCTCGCGCAGGTCCTCCACCGACCGGTCGGCAAGCTCGTAGTAGTCGACGTCGAACAGGTCGACCCCGTAGCAGTCGCACACGACCTTGCCGCGTCGGATGGCGTCGGCGACGCGCTCGTGCATGCCGGGCGCTCGGATCACCGGTTCGCGTACGTCCCGGTCGAAGAAACCTGAGCTCGAGATGTAACCCGTCTCGAACAAGCCGACGAGCGTCGCAAGCCACGCGAAGCCCTTCGGGTCGGGATCCGCGCGACCGATGAGCCCGAAGACCTCGAGCTCGCCCTTCAGGTTCGTGCCGTAGTCGGCGAGCACATGCACGAAGTCGTGCTGGGCGAGGTAGGCCGGTGCGCCCTTTGGGGTTCCGGGCAACCCGAAGCCACGACCCACGTACATCTCGTACGCGCAGCGCCCGAGGGTTTCTTCGGGTAGGTCCGCGAACGTCCGCCACCGCGCCTCGAGCTCGAGGTCGACCTTCGCAGGCTCGTCGGCGCCGCTGGCGAGACGGACGTCCTCGACGAAGCCATTGCGCTGGAGATCGATCCACGCGAGCCCATACGCACCCTGGGCGTATCGGCGAGCGACGCGTACGAAGTCGTCCTTGACGCCGAGCGCATCGGCGTAGGTCGCCACGCGATGCGCGACGACCACGGGTATCGGCCGCAGCACGAGCTCGCCGAGCACCATGTGATGCACGATCCGCCGGCGATAGGCGAGATCGCGCGCTCCGAGCACCTCGGCGAATGCGTCTGCTCCGAGCGGCTCGAGCGTTCGATAGTCCACCGAGAAGCCCGTGAGCGCGGTCGCGATCGCTTCGAGCAGCTCTGCCTGCACGTCGGTGATGCCGCCCTCGGGGGCGACCGCTGTCGCGATGCCGCGCGCGACCAGGGTCACGTCCTCGACGTCGTGCTCGTCGATGCTCAATCGGTGGGCTCCGCGCGGAACAGCCGCCATGCGCCCGGAACCCCTCGGAGCTCATGGGTGCCCAGCGGCACGAACGTCATCACTTGCCCCGCGACCGAGGCCACGACCGACTCGGTCACGATGATCTCGCCGGTGCCGCCCTTCGACATGACTCTGCTCGCGATGTTCACCGCGAGGCCCGAGACATCGTCCCCGCGAAGGTCGACGTCACCGACGTGCACGCCGATGCGCACGTCGAGCCCTTCGGCGGAGAGCTCAGTGCGCACGGCCGCGGCAGCGCGCAGGCAGACCCCTGCCGAAGGCAGCAGCGCGAGGACGCCGTCCCCGGTGGTCTTGATGACCGAACCGCCGCATCGCCCGACGATCGTCCGCACCGTCACGTCGTGCCGATCGAGCACGGACTTCCAATCCGCGTCACCGAGTGCCGCCGCTCGCTCCGTCGAGCCAACGAGATCGGTGAACAGCACCGCTGAGAGGAGCCGCTGCGGCGGCGGGAGCCGTCGTTCGCCCACGACGAAGGACGCGATCTCCGCAACGAGCGCGTCTACGTCGCCCACGAACGGGAAGTGGTCACGCCCCTCCAGCTCCACGACCGCGGCGTGGGGGATCCTCTCCTGCGCGAGGGCCAACACGTTGTCCGTCGCGAACCGGTTGTCGCGTCGGTGGAGGACGAGCGTCGGGGCAACGACCTCGCTCAGGAGAGCAAGGCGCGGCTCGGTGCTCATCACCGATTCCCAGATCCGAGGAGCCGTCGACGGGCTCGCGCCCAGTCGACCCGCGCGCTCGTACCAATCGCGGAACTTGCGGTCGCCGATTCGACTCGGGGCGACCAGAGCGAGGATGTCGTCCTCGCCGCGCACGTTGGCGCCGCCGCGTTGCGCGCGGTTCGTCGACCACGACTCCCACTCATCCTCAGCGACGAGAAACGGCTCGTAGAGGACCAGGGCCGAAACTCGCTCAGGGTGCATGGCGGCGTACCGCGACCCGACGCCGAAGCCGTCGAATGCGACGAGCACGATGTCGCGGGCTTCGGATGCATCCACGACGGCCGAGAGATCATCGGTCCACTGCTCGACGATCGTGCGGTGCCAGTCGTGGATCGGGTCAGACAGCCCCACCCCCCGGCGGTCGGAGACGATCACACGCCCGAGCGCACGCAGCCCGTCGAGCAGGCGAGCAAACCCGGGCTCGTACGCGAACGTCTCGAGCGGGAACAGCCCACCCGTCACCATCACCACGTCGAGCACAGGTTCGGCCGACGGGTCCGCGTCAAGGACTTGGTACGCGACGTGCGTCCCGTCGTCGGCCTTGGCATAGAGAACGTCGACCACGACCGCCGAGTCTCACACCAGACCGGCTTCGCGACACAAAGCCGGCGGCTCAGCGACTACCGCAGGCGGCTCCCGCCACTCACGAGGAGGTGGCGGAGGCGGCCAGCTGAGCAGCGGACACCAAGAGGCCGTTGCACTGGTCCAGCTGCGCCTTGGCGGTGCCGTTGTCGAGCTTCGCACCGTGGAACGCCGCTTGATCGAGCTCGTTCTTGATGCTGGTGGCCAGCGCATCACGTTGCGATCCGAGCGTGGAGAGCTTCCTGTCGATCGTGATGTACTTCGTGTCGTCCGAGGCCGAGCCGCTCGCGAGCGCCGCGGTGGAGGCGACCAGCGTGGCGGTGCCGAACTGACCGACGCTCGCGTTCAGCTGCTTGTAGCAGGCACCGAGAGCCTCCGTCTGCTTCAGCTGGCCGTTGCCGTTGAAGAGCTGCGTGATCACGCGCCCGTCCATTTCGCCGCCGGGGCGTCAACCGCCGCCGTCACCGGGGCCGCGGCTGCGGTCATCAGTGCACCTGTCGCGGCCAGAAGGCCGATGGTGGTCGCTGCCCGACGAGTGATAGCGCGCATGCGCCCTCCTCAGAAGCTCAGTTGCGTGTGGTGCCGTTATTGCCCCGGAACCTGAATGGCCCGTAGCGAGGCGGCGGCATCAGGGGAAACATCGACGGAACTGTCTGTACCCGCGACGTTCCCATCCCATGCAACGGCTGATCAGGCGGCGGCAGCCTTCTCCTTGGCGGCAGCGACCTTCTCGCCGAGATCGTCGAGCTCCTCAGCGCTCACCGACTCGCGGAACTTCGGGAAGACCTCGTCCTCTTCTTCCTCGACGTGATGGGAGATGCCCGCTTCGAGCATCTCGAGCGCACCGTCGAAGCCGGGCTCGTTGGGCGACAGCTTCTCGACGTCCGCGAGCACCTTGCGGGCGCCTTCATGCTCGGTCTTGGCTTCCTCGACCATGTCGTCGCCGTCGTCGACCTGCTTCGCAATGGCTGGGTAGACGATCGACTCTTCGACCTTCATGTGGAGCCGCAAGTCGGCGGCGAGCCGCGAGACGAGCTGAGCCCGCGCTGCGCCGTTCGTCTTCTTGATCTTCTCGAACAGCTCTTCCACCTCGCGGTGGTCGTGCTCGAGCAACGTGATCACATCTGCCATGGCTGCCTCCTCGGTGTCGGCAGCGCAGTACCCATGGCCATCCCTGGCGAAACCCCTGAATCGACGTGAGCCGTCGGACGTTCCTAGGGTGGCGGCGTCGAGATCGACCCAGCCGCTCGCTGCGGCTGCGATGAGCCGAGGGGAACATCGCCATGCGTGAAGCCGTCGTCGTCAGCTACGCCCGCACCGGACTCGCAAAGTCGGGTCGTGGTGGGTTCAACCACACTCCAGCGATGAGCATGGCGGCGCACGCCATCAGCCACGCGGTGTCGAAGTCCGGAGTCGAGCCCGAAGCCGTCGAGGACGTCTACCTCGGCAACGGCGCGCACGGCGCGGCGAACCTCGCAAGGCTCGCCGGGCCTTCTCGCCGGCCTGCCCGTCACCACGGGCGGCGCCACGATCCAGCGCCACTGCTCGTCCGGTCTGAACGCGATCGCGCTGGCCGCGAACTACATCAAGACCGACAGCGCGGACGTCGTCGTGGCCGGTGGCGTCGAGTCCATCACCATGCCCGGTGGGGGAATGGGGGGCTCTGCGAACATCGACCAGCAGCTGCTCGACATGTACCCGGCGATCTTCATGCCGATGATCGAGACCGCCGACATCGTCGCCAAGCGCTACGACGTGAGCCGCGAGTACCAGGACCAGTACTCGCTCCAGTCGCAGCAGCGCATGGCCGCGGCGCAGGCGGCCGGCCTGTTCGCCGACGAGATCGTCCCGATGAAGACGACGATGAAGAAGGTCGACAAGGAGACGAAGGAGGAGTCGTTCGTCGACTACGTCGTCGACCGAGACGAGTGCAATCGCCCTGACACGACGCTCGAAGGTCTCGCAGCGCTGCCGCCAGTCCGCGGCGAAGGCAACTTCATCACCGCCGGCAACGCCAGCCAGCTGTCCGACGGCGCCGCCGCGGTCGTGCTCATGTCTGACGAAGAGGCGAGCAAGCGCGGCCTCACCCCGCTCGGCGCCTTCAAGGGCTGGGCCGTTGCCGGCTGCGAGCCCGATGAGATGGGAATCGGCCCGGTCTTCGCGGTGCCGAAGCTGCTCGCGCCACAACCTCAAGGTCGACGACATCGACCTGTGGGAGCTGAACGAGGCGTTCGCCTCGCAGTGCCTCTACTCCCGTGACACGCTCGGCATCGACCCTGCCAAGTACAACGTCAACGGCGGCTCGATCGCGATCGGCCACCCCTTCGGCATGACCGGCGCGCGTTGCGCCGGCCACATCTTGCAAGAGGGCATCCGCCGCAAGGCCAAGTGGGGAGTCGTCACCATGTGCATCGGCGGTGGCCAGGGCGCAGCCGGCCTCTTCGAGATCTACTCGTAACCGGCGCCGCCGCGTCCACGCACCGTTCGCGCGATCGCCCGCGTCATAGTGCGGCAATCGCGCGAACGCGCCCGTCGGGTCGGCTCGTCACCAACCGCCGCGATGCACCACCTCGGCGAATGGGCGGCGATCTGGCTTGACGATCGGGCTCAGGGGCCGATCCGCGGGGTAGCCGAGCCCGATCATGTACGCGGCGATGTAGCCGTCGGGGAACCCGACGATCTCGCGCGCCTTGTCTTGGTCGCCTATCGACGAGTGAGCGGTGCCGATGCCGAGATCGGTTGCAGCCAGCAACATCGCGTAGGTCGCCTGGCCGAGGTCGTAGCGGTCGAGCGTGATGAACCGCTCCTCGGGCGGTTCGGGCAGCAGCAGCACGATCGCGGCCTGCGCGCCCGGTATGTGTCGGGCGCCCTGCCAAACACCTCCGAGTGCCTCGAGCTGGGCCTTGTCTGTGATCAGGACGAACTCCCAGCGCTGTCGGTTCGAGGCCGATGGTGCACGCCAGC
The DNA here is from genome assembly GCA_963739555.1 of uncultured Acidimicrobiales bacterium. Classification (GTDB taxonomy): domain Bacteria; phylum Actinomycetota; class Acidimicrobiia; order Acidimicrobiales; family DATKAS01; genus DATKAS01. The sequence continues at coordinate 135,773 of CAVUAV010000011.1, read as the reverse complement.
CGGCCTCGAGGATGCGGTCGAGGTCTTCGTCGCTGATCGGCTGATCGGTGTACGTGCGCACATTGCGCCGCGCCCGGATCGCGTCCCACGTCTCCATGCGGCGTCTCCTACACGGACGCGACGAAGGCCGCGATGCTCGCCGCGGTGTCGCGGCTGATCTCAGGACACATGAACGGGAGCACCTCGGTGCCGTGGACGGTCCCCATCACCTGGCGGCACCGAGCGGGCACACCGGCGCGGAGCAGGAGCCGGTAGAACTCGATGCCCTCGTCACGGAGGGGGTCGCACTCGTTGACGCTGATCATCACCGGCGGCAGGCCGCGGACGTCGTCTTCGGTCGCAAAGCTCGGCCACGCGAGCGGGTTGCCACGATCGAGCTCGTCGATGCCGTAGGCCATGGCGCCGCGGTTGTTGTGCAGGTCGAGCAGGATGCCGTTGTTCTCGGTGGACGACGGATGCTCCGGCAGCGGCCAGCGTCCGGCGATGTAGGGACACAGCGCGTAGAGACCCTTGATCAGTCCGATGTCGCCGTCTCGCTTCAGCTTCAGCCCGGTCGCGAGAGTGAGGTTGCCGCCGCCGCTCTCGCCGGCGATGACGATGCGATCCGCGTCGATGCCGAGGTCGGACGCATTCGCGATGAGCCAGTGCAGACCAGACACGCAGTCGTTCAGCCCGGCCGGAAACGGCGCCACCTCGTCGACTGACGAAGGTGTGAGCGCGTTGCGAAAGTCGACCATCGCGACGGCGACGCCTTGGGCCGCGATGATCCGGCCCCAGGCGCGGTAGTTGCCGTCGTAGCACGACATCGACTGCATGCCGCCGCCGTGGATGTAGTACACGGCCGGCAGTGCGCTCTTGCCATCGGGTCGGATGAGACGCACGTTGATCGTGTTGCCGTCAGGCTGCGACACGAGGGAGTGCTCGGTGATGTTGAGGCCCTTCGAAGGCGCGACGTCCTCGTTGTCGGCGGCTCCGAGCAGCGCCGAGACCATCTCCCGTTGTGCGATCGCCGCTTCGGTGCTCGCTTCGGCCAGCAGCTGCTCGCGGCTCTCGGCGTCGGCACCTGCTCCCGGTGTCCCGAGAGCGCTGAGCACCGTCTTGATGCGAGGGTCGATCCGAGGGTCACTGGAGAAGTCGATCATGCGCCGAACGTAGTTCCACTTGGCCTCGCCGACGCCACAGTGCTCTCGGGGGCCTCCCACCCATCAGCCGACTGACGTCACCAACTTGATGGCCGGGTACACCTAGGGCGTGAGGCCGTCGGGTCTTGTTCCCGTCCTCCGGCTCGCGATTCGCCCCCACAACCGTCGTTGCACCACGAGTCCGACCGCGCCGACGGCAATGAGAATCGCGACGTTCAGGAGCAGCTGGATGAGAGAGCCGCGCGCTTCACTCCAGTTCTCGAACGCAGTCGACACTCCGATGTCGGCGGCCGCCGGGATCGTCGTCACGGAGATGAAGACCCCGATCAGTGCTCCCGATCGAGCTTCGACGAGGGAAACGACGCCGACGATCCCAGCGAGGGTCGCGACGACGACCGAGAACACGTTCGGACTGTTGATGAGGTTGGAAACCGGACGGATGCCGAGGCTGAAGAGCTCGGTCTCCCAGCCAAACGCGCGAACCACGACACTGAAGACGAACGTCGCGATGACGGCGATCGTGAAGCCGACGAAGAGCGCGAGGAGTCCGGCACGGATCCGCGACCGGTCGCTCTTGTTGATGCCGAGCGACACGCTGATGATCGCGGCGTACTCGGGGCCCACGACCATCGCTCCGACGATCAGGATCTGCGAGTTCGTGAAGATCCCCACCGCAGCGATGAGCCCGGCGATCACGAGCAAGGCGAACCAGCTCGGCGGATAGCGGCCACCGGAGCGGATCCTGGCCTCCGCTTGCTCCCAGATCGGCGAAAGGCTCAACGCGCGCGGAGCCTGTGCCTCCGCATCCGTCGCCCGGTTCGACAGCACGGCACCGACATCCTCGATGACGATCGATCCGCGCTCGGGCACGCCGAGGGTTCGCAAGTTCTGCAGCACTCTGTTCGCCTCGGCGTTGGTCACGTCGAACTGCACCGCGTCACCATCGGGATTTCGCGCGACGCCCTCGAGCACGATCAGGTCGAGCACGCCGGTATTGCTCGCGAGCCGATCGACCAGGCCCGCCGTGATGTCTGGCGGGCTCACCAAGCGGATGTGGATCATGCGAGAGGTTCGCCCCAGGGCGATGCTCAGGCAAGCGGCTCAGCGTTCGAGGCGCTTCACGAGGCGGACTGCGTTCGGCGGCGCGGGGTCCGTCGAGCGCTGGAAGCCGGCGCGTTCGTACATCGCGATGTTGCGTGTGCTCCGCGCGCCCGTGAACAAGATGATCGACTCGACGTCGTCAGGGGCCTGAGCTTCGGCGAATCGAAGGAGCCAACGACCGAGACCGTGACCGGCGAGGTCCGGTGCGACCATCAGCCGCCCGAGGTCCCACGTCGAGCCTTCTCGCCGAGCACGCACGGCGCCCACGAGCCGGCCGGAGAGGCGGACGGTCCACGTCGCCCATTCCCCGAGCCACGCCCGCACATCCTCGAGGGACTCGTGCAGTGCAGCGACGTCGAGGGTGTCGTTGGCGATGGCCTCCTCGACCCAGCAACACCGTTGGAGCACGAGGAGCTCCGCGGCGTCGCCCGCGCTCGCCGGGCCCAGCAGTGCGCCAGCGATCGGAATGTCGTCCGTCACCAGGGAGCGCGCGTCAGCTGTGCCAGTCGAGCAGCACGGTCGGCAGCGGCCCCTCGGGCGGTGCCGCCAGGTCGAAGCCAGTGATGTCCTTGACCTGTGATCTGAACCACGTCGCGAACTCGCCGTTGTCGGTGGCAAGGTCGCCGAACGCCTTCTCCACGTCGCCTTCGAACCACACGACCATGAAGCTTCCCATCGGGGTTTCTTGCATTGCCCAGGTCTCCCGCGTGATGTTCGATCGGGCCTGGAGCGCAGCGAAATCCGCATTGCGAGCGCCGACCGTTTCCGCGGCGAACGCGCGACCGGCCTCCTCCTTGCCTTCGAGGATCGGGAACACCCCGTTGAACACGCCCATGATCGACCTCCACAGCTCGGGTTGGCGACCCTAACCCGGTTCCTCTGACTAGGTCTCGTGATCTCCGGTGTTCGGCGATTCCCCGGTCTCGACCAAGGTCTGCGCGACATCGCGGAGCTTCTCGTTCAAGTGCTGTGAGGCGCGGCGCAGGATGTCGAACGCTTGCTCGGCGCTCACCCGCTCGCGCTCCATCAGGATGCCTTGCGCTTGTCCGATCAGCTCGCGTGAGACCAGCGCGGCCTGCAGGTTGAGGTTCTGCGATTGAAGGTCCGCTCGACGTGAGGTGGAAGCGATGGCGGCGCCCGCGAGGGCAGCGAGGATGGTGCCTTTCGCTCGGTCAGTGGCCCCGAAGGCGTTGGGGAGCCGTGCATACAGGTTCAGCGCGCCACGCATGCCGTCAGTGCTGAGGGGGCAGGCGAGCACAGTTCGGATGTCGGCGGACATGGCGGCGGCCCGGAAGCGTGGGTAGCGATCGTCCTCGGAGAGGTCGCTCACGTAGACGACAGCCGCGGACGACGCGGCATCGAGACAGGGGCCTTCGTCGAGCGTGTCTTGGAATTGGTCGAGCTCCACAACTGCGTCGCTCGTGTAGGCGACGCTGCGCACTGCCCGACCGTCGACGACGAAGACGCCGGCTGAGTCACATCCGTCCATGGCGGACACGGCAGTCGAGACCACCTGCTGCAGGGTCTCCTCCAGCGTGTTTCCCGAGAGCAAGGCGTTCGCGACCGCGGCGATCTCGGCGACGAGCTCCTCTTCTCGGTATCCCTCGATGTTGTCCACGAGAGTCGGTCCCCAAGTGGCGATTGCGGAAATCGACAGCCGCTGGCGTGGCCAGCTCGGGCAGAGAGGCTACCGTGCGTCTCGGCGCCTTCGACAGCGAGGGTTCGGCTCGGCGATGCCCACGCCGGATTCGGAGCAGCACTCATGTCGAAGCGGCGTGTTCGGCGCCTCCCCTCCTGAGTCTCATGGTTGACGCGCCCGACGACAGGCTGAACCGCGCTCGTATCGACGCGGGCTTGAGCCTCGACGACCTATGGCTGCGCTACTTCGAGCTCGGTGGCATGAGCACGCCGGTCGAGCTCGAGGCCCATATCTACGGAGCCTTGACCGCCAGCGATCACAATCACGACCTGATCGCTCACGCGCTGAACGAACGGTTCGCCGAGCTCGGCGGCAACCATCCTGTCCCTTACTCGGCCATCTGACGATCGGAGGCACCATGTCGACCGACCTTCTCGAGCGACCCGACAGGACATCGGTGCCCACGCCGCCGGGGCTGTGCTGGACGACGATCGTGGGCCTGTCCTTGATCCATCTCGCCGGCATCGCCGGCCTCGTGTGGATCGTCGTCAACCCCTCGTTGCCGACGCTCGCGATGACTGCGGTCCTCTACGTGGCCTGCGGCTTGGGGATCACCGCTGGCTATCACCGGCTCTTCGCCCATCGCACGTACAGCCCTGTCGCGCCGGTCCGCTGGGCGCTTCTCGCGTTCGGCGCGGCGACGTTCCAGAACTCCGCGCTGTCGTGGAGTGCAGACCATCGGGCCCATCACGCCGACACCGACGGCGCCGGTGACCCGCACGCGGTGACGCGGGGTGCGTGGTTCGCTCACGTCGGGTGGCTGTTCCGTCGTCGGGAGGCCTCTGCCGATGTCACTCGCCTCACCGATCTCGCGGCGGTGACCAGCATCCGGCTGCAGCATCGCTTCTATGTGTTCATCGCGATCGGCGTGGGGCTTCTGCTTCCTACTCTCGTCGCCGCGCAGTGGGGAGACGCGTGGGGAGGCCTCCTCGTCGGAGGGTTCCTGCGCACGGCAGTCATGCTGCAGGCGACCTTCTGTGTGAACTCACTCGCGCATCTGATCGGCAAGCGGCGCTACGACACGCGCTCGTCCGCCCGTGACAGCGTCATCACCGCGTTGATCACCTTCGGCGAGGGCTATCACAGCTTCCACCATCGCTTTCCGTTCGACTATCGCAACGGCCCGCGCTGGTGGCAGTACGACCCGGGCAAGTGGCTCATCTGGACGCTCGGTCGTCTCCACCTCGCTGATCGCATCCGGACGGTGTCCGTGGCCAGTCGAGTGAGGGCTGCCGCCTCGGCCGGGTACAGCTCCCTCCGCAGCCCATCGCCAGCTGGGCGATGAGCGCGTCCTTCGCCGCTTCGAACTCCTCGAAGTCGATCTCGTCGTTGGCGAACTGCGCATGGATGCGCTCGAGCTGACCGAGGAGCTCGTCGGTCGGAACCGACGCGTCCGGCGGCGTGATGCTCGCCTCGCCGGGCTCGGCGTCGCCGGTCTTCTGCCGGCGCTCACGCTTCTCGGCCGCTTTCTCTTTCTTTGCCTTGTCGATCTCGCGCTTCATCCTGCTCGGATTGGCCATCAGGACGCCCTTCTCCTCGAGCCGCCGCCAGAAATGGATCAGCCGCCGGTGTGACCCGGCGGCTGTCGTTAGGGAGAGCCAGAGCGCTCAGATCACGCGAACGTTCTGCGCCTCTTCACCCTTCCGGCCGGGAGCAACATCGAACTCGACCTTCTGACCCTCGGTGAGGGACTTGAAGCCTGCCGACTGGATGCTCGAGAAGTGCACGAACACGTCGTCGCCATCTTCACGGCTGATGAAGCCGTAACCCTTGTCGTTGTTGAAGAACTTGACAGTACCTGTAGACAAAACGATCTCTTCTCATTGATGAACTCACCCGTGCGGCGAGTCGCCCCAACCTAGCGGCTAGTCGCCGTTTTCCACGATCACTTCCCCGAGAGGTATGCATCGAATCAGATTGACGTATCAATCTGACTTGATCTATTGTGGATGACGTGGTCACAGTTGCTGCCGACGCAGCGCCTCTCCAGTTCCTGCAGCTCGTCGCGGACCCACTGCGCTGGCAGCTTCTGAGCCATCTCGCTCGCAGCGACCGGCGGCCCGGCGAGGTCGCTCAGCTGGTCGGAAAGGCCCAGAACCTCGTCTCGTATCACCTCGGAGAGCTCCGGTCAGGGGGTCTCGTGTCGGCCCGGCAGAGCTCTGCCGACGGGCGCGACACGTATTACCGGCTCGACCTCGCCCGCTTCGGCCAGCTCTTCGTGTCGGCCGGAGCCGCGTTGCACCCGGCGCTCGCGCTCGCGCCACCGGTTCCGCAACAGATCGGCGCGGTGAAGCGCAAGCCAGCGCGTCCTGTTCCTCTGCACGGGGAACTCTGCGCGCTCCCAGATCGCCGAGGCGCTGCTCACGAATCACACGCAGGGCGTGGTCGAGGCCCGAAGCGCGGGCAGCCACCCGAAGCCTCTTCACCCGAACGCAGTGCGGGTGATGTCAGAGCGAGGGATCGACATATCCGGGCAGACCACCAAGCATCTCGAGCGCTTCGCGCGCGCTCGCTTCGATCGTGTCATCACCCTGTGCGACAAGGTCAAGGAGATCTGTCCCGAGTTTCCCGGCGAGCCAGTGGCCGCGCACTGGAGCATGGCCGACCCGGCCGTCTGCCGCAGCGAACGACGACGAGAGCTATCCGGCATTCGTGCGTGCGGCCGACGAGATCGAAGTCCGCGTCAACCTGCTGATCGCCGAGCTCGCGCACTCGGCCGACGGCGAGAGGAGCATCCATGTCGTCCGATGAGGTCGTGAACGTTCGGTACATGGTCAACGACGTGGCCGAGGCGGTGGACTTCTACTCCACCCACTTCGGGTTCGAGGTCGGGATCAGCTCGCCTGCGTTCGCCGACGTCACGAAGGGGAACCTTCGCGTGTTGCTGAGCGGACCGATGAGCTCGGCCGGCCGCCCGATGCCAGACGGCGTCACGCCAGGTCCCGGCGGATGGAACCGCCTCCACTTCATCACCGCCGACCTCGACGCAGAGGTTGCTCGCCTCAAGGATGCGGGCGTGCACTTCCGCAACGAGGTCGTGAGCGGACCGGGTGGACGCCAGATCCTCGTGCTGGATCCGTCGGGCAACGTCATCGAGCTCTTCCAGCCTGCGACGGGTTGACGGCCAGAAGCTGCGAGCGCGCCAGTCGTCGATGAGAGGCGCCTCCGAACCGGCCACTACCGTGCAGCCCGCTGCGGGGCACACCTCGCGGGCGGTGGCGAAGGGGGCGGCAATGGGCGACATGAACGACCAAGCGTGGGAAGCGCCGGGTCCGGGTCCGTGGATGCAAGATCGAGCGCATCTGCCGGCATCGGTGACACCGCTGCTGCAGGAGATCTATCCGAAGGGATTTGCCGCTGGCTTCTCCGCGGCACTCGACCCGTACGGCGTGCTCCTCGACACCATGCAGCTCGCGTTCGTCAACGGGTTCCCGTACACGCAACCGGTGCCGTTCGACGTGCCGGGACCCGACGGTCCGAAGTCGCCCGAGCAGCTCGGCGCCGAGATCGGTCGTCGCACGGCGCTCGCCGACGCGGCCTTCGCGAACCGGATCTGGCGCGACACCCTCAAGTACTGGGACGAAGAGGCAAAGCCGCGCTCCATCGCACGGCATCGTGAGCTCGCAGCGGTCGACCTTCCCGCGTTGAGCGATGAAGAGCTCCGGGCCCACCTCCACCAGTGCATGGATCACATGTCGCAGATGTGGCAGCAGCACCACACCTACAACGCCGCCGCGCTCGTCGCAGTCGGTGACTTCGTCCTCCACGCGGCGGGCTGGACGCAGCGTGACCCAGTGCCGATCTTTGCGGTCTTCGACGGCTGGTCGCCGGTGTCGGGGGTGCTCAACCCCGAGATCGCGCCGGCGATCGAGGCACTGCGCGCGGATCCCGATGCCGAGGGATTGCTGACTGGCGACGCGCCTGCGGCAGACCGCCTCGCGGCGCTTCGCGAGCAAGTGCCCGCCGTCGATGCGTACGTCCGCGCTGTCGGATTCCGCATCGCCGCGGGCTTCGACCTCACGAACCCGACGGTCGTCGAGCGACCCGACCTCGTGCTCGGGCGCCTGGCAGCCGCGTTCGGCTACGACGCCGATCATTCGACCGAGCGCGCCGACGCGCTGGCCGCCGAGCTCCGTGAGGCGGTTCCCGAGGACCAGCGAGACGCCTTCGACGACATGCTCGCCGAGGCGCGCCTCGTGTACCGGCTGCGCGACGAGCGCGGTCTCTACAGCGACTCGTCCGCGGTCGGCCTGATGCGACTCGCGCTGATCGAGCTCGGCACCCGACTGTTCGAGCGCGGTCGCATCGGCTTCAAGTACGACACGCTCGACCTTCGCGGCGCGGAGATCGACGCGATCTTCGGTGGCTCCGCGAATCCCACGGCTGAGGAGCTCGCGGCCCGGGTCGCGACCCGCAAGGCCCTGAGCAAGGCTGGCGCGCCGCCGTTGCTCGGACCGCCCCCGCCGCCCCCGCCGCCCGTCGATGCCCTCCCGCCGCCGCTTGCCCGTGTGATGAGCGCGCTCGGCTTCGTGATCGGCGGAGTCAGCGGCGAGGCGCCCGCTCCTGCGGGTGATGAGCGGGTCGTGATGGGCATCGGTGGCAGTGCCGGCGTCTACGTCGGGCCTGCTCGCATCGTGAGCAACTTCGACGACCTCATGGAGCTCGTGGACGGCGAGGTGCTCGTCACCTCGGCGACGGGGGAGTCGTTCAACTCCTTCCTCCACGTCGTCGGCGCGATCGTCACCGATCACGGGAGCTTCGCGTCGCACGCCGCGATCATGGGACGGGAGATGGGCTTCCCCGCGGTGGTCGGCACCGTCGACGGCACCCGCCGCATCCCGAACGGTGCGCTCGTGCGCGTGGACGGCAAGGCCGGCACGGTCGAGATCGTCGGCTTCCCCGACGCCGACTAGGGAGGCCGGCGCGGCCCTGGCGCTGGGCTACTCGGCGTCGTGGAACACGAGGCCCAACGTCTGGCGTTTGCCGCTGTGCAAGCGTGCTGACGCCGTGGCGCATGGGGGCGGACGCCCATCCACGCGGCGGACTTGATCGGTCGATCCCGCGTGGTGAACACGATGCCGTGTCCGAGAGGGATCGTGCGCGTCGTCGCTCGTGACTGGGCGCGCGGTCGTTGCTCGACGACGACGAACTCGCCGCCCGTGTAGTCGCGCTCCGGGCAGTCGAGGCCGATGACGACCTGGACCGGAAACACGAGATCCCCGTAGAGGTCGCGGTGCAGCGCGTTCCAGTCATTCGGTCCGTAGCGCAGCATGAGTGGAGTGGGTCGAGTCTGACCGGCGGCATGGCATTGCGCGATCCATTCCTCGAAGTCGTCGGGCCACGGGGCGGGGCGTGCGAGCCGCGCGGCCCACTCGCGCGCGATCGGAAGCAGGTGAGGCCAGAACGACGCCCGAAGCTCCGCGACGACGCGCGGCAGCGGATACGCGAAGTAGCGGTACTCGCCCTGGCCGAAGCGATGCCGCGCCATGTCGATCGTCGATCGGAACAGCGACCCGTCGTCGTACAGCGCCCCGAGCTCGCTGCACTCGTCGTCGTCGAGGATCGGGCCGAGTGCGGCGATGCCGACCTCGTCGAGGCCAGCGAAGGCGGCGTCCCAATCGAGGTCGTCGACCCGCTGCTCGATTGTCACCCGGCTGCCTCGAGCTCGAGCAGCGTCGCCTTCGCGTCGACCCCTCCGAGATAGCCGCCCATGCTGCCGTCCGACCTCACGACGCGATGGCAGGGCAGCACGATGGGAAGCGGGTTGTTGGCGCACGCGGTCCCGACCGCGCGGGCGGCCTTGGGACGACCCGCCAGCTGCGCGACCTCCGCGTAGCTGGCGGTGCGCCCGTACGCGATGTCGCCCAGGTGATGGAGGACGGTGGCGCGGAAGCCGTCCGACAAGCGCCAGTCGAGGCGCAGCCCGAAGACCTTCCGACGCCGGTCGAAGTACTCGTCGAGCTCGCGGCGGCGGCGTCGAGGCGAGCAGGATGGCGCAGGATGCGAGGGCTGATCTCGCTCGAGAGGCTCTCGAGCACGCGATCGTGGTCCTCGCTCGCGTAGGCGACTCTGACCAGTCCGGTCTCGGTCGCGGCGAGCAGCAAGCTCCCCACGGGGCTGTCGACAGTGCGGTAGCCGATGTCGAGCACGTGCTCGGCCTCCGCGTCGGCGGCGAGCCGCTCGCGGAGCCGGCGAATGTGATCGTCGTCGACGCTGACGGCGCCCTGCAGTGCATTGGTGAGGTCGACTTCCGTGCTCAATGGAGCACCCCTTTCGTGTGTGAACGCCGGAGCGTCGCGATGCCGTCAGCGGCGGCGCGTCGCGTGGCCTCGGGGGTCCCGCCCAGGATCTCCGCGATCTCGGCGTACGGCAGTCCAGCGAGGTAGTGATAGGCCACCGATTGACGCTGCTTGTCGGGAAGTGCGGCGAGAGCGGTGACGAGGTCGGGATCGGATGCTGGCTCCGTCTGTACACGCTGATCGACGCCGTCGGCGATCGCATCGGTCGGGGCCGCCCGGCGGGACCGAGCGCGCCCGATGTCGATCGCTCGGCGATGCGCGATCGTCACGAGCCATGCCTCGACGTTGGCGTCGTCGGGGAGTGAGGGATACGCCTTCATCGCGGACAAGAACGTCTCTGACCACGCGTCATCGGCATCGCTCGGCCCGACGACCGCCCGACAGACGCGCAGCACCGTCGCGCCGTGGATCTCGACGACAACCTCGAAAGGCTGCTTGCGCGGCATGTGGCTCCTGACCGTACGAGATGTCTGGTAGACGACGGCGGTGACGATTTCGTGAGGTCGGCTCACGTTCGGAGCGTCCCTGTCGTCTTCTTGTCATGAGCCGCAGGTCTGCGATGGGGACGAGTCGCCTCGGCGGCGTGCCGACCTCGCTTCCCCGCGACTTCGCATCGGGTGCTGCGGCCACGCCGATGGAGCTGTTTCCGCGGCAGTCAGAGCGCACCGAGCTGTCGCCCGGAGTGGTCGTGATCTCAGGGTGGCTTTCGCCCGCCGAGCAGCGGTCGCTGGTCGAGCAGTTCCGCGTCTGGGCGCTTCCGCCTGCAGGTCTTCGTCACCCACGCGTGCCGAGCGGTCACCTGATGAGCGTGCAGTCCGTGTGCCTCGGCTGGCACTGGCAGCCGTACGCATACAGCCGCACCGCAGACGACACCGACGGGGCGCCGGTCAAGCCGCTTCCGTCTGGGATCTTCCGACTCGCCCGACAAGCCGTCGCCGACACGTTCGGCGCGCCGACCGCGGAGCACTTCGAGCCGGACGCGGTGATCGCCAACCTGTACGCGCCGGGTGCGCGGCTCGGCCTCCATCAGGACGCCGAGGAGCCATCGGACGCGCCTGTCGTCACCATCAGCGTGGGCGACACTTGCGTGTTCCGCATCGCGGGCGTCGAGCGGCGAACCGCGCCGTTCGTCGACATCCCGCTGCGCTCGGGCGACCTTCTCGTGTTCGGTGGTCCGAGTCGACGGGTGTACCACGGCGTCCCGAAGGTCTACGACAACACGGGGCCGCGAGGCCTCGGCCTCCCGAGCGGAAGGCTGAGCCTCACGGTGCGGGAGACCGGCTTCGCTCGCGCGTAGAAGCCGTCCGTAGGATGCCGCGGCTATGAGGTTCACCCTGGCCGCACGCGCAGACCTCGATGCAGAGCTCGCGCGCATCCACGCGGAGCGTCTCGTCGTCGTCGAGCTCTCCGAGCTCGCCGACCTCGTTCGCGAGCCCGAGAGCGACCCATTCGCGGATCGTCCGTTCGCTGAGCAGTCGGGGGTCGAGGAGCTGGGTTCCATCCTCATGGCGGTGCGACGGCTCCCCGACGAGATCGTCGTTCGCGCGGTGCTGCCGCCGACGGCTGCGATCAGCCCACCCGTGACCGAGGTGGAGGCCGCGCTCCATCGGCGCGCCCTCTCCCTGTCATCCGTCGCATGGCGGGAGGCGATGGCCGTTCGCTCTACGGGTTTGGCCCAGCTGCCCGCCGGGATGGCGATCGCCATCGTGTGCTGGATCGCCGCGTACGTCTTCGGCTACCTCGCGACCAAGGCCGACGGAGGAGCCGCGGGCCTGCTCGCAGTCACGGCGGTGCTCGTGGTCACGATCTCGTGGGTGGTGTCGTGGGTGATCGTGGAGGCGGCGGTGCTCGACTGGCGGCCTCCCGCCCGGCAGGCTGCTGCCTACGACCTGTTGTCGCGAGCACGGCTCGAGGTCACGATGGAAGCCGACACGCCGCGCTGAACCCGATCCCAGGAGGTTGTCGATGCCGTCTGCTGACCGACTCCGTCTCGAAGTCGCGCACACCGTTGTCTACGTCCACGACGCGGAGAAGATGATCGCGTTCTACCGCGACGTGCTGGGATTCGAGGTCGCCGATCGCGGGCCGCTCGGTCCGAACGAGATCGTGTTCCTCTCACAGATCGCGAACCATCACCACCAGGTCGCGTTCATCACCGGTCGGCCCGAGCCGGACAAGTCGAACAGCGTCCATCACACCGCCTACCGCTCGGCCGGGACGCTCGACGACCTCAGGGGCCTGCTCTCCGTACTCGAGGAGCACGCCGAAGTGAGCGACATCATGCCGCTCACGCACGGCAACGTGTGGTCGATCTACTTCTCGGATCCCGAGCACAACGGAGTCGAGGTGTTCATCGACACGCCTTGGCACGTCCAGCAACCGCAGGCGAAGCCGCTCGACCTGACGAAGTCCAACGACGAGATCGTCGCGACGACACAGGCAGCGTTCGCCGACGAGGCCGAGTTCGGCGACATCGACGCCTTCTACGACAGCCGCGCCGCGCACCTCGCGGACCGCACGACACCTGCGTAGTCCTCGGCCGGCTCAACCGCCGGGGAGCGTGAGATCGAACGAGGGCGGCGGAAGCTTCGAAAGACACGTCGTGTCGAGTCCGGCGACGCCGCCCTGCTCGATGAATGACTTGATGAGTGGGATCTCGCAGCCCGCGGACACCGGGTCGATGTCGTGTCCTTGCCCGGGCACTGTCAGCACGAGGCTGTTCGGCCAGAGCTCGTGGGCTCCCGCCATGTTGCCCGGCGGGTCCTGCGGGTCCTCCTCGCCATTGAAGGCGAGGACGGGCACGTCGGACTTCGTCGACTCCGCGGTTGCGGTCGTGTCACTGGCCTTGGGGATGAGCGCGCAGACTTCCTGCCACCATTCGGCGTTGCTTCGGTCCAGCCCGTATTCGAAGCTGTCCGGCGCCGACGAGCTTGCTGGGATCGTCGCGGGCCCACGCCTCGTTGCATCGGATGGCGTAGGGGAGCATCTGTTGTTCGCTGGAGCCCGTACCTGGAGAATCCGGGTACGCCTGGGTGACGGCGAGCAAGGCAGCGACCCGGTCTTCGGTGGCGCCGAGGGTGTGCACGAGGAGCGGGAGCCTGGTTTGGGTCGTGGCGACGAGAAGGAGGTCATGCAGCTTCGAGGCGACCCAACTCGAGTCGAGGCTGACCTCGGTGCCGCTCGGTGACTGGTCGGCCGGCACAACCCAGGGCGATGCGCTCACCGAGCTCCACAGGGCGGTCCAGTCGGCGCGGAGAGTCGGAAAGGCCTGCTGACAGGCCGGGGCCCGCTCGCACTCGTCGAACACGAGGTCGAGGGCGCGCTGTGCGTTCTCGGGGAACCGCTCGAACACCGGAACGTCGAGAGGCGTGCCACTGAGCAGTGTCATCGTGCGGACCCGATCCGGGTGCCTCGTCGAGAAGACCTGCTCACCCGTGGTGCCATAGGAGATGCCGACGAGGTTGGCCTTCTCGTAGTGAAGATCGGAAAGGACCTCGTCGAGATCGTCCGCGAACATGGCCGTTGTGTAGAAGCGCAGGTCAGCGCGCAGGCTCGCCAAGCACGACTCGACGGCCGACCGAAGCGCCACCTTGTCGTCGAGCCCCGGGAACGCCGGGCAGGTGATGTTCGAGGCCCCGGTGCCGCGCTGTTCGACGAAGACCAGATCTCGGTCGGTGTTCGCCGCGAGGAGCGGTCGCACCCGGCTGATCGTGTCCACCGCAGAATCGCCGGGACCGCCTGCGAACCAGACGATCGGATCGGACTGCCGGTGCGGATCGGTAGCGGGGATCACCACGACCCGGATCGGGATCTGAGGACCACCGCCTCCGAGTCGGTCCTCGGGAACGCTCAGGGTCCCGCATCTTGCCGACACGCCATCGACAGTGCACGCCTCGAGCACGAGTCCCGTCGACGAGGTGCCCGTCGAAGACGTGGACGTTGAGGAGCCCCCGCAGGCGGGGAGCAGCGAGCTGACAAGGGCGAGTGCGCCAGCCCACACGACCACGTGGCTGACGGCACCATGGTGAGCTCGGCTCCGCGACCTCATGCTGTGATCGTGCGGGGGACGACGGCCCCTCGCCAGTGCTGTTGGTCCTTTCGTCGCGCCTTGGGGACGTTCGGGTTGCCCTGATTAGGGTCATGGCGATGCGCGCGTTGGTGATGGGAGGCAATCGCTACATCGGTCGTCACCTCGTGTTCGAGCTCGCTCGACAGGGTCACGACGTCACGGTCATGAACAGCCACGAAGCGCCGTTGCCGGCCGGAGCTCGGCGCATCCACGCCGACCGCCGAGTGCCGGGAGCGATCCACTACGCGCTGAGCTCGCATCGCGACGACTTCGACGTCGTGTTCGACAACACCGCGTACACCGTTGGCGACCTCGAGCCGATGGTCGACCTGTTCCGCGGACGCGTCACGCAGTTCGTGTTCACGAGCTCGGTCGCGGTGTACAAGCGCAGCTTCATCCAGCCGGTCACCGAGTCTCACGCGACGCATGCTGCCGATGACAGCGACCCCCGCAAGGGATACGGCGTGGGGAAGGTCAGCTGCGAGCGCTTCCTGCTCTCGATCCCAGAGCTGCACGCGACGTCGCTGCGTGTCACGCACACGATCGGTCCGCACAGCCCGCTCGTGACCCGCGAGCCCATCTTCTTCCGCCGTCTCGAGCTGGGTCGTCCGATCCTCATCCCGGCGGAGGGCTTCCCCTTCGTCCATCTCGTGCACGTGCAGGACGTGGCATCACTGATGGTCTCGCTCATCGGCAACGAACGCGCGCACCAGCAGATCTACAACGTCGCGGGCAGCGAGATCACGAGCGTCCTCGGTTGCATCGAGCTGATGGCTCGGGCCGTCGGTGTGCGCCCCGACGTCGTGCATGTCCCCCTCGACATCGCGCGTCACGCTCGCCACGCGCTCGTGCACTGGGGCGAGGCGACCGTCGGCGGCGCCATGTTCTCGGTCGACAAGGCGGTGCGCGATCTCGACTGGTCGCCGAGCTACGGCCTCGAAGCCGCATATGCAGATTCGTACGCATGGTTCGATCGCGAGGGCCGCGACACGTTCGAGTACGACTTCTCCGCCGACGACGCGTTGCTTTCTCAGCTCACTGGCTGAGCTTCGAGTGCTCCGGAGACACGAGCACTGGGTGCTTGTTCTCGTCAGAGCCGATCATCGCCTCCTGCACGACCCCAAGGCTCGGACGTCCCGGCACCATGCCGAGCTGTTCGTAGACCCCCGCCCAGTCGATGTACCGGTGAAAGCGCGGCCCCTGGTCCGAGGTGGTGACGACGGTGATGCCGCGGACGACCACATCGCGTCGCCCGGCGAGGAATTCCTTGCGTGCGAGGTGGTTCAGCCGCTCCTTCCCGCGGTACTCCCACGCCACGACCGTGTACCCATCGGCTTCGATCGGGGCGGGCAGATCGGACGCGGGGGAGAAGCCGCCGGTCTGCTCGAACGTCTCGTTCAGCGCAGCCAGCAGATCCTCTATCACCAGCTGGACGACGCGGTGGTCACTCCATGCAGGGTCTGACATCGCTGGACCTCCTCAGCAGGTGACTCCGAAGGGTTCGACGCCGCCGTCGCCGAACTTGGGCACGAATGTGCGTACCTCGCCGCACCCGACCATCAACGACGAGTTCACCGCCGACGAGGCATCGACTGGAAGCAGCGCGGCTGGGGATGAGCACCTGCTGGCTCGAGGTGGGCCCTGGCAACACGGCGGCGTGACGCTGGTGAATGGTGTGGGTCACGACCCAGATCCCCTGCATGGCGTCGTTCTTCCGCGGGCGGCTGATGAAGAAGGGGTTTGCACGCCGCGGAGCGGTGTCGCTGACAACGGTTGTGAACGGATATGGATCCTGTGTGGTCAGGTCATTGAAGAGCGGGTCCGGGGTGGCCGGCGTGACGAAGACGACCGTCACCTGGCCCCGTCGCTTCCGCAGGACAGATCGCCAAGTGACGTAGCCCTCGAAGCGGTCGGTGCCGCACACCCAGAAGAACTCCGCCGGCCAGTGCCTCCGCACATCGCTGTGCTGGATCTGCGGGGGAGTCTCGTGTTCGACGCCGAGCGCGACTTCCGCGGCGCGCATGAGCGTGGTGCGGACGATCTTCTCGACGTCACCGTGGTATCCCCGCCAATAGCCGGTCTGTTGCGGATAGCTCGCGGGAAGCGAGCAGTTCGTCGACGAGCACTTGCGGTGTGTAGTTCGGGGCGCTCCCCGTCCACCCGAACCAATGGTTGTAGATGTGGTCTCGAAGCGCCGCCCTGGCTCCCGATGGGGGGGCCTTGGGGAACTGGTCGATCGCGGGGCAGTCGTAGAACGTGGTCTCATGCTGCGCTCGCCCGCTGATCAGAAGGTTCGCCTGTGTCCGTAGCTGCTCGGTGTCGGAGTTGAACTGGGCCTCGAGGACCGACAGATACGGTCCCTTCTCCAAGTGGTAAGGCATCCCGCCAGGCATGTCGCACCCCACTTCTTCGAACCGCACCCCGCGGTCCGGGTCGGCCCACGCTACCCAAGCGTGTGCACTTGTGAAAGTGCCGCTGTCAGCTCTTGGGCAGCGCTTCGAACACCACGATCGGGTCGGGGAACCCCTTGAGCTTCTTTCGTCCGATCGAGCGGTAGGCATGGCGCGCGTCCTGCGACGCGACTTCCTCGGTCACGAGCACTTGGCCTGGCTTCGCGAGGGCGCACAGCCGTGCGGCTTCGACGACGGTGAGGCCGAACAGGTCCTGGCCCTCCTCGAGGGGCGAGCCTGAGGCCAACCCGAACCGCAGCTGCAGCGGGAACGTCGGGTGCAAGACGTTGACTTCCTCGAGATCGCCCGCGATCGCGTGCGCGCACATCACCGCGTCGAGCGCGGAGAAGAACCACGCCGCGATGCCGTCGCCGGTGTGCTTGAACTCGACGCCGTTGAGGTCGCGAAGTCGAGCGCGCACGATGCGGTCGTGCTCACGCAGCAGCTCGAGGTATCTGCCGGTCGCCTGCTCGCACGTTGAGCGTCGTCGACTCCACGAGATCGCTGTAGAGGACGGTGCGCCGGGTGCCCGCTGGTGATCCCCCGCTCGCGTCCTTGGCACCCAGCTGATCGGCGAGGGCCCTTGTCCGGCTGAGGAAGGGCAAGAGCCCGAGCTCGTCGAACGTGGACGCGGCCGTGACGAGCATCGCCAAGGCGAGCTCTCTGTCTCCCTCCGCGGCTGCAAGTCGCGCTCGTTCGAAGTCGACGCGTCCCGCCTCGGGCAACGACCGACTCGTCGTCGCCTGATCCGCCGCGAGGTCAAGCCACTCGTGCGCGGCGCGGCGGTCGCTGAGGCCCATCGAAGCGACGCCGAGCAGGCGCGGCAGGAGCGACGGCCAGCCGGTCGTCCACATCACTCCCTGGTCGACTGCCTGAGCGAGGCCGGGGATGGCCGCGGCGAGCAGGGCGACGTCTCCGATCGCATCGCCGATCTCCACTTGGGCGGCGAGCGCCGGAAGCCGGAAGAGATCAACGGCCGGCCCGGCGGCGTCGCGCCAAGGTGTCGACGCGAGCTGCGATTCGACGCTTCGACGATCACCGGCGATGGCGTCGACGAGCAGCGCGAGGCGTCCAGGACGACCGCCCCACGCACTGCGCCACATCTCGAGGGCCTCGTGGGCGCCGGCATGGTCGCCGCGCCACGCGCGACAGGCAGCGAGGGCGCCGAAGAGGACGGGGGGAGTCACCGTGAACTCAGTGCGCCGAAGGGTCTGGAGTCCGCTCTCGGCCAGACGCTCCGCGTCGCGGAAGCGACCTTGCGTGACAGCGAGCCCCGCGCCGAGCGAACACGCGAGTGAATGCTCAGCCCAGTACTGATGCGTGGTCGACAGCGACTCCGCGCGCTCGGATCCGACGACCGCCGCATCGATCTCGCCGAGCAGCCACTGGGCCACAGGTATCCGGCCCGTGTTCCAGATCACGTAGCGCGTCGAGCCCGCGGCCTCGGCATGCGCGAGTCCCCGCTCGAAGCACTCGGCCGCCCGGGCGGGAGCCAACGTGCGCAGGTGTTGCAGCCCGAGCGAGAACCAGACGTATGCGCCGAGCCTCTCGTCACCGACCGACGAGGCGAGCTCGAGCGAGCTCTGCGCGGTCGCGGCCCCGTGCTCCGGATCGGAGATCGTGAACTCGTACTCGGCGAGCAACGCGAGAGCCTCGGCCCGGAGCTCCGGAACCTCGTCGCCGGCGGCGTCGAGGAAGTCTCGGAGGCTCGCCGGGTCAGCGTCGACGCCCGACGTCGTGACTCGCAAGCGCATCTGGGCGAACAGCGCTCGCGCCCAACGCGGGAGGTCTCCGGCGGCGCGTGCGAGCTCGATGGCTCGACTCAGATGCGGCTCGGCCGCAGTCGAGTCCACGTCGTGCTGGGCCGCTTCACCGGCTCTGAGATGCAGCTCGACGATCGGGATCGGACTGGTGCCCCCGCCTCGCTCGATGCTCGCGGCAGCCTTTGCGGCTTCGTCGTAGTACCAGACCGCGGGCCCCCAGGCCCCGAGCGAGAACGCCTCGTCACCCGCCCGAGCACACGTGTCGATGACGAGCTGGGGTTCCGCTATCGGCCCTGCCCGCAGCAGATGATGTGCCACTGCCATCGCGCCGCCCTCGGTGCTCTGGCTGTCGAGAGCGTCGGCGATCCGGCGGTGCAGGAGCTGACGTTGCCGACGTTGTGGCTCCCTGAAGAGCACCTCACGCAGGCGGGCCTTCGCGAAGTGGACGCGATCGTCGCCGTCGTCGCGGAGGCATCCTGCACTCACCGCGTCGTCGATGAGCTCGGCCATCGCGTCCTCGTCGAGGCCAGAGACGACCTTCACATCCTCGACCGCGCAGCCGTCACCCAGGAACGCGCAGATGAGCAGGAGGTCACGGGCATCGGGGCTCAGTGCGCCGATACGACGCTCGGCCGCTGCGTCCATGCGAAGCGCGACGACAGGCATCGTGCCTCTCGTGAGCACGAGCTCGCCGCCGCGGTCGGTCGCCGCGCCAGTGGTGAGCAGGTTGTCGAGCAGCTCGCGGATCAGCAGCGGGTTGCCCCCAGTCGTCTCCATGACCTCGAGGGTCAGGCGACGCGACGGCCGCACGGGAGCGAGGTCGAGCAGGAGGTCGTGGACCTCGACGGCGTCGAGACCGCGGAGCTCGAGCGCCCTCGCTCCGGGCTCGCGCGCGATCCGGTGCAGCGTGCGAGCCGCGGCAGCGTCCGCATCGACGTCGCCGACGGTGATCAGGACGCACGCCGGCACCGTCGCGTCGTTCGCGGCCTGGGCGAGCGCGCCGACGACGTGAGCGAGGAGGTCGAGCGTGGCTCGGTCGGCCCACTGGAGCCCGTCGAGTGAGAGCAACAGCGCGGCGTCCTTGCTGGCATCGAGGAGCGCCTCCGCGACGCCGATGTACAGCGCGAGGTCGTTCGGATCAGCGGCGACGGACGACGCGCCGCGGCCGAACAATGGCTCGAGCACGGGAGCGTCGTCGGATGTGAGCAACGGACGCAGCGCGGTCACCATCGGCAGGTACGGGACGGCGACGTCTTCGAAGCAGCGGCCGGCCAGCACGCGGAACCCACTCTGCCGAGCGCGCGCCTGCACCTCGTCAGCAAGGCGCGTGGTTCCCATCCCGGGCTCGCCGCTCAGGACGATGAAGCGGGGTGCTCCGTGCAGCGCCTCGTCGAGCCAACGATCGAGATGCGCGAGCTCCGTGGCCCGACCCACGAGGCGGCCATCGACGCTCTCGGACGGTGCTCCGGGCGCTGACTGAGCCATGCGGGCCTTCTCGCGGAGTGAGTCAGGCGATCGGGATGACCGGCCGTGCGTCTGCGTCGAGCTGGTGGAGGTACTCGCTGATCCCGGTGCCGGTGCGACCGTCGTATGTCCAGCGGGCGAGGCCTTCGTTCACGATCGTCGTGTTGGGCTTGATGCCCTTCTCGCCCGGCTCGACACGAAGGATCTCGGCTTCGAGCACGTGATCTCGCCCGGCCTTGTCCCGTGCGACGACGTGCGAGGCGCGATGCGTCACGCCGTCGGGCGCGAGGTCGCTCGTCACCTTCCACTCGGCGATCGACTCGTGCTCGCCGTCGCGGAACACCCACCCGCGGTGCAGATCGCCGGCCTCGGTGCCGATCACGATGCCCCCGAAGTGTGTGTCGTCGTCGATGTTGATCGAGAACCAACGCCACATCTTCGGACCGCCCCACCGGCGCGGTCCCCACGACTTGTCGCGGTTGCCACGCGCTCGGGGCCCGAGCTCGCGTCGCTCGCCGCCGGCGCTGATCCATCCGCTCCAGAGCCCGCCTTGTTCGAGGTGGCCCTTGCCCACGGACTGACGCGTCGCCGCGCTCGACGAGTCGGACGCCTCACGGTTCTGGCCGTCGGCACCGATCGGGGGAGTGCGGGCTTCGAAGACGACGTCCATCGAGAGCTCGCCCTTCAGCGATTTGCCGTTCGCCGTGAGGTGCCATCGCTTCATCGGCTCGAGCATCTCGTAGCGCACAGGGCCGACGTCGAGCACGGAGTCGACCATCTCGGTCTGCTCGCGGCGGTGGCCGGTGTGGTCGATGCCCCCACCGGGGAGCCACACGGCCAGCCCCACGTCGATCGTCCCCTCGTTGGGGCGAACGCCGACCCGCGTGTAGAAGCCGACGTCGGCATCGGGGTCGTAGCAGTTGAAGTAGTACGACTCGGACCACGCGGTGTCGGTCTCGACGGGATGAGCGCGATCGTGCGACTCAGCAAGCACGGGTGACATCGCGCGGCAGTGTACGACGTCGGCCCTCGCTCGGATCCGGCGGAGAGAGCGCGACCCACGGAGCGCACTGCTCCCACAATCGGGCGAGCTGCAGCAACGAGAGGTCGTCGCGTGGACGGCCGATCATCTGCAGCCCCATCGGGAGGTCGTGCTCACCGCCGAAGCCGGCGGGGACGCTGATCACCGGGGAGCCCGACAGCGTGCCGGGCACCGCGACTTCCATCCAGCGGTGGTAGCTGTCCATCGCGTGGCCCGCGATGGTCGTCGGCCAGGTGTCGCCGACCGGAAACGGGAACACCTGGGCCGAGGGCAGCGCGAGGTAGTCGAACTCGCCGAAGAGCGTGAGCACCGTGTCGTACCAGGAGGTGCGAGCGACGACTGCTCTCTGCACGTCGGTGACGCTGAGCTCTCTTGCCTCGGAGAGCTCCCATTGCAGCTCGGGCTTCATGAGCTCGCGGACCGCGGGATCGGCGTACGCGCCAGCGAGATCGCCGCCCAGGCTGAACTGGCGCAGGACCACGAAGCACCGCCAGAGACGCGTCCAATCGAAGGTGGGAGTGATTGCGTCGACGGCGAGCCCCGCATCGGCGATGACCTTCAACGCCGCCTCGCAAACGGAGAGCACGCCCAGCTCCATCGGCAGGTGTCCGCCCAAGTCGGCGAGCCACGCGATCCGACGACCGCGGAGGTCGACGTCGAGCGGTGCGTGATCCGCCCAGCCGGGTGTGCTCGACAAGGAGAGCGGTGCGCGTTGGTCCTCACCGCTCTGCACCCCGAGCAGCAGGGCCAGGTCCGAGGCGCTTCGCGCGATCGGACCTTCCGTGACCAGCTGCGCGAAGAAGGCGTCGCTGCGCGGCCACGAAGGGACCCGGCCCTGCGACGGGCGCAGGGCGAAGACGTTGTTCCAACCCGCGGGGTTCCGCAGCGATCCGCCGAGATCGCTGCCGTCCGCGATCGGAAGCATTCGTTGCGACACCGCCACGGCCGCGCCACCGCTCGAGCCGCCCGCGCTGAACGCGGGGTTCCACGCATTGCCCGTTGCGCCGAAGACCGGGTTGTAGGTGTGCGAGCCGAGGCCGAACTCGGGGACGTTCGTCTTCCCGATGAAGATCGCTCCGGCATGGCGCACCCGCGCGACGGCGAGCCCGTCCTCCGTCGGGATCTGGTCCGCGAAGAGCGGCGACCCGTAGGTCGACCGTAGCCCTGCCGTGTTCGCGGTGTCCTTGATCGCATGGGGCAAGCCGTGCAGCGGGCCGACGTCTTCACCGGACGCGAGCGCATGATCGGCCGCGTCGGCCTCGGCCAACACCTCGTCGTCTGGGCGCCTCGAGACGATCGCGTTGAACGTGGGGTTGAGAGCGTCGATCCGCGCGAGGAACGCGGTCACGACCTCTCGTGACGAGACCTCGCGCGCCCGCATCATCTCGACGAGGTCAGCCGCGCCGTAGCTCCACAGGTTGGTCATGACGCCGTCAAACTACGGTTCGCTCGTGAACGACGCGGCGGGAGCACTCGACGGCGTTCGAGTGCTCGACCTCACCAGCGTCATCATGGGTCCCTACGCGACGCAGCTTCTCGGCGACCTGGGTGCGGACGTCATCAAGGTCGAGACCGGGCGGGGCGACACGAACCGGTTCATGGGCGGCGGGCCGCATCCGGAGATGTCGGGCATCGCGCTGAACATCAACCGCAACAAGCGCGGCGTGACGCTCGACATGAAGCATCCGGATGGGATGGCCGCGTTCCTTCGCATCCTCGACACCTGCGACGTGCTCGTGACGAACCTTCGTCCCGGCCCTCTCGGGCGCCTCCGCCTCACCTACTCCGACCTCGCGCCGACGAGGCCGAGGCTCGTGTACTGCCAGGCGCAAGGCTTCCGCACCGGCACGGCGGACGAGGACCGGCCCGCGTACGACGACGTCATCCAGGCCGCGACAGGTCTCGCTCGGCTCAGCAACGCGACGGTGGGAGCCACGACGTTCCTGCCCGCGCTCATCGGGGACAAGGTCGCGGGCCAGACCATCGTCAGCGCCGTCCTGGCGGCGCTGCTCCACCGGGAGCGGACCGGGAGCGGCCAGAGGGTGGAAGTGCCGATGTTCGACGCGGTGCTCGCGTTCAACCTCGTCGAGCATCTGTCTCGTGCGGCCATCGAAGGAGAGCCCTCTGGGTACAGCCGCATCCTCACGACGACACGTGGCCCGCACCGCACGCGCGACGGGTACGTCGCCCTGCTGCCGTACACCGACGACCATTGGCGACGGTTGTTCGCCGCGGTCGGTCGCGAGCAGCTGCTCGACGAGCCTTGGTTCGCCGACATCGCCGCTCGATCGGTCAACGCGGAGGTCGTCTACGCGAACCTCGGCGCGATCGTCGCGGAGCGCACGACGGCCGAATGGCTCGAGCTCTGCGAGCGCGAGGGCATCCCTGCGAACGCAGTGCCGGACATCGACGAGATCCTCCACGACGACGGTCTGAATCGCGGCACGGTGACGATCCAGCAGCACCCTGTCGTCGGGCCGTATCGCGTCGTCGGCCCGTCGATGGTCATGGATGGCTCACCCTTGAGCGTCCGCCGGCACGCACCGATGCGTTCTGAGCACACCGCCGAGGTGCTCGCGGAGGTCGGCTACGACGCCGACGCGATCGCGGCGTTGGTCGCGGCTGGCGCCGCGCACGTGCGCACCGGCTGAGCCTCTTGGCTGGAGGGTGACCTGATGCGCGCCATTCGACAGGTTCCGTGAAAGCACGACGCAGCTCGCGGCGGACGCGGGCCGAAGTGACCCAGAGATCAGGCGCCTGGTGAGGACGCCAGGCCTCTCGCGAGGCGACCCGCGAGCGGCCGAACCCAACCCCAGGCGGCCAATTGACCGGAACAATATTGTACTTAATACTGGGCTGTGCTAATGATTATCACGTGGCTGAGACCACCGTCTCCGAAGCTCCCGGCGCCAGTAGGCGTTATCGCTCGCCGCTCCGCGACGACGCGCGGCCGAGACCAGGCAGTCACTCCTTGCGGCGGCATCTCGGCTGTTCAGCGCCCTTGGCTGGCAGGGCACTGGCATGCGCGACGTCGCGGCCGAAGCGGGGGTCGCGACCGAGACCCTGTACGCCCACTTCCCGTCGAAGCGGGCGCTGCTGCAGGGCGTCGTCGACGTAGCCGTCGTGGGAGATGACGAGCCGCTGGCCGTCGCCGATCGACCGGAGTTCGCCGCGATGGGGCGCGGCAGCCTGCGTGAGCGAACGGCGGCCGCGGCCAGCTTGCTGACCGCTGTGCACGATCGGACCGCGACCATGGCGAAGGTCATCCGGCAAGCAGCCGGCCACGATGCGGAGATGGCCGAGGAGCTGCAGGCGACTCGCGAGCGTCAGCGCACCGACGTCGCCGCGAGCATCGCGCTCATCCTCGGCCGCGACGCGACGCCGGTGGAGCGCGACGGCGTGTGGGCAGTGACGAGCCCGGAGGTGTACTGCCTGCTCGTCGACGAGTCGGGATGGACGCCTCAGCAGTACGAGCAATGGATGAGCGGCGGCCTCGAGCGCTTGCTCAGGCCGGATCGAAAGCGATCGGAAGGAAAAAGGACCGAGAGATGAGGCGAGTGCAGAAGCAGGGCCGGGCAGACGTTCAGACCGCCGCCACGATCGACGCAGTGTGGGCGGTCGTCCGCGACGTCACGCGAACGGGCGAGTGGAGCCACGAGTGCCTCAGCGTCACGTGGCTTGGCGACGCGACCGAAGCTCGTCCCGGTGCGCGCTTTCGCGGCCGAAACCGCGCCGGTGTGTTCCGGTGGGGACGGGTGTGCGAGATCGTGACGGCCGAGCCCTACGAGCTCGTGTGGCGCACCGTCTCCAACGCGCGGTACCCCGACAGCACCGATTGGGCCATCCGGCTCCGGCCTCACGACGATGGCACCACCATCGAGCAGACGTTCGAGGTCGTGAAGGCCCCCAAGTTGCTCGACGTCGTCTACGCCTCGCTGATCCCAGGGCACCGCGATCGCACTGCGGCGCTGACTGAGGACCTCCGCCGTCTCGGCGAGGTCGCGTTCCGGTCGGTGGCGACTCCTTCCTGATCGGGGCGCGCCGCGAGCCAGACTGAGGCTCATGGCTCTCGTCTCGTTCGCCCGGCGCCTCTCGGACCTCGCCGCTGACAACCCCGACTTCCCGGCGGTCACCTGCGGCGGACGCTCGGTTTCTCGATCCGAGCTCGAGCGGCTCGGCAACCGCATGGCGCGCGACCTCGAGGCGCGTGGCGTCGGCGTCGGCGACTTCGTGACGGTTGCGCTGCCGAACTCCGTGGACTGGTTCGTCGCTTACCTCGGTTGTTGGAAGCTCGGCGCCGTGCCGCAACCGGTGTCCGCCAAGCTCCCTGCGCGCGAGCTCGCCGAGATCGTCGCGCTCGCCGAGTCGAAGGTCGTCGTGGGAGCCGAGCCCGAGAGCCTCCCGAACACCGTGTGCCTGCCCGTCGGGTACCGGTCGCCCCGCGACCTCGATGATGGTCCGATGCCCGATGCCGTGTCGCCGGCGTGGAAGGCGCCGACGTCAGGCGGCTCGACCGGACGGCCGAAGCTGATCATCTCCGGCGATCCGTCCCTCATCGACGACGAGGCACCGTCGGCGCTCGGGATTCGAGCGCGACGGCTGCCTCGTGATGCCCGGGCCGCTCTATCACAACGGTCCTGCGGTGTGGTCGTGTCAGTCGCTGCTGATCGGGAGCCATGTGGTGCTGCTCGAGCGCTTCGACGCGGAGGCCACCCTCGCCGCCATCGAGGAGCACCGCGCCAACCTCATCTATGTGGTGCCGACGATGATGAAGCGGATCCTCCGTCTTCCCGACGACGTGCGCCTCGCCTACGACCTCTCCTCGTTGAAGGTGGTGTGGCACCTCGCCGAGCCGTGCCCGGTGTGGCTGAAGGAGGCGTGGATCGAGTGGCTGGGTGCGGAAAAGATCTTCGAGCTGTACGCGGGCACCGAGGGGCAGGGCATCACAGTGATCACCGGCCCGGAGTGGCTCGAGCACCGCGGCTCGGTCGGCCGTCCGAGCAGTGGCGAGTTCAAGGTCACGGATGTCGACGGCAACGAGCTTCCGGTCGGAGAGATGGGGGAGGTGTGGCTGCGGCGGACTCGCGACGAGCCGACATACCACTACAAGGGAGCCGAGCCCCGCACGATGGAGGGCGGTTGGGAGTCGCTCGGCGACATGGGCTGGTTCGACGCCGACGGCTACCTCTATCTCGGCGATCGCATGCAGGACATGATCCTGTCGGGCGGGGCGAACATCTATCCGGCCGAGGTCGAAGCCGCGATCCAAGAGCACCCTGCGGTGAAGTCGGTGTGCGTGATCGGGCTGCCCGACGAGGACAAGGGCAACACCATCCACGCGATCGTCGAGGCCGATCCTGGCGCCCTCACCGAGCAAGAGCTGCTGACGTTCGCGGTCGAGCGCCTGGCCAAGTACAAGCTGCCGCGCACGGTCGAGTTCGTCGACACTCCGTTGCGGGACGAAGCGGGGAAGGTGCGCCGAGCTGCGCTGCGCGCCGAGCGCGTGCCGCACTGACACGATCGCGCAAAACTCAATCCTGACCTGGTTGGTCGAGTTGCCAGCACTTGCGCAATTCCCGTCCGAGGTGAAGCATCCCCCGGGTTCGGTGACGATCCCGTCATCGAGGGGGGAGGGAGGCGGTATGCGCAGGAAGCTTCGAGCGCCGCTCGCGTTGGCGCTTGCGGTCGGGATGGTGGCGGCAGTTGCTGCGGTCGGTTCGGTGGGTGCGGGCGCGGCCTCCGTGGCCACGCCGGTGATCACGGGGCTCAACACGCCGCGGGGCATCACGTTCGACAGTGGAGGAAACCTCTACGTGTCCGAATCGGGCGTCGCGGGAAGCGGTTCGGCGGGGCTCACGAGCTCTGGCCGGGTCACCAAGTACGCGTCGGGGTCGAAGACCGCAACGTGGACCACCGGGTTCGAGTCGGTGTTCGCCTCGGAGGACCCGTCACAGCCGCCGGACGTGCTCGGGCCAGAGGGCATCAGCGCCTTCGGCACCAGCTGCTTCCTGGGACACACCGGGACCACGCCGTGGCTGTCGCCGGGCTCGAGCAGCATCTGCACGGTCCGCATGATCATGAGCGAGTCGCACGACGGCATCGCGGCCCAGACCGGCGGCGCGGTGAGCACCACACAGATGGGCCACCTGTTCGCGCTCGACCCCGCCAGTGGAGCGCCGAGAGATCTCAGCAACGTGGGCGATCAGATGTACCAGTTCACGGGAGCGCACAAGTCCCTGTTCCCGGACGACTTCCCCGACAGCAACCCCTACGGCGTGTTGGTGATGCGGGACTCCAAGGGGACCGTGCGCACATTCGTCGCCGACGCCGGCCGCGAACACGATCTCCGAGGTGAACTCGAACGGCACGCTCCGAATGATCGCGTACACCCCGAACGAGACGACTGAGCCGTTCCGGGATTCAACGCCCACGTGCATCGCGCAGGGGCCGGACGGGATGCTGTACGTCGCGACGCTCGACTTGCTTGCGAACTTCGAGACGCCAGGGCGTGCGAACGTGTTCCGAATCGACCCGAACGCCACCTTCGACCCGCAGCACCCGGCTACGCCCCAGCTGTGGGCCAGTGGTCTCACGACCGCCACGGCGTGCACGTTCGATCGGGCCGGGAACTTCTGGGCCACCGAGATGTTCCAGCCGAACAGCGCCGGCCCGCCCGGCGACGTCGTCGTGATCCCGTTCCAGCATCCGTCGCAGATCACTCACGTCGGCGGCGGCTCGCTGCCACTGCCAGGGGGCATCGCTCAGGGTCCTGACGGCAGGATGTACGTGAGCATCAACTCCGCGAGCCCCGTTCCCGGCAGCGGTGCGGTGGTCAGACTCGGCTGAGGCAACGTGAGAAAGGTTGGGCACCGATCATTCGATGCCCAACCTTTCTGCCTCACCTTTCTCCCTCGGCCGCCCCGTCCGGCCGCCTGAAAGACTCGTCGCATGCGCTACGGGGTGTTCGACCAGATCGAGATCAGTGGTCCGCCGCTCGGGCAGCTCTACCGCGACCGGCTCGAGCTGATCCGCACGCTCGACGACGCGGGCTTCACGCACTACTTCAAGTCAGAGCACCACATGATCCCGCTCGACTCGATGCCCCAGATCGGGCTGCTGTTCGCCGCGGCGGCCGAGTCGACGAGCCGCATCCGCCTGGGCTCGCTCGTCTACCTCCTCCCGTTCCACCATCCGCTGCGCCTGGCTGAGGAGATCTGCTCGCTCGATCACATGCTCGACGGCCGTTTCGACGTCGGCGTCGGAAGAGGCATCAGCCTTCCCGAGCACGAGCTGTGGGGCCTCGACACCAAGCGGATGGTCGAGAACTACGAGGAGGCGCTCGCAGTGCTCCGCGCCGCGCTCACCTCCGAATCACTGACCTTCCACGGCGACACCTACCACTTCGACGACGTGCCGATCATGTTGCGTCCGCTGCAGACGCCCACGCCGCCGTTCTGGCACCCGGGCAACTTCATGCACGCGGCCAAGGACCGCATGAGCACCGTGGTCGTCGGCCCGCCGCCGATGGTGGCCGAGCAGGTGGCGAAGTATCGGGCCGCGTGCGAAGCGAATGGGTGGGCCGGTGGTGACGTCGCCGGAATCACGAGCGTGATCGTCGCGCCCTCTGACGACGAGGCCCTCGCGATCGCACGGCGCACGTGGCCGGTGTTCTCCGAGCACCTGACTCCGCTGTTCCGCAAGTGGGACATCCCGCCGCCGAACGACCCGACCTTGGGCGGCGATGTCGAGCTCGCACTGCAGCTCGGCGCGGTCATCGCCGGCTCGCCGTCCACGGTCGCCGAGCGCATCGAAGCGTTCGAGGAGGGCGCCGGCACCGACTTCTTCGTCGGAAAGTTCACGATGGGCGACCTCACCCACGCCGAGGTGATGCGCTCGATCGACCTGTTCGCGACGCACGTCATGCAGCGCTGACCTGTCCCGAACCACCACCCGAGATTGATGACTCGGGGCACTCATGCCGGCCCCCAATCATCAATCCCGGAGGAGGCCCAGCGAGGGCTGAGCGCGCTCAGCCGTTCTTCGGGAGCTCGGAGAACGCCACCGACGAAAGGTCGCCCGGCTCCTTCGGGAGCCCGAGCGCGCGCTCGCTGATGATGTTGCGCTGGATCTGGTCGGTGCCGCCGTAGATCGGCAGTGCCTGGGCTCCGAGCGCCTGGCTCGTCACCATGATCGCCGCGACACCGCCCGGCTCGGCTGCGAGCGCCTTGCGACCCTCGTCGTCGTACGCGTGGAGCATGCCTCGCGCCCCGAGCAGCTCGAGACCGAGGTCGCGGCTCAGCCGCACGACGTCGGCCATCGAGAGCTTCGTGAAGTTCGCGAGGCCCGGGATGTCGCCGCCGGCAGCCCGCACGGCCTTGTGGCGCTCGGTGTTGTAGCGCGCGAGCTCGCTCAGCGTGTGCAGCCGCGCGAGGTCTTGGCGGATCGCGGGCTCATCGTTGCGGCCGAGCGCCCTCGCGAGGTCGATGTAGGTCTTGGCACCCGTCGATCGCTGCGCGCGGTTGCCGTTCCCGTTGCCGCCTTTGCGGGCGGGGGCCACGAAGTCGCCCGCTCGCTGCTGCAAGTGCCCGGCGACGGTTCCCGGCAGTGCCATCCACGCGCCACGCACCGGTGCACCGCCGCCAGCGCCCATGCCCGAGCGCTCGAACTGCAGCGTCGTGTTCGCGACCGCCCAGCCGTTGTTGACATCGCCGATCCACGCGTCGTCGGGGACGACTGCGTCGGTGAGGAAGACCTCGTTGAACATCGCGTGGCCGGTCATCTCGCGTAGCGGCCGTACCTCGACGCCCGGTTGATGCATGTCGATCGCGAACCAGGTGATGCCTTGGTGCTTCGGCGCCTCTGGGTTGGTGCGGGCGATGAGCATGCCGAGGTCGGCGATCTGTCCGCCCGAGGTCCAGACCTTCTGGCCGTTGACGTGCCACAGGTCGCCGTCACGGACTGCTCGAGTCGAGAGGCCGGCGAGGTCAGAGCCCGCGCCGGGCTCGCTGAACAGCTGGCACCACGCCCGTCGGCCGGTGACGAGGTCGGGGATGTAGCGCTCGATCTGGTCGCGCGTCCCGTGCGTCGCGATGGTGGGCGCGGCGAGCATCAGCCCCAAGCCGATAGGCGCTCCGAGCGCACCGAACTTCGCGATCGTCTGCTGGGCCACGAGCGCCTCGCCCCGCGAGAGCCCTCGTCCGTAGCAGTCGGCGGGAAGCAGCGGCGCGGCCCAACCGGACATGCCGAGACGCTCCCACCACTCGCCGACCGTCAGGTCGGGATCCCAGCTCTCTTCCAGCCAGCCCTGCAGCTCGTCCACGGCACCCCCTGTCGTCGGTCCAATGCAAGCAGAAAGCAGCGGGTCCTACGATCCGGCGATGGAGCCATTCCAACCGAACGGTGGGCACGTGCTCGTCGACGCCGTGCGCAAGGCGGGGACCACGGCGATCTTCGCGATCCACGGGGTGCAGATCGATCCCATCTTCCAGGCGTGCCCCGACCTCGACGTCGCCCTGGTCGACGTTCGCCACGAGGGGAGCGCGGGGTTCGCCGCCGAGGCGTTCTCACGGCTGACGGGCACGCTCGGCGTCGCGGCCGTGTGCCCGGGTCCGGGACTCACGAACGTCCTCACGTCGATGACGAACGCGATGCTCGATCGCACCGCGGTCATCTACGTGGTCGGCTCGACGCCCGAATCGACGCTCGAGTCCAACGGCTTGCAGGTCGGCATCGACCACGTCGGCCTGGCGGCACCCATCAGCAAGTGGACGTGCAAGGTGCATTCGGTCGATCAGCTCGGCCGCGTCGTGGCTCAGGCGATCCGCATCGCGACGACAGCGCCGCGCGGCCCGGTGCTGCTGGACATCCCGGCCGACGTCCTCGACGCCGACGCGACGTTGACCCTCGACGCGCCGCCCGCCCTCGCTGCCGCCGCGCCCAGCGCGGAGGCCGTCGCCGCGCTCCTCGAGCGGCTCGCGAGCGCAGCACGCCCGGTGCTCTTGCTGGGCGGTGCCCCAAGCGCCGGTGCGCGTGTCGCGTGCAACGACCTCCTCGACGTCACGGGCGTTCCTTGCTTCGCCGACTACGGCGCGATCGGCGCGGTTGCCGACGACGACGATCGGTACGGGGGCACCCTGTACCAGCTCGGTCGCCTTCCCGAAGGCCAGCGACCGGACGTCGCCCTCGCGCTGGGTGTGCGCTTCGGCTTCGACACGCCGGGCTTGCGCGACGGCGGCGTCGCATGGGGCACGACCATCCTGCAGGTCGACAGCGACGCAGCCGAGGTCGGTCGGTTCGCTCCCGCGGCGCTGGCCGTCATCGCGGATCCCGAGGAGACGATTCGAGCGCTCGCGGCGAGGAGCCGCGATCACGTGTGGAAGGTGGATCCGGATTGGCGCGCCACGGTGCGCGCATCGCTCGCCGCGACACGGTCGCAGCTCGATGCGATCGAGACGACCGACGGTGAGCGCCTGCACCCCTACGCCGCGGCACGTGTCGCGTCAGACGCAGCTGCGCTCCACGACGCGCTCGTCATCGGCGACGGTGCCGTGTGCAAGCACTGGCTGCACGATGCGCTCCGCCTGCCCGCGGGTGCGCAGTACTTCACGCACAGCCGGTTGGGCTGCATGGGCATGGGGTTCGGCGCGGCGATCGGCGCGGCGAAGGCCGCGCCGGGAAGAAGCGTGGTGTGCATCACCGGCGATGGGGCCGCCGGCTTCGCGATCGGGGAGTTCGAGGCGATGGTGCGCCACGGCCTCCCGATCGTGGTCGTCGTGATGAACAACGCTCGATGGGGCGCCTCACAGGGCTTCCAGATGCGCCCGGACGGACGCCATCGCGTGGTCGGCACGACGCTCTCGGACGCGAGCTACCACGAGGTCATGGCTCGCCTTCGGCGGCCGAGGGGTGCGCGTCGACACGCTCGATGGCCTCGCACACGCTCTCGACGACGCGCTCGATTCCGGCGTTGCCACCTGCATCAACGTCAGCACCAACAACGTCGGCCTCGCGCCCGAGATCCCTCAGCTGAACGGGCCTTAGGCGGGAACTGGCGCGGGCTGCGGCGCTTTCCGTACGGGACGGGTTGCCGGCAGCACGATCACGAACTGCGGGCGCGGCGCGCTGCGCTCGAGCATGAGGCGCCCGCCCTCGGCCTCGACGACGCTGCGTGCGAGCGCGAGGCCGATGCCGTGCCCTCTTGCATCGGTGCTGCGGCGCTCGAAGATGCGAGCCGGGTCCGCGATGCCAGCGCCCTCGTCCGTGACGCTCAGCGAGACGCCGGACACGACGCCCGTCGCCTCGACCGTGACGACTCCGGCGCCGTGATGCGCCGCGTTGTCGATGAGCACATCGAGCACTTGACTGATCGCCACCTCTGAGACCTCGGGGCGGGGGAGCTCGTCGTCCACGACGATCTCGAGCCGGCGGCCGAGCGCGGCGAGAGGTCGACGCCAGCGTCGCTCGAGCTTCTGCAGCAGCAAACCGACGTCGACCGGGCTTCTCGGGCTCGCACTGTCGCGGGCGAGCGCGAGGAGCTGGCTCACCGTCGCCTCGAGCCGGTCGAGCTCGTCAAGGGCTTCGAGCAGCACCGCGGTCGGGTCATCACGTGGGTCGGTGAGCTCGGTCTCGATCGTGAGTCGGAGGCCGGTCAGCGGCGTGCGCAGCTGGTGGGACGCGTTGGCGCTGAAGGCGCGCTCGCGCGCGTATCAGCTCGCCGAGCCGCTGGGCGGTCGCCGTCAGCGCGTCCGCCACGTCGTCGAGGTCGCGAACGCCAGATGCCGGGACCGACACCGAGAAGTCGCCCTCGCCGAGCCGCCGCGCGGCATCTCGCACGTCTTCGACTGGGCGCGTGAGCCGGCGGGCTTCGAATCGTGGCGACAGCAGCAGCGATGGCGAACGCGACGAACGCGATCGCTCCCATAGCTCCCCACCGCCTCCAGACTTGGCCCTCGACGCTCGCGAGAGAGCGCTCGGCTCTCACCACGCCGACGACCTCCCCGTTCGAGCTGACGGGAACCGCGACCACGAGCCGTCCGCCCGCTTCCGTGTCGGTGATGTCGCCATGCGTCGCGTCCGCCACCGTCTGGTCCGCGCGGCTCGGTCCGTCGCCGGTGACGAGCGCGCCCTGCGGTGTGTACAGCGCGTACTTCACGTTCGCGGGTGGGGAAGGCAGAGCGACCTCGTCCCCATCCTGCCCCAGGTCGCTCGGCACGTCGGCGGCCGCGATGGTGGCCTGGCGTTCGAGGCGCAGCGTCGCCTCGTCGGTCTCCTGATGTCGCACGACGATGCCGAGTGGGATCCCGAACAACGCGACTGCGAGCGCGGTGATCGCAAGGATCGCAAGGAGGATCCGACGTCTCATGGGATCCGTCGTCTCATGGCGCCTCGAACCGGTAACCGACACCCCGAAGCGTCGTGATCCGACTGGGGCCGTCGGAGCAGTCATCGAGCTTGCGTCGCAGCGCCGCGATGTGCACGTCGAGCGTCTTGGTCGATCCGAACCAGTGCTCATCCCACACCTCGGACATGAGGTCCTCGCGCGTGATCACGCTCCCGACCTGAGCGACCAGCACAGCGAGCAGATCGAACTCTTTCGCCCGCAAGTCGACTTCGTCTCCGTCGACCCACACCCGTCTGGACGCCCGGTCGACGACGAGGTCTCCGACTGCCAGCTCCGCGGGCTCGTGGTTCGCATCGGGACGGCGCAGCTGTGCACGGATGCGGGCGAGGAGCTCGGCGAGACGGAAGGGCTTCGTCACGTAGTCGACGGCACCGGCGTCGAGGCCGACGACGACGTCGATCTCTTCCTGCCGAGCAGTGAGCATGAGGATCGGGAGGGTGGCGTCGGTCGCGCGCATCTGCCTGCACACCTCGAGACCGTCGATGTCGGGCAGCCCGAGGTCGAGGAGCACGAGGTCAGAGTCGGGGGCGAGGGTCAGCGCCTCGGCGCCAGTGGCGGACCGTGTAGCCGTGTAGCCGTTTGCGGTGAGCGCTCGCGCGAGGTTCGTCGCGATGCTGTCGTCATCCTCGACGATGAGGATCCGCTCAGCCACGAGCGAGACGCTAGGCCCCGCGGAGGCCGCGCTCTGCTCATGCCCCGCCATAGCGAGCGCACTCCATCGGGGAAGGTACGGAGGCACAGGTAACCGACACCTTGGCTCCCGGATAGCGGAGAGCAAAGTCACAGGGTTGCTGTTCACCGATGGCTTACCGGGGGAGCCGTACGGTCACTCGATGAAAGCCGCGACGCTCGTGGTGTGCATGGCCGCGACGTGCGCGATCACCGCGTGTGCTGCCGCTCAGACCTCGAGCCCACCCACGGTGCCCACCACCGGTGCACGAGCCATGTCGACCTCGCCGCCGGTTGTCGCGAGCGTGGCGTCGGACTGCGCCGGCACGGGCACCGTCGAGCAGATCGAGGCTCCGTTCGGTGCACCGGGAGCGCGTCTCGCGAGCGTGTACCTGCCGGCGTGCTACGCGCGCGACCCCCAGCGCCGCTTCCCCGTCGTGTTCCTGTTGCATGGCGCGGGCGCCGATGCGACGCAATGGCCAGCGATCGGCCTCACGACCATGGCTGACGCCCTCATCACGACTGGCGCGATCCCTCCGATGATCGTCGTCATGCCCGACGGCGGAGCCACGATGGCGGACGGGCTCGCTGCCGATCTCGTCGATCGTCTCGTGCCGTGGGCGGACCAGACGTATCGCACCCTGCCGGACTCCGCCGATCGTGCGGTCGGTGGGATCTCACGCGGCGGGAGAGTGGCGCTCCTGGCAGTCGCGATGCATCCCGGCGTCTTCTCGGGAGTCGGCGGCCACAGCCCGGCGGTCGGAACGGGCGACGACGCGATGGCAGCTCGACTGAGCGGCGAGTCCGGTCCGATCCGGCTCGACGTCGGCGCCAAGGACGCTCTCAGGCCCGGAGTCGAGCACTTCGCGACCCGTGTCGTAGCGGCGGGAGGAAGCGCCGACCTCGTCGAGGCGCCTGGCGGGCACGACCGCGCATACTGGCGGTCGCACACATCGGAGTACCTGCGGTTCTACGCGTCGCTGGTGACCTAGCCCCAGGTTTTCCCTGCAGATAACCGCAGCCTCGCCGTTCCTTTACACATTGATCCCTACGTTCCTCACGTGACCGATGTGATGGACGCGGTCGACCCAGTCGTCGACGTCCCTGTCGTTCACCGGCGACCCCCTGCCGTGCGCTGGATGCTGAGGATCGCGCTCGCGGCGCTCGCGCTCGTGGTCTTTGGTGTCCTCCTGTGGTTTGCCGGGGTCGAGCTCGCCACGCCCGACGGCACGGGATACGCGTCGCATCTGGACCTCAACGTCGCCCGGTGGTTCGCCGCGAACCGAGACATCGCGCTGGTCTGGACCGCGGAGGCGATCGGCATCGTGACCGGGACGGTCGGGGTGCTTGTCGGTGCGGTTCTCGCCGGAGTCTGGCTCCTGCGCGAAGTGGGCCGGCGGGTCGTTGTCGGGGTGCCGCTCGCCGCCGTCGTCATCGCAGGGATGCTCGACTACCTCGTGAAGATCAGTGTCGTCCGGCCGAGGCCTGACGCCGCGCTGCGAGCCGTGGTCGACACCGGCTTCTCGTTTCCTTCCGCGCACGCAGCGACCACTGCTGCGTTGGCCGTGAGCGTCGTGGTCGTGGCCGCTCGCGTCGGTCGGGCCGCGAACGCCTCGATGGCTCGTGCCCGCAGTCCTCGTGACCGCTGTGATCGCGTCATTGTCGAGGCTCGTCCTCGGTGTGCACTGGATCACCGACGTGCTCGCCGGCGTCGTCACGGGGGTCGTCGTCGCGCTCGTCGTCGTCGTGGCTCTCATGCCGGTGCCGCGCACGGAGCGGCCGCGGAAACGACGCCGAGTCCCATTGACAGTCCCCCAGAGGCTGGCGGTGCTCCCGCTGGTCGCGGTCTTCGCCGCGATCGGTTCGTCCTACGTGAGCGCGTTGCGGGCGCCTGGCTACGCGACCGTCGACGTACGGACGGTCGACTGGTTGAAGGGCCACGGGTTCACGAGCGTCGTCGACCGAGCCGAGGCTTGGTGGCTCTGGAAGCACCCACCGTCCACGAAGGACACACTCAGATCGCTTCCGGCACCGCCCGTCGCCCCCGAGCGCAGGCTCGCGAGCCCGCCAGCACAGGCGAGCCCTCCAGCACAGGCGAGCCCTCCACCACAGGACGGCGCGACGGTCCCGGGTATCCCCACGCCCTCGGGGCCGTCCGCCGTCCCGCCCATCCTCAGTCCTGCTCTCCCTGGCGAGGGCCAGTGGACCACTGAGCAGGCTGCCCCAGACGGGCGGATCGAGATCGCGACGACACGGGTGCGCCCTGACCCCGCGCATCCGGATCTGACCGTCTCGCTCGCATGGATGGATCCCGCGACCGTCCGCTTCATGGTCATCGCCGGCACGCGGCAGCCCGGCGGAGGATCAGGGCCCGCGGGCGCGCAGGTGCCCGTCGATCTGCAGAGCCAGCTTCTCGCCGCGTTCAACTCCGGCTACAAGATGCGCGACACCCCAGGCGGCGCGCTCGAAGAGGGTCACACGGCGGGCACCCTTCAGGACGGGATCGCGTCGTTCGTCGTGCACACCGACGGCAGCGCAACTGTCGCGATGTGGGGGCGAGACGCGCAGCTCGGTCCCGATGTCACCGAGGTGCGGCAGAACCTCCATCTCATCGTCGACGGCGGCGCGGTGGTGCCCGGGCTCCGGCACAACGTGGGTGGGCTGTGGGGCGGCATTCGAAGCACACTCCCGACCTGGCGCTCCGCCGTCGGCGTCGACGCGCAGGGACATGTGCTCTATGCGAGCGGGAACCAGCTCACGCTCGACGTGCTCGCCGAAGCGTTGCACGCCGCTGGCGCAGTGCGGGCCATGGAGCTCGACATCCACAAGAAGATGGTCGTCTACAACCTCTTCACCCATCCGGCGCGGCCAGGCCGCGCCCGTGGGCCACCGGCTGAGCCCGGACATGCCGACTCCGGCGAATCGCTATCTCGTGCCCGACCAACGCGACTTCGTAGCGGTCTTCTCTCGATGAGGACCTCGGCGATCGAGCTCGATGCTCCTTCTCGTCCGGCAGCATCGGCCGATCGCACTTCTCCATGCCATCGTCGTCACGGCGCGGCCGCGTCAGTGGGTGAAGAACGCGCTCGTGCTCGCGGCACCGCTCGCCGCCGAGGTCCTCCGCCAACGGACTGCGCTCGAGCACGTCGCGGTCGCGTTCGTGGTGCTGTGCATCGCCGCGTCGGGCACGTACTTCGTGAACGACGTGTCCGACATCGCGGCCGATCGCCTCCATCCGACGAAGCGACTGCGCCCAGTCGCGGCCGGACTTCTTCCCGCACCGCTCGCGCTGATCCTCGGCATCGGGTTGCTCGCCGGCGCCTTGGGACTGAGCACCGTGCTCGGCCTTGCGTTCGCCTCGGTCGTCGTCACGTACATCGCGTTGACGGTGGCCTACTCCCTGTGGCTCAAGATGATCCCAGTCGTGGACGTCGCCGCGGTCGCCTCGTGCTATCTCCTGCGCGCCATCGCAGGCGCCGTCGCGGTGCCCGTTGCCGTCAGTCCCTCGTTTCTGCTCGTCGCGTCATTCGCCGCTCTGTTCATCGTCGTAGGGAAGCGTCACGGTGACCACCTCGCCCTCGACGAGGACGCGCGGCCGTACCGATCGACCCTCACTGCCTACACGCCCGACTTCACCAGTCAGCTCGTCGCGGCGAGCCTCACCGCGACACTGCTGTCGTACGCGGAGTGGGCCTTCACGATCGACGTTGCCGAAGGTGGCATCCCGTGGGTCGCGTGTTCGGTGCTGCCGTTCACCGTGGGGATGCTCCGAGCCACGCAGCTCGTCGTTCGCGGCGAGGGAGTCGATCCCGAGCGCCTCCTCGCTGACCCCGGGCTCTTGGCCGCGGGGGCCGTGGTCGCGTTCCTGCTCGTCGCCGGGCTGTATCTGTGGTGAGCACTCGATGAGCAATCGCGTGCTGTCCGGGTGGGGTCGAGCCACGCACAGCGCTGCCACGGTCGACGAGCCGCAAACCGACTCCGACGTCGCAAAGCTCGTGCAGGCGCGGCCGCACGGACGCCTCATCGCACGCGGGGCCGGTCGCTCATACGGCGATGCCGCGCTGAACGCGGGTGGCCACGTCGCGGACCTCCGAGGACTTCGATCGATCGGTCCCATCGACGAACGGTGCGGCACCGTCACGGCAAGCGCGGGTGCGACGTTGGGAGCGATCCTCGCTCGCACGGTCCCCGCGGGGTGGATGCTCCCCGTCGTCCCGGGCACGCAGCACGTCACCGTCGGCGGGGCCATCGCGTCGGATGTGCACGGCAAGAACCACCGCGCGGTCGGTTCGTTCGCGGGCTCTGTGGAGGCCTTTGGCCTCGTGACTTCGGAAGGGCCTCGGGTCGTCGACGCACACGGCGACCCTGACCTGTTCTGGGCCACGGCTGGGGGCATGGGGCTCACCGGTGTCATCACCGGTGCGACGCTGCGGCTCGTCCCGCTGCGCACCCCATGGTTCGAGACCGTCACCTGGAGGACCGAAGTCCTCGGTGAGACGTTGCGCATCCTCGACCGGAGCGCGCACCAGCACGCGATGGCGTGGCTGGACCCGTGTGCGCCACCCGATCGGATGGGCCGCGGCGTGATCACGTGCGGCGAGCCGGCACTGGCCGAGGCCGGGCACTCGCCGGCGCGGCGGGCGCCATCTGCGAACGACGGGTCCGAATCGGGGCCGGCGCTCGGAGTGATGCGTCCGTCGCTCATCCGGATGGCCTCCACGTCGTACTGGCGGATGGCGGCACCGGGTCCGACCGAGCGCACGGTGCGCCTCGAGGCCTTCCTCTTTCCGTTCGACCGGCTCGGAAGCTGGAACCGGCTGTTCGGCCGGCGTGGGTTGATCCAATGGCAGGGCGTGCTTCCGCGTGGAAGTGAGGACGCGCTTGCCGACGTCCTCGCCTCGTACCGGCGACACGAGGTCGTCTCGCCGCTGGTCTCGCTCAAGCGCTTCGGGACCGGCAACCCGGGGCCGCTGTCGTTCCCCATCGACGGTTGGACCATCGCCATCGATCTTGCCGGCGGCGGCGCCCGAGCTCGGGGCGCTTCTCGGGCGGCTCGACTCCATCACCGCACTGGCCGGAGGGCGCGTGTACCTCGCGAAGGACAGCAGATTGCGACCGAACACGCTGCGGGCGATGTACCCGCGTCTCGAAGAGTGGTGCGCGGTCCGCCGGCGCGCCGATCCTGCGGGGCTGATGTGCTCAGACCTCGCACGCCGTCTCCATCTTCTCGAGGCCGACGCATGATCGATGGCACCGGCATCCCCGACTCGGTGCTCGTCCTCGGCGCGGGCTCGGCGATCGCGCAGAGCATCGTCTCGCGCCTTGTCGACCGGGGCACGACCGACGTCGTGCTCGCGGCCCGGCGACCGCTCGAGCTCGAGCCGTGGCTCGACTCGCTGAATGCCGCGCACCGTGAGATCTCGCTCGCGTCCGTGCGATTCGACGCGTGCGACACCGCGGCCCATGCCGGGTTCCTTCAGGGCGTTTGGAGTGACAAGCGCCGGTTCGACTTGGTGCTCGTCGCGTTCGGTGTCATGGGTGTCAGCGATGCCCTTGACCCCCACGACGACGCGGTCACCGTCGCGACCACCAACTACCTCGGAGGGGTGTCGATCCTTCGTCTCGTCGCGACGAGGATGACGGCCCAGGGCCAAGGGCGCGTCGTCGTGCTCTCCAGCGCGGCCGCCCTGCTGCCTCGGGCGCGTCAGGCCGCGTACGCCTCGGCGAAGGCTGGGCTCGACTCGTTCGCCCGAGGTCTGGCGCTCGAGCTGTACGGCTCCGGTGTCGACGTCACGATCGTGCGGCCCGGCTTCGTGCACTCACCCATGACTCGGGGCCTGACGCCCGCGCCGTATGCGACGACTCCGGACGACGTCGCACGCGACGTGATCCGCGGCCTCGAGAGGGGGTCCGCGGTCGTGTGGTCTCCACCGATGGTGCGCGTCATGACAGCGGCCGCCCGAGCACTTCCCCGGCCCTTGTACCGGCGAGTCATGTCCGGGCTCTGATCACGCCGAGATTGGGCACTCGGAGCCTCATTCTGCGGGCAAGTGCCCAATCCCGACCGGGGTTCGGGTCAGGTGAAGGTGAAGTGGCGCTCCATGTCGTCGCGGACGGATGACATGTGCTCGATGTACTTCGGGAAGCCGCCGTTGTAGTTGCCGTCCTGCCGGCGGTTGAACTCTCCCTCGAAGTTGTAGTAGCCGGGCGTGCACTCGGCGTTGCGCGAGGTCTTGCCTCGATGCTCGATGACCTCTTGCACCCACCACTCCTCGGCGTCGTGGGTGACGTCGATCGTCGTGTGGCCGTTGCGGCGCACGTAGTCGATGCACGCGGCGATGTGATCTCCCTGCGCCTGCAGCACATCGGTCAGGTTGAAGTTGAACGACGCCTGGTACCCACCCATGATGAAGAGGTTCGGGTAGTGGTTCGAGTGGATGCCGAGGAGCGTGCGCACGCCGTCTCGGTACTTGTCGTTCAGCTCGACGCCGTTGTCACCGACGATCTGGTTCCAGATGCCGGTCTTCTGCACCTCGAAACCGGTCGCGTAGATCAGCAAGTCGAGCTCGTACTCGACGCCTTCGAAGATCGGGCCCTTTGCGCCGATCTCGGTGATGCCCTTGCCGTGTGTGTCGACGAGGTGGACGTTCGGGCGGTTGAACGACGGCAAGTACTCGTTGTGGAAGCACGGCCGCTTGCACATGAACATGTACCAGGGCTTCAACGCGTCGGCGGTCGCCTTGTCCTCGACGATCTCGTCGATGCGGCGATGGATCCGCATCATGTAGTCGATATTGGCGTTCTCCTGGCGCCGGATCTTCTCTTCACGTGATGTCGCGGCGCGCTCGTCGATCTGCACCTGACTCATCAGGGGCGTCGTCATCGCCTTCTGACGGCGCTTCGCCTGCCATCCCGGCTTGAGCTTCGCGGCCCACTCGGGATCGGTCTCCCAGTCGTTCTTGATGTCGATCGAAGACGGTGTGCGCTGGAAGACGTAGAGCTCCTTCGAGTTCGCCGCGAGGTTCGGGATCGCCTGCACTGCGGTTGCGCCCGTGCCGATGATGCCGACGACCTTGTCGCCGAGGTTCTCGAGGTTCGCCCCCGTGTACTCGTAGTCCCAGCGGGACGTGTGGAACGAGTAGCCCGTGAAGCGTCTCCATGCCGGCGATCTTGGCCAGCTTCGGCTTCGAGAGTGTGCCGTTCGCGCAGATCACGAACCGCGCTCGCATCGTGTCGCCGCGGTCGGTCGTGA
Organism: uncultured Acidimicrobiales bacterium; assembly: GCA_963739555.1. Classification (GTDB taxonomy): domain Bacteria; phylum Actinomycetota; class Acidimicrobiia; order Acidimicrobiales; family DATKAS01; genus DATKAS01. Next base: position 94,423 of record CAVUAV010000011.1, on the reverse strand, counting down.
GGTGCCACAGCTGTTCGTCCTCGTGCCAGACCGTGGAGCTCACCGTCGTCTGGAACACCGCGAGCTCGTACAGGTCGTAACGGCGAGCGATCGCGCGGCAGTGCTCGAGGATCTCCCATCCCTCTGCGTAGTGCCGGGTCGGGACATAGCCCATCTCGTCGAGCAGAGGGAGATAGTCGTACGCGATCACGTCGCATGCGACGCCTGGGTAGCGGTTCCAGTACCACGTGCCCCCGACGTCGCCACCGCGCTCCACGATCCGGATCGACTCGACGCCGACCTCGCGCAAACGTGCGGCGGTCAGCAGCGCGGAGAACCCTCCGCCGATGAACAGCACCTCGACCTCGTCGTCGATGGGATCGCGCGCGATCACGTCCTCGACGTATGGATCAGCCGCGTACCGGGCGAAGTCGCCCGTCAGCTCGGAGGTGAACTGTGCTGTTCCCTCGGGTCGGTACGCGAGGCGCAGGTCGCGCTCCTCGGCGAACCGCTGCTTGATCTCGTCGTAGTAGTCCTGCGAATGGTCCCCCGTCACGCCATGAACTTTGGCACACGACGCGAAAGGTTCGTAAGAAGGCGGCCGGGCGAGCGCTGGCCGCGAGCGTCGCTGGGCATACTCGCCGCATGACTGACGACCACCGCGACGACCGACGAGGGTCTGGCGTACGACGTCGGCACGATCTTCACCCGCCGCCGGATGCTCGGGCTCGCCGTCGGGGCCGGAGCCGCTGCATTCCTGGCGGCCTGCGGCAGGCAGACGACTCCGGGGCAGCGTCGGCGGCGACGACAGCGACGCCCGACCACGCAGCCCTCCGCGCAGCCGAGTGGTGGACCCGGTGGACCGCCGCCACGGCGGCGCCCCACCCGGCGGTGCAGGCTCGGCCGCGGCGACCACGACGAATGCCGACACGGGACTGTCAGCCGTGCCGGAGGAGACCGCCGGCCCGTTCCCGGGCGACGGCAGCAACGGCGCGAACGCGCTGAACCAGAGCGGGATCGTCCGCAGCGACATCCGGTCGAGCTTCGGCGGCGCATCCGGCACCGCCGACGGGGTGCCGGTCGACCTCGAGATGACGATCGTGGATGTGGCGACGAACAAGGCAGTGCAAGGCGCAGCCGTGTACGTGTGGCACTGCGACGCCGAGGGCCGCTACTCGATGTACTCGAACGGGGTCACCGATCAGAACTACCTGCGCGGCGTGCAGGTCACCGACGCGAGTGGTCTCGTGAAATTCACCAGCGTCTACCCGGCGTGCTACTCGGGGCGCTGGCCTCACATCCACTACGAGGTGTACCCGAGCGTCGACGCGATCACCTCTGCGTCGAACAAGGTCGCCACCTCGCAGCTCGCGCTGCCCGATGACGTGAACACCGCGGTCTACGCGACCTCGCAGTACACCGGCAGCCAGGACAGCTACTCGCAGGTGTCACTGTCGACCGACATGGTGTTCAGCGACGGCACCACGAACGAGGTGCCGACGGTCTCGGGCTCGGTCAGCTCGGGCTACAAGATCGCGATCAAGTCGCCCATCGCGTTCTGACGCTCTACGGTCCGAGGCATGAGCGCTTCGGTCCGTCCGTTCACGATCAGCGTCCCCGACAGCGACCTCGAAGACCTCCGCGCCCGTCTTCGCAACACGCGATGGGGAGATGCCGAGGTCGTCGACGACTGGTCGCAGGGCATCCCCCTCGGCTACGTCCGCGAGGTCGCGTCGTACTGGGCCGAGACCTACGACTGGCGGGCGCGCGAAGCGCAGCTGAACCGCTTCAGCCAGCACGTCACTGAGGTCGACGGGCTCGACATCCACTTCGTGCACGTGCGTTCGCCGCACGACGGCGCGCTGCCGCTGATCCTGTCGCACGGGTGGCCGGGATCGATCGTCGAGTTCCACAAGGTGTTCGAGCCTCTGACCAACCCCACCGCGTTCGGCGGCGACGCGGCCGACGCGTTCCATGTCGTCGCGCCGTCGTTGCCCGGCTTCGGGTTCTCCGGCCGTCCGACGACCACTGGTTGGGGCGTCGAGCGCATCGGCGCCGCGTTCGCCGCGCTGATGGCCCGCCTCGGGTACGACCGCTACGTCGCGCAGGGCGGCGACTGGGGCTCCGCCATCACGTCCGTCATCGGAGCAACCGATCCGGACCACTGCACCATGATCGAGGTGACGCTCGCGATGTCGGCCCGCCCCCAAGGTGAGCCGACGACCCCCGCCGAGCAACACGCGATCGAGCGCATCCAGCACTACATGCAATGGGACTCGGGGTACTCCACCCAGCAGCGCACGAGACCACAGACGGTCGGCTATGGCCTCACCGACTCGCCGGTCGGCCAGCTCGCGTGGATCCTCGAGAAGTTCTGGGCCTGGACCGACTGTGATGGGCACCCGGAGAACGTGCTCACACGCGACGAGATGCTCGACAACGTGATGCTCTACTGGCTGACGCGCACGGCGACCTCGTCGGCGCGGATCTACTGGGAGAGCTTCGGGCGCGCCGGCCGCCCCACTGTGCACGTCCCGACCGGCTTCGCGGTGTACCCGAAGGAGATCGTCCCGCCGGTGCGCGCGTGGGTCGGTGAGCTGTACCCGAACATCGTGCACTGGCGCGAGTACGACAAGGGTGGCCACTTCGCGGCGTTCGAGGTGCCGGAGACATTCGTGAGCGACCTGCGCGAGTGCTTCAGGCTCGCCAGATAGAGCGAGACAGCAGGGAGAGGAGACGCGATGAGTCGATTCACTCGAGGCTTCTCGGGTCGCGGCAACGCCGCCCGTGATCCGCGGCTCCCGCCCGGGCAGTACGACGCGGGCAGCGACTGGCCGGTGCTGACGGCCGAGGTGACGCCTCGGTTGTCGACCGACACGTGGACGTTCGACATCGACGGGCTCGTCGCGCACCCGACGACATGGACCTGGCAGGACATCCACGAGCTCGCGTCGTCGACGTACAACGGCGACATCCATTGCGTCACGACTTGGTCGAAGCTGGGCATGACCTGGACGGGAGTCTCCGTCGACACTCTGTTGGCGACCGCGGCGCCGCTGCCGACCGCCACGCACGTCATGGCTACGTCGCACACGGGCTACACGACGAACCTCCCACTGGAGGACGTCACCGACGGACACGCGTGGGTCGCGTGGGAGGTCGACGGAGGTCCGCTCCCCGCGCAACATGGCGGACCGGCTCGGCTGCTCGTGCCCCACCTCTACTTCTGGAAGAGCGCGAAGTGGATCGCGCGGCTGACCCTGCTCGACCACGACGAGCAGGGCTTCTGGGAACGCAACGGGTACCACGACCGCGGCGACCCGTGGACTGAGCAGCGGTATCAGGGCGACTGAGCGTGGCTGACGTCGCGCCGCCGATCCGGTGGCAGTCAGCGACTGTTGTCGCGGTCACGCCCGAGACCGCGCGGGCGAAGACCTTCCGCCTCCGGCTCTCGCAACCGGTCAGCCATCGCGCGGGCCAGCACTTCGTACTTCGTCTCACCGCGCCAGACGGCTACACCGCGCAGCGGTCGTACTCGGTCGCGTCGGCACCTGATGAGTCCGGCGAGATCGACCTCACCGTCGAGCTGCTCGAAGGTGGCGAGGTGTCGGGCTATCTGCACTCCGAGGTGCAGATAGGCGACGAGCTCGAGGTGCGAGGACCGATTGGCGGATGGTTCGTCTGGGACGGCTTCGGCCCAGCGGTGCTCTTCGGCGGCGGCTCTGGGGTGGTGCCGCTGATGGCGATGCTGCGGCTCGCTCGCGGGTCCGATCGGTCCGAGCTCGTTCGCCTGCTCGTGTCGGTGCGGACGCCCGACGACCTGTACTACCGCGGCGAGATCGTCGGTCCGGAGACGACGGTGATCTACACGCGCGAGGCTCCGCCGACCGATGCCCGGGGAGCGGGCCGGCTCGGCTCAGCGGATGTCGCGGCTTTCGCCGGCAGCGACGCCACGTTCTACGTCTGCGGCTCGACCGGCTTCGCCGAGGCGGCGACGCAGCTGCTCGTGGATGCCGGGATCAAGGCCGAGGCCATCCGGGTCGAGCGCTTCGGCCCGACCGGCTGACTCGTCCTCAGCCTCGCGAGGGCGCCGGAGCGAACGACAGGTGCTCGTGGATGGAGCGGATCGCCGCCGAGCCTTCGCCGACCGCGGCGGCCACTCGCTTCGTCGATCCGGAGCGCAGGTCGCCGACCGCGAAGAGCCCCGGTCGGCTCGTCTCGTAGGGCAGCGGCGGGCGTCCCGTGGTCGCCCATTCCTCACCGAGCGCCTCGGCGTCGAGGGCCCGGTCGGTCAGCACGAAGCCGTGGTCGTCGACTGTGACCGATCCCAACCACCCGCTGTTCGGTTCGGCGCCGATGAACGAGAACAAGGCCGTGCACTCGGCCTCGACGGTGCCTTCCGGCCCGGTGAGCGTGACGCGCTCGAGGAGGGGATCGCCGTGAAGGCCGGTGACCGCGGTGCCCTCGCGGACCTGCACCCGCGGGTGTGCCTCGATGCGATCGACCAGGTAGCGCGACATCGTCTCGCTCAGCGGGCGGCGTACGACGACGCACACCGACGACGTCTTCTCGGCGAGGAACATCGCGGCCTGCCCGGCTGAGTTGCCGCCGCCGACGACCATCGCTGGGCTTCCTGCGCACTGGCGCGCCTCGAGCTCGGTCGCCGCGTAGTAAACGCCGGCCATCTCGTACCGCGCGAGATCTTCGATCGGCAGCTTTCGATAGTGCGCGCCGGTGGCGGCGACGATCGCTCGTGCGCCGACCTGCGTGCCGTCGGCGAGGTTGCACACGAGATGCCCAGCGACCTCGTCGAGGGACACGACCGCACAGGGGCTCGTGATCAGCGCGCCGAACTTCTGGGCCTGGATCGAAGCGCGCGACGTCAAGTCCTGCCCGGAGATGCCGGTCGGGAAGCCGAGGTAGTTCTCGATGCGCGAGCTCGTCGCCGCCTGCCCGCCGACCGCCACGGAGTCGATCGTCAGCGTGCGCAACCCTTCCGACGCGGCATACACCGAGGCGGCCAACCCGGCGGGCCCCGCGCCGACGACGACGACGTCGTAGCAGCGGTCGGGAAGGGAGTCGGCGGTCATGCCGAGCGCGGAGGCGAGGTGTCCTGGGGTCGCTCGCTTGAGGATGTCGCCCTGCGTGATGACTATCGGGAGGTCGTCCGCATCGACTCCGAGGCCTTCGAGGAGCAATGCCGTCTCGGGATCGTCGTCGGCGTCGATCCAGTGGTGAGGGAGGCGGTTGCGCACTGCGTACTCGCGCAACGCCATCGACGCCGGGGTGAACGTCGACCCGATGATCTTCAGCGTGTCCGCGGCGGCCGAGAGCAGCACCGCTCGGCGCGCGAGGAACGCCTCGAGCACGGTGTCGCTCAGCCGGACGTCGGTCATGACCCGGGCGCGGAAGACGTCGGCAGAGACGACGACGATCTCGCTCGGCTCCGCGACTCGCGCCGTCAGATACGGGCGTTGTCGTGTGATGAGGCTGACCTCGCCGAGGAAGCGCCGGGCTCCGTGGCGGGTGATGACCTCACCGCTGGCGCCGAGGATCTCGATCGATCCGCTCAGCACCACGACCCAGTCGTAGTGGTCGTCGGCGGGGGAGAACAGGATCTCGCCCGGCTCGGCCGATCGGCGTTGACCAAGCTCCGCGGCGATCGAGAGCTGGGTGTCGTCGAGGTCGGGAAAGGCGACGGCATCGGGGGATGTGTCCGTCACGGACGCACGGTATCGCCCGGCGACGTGCCAACTGCTAAGCCGGGGTGATGGCTGACACATGCGCCCACCTCGACTCCGTCGACATCGACGTGCAGCCCTCGAGCACGGGCTGCGAGGACTGTTTGCGCATCGGCGGCACGTGGGTCCACCTGCGCCTTTGCATGGACTGCGGGCACGTCGGGTGCTGTGACAACTCGCCGAACCGCCACGCGACCGCGCACTTCAACGCCAATCGGGATCATCCGATCATCCGGTCGTATGAGCCCGGCGAGAGCTGGTGGTGGTGCTACCTCGACGATCTCATGTTCGACGTCGCCGGCGCTCCGCCGTCGCCGTCGCATCCGTGACAGGAGGCTGACATGCAGACACGGGTCGCCGAGATGCTCGGCGTCGAGTTCCCCATCCTCGCCTTCAGCCACTGCCGCGACGTGGTGGCGGCGGTGACGAACGCAGGCGGCTTCGGTGTGCTCGGCGCGGTGGCGCACAGCCCGAAGTCACTCGAGATCGATCTGACCTGGATCGACGACGAGGTGAAGGGCAAGCCCTACGGCGTCGATCTTCTGTTGCCACACCGGCACTCGCAGCGCGACGACGGCCCGAAGCTCGACGCGGAAACCGTTCGCCAGCTGCTTCCCGCGGACCAGCAGCGCTTCGTCGACGAGATCCTCCGCCGCTACGAGGTGCCCGAGCTGCCGGCCGAGGTCGACGAAGCGGTGGGCACGATCAACGTGTCCGAGGGACGGGTCGGCGGCTTGCTCGACGTCGCGTTCGGGCATCCGATCAGGCTCGTCGCGAGTGCGCTCGGCGACCCGCCGCTCGACCTGGTCGAGAGGGCACACGATGCCGGGGTGCTCGTCGCCGCGCTCGCGGGCACCGCGGAGCACGCGCGCCGCAGCAACACGAAGGGCGTCGACCTCATCGTCGCCCAGGGCACGGAGGCAGGGGGCCACACCGGCACGATCTCGACGATGGTGCTCGTGCCCGAGGTCGTCGACGCCGTCGCGCCGACACCGGTGCTCGCGGCCGGCGGCATCGGTCGCGGCAGCCAGATCGCTGCGGCTTTCGCCCTCGGGGCCGAGGGTGTTTGGTGTGGCTCGATCTGGCTCACGACTGCCGAGGCCGAGACCGATCCCGCGGTCCAGCAGAAGTTCCTCGCCGCGAGCTCGAGCGACACCGTCCGGTCTCGCTCGCTCACGGGCAAGCCGGCGAGGATGCTGCGCAGTGCGTGGACCGACGCGTGGGAGGAAGCCGGTGCGCCTTCGACGCTTCCGATGCCCGACCAAACGATGCTGACAGCGACCGCGCAGCAGCGGATCAACCGTCACGCTGGTGACGCCGGCTCCGGCGCGCAGGAGCTCGCCACCTACTTCGTGGGTCAGATCGTCGGCTCGATGACCGCGGTGCGCCCCGCGCGGCAAGTGATGCTCGACCTCGTCACCGACTACGCCGACGCGGCGGAGCGGTTCGTCGGCTACTTGGGGGACTGAGCTCTCCGCATCTCGCGCGTGATCGACACCGCGAGGAGCGCGGCCACCCCGACCGGCAGGAGCCACCACCAATCCAACCCGCGGTGCGCGAGGAACGTCACGACGCCGACCATCACGACGACGCAGATCGCGAGGCGCCAGTCGTCGCCGACGATGAAGTCGTACCAGAACTTCGCGAACCCACCGATCCACTTCACGGCGTGACCTCTCCCGATGTGATCGCGCGTGCTCCCATCGAGCGGTCCACGAACGCCACCAGCGCCAGCGACACGCCGACGACGAACGCGATCACGGCGAGGAGCGATGCGTCACCGGCGGGCCAGTCGATGCCCGCACCCTCGGACGTCCAGAAGATGCCGAACGACGTGAGCATCACGCCGACGCCGAACTTCACCGTGTTCTCGGGCACCCGCGTGAGGGGCTCGTGGACGATCACCGCGGCGATGAGCACCACAACCAACGCAGCCGCGGCGCCGACCGCCGCCAGGCCGACGTTGCGCTGCGTGCCGCCAAAGGTCACGACGATGAACGCCACTTCGAGGCCTTCGAGGAAGACCCCCTTGAACGCGACCGTGAACGCGTACCAGTCGTGGCCGGGTTTGGCTCCAGCGGCCTCGAGCTCGGCCACCTCGGCCCGATAGATCGCATCCTCGTCGTGCAGAGCCTTCAGGCCGCTGGCTCGGAGGATCGCCTTGCGCAGCCACTGGAGCCCGAAGAGCAGGAGCAGCGTGCCGACGACGAGTCGCAGCGTGTCGATCGGGAGCTGCGCGAGCGCAGGGCCGAGCACGGCGACGATGACCGCCAGGGCACCGAGCGCGGCAGCGACGCCCCACCCGGCAGACCGCCATCCCCGAGTGACGCCGACGGCGAGCACGATCGTCACGGCCTCGACCATCTCGACCGCGCTCGCGAGGAACGACGCGACGACGATGAGCAGGTTGTGCATCTCGCCTCAGGCTAGGCCGAGCCGTGCCAGCTGCTCGTCGGGCGCCTCGATCGAGCGCATCGCCTCGACCAGCAGCTCCTGCATCTCCTTGTCGGCAGGTCCGCCGGCGAGGTTCCGCACTGCACCCTCGGCTTCGGCCTCGACGCGGTCGTACAGCAGGTCTCCTCGAAAGCGACCTCGGCCCCAGTACGGGATGTCGTCGCTCGGGTCGAACGGCTGCCGGATCACGGGGACGTCCGTGCCCGGGCTGCGATCGAGCCACGCTCGCGAGTCGGGTCTCATCAGGCGCAGCTGCGGAAGCACGCGCACGGGCATCGTCGACCAGCGATTCGAGAACATCGACAGCGGCCGGTTGCCGTCGACGGGCGCCTTGGCGTAGGTGCGGGTGCGATCGGCGACGTGGACCTCACGTCCCCACACACCGCACAGCGCCCACTCACGGACCGACGTCGTGGTCCCCTCGAGGAGGGGCACGAGCGACGTGCCGTGCGTTCGATGCTCGGGAGTCACGCCGAAGATCTCGCACAGTGTCGCGTGGATGTCGACGGCGGTCGTCAACGCATCGCGTTCTGCGGCCGCGACGCCCGGCCAGGCGACCATGAGCGGGATGTGGCCGAGCTCGGGATGCACCGCCACCGCGGGCTTGCCCCACATGCCGCGCTCACCGAGGTAGATGCCGTGGTCGGTGCAGAGGACGACCGCAGTCGTGCTCCATGCGTCGTGCCGATCGACGGTGTCGAGGATGCGGCCGAGCCAATGGTCGGTCATCGACAGCTTCGCGCCGTACTGGGCTCGGACATGCTTGCCCTCGCGCTCGGTCAACGCCGCGCCGGTGCCGACGAGCGCGTCGCCGTCGCCAGCCGTGTAGGGAGGCCAGATGATGCGCTCGCCCTCCCAGTCGGCGTCGTACCGCGTCGCCCATCGCTCGGGAGTGTCGAAGGGCTCGTGCGGGTCGAACTCGTCGACGAAGAGCAGCGCCCGCTCCTCGGGACGGCGCTCTGCGCTGAGCTCCCGGTCGAGCCACTCGGCAGCCGCCATCATCGTCCGTGGCCCGGTGAAGTCGACTTCGTCACGGAAGTACGTGCGGCTGATCTCATACCCGCGCCACCCCGTCGCTCGCGCCGGGAGCAACGTCGGCGCGCCGACCGCGGACGGGTCGGGACGTGTGCGCCACGGATCGTCCTCGCCCCCGCGCAGGTACTCCCAGGCCCCGAAGTCGTTGTGGTAGTTCTCGCCGCCCGCCTCGAACAAGTGAGGGTGATCGGACACGAGCATCGTCGACACACCGGTCGTGTTCGGGAGAAGCCGTGTGATCGCGTCCTCCCACACCTCGATCGATCCCCACGGGCGCCACGGGAAGTCGAGCGCGCCGACGAGCAAGTCGTGTCGGGCGGGGATGCAGGGCAACGAGCCCGGTGTGGTGGTTCGTGAAGCGAACCGAGCGCCTCGCGAGCCGGTCGAGGTTCGGCGTGTCGAACTCCCGCCCCGCCGTAAGCGCCGAGCATGTGCCGGTTCAGGCTGTCGAGCAGGACGACCACCACGTCGCGAGGCAATGCCATCGCCGCATCATGCCCGCCGTCGCTACCGTCTGCGCATGGTCGTCCGACGCGATGAGCTGATCGCTGCGCAGTACTTCCTTGCCGTCGCCGGGGTGGCAGCGATGCGCAAGATCCTCCTCGCTCCCTCCGAGGTGCTGCCGCGGCTCGAGGACGCGCGGCGCGTGATCCAGCACCTCGACGAGTTCCCGCAGAACATCCGCATCCCCATCGTCGAGTACGAGGTGGTCGAGGGTTACGACGGATGGGCGCCGCTCTACGACGCGGGGCCGAACGCGGCGACCGAGCTCGACTCGGACATCGTGCGAGGGTTGCTCGACGGAGTGCCCGCTGGCCATGCGCTGGACGTCGCGTGCGGCACCGGTCGCCAGTCGCGACTCCTCATCGAGCTCGGTCATGCCGTCGAAGGCGTCGACCTCAACGAGACGATGCTCGCGATCGCCTCTGACGGAGTGCCCGACGCGCACTTCCAGCAAGGGACGTTCGACGCGCTCCCGTTCGACGATGCGTCTTTCGACCTCGCGGTCTCGTCGCTCGCGCTGACCCACATCGCCGACCTGCGGCCCGCGCTCGCGGAGATGGCCCGGGTCGTGAAGCCCGGCGGCTACGCGGTGCTCTCGGACATGCACCCCGAGATGGTGCGCCTCGGAGTCACAGCAGGCTTCCGCACCGGCGAGGGCGACACCCTTGCGATGGCGCACGTACCGAACCTCCAGCACGAGATCAGCGCCTACGTGAACGGGTTCATCGCCACCGGCTGGGAGATCTGCGAGTGCGTCGAGTCGACGATGCCCGAGGCGGCGATCGTCGGGGTGCCTGCGTACCCAGTCGTGCCCGACGCCGTGCGCGGTGCCTTCGAGGGTGTTCCCTTCCTGCTCGCGTGGAAGCTGCGCCGGCGTGCGTGAGGGCGCTCGGGGATGGCTGCTCGACGAGGTCACGTCGGCGGGCCGCGAGAACCTCGACGCCGACCACGTGGCTCGTTATGACGCGAAGGAAGACGCAGGTGCGCTCGCTGAGGTGGCCGACCTCGTGTCGCTCGGGCTGACGCCTGATTCGACCCTCGTCGATCTCGGCGCGGGCACCGGACAGCTCACGCTCGCGGTCGCACCTTCATGCCGCCGGGTGGTCGCGGTCGACGTCTCACCCGTGATGCTCGCCGCGCTCCGGCGAGCCATCGCGGATCGGCGCGTGACCAACATCGACGTGGTCGAGGCGGGGTTCCTCACCTACGAGCACCAAGGAGACCCTGCCGACTTCGTCTACTCGCGGTACGCGCTGCACCATCTGCCCGACTTCTGGAAGGGCGCGGCTCTGGCTCGGATGCGCCGGATGTTGCGCCCCGGCGGTGTCCTCAGGTTGTGGGACGTCGTCTACGCATTCGAGCCCGACGAGGTCGAGGCGCGCATCGAGGCCTGGTGTGCGACCGGAGGAGCCGACGTCGCGAGCGTGTGGACGCGAGCTGAGCTCGAAGAGCACGTGCGTGACGAGCATTCGACCTTCACCTGGCTGCTCGAGCCGATGATCGAACGCAGCGGCTTCGCGATCGAGCACGCCGTTCAATCGGACGACGGCATCTTCGCGAAGTACGTTGCACGGGCAATCTGAGGGGAGGACGCCGTGAGGTTGTCGATCTGGCCCAACGCAGCGCAGCCGTGGAACGTGGTCGCCGAGGAGGTCACGGCGCTCGAGGAGGCCGGGTGGGACGGCGTGTACGTCGCCGACCACTTCATGCCCAACATGGGCGACGACACGAAGCCGACCGGGGAGTGCGCCGCGCTGATGGCTGGCCTCGCCGAGGCGACCGAGCGCATGCGCATCGGCTCTCTGGTGTTCGGCAACACCTACCGACACCCCGCGGTCCTCGCCAACGAGATCGCCACCATCGACGAGATGAGCGGAGGCCGGGTGCTCTTCGGGCTCGGCGCCGGCTGGCAGGAGAACGAGCACCGCGCGTTCGGCATCGAGCTGCCGCCGCCGAAGCAACGCCTCGACCGGTTCGAGGAGGCCGTGCAGATCGTCAAGGGCCTGTTCGCCAACGAGCGCTTCTCGTTCAAGGGCGACTACTACGTCATCGATGACGCGCCGATGAGTCCGAGCCGGGCCGACATGAAGCTGCTGATCGGTGGCAGCGGCGAGAAGCGAACGATGCGCATCGCCGCGCAATACGCGGACGAGTGGAACTCGTGGTCGACTCCCGAGATGATGCGGGCCAAGCTCGATGTGCTGCGCGGACATTGCGACGCGCTCGGACGTGACTTCGACGAGATCGCCGTGTCGACGCAGGCGCTCATCTTCATGAACGAGGACGACTCTGCGCTCGACGGCATCCGCAACGCGCAGCTGCCGATGCCCACGATGATCGGCACCCCTCAGCGATGCGGCGAGATCCTCGCCGAGTACCACGCCCTCGGCGTCGACGAGTTCATCGTCCCCGACTTCACGCTTCCTCCGCCGGGAAGTGCTCGCGACGACTCGCTCGCGAAGATCGCCGAGCTCGCCGCCCCCTACCGCGGCTGAGGGCTCGAGGCTTCCAGCAGTCGCACTGCCGCGTCGCGGTCGGGGACCTGGAGCTTCTTCAGCACTGACGACACGTGGGTGCGCACCGTCGTGGGTGACACGAACAGCCGGGTGCCGATCTCGTTGGTCGACAGGCCCTCGCGCATGAGCTCGAGCACGTCCCATTCGCGGCCCGTGAGCCGAGCCGCCTGCTCGGGCGCGATGCCGATGCGGCGATGCTCGCGGTCGCGGAACTCCTCCACGAGCCGCGCGACCAGGGTGCCGGGCAGGCTCGCCTCACCCGCGAGCACCTTGCGAACGGCGGGCGCGACTTGGTCGTCGCCGAGATCCTTCAACAGGTAGCCCGACGCCCCGGCGCGCAGGGCGTCGAACAGGTCGCTGTCATCGCGCGACACGGTCAGGATCACGATCGGGGTGCCGGGGAGGGCGGCCGCGATGCGGGCCGTCGCGGCGATGCCGCTGCCCGGCATGTTGATGTCGAGCAGGCAGACGTCGGGCCGAGTCTCGATCGCGCGATCGAAGGCAGAAGGGCCGTCTTCGGCTTCGGCGCACACGACGAAGCCGCCGTCGTCCTCGAGCGCCTGACGCACCGAAGCGCGCGTCCGTGCGTGGTCGTCGGCGATCAGCACCCTCACGACCTCGGTCACAGCGTCACCTCGATGCGGGTGCCCCGCCGGGGCGCGGACTCGAGTCGGAGGTCGCCACCTACGGCGCGTGCTCGCTCGCGCATGCTGATCAAACCGAAGCCTCTCGCCGGCTCCGCGGGATCGAACCCGCGGCCGTCGTCCTCGATGGTGAGGTGCACTCGATCGTCCTCCCACAGCCTCACGGTGACCTTCTCGGCGAGCCCGTGCCGCCCGGCGTTCACGATCGCCTCGCGCAGGATCCGCAAGAGGTTCTCGACCGCGTAGGCGGGCACGCGGATGTCGGCGTCCATTTCCAGGGCGAGCGCGACGAGCGAGCGCTCGCACATGTCTTCCGCTGTCTGTGCGATCGCCACCGGCAACGGCGGCGGGTCGCCGGACGACAGCACAGAGATCGCGCGACGGGCCTCGTCGAGCGCACGATCGGCAGCGCCGGCGAGCGCCTCGAGGACTTCCGCGGACGGCGCGATGCGAGTAGCCGTCTTCGTCTTGCTCGCGATGAACGACAGCTCGTGCGCGAGGCCGTCGTGGAGATCGCGGGCGACCCGGCGGCGTTCCTCGAGGGCGAGGCTGAGCTTCAACGGGGTGAGGTCCGTGACCGCGGTGACCCGCACGGAGCGGCCGCGGTAGGTCGTGGTTCGGCTGCTCGCGAACGCAGGGAAGCGCGTCCCGTCCTTGCGCAGCGCGAAGAACTCGCCGCTCACCGCATCCTCTTCATCATGGAGCGCGAGCGCGGCGTCCCGTTGTTCGGGGACCACGAGTGACGCGATGGGCAACCCGACCACTTCGTCGGCTGCATACCCGTACATGCTCGAGAAGGCGAGGTTCGCGCTGACGATCTGGTCGCTGTCGCTGATGCACACGCCCTCGGCGGCTGCCTCGGCGAGCACGCGGAAGCGTTCCTCGCTCTCGCGCAGGGCTTGCTCGGCCTCGACCTGCTCGGTGACATCCGTGAGCGACGACTGGATCTCGTTGACGACACCGGTGATCGGGTCGACGGCGCCGTGGCTGCGCGCGTCGAACCACATGATGGTGCCGTCGCGGGTGACCGCCCGGAACCGACGCTGGCGGATCTCGTCGGGGTTCTCGAAGAGGGTGTCGCGATCAGCGAACAGATGCAGGTCGTCGGGGTGGATGACCGTGTGCATCTGCAGACCGGTGTGCTGCGCTCCGGGGAAGCCGAGCATCCTGAAGATCGACGAGACGTACGTGATCTTCCCCTCGCGGTCGATCCTCACGATCGCGTTGCTGGGGTCTTCGGCGAGCTGGCGTAGCCGCGCCTCGCTCCTGGCGAGATCGGTCACGCACTGGATCGATCCCACGTATGCGATGACCTCGCCCCGATGGTCGGTCGCCGGCACGAGCCATCCGCGGGCCCATCCGACGAGCCCGTCGGTGGACGTCGCGCAATACTCGAGCGAGAGGGGCGGACGCGGGTGGGGATGCTCGAGCCAGTCGTCGAGTGCCTGCTGCGCCGCGGCATCGTCGCCGCGCCACCCCAATCCGTCGCATGCGTCAGCGCTCAGCCCGGTCAGCTGCTCCCAGATGCCACCGACATACGCCGACGTGCCATCGCGCGCGGTGACGACCACGCCGATTCGCAGCATCTTCGCCGACGCGGTTGCTGTCGCGACGACTTCGCCCAAGTCCTCCACAGTCGATCTATCGGCCGTGACCTGGCCGAGAGTAGGTTCACGCCGCCGGCGGGTGCGGCTCCTGTGGGGGAGGTTCGATGGGTGAGTCCGAGTACCTGCTCACGAATGCCGATCCGGCGACGGTTGATCGGTTCGGAGGCCTCGAGCGCACGTTCGACCACTTGTCGATCGTGCATCTGTCGCGAGCCGGTCTGAGGCCGGGTGGTCGTTGCCTCGAGATCGGTGCGGGTGGAGGCTCGATCGCGCGTTGGATGGCCGGGCAGGTCGGAGCGTCGGGTCGCGTGCTCGCTCTCGACCTCGACACGCGGTGGTTCCAGCACGACGGCAGCCCGCAGCTCGAGGCGAGGGACGTCGACGTCGTCGCCGACCCGATTCCAGAAGGGCCGTGGGACCTCATCCACGAGCGACTCGTCCTCGTGCACATACCGGCCAGGCTCGACGTGCTCGACAAGCTCGTCGCCTCACTCGCGCCCGGTGGCTGGATCGTCGTCGAGGACTACGACACGGCCGAGGTCCGCACGACCGATCGCGACGGACCCGATCATGAGCTCCTCGACCGCATGGTGCGAGCGTTCAACGGGCTGCTCGCGGCTCGCGGCGCGGCGAACAGCTTCGGAGCGAACGCGCTTCGCCACCTTCGAGACCGCGGCCTCGTCGACACCGGTGCGAGTGGACACGTCGTCATAGGCAGCGGAGGCGACGACTATGCGCGGGTGGTCGCCGCCAACACGCGCCAGGTGTGGGATGGCTTCGTTGCGCAGGGCGTTCCCGAGCCTGATCTCGAGCGCTACCTCGAGCTCCTCGAGGACCCCGACACGATCCTGGGGAGCCCGGTGTTGATGACCGCGTGGGGCCGCAAGCCGGTTTGAGACGCACCTTTGCGCGGCAATCTTGTGAACGACACGTGACGAGGAGGACTCATGGCTGCATCGAGTGCGGGGCTGCACGAGCCCGAGGATCGCCTTCCGACCGAGGTGATCGATGACCATCGAGCGATCGTCTCGATCATGGAGGAGCTCGAGGCGATCGATTGGTATCGCCAGCGGGCGGAGGCAGCCACCGATCCCGAGCTCGCGGCCATCCTCGTGCACAACCGTGACGAGGAGAAGGAGCATGCAGCGATGACGCTCGAGTGGCTGCGGCGTCGGGACGCGATGCTCGATCAGCACCTGCGCACCTATCTGTTCACGTCCGGTTCGATCCTCGAGCGCGAGGCCGAGGCCGAGGCGACGGCCGACACCGCTCCGAGCGCGACCGGATCGCTCGGCATCGGCGACTTGCGGGGCAGCTGACCGAATCATCAACGATCGTCCGGGGTAGGGCGACAGTGAATGATCCAACGCGAAGTCGACAGCCCGGCGGCTGCTCGAAGGTGGCTCGGTGCCCTGCTCTCTGAGGTGGCACCGGGATCGATGGACGATGCGTGCCTCCTGGTCAGCGAGCTGGTCACGAACGTGTTCCTGCATGGCGGCGGTTCTCCCACGGTGCGAGCAAACCTCGACGGGGATGAGCTGTTCCTCTCGGTCAGCGACACGAGCAGCGCGCAGCCCGTGCCGCGACCGCTCGGCATGGCGGACGAATCGGGTGGCCTCGGGCTCGTGATCGTCAATCGCCTCACGTCCTCGTGGGGTGCCGACACAGTGTCGGGAGGCAAGGTTGTGTGGGCTCGAATGCCGCTGACGTAGCGTGCCTGGCGTGACGCTGAGCCCCACGTTCGAGACCCACACCGAGCTGGCGAAGCGGGCCGCGGCGATGCTGCCCTTGCTCGACCAGAACCAGCAGCACTCCGACGAGGCGGGGGAGCTCGCGCCCGAGGTCGTCGACGCGTTCCACCGCGACGGGATGTTCCTCATGTGGGTGCCGCGGGCGCTCGGTGGGTCCGAGCTCGGTCCGCTCGACTCGCTGGAGGTGCTCGAGATCACCTCGTATGGCGACCCGTCCGCGGGGTGGGTGCAGATGGCAGCGTGCCTCTCGACGGGCGTCGCCGCCGCGTATCTCGGACCCCACGCGGTCGACGAGCTGTTCCACGACGGCCGGTACCCCGTCATCGCCGGGCAAGGCACGCGGCCGGGCACCGCTCGCACCGTCGAAGGCGGGTACCTCCTCTCCGGGGAGTGGAGCTTCGGGTCCGGCCTCAAGCACGGCACCTACATCCACTCGCTCGGGATCATCGAAGAGACCGGCGAGCCGCGCATCTTCGTGACTCCCGTCGAGCAGGCGACTCTCCTTCAGGACTCGTGGGATGTGCTCGGCCTCCGCGGCACCGGCAGCATCGACTACACGATGACCGACGTCTTCGTGCCGGAGGAGTTCTGCCACTTCGCGTTCACGCGCGACGGCAGCCGAGGCGACATCTACCGCCTCGGCATCATCGCGTTCGCGATGGTCTGCCACTCGGGCTGGGCGATGGGTGTCGGTCGCCGTTTGCTCGACGAGCTCAAGGGCCTGGTCGCCGCGAAGAAGGGCCGTGCCGGAAGCATCGCCGAGTCCGATCACTTCCAGACCCAGTACGCGGAGCACGAGGCCGCCTACCGCGCGGCCCGCGCGTTCGTGTTGGAGGCGTGGCGCGACGTCGAGCAGACCTTCCACGCCGGTGAGGCGATCTCCGTCCGCCAGGACACGCTCATCCGCCTCGCGCTCGGGCACATCACCAAGACCCTCCTCGACGTCGCCAACTTCGTGTACCTGGCCGGGGGCACCACCGCCCTGCGGAGCGGGCCCATCGAGCGGATGGTGCGCGACGTGCACGCGGGCACGCAGCACGTGACGTCGGGGCCGAACGCGTGGCGCAACTGCGGACGCGAGCTCGCCGGCCTCGCGAGCGGCATGCACTGGATCCTGCTCGACCTCGTGCCTGACGAAGCTTGAGCTCCTGGAGCGAGCGATCCCGCAACGGCGGGATCGACGAGGTGCCCATCCCCGGGCCGGGGAGGCTCTGGTTGTGCGGCAAGCACTTCATCGGACCGGACCCCGAGGTCGCGCTCGAGCGCACCGGTGCGGCGGTCGTCGTGTGCCTGAACGAGCGGTACGAGCTCGAAGACCGCTATCCCGAGTACGTGGACTGGCTGCTGCACACCGCGGCCGATCGCGCGATCTGGTTCCCGCTCCACGACATGCACGCTCCGCCGCTCGACGCGGTGCAGCCGCTGTTCGCCGAGATCGCGCGACGCCTCGACGAGGACGAGGGTGTGATCGTCCACTGCGGCGCCGGTGTCGGTCGCGCCGGCACGGTCGCAGCCGCGCTCCTCATGCGTCGCGGGCTCTCGCTCGATGACGCGCTGGCGACTGTCGCGTCGAGTCGCCCCATGGCCGGGCCGCAGACGCTCGCGCAAGCGCTCTTCCTCGAGGAGCTCGCCGCACGCGCCTGAACGCGCTCGTCAGCCGGCGGCGGCGGCCCCCGAAGGTGTCGCGGGCACGGGTGTGACCTCGCTTGCGATCTCCTCGCCGCCGGACCTGCGCTTCACGAACCAAAGGGCGATGCCGGCGCCCACCAGGAGCGCGAGCGCGGCGATCGCCCATTTGCGGGAGCTCGCGCCGACGACCTCGTCGACGAGCTCGGTGGCGAATTCGGTCACGAGATTCGCTTCATGCAGCATGCGCCATGTCTAGTCGCCGTCACACTGTCGGGCGCCAGGGCCCGGGTATTCGGGTCGCCTCGTCGTCGCCGGGCCACGGCGGCATCGTGATCGCGACGATCCGGAGGGGCGAGTCGCTGTCACACCTGAACTGGAACTCGGTCTCCACGGGGATCGTGACGCAGATGCCCGCGTCGAGATCGACGATCTGCTCATCGTCCCCGAGCCTCCGCCAGATCGACCCCCATCCAGAGACCACGTACCAGATCTCTTCGACGGTGCGGTGACGCACCGCCGTCGACACCGCGCCGGGAGCGAGCTCGAAGTGGGCCATGGTGCCGCCGGGCAAGCCGAGCAGCATCCGTACGTCCGACCCATCAGGCGCGACGACGTCGCGATCGGAGGGCAGCACCTTCGTCTCGAACATGCCGCCCATTCTCTTGTCGAATCGCCGCCTATGCGACGGCGGATCGACAAGAAAACCAGTGGGTCGGGGCTAGCCGCGGGCGGCGAGGTACTTGGCGTACTGGTCGGCGAGCTCGCGCATCTCGGGCTGCTTCTCGAACAGCGGCTCGAACTTCTCGCGGGCCTTGGCTCGCTTGGCCGGGTAGTACTCGGTCGGCCAGTAGCCCTCGTGCGGCCGGTACGACTTCAGCACGTTGCGGGCGACCGTTGCCTTGTGCACCTCGTCGACGCCGTCGGCGATGCCCATGGTGGGCGCGCCTGCGTACATCGCCTGCAGGGGGGTGAGGTTCGTCGTGCCGAGCGAGCCGAGGATGTGGAGCGCGTTGAACGACACCTCGCGAAGCACCTTCGCCATCGTGTACTTCACCGCCGCGATGTCGGTGCGCGTCTCCGCGGTGCTCGTGTTGTCGATCTTCCACGCGGTCTCGAGCACGAACAGGCGGAGCATCCGGATCGACGCGTAGCTGTCGGCGATCTTCTCCTGCACCATCTGATGGTCGGCGATGACCTTGCCGTGCGACTCGCGGCTCAGCGCGCGCTCGCACATCATGTCGAAGGCGAGCTTGCACTGCGCGATGGTGCGCATCGCGTGGTGGATGCGACCGCCGCCGAGCCGACGCTGTGCGAGCACCTTGGCGCCGTCTTCGGGGCCGAGGAGGTGGTCGAGCGGCACGCGCACGTCGTTGTAGATGATGTGGTTGTGGTTGCGCGGCTCGGGCATGATCTCGACGCCCGGCGTCTTGCGAGGGACGATGAACATGCCGTTCGTGCACATCACGAACAGCAGGTCTGCGACCCGGCCTGCGCTCGTGAACCACTTCTCGCCGTTGATCACCCACTCGTCGCCGTCGCGCACCGCGTGGGTGCGGAAGAGGTTCGGGTCTGAGCCGCCCTGCGGCTCGGTCATCGAGTACGCCGACCACAGCTCCTGGTTGAGCATCGGCGTGAGCCAACGCTCCTTCTGCTCCTCGGTGCCGTACGCGGCGAGGATCTCCATGTTGCCCGTGTCGGGCGCGGCCGAGCCGAACATCTGAGGCGCGGACCCGTACCGACCGAGGATCTCGTTCAGGAGGCCGAGCTTCAGCTGGCCGAAGCCGGGGCCGCCGAGGTCCTCGTCGAGGAAGATCGCCCAGAGGCCCTGCGCCTTGATCTCGTCTTGCAGAGGTTTGACGAGCGCACGGACTCGGGGATCTGGCGATCGCACGGCGTAGGGAAACACCATGTCGAGCGGCTCGATCTCCTCACGACAGAACTCCTCGACCCAGTCGAGCTTCTTCTGGAACTCCGGTTCAGTCGAGAAGTCCCATGCCATGTCGTCCCCCTGGAAGTCTCACGATTGTCAGCCCGGTAGCCGGAGCATACGGTGCTCGCGAGACTCCACCCGATGGCCGTGCCGATCGAGATCCCCGACCTCGTGCGGCTCAAGGCTCTCGCGCTCGGCAGCGAAGGTGAGCGGTGGATGGCCTCCCTTGCGGATTCCCTCGCAGTGTTCGAGGAGCGGTGGGGAATCGAGATCGGCCCGCCGTTTCGCGCCGGCAGCGCGGCCTACGTGGTGAGCGTCACCACCGCCGGCGGCGCGCCCGCCGTGCTCAAGCTGGCGATGCCAGACGGGCTCGACGGAAACGGCAAGTTCGCACAGGAGCTCCAGGCGGTACGCCTGGGACAAGGACGGGGATACGCGGACCTCCTCCAGTTCGACGAACGCCGTCGAGCGATGCTGCTGGAGCGCCTGAATCGACCCATTCACGACGTCGGGCTGCCGATCGAGGCGCAGATCGACGCCATCGCAGCGACCGTCAGGCTGGGCTGGCAACGACCGGAGGACCCGTCGCTCTGGCGAACAGGCGCCGAGCAGGCCGAGTCACTGGAGGAGTCGATCGGAGCGACCTGGGATCTGCTCGGTCGGCCGTGTCCCGAGCCCGCGGTGCGGCTCGCTCAGGAGTACGCGCGCCGGCGACGCGCTGCCTTCGACGAGGACACTGCGGTCGCGATCCACGGCGACGCCCATCCGTGGAACGTGCTCGAGTCCTCATCGGGCGGGTTCAAGCTCATCGACCCCGACGGCATGTGGTCAGAGCCGGCGCACGATCTCGCGATCCCTCTCCGCCACTGGAACGACGAGCTGCTCGCCGGCGAGCCGAGCACGATGCTGCGATCCTGGTGCGCGCGCCTTCAAGAAAGTACGGGCGTCGACGCGCAAGCCATCTGGGAGTGGGCCCATGCCGAACGGGTGTCCACGGGGCTCTTCCTCTTGCGCCTGGGCGCTCCCTACGGCTTGCCGTTCCTGGAGGTCGCGCACCACATCGCGACGTGAGAGTCTGTGCACGGTGGATGCGCCGCAGACGAACGCGTTCGTCGTCACGACTGGCGAGCGCTCGACGCTCGTTGCCCTCTCTGGCGACTTCGACATCCTCACGGTGCGCGCGGTGACGCCAGAGGTCGAGGCGTTCTTGGCGACCGCGCCGACCGACGTGGTGTTCGACCTGTCGACGCTCGACTTCATCGACTCGAGCGGCATCGCGCTCCTGCTGAAGATCCACGCTCGGGTAGTGAAGGAAGGGTGCGGCTCGATCCGCGTCGTGCACGCGTCCGACGCGGCTCGCCGCACGTTCGAGCTGTGCGGGCTCACCGAGGCGTTCGGCTTCGACATCGCCGACGTCGGCGACTGAGGCTGACATCAACGGCGCGTGAGTTCCATGGGCATGCGCGTAGAAAACGCGTAAGGCTCCTTCTCGGCCGGCCATCGGGTCGGTAGATCTGGTGCATGTTCCCGCGACGCGACCCACAGCTCCTCGTCCCCTTGGCGATGCTGATCACCCTCGGCACCGCCATGGCCCTCGTGCCGCTCCGAGACCACGTGGCCACCGAGGTCATCGCCTTGCTTCTCGCCTTGACGGTGGTTGCTGGGGGCATCCTCGCTGGGCGCGCTGGCGGCATCGCCGCAGCGCTGATGGCCGCCGTGGGGTTCGACTTCTTCTTCACGCAGCCATACCTGTCCCTCAAGATCGCCAATGGCAACGACATGTTGACGACGCTCGTGCTCCTCGTGGTCGGCCTCGCGGTCGGGTCCAGCGCGCGGTGGGAGGGGAACCGCGCACCTGCGCCCGTGTCGGACTCGAACGCCCTCCTCCGCGTGCTCCATGTCGCGGGTGAGGGATGCGCCGAGGACGTAGAGCTGTCGGTGCGCGCGGAGCTCTTGCGATTGCTCCAGCTGCAGGACTGCTGGTTCACCCGGGGCACGTCCACTCTGACGCAGCTCGACGACTCAGGACATCTCCGCCTCAGTGAGACAGCGCGTCAAGCTGGCGAGGTGGTCTTGCCCGTCGAAGGCGTCGCCGTCCCGGTGATGTGGGGAGACCAGCTGTTCGGCTACCTCGAGGCCATCCCGATCGCCGGTCGGGTCACGAGCGCCGGGAGTCGAAAGGTCGCGGTCGCCATGGCACAGACACTCGGTCTCGCGCTTGCTGCGGAGCCTGCGGCCGCCTGACGTCCGCAGCTGCTCAATCTCCACCGGCGTTCGCGGCGTCCGTCTCCTCCGGCATCTCGAAGCGAAAGCCGATGCCGGGCTCGGTGACGAAGTAGGTCGGGTGCGAGGGCACAGGCTCGAGCTTGTGCCGGATCTGGGTCATGAAGACGCGCAAGTAGTTGGTCTCCTTGCCGTACGTGGGACCCCAGACCTCGTGAAGCACCTGCTCGTAGGTGACGAGCTTCCCCGCGTTGCGGACGAGCACCTCGACGATGTGCCATTGCGTCGGGGTGAGACGGACGACCTCGTCACCGCGCCGCACCTGCTTGGCCACGAAGTCGATCGTGAAGTCGGGCGTCGTGAGGACGGTTCGCCCCTCCGGGAGGACCGCCCTTCGCACCGCGGCCCGCAATCGGGCGAAGAGCTCGTCCATGCCGAACGGCTTCGTCACGTAGTCATCCGCGCCGAGGTCGAGTGCTTCGACCTTCGCTGACTCGGTGCCGCGACCCGACAGCACGACGATCGGCACCGAGGTCCAGCCCCGGAGTCCGCGTACGACGTCGAGACCGTCCATCGTCGGGAGCCCGAGGTCCAAGATGACGACGTCAGGATGCCGACGGGCGGCAGCTTCAAGTGCGCCCTCTCCCGTGCGGGCCAGGTCGACCTCGTACCCGCGAGCGTGCAGGTTGACCTCGAGCGTCCTCAGGATCCGCGGGTCGTCGTCGACCACGAGGACACGGCTCACCTTGTCACCGGCACGGTGATCGTGACCGTAGTCCCACCGCCCGGAGTGTCGTCGATGTGAATCTCACCGCCCATGGCGTCGACGAAGCCCTTGGTCACGGCGAGTCCCAAGCCGATGCCCTCGTACGGCAGGTGGCCGCCGTCCCCAAGTCTCTGAAATGGGCGGAAGACTGCATCTCGTTGGTCACGAGGGATGCCTGCCCCACGGTCGATCGCACGGATGTCGACCTCGCCCCCCACGACGCCGGCCTCGACTCGCACGATCGAGCCGTCTGGCGCCCAGCTGAGCGCGTTCAGGATGACGTTCGCGACGGCGCGCTCGAGGAGGGCGGGATCAGCCAAGACCGACGGAAGGTCGTCCGCCACGTCGAGCTGCACGGTCGACACGTCGACCGACAAGCTCGCGAGTGCCGCGTAGATCACCTCCTCTACGACGGTGGGTTGGAGTCGCACACCGACCATGCCGGCTTGGAGGCGTCCCATGTCGAGCAGGTTCGAGACCACTGCGTTCAGGCGATCGGCTTCCGCTTCGATCGTCGTGCAGAACGAGCGCACCTCCTCCGGCGGCCAATTCACGTCGTCGCTGAGGAGGCTGGACGCCGCGGCCTTGATGTTCGCCAGAGGTCCGCGTAGGTCGTGCGAGACGGCAGCGAGCAGTGCCTCTCGCACCCGGTTGCCTTCTGCGAGCGTGCTCGCTTCGAGCGCAGCGGCCTGGAGCCGGAGCGTGTCCTGGGCGAGACGCAGGTGGGCCACGAACGCCGAGAGCAACCGGCGATCGTCCGCCGGCAACGAGGGCCCCTTCACCACCAGGACGCTGCCGCTCGCGAGCTCTGCTGAGTACGTGGCACCGTCGGGCGTGACCGGTACGGTTTCGCCCGACGACGCCTCGACGCGCCAGCCCTCGGACGTGGGCGCCAGCACCGCGACCGACTCGAGTGCGAGCGCGACGCGGAGCTCGGTGACGAGGCGGTGCAGCGAGTCGTCGTCGAGCAACGCGGTGCCGGACGCGAGCTCGGCCAACGCCTCGCTCTCTGCCTGACTCCGGGCAAGCTGCGCGGAGTGCCTCGCCAGCCGGTCCACGAGGCCGCTGACGAGAGCCGATACGGCGACGAAGACCACGAGGGCGAGTGCGTCCCCCGCTCGTGCGAAGCGCAAGCTGTGGGTCGGCGCGATGTAGAACCAGTCGGCGCACAGGTACGCGACCCCGGAGCCCACGAGCGCGGGCACCAATCCGCCCAACATCGCGATCGCCACTGGCAGCAGCAGGAGGAGCAGCAGCATCCCCGGCACGCCGATCGCGTCTTTGAACGGCAAGAGGAGGAGCGCGAACAGCGGCACGCCGCCGAGAGCGAGCGCCCAGGCGATCGTCCTCGCGCGTGCCGACCTCGGCGCGCTCGCCTCGCGCGGGTGAACGCGATGCACCAGGGTCCGCGCGTGCTGGTGCATCGGTGGAGATGACGTGCACATCGATCCGGCCTGATCTTCGGATCGCGCCGGTTGATGACCGAGCCCTGCATCAGCTCGGCCCAACGTGATCGCTTCGAAGCACCGAGCAGCAGCTGTGTCGCGTTCTCAGCCTTCGCGAACCCCACGAGGGCGTCGGCGATGTCGGTTCCCGTCACCTCCGCGTATCGACCGCCGAGCTGCTCGAGAAGCGCGCGGTGGCGGTCGAGGAGGTCTTGGCGTCCGGAGTCGAGCCCGTCCGACGTCCGCACGTGGACGCCCACGAGATCGGCGTGGGTTCTCGCTGCCATGCGGGCACCCCGCCTGATGAGCAGCTCGCCTCCCGGCGCTCCTGTCAGGGCGACCACGACCCGCTCCCGGGTCTCCCAGGTCTCGCTGATGCTGTGTCGCTCTCGGTACTCCGAGAGGCCTTCGTCGACCCGGTCCGCGAGCCAGAGCAACGCGAGCTCGCGCAGCGCGGCGAGGTTGCCGACGCGGAAGTAGTGAGCGAGCGCGGCGTCGACCTTCTCTGCGGCGTAGATGTTCCCGTGCGCCATCCGTCGCCGCAGGGCCTCGGGCGACATGTCGACGAGCTCGATCTGGTCTGCGCCCCGGACGACGGCGTCAGGGACGGTCTCTCGCTGAGCCACGCCGGTGATGCGCTCGACGACGTCGTTGAGCGACTCGAGGTGCTGGACGTTGACTGTCGAGATCACCGTGATTCCGGCGGCCAGCAGCTCCTCGATGTCCTGCCATCGCTTCTCGTTCCGGCTGCCCGGGACGTCGGTGTGTGCGAGCTCGTCGACGAGGGCCACCTGAGGGGCGCGGGCCAGCACGGCATCGGTGTCCATCTCCTCGAAGACGGCTCCGCGATAGCTGATCTGCTTTCGAGGGATGACCTCGAGATCGCCGATCGCCTGCTGTGTCAACGGGCGACCATGGGTCTCGACGAACCCGACCACGACATCGGTGCCTCGCTCATGGCGGCGTCGCCCTTCGCCCAGCATCGCGATGGTCTTGCCGACGCCAGGGGCAGCGCCTATGTAGATCCGGAGCTCACCACGAGCCATGCGGAGCGCTCGGCCGTCACTTCTGGTCGAGCGCCACGTTCAGCTCGAGGACGTTGACCCCAGGCTCGCCGAGGAAGCCGAGCGCCCGGCTATCGGTGTGCTGATCGACCAGGTTCAAGACGTCGTCGACCGACATGTTGCGCTCCTTGGCGACCCGCGGCGCCTGCAGGCGGGCGTTGGCGACGCTGATCTCGGGGTCGAGTCCCGACCCAGAGGACGTGACCGCATCGACGGGGACCTTGACGTCTGCCGCCAGCGAGTTCTCAGCGCGGTACGCGAGCACGCGCTGGGGAACGGTGTCGGTGTTGCAGACGAACGTGCCGTCGGCGTTCTTCTCGTAGACCGGGTTGCCGTCGTCGTCGGTCACGGGGTTGCCGCTGTTGTCGGTCGTCCCTACGGGCACGCAGGCCGGATCATCGGGTGTCGCGTAGGGGTTCTTCGTGTCGACGGGCATGTTGAGGCCCGGGACGTTGCCGATCAGCGCCGAGTTCAGCGGCCCGTAGTTCGAGCCATAGGAGTAGACGCCGCCCCCTTGCGCGCCAGGCACATAGCCGTCGGCGGAGGGGCGGGAGTGGAAGTACTTGGCGTCGGTGAAGACTTGACCGATCCACTTGGAGCCGACCACCTGCCCGTCGACCTTGACCAACGAGCCTTCGGCCTTGTCGTTGAACCCGAGCATCGCGATGCCGGTGACGACCAGTGGATAGACGAGGCCCAGGAGCACGGTGAAGACGACCATCATGACGAGGGCGGGGAGGAGTTGGCGACGCATCAGGACACTCCCAGTGCAGTGATGACGATGTCGACGGCCTTGATGCCGATGAATGGCACGATGATCCCGCCCATCCCGTAGATCAGGAGGTTGCGGCGCAACATCGTGGCGGCGCTCTCGGCCCGGAACTTCACGCCTCGCAGCGAGAGCGGCACGAGGGCGATGATGATCAGCGCGTTGAAGATGACCGCTGACAGGATCGCCGAGCGCGGGGTCTGCAGATTCATGATGTTCAGGCGATCGAGCACCGGTATCACGCCGGAGAACATCGCCGGGATGATCGCGAAGTACTTGGCGACGTCGTTGGCGACCGAGAACGTCGTCAGCGCGCCGCGGGTGATGAGCAGCTGCTTGCCGATCTCGACGACCTCGATGAGCTTGGTCGGGTTCGAGTCGAGGTCGACCATGTTCCCGGCTTCCTTCGCGGCCTGCGTGCCGGTGTTCATGGCCACGCCGACATCGGCCTGCGCGAGCGCGGGGGCGTCGTTGGTGCCGTCACCGGTCATCGCGACGAGCCGGCCGCCCGCCTGCTCCTTGCGGATCAGGTCCATCTTGTCCTCGGGCGTCGCCTCGGCGAGGAAGTCGTCGACTCCCGCCTCGGACGCGATCGCCTGCGCGGTCAGTGGGTTGTCGCCGGTGATCATGACCGTGCGGATGCCCATGGCGCGCAGCTGGTCGAAGCGCTGGCGGATGCCTTCCTTGACGATGTCCTTCAGGTGGACGACGCCGAGGATCTCGACGCCCTCGGTGACGACGAGCGGGGTGCCTCCTCCGGTTGCTACTCCCTCGACGAGCTGGTCGAGACCGTCGGGCACGTGGCCGCCCTGCTCGACCACCCAGCGCTTCACCGACTCCGCGGCGCCCTTGCGCACCGACTCACCGTCGATGTCGATGCCGCTCATGCGAGTCTGCGCGGTGAAGGGGATCAGCGTGGCGTGGCCCACGTCGTGTTCGCGGATGTCGAAGCGCTCCTTGGCGAGCACCACGATCGACCGGCCTTCGGGCGTCTCGTCGGCGAGGCTCGCGAGCTGCGCCGCGGAGGCGAGTCGCTCCTCGGAGACGCCGCCGAGCGGCAGGAACTGTGCCGCTTGGCGGTTGCCGAGCGTGATGGTGCCGGTCTTGTCGAGCAGCAGCGTCGAGCAGTCACCGGCAGCTTCGACAGCCCGGCCCGACATCGCGAGCACGTTGTGCTGCACGAGGCGGTCCATCCCAGCGATGCCGATCGCGGAGAGCAACGCGCCGATCGTCGTGGGGATCAGGCAGACGAGGAGCGCCACCAGCACCACGATCTTCTGCTCGGCTCCGGCGAAGGCTGCGAACGGCTGCAGGGTGACCGTCGCGAGCAGGAAGATCAGCGTGAGCACCGCGAGCAGCGTGTTGAGCGCGATCTCGTTCGGCGTCTTCTGACGGTTCGCGCCCTCGACGAGTGCGATCATTCGGTCGAGGAACGTCTCCCCGGGCCGTGCGGTGATGCGCACGACGATGCGGTCGGAGAGCACGCGAGTTCCGCCGGTCACGGCCGATCGATCGCCGCCAGCTTCGCGGATGACCGGCGCGGACTCGCCTGTGATGGCGGACTCGTCGACCGACGCGATGCCCTCGATGATCTCGCCGTCCGAGGGGATCATCTCGCCTGCGATCACGATGACGATGTCGTCGACGGTCAGCTGCGACGAGGCGACCTCTTCGATGCTGCCGTCCGTTCGGCGCAGGTTCGCCATGGTCTCGGCTCGTGTCTTGCGCAGTGTCGCCGCCTGAGCCTTGCCGCGACCCTCGGCCATCGCCTCCGCGAAGTTCGCGAACAGCACCGTGAACCACAGCCACACGGCGACAGAGCCCGTGAACACGTTCTGCGCCTGCGTGGCCGAACCGAGGTCGCGGAAGAACAGCACCGTCGTGAGGACGCTGCCGACCAGCACGACGAACATGACGGGGTTGCGCGCCTGGACGCGGGGATCGAGCTTGCGGAAGCTGTCCACGATCGCCGGTCGGACGATCGATGCTTCGAACAACGGCCGCTTGCTCCTGTCCCGACGTTCGGGAGTCTCTTCAGAAAGTTGCGTCTGCAACGGGTGCTCCTAGAACGACAGCTGCTCGACGAGGGGGCCGAGCGCGATTGCCGGGAAGAACGTGAGCCCGCCCACGATGACGACGACACCGATGACGAGGCCGACGAAGAGCGGGGTGTGCGTGGGGAAGGTGCCCACGGTGGCGGGCATGACCCGCTTGCGGGCGAACGCACCCGCCAGTGCGAGCACCGGCAACGCGAGGAAGAACCGACCGATGAGCATCGCGAAGCCGAGCGTGGTGTCCATCCACGGCGTCGCGGCGGTGATCCCCGCGAACGCCGAGCCGTTGTTGTTGCTGGCTGACGTGAACGCGTACAGGACCTCGGTGAAGCCGTGCTGCCCCGGGTTCCAGATCGTCGTGTGGAGGACCGAAGGCACGTAGAGCGACGCGGCCGCGAAGCCGAGTACGGCAGTCGGCATCGCGAGGACGTACAGCGCGACCATCTTCATCTCGGGTGCCTGGATCTTCTTGCCCAAGTACTCGGGTGTTCGGCCCACCATGAGGCCGGCGATGAAGACCGACAACATCGCCATGACGAGGAGGCCGCTCAGCCCGACGCCGACGCCACCCGGGCTGATCTCGCCGAGCATCATGTGGCTGAGAGGCACCGCGCCGCCGAGCGGCGTGAAGCTGTCGTGCATCGAGTTGACCGAGCCGTTGGACGTGCCGGTGGTCGATGCCGCCCACAGGCCCGAAGCCGCGGGGCCGAAGCGGACCTCCTTGCCCTCCATGTTCCCGCCCGCCGAGGTGGCGGTGACGGCCTGGTTGCCTCCTGCGGTCGTGATCTGGGGATTGCCGTTCCCCTCGAAGACCATCGCCATCATCGACATCCCGAACCAGACGATGAACATGACGGCGAACACCGCGTAGCCCTGCCGCTTGTCCTTCACCATCCGGCCGAAGGTGAAGGCAAAGGCGAACGGCAGCACGAGGATCGCCCACGTCTCAACGAAGTTGTTGAATGGCGTCGAGTTCTCGAAGGGATGGGCGGAGTTCACGTTGAAGAAGCCGCCACCGTTGGTGCCCAGCTGCTTGATGGCGACCTGGCTGGCGGCCGGTCCGCCCGGGATCAGCTGCTGCGTCGCCGGATCCTGCAACGTGTGCGCAGTCGTGAAGCCGTGGAAGTTCTGGATCACGCCCTGGCTCACGAGGACGATCGCCACCACGAACGCGAGGGGCAGCAGGATGCGAGTCGTCGAGCGGACGAGGTCCACCCAGAAGTTGCCGATGGTCGTCGCCCGGCGTCGGGACAGGCCACGGATCAACGCAGCCAACGTCGCCATGCCAGCAGCCGCAGAAACGAAGTTCTGCACGGCGAGCCCCACCATCTGGGTGAGATGGCTCATCGTCGCCTCACCGCCGTAGCTCTGCCAGTTCGTGTTGGTCATGAAGCTGATGGCGGTGTTGAAGGAGAGGTGAGGCACGACCGCGCCGACATCGGTCGGGTTGAAGGGGAGGTGTCCCTGTAGGCGTTGCAACCCATAGACCGCGAGGAACGAGAAGATGCTGAACGCCAGGAACGAGTACGCGTACACCGTCCACCGCTGCTCGCGCTTCGGGTCGATGCGACAGATGCGGTAGATCGCGTTGTCAATGGGGCGGAAGAAGCGATCCCCCGGGGCCTTCTCGTCGTCGCCGTAGACCCTCGCCATGTAGATGCCGAGGGGGTAGGCGGTCACGCCGAGGACGACGATGAGGGCGATGACCTGGAGCCAGCTGGCGGCGGACATTGCGATCAGAACCTCTCAGGGAAGAGCAGTGCGGCGACCAGGTACAGCGCCAGCAGCACCGAGATGATCAAAGCGATGATGTTGTCGGCGGTCACGAAGTCGCCTCCTGGGCCGCTTCGCCTTCCTCGGAGGCCTGCACGAGGTGATCGAGCCCTCGTACGTACGCGACGCAGATGGCGAAGAACGCCAGCGTCACGACGATGAACACGATGTCTGCCAAGGCGAGTCATCTCCCTCGAGTCCACGGATGCCTGCGGGCATCCCGCAACGGGAGCCATCCTCAGGGGAGGACTGCCTCGATGGAAGCGACCTACGACGGTCTTAACGGCCGCACGCCCGCGCTTAGCGCCTCCTTAGCGCCAGTTCGCGCTTGCAGTACGTAACGGGCAAGAATCCACGCCGTGGCCAGAGGCTCGCTCCGGATCTACATGGGCGCGGCGCCGGGCGTCGGCAAGACGTTCGCGATGCTCAATGAGGGGCGCCGCCGAGCTGCTCGGGGCACCGACGTCGTGGTCGCCCTCGTGGAGACCCATGGCCGGCCGCGGACACTCGAACAGGTCGGCGATCTCGAGAGCGTCCCTCGTCGGAAGATCGAGTATCGCGGCGCAACCCTCGAGGAGATGGACCTCGACGCGGTTCTGGCTCGTCGGCCGACGATCGCTCTCGTCGACGAGCTCGCGCACACGAACGCCCCAGGGAGCCGCAACGCGAAGCGGTGGGAGGACATCGAGGAGCTGCTCGAGGCTGGCATCGATGTGATCTCGACGGTGAACATCCAGCACCTCGAGTCGCTCAACGACGTCGTCGAGACCATCGCGGGAGTCAAGCAGAGAGAGACCGTGCCAGACGCCTGGGTCCGCTCGGCCGATCAGATCGAGCTGGTCGACATGACTCCGGAGGCTCTCCGGCGCCGGATGGCGCACGGCAACATCTACCCGGCGGAGCGGATCGACGCGGCACTCGGGAACTACTTCCGCGAAGGCAACCTGTCGGCACTGCGGGAGCTCGCGCTCCTCTGGGTAGCCGATCGCGTCGACGAAGCGCTCACCGAGTACCGCACACGTCACGGCATCGATCGGCAGTGGGAGACTCGCGAGCGCGTGCTCGTCGCGCTCACAGGCGCGCCCGGCGGCGATCATCTCGTCCGTCGTGCCGCACGGATCGCGACGCGTGCGAGGGCGGAGCTGATCGGTGTCCACATCCGGAGCGATGACGGCAGGCAAGGACCGTCCGAGGAGCTCCTCGACCAGCATCGTGCGCTGTTGGCCGAGCTCGGGGGTGGCTACATCGAGACCGCCGGCGGAGACATTGCCGTAGCCCTCTTGGACATCGCCCGGGCCGAGCGCGCGACTCAGCTGGTGATGGGTGCGTCCAGGCGGTCGCGTTGGGCCGAGTTCACGTCCGGCTCCGTGATCAACCGGATCATCCGGAATTCGGGCGCGATCGACGTGCACGTGATCAGCACCCAGTCGGCCGAGGAGGAGCACGCCCTTCCCCTCCTACGACCGAGGCGACACGCGGTGATCGCTCGGCGCCGATATTGGTTGGGGTGGGCGATGGCCGTGCTCCTGCCACCCGTCCTCACCGCCATCCTGGTGCCGTTCCGCGACGACCTCCACCTGTCGTCCGTCCTCCTGCTGTTCCTGCTGGTCGTCATCGCGGTCGCCGCGGTCGGCGGTGCGGG
The DNA here is from genome assembly GCA_963739555.1 of uncultured Acidimicrobiales bacterium. Classification (GTDB taxonomy): domain Bacteria; phylum Actinomycetota; class Acidimicrobiia; order Acidimicrobiales; family DATKAS01; genus DATKAS01. The sequence goes on along the minus strand of CAVUAV010000011.1, from coordinate 62,897 downwards.
ACCGGCGATCCTCGCGGCAATCTCCTCCTCGCTCTACGCCAACTGGTTCTTCTTCCCGCCGATCCACACTTGGACGATCCGCGATGCGGACAACGTCTTCGCGTTGGTCGTGTTCGTGAGCGTGGCTCTCATCGTGTCGTGGTTCGTCGCCACCGTCGCGCGTCAGTCGGCCGAAGCCTCCCGAGCACGGGCTGAAGCGGAGACGCTCGCTCGCCTTGCCGGGGCCACGACCTCGGCGGATCCGCTCACGACCGTCGTCGAGCACCTGGTGGATGCCTTGTCGCTCAGGGGTGCCGCGGTCTTGGAGCGACGGGGCGACCAGTGGGCTTTCGAGGCTGGCGCTGGAGCCGACCCTCCGCCGGACCCGTCGAGCGCCGACGAGACGATCGACATCGAGACCGACGTGGTGCTTTGCCTGCGCGGAGAGCTCGCCGCCGAGGACCGCCAGGTTGTGCACGCCTTCGCGAGCCAGCTCGGCGCCGCCGTCCGCGGTCGCGCGCTTCGTCGCGAGGCCGACACCGCGGGCGAGCTGTCAAAGGTGAACGAGCTTCGGTCGGCGCTCCTGGTCGCGGTCTCGCACGACCTCCGTACGCCCCTCGCATCGATCAAGGCGTCGGTGACTTCACTGCTGGCCGCAGATGTCGATTGGGACGAGGCCGCCCGTCGCGAGTTCTGCATCGCCATCGACGAGGAGACCGACCGCCTCGAGAACCTCGTCGCCAACCTGCTCGACATGAGCCGGATCGCAACCGGTGCCCTGACCGTGCACCAAACGAAGGTTGGCGTCGAGGAGATCGTGCCTGCTGCGCTCGCGAGTCTCGGGGATCGCGCGAGGCACGGACGGGTCGCCGCGAACATCCCCGAGACGTTGCCCCGGGTCGACACCGATCCGGCGTTGCTCGAGCGGGCCGTGGCCAACCTGATCGACAACGCGATCGCCTGGTCACCAGCCGAGCAGTCGGTCCGGGTCGAGGCCGGGGCCGTCGGCTCCGAGATCCACCTGAGAATCATCGACCGCGGTCCCGGCATCCCGATGTCCGAGCGGGAGCGAGTGTTCCAGCCATTTCAACGCGTCGGCGATGGCTCGAACGGGGTCGGTGTCGGGCTGGGCCTCGCCGTCGCACAGGGGTTCATCCGCGCCGTCGGCAGCGACCTGTACATCGAGGACACGCCGGGCGGAGGTACCACGATGGTCGTCACGATGCCGATCGAGCGATGACGGCCGGCCCCCGCGTGCTCGTCGTCGACGACGAGCCACAGCTGCAGCGCGCGCTCACGACGAACCTCAGGGCGCGGGGATACGAAGTCGACAACGCGTCGACCGGAGAGAAGGCGCTCGAGCTCGCGGCACGTCATCGTCCCGACGTCGTGATCCTCGACCTCGGGCTGCCCGGGATCGACGGAATCGAAGTCACTCGCGGGCTGCGCGGCTGGTCGCAGGTTCCGATCCTCGTCCTCTCGGCAAGAGGTGGCGAGGCAGCGAAGGTGGCCGCGCTCGATGCTGGGGCCGACGACTACGTCACGAAGCCATTCGGCATGGACGAGCTGTTGGCCCGTCTGCGTGCCGCACTACGCCGTTCGACGCCGGCGGAGGAAGACGCCGATGGTCGTGACCGCGGACTTCACCGTCGACCTCGCGAACCGCCGAGTGCGGCGAGACGGGGCGGTCATCCACCTCACGCCGACGGAATGGCATGTGCTCGAGGTGCTCGTACGCCATCCCGGCAAGCTCGTCGGCCAGAGTCAGCTGCTGAAGGAGGTATGGGGACCGTCGTATGAGACCGAGACGAACTACTTGCGGCTCTACATGGCCCAGCTGCGTCGGAAGCTCGAGCCCGATCCCGGGCATCCGCGCTACCTCATCACCGAGCCCGGGATGGGCTACCGCTTCGTGGCCGAAGCTGAGTAGGAGGACTAGGCGGCGTTGCGGTCGCGGGTGGCCTCGGTGGCCTCCGCGCCCTCGATGCCGGCGGCCTCGCGCAGCTCCTCGAAGCGGCGCTCCCACGCGAGCTGCTCGGCCAACCACCGCCGGGCCCTGAGCTCTGCGTTGTCGTTCATCGTCCTGACTCCTGTTCCTCGACCCGACCGATGCGGGTCCTCACGGCAATTCAAGCCGCCAAGTGACACGAACATTCCAGTCACCCTATGATTCATGTCACAGGCACTTTGGGGGGGCGTGCATGGGCCTTCGGGAAGAGAAGAAGCAGGCCACACGGGCTGCGATCGTCGACACCGCACTGGCGCTGTTCCGGGAGAAGGGCTTCCACGCGACCCGGATCCAGGACATCGCCGACCGACTTCGGATCAGCGAGGCCACGTTCTTCAACTACTTCCCGACCAAGGAGTCGGTGCTCGAAGCGGTTGCGGACGACGTGATCGAAGGGTCGATCGCGATCCTCGACCGCGAGGCAAGCGACGTCGCCCGCCCGGTCTCCGAGCGTCTCGCCGGCCTCGCCGCAGAGTTCGCCGACCAGCTCGACGGCGACCCCGACTTCGTCGTCCTCCTCGCCGGCAACACGCGCTACTTCCTCGGCATCCGCACCGCCCGGTTCGAGCGCGCGCTCGCGTCGCTCGCCCAGCTCTTCGCCGAAGGCCAGTCGCAGGGCGAGATCCGCGACGACATCGCCGCCGCGCACCTCGCGGAGCTGTTCCTCTCAGCGACGTTCGGGGCCATCCAGAACTGGGTGCAGGCAGGCGGGCAGGACCCGCCGCTTCGTGAGCGGCTCAGGCTCGGCGCAGTGGTATTGATCGACGGCTGCGCGGCGAAGCGCTAGCCGTCCCACTCGACGGGCAGGGCCAGGAGCCCGCGGAACGCCCAGCCCCCGATGCGCACCTCGGCGGAGTCGTCGAGCCGCAGCCCGCGCAGGCGGCTGAACGCAGCGGGCAGCGCGACTTCCGCGACCATCGACCGCGCCGCCGCCGCGCCGGCGCAGAAGTGCGGGCCGGCGCCGAAGACGACGGAGCGCGAGTTGTTGCGGGCGATGTCGAATCGGTCGGCATCCGCGAAGTGGGTCTCGTCTCGGTTCGCGGAACCGAACATGAGGAACACACGGTCGTCGAGCTCGAGGCCGACGCCGTCGACCGTCCACGGCTTCGCTACGCGACGAGGGGACATGCCGATCGGCGAGATCCACCGCGTGAGCTCGTCGAACGCCTGCATCCACGTCGCGCGGCCTTCCCCGATGCTGCTGAGCGCGTCGGGATGGGTGAGAAGAGCCCAGATCGTCCCTGCGATCGCCTTGCGGGGCTCGTTCTGCCCTCCGCTGATCGTGAGCTTGATGTTGGCGCGAGCCTGCGCTTCTGACAGCCCGCCCTCGAGCATCACGCTCAGAAGGGAGTGGTCGGGAACGCGGCGCACGACCGGGAGCACGTCGTCGATCGCCGCGTCGATGGCCGCCGTCGCTGCGTTGCAGCGCTGTTCGACCTCGGGGTCGCCGCCGTAGTTGGCGATCCCTTCGATCATCGCCTGCGACCACGCGTCCATGTCCTGGTAGCGGACGTTCGTGAGCCCAGTCATCGACTTCAGGCACTCAGCCGAGAGCGGGAGGGCGAACGCGTCGATGAGGTCGGCGCGTCTCGGGCCAACGAGCCCATCGAGGATGCGGTCGGCATGACTCTGGAACTGCTCCCGCCAATGCGCAGCTACTGCGGCGGGCGCGATCGCCGGGCAGTAGACGTTGCGCTCGGCCATGTGCGCGGCACCGTCCTTGCGCATCATGTTCTGGCCCATCAAGCGGTTCATGAGTCCGCCGGGCTGATCGGACGACAGCACGTCCACGCGCTTCTCCATCGAGGCGATGTCGTCGCGCCTTGTGAACAGCGTGGCACCGAGCTGCGGCACGAACGCGATCGGTGCTTCGGACCGCATCTGCGCGAGCGCGGGGTACGGGTCGCGCCAGAACGCGTCGACGTCGATGTCGAATCGCGGTGCGGTGGACACGACGCACAGGTTCGCGCGCCTTGGCTACGGTGCGGCGTGGCCGAGCGTCTCGACGTCGACGTCTGCGTGGTCGGTGCGGGCTACGCCGGCCTGACGGCGGCCCGCCGCCTGGCGCAGGCCGGCAAGACGGTCGCCGTGCTCGAAGCGCGCGATCGGGTGGGCGGCCGCATCTGGACCGAGGCCCGCGCGGGTGGGCTGTCCGTCGACCGCGGGGGAGCGTGGCTCGGTCCGAAGCACGACGCGATCTTCGGCCTCGCCGGCGAGGTGGGAGTCTCGACGTACAAGACGTACGTCAAGGGCGCCCACCTGCTGCTCGGCGACGGCAAGACGCGCCGGTACACCGGCCTCATCCCGAAGATCAGCCCGATGGCGGTGGGCACGATCGCCTGGGCGCAGCTGCGGGTGGACCAGCAGGCGAAGAAGCTGCCGCTCGACGCGCCGTGGGAGGCCGACAAGGCCGCCGAGTGGGACCAGAAGTCGCTTGCTTGGTACCTCGAGCACACGGGCATCCGCACCGCGATCGGCCGCGACCTGTTCGAGATGGCGATTCGAGGGCTCTTCGCCGGTGACCTCACCCAGGTCTCGTTCCTGAACCTGCTGATGCTCGTGCGGGGGCACGGGAGCATCAACACGCTGTTCTCGATCGAAGACGGCGCACAGGAGAACCTCGTCGACGGCGGCGCGGGTTCGATCGCGCGACGGGTCGCGGACGAGCTCGGTGACGCGGTGCGGCTCAGCGCGCCTGTCCGTTCGGTGACGCAAGCCAACGACCACGTCGTGGTCGGCGCGGCGGACGTGACCGTCGCGGCGCGTCGAGCCGTGATCGCGACTCCGCCCGCGCTCACACTCGAGATCGAGTTCGATCCGGCGCTGCCCGAGGATCGCGCCGCGCTCTACCGGAACGCCGTCGCCGGCCCCGAGGCGAAGACGCTCGTCGTGTACGACGAGCCGTTCTGGAGGGCCGACGGGTTCAGTGGTCAGGCGTCAGAGCCCGGTGCCGCGTCAGAGGTGACGATCGACGCGTCGCCGATGTCGGGCGCGCCCGGCGTGCTCGCGTCGTTCACGTTCGGGCCTGTCGCGGAGAAGATGCACGCGCTCGATCCGGGGGAACGCCGTGCGGCGGTGATCGCGTCGCTCGTGCGCCGATTCGGGCAGCGGGCGGCGGAGCCATCGGACTATGTCGAGACGGAGTGGTGGACCGAGGAGTGGACCCGAGGCTGCTCGATGGCGCACTACGCGCCCGGGATCCTCACCCGCTACGGGCACCTGTTGCGGGAGCCATGGGACCGCATCCACTGGGCGGGCACCGAGACCGCGACGATCTCGCACGGTGCGATCGACGGTGCGGTTCGTTCGGGCGAGCGCGCCGCGACCGAGGTGCTCGCCGCCGACTAGCGATTCCGGGCGTCAGCGTTGTGTCGCCAACGTCTTCGCGCGTCGGCGAGCCGGCAGCCGCAGGATGTCGCGGACCGCGGCGGTCAGCTCGGCGCGCAGCATGTCGGGCGGGCTCGTCGCGAGCAGCGTCGGCGCCCAGTCGTCGAACCCCGTCACCGCACCAACGGCCGCCACCATGCGGATCTCCTCCTGGACGCTCGACGCAGCCGCGTGCGCGGCGGCCGCGACCCGCTGGTGCATCTGCAGGTGCTCATGCGTCGAGAGGAACTTGCTGAGCAGCTCGACGGAATGACGGTTGCGTTCGAGGAGCCGGAAGAAGGCGAGGTTGTCGTAGAACCACGCGATCACGTCGATGAGCGCATCGGCCCAGTCTTCGGGGCCAGTCGCCAGCTCGAGTCGCTCGATCAGCTCGCTCACGAGCTCGAAGGCGGGCTCGACGAGGGCCTTCAGGATGTCGTCCTTGCTCTGGAAGTGGTAGTAGAGCGCGGCTTTCGTGAAGCCCATGCGATCGGCGATCTCGCGGAGCGACGTCGCTTCGTACCCCTGCACGGCGAAGAGCTCGGCGGCCACGTCGAGGATGCGCTGACGTGTGTCGCTTGTCATGGCGGGATCCTACTTGACGGCCGGCAGGTAAGCACTTACCGTGCGGCAAGCAAGTTCGCGCCATGATCTTCGTCATATTGCGATAGGTAGCGATATATCGCAATATGTGGAGATGCAAGCGGAAGGATCCCCCCGATGATCGAAGCCAGCGGCCTCCAGAAGCGGTATGGCGACCAGGTCGCAATCCGCTCGGTCGACGTCGACGTTCCCGCCGGCACCGTCCTCTGCGTGCTCGGGCCCAACGGGGCAGGGAAGTCGACGACGGTCCGCATCCTCACGACGATGACGATGCCCGACGCCGGCACCGCGACCGTCGGGGGCTTCGACGTCGTGACCGAGGCAGCTGCCGTCCGCCGGATGGTTGGCGTGACCGGTCAGGACGCGTCGCTCGACGAGCAGCTCACCGGCACCCAGAACCTCTTGATGGTCGGGCAGCTCTCGCGGCTCTCGCGCGCCGATGCCCAAGCCAGGGCCGGCGTGCTGCTCGAGCAGTTCGAGCTCTCGCACGCCGCGGACCGCATGGTGAAGACCTACTCGGGCGGCATGCGTCGCCGACTCGACCTCGCCGCGAGCCTGGTCTCCGAACCGCCGGTCCTCTTCCTCGACGAACCGACCACCGGACTCGACCCGACGAGCCGGCAGCGAGTGTGGGAGGCGATCCGTGGGCTCGTCGCGGGCGGCACGACCGTCCTCCTCACGACGCAGTACCTCGATGAAGCCGACGCGCTCGCCGACAAGATCTCGGTCATCGACCACGGGCTCGTCATCGCAGAGGGGACCGCGGACGAGCTCAAGGCGCGCGTCGGCGGGGAGCGCCTCGAGGTGACCCTGGTCGCACCCGACCGCGCGGCGGCCGACGCACTCGCGCCGCTGGTGTCGGGCCCCGTGCATGTCGCCGACGACGGTCGCCGGCTCACCGCGCCCGTGACGATCCGCCCCGGCCTCGCGACGGCGTTCATCCGCGCACTCGATGCCGCGGGCGTCGAGGTCGACGACTTCCAGATCCATCATCCCTCGCTCGACGACGTGTTCTTCTCGCTCACGGGTCACCCCGCCGAGGCGTACGAGCCCGCCGTCGATCTCTTGGAGGTCTGACATGAGCACCGCCGAATGGACCCAAGACGTCGCGGTGCTGACCCGACGCAACCTCGTTCACGTTCGCCGCGAGCCGATGCAGCTCTCGGACGCGACCGTGCAGCCCGTGCTGTTCACGCTGCTCTTCGTGTACGTCTTCGGGGGCGCGATGGTGTTGCCCGGCGGAGGCAGCTACAAGGCGTTCGCCATCGGCGGGCTCGTCGTGATGAACCTCACGACTTCCTCGGTCGGCACGGCCGTCGGGCTCAGCAGTGACCTCTCGACGGGCATCATCAACCGGTTCCGCACGTTGCCGATGCGGCAGAGCGCGATCCTCGCCGGGCGCACGTTCTCGGATCTCCTCGCGAGTGTCCTGTGCGGCACGATCGTGGTGCTCACGGGGTTGCTCATCGGCTGGAGGCCCGGCAACGGCCTGCTCGGAGTCATCGCCGGGGTGTCGATCGCGGTCTTGTTCGCCTATGCGATGAGCTGGGCCAACGCGTGCGTCGGCCTCTCGGTCGGCGATCCGGAGTCCGCCCAGGGGATCGGCTTCATCCTGATCTTCCCGCTCGCGTTCATCTCCACGTGCTTCGTGCCGTCACAGACGATGCCCGGGTGGATGCAGCCGATCGCGGAGTGGAACCCGGTGTCATCGGTCGCGGCTGCATGCCGTGAGCTCTTCGGCAATCCCAACCCCGCGTCGCTGTCGCACTCGTTCGCGGCGCAGCATCCCGTCTTCATGGCGCTCGCGTGGAGTGCCGTGATCTGCGCGGTGTGCGTGCCGCTCGCGAACCACCTGTTCCGCAAGCGCACCCTCGACTGAGCTACGAGGTCAATCGGCGGCGCGCGGCGCGGCCGGCTTGGCTCGCCCGGTACACGATCGGGCGGGCGTGGTTCAGCAGGCCGTCCGGCACGAGCCCGCCTCCGTCGTTCGCCAGGTTGAACTCGAGCGCTTCGGTCGCTTCGCGGGAGAGCGGTGAGCCGAGGGTGAGGCGGGCGACGGACCGCACCTCGCCGCCCGGCGGCGACACGCCGATGTCGAACTCCCACCTTCCGGCGACGTACGCGTGCACCGTCTCGTCCTCGGGCATCGGCTGGCGTGGCCAGGCGCGCACGATCACTTCCCCGTTCGGAGCGCGGAGGCGGAGCATCGACGAGAAGACCTGCTCGTAGCGCGGCGTGACCGATGTCGCGTCGCGTCCCGACGACTTCCGGTGTGCGGTCGCGACGAGCAGGTCTTGCGGGTATCGCGGGACCACCCGCATCGAACATGCGCACCGCGATCCCGTGCACGTCGCGCCACCGCAACGGCATGCCGAAGCCGCGTGACAGTCGCGCGACGGCTCGGTACGAGCCGGGTCGTCCGAGCACGGTGCCGTCCAACAGGTCCCAACCCGCATCGTCGACGACGACGGTTGCCTCGTAGGCCGCGCCGACGGGGTGGACCGCGCGCTTGCCGCGCGCGAACCCGATGGCGGCGCCGAGGGGAGCAAGCGCGGTGCCGAGGAGCACGCCCGCGGCGGAGTGTGTCGACGAGGGCGGCGGGGGAGCGGACCAGTCGGCCGTTGCCAGCCGGCGGAGTCCGTCGATGGAGGGAACCCACAGATATTCGCCGCCCCGCGTCGTCACGAGCTCGGCGAGAGGGTGGACGAACTTCGGCACGTCGCCGGGGATCGTGAACTTGTGGTCTCCCGGCGCCCTCCCGATGAACGGGTCGCGGTCGTGGCCGACATGGATCGCGTCGCCGTCGTTGCACCAGTTCGCTTGGATGAACTCGAACTGCCGCTCGATGTCGGCCATGTAGGCCACGAAGAAGATGCCGCGATCGGCGCCGTCGTCGGGCGCACCTTCGGCGAGCGGCGGCCCGTACGTGATGCCGCGCCTCACGATGCGCTGGCGGGCCGTCAGCGCATCATCGGATGCCAGCCCGCACCGCGGGTTCGTGCGACGGATGTGCGCGCCGAGGGGGCACCTGATGCCTTGTGGGTCGTCGCTGTAGTCGAACGCGTTGAGCCGATCGGGGTCGAGGCCCAAGGCCGGCTCGGGACGGTCGGGTGTCAGCGAGAGCGGTGAGCCGTCAGGCCACCGACCGACGAGCTTGGCCCGCAACAGCTGCTCGTCGATCCCGATCCGGGCCGCCTGCTCCGCCGTCCAGGCGCGGAACGTCGCGACATTCTCATGGAGCTTGCGCCACACCTCGAAGGTCCCGTCTCGATCGAAGGGAGCCGCGGGCCCGGAGGCCGGATAGCCATCCGCATCGATGTGGCCGTGGAAGACCTCACCGATCGGGAGGCCGTGCCAGTGGTGAAACGTGCCGATGTCGCCCTCGCCGAACACCGCGCCGCCGACCCCCTGCAGCACCGGCTCGCCGATGCCGTCGGCATAGCCGAAGTGCTCCTTCCGATCCGGGAGGCGCTCGGCCCGCTGCTCGGTCACGACGTGTAGGCCGTGCGAGTCGAGGCACGCGTGCACGCGATCGAGAGCGTTGCGCTCGTGCTCGGCCGACGCCGCGTGGATCGTGACGAGGATGTGCGCTTCGCCCGTCCCGAAGCCCTTCTCCCAAAGCGAGGGGTCGGAGCTGCCCGTGTCACCCAGCGTCGCGGCCCGCGCCGCCATCCCCTGCTTGAACGCGTCGGGAAACGAGGCGAGGAGTGCTTCGGGGAGACCCAGCGCGGCGAGGCCGCGGTAGGTGAACGAGATGTTCAGCGTCGATGGTGGCCTCTCGATCCAGGGCGCACCCGCGGTCACCTGAGGGACGAGCTCGGCGAGCGCGGCGTGCGCTCCGGAGGCCGAACCGATCCGCACGAAGACATCGGTCGAGACCGGGTACCCATAGGGACGCAGGACGTTCCCCTGCACCTTGCCCGGCACGACACCACCAACGTCAGGGCCTCGCTGCCAGCGCACGCCTCGGATCATCGGACGAGCTCCTCGCGGTACGCGACGAGCAGCGCGGGGGCGTCGAGGCCCTGCGCGCGCAGCACGAGTCGCTCGACGCGAGCGCGAGTCGCGAGCGCGGCGACGATGTCGGCGGCGGGCACATCCCACGTCGCGAACGACAGCGCCGGGTGCACGCGGTGGGCAGACAGCCAGTCGATCTGGCGCTCGGCTTCTTTGGGCCAGCCCGCGCAATGGGACCAGATCGCATCGGCCGTCGGACCGAGCGTGCGCACGAAGTCGACGAGCCAATCGGCGACCGGCCGATCGATCGTGGCGGAGCACATGAGCACCGTGGCGGGAGCGATCGGCTTCGGCGTCACCACCACCCAGCGTCCGTTGTGCGTGCCCGTCACCGACGCGAACGGACTTCCGTCACGGAGCGGGATCGCCTCGATCGTCGACCGGAGCGCCGTCGGCGTGGCCCTCGAGCACTGCAGTGAGGATGCTGAGCTGGGTGACCATCACAGGTCAGCCTGCACACTCGCGAGGAAGCCCGCCCACTCGTGCGCGAATTCGTCCGGTGTGATCGCCCGATCGAGCGACGGCAGCGCGCCGAAAGCCTTGTGCACCCGGAGCGCTCGGCCGACGTCGCGGGTCGTCGCCTCCGGATACGCCGACCAGTAGTGCGTCGTCTCGTATGCGTTGTCGGTCGTCCACTGATGGAAGGGCGCGGGGGGGAACACGTCGGGAAAGCCTTCGGTCGGCGTCCACGCGGCGCGCATCCGCCATGGGATCACTCGAGCGAACGTGTCCATGTAGCGCACGACGTCGCCGTCGTAGTTGCTCTCGAACCAGAGGATCGGGCGGGGGAGCCGCTTCGCTGCTCCGTCCTGGCCCGGGATCGACGACAGCACCATCCAGTGGCAGAAGTGGATGAACTGCTGCGAGCGCATCGGAGCCGTGACGCGCTCGACGTGCCGCGCGCCGAAGAACAGGGCCGCGTACCAGGGAGCGCCCCACGATCGCAGCCTCGCGATGATCGAGACGGCGGTCGCTTGCCCGTCGTGGTCGCTCACGTCGAGGGCACCGACCCCGACTCGAGGCTTGCGACGAGCCCGGCCGTCAGACGCTCGACCGCCGCCATGCCTATCGCCGCCGCTTCGGCCTCGACGAATCGTGCTTCTCGGAGCGCACCGCCTCGATCGCCGCGCGCCGCGAGCAAGCGCGCCTGCACGAGGCGTGTGCGCGTCGCCGACACCCGGGCGCCGATTCGCGCCGCCTGCTCGAGCGCCTCGCTTGCGTCGCTCTCGGCTCGGTCGAAGTCGCGGGCCGTGAGCGCCAAGCCCGCGAGCGATTCGGTGACGAGCCCATTGATCGACACGACGCTCGAGTTCGCCCGGCCCCGCCACGGCTCGAGGATCTCGTAGAGCATCGGTGCCGCCTCGACTTCGCCGAGGGCGATGCACAACGACGCGAACTCCGAGATCGTGATGAGCCAGAGCGGATTGAACGGGTGCTCGCTGAAGCGCGTCTCGACCTCGTGGCGCAGGATGGCGCGCGCGTCCTCGAGCCGTCCGGCGTCGAAGTACGCGCAGCCGAGCAAGCCGCGGAACCCGGTCACGCCGGGATGGGCTTCGCTCGTCTGTTCCAGCGCGGGAGTCATCGAGGCCAACGCCCCCATGTCCCAGAGCACCTGTCCGGTCGTGGCGCCGTAGACGGCAAGCGCGTCGCCCTCACTGCCGCCCACGACGAGCGCTTCTTCCGCGAGCTCGCGGGCCTGCGCGAAGTCGCCCGCGACGTGCGCGAGCACAGCGAGGACGCTCGGTTTGCTGAGGCGCAGATACTGGTCGAGGTGGGCGACGTCCTCGAGCACCGACAGCGCCTCGTCGACTTGGTCGAAGTCGGCGGCCTCGATCATCACCCGCGCCTCGCGGAGCGCGGCAATGCCGAGCAGCACGGGGTCGCCGAGCCGCTTCGCGATGTCGAACAGCTCCTCGGTGTCGACGATCCGCTGATCGAGCGTCGGGGGGAGTCGAGTGGCCTCGGTGGTGTGCAGCAGCACACGGAGCAGGGTGACCTCGTCGCCGAGTCGACGGGCGCACGCGACGGCTTCGTCCGCGAGCGCCAGGCGACGCTCCCATTCGGCGCCCTGTGAGAGCTCGATCGCCAGCGTCGCTAGCAACCGGGCTCGGTCAGGGCTGTCGTCGGGTCCGACGACCTCGAGTGCGCGCTCGAGCACGGCTACGCGCTCGGTGTCGACCGCTCCGGCACGGCTCGCGCCGCCACGGTTGTTGCGGAGCGCGGCGCGTACGAGCCCGTCGTCGTCGCCCATTCGTTCGGCGAGTGTCGCCGCGTCGAGCAGGGTCTGCCTGAACGCGTCGGCGTCGGCCCAGCGTTGCGCGCCACCGAGCGCGATGAGGAGGTCGACACGCGCCGGGTCGTTCGCGTCGATCGCCTCGAGCGCGGTGGTGTACCAGCGGATCGCTTCGTCGGGCGAGAGCGCGGTCGTCGCCTCGTCGCCGGCGCGCCGTGCCCACTCGGCGACGCGGTCGCGGTGGTCGCGCCCAGTCGCTGCCCAGTGCGTCGCGAGGACGGCGGCGGGGATGTGGCCCGGCTGCTTCTCGAGCGCGATCGGCGAGCTGGCGGTGGTGAAGCGAACGACGGGTCGCGCCGAGGTCGTCGTAGAGCGCCTGTTGCACCAGTGCATGCGCGAACTGGAAGTGCCCGACGCGGATCTCGCGGACCAACGACGCGCGCACCGCCGCTTCGATCTGGTCGAGCACGGCGAGCTCGTCGAGCTCGAGCACGGCCGCGATCACGGCCGGATCGAACTCTCGACCCGCGACCGACGCCACGGCGAGGGCACGCTGGGCCTCGGGGTCGAGCCGTCCGACTCGGGTGCGCAGGACCGCCCTCACGGTGCGCGGCACCTCGATGTGAGCGAGGTCGGCCTGGGCATGCCATCGGCCTTCGGCATCGGTGGCGAGCACGTCGGTCTCGACGAGGTGACGCACGAGCTCGACTGCGAACAGCGCGTTGCCGTCGGTCTCGTCGAGAAGGTACGACGCGACGTCCTGCCCCTCCTCGCCGAGTGACTGGCCCGCACCCGCCTCGAGCAGGTCGACGAGCGCGGTGTGGTCGAGACCCTCGACCTGGAGATCGGCGACGGAGGGAAGCCCGCGGAGCTGGGCGAGCACTGATGCGAAGTCGGGAATGTGCGCCTCGGTCGAGCGATAGGTGCCGAGCAGGACGAGGCGTGCGGCATCGCGTCCGCTCGCGAGGCGATGGATGAGCAGCAACGTGTTGCGATCTGCCCACTGGATGTCGTCGAGCACGAACAGGATCGGTCGGTCGGCTGCCGCGCGGCGCACGAGGTCGGCGACGGCTTCGAAGAGCAGGCGCCGGCTCGTCTCGGGGTCCTCGGCCTCAGTGAGGGGCAGGCCGCCCACTCGCGCCGACAGGTTCGGCGTCAGGCGCCCGATCTCGCCGCCGTGCCTCGAGACGTGGTCGGCCAGCACCGACATCGGCGCGCAGCTGACGTACTGATCCATCGCCTGTCGGAACGGCTCGTACGGAGTGGTGACCAGCTCGTCGCACGACCCGAACAGCACCGTCCAGTCGTGGCCGTGCGCGACGCGGGCGATCGCCGACGCAATGCTCGTCTTGCCCGCGCCGGGCTCGCCTCCGAGGAGCACGGTCTCGACCGAGCCGCGCGCAGCACGGTCGCGCGCGGCGTGGATCGTCTCGGTGAGGTCGCGGCGGCCGACGAACACGCTGGGGAGCGACGACGCCAAGGGGACAGGGAGCGACGGCACCGCCGGTGGCATGTCGCCGGTTCCCCTCGATGCCACCCTGGGCCGCTGGTGGTCGACGAGCTCGTGGATCGCCTCGACCTTCTCGGTGCCTCGCAGCAGCTCGCTGCGAAGGAACTGCAGCTCGGTGCCGTCGGGCAGCTGCGTCTCGACGAGCGCCGCCGATGCCGCGCTGAGCAGCACTTGGCCGCCCTGCGCGAGCGCCCGGACGCGCGCGGCCCGGTTGACCGTCTGCCCGTAGTAGTCGCGGCCGCGCTGGAACGCCTCACCGGTGTGGATGCCCATCCGCACCGATATCGGGGTTGCGTCGTCCCACTGCTCGGCCGCGAGCACCCGTTGCGCCTCGGTGGCCGCCGCGGCCGCCGCGATCGCACTCGCGAACACCGAGAACGTGCTGTCGCCCTCGCCCTTGTGCTTCAGGAGCACCCCGCCGTGAGCCTCGACCGCAGACGCGATGAGCGCGTCGTGGCGGGCGAGCGCGGAGTCCATGGGCACCGGCGCGCGCTCCCAGAGCGCGGTCGAGTCGACCACGTCGGTGAGCAGGAAGCTCAGCACGCCGGTCGGTAGCGGGCGCCCCTCGGCTGGCTCGGTGGTGATCGAGGAAACGTACTGGACCTACGATCGCGGCTCGATCGAGGAACGGAGAGCTCGTGTCACCAGTCGACATCGTGACGCTCGAGGGCCTACGGAACCGCACCGACCCCGAAGCGGATCGCATCGCGGAGCACTACCTGGATCGTCCGCCAACCGACTTCTTCAGCGGGGTGCTCGCGGGGCGGTACATGGGCACTGACATGCAGGATCCCCACGTGGCGGCTTGGTTGAAGGAGCAGCCGCCTCTGCCGGAATGGGTCGATCGTGGTCGTTTGTCACGCGGCAGTGCGTTCTTCGCGGAGTGGGGGCTCCAGCTCGGGCTCGGGCTGTTCCTTTCGTCACTCCCGCAGGCCTACGCCGCGCACGACGGGGTGCAAGTGCTGGCGCTCACGGCCCAGCTCGAGACCGATGCCAAGCGTCGGATCCTCGAGTCGGCCCAGTTCGTGCTCGATGTCACCGCGCCCGGTGCGCTCGAGCCCGGTCGGCCGGGATACGAGACCGCACGGCTCGTTCGGCTCATGCACGCGGGCGTGCGGCATCTGATCCGCACCGACCCCCGCGTCGTGCGCACGTCTGATGCGTCGGTCTGGCCTCGCTGGGACGAGAGCTGGGGCGAGCCGATCAATCAGGAGCACCTGCTCGGGGCGATGATCTCGTACAGCTCGTCGCTCCTCCACGTGCTCGATCGTCTGCGCATCGACTACGACGCCACCGCCGCGAGCGACTACTGCCACCTGTGGAACGTCGTGGGCTGGCTCCTCGGGATCACGCCCGACCTCTTGCCCTTCGAGCGCGCCGAGATGGACGAGATCGAGCAGCTCATCATCAAGCGCAACCAGAAGAGGAGCGAGGCGGGCACGAAGATGACGGGCGCGCTGATCGACCTGGTCGGATCGTTCATCGTCATCAAGCCGCTGAGGGGCGTCGCGGCGTCGACGTCGCGGCTGTTCATCGGCGACGAGACCGCTGATCTGTTGGACATGCCCCGCGCGGACTGGACCCGTCACCTCGTCGGCAGCATGCGCGACCTCAGCAGCCGGTCATCGTGGCTGCTCGTGCACGACAAGGTCATGCGCCGCGTCGTGGCGACGGTCTCACGCCGGACGTTGTCGGGTTTCGTCGATCACGAGCGCCACGGTGAACGGCCCAGCTTCACGATCCCCGATCACCTCGCCGACTCGTTCGCACCGGGCCCGGTGCGAACGGCGGTGAACAAGCTCAGACGACGCTCATGATGTAGGCGGTGTCCATGTACTCCTTCAGATGGCACACCTGTCCGTCTTCGACGTCGATCATCCAGCAGTAGCGGTTGTGGTACCGGTTGCCGTTGCTCAGCATGCCGATCGCCTCGGTCTCGGCTGCGACCGTGTCGCCGTTCGACACCATCCGCTTGATGGTGACCTTCGGGTCGCCGGGCTCGAACATCCCCCGCACGGGCGCGAGGAACTCGTCGATCACCGCGTCGCGGCCACTCGTCAGGCCCGCGCCCGGGATCGTCGTGCCCATGACCTCCCAGCTGCCCTCCGGGTGGATCAGGGCCCGCAACGCCTCGAGGTCGCCCGTGCTCAGCGTGTCGAAGAACTGGCGGACGAGCTGTTCGTTCTTGCTCTCAAGTCGCGTCTCGGTGTCGGCCACGGCCCGACCATACGCGACCATTGTGCGCGATGACCGAGCCGACCTTCCGCTACGCGACCGCTGACGACATCCCGGCCATCAGGGCGCTCATCGAGCTCGCGTACCGCGGGCCCGAGTCGGCGACGGGCTGGTCGAGCGAGGCGCATCTCCTCGCGGGTGAGCGCACGAGCATCGAAGAGGTCACGCAGCTGTACGAGGAGCCTGACGCGCGCTTCTTGCTCGCCGAGGAGGATGGCGTCCTCATGGGGTGCGTGCTGATCGAGAAGCACGGTGACGACGGCTACTTCGGCATGTTCTCGGTGAACCCTCGGCTGCAGAACGGGGGGCTCGGCCGAGCACTGCTGGACCGAGCCGAGCAGTCGGTGCGCGACCTGTGGGACGTCAAGGCGATGACTGCTGTCGTGATCGACCTTCGCCACGAGCTGCTCGCGTGGTACGAGCGGCGCGGCTATGTCATCACTGGCGAGCGCGAGCCGTTCCCGTTCGACGAGCACACGGGCGCGCTGCGCACCGACTTCGGGTTCGTGAAGCTGCACAAGCCGCTTTAGAAGCGTCTCGGGTTCAGACGAGGTCGACCGCCGCGCCGGCGAACTGGGCGTTGTAGAGGTTGGCGTACGCGCCGCCCGCGGCGAGCAGCTCGGCATGGTTGCCCTGCTCGACGATCTGCCCGGCGTCCATCACGAGGATCGTGTCGGCGTCGCGGATCGTGGAGAGGCGGTGAGCGATGACGAAGCTCGTGCGCGACGAGCGCAGCGCGGACATCGCCTTCTGGATCAGCACCTCGGTGCGCGTGTCGACCGAGCTGGTCGCCTCGTCGAGGATGAGGATCGCTGGGTCGGCGAGGAACGCGCGCGGCGATCGTGATGAGCTGCTTCTCGCCGGCGCTGATGCTGCCGCCCTCGTCGTCGACGACCGAGTCGTAGCCCTGCGGGAGCATGTGCACGAAGCGGTCGACGTACGCGGCCTTCGCGGCATCGATGACCTGCTCGTCGGTGGCGTTCGGGTTGCCGTAGCGCGATGTTGTCTCGGATCGTGCCCCCGAAGAGCCACGTGTCCTGGAGCACCATGCCGATGTCCCCGCGGAGGTCGCGGCGCCGCATCTGCGAGATGTCGACACCGTCGAGGGTGATGCGGCCTCCGTCGAGCTCGTAGAACCGCATGATCAGGTTGACGAGCGTCGTCTTGCCGGCTCCGGTCGGCCCGACGATCGCGACCGTGCTCCCCGGCTCCGCGACGAGGGACAGATCGCGGATGAGCTCGCGGTCCTTGTCGTAGGAGAAGTTCACGTGCTCGAACTCGACCCGGCCCCGCGGCTGCGAGACATAGGCGGGAGGCAGCGCGTCGGGCGTCTGCTCGATCGCGTCGAGCAGCTCGAAGACGCGCTCGAGCGATGCGATGCCGGACTGCAGCACGTTGGCCATCGAGGCCACCTGCGTGATCGGCTGGGTGAACTGGCGTGAGTACTGGATGAACGCCTGGATGTCGCCGATGGTCATCGCGCCCGACGACACACGCAGCCCGCCGATGACGGCGATCGCCACGAAGTTGAGGTTGCCGATGAACATCATCGCCGGCTGGATCGCGCCCGACGCGAACTGCGCGCCGAAGCTGGCGTCGTAGAGCTCCTCGTTGGTGGTCCTGAACCGCTCTTCGACCTCGTGCTGTCGCCCGAACGCCTTGACGATCGCGTGGCCCGTGAACGCTTCCTCGACCTGAGCGTTCAACATGCCGGTGTGGCGCCACTGCGCGATGAACCGAGGCTGCGCGAGCTTCGCGATCCGCTTGATCGTGAAGAGGGAGATGGGGATCGTGAAGATCGCGACGAGGGCGAGCAACGGCGAGATCGTGATCATCATGACCGTGACCCCGATGATCGTGAGGGTCGACGTCAGGAGCTGGCTGAGCGATTGCTGGAGGCTCTGCGCGATGTTGTCGATGTCGTTCGTGACTCGGCTGAGCAGGTCGCCACGCGCATGCCGGTCGATGTAGCTCAGTGGGAGGGCGTTGAGCTTGTCTTCGACGTCGGCGCGCAGCCGGAACATCGTGCGCTGCACGACGCCGGCGAGGATGTACCCCTGGAGCCACACCAACACCGCTGATGCCGAGTACAAGCCGACCGCGAGCAGCAGCGTCTTGTGCAGCTGTCCGAAGTCGATGCTGCCGCCGCCGAAGAGACCCGACACGATCAGGTCGGTCGCGTGGCCGAGAACCTTCGGCCCGAAGACGACCAGGGTGACGCCGATGACGGCAAGGACGAACACCACGCCGAGGAGCCGGCGGTCTGGCCCCATCCGGCGCAGCAGTCGCTTGACCGATGGGCCGAAGTTGAGCGACTTCTCCATCGGGATGCCCGCGGAGGGCATGCGACCGCTGCCGAACCCGACGCGCTCGCCGGCCGGAGGGGCGACCTTCTCTTTGCCGTTCTTCGTCTTTGCCGTTCGCGGGATCGCCGTTGGTCGACTTGCCGTTGGTCGGCACCTTGCCGTCGGTGTCGCTCATGCCGCGTCCTGGCGAGCTCATCTGCGACGAGACGATCTCGGCGTAGGTGGGGCAGGTGGTGAGCAGCTCGCTGTGGGGGCCGAGGCCGACGGGCACACCGTCGTCGAGCACCAGGATCTGGTCGGCGGTGAGGATCGTGGAGATGCGCTGCGCCACGACGAGCACCGTCGAGTTGGCGAGGTGGGGAGCGAGCGCAGCCCGCAGCCGCGCGTCGGTGGCGAGGTCGAGCGCCGAGAACGAGTCGTCGAACAAGTAGATCTCGGGCCTGCGAATGACAGCGCGAGCGATGGCCAAGCGCTGCCGCTGACCGCCCGACACGCTCGTGCCGCCCTGGGAGATCGACGCCTCGAGCCCGCCCGGCATCGCGGCGACGAAGTCGCGGGCTTGCGCGATCTCGAGCGCTTCCCACATCTGCTCTTCCGTCGCGTCGGGCTTGCCGTACTGCAGGTTGCTCGCCACCGTGCCCGAGAAGAGGTACGGCTTCTGTGGCACCAGGCCGACGCGGTCCCACAAGACCTCGGGTTGGAGGTCGCGCACGTCGACGCCGTCGACGAGGACGGTGCCCTCGGTCGCGTCGAACAGGCGAGGCACGAGGCTGATGAGCGTCGTCTTGCCCGAGCCGGTGCTGCCGACGATCGCGGTCGTCTGCCCCGGCAGCGACGTGAAGCTCACGTTGCAGACCACCGGCGCCTCGGCTCCCGGATAGGCAAAGGCGACGTTCCGCATCTCGACGACGCCTCGGGACCGGACCTCGTTGACAGCGGTGGGCGAGATGACGACGGACGTGTCGGTGTCGAGCACCTCCTGGATGCGGTCGGCGCACACGGCGGCGCGAGGGATCAGCGCGGCCATCCAGGTCGCCATCATCACGGCCAGGAGGATCTGCGTGAGGTAGCTGAGGAAGGCGATCATCGCGCCGAGGGTGAGCGTGCCGTCGGCGATGCGGTTCGCGCCGAACCAGATCACCGCGACGCTCGAGATGTTCATCACGAGCATGACGCTGGGCATCATCATCGCCATCAGCCGGCCAGCCCTCAGCGAGGTGGCCGTGAGCTGATCGTTCGTTGCGTCGAAGCGCTCGGTCTCCTCGGGCTCGCGTACGAAGGCGCGCACCACGCGCACGCCGGTGATCTGCTCTCGCAGGACCCGGTTCACTCCGTCGATCCGGTCCTGCATCACGCGGAACGTGGGCACCATGCGGGAGATGATCGAACCGACGATGACGAGGAGCGCCGGGATGCTGACGAGCAGGATCGCCGAGAGCCCGACGTCCTCGCGCAGCGCCAAGGAACGTGCCGCCGATCGCGGTCATCGGTGCCGCGACGAGCAACGTGCAGGTCATGAAGACCATCATCTGCACCTGCTGCACGTCGTTCGTGATCCGCGTGATCAGCGACGGTGCGCCGAACTGGTTCACCTCCCGGCTCGAGAACCCGGTGACGCTGTGGAACAGGTTGCCGCGCACGTCGCGCCCGAAGCCCATCGACGCGCGCGACCCGTAGTACACCGCGCCGACGGCGAAGCAGATCTGCACGAGCGTGATGACGAGCATCAGCGCGCCGACGCGCAGGATGTAGGCGTTGTCGCCCGTCAGGATGCCGTTGTTGATGATCTTCGCGTTGAGCGTCGGCAGGTACAGCGTGCACATCGTCTGCAAGAACTGCAGCACGCACACTGCGATGAGCACCGAGCGGTAGGGGCGGAGCTTTGTGCTGAGGAGGCGAACGAGCAACGAAGGCGCTTTCGAGGTCAGAGGCCGCGGCGCAGCCGGTCGAACGTGGTGTCGATGAGGTGGTCGAGGTCGAGGTCGGTGCTGTCGCTGACCCAGACGGTCACGGCGACGCGAAGCGCGGTCATCGCGGCGGCGACGACCAGACGCACGTCGAGGTCGCTCATCTCGCCGATCTGACCGCCCGTGCGCAGCTGGTCGATCACTGCGGCTTCCCAGCCCTGCTGGCGCTCGGCGGCGCGGGTGCGCAGGGCCGGCGTCGCCGACATGATCTGGTGGCGGAGGACGACCGCCTCCTTGTCCTCGAGGTAGTCCTCGGAGAGGGTGTGCATGGCCCGGCGTAGGGCCTCGAGCGGCGGCACGTCGGCCGACTCGCCCTCGAGCGTCTCGATGAGGCGGGCGAGCGACCGGTCGCCTTGGGCGAAGAGGACGTCTTCCTTCGAGGAGAAGTAGCGGAAGACCGTGCGGGGGGAGACTTCGCAGTCGGCGGCGATCTCCTCGACAGTGACCTGGTCAAAGCCCCGGGCGGCGAACAGACGGAGGGCCGACCGCATCAGGTCTTGGCGCGTGCGCTCCTTCTTGCGCTCGCGCAGACCCGACTCGATCACGACTCCGAAGCCTGGCAGGACTTCGATCCTGACGCAATGTGACATGCGCCATTCGCTGCCATCTGGCACGGACTGACTCGAAGCGTCCCAACGGCATTTCGGGTTGTTTCGCCGGTCGAGAGGCGGCAGAAAGACAAGAGAACCAGACGTAGCCTTGGAGCGATGGGCCAGATCGAGGTGCGAGGGGCTTGCCCCCACGACTGCCCTGACAACTGCGCCTGGGTCGCCACCGTCGACGACGGAGTGGTCACGGGTGTGCACGGCAACCCCGAGCACCCTGTCACCGCCGGCCACCTCTGCATCAAGGTGCAGAAGTACGAGGAGCGCACCTACCACCCCGACCGGCTGCTCACGCCTCTGATCCGCGCTGGCGCCAAGGGCAGCGCGTCGTTCCGGGAGGCGACGTGGGACGAAGCGCTCGGGGTCGCGCGCGACGGCATCCTGTCCGCGGTCGAACGCGGCGGGGCGACGAGCGTTCTCCCGTTCAGCTACATGGGCACCTCCGGCGTGCTCCAGGGTGGCCCGTCGATGGACGCGCGCTTCGCGAACGCGCTCGGCGCCGCGAAGATCGACGGCACGATCTGCTTTGCGGCAGGGGCGACGGCGTGGGGTTTGACCTACGGCGGGTGGCCGGCCGCCGACATCGAAGACGCCGTCAACGCGCGCTCGGTCGTCGCGTGGGGGGCGAACATGGTCTCGACCCACCTGCATCTCTGGAAGTTCTTCCTCGATGCCCGCAAGCGCGGTGCGACCATCGTGTGTGTCGACCCGGTGCGCACCCGCACCGCCAAGGCCGCGGACGTCCACCTCGCGCTCCGACCCGGCAGCGACGCGGCGCTCGCTCTCGGCGCGATGCACGTCTTGTTCGCAGAGAGACTGGCCGACGACGCGTTCATCGCCGAGCATGTCGACGGCGCGGACGAGCTCCGCGCTCGCGCCGCCGAGTGGCCTCTCCCGCGTGCGTCCGCGGCGACCGGGCTCAGCGAGGACGAGATCGCGGGGTTCGCTCGGCTTCTGGCGGAGGGACCGACGTTCCTGAAGATCGGTCCCGGCTCGCAGCGTCACGCGGACGCGGGCACCGGCGTGCGTGCGGCCATCCTGCTGCCGGCGGTGACCGGAGCGTGGCGCCATCGGGGTGGGGGAGCGCTCGTGCACTCGGCGGGAGCCTTCGCGCATCCCGACGCGCAGATGAGCAAGCCCGAGCTACGGGGCGACAGGCCCGAGCGCCACGTGAACATGGTGCTCCTCGGACGCGCCCTCGCCGGCACCCTCGACGACGGCCACCCGCCGCTGACATCGCTCATCGTCTACAACAGCAACCCCGTCGTGGTGGTCCCCGACTCTGGATCGGTGCGGGCTGGTCTCGCGCGAGACGATCTCTTCACGGTTGCGATCGAGCAGTTCATGACCGAGTCGGCGAGCTACGCGGACGTCGTGCTTCCGGCGACGACGCAGCTCGAGCACCTCGACGTGCTGTGGTCGTGGGGGCACTACTACCTCACGCTCAACCAGCCCGCGATCGCACCGCGGGGACAGAGCCGTCCGAACACCGAGATCTTCCGGATGCTCGCCGCGACGATGGCCGACGACGATCCGCGCTTCGCGGACAAGGCGTTCGCCGAGGACGACGAGGCGCTGCTCGCCACGTACCTGTCGGCGTATCCCGATGCGCTCGTCGACCAGCTGCGCGAGCAAGGGTGGGCGAAGGTGCCCATGGGCGAGCGCACCGGCTCGAAGGTGCGCGTCAGCGTGCGCGGGATGGACGCGCCCGACGGCCGTGACCCCCTGCCCGACGACGGTCAGTTCACCTTGCTCACGCCGAAGTCGCACCACTTCCTCAACTCGACGTTCGTGAACCATCCGAGGTTGGCGCACATGGCGGGGTCAGCTCGTGTGCGCATGGCGACCGGCGACGCCGCGCGCCTCGGTGTCGTCGATGGCACGTCGGTGCGGCTGCGCAACGAGCACGGCGAGATCGAGGTCGATGCCGAGAGTGGCGACGACGTGCTCGAGGGCACGCTCGTGCTGTTCTCGAACTGGTGGGGAGCCGCCGGCGCGAACGCGCTCACGGGGCAAGACGTGCTCGCGGACCTCGCCGGCGCGCCGATCTTCTCGCCGCGCGTCGAGCTCGTCGTCGACTGACTCGAGCGCGTGAAACCGTTCCTGCTCCAGCCGATCGGAACGGCTGGTACGACTCGGTCGATCTCGGAGGTCCGGTCACTCCGAGCGAGCTCCGGAGCTAGTCCTTGGCGAGCATCACCTCGGTCGCCTTGATGATCACCGTGACCTCGTCGCCGATGGCGAATCCAAGCTCCTCGGTCGCGTCCTTGGTGATCGCCGCGGTGATCTGCTGACCGTCGGGAAGGGCCACCCTGACGGTGGCCATCACTCGCATGTCTGTTCTTCCTTTCGTCAACGGCTGACCAACATATTCAACTGCTGACTATCACTCTGGTACGGTCCGCTGCCATGCGTCGTTCCCGATCCTTGCTTCTCGTCCTCCTCGTGCTGTTCGGGTTCCTCGTCGCCGCGTGCGGGGACGACAGCGGATCGTCGGCCGCCACGACCGGCGCGGCCGCGACGACGGGCGCACCCTCATCCTCCGCGGCCTCGACGTCGGCGGCCTCGACCGCGGTCCCCGTGTCGGGTGACATCACCGTGTTCGCAGCCGCGTCGCTCACCGACGCCTTCAACGAGATCGGCACCGCGTTCACGCAGGCCAACCCGGGCGCCAAGGTGACGTTCAGCTTCGATGCGTCCTCGGCGCTCGTGCAGCAGATCACCCAGGGCGCGCCCGCCGACGTCTTCGCGTCTGCCGACACCTCCAACATGGACAAGCTCACGACTGCGGGCCTCAACGGCACGGAGCCAGTGGTCTTCGCGACGAACCTGTTGGCGATCATCGTGCCGAAGGGCAACCCCGCGGGCATCACCGGGGTGGCTGATCTCGCCAAGCCTGACGTCAAGGTCGTCGTGTGCGCACCGGAGGTGCCGTGCGGAAAGTACGCCACGCAGGTCTTCGACGCTGCGAAGATCACCGTGACTCCGGTGAGCCAGGAGCAGAACGTGAAGGGCGTCGTCACGAAGGTGACCGCGGGCGAGGCGGACGCGGGAATCGTGTACATCACCGACGTCATGGCGGCGGGGGACAAGGCTGAGGCCGTGACCATCCCGAACGACATCAACGTCGTCGCCAAGTACCCCATCGCGTCGGTCAAAGCGTCGACTCATGCCGACGTTGATCAGGCCTTCATCGACTACGTCCTCGGCCCTGACGGGCAGCAGATCCTCGCGAAGTACGGCTTCATGGCACCGTGAGCACCTCGGCGCCGGTGACCGAGCGGAGCGCGGCCCGACGGTCAGCCCGGAACGACGGCCTGCCGCTCCCGGTGCTCGTGCTCGCGATCGCAGCCCTCGTGTTCTTCGCGCTGCCGTTCCTGGGCTTGCTCTGGAAGGCACCGTGGGGCGACGCGTGGTCGATCCTCACGTCGCACAGCTCGTTGACGGCGCTGCGGCTGTCGCTGTGGTGCTCGACCTGGGCGACCCTCTTCTCGCTCCTGTTCGGAGTCCCCCTCGCCTGGCTGCTCGCTCGCGTCGAGTTCCCGGGCAGGAGCGCGGCGCGAGCGCTGTGCACGCTGTCGATGGTGCTGCCCCCCGTCGTTGCCGGTGTGGCCCTCTTCTACGCGCTCGGTCGTCGCGGCCTGGTCGGCCAGTACCTCGACCGCTGGTTCGGCATCACGCTGCCGTTCACCACCGCGGGTGTGATCGTCGCGCAGACCTTCGTGGCGATGCCGTTCCTCGTGCTGACCGTCGAGGCGGCGTTCCGTCAGCTCGACACGCGCTACGAGGACGCGGCGCGGACACTCGGCGCCTCCCGCTGGTATGTCTTCCGTCGTGTGACGGTGCCGGCGATCCGTCCTGGGCTCGTCGCGGGCGCCGTTCTGGCGTGGGCACGCGCGCTCGGCGAATTCGGCGCGACGATCACGTTCGCTGGCAACTTCCCGGGACGGACGCAGACGATGCCGCTCGCCATCTACATCGCGAACGAGGTGAAGCCGGACGAGGCGATCGTCTTGAGCTTGGTGCTCATCGCGGTGTCGTTCGGCGTCCTCGTGGGCCTTCGCGATCGCTTCCTCGGGAGTGGACAAGCGCCGACCCCATGAGCCTTGACGCCCGCGTGCGGTGCACGCTCGGTGCGCTCCACCTCGACGTCGAGCTCCACACCGCCGGTGGCGAGACGATCGCCGTCCTCGGGCCGAACGGGGCCGGGAAGACGACGCTCTTTCGGTGCCTCGCGGGCTTGTTGGCGATCGACGAGGGGCTGATCAGGCTCGACGACCGCGTCCTCGATGACCCCATCGCCGGCGTCTTCGTGCCCGCCAACCAACGACCCATGGGCGTCGTCTTCCAGGACTACCTGCTCTTTCCCAGCCTCACTGCCATCGAGAACGTCGCGTTCGGCTTGCGAGCTCGAGGTGTGCCGAGAGGAGAAGCCCGTCAGCGCGCGCTCACCTGGCTCACGAGGGTTGGGCTCGACGACCACGCGCATCTGCGACCGGGCGCGCTCTCGGGCGGGCAGGCGCAACGGGTTGCGCTGGCGCGGGCCCTCGCGACCGAGCCACGTGTGCTCCTTCTCGACGAGCCCCTCGCGGCGCTCGACGCGGGCACCAAGGCGGACGTGCGGCGGGACCTCAGGCGTCATCTGGCGACCTTCGATGGGGCGCGCCTCCTGGTCACTCATGACCCGGTGGACGCATATGCCCTCGCCGATCGTGTGGTGATCGTCGAGTCGGGGCGCATCGTGCAGTCCGGGACGCTGTCTGAGGTCACCGCCCGGCCACGTTCGCGTTACGTCGCTGACCTGGTGGGCCTGAACCTGCTGAGCGGCACCGCGGTGCGAGGGATGATCTCGACGGCGTCCGGTGGACGCGTCGTGTCCGCCGACGCACTGGACGGACCCGTCTTCGCGGTCATCGCTCCGCATTCAGTGGCGCTGTATCCCGCGCTTCCAGAGGGAAGCCCTCGGAACGTCTGGGCCGTCACGGTCTCCGATGTCGACCGCCTCGCGGACCGTGTCCGCGTAAGTCTCGCGGGCGAGGTGCCGCTCGTCGCCGAAGTGACGCCGGCGGCGATCGATCATCTCGGCCTTCGGACCGGGGTGCAGATGTGGGCGTCGGTCAAGGCGACGGAGGTGAGCCTCTACCCCGTGTGACCCCAGTGACGCGACGCGGCGATCATCCGATCGATGAAGCGAAGCGCCGAGCGCGACGACTCGTAGCGCCATACCGAGACCGGGTCGGACGTCGCCTTGCGGCTTCCGCCCGACACCGCGAGTGCGTCGACCATCGGAGCGAACACGGCGCGCTGTGACTGCAGGAGCTTCCTCCGGTCGACGCCGAGTCGCTCTGCGAGGACCAGCTTGAGGAGGAGCTCGTCGCGCACGGCTCGGAAGTGCGGGACAGGCTCCTCGAGCCATCGACGCACGAGCCTGCGGCCCTGCGGAGTCGAGGCGAGGATCGTGCGATTGCCACCTGCCTTTCCCTTCTCCTCCGCCACCGGGACGATCAAGCCGCGCTGGGTCAGCTGATCGAGCGCGCGGTAGGTCAGCGGACGAGACAGAGACCACACGCGACCGATGTCACCGGCCGGTGCCAGCCGCGTCGCGATGTCGTAGCCGTGTGCGGGCTGTTGCGTGAGCAGCGCGAGGCACGCCCATTCGCCCAGCAGCAGCTCGTCGGTTCGGGTGCGCACCATGCCGGGGACATCGTTGCACCGCCCGCTCGGTCAGCCCGCATCTTCGTCGAGGCCTCGCGCGAGCCGGACCACGGTAGGCGCCAACCGCTGCAGCTCGTCGATGTGCGCGGCAGACAGGCGGTGGAGCAGACCGTTGACCCTTGGGCGTGAGCGACAGGCGCACCACTCGCCGATCGTCGTCGTCGATGGCTCGCTTCACGAGGCCGGCTTGCTCGGCGCGGTCGGCGAGCTCGACCGTGCTGTGGTGACGCAGGAGCAGTGACTCGGCGACCTCGCTGATCGTGGGCTCGCCGCCCGCGTGCCCGCGGATCGCGAGGAGCAGCTGGTGCTGCTGTGCCGTGAGTCCCTCGAGCTGCGCTTGCTGGTCGCTCCAGTGGAGGAACCGGCGCAGCGCGGTGCGGAACTCGAGGAGCTCGCCGTAGGCCGCGTCGTCGAGCGTCTGGGTCGTGCGTCGAACCGTCTCGATGATTACATCGTATCACGATAGATTAGAGGAGCATGACGAGTCATCCGCCCCGGCGTCTCCTGCTCCTGTGCGGCCTCGCAGTCGGCATCGGGCTCGTGGCGGGCGGCGTCGCGTGGGTGCTGATCCGACTCATCGCGATCCTGACGAACCTCCTCCTCTTCCATCAGTGGGGAACGACGCTCCCCAACTACGCGACGCTCGACCTCGGGCCGCTCGTGGTCCTCACCGCGATGGCAGGGGGCGCGGTCGTGACGTTGCTCGCGAGGTGGTCGCCGATCATCCGCGGCCACGGCATCCCCGAGGCGATGGAGGCGGTGCTCACGCGGCGCAGCAAGGTCGCTCCGCGCACTGCCATCGCGAAGCCGCTGTCTGCCGCCATCGCCATCGGCACCGGCGGGCCCTTCGGCGCCGAAGGCCCGATCATCGTCACAGGCGGCGCGATCGGGTCGCTCGTGGGTCAGCTCATCCACGTCTCGGCGAGTGAGCGCAAGATCTTGCTCGCGTGTGGCGCGGCGGCAGGCATGGCGGCGACGTTCGGCACGCCGCTCGCCGCCGTCGTGCTCGCGATCGAGCTCCTGCTGTTCGAGTTCTCACCTCGCGCGTTCATCCCTCTCGTCGTCGCGACGAGCGTCGCCGGCGGCGTGCACGCCCTGCTGCTCGGCAACGGCCCGCTGTTCACGGTGCCTCCGCACAGCTTCAGTGGCCTCGGTCAGCTTCCGCTGTTCGGCGCGCTCGGTCTCGCGTGCGGACTGCTGGCAGTGCTGATCACCCGTGGGCTGTTCTCGGTCGAGGGCGTGTTCAGGCGGCTGCCGTTCGGTGTCGCGTGGCATCCGATCGTGGGCGCACTCGTGTGGGCCTCGCTCGGGTTGCTCGTGCCGCGAGCCCTGGGTGTCGGCTACGACGTCATCGACGACACGCTTGCCGGTCGCCTCGCGCTGGGCACTCTGGCGGCGCTGTGCATCGGCAAGCTCGTCATCTGGTGGATCGCGCTCGGGTCGGGCACGTCCGGCGGCACGCTC
This sequence comes from uncultured Acidimicrobiales bacterium, assembly GCA_963739555.1. Lineage (GTDB taxonomy): Bacteria > Actinomycetota > Acidimicrobiia > Acidimicrobiales > DATKAS01 > DATKAS01. The sequence continues at coordinate 34,889 of CAVUAV010000011.1, read as the reverse complement.
GCTCCCATCCTCATCATCAGCAGCACGTTCGGCGCGTTCACGGGTGAGCTGCTGGTGCGCGCGTTTCCCGGAATCGGCATCTCACCGTCGGCGTTCGCGCTCGTCGCGATGGCAGCGACGTTCGGCGCCGCGGCCCGCGCTCCGTTCGCGGCGATCGTGTTCATCTTCGAGCTCACGCGCGACTACAACGCGATGCTTCCGTTGATGCTCGCTGCGGTGCTGGCCGACCTCGTCGCCCGCACGTTGCTCGAGCAGAGCATCATGACCGAGAAGCTGGCGCGTCGAGGCGTGGCCGTCCCCGCTGGCTTCCACGCCGACCCGCTGCGCACGTGGACGGTCGGCGAGGTCATGACACGTGACGTCGTGACCGTGCCCAGCGGCGCGTCGCCCAAGCAGGTCGAAGACGTGTTCCGGGCGCACCGGCATGGCGCGTTCCCGGTCGTCGACGAGCACGGAAAGCTCGCCGGTCTCGTCGACAGCGACGACTTGCTCGCGCTCGTGGACGGCGCGCGTTCGGTGATCGACGTGGCGACGACCGACGTGGTGACTGCAGCGCCGCGCGAGACGTTGCAGACAGCGCTGAACCGCATGGTCGAGGAAGGGGTCGACCACCTGCCGGTGGTCGACGGTGGTGCGCTCGTCGGCATCTGCACCCGCACCGACATCTTGCGGGCTCGGATCACCCAGCAGGACCAGGAGCGCAGCGAGGCGGGCTGGCTCACTCGCCATCGACCTCCGTGTAACGGATGCCGTTCATGTGGGACTGTTGCATGACAGCTCACGTGGAAGGGAGCACCTGATGGCATTCATCCAGATCATCGAGATGAAGACGTCGAAGATCGACGAGCTCACTGCGCTCGAGGAAGAGTGGAAGAAGGCGACGGAGGGCAAGCGCACACTGCGCCGCTCGATCGTCGCGCGGGATCGCAACGACCCCAAGCGCCACCTGATCTTCGCCTTCTTCGACTCCTACGAGTCGGCGATGGAGAACTCGAACCTGCCCGAGACGACGGCGTTCGGGGAGAAGCAAGCCGCACTGCTCGACGCACCGCCCGCGTTCTTCGACCTCGACGTAGTCTCCGACGACGCTTCCTGAGAGGATCCCTGATGGCTGGAGTGGTGGCAAAGAGCTTCGACAACCCTGACGAGACCCGCACACCGGACAAGGCCCGGATGGAGGTCGTCAACCTGGGCTCCGTATCGGCAGCCCGCATGACGCTCCAGCCCGGATGGCGCTGGTCCGAGTGCATCAAGCCGATCGTGGGCACCGACAGCTGCCAAGTGCGGCACGTCGGGGTCGTCACCGCCGGCAGGATCCACATCCAGCACGGCGACGGGACCGAAGGCGAAGCGGGCGCCGGAGACGCGTACGTGATCGAGCCCGGTCATGATGCGTGGATCGTCGGTGACGAGCCGTTCGTCGCGTACGAGTTCGACAGCACGGCTGCCGAGACGTACGCCAAGCCCTGACTTCACACATCGCTCATAGTCGCCGGCGACACTGACTCGCATGCGACTGCTGTGGCTCCGGGTCGCCCTCCTCTCGCTGGGAGGGCTGCTCGGGCTTGTGCTCATCACCCGAGGCGCGGTGCTCGTCGGCGTGATCATCCTCGCGATGGCAGTGCTCCGCGCCGTCATGCTCGTGAGCATCGTTCGTCGTCGCAAGCAGTTCCGCGCTGCGCGCGCAGCGCGGCGGACCAGGGCAAACGTGACCTAGCCGCGTCTCGGCTCTGTCGCGAGGGGGTACATGACGCGTAACCAACTCGCAAGGAGCGTTCATGTACATCGGTGGCGGCGTCCTCGTGCTCATCCTGATCATCTTGGCGATCATCTACTTGGCGAAGCGCGTGTAGCCCACTGCCTCTGATGAACTCCCAGATCTCGTGCACGAGTGACCGGCCTCCCGATGGCCGGTCACTCGCGCGGGCGCTCTGGGGCTAACGGCGGAGGTCGAGCTCGGCGAGCTCGCCACCTCTCACGGTGACTGCGATGCGATCGCGGCCGTCGTCCTCCAGCACCCAATAGGTGCCTTCGCTCAACGCGCAGAACAGTGCAGCGGTCACGTGCTCGTTGCCCTGGTGACGACTCCACACTCCGGTGTGCACCGTCGCGGTGCTGCCAGTAGCGCGCACATGGAGCTCAGTGCCTTCTGCGTCGGCATCCATCAGCGCGAGCAGCGCGCCGACATCGCCGCCGATGTCGAGCACCGCCGCGCCACCACCGACGAAGTGGTCGCCGCGGTCGTGGTGATGATGCCCGGACATCACGCCACCGACAGTGGCTGCACTTCCGAGCCGCTGGCCGGATGACCGAGGTACGGGAAGCCCGTCAGGTAGCTCGGCAGCGTCGAGGCGCTGCCGTCGGCGACGAGCTTGGCCGCGCCGTCCGGCACGTACGAGGGGCTCACCAGGGGGATCGTGAGACCCGCTATCGCCCGGAGCTCGATCGTCACGATGTCGTCGAACACCCGCCGGCCGTTCGGGAAGCCGGCCAGGTCGCCGCCCAGGATCCCGTTCCCGTTCGGCGAGCCCGACGGCGGGATCGCCACGTTGAGCCGCAGCATGTCGGCCTGCGTCGGCCCCGTGAAGTTCTGGAAGCCGGGGATGATGCCCTTCGGGATGCCGGTGAGCAGGATCGCGAGCAGGTCGGCCCGGTCTCCCTTGAACGCCATGAGGTTCGGGAACACGCCCGGGTAGAGGATGGGCAGCAGCTTCGCGAGCTCGGGTTGCGCGACGAACGGCGCGTAGTCCTTGTCGCCGTCTGGTGTGTCGGCGTTCCACTCGTCCTTACGGCCCATCGGGACGATGACCTCGTTGAAGAGCGGGTTGCCGAGTCGCGACACCTGGACGAACGGACCGACGCTGACGTCCTTGCCGCTGTCGCGAACGAGCGCCTTCTGCCTGTGCGCGGAAGCCCACACGCCGATCGTGGCGTTGGCGCCCATCGGGTCGCTCGGCTTCGAGCCGTCCCGGGTGAGGCGCGTGATCGGGATCTGGATCGCGATCGTGTGCACGTTGAACGACCGGAGCGCGTTGACACCCGGGGCCGCGGGAGTCGGGATCAGGTGCAGGTTCTGGAACGGCCGCAGCGCGGCGAGGTCGAACACCGCGCCGAGGTCGACGAAGAACCCGTCGAGCCGCTGACCGGCGAAGACCACGATCTCGTCGGAGACGAAGTGGATCGCGGCGTTCGCCAGGTTTGCGTAGCTCGGCGTCGACCGAGCCCCGACGTTGCAGGGCGGCGAGGTCAGGTTGTCGCCGAGCTTGTGCGGCAGCCGGTTCTTGCGGACCTCCGTGACCGAGTACGTCTGGCGCCGGTTGAAGTTCGGGCTGTCGAGCGCCGTGATCGGACCGGTGTTGTAGAGGAACGTGTTCGGGTTCGTGACCGTGGTCTTGAACCGGAACTCGTAGAGCACGTCGGGCCGTCCGTCGCCGTCGTTGTCGACGTTGATGCGATACAGCACGTCGTCGCCGAACTCGAAGAAGTTCGGGCCGCCGGCGGGGTCTTCGAGGGGGATGTAGTTCGTGATGATCGTGACGGTGTCGGGCTTGTCGGGGCTCACGAACGCATAGGTGTCGGTCGAATCGGCGACGGGGTCCTTCGAGATCTCGGGTGCTTCACGATGCGATGACATGGCGACTCCTCACCCGGCCTGGACGGCGTTTGCGGCGCGCATGACGCGCGCGACGAGCTGCTTGTCGTTCACGACGACTTCGTTCGATCCCTGCAGGATCGACACCTCGCCCTTGGAGGCGTCACGGACGTGGAACACGACGGTGTCGGCACCGAAGGCTTCGAGCTCCTCTGGCTTCAGCTCGGGCTCAGCGCTGGATGACGACGGCGGGCTCGGATCACACGCGGCGAGCGCCGACATCGGCACCGCGATCGCTGCGACGCCGGCGGAGGCGCGCAGGAGGGTGCGACGGGATAGATCAGGCATGGCGAGTCTCTCCTCTCCCTGGTGCGTCAGCGATCTGCCGCACGGCGGGTATTACGTCGCGAGGTCGGCGGTTGGATGGCGCGAGCATTGAGAGCGACATGGACGGCGCGACCCAGCTCCGGTTCTACGGCGACCTCGCGCCGTGGTGGCCGCTCATCTCGGCGCCCGCGGACTACGAGGAGGAGGCGGGCTTCTCCGCGTCGCTGCTCGCGACCGCGGATGGTGGCACCACGCGTGTCCTCGAGCTCGGAAGCGGCGGCGGGAACAACGCGAGCCACCTGAAGTCGTCGTTCACGATGACGCTCGTCGACCGATCGCCCACGATGCTCGAGGTGTCACGAGCACTCAACCCCGAGTGCGAGCACATCGAAGGCGACATGCGCGACGTGCGCCTCGGCCGCACGTTCGACGCGGTCTTCGCGCACGACGCGATCGACTACATGACGACGGAAGGCGATCTCCGTCGGGCGATGCAGACCGCGTTCGCACACTGCCGACCGGGCGGAGTCGCCGTCTTCGTACCCGACCACACGACCGAGAGGTTCGTGGAGGACGCCGACCACGGCGGCCACGACGGGCCCGATGGGCGCGCGGTCCGCTACTTCTTCTGGACGACGCTCGACGGAGGCACCGGTCAGGTGCGCACCGACTACGTCTTCCTCCTCCGCGACGCGGACGGTGCGGTCGAGGTGATCCACGACCGTCACGACACCGGCCTCTTCACCACCGAGACATGGCTGCGACTCTTGGCCGAGGTCGGGTTCGAGCCCAGCGTGGTCGAAGAGGTGACCGTCGAGGAGCGCACCCCGCGCCTGTTCTTCGTGGGACGGCGCCGCGCGGGTTGACGAGGGCTCAATCCCCGACGGAGGCGGCCGATCGGGCAACACTATGGCCGTGAAGGCAGTGATCCTCGCGGGTGGGCTCGGGAGCCGGCTCAGCGAGGAGACGCAGGTGCGCCCCAAGCCGATGGTCGAGATCGGCGGCCGTCCGATCCTCTGGCACATCCTGAAGATCTACGCCGCGCACGGCGTCAACGACTTCATCATCTGCCTCGGCTACAAGGGGTACGTCATCAAGGAGTACTTCGCGAACTACTTCCTCCACGCGTCCGACGTCACCATCGACCTCGGCAGCAACACGACCGAGGTGCACCACGCGCAGGCGGAGCCGTGGAGGGTCACGCTGGTCGACACCGGCGAGGACTCGATGACCGGCGGTCGCCTGAAGCGCGTCGCGCACCACGTCGGCGACGAGACGTTCTGCTTCACCTACGGCGACGCAGTGTCGGATGTCGACATCTCCGCGGTAGTCGCACACCATCGCGCAGGCGGTCGCGCCGCCACGGTCACCGCAGTGCAGCCGCCGGCGCGGTGGGGAATGCTCCAGATGGACGACGACGCGGTCACCGGGTTCGTCGAGAAGCCCGAAGGTGACGGCGGCTGGATCAACGGAGGCTTCTTCGTGCTCGAGCCGTCAGTCATCGACCTCGTCGACGACGACGCCACCCCCTGGGAGGGCGCGCCGATGGAGCGCCTCGTCAAGGCGGGGGAGCTCGACGCGTACAAGCACTTTGGCTTCTGGCAGCCGATGGACACCCTGCGCGACAAGCACCAGCTCGAGCAGCTGTGGCAAGACGGCCGCGCGCCTTGGCGCCGGTGGTAGATCGCACGCCGCTCGGCCGGCGGATCAGCGTCGCGGGCCCGTCGATCACCGATCACGAGGTGTCGGCGGTGGCGGAGGCGGTGCGCTCGTCGTGGTACGAGCATGCGAACGACGCGGTGCGCGAATTCGAAGCGAGCTTCGCCCGTCTCACGGAGCGTCAATTCGCAGTCGCGCTCCCGTCGTGCACCTCCGCCCTCCACCTCGCGCTCGCGGCGCTCGGAGTGGGTCCCGGTGACGAGGTCATCGTGCCCGAGGCGACGTGGATCGCGTCTTCCGCACCGATCTCGTATGTCGGTGCCTCACCCGTCTTCGCGGACATCGACCCGGTCACCTGGTGCCTCGACGCGACGTCTGTCGAACGGTGCATCACAGCTCGCACGAGAGCGGTCATCGCCGTCGACCTTTACGGAGGGATGCCCGACTACTCCCAGCTGGCGCAGCTGTGCGCGCTGCACGACATCGCGCTGATCGAGGATGCAGCCGAAGCCGTCGGCTCCGCGTTCGACGGCCGGCCGGCCGGAGCGTTCGGCGCCGTGGCGACCTTCAGCTTCCACGGTTCCAAGACGCTCACGACCGGTGAGGGCGGCATGCTGCTCACCGACGACGCTGCGCTCCACGAGCGCGTCCAGGTGCTCCGCGATCACGGGCGGCTGCCGGGTGACTTCTCGTTCCGGAACGAGGAGGTCGCGTTCAAGTACAAGATGAGCTCGATGCAGGCCGCGCTCGGACAAGCGCAGCTCGACCGGATCGACGAGCTCGTCGAGGGCAAGCGGCAGATCTTCGAGTGGTACCGGGCTCGACTCTCGGACGTCGACGGGATCACGCTGAACGCCGAGCCCGACGGCACGGTCAACTCGTACTGGATGTCGACCGTGGTGGTCGACCCCGGACGCGACTTGCCGAAGGAGGCGATCGGCGCGGCCCTCGCCGAGCACGGCATCGACACGCGCCCGTTCTTCCATCCGCTCAGCAGCCTGCCCGCGTACTACGCGTTGGCCGAGGCCGGGCGCGCCCGCGACGCAAATCACGTGAGCCGCCAGATCTGTGCCCACGGCATCAACCTTCCTTCCGCGCTTCGGCTCGCCGAAGAAGAGGTCGACTACGTCTGTGACCGTCTCGTCGACGTGCTCGGTGCCTAGGCAGGACGCAGCGGGCGCGCCGGGTTGCCGGCGACCGTCTGCCGAGCGGCGACGTCGCGGATGACGACGCTGCCGGCGCCGATCGTCGACCACTCACCGATCGTGAGCCGCGGGATGATCGTTGCGTTGGTGCCGATGAAGACCCCGTCGTGGATCGTCACCTCGCCTGCGATGACGACGCCCGGTGCCGCGAAGCATGCAGTCACCGATGACGCATTCGTGCGAGACGATCACGCCCGACTGGAACGCGACGTCGTCGCCGATGACGACGCCGGCCTGGATGATCGACCCGTCCTGTATGTAGCAGCCGTTGCCGACGACGACATCGGTGAGGTCGACCGAAGGGTGGATGAGGCTCCGCATGCGACACCCCATTGCGGTCAGCGCTTGGGTTGCCTCGTGACGGCGTGCCGTCGTCCCGGACACCAGGTTGACGAAGTCGGCGCTCCGGTCTTCGTTCAAAAGGCGGTCGACCAGGTCGAAGCCGCCGAGCACGGGGATCCCCGCGACGACGCGGCCCCAGAGCTCAGGGTTGTTGTCGATCAGGCCACCGACCGAGAACGTCGGGTCGTGGGCGCACTGCGCGGCGATCTGCCTGCCGACCTCAGGGTTCTTGGCGCCGAGCAAGTAGGTGCTCATCGAGACCTCACGTCGCGTCACGGTCAGGCACCCGGCGCAAGTAGCCCCCCGGCGAGGAGGTGAGGAGCAGCTTGTGATCGATGCGTGAGGCGGGTACGAACTCCGGATGGCAGCCCTCGCCACGCCGCGAGTGCGGTGGCAGGGTTGTCGCCCGGGCCCCAGGGTCGGGGCCGGTGCGCTTGCGTCGGGAGCTTCTCGACGATGGTGTCCGCGACCACCAGATGTTGCCCCGGCGAGACCATCGGCGCGTAGAGCTCGAGCTCGGCGAGCACGTGCTCGTGTGTGTGATTCGAGTCGAGGATGACCATGACCGACTCGGCCTCGGAGACTTGAGCCGCGACCGAATCGACGACGCTGGCGTCGATCGACGAGCCCTCGATCAGCGTGATGAGTCGGCTCAACGGGTGGTCCTCAATGGCCTTGCGGTTGTGTGGACGGATGTCGACGTCGATCCCGATCACGCGGCCCTTGCCGACCACGTGCAGGATCGTCGCCGACAGGATCAAGAGCCGCCCCGCGCCACGCCGGTCTCGACGACCAGGTCGGGCCGGCAGTCCCACAAGATCTCCTGCATCGCGACGATGTCAGGCGGCATCTGGATGATCGGGAGACCGAGCCAGCTCCATTGATACGACCAGCCGTGCTGGTCGGCTCCGCTCGATGACCTCGAGCGCGAGCTGCGCGAGCTCGGTGTCTGCGGCCATCTGCTCAGCCATCTCGAGACGCCGAGGCCTCGAACGCGGCGCGGTCGTCTCCACCCTCGGGGCTCACCGCGGCCCGCTCCGGAAGATCGTCGAGCGACGGCAGCGCGGCGTCTCGTTCCGAGATCACCGCGGGTCGTGCGGGCCACACGATCGCGAGGTCGGGGTCGTCCCAACGCACGCCCGATGCGGCCGTCGGCTCGTAGGGCACGGAGATCTGGTACAGCACCTCGCTGCCCGGCTCGAGGGTGAGGAAGCCGTGTGCCATGCCCCGGGGAACATAGACGCGCTCGACCTTCTGCAGCGTCGACTCGTGTGCCGGCCCAGTGCCCGAACGTCGTGGCCGTCGGGCGGAGATCGACGATGACGTCGAAGATCGCGGCCGCTCGGTGCAACGCACCAGCTTCGACTCGCGTGCGGATCGAGCTGGATGTGCATGCCCCGCAACGTGTAGCGCCTTCTCGTTGCGAGACACGCTGCACTGCGCGATCGCGGGGTCCAGCCCGCCGCGCTCGAACTCGTCCGCGCAGTAGGTGCGGGCGAACCAGCCCCGCTCGTCGACGTGCCGCTCTTGGTCGACGAGGAACGCGCCCGGCAGGCCGGCATCTCGGAAGATCACGCCGACCTCCCGCACGGCCGGGACCGCGACGACGAACCGGCCTCCCCAGCTCTTCACGACCGACATCTGCTCGGTGATCTCGTCCGAGAGGTTCCACGGCAGGATCAGCACGTAGTCGGGGCGGTCGTCCACGAGGGCGGCGGGATCGCGGATCGGCAAGTGGCTGCCGGGCAGCAGGAGACCCTGCTTGTGAGGGTTGCGGTCGACCACGTAGGGAAGCAGGTCGATGTGCACATCCGCGAAGTTGAGGAGCGTGTTGCCTTTCGCGGCGGCGCCGTACGCGGCGATCGATCGTCCCGCCGATCGCAGCTCGGTCGAGGAACGCGACCAAGCCATCACGACAGGCGACTGACCGTTCGGCGAAGGTCGAGAAGCCGTCCGGGCTGGTCGAGGCAGGCGTCGCGCTCCTCGTCCGATGAGGCGCGAGACAGCCAGGGTACGCGCCGCGCTGCGCCTGTTCGGATGCTGCGAAGACGCGGAGGCTGCCGCCGTGCGTCGTCAGCTGCTCGACGTCGAAGACGGCGAGACCGTGGCGGGCGAAGCACTCGGAGAGCGCGAGCAGAGAGAAGTACGAGAAGTGCTCGTGGTAGATGGTGTCGAACTCGAGGCGCTTCGACGAGCTCGAGGAGGTGTGGCACCTCGATCGAGATCACGCCGACGTCACCGACCAACGAGGCCAGCCCGGCAACGAAGTCGTTGAGGTCCGGGACGTGTGCGAGCACGTTGTTCGCGACGACGAGGTCGGCGAGACCCCGCCGCGCGACGAGGCCCTCGGCCACCTTGCTCCCGAAGAAGCACACCTCGGTGGGAACGCCCGAGGCGATGGCGACTTCGGCCACGTTCGCGGCTGGCTCGATGCCGAGGGCGGGGACGCCGCGAGCGACGACGCTCTTCAGCAGGTAGCCGTCGTTGCTCGCGATCTCGCACCACGAAGCTCAACTCGTCGAGGCCAAAGCGATCGATCGCGCCCTCGACGAACCGCTCGGCGTGCTCGACCCAGGTGTCCGCGTACGAGGAGAAGTACGCGTAGTCGCTGAAGATCTCCTCGGGTGCGACGACGTCGTCCACCTGCACGAGGAAGCAGCGCGCGCAGAAGCGGGCGTGGAGCGGGTAGGCGCGCTCAGTCGCCGACGGTGTCCTCGGTCAAGTACGCGTTGCTCAGCGGCTGGAGCCCGAAGTCGATCACCGTGTGCTCGAGGGGCGTGCCGCACGAGCGGCACAGGGGCGGCGCTCACGGGTCGACCAGAGCTCGGTAGCGACTGATCTGATGCGGTGCACAGCGCTCGACAGTCACCGGTGGTCGTGACCTCGTTGAACCACTCCGCCGTCCACGCCAGCGCCTCGTCGAGCGAGAGCCGCGGCTGCCAGCCGATCGTCTCGAGCGCGAGCGACGGATCGAGCGCGAGCACCGAGGCTTCCGGCCCTTCTCGATCCGAGGTCGCCTCCCATGCTGCCGCGGCCGACGAGGGCGAGCAGCCGTTCCACGACGTCCTTGACGGTCCGCTCGTCGCCCGGGTTCGGACCGAAGTTCAGCGACGGAGGCGTCGGAGGCACCCGACGCGAGGTGCTGCATCAGCTGGATGTAGCCGAACACCGGCTCGTGCACGAGCTGCCACGGACGAATCGCGTCAGGGTTGCGCAGGCGCACGCACCCGTCGGCCGCGAGTGCGCGGAGCACGTCGGGCACGAGCCGTCCTTCGGCGACGTCGCCTCCGCCGATCACGTTGCCGGCGCGGGCAGACACCACCCGCACGCCGCGAGGCGCGAGGAGCTCGCGCCAGCAGTCGACGACGAGCTCGCACGCCGCCTTGCTCGCGCTGTAGGGGTCGCCTCCGCCAAGGCGGTCTCCTTCCCGAAACGGCGCGACCGTCACCCGAGTTCGCATAGACCTTGTCGCTCGTCACGACGAGGACCTCACGCACCGACGGGCAGGCGCGCACGGCGTCGAGCACCGATGCGGTTCCTGACGACGTTCGACCTCGAAGGTGCCCACCGGATCGCGGTAGCTCGCCGGCACCAGGGCCTGCGCCGCGAGGTGGAACACGCTCTCGGGCTGGGCGCGTTCTGGATCACCGCGGAGAGTGCGGAAGCGTCGCGGATGTCGACCAGATGTGAGTTCGACGAGCATCGGCGATCCCCGCAAGCTCGTACACGCCACCGCGTGGCAGGGGCGAGACGCGACGCCGGTGATCTCACTTCCCATGAGAGAGCGCGGTGAGCCACGCGCCTTTGAAGCCGGTGTGCCCGGTGACGAGGACGCGCCGGTTCGACCAGAACGATCCGTCGATCGTCACCCGCCTACTCGAAACAGCGCAGCGGCGCCCGCGGTGGGCACGCTCCATACTGTCGGCCACGTGGTCCCGTCAGTGAGCATGCTCGCCTAGTCCTGGGGCTCCGCGAACCCGGGTCCCGCCTACTGCCGCTGATCCTTCGGCATCAGGGGCCCGGCCGCTTCGCCTCTTTCGCAGCCCTGCGCCGATCGCTCACCTCGACGAGCCGCTTGGCGGCCGCGCGCTCCGGACCGTGGACGCGAGTCATCTCGCGTAGCTCGGCTTCCCACTCGCTCGACCACAGCCACCGGGCCAGCTTCTCGACGTTCGGGGGCAGCCATGCGGTGTAGCCGGCGTCGGCGAGCACCAAGGCACGCGCGGTGGTCAGGTCGGCCGTCGTCAGGCCCGGATGGCGGACGCGTGAAAGGGTGCGCACCGCTCGCCGCGCGACGCGCTTGTCGGTCGCGTGCAGCCGCGTGCGCAACGCCGCTCGCGTCATGTTGTCGGCGACGGAGTGGGCAAGCTGCCCGAGGGCTTGCTGCGCACAGTGCTTGTCGCCGTCGACCACGTCGAGCACGTACTTCCGCGCTCGGGCCCGCTGAGCGGCATCGAGCGAAAGGCCCGAGATCCTGCGGGCGATGCGTGCACGCTCGTAGCCGGAGCGGAACTCGTAGACGTCGGCCTCGAGGTAGGTCAGCGCCGCGTCGATGTCGGTGCGTGGCCCGGTCATGCAGTCAGCGTGACGGGCGCACCTCGTACGCGCAATGGGGACCTCCCGCGACCATGTGCTGGACGCGTTCGACCTTCGCACCCGGCAGCACGGTGCGGATGAAGTCGATCTCGCTCGTGCACGCCTGCCCGTAGCGCTGGGCGACCGCCCAGATCGCGCAGTTGTGCTCGATGATGCGAAAGCCGCCCGGCATCTCCTCCCACGTCGCGAGGTACCCGTCGCCGTCGAGGATGCGCGTCAGCTCGGCGACCTTCGCCTTCAGCGAGCGACAGCGGGCGAGCCGTTCGGTCGCGTTGCGCACCCGCTCGTCGCGGCGACGCTCGAACAGCGTGTCGACCAGGCCCGAGTCCGCGTCGGCGACATACCCGAGCAGCTCGTTCGTGAGCTCGCCGTACGCCTTCGGGAAGAGGCCGTCGGCCTTGTCGGTGACCGTGTACTCGAGCTGCGGCCGGCCTCGTTGCCCGGCAGGCCGCGGCCGTTCGGTCGTCTCCGCGAGGCCCTCGTCCACGAGCGCGGCGAGATGCTGGCGCGCTCCGCTCGGCGTCATCTGCAGCTGCCGCGCGATGTCGGCCGCGGTCGCTTGCCCGCGTCGCCGCAGCGTGTAGAGCACGGCGCGGCGACCCTCAGGCAGCGGAAGGAGCGTCTGATCGCTCATCGCCGGTCAGGGAGCAGCAAGTGGCTGTCGCCGAACTCGTGCCACAGGTATCCCCCTCGTCGTGCCTCGTCGTAGGCCCGTTCGAGCGTAGGCCGCCCGGCGATCGCCTCGAGCATGAGGAGGTGCGTCGCCTCCGGTTCGTGCCATCCGGTGAGCAGACCGTCGACCGCACGCACGCCTCGCTCCGGAGTCACGACGAGCTCAGTCCATCCACGTCCGGGATGCACGACGCCGCGGTCGTCGACGACCGTCTCGAGGGCCCGCACTGCGGTCGTGCCGATGGCCACGACTCTTCCGCCACCTGCGTGCACCGCGTTCACGAGGTTCGCGGTCGACGCCGGCACCGTGTAGCGCTCCGGGTACGGCATCTCGTTCCCTTCGAGCGAGGACACTCCGGTGTGCAGCAGGATCGGCGCGATCGCGACTCCCTGACGCACGAGGTCGACGACGATCTCGGGCGTGAACGGCCGCGACGCGCTCGGCATCTCCGCGCTGCCGGGCTCGGCGCCGAAGATCTGCTGATACGCCGAGAGCGGCCACGGATCGGGCGCGTGCCGGTACCGGATCGGCTCGCCGAACTGGGACAAGTGGTCGAGCACCGTGCCGTGCAGGTGCGGCGCCGCGATCCAAAGGCGGCGCGAGCCGGGGAAGCGCTCGAGCAACGCGAGGTGCCCGCCGCCCGCGAGCTCGATGTCGCCGGAGATGTCGTCATCGAGTGGCGCCGTCGTCTCGCCGACAGGTTGCCGTGCCTCGACCAGCCACAGCCCTCCCGGCAGCTCGGTCGAGAAGTGGATGCGGATCGCTCTGCCGTCGCGTGTCGTGGCCGCGACTGCGGCGGGCACTGTCGCCGAGGTGTTCACGACGATGAGATCGCCGCTCGTGAGGTGGCGAGGAAGGTCTGTGAACGTGGTGTGCACGACGCGCTCGGGGCCGTCGGAGACGAGCAGGCGCACGTCGTCACGCCCGCGACCGCGCACCTCCGCGGGCTGGCGCGCTTCGAGCGAGGGATCGAGGGGGAGCGACAGCGCGGATTCGAGCGTCGCGGTCATGAGGTCACCTCCGCGAGCCGCGCACGCCCGCTGGGCTCATCAGAACCGAGCAAGGCAACGAGCTGGGGGACGACCGACTCGGGGAGCGGCCGATCGGAGATGTCCTCGCCGGGGAACGCGTCTTGGTGCATCTCGGTGCGCATGTCTCCGGGGTCGACCCAGCGCACCCGGAGCTCGGGATGCTCGGCCGCGAGGATCGCCGAGACGTGTTCGAGCGCGGCCTTCGACGAGCCGTACCCGCCCCAGCCTTCGTAGGGCTCGACCGCGGCGTCGGATGTGATGTTGACGATCGTGCCCTTGCTCGCGGTCAGGAAGGGCAGAAGCGCCTGCGCGAGCGCGAGTGGGGCGACGACGTTCACCTCATAGGTCGTGCGGAGCACGTCGAGGTCGATCGAGTCGAGCGGTGGCAGCGGGCTGGCGCCGAGCGTGCTCGCGTTGTTCACGAGGACGTCGAGCCGGCCGAGCCGCTCGACTGCCGCGACGAGCTCGGCACGGTGGACCGGGTCGGCCACGTCCCCCGCGACGGCAACGACGTCGGACCGTGCTCGAACGACGGCTGCGGCGGCATCGAGACGGTCGGCGTGCCGAGCGTCGATGACGAGCCGCCAGCCCTGGGCGCTGAGGGCCTCAGCGAGCGCCCGGCCGAGACCTTGGGAGGCCCCGGTGATGAGTGCGACTGGCTTGTCCATTGCGACCCCTCTCTCCTGAGGAAGGTACCGCAAAGAACAAGTTATTACTACTTTTATTTCCCGTGCCCGGAGGTCGCCAGGCCTGCACGGATCAGGCCGGGATGACCTGTGGTGTCGCGAACCGCCTCCGGACGAGCTGCACGTGCGACCGGAGCTTCTGCAGGTAGTCGCGCAACGCCGCGAAGAGCACGCCGACCTCCACCGTGGCGTCGCTGTCTGCCGTGAGTGGTCTCACCGCGATGACGCCGACGCTGTTGTGCGCGATGGCCAGACGGCCGTCGCGTCTGCTGTATCGCGCGAACAGCTCGTCGGCCTTGCGTGGCCCGGCCGCCTCGATGGCGGCGCGCTCGGACGGCAGCAGCGGCGTGTAGAGCCAGATGTTGACCTCCTCGGTCTGGCCGAGGACGCACTGGTAGAGGTAGTCGCTGCCGGCCTGATGCACGACGCCGACGAGCGGGATCTCCTCCGACGAGCGATACCGGGCGACCTCCTCGGTGGTGCGAGTCGGATGCCACGGGCTTGCACCCGACTCGACGACGAAGGAGTCGACGAGCAGCCGAGGGTTACGGGTTGGGCGAATGCCCGTTGTCGTGCCCGTTCCCGTTGCCGTTGCCGTTGCCGTTCCCGCCACCCAGTCCATTGTTGCCACCATTGCTGGTCCCTTCCGCCTGGATCGTGCTGGTCGTGCTGCTCGTGGTCGACGTCGACGACGTTGATGCCACCGTCGTCGGCACGGTCGCCGCGACGGGCGCCGAGGTCGTGACTCCGCAGAGCTCGTCGATGCTCTTGCCCGATGCCTTGCTCGCCTCGAGGAGGTTGCGCCACGGTGGCGCGTCGGGGTTCTTCGGCTTCCCGCGTGCGATCGCGTCGCGGTAGGCCTTGCAGAGCGCGTCTCCCGCTGGCCCGTTCACATCAGGACCGACGCCGCGCACTTGAGCGTCGGCGGCAGACGTCGACGCGCCGCCGGCCGAGGTGGTCGTGGCACCCGTGGTTGCGGCGGCCCTCGACACGGATGCCGTTGTCGTCGCCCCGGTGGTCGTCGCGTTCGTCGAAGCGGTGGTCGTTCCGCCTGTGGACGCCGTGGTCGTCTCGGTCGATGACGTCGACGTCGTGTCGTCGCCCTGTTCGTTCTCGCCCTTCGTGGCCCCTTGCTCATTGCCTGCCGCGGACTTCTGGTCCTGGTTGTCAGACGGACCGGGCAGGTTCAGGCCGACGTGAGAGGCGGTGTGCGCGACGACCCGCTGAACGGGGTCGGGCAGATGACCCGTCGCCGCAGCCGCCATCCCCGTCGACCAGATCGTCGCCGCGATGATCACTGCTGCCGCTCTGGCTGGGATCGGCACGGCACGAAGCCTCCGTACCGGTGCAGCCTCGGGCTCGAGCACGAGCTCGACGAAGCGAGTGATCGTGGCGTCGGCGGCACCGAGCTCGTCGGCCGTGGCCTGGCCGCTCGCCTGGCGGAAGAGTGCCGCCGCCGCCCCGACCGTCTCGGCCCCGCCCTCGCCGGCGACGTCGCGACCGTCCAGCACCCGGTCGACGCTCTCGTCGGAGAGCTCGTGGTCTGACATGCCCTTTACATCGTGTAGCGCGGTTCCGGCGTTACACGGAGCGGTGCCATGGTCTCCCTGGCCTCGTCCGGGCCACCGTCAACGAGGTGTTCGGCGAGGCGCTTCAACGCCCGATGCTGGTTCACGCGCACCCAGGTCTCGGGCCGTTGCATCACCTCGGCGACGACGCTCGTGTCGAGCCCGGCGACGACGCGGCAGGATCACGACCTCGGCTTGCTCCTCGGAGAGGGCGGCAGTGATGACGGAGATCGCCTCCTGTGCAGAGAGACGCTCGATGACGGTGACCTCGGTCGTGTCGATCGCCGCGAGGCTGGCGAAGGCGGCCATCGTCCGTGGGATCGGTCTTGCGACGCCCCAGCCGTCGACGGTGGTCGATCAGACGACGCCGGGCGATCGTGAACGCCCAACCGCGGAAGTCCGACTCGTCCCCCTCGAACGTCGCGATCCCACGCGCGATCGCTTCCCAGACCTCACCCGCGATGTCGTCGGCCTGATCGCGGTCGCGGCTGCGCAGGTAGCGGAGGAGCCGCGGCTGCACCTCCTCGAACAAGACGGCGACGGCCCACTGCTGACCTGCTCTTGCTCCGTCGAGGATCGCGCCGAAGTCGCGCTGCTGCGCCACCGTGGTGTCATCGACTCGCGTCGGGGTCGGCTTTATCGCGATCCTGTACCCCCGCTAGTCGGTGACGAGCCCCGCATCGTTCAGGTTGCTGACCTGCAGCGACACGAGGTCGTCGACGGGCACTGCAGCCAGTGGATTTCCGATGACGACGACCACGGTGTTGCCGAGCTTGGCCCACGTGGCCTGACTGCGGCCGTTGCCGCCGTCAAAGGTGAACGTGAACGAGTCGTCGAGGGTTGTCGACGACTCGAGCGCGTCGGTCGGCTGTGCGGTGAGGTTGCAGCCACTGCGGGCGTTGTCGGTGAGGAAGCTCTCGGTCGTCGAGAGGTAGGTCGCGGCGGACGCCGCGTCGGGGAAGGAGAGCGTGACGACCGCGACCTCGGTCGCGCCGTCGGGTCCGAAGAGCTTCTCGTCGACCTCGGTGGCACTCGATCGATCGGCCGACGGCTGGCTGTAGCAGAGGTAGTCGACCTCGGGGTCGACCGAGGTGATCGCCTGGTCGAAGCTCGTGCCGACGTCATCGGGCGTGATCAGCGCGGCCTGCATCTGCTGCAGCGTCGATCCGCCCGCGGCATCGGTGTTGTCGGCGCCGAACACGCTCGTGGTGTCGGCGCTCGAGTCGGTGCCGTTGAGGGCCGCCTCCATCTTCTGCTTCTGCTCCTGCACGAGGAACTGCACCGACGACGTGTCCATCCCCGTCGGATCGCCGAAGCCGACGAAGACAACGACGTCGGGATCGACCTTCGCGAACCCGATCGCCCCTTGGTCGCCGCCGCCGGCGGGCGTCTCCTTGAACGCGACCGTGCCGTCGAAGAAGTCGACCGGCTGGAGCGGACACGCGTCGGACACGACGTGGCTGGCGCCGAAGTCGTTGAGCTGGAGGAGGAACGCGTCAGCCGACGCGCTGTCGGGGAACTCGATCGCTCCGGCCGCAGCCTTCTTGCCGCTGAAGTCTGGGTTGTCCGCGAACAGCCGCGATCGGTAGTCGACGAAGTTCGAGGTGTCGATCACGTCCTCGGCGTCGCACAGCACATCGCTCGGGAACGCGGCTTCGCCCTGGAGCGTCACTGTGCCCGTCGTCGGCTCGAAGTCGAGCGCGGACAGCAAGCCTGATTCGAGCGGCGCCGAGATGTCACCCGACCCTCCTGCGACCGTCGTGTCGGCGCCCGAGGTGTCGTCCGTCGCGGCGGTCGTGTCCGATGCCGACCCCGACCCGCCGCCGCCCGCGAACACCGCGATCCCTCCGGCGATCAGCGCGACCGCGATGATCACCGCGGCAACGACGAGACCAGTTCGCTTCCGCTTGCCCGAGGGCGGGGTCTCGCCGCCGTCCCCGACACTCGGACCCGTCACTGGCGGCACGTACGGGGGAGGCGTCGTCGTGGGAGCCGGCGTCATCGACGGCGGAGGGATGATCGACGAGGTCGGTGGCGGAGTCGGTGGCGGCGTGCGGATGGGGCCCGACCGCGTGGGCGGCGGGGGAGTGGCGAACGGCGAGACCGCGGCAACAGGCATTTGCCCGGGCGCAGTGGGGGACGGCGGCTGCGCCGCTGCGAGACCTTCGGCGGTCTGCCGGCTCGGTGAGGTGATCGCGCCGGGGCCGGTCGCGGTGAGGTGCGCGTGGCGAGCGGCACCGAGAGCGATCGCGTGCTTCGGGTCGGTGTCGACGGCGACAGGTCGCCCGAGCGCACTCGTGACGAGCTGGGCCACGAGTGGGATGCGGCTCGACCCACCGACGAGGACGATCGCGCGGAGGTCGGATGCCTGCAGCCCGGCGGTGCGCAGCGCGCGGGTCGTCGCCGCGATCGTCTCGTCGAGCGCGGGGCGAACCATCGCCTCGAGCTCGGAGCGCGTGAGGCGCACCTCGGTGTGCCGTCCCGGAAGCATCACAGGCACGATCGTCTGCGTGTCGGTGGAGAGCGCCTCCTTCGCCGCGGTGCACTGATCGCGGAGGTGCGCGACTGCCGTTGCCACCGCGGGATCGTCGGGGTCGAGCTCGTCGAGACCTCCGAGCGTGCGCGAGACATGCCCGAGCACCGCGGCGTCGAAGTCGATGCCGCCGAGCCGCTCGATGCCTTCGGGCGCGCCGAGGATCGCGAAGCTGTCACCGGTCGCGCGCAGGATCGCGACGTCGAACGTCCCCCCGCCGAGGTCGTACACCGCGACCGCCTGGCCGGGTTCGACGCGCTCGGTGCTCGCATAGTGGATCGCCGCGGCCTCGGGCTCGGACAGCAAGCGGATCGTCGGGTTGCCCGGCCCCGACAAGCCCGCCAGATGCACGGCTTGCTCGAGGAGATCCTTCTTGTACGCGCCCCAGTTCGCGGGATGGGTGATCGTGATCGTCGTGGGCATCTCGCCCTCGCGGCTCGCCACCGCGTCGACGACCCAGCGCAGCAGCTTGCTCGTGAGCAGCTCGGCGGAGTGAGGTGAGCCGCCGAGCAGGATCGGGGCCGGGTCACCGATGCGCCGCTTGAACTGCCGGGCGACCCGCTCGGGCTCGGTGAGCACTCGGCGCTCGGCCGCCTCGCCGACGAGGACGCTGCCGTCTGCACCCACGTACACGACCGACGGCACCGCGGCTTGGCGTGTCCCCAAGTTGACGATGGCCGCGCGCTCGCCCCGAAAGACGGCCGCGGCAGTCCAGGTCGTGCCGAGATCGATCCCGAGCTCGTAGGTCACGCCGTGCCGACCCCCTGGTCGCCCCCCCGAGGCTCGGGGCAGCCTACGCACGCGCCGGGCGACCGTAGGCTCACGCCCAGTGTCAGACGCGGCGCTCCCCCCGACGACCGCTCCGGTCGAGCTCAGCATCGACGGCATCACCGACGCGGTGCTCGTCGGGCGGGGTGGCTACGGCTCGGTGTATCGCGCTCGCCAGGTCCGCTTCCACCGTGAGGTCGCGGTCAAGGTGCTCGCAGGGGAGCTCGACGAGGCCGCCGCGGTGCGCTTCGAGCGAGAGTGCGCCGCGATGGGCAGCCTCTCGGGCCATCCGCACATCGTCACGGTCTTCGACTCGGGGATCGCGGCAGGTCAGCCCTACATCATCATGGAGTACCTCCCGGGCGGATCCCTGCACGACCTTCTCGTCCAGGCCCGGGTTCCGTGGGTCGACGTGCTCGACTACGGGGTCAAGCTCGCCGGTGCGCTCGAGAGCTCGCACCGCGAGGGAGTGCTCCATCGAGACGTCAAGCCCGAGAACATCCTCTTGTCGGCGTGGGGTGAGCCTCATCTCGGCGACTTCGGCATCGCCCGCGTGAAGGGCGCGTACGAGACCGCGGCGGGCAAGGTCACCGCGACCCTCGTGCACGCAGCACCCGAGCTGCTGGGAGGGCAGTCGCCGGGGCCCGCGAGCGACCTCTATGCGCTGGCCTCGACGCTGTACGAGCTTCTCGCCGGCGCGCCACCGTTCTGGTTGCCCGACGAAGACACGATCGCGCCCCTGCTGAGACGCATCGCCCTCGACGCGCCGCCCGACCTCCGCTCGCGGGTGTGCCCGCGGCGGTCGCCGATGTCGTCGAGCTCGGGTTGACGAAGGACCCCGCCGACCGACCCGAGTCGGTGGCTGCGTTCGGGCGTCGCCTCCAAGAGACGCAGCAGGCGTGTGGGCAGGCGATCAGCAAGATGCTCGTTGCGCGCGCCATCGAGGCCCCGGTCGCGCAGCCGAGCCTCGGAGCACTCGCGCCGCCGTCGCCGAGGACGATGCCGCCGCCTCCTCCGCTGTCCGCGCGCGCCGCGTCCAGGAGGGCCGCCCGCACCCCCGAGCCTCCTCGACCAGGTCACGGTGCTCCTCGAGTCGGCCATCGGCTTCTACGGCCCGGCTGCCGACGGGTCGACCGTGTCAGGCGATCGGCTGCGCCGGGTGCGCGATCGCTTGGGTGAGCCCTTGCGCGTCGCGATCGTCGGCCGCGTGAAAGCGGGAATCCAGATGCGCATCGCATAATCAGCGGCGCCGAAGTTTGTGACTTGCCCAACCCCCGGAATGCGCAAAATCGCGTCGTTAATATTGATGGTGGCGTAGTTCCCCAGAAATTCCCCACTGTAAGTACTGTTGGGAGAATAAAGCGAAACGACAAGGAGAGGGAGCCCCATTAGCTTTTTCACGGTCACCCCGTACTGGCTGACGGAGGTGGGAAGATTGGGGTTGGCTTGGGCGACTCGGTTCTGCGTGTTCACCTGGTCGATATCCACGTTTGTGCCCACGTCAAAGGTGACCTTAAGATTCATGGTCCCGTCATTTGCGTTTGTGGACATCATGTACAGCATGTTGTCCACACCGTTCATTTGCTGCTCAATGGGCGTAGCAACAGACTGTTCGATCGTCAGGGCATCGGCACCTGTGTACGTCGTCGCAACGCTTATTTGCGGCGGCACAATGTCGGGAAGCATGGCGATGGGCAGCTTCGTCATCGCCACAACTCCGGCAAGTACGGTGATGATCGAGATGACTATGGCGACAATGGGACGGCTGATGAAGAACTTCGACATGGCTACTTCTCACCACTCGGTGCACTGGCCTGAGTGTCTTTGTACGGAGTGGGTGCAACCGTCACGCCCGTCTTCACGCGCTGTAATCCGTCGACGATCACGTTCTCCCCCTCCTGAAGTCCGGATTCGACCACCCACATGTCACCGAACTGTGGGCCAAGTTTCACTGTCTTTATCGTAACCTTGTTGTCTGAACCGACGACCCCAACCTGATAGATCCCTTGCAGTTCGGACACGGCTTGCTGCGGGATCAACAGTGCGTCCTTGCGCAGTTCCGTGACCGCGCGCAGGCGCGCGTATTGGCCGGGGCGAAGCACATTTCCCGGATTTGGAAATTCTCCGCGTACTTGAATCGTTCCGGTGCGTGAATCCACTTCGCGGTTAACGAAAAGCACGCTACCACGGTGCGGATAGACGGTACCGTCTCCAAGTATCAATTCGAGATTCTGCTTGTCATTCTTGGTTGGTCTCACCCGTTGGAACCGCATGTAGTCCTGTTCGGCGATGTTGACGTCAACATAGATTGGGTTCACGGTCGAAACGGTCGTCATGACCGTAGTCGGGGTAATCAGGTCGCCGATTCCGACCTTGGCGACCCCGGCAATGCCGGAAATCGGCGAAGTCACTGTCGTCCAGCCAAGATTTAACTTGGCGTTATCCAGAGCAGCTTGATCCGCGTCCACGGTGGCGGCTGCAGCTCTTTCCGAACTCGTGGCTTTGTCCAGTTCAGCTTGACTCACCGCCCTTTGCGCGACAAGGGGCGTGAAGCGCCGCACGTCGATTTGGGCCTGGCTCAACGCAGCACGGGCGCGCTCGAGGTTGCCTGTAGCCTGTTCCACCGCAGCCTGCGCCTGGCGCTTATCCAGCTCAAACATCGGCTGCCCCTTCCCCACATAGGAGCCTTCGGTGTAGAGACGGGTAAGCAAGAATCCTTCGACCTTGGGACGGATCTCAGCGTCCACATTGCCGACCATCGATCCGACCCA
Organism: uncultured Acidimicrobiales bacterium; assembly: GCA_963739555.1. GTDB lineage: Bacteria > Actinomycetota > Acidimicrobiia > Acidimicrobiales > DATKAS01 > DATKAS01. The sequence continues at coordinate 13,138 of CAVUAV010000011.1, read as the reverse complement.
TTCCTGATGGATCGGCACATCTTTTTGGAGTACCGGAGTGATCGTGACGCCAAGGGGTGGCGGAGCCGGCTTTTCTTCCTTCGAAGAGCACCCGGGGAAGGTGGCGAGCATAAGCAACGGAACAAAGAGAAGGCACGAAATGCGAAGAGGGCGACTGCTCGTTTTTCGCACAAGGGAGAAAACTGGAATTTCTACGATGACTTGGTGGCGCAGCCCCAGAGGGATGTTGCACTTACATTCTGAAGTCATTCGTTTGGCCTCCGGACTTCGACTGCCGTCATAGACCAACCGCGCCAAAACAACATTTCGCGGAACGGCATCCTCTCGGTTCGAGAATCGGTGATTTCCGGCGCAGGTGCGTCCGACCGGAGGTTGGCGTCGAGCGATCGGAGTCCGCGATTACTCGCACTGCTCGCTCAATGCGCCGGCAACAAATGGTCTGTCACACACACTCTGTCTAATTCAGGAAATGGCAACAACTAGGGAAAACCCTAGTTCTTCAAGAACAGTATCGACAATCTGCGATTGCCAGAGTTACGACAGTCAGTTCGCGCGGACGATGTCGGTCAAGGTGGCGGTGTCTGGACTCTGCGTAGCCAGGGTCGAGGAAGCCATCCTTCGTGACGGCTAGTTTTGCCGCAGGGCAGACTTCCCCGCTTTGTGGTTTTCCCATGGCGTCAAATTGAATGCGCAGGATGGTAAGAGGGTAATCCTCAGCGTGGATGTTTTGCGTCTTTTCGTATTCGGAGAGGACGTGCTCGGTGATAAGGACGAGGCGTTTGCCATTGGGAATATCGAGAGTAGCGGCGGCTAGGATCTTGCGCCCGGATTGACCGGCGATGTTGATATAACCCTTCGACATGGCGCGAAGAAGGGCCACGCCCTTGTCCGAGCCGTCCTTGGAGAACGCTTCCTTGAGTTGGGTTCTTTCCGCTTCGGTGGTCTAGGAAACAATCTGGATGCGAATATTCGCACTGCCTCCTGATTGGCCAACGGCGGGGATGGCCGTGGCCGTGTAGATGACTCCCTGCTGAGCAATCGCTGGGAAAGCAAGGGAAGCGAAAGTGACAGCCAAGACCGACAAAGCACGCATACAACAGCCCAAATCTCACCTCGGACCCAATCGGTTAAGAAACTAAATCACCTATTCAATTTTGGGCTTTTTCTAGCCGTTCATCGGACGCATCATCCGGCCAGCTATCGTTCGTGGGTTTCCAGGATTTGTCCGGGTTATACAGTTCCATTTCCTTGAAGATCTTTAGAGTGTCTGGGCCCAAGTCTTTTTGGTAGACAATTCCTTCATAACTGACGATGAAAGTCTTCACGCCCGTGACACGGTAGTCCGCGGGAGCAGCGGCGAGAGCAAAGCCGCCGATCATGGCTCCCTCGACGACAAAATCCATTTTTCCCAGTGGCGCCGCCGGGCCCTGTCCTTTGAGTATCTTGAAGAAATACCCGTGATAGGGCTTCGCTTTATCCGAATAACCCTGCTGCAATGCATCTGCGACGCCCTCAGAAATCGGTCCGCCCAGGCTTCCATCAGGATTCCGCCACACAAGTCCGTCTTGTTTTCCAGACGTGCTGATAACTCGCTGAGCGTATTGGTTCACTTCGGAATTATCGTGTTTTTGCAATGCGTATTCGTGCTGGGCATACACGTAGTTTCGGCAAATCTGAAGGGCATCCAGTTCGTTCGAACCGATGCGCCTGTAGAGCATCTCTTCTCGACCAGCTTTGGTATCGAAGAACCATTTTCCATTTCGTTTCACGATCGGGATCGGCATCGGCCAGTTCCTGTTTCCTACGACAAGAATGGCCCGATCCGGTTTCTCCGGGTCGATGGCTATTGAGTTTTTCCGGTGCGCTTCCTCGGCAAATGCGATGGCGATATTCTTGTCTTGAACGGCATCTTCCGAGGCGACCAGATCCTCGCCACCCGCTCCCAAAATCTGTTTCAACGTGGGCACATCGAAGGTTGCCGCTGCTTTGATAAGTGCGTCAGCAGCGTCCTTCGGACCATCAAAGGTTTCCTGGTTTTGTGGCGAAGATTCGGGTGGTTTCGCTTGCGAGAATGAAATTGAAGAGAAGAGCAGGATCAGGGCACAACAGAGGGCAACAATCGACAAGCGCACGAGAGCCTTTCGCGCTAGCACACTTGATTTTCTTGGGTTCATTTTGGTTTCCTCGTTCATGACTTGTCTACCTCCTCCGCCCGCCGCCGCCACCACCGCGAGATCCCATACTGGAAGAGCCCCGCGAGCTGCTGGCGCGCGCTGCGCTGCCGCTCCTGGCGCTGGAACCACCACCAAGAGCGCTGCTCTTGTTACTTGCGCCGGATGATCCGCCGCGATTGCCACCGCGATCTCCACCGCCTCCCGATGAACTACGATCGCCGCCCGAGCTACGGTCGTTCGCACGCGGTTGTTGTCCACCCAGTTGACCCTGATTCGCGCGCCCGCCGGATTGACCTCTGTTCCCAGCGTTCGCTTGATTTTGACGTGCATTGGATTGGCGATCCGACACCGACGCCCCTCGAGTGGTGCCACCGTATTTGTTCGCCGTCGAGCGATCCGAGTAAGGAGTTCCACCACGGTGTTGAGCGTTGTGCTGCCAATTGTTGCCACCAGATCCGCCAGCGCGATTTCCATTTGCATTGACGCGGTTGCCGCCGTTTACGTTGTTGCGGTTTCCACCGTTGACATTGGTGTTGCGATTGAAATTATTATTGTTGTTGATGGTGACGTTGTTGTTGCCACCCCAACCGCAGCCATAGCCCCAGCCACCTCCCCATGCCGCTCCCATGGCCAGCCCCACACCGAAGGAAATCGCTACGCCGGCAGCGTAGTAGCCAGGAGGCGGGTAAGCGATGGGTGGATAGGGATAAACAGGTGGGCCGTATACCACGACAGGGTTATAGCTCGGAACGTAAACAACTTCCGGATTGGATTGTTCGATGACAATGACTTGCTTGGATTCCACAACCTTGGTTTCGACCTTTTGCTGCTCGGTCGATTTCAAGTTGCCGGCGTCGGTGGCCTTTTTCCTCATGCGCTGAACCGCTTCCATCACGTCGCTTTGCTGGGCCAGAAACGCGTTGCCTAGATCGGTGGTCCACTGAATGTCTTCTGCGAGGCGTTTCACTACCTCGGGGAGCGCAGCCAAGCCCTGAATGCTTGGGTCCCAGGGTTGTTTCGAGACCGCATCCACGAGCGCCTTGTCCTTCAGATCCTTATTCTTTGCCAGCCACTGCTGGAGCTGGATGAGTTCTAATGGGTAGGTCGATGCAGCCAGAACCTGTGCAAGCATAGGGTCCGGGTAGAGGGCGATAGGCGCTACGAGGGAGTCAAGTTGGTCCGGAGGTATTTTGACGGTAGCTTCTTGCTGCTCCGGCGGCGTGTTGACGCTCCCTTTCGGGACCGGGCTGTCAGGCTTCTCTTGCGTTTGAGCTGCAAGAGGCGAGCCCATTTGCAAAAGCAGAAAAGAGCACAGTACGGCGAGAGCGTTTTGACTTATTTTCCTAAAGAGTTTCGATCGTCGAGCTTTCTTTATCATGATTGAACTTCCTTCCTAACTTCTTCCTCTACATTCCGCCGGACCAATCATCTACAGCATTTCTCTCTTCAGCTGCCCGGCGGTGAGGAGAAGCCCGTAATGTTGGGCTCCTCCTCTTTCGAGGCACGCTAAACGCCGATATTTGCCCGGAGGAACTTCACTCCGAGTGAAGCCGACAGGCAAAGCAGGCCCAGGAGGCCAATCAGAGGCAGTTCGCTCCCGGTCTTCGGCAGGGTCTTTGCCGGGGCCGCAGGGGCTTCCGGAACTGCTGGCGCGGGAGTGGGCTCTTCCTTGGCAATCAGAATGGGAACGTCAGCTGGTGGCGCTGATGGTGGCGCAGGCATGGTTCCTGATACATGCTTCTGTTGAGACACCAATACCTCGGGAACCTCGACGATCTTGGTGGCCGTGACAACCATTCCCTTTTTCAGGCCAAATGCATCGAGCATTTGTCCATTCACATTAAACTTCTGTCCCTTGGGAATCTTGAACGCCTGGTTCGTGTTGTTTTCCAGCCTCAGGATGACCGAATTTGGCGGGGTCACATGCCAAACTTTCCCGGTAACCGTCTGGACGGTTGTTACCAGTTGCGGCGTCGTGGTAGTCGTGATGGTGCGCTGCAGTTTCATGCCCGGCTTCAGGTCATGAATGCCGAGTTGCTTGCCGTCTACAGTGACTTTGGCACTCTCCGGCACATTGGCAATATGACGAATGCTGCCGTCTTCCATTTTTACGACCAGGTCATTGCCTTCCACCAGCACAACTTCGCCGCGCTCGACTTGGACTTCCTTGCTAGCCTGCTCGGTCGTGGTGGTCTGTTTTGTTTGAACTTGCGCGATAGTAGACACTGCGAAAATGCTGCAGATGGTTCCCACCGCCAATGCGAGGCCCATCTTCATCCAACTCGTGCGAGACTTCATTTTGTTTCCTCCGTAATTGAACTAGGGTGATGATTTGTCGGACTCTGGTCTTCACTCCCAGACCAACTCACTTCTTGTTTTGACCTCCTCCCTCCTTAGCCAAGGAGCGCACCTACTCAGATATCGATAGACCGTTCGCATTGGTAATTGACCCATGAACGATGTAGCGCAAGGGTGCACTTCCGACCAAATAGAAGGGGTAGCAGGTTACAAGAGTGAGAGTGGGCTTGGATCGCGACGCCAGAACAGAAACATCGTCTGGCGGAACAATAATAATCTCGTCCACAACATAACGAGAATTTCCTTTTTCCGTGTAGAGATCCATCGTGTCGCCAACATGAACATCCTTTAGCTCCCGAAAGAAACCATCGCGGTGTCCGGCAATACCGACGTTACCGACGTCGCCAAGGATACTGGTACCGGCGATATGTCCAACGGCACGATTTAACGTCAGGTCGTCGGTGCCCTGGAGTACGGGGACTTCCAGGTTGATCGAAGGAATTTTGAGAACGCCCAGCGGAGGCGGGACACTTGTGACCAGGCTCAGGTGGTAGGCTTCAATTCGTTTTTCCGACCACAAACGGAAATCCGGAATTTCGGAATTCCGCTGGGCTGGACCTGGGGAGTTTCCGGCGGTCACAGAGCTTCTGCCGTGCCAAAATTCAAGTAGAGCTGTATGAGAGTAGAGCGAGCTATAAATGCGAACGGCGCAGAACACCGAGACCAATAGGAGTCCCAGCCACAGCAGAAGCCGTTCGAGGCCCCTGAGAATAACAATCATGTTGACCCGCACCATTCTCAAGCCTTCCTGAGGATCGTCAGCGCATTCCCACCTGTTTTTCGTGGAGTGAGCTCGCTTCTATGTACTCATTTAGGCTGTTGGCAACACCGCTGGCAACTAGGGAAATCCCTAACTACAGAATCCGTGGAATAATTTGGGAATTCGTATCAGTTAGAAGTAAGTGGAGAGATATAAGGCCGGTCTTCGAGAACCGCATAAATCGCCGGTATCAGGTGGGCCTTCATTCGGGATTTCCACACGAAACCTCGTGCACCCTCGGCTAAACATGCGTTAACGAACTCTTCACCACGGTTAATCGTCAGAAATACGACCTTGACCTTAGATCCGGACTCTTTGAGTTTATGAACGGCGTCAATGCCGTTCATTACCGGCATGGTGATATCAACCACAACAACGTCCGGCTTGAGGCGCTGTGCCTCGGATACAAGTGAAGCCCCATCGCTTGCGGTTCCGACCAGTTCAAAGTGGGGTTGCAGGAGCGCGATCTCGGCTTTGAGGAATTCAGGATGATCATCGGCTAGGAATACGCTTGGGCGAATCACATTTCGCCTCCGTCCAGAGCAATCGTACACTCGCTTGTATGGCTTCAAGCGGTCCACGGTGCGCTATCAAACCTAGGTGGATGTTAGAGGGCGTGAACGTACTTCGCTACTGGGGAAATCCCTAGGCCATTAATCTGCAATGACAGGGAGTTTCATCTCCCGGTGTGTGCCGCGCGTGCACGCACTGACGGTTCGGGATCTACGGAGATAAGTCCATGCTTCAAAGCAAACAATACCAATTCCGCATTGCTTTTGAGGTTGAAAGCTTCCATGATGTGATGCTTGTGGAATTCCACGGTCTTTGCACTCAAGTAGAGGAGTCCCGCGATTTCCTTCATGGGTCGTCCTTCGGCAAACAATTGAACGATTTCTCGCTGGCGTGGCGTCAATTCCTGGGCGAACTGACGTGCCCGAGCTTTTGTGGCTACCCAATCATCCCCCCCCAGCTTGGCAGTCACATAGGATTTTCCATGTAGCACACTATCAATCGCCTTCAGTAATTCCGTCCCCGTCGAGTGCTTCAGGACGAATGCGATCGGTCCGAGTTCGAGCGCCGCAGCAGCCAGATTTGGATCGTCTCGCATCGTAAGGAAGATGAACTTGATGTCGGGAGCATGTTCCTTAATTTTGCGGGCTGCATCCAATCCATTCAGGATGGGCATCCCTACGTCGGCGACAATTACTTCGGGCTTGCCCCTGAGGGCCGCCTCAATCAAGGCACGGCCGTCGAAAACCATGCCAATAACCGGATATGTGCGCTCCAGAAAGATCCTCAAGGCCTCAGCGAAGATTGCATGGTCATCGGCGATCAGAAAGCGGGGGCGACAGTCGTCTTTGCGCGGGATTTCCATAAATAGGCGCCCTCTCTGGCGAGCCCGCTCCAATTCGTTCGAAAGAGTGCTCCGGTATCGATCCGAAGCACGCGCTACCTAATTACTGTAAAGTCAAAACGCTAATGTAGGCTGTGCGCCACACTGCGCGAGAATGATGCCGCGGGCCGAAGAGCAGAGCAGGAAGCCGTGAATTGCTGCGACCTGTATCGTTAGTGTGACGATACACTATCATGCCCGGTCAACTCCAGTGGAATCCACGCCTCGACGGTTGTTCCCCTGCCCGGGGCAGATTGAATCTTCAATTCTCCGCCAAGCAAATTGGCGCGCTCTTTCATGCTCCGGATCCCAAGCCCTGCTTTCCGGTACAGCTCTTTCAAGTCGAATCCGCAACCTTCATCTCGCACAGAAATGACCAATCTATCGTCAGCCCTCCGTAAACACACTAGAGCCTCCTTCGCACCACTGTGCTTCTTCAGATTCGCAAGACCCTCTTGAACGATACGGAAAACACACAAGGCTGTGTCTGGATGGACCGACCGAGGAATATCATCCGACGTGAAATCTATCTTGAAGGCTTGTCGGGCGGCAGATTCCTTGCACAATGCACTGATGGCGGGAACAAGTCCCAGGCTCTCCAATGTGGATGAATGTAATTGGTGGGACAGGGTGTGAAGATCAGCACCAATCTCGCCTATGGAATTTACCAGTCTTCGCAGTTGTTGATGGACCTCTTGGGATGAAGCGGGCGTTGCTTCTTCCACATTCTCGAGACCCAACGCGAGTAGCGCCAGTCTCTGGCTAAAGTCATCGTGAAGTTCCGAGGCTAACCGGAGCCGCTCCTGCTCCACGGCGTTTATCAGCATGCCGCTAAGCTGTCTTTGCTTCTCTCTGGCCAATTCCAACTGTTTTCGGCTGTGTTGCAGATACGCTGCCAGCGTCGCAAGGCCTAGCATGATCAGGAATGCGGTGGCCCATGCCCATTTGGTGCGCTCCCAAAGATTGGGTTCGCGAAACAGGATGACGCTTCCCGAAGGCAGGCTGCTTTCTGGGATATGCCAGGTTTGCAGTTCATGCCAGTCGAACATGTACACACTAGGGAGAGTCTCAATTGGAAGTTCCTGCGCTCTTTTCCCATCCAAGAGTTGCGAAACAATTTGACCCGTAATTTTCCCTTGTTTTTCAAAAGTCAGCACGTCCCCGCCAACAATCCCATGTCCCATATAAGTGTCGGACATGCCAAAATCTGGCCCATTAGAGGCTGCAGCGATCATCGGAAGTGCTTTTGTTGCATTGGGAAATTTCTTGCCAGTGGAATCCTGAAGGAAAGAGACATAGAACACGATGGAATGGTCAGGTAGATTCTCCAGTTGTTCCAGGAGCCTGCCCACTTCCGTCTCTGCCAGATAGACAATTTCTGCTTTCATGTTAAAGGAACTGAGCGCTGCTTTCGTCAATGACATCGTTTCCTTGTCAAAGTCGGAACTACCTCCGACAACAAACACGTGACGCGTATCCGGGAAAAGACGCAAGGCCACTTCTAGTGTCTTTTCTGGTTCAAGTTTCACCCACGTTCCTGTGAATCTGGAATCGAGCTTTGGATTGCTCACCTGGCCCAGGGCAGTCCCACAAATAACGACGGGAACCTCCAAGGACAGCGCCTGGGTGTCACTTGAGAGAAAATCGATTGCGCCTGGGCCCACTGCTACGACTACGTCCAACCTATGATGGTATTTCTTAACAAGCCAGTCTCGCGTCTCTTCTCGCGACGGTCTACCTGGAAATGACTCGAGATCGACACTCTCAGAGTAAACTTCGACGTGGCGATCAGGCCTCTCCTGTACCCCGACGACAATCTGCTCCGTGATTTTGGCGGTAAGGGAATGCGATAAGCCCACATCGCTGAGAATCAGGACATTCTTCTTCTGAGGCGCTTGAGCTGAAGTGCGGGTTCCACTCACCAAGACTAGGAAGACGAGAGCTGAGAGCAGCGAGATCTGCCGCGACCGAACCCCTATTCCTGAAAGACGTCTCGCTTGACGTGACGGCGAACTATTTTCGAGGCTCATCTACCTGCACCGGCGGTCGCTCAACCATTGAACCCGAGGCCCTGGCGTGCTCCATAGGAGGTTGACCAACACCCCCGAAGCCCTGAATGGAACACGTTCGAACAGAACCAAAAATGAATAAAGATTGGTATTCCTTGTCCAAGACCGACGTGAACGGTATTTCATTACGACACCAGTTGTAGCAGCGGAATTCTAATCCTATTCACAAAAGGTTACCACTCATCGCCTGCATTGGGGGGCTCGCACGAAGAACCAGCAGTACTGTCACGGAGGATTTACGCTTCATCCTCCCAGGAGGATCGCGACAGCGACTACCGTGGCCCCGAAGATGACCATGGCGAGCCCCGTTCGCCAGGGATTGCTATTCGCAAAGCGGCCGAATGAATAGCCCGCCAGAAACAACAGCACAATAGCAATCCCGTTAGAAATGCGGAGCGCCAGTCGGGCATTGCTGATGAAAATGAATGGGGCCACCACAGGAAACAGCGACAGAAATACCAGGAGAAACACTCCCAGAGATCCAAACCAGTCCTCTTTGGCAAGTCGAGGCCATACGGTTGATTCAGGAATTTGTGTCAATTTCCCTTTCAACGACTCAATCTCTTGAGGCTCCAGGAGGGATGCCACCAATGGTGGCAACGCCCCGGCAACTAGTCGCCTTGCCTCGCTCGGGTCCGAAGTCCTGCGCAGCCGCCTAAGAAGAGCAATGGCATGCCCCCTCTCACCAAGACAGTTTAAGAGATAGAAGAACGCATCGATGATCCCCCAGGCCACATTACAGCCGAGCGCTTCCATCAGCATAGTGCGGACGCTGCCACGGTTGGCCCCGCCCGCACTGAATGTGCATGTGAGCGTGAGAACCATGATGAGCCCAAACAAGAACTCCGAAATTCTCTCTACAGGTTCCAAGACTCGCTTGGGCTTTCTCGCTAAGTCAGTAGACATTTCAACGGTTCGTTCGCCATTTTCGGCAGGGGACGGCATTTTCAGATGGGGCGGGCTCGACTTCTACCGTCAAGGCCAGTGAAGTGCCACTAGGCAAATCCCTAGGTGCTGAAAAGGAGTCGCGTTGCTAGCATTCGAAGCCGGGCACCGTCATCAAAGTTCATCCAGCCGCGCACACGTCGTCATTGGTCGAATGTGGGCTCTGACCCTAAGTTGCTGAATTGCTCGGATGGCCGGCGCCCGGAAGCGGTGGTGGGGAAAACTTGTCGACGGTCCGTCAAAGTCACGCCTACCTCCCAATTGCGGATTGGTTGTTCCGTTACCAGAAGGACTGGTTGCGGCCGGATCTTATCGCGGGTCTAACCACGGCAGCCGTGGTCATTCCCAAGGCCATGGCATATGCGACGATCGCGGGACTGCCCGTACAAGTGGGGCTGTACACAGCCTTAGTCCCCATGGCGATTTATGCCGTGATGGGCAGCTCTCGCCCTTTGAGTGTGAGCACCACCACTACCATCGCAGTTCTAACCGCAACCGAACTCGGACTAGTCGCGCCTGGCGGTGATCCGTCATCCCTCCTCAGGGCTTCAGTAATGCTGACACTAATGGTCGGGGGCTTCCTCGTTCTTGCTTCGTTGCTGCGGCTGGGCTTTGTCGCTAATTTTATTTCCGAACCAGTATTGATTGGCTTTAAGGCGGGTATCGGCATTGTCATCGTACTGGACCAGGTCCCAAAAATTCTCGGCATTCATTTTCCCAGGGGTTCTTTTTCCATAACGTGCTGGCTATCGCCCGCGGTACACCGGAAGCATCACTAACGACACTAGCCGTTGGGATAGCCATGATCGTATTGTTAGTGGGGATCGAACGATTACTTCCGCGAGCGCCCGCGCCGCTGATCGCCGTGGCTGCAGGAATCATAGGTGCACGCCTGCTGGGGCTGCAGCTACACGGAGTGGAGTTAGTCGGCCACATTCCTCAGGGTCTACCTTCCATTACTCTTCCGGATTTCTCGCTTGCACAGGAGCTCTGGCCTGGGGCTTTAGGCATTGCGCTCATGAGTTTTACCGAGACAATTGCTGCCGGCCGAGCGTTCGCCAAGAGTGAGGAGCCGCCGATACGAGCAAATCGGGAGTTGCTGGCTACGGGGATTGCCAACGCAGGAGGCGCTTCCTGGGAGCGATGCCGCAGGTGGAGGTACCACTCAGACCGCCGTGAACCGGCTTGCTGGGGCGCGCACTCAGTTGGCAGAGATGGTCACAGCCGCGGTTGCGCTGGCCACAATCCTTCTGCTCGCGCCGCTCTGGCGCTGATGCCGCAGGCCACGCTCGCTGCTGTGGTCATCGTCTACTCGATCGGATTGATTCGACCAGCAGAATTCCGGGCAATCCTGGAAATCCGGCGAACGGAGTTTATTTGGGCCTTGACCGCCTTGGCAGGGGTGGTTTTGTTGGGAACTTTGAAAGGGATCATTGTCGCCATCGTGCTGTCGCTTGTGGCGCTGGCATCTCAGGTTGCCGACCCACCAGTCTACCTGCTGGGGCGTAAGCCGGGAACCAATGTGTTTCGGCCACGGACGAAGGAGCATCCAGAGGACGAGACCTTTCCCGGGCTATTGCTGCTGCGACTTGAAGGACGCGTTTTCTTTGCCAACGCTGAGCATATCGGACAGAAGATAAGGCTTCTAGTGAACGAAGCGCAGCCCAAGGTAGTTGCACTCGATCTCAGTGCTGTGCACGATCTCGAATATTCGGCATTGAAGGCACTGACCGAAGGCGAGAAACGGCAACGTGACCTTGGCGTGTCCACATGGCTGGTGGGGCTAAACCCCGGAGTGCTGCAAATGGTCCAGAGATCGCCTCTAGGTAAGGCACTCGGACGCGAGAAGATGCAATTCAGTCTCGAGCTGGCGGTTGCCAAATATTTGGAATTGTCCACCAATGTCCGTGGACTTGGTGGAAATCCACCAAACGCTCTCTAGCCATAACACATTTGCTCCGCACGATCAGGTCGATGACGTCAGAGTCGAATGCTTTCGACCCATGCTCACCTACTAGGGAAATCCCAGGTTACGGTCGCCCGACTTCTTCGAGAGAATTTGAAAGTACCTTTTTCAATGGTGCGGAAATTTCTTGATGGATGGAATATTGTGCAAATCGCTTTAAAACTGACCGCATATTTGCTGGCTCTCTATCTGCCGCTTTGGCCTTCTTTCGCTCAGGAACAGACCTTGCGCGTGTTATTCGCCGCGATGTGAACCAAACCCACGACGCAACTGTGCGCACCACACCAAGAACAATGGAGCGGAGGGTTAGACAAATCTTTCTCAATCATGCGAGTTGGAAACTAAGAGAAAAATAAGGAAGGTCCGGTCACAGGGGCTGTATTTTCGTGATTCCTCTTTATATACAACTTACCGGTAGCTAGGCGCGTGGTCGCAACAAGAGTCCTCGGAGGCGGTGACTACTCTTAAGTTCACCGGGGGCCCGCTGAGCCTCTTGCCCTTGAGATCGACTGCCACCTCCACACGGTCGGCAATTTTTACAAGCGGAATTCCTTTATTCATCCCATAGTCTTTACGGTCGAAGGCCATTGTCCCTTTAATCGTGCCGGAGCCCTCCCCTTCCTTCGATCACAAACGTCAGCTTCTCCTGCTTGGTTACTCCTCGTATCGTGAAGTCGCCGTCGAATACGACCGTATCGGGGCCAGTTTGTTCAACCCTCGTTGAGTGAAACGTGATCAAAGGATTGTTCTCTTACATCGAAGAAATCTTTGCTTTTCAGCTTGCCGTCTTTCATGCCACTTCCGGTATCCACCGTGGCAGCCTGAATCTTGATGTCCAAAACGGCTGTCGAAAGTTCTGAAGGTTATAGTGGCGTCCCACTTGTGGAACTCGCCGACTATGGCCACCGATGCCTTCACGTCAAACTTCATTGTGCTTTCTATTTTCGTAATCTCGAAAACAGGAGCCTGCGCTGGGCTTACCGGTGGGAACGCGACGAAGCTTAAGAGGCAAAGAATAGTCAACCTCATGGAATCCTTCCTTAAGCACAAACTGCACCACCTCATTGCGTTAACACTACGGTCTGAAAGTAACCCTCCAGAAGATCCCGCTACTGGAGGCCAGCACTCGGGGAGACGCCAGGACTCGGGGGCCCCCCGGACCCAAACCGTATGTTCCGGGTCGGCGGACTTTCACCGACCGCTCCTAGATGGTCTTGCTCTACGTTTTAGGCCCCGTTCCCAAACAACTAGGGATTCCCCTAGTTGAGAGAGTTCTTGCCAAAGGCTATAACTCAGCCTGATTGAATGGCGATGGAACACTCGTGCGGTGACTCTCTCGAACGTCGGTAGTTCGTAGAGGAGAAGTACTTAGTGATGAAAACCACGCTCCAACGTTGGTTGTGGTTGGTTATGGTGTTGCCTGCGGGCACCGTTTTTGCCGAGGAGGCGGAACGCGGCCTGCCGCAGTCCGCC
>CAVUAV010000010.1:0-556530 GCA_963739555.1 uncultured Acidimicrobiales bacterium | reverse complement strand
CGATCGTCGCGTCCGCAAGGCGAAGCGCGACATGGCGCGCAAGACCACCATTGAGAAGGTCCCGGCGTTCGGCGTGGCGCTGGCGAGCGGCGAGGTGAGCGGCGAGCACGTCGACGTCGTCACCGACGCGCTCGCCCACGTCGACGGCGAGATGGCCGCCGAGCTCGCCCGCCGTCGCGAATGGGCTTGTCGACGTCGCGAAGCGGTGTTCACCCGAGGAGCTCGCACGGCATCTCCGGCGAGAACGTCAGCAGCTCGACGACGAGTCCGGCACCGATCGGCTCGAGCGGCAACGCCGTGACAGCAGGTTCCGTTCGAGGGTCGATCCCGTCACCGGCATGTACAAGTTCTGGGGCCAGCTCGATCCGCTCTCGGGCCTCAAGCTCTCGAACTGGATCGCAGCCGAGGTCGCAGCGCGGTTCGCGGAGGCGACGCCCGATGGGGCGCCCTCCGATCCGGTCGAGAGGAACGCGTTCCTGGCCGCACTGGCCCTGTATGGCTTGGTCGAGCGCGGCGCCGGCGGCGGGCGAGCACGCCGAGGCTCGGGCCGACCTGAGGTCACGGTCGTGGTCGACACCCGACGAGCGCACGACGCGGGCGGTCCGGTCGTCGACTGGGGTCTGCCGGTCGAGCTGCCGATCGAGGTGCTGCTCGAGATGGCGCAGACGGGCGACGTGGCGGCGGTGGTCGTGCGCGACGGCGTCGTGATCCACGCTCCTGGCGTGCTCGACCTGGGCCGGACGACGCGGCTCGCGAACGCCGACCAGCGGCGGGTGCTCCGTGGCCTCTACCCGAGGTGCGCGATTCCCGATTGCCCGGTGCGATTCGACTACTGCAAGGTGCATCACGTGGTGTGGTGGCGGCATGGCGGCGCACCGACCTCGACAACCTGCTGCCCGTGTGCTTCCGGCACCACCAAGCGATCCACCACGCGGGCTGGGTGGTCGATCTGGCGCCACGATCGCACCTGATCGTCACCTTGCCCGACGGCCGGGTGATGACGACGGGGCCGCCGTCGCGGGCCGCCGCATGAAAGGCCGAGCACCCGGAGATCGCCTGGTATCTTCGCGTCCTGACCGTGAAGCGGGTCCTGTGAGGCCCGAACGGCAGGAGCTTGCGAGTGGCTGAAAGGGAACGCCGGATCACGCCCCCGTTCGGGGGCGTTTTTGTTCCTCACAAGCGAGTCATGGACGCGGACGACGTGGCCAGAGCCACCGTGCGCATCGCCCACGAGGTCATCGAGCGAAACCACGGCCTCGAGCAGGTCGCGGTCATCGGGCTGCAGACCGGAGGCGTCCCGCTGGCGGAACGGCTCGTCGAGGCGATCGAGCGCATCGACGGCCGCAAGGTGCCGAGCGGCACGCTCGACGTCGCGTTCTACCGCGACGACATCGGCATCCGGCCGGTGCTGCCCGAGGCAGTGACCGACATCGAGTTCTCGATCGACGGCGCCACGGTCGTCCTGGTCGACGACGTGCTCTTCACCGGGCGCACGATCCGAGCCGCGCTGAACGCGCTGAACGACTACGGGCGGCCGCGCTCGATCCAGCTCGCGGTGATGGTCGATCGCGGCCATCGCGAGCTGCCGATCCGCCCGGACTTCGTCGGCAAGAACCTTCCGACTCGGCGCGACGAGATGGTCGACGTGAGCGATGACGGCGTGCACCTCGGGGAGATGCGGAAGTGATGCACAAGTGAAGCACCTCCTGTCGATAGGCGACCTCGGCAAGGACGGCATCGAAGACATCCTCCGGCTCACCGACTCGTTCGTCGAGGTCAGTGAGCGCAACATCCCGAAGGTGCCCGCACTGCGGGGGCGTACCGTCGTGTCGCTCTTCTACGAGGACTCCACGCGCACGCGCCTGTCGTTCGAGACGGCGGCCAAGCGACTGTCGGCCGACACGATGTCGTTCAGCGTGGGCGCGTCGTCGGTGAACAAGGGCGAGTCGTTGCGCGACACGGTCGAGACGATCCACGCGATGGGCGTCGACGCGATCGTCGTGCGGCACAAGTCGTCAGGCGTGCCGTGGCAGATCGCCGGCTGGGTCGACGCGTCGATCGTGAACGCAGGCGACGGCTGGCACGAGCACCCGACCCAGGCGCTGCTCGACTGCTACACGATCCGCGCCGAGCTCGATCGTCCGATCGAGGGTCTGCACGTCGCGATCGTCGGCGACATCAAGCACTCGACGCGTCGCACGATCGAACGTGCTCGCGCTCGACGCGCTCGGCGCCCGGGTGACGCTGGTCGCGCCCCGCACGTTGCTGCCCCCGAGCCTCGAGGGTTGGCCGGTCGACGTGAGCGGCGACCTCGACGACGTCTTGCCGAAGTGCGACGTCGTGTACCTGCTGCGGATGCAGCTCGAGCGCCAGACCGAAGCGCTCGTGCCGTCGCTGCGGGAGTACAGCACTCGGTTCGGCCTCGACCGGAGCCGGGTGGCGCGGCTCCCCGAGCACGCGCTGGTGATGCATCCAGGTCCGATGAACCGAGGCGTCGAGATCGCCGCCGACGTGGCCGACCTGCCGCGCGCGGTGATCACCCAGCAGGTGCGCAACGGCGTGGCGGTGCGGATGGCGGTCCTCTACTCGCTGCTCGGCGCCGGAGCCGACCTTGGCTGATCTCGTCCTGAAGGGCGGTCGTGTCGTCGATGCGACCGGGAGCCGCGTCGCGGATGTCGTCGTGGGCGACGACGGGCGCATCGTCGCGGTCGGCGCCGACCTGCATGCCGACCAGATCCTCGACGCGTCGGGATGCGTGGTCGCGCCCGGACTCGTCGACCTCCACACCCATCTGCGTCAACCGGGACGCGAGGAAGCCGAGACGGTCGAGAGCGGATCGCGCGCTGCCGCGCTCGGCGGCTTCACCGCGGTCGTCGCGATGCCGAACACCGAACCCGCGATCGACTGCGCAGCGGTCGTGCACGAGGTGCTCGACCTCGGGGCGAAGGCGGCGCTGTGCGACGTGCGGGTGGCCGGAGCGATCACCGTCGGTCGCGCCGGCGAGCGGCTCGCCCCGATCGCCGAGATGGCAGCGCTGGGCGTGCGGCTCTTCACCGACGACGGTCGCGGCGTGCAAGATGCAGCGCTGATGCGCCGCGCGCTCGAGTACGCCGGTGACCTCGACGTGATCTTGGCGCAGCACTGTGAGGACGAGACGCTTGCCGCGGGCGGCCACATGCACGAGGGCGAGTGGTCGAGCCGGCTCGGGATCGCGGGCCAGTGCGCGGAGACCGAGGAGCTGATGGTGATGCGCGACATCGCGCTCGCTCGGCTCACTGGTTCACGCGTCCACTTCCAGCACCTCTCGACGGCGGGCTCGATCGCGATGGTGCGGGCGGCGCGCGCGAACGGCGTGCCCGTCACGGCTGAGGCGACCACACACCACTTCACGTTGACGCACGCCGAGTGCGCGTCGTTCGATCCGGTGTTCAAGGTGAACCCGCCGTTGCGCACCGATGCGGACGTCGCCGCCGTGCGCGCGGGCCTCGCCGACGGGTCCGTCGACGCGATCGCGACCGACCACGCGCCCCACGCGCAGGAGGCGAAGGAGCAGCCCTTCGACCAGGCTCCTCCTGGGATGCTCGGTCTCGAGACGGCGCTCGCCCTCGCGCTCACCGAGCTCGACCTCCCGATCGAATCGGTGCTCGCGCTGCTCTCGTGGCAGCCGGCCGAGATCGCGGGGCTCACCGGCACGCACGGGGGACCGGTCGCGCCGGGCTACCCCGCGAACCTCTGCGTCATCGACCCGACGGCCGAATGGCTGGTCGATCCGGCGCTGTTCGCGAGCCTCAGCAGAAACACGCCGTACGCAGGCCGCAAGCTGAAGGGCCGCGTGCGGCACACGCTTCTCGCCGGCGAGGCGGTCGTGATCGACGGTGAGGCGCAACGATGACCGGCGCCCCGAGGCCCGAGGCACTCCTGGTGCTCTCGGACGGCACGGTCTTCGAGGGGGAGGCGATCGGCGCGCCGCGGGCGGTGGCGAGCGGCGAGGTCGTCTTCAACACCGTGCTGTCCGGATATCAGGAGGTGATCACCGACCCGTCCTACGCGGGCCAGATCATCAGCTTCACCTATCCGCACATCGGGAACTACGGCGCGACCGCGCTCGACGAGGAGAGCCGCAGGCCGTTCTGCCGCGGCGTCGTCGTCCGAGACTTCAACGACCGTCCGAGCAGCTGGCGGTCCGAGGAGAGCCTCGACGAGTTCCTCGTCCGCACCGGGGTCGCGGGCATCTCCGGCATCGACACCCGACGGTTGACCCGCCACATCCGCGAGGCGGGAGCGATGCCGGGCGCCTTCGGCACGGCGAGCGAGGGCGAGCTGCTCGCCGCCGCCCAGGCCGAGCCGGGCACCGACGGCATCGACCTCGTCGCGACCGTGACCTGTGACAAGCCGTACACGATCGGCTCAGGTCCGTTCCGCGTCGTGGCGTATGACTTCGGCATCAAGGCGACGATGCTCAGGCAGCTCGGTGAGCTCGCGACGCTCGAAGTCGTCCCGGCTTCCACGACCGCGAGCGAAGTGCTCGCGCGCGAGCCCGACGGCGTGTTCCTCTCGAACGGTCCCGGTGATCCGGCGACGCTCGGGTACGCGGTTCGCAACATCGAAGCGCTCCTCGGTGAAGTGCCCGTGTTCGGCATCTGCCTCGGGCATCAGCTGCTCGGCGCCGCGCTCGGCGCGCGGACGTTCAAGCTGCCCTTCGGACATCACGGCGGCAACCATCCGGTCCGTCACCTCGCGACCGGACAGGTCGAGATCACGAGCCAGAACCACAACTTCGCGGTCGACGCCGAGGGGCTCGACGCCGCCGACGTCACCCACGTGAACCTCAACGACGGTGTGGTCGAGGGCATCCGGTGCCGTGAAGTTCCCGCGTTCAGCGTGCAGTACCACCCGGAGGCGGGCCCGGGCCCGCACGACGCGCGCTACCTGTTCGACGAGTTCCGCAAGCTGATGGTGGGTCGGGGAAGGGTCGAGGCACGCTGATGCCGCGGCGCACCGACCTCGAGACGATCCTGATCATCGGCAGTGGACCGATCGTGATCGGCCAGGCCTGCGAGTTCGACTACTCGGGCACGCAGGCGTGCCGCGTGCTGCGGTCCGAGGGCTACCGCATCGTGCTCGCCAACTCGAACCCGGCGACGATCATGACCGACCCCGAGTTCGCGGACCGCACGTACGTCGAGCCGCTCACCCCCGAGGTGCTCACGAAGATCATCGAGCGCGAGCGGCCCGACGCGGTGCTCCCGACGCTCGGCGGCCAGACCGCGCTCAACCTCGCGATGGCGCTCGCCGAGCGCGGCGTCGTGGGCAACCGGGGCGAGAGCAGCGTCGAGCTCATCGGTGCGAACGCGGAGGCGATCGCGACCGCCGAGGACCGGGAGCGGTTCAAGCAGGCGATGATCGAGATCGGCCTCGCGGTCCCGGCGTCGGGCACGGCTCGCTCGCTCGACGAGGCGATGGTCGTCGTCGAGAAGGTCGGGCTGCCTGTGATCGTCCGGCCCGCGTACATCCTCGGTGGGCGCGGCACGGGCATCGCCACGACGCCGACCGAGTTCGCGGCGATCGCCGCAGCTGGGCTGGACGCGAGCCCGATCAGCGAGATCCTGATCGAGCGGTCGATCGTCGGGTGGAAGGAGTTCGAGCTCGAGGTGATGCGCGACCGCGCCGACAACTGCGTGGTCGTGTGCTCGATCGAGAACTTCGACCCGATGGGCGTGCACACCGGCGACTCGATCACCGTGGCGCCCGCGCAGACGCTGTCCGACGTCGAGTACCAGCGCATGCGCGACGCCGCGTTCGCGTGCATCCGGCGAGTGGGCGTCGAGACCGGCGGCAGCAACATCCAGTTCGCGGTCGAGCCCACGACCGGCGATCAGGTCGTGATCGAGATGAACCCGCGCGTGAGTCGGTCGTCCGCACTCGCGTCGAAGGCGACCGGCTTCCCAATCGCGAAGATCGCGGCCCGCCTCGCGGTCGGGTACAGGCTCGATGAGATCCCGAACGACATCACCCGCAAGACGCCGGCGAGCTTCGAGCCCACGATCGACTACGTCGTGACGAAGGTGCCGCGCTGGGCGTTCGAGAAGCTTCCCGGGCACGAGCGGAGTCCTCGGCACGCAGATGCAATCGGTCGGTGAGGCGATGGCGATCGGCCGCACCTTCGCCGAGTCGTTGCAGAAGGGGTTCCGCTCCCTCGAGACGGGTCGCCTGGGCCTGAACGCCGACCCGGCCGAGGCCACCTATGACTCGATCGACGTCGATGAGCTCGTGGCTCGCAGCGCGATCCCGACCCCCGAGCGGCCGTTCCAGCTCGAAGCGGCCCTGCGTCGAGGGGTGAGCGTCGAGCGACTCGCCGAGACCACGGGGATCGACCGCTGGTTCCTCGACCAGATCGCTCGCATCACCGAGGAGCGCGCCCGCCTCGAGGCGATCGGGGTGACGGATGGCTTTGCGGGCATGGACCGGAGGTCGTGGCGGCGCGCCAAGCGGATGGGGTTCTCCGACGGCCAGCTCGCCCACCTCTTCGGCGTCGCGGAGGCCGACGTGCGCTCCGCTCGTCTCGCCGAAGGTGTCGCGGTGACGTTCAAGACCGTCGACACCTGCGGCGCGGAGTTCGAGGCGAGCACGCCGTACCACTACGGCACGTACGAGGACGAGGACGAGGTGCGGCCGGCCGAGCGCCCCCGCGTCGTGATCCTCGGGTCCGGCCCGAACCGCATCGGTCAGGGGATCGAGTTCGACTACTGCTGCGTGCACGCGTCGTTCGTGCTGCGCGACGCGGGCTACGAGACCGTGATGGTCAACTGCAACCCCGAGACGGTGTCGACCGACTACGACACGAGCGACCGGCTCTACTTCGAGCCGCTCACCCACGAAGACGTGCTCAACGTCATCGAAGTCGAGAAGCCGGTCGGCGTCATCGTGGCGCTGGGGGGCCAGACTCCGCTCAAGCTGGCGGCCGTGCTTCCAGCCCGAGCTCGTGATGGGCACGAGCGCCGAGTCGATCGATCGCGCGGAAGACCGCGAGCAGTGGAATGCGCTGTGCGCGCAGCTCGAGATCCCCCAACCGGCAGGCGGCACGGCGACCGCGGTCGAGGGGGCGCTCGCTGTCGCCGCGCGGGTGGGCTACCCCGTGCTCGTGCGCCCGTCGTACGTCCTCGGTGGACGCGCGATGCAGATCGTCTACGACGACGACGAGCTCGCTTCCGCGATGGCTGAGCTCGCGAACGAGGGGACCCTCGGGCGCGAGGGTGGCCTGTCGGCCGAGCGCCCTGTGCTCATCGACCGCTTCCTCGAGGACGCGGTCGAGGTCGACGTCGACGCGATCCGCGACGCGACGGGTGAGGTGCTGATCGGTGGCGTGATGGAGCACGTCGAGGAAGCCGGGGTGCACTCGGGCGACTCCGCCTGCGCGCTGCCGCCTCCCTCGCTCAGCGCGGCCGTCATCGAGGTGATCGAGGCATACACGCGGGCGATCGCGGCCGCACTCGACGTCCGCGGGCTCATCAACGTGCAGTACGCGGTGAAGGCCGGTCAGGTGTTCGTGCTCGAGGCGAACCCGCGGGCGAGCCGCACGGTCCCGTTCGTGGCCAAGGCGACCGGTGTGCCGCTCGCGAAGGTGGCCACCCGGGTGATGGTCGGCGCCACCCTCGCTGAGCTGCGAGAGGAAGGCCTGTTGAGGCCGCCGACCGCGTCGAAGCACACGAGCGTGAAGGAAGCAGTGCTCCCCTTCAACCGGTTCCCGGGCGTCGACACCGTGCTCGGCCCCGAGATGCGCTCGACGGGCGAGGTCATGGGGATCGACCGCACGTTCGGCCTCGCGTTCGCCAAGAGCCAGATCAGCGCGGGCAACCCGTTGCCGAGCTCGGGGACGATCTTCCTCTCGCTCGCCGACCGAGACAAGGCCGCGGGGCTCGAGGCCGCACGCCGCTTCGTCGAGCTCGGCTTCTCGCTCGCCGCGACCGCGGGGACTGCCGCGTACCTCGAGGCGAACCGTGTGCCCGTCGCGACGGTCGTCGCGAAGGTGGGGGAGGGCACCGGCTCAGGACGCGGTCGAGCTGATCTCGTCCGGCAAGGTCGACCTCGTCGTCAACTCTCCGCGCGGTCGCGGCGCACGCGCTGACGGATCGCACATCCGCGCCGCGGCGAACGTGCATCGGGTCCCGTGCCTCACGACGGTCGCCGCTGCCCTCGCTGCCGCGAACGGCATGACCGAATGGGTCGCGACCGATCTGCGCGTGACGTCGTTGCAAGAGCACCACGAGGGCACGGGCGATCAGCTCGCGCTCCCGATCTGATCGGGCTTCGGTTGATGAGGAGATGAGCACAGTCGATCTCACCTCGAGGATCGGATCGATCGAGCTCCCCAACCCGGTCATGACCGCATCGGGATGCTCGGGACACGGCGACGAGCTCGGTCACTACGTGTCCCTGTCCGAGCTCGGCGCGGTGGTCGTGAAGTCGCTTGCCGCCTTCGAGTGGCCAGGCAACCCGCCGCCTCGGCTGCATCCCGTGACCGGAGGGATGTTGAACAGCGTCGGGCTGCAGGGCCCAGGAGTGGCGAAGTGGCTCCGCGACGACCTGCCGCGACTCGAGCGGGCGGGCGCCCGGGTGGTTGCGAGCATCTGGGCCCGAACTGTCGACGACTACGGGCTCGCGGCGAAGATGCTGGTCAACGCGCCGAGGTGTGTGGTCGCGGTCGAGGTGAACCTGAGCTGCCCGAACCTCGACGGGGGTGCGCATCTCTTCGCACACTCGCCCCAGGCGACGACCGAGGCGCTGCGCGCCGCGGCCATCTGCGACCGTCCGCTGTGGGCGAAGCTCAGCCCGAACACCGATCGGCTCGTCGAGGTCGCGCGCGCCGCGCAGGCCGCGGGCGCCGACGCCGTCACGCTCGTGAACACCGTGATGGGGATGGTCATCGACGTCGAGACCCGTCGCCCCGCGCTCGGAGCGGGTGGCGGAGGGCTGTCGGGTCGTGTCATCCATCCGATCGCGGTGCGCGCCATCCACGACGTGCGCGCCGCCGTGCCCGACCTTCCGATCGTCGGCGTCGGAGGTGTCGCGACAGGAGCCGACGCGGTGGAGCTGATGATGGCGGGCGCGTCCGCGATCCAGGTCGGCACGGCGACCTTCGCGGACCCGAAGGCTCCGCGTTCTGTGCTGCAAGGGCTGAGAGACTGGTGCGAACGGCACGAGATCGGTGCCGTCACGGAGATCGTGGGAGCAGTGCATGAAGACCGGTGAGGCATGAAGACCGATGAGATCGCACAGCAGCAGATCGCGACCCGCGATCGGCTCGCGCTGGCGCTCGATGTCGACGACCTCGTCGAGGCGATCCGCATCGGTCGGCTGCTGCGGCCATGGTTCGGCACTGCGAAGGTGGGTCTCGAGCTGTTCAGCGCCGCTGGGCCAGAGGCCATCGGCGCGTTCGCCGACCTCGGCTACCGCGTGTTCCTCGACCTGAAGCTGCACGACATCCCGACGACGGTGCACCGCGCCGCGCGCGTGATCGGCGCGCTCGGTGCCGACTACCTGACGCTCCACGCCCAGGGCGGCGTGCCCATGCTGCGCGCCGGCGTCGACGGGCTGGCCGAGGGTGCCGAGCGCGCGGGCCTCGCGCCGGCGATGGCGCTCGCGGTCACGATCCTCACGAGCGACGGCGATGCTCCCGAGCACATCCTCCCGAAGCGTGTCGGCGCCGCCGTCGAGAGTGGTTGCGGCGGCATCGTGTGTGCCGCGACCGACGTGCGCGACGCCGCGCTGTTCGCACCACGACTCACGATCGTCGTGCCCGGCATCCGCCCCGAAGGCGTCGCGCACCACGACCAGGCCCGTGCCGCGACGCCCCGCGAGGCGCTCGATGCCGGTGCCGACCTCCTCGTGATCGGCCGTGCCGTGACGGAGGCGTCAGACCCCTGCGCCGCAGCCGAGAACCTGCTGAGCTCGATCGCCTGAACGCTGGATTTCTCGGCGTTCCTGGCTGGCGTCCGGGCTGAGAAACCCCCGCGCTAGGGTGCCGCCCATGCCGAATCCTCCCCCCCTGTCAGCCGATCAGCGAGCGGCCGCTCTGAAGAAGGCGGCCGAGGTTCGCACTCTGCGGGCCGAGCTCAAGGAGAAGCTCAAGATGGGCTCGGTCACGCTTCCTGAAGTGCTCGCCCAGGCCAAGGGCGACGATGTGATTGGCAAGCTGAAGGTCCTCGCGCTGCTCGAGTCGCTGCCCGGCGTGGGCAAGGTCCAGGCCCGTCGCATCATGGAAGAGATCGGGATCAGCGAGTCCCGTCGTGTCGCGGGCCTCGGCGCGCAGCAGCGCGAGGCGCTGCTCGCACACCCGAAGCTGCAAGCTGCCGATTCTTGATCTGATCGGTCGCTGATCTGATCTTCGTCGTCTCCGGCCCGGGTGGCGTCGGCAAGGGGACGCTCGTCGCAGAGCTCATCCGTCGCGAGCCAGATCTGTGGCTCAGTCGCTCATGGACGACGCGGGCGCGCCGTCCGGGAGAGTCCGAAGCCGCGTACGTCTTCGTCGATCGTGCCGCGTTCGAGGCGCGCATCGCCGCAGGTGGCTTCCTGGAGTGGACCGAGTTCCTCGGCAACTACTACGGCACGCCCACGCCTGAACCGCCGCCGGGTGCCGATGTCGTCCTCGAGATCGAGCTGCACGGCGCGCAGCAGGTCCGCGCCCTGCATCCCGACGCGGTCGTCATCTTCGTGATGCCACCGTCGCGTGAGGAGCAGCAGCGACGGCTGCGTGCACGCGGCGATCCCGAGGACAAGGTCGCCAAGCGGCTGCAGAAGGCCGAAGAGGAAGAGCCGATCGGGCTGGCCCTCGCCGATCACGTCGTGGTGAACGACGAGATCGATCGCGCGGTGAAAGAGCTGCAGTCGATCATCGCGACGCACACGCGGTGAGCTACTCGCCTCCGAGTCGCCTCGGTCTCGGCACGGCGCCTCTCGGCAACCTCTACGCCGAGGTCTCCGAGGAGGATGCGGCGGCAACCGTCGCCGACGCATGGGCGGCTGGCATCCGCGTGTTCGACACCGCGCCGCTGTACGGACACGGTCTCGCCGAACGGCGGCTCGGCGGCGCGCTCTCGGCTCACCCACGTGACGACTTCTTGCTCTCGACCAAGGTCGGTCGGTTGCTGGTGCCGGGCACGCCGAACGGCGCCGACGGCTTCAAGGTCTCGCACGGGCAGGTGCCGAAGTTCGACTTCTCGGCCGACGGGGTGCGCAGGTCGCTCGACGAGAGCCTCGAACGCCTCGGTGTCGACCGCATCGACGTCGCGTTGATCCACGACCCCGACAACCACTTGGAACAGGCGATCACCGAGGCAGCCCCCGCGCTGGCAGCGCTCCGAGACGACGGCGTCGTGAGAGCGATCGGATTCGGGATGAACTACGTCGCGCCGTTGAAGGAGGCCGTCGAGCGGTGCGATCTCGACGTGATCCTCGTTGCCGGTCGGTACACCCTCCTCGACCAGGCCGCCCTCGACTCGGGCTTGCTCACGGCGTGCGCCGAACGCGGCGTGGGTGTGATCGCCGGCGGCGTGTTCAACAGCGGTGTGCTCGCCGCGCCGACAGCCGGTTCGACCTACGACTACGTGCCGGTGGCCGACGAGCGCCTGGCCCGCGCGAGGGCGATCGCCGCCACGTGCGAACGCCATGGCACGTCGTTGCCTGCCGCGGCGCTGCACTTCGTCGCATCGCAGCCGCTGATCACCACGCTGCTGATCGGAGCGCGCGACGCCGCCGAGGTGCGGGCCGACGTGGCGATGCTCGACGAGCCCGTTGACCCGGCGCTCTGGGCCGCGCTCAGGGACGAGGGCTTGCTCCTGCTACCCTGAAGTCCCGAATCCGCTGCTCAGGAGCTGTCAATGGCGCGTCCCCACGACACGATGATGAACCCCGCGATCGAGTCACTGCTCGACCGCTCCGACTCGAAGTTCACCCTCGTGACGTTGGCGGCCAAGCGAGCACGGCAGATCAACTCGTACTTCAACCAGCTCGGCGACGGGCTCGGCGCGATCGTGCCGCCGCAGGTGGCCTCGGTGTCTCGTAAGCCGCTGTCGATCGCGTTCGAGGAGATCTCGGCCGACAAGATCACCTACATCCGCCCCGAGCCCGTCGAAGAGGGCGAGGAGGGCGAGCTCGCCGAAGCGCAGGCCGACGCCTCGGCCGCCTCCGACGAGGAAGCAACCGAGTAGACCCATGGCGGGCCTCACCGGGCGCCGCATCGTCCTAGGGGTCACGGGCGGCATCGCCGCCTACAAGGCGATCGAAGTCTGTCGACGCCTCGTCGACCTCGGTGCGCACGTCGTGCCGATCATGACGCGCGACGCCCACCGCTTCGTCGGTGAGACCACGTTCTCCGCTCTCGCTTCCGAACCTGTGCACACGTCGTTGTGGGACGACGGTGATCCGATCCCGCACACTCGCCTCGGGCAGTCGGCCGATCTCGTGGTCATCGCTCCCGCCACGGCTCGCTTTCTCGCCGCGTACGCGGCCGGCCTGTCGGGCGACCTCCTCACTGCCGTCGTGATCGCCACTCGGGCGCCGGTGATCGTGTGCCCGGCGATGCACACCGAGATGTGGGAGCACGCGTCGGTGCAAGAGAA
This sequence comes from uncultured Acidimicrobiales bacterium, assembly GCA_963739555.1. Classification (GTDB taxonomy): domain Bacteria; phylum Actinomycetota; class Acidimicrobiia; order Acidimicrobiales; family DATKAS01; genus DATKAS01. The sequence goes on along the minus strand of CAVUAV010000010.1, from coordinate 543,913 downwards.
CCTCGCGACCCTGCGCCGACGCGGCGTGCGCGTCGTCAACCCCGAGTCCGGACGTCTCGCGGGCGGCGACATCGGGTCCGGGCGGCTCGCGAGCCCCGAGACGATCGTCGAGCACATCCAGCGCGAGCTCGCGCCGAAGGACATGGCCGGGCTGCGCGTGCTGGTGACCGCGGGCGGCACGCGAGAGCCGATCGATGCGGTGCGCGTGATCGCGAACCGGTCGTCGGGGAAGCAAGGGCATGCGCTCGCGTTCGAAGCCGCGGCTCGCGGCGCGTCGGTCACGGTGGTCACGACCGTCGGCAGGGCTGTGCCGGCGGGTGCCGAGGTCGTGGCCGTCGAGACTGCCGCCGAGATGGAGGCCGCCGTCATGGCCCGCGCGTCATCGACGGATGTCGTCGTCATGGCGGCGGCTGTCGCGGACTTCAGGCCGAAGGCCGCGGTCGATCACAAGATCAAGAAAGAAGGCGGGCCGCCCGAGATCGTGCTCGAGCCGACGCCCGACATCCTCGCCGGCCTCGGCGCCGCGAAGCGCCCGGGTCAGACGCTGGTCGGGTTCGCGGCCGAGACCGAGTCTCTCCGCGAGAACGCCGAGGGCAAGCTTCGGCGCAAGCGCCTCGACCTGATCGTCGCCAACGACGTCTCGGCTCCCGGTGCCGGGTTCGAGCACGACACCAACGAGGTTGTGATCCTCGGTGAGGGGATCGAGCAGAATGTCAGCCTGACTGATAAGCGTGCCGTGGCCGCGGCGGTGTTCGACGCGGTCATGGTCATTCGAGAGCAGGAGCGCAACCCGTGAGTCGCTGGACCTTCACCTCCGAGTCCGTCACGGAGGGCCATCCCGACAAGATGGCCGACCAGATCTCCGATGCCGTCCTCGACTCGATCCTCGCGAAGGACCCGGCCGGTCGTGTGGCGTGCGAGACGTTGCTCACGACGGGCCTGTGCATCGTCGCCGGTGAGGTCACGACCGAGGCCTACGTCGACATCCCGAACCTCGTGCGCGACACGATCAAGGGCATCGGCTACGACCGTGAGTCGTTCGGCTTCGACGGCAACACGTGCGGCGTGATGGTGTCGATCGATCCCCAGTCGCCGAACATCGCGCAAGGCGTCGACACTTCCGCAGAGACGCGCTCGGGGAAGAGCGGCGAAGACATCCTGAACAGCCAGGGCGCCGGCGATCAGGGGATGATGTTCGGCTACGCGTGCGACGAGACCGAGGACCTCATGCCGCTGCCGATCTGGCTGGCGCACCGGCTCGCGCATCGCCTTTCCGAGGTGCGCAAGGCGGGCATCCTCCCGTACCTCCGTCCCGACGGAAAGACGCAAGTGACGTTCGACTACGAGGACGGCAAGCCGGTGCGGCTGAAGACCGTGCTCATCTCGACGCAGCACGCGCCGAACCTCGATCCCGAGACGCTCATCAAGCCCGACCTCAAAGAGCACGTGATCCACCCGTTGCTCCCGCCGCAGTTCGCGGACGACGGCTTCGACGTGCTCGTCAACCCGACCGGCACGTTCGAGCTCGGCGGCCCTCACGCCGACACCGGTCTCACGGGCCGCAAGATCATCGTCGACACCTACGGCGGCATGGCTCGACACGGCGGTGGTGCCTTCTCGGGAAAGGACCCGTCGAAGGTCGATCGCTCGGCTGCGTACGCGGCGCGGTGGGTCGCGAAGCACGTCGTAGCGGCGGGTGCCGCGACGCGCTGTGAGATCCAGGTCGCGTACGCGATCGGCGTGGCGCGCCCCGTCTCGATCATGGTCGAGACGTTCGGCACCGAGACGGTCGAGCCAGAGAAGATCGTGAGCGCGGTCGACGAGGTGTTCGACCTTCGCCCCGCCGCGATCATCCGCGACCTCGACCTTCGCCGGCCGATCTACAGGCGCACCGCCGCATACGGGCACTTCGGTCGCGCCGAGAAGGAGTTCACCTGGGAGCACCCGACCAGGTTGGACGACATGCGCAGCGCGCTTGGCTTGTAGCGCGCCGCCAGAACCCGCGGGCCTCACGGTCCGGGTGCTCCCGGACGGCCCGATCGACAAGACGTTCGACTACCTGGTGCCCGCGCGCCAGACCGCGCTCGCAGTCGTCGGCGCACAGGTGCGGGTGCCGTTGCACGGGCGTCGCGTGAGCGGGTGGATCGTCGACGTCGATGTGTCGCCTCCCGCCGGAGTCACGCTCGCCGAAGTGCTCGCGGTGCGCGGCATGGGGCCACCCACCGACGTGGTCGAGCTCGCCACGTGGGCCGCGCATCGGTGGGCGGGGCGTACCGCGACGATCCTCACCGCGGCATCCCCGCCGACGCTCGTGTCCCGGCTGCCGTCCCCGCTCATGGGCACTGTGCCGATGGGCGGCGAAGTCGCCGACCTCCCGTCCGAGGCGCTGATCGGGCCAGGAGCGGTGGTCCGACGGCCTCCGTCGGTCGACCCGCTCCCGCTCGTGCTCGCGGCCGCCCGGCTCGGCCCGGCGCTCGTCGTCACGCCCTCGGTCGCCACCGCGCGCGGACTCGCCGCACGCGTGCGCCGCTCCGGCGTGGGCGTCGCCGTGCTGCCACGCGACTGGGGGCAGGCGCGCGCCGGGGCGGGCGTCACGATCGGTGCGCGCAACGCGGTGTGGGCCCCCGTCCCCGATCTCGCAGTGGTTGTCGTGATCGACGAGCACGACGAGGCGCTCAAAGAGGAACGCGTCCCCGCTTGGCACGCGCGAGACGTCGCTGTCGAGCGTGCGCGCCGGGCCGGCGTGCCCGCGGTGCTCGTGTCACCGTGCCCGAGCCTCGAAGCGCTCGCGTGGGGGCCGCTCGTCACCGCGAGCCGCAATGCCGAGCGGCAAGGCTGGCCGGCGCTCGACGTGGTCGACATGCGTCAGGCCGACGACCCCATCCGCACCGGTCTCTACTCCGAGGCACTCGTGCGCGTGCTCCGTTCGTCTGAGCGCGTCGTGTGCGTGCTCAACCGCACAGGACGGGCTCGGTTGCTCGCGTGTGTCGCGTGCGGCGAGCTCGCGACATGCGAGCGATGCGGCGCTGCGGTCATCCAGCCGACCGCGGACTTCGAGTGCCCGCGTTGCGCAACCGTGCGCCCACCGATCTGCCTCCGGTGCCACTCGACCCGGTTCAAGAACCTCCGCGCCGGTGTGAGCCGTGTGCGCGAGGAGCTCGAGGCCCTCGCGGGGGAGCCCGTCGTCGATGTCACGGCCGCAGATGAGGACGCCGCTCCCGCTCGGGTGCACGTCGGCACCGAAGCCGCGCTGCACCGGGTGACCGAAGCCGATGTGGTGGCGTTCCTCGACTTCGACCAGGAGCTGCTGGCGCCCCGATATCGCGCCTCGGAAGAGGCGTTCGCCTTGCTGGCGCGCGCCGCGAGGCTGGTCGGAGGCCGCCGCCCAGGGTCACGAGTGCTCGTCCAGACCCGCGTGCCGAACCATGAGGTGCTCGATGCCGCGCTCCACGCCGATCCCGCACGCGTGAGCGATGCAGAGGCCCGACGTCGACGCGATCTCGGCTTCCCGCCCGCGAAGGCGATGGCCGCGATCTCCGGCCCGGGGGCGGACGAGTTCGTCGCGACGCTGGGCGCGCCGCTCGGCATCGACGTGCTCGGCCCCGCGAAGGGCACGTGGCTCGTTCGGGCCGCGTCGCCCGAGGCGCTCGCCGACGCACTCGCGCGCGTCACTCGTCCCGCGGCTCGCCTGCGCATCGAGGTCGACCCACTTCGCGTGTGACCGCGAAGCTGCGGCCGTTAGCCTGGGGACATGGCTCCGTACTCGATCCGGATGTTCGGCGACCCAGTGCTCAAGCAGCGCGCCGCCGAGGTCACCGAGATCGACGGCCGCCTCGCCCGCCTCGCCGAAGACATGCTCACGACGATGTACGACGCGCCGGGCCTCGGGTTGGCCGCGCCACAGGTGGGTGTGCAGAAGCGGTTCTTCGTGTACGACATCGGCGAAGGGCCGCGCACGCTGGTCAACCCGGTCATCAAGGAGTCGCGCGGCGAGTGGGTCTACGACGAGGGATGCCTCTCGGTGCCCGGCCTGTCCTTCGACATCGTCCGCCCGAAGGAGATCCACCTCGTCGGGGTCGATCTCGACGGCAACGACGTGTCGTTCGAGGCCGACGAGCTGCTCGCTCGGCTGTTCCAGCACGAGCTCGACCACCTCGACGGCATCCTCCTGCTCGAGCACCTGGACGAGAGCCAGCGCAAGGCGGCGTTGAAGGAGCTGCGTCGACGCACCGTCCAGGAGATCGACGCGTTGCCGGAGCACCGGCCGGGCCTGTAGCGCCACGGGCCGCGTCTTGCCCGCCGCCGTCCCCGCGACTCCCCGCCGTCTCGCCTTCCTCGGCACGCCCGCCGTCGCCGCCGGCACGTTGCGCGCGCTCGTCGACGCCGGGTTCGACGTCGCGGTGGTCGTCACTCGCGCCGACAAGCGCCGTTCACGTGGTGGGAGCGCCGAGCCCAGCCCGGTGAAGGCGACGGCGATCGACCTCGGACTGCCCGTGACCACGAAGGTGGACGACGTGATCGACGCGGGCGTCGACCTCGGGGTCGTCGTCGCGTTCGGTCAGCTCGTGAAGCCGCACGTGCTCGACGCGGTTCCCATGGTCAACGTGCACTTCTCGCTGCTGCCGCGGTGGCGGGGCGCCGCGCCGGTCGAGCGTGCGATCCTCGCCGGTGACACCGAGACCGGCGTGTGCCTCATGCAGCTCGAAGAGGGACTCGACACTGGCCCGGTCTTCGCCTGCGAGCGGCTCGCGGTGGACGACGGTGTGACCGCCGACGAGCTTCGTACCCAGCTCGGGGAGATCGGCAGCCGCCTCCTCGTCGACCAGCTCACGCGCGGGCTGGGTACGCCCACGCCCCAAGACGGCGAGCCCACATACGCCGCGAAGATCGACGCGGCTGACCTCGAGATCGATTGGACACGTCCTGCGGTCGAGATCGCACGCCGCGTGCGCGTCGGGCGCGCCTGGACGACGTTCCGCGGCAACCGGTTGCTCGTGGTGCGCGGTGTTCCCGGCGAGGCCGTGCCCGGTGCGCCCGGGGAGCTCCGTGGCGAGGTCGTCGCGACGGGTGACGGCGGCTACGTGCTCGAGGCGGTGCAGCCGCAGGGGAGGAGCGTCGTCGAGGCTCGCGCGTGGCGCAACGGCGCGCGACCCGCGGCAGGCGAGCGGCTCGGTTCGTGACCGATCCGCGGGCGGTCGCGCTCGAAGCGCTCGTGCACATCGAGCGCGACGGCTCCTACGCGAACCTCGCGCTGCCGGCCGCGCTCTCGCGTGGCGACCTCTCCGACCGCGACCGAGCGTTCGCCACCGAGCTCGTCTACGGCACGTTGCGCATGCGGCGCGCATGCGACTGGCTGGTCGACCGGTTCGTCGCGAAGCCGCCTGACCTGCCCGTGCGGATGGCACTGCGTCTCGGGGCGTACCAGCTCGCGTACCTCGGCACCGCGCCGCACGCCGCCGTGGACGCGACAGTCAGCACCGCGCCGCCGTACTCACGCGCGTTCGTCAACGCGGTGCTGCGGAAGGTGGCGGCGGCGCCGATCGACATCCCGGACGACGCGAGCCGCCTGAGCTATCCCGACTGGATCGTCGATCGACTCGTCGCGGACCTCGGGCGCGACGACGCGTACGCCGCGCTCGAGCACATGAACCGCGCGCCGCGGGTCCGCATGCGCGACGACGGCTACATCCAGGACGAGGCGTCCGAGTGGCTGGCAGACCTCGTCGAGGCACAGGCCGGGATGCGGGTCGCTGATGTGTGCGCGGCGCCCGGCGGCAAGGCCACGCGACTTGCCGCGACGGGTGCGCAGGTCGTCGCGTCCGACGTGCGCGAGAGCCGAGTGCGGACGATGGTCGCGAACGTCGAGGCGCTCGAATCCGACGTCCTCCTCGTCGTGGCCGACGCGCGGCACCTGCCGCTTCGCGCCGGCGGCTTCGACCGGGTGCTCGTCGATGCTCCGTGCTCCGGCCTGGGGGTGTTGCGCCGTCGCCCCGACGCCCGATGGCGCGTGCAGCCCGAGGACGTCGCCCGCCTCGCCGCCCTCCAGACCGAGCTGGTCGACGCGGCGGTGCAGCTCGTCGCGCCCGGGGGAGTGCTCGTGTACGGCGTGTGCACGGTGGCTGCCGACGAGACGCTCGGCGTCGACGAGCACCTGCGATCCGCGCATCCCCACTTCGAACCGCTCGATCCGCCCGGCCCGCCGTGGCGCGATCATGGGCGCGGTGCGCTGCTGCTGCCCCAAGATGCCGATACCGACGGGATGTTCGTGCTGCGCCTCCGCCGTGGCTGACACACTCGCGCTGTGAGCGGATCGGGCGACGGTCTCGAAGCGAAGGTGCTGACGGTGTCCGACGGCGTGGTCGCGGGCACGAGGGAGGACCGCCTCTGGCCTGGCCCTCGTCGAGCGGCTCACCGCCGAGGGCTACGCAGTGGTCGAGCATCGCGTGAGCGAGGACGGACGGTCCGCGGTCGGCGGCGCGCTCGAAGCGATGACCTTTCGCTTCGCCGGGCTGGTCGTGACGACCGGCGGCACCGGGTTCACGCCTCGCGACGAGACGCCCGAAGGCACGAAGGACATCCTCGACCGCGAGGCTCCGGGCCTCGCCGAGGCGATGCGCCTCGTCAGCCCGCTGGGCCGGCTGTCGCGCGCGACCGCGGGCACCCGCGGGAAGGCGCTGGTGCTCAACACGCCCGGCTCTCCGTCGGGCGCGGTCGAGTGCCTCGAGGCCGTCCTCGACGTGCTCCCGCACGCCCTGAAGCTGCTCATCGGAGCCCCCACCACCCACTGAGCTGTCCTCGTCGCCGTCGTCCGCTGCGCTTCCGCCGGCTCCTGCTCGCTGTCGCTCGACGATCGGTGCTTCGCGCACCCGGGCAGCGCACTGCGCCGCCCCAGGCGAGCGGCGCCGAAGAAAGCGGTCGTTTTGTCTCCGAGCGTTGCCAGCGCGACCAGTCGGTGTTTACACTCGCGATCACAACTGAACGAATGCCACCCCCTCGCGGGGTATGGGTGTGAGTCCTGACCGGCGGTGAGAGCCCGCGAACCTTCGGCCTTCGGGCCGTTGGCCGACCTGGTGGAATCCCAGGGCCGACGGTGTTCCGCCTCGTCGTGCTCCGGCACGGCGTCGCGGTGAGTCCGGATGGGAGCGAGGGAGCGGCCCTGGCGACCGGACGCGCTCCGGCCGTCGGTGCCCGCGTCCTCGCGAACGGAATTCGGCCCATGCCGGATTGTCAGCAAACGAGGACGACGTGAGCACGAGAGCCAGCGACGAGCAGCTGATGCAGCGGGCGATCTCTCTTGCCGCGACTGCTCGGACTCGCACCTCGCCGAACCCGTGGGTCGGCTGCGCGATCCAGACCCTCGCCGGCGAGATCTTCGAAGGCGCGACCGAGCCCCCGGGCGGACCCCACGCCGAGGTCGTCGCGCTGCGGTCGGCAGGCGAGGCCGCTCGCGGCGCCACGCTCGCCTCGACCCTCGAGCCGTGCTCGCATCACGGCCGTACCCCGCCCTGTGTCGACGCGATCGTCGCGGCGGGCGTCGCGCGTGTCGTCGTCGGCATCGAAGACCCCGACCCGCATGTGCGGGGCGAGGGCATCGCCCAGCTGCGCGCCGCGGGGATCGAAGTCGCCACCGGCGCGTGTGCAGACGAGGTGCGCGCGCAGCTCGCGCCGTATCTGAAGCACCGCCTCACCGGCAAGCCGTACGTCGTGCTCAAGCTCGCAGGCACCCTCGACGGTCGCACTGCCGCTCCCGACGGCACCAGCCAGTGGATCACGGGCGACGCGGCGCGACGCGACGCGCATCGGCTGCGCGCCGAGAGCGACGCGGTCATCGTGGGCGCGGGCACCGTGCGAGCTGACGACCCGTCACTCACCGTGCGACACGTCCAGGGTCGCGACCCGATGCGTGTGGTGCTCGGGCACGCGCCCGACGGCGCGAGGGTGCTGCCCGCGCTCGAGATGCAGGGTGAGCTCGACGTTGTCCTCGACGAGCTCGGCCGGCAAGGCATCGTGCAGGCGATGGTCGAGGGCGGCGCCACCGTTGCGGCCGCGTTCCATCGCGCCGGCCTCGTCGATCGATACGTGCTGTACGTCGCACCTGCGCTGTTCGGCGGAGACGATGGCCGGCCGCTTTTCACCGGGCCCGGCGCGCAGTCCATCGACGACGTGTGGCGCGGCCGCCTGATCTCGGTCGATCGCCTCGGCGACGACCTCCGACTCGAGCTGGAGCCAGTCTGATGTTCACCGGGATCGTTGAAGAGCTCGGGCACGTGATCTCGCTCGAAGACGACCGCATCCGCATCGGCGCGCGCGCCGTCCTCGACAGCGCGCGGATCGGCGACTCGACGTCGGTGAACGGGTGCTGCCTGACCGTCGTGGCGCTCGGCGATGGATGGTGGGAAGCCGACGTCACCGACGAGACGCTCGACCGCACCAACCTGGGCGATCTGCGGCCCGGTGACCCGGTCAACCTCGAACGGCCAGTCCGGCTGGAGGATCGGCTCGGCGGTCACCTCGTGCAGGGCCACGTCGACGGGGTGGGGACGATCGTCGAAGCAGCCCCTGACCTGCGAGTCACTGCGCCGACCGCCTTGTTGCGATACCTCGTCGAGAAGGGCTCGATCACCGTCGACGGCATCAGCCTGACGGTCGTCGCAACCGACTGCAGACGGCTTCACCGTTGCCGTCATCCCCCACACGGCCGCGGTCACGACGCTCGGCACCAAGGGCATCGGAGCCCGCGTGAACCTCGAGGTCGACGTGGTGGCGAAGTACGTCGAGCGATTGCTCGACGCTCACACAGCGACGCAGACCGCGGCGCAGACGGCAGCGACGCAAACCGCGGCGCAGACGGTAAGGACGGAGTCATGACCCAGCGCAGCGCACTGTTCGCATCGATAGAGGACGCCGTCGCGGCCATCGGGCGCGGTGAGGTGGTCGTCGTCGTCGACGACGAGGACCGCGAGAACGAGGGTGACCTCATCATGGCGGCCGAGTACGCGACGCCAGAGCGCATCGCGTTCTTCGTGCGACACACGTCAGGCGTGATCTGCGTGCCGCTGACCGGGGAGCGATGCGACGAGCTCGGTTTGCCCCTCATGGTCGAGCACAACACCGAGTCGCACCGCACCGCATTCACCGACACCGTCGACTACCGGCACGGCACCACGACCGGCATCTCCGCCGGCGATCGCGCTCTGACGATCAAGGCACTCATCGAACCAGCGACGAGACCTGGCGACCTCGCTCGCCCCGGCCACATCTTCCCGCTGCGCTACCGACCGGGCGGTGTCCTCAAGCGAGCCGGCCACACCGAGGCGGCGGTCGACCTTGCCCGCCTCGCGGGCCTGTACCCGGCAGGCGTCCTGTGCGAGATCGTGAACGACGACGGGACGATGGCGCGGGTGCCCGACCTCGAGCGCTTCTGCGCCGAGCACGGCCTCGTGATGATCTCCATCGCCGACCTGATCCGCTACCGGCGCCGCACCGAGAAGCTCGTGCGTCGCGTCGCCGAAGCGCGGATCCCGACGGAGTGGGGCGACTTCACCTGCGTCGCCTACGAGTCGATCCTCGACGGCGAGACCCATCTCGCGTTCGTGCGGGGCAACGTGCAGGGCACCGACGACGTGCTCGTCCGCGTGCACAGCGAGTGCCTCACCGGCGACGTGTTCGGGTCGCTCAAGTGCGACTGCGGGCCGCAGCTCGACGCCGCGATGGCCAAGATCGCCGAGGAGGACTGCGGCGTCGTGGTGTACCTCCGCGGCCACGAGGGCCGCGGCATCGGCATCGGCCACAAGATCCGCGCGTACAGCCTCCAGGACAAGGGCCGTGACACTGTCGATGCGAACACCGAGCTCGGTCTTCCCGTCGACAGCCGCGAGTACGGGATCGGCGCGCACATCCTCGTCGACCTCGGCGTCACGGGAATGCGGCTGATGACGAACAACCCCGCAAAGTACGGTGGTCTCGAAGGGTTCGGGCTCGAGATCCTCGATCGGGTGCCGCTCTCGGTGCGCCCGAATCCAGAGAACATCCACTATCTGCGCACGAAGCGTGAGCGGATGGGCCATCTGCTCGAGGACCTGGGCGATGGCACCCTCGGATCGGAAGGGAATCGATGACGACGTACGAGGGCAGGCTCCGGGGCGACGGCCTCCGCGTCGCGGTCGCATGCGCCCGGTTCAACGACTTCATCACCGACCGATTGCTCGCAGGGGCTCGCGACGGGCTCGTGCGACACGGTGTCGACGAGGCTTCGATCACGGTCGTGTGGGTGCCGGGCGCGTTCGAGCTGCCCCTCGTTGCGAAGCGTCTCGCGAGCTCGGGTGAGTACGACGCTGTCATCACTCTCGGTGCGGTGATCCGCGGAGCCACAGGGCACTACGAGCACGTCGCCGGTGAGGCCGCTTCGGGCATCGCGCGCGCCGCTCTCGACACCGGGGTGCCGGTCGTCTTCGGCGTGCTGACCACTGACACGATCGAGCAGGCGATCGAGCGCGCCGGCACGAAGGCGGGCAACAAGGGCTTCGAGGCCGCATCGACCGCGATCGAGCTCGCTGACCTGCTCCGGCAGCTGCCGAAGGGCGAGTGACCGGTCCGCATGCTGCGCATCGTCTTGCCGAAGGGCTCGCTCGAACGGGCCACGCTGGACTTGTTCGAGGCGGCCGACCTCGCCGTCTCGCGCGCGTCTGATGTCGACTACCGCGGCTCGATCGACGACCCACGGGTCGACGAGGTCCGCATCCTGCGCCCGCAAGAGATCCCGCTCTACGTCGCGGAGGGGATGTTCGACCTCGGGGTCACCGGGCGCGACTGGATCGAGGAGACCGCTGCCGAGGTGGTGTCGCTCGGCGAGCTCGAGTACTCGAAGACGAGCGCGCGGCCCGTGCGCATCGTCGTCGCGATCGGCGCGGACTCTCCCATCGAGCGGGTCGAAGACCTGCCACAGGGCCTGCGGGTCGCCACCGAGTACCCGGGCCTCACGCGTCGCTTCTTCGAGAAGAAGGGCATCGACGCCGACATCCGCCTCTCGTACGGCGCGACCGAGGCGAAGGTCCCCGAGATCGCCGACTGCATCGTCGATCTGACCGAGACGGGCCGGGCGCTCAAGGCCGCGGGTCTGAAGATCATCGACTCGATCCTGACGTCGCACACCGAGCTGATCGCGAACCCACTCGCCTATGACGATCCCGCGAAGCGCCACGCGATGGCGCAGCTGCACACCTTGCTCGCCGGCGCGCTCGAAGCCCGTGGTCGCGTGCTGCTCAAGCTCAACGTGAGCGACGAGGCGTTCGAGCGCGTCATCGAGCTCGTGCCTTCGATGAAGTCGCCGACGATCTCGCGCTTGTTCGGGAACGAAGGCGGCTACGCCGTCGAGACCGTCGTGCCGAAGGCGACGATCAACGTGCTCATCCCGATGCTGAAGGACGCGGGCGCGACCGATCTCATCGAGCTGCCGATCTCCAAGATCGTCCACTGACAGACTGCGCCGATGCCCAGGGGAGTGGTCGTGGAGTTCGACGAGGCCAAGGGCTATGGCTCGGTCGAGGACACTTCGACGGGCACGCGCTACTTCTTCCACTGCACCCAGATCGCTGACGGCACCCGGTCGATCCCGTCCGGCGCCGATGTCGAGTTCGACGTCGGAGCGGGCCGGCAGGGTCGCTGGGAGGCGATGGGGTTGCGCCCATGAGCGACGACTGGCCCCCGGACTGGAACCCAGACCCCGACGGCACGCACCTCTCCGCCGCGCTCGGTGATCAGGCCGCCCTCGACCAGCGGGCGGCCGTCGCGAGCCTCGCGGCGGCCGAGCGCGCGAATCGACGAGGGCCGCTTCAACATCGCGAAGCTGCTGCGGGCCGCAGCGCATTCCAACCGAGTGCGTGCGCTCGAGCTCGAGCGGATGGCGGCAGCAGGCATGCCGTCATCCGATCGGCTGCGCGCGGAGCGCGAGCACCAGCACCAAGCCGCCGCGATGCTCGGCGAGCTCGTGCACGAAGCGGAACGGGCCGGTGACCGCGCCGTCGCCGAGCGCCTCACGCGGCTCCTCCACGCCACGCACGAGACCGCGCGCGTGCTCGACGCCGGCGCCACGAGCCTGATGCGCAATCGCGACATCCTCGAATCGGACGTCGCCCAGTACCTCTTCGTGTGCACCGGTTGCGGCCGCATCACCGAGGCGGGAACCGGCGAGGCCTGTGCCCTCTGCGGCGCGCTGCCGCCCGAGTTCGTGGGCTACTTCCCGTTCTTCATGAAGTCGGACGAGAACCTCGGCCGCCGACGTCCTGGCGAGATCGTCGACATGCTTCGCGGCGATCCCGATCGTCTGGCCGAGGCCGTGTCGGGAGTGACCGACGAGGTGCTGCTCCGTGAGCCCGGCGCAGGTGAGTGGTGCATCGTCGAGATCGCGGGGCACATGGTGGACGTGGCGACGATCTTCAACGATCGGCTGCGCGTGCACCTCAACCTCGGGCCGGCCGATCCCGAGGTCGCCGAGAAGGTCCCGTGGCTGCTCACGCGTGAGCGCTCGTGGCGCGAGCACTCGATCGACGAGATCGTGTCGACGTTCCGGCACGAGGTCGGACGAGCACTCGACTTGCTCGGCAACCTCGACACCGACGGCGCTTGGGGTGACCGAGTGAAGGTGCTCAACGGCCGCGCCACGATCATCGAGCTCGGCACGTGGTTCGCGAACCACGACGCCGCGCACCTCCAGCAGATCCTGGCCTTGCGGTCGCCCGACTCCGAGCTGTGACTGCGCCTCTCGATCACCGGCCCTTCGAGGATCAAGTCGATGCCGTGCTGCGGCGCCTCCGGCCGGGGGAGGTCGTCACCTACGGCGAAGTGGCGGAGGAGGCAGGGCGGCCGGGTGCCGCCCGGGCTGTCGGCCGGCTCCTCGCGACCGTCGACGCGGATTGGCCCTGGTGGCGAGTCGTCACCGCGAGCGGTCGCTTGGTGCCTGGCCACGAGACCGAGCACGCGCGGCGGTTGAAGGCGGAGGGGGTGGAGGTCAGGAACGGCCGGGTGGTGCTCAGCTCGACCCGGAGGTGAGCTGCACGAAGATCAGCCTGAGCTGCGACAGCGCATCGCGAAGCGTGGGCTCGGCGTCACCGAGGCGCCCCGCGAGCCCGTCGACGAGGGCCCCCATCGCGTCGATGGCCAGGGCAGCGGCCGGGGCGTTCGGCGGATCCTGGCTGAGGTGGATCGCCGCGAGCTCGTAGAGGCCCATCGCGTGGTTCGCGATCACGACCTCGGGCGGCACCTGGGCGAGCTGGCGGCGCACCTCGTCGAGCTCGGCGCGGATCTCGGCCTCAGCCTCGGTCTCCGGCTCTGCCTCGGACGCCCGGCTCGGCCTCGAGGGCGCCGGATGATGCCGTCGTCGGCTCTGGATCGACCGGGTGTTCGCCCCCGGGTGTCCAAAGGCTGCTCACCTGCGTTACCCTAACGGGACAACTGAACTCGGAAAGCGGGCAGTGCTGCCGCGGCGTGGGGCTTCCCACGGTGTGACAGCGCCCCACCCGGCCGCTAGATCGCCAGCGATCGTCCGGCGCGCCGTGGTCGACCGAAGTGCTCCAGACCCCCCGTCGCATGCACCGCATCGATGCAGTGGGTGGCTCTTGGTGCGTCGGCGTCGGCTTTTTCTGATCGCCGTATTCGCAACCGGGAGGAGCATCCCTTGCTATGGAGTGAGCACCAATAGTCACGCCGGCGTCCAACGAGCCCCGGATCAACGACCGCATCCGAGCCCGCGAGGTCCGTCTCATCGGACCAGAGGGAGCGCAGCTCGGCATCAAGCCGCTGCCCGAGGCACTTCACATCGCCCGCGAGCTCGACCTCGACCTCGTCGAGGTTGCGCCTGACGCCAACCCGCCTGTCTGCAAGGTCCTCGACTACGGCAAGTTCAAGTACGAGGAAGCCCAGCGGGCCAAGGAGTCTCGGCGCAAGAGCAGCAGCATCTCGATCAAGGAGATGAAGTACCGACCGAAGATCGGACAAGGCGACTTCGACACCAAGACCCGCAAGATCGAGGAGTTCCTCGGTGAGGGCCACAAGGTGAAGGTGACGATCATGTTCCGAGGCCGGGAGGTCTACCACCCGGAGCTCGGCATGAAGATCTTGGAGGAAGTCGCCGAGAAGGTCGCAGGCGTCGCCAAGATCGAGGCCTCTCCGAAGCTCGACGGGCGGAACATGACGATGGTGCTCGCGCCCGACCGCAAGGCGCAGGCGGCGAAGAAAGAGCCAGCAAAAGAGAGAGACGATCGGCCGGCTGAACCGGCCGACGAGACGGCAGCGCAGGACACCCCCGCGTAAGACCGCCGACCAGGAGAAGAAGACGATGCCGAAGATGAAGACCCACAGAGGCGCGGCCAAGCGCTTCAAGAAGACGGGCAGCGGCAAGCTGCTGCGCGAGCGCGCGAACCGACAGCACCTGTTCGAGGCCAAGCCTTCGACGCGCACCCGTCGGCTGAAGGGCGAGATCGAGGTCAACTCGAGCGACGCTCCTCGCATCAAGCGCCTGCTCGGCGAGCGCTAGTCCCCGTCCGTCTTCTTCCCCTCTCGCAGAAAAGGAGTCAGCAATGGCCCGGGTCAAGCGCGCCGTCGCCAGCAAGAAGCACCGTCGTACCGTCCTCGAACGTGCCAAGGGCTACTACGGCAACAAGAGCCGCTCGTACCGCTCCGCCAACGAGCAGGTCATGCACAGCCTGCAGTACGCCTACCGCGACCGTCGCGCTCGCAAGGGTGACTTCCGGCGGCTGTGGATCCAGCGCATCAACGCCGGCTGCCGTCAGCACGGGCTCAGCTACAACAAGTTCATCGACGGCTTGCACACCGCGGGCATCGAGGTCGACCGCAAGGTGCTCGCCGATCTCGCCGTGACCGATCCGGCGGCGTTCGGAGCGCTCGTCGAGCGCGCGAAGGCCGCGGTCGACGAGAAGGCGGCGAACGCCGACCGACGATCAGCAGCGAGGCCTCCTGACCCCACTCGGCGCGCACCATCCGCGGATCCAGCGTCTGCGGCGACTCGCTCGTGACCGCGGCGCGCGCGAGGAAGAGGGCGTCTTCCTGATCGAGGGACCGGTGCTCGTTCGCGAAGCCGTGCGCGCGCAGTGGCCGCTCGAGGACATCTACGTGGGCGAGGGCGCGTCGATCGACGTCGATGACGTGCCGCTGACACTCGTCGCCGAGGGAGTGCTCGAGCGGGTGGCGACCACCACGACGCCGCGGCCGGTGATCGCGGTCGGCCGCCAGCGGGTGGTCGCGATCGAAGACCTCCGCGAGGCGACGTTCCTGGTCGTGCTCGATGACATCTCCGATCCGGGCAACCTCGGCACGATCATCCGCTCTGCTGAATCGGCCGGTGCCGACGCGGTGGTGGTCGGCGGCGGTGTCGACGTCTTCAACCCGAAGTGCGTGCGCGCGACGGCCGGAGCGCTCTTCTTCACCCGGCTCGTGCGTGCGCGGGATGCCGCGTCCGCCCTCAGAGCCATAGGCAGCTGGGGCATGCGCCGGGTCGGGACGAGCGCATCGGCGGCACACCCCTATGACGACGTGGATCTGACCGCGCCGGTCGCGGTCGTGCTCGGCAGCGAGGCTCACGGCCTCGGTACGGATGCCGCATCGTCGGTCGACGAGATGGTGTCGATCCCGCTCGTCGGTCGGTCCGAGTCTCTCAACGTCGCGGTGGCGGCCGCAGTGCTGTGCTTCGAGGTCGCCCGCCAACGGCGCGTCCGCTGAATCGAGCTCGCGTGAATCGAGTTCGTCGGCGCACGCCCCTTTGCTTTACTTGCGATCGATGATCGACGAGATCCGTGAGGCTGCTGAGGGCGCGCTTGCCCGTCTCGGCGAGGTCTCGACCGTCGACGCGCTGACCGGCATCGAGAACGACCTCGTCGGCAAGCGGTCTGAGCTCGGCACGCTGAAGAGCCGCCTCGGCTCGCTCGAGCCCGAACAGCGCAAAGTCGCCGGCCAGGCGCTCAACGAGGCGACGGCTCGGGTGTCCGACGCACTGGCGCAGCGCCGCGCGGCGATCGAGATGCTGGTCCGCAACGAGCGGATCGCGAGTGAGCGACTCGATCTGACCGAGGTGCTCACGCGACCCGATCGTGGCCACCTGCACCTCGTCACCCAGACGCACAACCACCTCGAGGATGTGTTCGTCGGCCTCGGCTTCACGGTGAGCGAAGGTCCTGAGGTCGAGAGCGACTGGAACAACTTCACCGCGCTCAACATGCCGCCCGAGCATCCGGCGCGCAGCATGTGGGACACGCTCTTCGTCGACCTCGGCGAGCCGGGCAGCGTCGTGCTGCGCACGCACACGTCGCCGGTGCAGATCCGTGTGATGCAGTCCCAGCCGCCGCCGATCTACACGATCATGCCGGGCCGCGTGTTCCGGCGTGACACCAGGGACTCGACGCACATGCCGGTCTTCCACCAGATCGAAGGGCTCGTCATCGATCGCGGCATCACGTTCGGCGATCTCTCGGGCACGATCGATCAGTTCACGAAGGCGTACTTCGGACGCGACTTCCGCTCGCGCCTGCGGCCGTCGTACTTCCCGTTCACCGAGCCGTCGGCCGAGTACGACATCCAGCGTCCCGACGGGTCGTGGCTCGAGCTCGGCGGATGCGGCATGGTGCATCCGAACGTGTTGCGGAACTGCGGCATCGACCCCGAAGAGTGGAGCGGCTTCGCGTTCGGCTTCGGCACCGACCGGTTGCCGCTCGCGCGTCACGGCATCGACGACTTGCGCGAGATGTTCACCAACGACATCCGGTTCCTGAGGCAGTTCTGATGAAGATCGTGTTGTCGTGGCTGCATGAGCTCGCGCCCGTCGGCGACGATGCCGACGCGCTCGCCGAGCTGATGAACGACCTCGGCCTTGCGGTCGACGACGTCGAACGCGTCGGCCAGCCGGTCGACGGCGTGATCGTGGCGAAGGTGCTCGCGCTCCGACCCCATCCCGAGGCGAACCACGTGCAGCGCGTCGACGTCGACACGGGCGACGGCGAGCCGCTCCAGGTGTGGTGCGGCGCGTTCAACATGCAGGTCGGCGACCTCGTGCCACTCGCGACAGTCGGCACGACCATGCCGAACGGCATGAAGATCGGGCGGCGGAAGATCCTCGGCGAACCGTCCAACGGCATGCTCTGCTCGCCCGTCGAGATCGGCTTCGGCGCCGAGTCGGGCGGCATCTTCATCCTCCCGCCCGACCTGCCGCTCGGGACGCCGCTGTGGGACGCGCTCGCGGTCGATGCCGACGTCGTGTTCGACCTCGACCTGACCCGCAACCGCCCCGACGCCTACTCGCATGCGGGTGTCGCGCGTGACCTCGCCGCTCGGCTCGGTGTGCCGCTGACGTTGCCCGATCCCGCGATCGAGGTCGCGGGACCATCGACCGGTGTCGACGTCACGATCGTCGACCAGAAGGGATGCGGGCGGTTCACCGCACGCGTGATCACCGGCGTGCACGTCACCGGGTCTCCCGCGTGGATGGCCGAACGGTTGACGCGTGCAGGCATGCGCCCGATCAACAACGTCGTCGACGTCTCGAACTACGTGATGCTCGAGCTCGGGCAGCCGAATCACACGTACGACCTCGCGAAGCTCGAGGGTGGTGGCTTCCGCATCCGCAAGGCGCGCGACGGCGAGAAGATCGTCACGCTCGACGAGGTGGAGCGCGAAGTGACGGCCTCCGACGTCTTGATCTGCGACGGCAACGATGTCGCGATCGGCATCGGCGGCGTGATGGGAGGGCTCTCGACCGAGATCGACGAGCACACGACGTCGGTCGCGCTCGAGATGGCGTGGTTCGACCCGCCGACGATCGCGGCGACAGCCGGGCGGTTGGCTCTGCGGTCAGAAGCGTCGACGCGGTTCGAGCGGGGCGCGGACCCGGAAGTCGCCGACCGCGCGGCGCGCCGGTTCGTCGAGCTGCTGCGACTGACGTGCCCCGACGCTCGGCTCCATAGCGAGATCGACGCGCGCGGCGACGCTGCCCTCGCGTGCCCCCGTGCCGCTCCGGCGTCAGCGCGTGAACGCCCTGCTGGGCACGGCGCTGAGCATCGATGACATCACGCGGCTGCTTCGGTCGATCGGGTTCGAGGTCGAGCCCGGTCCGTCCGACGACATCGTGCACGTCACGATCCCCACGTGGCGCTACGACTGCACCGTCGAGGTCGACCTCATCGAAGAGGTCGCTCGGATGCACGGCTACTCGCGGATCGAACGGACCGTGCCGAAGTCGCCCAGCCCGGGCGGTTTGAGCGCGGTGCAGCAGGACCGGCGCCTGCTGCGCGAGGTGATGGTCGGGTTGGGTGCATCCGAGGCGATGCCGAACCCCTTCCTCGCGCCTGGTGACCTCGGCCGGGCGGGACTCGCGCCGACGGGCATCTCGATCACGAACCCTCTCGCGATGGAAGAGTCGGTGCTCCGCACCTCGCTGCTGCCCGGCCTGCTGAAGGCGGTCGCGTACAACGCATCGCATCGAAACGGCGACGTGTCGCTGTTCGAGATCGGCCACGTGTACGGCCTTCCGCTTCCCGGCGAGCCACTGCCCGACGAGCGCGAGACGCTCGCTGTCGCGCTCGCGGGGCGTGACGCGAGGGCGGCCCGAGCTGTCTGGGACGAGGTCGCGGCAGCGCTCGGATGGGATGCCGTCGCGGTGGCAGCGGGCGAGCAGCCCGGCATGCATCCGACTCGCACGTTGCTGCTCGGAGAGGGCGGTGAGCTCGGCGCGGTCGGGGAGGTCGATCCCGCAGCGCTCGCGGCCCACGGCATCGACGGTCGGGTCGCGTGGGTGCAGCTCGAGCTCGATCGGCTCTTCGCCCGGCCGAAGGCCGATCGTCAGTACCGGCCCGTGAGCCGGTTCCCGTCGTCCGACATCGACCTCGCGTTCGTGGTCGCGGAGGTGATCGCGGCCGGCGACGTCGAACGAACGTTGCGCGATGCCGCCGGGCCGCTGCTCGTCGACCTGCGCCTCTTCGACGTGTATCGCGGGCCGTCGGTCGGTGAGGGTGCGCGCAGCCTGGCGTACGCGCTTCGCCTGCAGGCCCAAGACCACACGCTCACCGACGCGGAAGTGGGCGAGGTCCGCGCCGTGTGCATCCGCGCCGTGGCGGAGGCCCACCACGCGCGATTGCGCGGTTGAGCCGTCTGGTCGCCAGCCGGACGATGAGTCCGGCTAGCGCCCACTCGGTGCCCAAGGTGCTTGCATGATCATGCGTAGATGCGTATGATCATGCGTTCATGGCCAGCAAGCGGATCGGCATCGTCGGGGCTTCGGGCTACACGGGCGCGGAGCTGCTCCGCCTGAGCGCGCTCCATGGCGGGTTCGACGTCGCGGTGGCAACGGGGGAGACGCAGGCAGGCAAGCTGGCTGCGTCTCGCTACCCGAGCCTCGCGGCGGCCTATCCGAACCTGGTCCTCACTCCGTACGAGCCAGACGCCTGCGAGGGGCTCGATCTCGTGTTCCTCGCGTTGCCTCACGGCGCCGCGCAGGGGATCGTCCCCGAGCTTCGCAAGAAGGTCGGAGCGATCGTCGACCTCTCTGCGGACTTCCGGCTCACCGATCCCGAGCTGTACCCGCAGTGGTACCACGAGGCGCATCAGTGCCCCGAGCTCCTGCCGGAGTTCGCCTACGGCCTGCCCGAGCTGTACCGAGACGCCATCATCGGCTCCACCGCGATCGCGGTTCCGGGGTGCTACCCGACAGCGGCTTCGCTCGCACTCGCGCCCCTCGTGCGCGAAGGCGTCGTCGACCCGAACGGGATCATCGTCGATGCGGCGAGCGGCGTATCGGGCGCGGGCGTGGGGCTGAAGGAGAACACCGCGTTCTGCACGGTCGACGAGGACTTCGTCGCCTACGGCCTCCTCGATCATCGGCACACGCCGGAGATGGAGCAGGTGATCGGTGCGTCGGTGCTGTTCACGCCGCACCTCGCGCCGATGAACCGCGGCATCCTCGCCACCTGCTACGCCCGGCCCGCGGACGGCACCACGCCGACCACCGAGTCGCTGCTCGCGGTGCTCGCACGCGCGTATGCGAACGAGCCGTTCATCGTCGTGCGGCCGGTCCCTCCCTCGACCAAGGCGACGCTCGGCAGCAACTGCGTCCATCTCACCGCGCGCTTCGACCGCACGCACGGGATGGGTCATGGTCATCGCCGCGATCGACAACCTCGTGAAGGGCGCGTCGGGCGGCGCGGTGCAATGCGCCAACCTCGTGCTCGGCCTCCCCGAGACGACGGGCCTGCCGACCGTCGGGCTTCACCCGTGACGACCACCGCCGGTGCCAAGGCTTCGACGCTCGTCGAGGCGCTTCCCTACATCCGCCGGTTCTGGGACAAGACCGTCGTCGTGAAGTACGGCGGCAACGCGCTCGCCGGGGCGACCGATGCCGAGTCGGGCGAGTCGGCGGCCCTCAGCCTGTTCGCCGAGGACATCGTGCTGATGCGCGCGGTCGGCATGCGTCCGGTCGTCGTGCACGGAGGCGGACCGCAGATCAGCGACCTGATGAGCCGGCTGGGCAAGGTGCCCGAGTTTCGCGACGGGCTGCGGGTCACCGACGCCGAGACCGTCGACATCGCTCGCATGGTGCTGGTCGGGAAGGTCAACCCCGGCATCGTGTCGGCGATCAACGTGCACGGTGCGCTCGCCGTCGGCGTGAGCGGCGAGTCGGCCGGGCTCATCGAAGCGAGCCAGCAGGATCCGGCCCTCGGCTTCGTCGGCGAGGTCGCCCGGGTGAACCCCGCGATCCTCGAACGCCTGCTCGCGGAGGACCTGATCCCTGTCATCGCGACGATCGGGTCAGGCGCCGATGGGCAGGCGTACAACATCAATGCGGATGTGGTCGCGGGCGCGGTGGCCGAGGCGCTCGGCGCCGAGAAGCTCGTGTACCTCACCGACATCGAGGGCCTTCGCCGTGACGCGAACGATCCGGCGACGCTCATCCGCCAGATCACCGCCGCCGAGCTCGACGCGCTGATCGCTGACGGCTCGCTGACCGGCGGGATGATCCCGAAGGTCGGCTCGTGCGTGCACGCGGTTCGTCACGGTGTCGGTCGCGCCCACATCCTCGACGGGCGCATCCCCCACGTCCTGCTGCTCGAGATCTTCACCGACGAAGGAATCGGCACGATGGTCCTCCCGGAGGTCCGGCCATGAGCTCACCGTTGATGTCCACCTATGCACCGCCGCGCGTGATGTTCGTCCGTGGCGAGGGCTCGTACCTTTGGGATGACGGCGGCAAGCGATACCTCGACTTCCTCTCCGGGCTCGCGGTCACGTCGCTCGGCCACAGCCACCCCGCGGTGGCGACCGCGCTGCACGAGCAGGCCCAGACGCTGCTCCACACGTCCAACCTCTTCGCGACGCCGATCGCGCCCGAGGTCGCGACCACCATCGACGAGCTCATCACCGGTGAGTCCGGTGACGAGACCGTCGGGCAGGTGTTCTTCTGCAACTCCGGGGCCGAGGCCAACGAGTGCGCGATCAAGCTCGCTCGCAAGTGGGGCGGCCGGGGACGGCACGTGGTCGTGAGCGCGTACGGCTCGTTCCACGGACGCACGCTCGCCACGTTGCACGCGACCGGGCAGCCGGCCAAGCACGAGGTCTTCTGGCCGCTGCCCGAAGGCTTTCGGCATGTCGCGTGGTGTGACCCCGACGCGCTCGAAGGGGCACTGGACCCGTCGGTGTCCGCCGTGCTGCTCGAACCCGTGCAGGGGGAGGGCGGTGTGAACCCGGCAACCGCGGAGTACTTCGGCGCAGTGCGGCGCATCTGCGACGAGCGCGGGCTGCTGTTCATGGTCGACGAGGTGCAGACCGGCTTCGGCCGAACGGGCGAGTGGTTCGGCTTCCAGCACATGGGAGTGCAGCCCGATGTCGTGACGATGGCGAAGGCCTTGGGAAACGGCGTGCCGATCGGCGCGTGCTGGGCCCGGCGCGATGTCGCCTCGGCGTTCGTGCCCGGCGACCACGCCACGACGTTCGGTGGCACGCCGCTCGCGACAGCGGCCGCCCGGGCCGTGCTCGCCGAGATGCGACGCATCGACGCGCCCGCGCTGGCCCGCAGCGCCGGGGCGAAGCTCACCGAGCAGCTCAGCACCGTCGCCGGCGTGAAGGAGGTCCGGGGGCTCGGCCTTCTGATCGCGGTCGAGCTCGACGGCATCGACGCGAAGGTCGCCGCCGACCTCGCCCTGGACAACGGGTTGGTGGTGAACGCGGTGACCGCGACCGCCCTTCGGCTCGCGCCGCCCCTCAACGTCAGTGACGCCGAGATCGGCGAGGCCGTCGCGATCCTGGCCGGTGTGCTCGTGGAGGCGTCCGCGTGACTCGGCACTTCCTCGAGATCGACGACCTCAGCGCGGCTGAGCTCTCGACCGTGCTCGACCTCGCCGAGGTGCCGATCGACCGCGTGCCGAAGGTGCTCGCAGGCCAGGGCGCCGCGTTGCTCTTCGAGAAGCCGTCGGCGCGCACGCGCAACTCGACCGAGATGGCAGTGGTGCAGCTCGGCGGGCACCCGGTCACGATCCGCGGCGAAGAGGTCGGCCTCGACACCCGCGAAACCGTCGAGGACATCACCCGCACGCTCGCCTGCTACCACTCGGCGATCGCGGCACGCGTGTTCGAGCACTCGAAGCTCGAACGGATGGCTGCGGTGTCGTCCGTGCCCGTCGTCAACCTGCTGTCCGACCTCACGCATCCGATGCAGGCGCTGGCCGACCTCCTCACGATCCGCCAGTCCTTCGGCGGGCTTTCCGGTCGCACGCTCGCGTACGTCGGCGACGGCAACAACGTCGCCCGGTCGCTCGCGCTCGCGGCGCCCCTGGTCGGGATGAAGATGCGCGTCGCGTCGCCCTCCGGCTACGAGCTCGAGGGCACCAACGCAGAGCTCACGTCCGACCCGGCCGCGGCAGTCGCCGGTGCGGATGTCGTGTACACCGACGTGTGGACGTCGATGGGCCAGGAGGACGAAGCCGCAGATCGCCTTCGGGCGTTCGCCGGCTTCATCGTCGATGACGCGCTCATGACAGGCGCAGCTCCTGACGCGATCTTCCTCCACTGCCTTCCCGCGCACCGCGACATGGAAGTCGCGACGTCGGTCATCGACGGACCGCGTTCCCTCGTGTGGCAGCAGGCCGAGAACCGGATGCATGTCGCCCGGGGGCTTCTGTCCTTCCTGCTGTCATGAGCACCGCGAACGGCAAGCCGACGAAGGCGCAGCGCCAGCACCGGATCGCGCTCCTCCTCGGCAAGCACTCGGTCACGAGCCAACCGCAGCTCGTCGAGCTGCTCGCAGACGAGGGGATCATGGCGACCCAGACAACGGTCTCTCGCGACCTCGAAGACCTCGGCGCGGTGAAGGTGCGCGTCCCGGGCGGCGAGACCGTCTATGCGATCCCTGAGTACGAGCCCGATCGGCTCGCACCCCACGACCACCTCAGGCGGGTGCTATCGGAGTGGGTGGTCGAGGCCGCGCAGTCCGCGAACCTCGTCGTGCTGCGCACGCCCCCGGGCTGCGCGCACGTCGTCGCGTCGGCGCTCGACCGCAGCGGGCTCGACGGACTGCTCGGCACGGTCGCGGGCGACGACACCTTGCTGTGCGTCGCCGCCGAGAAGATGGGCGGCGAGAAGATGGCGAAGATCTTGCGAGGCCTCGCCGGCCTCACGAACGACTGAGAACCGGGAGCGGCAGTGGCAAAGCGTGTGGTGCTCGCGTACAGCGGAGGCCTCGACACCTCCGTGCTGGTGCGTTGGATGCAGGAGGAGATGGGCGTCGAGGAGGTGTTCTGCCTGTGCGCCGACGTCGGCCAGGCGACCACCGGCGACTGGGACGCCGTGCGCGAGCGTGCCTTCGCCGCAGGCGCCGCCGACATCGAGGTGCGCGACCTCCGCGAGGAGTTCGCCGACGAGATCCTCACTCCGGCGTTGAAGGCGAACGCGAAGTACGAGGGCAAGTACCCGCTCGTCTCGGCGCTCTCACGGCCGATCATCGCGAAGCACCTCGTGCTCGCGGCCCGGCAATGGGGTGCCGACTCGGTCGCCCACGGGTGCACGGGCAAGGGCAACGACCAGGTGCGGTTCGAGGTCAGCGTGCGGGCGCTCGCTCCCGACCTCGAGGTGCTCGCGCCGGTGCGTCACTGGGGCTTCACCCGCGAGGACTCGATCCTCTACGCGTACCGGCACAACATCCCGATCACGGCGACGAAGGAGAAGCTGTACTCGATCGACGACAACCTCTGGGGTCGAGCGATCGAGTGCGGCGAGATGGAGGATCCGTGGGCCGCGCCGCCTCCCGGCGTGTGGGCGATGACGGTGCCCACCGCCACCGAGCCGCGCGAGGTCGTCGTGGCGTTCGAGGAGGGCAAGCCCGTCGCGCTCGACGGTGCCGCGATGCCCCTCCACGAGCTCATCGGGCAGATGAACGGCATCGTGGGCGCGTACGGCTGGGGACGGCTCGACATGGTCGAGAACCGGCGCGTCGGGATCAAGAGCCGCGAGACCTATGAGTGCCCGGCGGCGCTGGCGCTCCTCCTCGCCCACGCGGACCTCGAGGACATCACGCTCGAACGCGACGTCCACCATGAGAAGACTCGTCTCGAGTCGAGGTACGCCGAGCTCGTCTACGACGGGCTGTGGTACTCGCCGCTGAAGCGGGCGTTCGATGCGTTCGTGAACGAGACGCAACGCTTCGTGACAGGGGAGGTCCGGCTGCGGCTCGAGCCCGGGCGCTGCTTCGTGAACGGGCGGCGCAGCCCACACTCGCTGTACGACTACGGCCTCGCGACCTACGACGCCGCCGACACGTTCCGCCACACCGACTCCGAGGGCTTTGTTCGCATCTGGGGCCTCGGCGTGCAGACGTGGGCACAGCGCCAGTCAGGTGGCCTCGAGTCGTGACCTTGTGGCATGGCCGGTTCGGGGCCGGGCCGGCCGACGAGCTGCTCGCGTTCACGGCGTCGTTGCCGTTCGATCAGCGGCTGGCCGTGGACGACATCGCAGGCTCGCGGGCGCACGTGCGCGGCCTCGTGCGGGCCGGCCTGCTCGACGGGGACGAGGCCGCGGCGATCTTGGCTGCCCTCGATGCCGTCGCGGACGAGCTCGCCGCGTGGAGCGCTCGACTTCGCACCGTCGGACGAGGACATCCACACCGCGATCGAACGACGGGTCACCGAGATCGCCGGCCCCGCGGGCGGGAAGCTCCACACGGGCCGGAGCCGAAACGACCAGGTGGCGACCGCGTTGCGGCTCTGGTGCAAGCGCGAGCTCCGGGCCGTCGCGGCGCGGGTCGTCGGGTTGCAGCAGGTGCTCCTCGATCGGGCGATCGCCGCCGGCGACGCGTACCTGCCCGGCTACACGCACGTGCAGCGCGCGCAGCCCGTGCTCCTCGCTCATCACCTGCTCGCGCACGGCTGGGCGCTGGCGCCGCGACGTCGATCGCCTGCTCGTCACCATCGAGCGCCTCGACGTGTCGCCTTTGGGCGCGGGCGCGCTCGCCGGGTCGTCGTTGCCGCTCGATCCCCATGGCACCGCAGCCGATCTCGGCTTCGCCGCGGCGTTCGAGAACTCGCTCGACGCGGTGAGCGACCGAGACTTCGTCGCTGAGGCGTTGTTCGACCTCGCGCTCCTCGGGGTGCATCTCTCGCGGCTGGGCGAGGAGTGGGTGCTGTGGACGTCGTCCGAGTTCGGGTTCGCGGTGCTCGATGACGCGCATGCGACCGGTAGCTCGATGATGCCGCAGAAGAAGAACGCCGACATCGCCGAGCTCGCCCGCGGCAAGGCCGGCCGCTCGATCGGTCACGTCGCCGGGTTCCTCGCGACGCTGAAGGGCTTGCCGCTCTCGTACAACCGTGACCTGCAGGAGGACAAGGAGCCACTGTTCGACTCTGTCGACCAGACCGCACTCGCCCTGAGCGCGTTGACGGGGATGATCGAGGCCGCGACCTTCGACCTCGACGCGGATGGCGGCCGCCGCGGACGACCCGATGCTCGGCGCCACCGACCTCGCCGAGCTGCTCGTCGCGGGCGGCATGCCGTTCCGCGAGGCTCATGCGGTCGTCGGAGGCCTCGTGCGCGAGTCGATCGCCTCGGGCGCGCCGCTCGTCGACCTCGTGCGAGCGGACGAGCGCCTCGGCGCCGACGGCGCCGCGATCCTCGAGCCGGGGGCCGCAGTGCGCCGGCGGGTCACGGCCGGAGGCGGCGGTCCCGACGCGGTGGCGACGCAGCTGGAGCGATTCCGCGAGCACCTCGCCGCCGACGCCGGCCGCGTGTAAGCATCCCTGGCGTGGGTGCAGATCACTTCCTCGACCTCAATGGCGCGCGCTTCCGCTACCAGGGGTGGGGCGATCCGTCGGCGCCCGTCGTCGTCTTCCTCCACGGTGTGCTCCTGCACGCGGAGCCCTATGAAGCGATCGTCGAGCGGATCAGTGCCGCAGGCCGGCGCGTGCTCGTGCTCGATCAGCGCGGTCACGGCCAGAGCGCTCATTTCGAGGACTACTCCTGGCCGGCATTCGTCGAGGACCTCGCCGCGTTCTGGACGGCACTCGATCTCGGGTCCGTCGATGTCGTCGGGCACTCCATGGGCGGCAACAACGCCTGTCGCTTCGCTGCGCTCCATCCGCGGGCAGTGCGGCGCCTCGTGCTCGTCGATGCATCGCTGGCGGCGGCGCAGTCTCCCGACGACCCGGCGTTCTGGGATGCCACGGCGAGGATCGGGCCTCCCTACCCATCCGGTCGCGATGGCTTCATCGACCAGGTCGCGGAGCTTTTCCCGCGCGCGCGTCGTGACGCCCTGGAGCTCCACGCTCGCGAGCTCGTCGAGGGCGAGGATGGCGAGCTCGGGTTCCGGTACATGCCGGACCTCGCGGTCCTCGGTGGGTCCGACCCGCCCGCCGAAGAGGAGTGGGCGATGTCCGCGCGCGTCGAGTGCCCGGTGCTCGTCATGCGTGCCGAGCACAGCGAGATACTCACTCGGGAGGGTGCCCAAAGCATTGTCGAGGCCTTCCCGTCGGCGACGCTCGTCGAGCTGCCCGGAAGTGGGCACATGGTCAACTGGGAGAACCCCTCCGGCGTCGCGGACCTGGCGCTCGCGTTCCTTGCCTGAGGACGGCGTAGCGTTCAGCCGTGATCGACATCTCGTACATCGAGGAGGAGCGAGGTCGAGCTCCCCGACTCCGGAGCACGTCGAGACGACACCGCCGCCCCCGCCCGAGAGGCCGCGGTGGCATCGCTGGGCGGCGTTCGGCGCGGCCGCCGCAGCGCTGTTCGGCCTCTTCACGATCGCCTCGTCGCGCACGCAGCCCCCAGATCGGCTCGCGCAGCGCGGACGGCGTCGGCGTCGGCCAGATGTACACGGTCGATCAACGGTTCGGTTCTGTCGTGGCTTCGCATCACCGAGATCACGCTGACCGCGGCGACTGCCGACGGCGATCCCGCGGCGTTGTTCATCGTCGAAGGGCGGGGCTGGCTTCCCCGGCCAGCGGGCGACGCTCACTGCGCAGGTCTGCGGCACCGGTGAGGCGAGCGACGGTCGGCACGTGGGCCGTCGGCGGCGACGGCGGGTTCCGCTTCGCCGACACCGATCCCGGCGGCGGCACCTACGTCCTCACGATCGAGGGGCTCGAGACCGATCCCGTGCGCGATCGCTCATCGGTCCGACCGACCAGCGCGTGCTCGGGCCGCTCGAACGAGGCTGCCCCGAAGCTCGCATAACCTCCCGGCCGCATGGCTGACCGCTACAGGCACTCGTTGCGCATCCGCTACGGCGAGTGCGACATGCAGGGCGTCGTGTTCAACGCGAACTACATGGCCTACGTCGACGACGCGGTCGACACTTGGGTGCGCGAGAAGCTCGGCGACTTCGAGGAGCTCGGGTTCGACTTCATGCTGAAGAAGGCGACGTTCGAGTGGGATGGTCCCGCGACGTTCGGTGACACGCTCGACCTCGACCTCGACGTGTCGCGGTGGGGCAACACGAGCTTCGACGTCGGCGTCGAGGGAACCGCCTCGGGAAGCGCCGTCTTCACTGCCACGGTCGTCTACGTCAGCGTCGTGCCCAAGAAGAACACGCCGACCCCCGTGCCGGCCGAGGTGCGCGAGGCACTGTCGCACTGAAGCCGCTCGGCCGGGACTTCTACCGCCGCGACGCACGCGAGGTCGCGCCCGACCTGCTCAACAAGGTGCTCGTCCGCGGGACCCGCCGCGCCCGCATCGTCGAGGTCGAGGCGTACCTCGGCTCGCACGATCCGGCGAGCCACGCGTACCGAGGGCTGACGACCCGCAACGCCACGATGTTCGGCCCGCCGGGCCACCTGTACGTGTACTTCACCTACGGCATGCACTGGTGCGCGAACGCCGTGTGCGGCGAGGAAGGAGACGGCGTCGCGGTGCTGCTGCGTGCGCTCGCGCCCGCTCGCGGGCATCGGTGCGATGAGAGCTGCTCGCGGTGGCATCCGCCCGGACACCGCGCTCTGCAGCGGCCCGGCGAAGCTCTGCCAAGCGTTCGGCATCGACCGTCGCCACGACGGCATCGACCTCACCGTTCCCGCGAAGAGCGCGCCCTGGATCGGCGACGACGGCACGTCGCCACCGATCGATCCGGGACAGTCGACGCGCATCGGCATCTCGGTCGCGATCGATCACCGGTGGCGGTGGTACGTCCGAGGCGACCCGAATCTTTCGAGACGCGGCTGACCCGTCTGTCACCATTGACCGCGTGGACCTGCTCGCTGACCTCGACGCTCGCGGCCTCATCCACGACTCCACCGATCGCGACGCTTTGGCCAAGCGGCTCGCGGACGGCCCCATCGGCGTCTACGTCGGCTTCGACCCGTCGGGCGATTCGCTCCACGCGGGCAACCTGATCGGCCAGATCACGCTCCGGCGCTTCCAGCTCGCCGGCCACAGGCCGATCGTGCTCGCCGGCGGCGCCACGGGGATGATCGGCGATCCCAGCGGGGTCTCCGAAGAGCGCAACCTCCTCGACCCCGAGACGCTCTCGAAGAACCTCGAGGGGATCACTGGGCAGCTCGAGAAGCTGCTCGACTTCACTCCCGGCCCCCATCAGGCCCGTCTGGTCGACAACTACACCTGGACTTCGCAGTTCGGGCTCCTCGACTTCCTGCGTGACACGGGCAAGCACGTGACGGTCAACCAGATGGTGGCCCGCGAGTCGGTGCGCGCCCGGATGGAGAGCGACACCGGCATCTCGTTCACCGAGTTCACCTACCAGCTCCTCCAAGCAGCCGACTTCTGCTGGCTCTACGAGCACGAGCAGTGCGAGATGCAGATGGGCGGGTCCGACCAATGGGGGAACATCGTCACCGGCATCGACCTCATCCGGAAGCGGGCCGGAGGCACCGCGTTCGGCCTCACCTGGCCGCTCCTGCTGAAGGCCGACGGCGCGAAGTTCGGGAAGTCGGCCGGGGGCGCGGTGTGGCTCGATCCGGGCCGTACGAGCCCGTACCAGTTCCGTCAGTTCTTCGTGCAGGTCGATGACGCCGACGTCGAGCGCCAGCTCCTGTGGTTCACCTTGCTGCCCGTCTCCGAGATCGAAGAGGTGATGGTCGCCCACCGCGACGCACCCGAGCAGCGGCGAGCCCAACGGCTGTTGGCCTCGACGGTGACGACGATGGTCCACGGAGACGACGCGGCCCGAGCGGCGGACGCCGCTGCTGAGGTCCTGTTCGGAGGTGACCCCACGTCAGCGCCGCTCGAGGCGCTCGAAGTCGTCGCCCGGGAGGTCCCGACGACGGAGGTGGCCCGCGCGGACCTCGAGGCGGGGATCGACCTGGTCAGCGTGCTGACCCGCACGGGCCTGGCGGCCTCGAACGGCGAAGCTCGGCGGTTGCTGACCCAGGGCGGCGTCTCCGTGAACGGCCGGAAGGCCTCCGGCGAGGAGACCGTCGGTGCGCAGGACCTGCTCCACGGCCGGTTCGCGCTCCTTCGCAAGGGTCGCAGCACGTACCACCTCATCGCCGGAAAACGTTGAAATCCGGGCCGAAAAGGCCCGGACCGAGTTGACACTTCCCTAGCGCCTCTGTAGGTTGGCACTCCGCCTCGGGAGGCCGCTGCGAGCGACATCCCGGTCTAGCCGGTCCGCCGGCGGTCGACTCCCGAGCCAACCGGCACCACCACCTCCCACGGGAGGCGCGTGCCGCTGAGCACCTGTGGCTCCTTGAAAACGGAAGAGAGGATGAAGAAAGCCAGTGCGGGCGACCGCGCGGGTGCCTTCTTGGTGTCCGTGGGGTCGTTCTTTGTCAATTCATCACAATGCTCGAGTGGGTCCCAACCTGCTCGGGCGCCAGTTGGTCAGGGGCTCAGCAGCTCTTGACTGGCTCTTCGGTTTCTGCCCTCACGGGCAGGGATCTCAATGGAGAGTTTGATCCTGGCTCAGGACGAACGCTGGCGGCGTGCTTCATACATGCAAGTCGAACGAGGTCCATCGAGTGGCAACACTCGTGAAGACCGAGTGGCGAACGGGTGAGTAACACGTGAGGAACCTGCCCCGATCTCTGGGATAACAGTGGGAAACCGCTGCTAATACCAGATGGGCTCGGATGACGACATCGTCGACCGAGGAAAGCTTTTGCGGACCGGGAGGGCCTCGCGGCCTATCAGCTAGTTGGTGGGGTAACGGCCTACCAAGGCGTCGACGGGTAGCTGGTCTGAGAGGACGACCAGCCACACTGGGACTGAGACACGGCCCAGACTCCTACGGGAGGCAGCAGTAGGGAATCTTGCGCAATGGGCGAAAGCCTGACGCAGCAACGCCGCGTGGGGGATGAATGCCCTCGGGTTGTAAACCCCTTTCAGCAGGAACGAAAATGACGGTACCTGCAGAAGAAGGTCCGGCCAACTACGTGCCAGCAGCCGCGGTAACACGTAGGGGCCAAGCGTTGTCCGGATTTATTGGGCGTAAAGAGCTCGTAGGCGGTTCGACAAGTCGGGTGTGAAAACTCCGGGCTCAACCCGGAGACGCCACCCGATACTGTCGTGACTGGAGTCCGGTAGGGGAGTGGGGAATTCCTGGTGTAGCGGTGAAATGCGCAGATATCAGGAGGAACACCGGTGGCGAAGGCGCCACTCTGGGCCGGTACTGACGCTGAGGAGCGAAAGCGTGGGTAGCAAACAGGATTAGATACCCTGGTAGTCCACGCCGTAAACGTTGGGCACTAGGTGTGGGTCGTTATCAACGCGATCCGTGCCGTAGCTAACGCATTAAGTGCCCCGCCTGGGGAGTACGGCCGCAAGGCTAAAACTCAAAGGAATTGACGGGGGCCCGCACAAGCGGCGGAGCATGTTGCTTAATTCGAGGCAACGCGAAGAACCTTACCTGGGCTTGACATGTAGGGAAAAGCCGTAGAGATACGGTGTCCTTCGGGGCCCTACACAGGTGGTGCATGGCTGTCGTCAGCTCGTGTCGTGAGATGTTGGGTTAAGTCCCGCAACGAGCGCAACCCTTATCCTATGTTGCCAGCGGGTAATGCCGGGGACTCGTAGGAGACTGCCGGGGTCAACTCGGAGGAAGGTGGGGATGAGGTCAAGTCATCATGCCCCTTATGTCCAGGGCTGCAAACATGCTACAATGGCCGGTACAAAGGGCTGCGATCCCGCGAGGGTGAGCGAATCCCAAAAAGCCGGTCTCAGTTCGGATTGGAGTCTGCAACTCGACTCCATGAAGTCGGAGTCGCTAGTAATCCCGGATCAGCATTGCCGGGGTGAATACGTTCCCGGGCCTTGTACACACCGCCCGTCACACCACGAAAGTCGGCAACACCCGAAGCCGGTGGCCCAACCCTTGTGGAGGGAGCCGTCGAAGGTGGGGTCGGTGATTGGGGTGAAGTCGTAACAAGGTAGCCGTACCGGAAGGTGCGGCTGGATCACCTCCTTTCTAAGGAGTTGATTCTCCTCAAGCTGAGCGTTCGCTCGGCCGGTAGGAGACAACACCCAGTTGATGCGCTGGCCGTCTTCGTCAGACCCACCCTCGGTCGTAGGTTCTCCTCCTGAGGTCTGGTGCTGATGCTGGACGCAATCCTCTCTTCCGTTTTGAAGGAGTCGCACCCCTCGCCTTCTCAGGCGCAGGAGGTGCGCTTCTTCGTGTCGGTCGATCAGCCGTGCTGCCCTCGAGGCGTTGCCGGCGATCCGCCCCGCCCTTTGAGAACTGCAGAGCGAGCACGAGCATCTTTGTTCTTCCAAGCTACAAAGAGCCAACGGTGGATGCCTTGGCGTCTACTACCGATGAAGGACGTGGGTAGCTGCGAAAAGCTACGGGGAGCTGCTGACCAAGCGTTGATCCGTAGATGTCCGAATGGGGAAACCCGGCACTCGTCATGGAGTGTCACTCCGGTCTGAATACATAGGGCCGGGAGAGGGAACCGGGGGAATTGAAACATCTCAGTACCCCGAGGAAAGGAAAGCAACAGCGACTCCCTGAGTAGCGGCGAGCGAAACGGGAACAGCCTAAACCGAACTGGTGTCATAGCCTGGTGGCGTTGCCAGTTTGGGGTCGTGGGACCTGATAGACGGGGCACCAGACCCGTCACAAAGTTACCAATCTGATGCCTAGTGGAAGCGTTCTGGAACGGCGCGCCGTAGTGGGTAATGGCCCCGTACACGAAAGGCACTCAGACTTTGTTCAGTGTTCCCGAGTAGCGCCGGAACCGTGCAAGCTGGCGTGAATCCGCGAGGACCACCTCGTAAGGCTAAGCATACGTAGACGACCGATAGCGAACTAGTACCGTGAGGGAAAGGTGAAAAGCACCCCGGGAGGGGAGTGAAATAGTACCTGAAACCGTTGGTTCACAAACAGTCAAAGCGTCGTCATGACTTCGGTCATGGCCGCAATGGCGTGCCTTTTGAAGAATGAGCCTGCGAGTTACGGTGTGTGGCGAGGTTAACCAGCGATGGGGAGCCGGAGCGAAAGCGAGTCTGAATAGGGCGTCCAGTCGCATGCTGTAGACCCGAAGCCGAGTGATCTATCCATGGGCAGGCTGAAGCGGGGGTAAGACCCCGTGGAGGGCCGAACCCACCTAGGTTGAAAACTGGGGGGATGACCTGTGGATAGGGGTGAAAGGCCAAGCAAACTCGGTGATAGCTGGTTCTCTCCGAAATGCATTTAGGTGCAGCGTTGCGTGTTCAGTCATGGAGGTAGAGCACTGGATGGGTTAGGGGGCCCACAAGCTTACCGACCCCAGCCAAACTCCGAATGCCATGACTCCAGAGCGCAGCAGTGAGACCACGGGGGATGAGCTTCGTTGGTCGAAAGGGAAACAGCCCAGATCGCCGGCTAAGGCCCCTAATTCTGGACTAAGTGGAAAACGATGTGGGACTGCACAGACAGCCAGGAGGTTGGCTCAGAAGCAGCCATCCTTGAAAGAGTGCGTAATAGCTCACTGGTCGAGTGGTCCTGCGCGGACAATGTAACGGGGCTCAAGTCCAGAGCCGAAGCCGCGGACTTCTGCGTAAGCAGGAGTGGTAGGAGAGCGTCGATCTTGCAGCGAAGCGGGGGTGTGAACCGTCGTGGAGCGGGATCGAGTGAGAATGCAGGCATGAGTAGCGAGAGAGGGGTGAGAAACCCCTCCGCCGAAAGCCCAAGGGTTCCTGGGGAAGGCTAATCCGCCCAGGGTGAGTCGGGAGCTAAGGCGAGGCCGCAAGGCGTAGTCGATGCACAACCGGTTGATATTCCGGTACCAGCGTGTGCGCGCCCATGCTGATTCGTTGTTGCTAAGGGGCTGTCTTCGGACGAACCGACCCACATCGAGGAGGCAAGCAATGAGGGGACGCAGGAGGGTAGGTCAACCCAGGCGATGGTCGTCCTGGGGTAAGCGTGTAGGGCGAGGTCTAGGCAAATCCGGACCTCACAAAGCCTGAGACGCGATGCCGAGTCGATCCAGACGAAGTGACTGATCCCATGCTGCCGAGAAAAGCCTCTAGCTAGTTCGCACGCTGCCCGTACCCCAAACCGACACAGGTGGGCAGGTAGAGAATACCAAGGCGATCGGGAGAACTGTGGTTAAGGAACTCGGCAAAATACCTCCGTAACTTCGGGAGAAGGAGGACCCCGTTAGGGTGAAAGGCTTCGCGCCTCGAGCCTGAAAGGGTGACACAAACCAGGGGAAAGCGACTGTTTACTAAAAACACAGCAGCGTGCGAAGTCGCAAGACGATGTATACGCTGTGACGCCTGCCCGGTGCCGGAAGGTTACGGGGAAGGGTTAGCCGTAAGGCGAAGCTCTGAACCTAAGCCCCGGTAAACGGCGGCGGTAACTATAACCGTCCTAAGGTAGCGAAATTCCTTGTCGGGTAAGTTCCGACCTGCACGAATGGCGTAACGACTTTCCTACTGTCTCAACCACAGACCCGGCGAAATTGAAGTACGAGTAAAGATGCTCGTTAGCTGCAGAAGGACGGAAAGACCCCGTGGACCTTTACTATAACTTGATGTTGGGTCTTGGTCTTGGTTGTGTAGGATAGGTGGGAGACTTGGAAGCTGTGGCGCCAGCCATGGTGGAGTCGCCGTTGAAATACCACCCTGCTAATGCCGGGACTCTAACCTAGGCCCGTTATCCGGGTCGGGAACAGCGTCAGGCGGGTAGTTTGACTGGGGCGGTCGCCTCCTAAAATGTAACGGAGGCGCCCAAAGGTTCCCTCAGGCTGGTTGGCAATCAGCCGTCGAGTGCAATGGCACAAGGGAGCTTGACTGCGAGACAAACTCGTCAAGCAGATGCGAAAGCAGGGCATAGTGACCCAGCGATTGCTTGTGGAAGCGTCGTTGCTCAACGGATAAAAGGTACCCCGGGGATAACAGGCTAATCTTCCCCAAGAGTCCATATCGACGGGAAGGTTTGGCACCTCGATGTCGGCTCATCGCATCCTGGGGCTGAAGCAGGTCCCAAGGGTTGGGCTGTTCGCCCATTAAAGCGGTACGCGAGCTGGGTTTAGAACGTCGTGAGACAGTTCGGTCCCTATCCTCTGCAGCCGTAGGAGATCTGAGGAAGGCTGTCCCTAGTACGAGAGGACCGGGACGGACGCAGCTCTGGTGTGCCAGTTGTCCTGCCAAGGGCACTGCTGGTTGGCCACCTGCGG
This sequence comes from uncultured Acidimicrobiales bacterium, assembly GCA_963739555.1. Classification (GTDB taxonomy): domain Bacteria; phylum Actinomycetota; class Acidimicrobiia; order Acidimicrobiales; family DATKAS01; genus DATKAS01. Next base: position 508,835 of record CAVUAV010000010.1, on the reverse strand, counting down.
GAAGGAGAAGCGCTGAAAGCATCTAAGCGCGAAACCTGTTCCGAGATGAGATCTCCCACTGGGTTAACCAGGTAAGGCCCGTGGCAGACCACCACGTTGATAGGCCGGAGGTGTACGCAGGGCAACCTGTTCAGCCGACCGGTACTAATCGGCCGAGGGCTTGGATGAACTCATGCTCGTGCTCGCTCTGAAGTGCTCAAGGGGCTGCCGGCTTTTCGCTGGCGCCATTGACAACAGGTTTCCGGTGGCTATGGCGGCGGGGCCACACCCGTTCCCATTCCGAACACGGCAGTTAAGCCCGCCCGCGCCGATGGTACTTGGGGGTAGACCCCCTGGGAGAGTAGGTCGCCGCCGGATTTTCTCACGCGAAAGAGCCCCCCTCACGGGGGGCTCTTCGTCGTTTTCGGGAGTGCTACGCCCCGCTGACGATGTCGACCGAGATCTCGACCGCCGGCACCGTTCCTCGGTTCTCGAGCCAGTGGAGCGTGTCCCTGTCCTCGGGCCATCCCACCCCAGGCCCGTAGTCGGTCGCGACGCCGTCTCGATGGTCGGTGATGATCCCTTGCAAGACGTACACCGTGCCCGGCCTGCCCTTGTGGTCGTGAAGCGGGCCGAAGACACCTCCCGGCTCGATGGTCACCATGCGCATCCGGAGCTGGCGCCCTGCCATGCCCTCGATCTCAGGCCCGAGGTCAACCGTCGCAAGGAGCTCGACCGTGACCCCTTTCGTTTCAGGGGCCACCTGTCCGGCGCCCATCTCGCGCTATTCGACGATCTCGCTGGTCTGCAGCACGGGCTGGATCGTCGTGTAGTTGGCGACGTCGCCCATGATCTCTGCCATCCCCGGCGAGCTCATCGCTGCGCCGAGCGCCTCCATCGAGTCGAACTTGAAGTGCACCGCGGCCTCGTTCGGGCCGTCGAGGCCCTTGTCGATCTCGGCGCCCTTCAGGCCCCAGGTCTCGACGCAGAGGGGGACGTGCTTCGAGCGGTAGTAGTCGTGGTCGAAGGACGCGCCTTCGGTCTTCGGATAGAACACGCTGACTCTGATCATGGCGAGATCCTTTCAGAGACGGCCGAGCACGGCGCCACACGAGCTCTGGTCGACGCCGCCGGTCTCGTCCACGTCGATGCGCGTGAGCTTGCCGTCGTCGATGATCGCCGCGTAGCGCTTCGACCGGGCGCCGAGCCCGAAGGCCGAGCCGTCGAGCTCGAGGCCCATCGCCTTGGTGAAGTCGCCGTTGCCGTCGGCCAGCATCACGATCTTGTCTCCCACGCCGTGGGCCTTGCCCCAGGCGTCCATCACGAACGCGTCGTTCACCGCGACGCACGCGACTCGGTCGACGCCCTTGGCGAACAGGTCATCTGCCTGCTCGACGAAGCCGGGCAGGTGGATCTTGTCGCAGCCAGGGGTGAAGGCACCGGGCACACCGAAGAGCACAGTCCGGCCCTTGGCGAACAGCTCACCGGTCTTGACCGATTCGGGCATCCCGCTTGCCCCCGGCTGCTTGATCTCGACATCGGGGATTGCATCTCCAGCAGCGATCACAGCTTCTCCTCCATCGCACAGTGACTGTGCGGCCGACGATACGACGCCGATGCAACGATCGCCGCATCGCCTTATGGTGCGCGCCCGTGCGTTTGACGACGAGCTCGGACGTGCCGGCCATCCGCAAGGTGCTCGGCGAGGCCTTCGCCCCAGATCCGCTCTTCCAGTGGCTGTTCCCGGATGACGCGACGCGGCTCGACGCCACCGCGGCGTGGCTCGGCCTCTTCGTCGAGCGCTACGTGAGCCGCAACCCGATCCATGTGATCGCCGGCGACAAGGTCGAGGCCGTCGCCGTGTGGCAGGCGCCAGGGGAGACGGCGCTGCCCGTTGCGGTGGGGCCGCCGTCGATCGGCGGGCTGCTGGGCGCGCTGCTCGGCCCCGACCGCACCGCCGAGCTCGGCGACGCGCTCCGGGCGATCGGTTCGGTGCGTCCGACGCGTCGCCACTCGTACCTGCAGTTCCTCGCGGTCAGTCCGGAGCACCAGGGCCACGGCATGGGGCGGCACGTGATCATGCCGGGGATGGCGGCGGCCGACGCCGAGGGTGTTGGTGTCCATCTGGAGACGACGAACCCGAAGAACCTCGCGTTCTACGGCTCGCTCGGCTTCGAGATCTCGCACGAGATCCGCCTCGAGCCCGGTGGCCCCGAGCTGTGGGCGATGTGGAAGGCGCCCAAGTGAGCGACTCCCTGCTCGACCCCGACAAGAGCGGGCTCGAGCAGCTTCGCAGCCTGTTCGGCATCGACGGCCCCGGCGTGGGCATCACGAGGCTCCTCGACATCACGACCGAGGTGTTGGCGGAAGGACACGTCGGCTTCGGGATCGACACGCGGGCAGAGATGTGCAACCCGGCCGGCACCGTCCACGGGGGCATCGCGGCGACGTTGCTCGACAGCGCGATGTCGTGCGCAGTGCACTCGACGTTGGCGCCCGGCGAGCGATACACGACGGTGGACATCCACCTGCACTACACACGGCCGATCCGCGCCGACCACGGGCACATCGTCGCGACCGGGGACGTCGTCCACCGGGGCTCGCGCATCGCCACAGCGGAAGGCCGCCTCCTCGACGCCGAGGGCAAGGTGCTGGCGCATGGCACGACGACCTGCCTCGTCATGGCCGCCGTCTCCTAGGCTGCGCGCCATGCCTGGGAAGCGTCCACCTCCTCGCGGCGCGCCCAAGGGCAAGCCACAGCCGAAGTCGGGGTCCAAGGCAGCCCCGAAGCCCGCGGCGAAGTCCGGCATCCCGCAGGCGGCGATCGACGCGTCGAACGCAGCCCGTCGCGCGGGCCTGGGCGGAGTGGCCCGCAAGGGCGCGAGCGAGGTGATGTCGCCGCGGAAGGGCGACGCACCGGCGCGCAACGCCCCCCAGAAGTGGGCCGCCGACGACTGGACCGACGAGGGCGACGTCCGCGATCAGGCCCGCGGCGCGGTCGCGCGGGGGAGCACCAAGCGGCCGTCGCGGACCGTCAACCGCGACACCGACAGCAAGGCGCCCGTCGCGAACCTGCCGTCCGACGTCGTCAGCGACTTCGAGGATGCGGGAGGAGCCCACGGCGGGCCGAAGCTGCAGCAGCGCTTCGCGAACGCTCGGCGCGCGTACGAGCGCGACCGATTCCCCGAGGCCCGACGGCTCCTGGAGCCATTGGTGCGCGACGCACCCGCGTCGTCGGGTGTGCGAGAGCTCTACGGCCTGACGCTGTACCGGCTCGGCGAGTACCGCAAGGCGTCGCGCGAGCTCGAGGAGTTCCGCACACTCAGTGGCTCGACCGAGCTCAACGCCGTGCTCGCGGACTGCTACCGCGCGCTGCATCGGTGGACCGCAGTCGGCGAGCTCTGGGACGAGCTGCGCGCGGCCTCACCCGATCCCGCGGTGGTTGCCGACGGTCGCATCGTCATGGCGGGCGCGTTGGCCGATCAGGGGAAGCTCACACAGGCGATCGCGCTGCTCGAGCGCTCGGGCACCCACCCGCGCAAGCCGCAGCTGCACCACCTGAAGCAGTGGTACGCGCTCGCCGACCTCTACGACCGAGCGGGCGATGTGCCGCGGGCTCGCACGCTGTTCACGCGCGTCCGTCAGGCCGATCCGGCCTTCGCCGACGTGAGCCAGAGGTTGCGCGCGCTCGACTGAATGTCCCACCCCCTCTCTAGAGTCCGACCACTTCCCTTCACCTGTTGCGATTCATCGAAGGGAAGTCCCATGAACATCGTCTTGCTGCACGGCGTGCTCGCCCGCGAGCCCGACGTCCGCGAGCTCCCCTCGGGCGACCACGTCGCCTCGTTCGACCTCACCGTCCGCGACGACGGGTACGAGACCGAGGTCGTGCCCGTGGCCTGGCCGAGCGCCCCGCTCGGGTCGGTCGACAAGCTCGAGCCCGGCAGCGAGGTGATCGTCACCGGCCGAGTGCGGCGCCGGTTCTTCCGCGCCGCCGGCGCGACCCAGAGCCGCACCGAGGTGGTGGCCAGCGCGGTGCTGCCGAGTCGCCAGGCCAAGGCCGCTCACCGGGCGATCGACGCGGCGCTCGCGACGGCAGAGGAGTGGCTCGCCCGTTGACCCCCAGGGGTACTCTCGCGACATGCCCGACATCTCTGCACTGCTCGGTGACGAGGCTGAGTCGCTGCTCGGCCACACCGCGAAGGCCATCCCGCGCGAGGAGCTCTCGCTCCCGGGCCCCGACTACATCGACCGGGTCTTCCTCGAGACCGACCGCAACCCCATGGTCGTCCGCAACCTCTCGTCTCTCCTCGATCACGGGCGACTCGCCGGCACCGGCTACGTGTCGATCTTGCCGGTCGATCAGGGCATCGAGCACTCGGCCGCAGCGTCGTTCGCTCCCAATCCCGCCTACTTCGACCCGATCAACATCGTGAAGCTCGCGATCGAGGGTGGTTGCAACGGCGTCGCGAGCACGTTTGGCGTGTTGGCGCAGGCGTCCCGTCGGTACGCGCACAAGATCCCCTTCATCGTGAAGCTCAATCACAACGAGCTCCTCACCTTCCCGAACAAGTTCGACCAGGTGATGTTCGGCAACGTGCAGCAGGCCTGGGACCTCGGGGCCGCTGGCGTCGGCGCGACCATCTACTTCGGGTCCGAGGAGTCGACGCGCCAGCTGCAAGAGGTGAGCGAGGCGTTCGCCGAAGCGCACCAGCTCGGCATGTTCACCGTGCTGTGGTGTTACCTGCGCAACAATGCGTTCAAGAAGGACGGCGTCGACTACGCGGTGTCCGCCGACCTGACGGGTCAGGCAAACCACCTCGGCGTCACGATCGAAGCCGACATCATCAAGCAGAAGGCACCCGAGAACAACGGCGGGTTCACCGCGCTGAACTTCGGCAAGACCTCCCCGCTCGTCTACGACGAGCTGACGACCGACCACCCCATCGACCTCTGTCGGTGGCAGGTTGCGAACTGCTACATGGGTCGTGTCGGCCTCATCAACTCGGGTGGCGAGTCGAAGGGCGCCGCCGACATGGCCCAGGCCGTGCGCACCGCGGTCATCAACAAGCGGGCCGGGGGAATGGGTCTGATCTGCGGCCGGAAGTCGTTCCAGCGCCCGATGGCCGACGGCGTCGTGCTCCTGAACGCGATCCAGGACGTGTACCTCGATCAGGGCATCACCGTCGCCTGATCTGTCCCGTCTGGATCTCATCAAGCGGCATGCATTGAGTGCCGTTGACGTGCCGGTAGTCTCGACTTCACGTTGATGTAACCGCGCGTCCCAGGGGGGATCGTGACCGACACAGCACGTCCGGAGGCACCCGAGGAGCTGCATCGGGTCGTCATCCGCTTCGCCGGCGATTCCGGCGACGGCATGCAGCTCACCGGCGATCGGTTCACGAGCGCCAGCGCCTTGTTCGGCAACGACCTGTCGACGTTGCCCGAGTTCCCCGCTGAGATCCGCGCTCCTGCGGGCACGCTCGCGGGCGTCTCGTCGTTCCAGGTCCACATCTCCGACCACGAGATCACGACGCCCGGCGACGCGCCGAGCGTCCTCGTCGCGATGAACCCCGCGGCGCTCAAGGCCGACCTCGACCGGCTCGAGCCTGGTGGCACGCTCATCCTGAACACCGACACGTTCGACGAGCGCAACCTTGCGAAGGCCGGCTACTCCGAGAGCCCGATCACCGACGGCAGCCTCAAGGGCTACACGGTGTACGAGGTGCCCATGACCTCGCTCACGAAGGAGGCCACGGCGCCGCTCGGCGTGAAGCCGCGCGACGCCGACCGCTCGAAGAACTTCTTCGCGCTCGGCCTCGTGTCGTGGATGTACACGCGGCCCGTCGAGACGACCCTCAAGTGGATCGAGGAGAAGTTCAAGAAGAACGAGCAGGTGTTCGCGTCGAACACGGCCGCGTTCAAGGCCGGCTACCACTTCGGTGAGACCGCCGAGCTCTTCGGTCACTCCTATCAGGTCAAGCCTGCGAAGCTGCCGGCCGGCACGTACACGAACATCACCGGCAACACCGCGCTCGCATGGGGTGTCGTGGCTGCGGGGCAGCTGGCGAAGCTCCCCGTGTTCCTCGGGTCCTATCCGATCACGCCGGCCTCCGACATCCTCCACGAGCTGTCGAAGCACAAGAACTTCGGCATTCGCACCTTCCAGGCCGAAGACGAGATCGCCGCCGCGGGCTCGGCCCTCGGCGCCGCATTCGCCGGGCATCTCGGCGTCACGACGACGAGTGGTCCTGGCGTCGCGCTCAAGTCAGAGACGATCAGCCTCGGCGTGAGCCTCGAGCTGCCGTTGCTCATCATCGACATCCAGCGCGGCGGTCCTTCGACGGGTCTGCCGACCAAGACCGAGGCCGCCGACCTGCTGATGGCCATGTACGGACGCCACGGCGAGGCGCCGTTGCCGATCGTCGCCGCGATGAGCCCGTCGCACTGCTTCTTCGCGGCGATCGAGGCCGTCCGCATCGCGATCAAGTACCGCACGCCGGTGATCCTGCTCTCCGATGGCTACCTCGCGAACGGCGCCGAGCCGTGGCTGCTGCCCGACGTGAGCACGCTCCCCGACATCGCAGTCCCGTTCGCAGACAAGCCCAACCACGTGCGCGAAGACGGCACCGAGGTGTTCTGGCCCTACCTCCGCGACCCCGAGACGCTGGCCCGTCCGTGGGCCGTGCCCGGCACGCCCGGTCTGATGCACCGCGTCGGCGGGCTCGAGAAGGAAGACGGGTCGGGCGACATCTCCTACACGCCCGAGAACCACGGCCGGATGGTCGACCTGCGGGCAGCGAAGGTCAAGGGCATCGCGAAGGACATCCCGCCCGTCGAGGTGCACGGTGACGACGATGCCGAGGTGCTCGTGCTCGGCTGGGGCTCGACGTGGGGCACCATCGACGCCGCGGTCGGTCGGGCTCGGGCCGCCGGCAAGAAGGTCGCCCACGCGCACCTCGTGCACCTGAACCCGTTCCCGGCGAACCTGGGCGAGGTGGTGCGGCGGTACCCCCGCGTGGTCATCCCCGAGATGAACTCGGGGCATCTGTGGCGCATGGTCCGCGCCGAGTTTCTGGTCGACGCTCGCGCGGTGAACAAGGTGCAGGGCACTCCGTTCACCGCCGGCGAGCTCGAGACCGCCATCCTGGAGGCGTGCGATGACTGACACCGTGCCGGCGACGACGAAGAAGGACTGGACCAGCGACCAAGAGGTCCGCTGGTGCCCCGGCTGTGGCGACTACTCGATCCTCACCGCGGTGCAGATGCTCATGCCTGAGCTCAACGTGAAGCCTGAGAACACGGTGTTCGTCTCGGGCATCGGGTGCTCGAGCCGCTTCCCGTATTACATGAACACCTACGGCGTGCACGGCATCCACGGCCGCGCGCCGGCGATCGCAACGGGTGTCGCCATGGCGCGCCCCGACCTCGACGTCTGGGTGATCACCGGCGACGGCGACGGCCTCTCCATCGGCGGCAACCACCTCATCCACGCGTTGCGTCGAAACGTGAACCTCACGATCCTGCTGTTCAACAACCAGATCTACGGGCTCACCAAGGGCCAGTACTCACCCACGAGTGAGGTCGGCAAGGTCACGAAGTCGACGCCGTTCGGCTCGCTCGACTACCCGTTCAGCCCGGTCAGCCTCGCGCTCGGAGCCGAAGCCGGGTTCGTCGCTCGCACGCACGACATGGATCGCAAGCACATGATGGAGACGTTCCGGCGCGCGCACGACCACAAGGGCGCTGCCTTTGTCGAGATCTACCAGAACTGCAACGTCTTCAACGACGGCGCATTCGAGACGATCCTGTCGCGCGAGAACCGCTCCGCGATGCTCATCAACCTCGTCCACGGCGAGCCGATCAGGTTCGGTGCCGACAACGAGAAGGGTGTCGTCATGGGCACCGACGGGCAGCTTCGCATCGTCGACGTCGCCGAGGTCGGCGAGGCCGCGCTGCTCGTCCATGACGAGCACCACTCCGACCCGGGCCTCGCGTTCGCGCTGTCGCGGCTGAGCCACAGCCCGACGACTCCCACGCCGATCGGTGTGTTTCGTGACGTCGACCGGGCCGAGTTCGCGACCGAGACGTCGCGCCAGCTCATGCTCGCCAGCGAGAAGGGCCCTGGCGACCTCGGCCGCCCTGCTCGCCTCGGGCGGCACCTGGGACGTCAACTAGTCGAGCATCCGCAAGACCGTGCCGGTCTTCGGCTTCGGCGCGAAGAACGTCGTCTTCGGGGGCATGAGCTTGCCCGCGTACGCAGTCGCCGCGATCTGATCGACGGTCGCGGGCCGCAACAGCACGCCGAGGGTGTCGGATGCGTTGCTCACGCGACTCACGACGTTGAGAACGCCGTGCTGGTACGCGATCTCGTGCGGTCCGAGCGCTGCCGCGGGCGGCCTCGAGGCGGCTCGAGTCGAGATCGTCGACGCCGTCGAACGCGCCCGCTCGAGGTCGCAGCAACCAGAAGCCGTCGGCTCGCACGAGCGCGAGCGCGCCCGCGTCGGCCATCCGCGCGGTGATCGTCGACGCGCCATCGAGAGGCCCGGCATCGAACGACTCGAACCACGGCTCGAGCGCAGCGAGCACGTCGACAGCGGGATCGATGCGCGAGAGAAGGCGGTGGATCGGGAGGACGTTGAGCTGCTCGGGCGCGAGCTCGACGATGAACGCCATCACGAAGTCGGGCGGGCCGCCCGGCTCGTCGCGCTCACCCTTGTAGGCGAGGGACGTCGAGTAACGGTGGTGGCCGTCGGCGATGACGACCGGTGACGCGGCGACGGCATCGCGGATGGCAGCGATGACTCCGGGCTCACGCACTCGGTAGAGCCGATGGTGCACCCCGTCGTCATCGGTCCAGCGAGCGTCGGGCGGGCCAGGCAGCTCGCAGAGCGCCCCGAGCCCGGGCGTGAGCGACAGCCCCCAGACGGCGGAGAGGTTCGCCCGGCACGAGCGCAGCATCTGGAGCCGATCGCTGTGCGCCTTGGGCGTCGTCTGCTCGTGGGGGAAGACGCCCTTGGTGCCCGGCTCACTGAGCTCGAGTGCGCCGATCACGCCCGCGGTCTGCAGGGCGTGGCCGGACTCGTCGTGGTACCCCATCCGGTACACGTAGAACGCGGGCTCGTCGTCGGTGCGGAGCACATCGACGTCCAGCCAGTGATGGAGGAGGTAGCACGCGTTCTCGTACCGGTCTCGGCCGTCCGCCTCGGCCGGCAGGTCGATGTGCACGACGTTCCATGGCGAACGGGCGCCGAGCAGCTCGCGCTCGGCGTCGTCGATCACGTCGTACGGAGGAGCAGTCACCTCGCCGAGGTCGAACCGCTCGATGTCGTAGAGCACACCGGGAAAGGGCTCGAAGCGGGGCACGATCGAATGACTACCAGATGCAAAGATGCAGCCATGCCGCGTGCCAACAACAACGGGATCGAGATCGAGTACGACACCATCGGCGATCCGAGCGATGAGCCGTTGCTGCTCGTCATGGGCTTCACCGCTCAGCTCATCGCCTGGGACGACAAGCTCTGCCAGGCCCTAGCCGACAAGGGCTACTTCGTCATCCGCTACGACAACCGCGACTGTGGCCTCTCGACCCACCTCGACGGCGCCACGTTCGACATGGCCGAGCTCTTCAACGCGATGATGGCGGGCGGCGAGGCGCCCGCGGTGCCCTACACGCTTTCCGACATGGCTGCCGACGGCATCGCTGTGCTCGACTCGCTCGGCATCGACCGTGCCCACGTCGTCGGCGCGTCGATGGGCGGGATGATCGTGCAGACGATGGCGATCGAGCACCCGCAACGCCTGCGCTCCGTCACGTCGATCATGTCGACGACGGGCGAGCCTGAGTACGGGCAGGCGGCTCCCGAGGCGATGGCCGCACTGATGCGTCCCCCTCCCGCGGACCGGGCGCAGGCGATCGAGGCATCGGTCGAGGGCTCGAAGATCTTCAGCAGCCCGCGGTACTTCGACGCGGCGCGAGCTCGAGAGCAGGCTGCTGCGTCGTACGACCGCGCCTTCTATCCCGAGGGTGCCGGTCGCCAGATGGGCGCCATCGTCGCGACCGGCGATCGAGCCGACGGCCTTCGCAACGTCAAGCTGCCGTTCCTCGTGATCCACGGTCGGGCCGACACGCTCATCAGCCTGAGTGGCGGTGAGCGCACTGCCGAGCTCGTTCCCGGCGCGAACCTCGTCGTGCTGAACGACATGGGACACGACCTGCCCGAGCCGCTGTGGCCGTTCATCGTCGACCTGATCGCGAGCCACGCCAGCCACGCCATCGGGTGAGCGCCCCGAGCTCGGGTCTCGACGCGCACACGGTCGTCTGTGACCTCGACGGGGTCATCTGGCTCGCGGACCACGCCATCGCGGGCTCGGCCGACGCGATCGCACGTCTACGGGCGAGCGGACGGCGCGTGCTGTTCGTCACGAACAACTCATCGGTGAGAGTCGGCGACGTCGTCGCGAAGCTCGAAGGCTTCGGCATCCCTGCGAAGGGCGATGTGCTGACGTCCGCCATGGCGGCGGCTCGGCTGATCGAGCCGGGCAAGAAGGCGGTCGTGCTCGGCGGTCCGGGCGTGGTCGAAGCGCTCGAGGCCCGAGGCGTGCAGCCGCTGCGCGAAGGGCCCGCCGACGCCGTGGTCGTCGGCTTCCACCGCGACTTCGACTACGAGCGGATGAAGGTCGCGTCCGACACGATCCGGGGCGGCGCGGTGCTGATCGGCACGAACGACGACGCGACCTATCCGACGCCGAGCGGCCCGATCCCCGGTGGCGGCGCGATCCTCGCCGCCGTCGCGACGGGCTCCGAGGCGCTCCCGGTGGTCGCCGGGAAGCCGCATCCCGCGATGGCCGCGCTCGTGCGCGAGGCGGTTGGTGATGCGCACCTGCTCATGGTCGGCGATCGCCCCGACACGGACGGCTTGTTCGCCGTCCGTCTCGGCTGCGACTTCGGCCTCGTGCTCTCGGGGATCGTCGCGCCCGGCACCGACATCTCGAAGATCGAGCCGCGTCCGTCGATCGTCACGAACGACCTCGCCGCGCTCGCCGACGCGATGCTCGCCGACGGGGGCCTCACTGGTACGGGCTCGGCGGTGGGCTCCACGGATCGCTGAGCGCGGCCGGTCTCGCTCGGGGTCGCAGCAGCCACGCGACCATCATCCCGAACCCGAAACCCGCGACGTGCGCCATCCACGCGACGTCGCCGCCGCGGTTGAACAGGAACTGCAGCGCCAGCCACACGAGGAGCACGACGCGCGCCTCTATCTCGCGGAACCACACGAGGATCGCGAAGAACAGCGTGAAGACCTTCGCCCGCGGGAACCACACGAGGTACACGCCCATCACCCCCGCGATCGCGCCGGACGCGCCGATGACCGGCACGGTGCTGCTCGGGTTCAGCAAGATCTGGCCCGCAGTGGCGAAGATGCCGGCGAGCACGTAGAAGAGCAGGTACAGAGCCCAGCCGAGGCGGTCCTCGACGTTGTTCCCGAACACCCACAGGAACAGCATGTTGAAGCCGAGGTGCAGCCACCCGCCGTGCAAGAACATCGACGTGATCACCGCGAGGTAGACGTTCTTGCCCGGGAAGAGGGGCGGGCTGCGGTCGTTGTGGTCGCACGCCGACGTGTCGCCCTGCACGAACGTCTTGCCGATCTCGTTGATCGTCAGCGGCCGTCCCTGGGTGATCTCGCACGGGATCGCGGCGTACTCGAGGTCGAAGCGGAGCTCGCTGTCGATCCGCACGGTCCCGGTCTGGATCCGCACGACATCCGTGCCCCGCAGCGGTGACTGGACCAACAGGAACACCGCGACGTTGATCGCGATGAGCAGGATCGTGGCGACCGGACGCCGCCGCGTCGGGAGGTTGTCCCGGAGGGGGATCACTGCGAGCGACCCTACCGAGGCCGGTGGTCGGTAGCGTGTTGGCTCATGGCACAGCTCGATGCGATCCGGAAGTACCTCGAAGCCGGCATGGCTTTCACTCAGACCACGCGGGCCAAGGCGGAGGAGGTCGTCGGCAACCTCGTGCGAGCGGGCGAGCTCCAGACCGAGCAGACCCAGCAGCAAGTGCAGGAGCTCGTCGAGCGAAGCCGGGAGAACACCGAGCGCGTCGTCAAGGCGATGCGCGAAGAGGTCGTATCCCAGATGGCTTCGCTCGGGTTCGCGACGAAGAAGGACCTGGCCCGCCTCGAGCGCAAGGTCGACACGATGAAGTCCTCGTCGGGTGCGAAGAAGGCTCCCGCGAAGAAGGCGGCGAAGAAGGCGGCCAAGAAGTCGCCTGCGAAGAAGGCGACGGCCAAGAAGGCTCCGGCGAAGAAGGCAGCAGCCAAGAAGTCGTGACGGCGCGCCGGCGGCTCGACGCGGAGCTCGTGCGCCGCGGGCTCGCCACGAGCCGTGAGGCCGCGCAGCGGGCGATCGACGCGGGCCTCGTCACGGTCGGGGGCGCGCCTGCCGAGAAGGCGAGTCGCATGGTCGGCGCCGGCGAGCCCGTCGAGGTCCTCGGTCCGCCGCCGCGCTTCGTGAGCCGCGGGGGAGACAAGCTCGTCGAAGCCCTCGAGACGTTCGCCATCGACGTGGACGGTCGACGCGCGCTCGATGCCGGCGCGTCGACGGGCGGCTTCACGCACTGCCTTGCTCGATCACGGCGCGGCCGAGGTCGTCGCGGTCGACGTCGGGCATGGGCAGATCCACGAGCTGCTTCGCTCGGACCCGCGGGTGCACGTCCACGAGGGTGTGAACCTCCGCACGCTCGAGCCCGGCACGTTCGGCCTGTTCGACCTCGTGGTCGCCGATCTCTCGTTCATCTCGCTGCGCACTGTGCTCGATGCGCTCCTCGGGGTGTCCCAGCCGGCCGCGGATCTGGTGCTGCTCGTGAAGCCGCAGTTCGAGGCAGGCAAGGCGGAGGCTGACCGCGGCCGAGGGGTGATCACCGACCCGGCGATCTGGCGGCGGGTGCTCGAGGAGGTCGGGAGCGCGCTGACCCTTCGCTCAGCGGCCATCATTGGGTGGATGGTGTCGCCGGTGCGGGGAGCGAAGGGGAACGTCGAGTTCTTCGTGCACGCAGCCGCGCCCGGACCCGGGGGACCGTGGGCTGCAGCTCCGGGAGCAGACGATCGACTTCGCCGTGGCGGAGGCGACGCTTCTGTGAGCACGGTGACGCTGGTCGTGCACAACCAGCGCTCCGAACGCGTTCGAGCTCGCACGCGAGGCGGTGCAGTGGCTGCACGAGCGGGGGCACGAGGTGCGCATGCCGCTCGCCGACGCCGAAGCTGTCGACCTCCTCGACCTCGCCGTGCCCGACGAGAAGCTCGCCCAGGACGTCGTCCTCGCGGTGAGCCTCGGCGGCGACGGCACGATGTTGCGCACCGTCGACCTCGTGGAGGAGGCAGAGGTGCCGGTCCTGGGCGTGAACGTCGGCCTCCTCGGCTACCTCACCGAGGTCGAGCCGAACGCGATGACCTCGGCGCTCGAACGCTTCTTCGCCGGCGACTACGGCATCGAAGACCGCATGATGCTCTCGGTCACCATCCGGTCGAAGCGCTCTCTCCTCGACGGATGGAGCTTTCGCGCGCTGAACGAAGCTGTCGTCGAGAAGACCCAGTCGGGTCACACGGTCCGCATGCTCGTGCGGATCGGCGGAGAGGTCTTCACCTCCTACGCGGCCGATGGCCTCATCGTCGCGACGCCGACCGGGTCGACGGCGTACTCGCTGTCGGCCCGTGGTCCGATCGTGTCGCCCCGTCATCGCGCGCTGCTGCTCACGCCAGTGTCGCCGCACATGCTCTTCGACCGTTCGCTGATCCTCGATCCGGGCGAGACGCTCAGCCTCGAGGTGATCGGTCATCGCCCGGCGACCCTGTCGGTCGACGGCACGAGCGTCGGCGAGCTCGAGGAGGGCGACATCGTCGACTGCTCGCCCGCGGACCGCAGCGCCCGGCTCGTCACGTTCGGGAAGCGCAACTTCCACCGCATCCTCAAGGCGAAGTTCGGCCTGAGCGATCGCTGAGCCGTGCTGACCACTGACCTGTGCTGACCGAGCTCGCGGTCCGCAACCTCGGGGTCATCGACGAGCTCGTGCTCGTGCTCGGCCCGGGCATGACCGCCCTCACCGGCGAGACCGGTGCGGGCAAGACACTGCTCGTCGACGCGATCGAGCTGCTCGTGGGCGGCCGCGCCGACAGCGGCGCAGTCCGCCACGGCGCGGCCGAGTGCTCGATCGAGGGCCGGTTCGTGGTCGGCGAAGACGAGGTCGTGCTGAGCCGCGTGATCCCGCGCGACGGCCGATCACGGGCGTATCGCAACGGCCGCCTCGCCACGGTCACGCAGCTCGCCGAGGAAGGCCGGCGGCTCGTCGACCTTCATGGGCAGCACAGCCACCAGTCGCTGCTCGGCGTCGCAGAGCAGCGCAGCGCTCTCGACCGGTTCGGCGGCGTCGACCTTTCTCCGTTGCGCGAGGCCCGCGCTCGCGTTGCCGAGATCGAGGCGGAGCTCGCGGCACTCGGTGGCGACGAACGCGCCCGAGCGCGCGAGATCGACCTCCTGAGGTACCAGGTCGACGAGCTCGACCGCGCCCATCTCGATGACGCCGACGAAGACCGAACGCTCGAGCTCGAGGAGGACCGTCTCGCCGACGCAGTCGCACACCGCGAAGCTGCGGCCCAAGCAAGCGACGCGCTCACAGGCGAGGGCGGAGCGGTCGACGCGCTCGGAGCCGCGCGGGCCGCGCTCGTCGGGCGCGCCCCGTTTGCGGAGCTCGAGCAACGGCTCCACGGGCTCGAGGCAGAGGCCGCCGACATCGCCGCCGACCTCCGCCACACTGCCGACGGCATCGCCGACGATCCCGAGCGACTCGACGAGGTGCGCGCTCGCAGGCACCTCTTGCGCGAGCTCACCCGCAAGTACGGCGAGACGCTCGCGGAGGTGATCGCCTACCGCGACGAGACCCGGGAGCGACTCGCGGTGCTCTCGTCCCACGACGCGCGTGCCGCGGCGCTCGACGAGCAACGCACTGCGGCTCTGGCCGCCGCCCACGCCGAGGCGCGCCGGGTCGGCGACGCTCGCCGCGCGGCTGCGCCGAAGCTCGCGAGCGCTGTCCGCGCTCGATCTCACCGAGCTCGCGCTTCCCCGAGCGCGGATCGAGGTCGCAGTCGACGGCGATGCGGGCGACGCGGTCACGTACCTGTTGGCCGCGAACCCCGGCGAAGACCTCGCGCCGCTCGCCCGAGTGGCCTCGGGCGGTGAGCTCGCCCGCACGATGCTCGCGTTGCGCCTCGTCGTCACCGAGGCCCCGCCGACGCTCGTCTTCGACGAGGTCGATGCCGGCGTCGGAGGTCAGGCCGCGCTCGCGGTGGGCCGATCGCTCGCATCGCTCGGTGCGACGCACCAGGTGCTCGTCGTGACCCACCTCGCGCAGGTCGCCGCGTATGCCGACGCGCAGGTCGCGGTCGACAAGCGCGAGGCGAACGGGCGGACGATGGTCAGCGCATCGGCGGTCGACGGCGACGCTCGTGCAGTCGAGCTGTCCCGGATGTTGTCGGGCATGCCCTCGAGCGCGACTGCCCGCGATCACGCCGAAGAGCTGCTCGCCGCCGCCGCCCGCGAGCGCGGCCGCTGACCGCCCCGAGTCCACGGGCAACGTTCGCGCGGTAGCCGCACTATGCCGCGCCCGAGCGCGCGAACCTGGCGAGAGCGCGGTCATAGACCGTCTTGACCGTCGCGGCGAGGTAGGCGTCGGCCATCGACGACGTGAATGTGATCGGCGTCCAATCGGCGACGATCAGGTCGTCGGCCCGAGCCCGATCGTCGTCGAACTTCGAGCGGAACCTGTGCGTGTCCCATCCATCGAGCTCGATCGCGATGCGTTGCTCCGGATAGGCCAGATCAAGGCGGACCCGCCTCCCTGCGAGCACCATCCGGAACTGCTGTCGGGGCGGCGGGAGCCCCGCCCCCACGAGCGCACGCAACGCACGTGTCTCGAGGTCGCTGTCTCCCGCGGAGTATCCCGGGAGGCGGTCGGCCAGCACGCTGCGGATCCCTCGCAACGACCGGCCGGGCGTGGGGTCGAGCCGTGCGGCGCACCTGCGCAGGCCCTCGAGGCTGAGCAGCTTGCGCCGAAGCGCATCATCGACCACGTAGCCGAGGTCCTTCGTCGAGAGTCGACCTGACACATCGACGACGCATCTCGCCACGGTGACAGTCGGAATCGGACCGCGCACCGTGAGGTCAGAATCGAACAGGGCGCCAGATCGTCGGCCGACGACTCCGTCGAGGCGCGACTTTCTCCCCAACGGCGTGACGACCTCGATCGCCTCGGGGACCTCGAGGAAGCCGCGGAGCGCCGACAAGCGCGCCGTGGTGGCATGGGAGGCGTAGGCGGGCGGGCACGACAGGGTCACGGCGAGCACCGCCTGCTCCCACGTCGGGCGCACGCCGGCGAGGGCGTACACGCCCGGCCGGATCTCAGCCCACTCACCCGACCTCAGACGATGGGCGATCTGTCCCTCGCTGAGCTCGCAAGACAGGCACTGCTCACGCGTGATCAGACCGAGCTGTTGCCGGAAGAACCAGTAGACCCTCGCCATGTCCGCCATTTCGGCAGCATCGCCGGAGGGTGTGACATTCCCCTCCGACAGCCATGCGTTCGCGCGATTGCCGCACCATGACGCAGGCAATCGCGCGAACGGTCGCGGAGCGGGGTCGCGGGCGTCAGAAGAAGGTGCCGCACCAGGGGAGGGGGTGATGGGAGAAGAGCTGGTCGGCGCGGGCGAGCGCGCCGGCGCGCTGTTCGCTCACTCGCCCCGCTGCGGCCAGCGCCGCGAACGACACACCTCCGAGGTAGGCGGCACCGAGGTCGGCGATCGTCATCTCGAGGTCGGCTGACCGGCGGCTCGGCTTGCAGGTGGCCTGCCCTGATTCCGCCGAATCGATCTCGAATCTGCCCCCACGGCCGAGGAACGGGTCGGCGACGTCGAGCGACGAGCTTGCCCGGTCGCCCGTAGGTGCGCGCCGCCAGGGCGCCCGGCACGTCGAGCACGCGAGCCAGAGCTGGTCCTCGAGCTTCATCTCGAGCCGGCGAGGGTCGGCGAGCATCCACCGCAAGGGCTCGTCGGGCTTCCGCATGTGGAACTTGACGCCGTCCGCAAGGTCGAGGTCGAGCGCATGGCGCCACAGCGAGACGTAGGCGCTGGGCGACCCGAACAGGTCGTGCAGCTCGATGTAGCCCGGCTTGCCCCACCACGAGTCGCGGTCGAGGATCTCGTAGGCCATCGCCCCGTCGAGCTTGCCTTTGGCGTCCTCGTGCACGACGTAGAACTCGGGCGGCGTCGGCTCGCCCTCGGGGGCCGGGCCGTACATGAACGGGTGCGCCCACCTCACGATGGGACGGCTGATCGAGCCCGGGCGATCGCGGTCGAACTCGTCGAAGATGCTCGGGAACAGCTGCAGCGCGTCGGCGCGGGTCACCAAGCGCACGCGCCCGGGGTCGTCGAAGGGCTCGAGGAACCGGCCGTGCCTCGTCTCGAGCGAGAGCGACGCGCCGCTCGTCGCGATGCCGTAGCCGAAGCGGCCGTAGATGATGCTCTCGCTCGCGTAGAGGATCGCGACCGGCTGCCCCTGGTCGGCAACGTCTTCGAGCTGGGAGCGCATGAGGTTCGTGAGGATGCCGCGCCGCGTGTGCGTGGGCAGCACACCGACGCCGGTGACCGCGGCCGCATCGACACGCGCGCCGCCGGGCACGACCATGTCGCACGGCCAGGCCGCGGCAGTGCCGACCACCTCCTTGCCCTCGCACGCCCCGAACGACCGAGACATGAGGTAGAGGGGACGGCGCGCGTCGAGGTGGGCCTGGTTCGCCACCGGGAACACCATCGCCGTGCGGAACGTGCGCGTGAACGCATCGCCGTCGTCGGGACCGAGGAGTCTGACCTTGGGCTTCACGCCGGGCAGTCTGTCAATCGCCCTCCACCTCGTCGGGGAATTCCCGCGCTACCCTCGACCGGGTTGTCTGCGGGGCGGCCACTGCCCCCTCGAGCGCGGAGCGCGCCAAATCGAGAAGGAGCGTCGTGACGAAGCACATCTTCGTGACCGGAGGCGTGGCCAGCTCCCTCGGCAAGGGACTCACCGCCTCGTCGATCGGACGGCTGCTGAAGGCCCGGGGGCTGCGGGTCACGATGCAGAAGCTCGACCCCTACATCAACGTCGACCCCGGCACGATGAACCCCTTCGAGCACGGCGAGGTCTTCGTCACCGACGACGGCGGCGAGACCGATCTCGACCTCGGCCACTATGAGCGCTTCATCGACGAGTCGCTCTCCCGCAACTCGAACGCCACGACCGGCTCGATCTATCAGGCGGTGCTCGCCGCCGAACGACGCGGCGACTACCTGGGACGCACCGTGCAGGTGATCCCGCACATCACCGACGAGATCAAGCGCCGCATCCGCCGCCTCGCGACCGACGACGTCGACGTGGTCATCACCGAGGTGGGCGGCACCGTCGGCGACATCGAGATCCTCCCGTTCCTCGAGGCGATCCGCCAGTTCCGCAAGGACGCCGGGCGCGACAACGTCGCCTACGTCCACGTGACGCTCGTGCCGTTCATCGGGCCGTCCGGCGAGCAGAAGACCAAGCCCTCGCAGCACTCGGTGACCGAGCTGCGCAGCCGAGGCATCCAGCCCGACGCGATCGTGTGCCGCAGCGAGCGCCCCGTGTCCGACGCCTTGAAGCGCAAGATCTCGAACCTCTGCGACGTCCCGGTCGAGGCGGTGGTGAACGCCGCCGATGCCCGCAACCTCTACGAGATCCCTCTCGTGCTGCACGCCGAGGGCCTCGACGACTACCTGTGCAGGCTCCTCGGCTTCGAGGAGCGCGAGGTCGACCTCACGTCCTGGGAGGCACTCGTCGACCGCATCGAGACCTCGGTGCGTCCTGTGCGCATCGGCCTCATCGGCAAGTACATCGACCTTCCCGACGCGTACCTCTCGGTCGTCGAGGCGCTCAAGCACGGCGGCTTCCACCACGGCGCCGACGTCCAGGTCGACTGGATCCAGGCCGAGGATGTCGAGGGCCTGCTCGCGGAGGGCCGCTTGCGCGACCTCGACGGCATCGTGATCCCCGCGGGGTTCGGGGTGCGGGGGATCGAGGGCAAGATCGCCGCGGCCAACTACGCACGCGTGAACCTCATGCCGTGCCTCGGCATCTGCCTCGGGATGCAGGTGATGTGCATCGAGTTCGCGCGCAACGTCGTCGGGCTCGAGGGAGCCAACTCGAGCGAGTTCGACGCCACGTCCCCGCACCCGGTCATCGACCTCATGGACTCGCAGCGCGAGGTTGTCGACATGGGCGGCACGATGCGGCTGGGTGCGTACTTCGCGGTGCTGCAGCCCGGTTCGAAGGCGATGGCCGCGTACGGCGAGCCGATCGTCTCCGAGCGGCATCGGCATCGCTACGAGTTCAACCCGGCGTACCGCACGCGCATGGAAGAGGCGGGTCTGATCTGCTCGGGCACGTCGCCCGACGGGCGGCTCGTCGAGTTCGTCGAGCTGGCCGACCATCCGTGGTGGGTCGGCACGCAAGCCCATCCCGAGTTCAAGAGCCGGCCCGACCGTCCCGGGCCGCTGTTCCGCGACTTCATCGGTGCTGCCGTGTCGCGTGCCGAGGGCCGCAACCCGCACCTGCTCTCCGTCGAGGCGTGAGCTCGTTCCGTCGCCTCGAAGAACGCGAGATCTATCAGGGCTTCGTCATCCGGGTCACGAACGAGATCTTCGAGAGCCCGACCGGGGAGATCTTCGATCGCGATGTGGTGCACACGCTGCCCGCGGTCGCGGTGGTGCCGGTCCTGCCGAGCAACGAGGTCGTGTGCGTGCGCCAGTACCGACCGGCGCTGCAGCACGACCTGCTCGAGATCCCCGCGGGGATGTGCGACGTCGAGGGCGAAGCGCTCGTCGAGACCGCACAGCGTGAGCTCGGGGAGGAGGCCGGCTACCGCGCCGGACGCATCGAGCACCTCTGCACCTACCACGGGTCAGCGGGGTTCTCCGATGCGCGGCTCGACATCTTCCTCGGCCTCGACCTCACGCCGGTCGCGACGCATTCGCAGAGCGAGGAAGAGCACCACATGACGGTCGAGCTGATCGCTCTCGAAGACACGCTCGAGCTCGTTGCGAGCAAGGCGATCATCGACGCGAAGACCATCATCGGCCTGCTGCTCGCGCGGGAGCGGCTCGGGATCCGGTGAGCGCGCACCGCGCGTCGCCACACCCTGCGCTGCCGCTCGACGCGGAGGAGTTCTTGTCGTGGCTGACCGTCGAACGGGGGCGCTCGGCCAACACGATCGCCGCCTACCGCCGAGACCTGAACGCGTACTGCGCGTACCTCGCCCGCCATCACCGCACGCTCGACGCGGTGACCGAGGCCGACATCGAGCGGTACGTGCAGAGCCAGCAGCGCGAGGGCAAGGCCGCGACCTCGGTCGCTCGATCGCTCGTCGCCGTGCGGTCGTTGCACCGGTTCCTCGCCGAGGAGGGCCGCATGGCGCGCAACCCCGCCGCGGCCGTCGAGTCGCCCAAGGTGCCGCAGGGCCTCCCGAAGCCGCTGAGCGAGGCCGAGGTCGAGTCGCTCCTCGCGTCGGTCGTCGGCCATGGTCCGCTCGAGCGCCGTGACCGGGCCATCCTCGAGGTGCTGTACGGCACCGGCATCCGCATCTCCGAGCTCGTGGGCCTCTCGATGGGCGACGTCGACCTGGCCGATCGGGTCATGCGCGTGTTCGGCAAGGGCAGCCACGAGCGCGTCGTGCCGATCGGTCGGTTCGCGGCCGATGCACTGACCGACTGGCTCGCGCCGAGCGGCCGCGGAGCTCTCGTGCCCGACCAGTGGGCGAAGCGCGGGGACGCCGAGGCGGTGTTCCTGAACGCGCGCGGGGGTCGGCTCTCACGGCAGGGCGCGTGGGGGATCGTGCGCGCGTACGCCGACCGCGTCGGCCTCGGTGATCGACTCAGCCCTCACGTGCTTCGCCACTCGTGCGCGACCCACATGCTCGATCACGGGGCGGACATCCGGGTGGTGCAAGAGCTGCTCGGCCACGCGTCGGTGGCGACGACCCAGGTGTACACCCTGGTCAGCGCCGAGCGGCTGCGCGCGGTCTACGAGAACGCCCACCCGAGGGCGAAGCGAAGCCGTTAGCCTTGGGGGGTGCCTCCCACCGAGCTCCTCGCGACGAACCGCGCCGCCCTCGAGGCGGAGAAGGACCGGCTGAGCCGTCAGCTCGCCGCGCTCGGCGGCGGCACCAACGGTTCTGATCTCGATCACAACTTCGCCGATTCGGGGCAGGTGGCGGCCGAGGTCGGCGAGGCTCGTTCGCTCGCCGGCTCACTCGAAGACCAGCTCGCCGCCGTGCAAGAGGCGCTCGACCGCATGGACGACGGCACCTACGGTCTCTGCCAGAACTGCGGCCAGCCGATCGGCGACGCTCGGCTCGAGGCGATGCCCGAGACCCGTTGGTGCATCAACTGTGCAGGGCGCGCCTGACCGTTGTCTTTCGACCTTCAGTCCACCCTGATCTTCCTCGGGGTGCTGATCCCTTCGGTCATCCTCCACGAGCTCTCGCACGGCGTCGTTGCGTACTGGTGTGGTGACGACACCGCGAAGCGGGCCGGTCGCCTGACGCTGAACCCGATCCCGCACATCGACCCGTTCGGCTCGCTCCTGCTGCCGTTCCTGCTCTCGCTCACGTCGTTCGGCGTCTTCGGATACGCGAAGCCCGTGCCGGTGAACATCGGGAAGCTCCGCCATCCCCGCAACCAGGCGCTGCTCGTGTCGCTCGCAGGGCCGATGACGAACATCGTCATCGCGGTGCTCGCCGCGTGGGCGCTCCGCACGTGGCGGCCGCACGGCACCGTCGCCAGGGTGATCATCGACCTCGGCGTGACGAACGTCGTGCTGGCGGCGTTCAACCTGATCCCGCTCCCGCCCCTCGACGGCTCAGCCGTCATCGAGCGGTTCATGCCTCGGTCGTGGTACCCGCAATGGCTGCGGATCCGCCAGTACACGATGGGTGTGCTGATCATCGTCGTGCTGGCTCTCCCCCGAGTCCTCAACTCGATCTTCTCCCGGGCGATCGATTTGTGGGCACATCTGCTGTAGCCGACGGCTTGTCAAGAGCGGAGTCACGAGTGGGGTTCGGCCATCTGAGCAAGCGCTTCTTCGGGTCGCTGTGGCCCGCTGGTCCCGCGGAGGACGACACGGCGTGGGCCCGCGCGCAGCTCCTCCCGAACGAGCGCGACCTCTGGCAACAGATGAACAGCGCGGATCGCCGCCACTCGATCGCAGTCGCGCAACGAGTCGAGCGAGCGCTCGGCCACGAGGCGAGCCGCCCGGTGCTGGCCGCCGCCCTGCTGCACGACGTCGGCAAGATCGACGCGCGGCTCGGCGCGTACGGCCGCGTCGTCGCCACGCTGTCGGTGGGGATCGTGGGCCGCACCGCGGCCGAGGAGTGGTCCGAGGCGCGGGGCTTCACGCGCAAGATCGGGCTCTATGTGCGCCACCCTCAGATCGGCGCCGATCGCCTCGCCCTCGCGGGCAGCGACCCGCTCACGATCGCGTGGGCCCGTGAGCATCACCTTCCCGAAGAGGACTGGACGCTCCCACCCCACCTCGCCCATGCCCTCAAAGAAGCCGATGATGACTGACCTCGGTGGCGGCGCAGTGCGCCGCCGGGTGAGCGAAGCACCGATTGTCGAGCGGAGCGAGCAGGAGCCGGCGAGCAAGCGGAAGCGGCGACGAGGAAGCTCAGCTCTCGAGCAGGCCGACCCCGGCGCGGGCGCGGTCGTAGGTGACCGCGGCGACCTCACGGGCCTTGCTCGCACCCTTGCGCAGCACCTCGGTCATCGCGCCGCGATCCGCCGCGAGCGACTCGTAGCGCTCGCGGATGGGGCGCAGCACCTCGATCAGGGCTGCCGCGGTGTCCTTCTTCAGCGGCCCGTACTGGCTGTACCGGTCGGCAAGTGCCTCGGGTGACTCGCCGGTGCTCGCCGCCAGGATCGAGAGCAGGTTCGAGACCCCGGGCTTCTCGGCGACGTCGAAGCGCACGACGCCGTCGGAGTCGGTGACCGCGCGGCTGACCTTGCGCTCGATGACGTCAGGCGGGTCGAGGACCATCACGGTGCCCTGCGGCGACTCGACGGATTTCGACATCTTGTTGGTCGGCTCTTGGAGGTCCATCACGCGGGCGCCGGCGCGCGGGATCGCGGCCTCGGGCACGACGAACGTGTCGCCGTAGCGCGAGTTGAACCGGATCGCGACGTCGCGAGCGAGCTCGATGTGCTGGCGCTGATCGTCGCCCACCGGCACACGGTTGGTGTCGTAGAGGAGGATGTCGGCCGCCATCAGTGCCGGGTAGGTGAGCAAGCCCGCGGAGATGAACTCGCCGGTCTTGCGGCTCGACTTGTCCTTGAACTGCGTCATGCGTTGCAGCTCGCCGATCGACGCGGTGCACTCGAGCAGCCAGGTGAGCCGGGCGTGCTCGGGCACGTGGCTCTGGACGAAGAGCGTGCAGACCTCGGGATCGAGCCCGCACGCGACGAGCATGGTGGCCATCGCCAGGGTCTTGTTCCGCAGCTCGACGGGGTCGTGGGGGAGCGTCAACGAGTGGAGGTCGACGACGCAGTAGTAGGACTGGTGCTCGTGCTGGTCGACCGCCCAGTGCCGGATCGCGCCCAGGTAGTTGCCGATGTGGGTCTCACCGCTCGGCTGGATGCCCGAGAACACGACCGTCATGGCCCGGAGGATAGAGGCGCCCGGCCCAAATCACGCTGGTGTAACTCCCGCTGCTAGCCTGCCCGCGTGCCCTACGAGGTGCAGACCCCGGTCTTCGAGGGGCCCTTCGATCTCCTGCTCCACCTGATCGTGCGCGAGCAGGTCGACCTCTACGAGGTGTCGCTCAGCACGATCGTCGACGCGTACCTCACCGAGCTCGATCGCATCACCGCCGACGCGGAGCGCCTCGATCTCGACATCGCGACCGAGTTCCTCCTGATCGCCGCGACCCTCGTCGAGCTGAAGGCGCGCCGACTGCTTCCGGGTCGTGACGACATCGACCTCGACGAAGAGCTCGCGCTGTGGGAAGAGCGTGACCTGCTGCTCGCCCGGCTGCTCGAGTGCAAGACGTTCAAGGACGTTGCCACGGTCTTCAACCGCCTCGCCTCCGAGGCGGGAAGGTCGTACCCACGCACCGCCGGGCTCGAGGAGCGGTTCATCGGCCTCGCGCCCGACCTGCTCGCCGGCGTCACGCCCGAGCGACTGCGGGCCGGGTTCCTCACCGCGGCGGCGCCGAAGCCGGTGCCGCGTGTCGACCTCGAGCATGTGGCGCCCATCCGGGCGAGCGTCGCCGACGCGGTCGTCACGCTCGTCGGCGAGCTCCCCAGGCTCGGCCGCACGACCTTCCGACAGCTCACCGACGGCATCGACGAGCGGCTCGAGTGCATCGTCCGGTTCCTCGGCATCCTCGAGCTCTGCAAGCAGGGCCTCGTCGACCTCGACCAGCTCGCGACGTTCGGCGACATCGTCGTCACGTGGCTCGGTCCTGCGCACGTCGACGCCGACACCCTCGCCGACATCGACGTCTATGAAGGATGAGCGCACATGAGTGAAGACATCGCGCGCGCCATCGAGGCGATCGTCATGGTCGCCGAGGAGCCCGTGCCGCCGAATCTCCTCGCGCAGCTCCTCGAGGTGCCGGTGACGAGCGTCGAAGAGGCGTGCAACGCGCTCGTCGCTGCGTACGACAACGAGGGTCGCGGCTTCGTGCTGGCGAGGGTCGCCGGGGGCTATCGCTTTCAGAGCCACCCCGACCTCGCGCCCTACGTCGAACGGTTCGTGCTCGAAGGGCAGTCGTCACGGCTGTCGAACGCGGCGCTCGAGACGCTTGCGATCATCGCCTACAAGCAGCCGATCTCGCGCGCACAGGCGGCGTCGATCCGTGGTGTCGACGTCGAGGCGGTCGTGCGCACGTTGCAGCTGCGGGGCTACATCGAACCGGTCGGGCGCGATCCCGGTCCGGGTCAGGCGGTGCTGTGGGGCACGACGCCGCTGTTCCTCGAGAAGCTCGGCCTCGACTCCCTCGACGACCTCCCTCCGCTCGGCGACTTCGTGCCAGGCGCCGATGTCGTCGAAGCGCTGGAGACGACGTTGCGCCCTGCGGGGCCCGATGAGCCAGTCACCTCTGCCTGAGCCGAACGGGGACCGACTGCAGAAGGTGCTCGCACAACGAGGCCTGGGCAGCCGTCGTCACTGCGAGGAGCTCATCGCCGACGGCCGGGTGACGGTGAACGGTGAAGTCGCGATCCTGGGCCGCCGTGTCGACATCCTCGTCGATCTCGTCGAGGTGGACGGCACCCCGCTCGCCGTGCGGCCGGGGCTCGTCTACTACTTGTTCAACAAGCCGCGGGGTGTGGTGACGACGCTCGCCGATCCGCAGCGGCGCCAGATCGTCACCGACTTCGTGCCGACCGAGCCGCGCGTGTTCCCGATCGGCCGTCTCGACGCGGACACCGAGGGGCTGCTCCTCCTCACGAACGACGGCGACCTCGCCCACCGCCTCACACATCCCTCCTTCGGGGTCGAGAAGGAGTACCTCGCCGAGGTCGCAGGTCGCCCTTCCGCTGCGGCGGTGCGCCAGCTTCGCGAGGGAGTCGAGCTCGAGGACGGCATCACCTTGCCGGCGAAGGTCGCGCTGTCACCGCCGAACCTGCTGCGCATCACGATCCACGAAGGACGCAACCGCCAGGTGCGCCGCATGTGCGAGGCGGTCGGCCATCCGGTGCGTCGGCTCGTGCGCGTGCGCATCGCCTCGATCACCGATCGGCGGCTCAAGCCCGGCACGTGGCGCGAGCTCACGCTCAACGAGGTCAGGGCTTTGGAATCCGTAGGTGCCGCGGACGACGGCTAGCCTGCCCCGCCGTGCCCGCCGAAGTTCGTGCTCTTCGCGGCGCGACCACCCTCGATCGCGACGACGTCGACCACATGCGGGAGCGGGTGCACGCGCTGCTCGACGAGCTTTTCTCGCGCAACTCGCTGACGAACGACGACGTCATCAGCATCCTGCTCACGGCGACCCCCGACATCCGTTCGGGCTACCCGGCGACCGCGGCTCGGCTGTGGGGACTCTCCGATGTGCCGTTGATCGGCGCGCAGGAGATCGACGTGCCGAGCGGGTTGAAGCTGTGCATCCGCCTCATGGCTCATGTGAGCACCGACCGTTCGCGGTCCGACATGCGTCACGTGTTCCTCGAAGGTGCGAAGGTGCTGCGCAGTGACTTGGACGACTGACCCCGGCACCCCTGCCAACGTCATCGGCGTCGGCCTGATCGGTGGCTCCATCGGGATGGCGCTGCGCCAGCGGGGCTGGCACGTCTTCGGATCCGACTCGAGCGACGCGACGCTCGCCAAGGCGCTCGCCCTCGGTGCGATCGACGAGATCGGGCTCGAGCCGTCGGCGGCGATCACGTTCGTCGCGACGCCCGTGACCGCGATCGCAGAGCATGCGCGCCGTGCGCTCGCGGCGGGATGCGCCGTGGTCACCGACGCCGGCAGCGTGAAGGCGCCCGTCGTCGAAGCGGTTGGCGACTCGAGGTTCGTCGGTGGCCACCCGATGGCGGGATCTGAGCAGGACGGCATCGACGGCGCTGACCCCGAGCTCTTCGAGGGCGCGGTGTGGGTGCTCACCCCGACCAGCGACACGGCCGACAGCGCGTACACGCAAGTCGCGTCCGTGGTGTCGTCGTTCGGCGCCGAGGTGATGGCCGTCGCCCCCGACCGGCACGACGCGCTCGTGGCGGTCGTGTCGCACGTGCCCCACCTCGACCGCGGCGACGCTGATGGGCGTGGCCGAGATGCGCGCCGAGGAGCATGCCGCGCTGCTTCGGCTCGCTGCGGGTGGCTTCCGCGACATGACCCGCATCGCCTCGGGTCATCCCGCCATCTGGCAGGACATCTGCCGCGAGAACCGCGGGGCGATCATCGACGGTCTCGACGCGTTGATCGAGGGGCTCGCCGAGATGCGCGACGTCGTCGACAAGGGGGATGGCGCGGCGCTGCTCGATCGGCTCGAGCGGGCCCGGGCCGCGCGGGCGAACCTGCCCAGCCGGGTCGCGCGCCCCTCCGACCTCGCCGAGGTGCGCATCCCCGTGCCCGACCGTCCCGGCGTGCTGGCCGAGGTGACGACGCTCGCCGCGGAGCTCGGCGTGAACACCGCCGACATCGAGATCGCGCACTCGGCCGAGGGCAACCGAGGCGTGGTCATCATGCTGGTCGAAGCCGCGAACGCCGACCTCTTCCGCGGCGGACTGATGGCCCGCGGCTATCGGCCGTCGGTGCAGCGCCTCGGATGAGTGGCGCGCTCGCGATCCAGCCGCTCTCGGCTCCGCCCGACGCCGACATCCGAATGCCCGGCTCGAAGAGCATCACGAACCGCGCGCTCGTCGCCGCTGCGCTCGCCGAGGGGGTCAGCACGCTGCGCGGCGTGCTGTTCGCCGAAGACACCGAGGCGATGCTCGACTCGCTGTCGCGTCTCGGCGTGCGACTCGAGATCGACCGCGACGCAGAAGTAGTCGTCGTGCGCGGCACCGGCGGAGAGATCCCGGCGACCGAGGCCGATCTCGACGCGCGGCAGTCGGGCACGACGGCGCGGTTCCTGCTGCCGATGCTCGCACTCGGCCACGGGCGCTTTCGGCTCGACGGTGACCCGCAGCTGCGGGCGCGGCCCCTCGGTCCCGGCATCGACGCGTTGCGTCAGCTCGGCGTGCGGATCGTCGAGGAGGGCGAGACTGGGCATCTCCCGGTCGTCGTCGAGGCAGATGGCTTGCGTGGCGGCTCAGTCACGATCGACGGAGAGGTGTCGAGCCAGTTCCTCTCGGGCCTGATGCTCGCGGCGCCGTGCGCTCGAGAGGATCTGACGATCGACGTGACGGGCAAGCAGGTGTCGCGTCCCTATGTCGACATGACCACCGCGGTCGCGCGCCAGTTCGGCTCGACTGGTGGTGCGCGCGGATACCACGCCGCGGATCTCACGATCGAGCCCGATGCGAGCGCGGCTTCCTACTTCTTCGCCGCTGCCGCGATCACCGGCGGCCGCGTGACCGTGCCCGACCTAGGGTCCGCTTCGTTGCAGGGCGACCTGAAGTTCGTCGATGTGCTCTCGCGCATGGGAGCCGAAGTCGACCGAGCGCGTGATGCGACAACCGTGCGCGGCCGTCCGCTGTCGGGTGGGCAGATCGACCTCGCCGACCTCTCCGACACCGCGCCGACGCTCGCAGTGGTCGCGCCGTTCGCATCGTCGCCGACCGAGGCGACCGGCATCGGGTTCATCCGCGGCAAGGAGTCCGACCGCATCGCGGCGGTCGTCACTGAGCTGCACCGTTGCGGCATCACCGCCGAAGAACGGCCCGACGGCTTCGTCGTGAGCCCCGGCGCCCCGCATGGGGCGACGATCGAGACGTACGGCGACCACCGGATTGCGATGAGCTTCGCGTTGATCGGCTTGGTGACGTCGGGGATCACGATCACCGATCCCGACTGCGTCGCGAAGACGTTCCCCGACTACTGGACCCGGCTTGACGGGCTCCGTGCAGCGGCCGGGTAGGGTCACGCTCCGATGCGCGTGATCGCCATCGACGGCCCGGCGGGAGCCGGCAAGTCGACCGTTGCGAAGGCCCTGGCCAAGACACTGGGCCTCGAGTACCTCGACACTGGTGCGATGTACCGGGGAGTCGCGTTCGCCGCGCTCAGGCGCGGCATCGACCCGAGCGAGGACACCGCGGTGGCCCGGGTCGCGAACGACGTCGAGCTCGACGTCAGCGAGAAGGGTGTGCTCGTCGACGGCGTCGACGCGGGCATCGAGATCCGGGGGCCCGAGGTGACCCGCGCCGTGAGTGTCGTCGCCGCGAACCCCGACGTACGCACCGAGATGCGCCGGCGTCAGCGCGCATGGGCTGAGTCGCGAGGCGGCGGCGTCATCGAAGGTCGCGACATCGGGTCGGTCGTCTTCCCCGACGCCGAGCTCAAGGTGTACCTGACCGCCGACTCCGAGGTGCGGGCGCAGCGGCGCCACAAGGAGGTCGCCGACCTGCGCTACGAGGAGGTCGCTGCGTCGATTGCAGAGCGTGATGCGCGCGACGAGGGGCGGGCCCACGGGCCGCTCGTCGAGTCGGAGGATGCGGTCACAATCGACACGACGGGCCGATCAATCGACGACGTGGTTGCCGAGATCGTGGAGATGTTGGCGTGACCGACAGCAAGGCCGTCAAGCAACCGCCCCGTTGGTTCTACCAAGTGGCGCGCGCGGTCGTCATCACGTTCTGCAAGGTGTGGTTCCGGGTGTCGTACGAAGGCACCGACAGACTCCCCGCTACTGGGCCGTACGTCGTCGCGCCGATCCACCGCTCGAACATCGACACGTTCGTCGTGGGGTGCATGACGCGTCGCCGCCTCCGGTTCATGGCGAAGGACTCTCTTTGGAAGGTGAAGCCGCTCGGTGCGTTCATCGAGACGGTGGGCGGCTTCCCGGTCCACCGTGGCACGGCCGACGTCGAGGCGATCAAGACCGCGCTGCGCCTCCTCGAGGATGAGCCGGTGGTGCTGTTCCCCGAGGGCGCCCGGCAGTCCGGTCCGCTCGTGCAGCCGTTGTTCGACGGCGCGGTGTACGTCGCTGCGAAAGCCGGAGTGCCGATAGTTCCCGTCGGCGTCGGCGGCTCCGAGCGTTGCATGCCCAAGGGCAGCAAGCTCATCTACCCGCGCAAGATCCACGTGATCGTCGGCGACCCGATCGCGCCGCCTGCGATCGTCGGTCGTCGAGTCGACCGTGCGGAGCTGGCGAAGACGACCGACGAGCTGTCGAACACCCTGCAGACGCTGTTCGACGCCGCGCAGATCCGCGCCGGCGTCCGCTGACGCTCGCGGGATGACTCAGCGGCCGGCGATGCCGGCAGTCGCGTCGGTGAGCCGCTGCGCGAGCCACACGGGGATGATCGACAGGATGATCACGACGACGGCGACGACGTTGACGATCGGCACCTGGTTCGGACGCACGATGTTGTTGAAGATCCACTGAGGCAGGGTCTCGATCCCGACTCCCGCCGTGAACGTCGTGACCACGATCTCGTCGAAGCTCAACGCGAAGGCGAGCAGCGCGCCGGCGAACAGCGCGGAGCGGATCAGCGGGAACGTCACGTACCGATAGGCCTGGAAGGTGTCGGCACCCAGGTCAGCCGCCGCCTCGTCGAGGTTGGGGGAGAGGCGACGCAGGCGCGCGAGGACGTTGTTGTAGACGACGACGACGCAGAACGTCGCGTGGGCGACGATCAGCGTGAAGAGGCTGAGCGTGACTCCTGCTTGGCTGAATCCTCGGTTCAGCGCGATGCCGCTCACGATGCCGGGCAACGCGATCGGCAGGACGATCAGGAACGAGATCGAGCTGCGTCCGAAGAACTTGAAGCGGTGTACGGCAAGGCTCGCCAGCGTGCCGAGCACCAGCGCGACTCCGGTGGCGCAGAGTGCGACCTTCACCGAGGTCCACAGCGCGTCGCGCACTCCCTGGTTGTGCCTCGCGGTGTGCCACCAGTGGAGCGTGTAGCCGGCCGGTGGCCACACGAGGTTGCCGGCCTTGTTGAACGAGAGGACCGTGATCAGGAAGATCGGCACGTACAGGAACAGCAGCCCGAGGCCGGTGAGCACACGGAGCACGATGCGGGCGACGGGGGACAGGACCATCAGCCGGCCGTCACAGGTTGTCGAGCGCGCCCGTGCGGCGGACGGCGGTGAGGTAGATGACCATGACGGCGACGGGGATCGTCGCCAGCGCGGCTGCGAACGGGATGTTGTTGGCACCGAAGTTCCGCAGCACCACGTTGCCGATCATCTGCGTGGTGCCGCCGACGATGTCGACGCTGATGTAGTCGCCGAGGCTCAGTGAGAACGTGAAGATGCTCCCCGCGATGATCGCCGGCTTCAGCAGCGGCACGACCACGCTGAAGAACGTGCGACCCGACTTCGCGCCCAGGTCGCTCGCCGCCTCGAGCATCGAGTTCGGCAGCCGCTCGAGCCCCGCGTAGATCGGGATGATCATGTACGGCAGCCACAGGTAGCTGAGGGTGATGATCGTCGCGGTGAGGCCGTAGCCCGGCGTGTGGCCGAACACCTCGTGGACGATGCCGTTGGGCGCAAGCATCGCCCTCCACGAGTAGGCCTTCACGAGGTAGCTCGCCCACAGGGGCATGAGCACGAGCACGAGGAGGAGGCGACGCGCTCTGTCCGACACCACCTTCGCCAGGGTGAACGCCATCGGCAGCGCGATGAGGAAGTCGATGACCGTCACCGTCGCGGCGACGAGGATCGTGCGGATGGCGACCGTTCGGTAGGCCGGATCGAAGAGGTCGGAGAAGTTCTGAAGGGTGAACTCCTTCACGATCTGCGTGGTGAAGGGGTCGGTCTTGTAGAACGCGGTGATCAGGAGTGCGGTGAGCGATCCGATGTAGGCCAGGGCCAGCCAGGCCAAGGGCGCCGAGAGCAGCGCGAGGAGCTTGCCTCGCGGGTGCGCATCGAGCGCCCTTGAAACCCGGCGGGTCGGGGACGGAGCGGCTATGCCTTCACCTCGTCCCACGCCTTCGTCCACTCCTGGTAGTCGGTGCAGTTGTCACCGCTGCCGTCGAGGCACTTCTTCGTCGGCGTCGTCCAGTAGTGGATGGCCTCGGCGTACTCGAGGTCGTCCGCGTGGAAGATCTTGCAGTGATCCGCATTGGCGGTCTCCGCGCACGCCTTCGCGTTCGCGGGAGCCTCACCGAACCACTCGGCCACCTCGGCGTTCACCTTCGGCGAGATGATGTAGTTCATCCACATGTACATGCAGTTCGGGTGCTTGGCCTTGGAGGAGATCATCCACGTGTCTGACCACCCGGTCGAGCCCTCCTTGGGCACCACGGCCTTGACCTTCCCACCGTCGGCTTCGACGAGGTTCGTGATCACCTGCCACGTCGTGCCGACGACGCTCGTGCCGTTGTCGAACGCGGCCTGCTCGTCGGTGTAGAGCGACCAGTACTCGGAGAGCTGGCTCTTCTGCTGCTTCAACAACGCGACCGACGCATCCAGCTGGTCCTGCGTCAGCGCAAACGGGTTCTTGATGCCGAGGTCGGGCTGCGTCTTCGAGAGGTACAGCGCCGCGTCAGCGATGTAGATCGGGCTGTCGTAAGCCGTGATCTTCCCGGCATACGGCGAGTTGGCATCGAACACCGCACCCCACGAGTCGAGGTCTTCCTTCACGACGTCGGTGTTCCACATCAAGATGTTGGCGCCCCAACCGTGCGGGATGCCGTACATCTGGCCGTCGACGGAGTTCCACGGCTTGTCCTTCAGGTAGTCGTAGACGTCCGCGTAGTTGGGCACGAGGTCGGTGTTCACCGGGGCGACCTGATCAGCCGCGATGAGGCGGAGCGTCGCGTCGCCGGATGCGGACACGCCGTCGTACTCACCGGTGCTCATCAGCTGCACCATCTCGTCGCTCGTGTTGCCGATCTTCACGTTCGTCTTGCAGCCGGTCTGCTCTTCGAACGGATGGACCCAGTCGACGGATGGGTCGGTCGAGCCGTCTTCCGCGTAGCCGGCCCAGGCGATGATGTTCAGCGCGCCCTCGCCCGCACCGACTTTGTCGAGCGGCGCGGCCGAGCTGCCCCCTCCGCTGTCGTCCCCACACGCGGCGGCCACCAGCGCGGCGACAACTGCCACTGCCGCGATGGCGAGCTTTCGTGTTCTCATGTGCTCCCCTTTGTCAATGGTTCGGTTGTGAGACTCGGCAGCATCTGATCGGCGTCTCGCTCCCAGCAGAGCTGCGCGGGTGTGCCGGGCAGCGCCCAGCTCGAGGCCGAGTGACTGCTCGCGTTCTGCTCGACGACGGTGAGCTGGCCGCCGCCGTCGAGGTCGAGGACGAACCGGGTGCGCTCGCCGAGGTAGAGCGCCTCCCGCACGGTGCCCGTGGCACGCCGCTCTCCGTTCAGCGCCGATGCATCGGCGGAGCTCGGCAGGAGCGCGATGCGCTCTGGCCGCACGGTGAAGGGGTCGGGCGCGCCACGCAACCGGATGGCCAGGTCGCCCGAGACCACGTTCGACGTGCCGACGAACCCTGCGACGAACGACGACGCGGGATGTCGGTAGATCTCTGCGGGAGTGCCGATCTGCTCGATCCGACCGAGGTTGAAGACCGCGACGTGGTCGCTCATCGCGAGCGCCTCGTCCTGATCGTGGGTCACGTAGATGAACGTGATGCCGACCTCGACCTGGATCCGCTTGAGCTCGACCTGCATCTCCTGCCGCAGCTTCAGGTCGAGCGCGCCGAGCGGTTCGTCGAGCAGGAGGACCCTCGGTCGGTTGACGAGCGCACGCGCGAGCGCGACCCGCTGCCGTTGCCCGCCCGACAGCTGGGTGACCCGCCGATCGCGGTAGCCGTGGAGGTGCACGAGACCGAGCGCTTCCTCTGCCCGTGGGCGCCGCTCAGCCCTCGGCACCCGCCGTACCTTGAGCCCGAACTCGATGTTCTCGCCGACGGTCATGTGGGGGAAGAGCGCGTAGTCCTGGAAGACGGTGTTCACGTCACGGTCGTACGGCGGCACGCGCGAGACGTCTTCACCGTGGAGCACGACTCGCCCCGACGTCGGATGCTCGAAGCCGGCAATCATGCGGAGGCACGTGGTCTTGCCCGAGCCCGACGGGCCCAGGAACGTGAAGAACTCGCCCGCGCCGACGTCGAGGGAGACACCGTCGACGGCGACGACCTCGCCGAAGCTCTTCGTGACGTCGTCGAAGACGACGTCACTGCTGACGTCGCGGGCGACGTCGCCCGGCCCATCGCCCCTCATTCGCCGCGACGCTACACGCGCGGATTCCACGGCGTGAGCGTCAGATGACGACGGAATCCGTGTCAGGCCCGCAATGCTTCGAGCACATCGCTCGCCGCGATCGCGCGGTCGTCGACCGAGGGCCGGGCGGCAAGCGAGCCGCCCGCGACGACGGTCGCGGCGACCTCGATCGCGGCCTGCAGGTCGCGGATGTTGCGAGGCGGCGGGAAGTACTCGTCCTCGTCGGTGATGCGGACCTCCTCGACGCCGTGCACGGGGTCGAGGCGAGCGATCACGGCTTCGATGAGCTCCTCCGGGGCCGACGCGCCCGCCGTCACGCCGACGACGCCGTGCAGCGCGGGAAGCTCGTCGACAGAGTTCACGCGGTGGACTGACGGACAGCCGGCTTCGATGGCGAGCTTCTCGAGCGCGCGTGTGTTGGACGAGTTCGCCGAGCCGATCACGACGATCGCGTCGCATCGTGGCGCCATCGCCATCAGCGCGGACTGGCGGTTCGTCGTCGCGAAGCAGAGGTCGCTGCGCCCGGGCACCCAGAGGTTCGGCCACCTCTCTCGCGCGGTCTCGAGCGCTCCGGCCCAGTCGCGGTGCGAGAGCGTCGTCTGCGCGAGGACCGCGATGGGCTCGGGAAGGTCGGGGAGGGCGAGCACGTCTTCGGCCGACTCGACGCGGTACATGGCATCGGGAGCCACGGCCATCGTGCCGACCGCTTCCTCGTGGCCTTGATGGCCGACGTAGACGATGCGGTAGCCCTTGCCGGCGCGCACGCGCACCTCGTGATGCACCTTGGTCACGAGCGGGCAGACCGAGTCGACGACGTAGCCGCCCGTCTTGCGGGCCTCGGAGACGACCTCGGGTGCGGAGCCGTGCGCGGAGAGCATCAGTGGCGCACCTTCGGGCACCTCGCTCACATCGTCGACGAAGACCACGCCGAGCGCCGTGAAGCGATCGACGACGAGCTTGTTGTGGACGATCTCGTGGTAGCAGTACACCGGCGGCTCGAAGGCCCGCACCATCCACGCGAGCGCCTTGATCGCCATCTCGACCCCCGCACAGAAGCCTCGGGGCGAGGCGAGGAGCACGCGATCCACGACCATTGAGATGCACGGTATCGGCCCTATCCTGGGGAGATGTCCTCGCCTCGAGTCGTCGCTGTCGCGCCCGGCTCGCCGGCCGAGGCGTCGGGCGTGCTGGTCGGCGACCGCATCGAGGTCGTCAACGGCCAGGTGCCGCGTGACGTGATCCAGTGGCAGCTGCTCACTGACGAGGCCGAGATCGAGCTCGAGGTCGTGCGAGGCGGGCTCCACCTCACGCTCGAAGTCGCGAAGCGCGCGGGGCAGCCGCTGGGCATCGAGGTGCACTCGGCGCTCTTCGATCAGGTGCGCACCTGCGACAACCACTGCGAGTTCTGCTTCATCTACCAGCTGCCGCCCGGCCTGCGTCGCAGCCTCTACGTGAAGGACGACGACTACCGGCTGTCGTTCCTCTACGGCAACTACACGACGCTCACGCGGTTCACCGAGGCCGACCTCGAGCGCGTCATCACCGAGAAGCTCAGCCCGCTCAACGTGAGCATCCACACGACCGATCCCGAGCTGCGGTCGCGGATGCTGCGCAACCGGCGTGGCGCGACGAGCCTGCGGTGGCTGCGCGCCTTGCTCGACGCGGGCATCACGCGTGCACGGCCAGGTCGTCGTGTGCCCGGGAGTGAACGACGGCGACGAGCTCTCGCGGACTCTTGCCGGAGTGCTCGATCGGTATCCCGAGCTCGCGTCGCTGTGCATCGTGCCGCTCGGCGTGAGCCGCTGGTCGACCGAGCCCGCGCTGCGCTCACACACGGCCGACGAGGCGCGCGCCGTCGTCGACCTCGTGTCGCGGTGGCAGCAGGTGTTCCTCGGTGTGCTCGGCCGGCGCGTCGCGTTCCTCGCCGACGAGTACTACTTGCTCGCAGACCGACCCTTCCCCGAAGCCGACGCGTACGAGGGCTTCCCGATGCACGAAGACGGCATCGGGATGGCCCGCACCTTCGAGCTCGAGATGCACGGTCTCGTCGACGAGGCCACCGGCGTCGCGCCGGGCTTCTTCGCGTGGGTCGACGGCGCTCCGGCCGAGGGCTACCGCGCGCCGCGAGTCGTGCAGCCGGCCGGCACCGTCGCGCTCCTGCCGCGGCGGGATGCGCCGATCGCGATCCTGACGGGGGAGTACGGCGCGCGGATCCTCACGCCGCTCGTCGACGAGCTCGGTCGCGACGACGTGCGTGTCGTGCCGGTGCGCAACGAGTTCTTCGGCGGCAACGTCGGCGTCGCCGGTCTGCTCGTCGGATCCGATCTCGCTCGCGTGCTCGCGGACGAGCCTCATGGTCACCGCTACCTCCTGCCCGGACGTGTGCCTCTCGGAGGGCAAGTTCCTCGACGGCTCGACTCCCGCGGATCTGCCTCGTCCGGTCGAGGTCATCGCGACCGACGGCGTCGCGCTGCGCGCCGCGCTGGGCGTGCCGGTCGGAGCGCCGGCATGAGCGCCACCGTGGGCCTCCCCGTCGTCGCCGTCGTCGGACGGCCGAACGTCGGCAAGTCGACGCTCGTGAACCGGATGGTGGGTCGCCGCGACGCGATCGTCGAGGAGCTTCCGGGTGTCACCCGCGACCGCAAGTCGTTCGACGCGGAGTGGCAGGGCACCGAGTTCAGCGTCGTCGACACGGGCGGGTGGCTCCCGGGTGGATCCACGCTCGACGAGAAGGTGAGCGCGCAATCGGAGCGCGCCGTGCGCGAGGCCGACGCGGTGATCCTCGTCGTCGACGCCACGGTCGGCGTCACCGAAGAGGACGCGAGCGTCGCCGAGTGGTTGCGGCGAGCGAAGCGCCCGGTGCTGCTGGTCGCGAACAAGGTCGACAGCGAAGCGCGGCGCGGCGACATCTGGGCGTTCGTGTCGCTCGGCTTGGGCGAGCCCTTCGCGGTGACGGCGCTGCACGGCCTCGGCACCGGCGATCTGCTCGACGAGCTCGTCGAAGCTCTTCCCCGAGGTCGAGCCGCGCGAGGAGTTGACGAGGACGGGCCCGACATCCCCGGCGTCGCGATCGTCGGTCGCCCGAACGTCGGCAAGTCGACGCTCTTCAACCGCCTGATCGGCGACGAGCGTGCAGTCGTGCACGACATGCCGGGCACGACGCGCGACGCGATCGACACCGTCGTCGAGACCGAAGACGGACCGATCCGGTTCATCGACACGGCCGGCATGCGGCGCCGGTCGAAGGTGGACGACGGCACCGAGTACTACTCGGTCGTGCGGGCGTTCGCGCGCGGTCGACGACGCGGACATCGCGCTCCTCGTCATCGACGCGACCGAAGGCGTGACCCATCAGGATCAGCGCCTCGCCGAGCGGGTCGACGCGTCGGGATGCCCGATCGTGGTGCTGCTCAACAAGTGGGAGCTGCTCGACACCGAGCAGCGGCTCGACATGGCGAACCAGATCGAGGACCGTCTGCACTTCATCGGCAACTCTCCGGTGCTGCGCATCAGCGCGAAGAGCGGCAAGGGCGTGCACAAGCTGCTGCCCTTGCTGTCGGAGGCGATCGAGGACTACCACCGGCGCGTGCCGACCCGCGAGGTGAACAAGGTCATCCAGGCGGCGCAGTCCGCGCAGCCGGCACCGGGGGGAGCGCGGGTGCTCTACGCGACACAGGGCGCGGCCGACCCGCCGACGTTCACGCTCTTCGCGAACCGAGAGCTGCCGCCGACCTACCTCCGCTACCTGGAAGGACGGCTGCGCGAGGACCTCGATCTGGGCAGCACGCCGGTCAAGCTCAGGGTGCGGCGTCGGTCGTGATTCACTCGCGTTGATGGACGACCTCCAGCGGCGCGCGGCCCGAGCCCGCGAGGGCAACCTCGCGACCCAGGCGGAGAAGCTGGCCAAGCAGAACAAGCTGTTCGTGCGTGACCGGCTCGCGCTGCTGCTCGACGAGGGATCGTTCGTGGAGGACGGGCTGCTCGCGAACGCTTTGGCGCCGGGTGACGACTTGCCCGCCGACGGTGTGGTCACTGGCATCGGCACGATCGACGGGCGGCCGGTGTGCGTGATGGCCAACGACCCGACGGTGAAGGCGGGCTCGTGGGGTGCGCGAACGGTCGAGAAGATCATCCGAGTGACCGAGCGGGCGCTCGCCGACGAGCTTCCGGTGTTCTGGCTCATCGACTCCGCTGGCGCGCGCATCACCGACCAGGTCGAGCTGTTCCCGGGTCGCCGCGGCGCGGGACGGATCTTCGCGAACCAGGTGCGGCTGTCGGGCAAGGTGCCCCAAGCGTGCTGCCTGTTCGGCCCGTCGGCCGCGGGCGGCGCGTACAT
Source organism: uncultured Acidimicrobiales bacterium (assembly GCA_963739555.1). Lineage (GTDB taxonomy): Bacteria > Actinomycetota > Acidimicrobiia > Acidimicrobiales > DATKAS01 > DATKAS01. Next base: position 470,630 of record CAVUAV010000010.1, on the reverse strand, counting down.
CCCGAGCTTCTGCGACATCGTCGTGATGGTCGAAGGCAACGCGTCGATGTACCTCGGCTCGCCGCGCATGGCCGAGATGGTGATCGGCGAGGTGGCGTCGCTCGAGGAGATGGGCGGCGCTCGGATGCACGCGACCGTGTCGGGATGTGGCGACAACTTGGCGGTCGACGACGCGGACGCGATCGCGCAGGTGAAGCGGTGGTTCTCGTACTTGCCGTCGACCTGGCGTGGTGTTCCTGCTCGCGGGCGCCGGCTGTGATCCCGTGCGGCCGCTGACCGCCGACGTCGTGCCCGCGGAGGAGCGCCGCGCGTACGACATGCACCGCGTCATCGAGGGACTGATCGACGAAGGCTCGTTCTTCGAGGTGAAGCCTTTGTATGCCCGAGAGCTGGTCGTCGGGTTCGGCCGGCTCGAGGGTCGGTCGATCGGTGTGCTCGCGAACAACCCGATGCAGAAGGGCGGCGTGCTCTTCGGCGACTCCGCCGACAAGGCGGCGCGCTTCCTGTGGCTGTGCGACGCGTTCAACGTGCCGTTGTTGTTCTTGACGGATGTGCCCGGCTTCATGGTCGGCACCGCAGTCGAGCGTGAGGGCATCATCCGCCACGGGGCGAAGATGATCACTGCGGTCACCGAGGCGACGGTGCCGAAGATGTGCGTGATCGTCCGCAAGGCGTATGGGGCGGGGCTCTACGCGATGTCGGGACCGGCGTTCGATCCGATCGCGACGCTCGCGTTGCCGACCGCGAAGATCGCGGTGATGGGCCCCGAGCCAGCGGTGAACGCGGTCTACGCGAACAAGATCGCGGCGATCGAGGATGCGGACGAGCGCGCGGCGTTCGTCGCCGAGCGGCGCGCCGAGTACGAGGAGGACGTGAACCTGCTGCACCTCGCCTCCGAGCTCGTCGTCGACGCGGTGGTCGACTTCGATCGGTTGCGCGAAGAGATCGCGCGTCGGTTCGCGGCATCGGATGGGCGCGAGCGCTTCTTCGTCGAGAAGCGCCACGGCGTGCCACCGGTATGAGGGTCACGCCGTGCCGATGCCGTGGTGTGACGACTGCTCGAAGTTCTGGAACCCGAGCTCGGTCGAGGCCGACGGGAAGTGCCCGACGTGCGGGCGCCCGCTCGGTGAGCCGCGCAAGGTCGACCCGGCAGAAGGTCGACCTCAAGGAGCTCGCCGGCGAGGAGAAGATGCCGTGGCACTTCAAGCTCCTCGTCGTCGCGCTCGTGCTCTACCTCGGATGGCGCGCGTTCCAGGGCGTGGAGTGGCTGATCGGGCGGTTCGGCTAGCCTCCGCTAGCGTCTTGCCCACGGGCTGTGGCGCAGTTTGGTTAGCGCGCCTGACTGGGGGTCAGGAGGCCGGGAGTTCAAATCTCCCCAGCCCGACTGAGAAGGTGCAGGGCAGAGGGGCGAAACGCTCTCTGATGCGCCGGGCGAGGCGCCGCTGGTCACGGATTGGTCGTCCCGAGGGCGCACGGTGGAGCTAGTAGCGCCGCGACGCTTTGGCTGAGTCACGCGACGGGCGGGTGCGGCGTGCTCGGCTGTGAACTCTGGAACACGTTCGCCACGCGCAAGATCATGGCCTCGCCGCCGGGCTTGCCGATGATCTGCAGACCGACGGGGAGCCCGTCGACGAAGCCGCACGGAACCGACACGGCCGGCCACCGAGCCAGTTGAACATGTGGGTGTGGCTCGTGTAGGGCGGTGCGAACATCCCGTGTGGCCACGCCGAGTTCGGTTGGGTCCAGGCGGTGTTCCAGTCCTCGACCGTTCACCGCGATGAGCTGCGACGTGGGGCTGAGCAGGAGGTCGTGATGGGTGAGGACGTCGCGGAACCGCTGCCAGTTGCGCTGACGCACCGCGAGGGCTGACTCGAATGCCTCGGCGGAGGGCTTGGGCATGTCGAACGGCATCACGATCTCGACGAACGTCTGCGACGTCGTGAGATACGACGGCCAGAAGTCCTCCCACACCTCGTCGGTCGTCTCGACGGTCGCGCCCAGCCCGCCCAGCGTCGCCGCAGCGAGACGCACGTGCTCGATGACCCGCGGGCTCTCCTCGAGCACGTACATGTCCGCGTAGCCGAAGTCGTCGGTCCACGCGAAGCGCATCCCGTCGACGCCGGCGTCGAGATCGACGAGGTAGTCGCCGGGATCGTCTTGCAGGCTGACGAAGTCTCGGCCGTCGGGGCCGGCCATGACCTGCGCCACGACGGCCGCGTCTGAGCGTCGCGTGCGAGCGGGCCGATGGTGGTGGTCAACATGTGGACCGGGTGCTCGTAGTCGACGTGCGGCACCCGGCCTCGGGCAGGGTGATATCCGATGAGGCCGCTGTAGGAGCGCCGGCAGGCGCGTCGATCCCCCACCATCGGATCCGATCGCGATGGGTACGAGCGGCGCGCTGCTGCTGGGCCGCGCCGCCGGAGCTCGACCAGCCGGGAACCCGGTTTACGTCCCACGGGCTGCGCGCTTCCCGATCCCAGTTGTACTGGCCCATGGCCTTGCTGCCGGTGCCCATCATCGTGTTCGTGCCGACGAGGATCGCGCCCGCTCCGCGCAACCGCTCGACGCCGATGTCGTCGTGCTCGGCGATGCGCTTCGACCCGGGATGAAGCTGCGGACCCGCAAGCCCTTGACCGCGATGTGCTCCTTCACCGAGATCGGGATGCCGTGGAGTGGTCCGACGGGTTCGCCCGAGGAGACAGCACGCTCGGCACTCGCCGCTTGCTCGCGCGCACCGGCTGCGTCGAGGTGCGCGAACGCATGAAGAGTCGGGTCGAGCTGCTCGATGCGTGCGAGGAAGTGGTCGACGACTTCAACTGGCGAGAGGTCGCCCTTCGCCATGAGGTCGCGCATCTCCCACGCTGGCATCCAAGTCAGCTCGTCCATGTCCTTCGTCCTTTCAAAGCACTCCGGCCAGCATCCGGATGATGGGGTCGTCGTACGAGCCGGTGATCGCGGCGCCCACATGGCCCGAGTCGACGAGCAACGTCACGCCGTTCACGGCACTCGCAGCGGGGCTGCACAGGAACACGATCACGTCGGCGACCTGCTGTGCCGAGAGCACGTCGACGCCGGCCTTCGCTCGGTAGTCGGCCCCGAACCCGAGCCAGATGTCGGCGTTCGCGCAGCGAGCGGCGTGTCGGTCGGCCCTGGCATCACCGCGTTCAATCGCACCCCTTGCTGCAACAGGAGGAACCCAGCCGGAGGCCGCGTACACGTTGATCGCCATCTTGCTGAACGAATAGGTGTCGGTGCCCGGATGCTCGTCGACCCACTTCGCCATGGCGTCCCAGTCGGGCTGGGCGAGTTGGTCCCCGCGTATTCATGACCAACGCGTAGGGGCGGGGGCGAGCAGGTCCGATGATCCGCAGACCGACCGGCCGACCGATTCTGCCCTTGGCCGCGAGACGGTGAGTGTTCCGCGATGTGCACGACGGCCAACCCCGGCGATCGGCCCGGCCACCAGATCCCCCGAGGCGACCGAGCCGGCCACCGGTTTCCGACGGATCCCGGACCCAACCACTGAGGTAGGGATTGGTCGGTGACCCGGACCGGCCCGGAGCGCCTCCCCGGCCACAGTGCTAGCAGGCTGCCCTGTCGCGATGCTCGGCCATCACGGCGACGCGAACCAGAGGCAAAGGTCCCCGCCGAAATTGAGCGAGGTCGTGACCGCGCCGAGGTCAGGACACGGTCAGCGACCCTCGACGGCGCCCCACACCGAAGAGCGCCGACGACATGCTGCGGGAGCCCCCGCCGCGTGACGACCCGGATATCGCGGCCACGGTTCCACCACCCCCGACTCGGTGTGATCGGGCGGTCGGCCCTTCGATCCGAAGGCGCATGCCTACTGCTAGTCCGGGGAGCTTTGCCCGACTCCTGTCCGTCGATGCTGCGGGAAGCGCATCGATGTCAACGTGGAGTCACAAGTCGGCATAGAACTGCAGGCCGTTGCCGTCCGGTTCGCGGACGTGGAACTCACGTGTGCCCCAGCTGGTGTCGGTGACCTCGGTGCGATCGACAATCCTCCGGAACTCCTTCGATAGGCGTCAACGTCTCGGGTCGGAAACCGCAGGACAGGTCGATCGCCGGCAACGCCTTCATAGTCGTGCCACTGCATCGCAAGACACGCCGCATCGCGGGCCACCATCGCAAACATCGGTGCGTGGTCGTCGTCGCGAAATACCTCGTCGAACCCGAGCTGGGCGTAGAAGGCCAAGGCTCGGCTCACGTCCCGCACCATGAGCACGGGCTCGACGCGAGCAAGCTGTTCCACACCCGGATGCTAAGTGGTGCTTTCAGCGACGGACCACTAGTCCTCCGCTCCCGCGTCCCATGTCACGAGAACGGCGACGACGGGCTCGGCGATGCCCTTGAGCTCGAGGGTGCGCTCACCCGACACAGGCACCGCGCGCCGGCAGCCCGCGATGAGGTCGGCACTCGCCAGCACCTCGTCGGCACCGGCAGCCGCGGAGATGCGAGCGGCCCGCGTGACCGCCGATCCGAAGTAGTCCCCTTCGCGGGCGGTCGCTTCCCCGCCGTGGAGCCCGATGCGGACGCTCGGCGCGAAGCCGTGCTCGGCGCGGTGGCGGGCCAGGGCGCGCTGGATGGCGGCGGCGCACGCGATGCCGTCGTCGGCTTCGCGGAAGGCGACGAAGAAGCCGTCGCCTCCGTGCTTGATCTCCTCGCCGTTCCACCGCTCGAACTCGGCCCGCAACGTGCGGTCGTGCCACTGCAGCAGCGGTTCCCACGCGGCGTCGCCCATGGCCTCGGACAGTCGCGTCGAGTTCACGATGTCGGAGAACAGGAACGTGCGGATGGTTCGAGCCCCCTCGGACCGTGCGGGAGCGATGTCGAGGTCGACCGCGACGCCGAACTCGTCGACCAGGCGGGCGGCGGCCTTGAGCTCGAGGCGCGCGCCCGCGTCGTCTCCGTCGGCGGTCAGGGCCCGCGCGAGCAGCACGCGCGCCTGAGCGGCTTCGTATGGGGCGTCGACCTCGCTCCAGGTGCGGACCCCCTCCCGCAGGGCGGCGATCGCTTCCTTGGTGTCGCCGCGATGGAGCGCCAGATGCCCGCGCGCGACTGCCGCCGCGGCCGCCGGTCCAGGGGTGCCGAGCCTTCGGGCCAGGTCCTCCAGCTCGGCGACGCTCTCGGCCGCCGCTTGCTCGTCGCCCACCGCCACGCACGCCGCGACGTGCACGGGGAGGAGGAAGACGCGGCGCTCTCGAGCGAGGAAGCCGGGGTCCTCGAGTGAGCGGCTGAGGCTCCGCACCGCCGCCCGGGCATCGCCCTGCGCCAGCAGCAAGCGACCCCGCCCCGGCTGGCCGTCGTCGCCCAGAGCGACGGCCTGGGCGAGTGCCTCTTCGGCACCGTCGAGGTCGCCGCGACGCACCCGGATCTCGACCAGCTCGCTGTACCCCCAGCCCGCGCTGTACCGGTTGATCTCGCGCAGCTCCTCGCACGCTTGCAGCACCCGCTGCTCTGCCTCCGCCAGCTGACCGTGGAGCCGGTCGATCTCTCCCTGGTGGAACCGGCAGAGCCCCGTGTAGCCCGCGATCGACTCGCGCTCGCAGTAGCGGGTCGACACCTTGGTCCACTCGGTGGCCCGCCCCCAGTCGCAGAGCGCCCGGCAGATCGAGATCACCGCGCAGTACACGTAGCCGGCATGGACAGGGGCGACCCCGGGTCGCATGGCCAGCGCCGCCGCCTCGTCGAGCAGCGGGAGCACCTCGCTGACCTCACCGGCGGTGACGGCCACGTGGGCCAGCCCCTGCACGGCCATCGCCTCCATGCCAGGGCTGCCCACCCGCCGGGCGATCGCGCGCGCCTCGAGGAGCGCCGCCCGCGCCCCGTCGGTGTCGCCACCCTGCATCAGCGCGAAGGCGAGCGACCATCGTTCCTGCGCGTGCTCGGCGCACTCCGGCACGTCGGCCAGGAGCTCGGTGGCCCGGACGTAGCAGGTGAGGGCGACCGCGCTGTCGAGCATCATCGCGTGGTGGCGGGCCTGCTCCAGGGCCATGCGCGCGGCACTTGCGAGCATCACCGGCGTCGGTGAACGCCACCTCGGCCCGTTCGAGGGCGTTCAAGAACTCGCCAGGATCACCGGCCCAGCGGCACGACCAGGCGAGCCGCTCGAGGTCGTCGGGTCCGAGCGGCTGATCGGCGTCGGCGTCGCGCAGCGCGGCCCGCGCCGCAGACCACTGGCTCTGGTCGTATGCGGCTCGGGCGTCGTCCAGGAGCGCTTCACGCGTGGACACGCCGCAAGTCTGTCATGCCGCATGTTCGGGGCGACTTTGCCGTCGGGCGTCGAACGCCGCGGCTGGAGACGACTGAGCGTGGGCCGTTCGGCCACCGTGCGCCCCGCCAGTCCATTGGGGTTGGATGTAGCGCTCCCGAACGGGCAATGTGGCGCGGGAAGCGATGGGGAGGTTGAGGGATGCCGGGTCCGTTGCAAGTGATCGCGGTCAGCTTTGGTCCCGGTGCCGACTTCGAGGGTCGGGTCCTGGCTGAAGTCGATCGGCTCCAAGGCCGAGGGGTGTTGCGACTGCTCGACGTGTTGTTCGTCGCGAAGAGCGAGGACGGCGTGGTCGAGCGGTTGGTCATGGGTGACGACGAGGACTTCGGCGCACTCTTGGCGAGCGTCGTTCCTTTTGGCGGCGTTGACCTCGTCGGCGACGGCGCGTCGGGGTTCGATCCGGCTCACGCATGGGCACTGGCAGCGTCCCTCGCTCCCGGGACGGCACTCGCGTTCTTGCTCGTCGAGCACCGCTGGGCGCAGCCATTCTTCGACGCGATCGCTGCGACTGGGGGGACGCTGGTGGGCGAGGGCTTCCTCACCGCAGGAGGCCGGGTTGCTGGTCGGGGCGGAGATCGCCGCGATGGAGGAGGCGGCTCAGGTGATCGAAGTGGCGCAGGCCGCCGAAGCCGAGGCCGTGCTCCTGGCCCTCGCCGCCGAAGCCGAAGCTGCCGAGGCGGTCGCTGCCTCGGAGGTGATCCGGGCCGCGGCCGCGGCCGACGCCGTCCGAGCGCTGATCAGCGCCGGCATCGTCGAGGAGACTGCCGCGCACGAAGCGATCGAAGCCCTGAGTGCCGCGGGCATCATCGTCACGGACGCGGGCGAAGCCGCGACCGAGGCAGTGGCGGAAGCCGCGAGCATGATCAAGGCCGCGTCTATCACCATGGAGCAGGCGAGGGTCCTGCGCTACCTGCCCACGCAACTCTCCTTCGCGGTCATCGCCGACAAGCTCGGGATCACCCGGTCGGCAGCGAAGGACCGGGCCGAGCGCCTTTACAAGAAGCTGGACGTACACAGTCGCGCCGAAGCCGTCACCCGAGCCCGCAACCTCGGGATCATCGACTAGACCGCGAATCGAACGAGGCTCATCCCGCGGCGCGGCGCGTTCGTGCTCCAGTCACCAGCGGGCCGTCCCGCTGGAGGACGTGCTCTCGTGGCAGGACGAGGTGAGGATCATCGCCGGGCGCTAGCGGGTCGGTTGCTTCGCGCTTCAGCGTCTTCCGAAGGGATCAGTAGCGGAGCGGCTCACGACGATCGTCGCATGCTTGGATTCGACCGCCGAGAGCACTCTGACGCCAGGTGCGGCTCAGTTGATGTCGCGACCGGTCAACCGTCCTCGAGAAGGGCCGTCCAGTTTGATGAGGAGGCCGCGTCCCTTCGCGTCGCAAACCCGAGCGGCTGCCTGACCTGCAACCCCGTTCACGAGAGGTCCTTCGACATCACGAGCTGCGTCAGTTGCGCCTGGCCGGGGCCAAGTTCGGCCCAGCTGACAGGAACGTCGAATGTCGCGAGCGCCCCCGTAGGGAACTTCGCGCGCAGGTGGTTCAGCAGCTCGGCATTCCCCCCGCCGGACAGCTCGATCGCGAGATCCTGGAGGCCCGGGTTGTGCGCGACCACCAGGACCTCGGCGATCCGTGGATCGACGCGCCGGAGCCGCTCCAGGAGATCCGAGGCATCAGCGCCGTACAGCTCGGGTTCGATCGACACCTCTGCCGTCTCGCCGAGTGCCGGGCGCAGTGCCTCGAGAGTCTGGCGCGCACGACGAGCCGATGAGCACAGCACCATGGCCGGATGGACACCAGCGGACGGAAGATGGGCGGCGATCCTTCGAGCAGCACGAACACCCCGAGGAGCGAGTGGTCGATCGTGGTCGGGGACCGCTGCATCATCCCAGCTGGATTTCGCGTGGCGCAGTAGGTGCAGCGTCCCCACCTCCACCATCCTGCCCGACTGGCGTGCAGACGCGGCCTGCCGTCCACCCGAGAGGGAGAACTCGCACCGTGGTGGTCAGCGTCACGACTCCGCGAGCTTTGCCTCGGTTGCCTCGTGCGCGTCGAACCACGCGACGGTGTCATGGATGGTCTCGTGGATCGCGCGGCTCACGTATCCGAGCTCAATCGATGCCTTCCAGTGGCTGACCGTCGGCGAGTACCGCAGCGCGTGCAGAGCGTCTGGGGTGAAGAGCGGGATCTGACCGCTCGGTGCGAAGCGAAGCGCGACTCCCGCGAGGGGCTCGACGACTCGGAGTGGGACGTCGAGGCGTGGAGGCTTCACGCCGCTCGCTTCCGAGACCAGCACGCCAAGCTCCTTGACCGACACCCGAGTGCCAGACAGGAGGTAGCTCTCGCCCGTGCGTCCGCGCTCCATGGCGCCGAGCATCCCCGCGGCGACGTCTCGAACATCGACGAAGTCGAATCCGCCGCCGAGGTTCACCGGGATCTTCCTGCTTCGGAGCATCTTGATCGTCAACCCCATTCGGGACGGGCCGTAGTCGAACGGACCGATCACGCCGGTGGGGTTCACGATCACCGCGTCGAGGCCCCGCGCGACCACTTCGCGTACGGCTGCCTCTCCCGCCTGCTTGGACAGGTCGTAGGCCGGGCAGTGGTCTGCGACCGATCGCGGTCCTCGTTCGTCGAGCGAAGGGCCACAGCGCTCGAGATCGAACGTGTGCACTGAGCTGCAATGCACGAAGCGTCGTACGCCCTGTTCCAGCGCTGCCGCGGCCGCGTTGGCGGGTCCCTCGACGTTGACGCGGCGCACGATTCCGGTCGGATCGCCAGAGATCGAGATCACCGCGGCGAGGTGGAACACGACGTCGGTGCCGGCAAACGCCGCGCGCAGGCTGTCGGGCTCGAGCACATCGACGGCAACGAACTCGACATCGAGCCCCTCCAGTGCGGGGCCCGGTTCGCGGTCAGCGGCCCGGACGCTGATGCCCCTGGCAAGCAGCTCCCGGGCCAGGTTGCCTCCCACGAAGCCACTGGCTCCGGTGACCGTGGCCAGCATGGTCGGAACACTACGTACTCCGACGCTCCGGGAGGTCCGGGCTTCCCGACCCGGCGGAGCTCGCTTGCGCTGCGGGACCGCGCTCCTCACCAAGCGAGAGGAAGCTCTCGTCCTCCTGCGCGGTGTGCAGCCTGAGCACGGCGTACAGCCCGTAGAGCGCTCGGCGCAGCTCGATGACGTCCTCGGCGTCAGGCCCGTCGGGCCCGAGGTCGTCGAAGAGCTGGCCGAGCCGTCGGATCTGATGACTGATCTCCACGTGGCCGCGGCTCATGGGGCCCATTGCGTCGTTCCCGAACATGCGGGTGAGCGCCGTGTAGAGCTCGGCCTCCTCGGCCCGCTCGTGCGGCTCGACTTCCTCGACGAGCAGCCGGACCACGCCGCGGAGCCGAGCTCGTGCTTCTGACGGCGGGACTTGACCCAGGCAATCAGCGACGACACGGAGCTGCTCCACGTCCGCTCGGATGACCGTGTGCTCGTTCTGGAATCGACGAGCCAGCGCATTGTCCGCGTCGCTCAGAGTCAACGACGTCGACGGGGGGCGGGCTGCACGGAGCGCGTACAGGATCACGACGACGTCGATCGCCTCTTGGACGAGAGCGCCTCCCACCGCGGGCAGCAGGCCGAACGCGGCGGCGATCATCCCGGCGATCGACATCCCCATCCCTGCCACCACGCTCTGGACCGCGATGTGCCGCGTTCGCCGCGCGAGCACGTGCGCCTCGCCGAGCCGATCGAGGCGATCGACCGTGAGCACGATGTCTGCAGCTTCAGAGGATGCAGTAGCCCCCCGGGCGCCCATGGCGATCCCCACGTCGGCGAGCGCCAACGCCGGCGCGTCGTTGATGCCGTCACCCACCATCATCGTCGGCGCCAACTCTCTCTCGGCGCGGACGACCTCGAGCTTGTCCGCAGGAGACCGTTCCGCGAGCGTTTCGTCGACGCCGATCACCGCCCCGATCGTCTCGGCGACCTCGGCGCGGTCTCCCGTCACCATCACGATCCGCCGGATGCCACTGCTTCGCAGCGACCGCACGGTGCGGCTCGCATCAGCGCGAATCGGATCGTCGAAGATCAGGACCCCCGCCGGCTCACCGTCCACCGCGACGAAGACAGTGAGGGATCCGTCGAGTCGAGACCGGCGGCGAGCCGCCTTCGCCCATGCGGGCGCTCCGACGATCCCCACCCAGTCGGCCTTTCCCAACGCGACGCGGTGGCCGTCGACGCCACCCCGGATTCCCTGCCCGGCCACCTCTTCCACGTCTTCGGGCAACGAGAGCGGACAACGACGGGCGAGGGCGGCGCTGACCACTGCGCCGGCGAGGACGTGGGGCGAGACCTGGTCCAACGAAGCCGCGAGCGCGAGCACCTCGTCCGCGGGAAGCGCTCCGCTCACCACGATCTCGTCGAGTGCGGGATGACCACTCGTAAGCGTCCCTGTCTTGTCGATGAGCAGGGTCGTGCAGCGAGCAAGCCTCTCGAGCACCGTGCCGCTCTTCACCACGACACCTCTGCGTGCCGCACGCGACAAGCCGGACACGAACGCGATCGGCGGAGCGAGGATCAGCGGACACGGCGTCGCGACCACGAGGACAGCAACTGCGCGTCCGAGGCCGGCGGCTGCCCACACCACTGCTGCCAACCCGAGCGTGATCGCGAGGAACCATGCTGCGTACTCGTCCGCGAGACGGACGAATGGCGCACGCGAGGCCCCGGCTTCCGCCACGAGCCGCACGATCCCCGTGTAGGTGCTTTGCGCGGCCGAGGTCGTGGCGCGCAGATCCAGAGGGGGCCCGGCGTTGGCCACCCCGCTCCGCACCGCGTCCCCCGGGTGGCGTTCGATCGGAATGGCCTCACCGGTGAGCGTCGACTCGTCGAGCACTGCTTCGGTCACGAGCAGGCCATCGACTGGCACGAGCTCGCCGGATCCCACCATCAGCAGCTCGCCGGGCTCGACCTCGTCGACCGGCACCGTCACCAATGACGAGTCGTCATAGCGGTGAGCGACCCTCGGCGCTTGTGCAAGGAGCGCGTGGAGGTCTCGTCGCGCTCGCTCCTCGGCCCAGGTCTCGAGTGCGCGCCCGCTCGCCACCATCACCGCGATGACGGCGGCCGCAAAGAACTCTCCCACGACGAGCGCTCCGGTCACCGCGAGCACAGCGATGGCGTCGACACCGAGTCGCCTGTTACGGAGCGTGTCGATCATTGCCAAGAGCGCGTAGAGCGCGCCGGCAACCCCCGTCACCGCCCAGACCACGTCGGACCCAGTCGTCGCGCCGGTGAACCACAGCCCCGCGCCGAGCGCGAGGCCAACCGCGGTTCCTCCCAGCATCGTCATGGCGGCACGCTCGACGGGAGCGCGTCGCCCCGCGTCGAGACGTCGTCCCACTCCGTTGATCGTGCGCCCATCGCACCCCGACCGGCAGGGACCGATGCCGCTGGCATCCGGGACCTTCAGCCCGTGCTCGCTAGTGCGGTACGCCCATGTCGCTCACCCGCGGTGCGCATGTCAGGCTGCCCGCGTGGAGAGCTCGAGCATCGTCGTCATCGCCGCGATCCTGCTCGTCTACGCGGCGTTCTCTCGCCGGCTCGAGGGCACCTCGGTCACGGGCGCGATGATGTTCGTCGCCGCCGGCTTCCTCACCGGAGCGGAGCTTCTCGACTGGCTCCACCTCGGCATCAACGACACCAACGTGAGCGCGGCTCGCGGAGGCGACGCTGGTCGTGGTCCTGTTCACCGACGCGTCGCGCATCGAGCTCCGTGCGCTGCGTACGGACTTCTCGCTTCCTGCGCGTCTGCTTGGCATCGGACTTCCGCTGACGATCGGGGCGGGAGCCGTGGCCGCAGCGATCGTGGTGCCCAACATCACCTGGGCTCGACGCGCTGGTGCTGGCGGTGATCCTCGCCCCGACCGACGCCGCGCTCGGTCAGGCCGTGGTCACCGACGAGAACGTCCCGGCTCGGGTCCGGCAAGCGTTGAACGTCGAGAGCGGGCTCAACGACGGCCTCTGCGTGCCACTGCTCACGATCGCGCTCGCGATCGCACAGACCGAGGCCGGCGACACGACAGGCACCCACGCCTTGCGGCTCGTCGTCGAGGCGATTGGCTGGGGAATCGTCGGTGGCTGCCTCGCGGGTGGGGCCGCGGGCGTCGTCTTGAACATCGCACGGAAGCGCGGCTGGATCGAGCGACACTGGATCGGGGTGGTGCCCGTGATCGCTGCCGCCGCGGCGTTCGGCATCGCCGACGCCTTGGGAGGCAGCGGGTTCATCGCCGCCTTCGTTGGTGGCGCCGTCTTCGGCGCGGTAACCGGTCGAGATCCTGGGGGCGCCCAGTTCGCCGAGGAGATCGGGGGAGTTCTGAACGGCGTGACGCTGATCGTCTTCGGTGGCGTCGTGCTCAGCGCTGCTTGGGCACAGATCAACGCTCGGGAGGTTCTCTACGCGATCCTCAGCCTGACGGTGGTGCGGATCGTCCCGGTGGCGATCGCGATGATCGGGACCCACGCGTGGCCGCCGACCGTCCTTTTCGTGGGCTGGTTCGGACCCCGCGGGCTGGCGTCGATCGTCTTCGGCGTCGTCGTCCTCGAGGCCGCAGGACTCCCGCACACGAGCGACCTCGCGGTCGCGCCGACGGTGACAGTTGCTTTGAGCGTCTTCGCCCACGGTGTCACCGCTGCGCCCCTCGCGCGCCGCTACGCCTCTTGGCAGTCTTCCCGGACGACACGAATGGAGAGTAAGGCGACGCCCCACCAGCGTTGGCGCCACGTCCGACCGCTCGCGTCCTGAACCGTCGCGACGTTCCGCCCACGCACACGCGGCTCTCTGGCTCCTAGCCAGCGTTTGACGTCAGCTGCGCGGCACCTCTGACCATGGCAGCTCCTTGTCGACGCGCACGTCGCCAGGGAGGCCCAACACACGCTCGCCGAGCACGTTCTTCGCGATCGCCGATGTGCCACCGCCGATGGTGCCGCCCAGCGAGGTGAGCCACGCCTTCTGCGGGTTCGGCGGGCCTTCGCTGCTGCCGCCGAGTGACGAGCCACCCATGATCGTCGGCCGCACCATGTCGTAGTTGTCGATGAGCATGCCGTCGGCACCCATCACGTCGACGCCGAGCTCGTAGGTGCTGTACGAGGCCCACGTGTACGCGAGCTTGATCACCGAACCCTCAGGACCGGGCGTGCCCTTGTCGCGCAGCTCCTGCGCGCGCAGCGTCGTGAGCCGGACGAGCTCGTTCTCGATCCACTTGCGCGCCACCGCGTCGCGTCGCACCGGATCGTCGTCGCCGTACTTCTGGAAGAGGTCGCTCACCATTCCCGCCGCGCCGGTGCCGCGTGGCGCCTTGGCGAGATGTCCGAACGCGGTGCGCTCGTTCATCAGCGTCGTCACCGCGACCCGCCATCCCTCGCCCACATCGCCGATCCGCAGTGAGTCCGGCGTGCGCGCGTCGGTGAGGAACACCTCGTTGAATTCGGCCTCGCCGTTGATCTGGCGAAGCGGCCTCACCTCGATGCCGGGCTGCCGCATGTCGATGAGGAAGTAGGTCAGGCCCTTGTGCTTCGGTTGATCTGGGTTCGTGCGGGCGAGCACCATCGCCCAGTCGGCGACGTGCGCAAGTGTCGTCCACACCTTCTGGCCGTTGAACACCCACTCGTCGCCGTCGCGCTCGGCTCTCGTCGAGAGGGATGCGAGATCGGAGCCCGCGCCGGGCTCGGAGAACAGCTGACACCAGATCTCGTCGCATGCGAAGCCGGGCCGCAGGAAGCGCTGCTTCTGCTCCTCCGAGCCCATCGCCACGATCGTCGGGCCGGCCATGCCGACCAACATGAAGTTGACGTTCGTGTTGCGCGGCGCGCCCGCCTCGCCGAGACGCGCGTCGAGCCGCTCGGCGAGCTTCGGGTTCAGCCCGAGTCCTCCGTACCCCACAGGGAAGTGCACCCACGCCAGGCCGGCGTCGAACTGCGCGCCCCAGAACTGGTGCGTGTCTGTGGTCGCGGGAGGGTTGTCCTCGAGGAACCTGTCGATGGTCCCGTCGAGAAGTGCGATGTCGTTCATGTCGTTTCATGTCTGAGGTTCATGTCGTGAGGATCGTGACGGCCCCGACGCCCGGGGCGCCGTACACCTGCGTGTAGCCGACCTTCGGCGAGTTGGGCACTTGCCGAGGCCCTGCGTCACCGCGCAGCTGGAGCACGGTCTCGTACACCTGCCGCATGCCGGACGCACCGATCGGCTCGCCGTTCGCGATGAGGCCGCCATCGGTGTTGATCGGCAGGCGCCCACCGATCTCGGTCTCGCCGGCCTGGATCATCCACTCCTGCTCGCCGTCGGCACACAGCTGGTTCTCGGCCATGTGCATGATCTCCGCACCGGGCTCGCTGTCTTGGAGCTGGGCGATGTCGATGTCCTCGGGACCGACGCCGGCCATCTCGTATGCCGCGAGCGACGCGTCGACAGTGGGCGCGTGCCGTCGGTCGAGGGCGAGCGACGGGCTCATGACCTCGAACGCACCGAACTGCCGGGTCTTCAGGCCGACGCCCTTGAGGTAGATCGGCCGGTCCGTGTAGCGGTGGGCTTGGTCGGCCCGACACAGCACCACCGCGGCCGCACCTTCGTCGGGCGAGCAGAACATGTACTGCGTCAGCGGCCAGTTCAACATCGTCGACTCGAGGATCTGCTCCTCGGTGAACGGAGTGCGCCGCCACGCGTTTGGGTTCAGGGAGCCGTTGCGATACGCCTTCGCCGCGACCTTTGCGAGCGTGTTCTGAGTGATGTCGTGCTCGTGCATGTAGCGCACGAGCTTCATCGCGAAGAACTGCGTGGTGACCATGAAGCCGGCTTCGCCGTACCAGGACGGCAGACCGATGGTGCCGGCATCGGCGTTGAAGTGACCTCGCGGGTGCTTGTCGAAGCCGACGGCGAGGCCGAGGTCGAATGCGCCGGCACCGATCGTGTGCGCCGCGACAGACAGGGCCGAACCGGCGGTGGCGCATCCGTTCGCGACGTTCACGAACGGGAGGCCAGTCATGCCGAGATCGTTGACGAGCGTGTCGGCCGAGCCGACGTCTTGGTGTCCGAGCGTCGCGCCCATGCTGCCGCCGTACGCGAACTGGATGTCCTTCCACGCGACGCCGGCGTCGGCGAGCGCGGAGCGCACGGCGACTGCGCCCATCTGATCGCCAGTGACTCCCGGGAACCGGCCGAACGGGTGGATTCCGATCCCGACGATTGCCACATCCATCAGGAGACCCCTCCGTTCGCTAGTGGCTGGAACGCATACATCATCACCTCGCGTCCGGCTTCGTCGTGGCGAAGCGGGAACAGGGTCAGCTCCATCTCCATGCCGATGTGCACAGATTCGAGATCACAATTGATCAGTCGTCCCTCGACGCGCACCTGCTCCGGCAGCTCCACGTAGCCGAGGAGATACGGCGCGAACGGCGCGTCGGTCTGATCGACGAGGTAGGGCTCTTTGGGCATGAACCCTTGCGTCGTCCATGTGTAGAGCGTGCCGCGACGGTGGAGGGGCTCGTCTCGCATGTCGGCCGCACCGCACCGCGCGCAGCCGCTCTGACGAGGGAAGGTCACGACGCCGCACGCGCCGCAGCGACTGCCGATGAGCTGAGGTTCGTCGCCCTCCGTGAAGAGGTCGGGCGCGATCGGCACCTGTTCCGTGCCCACGACCGTATCGCTCAAGGACCGCATCCTCCCTCCGTACTTGTGAACGCACGTTAACCACCGCACATCGTACGCCCGCTGGCATCGGGGTGCGGCGCCCGACTACTTCAGCGGAAGGCCTGAGCGGGGCATACTCCAATCAGATGCGTCGAGCCATTCTCGCCCTGGCAAGTCTCCTGATCGCCGCCCTCGTGTTGGCCGTCGGGATTCGCTCGCTCACCGGAGGCTCGGGCACCAAGGTCGCCGTGCAGTTCGATGCAGTGCCGACGACGACGTCATCGACGTCGACAACGATCGAGGACTTCCTCGACTCCACGACCGTTGACGCATTCGCGACATCCACCACTGTCGGTACGTCTGCGCCACCGTCCGAGGAGCCGGTGCCCGTGGCGAGCTCGCCGACCACTCGGCGACCCTCGGCCCGCGTCACTGCGCGACCCACCCCGCGAACGACCGTGAATGATGCGGTCCGCGCCGACTCCGCCCAAGCCGAGTGCGGCCACCTCGCCGACGACCACGACTCGGCCAACGACGACCGCGGCAACGACGACCGCGGCAACGACGACCGCGGCAACGACGACCGCGGCAACGACGACCGCGGCAACGACGACCGCGGCAACGACGACCGCGGCAACGACGACCGCGGCAACGACGACCACGGCAACGACGACCGCGGCAACGACGACCACGACGACCACGACGCCCACAACGACGACCACGACGACCACGACGACCACGACGCCCACAACGACGGAGGAGACGACGACCACAACAACGACGACGGAGGAGACGACGCTCTGACGACTGCGGAATCGTGATGTTCCGCGAGACGGCGATCTGGACAGCGCCCATCGGTTTGGGACGGCGCCGCCGCGGGCTACGAACCACGGAACGGGCCAGCGCGCCAGGTCGGACATGGGAGGAACCATGCGACGTCGGTTGGTTTCGATTGGGATCGTGTTCGGGGTTGTCTTGGCGCTGCTGCCAGCCGTGGCTTCAGCCGCCTCCGCGGCAGGCGGTGCCTCAGTCCGAGCGTGCAAAGCCAAAGCGCCGGGATCGGCACCATCACCTGGGGTGATTGCACGGATCCCACACTGGTGGCCTTCAGTGCGCAGTGCGGGATGCTCAGCGTGCCGCTCGACTACGCGCTGGCCCGCAGGAGCGAAGATCCAGATCGCCGTGTCGCGGGTCCTCCACACCTCTTCCGACGCCGCCTACCAGGGGATCATGCTGGTCAATCCAGGCGGTCCCGGGGGCTCCGGCCTGATCTACAGCGTGCTGGGCGCGTTCGTCCCGCGGCCCCGTCGGGGTCCACCTACGACTGGATCGGTTTCGATCCACGCGGGCGTGGGCGCAAGCGTTCCTGCGCTCAGCTGCGACCCGAATTACTTCGCCGGGCCTCGACCGCCCTATGAGCCCGCGACCCTCCGCATCGAGGGCGCATGGCTCGTCAAGGCAGCGACGTACGCGTTCGACTGCGTGTGCAGTGGCCTTCTCTCCTGGGCCACCTGAAGACCACCGACACCGTCGCTGACATGGACGCCATCCGTCAGTCCCTTGGCGCGACCCAGCTCAGCTTCTACGGCTTCTCATACGGCACGTATCTTGGCGAGGTGTACGCCACCCTCCACCCTGACCTGGTCAAGCGCATGGTGCTCGACTCGAACGTCGATCCACGAAGGTCTGGTACGAAGCCGACCTCGATCAGGACCCCGCCATCGAGATCACCATCGAGATGTTCTTCGACTAGGTCGTGGTGCACAACGACGTCTACAACCTCGGCGCCACAGGCGCTGACGTGAAGGCGAAATACTTCGAGGCGCTCGCCTCGCTCGCGGCGAACCCGCAAGGACAGCTCGGTGGATCTGAATGGGCCGACGCCTTCCTCGGTGCGGGCTACGTCCAGTTCCTCTGGCCCGACACCGCCGACGGCGTTCGCGGCCTTCGTCAACGGCCATGACCCCGCGCCCGCCACGGACCTCTACCTGAACCAGGACACGCCCGGCGACGACAACGGGTACGCCATGTACCTGGCCACCGATGAGGGCCTTTCAGCGTCTCCAAGCGGTGACCCACGTTCGCAGCGACCTCGAGCGACGACAGAGCGTGCGGGCATCGTCTCGGCGCCGACGACCGGTCACGCAAACCGTCCGGCCCCTCTTCTCCCGGAACCGCCGCAGCCACTTGTAGGCCGTCTGGCGAGACACCCCCATCGCCCTCGCTGCATCAGCCGGCTTTCCGATCCGTAGTGGTTCACCCGCTCGACGAGCAACTGTCGTCCCAACAACGTGAGCTTCGCTCTAGCGTGAGCCACGAGCCCTCCCTGTTGCTTGAAGTTCTTGGTCGAACCTCAAACCACCAGGCGAGGGCTCACCCTGTCAACGACCTCCAGCGGGAAACACACCTAGTCCGATTCGGCACTCCTTGCCGCGTTTCGCGGCCCGTCCGGAAGAGCAGTCGCGAGACAGCCAGAGTGAGCCGGACGGGCCGCACGCTCTCAACGCTCGTACGAGTCGTCGCGTTACACCCGCAGCTCGTTTGTCAGGCCAGGACCTCGGCCGAGACGAGCGGTAGCCGCCAGTAGCTCGACCGCCCAGACGCTCCCAGAGCCGAGAGGCATTCGACCTCACCGGCCATCTGCAGGATCTCCAACATCGGGAGGACGTGCCGGGTGAGCGGCTCGAGCGGGCCGAAGCCGTCTGCTGCCAGGGCCGCCGCCACCGTGCGGGCGCGCACCCACTCGCCCGACTCACCGCGAAGGACTTCGACGATGGCGGCTCCGAGCCGCCGCTCACTGAATGCGTCCACCGATGCCCCTCCTCGACCCAGTGCTGCTGCACTCATGCCCCAGGCCAGCAGGCTGCAAACCTGCGATCTCCTTGCTCGCGGTCCCAAGGTCGGGCCGCGCTGAGAGGCTTGCGACCATCTCCCCGGTTGTCCGCACGCTCCTCGTCCTCAGCGCCGTCGTGTGGTTCTTCTTCGAGGCTCGACAAGGCATGCGGCGGAGGTCGGAGGCCACGTCGGGCGATCGAGGAAGCGCGATCGCGATCCGCGTCTCGGTGCTCGTCGCCGCGCTCGCGGCGGTTCGCGCGAAGAGGTGGTTTCCGTCGGCGGCGATCGGCACCGAGACGACGGCCGCATCGATCGGCCTCGTCGTGTTGTGGTGCGGGGTCGCGTTGCGGGTGTGGAGCTTCCGCACGCTCGGGCGCTACTTCACGTTCACGGTGCAGACGAGCCGAGACCAGCCGGTCATCGCTCACGGTCCGTACCGTGTGATCAGACACCCCGGCTACGCGGGGCTCCTCATCGCCGTCGTCGGCATCGGCTTCGCCATCGACAACTGGGCATCACTCGTCGCGCTGACGAGCGCCATGACGACCGGCCTCGTCTACCGCATCAAGGTGGAAGAGCGCGCACTCTCGCACGATCTCGGTGGCCGGTACCAGCGCTACGCGGCGAGCCGGAAGCGGCTGGTCCCGTTCATCTGGTAGACGCCGCTCGCGAACGACGACCGAGGTCAGTGTCACGAGGTTCGCGGTGACCGTCGTCGCGTTCCGCTACGAGCGCCTCGACCTGGGGGAATGCCCGATGATCGCGGATCCGCGAGGAGGGCCGCGTAGCCTCTTTGCAAGCTGAAGAGCACCTGAAGACCGCGCTGTTGGGCAGATCACGGTCTGCGCCCGACGCGTCCTCACGCAAGGAGGAAAGAGATGCGGCAAGCAGGAAGGCATTCCCAGCATTCGCGAGGTCGGATGTTCGTTCGGTGCGCGGCGATCGCGGCAGGTGTCGCAGTGGTGCTCGCGGCATGTGGCGACGACTCGGGGAGCTCGACCGGGACGACCGCCGCGGCGACGGCGCCGGCAGATCCCGTCGCCGCTGCGCAGGCGCAGGTGACGACCGCGCAGAGCAACCTCGACACGGCCAACGGTTCGCTCACGTCTGCGCAGAAGCAGTTCTGCAGCGACGCTTCGAGCTATGTGGCCGTGCTCGATCGCTACGGCAAGCTCTTCACTCCCGACAGCAAGGCCACTGTCGGCGACGTGAAGACGGGAGGTGCCGACCTTCTCGCACCCAAGGACGCGGTGACCACCTCGGTGACCGCAGTCGACGCCGCGCAGAGCGACGTCGCGAAGGCCCAACAGGACCTGGCTGACGCGCAAGCCGCACTTGCGGCAGCCCAGACCGCCGCGGGAAGCGCCGGGGCGACGACCGCAGCGCCGCCGACCACGACCACGCTCGTACCGCCGGCCACGATCACTCGCGTGAAGCAGGCGGAGTCTGACTTCCAGACCGCGACGGCCGGCATCACCGATTCGACTCCGTTGCTGCAGGCCACTGCCGCGGTCAACTCGGCTGCGTTCGCGCTCGAAGTGGCGTGGTCGAAGCTGCTTCTGGACGCGAACTGCCTCACCGATGCCCAGCAGGCCGAAGCAGTGAAGCAGATCACTGCCTACTCGGTGGAGCTGCAGACCGACCTGGCCACCGCGGGCTACTACAACGGCGCGGTCGACGGCATCTACGGCCCGATCACCCTTGCGGCGGTCGAGCAGCTGCAGACCGACAGCGGTCTCCCTGTGACGGGGTTCGTCGATCAGGCCACCGCCCTCGCGCTCGAGAAGAAGCTCGCGAAGGCGAGCCTGCAGACTGCCGCTCTGCAGAGCGTGCTGAAGCTCCTCGGGTACTACTCCGGTCCGGTCGACGGAAAGTGGACGCCTGAGCTCACCGACGCCCTGAAGCAGTTCCAGACCGCGTCTGGGCTCGAGCCCACGGGGACGGTCGACACTGCGACGATGGCCGCCCTCCAAGCCGCAATCGCCGCGCTCCCGCCGTCGACGACGACCACGACTACCGCGGCGCCTGGCACGACAGCGGCGGCGACCACCACCTCGCCGTCGACCACAACCGTTGCGCCGGCTCACCCCATCGCGACCACTTGACCCACTCTCACCGTGTGCACGACGCCGAGGAGGATGCAGATCCGTCTTGGCTTGTAAGGGCCGTGCCGGGGCTGCTCTTGGGCGCGGGCCTGGTCGCGATGGCGGCGGCCATGCTGCTGGCCGCTCGCAGCGGCGTGCACGCGCCCGTGGCAAGGAGGGTGACGGTCGGACCGGTCCATCTGCTCGTGGTGTACGCGACGCCCTCGCCGAAGCTGGTGGTGGCCGCACTGATCACTGTGGTGGCGGCGGTTGCCCTGGTGCTGGGCCTCGATGCCTGGGCAGCCAAGAGGGTGACGCGCCCGGCTCGGCGTGTCCGTGATGCAGCGGGCGCGACCACTTCGCGCCGAGGCGACGCGGGGTCGTCTCCAGGGACCCATCTCGGTCACCGCGCTCATTCCCGCTCGCAACGAGGAGCACCACCTCGCCGCGACCCTGCAGTCACTCGGTCGCCAGACGCGCCCGCCGGCATCGGTCTGGGTCATCGCCGACAATTGCACCGACGCGACGGCGGAGGTCGCACGGGCCAACGGCGCAGAGGTGTACACCACGGTCGACAATCATCGACCGCAAGGCGGGCGGTCTCAACCAGCTGCTCGCTCGGTTGCTGCCCACGTTCGGACCGTTGGATTGCGTGCTCGTGATGGACGCCGACACCGTGATGGTCGACGACTTCCTCGAGCGGGCTGAGGCGGAGCTCGACGCGTCCCCGGACCTCGATGCGGTCGGCGGGGTGTTCTTCGGTGACGATTCTCGCGGGCTGCTCGCCCAGCTGCAGCGAAACGAGTACCTCCGCTACGGGCGCGACATCTCCCGACGGCAAGGCAGGGTGTTCGTGCTCACAGGCACGGCTTCGGTGTTTCGTGCCGACGCCCTGTCGGCTGTTGCCAACGCCCGCGGCGGAGTGTTGCCCGGGCACCGCGGTCAGGTCTACGACACCTACTCGCTCACCGAAGACAACGAGCTCACGCTCGCGTTGAAGACGCTCGGCGCCGGAACTCTCTCGCCTCGCGGCTGTCGGGTACGCACCGAGCTGATGCCGACCTGGGGCGATCTGTGGCGGCAGCGGCAACGCTGGCAGAGGGGCGCGCTCGAGAACATCGGCATGTACGGCATCTCGTCGGCGACGGCTCGCTACTGGACGCAGCAGTTCGCGCTCGGATACGGCGCGATCGCCGTCGCCGCCTATCTGGGTCTTGCCGCGCTTTCGTACGTCGCCTTTGGGCTGTTCATCGTCGTCCTCTGGTGGCTTCTCGTCGGCGCCCTGTTCGCAGTGGAACGCACCGTCACCGTCTGGTCGGGCGGCTGGCGCGCCCGTCTTCTGGCCGCGCCGCTGCTGATCGAGCTCGGCTACGCGGTGTTCCTGCAGCTCGTCTATGTCAAGTCGATGCTCGACATCGCCCTCGGCCGCTCCAAGCATTGGAACGCCGCCGTCGTCGAGGCCCCACGCCCGTGACCGTCCTCGCCACGTCCCTGCAGGCCAGCCGCTGGTTCTTGCTGCTCGCCGTGTTCGTCGGCTTCAACACGCTGGTGTATGCCGCGCTCGCCTTCGGCAGTCTTGCCTAGACGGCGCCGCTGAAGAGGAATTTGGAGGGGCGTGACGGTACCCTTACCGTCACGCCCCTCACTCGTCGCTTGGCGAGCCGAACGCGGGAGCTCGATGGCCGAGGACGAGACGCTGAGTTCGCTGTTCGGCAAGGCCAAGCGCTGGGCCCGGCAGGAGATCAAGAACGCCACGAGGATCGGCGGCGATCCTCGAGACCAGAAGATGGCCGAGGAGCAGAACGAGCACCTCGGGCGTGAGATCGAGAGCGACGCGAAGCTCATGCGAGACCAGGCGATCATCTCGGCGCATCACTCCGCAGTCGATCAAGGACTACCAAGCCATGACCGCCGCCAACAAGGCCGAGCAAGACGCCAAGAGCCAGGCCGAAGCGAGAGCCGGCCGTGTCGCCGCGCGAGCGTGAGCCGAGTCGAGCTGAGTGGCTACGTCACCGGAGCGGCCGAAGGCCTTGCCGTCGAAGCGTGGCGCACGGACGACGGAGCGCTCGCCGTATCCGTCGAGTGCATCGACCCGGCCCCGATGACCAAGGGGAAGGTGTCGGGCTTCTGCTTCGCGATCCCTTCGTTCCACGGCGACGGCACGTATGTCCTCGACGACGAGGACCTCGAAAGCCTCGCGTACGAGCTGTACCTCTTCGACGACGACCAGTCAGACGGTTGGGGACTTCCATCCGAGCTTCGGTCCCGGCGTCATCGTGGTGAGCGACGGCTCGGCTGACGTGCAGCTCGTCCTCGGAGGCTCGGGCAACGACACCATCGACCTCCACGCGACGATCGTCTTGCCGCCCACGCAGCGCGCAGGACCGCATCTGACGGCTCGTGAGGCTCAGTGAGGAGCCGAGAGCTCGAGGCCACCCAGCGACGTGAGGCCGCAGAGGTCCAGCACTCGGTGCGCGATCGGTGACACCGCGGAGATCCGCATCGTGCCGCCCCCTTGACGCACGACCCGGTGATGCAGCTGCGCCACCACTCCCGACCAGCCGGCATCGAGGAACCGCACGCCGGCCATGTCGATCACCATCTCGGCGGGGGAGGTGGACAGGAGCGAGCCGACCTCGCCCTGGAGGTCTCGGCGAGCGTCGAGATCGAACTCGCCGCGCATCAGGACGAGCGTCGAGTCGCGCCGTGGAATCACCCAGAGGAGCGCGGGCCGCTTCGCCGACCGAGCGAGCCTGCAGCCTCACCGGACCGCCCCGACCGGAGGCCCCGGCACACTGAAGGCTCCCGCCATTACCCGCCAGACGGGAGCCTCCAGCGCTCCAGCGCGAAGCGGCCCGCCCGCCGTCGCTCGGGCGCGACAGCTTGGCGTAGCACGGGCAAGACGCATCGCATCCGCTACAGCGCACGAGGTGGACGCCGCGTTACATCGTCCGGGTCGGCGCCCAAGTCGTGGGGCTACGGTCGGCTGCATGCCGCTCTTCTCGTTCGAAGGAAAGTCGCCCACGATCGCGCCGGACGCGTTCATCGCTGCCACCGCGACGCTCATCGGCGACGTCACGGTCGAGAGCGGCGCCTCGATCTGGTACGGCGTCGTGATCCGGGCTGACTACTCGCCGGTCATCATCCGCCGGGGCGCCAACGTGCAGGACAACTCGCTGCTGCACGGGCCGCCCGACATGCCCACCGAGATCGGCGAGCGGGCGACGGTCGCCCACATCTGCGTCGTGCACGGGGCAACCATCGGCGAGGAGGCGCTGATCGCGAACGGCACGACCGTGCTCGACGGCGCCCGGGTCGGCGCTCGCACCCTCGTCGCCGCACACTCGCTCGTCGCCGCGAATGCCGACATCCCTCCCGGAGTGCTCGCGGCGGGATCGCCCGCCGTGGTGAAGCGAGAGATCGCCGGCACGCCTGCCGAGTTCTGGGTGCAGACGAACCCATCGGCGTACGCAGACCTCGCGGTGCGGCACCGCAACGGCGATCGAGCTGATCGGCTGATGCGAAGGCTGATCTTCATGATGTCGGTGTCGCTCGACGGCTACTTCGAGGGGCCAGACCACGACCTCGGCTGGCACCTCATCAGCGACGAGCTGCACCAGCACTTCAACGACGAGCTGCGGGGGATGAGCATGTCCATCGAGGGCCGCGTGAACTACGAGCTCATGGAGGGCTTCTGGCCGACGGCGGACGCCGATCCGCAGGCGCCAGCGCCGGTCAAGGAGTTCGCGGGCATCTGGCGTGAGACCCCGAAGATCGTGGTCTCGCGCACGCTCGAGCGGGTCGGGCCGAACGCCACGCTGATGCGCGAGGTCGATCCTGACGAGATCCGCAAGATGAAGTCCGAGCCCGGCGGCGACATGTCCGTCGGTGGCGCCGACCTCGCCGCGACGTTCATCGCGCACGACCTGATCGACGAGTACCGGCTCTACATGCACCCCGTGGTGATCGGCGAAGGGCGGCGCCTCTTCCCCGACGGCGTGCACCTCGACCTCACGCTCGTCGAGAGCCGCACGTTCGCGAACGGCGTCGTGCTGCTGAGGCTCAGCCCGGCGGCCGCGGCAGGCTGACCCGCATCGTCGTGCCGCGCGGCGTCGAGTGGATGGAGATCTCGCCGTGGTGCATGTCGACGACGATCTTGCGCGAGATGTCGAGTCCGAGCCCAGTGCCCTTCCCGACATCCTTCGTCGTGAACCACGGCTCGAACGCCCGGCTCTGCACGTAGGGAGGCATCCCCGGGCCCGCTGTCGGTCACGTCGACGACGAGACGGTCGGGCTCGGCCCGTGTCGTCAGTCGCAACGTGCCTTCACCGTCCATCGCGTCGATCGCGTTCGCGATGAGGTTCGTCCACACCTGGTTCAGGGCGCCCGGGACTCGCGAAGACTCGTGGCGCGTCGGCGGCGTAGTCCCGCTCGACCTTGACGCGGTCGGTGATCTTCGCCCTGAGGATCACGAGCGTGCTCTCGATGCCCTCGGTCACGTCGGTCGTCTGCATCGACGGGCGATCCATCTGCGAGTACGACTTCGCCGCGTCGATGAGCTCGGACACGCGTCCGGTCGAGCTCTTCATCTCCGCGAGCAGTGCCTGGCTCGCGAGCGTGTTCGCGACCCACTCGAGACCCGGCTCGAGCGTCTCGCCCTCGAGGATCGCCGCGGCGCGTTCGCACCACGCGACGTCGACGCCGGCGGCCGCGAGTGGGGGAGCGATGCGCCACCCTGCGCTCACGCCGTGGTCCGACAGCCAATCGGAGAGCTCCTCCTCGGCATCGGCCACCGCCCCTGCGTCACGTGCGGCCGACGGATCGACCTCTCGCCGCAGCGCGTCGATGGCGACGAAGCGGTCCGAGGACAAGGACAGCTGAGAGAGCTGCACCAACGAGGAGAGCATCGAGTCGCACGTGGCGCTGAGCGCGTCGACGGACCGCGCGGCAGCCGAGGCCGGGTTGTTGATCTCGTGTGCGAGCCGTGCCGACATCTCGCCGAGCTTGATCAGCTCCTCGCGCTGGCGAGAGAGCGTGTCCATGCTCCGCACCGTCTGGAAGAAGCCCTTGATCATGTGCACGCCGAACGGCGTCCACTCGCCCGCGAGCCGACCGAGGTCGGCCGAGGGGACCCTGAACATGTGACCGGCGTCCTCGCCGCGGCCAGTCGCCAGGTAGCTCGCGTCGGCCCACGCCTGGAAGCCGCCGGCCCACTGGCCCGGCCGTCTCCATCGTCGTCATCACGACCGGCTCCGACCGCCCCGCCCGGCGCACGAGCTGGACCCTGCCGTCGAGCAAGACCCACCAGAAGTCGGCGGGGTCACCCTCCTTGAACAGCTCCTCGTTGGCCTCGAACGCGACCTTCTCGCCGACCGCAGCGAGATCGGCGAGCTGCGCGTCGGTCAACCCGTCGAAGATGAAGAGCGGGCGGAGCTCGTCGGCCAGCATCAGATCGTCGCCAGGTAGCGATGCACCAGGTGCACCGACATCGCGCCCTCACCGACGGCGGACGCAACCCGCTTCATCGAGTCGAATCTGACATCGCCCGCAGCGAAGACTCCCGGCACGCTCGTCTCGAGCATGAAGGGGATGCGCTCGAGCGGCCATCGCGGAGAGCCCTTCCTTCGAGGGAGATCTCGCCCGGTCATCACGAACCCCTTCTCGTCGCGAGCGACGTCGTCACCCAGCCATTCCGTCCGTGGTGCCGCGCCGATGAACACGAACAGCCAGTTCGTCTCGACGTCGGTCTTCGTGCCAGCGCCGTGGTCGGCGAGGGTGAGGCCCTCGAGATGGTCGCCGCCCTGCCCGCCGACGACTTCGGTCTGCAGACGCACCTCGACGTTGGGTGTCGCCCTGATCTGCTCGGTCAGGTAGTGCGACATGCTCGCCTCGAGCGAGTCGGCCCGCACGAGCAGCACGACACGTCTGGCGAACCGCGCGAGGTTCACCACCGCCTGCCCCGCCGAGTTCGCCGCTCCGACGACGTAGACGTCGTCACCCTCGACGGACGCGAACTGTGATGCGCTCGCGCCGTAGTAGACGCCGCGGCCGGTCAGCTCGCTGATCCCCGGCGCCTCGAGCCACCGGTACGAGCAACCTGACGCGACGAGCAACGCCCGCGCCTCGATCTCGGTGCCGTCGTCGAAGCGCACCGCGCGCACTGGTCCCCGTGCCTCGAACCCGACCACGACCCGCGCGCCAGCACGACCTCGGCCTCGAACCGGCGGACCTGGTCCATCGCCCGCGCCGCGAGGTCAGCACCGGACAGGCCGCGGGGGAACCCGAGGTAGTTCTCGATCGCTGCGCTCTGGCCGGCCTGGCCGCCGGGCGCGTGGCCCTCGACGAGCACGACGTCGAGCCCCTCGGACGCGCCATACACCGCGGCCGCGAGCCCGGCGGGCCCTCCGCCGACGATGCAGAGGTCGTACAGCGGCTTCTCGGCGCTCGTGCGCAGTCCGAGCGCGGACGCGACGTCGCAGCGTCGTCGGTGACCTCAGCGGATCGCCGTCGGTGACGAGCACGAGCGGGAGATCGTTCGGCAGCGCGTGCGCGAGATCGTGGAGCCGCTGCGCCTCTTCGTCGCGCTCGAGGTCGAGCCATCGGTAGGGGACGTAGTTCCGCGCGAGGAACGTCTTCAGCTCGTGGCTGCGGTCGGACCAACGATGACCCACGATGCGCACTGGTGCGCGGTCGTCGGGATGGTTGCGCTGCCAATCGTCGAGCAGATCGTCGAGCGCGGGATACAGCTTGTCGTCGGGGGGATCCCACGGCTTCATCAAGTAGCGATCGAGCTTGATCTCGTTGATCGCCGTGATCGCGACATCGGTGTCTGCGTAAGCCGTGAGCAACACGAGCTTCGCCTCGGGCGCCTCGCGCTTGGCTCGCTCGAGCAGCTCGATGCCGGTCATCGTCGGCATCCGTTGGTCGGAGATGATCATCGCGACCGGTCGGTCCTTCAGCGCGTACCCGCCGAGCCGAGCCAACGCCGGAGGCGCCGACGGCATGCTGACGACTTGGTAGTCCTCGGCGTAGCGGGCCTGCAGGTCGCGGGTGATCGCACTCAGGACGGCAGGATCATCGTCGACCGCCATGATCACCGGCTTGGGCACCCCGGGAGAGTATGCCCGTGACCCTCAGCCGAACGAACGGCGGGCTCAGGCGTGACGTGAACGGAAGACGCTGTAGCCGCCGGGGCCCACGAGGCAGGCGACGACGAGCAGCACCAGCCCGAACAAGATCTGACCTTGGAACAGCTGGACGACGCCAACGATGGCGATGACGGCGGCAATCAGGAAGAGAAGCATGGTCGGCCTGTACCCCGATGGCGCGGGTGACACACGCACCCGAACGCAACGCACGCGCTGACCTACGCTCGGAGCATGTTGCTGAAGGGCATCAACCACGTCGCGACCCTCACGAGTGACACCGACCGCTTGCACGCGTTCTACAGGGACGTGTTCGAGGCGACGGTCGTCAACGACGAGCGCCAGCTTCACGGGGAGACCCCCTTCCGCATGTCCATCGTCGACATCGGCGACGGCACGATGCTCAACGTCTTCGACATCGAGGGCAACGCGGAAGCAGCCCGCCAGGTGCCGATGTTCGGTCGTGGGCGCATCGACCACATCGGTCTTCGCGCCAAGGACATGGAAGCGTTCGAGGAGATCCGACGCCGGCTGATGGAGCGCGGGGCCGCTGACGACTTCGTCACCGACTTCGGCGAGGCGTACTCGGTCTTCTTCCGTGATCCCGATGGCCTCGAAGGCGAAGTCCTCGTCGACAGCCCGGACGCGGTCCCCGGCGTCTTCAACCCTCCCGGCACGCGAGCAGCGCGGTTCACCTAGGCCCTTCACTTGGCGGCCCGAGGTATGCCGCGCGCCCGTTCCGGGCATGAACCGCTCATGACGGCTACGACACCAGAACACCTGGGCGACGAGCCGCCGACCGTCGATCCGGGGGTCGGCAAGTACTACCGGCAGATGGCTGAGGGATGGGGAGCCCATCTGACCAAGGGGTGGCGCGCCTGGGTGGGTCGCCTCGCGTTCTGGCGCTCGCGGCCCTAGTCGCGCGGCACGCGCAACCGGTCCGCGGGCGCCTGCAGCACGACCAGCGAGTGGCCGGCGACATCGACCTCCGCGTAGGGAGCCAGCTCGACCGATTCGTCGGCCATCGCGGCGGTCGCCGTGTCGATCACGCAGTGCCATCCCTCTCCGAAGCGGGCGTCTGGTACGCGGAACGTCACCGGCTCGCCGTGTGCGTTCAGCAACAGGAGGAACGAGTCGTCGTTGATCGCCTCTCCTCGGCGATCGAGATCGACCGAGCTCCCGTTGAGGTAGACCGCGAGCGACTTCGCATGCCCCTCGTCCCATTGCTCGTCGGTCATCTCACTCGCGTCAGGAGAGAGCCACGCCACATCGGTGATCGTGCTGCCGCGGAGGGGACGACCCTGGAAGAAGCGGCTCCGCCGGAACGCCGGATGGGCTCGACGGAACGCGACGAGTCGACGGACGAAGGCCAGCAGCTCGGTGTCGGCCGCCTGCCAGTCGGTCCAGCTGATCGGGCTGTCCTGGCAGTACGCGTTGTTGTTCCCCAGCTGGGTGCGACCCAGCTCGTCGCCTCCCAGGATCATCGGCACGCCCTGTGAGAGCAGCAGCGTCGCAACGAGGTTGCGCTGCTGTCGGCCGCGCAACGCAAGGACGTCCGCATCGTCAGTGCCGCCTTCGGCCCCGCAGTTCCAAGACCGGTTGTGGTCCTCACCGTCGCGGTTGTCCTCGCCGTTCGCGTGGTTGTGCTTCTCGTTGTAGCTCACGAGGTCGCGACCAGTGAAGCCGTCGTGCGCCGTGACGAAGTTGATGCTCGCGTGCGGTCGGCGGCTGTCTCCCTGGTAGAGGTCGCTCGATCCCGTGAGCCGGTAGGCGAGCTCGCCGAGCCGTCCGCCCTCACCCCTCCAGTAGTCGCGGACGTCGTCGCGGTAGCGCCCGTTCCATTCGGCCCACCCAGGCGGGAAGTTGCCGACCTGGTAGCCGCCCTCGCCGACGTCCCAAGGCTCGGCGATGAGCTTCACGCGGCTGAGGATCGGGTCCTGCTGGATGATGTCGAAGAAGGCGGAGAGCCGGTCCACCTCGTGCAGCTCGCGGGCGAGCGTCGCGGCGAGGTCGAATCGGAACCCGTCGACGTGCATCTCGGTGACCCAGTACCGAAGGCTGTCCATCACCAGCTGCAGCGTGAACGGGTTGCGCATGTTCAAGCTGTTGCCGGTGCCCGTGTAGTCCATGTAGTAGCGCGGGTCACCGGGGACGAGCCGGTAGTACGCCTCGTTGTCGATGCCCTTGAACGAGAGCGTCGGGCCATGTTCGTTGCCCTCGGCCGTGTGGTTGTAGACGACGTCGAGGATGACCTCGATTCCCGCCTGGTGCAGCGCGAGCACCATCTCCTTGAACTCGTGCACCTGCTGACCGCGGTGTGACGACGCGTAGCCGTTGTGCGGAGCGAAGAAGCCGATCGAGTTGTAGCCCCAGTAGTTGCGCAGCCCGCGGTCCACCAAGTGCTTGTCATGCACGAACTGGTGCACCGGCAACAGCTCGAGTGCGGTGATGCCGAGCTCCTGCAGATGGCCGATGAACACGGGGTCGCCGATGCCGAGGTAGGTGCCGCGGCGCTCAGGGGCGATGTCGGGATGGCAGTGCGTCGCTCCCTTGACGTGGGCCTCGTAGATGACGAGGTCGCGCCACGGGGTGCGCAGCAGGCGATCGCCCTCCCAGCTGAAGACCTCGTCGACGACCACACAGCGCGGGACGAAGGGCGCGCTGTCTTCGTCGCTCGATGAAGTCCGGACCGTCGTCGAACCGATAGCCGAACACCGCCTCGTCCCACTGGATGTCGCCCTCGATGGCGCGGGCGTACGGGTCGAGCAGCAGCTTGTTCGGGTTGGCCCGGAGGCCTCGCCCGGCGTCGAAGGGGCCGCTGACCCGGAGCCCGTAGCGCGTTCCTGGAAGCACTTCGGGCAGGTAGCCGTGCCACACGTCACCTGACCGCTCGGGCAGTCGCATCCGGGTCTCGATGCCGTCGTCGTCGAACAGGCACACCTCGACCATCTCGGCCGACGACGAGAAGACGGCGACGTTCACGCCGCCGCCGTCGTACGTCACACCGAGCGGTGCCGGTGCGCCGGGCCACACCGGCATCGATGCCCTCCTCTGTCCACAGGCGGTGTCTCACCTGCGCCGGGTTCCTTCCTCGTGGCGCGAAGGTCTAAACGCGACGCCGCGGGGTAGTCCGTCTCAGATGACGCGACGGCCCGTGACCGCGAGCTACCGGCTGCAGCTGCGGCCCTCGTTCGGGTTCGACGACGCGAGCGCGGTCGTTCCCTACCTCGCGGACCTCGGAGTCAGTCACGTCTACACCTCACCCTTCCTCGCGGCGGCGGAGGGCAGCGACCACGGATACGACGTCGTCGACCCGACCAGGGTGCGAGACGACCTCGGCGGAGCCGTGGCGTTCGACCGGTTCGTCGCCACGCTGGCCGAGCACGACCTCGGGCTCATCGTGGACGTCGTACCCCATCACATGTCGATCGTCGGGCCGGGCAACCGCTGGTGGTGGGAGGTGCTGACGTTCGGCCCGCAGGCGTCGACCGCCGACTGGTTCGACATCGACTGGCACAGCGACGACGAGCGCTCTCGGGCACGCGTCGTGCTCCCGATCCTCGGCGACCACTACGGCCGGTCGCTCGAGGACGGGACCATCCGGCTGGCGAGACGGGACGACGGGGCGTTCGTCGTGTGCGCCCACGACCAAGAGCTCCCAGTCGCGCCGTCCTCACTGACGCCGTCTGCTGCGCGAGGTCGGCGAGCTGCTCGGTCACGGGCGAGTCGTCTTCCTCGCCGACGCGCTCGAGATCGCCGATCCTGCGGGATCGCTCGAAGCACTCGCGTTGCTCGCGGAGGTCGAAGCAGCCGACCCCGACGTGCCGGCGGAGATCGAGAAGGCGCTGGTCCGCGTGAACGGCGATGCCGACGTGCTCGATGCGATCGTCGACGCCCAGCACTACCGGCTCGCGAAGTGGACCGTGGCGGCATCCGAGCTCGACTACCGGCGGTTCTTCGACATCAACTCGCTCATCGCGCTGCGCAGCGAACGCGACGATGTCTTCGCAGCGACACACGCCCTCATCATCGGCTGGGCCAGGGACGGGATCGTCGACGGCGTTCGCATCGACCACGTCGACGGGCTTCGCGACCCTGCGGCGTACCTCGATCGCCTCCGCGCCGCCGTGGGGCCCGATGTGCTCATCCTCGTCGAGAAGATCCTCTCCCGCGACGAGCCGCTGCCGGCCTGGCCGGTCGACGGGACGACGGGGTACGACGCGGCCGCGGCGATCGGCGGCGTGCTCGTCGACGGTGACGGCGCTGAACGATTGCGCGAGACGTATGTCGCGGTCGACAGGTCAGCCCGAGTCGTACCGCGAGGTGTCCGAGGTGAAGCGCAGGCTCGCGCTTCGATCGAGCCTCGCGAGCGATCTCGAACGGCTCACTTCGCTGCTGGTCCACGTGTGCGCGCGGCGTCGCCAGGCGCGCGACTTCACGCGAGTCGAGCTCCGCGAGGCGCTCCGCGAGACGATCGTCCACGTGCCGGCGTATCGCAGCTACGTCGCCGTCCGCGGCGACGAAGTCGAACGGACGCTCGCCGACATGAACTACGTCGATCTCGCGATCGCCCGCGCTCGCGAGGCTCGGCAGGACCTCGACGGCGAGCTGTTCGATCTGCTCCGCTCGGTCCTGCTCGCCGAGCTCGACCTGCCGGAGGCACTCGACCTCGCGCTCCGCACACAGCAGCTCACCGGCCCGGCTGTCGCGAAGGGCGACGAGGACGCCGCGCACTACACGTGGGGCCCTCTCCTCAGCGTCAACGAGGTCGGCAGCGATCCGGATCAGCCGTCGATGGCAGTCGCCGACTTCCACTGTTGGGTGGAAGCGCGTGCGGCGTCGTGGCCTGATGCGATGACGTCGACCGCGACCCACGACTCGAAGCGAAGCGAAGACGTGCGGGCTCGCCTCTCGGTGCTCTCGGAGATGCCCGAACGAGTGGGCCGCGTCGATCGAGCGATGGTGGCAGCGCACGGCGCCGTGGCGCGGTCCACGTGTCGATCCGCGCGATCGGGTCGTTCATCTTCCAGACCTTGGTCGGCGCGCATCCGCTTCCCTCTCGACCGAGCGAGCGAGTACGTGCGCAAGGCGATGCGCGAGGCGAAGGAGCACACGTCGTGGACGGCTCCTGACTCCCGCCTACGAGTCCGCAGGTCGAGGACTTCGTCGCCGGCGTGCTGGCGGACCCAGAGCTGATCGGCCGAGGTGACCGCTCTGGCGGCCGACATCGACGAGGCGGCGCACGTCAACGCGCTCACGCAGGTCACGCTGCGCCTCACGCTCCCCGGCTTCCCCGACACCTACCAGGGCACCGAGCTCTGGGACGACAGCCTCGTCGATCCCGACAACCGACGCCCGGTCGACTTCGACCGCCGGCGCCGCATGCTCGACCGAGCCCGCGACACGGACGCGGCCAGCGCGTGGCGCGACGAGAGAAGTTCGGGCCTGCCGAAGACTCCTCCTCATCGACCGGTTGCTGCATCTCCGAGCCGAGCGCCCGCGCTCGTTCGGGCCGCGACGCAGCGTACGAGCCGCTCGAGGTCGCGGACGATCGGGCGATCGCCTTCGTCCGGGGAGGCGATGTCGCGGTCGTGGTCCCTCGCCTGTCGCTGCGTGGTCGAGCCCGCACGGCCGTCGCGTTGCCCCCCGGCGAGTGGCGACGACGTGTTCAGCGCCGGCGCTGTCGCGTCAGCGAGTCGACCTGCTGTCGGAGTTCCCCGTCGCCGTGCTGGAGCGCGCGATGAACGAAGGCCCCCGAGTGGAGGTGTGGGCGCCCACGGGCGGACAGTGTCGAGATCGTCGTCGACGGCGAAAGCACAACGCTCGAGCGCACGAACCGACGGATGGTTCGTGTCGTCACCGCTCGCTTTCGGCACCGACTACGCGTTCCGTCTCGACGGCGGCGATCCCCGTCCCGACCCTCGGTCTCGCGTGGCAGCCCTGTGGCGTGCACGGCCCCTCGCGGCTGTGGGATCCGGAGCGGTTCCACTGGACCGACGACGCACTGGCACGGCGTCGACCTCGCGGGCGCGGTCGTCTACGAGCTGCACGTCGGCACGTTCTCGGAGCAGGGCACCTTCGACGGTGTCGTGGCCCACCTCGATCACCTCGTCGACCTCGGGGTGTCGATCGTCGAGCTGATGCCCGTCGCCGAGTTCCCTGGCGCCCGCGGCTGGGGCTACGACGGGGTCGACCTCTTCGCTCCTCACCATGCGTACGGCGGACCGGAAGGCCTCGACCGGCTTGTCGACGCAGCGCACGCCCGCGGCCTCGGCGTGATGCTCGACGTCGTCTACAACCACCTCGGACCCGAGGGCAGCTACCTCGCCGAGTTCGGTCCCTACTTCTCCGACAGCCATCGCACGCCGTGGGGGCCCGCGATGAACCTCGACGGCGAGGGGAGCGCCGAGGTACGTCGGTTCTTCATCGACAACGCCCGCCACTGGCTCGCCGATCATCACATCGACGGGTTGCGGCTCGACGCCGTTCACGCGCTGGTGGACGACAGTGCGTTGCCCTTCCTCGCCGAGCTGAGCGCCGCGATCGACGACCTCGCTGCGCACCTCGGCCGCACGCTTCTCCTCGTCGCCGAGAGCGACAGCCAACGACCCGATGCTCACCATCTCGCGCGACGCGAACGGGATCGGGCTCACCGGTCAGTGGTCGGACGATGTCCACCACGCGATCCACACTGCAGTCACTGGTGAGCATGCGG
Organism: uncultured Acidimicrobiales bacterium; assembly: GCA_963739555.1. Lineage (GTDB taxonomy): Bacteria > Actinomycetota > Acidimicrobiia > Acidimicrobiales > DATKAS01 > DATKAS01. The sequence continues at coordinate 435,880 of CAVUAV010000010.1, read as the reverse complement.
GCTACTACGCGCCGTATCGAGGGCTCCGTGACGTCGCCGACGCGATGCGAGCACGCGTTCGTGCTGCGCGGCGGCGTCGACAGCTCAGGGCGCCGGCGTGGCGCCCCGGTGCCGCACGCCGATGGCAATCGCTTCGTCGCGTTCGCGCAGAACCACGACCACGTCGGCAATCGGGCGGTCGGCGACCGCCTCGTCCACCAGGTGGGCGTCGAGCGAGCGATGGTCGCGGCGGCGCTCGTCGCGTTCGCTCCGTTCACGCCGCTCCTGTTCCAGGGGGAGGAGTGGGGAGCGTCGAGCCCGTTCTGCTTCTTCGCCGAGTTCGGCGATCCTCAGCTCGTCGATGCGGTGCGCGAAGGCCGCAAGGCGGAGTTCGCCGCGTTCGTCGGCGCCGCGCAGGTCCCAGACCCAACGGCGGTCGAGACGTTCCTCGCGTCGCGGCTCGACTGGGATGAGCTCGCTCGTGAGCCTCATGCTCGTCTGCTCGCGTGGCACCGACGCCTGCTCGCGCTTCGCCGGGAGTGGCCGGAGCTGACCGACGGGCGGCGCGACCTCGTCTCGGTCGACCTCGTCACCGATCAGGTGCTCGTCGTGAGGCGGGGCCGCCTGACGCTCGTGGCAGTGGTCGAGGAAGTGGCTGCGCCGGTCCCGGGCGAGGCCCCGATCCTCTTCGCGTCGCGGCCGATCGAAGCCGGCGAGCGCGAGCGGTCGAAGGACCGATCGCCCTGGTGCTCCGCACGGGCTGACCGCCCGTCGACCTCGGGCGGCCCCCGACGCAGCCCGCCCGTCGGGGGTGACAAAGGCGTGGGGCCGAGCGGGCTGCGCGGTTGGGTGGGGACCTGCTTCGCGTCGAGCGGTACCCACGGCACGCGCAGTTGAGACACGCGGACGCTCATCTCGGCCATCCTGAGCTGGTGGAAGTCGATCTCCCCAGCCTGCCGCGGCGCTACTACCAGCACGGTTGGCAGTCGTGGAGCGACACGCGGTGGCTCGACCCAACTCGAGCGCCGTTGCGCAACCCGGTCGCGCAACGGTGGCCGATGGTCGACGACCCGGCGCACGCGACGAGCGAGCGCCACGGGGGGAGCGCCGTTGGGGCGGTCGATCTCGGGTCGGACGAGGTGGTGCTCCTCGGCGCGCTCGGCCTCGGCGGTCGGGTCGAGCTCGATGGTGAGCGGCTCGTCGGTCGATGCGAGCAGGGCGAGGGGGAGTGGCTGGTCGAGCGAGGCACCGAGAGCGAGGTGTTCGGTCGCTACGCCGAGGCGCTGGGACAGCGGCTCGGCCGTCGCAGCCCCACGCCATCCGCGCATCTGGTGCAGCTGGTACTCGTTCTACTCCGGCATCGCCGAGGCCCGGCTCCACGAGGTGCTCGACGACGTCGCTGGCATGCCCTTCGACGTGTTCCAGATCGACGACGGCTGGCAACGCGGCATCGGCGACTGGCGATGCCAACGACGACTTCCCCTCGGGCATGGCCGCGCTCGCGACGCAGAATCCGCGACGCGGGGTTCGAGCCTGGCCTGTGGCTGGCCCCCTTCCTCGCCCGAGCTGACGCTGCGCTGGTCGACCGCTATCCGGAGGTGCTCGCTCGTGACGACGAGGGAGACCCCGCTGTTCGCGGGCAACAACTGGGGTGGCCCGTGCTTCGCGCTCGACCTCAGTCATCCGGCGGCGCTCGAGATCGTCGCGGAGACGATGACGCGCGCGGTCGACGACGGCTTCACCTATCTCAAGCTCGACTTCCTCTACGCGGCCGCGCTGCCCGGCCGTCGACACACCGATGTGCCACGCGAGGAGGTGTACCGGGACGCGGTCCAAGTCATCCGAAGCGTGGTGGGCGACGACGTGTACTTGCTCGCGTGCGGTGCGCCGATCGTGCCGTCAGTCGGAGTCTTCGACGCGATCCGCGTCGGCCCGGACGTCGCGCCCTGGTGGGACATGCCGCTCGTGACGCAGTACCTGCACGACCCGACCGCTCCGAGCACGCGGTTCGCGATCGCGACGTCCGCCAACCGGCTCTGGCTCGCGCCGCTGATCGAGCCCGATCCCGACGTCGTGTACTTCCGTCGTCGCTACAACCTGCTCAGCCGCCGGGAACGGGTGGTGCTGCAAGACCTCGCGACGGTGTGTGGCTTTCGCGCGACGTCCGATCCACCCTGCGTGGCTCGACGACCGGGAGCGGGCCGAGATGGTCGAGTGGTTCGCCACCGAACCGGCGGTCGCGGCCGCGCGGTCGATTGCAGTTTGCGATCGACGGGCGCGACGTCGACTTCCGCCCGATCGCGGACGACGACCCTGGGTTCGTGTCGTGGCTGTGAGTCGCTAGTCGCCTCGTTGACCAATCAAATCGCTACTGACGTTTCTTGTCCCTTCGTCAAATTGCGATGGTGTGACGCTCGCGTCATCAACCCTTGACACCTCACGTGCCTGCGTTTACGTTCGACCCGCCGTCTCGATTTGCAATGTTGCAAGTGATGCGGAGCACAGCATTTCGTCGGAATCGCGGCGACCCGGCAGATGCAGTGGTGGGAAGACAACCAAGGCCGCGGTGATGGTTTCGGAGCCGGTGACATCGGGGGAAGTCACCGGCTCCGACACATCTGGGCACGCCTCCGGGCTGCATAGGCTCGACTGCATGACGGTTGCGCTCAACCACACGATCGTCTGGTCCACCGACAAGCAGCGATCCGCGGCCTTCCTCACCGACATCCTCGGTCTGCCCGACCCCGATGCCCTTCTACGGGTTCATGGTCGTCGAGGTCGCCCACGGCGTGAGCCTCGACTACCAGACTCGCTCGGGTCCGATCGCGGGCCAGCACTATGCGTTCCTCGTCGAGCGAGGACGAGTTCGACGAGATCTTCGGGCGGATCCGGCGCTGCAGGCCTCGACTACTGGGCCGATCCCGGCCAACGGCACCCGGCGAGATCAACCATGACGACGGGGGGCGGGGCGTCTACTTCCCCGACCCCGACGGCCACCTGCTCGAGATCCTCACCCGTCCGTACGGCAGCGGCAGCTGAGCAGCATCCCCCTCTGCCGCGGCGCGGTGCGGCACATGATGGTCGGCCGTGGCGAGCAGTCCTACGCCCGCAACTGCTCGGTCGCGCCGAGAAGCTCGCGGACCGTGCTCGTTCCGAGGCAGCGACTCCGAGAAGCTCGCGCGGTTCGAGGAGCGCACGCGTCTGCTTCTCGTGCTCTCGGCGATCCTGCCGATCGTCGTCGCCTTCTCGCGGGCCACGACCGACTCGGGCGTCTCGATCGCCGTGAACATCGTCTCCTGGATCGTGTTCGTCGTCGATCTCCTCGTGCACATGCGGTACATCCGCCACTACCTGCGGACGGGGACGGGCGTCTTCGACCTCGTCGTCGTGATCCTCACCGCGCCGTGGTTCCTCATCCCGGGCTTCGGGGGCACGCAGTTCCTGCAGCTCGCGCGGCTCGCGCGGCTCCTTCGCATCATCGCCGTGTCCCCCGCCGCAAAGCAGATCGCGCAGCGGCTGGGGCAGGTCGGCATCTTCGCCGTGGGCATGCTGCTCTTCTCGTCGTGGGCCGCCTACATCGCAGAGCACCCCACGAACCCGGGGTTCGCGACCTTCGGCAACGCACTGTGGTGGGGCATCGTCACGCTCACGACGGTGGGCTACGGCGACATCGTGCCGAAGACCACGACCGGCCGCGTCGCCGGCGTCTTCCTCATGCTCACCGGCGTCGCCACGCTCGGCATCATCTCGGGCACGCTCGCGAGCTTCTTCAAGTCCGCCCGCGAGGAGGAAGCGGCTGCCGCGGAGACGGCCGCTTCGGCCGCCGCGCCGGCATCGGCAGCGGACGTGGTCGTCGAGCTGAGCGCCGTGCGGGCTCAGCTCGCGGCGCTCGAATCGCGGCTGGCTCAGGCGCCCGACACGGGCAGCGCCGACACGAGCTGACCGAGACGCTCGAGCGCGCCGCGGAACTCGTGCGCGGCGGGTCGGCTGTACCCGATCACCAACCCCGGGCGACCCGGCGCGTGCGCGGTGCGCACTCAACGGATGGAAGCCGACGCCCGACCGTTCGGCCTGCGCGAGCAGCTCGAGCTCCCGGCTCGGTGGGCCGTCGAGCAGCACCGTCCCGTGCAGGCCCGCGGAGACGCCGCTCATGGTCATCCACGGTGCGTGGGCGCGGAGCGTTGCGATCACCTCGTCTCGTCGGCGCCGGTACGCCGACGCGCATCTGTCGGAGGTGTCGATCGAGGTGACCTGTCGTGATGAAGTCGGCGAGTGCCGCCTGATCGATGGCCGACACGCCGACGCGCCAGCGGCTCGACTCCGTCACCGGCTCGACGAGCGGGGGCGGCAGCACGAGCCATGCGATGTGCAGACCCGCCGCGAGCGACTTGCTCGCAGTGCCTCCGTAGATGACGCGACTCGGGTCGAGACCCTGCATCGCACCCACCGGTTGGCGGTCGTAGCGGAACTCACCGTCGTAGTCGTCCTCGACGATCCAACCATCGCACCGCCGCGCCCACTCGACGAGCGCGACTCGCCGTCGCCGGCGCCATCGCCACTCCGAGGGGGTATTGGTGCGCGGGCGTCACGAGCGCAGCACGCGCTCGAGTGCTGTCGAGGATGTCGACTCGCAGGCCGTCGTCATCGACCGGAACCCGCGTCGACCGCAGAGCCCGGCACGTGCGCAGAACTCGGGATGGAAGGGGAGCGCGGGGTCTTCGATCGCGATCGTGTCGAGCCCGGTCGTGCGCAGCGTCTCCGCGAGCACGCTCAGTGCCTGGGCGAAGCCACTGAAGATGACGATGTGCTCGGGATCGGCGCGAACGGCGCGGGAACGGCCGAGATACGAGGCAAGAGCGACGCGGAGCTCGCGGAGGCCACGCGGGTCGCCGTAGCCGAAGAGGTCGTCGGGCGCGGTGCTGAGCACGCGGCGGATCGATGCCGCCCACTCGCGTCGAGGGAACGACCCGCGGTCGGGCTCGCCCGGCCGGAAGTCGGCGTCGTAGCGCCGAGCCTCGGCCGGCGAGCGCCGCGTTGCGGCTTCGCGGAGCGAGACCAGGTGCAGCCGCGGCCACGTGCGTGCCGGCCCCGCGGACGGCGACGAGCAGCCCTTCCGCGGCGAGCTGCTCGTAGGCGCCGACCACGGTCGCTCGGGCACAACCCAGCTCGGATGCGAGCGCGCGCGTCGACGGCAGCCGGACACCTTGCGGCAGCTGCCCGGACGCCACGGCGCGGCGAAGGGCGTCTTCGAGCCCGGCCTGGCGGCCGTGGCGGTCGGACGGCATGAGCAGGAGGTCGAGCAAAGTGGTCTGCTCCTTCGAGCGACGAGTGGACTAGGAGACCAGTCCATTCCGCTCCGTACCGTACGACGCCATGGAGTCGCGCGTGAAGACGTGGGTGCGGGTCGGGATGGTGCTGCTCGCGGTGCCGCAGCTCGTGATCGGCATCTGGGCGATGCTCGCTCCGCACAGCTGGTACCAGAGCTTCCCCGGTGTCGAGCCGCATCTGATCTCGGCCGATCCGCCCTACAACGCGCACCTCGCGACCGACGCCGGCATCGGGTTCTTCTGCACCGGCGTCGGCCTGCTCGTGGCCGCCGCGTGGGGACGGCGCTCCGGCGTGTGGGTCGCGCTGGTCACGTTCCTGGCGTTCGCCGTTGCCCCATGCCCTCTACCACGCGGGCCACAAGGCACCCGGCCTCAGCGACGGCTGACGACGTGCGCGAGGTGCTCTTCCTGTTCTCCGGGGTCGTGTTCGGCGTCGTGCTGGCGTGGGGAGCATGGAGCCGAGAGGAGGACCTCGATCCCATCCTCCGACCCGGAGTCCTTCGTACACTCCGCGCGTGATCCGGCGGGTCCTTGATCAGCTCGTCCTGCGCATCGCGAAGATCGCGACGCGGGGCTTCTACCGCAAGGTCGAGACGGCCGGCTTCGATCGGCTCGACAGCCGACGGCCGACGCTCGTCGTCGCGAACCACTTCAACGGCTTCGCCGATCCCGTGCTCGTCGTCGTCCGCGCTCGGCCGGCTCCCGCGGTTCCTGGCGAAGGCGACGCTCTGGAAGGTGATCCTCGTCAGGCCCCTCCTGGCGCTGGCGGGCGTGATCCCGATCCATCGGCAAGTCGACGGCGGAGCCGGGCGCAGCGAACCGTCGTGCCTTCGAGGATGCGGAGGCCGAGCTGCGCGACGGCGGCACGATCGCGGTCTTCCCCGAAGGCACCACGCACGACATCCCGCGCCTCGCGCCGATCCGCACCGGCGCCGCGCGGATCGCGCTCGGAGCAAAGGCGCACGGAGTCGACGACATCCAGATCGTGCCCGTCGGCCTCTGGTTCGAGGACAAGGTCGCGCTGCGGTCTCGCGTGCTGGTGCGGGCGGGCGAGCCGCTCGACCTCGACCATGAGCTCTGGTCGATCCTGCCCGAAGGCGCGGAGGCAACCGACGAAGACCACGAGTCAGTGCGCGCGCTGACCGCCGTGATCACCGAGCGCCTCCGAGCCGTGTCGCCCGACTTCGACACGTTCCTCGACAGCGCCGCGTTCTCGTGGGCCGCGGACATCGCGCTCCGCGAGGGCATGGAGCGCCCGCAGCAGTCGGTTCCGTTGGCCCAACGCGAGCCCCTTGCTGCGAGGCTCGCACGGTCCGACGCCGACGAGCGCGCCCTGCTCACCGGAGAGCTCGGCCGCTACAGCCTCGCGCTCGACGCGCTCGGCGTCACCGACGAGGAGCTCGTGCCGCAGGCCACGCCGGCCAGCCTGTTCAAGCGTGCGGTGTGGCTCGCGATCGGCGTGCTCTTGCTCGCGCCCTTCGCGATCGCCGGGTTCCTCATCAACGCCATACCGGCGCTGCTGGTCGTGGTCGCCGGTCTCACCGTGAAGTCGCCCGTCACGAAGGGCACAGTGCGCATCCTCGTCGCGATCATCGTCTTCCCCCTCGCATGGCTCTTGGTCGCGTGGTTCGACGTGGGCGGCGCGGTCGATCTCCGAGGTGCTCGCGGCGCTCTCGTTCCCGCTCTCGCCGTTGATCGACGTCGTCTTCGACAACCGATCCGGCTTCTGGGCCGGTCTGCTCGTCTTCGTGACAGCGCCCCTCTTCGGGCTCTGCGCGATCTGGATCCTCGAGTGGCTCGTCGGGCTCGTGCGTCTCGCGCGTGGGTGGTACGCGGTCTACGCCGCGCCGAGCGCAGCTCGAAGAGGTCATGACCCAGCGCGCCGGCCTCGTCGATCAGGTGCGCATCGCGGCGGGTCAGGGCGCGAAGTCCATGTAGGACTCGGTCAGCCAACCCTTCACCTGATCGTCCACCTCGTCGGGCTCACGGATGTTCACGACGTGATAGGTGCGCGGGCCGCCTTTCATCTTGCGCGCGATGCGCGGATGGTCGACCGTGCGGTTCAGCCCGAACGACAGTGCCTCCCACTTCACCATCGGGCGGAGCTCGACGAACGTCCGCGCTCGCTTGAAGAGGATGCCGACCGACACGGCCTCGTAGTGGACCGGACCGAGCGACTCGAGGTGGTCGCGCACGACCTCGAAGATGGGGCGCTCACGCTCAGGGCCGGTCGAGAAGTACTCGTCGAGGGTCATCGCGGGTGAGCACTCGTGGGACTGCTTCGTGCGACCGAACTGCCGCTGACACTTCGGGCAGACCCAGGTCACCAAGACCCGACCGTCGGGAGGATGTCTCGGCCGTACGCCTCGAGCGTGCCGTCCTTGTCGTCGTGCTGCAGGTAGATGGCGAACTGGTCGACGCCGAGCGCGCGCGAGCTCGCGCAGGCGCTCGAGGTGCGCGTCGACCGGCCCGAGGATGCAGAAGCGCTCGACGATCTCGTCGGGCACGAACTCGGCGTGGGTGTTGCCGGCGCGACCGTGCTCCGAGTAGTCGTAGCCCTCGCGGCCCTCGATGTAGTCGGTCAGCGCCTGAGGCACCGAGCTGCCGTCGCCGCCGTACCGGCCGACGATCTCGGCGACATGGTTGCCGACCATGCCACCGAACCAGCGGCATTGCGCTCGCATGTGCTCGTGGTCGTCACCGACGTACGCCGGCGCGGCGACGCAGATCGTGATCGACGCAGGGTCGCGGCCCGCGGCGGCAGCGGCGTCGCGCACATGGGCGATCATCCACTTCGTGACGTCGACGTCGGCGAGCTGGAGGATGTAGCCGTCGGCGACCGACCCGCAGACCTGCAGCGCCTTCGGCCCGTACGCGGCCATCCAGACCTCGAAGTTCGCGCGTGCCGTTCCACCACGGGAAGCTCGAGCAGCTGGCCGTTGACGTCGATCTCCTCGCCGCGCACGAGCGCTCGGATCACTTCGATCGAGCGGGAGACGTCGGCGAGGCCGATCGGCTTCTCGCCCTGCACGCGACGCGCCGAGTCGCCGCGGCCGATGCCGCAGATCGTGCGTGGCCCGAACATCTCGTCGAGCGTCGCGAAGAGCGACGCCGTCACCGTCCAGTCGCGCGTGCCCGGGTTCGTGACCATCGGGCCGACCATCACGCGTTCGGTCTGGCCGAGGATCTGGCTGTAGATGACGTAGGGCTCCTGCCAGAGCACGTGCGAGTCGAACGTCCAGACGTGCGAGAAGCCGAGCGCGTCGGCGCGCTTCGCGTACTCGATGACCTGACGCGCGGGCGGGTCGGTCTGCAGGACGATCCCGATGTCCATCAGCCGCCCTCTTCGCCGCGCTCGACATCAACGCCGTGAGGTCACTCAGGTACGTCGACAGGCCGCGGCTTCAGGTACTGGCCGTGACCGGGCTTCCCGAGGTACTGACCGTCTTCGATGATGACCTCGCCGCGGCTGAGCACGGTGTCGACCTTGCCCTGGATCACCGTGCCCTCGTAGGCGGAGTGGTCCATGTTCATGTGGTGCGTCTCGACGCTGATGCGGGTCGTGGCGCGCGGGTCGTAGATCACGATGTCCGCGTCGGCGCCGGGGGCGATGATGCCCTTGCGCGGGTAGAGGCCGAACATGCGGGCAGGGGTCGTGGCCGCGACGTCGACCCAGCGCTCGAGCGTGATCTCGCCGTCGACGACGCCTTGGTACAGCAGGTCCATGCGGTGCTCGACCGTGCCGATGCCGTTGGGGATCTTCGAGAAGTCGCCGATGCCGAGCTCCTTCTGCTCCTTGAAGCAGAACGGGCAGTGGTCGGTCGACACCACCTGCAGGTCGTTCTGACGCAGGAAGCGCCAGAGGTCCTTCTGATGGTGCTCGTGCTTCGAGCGCAGGGGAGTGGAGCACACGTACTTCGCGCCCTCGAAGCCCGGCGCGCCGAGGTGATCCTCGAGGTTCAGGTACAGGTATTGCGGGCAGGTCTCGCCGAACACGTTTGCCCCGCGGTCGCGCGCCGCGACCACCTGCTCGACGGCCTCGCGCGCGGACATGTGCACGATGTACACGGGCGAGCCGGCGACCTCGGCGAGCTTGATGGCGCGATGGGTCGCCTCCTCCTCGAGCGCGACAGGGCGAGTGAGGCCGTGGAAGATCGGGTCGACGTCGTGGCGGGCGAGCGCCTGCGCGATGAGGACGTCGATCGCGGGCCCGTTCTCTGCGTGCATCATGATCATCGAGCCGTTCGACGCCGCCTTCTGCATCGCGCGGAGGATCTGCGCGTCGTCGCTGAGGAAGACGCCGGGGTAGGCCATGAACAGCTTGACGCTCGTGATGCCCTCGTCGTTCACGAGCCTGTCCATCGCCGCGAGTGACTCGTCGTCGACCCCACCGACGATCATGTGGAACGCGTAGTCGATCGCGCAGTTGCCGTCGGCCTTGCCGTGCCACGCCTCGAGCCCGTCGAAGACCCGCTCGCCGGCGCGCTGCACCGCGAAGTCGATGATCGTGGTCGTGCCACCCCAGGCGGCGGCGCGGGTGCCGGTCTCGAACGTGTCAGAGGCGAAGGTGCCACCGAACGGCAGCTCCATGTGCGTGTGCGCGTCGACGCCGCCGGGGATCACGTACTTGCCGCGCGCGTCGATCACTCGTTCCGCGGTTGCGGCCAGATCGCTGCCGAGCGCGCTCGATCCGGGCTGCACGAGCGCCACGACCTGCTCGCCGTCGATGAGCACGTCCATGTCGACGGCCCCGCTCGGCGCGACGACCGTGCCGTTGGTGATGAGCGTCGTCATCAGGTCATGCCTCCGTCAGCGGCCCGTACATGTCGGGACGGCGATCTCGATAGAACTGCCAGAGGCCGCGGACCTCGGCGAGCTTGTCGAGGTCGAGGTCGCGGATCACGAGCTCCTCGACCTTGTCGCTCGCGGCCTCGCCCACCAGCTGGCCGCGGGGATCGACGAAGTACGTCGATCCGTAGAAGTCGTTGTCGCCGAGCGGCTCGACCCCGACGCGGTTGATGGCGCCCACGAAGTACTCGTTCGCGACCGCGGACGCGGGCTGCTCGAGGTTCCAGAGGTACATCGACAGGCCGCGGCTCGTCGCCGACGGGTTGAACACGATCTGGGCACCGGCAAGGCCGAGCGCTCGCCAGCCTTCGGGGAAGTGGCGGTCGTAGCAGATGTACACGCCGATGCGACCGACCGCGGTGTCGAACACCGGGTACCCGAGGTTGCCGGGCCGGAAGTAGAACTTCTCCCAGAAGCCCTTGACCTGCGGGATGTGCGTCTTGCGGTACTTGCCGAGGTAGGTGCCGTCGGCGTCGATCACCGCCGCGGTGTTGTAGAGCACGCCCTCTTGCTCCCGCTCGTACACGGGGAGGATGAGCACCATGCGGCTGTCGCGGGCGAGCTGCTGGAAGCGCTCGACCGTCGGGCCCGGCACCGACTCCGCATACTCGAACCACACCTCGTCCTGCACCTGACAGAAGTACGGGCCGTAGAACAGCTCCTGGAAGCACATCACCTGCGCTCCGGCCGACGCGGCCTCGCGCACCTTGTCTTCGTGGACGCGGATCATCGACTCCTTGTCGCCTGTCCACGCCGTCTGCAGCAACGCCGCTCGGACCACCTGTGCCACCGGGGCCTCCTCGATCGCGCCGAAGCGTCGAAGTTACCCCTCAGGGGGACGCGGGGTGGCCGAGCGCCGGAACGTTCGCGGCCACACGTGATGGCGCAGCACGATGTTCATCTCGTTCGCGACGAGCACCACCCGGGCCAGGAGGGCGAGCCAGATGAGCAGTCCGAAGACCGTCGCGAACGCGCCGTAGATGTCGCTCGCGTCGGCGACGACGCGCTCGACGTACGTTCCGCCGACCAGCTGCACCAGCCAGAGTCCGATCCCGCCGAGCACAGCGCCGGGCAGCAGCGTGCGGAAGCCGAGCTTGGCTTCGGTGAGGAGCTCGAACGAGACGCCGAGCAGCACGACGTTGAGGAGGATCGCGACGAGCGCGCCGGTGACCCTTGTGAGACCAGGGAAGTCTCCGAACGCGGCGAGGCTCGTGACCGCGGTGGCGCCCACGATCGCGAGGCCGATCACCGCCAGCGTCGCGAGCCCGCGGATCGACTGCCGGACCATGCCGGGGCGCTCGAGGTAGGGGACTCCCCACTGCTCGTTGAAGGCGTTCTGGGCGTTCCGGACGACCTTGAGGCCCGCCCACAGGAGCGTCGCGAGGCCGATGACGACGAGGACTCCGTGCACCTGCACGCTGCTCGTGTCGGTCTTGATCTGGGTCCCGATCACGGGCAGCCGGCCGATGAGCCCGTTGATGATCTTGTCGCGGACCGTGGGCTCGTTCTTCAAGACGATGCTCAGGATCGACACGAACGCGATCAGCAGCGGGAACAAGGAGATGAACCCGTAGTAGGAGAGCAGCGCGGCATATTGCTGGCCGCGGTCGTCTCGGTACTTGGCGACGACCGCGACGAAGAACCCGGGCACGGTGCGCTTCTGCTGCCACGCGTCGAGCTTCTCGACCAACCCCGAGACAGAGCGTGGAGCCATGCCCGCGTCACTGTACGGTCAGTCGCGATGTGCGGAAGGTTTGTGGCCGCGACGCCTCCCGATCAGCTGGCGCGGTACTTCGGCGCTGGCCTCGCGGAGACGCTCCTGCCCGAGAACTACAACGTCGCGCCGACCACCGACATCTACGCGGTCGTCGACGGCCCGAACGGCCGCGAGCTCGCAGTGTTCCACTGGGGCCTCGTGCCGGTTTGGGCGAAGGACATCAAGATCGGCAACCGGATGATCAACGCGCGAGCCGAGACGGTGGCGACGTCGAACGCGTTCAAGCACGCGCTGAAGAAGAAGCGCTGCATCATCCCCGTCGACGGCTTCTACGAGTGGAAGGCCACGCCGGGCGAGAAGACCAAGCAGCCCTACTTCATCCACCGCCTCGACGGTGAGCCGCTCGCGTTCGCCGGTCTCTGGGAGACGTGGCGCGGCGCCGACCGCCAGGCCGAGCAGACGCTCTACTCGTCCACGATCATCACGACGTCAGCGAACGAGACGATGCAGCCGATCCACGACCGCATGCCGGTGATCCTCCCGGCGAGCAAGTGGGACGAGTGGCTCGACCCGACGAACGACGACATCGCGTCACTGCAAGGGCTGCTCATCCCCGCTCCCGCGCACCTGCTGACGATGCACCCCGTCAGCACCGACGTGAACAAGGTGAGCAACAAGGGCCCCCACCTGATCGACCCCACCGACGCCAGCTGACGCAGACCAGTGTGTGCACTGGGGCGCGGCATAGTGCCCCGAGTGCACACACGCGGCTTAGGCGCTCGCCTCGGCGTGGCCTTGCGCGCGGAGCTGGGTGCGGATCGCCTCGGCGGCGGTCTCGAGGTCGCCGGGCATCGACCGACTTCGCGGCGTTGGCGAAGTTGACGTCGCCCATCTGATGGATCGGGACCACGTGGAGGTGGACGTGCGGCACCTCGAGACCCACGATCATCATCGCGACGCGCGTCGGGTTGAACGCCGCCTGCTGCGCGCGCCCGATGAACTGCGACACGACCATGAGGTGCTGCGCGACGGCGGTGTCGAGGTCGAGCCAGTGGTCGGTCTCGACGCGGGGCACGACGAGCGTGTGGCCGGTGTTGAGCGGGTTGATCGACATGAACGCGACGCAGAGGTCGTCGCGCCATACGAACGTGCCCGGGATCTCGCCCTCGATGATCCGGGAGAAGAGGGTCGGCATGGTCAGATCGAGTAGCCGCCGGTGAGGGTCAGCACGTCGCCGAAGCAGTAGCTCGCCTCGTCGCCAGCGAGGAAGCGCACCAGGTTCGCGACCTCCTCGGGCTCGCCGAGCCGCGCGCTCGGGATCTGCATCTCGAGCATCCCTCGCATGTCGGCCATCGGCGCGAGCAGGGGAGTGTCGATGAACCCCGGCGCGACCGCGTTCACCCGGATGCCCAACGGCGCGACCTCGCGGCCCACCGACTTCGTGAACAGCACGATCGCGCCCTTGGCCGCGGAGTAATCGGCGGTGCCAGCCGAACCGACGATGCCGTAGATCGAGGCGAGGTTCACGATCGCGCCCGAACGGACCGGCTCCATGTGACGGAGCGCGGCCCGGGTGCCATAGAAGGTGCCGTACAGATGGGTCTTGATCATCAGGTCCCACTGCTCGTCGGTCAGCGTCGACGTCGCGCTCACGGGCTCGATGTCGCGGCCCTCCATGCGCGCGGCCATGTTGGCCATGCTTCGAGCCCGCACCTCAGGGCGGTCGTGGACGATCCCGGCGTTGTTCACCAGCACGTCGATGCGCCCGTGGCGCTCGACCGCAGCATCGACCGCCGCCGTGAACGCTCGGGAGTCGGTGACGTCGAACGGGGCTGCCTCCCCGCCGACATCGGCTGCCACCTTGGCCGCGGCGTCGGCGTTCAGGTCGTTCACGATGAGGTGCGCGCCGTCGGCGGCGAGTCGGCGAGTGATCGCGGCGCCGAGACCCGAACCGGCACCTGTCACGAGGGCGATGCGTCCGTTCATGCCGGGATCGTAGGCTGGGCCAGTGACGCCCGCTCCCGCCGCGACCGCAGTGTCGCCGCCGTCGCGTGTGCTCACGATCCCGAACGCGATCACCTGCGCGCGGCTGCTCTGCATCCCGCTCTTCCTCTGGCTGCTGTTCGCGCGAGGACGACCGAGCATCGGCCGCGTGGCTTCTCGGCATCGTCGGCGCGACCGACTGGGTCGACGGCTATGCCGCTCGCCACCTCCACCAGGTCTCCGAGCTCGGCAAGGTCCTCGATCCGACCGCGGACCGGCTGGTGTTCATCATCTGTGGCGGCGCGATCCTCATCGACGGATCGGTGCCGACATGGTTCGGCGTCGCCGTGCTCGCGCGCGAGATCGTCGTCGGCGGCACGCTCGCGCTGCTCACGCTCTTCGGGATGAAGCGGTTCGACGTCAAGTGGGTCGGCAAAGCGGGCACGTTCGCGCTGATGTTCTCGTTCCCCGCGTTCTTGCTCTCGGCCAGCGACTCGATGTTCGCGGATGCGGCTCGGTGGATCGCGTGGGGGACCGGACTTCCTGGCCTCGTGCTCTCGTACTACTCGGCGGCGACATACGTGCCGGAGGCCCGCCGGGCGCTCCGCGAAGGGCGACAAGGACGGGAGGCTCGGCACTCGTGAAAGCCGTGATCATGGCCGGAGGCGAGGGCACGCGGCTGCGGCCGCTGACCTCGAACGCGCCGAAGCCGATGCTGCCCGTGGCCAACCGGCCGATGATGGAGCACATCGTCGGCCTGCTGCGCACGCACGGGTTCGACGACATCGTCGTGACCGTCGCGTTCCTCGCGCCAGGCGATCCAGACCTACTTCGGCGACGGCTCCGAATTCGGCGTGAAGATGACCTACGCCACCGAGAACACGCCGCTCGGCACCGCCGGCTCGGTCGGCAACGCCAGGGAGCTGCTCGACGAGCGCTTCCTGGTGATCTCGGGCGACGTGCTCACCGACATCGACCTCAGCGCAATCCTCGCGTTCCACGACGAGCACGAGGCGATGGCGACGATCGGGCTCGCCGCACGTCGAGAACCCGCTCGAGTTCGGCATCGTCATCACCCGTGAGGACGGCTCGATCGAGCGATTCCTCGAGAAGCCCACCTGGGGGCAGGTCTTCAGCGACACGATCAACACCGGCATCTACGTGCTCGACCCGGAGATCTTCAAGTACATCGACCGCGACAAGCCGGTCGACTTCTCGAGCGATGTCTTCCCGCGGCTCCTGGCCGACGGGCAGGTCCTCGTCGGGGCGATCGCGGACGGCTACTGGGAGGACGTCGGCACGCTCGACGCCTACCTCCGCTGCCCACATGGACGTCCTCGACGGGCGGGTCGCGCGTCGACATCTCCGGGCTTCAAGATCGCGGAGGCGGTGTGGCTCGGCGAGGGCGCCGAGGTGCATCCCGACGCGCAGGTCGTCGGGCCCGCGGTCATCGGTCCGGGCTGCCGCGTCGAAGCCGGCACGCGGCTCGGCGAGTACACCGTGCTCGGCTCCAACGTGCGGGTGCGCGGCGACGTCGACCTCGAGCGCGTCGTCATCCACGACAACGCCTACATCGGCGAAGGTGCGCGCCTCCGCGGCGCGGTCGTCGGGCGGTCGTGCGACATCCGCGGGCATGCCCGGCTCGAGGAGGGCGTCGTGCTCGGCGACGAGTGCTTCGTCGGCGAGAACTCGGTGCTCGCCGCGGGCGTGAAGGTGTACCCGTTCAAGACCGTCGAGGCCGGCGCGGTCGTCAACTCGTCGATCGTGTGGGAGTCGCGCGGCGCACGCGTCGCTGTTCGGACGAAACGGCGTCGCCGGCCTGGCGAACGTCGACATCACGCCCGAGCTCGCAACCCGTCTCGCGATGGCCTACGGCACCACGCTGCGCAAGGGCGACACCGTCGTCACCTCGCGTGACTCGAGCCGTTCGGCCCGGATGCTCAAGCGGGCGATGATGGCCGGCCTCAACTCGGCCGGCGTGAACGTGATGGACCTCGAGGTCGCGAGCATGCCGGTGACCCGGTTCGTCACGCGCTCTCCCAGTCAGATCGGTGGCCTCTCGGTGCGCCTCGCGCCCGGCGACCCCCAGTCGGTCGTCGTGCGATTCCTCGACAACGAGGGCGCCGACATCACCGAGGACTCGCAGCGCAAGATCGAGCGTCTCTTCCAGCGTGAGGACTACCGGCGGGTCTTCGCCGCCGAGATCGGCGACATCGGCTTCCTGCCGAGGGCCGTCGAGGACTACGCGATCGCCCTGGAGAGCACGGTCGAGATCTCGGCGATCTCGCGAGGCCCACTTCAAGGTCGTGATCGACCACGCGTACGGCTCGACGTCGCTCGTCATGCCGAACGTCCTGGCCAAGCTGGGTGCCGACGTGCTGGCGGTCAACCCCTACACGTCCACGATGGGGGCGATCTCCTTCGACCATGAGGCCCATGCGGAGAACGTCGCGAACCTCGTGCGGGCCTCCGGGGCCCATGTCGGTGCGGTCATCGACCCTGACGGCGAGCGGATCACGCTGATCGACGACGAGGGCCACGTGCTGACCGACTCCGAGTCGCTGCTCGCCCTGGTCACGCTCGTGACCGACCACCTGCTGGGCGACAGCATCGCCCTGCCCGTGAACATCACCGTCACGTGCGACCGACATCGCCCACTCCAAGGGCATCAAGGTCGCTGACGACGAAGCTCTCGGCTCCCGCGCTCATGGATGCGGCGAACGAGCCCGGCGTCGGGTTCGCCGCAAGCGGCGACGGCGGCTTCATCCTCCCGGGCTTCCTGCCCGCGTTCGACGCTGCCGCGACGCTTCGTGAAGGTGCTCGACCTCATGGCGCCGCAGCTCGGTTCGCCTCTCGATCCGTCGTCGCCGGCCTGCCCCGCACGCACATCGCGCACGAGACGCTCGTGACTCCGTGGGAGCAGAAGGGCACGGTGATGCGCAGCCTCGTCGAGCACGCGAAGGACCGCGAGCTCGTCCTCGTCGACGGCGTCAAGGTGCTGCACGACGACGGCTGGGTCCTCGCGCTGCCCGATCCGGAGGAGCCCATCACCCACGTCTGGGCCGAGGCCGGCTCCGACACCGACGCGCGGCGCCTCGCCCAGGAGTACGGGCGACGCATCCGTCAGATGCTCCGCTGACCGGGAATGGGGTAGCCGACATCCCTCAACGTCACGTGCAGGTTTCTTGTAGCGTCAGCCCTCGTGAACGTGCCGGAAGATCTCCGCTATTCGGCCGACCACGAGTGGGTGAGGGTCGAGGGTGAGCGTGCGCGCATCGGCATCACCGACTACGCGCAGGACGCGCTCGGCGACGTCGTGTACGTGCAGGTGCCCGCGGCGGGCGCGACGGTGAAGGCGGGCGAGTCGTTCAGCGAGATCGAGTCCACGAAGTCGGTGTCCGACATCTACGCGCCGGTCAGCGGCACGGTCGTCGAGATCAACGCCGACCTGGCCGACACGCCGCAGCGGGTGAACGACGATCCTTACGGAGAAGGCTGGCTCTGCGTCATCGAGATGAGCGACCCCACCGAGGTCGACGCGCTGCTCGATGCCGCCGGATACCTGACGCTCGTGGAGAGCTGAGGCGCGGCGTTCATTGGCTGAGAGCATCGTCTGCGCAGAGTGCGGTCACCGCAACCCCGCTGGCGCGAACTTCTGCTCGTCCTGCGGGGCGTCCCTCCAGAAGGAGGAGCACACGCGGTGTCTTCCATCCCGACGACCTGGTGGTCGACCCAGGTGACGACGACATCCGCATCGACCGCGGCGACCTGCCTCCCGACGTGGGCGTGCTGGTGCTGAAGTCCGGGGCCGAGCCGGGCATCCGCCACCTGCTGAGCGGCCCGCTCACCACGGCGGGCCGGCACCCCCGCAGCGACATCTTCCTCGACGACATCACGGTCTCCCGGCGCCACGTCGAGGTCTCCCGAGCCCCGGCGGGCGAGTACGTGCTCCGAGACGTCGGATCGCTGAACGGCACCTACGTGAACCGGCAGCGCATCGACGAGATCACCCTGACGGACGGTGACGAGGTGCAGATCGGCAAGTTCAAGCTGGTGTTCTTCACCGGGCGGCCAGGCTGATGACCGACCGGGCATACATGTCGATCGGGGAGGTGCTGGCTCTCCTGCAGAGCGAGTTCCCCGACGTCACCATCTCGAAGATCCGGTTCCTCGAGAGCCAGGGCCTGATCGACCCCGAGCGCACGCCGTCGGGCTACCGCAAGTTCTACCCGGCCGACATCGAGCGGCTCCGCTGGATCCTGCGCGAGCAGCGCGAGAACTTCCTTCCCCTCAAGGTCATCAAGGATCGGCTCGACAGCGGCGAGCCGATCACCGACTCCGAGCCGACCGTCGCCGTTCCCACTGTGCCGAGCCCAGAGAGCGACCTGAGCATCGACGCCGAGGAGCCAGTGCCCTCTTGGCTGCCGAAGCCGCCGCGGCCCGGTCCGCCCGCGCCACCCCCCGCCCGGCCGGCGCCGACCGCGGGCGTGGCGGCGCCGCGCCCCGCTGGGGCGGGCTTCACGTTCGACGAGATCCTCGCCGAGAGCGGGCTCGAGCGCCGCGCAGCTCAAGGAGGTCGAGAGCTACGGGCTCCTGGCCGGCCGGGCGGTCGGCCGCGAGACGTACTACGACGACGACGCGCTCGGCGTCGCCCAGCTCGCCGCGCAGTTCCTGCAGTTCGGCGTCGAAGCCCGGCACCTGCGCATGTACCGCACGAGCGCCGAGCGCGAAGCGGGCTTCGTCGAGAGCGTCGTGATGCCGCTCGTGAAGCAACGCAACCCTCGGGCTCGAGAGCAAGCGATCGAGACCGTCGAGACGTTGCTGAAGCTCGGCGACAGCATGAGGGCGACCATGCTCCGACGCGCGCTCCGCGACTACTCAAGCTCCTGACTCGGTGCGGGCACGCGTCCTCCTCGACCGCGACGCGCTGCGGGCGGTCGTCGGCCGGCTGGGTCGAGAGATCTCCGAGGCATACGGCGGCGAGCGAACGGCGGCGAGCGACGTCGTGCTCGTGGCGCTGCTGCGGGGGAGTGTCGTGTTCCTCGCTGACCTCGTGCGCGCGCTCACGATCGACTGCGCTGTGGACTTCCTCGCGGTGTCGTCGTATGCGCGGGGCTCGGGCCGCATCAGGTTGTTGAAGGACCTCGACATCGACATCGCCGGCCGCGACGTGGTGCTCGTCGAGGACGTCGTCGACACGGGGCTGACGCTCGCGTACCTCCTCGGCGAGCTGCGCCAGCGCCAGCCTGCGTCGCTCGAGGTCTGCACCCTGATCGACAAGCAGTCCCGACGCATCGTGCCCGTGCCGCTGCGCTTCGTCGGAACCTCGATCGACGACCCGTTCGTGCTCGGTTACGGACTCGACATGGCCGGCCGCTACCGCAACCTCGACATCATCGCTGCGGCGCCGTTCGACGAGGTGCGAGCCGATCCCGACATGCTCGTCGCCGACCTGTACCCCGGCACCGGAGTGCGGTGACGGCTCCCACGGCCCGGGGGTAGGGTGGCTCTGTGGTCGAGATGGAGCTGCTCGGGGTCCGGGTGGAGCTTCCGGCCAACGCCCCGATCGTGCTCCTGCGTGAGTCGGTCGGCGACCGGCGGGTCCTCCCGATCTACATCGGCACCGCTGAGGCAGCTGCGATCGCGTACGCCCTCGAGCACGTCGAGGTGCCCCGGCCGATGACGCACGACCTGCTGCGCAACATCCTCGAAGAGATCGGCGCCGAGCCCAAGCGGATCGTCGTCACCGAGCTGCGAGAGCACACCTTCTACGCGGAGATCGAGCTCGTCGTCGGCAAGACCACGCACCGGGTTTCGAGCCGCCCGTCTGACGCGATCGCACTCGCGGCTCGCACGGGAACCCCGATCTTCGCCGAGGAGCGGGTGCTCGCCGAGGCAGGGCAGATCGAGACCGAGACCGCCGAGGGCGACCCCGAGGAGCTCGTCGACGAGTTCCGGGAGTTCATCGAGCACGTCAGCCCCGAAGACTTCGGGTAGCGCTTTCGGGCCCGACACCGCCCGCCACCAGGCCTGAGGCGTTCGTTGACGTTGATCTAAGCCTGAGCCTAACCTTGGATCACACTGGCGTAGTTACGCTGCTGTGACCAGTGCTGATGGGTGGAGGGGCGGAAGAGTGAGCGAGAGCACCGACCAAGGGTTCAGCGGCAAGCGCACCGCGCTGATCGTCGGGATCACCTACCGCCAGCTCGACTACTGGGCGCGCACCGATCTCGTCCGCCCGAGCCTCGCCGATGCTGCCGGCAGTGGGTCACGACGCCGGTACTCGTACCGCGATCTGCTCGAGCTGAAGATCATCAAGAACCTCCTCGATGCGGGCATCCGCCTCGAGTCTGTTCGTCTGGCGTTCACCGAGCTGCGTCAGCACGTCGGCCTCGACATCGCATCCGCGCATCTCGTGATCAACGGAAGCACCGTCGTGCTGTGCCGCGGCGAAGAGCTGGTCGACCTCGTCCAGCGCGGGCAGGGCGTGTTGAACATCCTTCCGCTCGGCGGCGTCAAGGAGCAGCTCGACACGGCCATCCTCGACATCGCCGCTGCACACGGCGACGGTCAGCTCGCGTTCGGCACGGGGGGCTGACGGCTCTGGACGCGCTCGGGCGAACCCGGTTCGCCCATCACTCCGAGCGGCGCTTCGCCGAGCTCCTCGACTTCTACGGCATCGAGTGGCACTACGAGCCGCGCACGTTCGTGCTCTCCGCCGATGAGCAGGGTCGACCGCTCGAAGCGTTCACGCCCGACTTCTACCTTCCCGCGTTCGACGTGTACCTCGAGCTCACGACGCTGCGCCAGCAGCTCGTCACCCGCAAGAACCGCAAGGTGCGTTTGCTCGAGGCCAGCTACCCCGACGTGCGGGTGAAGATCTTGTACAGGGGTGACTACGCCGCACTGGTCGAGCGGTTCGGCATGGAGGACACGCCCGCGCGTCCCGGGTCGTGACCGAGCTGCGCCACTCGCCGCTCGATGCTGAGCACCGCGCCCTCGGCGCGAAGCTGGTCGACTTCGGCGGGTGGGAGATGCCGCTCGCGTATCGCAGCGGCACGATCGCCGAGCACATGGCGTGTCGCACTGATGCCGTCGCGTTCGACGTGAGCCATCTCGGCACCGTGCGGGTCGACGGCGACGACGCCCTCGACCGGCTGCAGTCGGCGCTCACGAACGACCTCGGGAAGATCGCTGTCGGTCGAGCGCAGTACACACACCTCCTCGACGACGACGGCTCCGTGCTCGACGACATCATCGTCTGGTGGGTGAGGGAGAGATCGTTCGACGTCATGCCGAACGCGTCGAACACCGCACGAGTGCGGGGCGCGATCGGCGGCGACGACGTCACCGCAACGAGGGCGATCATCGCGGTGCAGGGTCCTCGTGCCGCGAGCGGCTTGCGACGGTCAGCCCAGAAGCGGCCGCTGTTCCCCGGTTCGGCGTCGCTCGTGTGGCCTGGCACGGCCTCGACATGACCGTCGCCGGCACCGGCTACACGGGCGAGGACGGCGTCGAGTGCGCCGTCCCTGTCGAGGCAGCATCCGATCTGTGGCGGGCGGTGCTCTCGGCGGGTGTCGTCCCTGCGGGGCTCGGCGCCCGCGACACGCTCCGGCTCGAGGCCGCGTTGCCCCTGCACGGACACGAGCTCGGTCCGGGGATCACTCCGCTCCAGGCCGGCCTGGGATGGGTCGTGGCCTGGGGGAAGCCGTCGTTCCGAGGTCGCGACGCCCTCGCCGCGGAGAAGGAGCGTGGGGTCTCGCGCCGCCTGCGGGGCATGCGCGTCGAAGGACGGCGCCCCCCGCGGGCCGAGCAGGTGATCCTCGTCGGCGGTGAGGTGGCCGGAGTCGTGACGAGCGGCAACTTCTCGCCGGTGTTGCAATGCGGCATCGCACTCGGCTTCCTGCCGCCGACCGTCGAGATCGGAGACACCGTCGAGATCGACGTGCGCGGCGAGCGCGTGCCCGCCGAGGTCGTGAAGACGCCGTTCGTCTCGAAATGAGCGTCAGGTGGTGCCGCGGGCCTCGCGCTCGGTTTGGTACTCACCGATCGACTTCATCTGCGCGTTGATCGTCGCCGTCACGAACGTGTCGCCCTCACCCATGACCCAGTCGTACGAGGCCTGCACCGGCGCGAGCTGCCCCTGGAAGTGGGGCATGACGTACTGAGCGAACAGCTCGTACGAACGCAGCGTCGCCTTCCAGTCGGCGAGGTCGGCACCGAGGAACAGGTAGCAGCCGAAGCCGCCCGACTCGTCGACGAGCCGCTGGATCTGCGCGATCGCCATGTCGGGCGTGCCGACGACGCCGGACCCGGTCTCGTTGAGCTGCTGCACGAGCTCCTCGTAGCTGGTCGCCTCCATGGGGGGAGTCGGGATGATGTGCGAGAGGTAGTCGAACACCCACGCGAGTCCGTAGCGGCAGTTCTCGAGGGCCTGCTCCTCGGTCTCGGCGATGTGCATCGGGCCCATCATCCGCCACTTGCGGCGGTCGACGGTGGTGCCGTAGTACGCGGCCTGCTCCTCCATGACCTTCCAATGGCCGGCGAGCATCTCGAAGCCCAGCGGGTTCGTCGCTGCGATCGAGAGAAGCCCCGCACCGTGCTTGCCTGCGGTCTTGGGCCCGGCCGGTGAGATCGACGCCGCGACCGCGACGTCGAAGAGCGGATCGCTGTACGGCCGCATCTGCAGTCGTGCGCCCTCACAGGTGAACCAGTCGGTGTGGCTCGTGACGGTCTCGCCCTGGAAGAGCGCCATCATCACGTCGAAGCTCTCTTCCATCATCCGGCGTTGCTCGTTCGTGTCGATGCCGAGCATGCGCGCGTCGGTGGTGAGCTGACCGGGGCCGACGCCGAACATCATTCGCCCCCGCGTGAGGTGGTCGAGCATCACGATCCGGTCGGCGAGCACCAGAGGGTGGTGGTAGGGGAGCGAGCTCACTCCCGTGCCGAGCTTGATGTGGTGCGTGCGCTGCGCGGCGGCGGCGATCATCACCTCGGGCGACGCGATCGTCTCGGCGCCGGCGGAGTGGTGCTCCCCGATCCAGGCCTCGTCGAAGCCGAGGCGGTCGAGGTGGTCGATCAGCTCGAGGTCACGTTGCAGGTTGAGGGTCGGGTTCGTGCCGACCAGATGCATCGGAGGCAGGAAGATCCCGAACCGAAGAGGCCATGACTGCATCGTCCGATGATGGCAGACCCGAGTCGTCCGGACCCCGCTCGGGATGGCGCCAGCGACTCCACGCTCGTTCGACGAACGGCATCCCCATGCAGATCGAGCGCGAGGTAGATCCATCCGACGATCGCATCAATGACGTAGTGCTCGCCGGTGTACACGAGCGTGAGCGCCATCGCCGCGGGGTACACGTACACGAGCCAGCGAGCGGGGTTCTTGACGCGTCGCCACACCGCGGTCGCGCAGAGCGCCGCCCATGCGGCGTGCAGCGAGGGGATTGCCGCGTACGCGTTCCCGACGAGCTGGCCCTTGTGGATCAGCGTCGCCGCCGCGTGCACGTGGACGATCTCCCAACCGCGGCCCGTCGAGCGCACCACGTGGCCGATGTCGCCGACCTGGCTGGCGTACCACGGTGGCGCCGTGGGGATGAGGGCGTACGTCACGCAGCCGAGGAAGCAGAGCACGAGGAAGCGGCTCGCGAACCAGCCCCACTCCTTGCGGTTCGTCGCGTACAAGATGCCGGCGACGACGAACGGCAGGATGAAGTGCGTCGCGTAGGTGATGCTTGCAGCGGCGTCCCACCAACGGGGCTGCGCTTCGAGGAAGTGCTGCTGCAGCCACACCGTTGGAACGTGTCCGAGGCCGATGATGCGATCGATGTCGGCCTGCGGAGTGACCTGGACGGGCGCGTCGACGAACCGCGCCGCGCCGCGGGCGAAGTCGTAGAGCGTCACCCCGATGATGAAGATCGACCAGTCGAGCAACATGCGCGGCAGCGTCCGCCACGGACGACCGATGCACGCGATGAACATCCCGCCGACGATCCACAGCAAGAGACGTTCGCGGTCGAACGGGATGCCGGTGCGGCCCATGAACCACACGAACACGCAGAAGTAGGCAAAGAACGCAGCCCATCGCACGACGGACCAAGGGTTGACGCGCCGCGCGGACGCAGCTGTGTCGACCACTGCGGCCGAGGACGGAAGCGTGGAGGTGCTAATCGAGCAGGTCCGGTTGCTGGGCGACGATCATCTCGTACATCGGCTGGAACGAGAACCAGCCCGCGAGGTGCGTGCCGACCTGGGTGTAGGTGAGGCGCGCGTCGTCCTCGTCGATCAGGATCGGCTTGCCGACTGCCTCGGCGAGCAGCTGAGCCTGACAGCTTCGGTCCATCGTGATGAACCACCACACCGCCTCGTCGACGCTCTCGCCGACGGTGAGCAGGCCGTGGTTCCGCAAGATCGCCGCCTTGGCGTCGCCGAGGGCAGTGGCGATCCGCATGCCCTCATCCGTCGAGAGCACGACCCCTGTGTAGTCGTCGAACATCACGTGGTCGTCGTAGAACGCGCACGCGTCTTGGGTGATCGGGTCGAGGATGCGGCCGAGCGACGACCACGCCTTGCCGTGCATGGAGTGGCAATGTGCGGCCGAGATCACGTCCGGACGGGCCTGGTGGATCTGGGAGTGGATCGCGAACGCAGCCCGGTTCACGACGTCGTTGCCCTCGACGACCTCTCCGTGGTGGTTCACGAGCAACAGGTCGGACACGCTGATCATGCTGAAGTGCCGGCCGAAGGGGTTGACCCAGAAGTGGTCGAGAAGCTCGGGATCACGAGCGGTGATGTGCCCCGCCGGTCCCTCGTCGTAGCCGAGCTTCGCCCAGAGCCGGAACGCCGCGGCCAGGCGCTGCTTGCGATGCAGGCGCTCCGCCTCGACCGTGGGCTCGGGCGCGGGCTTGCGGGTGTTCGTCTGCTGCATGAACGGCGAGTTTACGGGAGGACTACTCCTCAGATCCGTACGCGCGAGCGCCGCCTGTGACCTGGTGCTCTCGCGCTTCGGCCGAGGCGTCGCGAAGGTCGGCGACGAACTGGTCGATGACGGCCGAGTGAACGGCGTTCACCGTCGCGTGCAGGCTCGGCGGCGGTCCCTGACGGTCGAGGTACCACCCCCGCCGCAGCAGCCCGTCACCGATCGCGAACACGTCGAGGGCGTCGTCCTCGGAGCCGAACGCGACGAGGGTGGCGGCAGGCTCACCGCGAACGACCAGCCCCGGGATCGACCGGATCGCGCCGATCAGCCGTTCGGTGGCGCCGCGGGCCTCGGCGGTGAGACGCAGGTAGCCGTCCTGGCCGAGGTGCTGCATCACCGCCCAGGCCGCCGCCCACGGACCGACCGACTTCGTGCCGAGGACGGCAGAGGAGCCATACGCGCCGCCGAGCCAGCCGTCGGTGAAGAACGTCTGGTAGGCACGCAGCTCTCGCGTCCGGTGCACGATCACTGAGGCGCCCTTCGCTGTGTAGCCGTACTTGTGGAGGTCGACCGAGATCGACGTCACGCCTTCGACGCGGAAGCTCCACGGCGGGATCGCGTAGCCGAGTCGCTCGAGCATGGGGAGGGTGACGCCGCCCATGCACGCGTCGACGTGGCAGCTGATGTCACGCTCCGTTGCGATCGCCGCGATCGCTTCGATCGGGTCGATCACTCCCTGCGGATATTGGGGCGCGGAGCCCACGACGAGCACGGTGTTGTCGTTGACCACGTCAGCCATCGCGTCGGGGTCCGCGCGAAAGTCCTCCGCGACCGGGACGCGAATGGCCTCGACGCCGAAGTAGTGCGCTGCTTTGTCGAACGCCGCGTGCGCCGAGGTCGGAAGCACCATCTCGGGCTCACTGATGCCGCGCTCCTTGCGGCCACGCTCGCGCGCCGCCTTCACCGCCATGAGCAGGCTCTCAGTGCCGCCTGTCGTGAGAAAGCCAGCCGCATCGGGCGGAGCGTCGAGCAGCGAGGCGGTCATGGCGACGACCTCGGCCTGGAGCTGCCGGCTGCTCGGGAAGGCATCGGGGTTCAGGCCGTTGTCGTCCATGAAGCGGACGAACGCATCGGCTTGCAGCTCGAGCACATCGTCGCCGGCGTGGTAGGCGAGCGTGAACGCGCGTCCGCTTCGCCAGTCGACGTCGTGGGCCCGCATCGCATCGAGCCGGGCGAGCACCTCGTCGCGCCCGACGCCGTGCTCGGGAAGGCTCACGGCGACTCCGACATCGTCATATGGAGGTCGGGGAATGCCGAGGCGAGGTCGGCCTCGTCGAAGTCGAGAGCATGCTTGTCGACGCCGAGTGTCGCCGCGAGATGCGCGGTGGTGAGCTCGTCGAGCGCGGGCCAAACCGCCTGTGCGGCAGTGTGCTTCGGGTCGCACCCGTCTGCGAACACCGCGGCGACGATAGGCGGCACCGCGATCCCCGCGGCCTTCGCCGTGCTGAGCACGTCCGGCGTGTTTGGCGGCGTCAGCGCGCAGATGTCAGTGAACCCGAGGTGGGTCATGCCGCTGATGATGGTGAGGCGCTTGGGGGAGGGGAGGCCGGCGTAGGCGGCTTCGACGCGGGGAAGCGGCGCGATCGCGTCGTCGGTCCCCGCGATGAGGAGCGAGGGCTTCGCCGGCGGGGCAGGCCCGCCGATCGTCGTCGCGGTCGTCGGGTCGACGAACGATCCGCCAACGGGAAACGCAAGTGCGACGTAGCTCTCGATGCGGGGATCGCGCGCCGCGGCGAACACTGCGAACCCGCCCAGCGAGTGGCCGACGGCCCCAACGCGCGTGGTGTCGACAGCGAGGCCGCGGATCGCACTGGAAGGGTTGTTGCTGTTGGCCTTCACGATGTCGATCGCGCCGAGCAGCTGCTCGACGTCGGGGGACCGATCCGTGCCGATCGAGCCGGCGAATGCGCTCAGGTCGCCGAACACCGCGGTGAGGTTGCGATAGGGGTGCTCGACGGAGGCGACGACGAAGCCCCACGAGGCGAGGTGTGTCGTCAGGAACGTCGACTGGAGGCGGTAGCCCGCGAACCCGTGGCTGAAGAGCACGAGCGGGAAGGGGCCATGCTTGGGGTCTGCCGGCGGCAGGTCACGATCCGCCGCCATGTCGAAATCGGGGAGGCCGGCGACCTTTGCGGCATCGGCGCGAGGTAGCCAGTCGCGAAGGTCATACGTCGCGGGCGCCTTGCCAACTTGGGAGCCGGCGAGTGCCGGATAGAAGACGCTGATGGGCGTCGGGCCAGTCGTGATCTCGGTGACCCCGACGGGAAACGGACCCGGGCCCGCGTAAGCAGCGGCCTCGTTGCTCGCGACTGACGTCGCGGACGACGCCGGCGACGTCACAGAGGGCTGGACCACTGTCCCCTCGACCGACGGAGCGTTGCCACTCGTCTCGCTCGCGCACGCCGACAAAGCGGCGACCGCGAGAGCGGCGAGCAATCCCACCCGAGGCGCCTTCCCCACGGGTGGAAAGGTGCCATAGAGGGGTGCCGGCGACCCAATCTCGCGGGTCAGGCGATCACGGTGACCTCGACAGCGTGACGTCGAGATCAGGGAACGCTGCATCGAGGTCGGACTGGGTGAGGATCACGGGCGGGTCGTCGAGACCGAGCAGTCCGCGGAGGTGTGCTGTCGTGAGCGCGTTGATCGCTGGCCAGGCGCTGCTCGCCGAGGTGTACTTCGAGTCGCACCCGTCGGCGAAGAGACGAAGGATGAGGTCAGGGACGGCGACTCCCGCGGCTTTCGCGACCTCCAGCACGTTCGGTTCACCCGGCGGGGTGATCTCGCAGACGTCCATGAAGCCGAGGTGCGTGACCCCGTCGATCACGGCGAGCGCCTTCGGCGTAGGAAGGGCTTCGTAGGCGGCCTCGACGCGGGGGAGCGGCGCGATCACGTCCGCGCTCCCCGCGATCAGCAACGACGGCTTGTCGGGGGCGCGACTGCCGGCGCGGTCGTCGGCGTCGCGTCGCTGAAGGTGCCGCCGGCCGGCGACGCCATCGCGACATAGGTGACGATGCGGGGATCGACGGCCGCGGCGCCGTACACCGCGAAGCCGCCCGCGGAATGGCCGACCGCGCCGACATCGGTCGTCTCGACCGTGAGACCGGCGAGCGGGCCTGTCGATTGCGAGGCGGCTGCCCCCACCTGGTCGATCGCCGCGACGAGCTGTGCGACGTCGGGTGCGTCGGTCGATCCGAACCCCGTCACGAGAGAGCCGAGGTCACCGAACGCGGCGGTCAGGTTGCGATAGGGATGCTCGACCGCCGCGACCACGAAGCCCCACGACGCGAGGTGGGTCGTCAGGAACGTCGACTGCAGCCGGTAGCCGGCGAGGCCGGGGCTGAACAGCACCAGAGGATAGGGACCCCCGTCCGCATCTGCGGGCGTCAGACCCGCGTACGCGTGCATGTCGACAGTCGCCATCTGCCCGACCTTGGCCGCCTCGGCGGGCGGCAGCCAGGCTCGCAGGTCATAGGTCGCCTCCTGCTTGCCCTGCTCGGCGCCGTCGAGGCCCGGATAGAAGACCGTGATCGGCACGGGTCCGTCCGTGAGCTGGGCCACGCCCACCGGGAACGGACCGGGCTCGGAATACGCGACAGCCTCGTTGAGAGCTTCGGCACTCGTGGTCGTGGTGGCCTGCGTCGTCGGCGCGGTGAGCTCGACCTCGGTCGTCGACGTCGCGACATCCGCCGATGTCACCGCCCCGATCGATGTCGCGCTCGAGCTGCCATCTCCCGAGCTCCCGCAGGCGACGAGCAGCGACGTGAGGAGCGCGGACACGAGCACGACGCGGGTGCGCACTCGGGCAAGGTGCCACACTCCGTGCTGGCCGACAATCGTGCTGGCCGACAATCCAGCAAACGGGAGGACCGATCCCATGCCGATGCCCGCCGTCTCGCTCGCAGCCGTCCCGGGAAAGCGTGCCCGCGCGTTGGAGATGGCGATCGAGATCGAACAGCGCGGCTTCGCGGGGATCTACTGCCCGAGCCTCGGAGATGCGCTCGGCTTGTGCACCTCGCTCGCGCACGTCACCTCGACGATCCGCTTCGGTACGTCGATCGAGCCGATCTACTTCCGCCACCCGAGCTCGATGGCGTCGACCGCGTCGTACATCCACGAGGTCAGCGGAGGCCGGTTCGACTTGGGGCTCGGCGTGAGCCACGGACCCGTGCACGAGCGACTTCAGCTCGATGTCGGCCGACCGCTGTCAGACATGCGTGAGTACGTCACCGCGATGCGTTCGGCGGGAGACCGCATCGGTGAGCTGCCGCCGATCGTGCTGGCGACGCTGCGCGCCCGCATGGTCGCCCTCGCGGCCGAGGTCGGCGACGGTGCGGTCTGGGCCAACGCCTCGCGCAGCCACATGCACGAGAGCCTCCGGGGCATCCCGAACGAGCGTCTCGCGAGCGACTTCTTCGTCGGCAACATGATCCCGACGGTGATCGACGACGACCGCGAAGCCGCAGCGGCGATCAACCGCCGCACGCTCAGCGGCTACGTCGCGCTGCCGAACTACCGGAACTACTGGAAGGCCGCGGGCTACGAGGAAGAGATGACCGCGATCGAGGATGCGCTCGCGGCGGGGGAGCGCGAGAAGGTCCCCGCGTTCATGACCGACAAGTGGCTCTCCGATTGCACGCTGTATGGCTCCGCGGCCGAGGTGCGCGATGGCGTGGACGCGTGGTTCGACGCAGGTGTGAAGACACCGATCGTCGTGATGTCCTCGACGAAGGGCGGCCAGTTCGTCGCGCTGCAGGAGCTCTTCGACGCCTACTCGTAGGCGCTCAGCGGCGGGCAAGAGCACATGAGGTTGCGATCGCCCTGCGCGCCGTCGATGCGGCCGACCGGCGCCCAGTACTTCGTGCGCCGCAACGATGCCACCGGGTAGGCGGCACGCGACCGCGGATACGCGTGCGGCCATTCGTCGGCAGTGACCTCCTCGGCCGTGTGGGGCGCGTTCGTCAGCGGGTTGTCGGAACGATCGAGCGCGCCGGTCGCGACCTCGTTGATCTCGTCACGGATCGCGACCATGGCGTCGCAGAACCGGTCGATCTCCTCCAGGTTCTCGCTCTCGGTCGGCTCGACCATGAGCGTGCCGGCCACCGGGAACGACATCGTCGGCGCGTGGATGCCGTAGTCGATGAGGCGCTTGGCAACGTCGTCGACACTGATGCCGGTCTGCTTGGTGATCGCCCGCAGGTCGAGGATGCACTCGTGGGCGACGAGGCCCGAGTCACCCGTGTACAGGATGGGGTAGTGCGGCGACAGGCGCCGGGCGACGTAGTTCGCGTTCAGGATCGCGACCTGCGTCGCGGTGCGCAGACCCTCGGGCCCCATGGCGCGCATGTAGGCCCAGGGGATCGTGAGGATGAGCGCCGAGCCCCACGGCGCGCCGGCGATCGGGCCGACGCCGGTCGCGGGCCCGGCTTCGGCGACGAGCGGATGGTTCGGCAAGAAGGGAGCGAGGTGGGCGCGCACACCGATCGGGCCCACGCCCGGTCCTCCGCCTCCATGTGGGATGCAGAACGTCTTGTGCAAGTTCAGATGGGAGACGTCGGCACCGAACTTCCCCGGGCGAGCGAGTCCGACCATCGCGTTGAGGTTGGCCCCATCGAGGTACACCTGACCACCGGCCTCGTGGACGAGCGCGCACACTGCGGTGATCTCGTCCTCGAACACCCCGTGCGTGGACGGGTAGGTGACCATCAGAGCGCCGAGCCGGGCGCGATGCGTGTCGATCTTGGCGCGGAGGTCGTCGAGATCGACGTTGCCCTGCTCGTCGCACGCGACCACCACGACCTCGAATCCGGCCATCACCGCGCTCGCCGGGTTCGTGCCGTGCGCGGACGCCGGGATGAGGCACACCGTGCGGCCGTCGTCACCGCGGCTGCGGTGATACGCGCGGATGGCGAGCAGCCCTGCGTACTCGCCCTGTGAGCCCGCGTTCGGCTGCAACGACACCGAGTCGTAGCCGGTGATCTCACACAGCCACCGCTCGAGGTCGGCGAAGAGGTACCGGTAGCCATCCGCTTGGCTGATCGGAGCGAAGGGATGGATCGCGGCCCACTCGGGCCAGCTGATCGGTCCCATCTCGGTGGTCGCGTTGAGCTTCATCGTGCACGACCCGAGTGGGATCATCGAGCGGTCGAGCGCGATGTCCTTGTCGCTCAGCGCGCGGAGGTAGCGCAGCATCGAGGTCTCGGAGTGATGCGCGTGGAAGACCGGATGGGTGAGGTAGGTCGACGTCCGCGCCAGCGAGCCGGGAAGCGCGGAGTCGGTCTTGGCCGAGACACGACTGTGGACGCCGAACGCGATGGCCACGGCCTGCAGGTGGTCGACGGTGGTCGTCTCGTCGACCGCGATCACGACGCGGTCGCTGTCGACCGCTCGGATGTTCACGCCTTCGTCGAGCGCGCGCGACACGATCTCGTGCGCTCGGCCCGGCACCACGGCGCACACCGTGTCGAAGACGTCGTCGTGTGCGAGCTCGATCCCACCGCTCAGAAGATGAGCGGCCAAGGATGTCGCCAGTCCTCGCACCCGCGTCGCGATCCGCTTGAGCCCGTCGGGCCCGTGGTACACCGCGTACATCGAGGCGACGACTGCGAGCAGCACCTGCGCAGTGCAGATGTTGCTCGTCGCCTTCTCACGCCGGATGTGCTGCTCGCGAGTCTGCAGCGCGAGACGCAGCGCCACGCGGCCAGCATCGTCCCGAGAGACGCCCACGAGCCGGCCGGGCAGTGAGCGGACGTTCGCCGCCTTCGTGCCGATGAACCCCGCGTGCGGTCCGCCGAAGCCCATCGGAACACCGAATCGCTGCGCGGATCCGACGACGATGTCGGCTCCGTGTTCGCCGGGCGGGGTGATGAGGCAGCAGGCGAGGAGATCGGTGGCGACGATCACGAGCGCGCCACGGTCGTGCGCGCCTTCGACGAGCGTGGTCAGATCTCGGACCTCTCCGGTGGTCGACGGGTTCTGCACGAGCACGCCGAAGGGAGCATCGCCCTGACCGACGAGAGCGCTCGCGTCGCCGACCTCGACCGCGATGCCGAGCGGCTCGGCTCGGGTCTGCACCACCGCGACAGTGTGCGGGTGGCATCCGGCGTCGATCACGAAGCGGGACGACGCTCCCGCCGGCGCGAGGCGGCGGGCCATCGCCATCGCCTCGGCTGCCGCGGTCGGCTCGTCGAGGAGCGAAGCGTTCGCGAGCTCGGTGCCGGTGAGCTCACTGACCATCGTCTGGAAGTTGAGGAGCGCTTCGAGCCGGCCCTGCGAGATCTCGGGCTGGTAGGGCGTGTACGCCGTGTACCAGCTCGGGTCCTCGAGCACGTTCCGCTGGATCACCGGGGGAGTGATCGTGCCGTGGTACCCGAGCCCGATGAGCGAGGGCACGACGTCGTTCTGCGACGCCATCGCGCGCAGCACCTCCGTCGTCTCCGACTCACCGAGCGCGGCGGGAAGGTCGAGGCGCTCGTGCGACCGGATCACCGCGGGCACCGCAGCCGCAGTCAGATCGTCGAGGGTCGCGAACCCGAGCTCGGAGAGCATCTTGGCTTGCTCGGCGGGAGAGGGACCCAGGTGACGCTCGAGGAACGTGTCGGTCGGGCTCAGCTCTGTCGACGTCGGAACTGGCATCGGTGCCTCGCTCTGGTCGCGGACGTGTCGGGGTGACGTTCCCCCTCTGTCGCTGGACCTGAGAGATTCGCCGGAGCCCGGCTTTCCCCTTCGGTGAGGCACCTCGCCCCGTTGTCGAGGCTGTCGAGGTGACCTGCTTTCCAGAGTTGCCTCGCCCTCGCGGTCCTTGAGCCTGAGAGATTCCGGGGAGGTTGCTCCTTCGGCGCCTTCTTGCGAAGGACTCTCCCGCGTGGGTTCGACGGCAGCGCCGACTCTACCGGTGGGGGCGAGGGATGGGGCGATCCCTCAACCGGGCTCTGGATTTGCCGACCGGCAACGTATGACGGCGGAACACATGACGGCGGAACGAACGACAGCGGAACGTCCCCTTGCCCAGGAGCAGTGCCCGACCTGCGGCCAGGCGAGGATCACGATCGTGCTCACGACGACCCCCGCGCGCATCGAGCGCCACGGGTGCTCGACCGAGACGTGCACGGCGGAGTGGCGGCTCGATGGGCGAGTGGCTGAACGAGCGCTCGCGCTCTCGCACCTCACCTGACCTCAACTTTCGTCCCTGGCCTGAGCTCGGCCCAACTAGACATAACGATCATTCTGGGCGGAACGCCGAGAGTGGACGAGCCGCGTCGAGCAGCCAGGCGACGGCCTCTCTGAGTTCCTTGGCCGAGGCCTTGCCCTCCGGCCACTCCAGGTCTCGTTCGACGTCGTCGATCGCACACCGAAGGACGTACACGAGGTCGCCGAGTCGTTCGAGCTCCCGACGCGCGATCACGACGTCCGATTCGGCCAGCCCGAGCTCGTGCCCGCGCCGACGCGCCTCGTAGTCGCGCTGACGACACGAGCGCCGGCAGTACAGCGGCGGTCGCCCGGGACCCGGCGACGACGCGAACGGACGTCCGCACCACTGGCATCGCCGCGCCTCCGTGGCCGACCTGGCAGGTTTCGTCACAGTGACGAAACTGTAGTGAGGACGTTGGTGCGGCGCGCGGACTGCCTCGTGCGACGACGACCACTAGGTTTGCGAGCCGATGCCGCGCCGGATGGAGATCGAGCTCACCAGCGCGCGCCCCGACGGCACGTGGACGTGGCGCGCGGCAGGCGCGCGCGAGCCGCGCGGTGTCGTCGAGGGAGGCCTGCTCTCGTCGGGAGCGAAGGTCGGCGATGTGGTGAAGGTCGAGGCCGACGTCGATCTCGAAGGCATCTCGATCTTGCATGTGCTCGCGGACCGCAACCAGCGGACCGAGCCGGAGCGGCTCGAGCTGCTCGGCTCTCCGCAGCCGTTCGAGCCTGTGGTGACGACGCTCGCGACGAAGTCGCGCACCGATCGTCCTCCGCGTCGTGATCGTCCTCCGCGCTCCGGCGACGGTGGTGCCGACGACGCGCGGCGGAGTCGCCCGAGGCGCGAGCCCGGCGGGCGCGGCGACGCGGGTCCCGGCCGGGAGCGGCGCCCCTCGACGCCGAGGTCACCTTCGCCCGAAGGTGACACGACGTCCGAACACGCGCAGCGACAGTCACGGCCTCCGCGCACGCGGACTCCTCGGCCTCCGCGGCCGCCCCGCGAAGTCGTCACCGCCGAGCCGAAGCCGAAGGCGAAGCGGCTGCGCGCGGGCCGCACGCACCGCAAGGCGTTGCTCGCGAGCCTCCCGCCCGAGCAGGTGCCGATCGCCGAGCAGCTGCTCGCCGGCGGAGTTCCGGCAGTGCGTCAGGCCATCGCGACACAGAACGAGGCGCTCAAAGCCGAGGGCAAGCCCGAGGTTTCGTCGAAGAGCTTGATCGGCCTCGCCGAGCAGATGCTTCCGCAGGTGCGTTCGGCCGAATGGCGCGACCGCGCCGAAGCCGCGCTCGCCGACGTCGACGAGATCGACCTCCGCGACCTCCGCTCGGTGGTCGGCGCGGACGACGCCGCCCGCGACGAGGAGTCGCGCGCGATCGCAGCGCAGCTTCGCGAGGCGTTGACGACTCGAGTCGAGAAGGAGCACTCGGCCTGGCTCGACGAGATCGGCACCGCGTTGGACGAGTCGCGGATCATCCGCGCCCTCCGGTTGAGCACACGACCGCCGAAGGCAGGGGCGAGGTTCCCGGCGCCGCTGGCGAGCCGGCTCAGCGACACCGCGGGCGCCGCGTTGAACGCGACCGCGACGACGGATCGATGGGTCGCGGTGCTCGAGGCGATCGCGTTCTCGCCCGTCCGCAGCTCGGTCGTCGCGGTGAGCGTGCCTGATCCCGTGCCCGACGACCTGAAGGCTGCGGTCGCCAAGTCCGCGAGCGCACTCCCCCAGATCGCGGCGCAGTTCGGCATCGAGCCTCCGGCGGTCACGGGGCCTCCGAAGCCGCGCCGGCCGATGCCTCCGCGTCGCCCTGCGAAGCCTGCAGCGCCGACACCGCGGGCCGCGGCGCCCGCGCCGCCGGTCGTCGAGGAAGCGCCAGCGCCGGTCGCCGAGGAAGTGCCCGCCGCCGGTCGCCGAGGAAGCGCCAGCGCCGCGTCGAGGCAGCGCCGAGGAACGTCGCGGCAGCGCCGCCCGTCGCCGAGGAAGCGCCAGCGCCCGTCGTCGAGGAAGCGCCAGCGCCGGTCGTCGAGGAAGCGCCAGCGCCGGTCGTCGAGCCAGCGCTCGCGAGCGAAGCACCGCCCGTGGTCGAGGAGCCTCCCGCGGTCGCGGAGTCCGCTCCTGCCGATCAGCCTGGCTAGCCTGCGCCGCCATGGCGAAGGTCGAGTACGAGACGAGGGGGCGCGTCGGCATCTTCACGCTGAACCGTCCCGAAGCGCGCAACGCTGTCAACGGCGAGGTCGCGGCTGATTTCGAGGCCGCGCTCGATCGCTTCGAGGAAGACCCCGAGGTGTGGGTCGGCGTGATCACGGCGACCCTCACGGGCGATCGGCCCGTCTTCAGTGCGGGTGCCGACCTCAAGGCGGTCAACACCGCTGCGGGTGCTGGCATCTCGACGCAGAAGGGCGGATTCGCCGGCTTCGCCTACCGCGAGCGAGAGAAGCCGGTGATCGCAGCCGTCGATGGCCTCGCGACCGCGGGAGGATGCGAGATCGTCCTCGCGTGTGACCTCGTGGTCGCCTCGACGCGGTCGTCGTTCGGACTCGCCGAGGTGAAGCGCAACCTCGTCGCGGGGGCGGGCGGTCTGTTCCGCCTGCCGCGCGCGATCGGTCGGGCCGCCGCCATGGAAGCGATCCTCACCGGTGAGCCGATCTCGGCACAGCGTGCCTATGAGCTCGGCCTCGTCAGCCGGCTGTGCGAGCCCGAGCAGTCGCTCGACACCGCGATCGCACTCGCGGAGCAGATCTGCCTTTCGGCGCCGATGGCGGTCCGCGAGAGCCGCAAGGTGGTGCTCGCGGCCGACTACGAAGACGACGAGACGCTGAAGAAGATGACGAACGGCGCGATGGCGAAGATCATGAGCTCTGAGGATCTGCGCGAAGGGCTTGCGGCGTTCGCCGAGAAGCGGCCGCCGAACTGGAAGGGGCGCTGAGCCCTACCCCGGCTCGAGCACGCCGCGGTCGCGAAGGAAGTCCGCGAGCCCGTCCACGAGGGCGTGGTCGTCGAGCGAGCTGATCGCCACCCACCGAGCCTCGGCGGCGTCGTCGCCGGCGATGGGGTCCCCCGCGACCTCGACCTCGAAGTCGAGGATCACGAAGTGGTAGTCGATGCCGATCCGCTCGACCCAGCCCACGAACGCGCCGCACGTCCCCTGGAGGCCCGTCTCCTCGCGGAGCTCGCGAACGACTGCCTCGGCCAGCGTCTCCCCCGCTTCGACGCGGCCGCCCGGCACCGACCAGAGTCCCCGTCCGGGATCGGTGCCGCGCCGCACGAGGAGCAGCTCGTCATCCCGACGCGCGATTGCACCGACGCACAGCTCGGGACGCATCAGTCACCGTCGAGGGAGCGGTGCACCACGATGGCGCGTGCGACCAGACCAAACGTCTCGAAGAAGTTCTTCGTCTCTCGGTTGCCGGGCAGCGCGAGCGCGTCGATCCCGATGCAACCGCGTCCGCGGCACCATGCCTCGACCGCATCCATGAGCGCCTCGCCGACGCCGACCTCGCGTGCCTCGGGCTCGACGTAGATGTCGTCGAGGACGCCGAGCACTCCGCCGTCGCGCAGCGCCTCTGCGCGCACGACGGCGTACCCGACGACGGCACCGACCAGCTCGCCGACGGCGACGCAGCGATCCCCCGCTTCGAGATCGGCGCGCAGAGAGTCGAGGTACGGCTTGGGGCGGGCTTCCCGACGGGCCCACACCGCTCCACCCTTGTTGCCCTCGAGCTCGGCGACGGCTTGCTCGGCCAGCTCGGCGATCCGTGGGAGATCTGCATGGGTCGCCGGCCGAGCCGACTCCATCAGGCGCTCTGCTGCAGCTGCGCGACTCGACCGAGGATCGTGCGCCGCGCCCGGTGCGCGGCTTCGTAGGCTCGCACCGCTTCGAGCTCGTCGGCAGTGAGCCCCGCGAGACGTGGGACCACCTGCGACGCGGCGAGCGAGTCGTAGTCAGGGATCGCGAGCAGCGCGGCTTCGTCGAGGTCGTACGCGCTGCGCAGGTGACGCACCACGATCGGCTGCTCGACGTCGTCGTCTTCGATGTCAGGCAGCGCGACGTTCGGCGTCGGCTCGTCGGCGTCGGTCGCCGACGGCGCACCCGACTCGAACACGTGCTCGAACACGCCGGCGAGCTTCTGCTGGCCCTTCGCGACCACGACTTGCCCGACGAGGCGAACGAACCTCACGCTGCTCGCGACCGCGGTTCACGAGACGAGGGAAGGTCTCGAGCATCTCGGTGGCGAGGCCGATCGGCGCGTAGATGAAGACGTCCGCGACACGGGACGCGTGGCGTCTTGTCGTGCTCAGACACAGTCGCTGCAGTACATGTGGACCTCGTCTGCGAGCTGGCTCGGATGCTTCACGAGGAAGCACGACTGGCACACGAACTCGCCGGGGCGCTTGGGCAGGATGCGATCGACAGGGTCACCGCGATCGTCGACCTCGACCTCTTCGTCCTCCTCGTCGGCATCCTCTTCGACCGCGACGAGGCGATCTTTCAGGATCGTGTCGAGCGCGGCCTCGACGTCGTCGGGCTCGACGAGGTCTTCGTCGTCGTCCTCCTCTTCCGCCCCTTCCTCGGTCGTCGTGGTGGCGGCGGGGGTGCGGCGCGCTGGCTCGATCTCGATCTCGTCCGGGTCGATGACGTCGACATCGACGACGTCGACGACATCGTCTTCGTCGACGAGGACGTCTTCGTCCAGGGACTCGTCGAGGTCTTCGAGGTCGGGTTCGGCTTCTTCGAGCTCGTCGTCGAGCTCGTCTTCCGGGAACTCGGCGTCTTCGTCCTCAGCGAACTCGTCTGCTTCTGCCATCAGATCCTTGCGGAGCGGAGTTTTGGGGGGCCGGGGCCGCTCGCGCGCCGGGGATCATACGCAACGAGACGCCGACTTCCACCCACCCCCTGTGAACTTCCTCAGAACCGGGCCTGGAGCGCCAGGATCACGTTCACGTACGCCGCAGTCGTGGCCTTCATCCCGTCCCGCCGCACCGAGGTGAGGCCCTGGTAGTAGCCCGCCAGCGCCATGTTCACGTCACCGTTCGTGAGGTTCAGCAGCTGGGCCAGGAAGCGTGCGCTCATCCGGATGTTGTCGTCGGCGACGTAGGGGTCGAGCGGCACGCCGATGAGCGTCCCGGCGACGAAGGCTGCCGTGTCCGGCAGCAGCTGGCCGATGCCGATGGCGCCCGAAGGCGAGACCACGCTGGCCTGCCATCCAGACTCCATCCACGCGAGCGCCTTCAGGAGGCTCGGGGAGACGCCGTACTCGGCGGCCCACTGGTCGAACAGAGGCACCAAGGCGAGACGGTCCGGGAAGCTGAGGAGCGCCGCGGGGAGCCGCGCCAGCTGGTCAGCCGTGAGCGTCGGAGCTGCCGCGATCGCGGCGGCTGGCACTGTCGCGGTGGTCGAGGTCTCGCCGGTCGAGGGTGCCGTCGCTGCGACGTCGGTGGCTGAAGGGACAGATGTCACGGCGGCGACGAGTGGGTCGCACGGTCGTCGCGGGCGCGCCCGGGTCGACCGCGGGCGCGGCCGGCGGCGCCGCCGGGGCCGCCTGCCCCGGGATCGTCAGCTTGAGGCCGATGGGCACACGGTTCGGGTTGCGGATGCCGTTCGCCGCGACGAGGGCCGCGACGGTGACCTTGAACCGCCGAGCGACCGCGCTCGAGGCTGTCACCCCCGTGGAGCACGTAGACGAGCGGCGACTCGGCGGGTGCGGCGGCGGGGGCCGCGGTCGGGACGAGCGTTGCGCGAGCAACGGGCGCTGATGCCGGCTCGGCGCCCGGCGCAAGTGCTCGGGGGATGACGAGCCACTGGCCGACGACGATGAGGTGAGGGTTCGTGAGGTGGTTCGCCGCCGTGAGTGCGCCGACGGTCACGCCGTTGCGACGAGCGATCGCCGACAGCGAGTCGCCCTTGCGCACCTGGTAGCGCACGCTCGTGTCGGTCGCCGGGACCCCATTGCCGGTGTCAGCGGCGAGGGCAGGCCCTACGTCGACAGCAGCCATCGACAGCACGATGGACGCGCCGACGACGCCGTGGACGAAAGAGTTGCGAGCACGGGGCATGAGACCTCCGCCGCCCGCTCGCAGGGCAGTGTAACGACGTCTCGCCCGAGTTGAAAGACCAGAACGGCTGGTCAGCCGTTGTCAGCGGCCGAGGCGGCGGGCTTCGGCACGGCGCTCGGCGTCGAGACGCTCGAGCTCTGACTCACGATGGTCGACGAAGCGCATCGTCTCCGCGATCGCTCGGTGTCCGGCCTGCTCCGCGATGAGACGGTGCATCTCCTGCCCCACACGCCGATACGCGGGATGACCTTGCGGGCCCGTGCGGAGCTCGAGCAAGTGCATCGCCTCCCGTGCGTTCATCTGCATCGAGAAGCGGATGCGGTACGCCATCGAGAGCGCGTAGGGCGCCTGCTGAGGGAACTGCTCGACGAGGGCGCCGTAGAGGTTCGCCGAGCGTTCCATCGCGGTGTCGAACTCTGCTGCGTGGCCGGCGTCGTCGATCTCGGCGGGCCGCTCGTAGCCGTGGCGCGGCGACAGCGGCTGCCACTCGACAGTCAGCATGCGGTGGCGCTGCAGGTCACGGAACGCTCCGTAGTCCGCCAGGACGTCGAACCGGTAGTCGACGCGCTCGAACGCGTGGCCGGGCTTGTGCCGCCGGTTCGCCCGCTCTCCGACGTACGACCGGAGCAGGGTCATGCGCTCGTCGGTGGTGAGGCGCCGCACCCTCGCGAGGAGCTGGTGATCGGGCAGATCTGAGTGCGGGTAGAGGATCGCGGCGAGGAGCTTGTCTTCGGCTTCGGGATCGAAGTCGGTGAGCGTCACCGAGGGCACGGGTTCCTCGACCTCTCCCGCGAGCAGCTCGTCGGCTTGGCGCTCGGTCGCCACCCGGGTCTGCTCGAGGTAGGTGGCCCACGCTCCCCCGCGGTCGGCGACGTCCACGCGCTTCAGGAACGAGGGGATGACCTTCCGCAGCTCTTCGAGCATCAGCTCGGCATACGCCCGCGCCTCGGGCAGTGGGTGCGCGCGCATCCGCAGCAGCATCATCTCGAAGGCCTGGCCGCTCGCGTAGATGCCCACGTTCGAGATCGCGGCTGCAGGGAGCACGCCCCGAGCCGAGTCGAACGCCTTCGCCCGCACGGCCTGGCGATAGACGAAGTCGGAGTCGTTCGGATCCTTGGGGTGGACTTCGCGGAACCACTCGGTCATCGAGGTGACCAGGGCTCCGTACGTGTCGAACAGACGGTCGACGTCGCCGACGTAGCGGGTGCCGAGCGACGAGCCCAGCACGGCCGGGTCGCGGTAGTAGCGATAGCGGCCACCCAAGCGAACGTCGTACGCGATGTAGCGCGTCGACTGCTCGAGGTACGACGCGATGCGGCCCCACTCGAGGACCTTGGTGAGAAGGTTCGATGCCTGCTCGCACGCGAGGTGCACGCCTCCGAGCTGCGCGACCGAATCGTCGCCGTACTCGAAGAAGACCCGGTCGTAGAGCTCCTCGGCGCGCCGCAGACCGACCGTCGCGTCGACGCTCGCGTCGCCGCTGATGTCGAGGTCGCCGACGAATTCGTCGAGGAAGAGGCGCCGCAGGCTCTTGTTCGAGCGCGAGTAGCGGGCGAAGAGCGCACCCTTCACGACCTCAGGGAGGTTGACGAGCGCGAAGACAGGACGATCGAGGTTCGTCACGTATCGCCGGAGGATGTCCTCTTCCTCGGGAGAGAACTCCTCGGCGACGTAGACGGACACCGAGTCAGACTACGGCCCCGCCGGAGTCGCGCTGGTGAACCAACACCCCTGCTGACCTGGGACGATGCGCGTACCTGGCGGTGCCCCCGGCAGGGTCAGTGGGACATGACGATCTTGCCGAGCTGGCTGCCGCCGTCGAGGCGAGCGAGGGCGTCGAGGTAGTCGGTCAGCGGGTAGACCTCGTCGACGACGACCGGCAGGCCGTTCGCGACGAGCTCGGTGACCTCCGCGAACTCCTGGTACGAGCCCATCGTCGACCCGATGATCTCGATCTGCTTGAAGAAGAGACGGGGCAGGTTGAGCTCGACCGACGTGCCCGAGGTCCCGCCGCAGAGCACGAGCCGGCCGCCCGACTTCAGCGCCCGGACCGACTGGTCCCACGTCGCGGGGCCGACGCTCTCGACCACCACGTCGGCTGCGATCGGCCACTTGGAGTCGGCAGAGTCGAATGCCGCGTCGGCACCGAGCTCGAGCGCACGGTCGCGCTTCATCGGATCGCGAGAGGTGACTGACACGTGCGCGCCGACAGCCTTGCCGAGCGCGAGCGCCGCGCTGGCGACGCCGCCGCCGATGCCGACGACGAGCAGCGTGTCGCCCGCTTGCAACCTCGCGCGCTTCAGCATCCGCCACGCAGTGAGGTAGCACAGCGGGTACGCGGCGCACTCCTCCCAGGTGCGGTTCGTCGGGCGCTTCACGATGTTGCGACCGGGCGCGATCGCCAAGTTCGCGTGACCTCCCCGGTCGTGTTCACCCCAGATGCCGAAGCCTGGTCCCATCGGGCTGTCGTTGCCGAGGGCGATGATCTCGTCGACCGGCGAGACCCCCGGGTTGACCACGACCTCGTCGCCTACCGCGACGTGGTCGACTCGCTCGCCGACGGCGTGGACGATGCCCGCGACGTCGCATCCCGGGATGTGGGGAAGCGTGGGCTTCGGCATGCCTCGCGTGAGCCAGAGGTCCATGTGGTTGAGCGCGCTCGCGACGACGCTCACGACGACGTCGTCGGGCCCCGGCTCGGGATCGGGCATCTCGCCCCAACGGTAGGAACCGGGCGACTCGTCGAGGATCCACGCGTACATGGCCGGAACCTAGACGCAAGAGCACCTAGACCACGACGTCGATCACCTCGCCGGTGATGCGCACCGCGAGCGACGTCGTGTCACCGACCCGCAATCCGTCGATCCAGATGCCCAACGCGGAGTCGAAGGTGACCTCGGCGTGGCCACGGCGCTGCTGCGCGATCGCAGGATGCGGGACGTGCGTGCCCGTGGGGAGACGGCGCCGAGCCTTGATGCGGTCGCGGAGTGACATCGAGACGTCCAGGGTGTCGAGCAGCCCGTCGCCCGGGTGCGCCGGGCGCGACGTCCCACCCGCCGACCCACTCGGCGTTCATCGCAGCCCACACCCGCCCGGTCCACCACGATCGACGGGCGATCACATGGGCGAGGAACACGTGGGCGCGCCCGTCGACGTCGGCCTCGGCGAGATCGATCGGGAGCGTGATCGCATCTGGTCCGCGCAGCCGGGCTTCGTCACCCGTGCCTCCGAGCGTCCGGCACAGGTCGCCGCCGAGCAGACCGATCGTCGGCAGCGCGCCGCCGCGAGCCCGTGCTTCTGCGACGACTGCGGCGGCCTCGCGGTCGGACCTGACGATCACGCCGTCGGCGGGCAGGGGCGCGACTCGACCCCAGGCGCCTCCGCGTTCGATCGTCATTCCCGCGTCATTCAGAGGCCGCGACGGTGGACGACGCGGCGACGACGCCGCGGAAGAGCCGCGCCGCCGCCTCGCGGGCGACTCCTGCGGTGGGGCCATCGGTGACGTCTGCAATCTGCCCGAGCAGGTCGATGACCTGCTTCATGTTGCGC
Source organism: uncultured Acidimicrobiales bacterium (assembly GCA_963739555.1). GTDB lineage: Bacteria > Actinomycetota > Acidimicrobiia > Acidimicrobiales > DATKAS01 > DATKAS01. The sequence continues at coordinate 393,265 of CAVUAV010000010.1, read as the reverse complement.
ACGAAGTCGCCCGCCGACAGGTCCTCGTCCTCGAGCACGTCGTCGAGAGACTCCCCGGCCGCCCATGCGTGAGCGATCGCGAGGAACGTCGGTTCCGGTGGTCGCGTCAGCTCGAGCCCCGCCTCGTCCTCGATCTCGTTCAGCTCGTTCGCCAACGCGGCGAGGGATCGCCACCGGTCGCGCACCTTGTTCGATGGGAACCACGGCGCAGGTGGGGCCTCGGGGCTGCGGTGCTCGTAGGTGAAGCACGACACGAGCCCGGCCATCGCGGCGGGATCGAGGTCGTCGAGCAGCTTCTGGCCGATCGCTTCGGCGAGGAGCAGGTCGCTCTCGTGGAACAGAGACGCGAGCCGCTCGCCGGCGTCGGTGAGCGTCCAGTCCTCGAGGTAGCCCCAGAGCTCGAGGATGCGCACGACGCGATCGAACCGGCGCGCCAGCGACCCGACCCGACTGCCGATGCGCTGCTCGAGCTCGCGCACCTCGCGACCGACGCGCTCGGCCTGCGCAGAGGCTCGCAGGCGCTCGTCGAGCTGTGGGTCGCGGAGGATCGGGTCGGGCTCGCCGTCGCCCTGTGGCTCGTGATCCTCGTGGAGGCGGGCCAGCTCGGGCTTGAGCCGGGCCCGTTCGACCTGCGCGCGCGACCTCGCGCTGGTACGACTGGCGGTTCGGCGCGAACGGCGTCGGCAGCTCGACCGAGCCGACGGCGGACACGACCTCGTCGAAGTCCGGCTCGGAGAGCGAGACGAGCAACCGGTGAGGGGTGATGACCCGCACCTTCACTCCCCCACCGCGCCGTTGCGCGACCGTGAGCACGGCGGCTCGACCGGCGTGCTTGCCCGACGTGAGCATGATCACGTCCCCCGGCTTCAGCCTCGCGAGCGACGCCGCGACCTGATCGGCTGACGCGCCATCGGGCCTGCGCTCTCGCCGCGGTCGCGAGTGCCGGTACTCCTCGATGTCGCCGTAGGGGCTGTACGCCTTCTCACGCAACGACGCGAGCGCAGCGCGTCTCCGCTCGAGCCGCGCTTCGAGGCGCACGACGTCACGGTCGGCCTGGTACTGGCCGAACGAGAGGTTCAGGAGGTGGTGGGCCTGGTCGCGCGGGTAGGTGCGCACGAGGTTCGCCGCCATGTTGTACGTGGGACGGAACGCCGAGGTGAGGCGGAACGTGCGACTCGACGCCAGGCCCGCGACCTGATCGAACGGCACGAACGGCGACCACAGCACGATCGCGTGACCGATGGTGTCGATGCCGCGGCGACCGGCGCGACCGGTCAGCTGCGTGTACTCACCAGGCGTCAGGAACTGATGCCGCTCGCCGGTGAACTTCGAGAGCTTCTCGATCACGACTGAGCGGGCGGGCATGTTGATCCCGAGCGCGAGGGTCTCGGTCGCGAACACGACCTTCACGAGGCCTTCGACGAAGCACGCCTCGACGGCTTCCTTGAACGGGGGCACGAGGCCCGCGTGGTGTGGTGCGACTCCGGCTTCGAGTCCCGCCATCCACCGCCCGTAGCCGAGCACCGCGAGGTCCGCGTCGTCGATGCCGCGGCAGGCGGGCGCCGACGATCTCGCGGATGCGATCCCGCTCGGCCGCGGTCGTGAGCTTCACGCCCGCATCGAGGCAGGCGGCTGCGGCGTCGGAGCACGCGGCGCGGCTGAAGATGAAGTAGATCGCGGGGAGCATCCCCTGGTCCTCGAGCAGCTCGACGACTTCGATGCGCCGGGGCGTGTAGAGCCGCCGTCTCGAACGACCCCGACCCGGCCACCCTGACCGCGCTGCCTCGGCGTCGAGTCGGCTCGCCTCCGGGTTCGGTCGCCCGTCGACGAGCGTGGGGAGCAAGTGCAGGCGGTCGGACGTGCGGTCGCCGATGAGGTACAGGTTCTGGAGCTCGACCGGTCGGCGTTCTTCGATGATCGTCGCAGTCGTGCCGCGGACGGTGCTCATCCAGTCGGAGAGCTCCTCCGCGTTGCTCACCGTCGCGGACAGGCACACCAGGCGCGCCGACTGCGGCGTGTGGATGATCACCTCTTCCCAGACGGGCCCGCGGTACGCGTCTTGCAGGTAGTGCACCTCGTCGAGGATCACGTAGCGCAGGCCCCGCAGCGCGTCGGATCCTGCGTAGATCATGTTTCGCAGGACCTCGGTCGTCATGACGACCACCGGAGCATCGCCGTTGATCGCGTTGTCGCCCGTGAGCAGTCCGACGTTCGCAGGGCCGTGGCGGCGCACGAGGTCCGCGTACTTCTGGTTCGACAGCGCCTTGATCGGGGCCGTGTAGAAGGCCTTCGTGCCCTCGGCCAGCGCGCGGGCGATCGCGTACTCCGCCACCAGCGTCTTCCCTGACGACGTCGGCGCGGCGACGAGAACTGATGCGCCCGCGTCGACCGCGTCGAGCGCGCGGAGCTGGAAGTCGTCGAGGCCGAAGCCGTACCCGGCTAGGAACGCCGCGCGGAGCGCTCCCGAATCGACGGTCGTCACGCGGGCGCCGGTGCGCTCCGAGTGCGGTGCCTGAGCACCAGCTTCCCGATCACGATCGAGACCTCGTAGAAGATGATCAGCGGGATCGAGAGCGCGAGGAGGCTGTAGGGGTCTCCGCTCGGCGTCGCGATCGCGACGACCACGACGATGCCGACGATCGCGAAACGCCGAGCGCCCGCGAGCTGCTGTGGCGTCAGCACACCCACGAGCTCGAGCGCGACGAGGAAGACCGGGAACTCGAAGCCGATGCCGAAGCCCAGCATCATCAGCATGATGAGGCTCAAGTACGCGCCCGGCGCGAACAGGGGCTGCACGTCACCCGAGAACGAGATGAGGAACTGCAGAGCCTTCGGGAAGGTCCAGAGCGCGATGAGCGCACCCATGATGAAGAGGGCCACCGCGGCAAACACGAATGGGATCGCGTAGCGCTTCTCGTTCTCGTAGAGCCCCGGCGTGATGAACCCCCAGATCTGCCAGAGGATGATCGGAAGCGCGAGCACGACGCCTCCGTAGCCCGTCACCTTCATGCGCACCGCGAAGCCCTCGAGAGGATCGGTGATGACGAGCTTGCCGGGACAGGTGAGGTGCTTGGCCGCGCACACATCGCGGTAGGGGCCGGTGAGCCAGTTCAGGATCTCGGGATAGAAGATGAACGCGACGACGCCACCGAGCGCGATGGCGACGAGGCACACGATCAGGCGGCGCCGCAGCTCCGCCAGATGCTCGGCCAACGTCATGCGGTCGTGCACGGTCGGTCGGGACTTCGCGCCCCGCCGAAGGATCCTCCCCACCTCAGGCGGCGGTCTCGCCCGAGGACGGCTGCTCCCCCGGGAGCTCGGGTGTGGTCGCCGGCTCGGGTACCGCCGTGGGGTTGGCGGGCGGGGCGTTGGCGGGCTCCAGTCGCGCTCGGCAGCGTGAGGCGGCTGGCCGGCGCCTCGACGGGGTCGCTGAGCGCGTCGCGGAGCTCGGCTTCGAACCCCGAGGTGATGCGCTTCAGCTCTCTCGTCGCCCGACCGAGCTTGCGCATCGCGTCGGGCAGCTTGTCCGGACCGAGGACGAGCAGCGCCACCACGGCGATGACAAGCAGCTCGGTCGCGGAGATGTTGAACACGGCCGAAGTCTACGGCGCAGGCCCGTCCGGCAGATTGGCGGTCTCGTCTTCTGGGGCCGCCGGGATCAGACCAGGTCGTCGTCCTCGCGACCCTCCGAGACACGGGGCTGAGACAGGCGCTGGAACCAGTCGTCGCGCCGCAGCAGCTCGTGGAATTCGAGGAGGTCGTCGTGGGTGATGGGCGCCCCGGACCGGTGCTCTCGGAGCTCGGCCGGTCGGCTCCAAGTCGACCACGCGACGCCCGCCGCGAGGAGAAGCTCGACGATGTGGGGTTCGGCCGGCTTGGCCACGAGCGTGGAGCACATGGGGCACCGGAAGTGGTAGGTGCCCTCGTCGTCGTCGTCACACAGCCGGACCCAGACGTCCGCAGTGGTCATCTCGACGTCCCCGCACTCCGTGCAGGTGGCTCGGATCGTCGCCATGGTTGGTCGGGTGCCCTCCGGATGCGGCATCGCGCCTGGTGTGTCCCCCACGCGCATCGGTGTCCCTCGCGTCATCGGCCCCCCGAAGGGCCGCCTTGAGCGCCGCCTGGTGGGAGAATTCCCCCCGTGCAGCAGCGTCTTCCGTCGCTCAGGGTCCCCCCGATCGGGTTCGCCCACCGGGGTGCCCGGGCGCACGCGCAGGAGAACACGCTCGAGGCGTTTCGCCTGGCGCTGAAGCTGGGTGCCACCGGGCTCGAGAGCGACGTCTGGCTCACGAAGGACGGCGAGGCCGTGCTGGACCATGACGGCGTCGTGCGGGGCCGCTTCTTCGGTGCCCGCCCGATCGGCGGGCATCACCGCACCAACCTCCCCGTCCACATCCCGACCCTCGCCGAGCTGTACGACGAGTGCGGCACCGACTTCGAGCTGTCACTCGATCTCAAGGACGACGCCGCGATCGACGCCGTGCTGGCGACGGCCCGCAACGCGGGAGGCGATGCGATCGGCCGGCTCTGGGTCTGCCACCCTCAGTGGCAGACCTTGGCCACGTTCCGTTCGATGGACGCCGACGTGAAGCTCGTCGACTCGACCCGGGTCCGCGCCATCCGCGAGGGGACGGAGCGAAGAGCGGCGAACCTCGCGGACGCTGGGATCGACGCGCTCAACATGCACCACGCTGATTGGAACGGTGGTCTCACGACGTTGCTGCACCGGTTCGAGCGCTTCGCGTTCGCGCTGGGACCTGCAGCACGAGCACCTGCTGCGCACCGCGCTGCGCATGGGGATGGACGGCGTGTTCAGCGACCACACCGACCGCATGATGGACGCGCTACGAGGCAGAGAGCGAGTAGAGGGCGGCGCAGCGCGCCGCCGGGTGCGCGAAGCACCGATTGTCGAGCGGAGCGAGCAGGAGCCGCCGGAAGCGGAGCGGACGCCGGCGACGAGGAGTTAGAGGAACCCCAGGTGGCTGAGCGGCCAGATGCGGACGAACGCGCGGCCGACGATCAGGTCCTTGTCGATCGGGCCGAAGAAGCGCGAGTCGCGCGAGTCACCCCTGTTGTCGCCCATCACGAACACCGTGCCGGGTGGCACCTTCGTCGGGGGGAGGTTGTCGGTGACAGTGCCGGCCGGCAGGTACGGCTCGTCGAGCGGACGCCCGTCGATGTACACCTGCCCGTTCTGGGTCGAGATGGTCTCGCCGGGGAGCGCGATGACGCGCTTGATGAGGTCCTTGATGGCGTCGGGAGGCTCGTCCTTCGGACGCTCGAAGACGACGATGTCGCCGCGGTGGATGTCGTGGGCCTTGTAGGCGAGCTTGTTCACCAGCACCCGGTCACCGATTCGGAGCGTGGGCTCCATGGAGCGCGAGGGGATGTAGAAGGCCTGGAGGAAGAACGTCTTGATGATGAGAGCGACGAGGAGCGCTCCGATGATCACCGCGACCCACTCGAGGATCGACTTCACGTTGGAGCGCGGCGCGACTTCCTCTGGCTCGGGGACGTCGGCGGCGGGGGGTGAATCGGATTCGATCACGGAGATCCGAAGGGTAGCGGGGCGAGGTGGCGTCAGAGCGACGCGATGAGCTTCTCGACCCGCTCGTCGCGCGACTTGAAGGGGTCCTTGCAGAGCACGGTGCGCTGGGCCTGGTCGTTCAGCTTCAGGTGCACCCAGTCGACCGTGTAGTCACGCTTGCGCTCCTTCGCGCGTCGGATGAATTCTCCGCGCAAGCGGGCGCGGGTGGTCTGCGGGGGCGTGTCGACTGCGGTGTCGATGTCGGCGTCGGTGCACATCCGCTCGACGAGGTCCTTCTGCTGCATGCGGTAGAAGAGGCTCCGCGAGCGATTGACGTCGTGGTACTGCAAGTCCATGAGCGCGACCTTCGGATGGCTGAGCGGAAGGTCGTGCTTCGTGCGATACGCATCGATGAGCCGATGCTTGATGACCCAGTCGCACTCGCGGTCGAGCGAGAGCGGGTCCTCCCCGATCTTGGTGAGGCAGTGCTCCCACATCTTCAGCGCCTGCATCTCGAGGGGGCTGAAGCCCTTCGCGTCGGCGTAGCGGAGCGCGCGGCTGAGGTACTCGCTCTGGATGTCGAGGGCGCTCGCCTCGCGCCCGTTGGCGAGGCGCACGCGGCGAGTGCAGGTCATGTCGTGGCTGATCTCGCGGATCGCCCGAATCGGGTTCTCGAGCGTCATGTCGCGCAGCACGCACGACGGGTCCTCGAGCATGCGTAGGAGGATGCTCGTCGTGCCGACCTTCAAGAACGTCGCGTACTCGCTCATGTTCGAGTCGCCGACGATCACGTGGAGCCGGCGGAAGCGCTCGGCATCCGCGTGCGGCTCGTCTCGCGTGTTGATGATCGGGCGGCTGCGCGTCGTCGCGCTCGAGACCCCCTCCCAGATGTGCTCGGCCCGCTGGCTCACGCAGTACATCGCGCCCCGTGCGGTCTGCAGCACCTTGCCCGCGCCCGCAAAGATCTGACGGCTCACGAAGAACGGGATGAGCACCTCTGCGTAGTGACCGAAGTCGTCGCGGCGGCTCGTGAGGTAGTTCTCGTGGCAGCCGTAGGAGTTGCCCGCGGAGTCGGTGTTGTTCTTGAAGAGGTAGATGACGCCGCGGATGCCCTCTTCTCGAAGACGTTGCTCCGCGCTCGCGAGCAGCTGCTCGAGGATGCGCTCGCCCGCCTTGTCGTGCACGACGAGGTCGTAGATCGAGTCGCACTCGGGGGTCGCGTACTCGGGGTGGCTGCCGACGTCGAGGTAGAGCCTTGCGCCGTTCGCGAGGAACACGTTCGAGCTGCGACCCCACGACACGACGCGACGGAAGAGGTAGCGGGCCACTTCGTCGGGGCTGAGTCGACGTTGGCCGCGCAGGGTGCAAGTGACGCCGTACTCGTTCTCGAGGCCGAAGATCCGGCGCTCCACGCCGCCAACCTATCGGGGGCCACCCGGGAGGAGTCGCACCCCCGGCTACGCTTGCCGTGATGGAGCAGGGGCGAATGGTTCGCCTGGCGACCGTGCAGTCTGGGTTCGAGGCCAAGGTGTTGGCCGCCCGCTTGGGGGCCGAGGGCATCGTCTGGGAGCTGCGAGGCGCGGTCGACGGGCCGTATCCCATGGGTCCGGTCACTGTGCTCGTGGAAGAGCACGAGCTCGACGTCGCACGCGAGCTGCTCTTCGTGGACGAGGTCGAGTCGTCTTTCGACGATGCTGACGGTCATCTGGCACGGCCGCCGTTCTTCGTTTGGCTCGCGATCGCTGCGGTGGTCGTCGTGGCCACCAGCACGCTGTTGCGGGTGCTCGTCGTCTAGCAACCGTCAGCCGACGGTGAACTCGCCGCTCACAATTGTCTTGTTGTTCTCGTCGGTGTTGCCGGCCATGAGGTAGCGACCTGACTTCAGGTCGACGACGATGTACCCCGACGCGCCGACCGGCATCGTCTCGCTGAACCCGGCGACGAGCGGCGCGGGAAGAGCGAACGTCTTCGCCTCGCCCGTGCCGATCGCGCTCGAAGTAGTCGTTGACGGCGGCGTCGACATCTGACACCTGGGCGTCGGTCGGCCCGACGACGTTGAAGTCGGACGAGGTGCTTCCGCCGTTCTTCACCTCGTAAGTTCCCGACTGCACCCCCGGCGGCGCCGTGATCGTCTTGTCGGTGATGTCGAACGTGCCCTGCGTCGTCGGCGCGGGCGTGTTGCCTTCGGCGACGGTGAGATCGGCGAGCATGCCCAGCGCGAAGTGGGGCGTGCCGTCTGGTGACGGGATGAAGCACGCGAGCACGTAGCTGCCGGGGCTGAACTGCGCAACCGTGGTCTCGCTGTCGCCCGGCGGGAGGAGGCCCGGCGTGCCGTAGAACGAGGTGTTGGGATCACCGTCGAAGACCGCCGCGACCTGCTCGGGATCGGGCTGCTGCGGCGGAGAGGAGCGTCAGCGCGTCGGCTGACGTCTTGCCGGGCTTCAGCTTGAACGGCACGAGGATGTGCGGCTCCTTGCCGTCATTCTCGAACGTCACCTGCAGGAAGCCCCCGGTCGCAGTGCCCGTCACCTCGAACTTGTACTCGGTGGCGACGACCGTGATGCCGGCGGCGGGTGACGATGCCCCGCCCGTCGCGCCTGCGCCGCTGCCCGTCGTCGCGGCGCTACCGCCGGAGTCGTCACCGCAAGCAGCGAGGACGACTGCAGCGAGCAGCGCGCCGGCGATCAGCAGTGCAGGCGCGCGACGCGTCACGACACCTCGAACTCACCGCTCACGAGTGTCTTGCCGGTGTCCTGATCGGAGTTGCCGGCCATGAGGTAGCGCCCCTTCTGGAGGTCGAGCACGACATAGCCCGACGTGCCGGGCGGGATGGAGTCGCTGAAGCCGCCCAAGAGCGGAGCCGGGGTGCTGAAGGGCGGCGTCTCTCCCGTGCCGATCGAGTTGAAGTAGCCGTTCACCGCGTCGTCGAAGTCGCTGACCTGCTTGTCGGTCGGACCGGCCATGTTGAAGTCGGAGGGATCGGTGCCGGTGTTCTTGACCTCGTAGGTGCCCGACTTCATGCCGTCAGGCGCGGTGATCTTGTCGGCGCTGATCGTGATCGCGCCGTCGGTCTGCGGCGGGGTCGTCGTGCCGCCGGTGTCGGCGACGGTGAAGTCCTTCGCCATGCCGAGCGAGAAGTGGGGCTGGCCATCGGGCGAGGGCAGGAAGCAGACGAACGCGTAGTTGCCGCCCGGAAGGTTCGCGATCGTCGTCTCGCTGCCGCCCGGACCGAGGAGGCCCGGCGTGCCGTAGAACGCCGTGTTCGGGTCACCGTCGAACACCGCGGCCGCGACGGCCGGGTCGGGCTCGCCCTCCTGCTCGAGCAAGGGAAGCGCGTCGGCAACCGTCTTCCCTGGCTGCAGCTTGATCGCCACGAGGATGTGCGGTTCCTTGCCGTCGTTCTCGAACGTGACCTTGTTGAAGCCGCCCGCGGCGCTGCCTGTCACGTCGAAGTTGTATTCGGTCGCCTTGACGGTGAGGCCTTCACCGCTGAGGAGCGAGCCGCCGCCTCCGCCCGTCGTTGCGCTGCTCGATCCGGAGTCGTCGCCGCACGCCGCGAGCGCTGCTCCCATCAGGAGCGCACCCGTGAGGAGGACGACAGGGAACCTTCGCATCACGACACCTCGATTTCGCCCGGCGACAAGTCGGGTGACTCTAGGGCGCGACGTCGTCAGCTCAAGTGCTCCGCAACCTGATTGTCATCCAGCCGCCGGAAGGCGCGACGGCCGTTGCTGCGCGCGAGGAGAGCGACCTCGAGATCGGTCGCGGCGAGGGTGCGATCTGGCCCCGCGAGGGCGCCGACGGCGACGCGCACCGCGTCGCGCAGCGACAGGTTCTCGGACCATGTCTGCGAGACCCGCTCCGCGATCACTTCGCTCTCTCCACCGAGGACGCTGTAGTTGTGCTCGTCGACGACAGTGCCGTCGTAGAGCACGTGGAACATCTGATCCTCGCCCGAGCTGCCGCGCACCTCGGCGATGAGGATCTCGACCTCCATCGGCTTCACCTCGTGGGTGAAGATCTGGCCGAGGATCTGCGAGTACTGGTTCGCGAGCGACCGGGCGTCGACGTCGTCGCGGCTGTACGAGTAGCCCTTGAGGTCCGCGGCACGCACTCCCGCGACTCGGAGCTGGTCGTACTCGTTGTACCGGCCGACTCCCCCGAACGCGATGCGGTCGTAGATCTCGCTCACCTTGCGCAACGTGTTGCTCGGGTTCTCGGCGACGATGAGGATGCCGTCGCCGTAGGTGACCGCAGCGAGGCTGCGCCCGCGAGCGATGCCCTTCCGCGCGTAGTCCGCGCGGTCCTTCATCATCTGCTCGGGGGCGACGTAGAAGGGCATGCTCATTGGGCCGGCCCTCCCGGGTTCGCGGCGAGCGCTTCGAGGAGCGCCCGGAAGCGACCTGCGAGCTCGTCATCACTCACTCGCTCGAACCCTTGCGCAGTGATCGTGGCCACGACGGGGAAGATGCCGCGCATCAGGTCGGGGCCGCCGGTGGCGGAGTCCTCGTCGGCGGCCTCGAACAGCGCCCTGAGGCAGAGGTCGATGCCCTCGTCACGAGTGAGGCCGTCGCGGTACGCGACCTTGATCACCGTGCCGGCATGCAGGCTGCCCGAGCCGGTGGCGGTGTGGTCGCGCTCCTCGTACCGGCCGCCCGTCACGTCGTAGGTGAAGAGGCGCCCCATGTTCCGGCGCAGGTCGAAGCCGGCGAAGATCGGCACGACCACGAGCCCTTGCATCGCGGCGGGCAGGTTCGAGCGGACCATCTGGCTCAGCTGGTTGGCCTTGCCGTCGAGGCTGAGCTCGCCGCCCTCGACCTTCTCGTAGTGCTCGAGCTGCAGCTGGAACAGCTTGACCATCTCCATCGCGGGACCGGCCGCCCCTGCGATGGCGATGCCCGAGTGGCGGTCGGCGGGGAAGACCTTCTCCATCGCGCGGTGGCTGATCAGGTTGCCCGACGTCGCGCGGTCGGTCGCCGGCCATGACGACCCCGTCGGCGAATCGCATCGCCACGCAGGTCGTGGCGTGGGTGACGGGCACGGCGATGCCCGGATCGGGCAGTGGGTTTTGGCCCATGCGGTGGAGGAGGTTCGAGAAGCTCGGGCCGGGATCGTCCGCCGGCAGGAAGAAGGGCATCGACATAGGTGTCGCCGAGGCTACAGAGGTCGGACCAGAAGGAGAGGCAGGTCGCTCTCCCACCAGCCGGGGAACGTCTTCGCTGGGATGAAGTCCCGGGTTCTGTAGAAGAAGCGAGTCGGCGCGTAGCTCTCGGCGTCGCCGCTCGTCATCACGATGAGGAGCTTCGTGCCGCGCCGCGGTCTCGTCGGCCACGACCGCTCGATCAACGCAGTGCCGATGCCGCCCCTGCGGCGGTTCCTCTCGACCGCCATCCAGGAGATCTCGGCGACGTGGAGGAACGCCTTCTTGTCGACCGTGAGGAACCCGACGACCTGTCCGTCGTCGACCGCGACCCAACCCGGCTCCGTACGGAGGGCCTCGTTGCAGGCGGCGATGCCCGACTCGAGGCCGAAGAAGTCGGGGAGCCCCGCGACGATCGCGCTGCACGCATCGCCATCGCGCGGTTCGAGGGGGCGGACGATCACCGGAGTGCGCGAAGCCCGGCAACTCGTCGCTTGGTGGCCACGTAGGTGAGGGCACGCTCGATGCGGTCGAGGTCGTCGTCGAGCTGGCCGAGCGCGGCGTTGCACTTGAAGCAGAGCAGCCCGCGCACGTAGCCGGTCTCGTGGTCGTGATCGACGTGGAGCGACTTCCCCGGCTTGGGCGCCCGCCCACACACCGCGCACCCGCCCCCCTGCTGCGCGAGCCGCCGCTCGTAGTCCTCAGGCGTGATGCCGTACTTGCGCTTGAGGTGCGCGGCGCGCATCACCGCCGGGTAGTCGATCGTCGACTTGTACCGACGCTGCGTCTCCGCGTAGCGCTCGGGATTCGCGTCGCGCCACGCCTGCACGCGCTCGATCTCCTTCGCGGAGTTGTCCGCGTACCAACGCTTGCGGCGAGCAAGGTTGCATTCCTTGCACTCGTTGCGATGACCGTCGCGCATGCCCTTCATCGCGTAGAACGCGTCGAGCGGCTTGGTCTCGTTGCAGATGCGACAGCGCTTCATGCGCCGATCGTAGGAAGAGGGTGGGAGGTCAGAGTCGACCACGAAGCGTGGTCACTCGCCTCCTTTCTGCACATAGGACTTTACGAACTCCTCCGCATTTTCTTCCAGCACGCCGTCGATCTCGTCCAACAGCTCGTCGAGGTCCGCCTTGATCGCCTCGCCCGACTTCGAGGTCGCGGGGGCGTCTTCGACCACCTCTTCAGTGCGGGCCGGTGCCGCCTTCTTCTTCTCGATCCGCTCTGCCATGTCAGCTCCCCTTCACGACCCCAGCCGATCAAGAAGCTCGGCTGCGGTCTCACACTCTTCGATCAACCTACCCACATGGGCCGCCGTTCCACGCAAGGGTTCCATCATGGGCACCCGCCGCAAGGGATCTGCCCCCACGTCGAACACCAGTGAATCCCAGTTGGCAGCCACGATGTCGGCACCCCACTTCTGCAGGCACTTTCCCCTGAAGAACGCCCGAGTGGTCTCGGGTGGTTCCGTCATCGCGTCTTCGACCTCCGCGTCGCTGACGAGGCGCTGCATGCCCACCCGGGCGAACAGCGACTTCTCGGGACGCAGGTCGTGGTATTGCAGATCCATGGCGCGCAGGCGAGCGTCGTTCCAGGCCAGCCCGTTGCGCTCGCGGTACGCGTCGAACAGCCGGTACTTGGCGACCCAGTCGAGCTGATCGGCGAGCGACATGAAGTCGCTCTCGAGCGCGGCGAGCACTGCGCCCCAGCGGGTCATGACGTCTGCACCGACCTCCTCGCCGACCGAGGCGAGGCCGTGCTCGAGCTCGTACTTCTTCGCCCTGTCGAACAGCTCCCACTGGATGTCGAGCGCGGTGACCTTGCGCCCGTCGGCGAGGTCGAGCGGTCGCCGAAGCGTGAGGTCGTGGGACACCTCGCGCATCGCGAGCACGGGCTTGGCGAGGCTGAGGTCGCCGGGAAGCACGTCGTCCTCGATCATCGACAAGACGATCGCGGTCGTGCCGACCTTGAGGTACGTCGCGATCTCCGAGAGGTTCGCGTCGCCGGTGATCACGTGGAGGCGCCGATACTTCTGCGAGTCGCAGTGCGGCTCGTCGCGCGTGTTGACGATCGGCCGCTTCAACGTGGTCTCGAGCCCGACCTCCTCCTCGAAGAAGTCGGCCCGCTGGGTGAGCTGGAACGGCACCTCCGCGGATGTGAGCCCGGGCGCCTCGACGCCCACCTTCCCGGCGCCGGTGAACACCTGCCGGGTCACGAAGTGCGGGATCACCTGGGCCACGATCCGCGAGAACGGCACCGCGCGATCCATCAGGTAGTTCTCGTGGCACCCGTACGAGTTGCCCTTGCCGTCCGAGTTGTTCTTGTAGACGACGATCTCGCCGCCCGCGGGCAACGTGCGCGCGGCGGCCTCCATCGACCGGATGAGGACGAGCTCAGCCGCTTTGTCGTACCGGACGACTTCCATCGCGTCGGCGCACTCGGGCGTCGAGATCTCGGGATGGGCGTGGTCGACGTAGTACCGAGCCCCGTTCGTGAGCACGGCGTTGACGAGGTGCGTCTCGACCTCGGGCGCCATCGTGCCGTCGGGAGAGAACCCGCGCGCATCGCGTCCCGGAGACTCGTCCTCGAAGTCCCACCCGACCTTCCGGTGCTGCTGCGCGACATACGCGTTGATGAGCATCGACGACGCCGCGATCGGGTTCGACTCGCCGGCACCGCGCAGCTGGATGCCGTACTCGGTCTCGATGCCCAAGACCTTGCGTATGGCCACGAGGCGACCCTACTGCGCGCTCCGCCGAGCGCAACCGACGATCAGAGGTACTGGCCGGTCGCGACCCGCTCGATCGCGCGGCCGCCCTCACCGTCGGCAGCGTCGCTCTTCACGAGCGTGCGGATGAACACGATGCGCTCGCCCTTCTTGCCCGAGATCTTCGCCCAGTCGTCGGGGTTGGTCGTGTTGGGCAGGTCCTCGTGCTCCTTGTACTCCTGGCGGATCGACACGATCAGGTCGTCGGTGCGGATGCCCTTCGGCCCGCCCGCGATCAGCCGCTTGATCGCCACCTTCTTCGCCCGGCGCACGATGTTCTCGATCATCGCCCCGGACGAGAAGTCCTTGAAGTACATGATCTCCTTGTCACCGTTCTGGTAGGTGACCTCGAGGAACCGATTGTCGTCGTCGTCGCGGTACATCTCGTCGACCGTGCGCTCGATCATCACGTCGACGGCCTTCTGCCGCGTCGCCTCCGCCGAGGTCGCGCACCTCGTCTTCGCTGAGGGGGAGGTCGGCCGTGAGGTACCTGCCGAAGATCTGCGCCGCAGCCTTCTTGTCGGGCCGCTCGATCTTGATCTTCACGTCGAGCCGACCAGGGCGCAGGATCGCGGGGTCGATCAGGTCTTCTCTGTTCGACGCGCCGATCACGATCACGTTCTTCAGCGACTCGACGCCGTCGATCTCCGCGAGGAGCTGGGGCACGATCGTCGACTCCATGTCGGACGAGATGCCCGAGCCACGCGTGCGGAACATCGAGTCCATCTCGTCGAAGAACACGATGACCGGCCAGCCCTCCTCGCTCTTCTCGCGAGCACGCTGGAAGACCAACCTGATCTGCCGCTCGGTCTCACCGACGTACTTGTTGAGGAGCTCGGGGCCCTTGATGTTCAGGAAGTAGCTGCGGGCCTGCTTGTCGCCCGACACCTCGGCGACCTTCGTCGCGAGAGAGTTCGCGACCGCCTTCGCAATCAGCGTCTTGCCGCATCCGGGGGGCCCGTAGAGGAGGATGCCCTTCGGCGCGGGAAGCCGGTGCTCGGCGAACAGCTCGTGGTGGACGAACGGCAGCTCGACCGCGTCGGCGATCTGCTCGATCTGCTCGTCGAGGCCGCCCACATCCGCATAGGAGATGTCGGGCACCTCTTCGAGCACGAGCTCTTCGACCTCGGGCCGCGGGAGCTTCTCGAGGAGCAGCCCCGATCTCGGGTCCATCAACAGGTGATCGCCCGCCCTGAGCTTCTCGCCGATGAGCACGTCCGCGAGCTCGCACACCCGCTCCTCGTCGGCCCGGCCGACGATCAGCGCCCGGGTGCCGTCTTCGAGGATGTCTTTGATCGTGACGACCTCGCCCGACACCTCGTTGCCGCGGGCGAGCACCACGTTCAACGACTCGTTGAGCACGACCTCTTGCCCCCGCTCGAGCGCGTCGAGATCGACCTCGGGGCTCAGCGCCACCCGCATCTTCCGGCCGCCGGACAGCACGTCGACCGTGCCGTCGTCGTTGCGACCCACGACCACTCCGTACGCGGACGGCGGCTGCGTGAGCTTGTCGACCTCCTCACGGAGCGCCGCGATGTGCTCGCGCGCTTCGCGCAGGGTGTACGAGAGCTTCTCGTTCTGCGACACCGCCTGCGCGAGCTGTCCCTTCGACTCGAGCAGGCGCTCTTCGAGCGTGCGCACCCGCTTCGGCGCGTCTTGCAGCTTGCGCCGCAGCGACAGGACCTCCTCCTCGAGGAGCTTCGACTGCTCACGCAGCTCCGCGAGCTCAGCGTCGTATGCCGAGAGCCGCTTCTCGTACTCGGTCTCCTCCACGAGGGTTCACCTCCCTTTGCGAGCGACCTGTTCGGGACGCTACCTCAGGCGTCGCGAAACGCTGTGCATGCCACACAGCCGTAGCATTGCGTTGTTTCACCGGAGTTCGCCGTGTAAATTGCGCTCAGCGACGCCGACTCGGGCGGCGCCCCAACGGAAGGCTCAAACGAGGCCATGAAGGTCTGGATCGATCAGGATCTCTGCACTGGTGACGGGCTCTGCGAAGAGATCTGCCCCGACGTGTTCACCCTGCTCGACGACGGGCTCGCCTACGTGAAAGAGGGCGCCACGATCTTCGCCACCGCGAAGGGCAACCCCCAAGGCGCGGACGGCATGGCCGACATCCCGGACGGGCAGCTCGACGCGGTCATCGAGTCCGCCGAGGAGTGCCCCGGCGAGTGCATCTTCATCGAAGCCTGAAAGGCTGACGGCGCAGCCTGACAGCCCGCCGCGCTGAGCACCGCTCAGCGCAAGCAACGTCCCGTCGACACGGTCGTGTCGTGCCCACCCGAGAGCACTGCTTGCAGCTCGTCGCTCGTCAACGCGTATCCCACTGTCGAGCGATCGGGCGCCACCGCGAACGCGATGCCGATCACCTGGCCGTCCTCGCGGACCACCGGCGCACCTGAGTCACCGGGGCGCAACGAGGTCGAGAGCACGAGCACGTCGCGCACGATGCGCTTGTCTCCGAACAGGTCCTTGCCCTCCGCCTGCACGCGCTCCGCGACATCGAACGGCGCTGCGCGCAGATCGCCTCCCCCCGGGTGTCCGTAGACCGCGCCGCGGTCGCCGGTCCTCGGCTCGGCGAGCGGCAGCGGAGGCACGTCGAGCCCGTCGACTCTCAGCAGCGCGATGTCGCGGAACGGGTCGTACGCCACCACGGTCGCGGACTTGTCCTGGCCGTGCTCGCCATGCACTCGCACCGCAGTCGAGCCCGCGACCACGTGCGCGTTCGTCGCGATGAGCCCGTGATCCACTGCGAACCCGCTGCCCTCCTGCACACGGCCGCACGCCGGAGCCTCGACCCGGAACACCGCGTCGGTCGCCTGCTGGTTCACCACTGCGGCAACGACCACCGAGTCCGGAGGTGCAGGCACATCGGGCGCGGGCTTCAGGCCCGCGAACACCTCGGGAGAGTTGTCGTCCACGAGCTGGCGGATCGCGTCCACCGCGTCGGGCGGCGTCGGGAACAGCCCGTCGATCGCTCTCGCGATCGCGGACGTGCGGGCTTGGCGCGCCGGCCAGTCGGGCACCTCTGCGATCGCGGGGAGCAACAGCCACAGCGCGACGAACACGCCGAGCATCCCCGCGAGCGCGCCGCCCGCGCGATCCGCGCTGCTCACGGAGCCGTGTGGCGGCAGCACTCGGCGCAACCGGGCTCCGACAAACATGCCGAGCGCTTGCCCCGCGAGCCCGCCGATCACGAGGATGCTGGCCGCAGCGAGCAGCAACCGGCCCTCGGGCGCGGCCTCGTGACCGTCCAGCACATGAGGGATGAGGCGCGCCGCGAGGAAGAGCCCGAGCGCGAGCCCGAGCCACGAGACCGAGCGGGCCAGCAGTCCCATGCGGTAGCCCGCCGCCCCCGCCATCGCGGCGAGCAAGATGATCAGCAGATCGAGCCAGTTCATCGACGAGGCACCGTCACGAGGCGAGGAGACGTGCGGAGGTCAGGAAGCCAGTGTGCGCGACCATCCGATGATCGGGTCGCACCGACTGCCCGTCGATGTGCCAGCTGCGGTGCAGCACCTCGATCGTCGAGGTCTGCAGGAACGGTCGATCGGCCAACGACTCTCGGAGCTGCGCGGCCTGCACGATCGTCGGTGTGTACGCGACCAGGATGCCGCCGGGGCTCAGCGCGCGCTCGGCATGCTTCACCACCTGCCAGGGCTCGGGCAGGTCCAGCACGATCCGGTCGAGCGCGGTCTCGTCGATGCCCTCGTAGCAGTCACGGATCTCGACGCGGTAGCGCTCGAGCACACCCTCTCCCGAGAACGCCACGACGTTCTGCGTGGCCCTCGCCGCGAAGTCCTCACGCAGCTCGTAGCCGACCACATCGGCGCCGGCGCGGAGCAGCCCGAGCGACAGTGCGCCCGACCCGACCCCGGACTCGAGGACGCGCGCCCCGGGGTACACGTCGGCGAGCATCAGGATCGGCGCGATGTCCTTCGGGTAGATGACCTGCGCCCCACGGGGCATCTTCAGCACGAAGTCGCCGAGGGTCGGCCTGAGCGCGGTGTAGGCGAGGCCCTTCGTCGCCTTGACCGTCGTGCCCTCGGAACGGCCGATCAGCTCGTCGTGGGGGATGTACCCGCCATGGGAGTGGAACTCGCCCCCGACCTTGAGCGTGACCAGGTACCGCCGTCCCTTCGGGTCGATGAGCAGCACCTTGTCGCCCACGGTCAACGGGCGGCTCACGACCGGGCCCTCGTCGCTCGCTCGACGAGCCGGCAGAACGCGCAGATCTCCCCGCGCTCGGCGCGTCGCACCGCACGCACCGGCCGAGCGACTCCTTGTCGACCTCTGCCTCTGCCTCGAGCGCGGGCGCGAGCTTGTCGAGGAAGCCGAAGTAGAACGCGTGCTTCGAGCCCGGTGACTGCACCTCGATCGCGTTGAGCGCGTCCTTGTAGCCGAGGTGCCGGTTGCCCGCGGCCATCGGGCACTCCTCGACTTGATAGTCGATGTCGCGCAGCACGCAGTACGCCGCCATCTCGCGCTCACCCAGTCGGACGAGTGGCTTCACCTTGCGCGGGAACCCCTCGCGCGCGGGGAGCACCGGCCGCTGCCGAGCGAGATACTCGGTGTGCCAACGCAGCACGTTGCCGAAGAGCACCGCGGCTTCGTCGTCGAGGTTGTGGCCCGTCGCGACGACGTCGTATCCACCTTCGAGCGCGGCCTTGTCGAAGAGATGGCGCTTCGAGAGACCGCATGCCGAGCACGGCACCCGCTTCGCTGCCCTCGCGCCGTTCGGCACATCGAACCCGTAGTCGTCGACGAGGTCGACCTCGATCAGCTTCACGCCGCGCGCCGCGGCGAACCCCCGCGCGTACACACCCGACTCGTCGCTGTATCCCTCGATGCCGAGCCCGAGGTACAGGCCATCGGTCGCATAGCCCAGGTTCAGCAGGACGTCCCAAAGGCCGAGGGAGTCCTTTCCGCCCGACACCGCGACGAGCACGCGGTCGTTCGCCTGCATCATGTCGAAGTCGGCGATCGTCTTCGCAACCTGCTCCTCGCAGTGATGCAAGAAGTGCGGTGCGCAGAAGTTCGCGTTGTGCCTGCGCACGTCGATCACCGCGTCACCGCGGCACACCCGGCACTTCATCGCATGCCCCCCGAGATCACGGGGCGGATCTCGACGAGCGCGTCGGCCGCAAGCAGCCCATCGCCCGGGACCAACGTGCCCCCACTGATCACCAGCACCGACTCGCGGTTGAGCTCGAGCCGATCGAGGAGCGCGTGCACGCGGAGCGGTCCGGGCACTTCGAGCTCGCGCCGAGGGTTCCGGAGCACCACCTTCACCCGTCAATGATGACCGGTGAGGCCGTCGCGCTCCATCCACCGAGCTGACCGCACCTCAGCGGCGCGGTCAGCGGCGCCGCTTGCCGACCTTCTCCTTGGTCGCGTAGATCGTCACCGACTCGCCCGGCTTCAAGACCTCACGGGCAAGCAGCTCTGGGGAGGGGCGGATCCACTGGAGGAACCTCATCACCATGAGGCCGTACCAGAACGCCCGCCAGAGCAACCTTCGGTCGCGAAAGCCCTTCCGATAGGCGATGCCGGCCAGCCGCCGGTTCGTGTACGCGCGGCGCTGGGTTGTTTCCTTCAGGCCGGCCATGTCAGACCCGACGGATCTCGACGATCGTCGTCTGGCGACGCCCCTTGCGCCGGCCCACGATGAACGCACCCACGACGATGACCAGCAGCACGCCGACCGCGACCTTCGCCGCCGTCGCGCCTGCGGCCTCGGCGCGCTTGGTCGCGCCGCCTTGGAGCTCGCGGAACTTCGCCTCGATGTCCGCGCGCGTGATCTGCGGAGCAGGCGCTGCTGCGCTCATTTCCGGCCTCCCTTCGGGGTCCTCATGAAGCTGAGGAACAGAGCCGCGACCGCCAGGCTCACCACGACCACGATCGCGTAGGGCGCCCACGACCAGCTGCCGGTGAACGTCGACCCGGTCTCGACTTGAAGCACGCGCAGCCCTGTGAGCATCAGGAACACCAGCCCCGTTGCGATGAGCACCGAGCCCCCGATGCCGAAGCCGAGATACCGACCGAGTCGCTTGAGCGGCCCGAGCGTCTCCTGCCTCGCGTACGCCTTCAGGAGCTCGACGATGTCGCTGACGACCTCGCCGAGGCTCTTCTGCTTCGCGCTCTTGGGGTTCAGTCCGGCTCCAGCCACCCACCCTCCTTGGGAGGCATCTTCCTATCATCACCCGAGGCGGAACGACAGAACTTCCTCCTGCTCGGCCAACATCACGGCCAGGTCAGCGGCGCGCGCATCGGGTGATGGCGCCTCCAGCAGCACCTGCTGGTCTGCGGGGCCGATCGGGGCGATCGCTGCGGCTTGGTAGCCCGCGAGCACGACGTCTGTCGACAGCTCGATCGTCGCGGGCGCCGCGAGCTCGCCGAGCTCGGCCTTCATCGCGAGCACGCGACGGAGCAGCACGACGTTCTCCTCGTGCGTCGCGACGAGCATGTCGGTCGGTGGCGGGTCGGCCCACACCTCTACCTCAGCGCGCGGGTACGGGTCGTCGTCGAGCCATGACACCACGCGGACGCGGTGCACTCCGACGGTGCCGAGCGCGAACCGACCATCCGGGAGCTCCGCGGCCTCGACGATCTGCGCGGCGGTGCCCACCGAGAAGCGCACGTCGCCTCCTCCCACCTCGCTCCCCCTCTCGATGAGGACGACGCCGAAGCGCCGGTCGCCCGCCAGGCAGTCGCGCGTGAGCGCCCGATACCGAGGTTCGAACACGTGGAGGGGCAGCACCATCGAGGGGAACAGCACGGCACCCAGCGGGAACATCGGGAGCGTGGTCAGCCTCCGGTCGGTGGCAACGGGCCGAGGTCGGCGAGCCCGGTCACGTCCGGGTACGCGAGCAGCGTCGTCAGCAGCGACACCCAGATGCCGAACGCCTGCGTCGACTGGTCGCCGTTGAGCAGCAGCGCGAAGGTGATCTCGGTGCCGTCGGTCGCCTGTGCGAAGCCGGCCAGCCCCGCCACCCCGGTCAGTGTCCCGGTCTTCGCCCGCACCTTTCCGGCGATCGCGGTGTTCGCGAACCGCCGCTCGAGAGTGCCTGTCTCACCCGCAACCGAGAGGTTCCTCGTGAGGTCCGCACTCAGGTCCCGGCGTGATCGAGCACGCTCGTGAGCAAATTGCACGTCGCCCGGTTGCCACGATCGAGCCCTGAGCCGTCGATCATCGTGAACCCGTCGAGCGGCATCCCTTCGTCCTTCAGATGCGCTGTGACGGCTGCAGCACCTGCCACCGTCGAGCCCACGCCGGACGTCTCGTATCCGATCTCCTTCAGGAGGAGCTCCGCCGTGCCGTTGTCGCTGATCCTCAGGTCCTCACCGACCACGTCGGGCAGCGCCGCGCCGTCGATCGACGCGATCTCCACCGTGCCCGAGGGCGTCACGCCCGACCCGACCCCTCCGACCGTCACGCCCCGTGCGATGAGCAGATCCGCCAGCGTCTGCGCGCCGGACTCCGCCGGGTTCGCCGCGGCGTGGAATGAGTTGTTGCTCATGAACCCGTCGTTGACCGAGAGCGCGCTCATGGGACCGATGTTGGGCGCGGTGATGTACCGCCTCGGCCACGAAGGCACGTACCGCTGAGCGTCGTAGCGCGACTCGTCGCCGACGATCCGTCCGGTGATCTGGGTGACGCCCGCGGCGACGATGCTGTCGGCGAGCGTCTCGAGCGGCGTCACCGGATCGGGAGGATGACGGAAGATGCCGAGGTAGTCGTGCGTCGCGAGAAGTGGATCCCCTCCGCCGACGAGCCACACGTCGCCGTTGACCACACCTCCAACGGGCGCGGCGGCAGCTCTGCACAGTCGTCGTGTACTTGTGATCCGCGCCGAGCACGTCCAGCGCGACGGTCGCGGTGAGCAGCTTCTGCGTCGACGCGGGGATCAACGGTGTGTCGCCGTGCACGTCGACGATCTGCTGCCCGTTCAGCGTGACCCGCAGACAGCTCGAGCCGCCCAGCGATGCCGCGACGGGCTGCAACGCCGCCGCGAGGCGAGCCTCGGCCACAGGCTTCGCGAGCTCGTCCACGACTCGACGCGCCGAGAGCACGGGTGTCGCGAGGTGCGCCGTGAGCCCCGACTCCGCCGCCGCGGGATCGCTCACGCCGTCCACCACCCGCGTCAGAGCAGCACCACCCACCGCGACCGCGAGGATCGCGGGCAGGACGCGTACGAACGCGCGGACGAATGTCCTCATGACCGGGCGGCCTGGTGCCGCGCGTACCGCCACAGGTGCTCGAGAGCGCGGACGGCTCGATCCGCGCTCGGGTAGCAAAGCTTCCCGCTCGCCCGGACAGCCGTGGGTCCAGGGTTCTCCGGTGAGGTGACCCCGAGCTCGGACGCGGTGAGCACCGGCTTGCCGGTCTCCTCCGAGATCGCTGCTGCCGCTTCCGCATAGCGCGCGTCCTGCCGTTCGTGGAAGCCGACGATCCGCTCCAGCCCGTGGTCGGGGTAGAACGCGCCCGTCTTCATGAGCTTCGCCTCGTTCGATTGGATGCCGAGACCGAGGTACACCACCGCGTCGATCGAGGGATGACGGGCGACGAGCTCGAGCACGTCGGGGATCGTGTCGCGCGTCTCGGCCCCTGCGAGGTCGACAGGGTTGTTCCGACTCCACCGCGGCGGAAGCTTCTCGTCGATCGCGGCACGCAGGTCAGCGGCGAGCGGCGCGAGCCGCAGCTCGCTGCGCACGATCGCGTCTGCAGTGATGACGCCCCATCCACCCGCGGTCGTCACGACCGCGGTGTTCGGCCCGCGCGGAAGGGGCTGCGTGGCGAACGTCGCCGCAGCTTCGAACGCCTCCTCGATGCCGAGTGCGCGGGTCACGCCGGCCTGACGGCACGCCCCGTCGAAGATCCGGTCGTCGGTCGCGAGAGCGCCGGTGTGCGACGCCGCGGCGCGCTGCCCTCCGGCGGTCGACCCACCCTTCACGAGCACCACCGGCTTGCGACGCGCGACCGCACGCATGCGATCGAAGAAGCCACGGCCGTCATCGATGCCCTCGACGTACGCGAGGCCGACCGCGGTCTGCTCGTCTTCGGCGAACCACTCGAGGTAGTCCGCGACCGAGGCCATCGCGGCGTTCCCGGCTGAGATCGCCCGGCTGATGCCGACGCCACTCAGCACCGACATGTTCATCAGCGCGGACGCGAGGTTCCCGCTCTGGCTCGCGAGGCCGATGCGGCCCGCGGGTGGGTAGGGACCGACGATCTGCGCGCACAGGCTCGCGGGCGTCGACACGAGGCCCTGCCCGTTCGGCCCCGCGAGCAGCACGCCGAGGTCGTTCGCGGCGGCGACGAGCTCGCGCTGCGCGTCCTCGCCGTCCGGGCCAGCTTCGCCGTACCCCGCAGAGGTGACGAACGCGGCGCGCACCCCGCGTGCGGCACACGCCTTGAGCAACGCGACGTTCGCGGCGGCGGGCGTGCACACGAACACGAGATCGGCCGCGCCGGCCGGGACGTCCTCGACCGACCGCACGGTGTCGATGCCGAGCACCGAGCCGCCCTCGAGGTTCGTGGCGAAGACCTTCCCCGCGTAGCCACAGCGAAGGATGTTGTGGAGCGCGACGAAGCCGAACTTCCCGGGGTGCGCGCTCGCGCCAGCGACGATCACGCCGCGCGGATCGAAGAGCGCGCGGAAGTGCGCCGCGTCGACGGGCGAGCTCAACGATCCACCTCGACGAGCGCGTCAACGGCGATCGGCACCCCGTCGACGACGATGAGCGGGTTGAGGTCGATCGACGCGACCGTCGGGTCGTCTGCCGCGACCTCGGAAAGGCCGAGCAGCACGTCGGCGAGGCGCTCGCGGTCGACCGCCGGTTCGCCCCGCATCGGCCCCAGAAGCGCCTGGGCGCGCAGCTCGTCGATCATCTCCTCGGCGTCGACGCGCTCGATCGGAGCGAGCCGGAACGTCACATCCGCGATCGCCTCGGCCAGCACTCCGCCGACACCGAGCATCACCGTCATCCCGAACTGGGGGTCGCGGTGCAGCCCGGCGATGAGCTCGCGTCGACCCGAGAGCATCGGAGCGACGAGCAGCTCGACCGGGCCGTCCGCCGCGGTCGCCGCTCCGAGCAGCGCCGCGGCCGCGGTCGCGACGTCGTCCTCGCTCGTCAGCCCGAGGCGCACGAGTCCCCGTTCGGTCTTGTGCGCGATCGACGGCCCACACAGCTTGAGCACCACTGGGAACCCGATCTCGGTGGCGGCGAGCACCGCACCTGCCGCGTCGGCGACCGTCCTCTCCGCGGGCACGGGGATGCCGTAGCGCGCGACGAGCGCCTTCGACTCGGCCTCGGACATGGTCAGCCGGGCGCCAGCCCCCACATGCCGAGCCCCAGCCACGGGTGCCTACCCTACCGATCGTGCCTCTGGCCTCTCAGTGCAGCCTCGCCATGACCGGCATCGTCGAAGGCTTCTACGGCCCTCCTTGGTCGTGGGCCGACAGGCTCGAGGTGCTGCAGTGGTCGGCGGCGCGCGGCCTCACCGACTACGTGTACGCACCGAAGGACGACCCGAAGCACCGGCGCGACTGGCGAGTCCTCTACGACGGCACGGAGCTCGCGGGCTTCCGGTCGCTCGTCGACGAGTCGGGTCTCCGCATCGGCATCGCCATCTCGCCGGGTCTGTCGATGGACGAGACGGCGGCACGCGACCGCGCCGACCTCCTCGACAAGCTCGCGCCGCTCGTCGACCTCGGCGTGACGCACATCGGCCTGTTCCTCGACGACCTGCCGCCCGACCCGACGCGTACCCCGGCGCAGCGAGGTGAAGCGCACGCGGCGCTCACGAGCTGGTTGCACGACCGGCTCGGCGAGGGCGTCCTCGTCTCGCTCGTGCCCACCGACTACATCGGCACGCGGCGTTCGCCGTACCTCGATGCCCTCTCTGACGCGCTGCCCGATGACGTGACGATCGGCTGGACCGGTGCGTCCGTCGTCAACGACGAGATCACCGCGGACGACGCACGAGCCCGCGCCGATGCAGTCGGCGGTCGCGCTCCGCTTCTCTGGGACAACGTGCCCGTGAACGACGCGGTGATGAGCGATCGCTTGTTCATGGGCCCGTTGCGGGGTCGATCGTCCGAGCTGCGTGCCTTGTGCAGTGGCTACCTCGCGAACCCGATGGTGCAACCGAGAGCATCGATGCTGCCTCTCGCGTCGATCGCCGGATGGTGCGCGGGCGACGACCCGGTGACGGCGTGGGAGTCAGCGGCCGAATTGCTCGGCTGGCGCGTGTTCGCGGAGGCTTGCGATGGCGACGTCCCGCAACGCCTCGTCGCCGAGCTCATCAGTGAAGCGAACGGGCCGGCGTGGACCGCTCCCGCCGACGCGCTGCAGGCATGGCTCGACGCGGCAGGCGCGTGCGAAGCGCCGGGGCTCGAAGCCGAAGCGCAACCGTGGGTCGACCAGACGCGCGCCGAGGCAAGGCTCGCGATGCACGCCGTGAGCCTGTTCCGGCACACCCGACCCTCGTTCGAGCACCTCGGGAGCAACCGCTGGCGCGCCAAGGCCCTCGACGCCGACAACGTGCTCGCTCGCTCGTTCGGCGTCGCCGCGGCGTGGCCGCACGTGCGGCGCGCGGTGCCGTGCGTGTTCGGCCCACGCCTCGCAGTTCGACCCGCGTTGCGTCAGACCTCGACGGGCGCATGGGCGTGGCGGGCCGACGCGATCGAGGAGAACGCGAACGCGACCGACGACCTCGTGCGCCTCGCACTCGACGCGGCGGCGACGATCGACCCGGGCGCACCGCTCGTGATCTACGTGGACGGAAGCGAGGTCGCCCGCGATCCGGACGATTCCTTCGAGGCCGCGCCCGGGAGCGTCGTGCTCGCTCGACAGGGGAACGTGCTCAACCGACTCCGGATGTGAGCGAGAACGTCAGTCTCCGGGACGTGGCTCGAGAGCGGCGCGGAAGAACATGCGCACGTGCTGGGCGCGCTCCTCGAGCGCTTCGGGATCGAGCAGGTCACGATCGATGAGCCCCTCGAGAAAGGAAAGGTCGCTGAAGTAGCTCAACAGCGCCCCGTATCCCGTGATGAGGAGCTGCACCGCGTCGTGGCGTCTGAACGTGCCGTTGCCCATCTCGCGTTCGAGGTAGCCGACCGCGCGGTCGAACAGCGGCCGCAGGGACGCGCCGAGGTCGATGCCGAGATGGCCCTCACCATCGAGGGCCTCACGCCGCATGATGCGCACGAAGTCGGGGTTCTCCTTGAAGAAGGCGAAGCTGACGTCGAGCACGAAGTCGACCTGCTCCCAACCCCCGCGGTCGCGTCCGGCCGCCTGCTCGACCTTCAGGAACCAGTCGGACAGCGCTCGCTCGAACACTTCGCGGTAGAGCGCTTCCTTCGACGGGAAGTGGTGGAGGAGGCTCGGGCGCCGGATCCCCACTCCCGCGGCGATGTCGTTGAGCGAGGTCCCGTCGTAGCCCTGCTCGGCGAAGCAGCGCAGCGCCTCGGCGAGGATCGCGTCACGCGTCGAAGGCACGTGCTCGCTGTCGGGCATGTCCCAGCCAGGCTACTTCTCAGTCGCGCCGCTGCCTACCGACCGGTCGGTAGGCGCGCTAGCCTCCTCTACGCATGTGGGTCAACCTCCTCGTCGCCCTGCTGGTCGGCTTTGCCATCACGATGCTCGCCAACCTGGCGACCACGATCTACCTCCACCGCACGCTGGCCCACCGATCAATGACGATGCGGCCCGGCCTGGCCTGGTTCTTCCGGCTCGTGATCTGGCTGACCGTCGGGATCAAGCCCCGCCAATGGGTGGCAGTGCACCGCAAGCACCACGCGTTCACCGACGTCGAAGGCGATCCGCACTCCCCCGTGCTGCTCGGCTGGATGCGGGTGCAGCTCACGAACGTGGCCCTCTACCGCAAGGTCGCCAACGATCCCGAGCAAGTCAACCGGTACGCGAAGGACCTCCCGCCCGACAAGTGGGATCGCTACGTCTTCGACCATGCGCTGATCGGCCTCGCGATCGGCATCGCCTTCCTCTGCGTCGTGCTCGGCCCGGTCTGGGGCCTCGTCGCCGCTGCGTTCCACGCGGTCACCTACCTCGCGCTCAGTGGAGCGGTGAACGCGGTCGGCCACCACTTCGGCCGCAAGCCGTACGAGAACTCCGCGACGAACTTGCAGTGGCTCGCCTTCCTGACCGCGGGCGAAGGGCTGCACAACAACCACCACGCCGCGCCGACCTCCGCCAAGCTGGCGCTGCGCCGGCCCGAGATCGATCCCGCGTGGTGGTTCATCTCGGTCTTCCGCCGCCTCGGGTGGGTGACGATCCGGCTCGACAGAGTCGTGCTCGCTCGGGTGCCCGCAAGCCGCACCGCGGCCTGACGGCACCGTGGCCGCGATCGCAGCGGCGAAGGTCGTCACACCGAACGGCGTCCTCGAACGCGCCGTCGTCGACGTCGACGAGAGCACCGGCCTGATCGTCGACGTCGCTCCGACGCGGGGCTCGGTTCCCGATCGCCTGCTGTCCGCGGGCTTCGTCGACATCCAGGTCAACGGGATCGACGATGTCGACGTCGCCCATGCGTCTGGCGCCGACTGGGATCGCCTCGACGACTTGCTCGCCGGGCAGGGCACGACGACGTGGTGCCCGACGCTCGTGACCGCGCCGCTCGACTCATACGCCTCGCGCCTCGCTGAGATCGCGGCGGCGCAGCAACGGCCGCCGGGGCGCGCGCAGATCGCCGGTGCGCACCTCGAGGGGCCGTTCCTCGGCGGCGCGCCCGGGGCGCATCGACGCGAGCTCATCGTCCCGCCCGATCTCGACTGGATCGCCGCGCTGCCCGACGTCGTCACCCTCACCACACTCGGCCCCGAAGCACTTCGCGCGGTCGACGCGATCGGTGCGTTCCGAGCCAAGGGCGTCGTCACGTCGCTCGGCCACTCGACCGCCACGCTCGCTCAAGCGACCGCCGCAACCGACGCGGGAGCGACCCTCGTCACGCACCTGTTCAACGGGATGGGCGCGCTCCACCACCGGGAGCCCGGTCTGCTCGGGGCCGCGTTGACCGATGGCCGCCTCAAGGTGTCGCTGATCGCGGACCTCGTGCACGTGCACGCCGCCGCGATCCGCCTCGCCTTCGCGGCGAAGCGACCGGGCAACGTGATCCTCGTGACGGACGCGGTCGCGTGGAGGAGCGGCGAGGTCGGCGGCATCGTGCTCCGAATGATCGACGGCGCACCTCGCCTCGAGGACGGCACCCTCGCGGGCAGTGCCCTGACGATGGACCGCGCGGTCGCAAACCTCGTCCGGCACGGTGGAGTCGCGCTCGACGATGCACTGCGCGCCGGCGTCGGCCAGCCCGGCGCGGCTCATGGGCCTCTCCGACCGGGGCACGATCGAGGTCGGGAAGCGAGCCGACCTGGTCGCCCTCGACTCCGATCTGCGGTGCTCCGGCACGTGGGTGGGCGGCATCGCGGTCCACGGCTGAGGTCGCGTGCCCCCGACGCGTACGGTGGGTCGATGGACATCGTGTCGGCGCTGTTCGTCGAGTCGTTCAACATGCGTCAGGCGCCCGGGCCCTCGACTCGAATCGACATCACGGGCGCCTTCTTCTCCATGGCAGCGCCGACGCCCGTCCCGGTGACGCTCGAACCGCACCTCCTCGTCCTCGTGCGCTGCGGTCCCGACGAGCCCGGTGACGGCATCCTCGAGGTCATCTTCAAGCGCGGCGACGAGCAAGTCGCGCGCAACGTGTCCCCGTTCAACGTCGAGCCCGGCAAGTTCACCTACCGCCTCGTGCGCGCGGAGCTGGAGTTCACGGACTACGGCACCATCGACGCGCACTGCCGGCTCGGGCAGGGCCAAGTCACGATCGTGCCCCTGACTCTTCTCCCTCCGGCCTGAGGCACGCGAGCGTCCCGTGCCCTTCGCCGCGTCGCTGTCGGAGCACCCGCTGGCGACGCACGCGACCGGCGAGGTCGTCGGCGACGTGCTCGATCAGCTCAGGCTCGAGGCTGACGAGCCCGTCGACCTCGCCACCGTCTTCGTGACCGCGCCTCACGTCGGCGTGCTCGAGGACGTCGCCGCGACGGTGCGCTCGCTGCTTCGACCTCGCTCGCTGCTCGGCGCGTCCGCAGTGTCTGTGCTCGCGGGTGCCCACGAAGCCGAGGAGACCTCGGCAGTGTCGGTGTTCGCGGCGCGTTGGCGCCGTGAGGTGCCGATCGACCTGACGCCCGTCCACATCGAAGACCTCTACGACGCTGACGCGTGGCTGGACGCGTCGCCCCTCGCCCACTGCGCTCCCGACAGCACGCTGCTCCTGCTCGCCGACCCGTTCAGCGTGCCGATCCGCGACCTGCTCAACGCACTCACCGCCCATCGTCCCGACATCGCCGTCGTGGGAGGCATGGCCTCGGCCGCGCAGGGCCCGGGCGGCAACCGGCTCGTGCTCGACGGTCGAGTGACGACCTCGGGGGCAGTCGGAGTCATCGTCGGTCCGGCCGCAAAGGTCGCCACGCGTGTGTCGCAGGGCTGCCGGCCGATCGGCACGCCGCTCATCGTGACGAAGTCCGAGCGCAACATCCTTTACGAGATCGGGGGCGAGCGCGCCCTCGATCGCCTGATGGAGAGCCTTCACACGCTCCCTCCCGAGGAGATCGCGCTGGCCACGAACGGTCTCCATCTCGGCCGCGCGGTCGACGAGTCGAGAGCCGACTTCCAACGAGGTGACTTCGTCGTGCGGAACGTCATCGGCGTCGACCGCGAGGTGGGCGCCGTGGCCGTCGGCGATGTGGTCGACGTGGGCACCACCGTCCAGTTCCAGATCCGCGACGCGGTCTCTGCCGACGAGGACCTCCGCGAGCTCATCGACGACGTCTCCGCCGATGGCGCGCTCGTCTTCACGTGCAACGGGCGCGGCGTCCGCTTCTTCGGCGAGCCCGACCACGACGCGTCGATCATCGCCGAGGCCCTCGGTCACCGCGCCGTCGCCGGCATGTTCTGCGCGGGCGAGCTCGGCCCCGTGGGGAGGCACAACTTCCTGCACGGCTACACCGCTTCGGTCGCGCTCTTCACCGAGTGAAGCGAGCCTCAGTACGAGTGAAGCGAGCGTCACTAGGGTAGGTAGCCCAGGAAAGGGGATGCCCGTGCCGGTCGCCGACGTCGAAGAGCTCGGCATCAACGTCATTCGCGGGTTCGCGATGGACGCTCCGCAACGCGCGAGCTCCGGTCACCCCGGAACAGCGATGGCGCTCGCGCCGCTCGCCCACGTGCTGTGGACCCGGGTCATGAAGTACGACCCGACCGATCCCCTCTGGCCCGACCGCGATCGGTTCATCTTGTCCGCCGGTCACGCGTCGATCCTCCTGTACTCGATGCTCTGCCTCACCGGCTTCGGGCTCGAGGTCGACGATCTCGAGCAGTTTCGCCAGTGGGGCAGCAAGACACCGGGCCATCCCGAGAACCTCGACACGCGGGGCGTCGAGGTCACCACCGGCCCGCTCGGCCAGGGCTTCGCGAACGGCGTCGGGATGGGCATCGCCGAGCGCTACCTGCGGGCCCGGTTCGGCTCCGACATCGTGAGCCACCACACGTTCGTCATCGCGAGCGACGGCGACCTCGAGGAAGGCATCAGCCACGAGGCGGCCTCACTCGCCGGTCACCTCCAGCTCGGTCGCCTCGTGTACGTGTACGACGACAACCACATCACGATCGACGGCCCGACCGAGCTCTCCTACAGCGACGACGCGGGCAAGCGCTTCGAGGCGTACGGCTGGCACGTCGAGCGGGTCGGCGAGGCGGCCAACGACGTCGACGGGCTCGAGGAAGCCGTGCGGCGAGCGATGGCCGAGGAAGACCGGCCCTCGCTCATCATCCTGCGCAGCCACATCGGCTGGCCGTCACCGAACAAGACCGACACTGCCGAGGCGCACGGCAACCCGCTCGGCGCCGAGGAGATCGCGCGCACGAAAGCGCGGCTGGGCCTGCCGAACGAGGACTTCTACTGCCCGCCCGAGGTGCTCGACTGGTACCGAGGCGTGGGTCTTCGGCAGCGACTGCACCGCGTCGCGTGGGACGAGCGGCTCGCCGAGTGGAAGGGCGACCGCTCCGATCTCGACGCGGCGTTCGAGGGTCGGGGCGTCACCGGTTGGGCGGCCAAGCTCCCGAGCTTCAACGTCGGAGAGAAGCTCGCCACGCGACGGGCGTTGTCGACCGCGCTGAACGCGACGCTCGACGTCGTGCCCGGCGTCCTCGCCGGCGGGGCCGACCTCACCGAGAACACGGGCACCGACCTCAAGGACGCGAAGCGCCAGTCGGCCGAAGCGCCAGCGGGCCGCCAGATCCGCTTCGGGATCCGCGAGCACGGAATGGGCGGGATCATGGTCGGGATGGCGCGCCACGGCGGCGTGCTGCCCGTGGGCGGCACGTTCTTCGTGTTCAGCGACTACATGCGCGGCTCGGTGCGGCTGGCCGCTCTGTCCCAGGCCAAGTGCGTGTTCGTGTGGACCCACGACTCCGTGGGCCTCGGCGAAGACGGGCCGACGCACCAGCCGATCGAGCAGCTGGCGTCGCTGCGAGCCATGCCCGGCCTGCGGCTGATCCGACCTGCCGACGCGAACGAGACCGCGCAGGCGTGGCGCATCGCAGTCGACTCGTCAGGGCCGACTGCGCTGATCCTCACCCGGCAGAACGTCCCCGTGCTCGATGGCACTGCCGACGGAGAGGTCGAGCGCGGCGCGTACGTGTTGTCCGAGGCACCGCGCCGTCAGCCGTCGCTGGTGCTGATCGGAACCGGCAGCGAGGTCGCCGTCTGTGTCGACGCCGCAGCCACGCTCCGCGAGGAAGGCGTGAGCGTGCGCGTCGTGTCGATGCCGTCGTGGGACCTGTTCGCCGCGCAACCCGAGTCGTATCGCGACGCGGTGCTCCCGCCGGGTGTGCCGCGCCTGTCGGTCGAGGCGGCGGCAACGCTCGGGTGGGACCGCTACGCCGACGCGTCGGTCGGCATCGACCGCTTCGGTGCGTCGGCGCCGGGCGCCGAGGTGCTCGACAAGCTCGGCATCAACCCCACCCACGTCGCCGAGCGCGCTCGTGCGCTGCTCGAAGGCCAGATCCGAGAGGGAGGGACGTCGTGAACCATCTGCGCGCGTTGTACGACGAGCAAGGCCAGAGCCCTTGGCTCGACAACCTGAAGCGGGGCTACCTCACGAGTGGCCAGCTGGCCAAGATGGTCGACGAAGGGATCCGAGGGCTCACCTCGAACCCGACGATCCTGCAGAAGGCCATCTCGGGCTCGGCCGACTACGACGAGCAGTTCAAGGTGCTCGCCGCCGACGACCATCCTGTGCTCGACGACTACTGGGCGCTCGTCATGCAAGACATCAACGGCGCGCTCGACGTGTTCGCCCCGCTCTATGAGGCGAGCGGTGGGGGCGACGGGTTCGCGTCGGTCGAAGTCGCACCGGGTGTCGCCCGCGACACGCAAGGCACGATCGAAGCGGCTCGAAGCCTCCACGAGAAGATCCGTCGCCCCAACCTGTTCGTGAAGATCCCGGGCACGGCCGAGGGCGTCCCGGCGATCCAGCAGATGATCAGTGAGGGGCGCAACACCAACGTGACGCTGATCTTCAGCCTGACGGGATACGCGGACGTGATGGAGGCATACGTCGCGGGCCTCGAGACGTGCCCCGGCGACCTGTCGCACGTCGCGAGCGTGGCGTCGTTCTTCATCAGCCGAGTCGACACCGAGGTGGATCGCCGTCTCGAGGCAATCGGCACGCCCGAGGCGCTCGCACAACGGGGCAAGGCCGCTGTCGCGCAGGGCAAGCTCGCCTACCAGCTGTTCAGCGAGAAGTTCCGGGGCCCGAGGTGGGAGGCGCTCGTGGCGAGAGGCGCGAAGGTGCAGCGCCCACTCTGGGCATCGACGTCGACGAAGAACCCGGCCTATCCCGACACGCTCTATGTGGACCAGCTGATCGGCCCCGACACCATCAACACGATGCCGGACCAGACGATCGAGGTGTTCGAAGACCACGGCACGGTCGCTCGGACCGTCGACGTCGGCGTTGACGAGGCTCGCCGCGACTGGGATGCCCTCGCTCGGTTCGACATCGATGTCGACGACGTCGCCCGGGTGCTCGAAGAAGAGGGCCTCGCGAGCTTCTCCAAGTCGTTCGACGAGCTTCTCACGACGCTCCAGGCGAAAGCAGACGAGATCGCCGCCCAGGGTTGACGTGCCAAGGTCGACGTGAGGGTGTGACCGGAAGGGCCGATAGCGTGCGCCCATGACGGCAGACCTGCTCGATCTCCCGCTGCCCGCGCTCCTGGCGCAGGCCCGTCAGATCCGTGACGACGCCCACGGGCGCCGAGTCACGTTCTCGCCGAAGGTCTTCATCCCGCTCACGATGCTGTGCCGCGACAAGTGCGGCTACTGCACGTTCGCGCAGCCGCCGGCTCGGCTCGAGTCTCCGTTCCTCAGCCCCGACGAGGTGCTCGCGATCGCCCGTGCAGGCGCAGCCGCGGGCTGCCACGAAGCGCTCTTCACGCTCGGGGAGCGACCCGAGCTCCGGTATCCGGTCGCGGCCGAGTGGCTCGCGGCCAATGGCTACGCGTCGACGGTCGACTACCTCGTCGCGATGGCGAAGCTCGTCGTCGACCAGACCGGACTGCTGCCCCACGCGAACGCGGGCGCGCTGTTCCCCGACGAGCTCGCCGCGCTCAGAGCCGTCGCCCCGGGCCAAGGGATGATGCTCGAGTCACTGCGCGACGACCTCGACTGCCACCGCGGCTCTCCCGACAAGACGCCAGAGCGGCGACTCGCGACGCTCGACGCCGCGGGCGTCCTCCAGATCCCCTTCACGACGGGCATCCTCGTCGGCATCGGCGAGACCCGAGCCGACCGCATCGTCGCGCTCGAGGCGATCGCGACCTCGCATCGGCAGCACGGCCATGTGCAAGAGGTGATCGTGCAGAACTTCCTGCCGAAGCCAGGCACCGCGATGCACCTCTCCCCCGCGTGCCCGAGCGACGAGTACCTCTGGTCGATCGCCGTGGCCCGCGTCATCCTCCCGCCCGAGATCCACGTCCAGGCGCCGCCGAACCTCTCCGACGACTTCGGCGCGCTGCTCGATGCGGGCATCGACGACTGGGGCGGCGTGTCACCGGTGACGGCAGACCACGTGAACCCCGAGCGGCCGTGGCCCGCGCTCGACCGGCTGCGCGAGGTCACCGAGGCCAAGGGCTTCACGCTCGCGCCTCGCCTCACGATCTACCCCGAGTACGTGCACGATCCCGCCCGGTGGCTCGACGCCGCGATGGTGTTCCCGGTGATGGATCGCTCCGATGCGGAGGGCCTCGGCCGCGACGACCCTGGAGCGGTGTTCCCCGAGCGCGTCGAGTTCGTACGCAGGCCCGACGAGGGAGCCGACGTCGAGATCGTGGGAGACCGGTCGACCGCGTGGTACTCGGGAGCCGACGTCCACCCGCAGGTCTTGGTGCCAGGTGTCGCACGGGCCGGCGGCGCGGTGCGCGAGGTGCTCGACGGGGTGCTGCTCGGGCAGGAGCCCGGGACCGACGAGCTCGTCACGCTCTTCGGCGCACGCGGCGCCGAGGTCGTGGCCGTCGCCGAGGTCGCCGACGACCTTCGCCGCGCGACCGTCGGCGACGTCGTCACGTGGGTGCACAACCGCAACATCAACTACACGAACGTCTGCACGTTCAAGTGCCGCTTCTGCGGCTTCTCCAAGGGCCCGTTGTCGCTGAACCTGCGCGGCACGCCCTACCTGCTGACGCTCGAAGACATCCAGCAGCGCGTCGCCGAGGCCGCCGCGCTCGGTGCGACCGAGGTGTGCCTGCAGGGCGGCATCCATCCCGACTTCGACGGCGACTACTACATCGACGTGTGCCGGGCGGTGAAGGAAGCCGCGCCCGACATCCACGTGCACGGCTTCACCGCGCTCGAAGTCACCGAAGGAGCGAAGCGACTCGGGGAGCCACTCGATCAGTACCTCCTTCGCCTGATGGACGCCGGTCTGCGCACCTTGCCGGGCACCGCGGCCGAGATCCTCGACGACGAAGTGCGCGCGATCCTGTGCCCCGACAAGGTGAACACCGAGGAGTGGCTCGAGGCCCATCGCATCGCACACTCCGTCGGGCTGCGCTCGAACATCACGATCATGTTCGGTTCCGTCGAGCACCCCCGGTCGTGGGCGAAGCACCTCGTCGTCACCCGCGACTTGCAGAAGGAGACGGGCGGATTCACCGAGTTCGTGCCGCTGCCGTTCGTGCACATGGCCGCGCCGATCTATCTGCAGCACAAGGCTCGTCGCGGCCCGACGTTCCGCGAGGTCGTGCTCATGCACGCCGTGGGCCGCATCGCGTACCACGGCCACATCGAGAACATCCAAGCGTCGTGGGTCAAGCTCGGCCTCGACGGCGTCGCGCAGCTGCTGCAGTCAGGCTGCAACGACCTCGGCGGCACGCTCATGGACGAGAACATCTCTCGCGCGGCGGGCGCGTCACACGGTCAGGAGATGGACGAGGACGCCTTCCGCGCCCTCGTCACGCCGCTCGGCCGCACGCTCGAGCAGCGCACCACGGTCTACGGCCGCGTCGAGCCCGTCGGCTGAACCACCTCACACCGACCGTTTCACCACCATGATTCGTCGAGCTTGGCCTCGATCGAGCGGACGTGCTCGCGCACGCACTTCGGGCACGTGAGCACCTTGCCGCGGTCTGAGGTCGACATCGACCAGCCGAGCGGGATCACGTCGTCATCGGCATCGACCGTGGCCCCACAGACGACGCACGTGACGGTCATCGACCTTGCACGTTACGTGTCAGGCTGACGCGACATGGCTCCGCCCGCTCGCCTCCCCCGCTACCGGACCGGCAACCGCGACCTCGACGACAAGATCGCTGCCCTGCTCGACGAAGTCGGTGTCGACCGCGACCGCGACCAGCTCTTCGAGATCATCGCGACGGCGGTGCGGCTCGCCGGCGACAAAGCCGATCGCCTCGACCTGAAGATCACGAATGCCGCGCTGAAGGAGATGCGGGCTGCGTTCCGCACGTTCGCGCCGTACAACCACATCCCGAAGGTCACGATGTTCGGGTCGGCCCGCACCCATCCCGACGATCCGCTCTATTCGCAGGCCCGCAGCATGGCCAAGGTGCTCGCCGACCACGGGTGGATGGTCGTCACGGGCGCCGGACCGGGGATCATGGCCGCAGGCATGGAGGGCGCGGGCCGCGACATGTCGTTCGGCGTGACGATCCGCCTGCCGTTCGAGAACGAGCCGAACCCCGTGATCGCGGGCGACAAGAAGCTCGTCTCGATGAAGTACTTCTTCACCCGCAAGCTGATGCTGATCAAGGAGTCGCGCGCGTTCGTGTGCCTGCCCGGCGGCTTCGGCACGCTCGACGAGGCGTTCGAGCTCCTCACGCTCGTGCAGACGGGCAAGTCCACGCCCGCACCGATCGTGATGCTCGACGTCCCGAACGGCACGTACTGGACGCACTGGCGCGAGTTCGTCGTCGACGAGCTCATCGAGCGCGCGCTGATCGCACCGTCGGACGTCGACCTGTTCCTCGTGACCGACGACGTCGAGGCGGCGTGCGACGAGATCGTCGGCTTCTACTCGAACTACGACTCGATGCGATACGTAGGTGACCGGCTCGTGATCCGGCTCAGCCGCGCACCCGGACCCGACGCGATCAAGATGCTGAACGACGACTTCGCCGACATCTCACACGCCGAGGGCTTCGAGGTCATCGCCCCCCTCAAAGAGGAGATCGAGGACGACGATCAGCTCGACAAGGCGAGGGTCGCGTTCCGGTTCAACCGCAACCACTTCGCGAGGCTGCGCGCCCTGATCGACGCGCTCAATCGTCTGCCCTGAGGTCGACGTCGTCGGGCTCACGCAGGATCGAGATCGCCTTCTCGACCGACCGTCGCGCCCGCGTCAGCCGCCGCTCGTCGACAGGTAGCTCGGTTCCGCCGGCATCGATCGACTCACGGAGGCGGACGATCGCGAGATCGGCGAGCTCTTCCGCGATCGCCTCGAGCCGGCCTCGGATGTCGTCGAACTCACCCGCCATCGATCGCCGTGCCTGTCAACACCGTGCCTGTCAACGCCGTGTCCACGATCTCCATCGGGTGCTTGATCGGCGCGCCCGCAGCAGCGAGGTGCAGCGCACAGCCGGGGTTCGCGCTCGCAACGACGTCGACGTGGGCTCGCCCGATCGACTCCATCTTCCGCTCGCGGATCGCGTTCGCCATGTCGGGATGCAGCGCCGAGTACGAGCCGCCCGCGCCACAGCAGAGCCCCTCGTCGTCGAGCTCGACGACTTCGACATAGGGCGCGAGCACGGCGCGCACCGGCAGGTGGGCGCGCTGCACGTGACGCAGGTGGCAAGGGTCTTGCACCGCGACCCGTAGGGACGACGGCGCGGACGGCTTCGGAAGCGCATCGAGCCGGGTCGCGAGCCACTCGTGGATGTCGAAGACACGCGCCGCGAACTCACGCGCCTCGGTGGTGTTGAGGATGTGGCCGTAGTCCTTCATCGCGGCGCCACACCCGGCGGAGTCGACGAGGATCGGCGCGTCGCCGGGCATCGACTGCATGACTCGTGCGGCGAGTCGGTGCGCGTCATCCGTGAGGCCGGCGTGGACATGCAGCGCGCCGCAGCAGTCCCCGCCTTTGCCCGGAAGCGCGACCCCGACACCGGCGCGGCCGAGGACACGGATCACCGCTGCATGCACCGGCCGCTGCCACGCGTCCATCACGCAGCCGGTGAAGAGCCACACATCGTTGCCGGTGGGTTCGAGAGGCTCGGGCTTCAACGGCAACGCCGGCAGGGCGAAGCGAGCGGTCACGCGCTTCGGCACGAGGTGGGCGC
The DNA here is from genome assembly GCA_963739555.1 of uncultured Acidimicrobiales bacterium. GTDB lineage: Bacteria > Actinomycetota > Acidimicrobiia > Acidimicrobiales > DATKAS01 > DATKAS01. Next base: position 355,966 of record CAVUAV010000010.1, on the reverse strand, counting down.
GCTGGGCCGCGGCGAGCGCTCGCGTCGCCGAGAGCAAGAGACCGTGGTGGCCGAGCGTCTTCATCCCCCAGCGCTGCCACCGAGGCGTGAGCTTGCCGGCGGCGGCGAGCGAGTCGCGCGTGCCCTCCATCAGCCGGCCGAACGGCACGCTCGACGGGCACGCGGTCTCACAGCCTCGGCACTGCACGCACGCGTCCATGAAGCCGACGAACGCCGCGTCGGGCTCGGCACCTTGCCAGTGCACCTCGCGCATCGCTGCGATGCGACCCCGCGGTGACGCGGCCTCCTCACCCGTGACGCGATACGTCGGGCAGTGCGGCAGGCAGAGCCCGCACGCCACGCACGCGGCGAGCTCGTCATCGACGACGCCGAGCTTCACGGTGCCAGGACGTCGCGGCCCGGGTTGAGGCGTCGCGTGGGGTCGAAGGCGTCACGGATGCGCGCCGTCAGGTGTGCGACGACCGGGTCGACCACGCGTCGAGGCTGCGGATCGAGGTGGTGGACGACGCCCACTCCCACCTCGGCGATGAACGTGCCGGTGAGCCCGACGACGTCGTGCGGCTCGATCGACCACCGGTGCGGCGGCAGTGCGGGCGGGCCATCGGTCTCGGCGAGCCCGGCTGCGACCGCCTGCGCGTCGATGTCAGCGGGATGTCCCTCGAGGAGCACCCACGCGGTCGCGCCGTCCCAGAGCACGCTCGCCGGCCGATGCACGGCCGCGACCAGGCGCACGGGGTCGGCGGTGTCGCAGCGGAACCACCGAGACGCGGCCGGCACGGGGCGGGTGCGCAGGATCACGTCGCCGATCAACCCGACCGTGCCCAGCGAGCCGACGAGGAGGCGGCACAAGTCGTAGCCGCTCACGTTCTTCACCGTCGGGCCGCCCGCCTTCACCAAGTGGCCTTCCGCCGAGACGTAGCGCGCTTGCAGCAGCGTGTCGCGCACCGGCCCGTAGCCCAGACGGCGGATGCCGCTGTGCCCGACTGCGAGCACACCACCGACGGTCGCTCCCGGCCAGTCGGGCAGCGCGACGCACTGGCCCTGCTCGGCGAGCGCGGCGTCGAGCTCGGTGACGAGCGTGCCCGCGCCGCACGACACCGTCATCTCCTCCGCCGCGATCCACGCGATCGCGGACGGCGCTTCGACGAGGCGCGTGCCGACGTCGGGTTCGCCGCCGACGTGCCACTGGGTGCGTCCGCCCACGACCGCGACCGGCCCCTCGGAGCCGACCTCTTCAGCGAACGACGGCGAGATCGATCGCAACCTCGGTGAGGCTCAAACCCATGCCCCCGCGGGGATGCTCTGCAGGTCGCCACATCGCGAGCCCGCCGGAAGCACCTTCTGGGGGTTCGCGACGCCGTCGGGGTCGAACGCCTCGCGCAGGCGAGCTTGCGCGTCGAGGTCGTCGGGGCTGAACAGCATCGGCATGAAGTCGCGCTTCTCGATGCCGATGCCGTGCTCGCCCGACAGCACTCCGCCCGCGGCGACCGACGCAGCGACGATCTCCTTGCCCGCGGCGAGCACCCGCTCCATCACGCCCGGCTCGCGCCGGTCGAACGAGAGGAGCGGATGGAGGTTGCCGTCCCCCGCGTGGAACACGTTCATCACGATGAGGTCGTACCGGTCCGCGATCTCGTACACCTGCCGCAGCACCTCGACGAGGTGACGGCGGGGCACGACCGTGTCGTGGAGGTAGTAGTCGGGGTTGATGCGCGCGATCGCGCCGAACGCGCTCTTGCGCGCCTTCCACCACAGAGCCCGCTCGGCGTCGGATTCCGCGACGCGGACTGACCGCGCGCCGTGCGCCAGACCGATCGACCGCACCCGTTGCACCGCGTCCTCGACCGAAGCGGGCGGCCCGTCGACTTCGACGATCAGCATCGCTGCGGCGTCGAGCGGGAAGCCCGCGTGCACGAACGCTTCGACCGCCGCCGTGATGCGAGCATCCATCATCTCGATGGCTGCGGGAACGAGCCCGCCGGCGATGATCGCGCTCACCGTCTCGGCTCCCGCATCGACGCTCATGAAGTCGAGGAGGAGCGTGCGCACGACCGGCGGGATCGGAGTGAGCCGCACCGCGATCTTCGTTGCGACGCCGAGCGTGCCCTCGCCACCGATGAACGCGCCGCGGAGGTCGTAACCCACAGGCTCGGGCTCGAGGCCTCCGAGGACCGTGACCTGCCCGTCGGGGAGCACGACCTCGATCGCCAGGACGTGAGTGCTGGTGACGCCATACGCGAGGCAGTGCGGACCGCCTGAGTTCGTGGCGACGTTCCCGCCGACCGAGCACGACTGCTGGCTCGACGGATCGGGGGCGAAGTGCAGACCGAGATGGGCGACGGCGCGGCTGAGGTCGAGGTTCAGCACACCGGGCTCGACCCACGCGACGCGAGCGTCGGCATCGATCGAGAGCACCCGATTCATCTTCGTCGTGACGATCACGACGGGGTCGTCGAGCGGGACCGCGCCACCGGCGAGGCCGGTGCCCGAGCCGCGAGTGACGAACGGGCGACCGTGCGCGACGGCGATGCGCACGCAGGCCTGCACCTCTTCGGTGCTGAGCGGGAAGCACACGACTGTCGCGTGGCCCGCGAGCCCCGACGCGTCGCGGCCGTAGAGCGCCAGCTCGAGCGACTCGGCTCGCACCCGGTCGGGGGCGAGCGCGGCGCGAAGATCATCGACCAGCATGTTCAACGCCGCCAACGTAGCCCCCTAGTGTCACGGGGCATGGACGACCAGCACGAGTGGTTCTCGTTCGAAGATCCGGATGAAGAGCGCACCTGGCTGTTCGATGTGACGTTCCTCCTCAGCAGCTGGACCTGCATCTGGGGCGCTGGGTGCCAAGGAGTCCTGACCGGTCCCGCGCCCGAGCTGAACCAGGGGTGTTGCTCGTACGGCGCGCACTTCCGCGACGAGGCTGACTACAAGCGAGTCATCCGCACCGCGAAGCGGCTGAAGCCCGAGCAATGGCAGTTCCACGACGTCGCCAAGAAGCGCGGCGGCTTCGCGATCCAGCAGAAGAACGGCGACTGGAAGACACGACTCGTGAAGGACGCCTGCATCTTCCTCAACCGGCCCGGGTTCGCCGGCGGCGAGGGGTGCGCGCTGCACGCGGCAGCCGGTGCCGCGGGCGAACGCTTCATGGACTGGAAGCCCGAGGTCTGCTGGCAGCTCCCCATCCGTCACGTCGACAGCACCGACGAGAACGGGCACGTGACCTCCACCATCCGCGAGTGGAAGCGCCGTGACTGGGGCGAGGGCGGCCTCGAGTTCCACTGGTGGTGCACCGAGGCGCCCGACGCGTTCGTCGGGAAGCAGCCCGCGTACATCACCCTGGCCGACGAGCTGCGCGAGACCGTCGGTGACGAGGTCTACAAGGCGCTCGCCGAGCACCTCGACGAGGTGAGCAGCAGCCGGAGCCGCAAGGCGTTCCTTCCGCACCCCGCGGTACGGCGCGGCTAGATGTCAGCTACCGGGCGAGACGCCGGCGGTCCTGCTCGCGCAGCACCCGCTTGCGGATGCGGATCGCGTCGGGCGTGACCTCGACGAGCTCGTCCTCGGCGATGAACTCGATGGCGGTCTCGAGCGTGTGCACCACGGGCGGCGTGAGCTTGATCGCGTCATCGGCCGCGTGGGTGCGGATGTTCGTCTTCTGCTTCTCACGTGTGACGTTCACCATCATGTCGCCCGCTCGTGAGTTCTCACCGACGACCATCCCCTCGTAGACCTCTTCGCCCGGCCCGATGAAGAGCGTGCCGCGGAGCTGGAGGTTGTCGAGCGCGTAGCCACTCGACGCGCCGGCCCGGTCAGCGACCATGGTGCCGGTCTGGCGATGCGGCAGCTCGCCCGCCCACGGGATCCATCCTCCATGGTGCTGATGCAGGAGTGCGGTGCCGCGCGTCGCGGTCATCAGGAGTGAGCGGAAGCCGATGAGGCCGCGTGCGGGCGCCTCGAACGTGACGATGCTGCGACCGGGATCGCCAGGGCGGAGGTCGATGACGCGGCCACGGCGCGGCGCGAGCGCTTGCGTGACAGTGCCGACATGCTCCTCGGGGACATCGACCACGCCGCGCTCGAGCGGCTCGCACTGCTTGCCGTCGATCTCGCGGGTGATGACCTCGGGACGGCTCACCTCGAGCTCGTAGCCTTCGCGACGCATCGACTCGATCAAGACAGCGAGCTGGAGCTCACCCCGCCCGGCGACCTCGAGCACATCGGGCGACTCGGTGTCGGTCAGCTCGATCGACACGTTGCCGAGCACCTCGCGCTCGAGACGCTCGCGGAGGTGCCGAGAGGTGACGTAGCGGCCGGCTTTGCCCGAGGTCGGCGCGGTGTTGACACCGAACGTCATGCGCAGCACCGGCTCGTCGACGGTGAGGCGTGGGAGCGGGCGGGCGGCGTCGGGGTCGGCCAGCGTGTCGCCGATCTCGACCTCGGGGAACCCGGCGACGACGAACAGATCGCCCGCAGGGAGCTCGTCCGAGTCGACGCGGCCGATCCCCTCGAACGCCATGAGCTGCGCGAGCTTGCGCTTCAGGGGCGACACTGCGATGCCGTCCTCGCCGACTTCGGTCTCCTCCTCGCACAGCGCGACCTGCTGGCCCCGGCGAAGCGTGCCTTCGACGACACGGCCGATCGCGAGCCGACCCAAGTAGTCGGACGCATCGAGGTTCGTGACGAGCGCCTGCAGCGGCGCCGTCGCATCGCCCTGCGGCGCCGGGATCGTGTCGAGGATCGTGTCCATCAGCGGCGCGAGGTCGTCGGATGGGCCCGGGATGCCGACGCCCTTCATCGAGCGACCGTCGCGGGCGATGGCCGAGACGATCGGGAACTCGATGTGGTGATCGGCGGCGTCGAGGTCGAAGAAGAGCTCGTAGATCTCGTCGAGCACCTCGTGAGGCCGGGCGTCGCTGCGGTCGACCTTGTTCAGCACCACGACGGCGGGCAGATGCTGCGCCAGCGCCTTCGAGAGCACATAGCGGGTCTGCGGCAGCGGACCCTCCGCCGCGTCGACGAGGAGCACGACGCCGTCGACCATCGCGAGCGCCCGCTCGACCTCGCCACCGAAGTCCGCGTGACCGGGCGTGTCGACGAGGTTGATCTTCGTGCCTCTCCACGTCACCGACGCGGCCTTGGCCAAGATCGTGATGCCGCGCTCGCGCTCCTGGTCGTTCGAGTCCATGACGCGATCGACCAAAGCCTGGTTGGCACGGAACACACCGGAGGCGCGCAACATCGCGTCGACGAGGGTGGTCTTCCCGTGGTCGACATGGGCGACGAGCGCGACGTTACGAATGGCGGGGGGAGGCATTGGCATGAGCGCGCCCCACAGACGGGCGCAAGGAGCTGGAGAGGTGGGAGCTAGTCGTCCTCGTCGTCGAGGTCGTCGTCGTCGTCGAACTCGACGCCGTACTTCGCGGCGAGTGCCGCGTACTCGTCGTCTTCGGTCGTCGTCGTGTTGGGCGTGTCGGTGTCAGGGCGACCGAAGGCGCCGAACGCCTCGGGACCGGACTGCTTGAGCTTGCGGGCTTCTTCGAAGCGCCGGTGGCGACCCTTCTTCACGGGCGTGCTCCCCGGGCGGACGCGACAATGGGAGGCTCAGTGTAGCGCCCATGGGGAGCCTCCGGTCGGATGTCGCGTGGCGAATTTCGTGGCGCAGAGGCCGGTTGACCAGGACCGATCGACGTATCGTCGGCGCCCATGGCAGCGCCTTGGTGGCAGTCCGCGGTCGTCTATCAGGTGTATCCCCGGTCGTTCGCGGACGCCAGCGGCGACGGCGTCGGCGACCTGCGGGGCTTGGCCCACCGGCTCGACGACCTGGCCTGGCTCGGGGTCGACGCGGTCTGGCTCTCGCCGATCTTCCTGTCGCCCATGGCCGACTACGGCTATGACGTGGCCGACTACCGGGAGGTCGACCCCCTGTTCGGCACCCTCGCCGACCTCGACCACCTGCTCACCGAGCTGCACGACCGCGGGATGCGCCTTCTCCTCGACCTCGTGCCCAACCACACCTCGTCCCAGCACCTCTGGTTCCTCGAGAGCCGCTCGTCCAGGGACAACCCCCGACGCGACTGGTACGTGTGGCGCGACCCCGCCGAGGACGGCGGCCCGCCGAACAACTGGATCGCCGCCTTCACCGGCAAGCCGGCCTGGACGCTCGACGAGGCGACCGGGCAGTACTACCTGCACTGCTTCCTCCCCGAGCAGCCCGACCTGAACTGGGCGAACCCGCTGGTCGAGGAGGCCATGCACGACGTCGTGTGCTTCTGGCTCGACCGGGGCATCGACGGCTTTCGGATCGACGTCGTCCACCTCATCGGCAAGGACCCCGAGCTCCCCGACGATCCTCCGGACCGCGTCGGAGTGCCGCACTTCGCGATCAACGACGACCCGAGCGTGCATCCCCTCCTGCAACGGCTGCGCGCCGTGATGGACCGGTACCCAGGCGACCGAGTGACGGTCGGCGAGATCTCACTCTCGACGCGGCGGATCGCGGCGTACTACGGCGACCACGACGAGCTTCACCTCTCGTTCAACTTCCCGCCACTTCTGTCACCTGTGGGAGGCAGGCGCGTGGCGCGCCGCGATCGACCGCACCATCGAGTCGCTCGATCCGGTCGGCGCGTGGCCGACGTGGGTGATCGGGAACCACGACTCGGTGCGGCCCCGCACCCGCTACGGATCAGACGCGCGGGCGCGGGCCGCGGCGGTGCTCGTGCTCACGTTGCGGGGAACGCCGTTCCTCTACGCCGGCGACGAGCTCGGGCTCGAAGACGCGGTGGTGCGCGGCTCCCACGTGCTCGACCCGGGAGGTCGGGACGGATGCCGCGCGCCGATCCCGTGGGACCCCGAGCCGCCGCATGGGTGGGACGGCGCGACCCCATGGCTCCCGTTTCCGCCCCACGCCGGCGAGAAGTGCGCGGTCGTGCAGCGCGATGACCCCGCGTCGACGCTTTGGCTGCATCACGACATGCTCGCCCTTCGTCGCGAGTCCGAGGCGCTCCGTTCGGGTTCGTTCTCGTGGCTCGATGCGCCCGACGGCGTGCTCGTCTACGAACGCGCCGCGGAAGACGATCGGCGGGTCGTGTGCGTGAGCTTCGTGTCAGAGCCGCGCGAGGTGGACGTGCACGGGACGATCCAGGTGTCGAGCGTGCCCGGCCGAGCGGGCGAGCCGTTCGACGGGCATCTGCTACCCGATGAGGCCGTCGTCCTCGCCGTCTGATTCCGCGACATCGTGTTCCGCGGCGTCGGGCGCGTCGACGTGCCCGTAGCGCGGCTCGAGCAGCAACCCGCCCGCGCCGTCGAACGCGAGCGCGGCTTCTCCCTCGACGAGACGGCGGATCTGATCGCCGACCAGCTCCGCGCGCCATCCGACTCGCAAGCGCGCGTCGTCGGCGTCGACCAGGAGATCGACGAGGTCGCTGCGGGTGGCAAGCAACGTCGTGTCGATGTGGAGGTCGCGGGCGAGCTGGCTCACCCACGCCGAGACGAGCGTCACCGCCGGCCGCAGGTCGCGGGGGATCTCCTCGGTGTCGGCCTGCGTGATCTCTTCGGACGGGAGGGCCGAGCCGACTTCGATCGCGTGGAGGAGCTCGTCGACCAGCGGCTTCTTCAGCGCCCTCTCGTCGAGCCCGCGCACCCGGCGCAGACCGGCGAGGTCGGACGGCGGGCGCTGCGCGATCCCGAGGATCGCGAGGTCGGGGAGCACGAAGCGCACCGGCTGATCGAGAGCGGCGGCGCGCCGCTCACGCCACGCGGCGACCTCCTGGGCGACGCCTCGGCTCGCCCCGCGGAGGTGACGGTGATCTTTGATGCGCAGCCACGCTCGGCTCGGGTCGGGCGGGCCGACCGGGCGCGTCCGCTGCTCCTCGCACTCGTCGAGGGCCCACTCGAGCCGACCGACCTCCTCGAGCTTGGCGACGAGCTTCTCGCGGAGCTCGAGCAGGTGGGCCACGTCCGACGCGGCGTACGCGCGCTGCTCGTCCGAGAGCGGCCGGGCGAGCCAGTCGGTCAGGCGGTCGCCCTTCAGCAGGCGGATCGAGAGCTCGGACGACAGGAGGTTGGTGAGCGCGGGCGAGCTGTAGCCCACGAAGCCGGCGGCGAGCTGCGTGTCGAACAGCCTCCGGGGCACCGTGTTGCAACCACGCGACAGCACCTCGAGGTCTTGCTGTGACGCATGCAGGACCGCCGTCGCATCGCTGTCGAGGAGCGCGGCGAGCGGCTCGATGTCGACGGCGAGCGGATCGACCAGCGCGATGAGGTCGTCGACCGCGAGCTGCACGAGCGCGACCTTCGGGTAGTAGGTGCGCTCGCGGTGGAACTCGGTGTCGAGGGCGTAGGCCGGCGCGCCCGCCATGTGGCCGATCACCTCGGCGAGCGCGTCGTCAGAGGCAACCCAGCGGACGGGAGGCTGCGTCACGCGGCGGTCACGACGGGCTCAGGGATTGGAGCCCGTCACTACTTCGTTGCCCTCCCGCATCCACGCGAGGGTTCCCCCGGCGACGTTCACCGCCTCGATCTGCTGCTCAGCGAGGAAGTCCGCGGCGACCGCACTGCGGCTGCCGCTGCGGCAGATGATGTAGAGCGGGCTGGCTCCAGGGAGCTCGGCGACGCGGTCGGGCAGCTCGTCGAGGGGGATCAGCTGCGCGCCCGACACGTGGCCTTCCTCGTACTCGGCGGGGCGGCGCACGTCGACGAGCGCAACGTCGCCGGCTGCCCGCAGCCGTGCGAGCTCGGCGACGTCGATCTCTGCATGCACTCGAGTCAGGCTATCGGTAGGTCGCCCGGGGTGTCGGCGTCGCGGAGGGCTTCGACGTGCTGCAATCGCACCTGCACGACTGCGAGGCCCTCGACCGCGCGGTGCGGAGCGCGCTCCCCCTCGTCGAGCTCACGGCGCAGGTGGTCGAGGCACCGACTGCGATACGCGGCCAACAGGGGCTCGAGGCGGTCGCTGCGAGGGATGACCGCGTCGGCGTCGTCGGTGAGCGCATCGAGCAGCTCTCGGACTGCTGCGGGGGTGATGCTGACGAGGTCGCAGGCAGCGACGACGACGAGCTCGGCATCGGTCTGCTCGAGCGCGGTGACGATCCCCGCGAGCGGGCCTTGGCCCGCGACACGGTCAGGACGCGGATCGAGGCCGAGCGCTCTGAGCCGATCGAGGTCGCCGCCGACCGCCACGACCGGCGCGGCGCCGGCCGCTGCGAGCGCGTCGGCGACTCGAAGCGCGAGCGGACGGCCGTCGATCTCGATGAACGCCTTGTCGGTGCCCATCCGCGAGCTCGCGCCTCCCGTCAGCACCACACCGGCGAACCGCATCCGTCAGCGCTCGGCGACCGGGCTGAACACGCGGGTCGTGCTCGGCGGGTCTCTCACGAGCAGCGCGCTCGGACGGATCGGGCGAGGCACGAGGTTGCCGCCGCAGTTCGGGCACACGCCGCGGAGCACCTCGTCGGCGCACGTCGCGCACCACGTGCACTCGTAGGTGCAGATGCGCGCGTCGGGGCTGTCGGGAGGCAGGTCCACGTCGCAGTTCTCACACGAAGGCCGCAGCTCGAGCATGTGTCCATCGTGACGCATCGAGGCTGCCCTGAACGCCTCTAGCCGAGAGCTCCCCGACGCTTGGTGACCTGGAGGGCCACCTCGACGGCCAGTCCGAGCAGCATCAGCGCCGTCCCGACGACCAGCAGGGTCCCGTTGACCCCGGTGCGGGGCAGCACCTCTACCCCCTCCACCTCGGCGGCCTTCGTGGTGGTCGCACCGGTGGTGGTCGCCGCTGTCGTGGTTGCGGCGGTCGTGGTGGTCGCCTCGGTCGTCGTTGCGGCAGTGGTGGTGGTCGCCTCGGTCGTCGTTGCGGCGGTCGTGGTGGTCGCCTCCGGTCGTGGTGGTCGCCTCGGTCGTGGTGGTCGCCTCGGTCGTGGTGGTCGCCTCGGTGATCACGGTCGTGTCCGGGATGCACGGCTGACCGATGGTCGTCGTCGTCGAGCAGTACCACCGCGGAACCGCGCTCGCCGGCGAGGCCCAGCCGACGGCGAACAGAGCTGCGCCGACGACGATCAGCACCCAGCCGGTGTGGTGTCGGCGCACTTTCATGTCACGACCTCCTCGAGCGCCGGCAGGTCCCGCGCTTCGACACTCAAGGTGGACGTGACGTCACCGAAACAACAGGCCGACTCGGAGCAGGACACGCCGTCAACGCAGGCCCCTGATCGCGTCACCCCGACTCGGGCACTCCGGTGGGGTCGCACTGCACGAGGAAGTGGGCGCAGCGTTCGGCTTCGTCGTCCTCGCCGATGCGCGCCGCGGTCTGACCGAGACCGCGCGAGCGCGCGCAGGAACCCACGGTTCTCCTCGAACTGCCAGCGCACGTAGCCACTGCCGCGCCAGCCGTTGGCACGCAGCCGGTCGAGCCCGCGGTGATAGCCGACGCGGAAGCACGCGTACGCCTCGGTGTCGTCGCGACCGAGCATGCCGAGCTGCGCCCAGGCATCGAGGAAGCGCGGCCAGCGCGCGGCGACGGCCGCAACCGCGTCGCGGCGCGATGACTCGGGTTGCGCGAGTGCGTCCGCGAGCGCGGCACGCGCGTCGCCAGGCTCGAGGTCGAGCACCGTCTCGGGCGGGCCGGATGCGGACAGGTCGATCGGACGCGAATCGCTCACGAGACCGAATGTAGGTGCTCGATCGCCTCGAGCCACCGTTCGGAGAACGCATCACCGTCGACATCGGCGACCACGTTGCCGTCGAAGGTCACGCCATCCCACCCGACAGCGACGGCAGCCGCGAGCGGGTCGTGATGGAAGTTGAGGAGGTCAGGTGGGAGCTTCGGGTTCTGCTCGGCGAGGCCTTCGCGTCGATCGACGCCATAGGCCTCGGCCTGACGCGCCATCAGCTCGCCGAGTGGTCCGGCCGCGCGGAGCCGAGGCAGGTGAGCAGCACGCAGGTGCACCTTCACCGTCGCGGCGAGGGGGACGATCGTCAGCCCAGCGAGCCGGCTCACGATCTCGGCGGCACGCGTGTCGCACTGGACGTTCCAGTCGTGCTCCTCAGGCCACTGCGGATAGCCCGCGTCGGGCGGGCGATAGCCCCCGCCCATCACCACGACCGGCACGGTGTCGAGCAGCCCCGGCCGAGCGACCTCGTACAGACCGAGGTTCGTGAACGGGCCGATCGCGATCACCGTTGCTCCGACGCTGAATGCTGCGCTCGAGTAGATCGAGCGCAGCGCCCGCTGGCGCGCGTCTCGGCTCGATCGGCGTGACCCCAGTAGCGCGTGTCGTCCGGGAAGCCTCCCGGCTGCCTCAACGTCGTCATCGAGTGCTCGGCGCCGGCGGCGACAGGGATGCCCGAGCGACCTGCGAGGCGCAGCACCTCGTGCACGAACCCCGCGCGCCGGCCGCCGTCCTCATGCGTCGTCGTGACGCCGATGATCTCGACGTCAGGCCAGCCCAACAACATCGCGAGCGCGCACACGTCGTCGGGGTCGCCGCCGATGTCGGTGTCGAGATGCACCAGCACGGCGTCAGTGTCTCAGTAGCGTGCCGCGCCGTGCTCGCGATCTCGTTGCCGGATTGGCTCGATCAACACACGCTCCGCAACGTCGCGCTCGGCACGATGGCAGGCCTCGCCATCCTCGCGCTCCTCGTCGCGTGGCTGGTGAAGAAGGTCGTCATGAAGCTCATCCTCGTCGTGCTCCTCGTCGGAGCGGGCTTCGCGATCTACAACCAGCGTGAGGAGCTCGCGACCTGCGCGAAGGACTGCGACTGCAGGTTCTTCGGGATGGAGGTCACGCTGCCCGAGGCCGCTGCCGACGCCTGCGCGATCGTCAACCGCCAGTAGCGACGGCAAGCCGCACGATCGCGGCGAACTCGTCGGGGTGGGTGGTGTGCGCGCCGTGCCCCGCGTCGTTGATCGTGACCATCGTCGGGTTGGCCAGCGTCGAGAACAAGAGCTCGGTCGACTGCCGGTGATGGGCCGCCCCGTTCTCGCCCCGCGCGGTGACGACCGGCACGACGATGGCGGCGGCGTCGTAGGGCGCCGTGCGGGCCAGGTCGACGATCTCACCGATGAGCGCAGGACCCTCCGCGCGACGGCTCTCGCGCGTCGCCGCGGGCAGGCGCTCCCATCGCTCGTCGCCGATCATCCGGCGCATGAACCGCTCGGAGATGTCAGCCGGGTCGTCATCGGCGCGCGACTGCTTCACGATGCTGTACCCGCCCGAGGTGTGGGGCCACCAATCGGTCCACGGCATGGGCGCCTCGAACACGACCACGGCACGAACCAGATCCGCACGTTGTTGCGCCACCGCGAGCGCGACGTTGCCCCCGTAGCTGTGCCCGACAACGACAGCCGGACGCTCCTGCATCACGAAGAGCAGATCATCGACCTGGCTCGCCACGGTGAAAGGAGGCCCGACGTCGATCGATCCTGCGTATCCCCGGCGGTCGTAGACCACGGTGTGCAGGTCGCGCAACCGGCGCACCAGCTTCGAGAAGCTCGACGCGCGATCGAGTGATCCGTGCACGAACACGACCAGCGGCGCGTCGTCCGGTCCTGCCTCCTCGACCCACAGCCCGGCCATCGGCGCACCCTATGCTCCGAGCGATGGAGCTCCTGCTCATCCGCCACGCGCTGCCGATCCGCCGAGAAGACGTCGAAGGCCCCGCGGACCCCGAGCTCTCCGAAGTCGGCCGCGATCAGGCGATGCACCTCGCGAATTGGCTGGCCGACGAGCGGCTCGATGCCGTGTACTCGAGCCCGATGCAACGGGCGCGCGAGACCGCGGCGCCGCTCGCCGCGATCCACGGGCTCGAAGTGCTCGTCGACGACGAGCTCGCCGAGTACGACCGCAACAGCCACTGGTACGTGCCCGTCGAGGAGCTGAAGGCGGCGGGAGACCCGCGATGGCGCGAGATCGTTGCCGGCGAGTGGGGCGACATCGAGGTCGACCCCGAGACCTTCCGAGACGTCGTGCACAAGGCCGTCGAGCGGCTCATCGACACCAACCCCTCGAAGCGGATCGCGGCGGTGTGCCACGGCGGCGTGATCAACGCCTACCTCTCGAAGATCCTCGGCATCGACAACCCGACCGGGTTCTTCTACCCGAACTACACGAGCATCCATCGGGTCATGGCCGCCCGCAGCGGCGAGCGCACCGTGCACACGCTCAACGAGACCGCGCACCTCCGCGGCACCGGGCTCGTCTCGGGGCTCTACGGATGATCGATCTCCTCGAGTTCCTCAGGCGATCGCCGTCGCCCTATCACGCGGCCGAGTCCGCAGCCGCGGCGCTCACCGAAGCGGGCTTCCGCCGGCAATCGCTCGGTGAGCCCATCGACGGTGCGCCCGGCGGCGCGTTCGTGGTCCGCGGCGGCGCGATCGTCGCGTGGCACGTGCCCGCCGACCCCGCTCCGGGGTTCGTCGTCATCGGCGCGCACACCGACAGCCCGAACCTGCGCGTGAAGCCTCGCCCCGACACCGGCAGCGCCGGGTACCGGCAGCTCGGCGTCGACGTGTACGGCGGCGCGCTGGTCAACTCGTGGCTCGACCGCGACCTCGGCCTCTCGGGTCGCGTCGCGCTGCGGTCGGGCGAAGTCCGGCTCGTCGAGGTCGATCGACCCATCCTCCGGCTGTCCCAGCTCGCGATCCACCTCGACCGCGACGTGAACGAGAAGGGAGTCGTCCTCGACCGCCAGCAGCACGTGGTGCCGATGTGGGGACTCGGCACTCCCGAGGACGGCGCGTTCGCCGGGTTCCTCGCGAAGGAGCTCGACGTCGCCGCCGACGACGTCGTCGCGTGGGACGTGATGACCCACGACCTCGCGCCGCCCTCGCTGCTCGGTGTCGACGGCGAGCTCATCGCGTCGGGGCGGCTCGACAACCTGGTGTCTGTGTGGTGCGGCACCGCCGCGCTCGCACGCGGGGAGTCGTCGCGCGTCGCGGTGCTGGCGTGCTTCGACCACGAGGAGGTCGGCAGCGAGACGAGCACGGGCGCGGCGAGCCCGTTGCTGGGCGACGTGCTCGAGCGCATCACCGTTGCGCGGGCGGCACCCGCGCCGACCACCTCGCTGCGCTGTCGACGTCGCTGTGCGTTTCGGCGGACATGGCCCACGCGGTGCATCCGAACTATCCCGACCGCTACGAGCCGAGCCATCTCGTGCACCCGAACCGTGGGCCGGTCATCAAGACGAACGTCGGCCAGCGCTACGCGACCGACGCCGCGACGGCAGCCGAGTTCGTCGCCGCGTGCGAGCGAGCCGGCGTGCCATGGCAGGTGTACTCGCATCGCAGCAACATGGCGTGCGGCTCGACGATCGGCCCGATCACCGCGATGCGGCTCGGCATCGCGACGGTCGATGTGGGCAACCCGATGCTGTCGATGCACTCGGCGCGCGAGATGGCAGGGCGCGACGACGCGGACTACATGGTCGAAGCGATGACCGAGGTGCTGCACGGCGCGTGAGCGCTCATCGGCACGGCGCGTGAGCCCGCAACCGTGAAGACATCCGACGTCTCGCGTGCGATGGCCGCTGCGATCTCGACTGCTGCAGAGCTCGACCTGCCGGCTGAGAACGCGATTGTCCTGCAGAACTCGAACAAGGTCGCCCTGCGTCTGCTGCCTTGCGATGTCTTCGCCCGGGTCGCTTTCGCAGGGCAAGAAGTCGCGGCGTTCGAAGTCGACCTCGCGCAACAGCTCGCCGCGACCGACAGCCCCGTGGCCGCTCTCGAGCCGCGAGTGGAGCCTCGGGTCTATGGGCGTGACGGCTTCGCGTTGACGCTCTGGACCTACTACGCGCCTGGGACCTCGCAGGACGTCTCGCCAGTCGCATACGCGGGTGCCCTGGAGAGGCTGCACGACGGCATGCGAAAGCTCGAAGTCGCGCCACCGCACTTCCTCGATCGAGTCACCGAAGCGCAACAGCTCGTTGCGAGCAGAGACCGCACACCTGCGCTCGCCGACGAGGACCGAGAGCTCCTGATGGGCACGTTCCAAACCCTGCGACAAGCGGTCGGCAGCAGCGGGGCGGCCGAGCAGGTGCTGCACGGTGAGCCGCATGCGGGGAACGTCCTCGACACCCAGGCCGGGCTGCTGTTCATCGACCTCGAGACGTGTTGCCGTGGGCCGGTCGAGTTCGACGTCGCCCATGCGCCCGAAGCGGTGAGCGAGTGCTACCCGGGTGTCGATCAAGAGCTGGTGAGCAAGTGCCGCCATCTCGTGCTCGCGATGGTCGCCGCATGGCGCTGGGACCGAGACGACGAGTTCCCGAACGGGGAGCGCGCAGGCCGAGCGATCCTGAAGCTGCTACGCGACGGGCCTCCGTGGCCGACACTCGGAGACCTGCGCAGCTAGTTGCGCGGCACCGAGCTCCAGGACACGTCCTTGTCGACCCGCACGTCGCCCGGCAGGCCGAGCACGCGCTCGCCGAGGATGTTGCGCATCACCTCGGAGGTGCCGCCCTCGATCGAGTTCGCACGCGATCGCAAGAACGCCTTCTGCAAGGTGCTCGCCTCCATCGCGTGCTCGGGGCGACGCATCGTGTACTCGCCGTAGAGCATGCCGTTCGCGCCCATCAGGTTCATCGTGAACTCGTAGATGCGCTTGTTCGACTCTGCGTACGCGAGCTTGCCGGTCGAGCCTTCGGGACCCGGCGTTCCCATCTTGCGGGCGGCTCCGGCCCGAAGGTTCGTGAGCCGATTGACCTCGGCCTCGATCCAGAGCTTCATCAGCTCGTCCTTCATCGCCGGATCGCGCTGGTCGTCGGGCGTGTCTTGCCACACCTTCACCGCGGCCCCGATGGCACCCGAGCCCTTCGGCGCGATCGCGCCACCGATCGACACACGCTCGTTCATGAGCGTGGTGAGCGAGACGCGCCACCCTGCTCCCGGATCGCCGAGGCGCTCGGCGTCGGGGATGCGCACGTCGGTGAAGTACACCTCGTTGAACTCGGCCTCGCCCGTCATCTGACGGAGCGGGCGCACCTCGACTCCCGGTGCCTGCATGTCGACGACCCACGCGGTGAGACCCGCGTGCTTCGGCACATCGGGATCGGTGCGGAACACGAGCAGGCCCCAACGGCTGATGTGGGCGAGCGTCGTCCAGACCTTCTGACCGTTGACGATCCACTCGTCGCCGTCGCGCACGCCCCGACCCGACAGACCGGCGAAGTCAGACCCCGAGCCGGGCTCGGAGAAGAGCTGGCACCACACCTCTTCACCGGTGAACAGCGGACGCAGATAGCGCTTCTTCTGCTCGTCGCTGCCCCAGACCTCGACCGTCGGGCCGCACATGCCGTAGCCGATGGGGTTGCGGTAGTAGGGGTTCGGGCCGCCGGCCTCGAAGATCCGCTCGTTGATCGTCTTCTGGTGCTTGGGGTTGACGGCCAGGCCGCCGTCGCCCTCGGCGAAGTGCACCCACGCGAGCCCGAGGTCGAACTGGGCACCGAGAAACTTCACCGCGTCGGTCTTCGACGGCGGGAACTCGGAGAGCAGCTTGTCGATGGCCTCGTTGACCCGGGCCTCTTCGGAGTCGATGGTGCGCGCTTCGACGGTCGTCATGGTCGGGAATCGTACTCAGCGGGCGCGCCGCGCCCCTAGTTCGTCCCTAGTTGAGGTGGGCCAGGAGGCGCTTCAGCTCGGCGCGCTCGCTGGCCGGGGCGTCCGGCAGCAGCACCCGCAGCCGGATCACCCATCTCAGCGAGTCGGCGTCGCCCCTCTGGGCGTAGATCGCCTTCAGGTTGGCGAGCATCCGAGACACGATGGCGATCGAGTCGCTCGGCTCGAGCGGCGCGGCGCCGTACATCTGGGCCCGCTCTGTCGCGTCGAGCACGCGGCCACCGTTGAACGGGTCGAGGTACACCCCACTGCGGTCATCGCGGACGATGAAGTGGCCAGGGGCGCCGATGCCGGTGAACGCCACGCCGAGCCGCCGGCCGACCTCGATCAGCACCACCGAGAGCGTGATCGGGATGCCCCTGCGCCGGTCGAGCACGCGGTCGAGCATCGAGTTGTCGGGGTCGTAGTAATCGGCGTCGTTGCCGCGGAACCCCTCGGTGTCGAAGAGGTGCGCGAGCACGCCGTCGCGCGACGCCTCTGGGCATCGTGCCGCCAGGTCGTCCAGGCGGGCGAGCTGCGCGCCGACGTCGAGGCCGGGGTGCGCGTGCGCGGCGATGAGGAAGGACGCCTCGTCGAGCGGGACCGACGCGGCCGGCTGCTCCATCAAGCTCGCGAAGCGCTGGCTCGGCTGCATCGCACGGCACCGTACCCGGGTACCTTCGGATCCATGTTCCCTGGCGCGCACGCGGCGACCGATCCCGAGAAGCCGGCCGTCATCATGGGCGGCTCGGGTGCGGTGATGACCTTCAAAGAGCTCGACGACATGGCGAACCAGGTGTCGCAGCTCTTCTTCGACCTCGGCCTGCGCCCCGGCGACCACGTCGCGCTGTGCATGGAGAACCATCCCCTGTTCCTCGCGATCGCGTGGGGAGCGCACTATGCGGGCCTCTACTACACGGCTGCGAGCTCGCGCCTCACGACCGCTGAGCTCGAGTACATCGTCGACGACTGCGAAGCGCAGGTCTTCATCACGTCCGCATACAAGGCCGAGCAGGCGGCCGAGCTGTCGATCCCGAACGTGCGACTCAAGCTGATGCTCGACGGCGTCGTCGACGGCTACGAGCCGTTCGAAGACGCCATCGCCCGCTATCCCGCGGAGCCGCTCCCCGACCGAGTCGAGGGCAACGACATGCTCTACTCGTCGGGAACGACGGGACGGCCCAAGGGCGTGAAGCCGCCGCTCTCCGGGGCACCGCTCGGCACGATGACGCCGCTGACGGGGCTCGTGTCGATGCTGTTCGGCGTCGACTCGTCGTCGGTGTACCTCTCCCCTGCACCGCTGTACCACGCCGCGCCGCTGCGCTTCTCGATGTCGTCGCAGCGCCTCGGCGCGTCGGTCGTCGTCATGGAGCACTTCGATCCCGAGCAGTTCCTCGCGCTCGTCGACCGCTACAAGGTGACGACCACGCAGGTCGTGCCGACGATGTTCATCCGCATGCTGAAGCTGCCGCCCGAGGTGCGGGCGAAGTACGACCTCTCGTCGCTGAAGGTGTGCATCCACGCGGCCGCGCCGTGTCCCGTAGAGGTGAAGCGTCAGATCATCGAGTGGTGGGGCCCGGTGCTGCACGAGTACTACGCGGGCACCGAGGGCAACGGTTTCGTCTACTGCAACTCCGAGCAGTGGCTCGCGCACCCCGGCACCGTCGGCACCGCGCTGTCGGGCCAGCTCCACATCGTCGGCGACGACGGCACCGAGCAGCCGCCGGGCGAGCCCGGCACGATCTACTTCTCCGAGGGAGCGCAGTTCGAGTACCACAACGATCCCGAGAAGACGAAGTCGTCGTACAACGAACGGGGTTGGTCGACGCTCGGCGACGTCGGCTACCTCGACGCCGACGGCTACCTCTACCTCACCGATCGCAAGGCGTACATGATCATCTCCGGCGGCGTGAACATCTACCCGCAAGAGGCGGAGAACGTGCTCTCGATGCATCCGAAGGTGTTCGACGTCGCCGTCTTCGGCGTGCCCAACGAGGACTTCGGCGAAGAGGTGAAGGCGGTCGTGCAGCCCGTCGACATGGCCGACGCCGGTGCCGAGCTCGAGCGCGACCTCATCGCCTACTGCCGGTCGCAGCTCGCCGACGTGAAGTGCCCTCGCTCGATCGACTTCCGAGACGAGCTCCCCCGCCACCCCACCGGCAAGCTCTACAAGCGGCTGCTCAAAGATGAGTACTGGGCCGGCCACGGCCAGAGCGCGCATCATCTGAGCCCCGAGATTGGGCACTTGGAGGCGACATGCGACGGCAAGTGCCCAATCCCGAGTGCACCCGGCAGCGCATTGCGCGCGCCGCGACTACAACCTCTCGATCACGTCGTTGGGGGCCATCGGGAGGAAGGGCACGAGCTTCACGTAGACGACGGGGCAGCCCAAGGCCTTCACCTGGGCCGCGCTGCGGCGACCGGCGAAGGAACGGAAGAGCTCGAACCGCTCGACATCCCACCGGTCGACGACGTCGCCCGATCCGGCGACGAAGCCTTCGTCCTCCATCGCGATCTCGAGCGCGGGAAGCTCGGCCGCGTCGATCTCACTCGCGAGCCTGCCGAGGGCGACGTCGACGAGCATCCGCACACCCGCGCTGTCACGCGCACCAGGCGTGCCGAGCGCGCCGCGCAGGTCTTGCTCGTGCACGATGATGTCGTAGACCGGCAGCGGTGGGTCGATCATCGGGATGAGCGCTTCGAACGCGGGCGCCTCGCGTTCCCACTCCGCGAGAAGCGTGTCGCGGTCGCAGCCCGTGCGCGACGCGAGCTGCGCGGCGGTCCACGGATCGGTGCCCGCGCCGTCGACGCGCCCGGCAAGCACATCGGTGGGGAGACCGACGAGATGGCACAGCAAGTCGCGAACGGTCCAGCTCGGACACGCGGGTACCGGTGCCGCGAGCGCGTCGGCATCGAGGTCACGGACGAGCTCGGTGACGCGGCCTCGTCCTTCCCGATAGATCTTCTGCGGATCTGCCTTCACGCCGTGATCACGACCAGACGGGTCTCGGTCATCTCGCGCACGGAGTAGGCCGGGCCCTCGCGCGTGTTGCCGCTGTCGCGCACACCGCCGTAGGGCATCTGGTCGGCGCGCCAAGTCGGCACCTCGTTGATGAGGACCCCGCCGAAGTCGAGCGTGCGGGCCGCCTTCATCGCCTTGCCGAGGTCGGAGGTGTAGATCGCGGCCTGCAGGCCGTACTCGGTGTCGTTCGACAGCGCGATCGCCTCGTCGAGGTCGTCGTAGGCCTGGATCGTCACGACCGGCCCGAAGACCTCCTTGCGACACACCTTCATGTCGGGCTGCACGTCGGAGAGGACGGTCGGCACCAGCACACCGTCTGCCCCGACCTCACCACCCACGACGACCTTCGCGCCGCCCGAGGTCGCCTCGTCGATCCATGAAATCACCCGGTCGCGCTCGCCGGTCGAGATCAACGACGAGACCTCGGTCGCCTCGTCGAGGGGGTCGCCGACGACCAGTGTGCGCACCCGTTCGGCCAATCCGGCTGTGAAGTCGTCGACCAGGGCACGTTGGACGTAGATGCGTTGCGTCGAGATGCACGACTGCCCGGCATGGCTGAACCCGGCCACGCGGATCTTGTCCGCGGCGGACTGCCAGTTGCCGTCCGACTCGATGATCACGGGGGCGTTGTTGCCGAGCTCGAGGCCGACCTTCTTGCGCGGCGCCCGGGCTTTGATCCCCCACCCGACCTCCGGCGAACCAGTGAACGTGATGAGCGCGATGTCGGGATCGTCGACCAGCGCGTTGCCCACCGTCGACCCGCCGCCGGTCACCACATTGAGGTGGCCAAGCGGGAGACCACATTCTTGGAGCAACATCTGCGCCAGGGTGATGGCCGAGAAGGGCGTCTGGCTGGCCGGCTTCAGCACGACCGGGCAGCCAGCGGCGATCGCGGGTGCCACCTTGTGGGCGACAAGGTTCAGCGGGAAGTTGAAGGGGCTGATGGCACCGACGACGCCGATCGGCACGCGGAGGGTGAAGCCGAGCTTGCCCTCACCTGGCGCGGCCGCGTCGAGCGGGACCATCTCACCGGCGAGCTTCCGAGCCTCGACGGCAGCGAACACGAACGTGCCGACCGCTCGTTCGGCCTCGACCCGCGCCGTACGGATCGGCTTCGCGGCCTCTTCGGCGATGATCCGCGCGAACTCCTCGACCCGCTCCTTCAACCGCGCCGCGGCGGCGTCGAGGATCTCGGCTCGCCGCCACGGCGGCAGCGTCTCGGCAGCCTTGGCGGCCGCGACGGCACGACTGACCTCGGCAGGCCCGCACGCCGGCACGCGGCCCAGCTCTGCTCCGTTGAACGGCGAGTGCACCGCGATCGTGTCGGTGCCGGTGAACTGCTCATCGCCGATGGGCACTGCCCTGGTCTCTGACACCGCTCCCCCTCAACCCGACGTTCCGTGAATCCCCGGAGGTGATCCCCTTGGCTGCGACTGACCAACCGCTTTCCACGATCCTCGAAGACCTGCTTGGTCCCGACCTCCCGATCGCGATCCGAGCCTACGACGGAAGCCACCTCGGTCCGCCTGAGGACGAAGCGGGCGCGACGATCATCGTCCGTTCGCCCGACGCACTGCGCCGGATCGTCACCGCGCCCGGCGAGCTGGGCTTCGGCCGGGCCTACGTGGCGGGCGACCTCGACGTCGAGGGCGACATCTACGAAGCCTTGAAGCTCGGTGACGCGCTCCCCCGCTTCAAGCTGAACCCGAAGCAATGGAGCGCGCTCGTGAAGCTCATCGGCGTCGAGGGGCTCAAGCCGCTACCGCCGCCGCCGGAGGAAGCCCGCTTGCGCGGCCGCCGGCACTCGAAGGAGCGCGACGCCGCGGCGATCCAACACCACTACGACGTCTCGAACGAGTTCTACGAGATGGTGCTCGGCTCGACCATGACGTACTCGTGCGCGGTGTTCGAGAAGCCGAGCGATCCGCTCGACCGCGCCCAAGAGCAGAAGCACGAGCTCATCTGCCGCAAGCTCGACCTGCAGCCGGGCCAACGGCTGCTCGACGTCGGGTGCGGTTGGGGCGGCATGGCGATGCACGCGGCGAGCCACCACGGCGTGCGAGCAGTCGGCATCACGATCTCCCCGTCGCAGGCCGAGAAGGCGACCGAGCGTGTGGCGGCCGCGGGTCTCTCCGACCGGGTCGACATCCGCCTGCTCGACTACCGCGACGTCGTCGACGGGCCGTACGACGCGATCAGCTCGATCGGGATGTTCGAGCATGTCGGCCTGGCCAAGCTCGGCGAGTACTTCGAGCGGCTCCGCGAGGTGGTCGTGCCCGGAGGCCGGGTGCTGAACCACGGCATCAGCCGTCCCTGGAAGAAGGGCTCCGGGCGCTTCGGGCGCTCGACCTTCATCGACCGCTACGTGTTCCCCGACGGTGAGCTCCACGAAGTCGGCGCCGTCGTGTCAGCGATGCAGCAGCACGGCCTCGAGGTGCGTCACGTGGAATCGTTGCGCGAGCACTACGCGCTCACCCTTCGCCACTGGGTCGCGAACCTCGAAGCCAACTGGGAGGAAGCGGTGCGGCAGGTCGGTCTCGGCCGCGCGAAGGTGTGGCGCCTGTACATGGCGGCGTCCGCCCTGAACTTCGAGAAGGGCGGGAATCAGATCCACCAAGTGCTCGCGGTGCGGCCCGACGGTGGCGCATCGCACATGCCGTTGCGACCTGATTGGGGCGCATAGCCAGATAGGTTCCGCTCAGTGGTGGAGTTCGCGTTCCTCGATCATCCAGGTCCGATCCCGTTCGCCCACCGCGGCGGCGCGGGTGAGTGGCCCGAGAACACGATGCCGGCGTTCGAGGGCGCGGTCCGCCTCGGCTACCGCTACGTCGAGACGGACGTGCACGTGACGTCCGACGGCGCGCTCCTCGCGTTCCATGACGACGTGCTCGATCGGGTCACGGACCACGAGGGCGACATCGCCAAGCTGCCGTGGGAGGTCGTGCGCACGGCGAGGGTCGGGGGACGCGAGCCCATCCCGCTGCTCGAGGAGCTGCTCGGGACGTTCCCCGACCTGCGTGTCAACATCGATCCGAAGCACGACGCTGCGGTCGGTCCTCTCGTCGAGGTCATCGAGAAGCACGACGCGGTCGACCGCGTCTGCATCGGCTCGTTCTCGGACAAGCGCGTCGCCGAGCTGCGGAAGGCACTCGGGCCGCGGCTGTGCACCGCGCTCGGCCCGAAGGCCGTCCGGCGGCTCGTGGTCGCGTCACGGGGGATCCCCGCGGGCCGGTTCGGCCAGCCGTGCGCGCAGGTGCCGCCGGCGAGGGGGTCGGTGACGGTCGTGAACCAGCGCTTCCTCGACGCCGCCCACAAGCGTGACATCGCGGTGCACGTGTGGACGATCGACGACGCGATGGAGATGGAGCGACTGCTCGACCTCGGCGTGGACGGGATCATGACCGACCGGCCTGCCGTGCTCAGAGCCGTGCTCGAGGGCCGCGGGCAATGGCTTTCATGAGCGCGGGTTTCATGACCTGATGGAGCTGCCGCTCACCCCGATCGACTTCCTCCTCCGAGCGCGGCGCCTCTTTCCCGATCGAGAAGGGGTGATCCAGCACGAGGGCGGAGCGCGGGCTCGCGTCTTCACCTATGCCGACATGGCCGAGCGCGCCGCACGCATGGCCCAGGTGCTGCAGAACGACTTCGACGTCCAGCCTGGCGACCGGGTGGCGTGGCTCTGCGGCAACCGCCACGAGCTGCTCGAGGCCTACTACGGCGTGCTGCTCGCCGGCGCGGTGCTGCTCCCGTTGAACATCCGCCTCTCGGCCCATGAGCTGCGCGGACAGCTCGATGACAGCCGCGCTTCGGTGCTCGTTCGCGACGCGACGCTCACCGAGGTCGACCATCCGGTGCGGCAGGCAACCCTCGGCGACGAGTGGGAGAAGAGACTGGCCGCACAGCCCCACTCGTGGATCGAGCCTCCGGACGTCGACGAGCGTGCGGTTGCCGAGATCTTCTACACGAGCGGCTCGACGGGGAAGCCGAAGGGGGCGATGCTCACCCACCGCGGGCTGTACCTGCACGCGGTGCACTCCGCCCTCACTCTGAACATCAGCGGTCACGACGTCGTGCTGCACACGATCCCGCTCTTCCATGTGAACGGGTGGGGCACCCCGCACTACGTCACTGGGCTCGGCGGCGTGCACGTGATGCTCCCCCGCTTCGACTCCGCCGAGGTGCTCCGGCTCGTCGAGGCGGAGCGCGTCACGCGGCTGTACCTGGTGCCCGCGATGATGACCGCGCTGCTCAACGATCCGACCTTCGAAGGCCGCGACCTGACGAGTGTGCAGCAGCTCTCCGTAGGCGGCGCGCCGACCCCGCCCGCGCTCCTCGCCGAGGCCGAGCGCCGATTCGGGTGCGAGTGCATCTGCGGCTACGGGATGACCGAGAGCGGTCCGCAGATGACCAAGGCGATCGACAAGCCCGGCGAGCCCCGCTCAGCCCGACGTCGCAGCACCACCGGGATGCCGATCCTCGGCGTCGACCTGCGCATCTTCGACGATGACGACCACGAGCTGCCCTGGGACGGTGTGACCGCGGGCGAGATCAGGTCGCGGTCGAACCACGTGATGGCGGGCTACTGGGAGAGCCCCGAAGACACCGAACGCGCGCTCGAAGGTGGATGGCTGCACACCGGGGACGTCGCGACGATCTCGCCTGACGGCTTCTTGACGATCGTCGACCGCAAGAAGGACCTCATCATCTCGGGCGGCGAGAACATCAGCTCCGTCGAGGTCGAGAACGCGCTCACGGAGCATCCGGCGGTGCTCGAAGCCGCAGTGGTCGGCGTGCCGGACGAGCGATGGGGAGAGGTGCCGCGCGCGTTCGTCGCGCTGCGGTCGGGAGCGCACGCGTCTCCGGACGAGCTGGTCGCGTTCGTGCGTGAGCGCCTCGCGCACTTCAAGGCGCCCAAGGACGTGCGCATCGTCGATGCCTTGCCCCGCGGCGGGACGGGCAAGGTGCTGAAGACCGTGCTGCGCGAGGCGACGTAGCGGCGAGCTAGCTCGCTGGTTGCCTCACACCGACCATCCAGCGCACGCCGAAGCGGTCCTTGCACATGCCCCACTTCGGGGAGAAGAACGTCTCCATCATCGGCTGCGTCGCTTCGCCGCCCTCGGCGAGCGCGTCGTAGACCTTGTCGGCCGTCGGGATGTCGGAGGCTTCGTGGTACACGTGGATGCCCTCGACGCCCCGGTAGCCGCCGGTGGGGTCGTCCGATCCCATCAGCAGGCGTCCGTCGATGTTGAGCGCCGCGTGGATGATCAGGTCGGCCTGGTCTGCGGGCACCTGCTCGCCGGGCATGTCACCCATGCGCAGCAGCGTGAGGTCGCCCCCGAAGATCTCGTGATACCGAGTGAACGCGTCACGACATGACTTGTCGAACATCAGGTATGGGTCGAAGCTCATGCCTGAGTCTTCCCCGTCTGGCGCCCGCGGAACCCCGCTGTCAGTGCGCCTCTTCCGTCCCGGGGTGTGTGTCGATCTGCGCCTTCTGCAGCCGGCCGGAGTAGTCGACGTACACCGTCTTGACCTGGCTGAACTGCTCGATCCCCCGGGTGCCGGCCTCGCGGAACCCGTTGCCGGTGTGCTTGGTGCCGCCGAACGGGAGTGGGATCTCTGCGCCGATCGTCGGTGCGTTCACGTACACGATGCCAGTGTCGATGCGGTCGACCAGCTGGAGTGCGGCGTTGATGGCTCGCGTGTAGACCGCGGCCGAGAGCCCGTACTCGGATGCGTTCACGACGTCGACGGCCTCGTCCGCGTCGCCGACCTCGATCACCGACAGCACGGGCCCGAACACCTCCTCGCGGGCGATCGTGTGGTGCGGGACGGACGCCGGTCAGCGACCGTGGGAGCGACGAACGCGCCGCCTTCGCAGCCCTCGACCTCGAGCAGGTGCCCTCCGGTCACGACCGTGGCCCCCTCCGCGACTGCGCGTTCGATCATCCCGATGATGCGCTCAGCCGACCGTCGATCGATCACGGGCCCGACGTCGGTCGTGGCGACCGTCGGGTCGCCGAGCACGAGCGCCTCTGCCCGTTTCGCAACGCTCTCTACGACTGAGGTTGCCACCGAGCGGTGCACGACGAGGCGCGACGTCGAGGTGCAGCGCTGACCCGACGTGCCGAATGCGCCGAACAGCGCGCCTTCGACGACGAGGTCGAGATCGGCGTCGTCGAGGACGACCATCGCGTTCTTGCCTCCGAGCTCGAGCGACACCAGGCGAGGGCCGGTCTCCATCGCCCGCGCCGCGACCAGCCGCCCCGTGGACACCGAGCCGGTGAACGAGAGCGCCCCGACGCTCGGGTGCACGGCGAGCGCCGCACCGGGCTCGCCGGCGCCGTGGACGACCTGGAGCAACGACGGCGGGATGCCCGCGGTCACCAGCGCGTCGGCGAACGCGTCGGCGCAGAGCGGTGTGTGCTCGGACGGCTTCAGCACGATCCCGTTGCCGGCGAGGAGCGCCGGGAAGCACTTCCACGACGGGATCGCGACGGGGAAGTTCCAGGGTGTGATCATCCCGACCACCCCGATCGGCTGGCGCGTCGTCCAGGCCATCTTGTTCGACAGCTCGGAGGCCACGACGCTTCCCAGCGCGGCGCGGCCCTGGCCGGCGACGAACCGACCCATGTCGACGGCCTCTTGCACGTCGCCTCCCGCCTCGACGAGCACCTTGCCCGCCTCACGCGCGACGAGCTCGGCGAGCTCGCCCTTGCGGTCGGCGATGACGTCGGCAGCGCGGGCGATGAGGTCTCGCGCGCGCCGGGATCGGGCGGCGGGCCCATTCCCGCTGCGCCTCGCTCGCGGCTGCGACGGCGCGGTCGACGTCTGCCGCCGTTCCCGCGGTGAACGTGCCCAGCACCTCCGCCGGACGGGCCGGGTTGACGGAATCGAAGGTGGCCATCGCCTCATTGTGTCCCGTCTTCCCCGGGCTCCCCTAGCGTGCCGTCCGGTGGCAGAGCCGCTCGTCCCCTTCGCGACTCGCTTCGCGCCGACCGCGATGGTCTCGACGATCGACCACCTCGCGACCGAAGCCGGGCTCGGCGTGCTGCGCGACGGCGGCAGCGCGGCCGATGCGGCGATCGCGGCGAACGCGGTGCTCGCCGTCGTGGCTCCGAACCTCTGCGGGATGGGCGGCGATCTCTTCGCACTCGTGTCACGCAACGATGAGCCACCAGCGACCCTGAACGCGGCGGGGCGCGCAGGGTCGGGCGCCGATGCCGCCCGGCTCCGAGCCGAAGGCTTCGTCGAGATGCCGTTCAAGGAAGACATCCGCTCGGTCACGGTGCCCGGCTGTGTCGACGGATGGCTCGCGCTCCACGAGCGCTTCGGGCGACTCGGTCTCGATCGCGTGCTCGCTCCCGCGATCGGCTACGCCCGGGACGGGTTCCCCGCATCGACCATGCTCGCGGCGTCGATCCCAGTGCTCCCCGCGCGGCCGGGATCGGAGGATCTGCGCGGCGCCACCGGCCAGCGCGCACCGGGCGAGGCGATCCGCAGACCGGGCGTCGCCCGTGCGCTCGCTGCGATCGTCTCGGACGGACGCGCCGGGTTCTACGAAGGCGAGTTCGGCGAAGGGCTCCTGAATCTGGGCAACGGCGAGTACGCCGCGCCGGACTTCGAGACGCCCGGGGGCACGATGGGTCGACCCGATCAGCGTCGAGGCGTTCGGCCACATCCTGTGGGGGATGCCGCCGAGCTCGCAGGGCTACCTCCTCCTGTCGAGCGCGTGGATCGCGGCCGGCCTGCCACCTTCCCGACGACCCCGACGACCCGCTCTGGCCGCACTTGCTGATCGAGGCCTCGAAGCAGGCGGGCCATGACCGCCCCGCGGTGCTGCACGACGCGGCCGACGGCCGCGCGCTCGTGAGCACCGACCGCGCTCGCGCCGCGTCGCGAAGTGATCGCCGTCGACCACGCGTCCCCTCTCAGTGTCGGCGCGAGAGCCGGCGACACGACCGCGCTGTGCGTCGTCGACGGAGACGGCATCGGCGTGTCGCTCATCCAGTCGAACGCCTCGGGGTTCGGGAGCCACCTGTTCGAGCCGTCGACGGGCATCAACCTGCACAACCGCGGGCTCGGCTTCTCGGTGCAGGAAGGGCACCCGGCCGAGTACGCGCCGGGACGACAACCCCCACACACGCTCACTCCCGCGATGGTCACCGACCTCGACGGCCGGCTCGCGCGCGGTGCTCGGCACGATGGGCGGCGACTCGCAGCCGCAGATCCTCTTGCAGATCCTGGCCCGCACGCTCGGCCTCCGCGAGTCACCGTCCCGAGCGATCGCAGCAGGACGGTTCCGGCTTTCGGCGAGGCAGCAGACCACGGGGTTCGCGATCTGGAC
Organism: uncultured Acidimicrobiales bacterium; assembly: GCA_963739555.1. GTDB lineage: Bacteria > Actinomycetota > Acidimicrobiia > Acidimicrobiales > DATKAS01 > DATKAS01. Next base: position 328,013 of record CAVUAV010000010.1, on the reverse strand, counting down.
CGACCCTGCGGGCACGGCCGTGGCCCTCGAAGGGCACGCGCCCTCCGACGTGGGCGGGCGGGCTCACGGCCCGCGGCCACGAGGTCGCCACCACTGCAGCGTTCGACCACGGCTTCGGTCACGCCCACCTCATCGTCGTCGACGACGGACACCTCGCCGGTGCCGCCGACCCGCGCGCCCGAACGGGTCTCTGCTCCGGCCTGTAGCGGCGCTACCGTCGCGGCGCAGTGGGCATCCTCCTGGTTGGGGCGACAACCGCAGAGGGCGGGACGATCGACGTGCGCATCGACGCAGGTCGCATCGCCGCGGTCGGCGCGCTCGAGCGGCTGCCCGACGACGAGGTGCACGACCTCACCGGCTACGTCCTGCTCCCGGCACCTGCCGAACCCCACGCCCACCTCGACAAGGCGCTCACCGCGGATCGTGTGGTCAATCGCACGGGAGACCTCCTCGGCGCGATCACAGCCTGGCAGGCCGCGTGGCCCAGCCTCACGAAGGACGACATCGCCGACCGCGCCCGCCGCGCGGCGATGTCCGGCGTGGCGAACGGACTCACCGCGATCCGGTCGCACGGCGACCTGAGCAGCGTGATCGGGCTGCGCAGCATGGAGGCGCTGGTCGAGGTCCGCGACGAGCTCCGCGACCTGGTCGACATCCAAGTCGTCGCGCTGATCGCGCTGCCGACCGCAGGCGCTGGCGGCGCGAACCACCGTGCACTCCTACGCGACGCGCTCGACATGGGCGTCGACATCGCCGGCGGCTGCCCGCACCTCGACGACGACCGCCTCGGCTGCCTCGAAGCGTGCTTGGAGATCGCGGCGGCGGCCGGTCGTCCGATCGACCTCCACACCGACGAGACGCTGAACCCCGAGGTGCTCGGGCTCCGTGACTTCGCCCGACTCGTGTCGAGCACGGGCTTCCCCCACGGCGCGACCGCGAGCCACTGCGTGAGCCTCGGCATGCAGGAGGAGCACATGCAGAAGGTCGTCGCGGCCGAGGTCGCCGAGGCCGGCGTCGCCGTCGTCACCCTCCCCCAGACGAACCTCTTCTTGCAGGGCCACGGCCACATGACGGGCATGCCGCGCGGACTCACCGCGCTCCGGCCGCTGCTCGATGCGGGCGTGACGCTCGCGGGCGGGGCGGACAACGTGCAGGACCCGTTCAACACGATGGGCAGGGCCGACCCGCTCGAGACCGCTGCGCTGCTGGTCATGGTGGGCCACCTGCTCCCCCACGAGGCCTATGCCGCGGTCAGCGCTGGCGCTCGCGCCGCCATGGGCCTCGAGCCGGTGTCGATCGCAGCCGGCTCACCGGCCGAGCTGCTCGCGGTGCGGGCCACGACCCTTCGCGAGGCGATCGCCACTGCCCACCCCGACCGGCTCGTCTACCACCGCGGCCGCCTCGTGGCCCAGACCCGGTCGACCACGGTCTTCGCCGACACCGCGCCCGCCGACACAGAGCGTTCACATGACTGAAGCAGTTCCTACATCGGCCATCCCTAGGGTGCCGGGCGTGGAGACCCTGGCTCCCGAGGGGGAACGGTCGCGTCCGAGCGCGGACGCCTCTCTCGTCTTCGACAACATCTCGAAGGCCTTCCCCGACGGCACGATCGCGCTCGTCAACGTCACGTTCGACGTGCGACCCGGAGAGTTCGTCACCGTCGTCGGCCCGTCAGGCTGCGGCAAGTCCACGCTGCTGCGGATCGCGTCGGGCCTGACGCCGACCTCGAGCGGGGTCGTCCGGGTCAACCGCGACAGCCTCGGCTACGTGTTCCAAGACCCGACGTTGCTGCAGTGGCGCACCGTCCGCCGCAACATCGAGCTGCTCGCGGAGCTGCACGGCGTCGCCAAGGTCGAGCGCGGCCGGCTCGCGCAGGAGGCGATCGACCTCGTCGGGCTCACCGGCTTCGAGGACAAGTACCCGAAGCAGCTCTCCGGCGGCATGCGCATGCGCGCCTCGCTGGCGCGGTCGCTCACGCTCAGCCCGAACGTGTTCCTGTTCGACGAGCCGTTCGGCGCGCTCGACGAGATCACACGAGAGCGCCTCAACGACGAGCTGCTCACCCTGTTCTCGTCCAAGGGCTTCGCGTCGCTCTTCATCACCCACTCGATCTACGAAGCCGTGTTCCTCTCGACCCGGGTGATCGTGATGTCGGGACGGCCGGGCCGGATCGTCGGCGACTTCGAGGTGCCGTTCGGCTATCCCCGCTCGCCGGAGCTTCGCTTCGAGTCGAGCTTCGCAGAGCTGACCGGCGAGGTCTCGCACGCGTTGAGAGGGTCCCACTCGTGACGTCGGTCGAGGTGCGCCCGGTGCAGGACGAGTTCGAGCAGGCGCTGCTCGAGCCACCGCCTCGGCGTTCGGCATGGAAGTCGTTCCTGGTCGAGGTCATCGGGCCGTTCATCGTCTTCTGGATCGTGATCGGCGTCTGGTACTTCATCAGCTACCGCCTGCTCAAGCCCCACCGTCGGTTCCTGATGCCACCGCCGCACCGGGTGCTCGACGTCGCGTTCCTCGACAGCCGCAACCGCTCTGAGCTGCTCAACGGCCTCTGGAACTCGACCAAGGTCGCGATGGTCGGGCTTGCGATCGCGATCGTGCTCGGCATGCTCTTCGCGATCATCATGAGCCAGGCGAAGTGGATCGAGCGCTCCCTCTTCCCCTACGCCGTCGTGCTCCAGACGATCCCGATCCTGGCGTTGGTGCCGCTGATCGGGTTCTGGTTCGACTTCAACTTCCGCAGCCGCGTGATCGTGTGCGTGCTGATCGCGATCTTCCCGATCATCAACAACACGCTCTTCGGACTGTTATCTGCTGACCAGGGCCAGCACGACCTCTTCACGTTGCACGACGCGAGTCGATTCACGCGCCTCTGGCGCCTGCAGCTGCCTGCGGGCATGCCCGCGATCTTCGCGGGCTTCCGCATCTCCGCCGGCCTCTCGGTGATCGGCGCGATCGTCGGCGACTTCTTCTTCCGGCAGGGTCAGCCGGGCATCGGCAAGCTCATCGACAACTACCGGTCGCGCCTCGAATCCGAGAAGCTCTTCGGGGCGATCATCCTCTCGTCACTGCTCGGTCTCGTCGTCTTCTGGGTCTTCGGGCTCATCGGAAACCGGGTCGTCGGCTCGTGGCACGAGACCGCGCGCAAGCAGTCCTGACGAGTTTCAGCACCACCAACAAGGAGGGCACATGCGCAAGACCACCAAGGCAGTCTGGCTCGCGGTTCCGCTGGCCGGCTTCCTGCTCCTCGCCGCGTGCGGGGATGACAGCGGCTCGTCGTCCGCGACGACGGGCGGAGGGGCGGCCACGACCGCTGGTGGCGGGGCGGCCACCACAGGCGGCGGCGCGGCGACCACGGGAGCAACGGGAGGCGACGCGACATCGCTGGCCAGCGTGTGTCCCTCCACGGTCATCGTCCAGACGGACTGGAACCCCGAGGCCGAGCACGGCGGGCTGTACCAGCTGCTCGGGCCGAACCCCAGCGTCGACACCAGCAAGAAGGCCGTGACCGGTGAGCTCATGGCGAGTGGCGGCGTCGACACCGGCGTCAAGATCGAGATCCGCGTCGGCGGCCCGGCGATCGGCTTCCAGCAGGTGACCGCGCAGCTCTACACGGACGACTCGATCCTGCTCGGCTACGTGAGCAACGACGAGGCCGTGCAGAACTCGGCTGACAAGCCCACGGTCGCACTGATGGCACCGCTCAAGAAGAACCCGCAGATCGTCATGTGGGATCCGGCGACCTACCCGGACGCCAAGACGATCGCCGACCTGCCCAAGGACACGACGATCCTCGTCTTCGACGGCGGCGTGTTCCCCGACTACCTCGTCGGCAAGGGCATCGTGCAGCAGAGTCAGATCGAGGGTGGCTACGACGGCGCCCCCGCTCGCTTCGTCGCTTCGGGCGGCAAGATCGCGCAGCAGGGCTTCGCGTCGGCCGAGCCGTACATCTACGAGAACGAGGTGCCCGAGTGGGGCAAGCCCGTCGCGTTCCAGCTGATCCACGACACCGGTCTCGAGATCTACTCGCAGACCATGTCGACGAGGCCAGAGAACGTGACGAAGTTCGCCGACTGCTTCAAGAAGCTCATCCCGATCATGCAGCAGGCTGACGTCGACTTCGCGAAGGACCCGGCGGCGACCAACGCGCTCATCGTCGACCTCGTGAAGCAGTACGACACCGGCTGGGTGTACAGCGCCGGCGTCGCTCAGTTCTCGGTCGAGCAGCAGGTGAAGCTCGAGCTCGTCGGCAACGAGGACGGGTACTCCGGCGGCATGGACGCCGCCCGAGTGCAGGGCGTCATCGACAACCTGATCCCGATCTTCAACGCCACAGGGCGTCAAGGTGAAGGACGGCCTGACCGCGAAGGACATCATGGATCTGCAGTTCGTGGACAAGAACATCCAGTTCTGATCACGATCTGATCCGTTCGCCGTTGTCGCCGCCGCTGGCGGCGAGATCGTCACGGAGCCGGCACTCGGGGGGGTGCCGGCTCCGGCGCGTCCGGGGTCAGGATCGACGGCTCAGGCCGTGACGACGGCGGCGCGCACGGGGCCAGCGAGCAGCTCGAGCGCGCGCTCGGGATCGGGGCCGAGCGTGTGCCACGCGAGAGGAAGGTCGAGGCCGGCATCGGCGAACGCGCCGAGCTGGCTCACGACGTCGTCGACGGTGCCCGCACACGCGAACGTGTCGACGAGCTGCTCGGACACGAACGCGGCACCGACCTCGGGGCCGTCGGACGCGACGGCGGCGCGCACCGCGGCCACTGCGTCGGGGTCGGCGCCCGACGTGTCGACCACGACTCCCTCGACCCGCCACAGGTAGTACGCCAGGATCTCGCGCACAGCGGCGCGCGCCGCGGGCTCGATCGGGCCCGACGCTGCACAGCACGTTGGACGACACCAGCAGGTCATCGAGGTCACGATCGGCCCGAGCGGCCCCGACAGCGAGACGCTCGCGTGACCACCGCACGTACCCGGGGCTCACGAGCGCGCCGAGCTGCACGCCATCCGCGAGCTCGCCCGCGGCCTCCATCATCCGCCCGTTCACCGCGCCCACGTCGATCCGGATGGGTCCGGCGGGGACGAAGTCGAGGCGATTGTCGGGTCGAGCGGCGAACGTGGTCGGCTCGAACCCGAGCTCCTCCCCCGCGAGCCATCGCCGCAGCGCGCGGACGGTCTCGACGACGTGGGTGTACGGCTGCCAGTGATCTGGCTCGTAGCCGAGCGCGCGCATCGTCCACACCGCGGCACCGACGCCGAAGGCGACGCGTTCAGCACCGCCGATCTCGGCGAGCGTCGCCGCCTCCATCGCGAGCACCGCCGGATGGCGCGTGACCGGGTTCGCGATGCCGATGCGCACGCGCACGCGCTCGGTCGTCGCGAGCGTCGCGGCGGCGGCACTGAACACCGCGTGGTGCTGCCGGCTCTCGGGCAGGGAGACCTCGTCGAAGCCGAGCGCGTCAGCGCGCCGCGCGATCGCGAGCGTGTCGGCGAGCGGCCCCTCGTTCGAGAGAGACAGACCCAGCCCGAGGAACGCCACCTCAAGCCGCCGCTTGCTGTGCTCGTCGGAGGATGTCGGCGCTCGCGAGGATGTGCTGCTCGCACTGCTCGATGTCGTTCATCGGGAGCATGAACAGGTCGAAGCTCGACGCGAGGGCGGCGATGCGCCGCGCACAGTCGTCGGGCGTTCCTGCGATGGCGTACTCGTCGACCAACGCGTCGGGGAGGAGCGCCGCGGCCGCGTCGAGGCGCCCGGACAGCATCTCGGTGCGGATCGCGTCGACGCGCTCGTCGGTGAGGCCGGCGCGCTCGCGGATCGAGAGCGGCGCGTCGAGCGCCATGTAGGAGAAGTGCCCGAGCACCCGCTGCCGTTGCTCGGCCCCGTACGCGAGGTACGCCGACCACGCGACCTTGCAGCCGTTCGCGCGGAGTCGATGGGCCGCGCTCGGGAGCGAGGCCGGCGCCTCGGCGGACAGCACGACCCAGTCGGCTTCCGCGGCCGCGAGTGCCTGCACCCGACGGCCGCGCCCGGCGATCGCGATCGGCACCGGCTCCTTCGCCCAGGGCAGCCGGGCCGCGCCGACCTCGGCGCCACCGAGCAGCGCTCGGTTCAGCTCGAAGGCGTCGCGCAGCGCCGTGTAGGGGCGTTCGGGGACGAGATCGAGCGGGGCGAGCACGCGGCTGCCTCCGACCCCGAGGCCGTGCCACACCCGACCCGGCACGAGCTCGGCGAGCGTCGCGATCGCGGCCGCCGTCGTGACCGGGTGGCGCGAGAAGGGGTTCGTGATCGCCGGGGCGACGATCATGCGCTCGGTGCCGAGCGCGACCGCGGTCAGCGCGACATAGAGGTCGCGGTCGGTGCCCTCGTCCGCGAGGAAGCACACCTCGGCTCCTTCGCGCTCCGCGAGGCTCGCGAGCTCGACGATGCGCGCGACCGGCTGCACCGGCTCGAACCACACGCCCCACGGGAAGCCCACCGCTGCTCTCTAGCATGTCGCCCGATGACCGCTGGCCCGCCGACCTCGAGACCACTGGTGTCCACCGAATGGCTCGCCGAGCACCTCGACGACCCCAACGTGCGCGTCGTCGACTGCCGCTGGTACCTACGACCCTTCGACGACCGCTGTGGCGACGACGAGTACCGAAAGGGACATGTGCCCGGCGCCGTCCACCTGCGTTGGGACACGCAGCTCGCGGATCCCGATCGTGGCGCGTCGATGCTCGCCCCTCCCGAGCGCTTCGCCGCGGCCATGGGCGCCGCCGGCATCGGAGACGACACCTTCGTCGTCACCTACGACGACCACCACGTGCCCGTCGCCGCACGGGTGTGGTGGGCGTTGCGCGCCTACGACCACGACGCAGTCGCCGTGCTCGACGGGGGCATCACTCGCTGGACAGCCGAAGGGCGCGCGCTCTCGACCGATACGCCAACGTTCCCTCTCGCGACGTTCACGCCTCGCCTGCGCACGGACCGATACGCGACGAAGCAGGACGTGCTCGACGCGCTGCAGTCAGGGTCGGCAGCACTCCTCGACGCCCGGATGGAGAAGGCGTACGCGAGCTCGAGCGGACACATCCCCGGCGCTCGACGCCTGACTGGCCTCGGCTTCCTCCGTGACGGGGAGAGCTGGATGGACGCGGCCGCTGCGGCGGCCCGCATCGATGAGCTCGGGCTCGATCCCGACGCGCCTGTCATCGCCTACTGCGGCGGGGGCGTCGCCGCGACCGGCACCGCGCTCGGCTTCGTCCTCGCGGGCCGGCCCCAGCCGCGCGTGTACGACGGCTCGTGGACAGAGTGGTCCGCCGACCCCGACACCCCGAAGGCTGTCCATTGATGAAGGCAGTGCACTGATGCGCAGCGTGGTCGTGACTGGTGGAGCCGGGGCGATCGGTGCGGCGGTGATGGAGCGGTTCCGTGGCGAGGGCGACGCGGTGCTCGGCCTCGATCTCCGCGCCGCCGACGACATCGTGGCGTGCGACGTCGCCGACGAGCGCTCCGTGGCCGCTGCGTTCTCCGAGGTGCGGAGCCGGCTCGGCCCCGTCGAGGTGCTCGTGCACTCGGCGGGCATCACCGGTCGAGGCACGGTCACCGAGGAGGAGCCCGACACGTGGCGGCGCATCCTCGAGGTCAACCTCACGTCCGCCTATCTGTGCTGCCGCGAGGCGATCCCCGACATGACCGACCTCGGACGGGGACGCATCGTGCTCGTCGCGTCGGTCAACGGGAGGTTCGGTGGCAGTGCGCTTTCGGGTCCCGCGTACGCCGCCTCGAAGGGCGGCCTGCTCACGCTCGGCCGCTTCCTCGCGCGGGAGCACGCGGCAGCCGGCATCACGGTGAACTCCGTCGCGCCGGGCCCGCACGACACCCCGATGTGGACGGCGCTCGACGCCGAGCGCCGTGAGCGGATCCTCGGGATGCTCCCGGGCGGCGACGGACCGGGCGACCCCGCCGACCTCGCGGCCACGATCGTCCACCTGTGCTCGCCCGAGGCGCGCTACATCAACGGCGCGACGATCGACATCAACGGCGGGCAGTGGATGGGCTGACAGCCCGCACAACCAGCCGCGCAACGGAAGTCGTTGCGCGGTAGGATGACGGTGTGACCGTCGACCGTGCTCGCCGCCCCCGCCAGCCCTCCGTGGGCGAGCGGGTCGCGCTCGCGGCTGCCCGCGTCGGCGGCCAGAACGAGCTCGCGCGGCTGCTCCAAGTCTCGAAGTCGGCTCCGAGCCGGTGGCGCACGGGCGCGGACCATCCTTCTCCCGAGGCCATGCGAGCGCTGCTGGCGCTCGACTACGTGCTGGCCCGGCTCGCCGAGGTCATGACGCCCGAGCAGATCCAGGTCTGGCTGACGAGCCCCAACCCGCACCTCGCGAACGCTCGCCCAGTCGACGTCGTCGTGTCTCGCGGTCCGCTCGCGGTCGACGACGCAATCGTCGCGTTCGAAGACGCCGCGCCGGTGTGATCGTCTGGCGCATCGCGCCGATCGACACTCGGGCGAGACGCGGCCGGCCCTTCCATCCCCTGTACGTGCCTGCGCCATCGGGTCGGCATCGGCTCGACAACACCGACCTCTACTCGGTGCTGTACGCGTCAGGCGAGCCCGCCGGCGCGGTCGCCGAGGCATTCGCGTCGTTCTCGCGGTGGGGCGACTTCCTGCTCGACCATCCCCGAGGCGCGCGCCGCCGACTGATCGCGCTCGACGTCCCGAACGACCTCGCCGTCCTCGACCTCGACGACGCCCGCGCCCTCGTCCGACGCCGGCTGCGCCCGAGCCACGTCGTGACCCGCGACCGCGCGGTCACGCAGGCGTGGGCGCGTCGAGTGTGGGAGGAGGCGGAGTGGGCAGGCGTGCGGTGGTGGTCGTATCACGACCCCCGATGGACGACGCTCGGCCTCTGGGCCACCGGCGGGATCTCGGTGGCGAGCCTCGAGGAGCTGTCCGCGACACATCCCGCCGTGCTCGAGGCCGCCGAGGTCATGCTCCGGACCTGGGGCTGACCGGGGGAAGATGAGGCCGTGGCGACGAGCTGGGACGCCCACGCCTACGCGGCCTCGCTCCGCCGTGACGACGAGCGGTTGCTGCTGGCCGCGCAGCGTCGGCTCGGCGCGCCGGTCCCGTCGTGTCCCGACTGGACGATGGCCGATCTCGTCTTCCACGTCGGCCGTGTGCACAGCTTCTGGGGTCAGATCGTCGCGGGACGGCTGACCGACGTGCGCGACGCAGCGCAGGTCGAGCGTCCGGCGGACGACGCGCTCCTCGACTGGTTCCGCGAGACGTGCGAGAGCGTCGCCGACCTCTTGGAAAGCTCCGATCCTCGCGACGAGGTCTGGTCGTGGTCGGCGCAGAAGGACGTCGCGTTCGTGCAACGCCGGATGGCCCATGAGGCGGCCGTGCACACATGGGACGCGGTCGGTGCCGTCGGGGCTCGAGAGCCGATCGACGGGGACCTCGCGGTCGACGGCATCGACGAGTACGTCGACCTGTTCATGCCCGTCGGGGTGAGGCAGCCCGTCGACCCTGGGCCCTATTCGGTGTCGTTGCGAGCCTCGGATCGGCCGACTCGCTGGTGGCTCGAGGTGCGCCACGGCGAGCTCTCGACCTCGCGCGGCGGTCTCGTCGCCGACGCGATCGTCTCGGGCACCGCGTCGGACCTCCTCCTGCTCCTCTGGGGACGGGCCGAGCCTGCCGCCCTCGATCTCGAGGGAGAGCAGACGGCCCTCGACCGGCTGCTCGCCCGCACCGTGATCAGCTGAGGCTCAGCCGGACACCGTCACGCGGATCGGGAGCCGCTTGCGCTCCTCGCCGTCGATCTCGACGACGAAGTTGTACGCGTCGGCCTTTTGGAAGACGACGCCATCGAAGTTGAGCGCCATGACGACGATCTGCTCGTCGCCCGCAGGAAGGAGGGCGGGGCGGCCGACGGTGAACTGCCCGCTGACGCCGTACAGCTTCCCGTCTTCCGATGGCGCACCTGGTGGCGCGTCGCCGAGCGCGACCCCTCCCCCGTCCGAGTCGTCGAGACGCACGTCGAAGCGGTGCATGGTGTTGGTGGCCGTGTAGGGCACGTGGATGATGAGCCCGAGCCCGATGCGGGCATGGCGCACGGGCAGCTGCGTCGTGGTGATGACGTTCCAGCCCGCACCCTGCGCGTAGAGCTTGCCGTCGACGGCGACGACCGAGTCGGCGACGAACGCGTCGAGATCCATCAGGCGGGAGGCTCGGCGCCTCGTTGCGCGGTGATGCGGGTGTAGTGCTCGGGTTGGCGGTGGCGCGCGAAGTCGAAGACCGTCGTCTTGTAGCTGTCGCAGAGCGACAGGTCGCATCGAGCGACCGCGACTTCGTCGCCCAGCGTGGTGCACAGCGCGGCGATCTCTCCGCTCGGCGCGATGATCGCCGACCCGCCGATCATCGGCACCCCTTCCTCGTCGCCGCACTTCGCGACACCGACGACCCACGTGCCGTTCTGATACGCGCCCGACTGCATCACGAGGTGGTTGTGGAAGTCGCCCAACCGGTCGTGCTCGGGTGCCGGCGGGTTGTGGACCGGCGTGTTGTAGCCGATCAGCACGAGCTCGGCGCCCTGCAGCCCGAGCACCCGGTAGGCCTCGGGCCAACGACGGTCGTTGCAGATCGCCATGCCCACGACGCCGCCGAACGCGCGCCACACCCGGAAGCCTTCTGGCCCGACCTCGAAGTAGCGCTTCTCGAGATGCTGGAACGCGCGCCACGGCTCGGGCTGGTCGTGACCGGGCAGATGCACTTTCCGGTAGCGGCCGATCTCACGGCCGTCGCGGCCCACGAGGACCTGCGTGTTGTAGCGGTGCCCCTCGGATGTCTTCTCCGCGAAGCCGAGGCAGAACCCGACGCCGAGGCGCGCCGCTTCGTCGAACAGCGGCTTCGTGTCCACAGACGGCATCTCGGTCTCGAACCACGAGTCGATGTCGGCCTCGTCCTCGAAGAACCATCGCGGGAAGAACGTCGTCAGCGCGAGCTCGGGGTAGACGACGAGCTCAGCGCCGCGACTGTGCGCGTCGTGCAACAGAGCCAGCATGCGCTCGACGACGTCGGCACGCGAGTGGTCGCGCTGCGACCGGTCCCATCTGCGCGGCTCCGACGATGACCGCTCGACTCATCTACGCCTCCTCTCGCTCGGCCAGCTCGAGCAGCACTTGCAGCAGCACGTTCGCTCCGGCTTCGAGATGCTCGGGGTCGGTGTGCTCGGCGGGGTTGTGGCTGATGCCGCCACGACTCGGCGTGAACACCATGGCGGCAGGACAGACACGCGCCATCATCTGCGCGTCGTGCCCCGCTCCTGATGGCAGGCGGTGCACCGAGTAGCCGAGCCGCCCGGCGGTCTGCTCGACGAGCAGCACGGTGTCGGGATCGAACGTCAGCGGGTCGAACCGCGCCAGCGAGCGGCTGCGGATCTCGACGCCCTCCTGTCGCTCGAGCTCACGGCAGAAGTCCGCGAGCGCGCCCTCGGCGTGGGCAAGGGCAGCCGCATCGGTGTTGCGGAGGTCGACCGTGAGCACGGCGCGGCCCGGGATCACGTTCACGAGGTCGGGATGGAGGTCGAGGCGCCCGACGGTCGCGACCTGGTGCCCGCCGACCTCGTGCGCGAGGCGACGCACGTACGTCACGATCTCGGCGGCAGCGAGCCCGGCGTCGCGCCGCATCGACATCGGCGTCGTGCCGGCGTGATTCGACTGACCGACGATGGTCAGCTCCTGCCAGGAGATGCCCTGCACCCCCTCGACCGCGCCGATCGTGGTGTGGCGCGCCTCGAGCACAGGTCCTTGCTCGATGTGGAGCTCGACGAACGCCGCCGGCGCGGGTCCCGGGCACGGCAGCGGACCGGCATAGCCGATGCGCACGAGCTCGTCGCCCACAGTCGGGCCGTCGATGGCCGCGACGTCGAGCGCCTCCTCGAGGGGGATGCCACCGACGTACGTCAGCGAGCCCATCATGTCGGGCTGGAAGCGCGAGCCCTCCTCGTTCGTGAAGAACGCAACCGCGAGGGGCCGTCTCGTGGTGACGCCCGCACCTTCGAGCACCTCGACGACCTCGAGGCCTGCGAGGACGCCGAGGTTGCCGTCGTAGCGACCTCCGGTGCGCACGGTGTCGATGTGGGAGCCCGTCATCACCGGCGCGCCCGACTCGCGTCCGGCGCGCGTGCCGACGACGTTGCCCATCTCGTCGATGCCGACGTCGAGGCCGAGGTCGCTCATCCACGCGACGACGAGGTCGCGGCCTTCCTTGTCGGCGTCGGTCAGCGCGAGGCGATTGTTGCCGCCTCCTTCGATCGGGCCGATCTCCGCGAGCGCGGCAAGCCTGCGCATGAGCCGCGCACCGTCGACGCGCAGGCCGCGCAGGTCGGCCGCCATCACGGACACAGCATCACGAACACGGCATCACGGACGCGGCAGCGTGAACGCCCGCACCTCGACCAGCGACGCCCCGACCGCAGCGACGGCGGCCTCGAACATCGCCTTGCCCCGCTCGGACGTCGCGCCCGTTGGGTCACCGATGTGGCCACTCGGGCCGAAGTCGTTCGACAGCCACCCGAAGCTCACCTGGCCGCCGAATCTCACATACCGGTTCTCCGCGAGGTCTTCGGGCACGTTCCGGAACCCGGCGTCCATGTCGACGAGCTCGGGTCGCAGGTGCAACATCATCGAGGTCTCACCGATGCCGCCGTGCACACCCATCCCGCGTTCGTCGGCCGGGTCGGTCTCGGACTTGCCGCCCTGATCGGGCGGCACGAACGGATGCGCGAGGAACGTCATCAGCCCGTACTTCAGGCGGAGCTCGCGACACGCGACGTTCAGCAACGACGAGTTGCCGCCGTGACCGTTCAGGAACACCACGCGCTTCGCGGGGAGCGTCGCCAACGAGCGCCCGATGTCGTCGAGCACGGCGAGGAGCGTCGTCGCGGAGAGCCAGACGGTGCCAGCCGACCAGGCGTGCTCGTTGGACTTCGTGTAGGCGAGGGCCGGGAGCAGCCAGAGGTCGAGCTCGTCGCCCCGCTCCTGCACCACTGCCTCGGCAACTTCACCGGCGATCACGTAGTCCGTCGAGAACGGGAGGTGTGGTCCGTGCTGTTCGATCGCGCCGAGCGGCTGCACGAGGATCGAGTCGGGGCCGATGCGGTCGGCGACCTGCGGCGCTCGAAGGTCGGCGAGGTGTCGAGTCGCTGGTCGAGTAGCCATTTCAGGCATCGTACGATGCCCGATGGACTACGGCGCGATCGTCGTCGGGGCAGGGCACAACGGACTCATCTGTGCCGCGTACCTCGCCAAGGCGGGCATCCCCACCTTGCTCGTCGAGGCGCGATCCGAAGTGGGTGGGTGCGCGTCGACGGTCGACGCCCTCGGTGCTCGCGTCAACATCTGCAACTGCGACCACGCCGTGTTCCGCACGACGCCGGTGATCGACGAGCTCGATCTCGGCCGCCACGGCTTGCGCTACCTCGACCCCGAACCCGCCCAAGTGCAGGCATCGTGGGACGGTGAGGCCGCGTGGCCCGCCTTTCACGACGTCGACCGCACGATCGACGCGCTCGAGCTGATCCATCCCGACGAAGCCGAGGGCTACCGCCGCTACTGCGCAGCCGCGATCCCCGTCGCCGAGCTCGTGCTCGAGATGGCGTGCGAGCCGCCGACCGCCGGCGGCGTCCTCAAGCGACTCGCAACCCGACGAGCGCGTGGCGCCGCGACGATGCTCCGTTGGAGTCGCCTCACCGCGGCCGACGTGCTGCGTTCGTTCTTCTCTCGCGAGGTCGTGATGGGCCCCGCAGTGACCACCGGTCCCGCGGTGTGGGGGCTGTCGCCGTTCACCCCTCACACGGGCCTCGGCGCGCTCACCTACGCGATGAAGCACGCCGGACGCGTCGGCCGTCCCGTGGGTGGCAGCGGGGCGGTGCCCGCAAGCATCTTCAGCGCGTTCATCGGCGCGGGCGGCACGCTGCGCTCGGGCGCGCGCGTCACCGGCATCGTGTGTGAGGGCGACCATGTCCGCGGCGTCGAGCTCGCCGACGGCACTGTGATCGAGGCGCCCCTCGTGGTGTCGGCGTGCGATCCTCGCGAGACGTTCGTGCGCTGGCTGACCGGCGCTCCCTCGTCGGCGTCGGCGCTGATCGAGCGTTGGCGCCACGCACCTGTCGAGGACGGCTACGAGTCGAAGATCGACGCGATCGTCACCGCGCTCCCCCGATTCCGGTCGCTCGACCAAGCCCAGTTCCGTCGGCTCGGCGTCGACGAGCCCGCGATCGGCACGACGATCGTGGCGCCGTCCCTCGCAGACATGGCCACCGCTCACCGGCTGATCGATCAAGGCCTCATCGCGGACCGACCCATGTTCTTCGCCAACATCCCCTCGGTGCTCGACGAGACGATGCGCGTCGGCGACTCGCATGTGCTCAGCCTCGAGACCCTGTACACGCCGTACGCGCTGAAGGGCGGATGGGAGCAGTCGAGCGAGCCCGAGCGGTGGCTGCAACGCTTCGCCACGCTGGTGGAAGGCACGTTCCTCGACACCGTCGAGCGCTGGAGGGCGATGACACCGCTCATCTACGAGCGCGAGTTCAACCTTCCACGCGGCCACGCGACCGGGTTCGGCGGTTCGCCGCTGTCCGCGATGCTCGGCCGCCCCCGCGAGCTCACCCGCTACGAGACCCCGGTGAAGGGCCTGTTCCTCACCGGCGCGGCGACCTATCCGGGCGCGGGCGTGTGGGGCGCCCCCGGACGAAACGCGGCGACGGTGATCTTGCGCAGCTGACGATGCACCGGTTCTCTTGGCGCGAGGGCGCCTCTGGAGGCACGTTCCGCCAAGAGATCCAGCCGGTCGCTAGGCGATCGGCTCCTGGCTGCTCCACGGGAACTCGATCCACTTGTCGGTCTCGCGCCAGACGTACTCGCACTTCACGACCGACCGCGGCTTCTCGTAGAGCACCGCACAGCGCACCTCGCTGACCTTGCCGACGCAGAAGTCCTTGACGAGGGCCAGCGTGTGGCCGGTGTCGGCGACGTCGTCGGCGACGAGCACGCGTGCCTCGGTGAGGTCGACGAGCTCGGGAGTCGGCGGAAGGATCATCGGGACGTCGAGTCGCTCGTCGATGCCGGTGTAGTACTCGACGTTCATCGTGTAGAGGTTCTTGACCGAGAGCGCGTAGCCGAGGGTCGCGGCGACCAGCAGGCCTCCACGGGCGATCGCGAGGATGATGTTCGGCTCGAACCCGTCCTTGTGGACCATCCGGGCGAGATCGCGCGACCCCTCACCGAAGTCGGGCCACGTGAGGATCTCCTTCTCCGGACTCATTCGGCGAACCTAGCCGCGAGCGCGATGTCCTGAGGGCGCACCGGCACCCGTGTGAGCGCCGCGCCGGTGGCATCTCTGATCGCGGCCACCACCGCGGGTGTCGCTGCGATGCACGGTGGCTCGCCGACGCCCTTCGCACCGAGCGGCGCCTGTGGATCGGGCTCCTCGACGAGCGACACGAGCACATCGGGAGCGTCGAGCGCGGTCGGCAAGAGGTAGTCGGTGAACGACGCGTTGCGGATGAGCCCGTCGGTCACGACGATCTCCTCCATCACGGCGAGGCCGAGGCCCTGCGCGATGCCGCCTTCGATCTGGCCGACGACCGAGAGGGGGTTGAGCGCGCGGCCGACGTCCTGCGCGGTCGCCATCTGGATGACCCGCACGAGGCCGAGCTCGACGTCGACGTCGACGACCGCGCGCTGGGCGACGAACGCGAACGCCACGTGGCACGCTCCCTGGCCGCGCTCGTCGAGCTCCTCGGTGGCGCGGTGGCGGTAGGTCACCGTCTCCTCGAAGTGCTGGCCGGCGGTCGCGTCGGCGACCGAGACCCGCGCGCCGTCCACGGTGTCGACGACGTCGGTGCCCTCGATCGCCAATCGCACGGGGTCGACACCCATGCCTGCGGCGACGTGCTCGAACAGCCGCTCGCGCACCGCCCGGCAGGCCATGTCGGTCGCGCCACCGGACATCCACGTCTGGCGCGATGCAGAGGTCGAACCGGCTGACCCGATCGTGGTGTCGGCGGGCTCGAGCACGACCTCGTCCACGCCGAGGATCTCGCGAGCGATCTGCGCGGCGATCGTGACGAAGCCCTGCCCGACCTCGGCCGTCGCGAGCTTGAGCGAGACGGCGCCGTCGGCGAGCCCGCAGAGCGCCGTGGCCGAGTCGTCGAACCCCTCGGAGTACATGAGGTTCTTGATCGCGAGCGCGTAGCCGACGCCGCGCTTCACGTGCCCCGAGTCGGCGGTGCGGCCCGCGCCGCCGGGGCGAGCGAGCCACGCGCCCTCGTCGGCCTCCGCGGGAAGCGGCAACGCGGCGGTCTCGCGCAGGCAGCGCACCGTGGGCGCCACGCTCTCGAGCCGTTGACCGGTGACGAGCAGGTCGCCGGTCTCGATCGCGTTGCGCAACCGGATCTCGACCGGATCGAGACCGCACGCCGCCGCGAGCTTGTCGATCTGGCTCTCGTGCGCGAAGCACGCCTGCTGCACCCCGAACCCACGCATCGCTCCGCACGGAGGGTTGTTCGTGCGCACGGCCCATCCGTCGATGCGGGCGTTCGCCAGCCGGTACGGGCCCTGCACGTGCGTGATCGCGTTGATGAGCACCGCGCTGGAGGTCGACGCGTACGCGCCGCCGTCGAGCACCACCCGGCACTCGAGGTTCACGAGGGTGCCGTCGGCGCGCGCGTGGTGCCGCATCCAGATCGTGCCGGGGTGCCGATGCACGTGGCCGAGGAACGACTCGTCACGGCCGTAGACCATCTTCACGGGACGGCCCGAGCGAAGCGCGAGCAGGCACACGTGCACTTGGAGGCTCACGTCCTCACGCGCCCCGAACGCGCCGCCCACGCCAGCGAGCTGGAGGCGCACTCGCTCCTCGGGCAGACCGAGGCACTCCGCTATCTGACGGCGGTCCTCGTGCAGCCACTGGGTGGAGATGAACAGCTCGACGCCGCTCCCGTCGCTGTCGGGCAGCGCCAGCGCGGACTCGAGGCCGAGGAAGGCCTGGTCCTGCATGCCGATCTCGTAGGTGCCCTCGACCACGACGTCGCCGACGACGCCCTCTTCCCCGCACTCGATGCGCTGATGGCGGAAGACGTTGCCGTCGGGATGGATCGGGGCCGCCTCGATCGCTCGCTCGGGGTCGGTCAACGGCTCGAGCACCTCGTACTCGACGATGATCGCCTCGCACGCGCGCCGCGCAGTCTCAGGATGGTCGGCAGCAACCGCCGCGATCGCCTGACCCGCGTAGAGCACGGTGTCGGACGCGAACACGGGCTGGTCCGCGCTGATGAGACCGTAGGTCGCGCCGGGCACGTCTTCGGCGGTGACGATCACCTCGACACCGGGGATGCGCCACGCAGGGCTCACGTCGAGCCGGCGGATGCGGGCATGGGGATGCGGCGACCGCAACGTCTTACCCCACACCATCCCGTCCGCCCAGAGGTCGGAGGAGAACGCGAACCGTCCCTGCACCTTCGGTGTCGCGTCCGGACGCGTCGGGCTCGCGCCGAGCACCGCGCGATCGCGGACGACCCGAGTCCCAAGGTCGGTCGTCTCGGTGTCGGTCACGACGCGTTGCGCTCTCTCGCTGCGGCTTGCACCGCCGCGAAGATCCGCCCGTAGCCGGTGCAGCGGCAGAGGTTGCCCGACAGCGCCTCACGGATCGCGAGCGGGTCGGGATCGGGCACGCGGTCGAGGAGGTCGTGCACCGCCACGATGAGACCAGGCGTGCAGAAGCCGCACTGCACGGCGCCTTCGGCGACGAACGCTCGCTGCACGTCGCTCAGCGATCCGTCGCTCGTGAGACCCTCGACGGTCGTGATCTCGCGGTCGACGACCGACGCGGCCAGCACGAGGCACGAGCACGTGAGCGTGCCGTCGACGACGACCGAGCACGAGCCGCACTCCCCCTGCTCGCACGCGCCCTTCGCGCCGGGCAGGCCGAGCCGCTCGCGCAAGACGTAGAGCAGGCTCTCCCCCGCCCACGCGTCATGGACGTCGTGCAGCTCGCCGTTGATGGTGAGCCGATAGTGCTCGCTCACGCGGCCGCCACCCTCCGCAGCGCGCGTGCTGCCATGACCTCGACCGCCCGCCGCCGGTATGCCGCAGTCGACCGATGGTCGTCGATGGGCCGCACCTCGGCCGCCACTCGAAGAGCGAACTCGTCGGGGTCGGCGCTCACGCCGCCGTTGGCCTCGGCCCACTGCTCCGCGTCGCGTGCTCGGAGGACCGTGGGACCGACCGAGCCGGCAGCGACCCTCAGCGCCCCGAGATCGACGACGAGCGCGAGGTTCGCGATCGCGATCACCATCGCGTTGCGCACGCCGACCTTCATGAACTCCTGCGGACCCTTCGGCAGCGCCACCACGGCCTCGACGACGAGCTCGCCGGGTTGCAGCGCCGTGCGCTTCGGCGCGACCAGGAAGTCGTGGATCGACACGACACGCGAGCCGTTGACCGATCGCACCACGATCGCCGCGTCGAGGGCCGAGAGGACTGGCAGCAGGTCGCCCGCGGGCGACCCGGTGCCGAGGTTCCCACCGATCGTCGCCGCGTTGCGGATCTGGGGCGAGCCGACGGTGCGAGCTGCCTGGGCCAGGGCCGGCAGCGCCTCGGCCAGCGGCGACTGCATCAGCTCGGAGCACGTGACACCCGCGCCCAACCGCACGGTCTCGCCGTCGATGTCCCACCGTCGCAGCTCGTCGACCCGGGCGAGTGCGACGACGTCCTCGGGCCGTCGATGGCCGAAGTTCACCTCGACCATGAAGTCGGTGCCACCCGCGAGCACGTGCGCGCCGGGATGCTCCGCGAGCGCCGCGAGGGCGTCGTCCAGCGTCGTCGGGTTCAGCACGGCCATCGGGGGATTCTTGTCGACGTGGGACACTCAGCCGTGATCCGGATGCCGGCCGACGATCCGCTCGGCGCGCTGAAGATCGGACCCGCGGTGCTCGCCGAGGGCGCGCCTGACGGTGACCTGGCCGGCACGACGTTCGTCGCGAAGGACCTCTACGACGTCGCGGGCTACCCGACCGGGGCCGGCAACCCCCAGTGGGAGGCGACGCACCCGATGCCGACGACGACGGCGCCCGCCGTCACCCTCCTGCTCGCGGCGGGCGCGACCCTCATCGGCAAGAGCCACACCGACGAGCTCGCCTACAGCCTCTCGGGCACCAACGTGCACTACGGCACGCCGATCAACAGCGCCGCGCCGGGTTGCGTACCCGGGGGTTCGTCGTCGGGATCGGCCTCGGCAGTCGCGGGCGGGCTGTGCGACTTCGCGCTCGGAACAGACACCGGCGGATCCGTGCGCGTTCCCGCGAGCTTCTGCGGGATCTTCGGGCTGCGGCCGACTCACGGTCGCGTCACCGCGGATGGCGTCGTGCCGCTCGCGCCGTCATTCGACGCGGTGGGCTGGTTCGCCCGCAGCGGCGCGGTCCTGATGCAGGTCGGACGTGTGCTGCTCGACGCGGACTTCGACGAGACCGCGCACCTCGCGGCGACGAAGCTCGTGCTCGCTGACGACCTGCTCGCGGCGGTGCCCGATGAAGTCGCTGCGGTCGTCGAGGCAGCTGCGCGCGCGGCGGCGATTCGTCTCGAGCTGCCGCTCGAGCGCGGCGCCCTCGCCGACGGCGACATCGCCTCGTGGGCCGACTGCTTCCGCACGCTCCAACGCGGTGAGGCATGGGAATGCCACGGCGCCTGGATCACCGCGACGCGACCGTCGTTCGGTCCGGGCATAGCGCAGCGCTTCACGGACGCGGCGCGTGTCAGCTGCTGACGAGATCGCGGCCGCAGAACGGCGGCGTGTCGAGATCCGAGACCTCGTCGCTCGGCGCACTGCGGGCGGCGTCGTGTTCGCGCTGCCACCTGCGCAGGGTCCCGCCTATCGCATCGACCTCGAAGGCCCGGCGAAGGAGGCGGTGCGGGCGGGAGCGTTGGCACTCACCAGTGCCGCGGGCCTCGCTGGCACCCCCCAGGTCACCGTGCACGGCGGCACGGTCGAGGGGAAGCCGGTCGGGCTCGGCCTGCTCGCGGGCCGTGGGATGGACGAAGCGCTCCTCGCGATGGCCGCCGCGCTCGACTAGGGGCTCTGGAACCTCGCCGCGACGCGGCGGTGCCAGGCGAGCATCTCGTCGGCTCGGTCGTCGACGAGGGCGCCGTCGCGCACGATCACCCGACCGGCGACGACCGTGTGCTTCGCCGCGCTCGGCCCGCAGCGCAACCACGCCTCGACCGGATCGCTGAGCGCGCCCGCATGCGCGATGTCTCCGGCGACCGGCCACACCACGAGATCGCCAACCGCGCCGACTGTGAGCTCGCCGATCTCACCTGCGCGCCCGAGGCAGCCCGCACCGCCGTGGGTCGCGATCTCGAGCGCATCGCGCGCGCCCGTCGACGCCGGACCTCCGCGCAACCTCCCGAGGAGCATCGCGTTGCGCGCCTCCATCCAGAGCGAAGCCGAGTCGGTGGACGACGATCCGTCGCATCCGAGACCCACGGGTGAGCCTGCCGAGCGCATCGCGGCCACGGGCGCGATGCCGCCCCCGCCGATCATCATGTTCGAGCTCGGGCAGTGCGCGACGCCCACCCCCGCCCGACCGAGCCTCGCGACCTCGGCGTCGTTCGGGTAGATGCAATGCGCGACCCAGCTGCGATCGGTCATCCACCCGACCGACTCGAAGTGGTCGATCGTGCGCCCGCCGAACTTCTCCGCCGCGAACTTGTCCTCGTCGGGGTCCTCGGCGAGGTGGGTGTGCAGCCGCACGTCGAGTCGCTCAGCCAGCTCGGCGGTCCGCACCATCAGCTCGGAGCGTCACGCTGAACGGCGAGCATGGCGCGAGAGCGATCCGCACCATCGCACCCCGCGCTCGGTCGTGGTGCAACGCGACCAGGCGTTCGGAGTCGGCGAGGATCTCGTCGTCGTCTTGCACGACCGAGTCAGGCGGGAGCCCGCCGTCCTTCTGCGAGAGGCTCATCGACCCGCGCGTCGGATGGAACCGCATGCCGAGCTCGGAAGCGGCCCTGATCTCCGCGCTGATCAGGTCGCCGCCGCCCCGCGGATGCACGTAGAGGTGATCGGTGGACGTCGTGCACCCGCCGAGCGCGAGCTCGGCGAGCCCGATCCAGGCGGACACGTACGCGGCCTCCTCGTCGAGCCGGCTCCAGAGCGGATAGAGCGCGGTCAGCCAGTCGAAGAGCGATGCAACAGTCGCGGGCCGAAAGGCGCGCGTGAGGTTCTGGTAGATGTGGTGATGGGTGTTGATCAGCCCGGGTGTCACCAGGCAACCAGCCGCGTCGAGCACGACCTCGGCCGAGGGAATCGCGTCAGCCGGACCTCCGACCGCGCTCACGAAGCCGTCGGTGACCGCGACCCATCCACCCGTGATCTCGCGCCGCTCGTCGTCCATGGTCGCGACGAGATCTGCCCCGCGGACCACGAGGTCGGCCATCGCTCAGACTCGCATCGCGGCGATCGCCTCGACCTCGATCTCGACCTTCCATGCCGGATCGAGCAGCGCCTTGACGACGAGTGTCGTGTTCGCCGGTCGCGTCTCGGCGAACAGCTCGCCGTGCACCGCGCCGATCTCGTCGAAGTCGTTCGCGTCGACGAGGAAGATGCGCGTGCGCACGACGTCCTGCAAGGTGGCACCGGCCTCGCGCAGCGCGGTCTCGATGATCTCGAAGCAGCGACGCGCCTGGACGGTCGGGCTCGGATCGACGCTGCCCGTCGGGCCACTGCGGTGCCGTGCCCGCGACGAAGATGCGGTCGCCGACCCGCACGGCTCTGCTGTAGCCGACGATGAGCTCGTAGGGGCCGCCCGACGAGACGAGCTGGCGATGGTCGTTCATGCTTCCCATCCTGCGAATGCGTCGATCATGAGCCGGACATCATCGCCCAACGGATACAGGATCGGGCACGTACTTCCGGCCGCGACGTACTCGGCGACCTTCGCGCGGCACTCGTCGGGCGTCCCCGAGGCCGTGATCATCTGCACGATGTCGTCGGGCACGAGCTTCGACGCGGCAACGACCTGCTCGTGCGTCGCCGGCCACGTCAGCACCTTGCCGATCTCGTCGAGGAGCGACTCGGGCACGCCACTCGCCTTCATGATGTGGGGCTGCTGGCCGAGGTACTGCGTGACGAGGAGCCGCGAGGCATCGAGCGCGCGGCCACGATCTTGGTCGAGGGAGCACACGACGAGCTGCGGCCGGTCGATCGAGTCGAGCCCGCGTCCCGCCTTGGCAGCCCCCCTCGCGAGGTGCTCGAGCGCGGTCGCGTTGTACGCGGGAGACACGAGGTAGTTGAGGACCACGCCGTCGGCGATCTCGCCCGTGAGCTCCATCATCTGCATGCCCGTGGCGCCGATGTAGATGGGGACGTCCTTCGGCCGCCGCTCCTGATGCACGTAGTCGAGCTCGACGCCGTCGAAGTGCACGAACTCGCCTTCGTAGGTCACGGTCTCGTTGGCCAGCAGCAGGCGCACCGCCTCGACGATCTCGCGCATCGCCTTCAGAGGCCTCGCCCGGTCGACGCCGACCTTTCGGGCGAGCGGGTCCCACCACGCGCCTATCCCGAGGATCACGCGACCGGGGGCGAGGTCGTCGAGGGTGGAGAACGTCGACGCGAGCAGCGCGGGGTTCCGGGTCCACATCGCGACCACGCCGCTGCCGACCTTGATGCGCTCGGTCACCGCAGCGAACGCGGCCATCGGCACCGTCGCCTCGCGCACGAGCCTGCTCTCCGCCTGCCACACGGCCTCGAACCCGCGATCCTCCGCGTAGCGCACGTAGTCCATCGCCTCGCGCAGCGGATGGGCGTCCTGGAGGTACAGCGCGACGGGTGCGGCCATCAGCCGGTCATAGCAGTCGGTGGAGGCGTCCGGCTTGCTCGGCAGCCTTCGCGCGCACCTCGATTGGGTCGACCCGGGTCGCGACGCCATCTCGCAGCACGACCTCACCCTCGATCTCGACGTCGACGGCACGGACGTCGGTGGTGAAGGCGAGCGACCACGGATCCATCGCGTCGTACGACCACCGCACGACGTCGCTGCGGGCCTCCGGCACCAGCTGCCATCCGTTCTCGAGCCACGACCACGCCGCCTCGGGTGAGGCCTCGACGTCGTCCTCGCGATGACGCACGTAGGCGAGCGCGGAACTCGTCGAGCATGTCTGCCCCGATGCCGTCGGTGCCCAGCACGATCGGGTTGGATCGCGACGGCGGGCCTCGCGTAGCCGACGGCGTTGTTCATGTTCGAGCGAGGGTTGTGGGCGATCGTGCCCGGCAGGTCTTGGTCGAGGTGGACGGCGTGGACGAGCAGCCACGACTCGTCTGCGAGTGCCGCGAGCCGCTTCCCCGCGTTCGAGTCGACCGCGCCCTCGGCGACGTGGATGTGGACGCCGACACCGAGGTCGAGCGCGAGGCCCGCGGCCGCCTCGAGCGTCTCGTCGCTGCACGTGAACGCGGCGTGCACGCCGACCATGCCCCCGCCGCCCGCGCGCAGGAAGCGCTCGTTCTCTGCGAGACCGCGCCGCGCACCGTCCGCGCCGTGGCGGTCGGTCACGCCGTACGCGCACACGACCCGCACCCCGACCTCGCGGCACGCGTCCGCGATCACGTCGAGCGAGCCCTCGATCGCAGATGGCGACTCGTGATGGTCGACGATCGCAGTCGTTCCACTCTCGAGCGCCTCGAGCGCGCCGAGCATCGCCGACCACTTCAGCATCTCGAGGTCGAGCGCGACGTCGAGCCTCCACCACACCTGCTCGAGGATCTCGACGAACGTCGTCGGCGAGCGCGGGGGCGAAGGCATGCCGCGAGCGAGCGCCGAGTACAGGTGATGGTGCGCGCAGACGAGACCGGGCGTCGTCGCGCTCACGCCGGCACCCACCAGAGGGGTGTCACTCGTCGCTGTCGGAGGTCGCGCCTCGGCGCATCGGCAACGTGGAGCGCCACGCGCCGTCGAGGTCGTGCAAGGCGGCAGCCACCGCGCCTGCGGTGGGCACGAGGCCGATCTCACCGACGCCCTTGATGCCGTACGGCGCGTTCGGCTGCGGAGACTCGACCAGGATCACCTCGACGCGCGGCATGTCCTTCGGCCGGATGATGCCGAGGCTCCGCAGCGTCATGTTCGTCGGCCGGCCCTCGGCGTCGGCCGGGAAGTCCTCGGTGAGCGTGTAGCCGAGGCCCATGTGCACCGAGCCCTCGATCTGGCCCTCGCAGAGGAGAGGGTTGACGGCGCGGCCCACGTCGTGCGCGGCGACGACCTTGTCGACGTTGCCACTCTCACGATCGACGACGACGAGCTGCGATGCGTAGCCGAACGTCGAGTGGATCACCGGGTGCTCGAGGCCCTCGGCGAGGGAGTTCGTCCAGTCGACGCGGTACTCGCCCTCGTAGTCGACGCCCGGCTCGCAGCCAGCAGCGCGGCGCGGCCTCGCACGCCGCCTTCACCGAGCCTGCACCCATCAACGTGCCTCGGCTCCCGGTCGTCTGGCCCGCGCCGAGCTCGCGAGAGGTGTCGACGAGCACGCGGATGCGGGCGGGGTCGACCTGCAGCTCCTCGACCGCGACCTGACGGGCGACGGTGTGCACGCCCTGCCCCATCTCCGTCCAGCAGTGCCGGACCTCGATGGTGCCGTCCTCCTCGAACCGCACCACCGCGCGCGCGATCTCCTTGAACCCGTTGCCGAGGCCCGAGTTCTTGAGCCCGAGGCCGAGGCCGACCGCGGCGCCCGACGCGACTGCCTCGTCGTAGGCCGGCTTGATCGCATCGAGGCACGCACGGGCGCCGAGGCAGCCGTCGTCCATGATCTGACCGGGTCCCCACACCGAGCCGGGGGTCACGACGTTGCGCGGCACGGATCTCCCAGCCTGAGATCCCGACCGCCTCGGCGAGGCGATCGAGCACTCCCTCCATCGCGAACTGCGCCTGGTTCGCGCCGAAGCCGCGGAACGCGCCGCACACCGGGTTGTTCGTGCGGGCCGCGATCGAGTCGACGTCGATCGCCGGCACCACGTACGGACCACTCGCGTGCCCAGCCGACCGCTCGAGCACCTTCATCCCGACCGACGCGTACGGCCCGGAGTCGCCGACCATGCGCGCCCGCAGCGCGGTGAGCCGTCCGTCGTCGTCGCAACCCGCCCAGTACTCCATCCGGATCGGGTGTCGCTTCGGGTGGATCAGCAACGACTCCTCACGCGAGAGCGTGCACTTCACAGGCCGCCCGGTCAGCCACGACGCCAGCGCGGTCTGGGCCTGGTTCGACATGTCCTCCTTGCCGCCGAACGCGCCGCCGTTCGCGACGAGCTCGACGGTCACGCGTCCCGCGTCGATGCCGAGCACCGAAGCGATCTGGTCGCGGTCGTCCCATACCCCCTGGCCTCCCGACCACACGTGCAGCCCATCGGACCCGTCGGCCAACACCACCGGCGCGACGAGCGGTCGACTCGGGCTCGAGGAACGCGTGCTCGATGCGCTGGGTCTGGAACACCTCGTGCACGACGTGCGCGCTCGCCGCCAGCGCGGCATCGACGTCGCCGCGCGCGTAGGTCGACCGGGACAGCACGTTGCCTTCGAGACCCCAGACCGCGTCGTCCGCGCCGGGCGCGATGGCCTCGCGCGGATCGACGATCGGCGGCAGCGGCCGGTAGTCGACGTCGGACGAGCTGTGCCGCGGCGCGCGCGATCTCGCGGTCCTCGGCGACGACCATCGCGAGCACGTCACCGAGGTAGGAGGTGCGTCCGCCTTCGGGGATGAAGATCGGCCAGTCCTTGTGGATCAGCCCGACGCGGAGCGCGCCCGGCACGTCGGCGGCGGTGAGGACGCGCACGACACCCGGCACCGCGGCCGCGGCCGTCACGTCGATGCCCACGACGTCAGCGCGCGGCGTGCGACGCGAGATGGAACGCGCCGTGCAGCATGCCGGGAAGGACGAGGTCGTCGACATACGGCTTGTCGCCGAGCGAGAGCTCGAGGCCCTCGTAGCGAAGCCCGCTCGTGCCGACACCACCGCACGCGGGTGGTTCGACGTCGGCACCCTGACGCGAGGAGCTCGATCGCATCGAGGATCTTGACGTAGCCCGTGCACCGGCAGAGGTGCGCGCCGAGGTGGCGCGCCGCGTCTTGACGTGTCAGGTCGGCGCCCTTCTTCGCGATCAGCGCCTTCGTGCGCATGACGATGCCGGGCGTGCAGAACCCGCACTGGAGGGCGCCGGTCGACGCGAAGACCCTCGCGTAGCGATCGCGCTCCTCGGTGGCCATGCCTTCGAGGGTCGTGATCGCGCGACCCGCGGCCTTGGCGAGCGACGTCTGGCAGCTCACCTGCGCCTTGCCGTCGAGCAGGACCGTGCAGCACCCGCACTGCCCCGAGGGCGAGCACCCGTCCTTCGGCGAGAGGACGCCGAGCTCATCGCGCAGCGCGGCGAGCAGATGGGGATGGTCGGCACGGCACGACACCGAGGTGCCGTTGAGCACGAAGGAGACAGGTTCGGCGCCGATCACCCCAGTCTAGGAAGTGTCACCGGCTGGAACGGTCCCCGAGCGCGTCGAGCACGATCGCAAGGTTCGCGTCACACCAGGCCACCGCGGTCCAGTGCGACGACGCCCGGTAGCGATCCTGGGCTCCGACGAACCGGTCCGCGGCCTCGTTCAGACGGCCCTCCTCCGCGAGCAGCACGCCGAGGTTCTGATCACACCACGCAACAGGGAGCTCGACCTCGGCCGCGACGAACGCCGGCGCGCGCCTCGCGCACCCGCTCCATCGCCTCGTTCGAGCGATGCTGCTCCCACAAGCACGAGCGACTCGTTGAACGCCACCGACGCGAGGTCTGCGGCGCTGTTCGCGAAGCATACGCGCGCGCATCGGCGAAGTGGTCGAGCGCGGCGTCGAGGTCACCGGCCTTGGCGCGGAGCACGCCGAGGTCGTTGTCGCAGACGCCGGCGTCGCGGAGCTGATCGGCCTTCGTGAAGAGCTCACGCGCGCTCACGAGCAAGGTGACGACGTCGCGGTCGCGGCCCAGGCTGTGCAGCACCGCGGCGAGCTGCTGCTCGCACGAGGCGAGCTCGGCGGGTGCGCTCTGCCCGTCGAGCAGCTTGCGGCGCGCAGCCGTGAGGCGCTTGCTCGCGTCGAGGGGCGCCCGAGCGCGAGGAGAAGCCGCGCCGCGAGCCGGTCGCAAAGGATCTCGCCCTGCGAGTCGCCTGAAGCGAAGAATGCCTCACGCGCCTCGTCGATCGCCTCGAGCGCCTCGTTCGGCCGCTGCCGTCCTTGCAGCCCGACGGCGAGGCGCGCAAGCGCCCGAGCCCGGCGCGCGGGATCGTCCGTGTGGGCCTCGTCTCGGAGCGCGGCCAGCTCGTCGAGCGCGTCGAGGCTCTGGCCGGCCCCGTCCGCGCCCGTGTGATCCACCGCAGCCCCTTCTCATCTCCGCTCCGCTGGCCGGGCAGTCTCGCACCAGGAAACCCGGCACGTCGTCATGACAGAACCATGACGGCCGCGGTATGGTGCGCGCCCTTCCGGCTCCACCTCACCGCCCCCGGGGGTCCCGAATGAGCCGTCTCCCCAAGCTGGTCATCTTCGGCCGACAAGGCGCGGGCAAGGGCACCGTCGGCCATCGCGTCGCCGCCCACCTGGGCATCCACCACATCTCGACCGGCGAGATCCTGCGGCGGGAGATGGCCGAGGCCAGCCCTCTGGGCCTCCAGGTGCAGGCGTTCGTCGACCACGGCGAGCTCGTGCCCGACGACGTGATGCTGAAGGTGATCGAGCACCGCATCGGGCATCCCGAGGTGTCCCGCCGGGGCTTCCTCCTGGACGGATTTCCCCGCACCGTCGAGCAAGCCGACGGGTTCGCCGCGATCCTGGGTGACGAGCCCCTTCAGGCCGCCATCCAGATCGAAGTGCCGACCGACGTGGTGCTGGCCCGCATCCTCGGTCGCCGCGTCTGCCCTGTGTGCGGCACGACGACCTCGGCACCGCGCGAGGTCGTCTCGGTGCCGTGCCCTCGTGGCGACGGCTGGGCAGTGCGGCGCAAGGACGACACCGAGGACGCCGTCCGGCGCCGGCTCGCGCTGTACGACGAAGAGTCAGGACCGCTGGTCCGGTGGTTCGCCGACCGTGGCCTGCTGGTCACGGTCGACGGCGCCGCGAGCCCTGACGCCGTCTACGAGGCGACCATCGCCGCGCTCCGCCCCGCCCTTTGGGGCGACGGGTTGGCAGTGGGTTAGGGAAGGGCGCCGCAATGCGGCGCCGGGTGCGCGAAGCACCGATTGTCGAGCGAAGCGAGCGGGAGCCGCCCGAAGCGGAGCGGAGGCCGGCTACCGGACAACGATCTTGTTGATCCCGGGCTCGGGCTCGGGCACCTTCGGGTCCATGCGCTCGAGAGCGTCCACGACGAGCTCTGACACCGCGACCGTCCGCACCCACTTCCGGTCGCCAGGAACGACGTGCCACGGCGCCCACTTCGTCGACGTCTCCGTCAGCGCGTCGTCGTACGCGTGGGCGTACTGATCCCACATCGCCCGATCGTCGAGATCACCCTTCCGGAACTTCCAGTTCTTCTCGGGATCGTCGATGCGCCGCTGGAGCCGTCGACGCTGCTCGTCCGTCGAGATGTGGAGGAAGACCTTCACGATCGTCGTGCCCTCGTCACACAGCATCCGCTCGAACTCGCGGATGTGACGCAGGCGCGGGCGCCACACCGACTCGGGCGCGAGCGCTCGCACCCGGACCGCGATCACGTCCTCGTAGTGAGATCGGTTGAAGATCCCCATCTCGCCGTGACCGGGACAGACCTCGTGCACGCGCCACAGGAAGTCGTGCGCGGCGTCGCGACCAACGGGCGCCTTGAACGAGGTCACCCGGCAACCCTGCGGGTTCACACCTGACAGCACGGTGCGGATCGTGCCGTCCTTGCCCGAGGCGTCCATCCCCTGCAGCACGAGGAGCAAGCTTCGGCGCTGCTCGGCCCACAGCCGGTTCTGCAACCTCTGCAGCCGAGCCAGCAAGTCGCGGTGCAGCTCCGCCGCCTCCGGCTTGCCGGCGAGGCCGAGGCGGTCGGCCGGATCTCGGCTCGCGAGAGCCGCAGGAGCACCAGGCGCGACACGTGTCGACTCGAACATGTGAATGACGTTACGACCGCTCGCGCGGCCGCTGAATGCGCAACCGCGGCAGGTACGTTCCGACCGACTGGCGCGACGGGGGTCGCGCCGCAACTGGGGGCAACGATGAGATTGAGGCATGTTCGTCCGCGACGTCGCGCTGCGCTCGCACTCGGCGCCTCGCTGCTCGCGTTCGGGTTGCTCGCCGCCGCGTGCGGAAGCGACGACAGCGGGAGCAGCGCGGGCACCACAGCCGCCGGTGGAGGCGCCAGCACGACAGCCGGAGGCGGAGCCGCAACCACGGCAGCGGCCGAGACGCCGACGCCGGGCGGCAAGCTCGTGTTCGGCCTCGAGGCCGACACCGGAAGCCCGTGGGAGCCGTCGAAGGCGCTGCTCGCGATCTCGGGCCACACCGTCATGCGCTCGGTGTTCGATCCGCTCGCGCTCGCGACGGTCGACGGCAAGGTCGAGCCGTATCTCGCCGAGTCGATCACCCCGAACGCCGACTACACGGTCTGGACGATCAAGGCGCGCTCCGGCATCACGTTCCACGACGGCACGCCGTTCGACGGCGCTGCGATCGTCGACAACCTCACTCGCCAGTTCAAGTCGTTCCTGACCGGGAAGGTGTTCTCGGACGTGGCGACGAACGCTGACGGCTCACCGCAGATCGTGGTCGACCCGGCGGACCCGATGTCGGCGCAGATCACGATGAAGCGCTCGTGGGTGCCGTTCCCGATCTACCTGACTGGGCAGATCGGCTACATGGCGAGCCCGACGTGGATGGCCGCGGCCGACAAGGACCCGACGCTCGAGCCCAAGCCCGTCGGCACCGGTCCGTTCGTCTTCAAGGACTACAAGCCGGGCGAGTCGTTCACAGCGACGAAGAACCCGAGCTACTGGAACAAGCCGTACCCGTACCTCGACGAGGTCGAGTTCCGCGTCATCCCCGACGGCAAGACGCGCGCCTCGGCGCTCGAGGCCGGCGACGTGAACATGATCCACACGGACGACGGCGAGAACATCGCCAAGTTCCGCAGTGAGGCCGACCAGTTCCCGATGACCGAGGTGTCGGCGTTCGGGGAGACGGGCTACACGCTGCTGAAGGTCGACGACCCCGCGAGCCCGCTGTCCGACGCAGCGCGTGCGCTGCGCGATGGCGTACGCGACCGACGAGCAGGCGCTCATCGACAAGCTCGGTGCCGGCATCAACCAGGTCGCGAGCGGTCCGTTCTCACCGACCCAGGTCGGCTACTTGCCCGACACGGGCTACCCGCTGAAGCAGGACATGGCCAAGGCGCAAGAGCTCGTCAAGTCGTACAAGGCCGACCATCCAGGTCCGCTGAACATCAACCTGTCGACGACGCAGGACGCGACGGCACTCGTCATCGCCCAGGCCCAGCAGGAGTTCTTCAAGCAGGCCGGCTTCGACAACGTGCAGATCAGCCAGATCGAGCAGGCGAAGTACATCCTCACGGCGCTGCAAGGTGACTTCCAGGCCTTCCAGTGGCGCAACCACGGCGGGCTCGACCTCGACGCCCAGTACATCTGGTGGTCGTCCGAGAACGCGCTGCCGGTGGGTCAGCTCGCGCTGAACTTCGGGCGCATCAAGGACCCCGTGATCGACAAGGCGCTCTCCGACAACCGCGGGGCGACCGACCCGGCGGTGAAGAAGCAGCTCGCCGAGACGGTCAACAAGGAGTTCGCGACCCAGTGCTACAACATCTGGGGCGACTAGGACCTCTGGGGTCTGCCGCACACGCCCGACGTGCACGGCATCGAGGACTTCACCCTCCCGTCGGGTGACAAGGCGTGCCTCTGCAACGGCATCGCCGGCGTCTTCAACGTCCAGTCGGTCTGGATCAAGCAGTAGCGCACTCCGCGTAACCAGCAAGACACACGCGCTTCGGCGGGCGTCCCTCGGGGCGCCCGCCGTTCGCGCGTCACGCGTCCGCGTTGACACCGCGCCAGTGCCGCAATAGGTTCCGCGCCATCGTGCGTGTGGCGGGGGTCACATTCCACGAGTCCGCGAACAGGGGGTGAGCTGGCAGAGGGAACCAGCCGCACGGACGCAGTTGCAGCAATGGACTGCGGGCGAGGGGCCCGCGTGAGTGGGGGAGTCTGCGTGAACCGACCGATCTTCAAACGACGCCGTACCGGCGCGCTCCTGGTTGCCGGGGGCCTCGCGTTGGCCCTCGTGGCCGCGGCGTGCGGGAGTGATGACAGCGGGAGCAGTGCCGGCACCACCGCAGCCGGCGGTGGAGCAGCGACGACAGCGGCGGGCGGTGCCGCGACGACAGCGGCTGCCGCAGCCGAGACGCCGGTGCCCGGCGGCAAGCTCGTGATGGGCATCGAGGCCGACACCGGCAGCCCGTGGGAGCCCTCCAAGGCGCTCCTCGCGATCTCGGGTCACACCGTCATCCGGTCGATCTACGACTCGCTGACGATCGTCACCGACGACGGCAAGGTCGTGCCGTACCTCGCCGAGTCGGTCACGCCGAACGCCGACTACACGGTGTGGACGATCAAGGTGCGCTCCGGCGTGACGTTCCACGACGGCACGCCGCTCAACGCGGCCGCCGTCATCGACAACCTCCTGCGTCACACGAAGTCGTTCCTCACCGCGAAGATCCTCACCGACGTCGCGAAGAACGCCGACGGCACGCCCCAGATCGCGGCCGTCGACGACCTCACCGTCGCGATCACGATGACGCGTCCCTGGGTGCCGTTCCCGCTCTACCTCTCGGGCGCGATCGGCTACATGGCGCAGCCCGACGTGGCAGGCAGCCGCCGACAAGGACCCGACGCTCGAGTCGAAGCCCGTCGGCACCGGGCCGTTCGTCTTCAAGGACTACAAGCCGGGCGAGTCGTTCACCGCGACGAAGAACCCGAACTACTGGAACAAGCCGTACCCGTACCTCGACGAGGTCGAGTTCCGTGTCATCCCTGACGCCCTCGACTCGATCCTCGGCGCTCGAGGCCGGCGACGTCGACCTGATCCACACGACGAACGGCGACACGATCAAGAAGTACCGGGGCGAGCCTGACCAGTTCCCGATGACCGAATGGACCAAGTTCGGTGAGACGGGCTACACGCTCCTGCACGTCACGCAGGAGGGCTCACCGCTCACCGATCAGCGCGTGCGCTGCGCGATGGCCAACGCCACGGACAACCAAGCGATCATCGACAAGATCAACGCCGGCATCTCGCAGATCGCCAACGGCCCCTTCTCACCCGGCCAGCTCGGCAACGAGGCGGAGAACGGGTTCCCGCTCAAGCAGGACATGGCCAAGGCGCAGGAGCTCGTCGCGTCGTACAAGGCGGACCATCCCGGCCCGCTCAACATCAACCTGTCGACGACCCAGGACGCGACGAACCTGATCATCGCCCAGGCCCAGCAGGAGTTCTTCAAGGAAGCCGGCTTCGACGACGTCCAGATCAGCCAGATCGAGCAGGCGAAGTACATCCTCACGGCGCTTCAGGGCCACTTCCAGGCCTTCCAGTGGCGCAACCACGGCGGTGTCGACCTCGACGCCCAGTACATCTGGTGGCACTCGTCGAACGCGCTGCCCGTCGATCAGCTCGCGCTGAACTTCGGGCGCATCAAGGACCCGGTCATCGACCAGGCCCTCGACGCGAACCGCGGCGAGACCGACCCGGCCAAGAAGAAGGAGCTGGCCGAGACGGTCGACAAGCAGTTCGCGACGCAGTGCTACAACCTCTGGGGCTCGTACACGGTGTGGGGGCTCGCCCACACGCCGAAGGTGCAAGGCCTCGAGGACTTCGCGGCACCGTCGGGCGAGAAGATCTGCCTCTGCAACGGCATCCAGGGCGTGATCAACATCAGCTCGATCTGGATCAAGCAGTAGCGCGTCAGCGACCCGTCGACCGACCGCACGACGGGCGCCCCGAGCGGGGCGCCCGTCGTCGCGCGTCTGTAACGGGGCTGCATTGACACCGTGGCAACTGCAGTCGTAGGTTCCGGTCGACCATGCATGTGGCGGGGGTCACATCCTGCAGGGGCGTCCAAAGGGGTGGCGCGCACGCCTGAGGGCTCTCGCCCAGCGTCCACACAACAGAGGGGGAAGTGTGCATCGATCGTCCGGAAGATCTCGCCGAGCTGTCTTCGGCATCGCGGGGGCGTTGCTCGCCTTCGGCGTGCTCGCCGCAGCGTGCGGCAGTGACGACAGTGGCAGCAGTGCCGGCACCACCGCGTCAGGCGGCGGGGCGGCAACGACCGCGTCGGGCGGCGCGGCCACGACTGCGGCGGCGGCCGAGACGCCGGTGGCGGGCGGCAAGCTCGTCGTCGGCATCGA
The DNA here is from genome assembly GCA_963739555.1 of uncultured Acidimicrobiales bacterium. Lineage (GTDB taxonomy): Bacteria > Actinomycetota > Acidimicrobiia > Acidimicrobiales > DATKAS01 > DATKAS01. The sequence continues at coordinate 294,562 of CAVUAV010000010.1, read as the reverse complement.
GGCCGACACCGGCAGCCCGTGGGAGCCGTCCAAGATGCTCTGCGCGACGTCGTGCTACGTGACCATCGGCAGCGTGTACGACACGCTCACCGTCGGTCACCGAAGACGGCAAGTTCGTGCCGTATCTCGCTGACTCGGTCACCCCGAACGCGGACTACACGGTCTGGACGTTCCACGCTCGGGACGGCGTCAAGTTCCACGACGGCACGCCGTTCGACGGGGCCGCGATGGTCGACAACATGAAGCGCCAGATCGAGTCGTTCCTGACCGGCAAGGTCTTCAGCGACGTCGCGACGAACCCGGACGGCTCGCCGCAGGTCGTCGCTCACCGATCCGATGACGATGACGATCACGATGAAGCGGCCCTGGGTCGTCTTCCCGCTCTACCTCGCCGCCCAGCCGGGCATGATCGCGAGCCCGACGTGGCTCGCGGCGGCCGACAAGGACCCGACGCTCGAGTCCGAAGCCCGTCGGCACCGGTCCGTTCGTCTTCAAGGACTACAAGCCGGGCGAGTCGTTCACCGCGACGAAGAACCCCGACTACTGGAACAAGCCCTACCCGTACCTCGACGAGTTCGAGACCCGGGTCATCCCCGACGCGCTGACCCGCGCCTCCGCGCTCGAGGCCGGCGACGTCGACCTCATCCAGACCACGAACGGCGACACGATCAAGAAGTTCCGTGGCGAGGCCGACAAGTTCCCGATGCTCGAGGAGACCGACTACGGCGAGACGGGGTACACCCTTCTGCAACGTGGGCGACCCGACGTCGCCGCTCGCCGACCAGCGGGTGCGCTGCGCGATGGCGTACGCCACCGACGACCAGGCGATCATCGACAAGGTCGATGCCGGCGTCCCGACGCTCGCCAACGGTCCGTTCTCACCGGCGCAGGTCGGTCACCTCGACGACAGCGGCTTCCCGCTGAAGCAGGACATGGCCAAGGCGCAGGAGCTCGTCGCGTCGTACAAGGCCGACCATCCGGGCCCGCTCAAGATCAGCCTGTCGACGACGCAAGACGCGACGAACCTGATCATCGCCCAGGCCCAGCAGGAGTTCTTCAAGCAGGCCGGCTTCGACGACGTGCAGATCACGCAGATCGAGCAGGCGAAGTACATCCTCACTGCGCTCCAGGGCAACCTTCCAAGCGTTCCAGTGGCGCAACCACGGGGGCTACGACCTCGACAGCCAGTACATCTGGTGGACCGCTGACAACGCCCTGCCGCCGCCTCAGCTCGCGCTCAACTTCGGGCGCATCAAGGACCCGGTGATCGACAAGGCGCTCGCCGACAACCGCGGCGCGACCGACCCGGCACAGAAGAAGGCAGACGCCGAGACGGTCAACAAGGAGTTCGGGACGCAGTGCTACAACCTCTGGGGCTCATGGGACGGTCTGGGGGCTGCCGCACGCTCCGAACGTCATGGACGTCGGCGTGTTCATCAACCCCGACGGCTCGAAGCAGAGCCCCGGAACCGGCGGCACGTTCAACCAGCGTTCGGTCTGGATCAACCCGAACGCCTGACGCTTGAGCAGGACACGACACGTCTTTCCGACGTGTCGTGAGGGAACCTAGGGAGGGAGAGGTGACGGCATGAGATACGTGCGCCAAAAGCTGATCCAGCTGGTGATCGTCGTGATCGCCGTCACCTTCCTCACCTTCATCTCGATCAACCTGTTGCCCGGGGACCCCGCCATCTTCAAGGCGGGCCCCGGTGCGACAGACGCGCAGGTCGAGCAAGTTCGTCACGACCTCGGCCTCGACAAGCCGATCCCCGTGCAATACGGCATCTGGCTGAAGAAGATGGTGACGCTCGACTTCGGCGTGTCGCTCGGCTTCAACACGCCGGTGAGCGAGCTGGTGCGCAACCGCTTGCCGGTGACGCTCGTCGTGCTCTTCTACTCGCTTGATCCTGTCGCTCATCATCGCAATTCCGTTAGGGGTGTTCAGCGCGTATCGCTCCGGCAGCACATTCGACCGAGCGAGTAGCACCATCGCGTTCGGGTTGTTATCCGTGCCGAGCTACATCATCGGCGTGGTGCTCCTCTACTTCTTCGCCGTGAAGTGGGGGTGGTTCCCGGCCATCTCCAAAGACGTGAGCCTGTTCCAAGACCCGGTGAAGCACTTCAAGGCCTACGGCCTCCCGGTCATCACGTTGACCGTTGCCCAGATCGCCATCTACATGAGGCTGCTGCGCACCGACATGCTCGCGACGCTCCAGATGGACTTCATCACGATGGCCCGCGCGAAGGGCATGTCCACTCGACACATCCTCTTCCGCCACGCGTTGCGGCCATCGCTCTTCTCGTTGATCACCGCGGCGGCCGTCAACGTCGGCACCCTCATCGGCGGTGCCGTCATCGTCGAGCAGATCTTCGCCCTCAACGGCATGGGTCAGCTCACGGTCGAAGCCATCGGCCGCCGTGACTTCCCGGTGGTGCAGGTCTGCGTGACGATCTTCGCCGTCGGGTTCGTGTTCGTGAACTTCTTGGTCGACATCGCATACGCCTTCATCGATCCGAGGATCCGCCATGCAAGAGCTCTCGCATAGCCACGGCCACACTCTCGACCCTTCGACCCAGGACACGCCCCTCTTCGGGGCCGAGGTCGATCTCGCTCCTGGCGAGATCATGCCGCTGGGCGTCGTCACCGACTCGCTCGACGAGGCCTACGTCAAACCGAAGAAGCGCGGTCGGGTCACGTTCTGGATCGCCACCGGCTGGATGGCGCTCGTGATCTTCCTCGCCGTGTTCGCGGACTGGCTGCCGTTCGTGCACTCGTACAGCGCGGGCAGCGTGCTCGACGGCAAGGAGCCGCCCTCGTTCACGCACTGGATGGGCACCGACGTCAACGGGCGCGACATCTTCAGCCGGTGGGTGTACGGAGCACGCGTGTCGCTCACGATCGGCTTGGCGGCGATCGTCTTCGGCCTGCTGATCGGAGGCTTCCTCGGGCTGCTCGCGGGCTACCACCGCAAGCGCACCGACACCCTCATCGTCACGATCATGGACATCCTGCTGGCGTTTCCGGCGCTCGTCCTCGCGCTGATGCTCGTGACGTTCGGCCAGGCGCCCGACGGCGGCGATCGCCACATCTCGCTGGGGCCGATCCACTTCACCTTGAGCCGGTTCGCTCTGGTGGTGTTCGTGCTCGGCATCCTGTCGATCCCACCGCTGACTCGAATCGTGCGAGCGAGCACGCTCTCGTTGTCGAACCGCGAGTTCGTGATGGCGTCTCGAGCGCTCGGAGCGAAGAACAGCCGCGTCATCAGCCGCGAGATCCTCCCGAACGTGATCCCGCCGATGCTCTCGTTCGCGCTCACCGGCCTCGCTGTCCTCATCGTCGCCGAGGGGGCGCTCGCCTTCCTCGGCCTGTCCGTGCGACCGCCGACCCCGTCCTGGGGGTTCATGATCTTCGAGGGCAAGAACCCGCTGCAGACGGGGCAATGGTGGATCGCGTTGCTCCCCGCCCTCTTCATGTTCCTCACGATCCTCGCGATCAACATGATCGGTGACGTCGCGGCCAAGCGCTTCTCGATCCGGGACGCGGTCGGGTGAAGAAGGGACAGCTCTCCAAGAACATCGCGGACCACCGCACCTCGACTGGCCCGCTGCTCGAGGTCGAAGACCTCAAGACCCACTTCCGCACCGACCTCGGCATGGTGCGCGCCGTCGACGGAGTGTCGTTCACGCTCGACCGCGGCAAGACGATCGGCATCGTCGGCGAGTCAGGGTCGGGCAAGACGATCCTGTCGCGCTCGGTCATGGGACTGCTCCCGAGCCGCAACGTGGTGCGTGAAGGCCGCGTGGCGTTCGAAGGCCAAGAGATCGGCGACCTGGCCCCGCCCGCGATGCGGGAGATCTGGGGCACCGAGATGGCGATGATCTTCCAGGACCCGATGACATCGCTCAACCCGGTGATGAAGATCGGTCGCCAGATCACCGAGTCGCTGACGTACCACCTCCACATGTCGAAGCACGACGCGAGGGCGACCGCGGTGTCGTTGCTGACGTCGGTCGGCATCCCCGAGCCGGCTCGGCGGCTCGACGAGTACCCGCACCAGCTGTCAGGCGGCATGCGCCAGCGCGTCACGATCGCGATCGCGCTCGCCTGTGGCCCGACGATCCTGTTCGCGGACGAGCCCACGACCGCGCTCGACGTGACCGTGCAGGCGCAGATCCTCGACCTTCTCCAAGATCAGCAGCGAGACCGCAACATGTCGATGGTGCTCGTCACCCACGACCTCGGCGTCGTCGCGGGGCGCACCGACGACATCGCCGTCATGTACGCGGGCAAGATCGTCGAGAAGGCACCGACGACTGCGCTCTTCTCGAACGTGCGCATGCCTTACACCGAGGCGCTGCTCCAGTCGATCCCGAAGCTCGAGAACAAGAGCCACACGCGCCTGCAGGTCATCGCAGGCCGTCCGCCCGACCTGATCAATCCGCCCAAGGGTTGCCGGTTCAGCCCGCGCTGCCCCTACGCCCAAGACCGTTGCCGCGAGGAGGAGCCCCCGTTGCAGGAGGCCGAGACACCAGGGCATCTGTTCGCGTGTTGGTACCCCGTGGGCACCCCGGAAGGCGCTGACGCGCTGGCCCGGAACCAGGGCCGCGCTCGCGGGCAACCGCGCACCGGATGCGGCAGCCTCGACGCCGAGACCGCGACGCCGACGCCGACGCCGGCGGAGGCATAGGTGGCAGGCACCGGCACCGCACACCTCCGCGACTCCCCCGACACCCTGCTGCGTGTCGAGGGGCTCGTCGTCGAGTTCCCTCTCGGCAACACGGGACTGCGAGTGAACGCGGTCTCCGGCATCAGCTTCGACGTGATGAAGGGCGAGACCCTCGGGCTCGTCGGCGAGTCGGGCTGCGGCAAGTCGACGACCGGTCGAGCGATCATGCAGCTGCCTCATCCCACAGGCGGCAGCATCATCTTCGACGGACACGAGATCACCTCGCTCGACGACGAGGAGGTCCGCAAGCTCCGCCCGCAGATGCAGATGATCTTCCAGGATCCGATCTCGTCGCTGAACCCGCGTCGCAAGGTCCGCGAGATCGTGGCTGAGCCGTTGGCGATCTGGAAGGTGGGCACCGAGCAGGAGCGGGCCGCGCGGGTGAACGAGGTGCTCGAGGACGTCGGCATCGATCCCGCGGTCGCGGCCGACCGCCGTCCGCATCAGTTCTCGGGCGGCCAGTGCCAGCGCATCTGCGTGGCCCGCGCGCTCGTCATGGACCCGAAGCTCGTCATCTGCGACGAGCCCGTCTCCGCGCTCGATGTGTCGGTGCAGGCCCAGATCCTCAACCTGCTCGAAGACATGAAGGCCCGGTACGGCCTCACCATGATCTTCATCGCCCACGACCTCGCGGTCGTGAAGAACATCAGCGACCGCGTGTGCGTGATGTACCTCGGCAAGATCTGCGAGGTCGCGCCTCCCGACGACCTGTACCTCGCGCCGGCGCATCCGTACACCGACCTGCTCCTGAGGTCGATCCCGGTGCCCGACCCGACGGTGAAGCCCGACCCGGAGGGCCGCATCACGGGAGAGCTCCCGTCCCCGGTGTTCCCGCCGAGCGGCTGCCGCTTCCGCACCCGCTGCCCCAGGGCGGCTGACAGGTGCGCTGCCGAGGAGCCCGTGGTCCGAGATCTCGGCGGCGGCCACTTCGTGGCCTGTCACTTCCCGATCGGTCATGCCGAAGCGCCGCCGACAGTGGTCACCGGCACGGTGCCTGTCGCCGCACCGGTGGGCGAGGCACCCACGAACGGGGACTCGCCCACGAGCTGACCGCTCCGAGACGGGAGGGCCAATGGCCCAGGTGGTGCGTGTCCGCACGCGACTCACTCGAGCAACGCGGCGAGAGCAGATCATCGACGCGGCTGTCAGCGTGTTCCACGGCCGAGACCCCGCGGACGTCACCTTCGAAGAAGTGGCCGACGCCGCCGGCGTGTCGAGGGCGCTCGTGTACAACTACTTCGGGGATCGCCGTGGGCTCGTCGCCGCGGTGTTCCAGCGACACACCGATCGCTTGCACGCCGCGGTGGTCGCCGGGTTCGACGGAAGCGAGTCGTTCCGCGAGGCGATCGAGAAGGTCGTGCGCCAGCACTTCAGCTACGCGCGCGACAACCCTGACGGCTACCGGAACGCGACCGGCGACGGGCCGTCACGTCATCCCGAGGTGATCGAAGACCGCCTCGCGATGCTGGGGGCCGCGTTCGGCGGTGGCCCTGAGGCGCGGCTGGTCGCGCGGTCGGTGCTCGCGCTCGTCGAGGCGGCCGCGTTGCGGTGGCTCGAGCGCGGCGACCTCGAGATCGAGCGCGCGATCGAGGTGACGACCGAGCTCATGTGGGGTGGCATCGAGGCGACCGAGCGCGTCGGGCTCCACCACTACCGCGTCTGGGCCCGCGAATTGCAGGACGTGTAGGGGCGGGTCGTCAGACGGCGGCGCAATGCGCCGCCGGGTGCGCGAAGCACCGATTGCCGAGCGGAGCGAGCAGGAGCCGGCGGAAGCGGAGCGGACGACGGCTACTGGTTTGTGTACCGCGGCGGGCGCTTCTCGAGGAACGCGCGCATCGCCTCCTGATGGTCGGTCGTCGCACTCGCCATGATCTGCTGGCGGTTCTCGAGATCGATCGCCGCCTGCATCCCCGGGATCTCGAGCGCTGACCACATGCCCTCCTTCGTGAGGGCGACGCCGAACGGCGTGTTCTTCATCACGAGCTCGGCCTCTGCGTAGGCGGCGTCGAGGATGACCTCGTCGGGAACCACGTCGATGACGAGCCCGAACTTCTGCGCCTCGGCGGCAGTGAAGATGCGTCCGGTCAGCATCAGCTCTTGCGCCTGCGCGGCGCCGATCAGACGGGGCAGCAGCCAGCTGGTGCCGATGTCGCACGCGGACAATCCGATGCGGATGAACGCCGCGTTGAACTTCGCCGACTCCGCCGCGATGCGGATGTCGGAGCCGAGCACGAGTGCGAACCCTCCCCCGGCGGCGGGACCGTTGACGGCGGCGATGACGGGCTGCGGCAGGGAGCGCAGGTGCGGGATGAGCGCGGCGATCTGCTTCTGCACCGCGAAGCCCGATTGCGTAGGCCCGAAGCCCTCGGTGTTCGGTGCCCGTCCGTAGCCGCCGAGATCGAGCCCGGCGCAGAACCCTCTCCCCTGTCCCGTGAGGACCACGACGCGGCAGCTGGCGTCGGTGGCGACGTCATCGAGCGCATCGTGCAGCTGGCCGATGAGCTCGGCCGTCATCGCGTTCAGCTTGTCGGGCCGGTTCAGCGTGATGAGCCGCACGCCTTCGCGTGGGGTCGAGACGAGCACAGGATCCATGTCTGGGGAACCTACAGTGCGGCCATGTCGGCCGATCATGTCCACGACGCCGAGACGCTCCCTCCCCCGACGTTGCAAGAGGTGAGCGACGGCATCTTCGCCTACGTGCAGCTCGACGGGTCGTGGTGCCTGAACAACACCGGGTTCCTCGTCGGCCGCGATGGAGTGACCGCGATCGACACCTGCGCGACCGAGGGGCGCACGCGCGCGTTCCTCGCTGCGCTTGGCGGAGTGACGACTGCCCCGGTGCGGGTTCTCGTCAACACTCACCACCACGGCGACCACACTCACGGCAACTGGCTGCTGCCCGCGGCCGCTGTCGTCGGTCACGAGCTGTGCCGGCACGAGGTGCTCACGACGGGTTCGATCACGAAGGGCCTGTGGCCGTGGGTCGAGTGGGGCGAGATCGAGGTGTGGCCGCCCTTCGTCACGTTCGACGATCACCTCTCGGTGTGGGTCGACGACCTCGAGGTCTCGTTGCAGCACATCGGGCCCGCGCACACGACGAACGACGTCGTGGCGTGGGTCGCGGATCGCTCGGTGCTGTTCACCGGCGACCTCGTGTTCAACGGCGGCACGCCGTTCGTCGTGATGGGATCGGTCGCAGGCTCGCTCGATTCGGTCGAGCAGCTGCGCGCGTTCGGTGCGACGACCGTCGTACCCGGGCACGGCTCGGTCTGCGGGCCCGAGGTGTTCGATCAGCTCACGCGCTACTTCGAGTTCGTGCAGAGCGTCGCTCGGGAGGGCAAGGCCGCGGGGCTGTCTCCCCTCGACGCCGCGCTCCAGACCGACCTGGGCGAGTTCTCCGAGTGGCACGACCGCGAGCGGATCGTCGGCAACCTGTACCGCGCCTACGCGGAGCTCGACGGCGCCGAGCGGGGCGCGCGGATCGACGTCGTCGCCGCCCTCACCGACATGGTCGCCTACAACGGCGGCCAGCCGCTTCGTTGCCTCGCGTGATCACGCGCGTCGTCCACTCCGCGCTGCCTGTCGATCTCGGGCCGACCCTGGCTCCCTTGCGTCACGGTCGATACGACCCGACGACCCGGATCGGTGCGACCGGCGTGTGGCGCGCGATGCACACTCCCGATGGTGCTGCGACGGCGCGGTTCACGGGTGGCGGCCACGCGGTGCAGGTCGACGTGTGGGGTGTCGGCGCGGCGTGGGTCGTCGAGCACGCACCCGACCTGGTCGGCGCGTGCGATCAGGTCGACGGTTTCGCCCCGCGCGATCCCTATCTCGCGGAGCTCGCGCGCAGGCACGCGGGGCTGCGGGTCGCGCGGTCGCTGTCGGTCAACCCTCTCGTCGTCGCGACAGTCATTGCGCAGCGGGTCACCGGCATCCAGGCCGCCCGGTCGTGGGCGTCGATCGTGCGGCGTTTCGGCGAACGCGCTCCCGGGCCCGGCGGGCTGGTGCTGCCGCCATCTCCTCAGCGACTCGCCGCGCTCCCCTACTACCGCCTTCATCCGAGCGGCATCGAGCAGGGGCGCGCCGACACGATTCGCCGGGCGTCGATCGCGGCCGACGCGCTCGAGCGGGCAGTCGCCGTGCCCACGGTGCTCGCCACCCGGCTGCGCACCATCCCCGGGATCGGGCCGTGGACCAGCGCCCTCGTCTGCGCGAGCGCGGCCGGCGACCCCGACGCGGTGCCCGTTGGCGACCTCCACCTGCCCGGGATCATCTGCTACTCGCTGACCGGCGATGCGAGTGGAGGCGACGAGCGCATGCTCGAGCTGCTCGCGCCCTACGCGGGCCACCGCGGCCGTGTGGCGCGCCTCATCCTCATGGGCGGCGCCGCCCCGCCCCGCCACGCCCCCCGCCAACGCCTCGTCCCCATCGCCGACCTCTGAGCCCTCGAGCCGTTCTGCCCTCCCGCCTTCCCGCCGAGGGGGTGCGGAGGGGACGTAGCGGCCGAGCCAGGCGGCGCTGCACATCGCCACCATGAGGACGCTCGACACGATGAGCGTCGGGAGCTCGATGCGCCAGCGGCGCGCGAGCATCGCCATCGCGATCACGACCGGGAACGCGTTCAGCCCGTACCGCTCGAGCGAGTTGAGGTTGCTCGCCGACAGCGCGCTGAGCACCACGATCGCGGCGTACGCGGTGTACGACGGTGGCAGCCAGCGGATGCACAGCACCACGAGCACGACGAGCGCGATCGCGAAGGGCGCGTGCAGGCCGTCGAGGAAGCGCTGCGACCCGAACAAGTCGCCGACCGCGCGGCTCAACCCCCGCACGGGATCGAGCCATTGGCCACGCAGCTCGCCTTGCTGGTGGATCGGATCGAGGTTGCCGATCCAGAGCAGGAACGTCGCGAGCCCGACGACAGGTGCGACGATCGCGGCCGCTCGCGCGACACGGTCACGTGTCGTCGCCCGCTTCCATCCCTTCAGTGCCTCGATCGCCGCGGGCACCGCGAGCACGACACCGAACGGTCGCGCCAACCCCGCCAGAAACCCGAGGAGGGCTGCCCACCACCACGAGCGACGCCGGAGCGCAATGAACATCCCGATCGCACAGACGAGGTACAGCGCCTCCGCGTAGGCCCACACGAGCACGAACGCGGGCGGCGCGAGCGCCAGCAGCGAGGCGCTGAGCACGGCGGTGCGACGGTCCGCGAGGTCGAGGATCACCAGGCGGTGGATCAGCGCCGCGGCAACGAGCGCTCCGACGTTCGCGACGAGCAACAGCGCGAGCCCCTCGTTCCCACCGAGCACCCATCCGAGGCCGCGCCCCGAGAGCGGATACAGCGGGAAGAACCGCAAGGCCGCCTCGGGCAGCGAGCCGTACCCCTTCGTCGCGATGTCTCGGTAGAACGCGCCGTCCCACGCGAAGAGCCCTTGGTGGAGCTGGATCGTCAGCTCACCGGGATGCGAGTGTGCGCGCCAGAGCCGAGCGATGCCGTATGCGATCGCGACCAAGACGCGCGCGACGACCCACGCGGGGAGCGCGGCGCGCAGATCCTCGGTGACGCTGCGGCGAAGGCTGGTCGCCGTCACGGGGACGGCGGCGGGAACTCGAACAGCCACGCGTGCTCGAAGTACTTGTTGCCGTTGTCGGTGACACGAGCGACGCCTTGCGGACGTGCGCGCAGCAGCGCGGAGTTCACCGCTTCGCATTGCCCTTCGAACGTGCGATAGGTGCCCGCCCACACGTACCAGATGGTGTGATCACCGGCGCGCTTCAGCACCTCCTGTGCGATCGCGTCGGGATCGGCCGCGGCGTTGCGATCTGCGTAGTCGGCCCAGTCGACGCGGTAGGGCGGGGCGAGCGTCGGGTACGCGAGGGTGACGACGTCGCCGCGCAGGTGGCGTGAGCCGGCGGGCCCGAGCTGGTCGGGGCAGTAGAGGACGACGTCGCCGGGCTTCGCGCCTGCGTTGATCGCCGGCACGACCTCCGCGCCGAGCTGCGTGCGCTCGACCTTGACGTTGCGGTACCCGCCCAACAGTCCGCCCACCACGAGCACGCCCACGATCGTCAGCCTGAGCCAGTCTGCGAGGAATCGCGTGAGGCCAGCGGCCGCGGCGAGCAGGAGGAACGGCACGAACACCGCGGCGTAGCGCGACTCATAGGTGCCCGAGGTCACGAAGACCACGGAGATGCCGAACACGAGGGTCAGTGCGGTGACCGCGAGCTCGGTGCGCACCTGCGGCACGGTGCGGAGGTCGAGGTCGATGTGACGCCGATCGCGGGCGATCCCGAACAACGCCAGCAACATCAGCACCGTGAGGATGAAGCCGACCATCTGGCCTTCGGCGCCGGTGCCACCGAGATCGTTCGCCGTGATCGTGAACATCGTTGACGGCCGGATCGGCTTCGCCCACGGCGTGCCGGTGTGCGCGGCTTGGTACGCGAACGACGGCAGCCAGGGGACGAACGCGAGACCGCCGACCGCGACGGCGATCAGCAGGTGCACGGCCCGCCGCCGCGTCTCGCGAGAACGCAGGCGCAACGCGAGCAGCACGACGGTCGCGGCGACGAGGTACAGCGCCCAGTAGTGGGTGAGAAGGAGCGCTCCAGTGATGAGCGCGACGGCCACGAGCCAACCGATGCGGTCGTCCTCGAGAGCGTTCATCATGCAGAGGTAGCCCGCGAGCACGAGCACGACGACCATCGAGTACATCCGGGCTTCGGTCGCGTAGCGGAAGGCCCAGGGGTTCAGCGCGAGGAGGACCAGCGCGAGCCACGCGACCGTCCGTCCCCCGACCCGCCTCCCCGCGAGCCACATGAGCGGCAGCGCGAGGACCGCGAATACGCCCGAGAGCGCCCGGACCGCGCGGTCGCTGTCGCCGAAGACCGACATCCATCCGTGGAGCAGCCAGTAGAAGAGCGGCGGGTGGCCGTCGTGTCGCAGCGCTTCGGGGATGTCGCCGACGGGCAGCTTGGCGATGTTGACCGACAGCGCCTCGTCGAGCCAGAGGTGCGACTGGGTCCAGAAGCGCAGCACGACTCCGATCGCGACGGCCACGCCGATGCCGATCCAGGCGGCGACGTTCCAGCCGTGAGCACGGGATCTGGTGGGGTCTCCCTCAGGCTCGGCAGGGGGCGCCGTGGCCTGGGTGTTCGTGACCGCCACGGCGCGCAACGGTAGCCTTCGCACCTGTTGCGGCCCAATCATCCGCCGCTCCCCACCCACCCCTTTCAGCACCCCAGCGGGTGCACCACCGACCTGCAGGAGCGCGCCGACCGCGATGGCCGACACAGAGGAAGACACACCGGCCACAAGCACACCGGCCGGCTCAGAGGCCGAGCGCGTCGTGATCATCGGCGCGGGGCCTGCCGGCCTCACCGCCGCGTGGGAGCTGACCAAGCGCGGGCGCACGGCAACGGTGCTCGAGGCCGACTCGGTCGTCGGTGGCATCAGCCGCACGGTCGAGCGCGACGGATGGCGCTTCGACATCGGCGGCCACCGCTTCTTCACGAAGGTCCCCGAGGTCGAGGCCGTGTGGCACGAGATCCTCCCGGACGAAGACTTCTTGCTTCGGCCTCGCCTCAGCCGCATCTACTACCAGAGCAAGTACTTCGACTATCCGCTGCGGGCGACGAACGCCGTGAAGACGCTCGGCCTCCGCGAGTCGTTCCTGTGTGGATGCTCCTACATCGGCGTCCGCATCAAGAAGCCGAAGGATCAGACGACGTTCGAAGGCTGGGTCGCGGCCCGGTTCGGGTGGCGCCTCTACCGCATGTTCTTCAAGAGCTACACCGAGAAGGTGTGGGGCATCCCGACAGACAAGCTTCCCGCTGACTGGGCCGCCCAGCGCATCAAGAACCTCTCGCTCGGCAAGGCCGCCGTCAACGCGATCCTCCCGAAGAGAAACCAGAAGGAGATCACCTCCCTCATCGAGGAGTTCCAGTACCCGAAGTACGGCCCGGGGATGATGTGGGAGGTGTGCACCGACAAGGTCGAGGCCGCGGGCACGAAGGTGCTGATGGAGACCGTGGTGACCCAGGTCGAGCACAAGGACGGTCGGGCGGTCGCCGTCACTGCCGAGACCGAGGGCGTCGCCACGACCTACGACGCGACCGCTGTCATCTCGTCGATGCCGATGAGCGCGCTCTTGCGAGCGATGGATCCGCCGCCGCCGGCCGAGGTGCTCGCTGCGGCCGATGCGCTCAAGTACCGCGACTTCATCACCGTCGCGCTGGTCGTCCCCGACAAGTACTCGTTCCCTGACAACTGGATCTACGTGCACTCGCCCGACGTCATCGTCGGTCGCATCCAGAACTTCCGGAACTGGTCGCCGTACATGGTGAAGCCCGGTTACACGTGCCTCGGGCTCGAGTACTTCGTGAACGTCGGCGATCGCCTGTGGGAGATGGCCGACGACGACCTCGTGAAGCTCGGTGCGTCAGAGCTCGCGCACATCGGCCTTGTCGACGCCGATGTGGTCGAGGCGGGCTACGTCGTGCGCACGCCGAAGGCGTACCCCGTGTACGACGGCGACTACGAAGCGAACGTCAACGTCATGCGCGAGTGGCTCGAGCAGCACACGACCAACGTGTATCCGGTCGGCCGCAACGGCATGCACAAGTACAACAACCAGGACCACTCCATGTTCACGGCGATGCTGAGCGTCGAGAACATCCTCGGCGCCCAACACGACACCTGGTCAGTGAACGTCGAGCAGGAGTACCACGAGGAGACCTCGCACTCCGCCGGCACCGGACGATCGGCGCCCGTCACCGGATGACCAGATGACCGCCACCACGGCCGCCGACCTCGGTTCGGGCCATGCCGGGTCGGTCAACCGTCACTTCGCGTGCTTCGACGGGCTCCGCGCGATCGCCGCGATCCTGATCGTGATGCACCACTCGGGCTTCGCGTCGGGCGACACGTTCCGCTACGGATGGGGCGCGTACGTCGGGCGCATGGACATCGGTGTGCCGATCTTCTTCGGCCTCTCGGGGTTCCTGCTCTTCCGGCCCTACGTGGCCGCGCAGCTCGCGGGCACAGAGCCGATCGGCACCGCCGACTTCTGGACGCGCCGAGTGCTCCGCATCTTCCCGGCGTACTGGGCGGCGCTCTTCCTGCAGGTGATCTTGGGCGGGATCGTCGTGCACAGCCTCTTCGGCCTGCTCGTCTACATGAGCCTCACGCAGATCTACTTCATGCGCTTCGTGATCGGCGCGATCACGCAGTCGTGGAGCCTCGCGACCGAAGTGAGCTTCTACGTCTTCCTTCCCTTCTGGGCGAGGTGGATGCGCAAGCTCGCGGGCACGAGCACGATCAACGTGCAGGCGATGCGCCTGCTCGGCTGGCTCGGCGTGCTCGTGGTGCTCTCGTACGTGTGGCGTGGCTTCATCTACTGGGTCGACCCGGGCTGGAAGCCCCTCACGTACTACTGGCTCCCTTCGCTCATCGAGCTGTTCTGCGTCGGGATGGCGCTCGCGGTGATCTCCGCGTGGGCCGAGCACCGCTCGGTCGTGCGCGAGATCGGCGACGCGATCGGACGTCACCCGGCGATCTGCTGGACGATCGCGCTCGGCCTCTTCTGGTTCGTGTCGACGCAGCTCGGCCTGCTGCTCGGCCTGTTCCACGCGAGCGACTCGCGAGAGATGCTGCGCCAGACGGTCTACGGGCTCGTCGCGCTCTTCCTGATGCTGCCGGCGGTCTTCGGCAACCAGCGGCAGGGGCTGATCCGGCGCTTCCTCTCGTGCCGGTTCATGGTGTTCATGGGATCGATCTCGTACGGCCTGTACCTCTGGCACCAGTTCTTCATCTTCCACATCCAGCAGTGGTTCGGATGGGGTCAGTGGGAGGCGCCGTTCCCGCAGCTCTTCCTCATGACGATGGTGCTCAGCAGCATCACCGCGTGGATCAGCTTGAAGTTCCTCGAACGCCCGCTGATCGCGCAACGCAAGCGGGTGCTCGCTCTCATCGGGAAGGCCTGAGCCGTGAGGATGAGGCCGCGATGAAGATGAGCCGACGGACGTCGATGCGCTTGAACGACGCGCTCGATCGCTGGGTCCCTCCGGCGCTGCGCGACTCGTGGATCTTCGCCCGGGCCGCGCGCTCGATGTACGGCGATCTCCCCATCCCGATCGACGAGCTGAAGGAGCGCGCGTTCACGCTCTCGCCCGACGAGTACGGCGACTTCTACCGGAGCCTGCAGACACGGTTCGAGCAGGGCGACACCGACCTCACACCCGCGTCGCTCGATGCAGTCGTTGCGTCGGTGCTCGGTCAGTCGGTGCTCGACGTCGCGTGCGGCAAGGGCTACCTCGCGTCGGTGCTCGCGAGCGACCACCGCGTCGTCGGGGTGGATGTCGCGCTCGCGACCGGCGACCGAGCGATCCGCCATCGGGGCGCGATCCTCTGCGAGGCGAACATCGAGCAGCTGCCCTTCCGCGACGACTCGTTCGACACCGTCGTGTCGACGCACACCCTCGAGCACGTGCAGCACCTCGGCAGCGCGCTCGCCGAGCTCCGTCGGGTCGCCGCGAAGCGTCTCGTCGTGGTCGTGCCGCGGCAACGCCCGTACCGGGTCACGTTCAACCCGCACATCCACTTCTTCCCGTACGACTTCTCGCTCCTCGCATGGACGGGCACCGACCGTCCCTACCGGTGCGAGCTCGCGGGGGGAGACTGGCTGTACGTGGAGGAGCAGACCGGGTGAGTGACATCGCCACGCTCGTGGTCGTGCCGGCGTACCAAGAGGAACAGGCGCTCCCCGGCACGCTCAAGGAGCTGCACGACGTCGTGCCCGAGCTCGACGTCCTCGTCGTGGACGACGGCTCCCGCGACGCGACTGCGAAGGTCGCGGCGGCCGCCACCGACGTGACGGTCGCCCGCCTGCCGTTCAACCTGGGCGTGGGCGCCGCAGTGCGCACAGGGCTCCGCTATGCGGTCGACAACGGCTACCAACGAGTGGTCGTCGTCGATGCGGACGGCCAGCACGACCCGGCCACGATCGCGACGTTGCTCGGCGCGCTCGACGACGGCGCCGACATGGTGGTCGGATCACGATTTGCCGCTCCGCAAGGAGCGGCCAAAGTCACAGTCGGGCGAACACGCGGCCGGGCGATGAAGTCGCTGCACCGCGTCGTTCGCTGGCAGACCGGCCAGTCGTTCACCGACACGACGTCGGGGTTCCGGGCCTTCGACGCGCCGGTCGTCGCGATGCTCGCCCGCGACTACCCCGTCGAGTACCTCGCCGACACGGTCGAGGTGCTCCTCATGGTGTGCCGAGCCGGCTACAAGGTCGTCGAGGTGCCGGTCGCCATGCGCACCCGCGCCGGCGGGCAGCCGAGCGCCCGACACCTGCAGCTCGCGTACAACTACCTGCGCTTGATGATCGGGATCATCGCGTCGGCATCGCGCAAGGCGATCCCACCGCCGCCAGTCAGGCCATGAGGCACACGTCGTGAGCACCCGCGCCCACGTCCTGCTCATCGTCGTCGCCGGCGTCAGCGTCGGCTACATCTTCTGGCTGCTCCGCCAGCATCAGCTGCGTTCGAAGTACGCGCTGCTGTGGCTGGGCATCGGCATCGTGCTCGTGCCGCTCGCGGTGTTCCCCGGCGTGCTGAACACCGTCGCCGACTGGCTCGGGGTCGCCTACCCGCCCGCCGCGTTCCTGTTCCTCGCCGTCGGGTTCCTGTTCTTCGTCGTCGTGCACTTCTCGTGGGAGCTCTCTCGGCTCGAGCGGCGCGTGCGCACGCTCGCCGAGGAGGTCGCCCTGCTCCGAGCCGAGGGAGGGGCAGGGGCTAGCGTCTCTGCCGATGAGCACCCCGAAGGCTGACGCGCGCTCGATTTCGCGCGCTGGGTTGCTCTGATCACCGCCGTCGGGCTCGTCGGCCGCGTGCTCTACGTCGTGCTGGTGACACGCCACCAGACCGTGTGGGGCGACGCGTACTTCTACCACGAGAGCGCGAACCTCATCGCCGACGGCAAGGGGTTCATCAACCCGATCGACTGGATCGAGAACCACGTCCGCATCCAGGCCGCCGACCATCCGCCGCTGTACCTCTTGTACCTCGCGGGATGGTCGATCGTCGGCATCACGAGCACGACCGGACAGCTGCTCGTGTCGACGTTGCTCGGTGCCGCGACGATCGCGGTGACCGCGTACGCCGGCAAGGAGATCGCGGGGCCGAGGGTCGGCCTCATCGCCGCCGGCCTCGTGTGCATCTACCCGAACGTGTGGGCACCGGACGGCATGCTCCTTTCGGAGACGATGGCGATCCTGACGGTCGCGCTGACGATGCTCCTCGCCTATCGGTTCTGGCACCGCCCGAACCTCGCCCGTGCCGCGTGGATGGGCCTCGCAGTGGGGCTCGCGACGCTCTCGCGCTCCGAGCTGGTCCTGCTGTCGGTGCTCGTCATCGTGCCGCTCGTGCTGCTGGTGCGCACGGTCTCGTTGTGGCGGAGGGTCGGGTGGATCGGCGCCGCGGCCGCCGCGTGCCTCGCGGTCGTCGGCCCGTGGGTCGCGTTCAACATGACACGCTTCGACCATCCCGTGTACCTCTCGGCCGGCTACGAGATCACGCTGTCGACCGCGACGTGTGATCTCACTTGGTACGGCGAGTTCACCGGCTACTGGAACATCCAATGTCCGATCCAGGTGCTGCAACGTCACGGCGTCGACAGCCAGGGCACCGATCAGTCGGTTCTCGCGAAGCTCTTCCGTGACGACTCGATCGACTACATCCGCAACCACGAGAAGCGGCTCCCCTACGTGGTGCTCGCGCGGTGGGGCCGCATCACTGGCCTCTACAAGCCGCTGCAGCAGACGTCTCTCGACCACTTCCCGGAGGGTCGCAACATCTGGGTTGCCCGAGGCGCGCTCGCGGGCTGGTACGTCGTCGCCCCGTTCGCGATCGGTGGTGCGCTCGTGCTACGTCGGCGCCGCATCCCGGTCTTCCCGCTGCTCGGTCCCCCGATCGTGGTCTGGATCGCGGTGACGATCACGTTCGCGACGACCCGCTATCGCGCTTCGGCCGAGGGGGCGCTGTGCCTGCTCGCGGCGGTTGGCCTCGACGCGCTCATCGGGCTCTACGAACGGCTCCGCGACGATCCCGAGGACGTGCCGCCGGTCGACGAGCCGGAGCGCGAGCTCGTGAGCGCCTGACCGACCGACCGTCTGCGAACTGAGTCGCGTGAGCCGACACGTCTGACGGCAGACGCGACCGAGAAGGCTGCGGGTCAGCGCTTCGGGCGCTTGGCTACCGCGAAGAGGACGAGGGTGGTCGGGTCGATCGCCTCGGTGATCGAGAACTGCTCCGCGGTGATGGGCGGCGCCTCTGACGCCTTGCGGTTCAGGAACGGATAGGTCACCCGGCGGGCGAAGGCGTGGAGCCCGACGAACCACGAGCGCGGCAGCTTGTGGCGGAGCCCCCACGGGTCGAGCTTGAGGAGCGTGCGAGCGAACTTGCGGCGCCGCTCGAAGTCGGCCTTCACCGCGGCGTCGCCGTCGAGGCCGAGCACGGTGACGTCATCGAAGTGCCGGCCCAGCATCTGGCGGAGGTCGTCGGGCTCGAACAGGTAGCACGTGGTACGGGTTCTCGAAGTCGGCGGGGGCGTTGGGCGTGATGAAGAACGCAGCGCCGTCGTCGTCGAGCACGCGGGCCGACTCGGCGACGTGGCCTTCGGGCTCGACGAAGTGCTCGATGAGGTGGGACGAGCACACCCAGTCGACGCTGCCGGTGCGGACTGCGATGCGGGCGCCGTCACTCGCCGCGGTGCGGAGGTCACTGCCGCGCCTCATGGGCAGCGATCGCGGTCGCCGGGTCGTAGTCGACGCCGAACACGGTGCGGCCGCCGCCGAGGAAGAGCGCGCTGCCGTCGCCGAGCCCGCACCCGATGTCGAGGAACCGTGCCGCCGCCGATCCGGTCGAGGACCTCGCGGTACCCGGCCGAGTGGAGCGCCAGCAGCGAGTCGGGCGTCTTGCCCTCGATGGGGCGCTCTCCGGTGAGTCGCAAACCTGTGCACCTTTCCGGGCGGATGGAGCCGGTAGTTTACGGACCCCGTGGCCGACACCCGCGCCGACACCCTGGTCAAGCTCGGTGACCTCGCCGCGTCGGCGGGCCTCCGACGCATCCACATGCTCGCGTGGCGCGACCTCGCGGACGTCGAGGCGGGCGGTTCCGAGCTCCACGCGACCACGGTCGCTCGGCTGTGGGCCGAGGCCGGCATCGAGGTCACGATCCGCACGTCCTACGCGCAGGGCCACCCACCGGAGAGCAACCGCGACGGCGTGCGCGTCATCCGCAAGGCGGGGCGCTACCTCGTCTTCCCCCGCGCGATCTTCAGCGAGGCGACTGGCCGGCACGGCCAGCGCGACGGGCTCGTAGAGATCTGGAACGGGATGCCGTTCTGGTCGCCGCTGTGGGCGACCGGGCCGCGCGTGGTGTTCCTGCACCACGTGCACGGTGCGATGTGGAAGATGGTGCTGCCCCCGAACCTCGCCGCGTTCGGCGAGACCGTCGAGAAGCGCATCGCACCGCCGATCTACCGACGCAGCCGCATCATCACGCTCTCCGAGTCTTCGCGCGATGAGCTCATCCATGACCTCAAGCTGAAGCCGTCGCGGGTGTCGGTCGTGCCGCCCGGCATCGACCCGCGCTTCAGTCCCGGTGGCGAGAAGTCGACGACCCCGCTCGTCGTCGCGGTCGGCCGCCTGATGCCGGTGAAGCGGTTCGACGAGCTGATCAAGGTCATGGCCGAGGTGCGAGCCACGCATCCCGATGTCGGGCTCACGATCGTCGGCGACGGCGCCGAGCGCGAGCACCTCGAGGCGCTGATCGACGACCTCGACGCGTCCGACTGGGTCTCGATGCCGGGCCGGCTCTCCGACGACGCGCTCGTCGAGCTGTATCGCCGCGCGTGGGTGCTCGCCAGCGCGTCCGCCGCCGAGGGCTGGGGCATGACCGTCACCGAGGCGGCAGCATGCGGCACGCCCGCGGTCGTCACCGACATCGCCGGCCACCGCGACGCAGTGCAGTCCGGGGTCACCGGGGTGCTCTCCCCCGACATGGCCGCGCTCGCCCGCGACATCGCCCGTGTGCTCGACGATCCAGACACGCGTGCGCAGATGAGCGCGGCCGCGCTCGCGCGTGCGGGCGAGCTCACGTGGGAGGCGACCGCCACGGGAACGCTCGCCGCACTCGCCGGCGAGGCAACTCGACTCCGACGCCCCGGGCGCGCCAGCTGATGCCCGCCCGCTGGCGCGGGCGTTGCCAGCACATCGCCCTTGCCCTCGTCGCGTACGTCCCGCTGCTGTTCACGCATCGCGGCGAAGTGGGCGCGGACACAAAGACGTACCTGTACCTCGACCCGGGCCGCCTGCTCGCCAAGGCGCCGTACATGTGGGACTCGGGCACCGGGCTCGGCACGGTCACTCACCAGACGCTCGGCTACCTGTTCCCGATGGGCCCTTACTACTGGCTCATGCAGACACTGGGCTTTCCCGACTGGGTCGCACAGCGCATCTGGCTCGGCACGATCCTGTTCGCAGCAGGCGCGGGAGTGCTGTTTCTCATGCGGGCGATGGGCTGGCGCGCCGCGGAGCCCACGCTCGCCGCGGGATGGTCGTTGCGGCCGCGGTGTACATGCTCTCGCCCTACGTCCTGGACTACGCGGCGCGCATCTCGGTGATCCTGCTGCCGTGGGCCGCGCTGCCGTGGCTCATCGGCATGGCGATGCGAGCGGCACGCGAAGGCGGATGGAAGTGGCCCGCGTGGTTCGCGGTCGTGATCGCGCTCGTCGGCGGCGTGAACGCGACCGCGCTCCTCTTCGCGGGAATCGGTCCCGTGCTCTGGCTCGTCTACGCGATGTTCGTGACGAAGGAGATCGAGGTGCGGCGCGCGATGGCCGCGATCGGGCGGATCGGCGCGCTCACGCTCGGCGTGTCGTTCTGGTGGATCGCGGGACTGTGGGCGCAGGGCAAGTACGGCATCCCGATCCTCCGCTACACCGAGACCTACGAGACCGTCGCGAAGGTCTCGAACGCGCCCGAGCTGCTGCGAGGCCTCGGCTACTGGTTCTTCTACGGAGACGACAAGCTCGGCCCCTGGATCGAGCCGAGCACCGCGTACACCCAGCACCTCTGGCTGATCGGGGCGGGATACCTGCTCGCGATCGGCGGCCTGCTCGCCGCTGGTGCCCTGCGCTGGAAGCAGCGGGGCTTCTTCGTCGTGCTCCTCGCCGTCGGCACGTTGATCGCGGTCGGTGCGAACCCCTTCGATCATCCCTCGCCGTACGGATCGATCTTCTCGAGGTTCGCGCACATGGACCTCGGGCTCGCGCTGCGATCGACGCCGCGGGCTGTCCCTCTCATCATCGTGTCGCTGGCCGTCCTGCTCGGTGCCGGCACTCGGGCCCTCGCCCGGTGGCGCCCCACGCTCGGCCTCGGTGTCGCGATCACGGCCGTCGCTGTCGCGGTGGTCAACCTGCCGCCGCTCTTCACGGGCCAGATGGTGGCGAACAACCTGCAGCGACCCGAGGACATCCCCGCGTACTGGCAGCAAGACGCCAGCTACCTGCAATCGCAGGGCGACGCGACCCGCGTGCTCGAGCTGCCCGGGTCGGACTTCGCGTCGTACCGGTGGGGCAACACCGTCGACCCTGTGCTCCCCGGGCTGATGGATCGCCCGTACGTCGCACGTGAGCTGATCCCCTATGGCAGCGCGCCGTCAGCCGACCTCCTCAACGCGCTGGATCGACGCCTGCAAGAGGGTTGGTACGAGCCTTCGTCGCTCGCCACCGTCGCCGCGCTGATGGGCGTCGGTGAGATCAACCTTCGATCCGATCTGCAGTACGAGCGCTACCGCACGCCCCGCCCGCGCAACCTTTGGGCGGAGATGGAAGCGACGCCCGGGCTCGGCACGCCGAAGACGTTCGGTGACCCCGTGCCCAACACGGCGATCCCGAAGCTCCCTCTCATCGACGAGGTCGCGCTGGGCACGCCTCCGAACGCGGCGGACCCGCCGCCGGTCGCGGCGTTCCCGGTCGAGAAGCCGCGCGACATCGTGCGGGCCGAGAACGCCACTGGCGTGATGCTGATGGCGGGCAGTGGCGAGGGGATCGTCGACGCGGCCGCCGCGGGCATCATCGGACCGGATCAGCCGGTGCTGTACTCGGCGTCGTTCGCGGACGACCCGGAGGGCATGCAGAAGGCGCTCGACGACTCCGCGCATCTGGTGCTCACGGACACGAACCGCCGGCAGGCTCGGCGTTGGGGCACGGTCCGCGAGAACGTCGGCCTGACCGAGCGGGCCGGCGAGACGCCCCTCGTCGACGACCCGACCGACAACCGGCTCGACGTGTTCCCGGGTGCGGGAGACGACACGAAGACGACCGTCGAGCAGCGCGGCGTGGCGAGCGTCGACGCGACCTCGTACGGCAACCCGGTGAGCTACACGCCCGACGATCGTCCCGCGAACGCGATCGACGGCGACCCCCGCACCGCATGGAGGGTCGGCGCGTTCTCGGACGTCACGGGCGAGCGGTGGCAGGTCGAGCTCGAAGCTCCGGCCACGACCGATCACATCACCGTGTTGCAGCCCATCACCGGCTCACGCAACCGCTTCATCACGAAGGTGCGGCTGAAGTTCGACGGCCGTGATCCCATGGACGTCGCGCTCGATGTCTCGTCGCGCTCGCAGCCCGGCCAGACGATCGCCATCGGCAAGCACACGTTCACGACGATGTCGATCGAGATCCTCGACACCGACGTCGGCTACCGGCCGAGCTACCGCGGCATCAGCCCGGTCGGCTTCGCCGAGCTCGACATCGCGGGCGCGAAGGTCGACGAGGTCGTGCATCTCCCGACCGATCTCCTCACCGCGGCCGGCCCCTCGTCGATCGACCACCCCCTCGACGTCGTGATGACCCGGCAGCGCAGCAACCCCTCGGAGCCCGCCCGCACCGACGACGAAGAGACGTCGATCCAGCGGGCGTTCGATGTGCCCACGCCCCGCGGCTTCACCGTCGAGGGCGACGCTCGGCTCAGCGCCCGTGCGCCCGACACGGTGCTCGACGGGCTGCTGGGCCGGCCCGATGCGAGCCAAGGCGGCGTCACCGCCACGTCGACGGCTCGGCTCGATGGCGACCTCGGCGCGCTGGCGTCGTCGGCCATCGACGGTGACCCCACGACCGCGTGGCAGACGCCGTTCGCGTTCGTGCAGGGCAACGTCGCCACGTACACGTCGGCGAGCCCGTTCACGTTCGACCACCTCGACCTCACTGTGTTCGCGGACGGGCGCCACTCGGTGCCGACCGAGCTCACGATCACCGCTGATGAGGGGAAGCCCGTCGTCGTCCCCGTCGCGGCGATCACCGACGATCCCTCACGCGAGAACGCGACCGCGTCGCAGCGCGTCGCGCTCCCTGCGCCGATCACCGCCAAGAAGGTCGCGATCCAGCTCTCGGCCATCCGACCGGTCACCACGATCGACTACTACTCCGAGACGAAGGTGACGATGCCGGTCGCGATCGCCGAGTGGGGCATCGACGGCCTTTCGGTCGCGCCGCTCGGCTCGACGGTCGACACTGGCTGCAAGCCGCTGCTCGAGGTGAACGGCGAGGCAGTCGGCGTGCGCGCCACGGGTGCGACGGCCGATGTGCTCGCCCGTGGCGCGATGGCCCTGACGCAGTGCGACGGCCGCGACGTGTCCGTCCCGAAGGGCGAAGTGCGGGTCGGCACCGCGGTGGGCAAAGACGCCGGCGTCGACCTCGACCGCGTGCTGCTCCGCTCGGCTGCCGGCGGTGGCGCGCTCACGGAGACGCCCGCGGTGGCGAGCACAGCGCCGGCAGTCAGCGTCGTCAGCGAAGGCCGCGTCTCGTACAAGCTGCAGGTCGACGGAGCGAGCGCACCCTTCTGGCTGGTGCTCGGCCAGAGTCAGAACGACGGTTGGAAGGCCACGGTCAAGGGCGCGGGCTCGCTCGGCACCCCAACCCTGATCGACGGCTATGCGAACGGCTGGTACATCACGCCGACGGGATCGGGGCCGATCGAGATCACCCTCACCTGGACGCCGCAGCGCGTCGTCTGGATCGCGATCGGGCTCTCGGCCATCGCGCTCGGCGTGTGCCTCGGCTTGATCGCGGTCGCCTGGGCACGGCGGAGGCGCACGGTCGTCGCCGACGAGGACGCCGAGGGTCCCTCGCTCGCGACGTGGCGCACCTATGGCGGCGCAAACCCGTCGCCGGCGGTCGTCGCCGGCGCGACCGTGATCGCGGGGCTCGTCCTGTGGTTCGTCGCGGGGATCGTCGTCGGTGCGCTCGGCGCGCTCACCGTGCTCGCCGGGCTGCTGTGGCCGAAGGTGCGTCCCGCGGTGATCGCGCTGGCGCCTGGCGCGCTCGCGCTCGCCGCGCTCTTCATCATCGCCAAGCAGTGGCGCTACGCGCTCGAGCCGTCGTTCGACTGGCCGACGTTCTTCGACAAGGTGCACGTGCTCGGATGGATCGGCGTGTCGACGCTCATCGCCGATCTCGTCGTGCGCGAGATCCGCGCGCGATCCACAGACTTGTCCTCTTCCTCTTCACAGGACGCGAGTCGTACGATCGAAGAGTGACGTACGAGGTGATGCTCGCAGACGAGACGATCGAGCGAGTCGACGACGCCGACGCGTATCAGCTCGAGGGACCGCTCACGACGTTCTTCCGCACGACGCCCGGTCGCACGGTCGTCGACTGCTGGAGCACCCGGCTCGCGAGCTACCGCACCGCAGACATCCGCCGCATCCGCGTCAGTCCTGCGGACTGACGCGACGGCGGGCTTTGCGCTCGCTCTGACGACGCTTGTCCTGCAGTCGCTTCTCGACCGCAGACTTCGATGGCTTCGAGGGCCGACGCGCGGGATCGACGTGCAACGCCGCGGCGAGCTTGCTCTTCAGTCGCTCGAGCGCGAGCTCACGGTTCTGCGCCTGCGACCGCCGGTCGGAGGCAACGACGCGCACGACCGGTCCGAGCCGTTCGACGAGCCGCGCCCGCTGGCGAGGCCCGAGCGAGGGCGACGACTCGACGTCGAATCGCACCTCGACCTTGGTGTTCGCCGTGTTGGCGTGCTGGCCACCGGGTCCGCCGCTCGCGGTGAAGCGCCACTCGAGCTCGTCGGCGTCGATGACGCAGGACGGGGTGACGCGCACGCGGTCGGGCACAGTGCAGGATAGGAGCCATGCGCAGCGAACCCGTGGTGATGGTGCACGGCTGGGGTGGCAGCTTCCTCCGCACGTGGCAGGAGCCGGGTTGGGAGGCGCTGCTCGCCGACGCCGGACGCGATGTCATCGGCGTCGACCTCCTCGGGCATGGCACCGCCGACAAGCCCCACGACCCCGAGGCCTACGCCGACCTCACGCCTGCCGTCCTGGCCGTGCTCCCCGACGCGCCCGTCGACGCCATCGGCTTCTCGCTCGGGTCGATGACGCTGCTCGAGCTCGCCTGCCGCTCCCCTGAGCGCCTGTCGCGCCTCGTGGTGTCCGGCGTGGGCAAGACGCTCTTCGACACTGACCGCTCCGATGTGATCGCGAAGGCCGTCGAGGGCGATGTCTCAGACGACGACATCACAGCGCAGGTGTTCGTGCAGTACGCGTCGTTCCCAGGCAACGACCCGAAGGCGCTCGCCGCGTGCATGCGGCGACCGAAGACCGCGATCACGCCCGAGCGGCTCGCAGCGGTCACGTGCCCGGTGCTCGTCGTGGTCGGCGAGCGCGACTTCGTCGGATCGGGTCAGCCGCTCGTCGACGCGCTACCCGATGCGCGTCTGGTCACCCTCCCGGGCACCGACCACTTCGCCACTCCGAAGGACTTCAGGTTCATCGACGCCGCGCTCGAGTTCCTCGACGCCGTCCCCGCCTGAACGGCTGAGCGACGACGCCAGCGCGATCGTCGCGGTCCACACACAGACCGCGCCGGCGATGTGGAAGCCGACGAGCATCACGGGCACACCGGTGAAGTACTGCGTGTAGCCGATCGCGGCCTGCGCGCAGATCGCGTAGACGAGCCAACGGGCGCGTTGCTGCGTGCGAGCGGGTGCCGACGTCCGCCGCATGAGCCACAGCGCGAGCAACGTCAGCGCGAGGAACAGCATCACGCTGACGCCGTGGAGGCGAGCGACGTCCGGGATGAAGAAGCTGAGGCGGCGCACGTTCTCGTCGCCGCCGTGCGGCCCGCTTCCCGTCACGATCGTGCCGGTGAAAAGGACGAGCGCCGCGGCGCCGACGAGCACCCACACCGCGGTGGCGACGTCTTGCACGACGACGCGCTGGCGGGGGCCGCCGCGTTGGCAGGCGCGGTCGTGCAACACCACCGCGTCCGCCAGCAACGCCATCGACAGCAAGAAGTGCGCCATCACAAAGGGAGGCGAGAGGTCGACGAGCACGGTGACGCCGCCGAGGACGATCTGCGCGAGGACCCCGACCACCAGTCCCCAGGACAGCCAGATCAGGTCGCGACGCCGCGGCACCCGCCACATCGAGCCGAGCACCGCGAGGATCACGGCGACGGACACGAGGCCGGTGATCGTGCGGTTCGTGAACTCGACGAGCGCGTGCCTCTCGAGGGGAGCGACGAGCCGCCCGTTCTCGCAGTTCGGCCAGTCCGGACATCCGAGGCCGCTGCCTGTGAGGCGGACGGCGGCGCCGCTGACGACGATCGCGGCCAGCAGCAGCAGCGCGCCGAGCGTCAGCTGGCGGTAGGCGCGAGGGTTGATCGACGGGCGCGCCACCCGCCGATCGTACGGCTCACCCATGCGGGATGCATTCGACCTCGTAGAACGGTGCGAAGGCCACGAGCGACAGCGGGAACGGGAACGTGATGTACATGACCATCACGGTCCCCGCGTGGAAGAGCCACGCGCCGATCACCCAGCCGTTGCGCCACTTCCCCCCGAGGAGCGCGATCGGCGCACCGAGCTCGACGACGAGCGCCGCGATCGCGATCGGGCCGAACACCCAGCCGTGGCGCACGAGGAACGCGCCGATGGCCGAGTAGGGGTCACCCATCACCGCCTTGCGGACGTTGTCGAACGCGATCTGGTTGCGCAGCACGTCGCCGTGCACCCATCCCCATCCGCCGTTCGAGACCTTCGCCCACCCGGCGAGCATGTACGTGACGACGCACAGCACGGAGAGCAGCACTGCGGGCCATCCGTACTGAGCGCTGCTCGTCGGGGCGTCGACGCTCGCGCGCTGCGGCACGTCGCCGGTCGAGCGACAGCGCGTCGGCCGCGGGCGCGACGGCGAGCACGATCACGTACAGCACCATCAGGTTCTCGGTGTGGAACAGCTGACCGAATGAGTCGTGGTAGGTCGTGACCGCGAGGAGCGCGAGCGCGGCGATCGGCGCGACGACCCTGTGATGCCAGCCGAGCGTGAACGCCACGCACGAGCGGCACAGTGACGAGCAGGAGCGTGTGCCACACCGCGGGCGACAGCGGCCCGTCGAGCAGCCCGCTGATGCCGACGCGATGGAAACGGCTGTCGGAGAAGGCGGCGTACTTCCACAGGTCGGGCACACGAACCGCGGCGTACACGGTCGCAAAGGCACCGACGAGGATGCGGATCACCGCGAGCCGCTCGGGCGGCGCGTCGCGGAGGTACCAGCGCTCGAACGCGCTCACGACGGCACCGGGCACTGCGCGTGGATCGTGCGGTCCTCGGGCACGCGACCGCCCTGGAGGTAGTCGACGACATCCCATCGCTCGGTCACGACGAGCACCTCGCCGCCCGCGAGGTCGGGCTTGCCCTCGAGACGCTGCGCGACCTCGTCGCACAGCTCCTTGCTGCCTCCGTCGCCCCGGTTGATGGCGTTGGTGACGGTCGCCGATGCGAGGGTCGTCTCACTGCTGCCGCTGATGAGCTGTGACGACAGGCGCTTGATCTCACCCGACGGCATCTGCACGACCACCGATGACAGCGCCTCGACGCGGTGACGGGGGAACGAGAACATCGGGTAGTTCGACAGCGGGAAGCTGTCGTGATGAGCGCCCCACGTGAACGGCCACGCGACGAGGAGGACCATCACGGCCCCCACCACGTAGGCCCGCACGCGCAGCGCGGTCGTCATGTCTCGAACGAGGCGGCCACGACCGGCCGGGCATCCCGCACGAATTCGAACCACCCGTAGGTCCCCTGGTCGAGCAGCTCTCGCGCGGCGCGCGTGACAGCGCCGAGAGCGACGAACGCGAAGGCGCCGCCCACCGAGACTCGAGCGACGCCCGCGGCTCCGAGCTCCGCGACGCTCGGAGCCCGCTCCATGGTGAGCACGTTGACGGGCTTGTCGAGAGACGACACGACGGCGCGGATGTCGTCGATGGTGACGAGACCCGGCGCGTAGAGGACGTCGGCGCCGGCCTCCTGGTACCGCTGCAGCCGAGTGATCGTGTCGGCGAGATCGCTGATGCCGTGGAGGTGGTTCTCGGCGCGCGCTGTGAGGACGAAGTCCTGCCCTTGGTGTGCGGCTTCGGCGGCGGCGGCGACCCGCTCGGTCGCGAGCCCGGCGTCGTAGATGGGGTTCGCTGGATCGCCAGTGAAGTCCTCGATCGAGCAGCCGGCGAGCCCGGTCGCGACCGCTTTCGTGACCGTGTCGGCGGCGCCCGCCGGATCGTCGGCGAAGCAGTTCTCGAGGTCAGCGGACACGGGCAGCTCGGTCGCACCGACGAGCGCTGCCGCGTGGGCGAGCGCCTCGTCGCGCGTCACGCGGTAGTCGCGCCGGCCGAGCGTGGCGGCGAACCCGCTGCTCGTCGTCGCCAGCGCTTCGAACCCGAGCCCGGCGAGGAAGCGAGCACTCCCCACGTCCCACGCGTTCGCAAGGAGCAAGGGCTGCCCGGGGCGGTGGGCGGCGCGGAACACCGCGACCTTGTCAGCGGTCGTGACCATCCCCCGACACTAGGAAGCGAATCGCCCGCTCTGTCTGCGATTCGAAGAACGCGTCGTAGTCGTGGATGACGTTGTGGAGGTGACCGAAGAGCTCGAAGCTGATCGTGCCGAAGAGGTGGGTCCACACGATCAGCCCGCGGGCGAGGACGTCGGGCGGCAGGTCGATCTCGGCGAGGTCGTTGATCCGGATGAGGTCGTCCCGCACGGCCGTCGGCATCGGCATCGCGCTCGGCCGTGGCGATCTCCCCGGAGGCGACGCCATCGTGGATGATCCGCAACGCCACCAGGCTGACCCGCTCCGCCGGTGCGATGGTGGCCTCGGGTGCCCGGTAGCCGGGCACGGGGCTGCCGTAGACGAGCGAGTAGTCGTGCGGATGGGCAAAGGCCCAGCTGCGGATCGCGCCGGCGAGCGCCATCCATCGCGCCTCGACGCGTGGCCCGGCCCCCGCGACGGCGCTTTCGGCAGCCACACCGACGGTGTCGTAGGTCTCGACGATGAGCGCCGTGAGCAGCTCGTCGCGGCTGGCGAAGTACCGGTAGACCGCCGAGGACGCCATGCCGAGCGCCCGGGCCACGGCCCGAAGGGAGAGGTCGGTGCCGACCTCAGCGAGCTGCCTGCGGGCCTCCGCCTTGATCTCTTCGGTGATCTCGGCCCGGGCGCGGGCCCGGGCGGTGGTCGGGGCGCTGGCGACGGGCATGGCTGCACTATGCACGCAAACGAGAGCAGTGGCAACAATCACGAGCACTGCTCTTGACTTGGGACAGAGGTCCATGCGACCATCGCTCCATGACGAGAGCACCGCTCACAGAACCCGCCACCCGCTACATCCCGCCCACACGCAGCGCCACGGTCATGAACTGGACTGTGCGCCACCTTGTCCGCATGGGCATCAGCGTCTGGGGCGCCCGAGATCTGCGCCTCAGGGGCCGCAAGAGCGGCGAGATCCGCTCGAACGTGGTGAACGTGCTCGACCTCGAGGGCGAGCGCTTCCTCGTCGCTCCTCGCGGCACGACCGAGTGGGTGAAGAACCTCCGGGCGGCGGGCGAGGGTGAGCTGCGAGTCGGGCGTCGGGTCGAGGCGTTCACAGCCGCCGAGCTCACCGATGCCGAGAAGCTGCCCGTGCTGCGGGCCTACCTGAAGCGCTGGAAGTGGGAGGTCGGCCAGTTCTTCCAGGGCGTCGGCCCCGATGCTCCCGACGCCGACCTCATCGCGATCGCGCCCGGGCTACCCGATCTTCCGCCTCATCGATCGATCCGGCGCTGCAGCTGCGTGAGGGCGGCCGCGTCGCCGGGGCCGCCACGTTCCGCCAGGTGCTCGGCCACCGCCTCGCGATGGGCGCGATCGACGTTGCCCCCGTACTTGAACTTGGCCCGCACGCCGGTGATCTCGATGCGCATGCCCGTGATCGCCTTCAGCCGTGCGCGGTGCTCTGACGGGTCGACCACCGGCTCGTCGGGCTGCAGGGCCCCGAGCTGCACGCGCAAGACCGCGGCGACCTCGTCGGGCTCGCGCATCACACTGGCTCGGCCTTCGATCTGCACCGCGGCGTAGTACGTCGTCGGGATGCCGAAGGCCGGGTCCTCCTCCCCCACCACCTTCCAGCTCGAGGGGATGAACGCCCAGTCCCCCGCCACGCAAAGCAGCACGTTCGGGTTCTCCTCGATCGCAGACCAGATCGGGTTGTTGCGCACGAGGTGCAGCAGCACCTCGTCACCGTCGAGCACGAACTGCGTCGGCACGACGACAGGAAGGTCTCGTCCCCGCCCGCCGGCGACGAGATCGCCGAAACCGTGCGTCGCGATGAACGCGCGCCACTCGGTGTCGTCGGTCGATGCGTCCCACTCGTGGATCAGCACGGCTCGATCATCGCGTGCGAGGGCAGGATGGGCTCATGATTCGGATCGGCCTCGTCACCCTCGTGGTGCGCGACTACGACGAGGCCATCAGCTGGTACGTCGACCGGCTCGGCTTCGTGGTGCACGAGGACACCCGGCTGAGCGACGCGAAGCGCTGGGTGGTGGTCGGCCCGGAGGAAGCGGGGACCAGTCTGCTGCTGGCGAAGGCCACGGGGTCGCAGGCGGCACGGATCGGAGACCAGACCGACGGCCGCGTGGCGTTCTTCTTGCACACCGACGACTTCGCGGCGACGCACGAGCAGATGGTGCGCGCGGGTGTGCCGTTCGTCGAACCGCCGAGGGCCGAGCCCTACGGCACCGTCGCTGTCTTCGTCGACCTGTACGGCAACCGGTGGGATCTCGTCGGCTCGTAGGGTGACGACGTGCCTCGTCGCATCGCGTTCCTGAGGGCGATCAACGTCGGCGGTCACGTCGTCAAGATGGACCACCTCCGCAAGCTGCTCACCTCGTTCGGCCTCGAGAACGTCGAGACGGTCATCGCGAGCGGCAACGTCGTCTTCGAGACGAAGTCGACATCGACCGCGAAGATCGAAGACCAGATCGAGGCCGGTCTGGTCGCCGAGCTGGGCTACGAAGTCGTGACGATGGTGCGCACACCCAAGGAGCTCGCTGAGGTCGTTGCGCATCGTCCCTTCAGCCTCGAGACCTCGGTCGTCGGCTTCCTCAAAGGCGCGCCCAGTGCCGCCGCGACCAAGGAGGCCCTCGCCTGGGACATCGGCGACGAGGAGATCGCCATTCGCGGCAAGGAGCTCTACTGGCGCCACGGCGGCCGCATGAGCGAGTCGGCGCTCGGCAAGATCAAGATCGAACGCACGCTGGGTGCGCTCACGATGCGCAACCTGACGACGGTCGCGAAGATCGCGGCGAAGTACCCCGCCTAGCCTCACCGGGTGCTCGCTCGGCGGATCGGCCTCGGTGTCGCGGCGTGGGTCGTCGCCGCGACCTCGCTCGTGGTGTTCGTCACCCGGCCCGAGGAGTGTCCGTCGATCACCGTGAACGACGCGCAGAAGGGCATCGATTCGGCGGTCACGTGGCTCCAAGCCAATCAGCACGACAACGGAGGCTGGCTCTACCGCTACAACCGCGCCACTCGCAAGGACCTTGGTGGATACAACTACGCCCGACACTCAGGCGCCGTGCTCGCGCTGTACCAGGCAGGAGACATCGCCACTGCCGACAGGGGCGTCTCGTTCGCGCTCGACCGTCTCCACCGCGAGCACGGCTGGGCGGCGTTCGGGACCGGCGACTCGTTCGATGTCGGCGCGAGCGCGCTGCTGGTCGCGGCACTCGGACAACGACGCCTCGACACCGGTGACCCGAAGTACGACGGGGTCATGGCCGACCTCGGGCGCTTCCTCGTCGCGATGACCCGGCCCGACGGCAAGGTGCAGGCGGACTGGCGGCCGTCCACCCAGACCGCCAGCGGCACGCTCGCCTTCTACACCGGCGAGGCGTGGTTCGCGCTCAGCCGCCTCGAGCGGCTGTTCCCCGACGCCGAATGGCGCGAGCCCGCCGAACGCATCGGCCGCTACGTGATGCTGCGTCGCGATGACGCCGAGAACATCTACCCGCCGACGTCGGACCATTGGGGCTCGTACGCCATGGACGAAACGCTGCACTGGAAGCCGGCGCCGTCCACTGAGCTCACCCAACTGATGGACGACTACGTGAAGCGCTTGGTCGGGGTCTTCGGCGTCCAGACGCGCTTCGAGTCGCAACGCACGGGTTCCGGGCTGAGCCTGTTGCTGCGCGGTCACCAGACCCTGCCCGCCGGCTTGGGCACGATCGGTGAAGGCATGGGCGCGCTCGCGCGCTACGAAGCAACCCGCGGTCGCGCCGACGAGCAAGCAAAGCTTCTGAACCGCATCAGCTGTGTTGACGGAAGGCTCCTGGCGCGCCAAGTGAACGGCACTGGCGACCCGAGCGCCGACGGCGCCTGGTTCCACTCCGACGTCACCCAGGTCGACGACCAGCAGCACCCGATCGAGTCGCTCGTGGCGTATGTGCACCTCGCTTCGGCGGCCTCGAGCGGTGGCTGACTTCAACGCCGCGTCCGCGGCGGTCGAAGGCTTCGCCGTGCTCGCCGCGACGAACCCCCCTCGTGTGTGGTCTGCACTTCCGCTCGGCCCCGACCGTCGGCGCGCGGCGATGGTGGCGGGCGGTGTGACCCTCGCGGTCGCTGCAGTGCTCGCCGCGCTCGCGAGCGGCCTTCTCGACTTGCTCGACGTGAGCACGTCGACGTTTCGCGTGGGTGCCGGTCTCGTGATCGCGGTCGTCGGGGTCCACGACCTCGCGGCAGGCGCGCCGAAGCCCGATCCGTCGCTCAGGGGATGGAAGGCCGGGTTCGTGCCCCTCGCATTCCCCCTGCTCGTCAACCCCGCCTTCGGCGCGGGCGCCCTGATGGCCGGCGCCGACCACGGCATGGCAACCCCCGTCGTCGCCACTCTCGTGGGGGTCGCCCTCCTCGTCGTCCTCTCAACCACAGCTGAACACACGCGCGTGCTCAAGGGCGTGGGCCGCATGGTCGGTGCCGCGCTGGTCATCCTGGGCATCGCCCTTGCCGTCGACGGCGTGTTCTCGTTGTAGCCCAGCAGCTACTCGAGGAAGTCGCGCTCGATCGTCACGTCCGCCCGCTGCAGCTCGACGAGGAGCCGGGCGCGGAGCTCGCCGCGCAGCTCGCCATCGGTCTCTTCGTGCCCCGTCCACGCGAGGCGGAGGAAGTCGAGGTTCTCCCAGATCGGGGCAGACGGGCGAGGGTCGTCGGCATGGCGGGGCACGAGGTGCCAGTGCAGGTGCGGCACGCCGTTGCCGAGCATGTCGTAGTTGAGCTTCACGGGAGCGAACGCACGGAAGACCGCGTGCGCCACCTCGGCCATCTCGTGGAGGAAGAGCGATCGCTCGTTCGCTTCCAACAAGTGCAGCTCACGCACGCAGCGCCGAGCGGAGAAGAACGTGTACCCGCGGTAGTACTGATTCCGGTACAGCTGCACGTATCCCGTCTGCAGGCGGGCGACCGCCCACGAGTCTTCGCCCCGCTCCGTCCGGGCCTGGATCTGGCACACCTCACACCCGTCCATGGCGCGAAGCCTGTCGCGTAGCGTGCGGGCGTGCTCAGCGCCTTCGACGACTACCCAATCCACCAGACCGGCGATCCGATCGCGCACACGGCGTCCGGCGACCTGAACCACTACGACCGCTACTTCTTCAACGGGTACACGACCGACGGCGCGCTGTACTTCGGCGCTGCGATGGGCCTCTACCCGAACCGCCGGGTCATCGATGCCGCGTTCAGCGTCGTGCGCGACGGGGTGCAGATCTCGGTGCACGCGTCGGCGCTCGTCACTGCAGACCGAGGACACACCGCAGTCGGGCCGATCGCCGTCGACGTCCGTGAGCCACTGCGCACGCTCAACCTGAAGGTCGACACGCCCGAGCACGGCGTCCGTGCCGACGTGACGTTCCACGCCCGCACCGTCGCGGTCGAGGAGCCGCGCTTCCACAACGTCGCAGGCACCCGCGTCGTCATGGACTACACGCGCCTCGCGCAGTGGGGCACGTGGGACGGGTGGATCGAGCTCGACGGCGAGCGCATCGACCTTCATCGCGACAGCACATGGGGATCGCGCGATCGGTCGTGGGGGATCCGCGGCGTGGGTGAGCGGGCGCCCGGCGCGCCAGCGCAGATGGCGCCGCAGTTCTACTGGCTGTGGGCTCCGGTGAACTTCGACGACGTGTGCACGCACTTCGACGTGAACGAGCACGGCGATGGGCAGCAGTGGCATCGCAGTGGGTACGTGATCCCGGTGCTCGATGATGCTGCGTCCGCTCCCGTGCTCGACACCGGCGGACTCACCGTCTCGGCCGAGCCGATGTCGAGCGTGCAGTGCACGATCGACTGGGAGCCGGGAACCCGTCGCGCCACGCATGCCCGCATCGAGATGTCGCCCTGGAACGCGAGCCCGCTCACGGTCGACCTCGAGCCGATCGTCACGTTCCAGATGATGGGGATCGGCTACTTCCATCCCGAGTGGTCGCACGGCGTGTTCAAGGGCGATCTCGCGGTCGGGGGTGAGCGGTGGAACACGGCCGAGCTCGACCCGCTGGCGATCCAGAACATCCACATCCAGGCGTTGTGCCGCGCCCGCCTCACGGGTCGCGGCGACGAGCGCATCGGGCATGGGCATCCTCGAGCAGCTCGTGCTCGGCGTGCACGAGCCCTCGGGCCTCACCGGCTTGCTCGACGGCGCGCCGTGAGGCGCGGCTCGTGAGGATCTGCGTCTTCTGCGGGAGCAGGCCGGGCAACGATCCCGCGATGGCGACGCTGACCCGTGAGCTCGCGCACGCGCTCGTCACACGCGGCCACGGCGTGGTGTTCGGGGGCGGCTCGGTCGGGCTGATGGGCGTCCTCGCCGACGAAGTGCTCGCTGCGGGTGGCGAGGTCATCGGGGTGATGCCGAAGCACATGGTCGATCGTGAGGTCGCGCACGCGGGAACGCAGCTCCACATCGTCGACACGATGCACACGCGCAAGGCGCTGATGTACGACCTGTCCGACGCGGTGATCGCGCTGCCCGGCGGGTTCGGCACGCTCGACGAGCTGTTCGAGGTGCTCACGTGGAACCAGCTCGGACTGCACGCGAAGCCCGCGGGCCTGCTCGACCACGACGGCTACTTCGCGCCGCTCGTCGCGTTCCTCGACGGCGCAGTCGACGCGGGCTTCCTTCGGGCCGAGCACCGAGCCCTGCTGCTCGAAGCCTCCGACCCCAACGCGCTGCTCGACGCGCTCGAGACGTGGCAACCCCCGACAACCTCGAAGTGGATCACCGCGGAAGACAGATGACCCAGGCGATCACGTGTGGCGGATCGTCATGCCTCCGTCGACCACGAGCACGGCGCCGTTCATGAACGACGAGGCCGGCAGCACGAAGTTCAGCGTGCCGTGGGCGACCTCCTCGGGCTCGCCGTAGCGGCGGAGCGGCACCTTGCGGTGCGCGTAGGTCTCCTTCGCCTCTTCGGGGATGCCCGCGGTCATGCCCGTGCGGATCGGGCCCGGGACAGATGCAGTTGACCGTCACGCCCGTGCGCCCGAGCTCGACCGCGAGGCTCTTGGTGAGGCCGATGACCCCGTGCTTGCTCGCGGTGTACGCGGCCAAGCCGCCGGTCGCGATGACTCCCTCGGTCGACGCGATGTTCACGATGCGGCCGGCGCCAGACGCTTGGAGATGCGGCAGCGCGGCGCGCACCAGCCGAGCATGCGCGTCGAGGTTGACCGCGAACGTGTGCCGCCACCCGTCCTCGAA
The DNA here is from genome assembly GCA_963739555.1 of uncultured Acidimicrobiales bacterium. GTDB lineage: Bacteria > Actinomycetota > Acidimicrobiia > Acidimicrobiales > DATKAS01 > DATKAS01. The sequence continues at coordinate 258,710 of CAVUAV010000010.1, read as the reverse complement.
CGTCGCCTCGTCGGTGGTCGCGCCCCCGAGCACGCTCACCCCGGCGTTGTTCACGAGGATGTCGATGCCTCCGAACTGGGCGACGACATCGTCGACGAGCTTGTGGATCTGGGCCGGGTCGCTCACGTCAGTGACGAACCCCGCCGCGTCACCGCCCGCACCATTGATCTCGTCGACGACGGCCTTCACGCGATCGGACCCGAGGTCGACGACCGCGACGCGCGCACCTTCGTCCGCGAAGAGGTGCGCCGTCGCGCGACCCATGCCACTCGCCGCGCCGGTGACGATCGCGACCTTGCCCGCGATCGAGCGCGACAGCTTCGACAGTCGGGGCTCGGTCAAGTGTGCTCCTAGGTGCGATCGGGGATCGGGAAGTGGACGCCCGGCAGGCCCTGCTGGTTGATCGTGTCGGGCAGCGGTGCCATGCCCGGGTAGGTCTCACCGATCGCCGAGGGCACGTTCCAGAGATGCCACGGCACCTGGAGCTGGTTGGCGCCCATCACGGCGGAGTAGCCGCCGTCGACGAGGAGGTTCGCTCCGGTGACGTATGCGGCTTCGTCCGAAGCGAGGAACACGATCGGGCCGACGAGGTCCTTCTCCTCGCCGAGGCGGCGCAGCGGGGTGCGGCCCTCGACCCACGGCGTGAGCCCGAGGTCTTCGAAGATCACGCGGGTCATCTCGGACACGAAGTAGCCCGGCGAGAGCGAGTTCACCCGCACTCCCCTGTCCCCCCACTCTGTAGCGAGCAGTCGCGTGAGGTTGTTCACCGCGGCCTTCGCGGCGTGGTACGCCGGGTTGACGTACTCGGATCCACCGCTGCCGAGCATCGACGAGATGTTGATGATCGAGCCGGAGCGGCGCTCGAGCATGTGCCGTCCGACCGCCTGCGCGTAGCTCCACACACCGAAGAGGTCGACCTCGATCGTGCGGCGGAACGTGTCGGCGTCGACGTTCTCGCTCGCGATCCCCCGCGTGTCGCTGACGCCCGCGTTGTTCACGAGGACATCGATCTTGCCGTGCGCCGCGATCACCTCGTCGACGACGCGCTGCACGTCGGCGAGCACCGTGACGTCGCCCGTGTGGGCCGTCGCCTTGCGACCCTTCGCCGCGAGCTCGGCCGCGTTCTTCTCGAGGAGGTCGGTCGACCGCGCGGTGAGCGCGATGTCGGCCCCGGCATCGGCGAGCGCGTGTGCGAACACGACTCCGAGCCCGTAGGAGCCGCCGGTGATGAGCGCCGTCTTGCCCGTGAGATCGAACATCGCGGCGCAGGATACGCCTAGAGGGCTCCCGCCATGCGGGCCGCGTCGAGGGTGTTTTCGAGCAGGCACGCGATCGTCATCGGGCCGGTGCCGCCGGGCATGGGCGTGAGCCATCCCGCGACCTCGACGACGGCATCGAAGTCGACGTCGCCGACGATGCCCTCGGCGGTGCGCGACACGCCGACGTCGATCACCGCGGCGCCAGGCTTCACGTGATCGCGGGTGATCATGTGCGCCGAACCGGCTGCCGCCACGATGATGTCGGCGGCGCGGCACACCTCGAGCAGGTCGGGGGTGCGCGAGTGCGCCATCGTCACCGTGGCGTCAGTGCCCTTGCGCGCGAGCAGCAGCGAGACGGGCAGGCCGACGAGCAACGAGCGCCCGATCACGACGGCCCGCTTGCCCGAGATGGGCACCCCGTACTTCGCGAGCAGCTCCATCACACCGCGGGGCGTCGCACCCACATGCCCTGGCACGCCTTGCACGAGGCGTCCGAGGCTCGCATCAGTGAGCCCGTCGACATCCTTCGCGGGAGGGATCAGGTTGATGACCGGACGCGAGTCGAGGCCGTCGGGCAATGGCAGCTGCACGAGGATGCCGTGGACGGTCGGATCGGCGGCGAGCGCAGCGACGACCTCCTCCACCTCGGCCTGTGACGAGGTCGAGGGCAGGTCGGTGTGCCGCGAGGTGATGCCGACCTCTTGCGACGCCTTCGCCTTGCCGCGGATGTAGCGCTGGCTCGGAGGGTCCTCCCCGACGAGCACTGTGGCCAACGTGACCGACGGCGAGCCGGCCGCTCGCAGCGCCTCGGCAACACGCGCGCGCGTCTCGGCTGCGGTTGCGGTGCCGTCGATGATCGTCGCTGCCATCGGCGGGCAGCGTAGTGATGGCAACCTACGCCCGTGCACGACCGAGCCAACCTTGCGATCGCGGGTATCGCGGCCGCGCTCGGTGTCGTCCTCCTCGCGACCGCAAATCGATACGGCTTCCATCGCGACGAGCTCTACTTCATCGAGGCGGGCCATCACCTCGCGTGGGGCTACGTCGACCAGCCACCGCTGACCCCGTTGCTCGGGCACATCTCGCAGGCGGTGTTCGGCGCATCGCCCCGCGCCCTGCGCGTGCCATCGGTGCTCATGGGCATGGCCCTCGTCGTGCTCTCGGCGTCCCTGTGCCGGCATTTCGGGGGCACGTCGAGGGCGCGCATCCTCGCCGCGGTGTGCAGCGCCGTCGCTGCCGTCCTCCTCGCGGTGACTCACATCTTGAGCACCACCACGTTCGACGTCCTCGCGTGGGTGCTCGTGCTGTGGTTGGTGACGCGCCTTCTTCAAGGAGCCGATCCGCGCCTCTGGGTCGTCGTCGGGCTCGTCGTGGGCATCGGGCTCCTCAACAAGCATCTCGTCCTGTTCCTCGTGGCGGCGCTCGCCGTGGGGCTCCTGATCGGCCGCCGAGCCGACGTGCTCCGCTCGAAGTGGGTCGTCGTCGGCGCGGCGCTCGCGCTGCTCATCTGGAGCCCGAACGTCGTCTGGCAGGCGACGCACGGCTGGCCGCAGATCGACATGGCCCGTGCGATCGCTCGAGAGGACGGAGCCGAGAACCGGGCCGAGCTCATCCCCCTCCAGCTGCTCCTGCTCGGGCCACTGTTGCTCCCGATCTGGGGCGCCGGCCTGCTGTGGCTCTGGCGCAGCGACGAGACAAAGCCGCTTCGCCCACTCGCGTTCACCTACCCGGTCCTGCTCGTGGCGGTGTTCATCGGCGCGGGCAAGAGCTACTACGTCGCGCCGATCCTTCTCGTGTACCTCGCGGCGGGCTGCGTCGTCGTCGAGCGTTGGATGACGAAGCCGCGTCGGGTGATCGCGGTGGGCGCGCTGGTGACCGTCAGCGCGGTGACCTCGGCCATCATCACGTTGCCGCTCCTCCCCGCGAAGGACGTGGGCGGCTCTCCGGTCGCCGCGTTGAACGACGATGCGCTCGAGACGATCGGTTGGCCCCAATTCATCGATCAGGTGAAGGCCGTCGTCGAGACGCTTCCTCCCGATCAGCGCGCGAGCGCGATCCTCTTCACCTCCAACTACGGCGAGGCAGGGGCGATCGACCATCTCGGCGGCGCGGTCGGGCTCTCCCGCGCCTACTCGGGCCACAACTCGTACAGCGACTGGGGCATCCCGCCCGACGGCGCAGGCCCGGTCGTGGTGATCGGCTTCACGCAACGCGCCTACGTCGACACGTACTGGAACGACTGCAACGATGCGGCGCGCATCGACAACGGAGTCGGCGCCGAGAACGAGGAGCAAGGCGTCCCCATCTGGGTCTGCGCCGGCCCGAACGACCGTGGGCCGACATGTGGGGCGATCTGACGTCGTACGGCTGACCGGTACCCTCATCGCCGTGCTCCCGGCGGCGATCGTCTTCGACTTCGACGGCACGATGGTCGACACCGAGACCGCAGAGTACGAAGCCGTGCGACGCACGTTCGCCGACTTCGGCCTCGAGCTCGCACCCGACGCGTGGATGCAGGCAGCGGGCACGATGTGGGGAGCCAGCTGGGTCGACGACCTCGTCGAAGCGACCGGCGGAGCCGTCGACGCGCACGAGGTCGGCGCCGCAACCGCGCCCACAGCGCCGAGATCAACGACCTGACAGCTGCTCCGCCCGGGTCTTGCAGGCGCTGCTCGACGAGCTCCGCGCGCACGGCATCCCGATGGCGATCGCGTCGAACTCGGCATCCGACTGGATCGAGCACCACCTCGACCGGCTCGGACTCACCGACCACTTCCGCGGTCACTCGTCGACGATCGACCGCGTCGAACGGGGCAAGCCCTTCCCCGATCCCTTCCTGAAGGCGTGCCGGTTGCTCGACGCCGCGCCGTCGAGCAGCGTGGCGTTCGAGGACTCCGAAGCGGGCACGCAGTCGGCGGCGTCGGCGGGCATGTTCGTGATCGCCGCGCCCGGCCCGATGACGGCCGGCCACGATCTCAGCGCCGCGCATCTGCGCATCGACGGGTTCGAGGGGTTCACGCTGCTCGACGTGGCGCGCGCCTCTGACGCCGCCCGGTCGTAGCCTTTGCCTGTGGCACCAGGTGGAGCACGGGGGCGCACTCGCAAGGTGCTGGTGGTCAAGCACGATGACAACGGCGCGCGCCGAGTGCCCGACGAGCTCATCGTCGAGGAGCCCCTCGAGATCCGCCTCGACGACCACCTGGTCACCACGACGATGCGCACACCGGGGCACGACTTCGAGCTCGCGGTCGGCTTCCTCCATGCGGAAGGACTGCTCGCCGGCGCTCCCGTGAAGACCGTGCGGTACTGCGGCACCGGCTCCGCGGTCGAGACCGAGTTCAACGTCGTCAGCGTCGAGACCGGAGGTGTCGCGCCCGCACCAACTCCCCGCCTGACGACCACCACGTCGTCGTGCGGGCTGTGTGGCTCCGAGAGCATCGACGTGTTGTGCGCTCGACTCAAGAAGCTGTCGGCACCGCCGGTCGACCTCGACGTGCTCGCCAAGGTGCCCGGCCGCGTGCTCGCCGAGCAGACCTTGTTCTCGGCGACGGGCGGTGTGCACGCCGCGGCCGCGTTCGACGCGAGCGGTACGCCGATCGTCGTGCGGGAGGACATCGGACGCCACAACGCGGTCGACAAGGTCGTCGGGCGCATGGTTCTCGACAATGCAGCGCTCGATGGCGCGCTGCCCGCCGACGGCCTCGGGCTCTTCGTGAGCGGGCGAGCCAGCTTCGAGATCGTGCAAAAGGCGTGGGCGGCCGGATTCGCGACGGTCGTCGCGGTCTCAGCGCCGTCGTCGCTCGCAGTCGACACCGCGACAGCGGCCGGCATCACACTGGTGGGGTTCGCACGTGAAGATCGGCTGAACATCTACGCCGGATGACTTTCTTCCCTGGTCGTACGCGGTAACGTTCGGCAAGTGCCGCGTCCGAGCGTCGACGAACGACGCCGCGAGATCCTCGAGGCCACCTGCAAGGTCGTGATCGAGCGAGGGTTCGCCAACACGCGCATCGCCGATGTCGCCAGTGAGCTCGGCGTGTCGAGCGGGCTGATCCACTACCACTTCGAGTCGAAGGGCGCGCTCTTCGCAGAGGCGTTGCGCTACGCGTCCGAGTCAGACCTCGCCCGTCTCGCGTCGACGGTCGCAGAGGGCGACACCGCCATCGAGAAGCTCGAGCGAGTCTTCCAGCTCTACTCGCCGAGCGAGAGCGAACCTGGGTGGCTGCTGTGGATCGACTCCTGGGGTGAGGCGATGCGCAGCCGCGAGCTCCGCGACATCTCCCAAGAGCTCGACCTCGCGTGGAAGCACACGATCGAGCAGATCATCCTCGAGGGTGTCGAGTCGGGTGAGTTCCAGTGCGACGACCCGAACGGCGCTGCGTGGAGGCTGACCGCGCTGCTCGACGGGCTCGGCGTGCAGCTGACCGTCCACGAGGGCGTGGTGACGCGCGGCGAGATGATCGACTGGGTGCGCGAGGCCGCGGCGAAGGAGCTCGGGCTCGCGTCTCCGGCCGCGACCGGCGCCGCGCTCCGCCGCGTGCGTTAGAGCACGACCACCGAGCGGAGCACCTCGCCGCGCTCCATGCGGTGGAACGCCTCCTCGACGCCCTCGAGCGGGATCGTCTCGCTGACGAAGCGATCGAGGTCGAGCCGACCGGCGAGGTACGCGTCGATCAGCATCGGGAAGTCGCGGCTCGGCAGGCAGTCGCCGTACCAGCTCGGCTTGAGCGCGCCGCCTCGACCGAAGAACTCGATCATCGGCAGCTCGATCGTCATCGTCGGGTTCGGCACGCCCACCTGCACGAGCGTGCCCGCGAGGTCACGAGCGAAGAACGCCTGCTTCATCACCTCGGGGTTGCCGACGGCCTCGATGCACACGTCGGCGCCGTTGCCATCGGTCAGCTCCTTGACCGCCTCGACGGCGTCGACCTCGCGGCTGTTGACCGTGTGCGTCGCGCCGAACGACTTCGCCCACTCGAGCTTCCGAGGATCGATGTCGACCGCGATGATCGTGCGCGCGCCCGCGAGCGCGGCGCCCTGGATGGCCGCGTCGCCCACTCCCCCGCACCCGAACACCGCGACCGTGTCGCCGCGCTGCACGTTGCCCGTGTACATCGCCGCACCGAGGCCGGCCATCACGCCGCATCCGATGAGTCCGGCCGCCTCGGGCTTCGCGCTCGGGTCGATCGGCACGCACTGCGTCGCTGCGACGAGCGTCTTCTCCGCGAACGCCCCGATGCCGAGCGCGGGCGACAGCGCCACGCCGTCGAGCGTCATCTTCTGTGTGGCGTTCGCCGAGTTGAAGCAGTACCAGGGGCGACCCTTCGCGCACGACCGGCACGTGCCGCAGGGCGCCCGCCACGCGATGACGACGGTGTCGCCTGGGCTCACGTTCGTCACGCCGTCGCCCACCGCTTCGACGATGCCCGCGGCTTCGTGCCCGAGCAGGAACGGGAAGTCGTCGTTGATGCCACCCTCGCGGTAGTGGAGGTCGGTGTGGCAGACGCCGCACGCCTTCACCTTCACAAGCGCCTCACCCGGCCCGGGATCGGGGACCGAGATCGTCTCGATCGTGACCGGTTGCTGCTTGGCCTTCGCGACCACTGCCCGTACCTCGTGCGCCATGGGGCGGAGAGTAGCGTCGCGTCGCGTGAGCCGAGCGGGGTGCACCGGTGAGCGCGACCGTCGCTGACGCGCCCGCTCGCCACCCGCCGCCGCGACTGGGTCGTGCTCGACGACACCCACCCGGCCGCAATCGTCCTCGGTGTCGCGATCCTGTTCTGGATCGTGGTGTTCGGCGTGCTGGTGTGGCGACGCCACGAGCTCTACGGCACGATCGACTTCGACCTCGGCATCCACGATCAGTCGATCTGGCAGCTCTCACGCGGCCACTGGTTCACGACCGTGCGCGGGCTCCCGATCTTCGGGCACCACGCGACGTTCGGGTACTTCCTCCTCGTCCCCTTCTACTGGCTCGGTGCCGGACCGCAGTTCATCGACCTGCTCCAGGTCGTCGTGCTCGCGCTCGGCGCCGTGCCGATCTACCTGCTCGCACGCGATCGGCTGACGAGCCCGTGGGCGGCGCTCGTGCCGGCGCTCGTGTGGCTGCTGCAGCCATCGGTGCAGTGGTTCACGTGGGAGACGTTCCATCCCGAGGTCATCGCGATCGTGGCCGTGCTGTGCGCGTACCTCGCCGCGGAGCGCAACCGCATCGGCGCCTACTGGGTGTTCGTGTTCCTCGCGATCATCTGGAAGGAGGACCTCGCGCTTCTGTTCATCGGCCTCGGGCTCCTCTACCTGTTGCGGAAGCGCTGGAGGCTCGGCGCGGCGACGATCGCGGTCGGCGCGATCTGGTTCGCGGCGTTCGCGATGGTGATGGTGCCGCACCTCGCTGGCGGCCGGACGGTGTACGGGCCGCTGTACGGCACGTTGGGCGACTCTCCGGGCGAGGTGGCCAAGACGGCGCTCACCGATCCCGGCGCGGTCGCGAGCCGGCTGAAGCAGAACGGGTCCGGCAGCTACGCGGTCGAGCTGATGGCGCCGATGGCGTTCACCCCGCTGGCTGCGCCCGGACTGCTGTTGTTGGGCGCGCCGCAGGCGATCGTGAACCTGCTCTCGACCGCGAACTTCACGTGGGACGTGCGCTACCACTACGCCGCGCTCCCGGTCGTCGCGCTCGCGCTCGGCATGGTCGAGGGCATCGCTTTCCTCGATCGACGCTTCCGGCGACGAGCGGGCCCGCGTTGGACGGTGCTCCTCGTCACCCTCGCGTTCGCGATGTTCGCCACGCACGCGTGGGGGCCGTCGCCGGTGAGCGTGCGCTACCACGACGGCTACTGGCCGATCGCGGGCGGGCTCGACACCGCGGCGAAGTCCCAAGCGGTCGCGAAGATCCCGAAGGACGCCGCCGTGAGCGCGGACTACAACCTCGTGCCCCACCTCGCGCACCGCCAGCTCATCTACACGTTCCCGAACCCGTGGATCTCGAGCAACTACGGCGTCGACGGCACCGAGCACCCCGACCCTGGCGCCGTGCAATACCTCGCGGTGAACACCTTCCTGCTCGACCTCCCGAGCCGCACGTTGCTCGACTCACTGGTCAGCAGCGGCCAGTTCGTCGTCGACTCGTACGACCAAGGCGTGATGGTCGCCCACCGCGTGAAGCCGCCGGGCGGCTGAGGCATGTCCGCGCACCGACGCATGCGCGTTCGGCCGCGGCATAGTGCCGCTACCGCGCGACCGGTTCGAGAAGAGGTCGCGACGGTCCCTCGACGGACCTACGGGCGGACTTCGTAGAAGGCGTTCACGGGGTGGTCGATGGCGAGGCGGCGGAACCTCGTGAAGCCGGCGTCTTCGGTCATCGTGCGGGCGAGCGACTCGGGCAGCCCCAGCGTGCCGAGCCCAGCGCCGCCGGGCTCGGACAGGGCCGACGACATGCACGACATCACCGACACGCCGTACATCATCGGGGCCATCGGGTTCTTCTCGATGTTCTCCGCGAACGAGTCGCGGCCCTTGATGTCGACGAGCAGCCAGACGCCGTCGTCCTTGATCGCCGAGCGGATCGTCTCCATCATCCCGACGGGATCGGTCATGTCGTGGATGCAATCGAACGTCGTGATGAAGTCGACCGACCGATCGCTCGGGATGGGGTCGCGCCGAGCGTTGTGGAACCCCGCGTTCGCCAGCCCCTTCTCCGCACGCGACGACTCGGCCCGCGCCAGCGCGTGCTCGGAGATGTCGTAGCCGTCGAACGTCGACTTCGGGTACTGCGCGGCCATCGTGAGCACCGCGATGCCGGCGCCGCAGCCGATGTCGATCGCGTGCGCGCCGTCCTCGAGCATCGGCACGACGCCATCGAGCGCCGGCAGCGCGACCGGCACGAGGAAGTTGCGATACCACGGGCCGAAGCTGCGCTCGATGCCCGCCGCGCCCTCCGGTCCGAACGCGTCGTAGTCGAGGCCGATGCCGCTGCGGAACGACTCGGCGATGGGCTCGAGCGTCTGCATCGTCTGGGGCAGCCGGTGGAACATGCCCATCCCGAACGCCGGATGGTCGGGATCGGAGAGCACCGCGATCGCCTCGGGCGTCATCGTGAACCGCTCGACGCCGTCGGCGTCCTCCGACCACGACAGCAGCTTCGCCGCGGCCTGGTTGTGCGCCCACTCCCGCACCCACCGCTCGTTGAGGTCGGTGGCGTCCGCGAGCTGCTGCGACGTCCATCCACCCTCGGGCGCCGTGGCCAACGCGCGGTACAGGCCGAGCTTGTCGCCGAGGTGCACCATCCCCGACGTCATCGCCCCCTCGAGCTTGGAGAAGAGGAGGAACGAATAGGCCTTGAGCTTGTCGGGATCGATCGCGGCCGCGTCGGCGTTCATGCCCGCACTCCCGCCAGCAGCCGCTCCCGCGTCGCCGAGTCGGTCGCCGCGTCGATGACCGTCCACGCCATCGCGAGCGCGCCGTCGACCACCGCCTGATCGGCCTTCGGCGTGATGCATGCCGCCGTGAACTCGGGCTGGTGGTTCGACGCCGGGAAGCAATCGAGCCCGAGCATCGGGTGGATGCTCGGCATGGCGAGCGAGATGTTCGCCATGTCAGTCGATCCCGCGAACTTCTGCGCCACCTCCTCGGGCAGGTCCGCGAACTTCCGTCCGAGCGTCTCGGCGTTCGATCGGTAGAGCGCAGCGAGTCCCTTGTCGTGCTCGAACTCGCTGTAGGGAGGCCCCGCCTTCTCGACGTCGACGGTGCAGCCTGTCGCAATCGCGCCCGCCTCGAAGCAGCGCACGACGCGCGGCTCGAGCTCGTCGAGCTGCTTCAGGTTCTTCGCCCGCACGTACCACCGTCCCGATGTCTCGTGGGGGACGACGTTCGGCGCGTCGCCCCCGTGGAGCACGATGCCGTGGATCCGGTCGGTGTGCTTGATGTGCTGGCGCAGGAGCCCGATCGCCGTCTGCGCGACCGTCAGCGCGTCGGCGGCGTTGAGCCCGAGCTCGGGATAGGCCGACGCGTGCGCGGTCTTGCCGTGGTAGTGCACCTCGAAGTCCTGGATGGCGAGGCACGGCATGTGGTCGAGGTCGTCGGACGACATCGGGTGCACCATCATCGCCGCGTGCACGCCGTCGAAGGCCCCGCGCTGGAGCATGAGGATCTTGCCGCCGCCCCTCTCCTCGGCCGGCGTGCCCATCACCTTGACGGTGATGCCGAGGTCGTCGGCGATCGATGCGAGCGCAAGGCCCGCGCCCACCGCAGCTGCCGCGATCACGTTGTGCCCACACGCGTGGCCGACGCCGGGGAGCGCGTCGTACTCCGCGCAGATCGCGATCGTGAACGGCCCTGACCCCGCCGTCGCCACGAACGCGGTCGGGATGTCGCACACCCCAGCCTCGATCGCGAACGGTCCGCTGAGCGCGTCGGCAACCCACGCGGCAGCCCGCTCCTCTTCGAAGGCGAGCTCGGGATGGGAGTGCACCGTGTGCGACAGCTCGACGAGCGCAGGGCCCGCTGCGGTCACTTCACGCTGCGCGGCAGCCTTGGCATCCATGGCGCGAACCTAGCCACGACCGTGCCGCACGTACCATCGACGCGTGACATCGAGAGCTGGGGTGGCGGTCGTCGCGGTCGTTGCGGCTCTCGCGTTGCTCCTCGCCGGATGCAGCAAGGTCATCGACGAGAGCCAGATCCCCGTGGTCACGGTGCCCGACACCGGCACGAAGCCGCAGTCGACCGACGGCGCGGCCACCACCGCGGCCGGCGGGCTCGATCCCAAAGCGCCGATCACGCTCGGCTCGGTGAAGCTCGATCCGTGCACCGACGTCACGGGTGCGTGGTGCGGATCGGTCGACGTGCCGCTCGACCGCAGCCATCCGGACGGCGATCAGCTCTCGATCGGCGTCGAGCTGCATCCCCGTACCGACGTGAGCACGAAGTCCGAGGGCACGATCGTGGCGATCGAAGGCGGCCCGGGGTTCGCGTCGACGGGCTCGCGCGACTCCTACGCCACGCTCTTCGCGCCGATCATGGACCACCGCGACCTCCTGCTCATCGACGACCGCGGCACCGGCCGGTCGTCACCGTTGAGCTGCAGTGCCTTGCAGCAGGGTGACGACTCGATCGCCGCCGCGAACGACTGCGCGAAGCAGATGGGCAGCTCGGCTGACGACTACGGAGCAGCCATGGTCGCCGACGACCTCGCGGATGTGCTCGGCGCCTTGAACGCGGGGCACATCGACCTCTACGGCGACAGCTACGGCACGTTCGTCGCGCAGGCGTTCGCCGCCCGCCACGGAGACCTGCTGACGACGCTCGTGCTCGACAGCGCGTTCCCTGTCACGGGCGGCGACCCGTTCCACGCGTCGCGGGTGCCCGCGATGCTCGAGGCATTCGACGCCGTGTGCGCGCGGAGCGCTGAGTGCAAGACGCAAGGGACTCCGACCTCCGCTCGCATCACTGCACTCCTCACCTCGCTGCGACAGACGCCCGTCCGGGTGACGACCAGCGACCCCGACGGCAATTCGGTGAACGTCTCCGCCGATCCGTCGACCCTGCTCTCGCTGCTGCTCTCGGCCGCGACCGACTGGACCGTCTACCGCGAGCTCGACGCGGCTGCGGCCGCGTGGCTCGCGGGAGACCGTCCGCCGCTCATCAGGCTCCTCACCCACGACCTCACGACCACGAGCACCGACTCACTCGCGTCGTACTCGGCCGGCGTGGCGCTGTCTGCGACCTGTTCGGACTACCCGACGGTCTTCGACGCGTCCCACTCGACCACCGACCGGTTGTCCGACATCGACCGGGCCGTGGGCGTGCAGGCGAGCACGCATCCCGAGACGTTCGCGCCGTGGACGGCGACCGAGTGGCGGGCGTCGACCGCCAACGAGCTCGACCAGTGCGCGACGTGGCCGGCGTCGGATCGCAACGATCCTCCGGCCGGCACCTCGCCGGCCTTCCCCGACGTGCCCGTGCTGGTGCTCGCGGGCGACCTCGACACGCTGACGCCGCCCTCCGAGGGACAAGCCGCCGCAAAGCTCTTCCCGAACGCGACGTTCGTGCAGGTCGCCAACACCGGGCACGTCACCGCCCTCGACGACTCGTGGGGATGCGCGTCGACCATCGTCGACGACTTCATCACGAACGCAGCCGTCGGAGACACGAGCTGTGCCGAGACGATCCCGGAGATCCGCACAGTCGACAGGTTCTCGATCCACTCCACCGACGCCAACGCGGCGACCGCGGCACCCGGCGACGCATCCACCGCGCTCGACCGTCAGATCGCGACCGTCGCTGTCGCAGCAGTCGGCGACGCGATCGCGCAGTGGGGCGTGATGACGGGCAACGACGGAACCGGCCTGCGCGGCGGCACGTTCACCGTCGACGACAGCACGTCGACGTTCACCTTCCAAGGCGCCAAGTTCGCCGACGACGTGAGCATCGACGGCACTGCGACCCTCGATCAGACGAGCGGCAAGGTCGACGCGCAGATCACGGTCACGAGCTCCGAGGGCACCTCGGATGTCGCCGCATCGTGGGACGCGAGCATCGCCGACGCCCAGGCCATGGCCCGTGGCACCGTCGCCGGCCGGCCCCTCAGTGTGACGCTGCCCGCTCCCTGAGCTTTGCCCTGACGTCCCAGCGACGCGCTCGCTCATCGCGGGCGATCTGGCGCACGACGTTCATCGCGGGGATGCCGGTGACCCCGCCGCCGCCGTGGGTCGCAGAGCCCGCCTGGTAGAGCCCGGCGATCGGCGTTCGGAAGTCCGCGTAGCCAGGCGCGGGCCGCATGTGGAACAGCTGATCGGGTGAGAGCTCACCATGGAAGATGTTCCCGCCGATGAGGCCGTACTCGTGCTCCATCTCGTGCGGCCCGATCACCGTGCGGTGCAGGATCGACGACGTGAACCCCGGCGCGACCTCGTCGACGCTGGCGATCACGCGGTCCGCGTACGCGTCGAGCTCGGCGGGCATCGGCTTGTCGGACCACTCGTGCGGCACCCACTGCGTGAACATCGAGACGATGTGGTGCCCCTCGGGGGCGAGCGTCGGGTCGAACACCGACGGGATGCAGATGTCGGCAAACGGACGCTCTGCGGCGCGCCCCGCGACCGCCTCTTGGAACGCGCCTTCCACTTCGTCGAGCGAGCGGGCCAGCACGATCGTGCCGCCGTGCACCTCGGGGTCGAACCCGGGCTTCGACGTGAACTCGGGCAGCCGGTCGACTGCGACGTTGACCTTCACCGTGCCGCTGCGCGTGTTCCACCGCTCGATGTCGCGCACGAAGTCGGCCGGCAGGTCGTTGCGGTCGATGAGATCGAGGAACGCGATCTTCGGGTGCACGGTCGTCACGACGGTCGGCGCCCGCAGCTCGTCGCCCGAGGGCAGGACGACACCGGCGACCTTCCCGTCCTCGACGAGGATGCGCGTGACCGGAGCGTCGACGCGGATCTCCGCCCCGAACGCCCGCGCCGCGGCGGCGATCGCCGTGGCCGAGAGCCCGCCCATGCCCCCGCGCGGGAAGCCCCACGAACCGAGCGAGCCGTCGCCGACGTCGCCGACCTTGTGGTGGGCCATCACGAACGCGGTGCCCGGCGACCGCGGGCCGGCCCACGTGCCGATCACGCCGCTCACCGACAGCACCCCGAGCATCTGAGGCGACTCGAAGTAGTCGTCGAGCAGGTCGGCGATGCTCATCGAGAAGAGCCTGGTGACGTCGGCCGTGCCGCGGACGCCGAGCCGCCGCAGCTTCCACGCGAGTGCGGCCTGCGCGGCCAGGTCGCCCGGCCTCCGGCTGCCGACCGGCGGTGGCACCGCCGACAGCAGCGGACCGAGCACCTCGGCCAGGCCCTCGAGCCACACGTCCCAGGCCTCGATCGCGTCGGCGTCGCGCGCCGAGAACTTCTCGATCTCGCGACGACGGCGAGCGTGGTCGCTCGGCAGCTGCAGCGAGCGTCCGTCGGGATAGGGCACGAAGTACGGACCCTGCGGGTACACGTGGTAGCCGTGCTGCTCGAGCTGCAGGTCGCGCACCAGTGAAGGCGGCAGCAGGCTCACGACGTACGAGAGCATCGTCACCTTGTAGTCAGGACCCCACGGCTGCTCTGTGACCGCGGCGCCACCGACGAGCGGACGGCGTTCGAGCACCACGACGCGCTTACCGGCGCGCGCGAGGTAGGCGGCCGTGACGAGGCCGTTGTGACCGCCACCGACGACGATGGCGTCGTAGCTGTTGGAGTCCGGCACGGGGGACGAGGCTACGGTGCGCCGAGCATCGGCACGGGAGATTCAGGTCGGGATGGCAGGGGGTCGAGATGACGGTCGGTGACACAGGTGGTCTGACGTGGACGCTCGAGCCGAGCCACTTCCCCGCGGCGCCCACCCGTTGGGGTGCCGAGATCGCGGTCACGCGGCAGACAGAGGTCTTGGCCCGCGTGTTCGCCGAGGCGGGCCTTCCGATCGAGACGCTCGGGTTCCGCGAGTTCGACGGCCGCGTCTACACGACGATCGTGCCGCTCGGGGGCAAGGCGCGGAAGCCGCCGCCGAAGGTGCTGCTCCCGTTGTTGCTGCGGGTGGTGCCCGAGCTGCGCAAGCGCGTCGCGACGAGCCGCAGCTGGGCTGCGGACGACCGCCCCACGCAGATCATCGACGAGTGGCTCGGCGGCAAGGAGCGCAAGCTCCGCACCGAAGGCAGGCGGCTGATCGCCATCGACGCCGACTCGCTGTCGGGGCCGAAGCTCGCCGACCTGATCGACGAGGTCCTCGCCTACGCGACCGACGCCTGGCACTGGCACTTCCGACTGCACGCCGCTGGGGTCTGGCACATCGGCGTGCTCGGCCGCGAGCTCGAGCAAGACCATGGGTGGACCGACATCGAGTTCGCGCAGCTGTTCACCGGCCTCTCCGACGCGAGCACGGGGCCAGGGGAGGCACAAGCGCGGATCGTCGAGCTCATCGACGGGGCCGCCGGTCGTGAGGCGCTCGACTCGGCGACCTCGCTCGACGACGTGAGGGCGATCTCGCCGGAGGTGCGGCGCGCGGTCGACGACTACCTCGACTCCTACGGCCTCCGCGCGGTGCGGTACGAGGTCGCCTACCCGACCGTGGCCGAGCGACCCGACTGGCTGCTGAACCAGCTGCTCGCCTATCGGCCTCGCGCCCACGAGGACGAAGGCGCACGGCGAGCCGAGGCCGAGAAGCACCTCTTCGAGTCGCTCGGCGACACCCCCGAGACGCACGCCCGCCTCGAAGCGGCGCGGCGGACCTTCCCGGTGCGCGAGGGCAACGAGGCCGCGACGGTCGGGCTTCCCATCGCGGTGCTGCGGCGCGTCGGGCTGGCCGCGGGCCGCCGCCTCTCCCGCGCCGGCAACCTCGAACGGCCCGAGGACGTGTTCGACCTCACCATCGACGAGGTCACCGCGATGCTGCGGTCGTCGCCGATCGTGCCGCCCGACCCTGCGCTGCGCGCCCGCTCGCGGCGAGAAGCCCGCGAAGCCGCCGACAGCCGCGAAGCGCCGTTGACCGTCGGCCCGACGTCGAGCGGGCTGCTCGAAGCACCCGACATGAGCGGCTTCCCCGAGTCGATCGTCATCGGCACGAACGCGATGGTCTGGTACACGACGAAGATCTTCGGCGCCGCCCAGTCCGCCCGCGCCGAGGGATCGAACGAGGTGAGAGGCGACGCGGTGTCGCCCGGTGTCTACGAAGGCACCGCGAGGGTGTTGCTCGACGAAGCCGAGCTCGACCGCATCGAGGCCGGCGACGTCCTCGTGTGCCCGATCACGTCACCGGTCTGGTCGATGGTGTTCCCCGCGCTCGGCGCGCTCGTGTGCGACGCGGGCGGCCCGCTCGAGCCATCCTGCGATCATCGCTCGTGAGTTCGCGATCCCGGCGGTGGTGAACACGGGCAACGCGACGAGCGCGATCGCCGATGGTTCGAGGGTGCGGGTCGACGGGGATGCCGGCGTCGTGACGATGGTGAAGCCGGGCTAAGACGCGGCGGCGTGGCTCGCGGTCGCGTCGAGCCAGCTCGCGTGGAGCCGCGCGTAGACACCGCCCTCCGCGAGCAGGTCGTGATGGCTGCCCCGCTCGACGAGGCGGCCCTGGTCGAACACGAGCACGACGTCCGCTCGCTCCGCGGTCGAGAGGCGGTGCGCGATCGTGACCGCCGTGCGGCCGCGAGCCAGGCTCTCGACCGCCCGCGCCAACCGGGCCTCGATCGCGGCGTCGACGGCAGAGGTCGCCTCGTCGAGGATGAGGCACACGGGGTTCGCGACGTACGCGCGAGCGAGGGCGACGAGCTGCCGCTCCCCCACGGAGAGGTGCTCGCCCCGCTCACCCACCCGCGTCGCGAGGCCGTCGGCCAGCGAGTCGACCCACGCCTCGAGGCCGAGCTCGACGAACGCGAGCCGCACCGCGTCGGCGTCGGCGCCCGGCCGGCCGAAGCGGACGTTCTCCGCGATCGTCGTGTCGAAGAGGAACGCGTCCTGCGGGACCATCACCAGCGACGACCGCAGCGACGTGCGCTCGACGTCTCGCAGATCGACTCCCGAGATGAGGATGCGGCCCTCGGTCGGGTCGGCCAGGCGCGTGAGCAGCTTCGCGAACGTGGTCTTGCCCGATCCGGTGGCGCCCACGACCGCGACGCTCGTGCCGGGATCGATCACGACCGACACGTCGCGCAGCGCGGGCTCAGGGATCTCGGTCGAGCCCGGCCGGGGGCGATACGAGAACGACACGTGCTCGACTGCGATCGAGGGAGGGCCCGGTGGCAGCAAGACCCCAGGGTCGGGCTCGACGATGTCGATCGGCGTGTCGAGCAGGTCGAGCACGCGGCGCCAGCCCGACACCGCGGTCTGAGTCTCGTCGAGGATCTCGGTGACCTCGGCGACCGGCTCGAGGAACCGGTTCACGAGCAGCATGAAGCCGACGAGCTCACCCGCGGTGAGGCCCGACGCGGGGCCCATGATCACGCCGACGATCACCACCGCGCTGACCGTCAGCACCGCGAACAGCTCGCCCGACGGGAACATGAGCGCGTTGAGCGTGCTCGCCTTGACCCCGGCGCTCCGCTCCGCCTCGATCGCCTTGCCGATGTGGGCAGTCGTCGACTCGGCGGTGCCGTAGCTGCGGATCACAGCTGCGCCCATCACGACCTCGGACACCGCGGTGAGCAGGTCGGCGACGCGGATGCGGAGGATGTCGTACGCGGCGATCAAGCGCTTCTGCAGCACCCGCAGCAGGAACGGCAGCGGCGCGCTCGTGCACAGCGCGACGAGGGCGAGCTTCCAGTTGAAGACGAACATCGTGATGAGCACGGCGACGATCACGAGGCCGTTCACGACCCACGCGATGCCACCCCACTTGAAGAACTGGCTGAGCGTCTCGACGTCGGACGTCACCCGGCTCACCAGCGCGCCTCGACGCTCCTCCGCATGATGCGCGATCGACAGGCGGTGGATGTGGCGGAACGCGCGGGTGCGCAGCCCGAAGAGCGCGTGCTCGCCGGCGCGGGCGAGTCGGCGCGCCGCGAACATGGTGCATACCGTGGCGACGACCGCGATCACTGCGCCTGCCACCGACAACGACACGACGCGGGTGACGTCGACCTTGCCGTCGTTGAAGCCCTTGTCGATCACCTGCTGCACGAGCACTGGGATCACGACGCGCCCCGCCGCGCCCACCGACGCGAGGAGGATCGTGATCCCGATGCCATCGCGGAGCTCGGGGCTCGCGCGCCATCCGCGGCGCATGATGCCGAGCACCGACGCGGGCGGGCCGTCGGCGATCGGGTCGAAGGTCTCGGCCGGCGCGCTCATCGGCTCGCCCGCTCCTTGTCGTACGACTCGACCAGCCGGCGGTAGCCCGCCTCACGGGCGAAGAGCTCTCGGTGCGAGCCGTAACCGGCGACGCGGCCCCGCTCCATGAACAGCACGTCGTCGGCCAGCGCGATCGTCGAGGGACGCGACGCGATCGTGATGACCGTGCCCGACAGCACGCTCGCGAGGCCGGTGAGGATGCGGGCCTCGGTCGTCGGGTCGACGCTCGAGGTGGCGTCGTCGAGCATCAGCAGCTGGGGCTGGCGGGCGAGCGCGCGTGCCAAGGCGACGCGCTGACGCTGACCGCCTGACAGCGTCACGCCGCGCTCGCCGATCACCGTCGACCAGCCGTGGGGCAGGTCGTCGACGAACTCGTCCACCTGCGCGATCGCAGTCGCCCTGGCGATCGCGTCGTGATCGAGGCCGGCGCCGAGGTCGATGTTGTCGAGCACCGATCCGGCGAACAGGAACGGCTCCTGGAACACGAGCGCGACCGACCGACGGAGCTGCGCATCGGCCAGTGCGTTCAGCTCGACGCCGCCGAGGGAGATCGTCCCCTCGTCGGGCAGCACCAGGCGGTCGAGCATCGCCATGAACGTGCTCTTGCCCGAGCCCGTCGCTCCGACGACCGCGACGATGCGCCCCGGGGGGATCGTCACGTCGAAGTGGTCGAGCACGTCGCGCGCGTCCTCGTAGCCGAACGTCACGTCGTCGAAGCGCACCGCGAGCGGACCGCTCGGCAGAGCGGGCGCGGCCGCGCCCGCGACGCCCAGGTGACGGGCTCGGTCGACCTCGCCGGCGAGCACGGCGCGGACGCGATCGTCTCCGGCCACCGACCTCGGCAGGTCGCCGAGCACGAAGCCGATGAGCCTCAGCGGCCAGACCATGAACCCGAAGAGCGTCACGAAGCTGACGATCTCGCCCGCAGTCGCAGCGCCTTGCGCGACCCGCCACGCGCCGAGCGCGACAAGGAGGATCGTGGCGAGCGACGGCAACGAGTCGAGCACCGCGTCGAACCCGGCCCGCAGCATCGCGACGTCGATGTTCGCGTCGCGGAGCCGCTCGGCCTCGACCGCGAAGCGTGCCGCCTCGGACTCCTCTGCACCCAGCGCCTTCACGACGATGACGCCGTCGACGCTCTCGTGCACCACGTTCGAGACGTCGCCGATGAGGCTCTGCGCGCGTGCCGCCGGTCCCTCGGTGCGGCGCTGGTACACGACGTTGAGCGCGGTGATCGCCGGGAAGAGCAGGAGCGCGACGACGCCGAGCACCCAGTCGGTCGCGAACATCCACACGGTCGCGATCACGACGAGCATCACCGTGCCGCACGCGTAGGGCAGCGGGCCGAGCACCTGCGACGAGGCCTCGGCGTCGGACTGCACGTGCGCGAGCAGCTCGCCCGTCGGGTTGGTCTGGAAGTACGCGAGAGGCTCGTCCTGATAGCGGTCGACCACTCGTTGGCGGAGGATCGCCGCGACTCCCATCTGCGTGCGTCCCGCGTTGACGCGGCGCAGCACCACACCCGCGGCGCGCACGGCGCCGACGACGATCAGCGCGACGACGCCGCCGATGACCGCGTCGACGCCGACGTGCGCCGTCAGTGAAGCGGGGCGTGATGACGTGGTCGACGATCCAGCCGAACACGAACGACTGCGCGACCGTGCCGAGGGCGAAGATCGCGGCGCCGCACACCGCGATCGTGAACGTCTTGCGCTTGAGCGCGACATGGCGTCGCACCATCTGCGCGCCACGTCGCACCATCGCGCCGCTGACCCCTTCCACGGGCGCGTCGAGAGAAGCGGCGACATCGGGCACGTCTGCCATTCTCCCAGTCGCGGCGCCCTCGGTGCAGGTGATTCGGCCCGGAGATGGCACCCGTGACAACCTTGAGGTGTGGAAGCCGCTGACTTCGGGCTGCTGCTCCTGAGGGTCACCGTCGGCCTGACGGTCATGGCCCACGGGTACAACAAGCTCTTCGGCGGAGGCCGCCTGCCCGGCACCGCGCGGTGGTTCGAGAGCATGGGCCTGCGCAACGGCTGGCTGCAGGCCCGCATGGCCTGCACGACCGAGCTGGGCGCCGGGCTCCTGTTCGCCCTGGGCCTGCTCACGCCTCTCGGGGCGGCCGGCCTGATCGGCCTCATGGTCGTCACGATCCTGGTCGACCATCGGTTCAACGGCTTCTTCGTGTTCCGGAAGGGCGAGGGTGTGGAGTACGTCACGGTGCTCGCCGTCGCGGCCGCGTCGATCGCCGCGATCGGGCCCGGCACGGCGTCGCTCGACCACGCGTTCGGATGGGACGACCGCAACGGTTGGACCAGCCTCGCGATCGCGGTCGGCATCGGCGTCGGCGCCGCGGTGCTGCAGGTCGCCCTCTTCTGGCGCAACCCGCGCAAGGTCGCGAGCACATGAAGGAACCCGAGACCGAGTCAGGGTCCGAGTCCGGGTCTGAGTCCGGGTTCCGGTGGAGCGCGGGGGCGATCGGGCTGCTCATCGCGGTCATCCTCATCGCGCTGATGTGGGCCTACATCCTGTCGCCGTGGTCGAAGACCGGCGACCTGCCGACGACATTGAAGGACAAGAGCTACGCCGCGACGGCCGAGCCGCTCTGCGCTGCGACGCAGGCACAGATCGAAGCCCTGCCCAAGGCCTTCACCGCAGAGTCACCCGAGGATCGGGCGGCGGTGCTCACGAAGGCAGATGCGATGGTGGCCACCCTCGTGAAGCAGCTGCACGGGCTCGAGCCCAAGGTCACCGAAGACCGACAGTTCACCGACCAGTGGCTCGCCGACTGGGACAGCTACCTCGCTTCACGCGTGCGCTACGCGAGCATCCTCGCGACCGGCAAGGACGATCGCTTCACGGTCGAGGCCGAGGGCGGACACCCGATCACCGAGCGGATGGACGGCTTCGCGGTGCTGAACCACATGCCTTCGTGTCAGGTGCCACTCGACGTCGGCTGATCCGGGGGCCTCGGCGGATCGGCGCGGGGCCAGCCGTGGCCGTCCCACTCGCGGATCGGCTTCGCCGGAGCGCCCGCAGCGACGCAGTTGTCGGGAAGCCTGCCGGAGACGACAGAGCCCGCGGCGACAGCGACATGCCGGCCGATCTGTGATCCCGGCAGCACGACCGTGCCGTGCCCGAGCCACGATCCCGAGCCGATCGTCACCGGCCGTTCGGCCTGGCTCTGCCGCGAGATCGGGAGGCTGACGTCCTCGTAGCCGTGGTTCTGGTCGGTGACATACACGTAGTGACCCGTCCAGACGTCGTCGCCGATCTCGATGGACAGGTGGCCGACGATGCCGCTCCCCTTCCCGATGAGGCAGCGGTCGCCGATCGAGATCACCGGATCGCTGACCGGCACCTGGCCGGGGACCATCCCCGCCGAGAGGCTCACATGGGGACCGATCAGCGTGCCCTTCCCGATGTGGATGTACTGCTCGTTGAAGATCGCGACCGCGGGGAAGCAGATGACACTGCCCTCGCCGAAGCGGCCGAACCGCCTCCCCCGGCGGCTGCGAGGACCGATCGAGCCGAGCTCGACGACCGCCTCCCATCCCCACTGCACGACCTCGGCCGCCCCCCGCTTGAGCGCACCTCGGACATGGTCGATCGGGCCTGGCGAAGGGTCGTTCCGATCGAGCACGCGCGGGAAGGTACTTTCCAACGCATGGCTGAGCACGCAGTGACGGTCGAGACTGACTCGGGAAAGCTCGTCGGCGACGCACACCGCGGCGCGGTCGTGTTCCGCGGCATCCCGTATGCGGCGCCGCCGGTCGGGCGGCTGCGGTTTCGTCCGCCGCAGCCAATGACGCCGTGGACCGGCCTGCGCGAAGCGCTCGCGTTCGGTCCGATGGCGCCGCAGAACCCGTCACCGTTGGAGGCGATCGCGGGCAACACGCCGCTCGGCCAGAGCGAGGACTGCCTCACCCTCAACGTGTGGACGCCGGGCTGTGACGACCGGAAGCGTCCGGTGATGGTGTGGATCCACGGCGGAGGGTTCACGACGGGCACGGCCGCGAGCCCGTGGTACAGCGGCACCAACATGGCGCTGCAGGGAGACGTCGTGATCGTCACCGCGAACTACCGGCTCGGCGCGTTGGGCTTCACGCACCTCGCCGACATCGGCGGCGAGGCGTGGGGGTCGTCGGCGAACTGCGGGATCCTCGACCAGGTCGCCGCGCTCTCGTGGGTGCGCGAGAACATCGCGGCGTTCGGCGGTGATGCGGGCAACGTCACGATCTACGGCGAGTCGGCGGGCGGGTGCAGCGTGGTGACGCTGCTCGCGACGCCGTCCGCGAAGGGCCTCTTCCACAAGGCGGTCGCGCAGAGCGCGTCATGCGGGCAGGTGCGCACGCGCGAGGCCGCGGGCGAGCGCGCCGAGCTGCTCCTCGCCGAGCTCGGCATCGAGTCGGCGCATCTCGGCCGCCTCGCCGAGATCCCCCTCGAGCAGATCCTCGAGGCCCAAGGGCGGTTGAGCGCGCGGCGCAGTCGCCGCGGACCAGGCGGCGCGGACATGCAGGCGTTCAGCCCGGCACCGGACGGCACCTCGTTGCTCGAGATGCCGCTCGACGCGATCGCGGCGGGCTCGGCCGCGGACATCCCCGTGATCGTGGGCACCAATCGCGACGAGATCAAGCTCTTCGCGATCTGGGACGTCGCGCTGCAGAGCATCGACCGCGACGGTGCGATCGCGGGGCTTCGAGGCGTTGCCGGTGACCACGCGTCGCGCCTCTTCGACGCGTACGCGGCGACGCGACCGGGCCAGCCCGCGAGCGAAGTCGCGATGGCGATCGCGACCGATGAGACGTTCCGGCTCGCGGCTGTGCAGATGGCGGAAGCGCAGCACGCGGTCGGCAATCCCGCCTACATCTACCTCTTCAGCTGGCAGAGCCCCGCGCTCGACGGTCGGCTCGGCGCGTGTCACGCGCTCGAGATCCCGTTCGTCTTCGACAACGTCCACCAACCGGGCGTCGAGCTGCTCACGGGGAACGGCGACGACCGGGCTCCCCTCGCCAAGGTGATGAACGCCGCGTGGACCGCGTTCGCCCGGACCGGCTCGCCCGACCACCCGGGGATGCCGGCGTGGCCGTCGTACGACTCCGCGTCGCGGTCGACGATGGTCTTCGACGACCAGGTCGAGGTCGTCGACGATCCGCTCGGTTCCGACCGTCTGGCCTGGTCGGAGGCCCTGCGCTGAGCGTCGCCTGACCATCGCTCGGAGCGGGGCTCAAGGCCCCCTAGCCTCTCGACCGAAGTGTTGAGAGTGAGCCCGATCCGCCGCCCGGCTGTCGCGGCCGCCCTGGCGTTCGGCCTCCTGATCGCGTCGACCCTCGCTGATCAGGCTGGCGCGCAGGACGTGCCGAGCCCGCCGAGCTCCGACCCGTCGCCGACCACCACGGTCGTCGACGCTCCGTCGACCTCCGAGCCGACGACGACGAGCGCGATCACGACCGTCGGGTCAGACACGACGGTCACGACCGTGGCTGCTCCCGATCGTCCCGAGGAGACCACGACGACCGCCGCAGCGGGCGCAAGCACGTCGGTTCCCGACACCTCGGTCGTTCCGCCTCCTCCCCCGGACGGCGTCATCGAGGGACAGACCGAGAGCGTGCCGATCGTGCCCGCTGTGCTCGTCGAGCTGCCCACGCGGGGCAGCCGGCCCGCGAAGGTCGTGGCCGGCGTGCCGACGCGGGTGACCGCCCTCATCCGGGCCGCCCAGGACGCGAACACGGAGATGCAGGCGCGGCTGAGCGAGGCCGAGATGCGCAACGCGGTGACCGGCCACGCGGTCGACACCGCCAAGGAGCGCGTCGACAAGCTGTCGGCGAAGCAGCGGGCCGCGCTGGCAGAGCTGAGCGACGCCCGACGGGTGTTCGAAGACCGGGTGCGATGGGCCTACACGCGTGGACCGACCGCGAGCCTCGAGGGGTTCTTGGAGTCGAGCAACGCCACGCAGCTGCTTGATCGGCGCGCGCTCGTCGAGGTCGTGCTCGAGGGCGACTCCAACTCGGTCAGCCACTACCTCTCGCTGCGCGACTCGGTCGACGGCGCAGTGTCGACTGCCGATGACATCCTGAGCCAAGCCGAGCACGATCACGCGTCGACCCAGATCGCCGAGGACGCGGCGCGCGGTGACGCTGCGCTCACGACGTTGACCGTGGGACTTTGGCAGCGAGCCCAGCGTGGCCTGCGCGACATCGTGTTCCCGGTGGTCGGCCCGCACGCGTTCGGATCGGACTTCGGCGCGCCGCGGATGGTCGGCACTCCCGATCAGCACACGCACGAAGGCAACGACATCGCGGCTCCGCTCGGCGCGCAGCTCGTCTCCGTCGAACCCGGGATGGTCGTGGCGATGGGCACCGATCGACTCGGCGGCATCAAGCTGTGGCTCGCGGGTCGGAGCGGGACGTACTACTACTACGCGCACCTTTCGAAGTTCGCCGACGAGGTGCACGAAGGCGACATCGTGCCCGCGGGGACGGTCGTCGGCTATGTGGGCAACACCGGGAACGCGGCGGGTGGGATCCCCCATCTGCATTTCGAGATCCATCCGAACGGTGGGCCTGCGGTGGATCCGTATCAGTACCTCGCCGCTGCCGATCGTCGGCAGAAGACCGCGAAGTGGCCGTGAAGTCCGTGAGGGTGCCGGTCAGCGGCGGGCGATCCCGAGCAGATGCGCGGAGACCGGCATGAACTCCGGGTCCGACTCGACCTCCCGCGCCGCCCACAGCGCGGCTTCACGCCACGCGGCGTCGTCCGGCTCGGTGCCCCGATCGCCCCACAGCCACGCGGGGCCCTCGACGCCGACGACGCGGACATCCTGCAAGCCGGCCTCCCGCATCTCCTCCGCGAGCTGCGGCGGCGAGTGGAAGAACGCGGTCGTGAACCAACCCGGCGTGCGATCGGGGTTGCGGTGCGTGCCTGCTTGCAGATCGGCGGCGACGATCGCCCGGAAGCGGGCGTCGGTGATCATCCCTTCCCTGAAGCCGCTGAACATCGAAGCCAACCGGGATATCGCGGCGGCGATCACGGTTCCTCCCGGGCGCACGACCCGCGCCGCCTCCTGGAGCACTGCCGCGCGATCGACGCGGTCGGGAAGGTGATACAGCGGCCCGAGCAGCAGGACGTTGTCGAACGTGGCGTCGGCATGCGGGACCCGCACTCCTTCACCGAGCTCGACCCGCCCTGGCACGAGACCCGCCGCCTGCGCGGAATGCAGCGGCACCGGATCGAGCAGCGTCACGCGCCACCCCTGCTGCGCCATCCACGACGCGTACCGCCCCGGTCCCCCGCCGACGTCGAGCACTCGGCTCGGCGGCGGCAGCAGGTGCTGGACGAGCAGCGCCTCGGTCCGCAGCCGCTCGAGCGACCATCCCGCGAGCCGCGCCTCCTCCTCACCGGCGGAGTAGTGGTCGAGCACGTCCCGGTCCATGACGAACCGTACGAGGGCAGCGCGCCGTCAGGGTGATCCTTTTCGGCAGCGCCGACCGGGCACCATGACGAGGTGCTCCGCGCCATCGCCGTCGCCGTGGTCGTGGCCGCCCTCGCGGCGGGCTGCGCCTCCGACGACTCAAACGCCTCATCCTCAACCGCCTCGCCCTCGACCACTGCAGCGAGCGCCGGCACGTCCGCCGCCTCGCCCGGCACGACGGCCGCGACCGCGAGCACCGGCACGCTCGACTGGACGCCGTGCAAGGGCCAGGCGAAGTTCGACTGTGCGACGCTCGACGTGCCGCTCGACTACAGCGACCCGTCGGGCAAGACGATCTCGCTCGCGCTGATCCGCAAGCAGGCCGGAGACCCGTCGCAGCGCATCGGCTCGCTGCTGATGAACCCCGGCGGCCCTGGGGGCAGCGGCGTCGAGTTCTTGCCCCAGGTCCTCTTCGCCATCGACAGCTCGATCAGCGACCGCTTCGACCTCGTCAGCTTCGATCCCCGTGGGGTGGGCGCGAGCGACCCGATCGTCTGCCTCACCGACCAACAGAAGGATGCGTACGCCGCCTTCGACGCGGTTCCGACTCCCGCCGAGATCCCGCAGATCGAAGCCCTCAACCAGCAGTTCGGCGCCAGCTGCAAGGCGAAGTACGGCGACGAGCTCTCGCACTTCGGCACGGTCGACGCCGCACGGGACATGGACCGCATCCGCGAGGCGGTGGGAGACGAGAAGCTCACGTACCTCGGCTTCTCCTACGGCACACGACTCGGCAGCGTCTACGCGCAGCTCTTCCCCGACAAGGTGCGGGCCCTCGCGCTCGACGGCGCGGTCGATCCCGATCCCGCGGCGACCGACTTCCCAGCGAAGCAAGCCGAGGGCTTCGAGCAGGCCTTCGACGCCTTCGCGAAGGACTGCGACGCCAACCCACAGTGCCCCGCCGGGCCCGACGCCGCCGGTCTCTACGACCAGCTCCTCAAGCAGGTGGACACCAAGCCGATCCCCGCGGCCCACGACAGCCGCGTCCTCACGCAGGGCTACCTCGTGTCCGGCGCCATCAGCGCGCTCTACGCGAAGGAGCTGTGGAGCCCCCTCGCCACCGGCCTCCGCCAGGCGCAACAGGGTGACGGCAGCCTCCTCCTGCAGCTCGCGGACTCGCTCTCGGGCCGGGCGAACGACGGCACGTGGAACAACCAGTGGGACATCAACACCGCCGTGAATTGCCTCGACGACCCTGAGCGCGACACGACCACCCAGGTCGAGTCGCTCGCGACCGATCTCGAGAAGACGTCGCCCCGGTTCGGCGCGGTCATCGGGTGGACCAACCTCACGTGCACGTACTGGCCTGTGGCTCCCGACCCGATCCCCGTCGCCACGGCAGACGGCGCGCCTCCGATCGTGGTGGTCGGCACGACCCGCGACCCGGCCACGCCGTACGTCTGGGCCGAGCGGATGGCGTCGACCCTGAAGTCGGGCGTGCTGATCACGCGCGACGGCGACGGCCACACGGGTTACATCGAAAGCCCGTGCGTGGCGCAGATGGTGAACAACTACCTGATCAACCTGACGGTGCCGCCCGCCAAGGCGTTCTGCGCGAGCTAAGCCCTCGCGGTCGCTTGGGCTGCCTGCTCGGCCGTCACGTCTTTGAGCTTCGACGTCGGCGTCTGGTTCGACGGCATGTTGTACGGCTGCGTGTCGATCTCATCGAGCTCGATCGCGCCCGACAGCACGCCGCGCTTCCACTCCTGATGCTCGCCTTCGCGGTCGTGGAACTCGGGCATGATCTCGCGAGCGAACATCTCGAGGCTCTCGCAGATGTCGGCATGCGAGTTCTTCCCTGCCTGGTTGAGCAGGATGACCTGGTCGACGTTCGACTCCTCGAACGCGCGTAGCCGTCTGCGCACGGTGTCGACCGAGCCGATCAGCCCGGAGCCGACGGTCGCGGCCTGACCCTTCGGTGTCTCCTTCCAGGCGAGGTACTCGTCCCACAGGTTCACCGTGCCCGGATCGACGGGGCCGTGCGTGTTGTAGAAGACCAACGCGAACTGGAAGAAGGTCCAGCCCTCGGCGCGGCGCTGCGCCTCCTCGTCGGTGTCGGCGAGCATGAACCCCGACACCACCGCGATGTTCGGGTTCGTCTGGTAGTCGCACAGCTTTTCGAGGTGCTTCGTGTACGCGTTGTAGTACGCGTTCACCCACGCGTGCGCGGCCTCGGCCGACACGAACTGGAACCCGAGCGCGCCCATGCCGCGCCGTCCCGCCATCTCGATCGTGTCGAGCTGGCTGCACGCGACCCACAACGGCGGATGCGGCTTCTGCAACGGCTTCGGCACCACGTTGCGGAGCGGGAAGTCGAACCACTCGCCGTGGTACTCCCATCCCTCCTCGGTGAACATCGGCAGGACGCACTTCACTCCGTCTTCCCACACCGAGCGCTTGTCGCGGAATCGGCGATCGAACGGATGCAGCTCGGTGACCGAGCTCGCTTCGCCCATCCCCATCTCGACGCGGCCCTTGCTCACCAGGTCGAGCGTCGAGACGCGCTCGGCGACCCGGGCCGGGTGGTTCGTCGTGATCTGGATGATGCCGTGACCGAGGCGGATGTTCTTCGTGCGCTGACTGGCCGCCGCCAAGAAGACCTCGGGCGCGGAGGAGTGGGAGTACTCCTCGAGGAAGTGGTGCTCGACCTCCCACGCGTAGTCGAACCCGAGCTTGTCGGCGAGCTCGATCTGGTCGAGCGCGTTCTGCACGAGCTCGAACTCGGAGTGCTCCTCCCAAGGTCGTGGGAGCTGCAGCTCGTAGAAGATGCCGAACTTCAATGTGACCTCCCCCGGGTCTACGTGGGTGTGAGCGTACCCTTGCGCCGTGACGGCCCCGTCAGACGCCCCGACCTACGGATCGCGCAGCCTCTGGCTCGACACGGTGCCGGGCTCGCTCGAGCCCCGTGCTCCGTTGCCCGGCGACCTGCAGTGTGACGTCGCCATCGTGGGCGCCGGCTACACCGGCCTCTGGACGGCGTACTACCTCCGTCGCGCCGATCCGTCGCTGCGGATCACGATCCTCGAGGCGGAGATCGCGGGGTTCGGCGCGTCGGGCCGCAACGGCGGCTGGTGCTCGGCCCTCTTCGCCGTCGAGTCGGCGAGGATCGCAAGCGAGCACGGACGGCCGGCGGCGATCGCGATGCAGCAGGCGATGTTCGACACCGTCGACGAGGTCGGCAAGGTCAGCGCCGACGAAGGCATCGACTGCCACTTCGTCAAGGGCGGCACGACCCACTTCGCCACGAACGCGGCCCACCTCGGGCGGCTGCAGCCCGCGTCGACGCACGTGCACGCGCTCGGCTTCGCCGACGAAGACGAACGGTGGCTCGACGCCACCGCGGCCCGCGACCGCATCGACGTCGCCGGCCAGCTCGGCGCGGCGCACACGCCGCACTGCGCGGCGATCCATCCGGCGCGGCTCGCACGGGGGCTCGCCGACGCCGTCGAGCGCGCCGGCGTCTCGCTGTTCGAGCAGACCCGCGTGCAAGCGATCGACGGGCACACGTTGCGCACCGAGCATGGCACCGTCAGCGCCGACGTGGTCGTCCGCGCGACCGAGGCGTGGACCGCGACACTCCCCGAGTCGCGCCGCGCGGTCGTGCCCATCTACTCGTTGATGATCGCGACCGAGCCGCTCCCGACAGAGGTCTGGGACGAGATCGGGTGGACCGGCCGCGAGACGATGTCCGACGGACGGCACCTGATCATCTACGGCCAGCGGACCGCGGACGACCGCATCGCGTTCGGGGGCCGCGGCGCGCCGTACCACTTCGGCTCGAGGATCCGGTCCGACTTCGATCGGGTCGAATCCGTGTTCGTCGACCTCCGCCGCGTGCTCGGCGAGCTCATCCCGCAGACCAACGGCGCTCGCATCACCCACGTGTGGGGCGGTCCGCTCGGCGTGCCGCGCGACTGGCACCCGTCGTGCGGCTACGACCGCGAGGCGGGGCTCGCTTGGGCGGGCGGGTACGTCGGCGATGGCGTGTCGACCACGAACCTCGCAGGACGCACGCTCGCCGACCTCATCACGGGCGCCGACACTGCGATCACGCGCCTGCCGTGGGTGCAGCACCGGTCCCCCGACTGGGAACCCGAGCCGCTGCGATGGCTCGGCCACCGCGCGCTCACCGGGCTCGCCCGCAGCGCCGACCGCGTCGAACGCCGCACGGGCCGGCCCGCGAAGCGGATCGGGGTGCTCGAGAAGGTGTTGGGGGCTTAGCGAGCAGCGAGCGAGTGGGCGGCCGCAGCCCGCGTGATCGCGTGCTGGGTCATCTCGAGCAGCGCGAGCTTCACCGACTGACGGGTCCGCGCATCGCACAGCACGATCGGCACGTCGCCAGGAACGTCGAGCGCCTCGCGCACGTCGTCGATCTTGTGCTCGACGACACCGTCGAAGCAGTTGACCGCGATGATGAACGGAAGGTCGCGGCTCTCGAAGTAGTCGACCGCCGGGAAGCACTCGTCGAGCCTGCGAGTGTCGACGAGCACGACGCCGCCGATCGCGCCACGGACGAGCTCGTCCCACATGAAGAAGAACCGGTCCTGTCCGGGCGTGCCGAACAGATACAGGATGAGGTCGCTGCCGAGCGTGATGCGGCCGAAGTCGAGCGCGACCGTCGTCGTGGTCTTGCCCGCCTGGCGCTTCGAGTTGTCGTCGACGCCGACGCTGACCGACGTCATCGCCGCCTCGGTCGACAACGGGACGATCTCGGAGATGGCGGCCACGAACGTCGTCTTGCCGGCACCGAAGCCGCCCGCGATGACGATCTTCACCGGTGTGGGCGCGTGCCCCGCCGACCGATCAGAGGGCACGAAGGCCATTGAGCACCCTTTCAAGGAGGTTCAGGTCATTCGGGGCTTGCTCGCTCCCGCTTGCACCACTCATCTCGACCAAGCCCTCGGCCGCCATGTCGCCAACGAGGACTCGAGCCACCCCGAGCGGCACCTTCAAGTGAGCCGAGACCTCGGCCACCGACAACGGCGAAGCACACAGCTCCGCGATCGCCCTCTGTTCCCATGCGAGACCCTCGGCGCGCCGGCCCTCGTCGGTGACGATGACGAGTGCCTCGAGCGGGATCTCCGCGCCGGCGGAGCGGGTGCGCCCGCCGGTCATCGCGTAGGGCCGCACGAGGCGACCCGGACCGTCTTCACCGAGCTCCTGTGGCCGCACACTCGAGGTGTTGCGAGCAGGGACGGCAGGAGCGTCGGCAACCGCTGGCGCGAGCGCCGGCTCCTCCGAGGGAGTCGCGTACGCGGCGAGCGCTTCGCTCACGACGTCGGGAAGAGGCTGTTCTTGAGGCTGTTCGTCGAGGCTGTTCGTGACTGTTCGTCGGGCGTCGCCGCTTCGGGCTCCTCGACGTCCTTCGCCTTGCCGGCCGTGTCCCGATCCCACAGCTCGTCGTGCGACGCTGAGCGCGGGATGTCGAGCGGCAACGCCGCGCGCAGGTTGCTGCCGCGGTCGCCGCGCGGAGGGGCGTCCCCGTCCCCCGCCAGGTCGGCCAGAACCCGGTCGTTCACGCCGGAAGCGCCCCTTGGAGCTCGGCCCGAAGCGCCGGCGTCAGGACGGGACCGGCGCGCTCGACGAGCACCGCCATCTCGTAGCCGACGAGGCCGACGTCGCAGCCCGCCTGGGCCACCACCGCGAGGCAGGACCCGTCGCTGATGCCAGTGACGAAGAGGAACGCGCGCTCCATCTCGATGATGATCTCGTGCACCGGGCCGCCGCCGAACGGACCGGCGACGCCGTTGGCGAGGCCGATCAGGCCCGACGCGACGGCCGCGAAGCGGTCAGCAGCCTCACGGTCGAGGCCCTCCGACACGGCCATCGGGAGACCGTCGGACGACACGACGATCGCGTGGGCGACGCCGGGGACCCGCTGCACGAAGCTCGAGACGAGCCAGCTGATGTTGCGGGCATCGGGGCTGAGGCCCGTCATGACTGCTCTCCGTTCTCAGCATTCGCTGAACCATTGGTGCGGGACTTCAGGGCGTCGCTGAGGCGACCCTGGGTGAGGCCGCTGCGATAGCTCGACAGCAGCGAACGGATCTCTTCGGGCGAGCGGCTCGATGCCCGGGCCGACGACTGGTCGGAGAGCGCCGCGGAGGAGGAGAACGACCGCGCACCACTCGCGTTGCGCCGGGGCAGCGGCGAGGGAGCCGGGACGTCGAGCGGGCTCGACGGGAGGATGTCGGCAGAGAGGCCGTCGCCGTTCACGCCCTTCTCGGCGGCACGGCGCTTGGGGAGGCCGCTCGAGGTCAGCGGGGAGCCGTCCTCGGAAATGAAGTCCGCGAGGGCAGCGTCGACCTCAGGTGAGCCGGGGATGGCCTCGGCGAGCGTGGCCGCGGCAGAGACGGGCGCGAGCGGCGCCTCGGGTGCCCGGGCGACCGGCACGGCCGGCGTGGAGGGCGGCACATCGGACCACGGGCCCGAGGTCGTCTCGCCGACGTCCCAGCCGGTGGTCACCGTCTGGCGGTCGGACTCGACGCCCTGGTCGGGGCTGATCTCGATCAGGCGCTCCCACACCGCGTCGGGCTCTTCCTCGGCCCGCGTCCATGCCGGTGCCTTGCTCGCCGTGCTGACGAGCGGGCCGACCGGTGGCTGGGGGTCGAGAGTGCCGAGCAGCGCGAGCGACGTCGCCTCGTTCGGATCGGGCGTGAACCCATCACCGGAAGACGGCGCCGTGAGCAGCGACGGCGGCAGGTCCACCAGCGCGGTGAGCCCGCCGACCGCGGCGCTCGTGAGCTCGACCGTGATGCCGTAGCGCTTGGCGAGCCGGCCGACGACGATGAAGCCGAGCGAGCGGGACAGGGTCAGGCCGGTCACGGGCGGATGGGCGAGGAGCTCGTTGGCCTCGGCGAGCTGCGGCGGCGTCATGCCGATGCCGAGGTCCGACACCGACAGGAGATAGCCACCGCCCTTGCGGCGACCGATGACCTCGACCCGAGTGCCCGGAGCCGAGAACTGCGTCGCGTTGTCGAGCAGCTCGGACAGGAGGTGGGCGGCGTCGGCGGCGGCATTGCCGAGCACGTAGACGTCGTCGAGCGCAGCGACGTGCACTCGGGAGTAGTCCTCGACCTCGCCGACGGCGGCACGCACCACGTCACCGAGCGCGACGGGCTTGCCCCAGCGGCGAGGAGCCTCGATGCCCGCGAGGACGAGCAGCGACTCTGCGTTGCGCCGCATGCGGGTCGCGAGGTGGTCGAGCTTGAACAGGTTCTCGAGCGCATCGGGATCGGTCTCGGCGGCTTCGAGCTGGTCGAGGAAGCCGATCTGACGATCGAGGAGGCTCTGGTTGCGGCGCGCGAGGTTCACGAAGAGCTCGCCGATGCCCTTGCGGAGGAGGTTCGACTGCTCGATCGCGACCGACACCGCGGTCTCCTGGATCGAGGCGAACGCCTCCGCGAGGTCACCGACCTCGTCCTTGGAAGTTCGTTCGACGGGAGTCATGTGCGGCATCGCCACCGAGCCGTCCTCGCTCGGGTTGCGGAGCGCCTCGACGAGGCTGGGCAGCTGCTCGTCGGCGACTTCGTGAGCCGCGATGGCGAGGCGGCGGAGCGGACGGGTGATGGCTCGGCTGAGCACGACCGCCGATGCGATCGCGAACGCAGCGGCCGAAAGCGCGAGGAGCCCGTAGGCGATGACGTCTCGGTGCGCTGCGGACTGCTGGTCACTCGCCTGCGAGAGCAGGTCGTTCTCGACCGTCGTCTCGACTTGCCGACCGAGGTTGAGCGTCGTGATCGAGTCCTGCTGCCACGATGTCGGATCGAGCGTGATCGGCGCGCCGACACCCGACGTGATGACCTCGTTGACACCGTCCGTCGTCGCCGACACGGAGGGACCCGTGATCGTGCGGCGGTAGAGCTCCTTCTGCTCAGGAGTCGCGAGCGAGAGGAACACACCGAGCTGCGTCTGGTGGTCGAGCTGCGACCGCACCAACGAGGCGTAGTGCTGATCGGTGAGCACGCCGCCGCCGAGGCTCTCGGTGATCAACGAGAACGAGTCGCTGCTCGACTGCTTCGCCTTGGAACCCGCGACGTACGAGCTGAACGAGCCGGACAGCGAGTCGTCCGGGCTCTCTTCCGCGATCAGGGTGTTGAGGTCGAGCAGCTGGCTACCGGACAGCGCATAGAGCGCGATCGGATCGGACCCGTTCTTCGCGAGCTGGTCGACCGACGGGCGGATGATCTGGTAGCCCATCATGCGGTCAGCGGTCAGCGTGAGCTTCGCACTGAAGTCGGAGCTGAACGATCCCGTGTCGAAGCTGACCAGCGCGTCGTGCAGTGCGGTCATCGCCTCGTCGGTCGCGGCGCGCTGGACCTTCAGCTGGTCGCCGCCTTGCAGTCCGCCGGTCGTGATGAACCATGCGGACCAGTTGGCTTCGAGCTGGAGATCGGTCGCGGCGTTGGTGACCTTCGACGCGAGCACGGTCAGCTGGGCGGCCTGCGCGGCGTTGTGGGCATCGCCGTTGCGTTGCGCGACGCCGAGCCCGGCGAGGCCGAGTAGGGCGGCGAGCGGCACCGCCAAGATGGCAACGAGCTTCCAACGAACCTTCATCGGATGTGATCACCCCGTCATGCGGTAGGTAACGGTGACCTATCGACCTCGCACGGGGCACTCTTAAGGCAACCGGCGGAAGACTCACGAGGCGCCGTGAGCGGCCGATCTAGACAGGGCATGAGCACGGCCACCTCCGCGGCTCTCCGCGGCACGCTCCAAGACTTCGGCGCAGAGGAGATCCTCCAGTTCCTCGCGAGCACGAGGCAGTCGGGCGCGCTCGTCCTGAGCGGCGACTCCCACAGCATCCTCTGGTTCGTCGATGGCGAGGTCTACGGGGCCGACGCCACCACGAGCCTTCCCCTCAAGGACGCCTTCGAGGCGGCCGGCCTGGCGGACGAAGCGCAGCTGAGCGCCGCCTGGACCGAGGCGGCGGACGGCGTCCCGCTCGCCGAGGCGCTCGAACGCCACGCGGGGATCGACCGTGCCGAGATCGATCGGCTCGTCCTCTCGCGGATCGTCGACGCCGTCTTCGAGCTGACCGTCACCTCGGCGGCCGACTTCGAGTTCCGCGGCGGCGAGCGTCATCCCCTCGCGGGTGGACGTCAGCACTCGGTCGAGAGCCTGATCGCATCGAGCCGCGAGAGGCTCGACCGTTGGCGCGAGGTGGCGACGGTGCTGCCTTCGATCGCGGCGGTCGTCACCCTCGCTGACGAAGTGCCGTCAGACGGTCCCGACCTCGTGCTCTCCCCGGCCGAGTGGCGCGTCGTCGCCCATCTCGACGGTCGTCGTTCGATCGCCGACATCACGCGCCTGCTCGGTGCGAGCGCGTTCGACGTGTGCGCCACGTTGCATCGGCTCGTGACCGCGGGCGCAGCTCGCGTCGTCTGAGTCTGCGTCGCCGGCGCCTAGGGGTTCGACGGAGCGAGCAACACCGTCGTCGGAACCGTCGGAATGGTCTCGACGGGAACCGTCGGCGCCGTCGTGGGCTCGGTCGGTGCGGTGGGAGGCACCGTCGTCGGCGCGACCGTCGTCTCGGCCGGCACCGTCGTCGACGTCGTAGTCGTCGTGGTGCCCGGCCCGCTGCCGTCGCAGTTGATCCCCTCGCTCGGACGGTAGCGAGCGCGCACGACATCGACCTTCTTGGTGCCGTCGAGGTACACGCGCGTCCGCTCGGTGACGACCGACGTGCACACGCCGCTCGGTGCGGACGTCTGGTTCGACTGGTCGACGCTCGAGAAGTACTTCGTCGAGAACAACGTGACCGTGAGGCTCGTGTTCGTGTAAGAGGGCCAGATGAGGATGCCGTAGGGCGTCGTGTTGCGGATCTGGAGGTCGGGGCCGGGCCACCCGAGCGTCGCCTCACGCCCGTACGGGTAGCGGGAGATGTAGAGGCTGTGGCTCTGGTACTGCACGAAGTCGAGACCCGCGAAGAACGACGCGTTGAAGAGCGTCGTCGCGAACTGTGACACCCCTCCCCCGACCTCGTCCTCGTGGACACCCTCGGCGATCGCAGGCGCGAACACGAAGCCCTTCTCCTCGGTGCGCTGCCCCACGAGCTGGTTGATCGAGAAGACCTCACCCGGCCGGATGATCGTGCCGCGCACCAGGTCGGCCATGCGGTGGATGTTCGTGACGCGGGCCTCGCCGGCCTTGTGCTTGGTCGTGAAGGTCGCGACGACCTCCTTGAGGCCGAGCGCGTTCAGCTGATCGGTCGACAGCGCGGGCGGCACCTCTTCGAGCGGGAGGTCGACCGGACCGCTCGGGCGCGCGTGCAGGGCGGCGAACAGCACGTCGGGCGCGGTCGGTGCGCAGCACTTCGCGCCGGGATGTCCGGGCGCAGCTGTGGGCACGCCGTTGACGATCGAGATCGA
Organism: uncultured Acidimicrobiales bacterium; assembly: GCA_963739555.1. Lineage (GTDB taxonomy): Bacteria > Actinomycetota > Acidimicrobiia > Acidimicrobiales > DATKAS01 > DATKAS01. Next base: position 222,805 of record CAVUAV010000010.1, on the reverse strand, counting down.
CGCGTCCTGCGGAGGGGTCGCAGCCGCGGCGAGCTGCTTGGCGAGCGCGTCGTTCGTCACGGTCGGGTCGAGGCCGACGGCGAGGCCATCCGCGCCGGCCGTGCCCACGAGGAGCGATCGCAGCGTGGGCACGTCGAGCGACGTCGTCATCTCACCCGCCTTGACCTCGATCGGCTGCGAAGTGAGCTCGTTCGCCTCGTCCACGAGCTTCTGCGCGTCGTCTACGGAGTACTTCGGCTGCACCGTGTGGCTCGCGACCTCGAGCTTCATGTCCTTCTTCGAGTAGTGCAGCGAGTGCAGCCCGGCGACGACGTCGGGGGTCTCGATCCCGAGGCCAGGATGGCCCGCCACCGCGACGAGCTTGCCTTCCTGCTGTGCGAACGAGGGCTCGACCGGGCCGCCGGTCTTGCCCGCGAGCAGCCGGTTGACCTCCGCAGTGGCCACGGTGTCGTCGACGACGACGGCCGGCTCGACCTCGGAGTCCGAGACGTATGACCACACCCACCGGAAGAATCGGGCGCCGGCGAACCCGCTCGCTCCGTGGTCCATGACTGCCTTCACGGTGGCCGGCTCGTCGACGGAGAGCCCCAGCGCTCCTGCCGTCGAGCTGACGGTCACGTCACCAGCGACCACCGTCACCGGCAGCGCGGCGTACGCGGTCGCGAGGCCCTCGACGACCGCTGTCACATCGGCGCGCGTGTCACCGCCTACAGCGTGACCTGCGACGTTGAGGTTTTCTGGGCGCGATCCCCACGGGCGCTTGTCGATGCGATCCACCCGGCGATGGGAGCCAACGCCACGATGACCGCGCACAGCACCAACGCGGCGCGTCGCGACAGGCGCACCGAAGGCACCCAGGGATTCTTCCATGGGCACCACCCCATTCTGTAGGCGCGACGGTAACGTCGCCGCCCGTGTCGACTCCTGAGGGCATCGATCAGGCCAAGGTCAGCGCCTGGCTCACCGACCACGTCGCCGAGCTGAAGGAGCCTTTCGACTTCACCCTCGTCGCGGGCGGGCGGTCGAACCTGACGTTCAAGGTCGACGACGCGCAGGGCCGCTCGGTGATCCTTCGGCGTCCGCCGCTCGGCTCGGTGCTCGCCACCGCGCACGATGTCGGCCGCGAGCACAAGATCATCGCGGCACTCGGTCCGACGCCGGTGCCAGTGCCCGATGCCCTGGCGATGTGCGACGACGTGGCCGTGAACGGCGCGCCGTTCTACGTCATGTCGTTCGTCGACGGGATCATCGTGCGCGACGTCGAGGTCGGGCGCGCGACCACCACTCCCGAGACGCGCGCGGTGATGGGGAGCTCGCTCGTCGACGTGCTCGCGGACCTGCACCGCGTCGATCCGGACGAGGTGGGCCTCGGCGACCTCGGACGCAAGGAGGGCTACATCGAGCGTCAGCTGAAGCGATGGTCGACGCAGTTCGAGGCCTCGACCACGCGCGATCTCCCCCTCGTGAGAGAGGTGCACCGCCGCCTCGCCGAGCGCATCCCCGAACAAGGCAAAGCCGCGATCGCACACGGCGACTACCGGCTCGACAACTGCGTCTGCAGCCCGGACGGCCCGCTCGCCGCGGTCCTCGATTGGGAGCTCTGCACGTTGGGCGATCCGATGGCCGACCTCGGCATGCTCGCGATCACCTGGACCGAGGCTGGCGACCTACGCACCGCGCGGCCCGACGCGGCGACCCAGCTGCCCGGGTTCCCGACTCGGGCGGAGGCGGTGGCGCGCTACGGCGACCGCACCGGCCGAGACGTGAGCGAGCTCGCCTACTACTGCGCGTTCCAGTACTGGCGGCTCGCGTGCATCTCCGAAGGCGTGTACGCGCGCTACGCGGCTGGCGCGATGGGCGACCAGCGCGATGTGGACGTCGAGGTCCTGTCACAGGGCACACCACGGCTCGCGGCGCTCGCTTCCCAAGAGCTCGACCAGCGCTGACTCCCGGCGACGCACTGCGCCGCCCTTACCCGAAGGCACCCCGCGCGGCGCCGAGCCCGACGGCCTTCACGACGTCGACGACGATCGGGCCATCCCGCTCGACCCTGAGCCAGGCCCGCTGGCCATCGGCGAGCTTGCGGCTGCGTTCGCCGTCGAACGCGAGCACGCCGGGACCCGTCCACTCGACGACCTCGCCGAGGTCGAGCTTCGTCGCCGACTCCACCGAGACCATCACGAACGCGCCGGGCGCGAGCGGCACCGACAGCTCTCGGCCCTCGCCGAACGCGACCGAGACGGGACGCGGGTCGTCGGGATGCAGCACGCCGGCCAACCCGCACATGCCGAGCGCACTCGAGCTCGCCCGCGACACGACAGCGCCGGCGAGTCGCGTCGACTCGAACAACAGCATGGAGCCCACGAGCCCGCCGGCGAGCAGGACCGCGTCGATCACCGCGAGGTCCGTGCCCTCCCCCTCGATCTCGAGGTGGACCACAGGCGCCGGCTCGCCCACCTCGCCGATCGCGACGACCCCGGAGGCGAGCAGGCCCGCGGCGATGCCTGCGAGCGTCGGCTCGACGGTGAGAGGGAACGCGTTGTTCGTACCGGTCGAGATCGGGATGACCGGCGCGGACGGCCACCCGAGCGCGACCGCGCGGTTCGTGCCGTCGCCACCGAGCACGACCACCGCGGCGCACCCGACCTCTCCCATTGCACGCGCCGCAGCGATCGTGTCGCGCACGTCGTGGTGCAGCGGCGTGACGAGCTCTTCGACGAGGTGGTCGAGCTCGACGGGCTCGGCCGCCCGGCGAACGATGTGCGGTCCGTCGCTCAGAACGACGAAGCGCGCGGCACCACACTGCGCCGCGCCGATGAGCACGCGGCGCACCGCCGTCACCTTGTCGTTGAGCGTGGACGTGGAGGCGTTCGCGACGAGCCGGCGGATGTCTCTTCCGGAGGCGGGGTTCGCGATGAGGCCGATCGGCGCGGGCACGGGCGCCGACGCTACCGAACGTGGCCCTAAGGTCCCGGCGTGCTCTGCGCCGTCGGGGACCTCGTCGAGGACGTCGTGGTCTGGCTCTCGGGACCACCCGGCGTCGGCACCGACGTCGAGGCGCGGGTCTTCCGCCGGTCGCGGAGGAAGCGCGGCGAACGTCGCCGCGCTCTGCGCCTCCAACGGCACCGCGTCTCGCTTCGTCGGCCAGGTGGGAGACGACGCGCTCGGCGAGCGCTTGATCGCGGCAGCTCAGCGCGGCCGGTGTCGACGTTCGCGTCGAGCGAGGAGGCGCCGGCAGCCGCACCGGCACCGTCGTGGTGCTCGTCGCTCCCGACGGCGAGCGCACGATGCTCACCGACCGCGGCTCCGCCCTCGACTTGGCCGTCGTGGACGACCGCTGGCTCGACGACGTCGACGTGCTCCACCTCCCCTCGTACTCGCTCACCGCTGGCCCTCTCGCGCAGACCGCGATCGAGCTCGCCTCGTCGCGCCAAAGCGCGACAGGCACTCCTCAGCGTCGACGCGTCGTCGATCGCCACGCTCGAGGAGCTCGGATGCGGCCGCTACCTCGACCTGCTCGCCGACCTCGAGCCCGACGTGCTGCTGATGAACGGAGCCGAGGCCGAGCTGCTCGACATCTCGGATCACGCCCCGAAGGGTGTGGCGCTCGCGGTCATCCATCGCGGTGGCGAGAGTGCCATCGCGATCGACGGTGGTGGCCCGATCGCCGAGGTCGCGCCGGCCCCGGTCCGCGCGGCAGCAGACACGACGGGAGCGGGTGACGCATTCGCGGCCGGCTTCCTCCCCGCGCTGCGCGGAGGCGCTTCGGTGGACAGGGCGATGACGGTGGGCCATGCCTCCGCGGCCCGCACCCTCGCGGTGCCGGGCGCGACGACGGAGACGACGAGGTGACGTCGATCCTCCTCTCTCCCGAGGTCGCGTCCGCGATCGCCGAGCGCCGAGCCGTCGTGGCCCTCGAGTCCACGATCTTCTCGACGTTGGGGTTGCCGAGCCCGGCGAACGAGCAGGCTCTCGAGCGCTGCCTCGCCGCGGTGCGGGCGTCCGGAGCTGTCCCTGCCGTCACCGCGGTGGTCGACGGCGCCGCGCGCGTCGGGCTCGAGCCGTCCGAGCACGAGCGCGTGCTCACCGGCTCCCGCAAGGTCGCCGCCCGCGACTTGCCCGTCGCGGTCGCTCAGGGCTGGTCGTTCGGCGCGACGACGGTCTCGGCGTCGCTGGCGCTCGCCGCGAAGGCGGGCGTCGGCGTGTTCGCCACCGGGGGCATCGGTGGCGTGCACCGGGGCGTCGAGGCCACGGGAGACGTGAGCGCCGACCTCGGTGCGCTCGCCTCGCACCCGATCGTGACGGTGTCGGCCGGCGCCAAGGCCTTCCTCGACCTCGCCCGCACGCTCGAGCACCTCGAGATGCTCGGCGTGCCCGTCCTCGGCTTCGGCACCGACGAGCTGCCGGCGTTCTGGATGCGGTCGAGTGGGCTGCCGCTCGCGCATCGCGTCGACAGCCCCGACGAGGCGGCCGCCGTCGCGATCGCGGCGTGGGAGCTCGGCTACGTCGGTGGCGTCCTGGTGACCGTGCCCATCCCCGAAGCCGACGCGCTGCCGTCCGAGCTCATGATGGACGCCCTCGCCACGGCCGAGCGGGAAGCGACGCGTGCGGGGATCACCGGTCCGGCGGTGACGCCGTTCGTGCTCGCTCGCGTCGCGGAGGCGACCGAAGGTCGGAGCCTCCCCGCGAACCTCGCGCTCGCAGAGCACAACGCGGGGATCGCGGCGCAGATCGGCGTCGCTCTCGCGGGTCTGCTCTGATCAACGCCGGCGGCGAAACCCCTTCCACCGGCTGTCCTCGAGCTCGCGCCCGTAGAAGTCAGCCATCGCATCATCGGGCTCGAAGTCGTCGCGCGGACCGAGAGGCGACGGATCGACGATCGCGCGCCGCAGCTCCGCGATGTAGGGGTCGTCGTCGTCGAGCAGCTCGGCCGCGGGCACCTGCATCGTCGGCGGACCGTCACCGTCGGCCCAATCGAGCGTCGCCTGACCGGCTGTCTTCGTGTCGACGGTCTTCGTGTCGACGGCCTTGGCGCCGACGACAGCCTTCGCTTCGACGGACTTCGCGTCGGCGGCCTTGGCGAGGCCGTTCGGCACGCTCTCGGCGGTCTCGAGCTCTTCGATCACGATCGCGGGGAACTCGCCGGTGACTTCTTCTTCTTCCGAGAACGCCTGATCGGCGTTCTCAGACGACCTCCGGCCGTTGCGTCGGCGGGCTCCACGTCAGCATCGGTCGGCTCCACGTCTTCATCCGTCGGGCAATCGACGTCTGCGATTTCTCGGCCTCTCGCCGTCGTCGTCGACTGCGTGGACGGGCGGAGGGGGCGCCGGCGGCGCCGGCGGCGTGCCGCCACCCATCGCCTCGGCGGTGGGCACCGCGTCGACGGGCTTGAACTCGGGCACCGGCGCTTCGCGGAGCGCGTCGGGATCGGTCGTGAGCCGCTGCAGCGCCTCGACCGTCGCGAGCACGCGCTGGCGCTGGATCGCGATGTGGGCCTCGAGCCGCCCCGCGTCGGTGCGAAGGCGCTCGCGCAACGCCTCGAGGGCGCTCACCTCGGTGCGCAGGCGCTGCCTCAGGTCTTCGGCACCCTCGCGCGCGTCGCGCTCGGCGGCCTCGAGCATCTCGGAGACCTTCGCCTCGGCTTCGCTCACCTTCGCAGCCGCATGGTCGTCGGCCTGCTGGCGCGTGCGCAGCGCGTAGGCGTCGGCCTCGCCACGAGTGGATGATGCCTGGCGGTCGGCGTCGGACTGCGCGGCCGCGGCCTTGCCTTCGGCCTCGGCCATCAGCGCGGCGGCCCGCGTCTCGGCTTCGCTCACCGCCGCGTCGGCGGTGCGCTGCGCGAGCACGAGCGTGCGCCGCAGCGCCTCGTCGGCGTCGCCGGCTTCCCTCGCACGCGCCTCGGCCTTCTCGGCGCGCTCGAGCGCGTCTTTCAGCTTCTGGTCGAGCTCTTGCGCCGACCGTGCGACTTGCTCGAGGAATGCATCGACTTCGTCCGGGTCGTACCCCCGGAACCGCTCGCGGAACTCGACGTCGTCGAACACCTTGGGGGTGAGCTCCATGGGGTTCACTGTACCGACGACCCTCCTACCCACCGGGCATCTCGCCCGATCCCCCAGCATCGGCAGGATCGGGCCCCGGCTTGACCGTCAGGCGCCGCAGTGCAGGATGAGGCCCTTCACGACGATCTGGAGGCCGAGCAGCACGATGATCGGCGACAGATCGAGGCCCATGCCGCCCATCGCGATCGTCGGGATCATCCGGCGCACCGGGCCCAGGACGGGCTCGGTGAGGCCGAAGAAGACGTCACCGATCGTGCCCAGCACCCCGGAGGAGCGCGGAAACCACGAGAGGATGATCCTCCCGAAGATGATGAAGATGTAGACGTTGACGAGCGTGCAGAGGATGGTCACGGAGGGCCCCGAGAATCAGTCCCGGAGCCCGTGCTCCTGGATGCGCTGCCGCTCCTCCGCCGACACTTCGACGTCGTGTGGCGTGAGGAGGTACACGTGCGTCGCCACCTTGTCCATCTTCCCGCCGAGGCCGTAGCAGAGGCCGCTGGCGAAGTCGATGAGCCGCCGCTCGAGCTCGCGGTCCGCGCTCTGGAGGTTCACGATCACGGGCTGGCCGTCCTTGTAGCGGTCCGCGACCTCTTGGGCCTGACGGAAAGACGCCGGGATCACGACGTAGGGCTTGGCCGGAGGCTGGGCGGCAACGAGGTTGACGGCGGATTGCGAGCTGCGAGGACGGATCGTCACCGCGGGGACATCGGTCGTCTCGCGGGTCATCGTGCGCACCGTGCCCGAGGAAGTGGCTTCAGGACCGGGCCGCTGGTTGGACGTGCCACGGGCTCCGGCGGTCGCGGGCGCGGGGACGTCGGCGGCGTGCTCTTCGAACTCTTCGTACTCGTCGTCGGGCCCGAGACCCAGGTACAACATCGCTCGTCGCCACATCGAAGCCATGATGGTCGCCTCCTCGCGAACGCCAGGTTACCGGTGTGCACCGGGCTGAGCGGGACGGGTGCCGAACAGCGCGGTGCCCACGCGGACCATCGTCGAGCCCTCCGCCAGCGCGGCCTCGAGGTCATCGGACATCCCCATCGACCGCTCGCGCAGCCCGAGCTCGTCAGCCAGCGCAGACAGCGACCCGAACGCGTGCCGGCTCGCGGCGAGATCGGCGGCGGGTCCGACGCACATGAGACCGCGCACGTGCAGACCGAGATCGCGACACGACGCGACGATCTCTTCGGTCTCGACTGGTGCGCAGCCGCCCTTCTGCGGCTCGTCCGATGTGTTCACCTGCACCAGCACTTCGGCACCAGGCGAGCGCTTCGCGATCTCGACAACCAAGGGCCGGCGGTCGACTGACTGCCACAGCGCGACGTGTGGCGCGATGAGCCGCACCTTGTTCGTCTGCAGCCGGCCGATGAAGTGCCATCGCACCGCCGCCCGTTGCGCAGCGTCGAGCGCGTCGGCCTTCGCGTGCAGGTCTTGCGCGTAGTTCTCGCCGAGGTCGACCAGACCCGACCCGAGCGCGTCGTGCACCACGTCCAGGCCGAAGCCCTTCGTCACCGCGACGAGGGTGACCGTGTCGGGGTCGCGACCGGCGCGTGCGATGCGATCGCGGAGGACCGCGAGCGAGCTGCGGAGCGCGTCGCTCACGGCTCGGTCATCCAGACGACCATCGCCTGGCGTCCTTTGTCTCCTCGCGGACGGTGTGACCAGTACCCCGGGGTGCACGCGGTGCAGTCGTCCCAGGGCGAGTCGACGACCGTGACGCCACGCGATCGCAGCACGTGTGCGATCCCCGCTCGCAGGTCGAGCGCGGGTGAGCCATCGCTCGTGCGTGATCGCACCTGCGGGCCGGCCACCGCGGCGACGCGGTCGAGGTCGTCGACGCCGAACTCGTAGCACTCGGCGTGGATGCACGGTCCGACGACGCCGGTCACTTCGGCGCTGTCCATCGCGTCGAGCGTCGCGGTGAGCGTGCCCCCGACGAGGCCCCGCCACCCGACGTGTGCGATGCCGACCACGCCGTTCGACCCGACGAGCGCGACCGGCGCACAATCCGCGACCTGCACGGCCAGCACGGCACCGGAGACCGCGGTCACAGCCGCGTCGGCGTCGACACCCGCTCCCCCGCCGGGCTCGGCCACCCGGACGACGGTGGCGCCGTGCACCTGGTGCATCCATGTCCAGGGCAGGTCGACGACGGCACGCCGGCGGGCGTCGAGGTCTGCCCGCGGCAGGCTGATCGCGAGGTCGCCGTCCGCGGCAGAGGTGGCGACGATGTGGGCCCTGCGGGCGCCCGCCTTCACCTCGAGGACGGGCCGTATTTCCTCGTCGCTGTCCTCCGCTTCGCTCCAGCCGCTCCTGCTCGCTTCGCTCGACAATCGGTCTCGCACCCGGCAGCGCCCTGCGCTGCCCTTGCGACCTCTACTTCAGGAACGACGGGACGTCGAAGTCGTCCTCGCTGCCCATGAGGTCGTCGTCGTCGGCGGGGAACAGGTCGGGCGACCCCTCCTCGGAGACCGAGAGACGGTCGGCCCGCACGCGCTCACGCTGCCCGTCCCACCGCTCGAAGCCGGCGGCGATGACGGTGACGCGGACCTCGTCGCCCATCTCGTCGTCGATGACCGCGCCGAAGATGATGTTCGCGTCGGGGTGGGCGACCCCGTGGATCACCTCGGCTGCCGCGTTGACTTCGAACAGGCCGAGGTCGCTGCCGCCCGAGATGTTGAGCAGGATGCCGCGGGCGCCGTCGATGGCAGCTTCGAGCAACGGGCTCGAGATCGCGCTGCGCGCGGCAACGAGGGCACGGTCGTCGCCACTCGCGTAGCCGATGCCCATGAGCGCGGAGCCCGCGTTCGTCATGATCATCTTCACGTCGGCGAAGTCGGTGTTGATGAGGCCGGGCGTGGTGATGAGGTCGGTGATGCCCTGCACGCCTTGCAGCAGCACCTCGTCGGCCATCTTGAACGCGTTCAGCACCGAGGTCTTCTCGTTCGACACGGTGAGCAACCGGTCGTTCGGGATGACGATCAGCGTGTCGACCTTCTCCTTGAGACGCGTGATGCCCTGGTCGGCCTGCACGGACCGACGACGTCCTTCGAACGCGAACGGACGGGTCACGACGCCGATGGTCAGCGCGCCGATGCTCTTCGCGATCTCGGCGATCACCGGTGCGCCGCCTGTGCCCGTGCCGCCACCCTTGCCGGCGGTGATGAACACCATGTCCGCGCCCTTGAGGGTCTCCTCGATCTCCTCGGCATGTGACTCAGCCGCCGCTCGGCCCACGTCGGGGTCGCTGCCGGCACCGAGGCCGCGGGTCAGGTCGCGTCCGATGTCGAGCTTCACGTCGGCGTCGCTCATCAGCAGCGCCTGCGCGTCGGTGTTGACCGCGATGAACTCGACGCCCTTGAGCCCGGCATCGATCATCCGGTTGACGGCGTTCACGCCGCCGCCGCCGACACCGACGACCTTGATCACCGCCAAGTAGTTCTGGGGGGAGCCGGCCATGGAAGGAACCTCCGAATGCGCTGGATTGCGAGGACTCTAAACCTCCACTAAAGGTCTAGAGTTATGTCAACCTCTCGTTGTGCTTGACGTTGTACAGGTCGATGACCCTCCGGGTCAAGCATCGTCATCAGACCGATACATCTCTTCTGCTGCACCTCCCTATGCGGGCGCCAGCACCGGTGCCTGGGGTGCCCGCACGTCGAGCACGCCGATCGCCTTGTTCGGATCGAGCTTGTCGAGCACCGCGATCGCGGCGAGGTACTTCGCGGGAAGGTTGGTCGGAGGACCGAGGCGGATCGTGCCCTGCGGCGCGAGCTCGAGGGCGATCGAGCCGTCGGCATCCCAGGTGACCGCACCCACCCGCTGCTTCAGCGGGGCGGGGAGCACGGTCGCCGCGTCGATCGCCGCGAGCTGCGGAGTGTCGACGACCGCACCGATCGCCACCGGCGGCGTCGGGCCGGTCATGAGGATCACGCCGGCGGGCAGCGCGGGCGTGTCGGCGATCGCGTGGCCCTCGCCGTCGATGAGACGGAACCCGCCGGCCTGCAGCGGCTGCGCGACCGCAGGCACGCGCTCGACGACGTCGACATGGACCGTGCCCGGATACGAACGACGCACCGAGGCCGACGCGACCCACGGCAACGCCTCGACGCGGCGCGCCGCACCTGCGGTGTCGAGGTACACCATCGGCTGGCCCCGACCGATGTTCGCGGCGCCGCGCACCTCGGCCTCGGTCGTGTGGGCTTGCGCCGCTGACCACGACATGATCGACGTCGAGGAACGAGCTGTAGGTGAACGCCCACACCAGCACGAGCGCGCCAAGGACGCCGAGCCCGAACAACAGCCGCCGCAGACGCCGGCGTCCTTCCTCGCGACGGACATCGATCCGGCGCTGGCGCAACCGGGGATCGATCGCGGGCCGCGGAGCTTCGTCGACGTCGACGACGGTGCTCATGCGAAGCCAACCAGTCGGACCTCGGGCTGCAGCACGACTCCCTCTTGCGCGCTGACTCGCTCGACGACCGCGTGCATCAATGCCAGCACGTCGTCGGCTGACCCTCCGTCATCGGCCTGGATGAAGTTCGCGTGCTTCTCGGAGACGTGCGCCGTGCCGACGCGGAAGCCCTTCAACCCGGCCGCGTCGATGAGGCGGCCGGCCGAGTCGCCCTCGGGGTTGGTGAACACCGATCCGGCGTTCTGGCCACCGGGCTGGTTCGCTCTACGCCACCGCACGATGCTCGCGATCTCCTCTTCTGCTCCAGCCGCGTCACCCTCGTGCAGCTCGAGCTCCGCCCAGACCACGATGTCGGCGGTGGTCAGCGCCGAGTGTCGATAGCCGAGGTCGAGCTCGGCGGCCGACACCACGACATCCTTCCCGCTGCCGAGATCGACGACGCGGATCCTGCGGAGCACGGCAGCCATGTCCGAGCCGTGCCCGCCCGCGTTCATGCGCACGGCGCCACCCATGGAGCCCGGCACGCCGACCGCCCACTCGAAGCCGCGGAGCCCGGCCGCGGCAGTCGTTCGGGCCACGACGGGGAGGCTCGCCGCTCCCCCCGCTCGAACCGACGTGCCGTCGATCTCGACCGTCGCGAACGCGTCGCCGAGCATCACGACGAGACCGTCGAAGCCACGGTCCGCGACAAGGGTGTTCGACCCTCGCCCGAGAGCGACGACCTCGACCCCCGACTCTCGGCAGGCAGACGCGACGACCTCGAGAGCGGGTTCATCGGGCACGACGACGCGGAGCGCAGCGCGCCCGCCGACTCGGTAGGTGGTGAGCTCCCCGAATGGCGCGTCTCTCGTCGCGAGGTCGCCGAGGATCGCAGCGGCCACTTCGATCGCCTCCGCCATCAGCCCGGTCGCGCCGCGAGCAGCTCGAGGAGCACATCCGGCAGGGTCGTCAGGTCGCCGGCGCCCATCGTGAGGCAGAGGTCACCCGGCCGGAGCTCGGACTTCAGGTAGGTGACGATGTCCGCCCGGTGCGGCACCCAGGCGACCCGCTGCGTCGGATGTGCGTCGAGCACGGTGTTCACGATCAGCTTTCCTGTGATCCCCGGACGTGGTGCCTCGCCGGCGGAGTACACGTCGGTGATGGCGAGCACATCCGCGCCGATGAACGCGTCTTCGAAGTCCTGCCAGAGCGCGGCGGTGCGGCTGAAGCGATGGGGCTGGAAGACGCACACGAGGCGTTGCCACTCACCCTCGTTCGCAGCTTCGATCGCCGCCGCGACTTCGCTCGGCAGGTGCGAGTACTCGTCGATGAAGGTCACGCCGCCGGCGCTGCCACGGAGCTCGAACCGGCGGGCGACCCCGGCGTACCGTCCGAGCGCGCGCACCGCCGCCTCGGGCGCCGCCCCGAGCTCGATCGCCATCGCCATCGCTCCGGCGGCGTTGCGCGCGTTGTGGAGACCGGGGATGGGAAGCGACACCGGCCACGCGCTGCCGTCGCGCCGTGCGAGCGTGAACTGCACTCCCCCGTGTCCGGTCGTCACGTCGACCATCCGGTAGTCGGCCGCCTCGTCGGTGCCGTAGCCCACCGCGCCGCGTGCGGCGCCGAGCTCGGCCGCGAGCGCGTCGTCGACGCAGACGACACACGGCCCGAGCGCTTGGTCGAGGAAGCGGGTGAACGCAGCTCGCAGCGCCGCGAAGGTGCCGTAGTGCTCGATGTGGTCCGGCTCGACGTTCGTGACCAGCACGGCTTCCGCGGGCAGCTCGATGAACGTGCCGTCGCTCTCGTCGGCCTCGACGACGAGAAGGTCGCCACGGCCGTCCCACACCGCACCGGTGCCGATCTCGTTGAGCTCGCCGCCGACGATGAACGACGGGTGCAGTCCGGCCTCGACGAGCACGAGCGCGAGCATCGACGAGGTCGTCGTCTTCCCGTGAGTGCCGCCCACGGCCACGCCGCGCTTCGTCGCGACGATCGCCGTGAGGATCTCTGCGCGCCGCAGCACGGGGATGGCGCGCTCTCGGGCCGCGACGACCTCGGGGTTCGTGGGCGGGATCGCCGTCGACACCGCGACCACGTCGACGTCGCCCACGTTCGCGGCATCGTGACCGACGCGCACGTCGACGCCGAGGGCACGCAGCCGGTCGAGGAAGGCGGAGCCCTTCAAGTCGCTCCCGGACACGCGATGTCCCATCGCCGCGAGGACCGTCGCGATCGCGCTCATTCCCGCGCCACCGATCCCGATGATGTGCACGGACAGCGGCGAACCGGAGAGGTCGATCGACCGATCGTCAGCCACGCGCCTGCTCCTCGACGAGGTCAGCGACGCGCTGCGCGGCGTCCGGCCGCGCCACCTCCTTGCATGCACGCGCCATGGAGTCGAGCCGAGCCGGGTCCGCGAGCAACGATTCGAGCGCCGACTGCAGGCGCGCGCCGCTCAGCTCCGCGTCGGTGATCACCTCCGCCGCGCCGACGTCGAGCAGCACGCTCGCGTTCGCGGTCTGGTGATCTTCCGCGGCGCCCGACCAGGGCACCAGCACGCTCGGCACCCCGATCACCGCGACTTCGCTCACGAGACCCGAGCTCGCGCGGCAGACGACGACGTCGGCGGCCGCCATCGCGTTCGGCATGTCGTCCTCATAGGCGACGATCTCGTACTGCAGGCCATCAGCCGGGAGCGAGGGCGCTCGCGCACGCATCGAGTCGATGTTGCGTGGCCCGACGACATGACGGACCGCGACATCTGCGCGTGCCGCCCACAGCCGGACGAGGTCGAGCGTGGCGTCGTTGATGCGAGCCGCGCCCAGCGAGCCACCCGTCACGAGCACGGACGAGCGCACCGGCGACGTGGCCCGGCCCCGGGCGCGGTCGACGTCCACGACCTCCTTGCGCAGGGGGTTGCCGGTGACGACGGCGTGCGGCAACGGCGTGCCCTCGAACGACACGGCGACCGCCTTCGCGACTCGCGCCGAGAGGCGGTTCGCGAGGCCGGGCCGCTTGTTCTGCTCCATCACCACGATCGGCACCCGGCACACCCACGCCGCGAACGCGCACGGCACGCTCGCGTAGCCGCCGAGCACCACCACCACACGCGGCCGCAGGCGGCGCACCAGGCCGAACGCGCGGGCGGCGGCGACGAAGAGGCCCCACAACGCGCCGACGTTCGCGAGCGTGAGCCGGCGCTGCAGCCCGCGGCCAGGCAGGACGTGAAGGCGATGCCCGGTCGGAGGCACGAGCGTCACCTCGAGCCCGCGCTCGCTGCCGACCCAGGTGATCGTGTCCGGACCATGCCCGCGAGCGACGAGCTCGGCCGCGAGCGCGAGGCCGGGGTTCACGTGGCCCGCCGTCCCTCCCCCGGCGATGACGGCGAACGTCTCGCTCATCGGGCTCGTGAGCGCGCGGGGCTTCCCTGGCGAGCGATGTTCAGGAGGAGGCCAGTTGCGGCCATGGTGGTGATCAGTGCCGATCCGCCGAACGACACGAACGGCAACGGCAGCCCCGTGATGGGAAGCAGACCGACGACGGCGCCCATGTTGACGATCGCCTGCACGAGCACCCAGACCGTCACGCCCGCGGCCACCAACATGCCGTAGCGATCGGGCGCGCGGCGGGCCGCTTGCAGGCCGAGGATCCCGAACGTGAAGAAGAGGGCGACGACGACGAAGCAACCGACGAAGCCGAGCTCCTCTCCGATGATCGCGAAGATGAAGTCGGTGTGCGCCTCGGGGAGGAAGCCCCACTTCGCGCGGCTCGCGCCGAGCCCGACCCCAGCGATGCCGCCGGACGCGACGCCGACGAGCGACTGCAAGGTCTGCCACCCGCGGTTCAACGGGTCGTCCGACGGGTGGAGGAACGAGAGCAGCCGAGCGCGCCGGTAGGGCGCGCTCATGGTCAGGAACGTCGCGGCGCCCGCCATCACGGCGGTCGCCAGGCCGAGGGGCGCGAGCGGAGTTCCCGCGATGAAGAGCATGCCCATCACGATCGCGACGGTCACGATCGCGGTGCCGAGGTCGGGTTGGAGCATCAGCAGCCCACCGGTGGCGCCGAGCACGATGAGCACCGGCCACAACGTGGCCTTCACGTCGCCCATCCGGTCGGCGCGCCGCGCGAGCAGATCCGCGGTGTAGAGGAGCAGCGAGAGCTTCATGAGCTCGGCGGGCTGCAGGCGCCACGCGCCGTGACCGAGCCAGCTGCGCGAGCCGTTCACCGTGAGGCCGACACCGGGCATCAGCACGACGACGAGGAGCGCGAAGCCGACGAGCAAGGCGAGCGGCGTGAGCTTGCGCCAGATGTGGAAGTCGACGCGCAGTGTCACGAACATCGCTGCGAACCCGAGCGCAGTCCAGATCGCTTGCCGGTTGAAGAACGTCCACGACGAGCCGTAGTCGTGCAGCGCGCTCGACCGACGATGCCGACAGCACCATGACGAGGCCGATGAGGTTGAGCACGACCACGATCGCGAGGAGCGCGACGAAGCGCCCGGGCACCGCGGCGGGGCGCGGACGACTGGCCGGATGGCGCGTCTTGCTCCGCTGCTGCTCGCGGCGTCCCGAGCTCGTCGTCGACCTCGGTCGGGTGGCTGTCTTCGTCGCCATCAGGAGCCCACCAGCTGTCGGACTGCGCGCACGAAGTCGTCGCCCCGCTCGGCGTAGTTGCGGTACCAATCGAACGACGCGCAGCCAGGGGAAAGCAGCACGGCGTCACCGGCGCGCGCGACGCGACGGGCGGCGGCCACGGCTTCGTCCATCGACGCCGCCTCGGTCACGGGCACGCGCGGGCGAAACGCAGCGGCGACATCGGGCGCGGACTCGCCGATCGCGACGACCGCGCGCACGTGATCCGCCGTGTCGGCGAGCGCCGTCAGGTCGAGGCCCTTGTTGCGCCCACCCGCGATGAGGATGACGTGCTCGAACCCAGCCACTGCGGCCGCCGTCGCGTGGGGCGCGGTCGCCTTCGAGTCGTCGTACCAGCGGATGCCGTCCGCCTCGGCGACGAAGGCAACGCGATGCGGGAGGCCGCGGAACGAGGTGAGCACAGAGCAGACGCCCTCGAGCGTCGCGCCGGCCTCGAGCGAGGTCGCAGCGGCGGCGAGCGCGTTCGCCACGTCGTGCGGCAGCGCGCGAGGAAGGTCCGCGACGCCGACGATCGCCTCCCCTCGCGGCGTCGTGAGCTCACCGCCGCGCACTCGGTAGTCGCCGTCGGACGCGCCGAACGTCAGGCGGCGCGCGGGCGCGATCGACAGCGCGTGCATCACGACGGGATCGTCGGCGTTGCCGATCGCGACATCGCCGGCGGACTGGTGCTCGAAGATGCGCGCCTTGGCGTCTGCGTATGCGCCGACTGATCCGTGCCAGTCCAGGTGGTCGGGCGCGATGTTCAACCATGTCGCCACCTTCGGCGCGAACCGCTCGGCCCATCGGAGCCGGAACGACGAGGCTTCGACCACGAACACGTCGACATCGGCATCGAGCGCGGCGACGAACGGCACGTCGGTGTTCCCGACCGCGAGTGCCTTGCGACCCGACGCGCTCAGCATGTCGGTGACCATCGTCGTCACCGTCGTCTTGCCGTCGGTGCCGGTGATCGCGATCACGGGACGGCGCGCGGTGTCCCAGTCGGTCGCGAGGTCGAGCTCGCTGACCACCGGAAGGCCGCGGCGGCGCGCCTCGGTGGTCGCCGGATGACCTTCCGGCACACCGGGGCTCGGCACGATCACGTCCACCGAGTCGAGGACCGCGGCGAGCGCACCGTCACGGGGCGCGACGAGCACGCCCTCGCCTCGCGGTTGGTCGTCGGCCCGGACGACCTCGTGGCCACGCGCCTCGAGCGCGTCCGCGACGGCTTCGCCCGTCACACCCATGCCGTACACCAGGGCGCGCATCAGTCGGCCGCCCCGATGTGGATGAAGTCCGCGTAGTAGAGCCCGAGCGCGAGCGCGGTGCACAGGCCGGCGAGCAACCAGAACCGCACGACGATCGTCGTCTCGGGCCAGCCGAGGTGCTCGAAGTGGTGGTGCACAGGTGCGATGCGGAACACGCGGCGGTGGAAGATGCGGAAGCTGCCGACCTGGATGATCACCGAGAGGGTCTCGGCGACGTAGAGCCCTCCGACGATCGGGAGAAGCAGCGCGGTGTTGGTCGCCAGCGCCAGACACGCGAGCGCGGCGCCGATGGCCAGCGAACCCGTGTCGCCCATGATGATCCGCGCCGGAGCAGCGTTCCACCAGAGGAAGCCCGCACAGCCGCCGAGCATCGCCGCCGCGACGACGGAGAGATCGAGCGCATGCGGCAGCGCATAGACGTGCGGATGGCGGAAGGCCCAGAAGCCGATCACGACGAACGCCGCGAACGACAAGATCGCGGAGCCGGACGCGAGCCCGTCGAGGCCGTCGGTGAGGTTCACAGCGTTCGTCGTCGCGAGGATCAGGAGGACCGCGAGCACCGACCAGCCGAGGTTGCCGAGCTCGAGGCCGGGGTGGTCGAACCGCGTGAACCCGAGACGGGTCTGGCCGTTCGTGAAGAGGAGGTACATCACGACGAACCCCATCGACACCAGGAGCAGGCCGATCATCTTCGTGCGCTTGCTGAGGCCGAGGTTGCGCGCGTTGCGCACCTTGATCCAGTCGTCGAGGAAGCCGACGACACCTGCGCCGATCATCGCGAGCATGACGAAGAGGCCTGTGCGAGTGAAGATCACACCGCTGCGCAGGTGGGCGACCGCGTAGCCGACGCATGCCGCACCGACGATCGCCATGCCGCCCATCGTCGGCGTGCCCGCCTTGGCCTCGTGTCCGGGGCCGCCTTCGCTGGTGCTCAGGATCGGCTGGTGCACGGCGCGCGCGCCGAGCCAGCCGATGAGGATCTTGGTGCCGATGAGCGCGGCGGCCGCCGCGACTGCGGCCGCGACAGAGGAGCGCGATCACCCGCGGCCTCCGCCGAGACGGGCGAGCTCTTCCCTCGCGACGACGCGGTCGTCGAACGGCACCACCGTCGTGCCAGTCGTCTGCGTCGTCTCGTGCCCCTTGCCCGCGATGACGACCACGTCACCCGGACCGGCGCTCTCGAGCGCGAGCGCGATCGCGCTGCGTCGGTCGGGCTCGACCACGAGCCGCGACGACGGAGCGCCCTTGACGATCTCCGCGATGATCGCCGCGGGCTCCTCGCCACGCGGGTTGTCGGACGTGACCACCGCGACGTCCGCGCCTGCAGCGGCGGCGGCGCCCATGCCGGGGCGCTTCGTCCGATCGCGGTCGCCGCCGGCGCCGAAGACGAGCACCACGCGATGCCCCGCGGCGACCTCACGAGCCGCCTCGAGCACGCGCTCGAGGCCGTCGGGAGTGTGCGCGTAGTCGACGACCACGCTGAACGCCTGCCCCTCGTCGATCGGCTCGAACCGCCCTGGCACCGGTCCAGCGTTGCCGATGCCCGCCACGACCGCGGGGATCGGGACTCCCACCTCGACTGCTGCGGTCGCGGCGCCCAGGGCGTTGTGGATGTTGTGGCGCCCGCCGATCGGCACGGTGATCACCTCGCCGCGCCAGGTGAACCGGCTCGCGGACGCCGAGAGGTGCAGGTCGGACACGTCGGCCAGGGAGAAGGCGACCGTCGGGATCTCGGCGGCGTCGAGCAGCAGGCGCCCGTGGGGGTCGTCGGCGTTCACGACCGCACGAGCGGAGAGCGTGGGAGTGAACAGCGCCGCCTTGGCCTCGAAGTACCGCTCCATCGTCCCGTGGAAGTCGAGGTGGTCGCGAGAGAGGTTCGTGAAGACGGCGACAGCGAACTGCGTGCCGTCGACGCGGTGCAGCGCGAGCGCGTGCGACGAGACCTCCATCGCCACGGCGTCTCGTCCCTCGTCGCGCCATGCGGCGAAGGTGCGTTGGAGGTCCGGCGCTTCGGGAGTCGTCCGGGTGCCCGTGAGCGTGCCGATGACCCCGGTCGCCCATCCGTGGGCTCGGAAGATCGACTCGACGAAGTGCACGGTCGTGGTCTTGCCGTTCGTGCCCGTGACGCCGACGACGGTCATGTCTCGCGAGGGATGACCCTCGAGCGTCGCCGCGAGCCGAGCCATCGCGACACGCGCGCGTCCGCCACCACCACCTGTGGCACATCGAGAGGCAGGACGCGTTCGACGACGAGCGCGACCGCGCCCCGCTCCACAGCCGAAGCGGCGTAGTCGTGACCGTCGGCGATCAAGCCGCGGACGCATGCGAACAAGGCTCCGGGGATCACGTGCGCGCGAGTCGTACGCGACCGACGCTCACCTCTACATCAGCGAGGTCGGGGCCCGCGAGGGAGAGGGTGAGGTCAGGAGACTCGTCGAGGAGCCGCGCGAGCCGCATCGCGCTACGGGGTGGTCGAGGGAGCGGACGAGCTGGGCGACGTCGCGGTGCTCGACGGCGGCGGGGGCGCCCCACCGGCGTCGGCGAGATCCGCCGGAGTCGGCGCCGTGCCGGGTGCGACCTGGGGGGTCTGCACCGTCGCGCCCGACGGGATCGGCGCCGCGGGAGCCACGCGGAGCTGGCGCACCGCGAGGTTCGCGAGCTCGGCGAAGAGCGGCGCCGACACGACGCTCGCGTAGATCGACGTCGACGGCTCGTCGATGACGACGATGATCGACACCTGCGGGTTCTCCGCCGGGAGGTAGCCGGCGAACGACGAGACGTAGGCACCTGTCTTGTATCCGGGGAGGCCGTTGTCGTTCGGCTTTCTCGCGGTGCCGGTCTTGCCGGCGACCGTGTACCCGGGCACTGCCGCCCGGAAGCCTGTGCCGTCCTGCGAAGCGACCACGTTCTGAAGCATGGCGTTCACCTTGGCTGCGGTCTCGGCAGACACGACTTGGCGTTGCGCCGCAGGCGGGGCGTCATGTCGCGCGCCCCCGCCGTCGATGGTGGCGTCGACGAGACGAGGCGCGACGTACTTGCCTCCGTTCGCGATGACGTCGTAGACCTCGAGCATCTGCATCGCGGTCACCGAGATGCCCTGCCCGATCGGGATGCTGCCGATCGACGTTCCCGACCAGTCCTTCGGGTCGAGCATGAGGCCCGCGGACTCGCCGGGGAAGTCCAGCGCGGTCTTGTCCCCCAGCCCGAACTTCCGGAGGTACTCGTCGATGCGCTGCTTGCCGAGCATCTGGGCGATCATGATCGTGCCGATGTTCGACGAGCGAGTGACGATGTCGGTGACCGACCAGCTCGCGACCGCGTGCGGGTCGTGGTCCGAGAAGAGGTGGTCCGACACCTGCAGGTGATCCGGCACCTGCAACACCGTGTCCGGGTTCACGAGGCCCTCCTCGATCGCGCCGGACGCCGTGATGACCTTGTTCACCGAGCCCGGCTCGAACACCGCGGTCAACGCTTCGTTCGCGCTCGACACGACCGGCTGGCCGGTCTTCGGGTCGACGTCGACGTTCGCCATCGCCAGCACGTCACCGGTGCGCGGATCTTGGATGATCGCGCGAGCGCCGCGAGCACCGACGGCCGTCACCTGTCGCAGCAGCGCCTGCTCGGTGGCGAACTGCAGCGATCGATCGATCGTGAGCACCACGTCGTCGCCCGGCGTCGCCGGCTCGATGCTCTGACGTCCGACCGGGATCGTGTGGCCTTGGGCATCGCGCTCACGCACGAGCTGGCCGGGCACGCCGGCGAGGCGCTCGTCGTACTCGCCCTCGACCCCCGACACGCCCTTGTTGTCGATGTCGACGCGACCGACGATCGAACGGGCGAGCTCGCCCGAGGGCGACTCGCGGCCGGGCTCGTCGATCAGGAACACACCCGAGAGATGGAGGCCCGCGATCCGCTGGGCTTCGGTGTCCTCGACCTGGCGAGCGACGTACACGAAGTCCGCTGGCCGGCTGAGCCTCGTGGCGAGGGCAGCGGCGTCGGCGCCGAGGATCGGCGCCAGGAGACCTGCGGCCTTGCCGGGATCGGTGACGAGGCGTGGATCGGCCCACACGGTCCTCTTCGGCACCGTCAGCGCGAGCTCGGCGCCGTTGCGGTCGAAGATCGTCCCCCGTTCCGCGGGGAGCACGACCGCGCGGACGCGCTGCGCCTCACCGAGCGCGGTGTACCGCGCCGCGTCGACGGTCTGGAGCATCCCGACGCGCACCAAGACCGCGCTGAACGCGAGGACGGTGACCACGAGCGTGCATGCGAGCCGGCGCGTCGGACGGCCGGGCTTCCTCGGCGACGAGAGACGGCTGGCGGGGCGGCGCTGCGCGACGACTCGGGTCGCGGCCGCGGTGCGGGGACGACTGATCGTCGATGCCGTCAACGTCCGTGCCGTGTCGTGCTCATCGGGCCGGCCTCACGGAGCCGAGCCCACGTAGGGCTTCAGCTGGCTCCAGGTGCGGCCGGCGCCGGAGGTCGCGGCGTCGGACTCCTTGTCATCGGGGAGCGCTTGTCCGGTGGCGCTCACGACGGCGACGACTTGATCGAGGCTGGGGGCGATGTAGGTCACCCGATCGGGTTGCACCATCCCGAGGCGGTTCTGCGCGACGGCGACGATGCGCTCGGGTGACTCGAGCTGCGCGACCTGTGCACGTAGCTGGTCGAACTGGTCCTGCTCCTGGCTCACTTGACGATCGAGCTGGTCGAGCCGCTGCTGGCCCTGCACGAGGATGGTCTGGAACACGGCCGCGGCGAAGAGCGCCGCAAGGGTCACCGTCGCGCTGATGAACGCGATGCCGGCAACGCGACGGCGCGTGGGGCGAGCTGCGATCCGCAGCCGCGGTCGAGTGCGCGACGCGCTCGCGCTCGGGCCGCGCGTCAGGGACGACTGCGAAGCCGGTGGGCAGGGCGAAGTCGCTCACGCCACGCTTCTCCACGGCGCGCAGCCGGGCGCTCTCGGCACGCGGGTTCGACCGCGACCTCTGCTTCACTCGGTGTCCACGCGCCTTGCTTCAAGAGCTTCACCGTCTGCACCGCGTCGCAGACGCACGGCAGGCCGGGCGGGCAGGTGCATCCCCCGGTCGCCGCGTAGCGGAACCGGTCCTTCACGATGCGGTCCTCACCCGAGTGGTACGCGAGCACTGCACAACGTCCACCGGGCGCGAGCGCGTCGATCGCGTCGTCGATCGACGCACCGAGGATCTCGAGCTCACGGTTCACTTCGATGCGGATCGCCTGGAACGTGCGCTTCGCAGGATGCCCACCGCGTCGACGAGCGGGCGCGGGGATCGCGTCCTTGACGATCTCCGCGAGCTCGGCTGTCGACTCGATCGGCCGCGCCGCGACGATCGCCTTCGCGATGCGAGCGGCGAATCGCTCGTCACCGAAGCCCGAGAGCACGTCCGCGAGCTGCTGCTCGGGATAGCCGTTGACGATGTCGGCCGCGGTGAGGTCGCTGTCGGGATCCATCCGCATGTCGAGGGGTCCGTCGTGGCGGTAGCTGAAGCCACGCTCGCCACGGTCGAGCTGCGGTGAGCTGACCCCGAGGTCGAAGATCGCTCCGCTGAGTGAGGGGATGCCGAGCTCTGCCATGACGATGCCGAGGGTGTCGAACCGTGCTCGGCGCAGCGTCACCCGGTCGCCGAAGGCCTCGAGAGCCAAGGCTGCGGCAGCGAGTGCATCGGGGTCTTGGTCGAGGCCAACCACGGCAACCATCGGGTTGGCTTCGAGGATCACCCGTGCGTGTCCTCCACCGCCGACCGTCGCATCCACCACCATGCCCGGGGGCACGGCCTCGAAAAGCCGGGCGATGCGTTCGGCCATGACGGGGTGGTGGAGAAAGCGGTCGCTCACGGTGCCTCGCTGCTCGGCGACCGGGATTGCCTGTCGCTTGCCTGCAGCCCCCCGGCCAGCAGTTGCCGCCGGGATTTCTCCCCGACTGGCGAGACGGAAGCGGGCGGAGTTGGGGCTGTCCATCTTCGCTGGCCGGGAGACTGCAGGCGAGCGACAGGTCGCTGCGCCGTGCGTGGTGCGGATCGGTCCTCTGGGTGCTCCCTTCGAGAGAACTGGGTGGGGGTCCGGGGCGTCAGGTGCTTGGGGTTCAGCTGGGCTCGGAGAGGAGCGCATCTCCGGAACGGTCGACCGCTTCCCAGCGGGCGGCGTCCCAGAGCTCGACGCTGGTGAAGGCGCCGATGACGATGACGTCGTGCTCGAGGCCCGCGAAGGCCCTGAGCTCGGATGGGATGGCGATGCGGCCCTGGGTGTCGGGCTTGACGAAGGCGGCACCCGACGAGAGGGATCGGAGTGCACTGCGGCTGATGTCGCCACGCTTGGCCTTGTCGACCATCTCCTCCGCCTCTCGCTCGAAGTCCTCTGGTGTCCACACGGCGAGACAGCCATCGAGTGCCTTGGCGACATAGCCCCCGGCCGCGAGCCGCTCCCGGAATGCCGCGGGCAGGACGACCCTGCCTTTCGGATCGAGCGAGTGCTCGAACCTGCCCACGAACATCGGCGCTGCTCCGTTGTGCGGTCGCTCGGGGCCACGTCTCCGTGGCGCTTCCTGTCTGCCTCATTCGGGTTTCCAGGGAAGCCACTCTGCCGCCCCTTCGCCCCACTTCGTGCCACTTTAAGCCCCACTCCCCCACACGTCAACACCTTCCTCCCTCCACGCTCCATGGGCGCGCGCGAGCACCAATAGGGCCGTTCCAGAAGGTCAGCGGCTGGTCAGCGCGGCGAGGAACGTGGCCTCGAGGCCGGCGAGGTCGGCGACGCCGACGGCGACGCGATCGAGGCTGTCCGCCACTTCGCGCCACTCACCCGCAGCGAAGATGCGCGCGAGCTCGGTCGAGTCCCACGTGCGCAGCACCGCGCACTGGAAGCGGGCGCCGGCACGCGTGCGCCGCTGCGAGATGCCGACGACCTTCGCGTCGTCGAGCACCACCTCGCCCGGGCCGATGCCCGCGAAGCAGATCGCGCTCGACCACGGCGTCCGGATCATCGGGCCGGTGTGGACGGCCCCGACGCCGAGCGCGTCACGCCACGTCTCGCCCAGCCAATGCGCGGCCCGGCCGACGTCGTCGTCCCAGAGGGGATCGCCACGCGGCAGCAGCACGTCGATCCAGAGCACCTCGCCGGGGCGCACGAGCACCGCGCCGCCCCCACTCCGACGCCGGCACACCTCGAGGCCCGCCACCTCGACCCACGGCTGCGCGCTGCCGAGGACGAGCGCGGGAGCGGTCGCCTCGAGGATCCAGGCCGCGCGCTCGACCGGATCAGGAAGGTCTCGCGAGTGGAGCTCGGTTGCCGAGCCGGTCAGACGGGCGACCGACCACGACCCGGTCACGCCGACAGCGACGTGCGTGCCTCGAGATAGGGGGCCCAGTTCTCGGGGACGCGCCCGACCGTCACCACGACCCACGCGAGCGCTCGCGGCGCGGACGGGCGACGAGCGAGGTGCATCGTCGTCTCCTCGAGGAGGCGGTCGCGCTTGCGGATGTTGCAGGCGCGGCATGCGGCGACGACGTTCTCCCACACGTGCTGGCCACCGCGGCTGCGCGGCATGACGTGGTCGATCGAGTCGGCGTGCTCACCGCAGTACTGGCAGCGATGCTCGTCACGCGCGAACACCGCGCGCCGGCTGAGCGTGCAGCGACGTTGGAACGGCACTCGTACGAAGTAACGCAGCCGGATCACCGACGGCACCGAGAGGCTCAGATGCTCGGACCGCATCAGCTCGCCGTCGGCATGGAGCACTTCGGCCTTCTCGTCGAGCACGAGGCACACCGCACGGCGCGCAGGCACGATGCAGAGGGGCTCATACGTGGCGTTCAGCACCAACGCACGGCCCATGACGTCGCCCTACCAATTCCTTCGCCGTGCTGGACCTGCGCTCACGAGGTGACATCCTGCCACTCGCGACACCACGTGAGATACGAGATCACGTCCCTGGTCGCGGGTCTGTGGCGGGCGTCGCCGTACTGCGTCTGCATGCGGAAGTCGAGGTAGTGCCGGTCGGGGACGGGCAGGAACGGCGGCCGGTGCCACCACCCTCGCGGCGTGAGCCGCACCCATTGGCGCAGCGCGGTCGACCACAGGCGCGGACGGCGGACGACCGCGCCGATCACACGCGGTGCGCTTGCAGCTCGGCCCAGGTGCCGGTGTCGGCGCGTGGTTCCTTGGGGAGGCCGAGCACCATCTCACCGAGGATGTTCCGCTGCACCTGGCTCGTGCCCGCGTAGATCGTGCCGGCACGCGCGGCGAGGAAGGTCTGCACCCACGAGTTCGACGAGTTCGGCGCGCCGGGATCGTCGGTCTGGAACGCGCTCGCCGGCTCGCGACCGGTCGGGGCCAGTGCATCGGCCCCGAGGATGTCGACGCTGAGCTCGGTGATGAGCTTGTGGTACTCGCTCCAGTACAGCTTCGAGATCGACGCGTCAGGCCCGGGGTGCTGGCCGGCGAGGAAGCGGGTGAGCACCCGCAGGCCGTTCCACCGCATGATCTCGACCTTCGTGTAGCACTCCGCGAGGCGTTGACGGATGAGCGGATCGCGGTCGAGCCCCCGCTCACGAGCGAGCGCCATGAGACGGTCGACCTCCGCGCGAAAGCGCATCGGCATCGTGGCGGCGGCCTCGCCGCGCTCGTAGCCGAGCAACGTCATCGCGACTGCCCATCCGTTGTTGATCCCACCGAGCACGTTCTCCTTCGGGCAGCGCGCGTCGGTGAAGAAGACCTCGTTGAACTCGGAGTCGCCCGTGATCATCTTGATGGGACGCACCTCGACACCGGGTTGGCGCATGTCGACGAGCATGAACGTGATGCCCTTGTGCTTCGACGCCTCGGCGTCGGTGCGCGTGAGCAAGAAGATGTGGTCGGCGAGATGACCCGACGATGTCCAGATCTTCTGCCCGTTGATGATGAACTCGTCGCCGTCGAGCACCGCGCGGCACCCGAGGTTCGCGAGGTCCGATCCGGCGTTCGGCTCTGAGTATCCCTGGCACCAGACGTCTTCGCGGCTCAAGATCCGCGGGAGGTAGTGCTGCTTCTGCTCTTCGCTGCCCCACTGCAAGATGGTGTTCCCGACCATCTGGATGCCGAACACGTCGTTGCTGACACCCGACGGCACACCGGCCTTCGTGAACTCCTCCGCGACGATGACCTGCTCGAGCGCGCTGAGACCGGCGCCGCCGTACTGGGTCGGCCAGCCGAGCGCGAGCATCCCGTTCTCGTAGAGGGTGCGCCGCCACTCGAGCGCGAAGTCGTTGACCGCGTCTCCCTCGAGCGCCCCGGTTCCCTTCCAGCCCGCGGGCAGGTGCTCGGCGAGGAACGCCTGCACCTTCTCGCGGTAGGCCTCGGCTTCGGCGGAGTAGGTCGGCTGCATGCGCGCAGGTTACCCGTCGGTCACTCCGCCGAACTGAACGGCGCGCAAGCCGACCGCCGCGGCTCCGACCAACGGACCATCCGCGCCGAGGCCACCGGGCACCACCGTCGGCTCGTGCAGGTACTCGATGCGCGCGTGGCGATCGAGCTCGGCCTGTGCCGCCGCGAAGAACGGCGCGCCGAACCCGAGCGCGACCGAGCCGGCGACGGTGGCAAGGCGAAGGTCGAGCAGTGCCATCACCGACGTCAGCGCACGCCCGAGGAGCAGCCCTGCCCGCTCGATCGTCTCGAGCGAGGCCGACTCGGGAGGAAGGCCGGTGATGGCCCTGATCGACGGGCCCGCGATGAGTGCTTCGAGACAACCCCGGCCCCCACACACGCACGGTCGGCCGTCGGGCTCGACGACGACATGTCCGATGTGCCCTGCGTTGCCAGAGTCGCCGTCGAGGAGGCGACCGTCGACGACGATGCCGCCACCGACACCGGTCGACACGACCATGCCGATGTAGCTCCGCACGCCGCGGGCCGCGCCGCGCCATCCTTCGGCGAGCGCGAGCGCCTTGGCGTCGTTGTCGACGGCAGTCAGCAGGCCGACCCGATCTGCGACGCGGCTGCGAAGCGGGAAGCCGCGCCATTGATGGATGTTCAGCGGTGACACCTCTTCACCACCGGGCGTCATCGGCCCGCCGCAGCCCACGCCACACACCACCGGGTGATGGCCAGCGTCGGCGGCCGCACGAAGCGTCTCGTCGAGAAGGCCACCGACCCTCGTGAACAGCGCTTCGGCGTCGGCCCCGTCGGTCGGCACCTCGTGGCGGCGCAGCACTCCTCCGTCGAGGCTGACCAGGCCGGCGGCAAGCTTGGTGCCGCCGATGTCGAGCGCAACGACGACCTCCACGCCGCGGGAACGTACCCGCGCCGGGAATGCAGCGCCGCGACGGCCGTTCGGAGCGCGGCGGGCCTACGCTGGCTGTTTCCGTCCGTCTTCTGCAGGAGAGCACGCCTCGTGGCCACACAAGAGACGGAGGCAGCCCTCGGGCGGCCCCTCGAGAGACCCGCACCGACCTTCTCAGACGTGTTCGAGCGGATCACTCGCAACGTGGAACGCGTCATCCAGGGCAAGCCCGAGGTGATCGAGCTCGCTGCTCGTCGCGCTCGTGGCCGAAGGGCATCTGCTCATCGAGGACGTCCCAGGCGTCGGCAAGACGAGCCTTGCGAAGGCACTCGCCGCGTCGATCGACTGCACGTGGGGTCGTGTGCAGTTCACGCCCGACCTCCTCCCGTCCGACGTCATGGGCGTCACGGTCTGGAACCGGGGCTCGAACGAGTTCGACTTCCGGCCCGGCCCGATCTTCGCCAACATCGTCCTCGGCGACGAGATCAACCGCGCGTCGCCGAAGACGCAGTCCGCGCTGCTCGAGGCGATGGAGGAGCGCCAGGTCACGGTCGACGGCACGACCTATCCGCTCGACTCGCCGTTCATCGTGATCGCGACCCAGAACCCGATCGACCACGAGGGCACCTATCCCCTGCCCGAGAGCCAGCTCGACCGTTTCCTGCTGCGCGTCGCGATGGGCTACCCCGATCGCGCCTCCGAGCTCGAGATCCTCGACACGCACGCGGCGTCGAGCACCCTCGACGAGCTGCGCCCCGTCGCCACCGCGGCGGATGTGCGGGCACTGACGCAAGTCGCGCGCCTCGTGCACGTCGCGCCGAGCCTGAAGGCGTACCTGGTCGACCTCGCCGAGGCCAGCCGGCGCCACCCGGGCCTCGCGCTCGGCATGTCGCCGCGCGCCACGCTCAGCCTGCAGCGCGCGACGCGCGCCTACGCCGCGGCTCAGGGCCGCAACTACGTGCTGCCCGACGACGTGAAGGCGCTCGCGGGCCCGGTGCTCGCGCACCGGCTCATGCTCACCCCCGAGGCGCAGATGCAGGGCTCCGACGCGGCGGCGATCGTCGCGGACGTCCTCGCCAGCGTCCCCGTGCCGTCGG
The DNA here is from genome assembly GCA_963739555.1 of uncultured Acidimicrobiales bacterium. Lineage (GTDB taxonomy): Bacteria > Actinomycetota > Acidimicrobiia > Acidimicrobiales > DATKAS01 > DATKAS01. Next base: position 195,087 of record CAVUAV010000010.1, on the reverse strand, counting down.
GTCGCACGGCTTGACCACATGATCACCCGGGCAGGGTGGGCGGCCCTCGCCTCCGCGCTCGCGCTCGTGATCTGCGCCCGCGTCTTCGGGATCTACGAGCTGTACGTCGTCGGCGCCGCGGTGGCCGCCCTCGTGATCGTGTCGCTCATCGCCGTGCGGGCCACGCGGCTCCGCCTCGAGGTCGCGCGCGAGGTCGTGCCGGTGAAGGTGCACGCGGGCAGCGACGCGCGTGTCGAGGTCCGCGCGACGAACCTCGCCCGACGCCGCAGCCCGATGCTTCGCCTGCGCGATCCCGTGTCGGGCACACGCGGCGCCCTGCTGCATCTCGCGCCGCTCTCGCCAGGGGGACGAGCGCGCGCTGCCTATCGGCTCCCCACCGCCAAGCGCGGCGTGGTCAGCATCGGCCCGCTCACAGTCCAGATCTCCGATCCGTTCGGCCTCACGGCTGTCACCACCGCCGCGGCTGCCGCCACCGATCTCACGGTGTACCCGCACGTCGACACGATCCGTTCGCTCTCGCAGACCCACGGCCGCGATCCGCACGCGGGCGCCGATCATCCCAACGCGCTCGGTCGCCTCGGCGAGGACTTCTACGCGCTGCGCCCCTACGTGGTGGGCGACGACTTGCGTCGCGTGCACTGGCCGTCGACCGCGCGCCACGACGAGCTGATGGTGCGCCAGGACGAGCTGCCCTGGCAGGGCCGGGCGACTGTGCTGCTCGACGTGCGCCGGGGCGCGCACACTCCCGACAGCCTCGAGCAGTCGATCTCGGCCGCGGCGAGCATCATCACCGCGTGCTGGCGGAAGCGCGACCTCGCACGGCTGCTCGTCACCGACGGCACCGACACGGGCTTCGCGGCCGGTCACGCGCACGTCGAGGCGATCATGGAGTACCTCGCGACCGTGTCGCTGAGCGGCACCGCGTCGATGCGCGCAGTGATCGAGTCGCTGGCGCGCAGCGCTGGCGGCGGCGGCGCCCTCGTCGTCTTGGTTGCGAACGTCCCGACCGCGGAGATGGATGCCTTCGTGCGGCTCCGTCGCCGGTTCTCGTCCGTGACGGTCGTCGCGTTCGGTGACCGTCCGAAGGGCGAGCCGAGGATGGGCTCACGCGACGGCTCGACGAACGTCATCGTCGTCGGCAAGGACACGACGTTCCCCGAGCAGTGGGACCTCGCGATGAGGCCGCACGTGCGTTCCACTCTCGTGCGCACGCTCGCCACGGGGGCGGTCAGCGGAATGAGCCGGTCTCGCGTGACCCGCACGTCGGCCGAGCTCGCGCTCGTGGCCGTCTCGCTCGCGAACGTGATCGGGTTCATCCGCGTGTTCGCGGACTTCACGTTCCTCCCCGTGCTCGCCACGACCGTCGTCGCCGCGCATCTTCTCGCGGTCGGCTGCCGTCGCCTCGGCTGGGGGACGATCGTGGCGTGCGTCGTGTCTGCGGGCGGACTCGCGATCGCCGCCCCGCTGCTGCTCGTCCGCGACACCACTTGGTACGGGCTCCCCACGCACCTCTCGTGGACGACGATCCGGCTCGAGCTCGTCGACGCGTGGAACCAGTTCTCCACGGTGAAGGCGCCGGTGCCCGGTGAGGCCGGGTTCCTCGCCGCTGCGCTGATCGCAGTGTGGGTCGCGGCTTGGCTCGCCGACACGTTCGCGTTCCGCTTCGACGCGCTGATCGAGGCGATCGTGCCGACGGCAGGCGTGTTCCTGTTCGTCTCGGTGCTCGCTCGCCCCGACTACCGGCTCGTGTCGTGCGCGCTCTACCTCCTCGCGGTCTTCGCGTTCGTGGCGATGCACCGGGCGTGGCTCGACGAGCGCGCGCCGGGATGGCTCGCCGACAGCTCGGGCTCGATCGCGCCCACCGTGCTGCGCACGACGTTGAAGGTCGGCGCCGTCGCGGTGGTCGCCGCGCTCGTGCTCGGGCCCGCGCTGCCCGGCGCCGGCGAGGCGCCGCTCTGGGACCTCGACACGAGCAGTGGGGGCGGCACCCGCGTGACGCTGAGCCCGCTCGTCGACATCCGAGGCCGCCTCGTCGATCAGACGAACCAGGTCGCGTTCCAGGTGACGAGCCCGACTCCCTCGTACTGGCGGCTCACCGCCCTCGACACGTTCGACGGCAAGATCTGGTCGTCGGAGTCGAAGTACACGGGCGTGTCGGGTGACCTCCCTCGAACGGCAGCACCGATCACGACCGGCGAGACCGTGGTCCAGACGTTCACCATCAAGGACCTGTCATCGATCTGGCTGCCCGCTGCGTTCGCGCCGATCAACGTGAGCGGCGGTGGGAACGTCGGCTTCGACGTCGACTCTGCGAGCCTCATCACCGACAAGCAGTCCGCACAAGGGCTGACCTATCAAGTCACGTCGGTGATCCCGAACCTTCAGCCGTCGCAGCTCGAGAGCGCCGACACGATCTCGATCAGCCCGGAGCTGCGACAGCGCTACACGCAGCTGCCGCGCGACTACCCGCAGAAGCTGCGCGATCAGGCGGTCGCGATCACCTCGAGCGCGTCGACCGAGTACGACCGTGCGATCGCGCTGCAGAACTACTTCCGCGACAACTTCAAATACGACTTGTCGTTTCGCGCCGGCCACGACGAGAACGCGATCGAGAGCTTCCTCGAGCAGCGTCGCGGCTACTGCGAGCAGTTCGCAGCCACGTACGCGGCGTTCGCTCGTTCGCTCAAGATCCCGGCGCGTGTCGCCGTGGGATTCACGTCGGGTGAGCTGACGAACGGCGTGTACGTGGTGCGGGGGCAGTTCGCGCACGCGTGGCCCGAGGTCTACTTCGAGGGCGTCGGATGGGTGCCGTTCGAGCCGACGCCCGGACGCGGCGCGCCGGGAGCCGAGAGCTACACGCACGTCGCCCCGCAGCAGGCGGGCACCGCCGACGCGGCGACGAACGACGCGACTGCGACGACGGCCGAGCCGGGCGGCGCGTCGGCAACGGTGTCGATCCCGACGGGCGAAGAGCTGGCGGGCCTGATCCCCGGTGGCGGAGGCAATGTCGAGGCCGTGGGTCTTGCGGGCGCTCACCGGCCGTCGGTCTGGCCCCATCGGCTGCTCGTCGCGCTCGTCGCGGTGCTCGCCTTCGGCCTTCTCTGGATCATCGTCGTGCCGCTCGCCCGACGCCGGCAGCGCCACAACCGGCGCAAGGCCGCGACGACGCCGTCGGCCCGGGTGCTCGTCGCGTGGGAGGAGGCGGCCGAGGCGTTCTCGATCGCGGGCATCCCGCCCAAGGGCCCCGAGACCTACCGGGAGTTCGCGCAGCGCGCGTCGACAGCGACGCCCGTGCCACGGTCCGCGATGCGAGCCCTGGCCGACGACGCGTCAGCAGCGCAGTTCTCGGGCGACCCGCTGCCCGAAGACGTCGCGGAGCGAGCCGAGGCCACCGTCACCGAGATCGAGACCGCGCTCAGCGGCGTCGACGCCCGTGGCCCGCAAGGTGCTCGGGAAGTTCGATCCGCGGCCCCTGCGCAAGCCCTCGGCGAAGCGCAAGGTGCAGGAAGCGGAGCACCCGGTAAGGGTCTGAGAACGACGGCGCAATGCGCCGTCGGGTGCGCGAAGCACCGATTGTCGAGCGAAGCGAGCAGGAGCCGGCGGAAGCGACGCGGACTGACGGCGACGAGGATCATTCGTCGCGCTTGAAGCGATCGCGCATGCGCTGGCCGGCGTTGCCGAACGCGTCGCGCACGCCCTTGGCTCGCATCGAGCGAGTCATCTGCTCCATGCCGGCCTTGCCGAGCTTGCGGGCGTTGCGCTCGATGAAGAGCAGCGCCACCAGCATGATGACGACGCCGACGAACGCCAGCAGGAAGTGCACCGAGAGCGTGAGCAGCAACATGACGACGCCGCCGAGGAACAGCAGGACGCCCCACTTGATGTTGCGGAAGGCGTGGCGGTAGATCGTCGTTTGGCTGACCGAGCGCGCGAAGTCGGGGTCGGACTCGTAGAACTGCTGCTCGATCTGATGGAGGATGCGCTGTTCGTCTTCAGAAAGCGGCACGCTCACAACCCCTTGGGCCTTCGACGGTCGGCCCGGCGGCCGCCCGCGTGGGTCATCTTCTCATAGGCAGGATCGGCCGACAACGCGTGCCCCTTACGTTTTCACGACGGCTTCTGGCCGCCAGGGTCCTCCGATGCACCGTCGGGTCCCCACTGCTGGGCGCCGCGACGGGCGACGCGCACCCCGCCTGGGCCGGCCAGGCTCGCCGGAGCGATCGCCTCGGCCCCGAACTTGCGGCGGATCGCGTCGATCGCCTCGCTCGCCTGGTCCCACGGTCCGTCATCGTCCGCGTCGATCCCGAGCGTGAGCTGCTCGACCGCCTTGCTCGAGAGCCCCGAAGCGCTGACTCCCAGCAAACGCACACCTGACGCCACGTCGACCTCTCGAAGCAACGCCGTCGCGGCGTGAAGGATCACAGGGCCGGTGTCGACTGCATGAGGCACGGTGGAAGCCCTCGTGATGGTGCGGAAGTCATGGAAGCGCAACTTGACGGTGATCGTCCGACCACGCACGTCGGCCGCGCGCAGCCGGCTCGCGACGGAATCACACAAGCGCACGAGCTCGTGCTCGAGCGCCTCGTGCGTGTGGAGGTCGGACGGGAAGGTCTCCTCGTGGCCGACCGATTTCAGCGGGCGATCGGGCTCGACCGGGCGGTCGTCGATGCCGTTCGCCAGCTGGTGGAGGTGGCGGCCGTTCGCCTGGCCGAGCGCCCCGACGAGCGACGCCTCGGGCAGCGCGGCGAGATCTCCCACGGTCGAGACGCCGAGCCGGCGCAGCCGTTCGAGGGTCGCGGGCCCGACTCCCCAGAGCGCCTGCACCGGATGGCGCTGCAAGAACCCGAGCTCGTCCTCGGAGGCCACGACCACCACTCCGGGGCCGGGCCGGATGCCCGCGGGGCTCACCTTCGGCTTCGCCGCCTCGGACGCGAGCTTCGCGACCAGCTTCGTGCTCGCGACGCCGACCGAGCAGGCGAGGCCGAGCCGTTCGCTCACCTCGGACCGAACCTGGGCCGCGATCTCGCCTCCGGACCCGAGCCGGCGGCGCGCTCCGGTGACGTCGAGGAAGGCCTCGTCCAGCGCGATCGGCTCGACGAGCGGCGTCACCGCGTGGAAGATCTCGTGCACCTGCGCGCTCGTGTCCGAGTACAGCTGGTAGTCGCCGCGGAGGAAGAGCGCGTGCGGGCACAGCCGCTTCGCCCGCACCGAGGGCATCGCCGAGAACACGCCGTGCACGCGGGCCTCGTACGACGCCGCCGCGACCACGCCGCGCTCTCCCGAACCACCGACGATGACGGGCCGGCCGGCGAGCGACGGGTTGCGTCGCACCTCGCACGCCACGAAGAAGGCATCCATGTCGACGTGGAGGATGGTGCGTTCGCTCAACAGCGCCTCACCTCACCGTCGGGTGACCTTCATCGAAGCGCGGTCCTGGCCGACGACGTGGTACGCAAACCCGCGTTGCAGCTCCCACCGCTCGGACAGCCACTCGAGGAGCGGCTCGCGCACCCAAGGGCTGCACGCGCGGAGATGCTCCTCGTGCTCGGCCGCGGTGACGAACCGCGCGTCGACGACGATGCCGTCCGGGTCGTCGAGGGTGAGCTCGCCGCTGAACGCGACCGCGCGGTGCGCCTCGACCCGCAACCGCCATCCCATCTCGGGAGCGAGGATGCGCACCTCGTACACCGGCCCCACCCATTCGGTGACGACGAGGCCGGTCTCCTCCTCGACCTCACGCGCCAACCCCGCGAGGAGGTCTTCCCCCTCCTCGATCACACCGCCCGGGGTGCTCCAGTCGTGGCTTCCGTCGCGGCGCCGGTTGCGCACGAGGAGAAGCCCATCGTCGCTCTCGATGAGCGCGCCACCCACGAGCCAATCGCGCACGGGGTCAGTCTGGCACCGGTCATGATGCCTAGATGCACCCGAACACCGACGCTCGCGTCGTGGCCGCGGGCCGAGAGCTCGGCGTCGAGGTCGACGTTCACACCTTTCCCGAGGGCACGAAGACGGCAGCGGATGCCGCCGCTGCGATCGGCGTCGAAGTCGGCCAGATCGTGAAGTCGCTCGTGTTCACGATCGACGGCGACCCCGTCCTCGCGCTGGTCAGCGGATCGAACCAGCTCGACGAGAAGAAGCTCGCGGCCGAGGCGGGTGGCGCGAAGTGCAGGCGGGCCGACGCGGACCAGGCCCGCGAGGCGACCGGGTACCCGATCGGTGGCGTGCCGCCGTTCGGTCACGCGAACCCGCTGCGCGTGTTCGTCGACCGCGACCTGCTCGGCTACGACGAGGTGTGGGCGGCGGCAGGCACGTGGAACGACGTGTTCCCCGTCGAGCCGAACGCCCTCGTGACCGCGACGAAGGGCGCGGTCACCGACATCAAGCGCCAGTAGCGGGCTTGCCGCGACGCAGCAGCCGATCGCGGATCCCCCACCACGTGACGAGGCCGAGCGCCTCGACCACGATGCGGCTCGACATCTTCGACGTGCCGCGCACGCGGTCGCTGAACGAGATCGGCACCTCGACGATGCGGCCTCCGTTGCGCTGCACGGCGTAGGCCATCTCGATCTGGAAGCCGTAGCCGTCGGCCCGGATCGCGTCGAGGTCGACCTTCTGCGAGCGCCGTCGCGCGGTAGGCGCGATAGCCGGCTGTCGAGTCGCGCACAGGAAGGCCGAGCACGAACCCGGCGTAGCGGTTGCCCCAGCGAGACAGGAGCCGGCGGTGCAGCCCCCAGTTCGGGATGGTGCCACCGGGCACGTACCGCGACCCGATCACGAGGTCGGCACCCTCGTCGATCGCGGCGAGCAGCGAGGGCAGCGCGGCGGGATCGTGCGAGAGGTCCGAGTCCATCTCGATCATCACGTCGAGCTCACGGGCGAGGCCCTCGCGGAATCCCGCGCGGTACGCGGACCCGAGACCGGACTTCGCCGCGCGCCTCAGCACTGACACGTTGCCGAGCTCGCGCCCGAGCTCCTCGGCGAGGTCGGCGGTGCCGTCAGGGCTGCCGTCGTCGACGACGAGGATCTGCGCGTGCGGCACCGCGGCGCGCACCTTCTCGATCACTTCTTCGATGTTGAGCGCCTCGTTGTAGGTGGGCAGCACGACGAGGGGACGCACGGCGGCGCAGCCTACGATGCCGACCGTGAGCGCCAACGGAGCCGACGACCGCTCCGCTGCGCTGTCCGCCCTGCCTTCGTCTGGTGCGAGGGCACTCGCGTTCATCTCCATCCTCATCGGCGGCCTCTGTGGAGGGTTGATCGGCTACGGCTTCGTCGACCTGCAGTGCCAGGGCGACTGCGCGACCGCGGCAGCGATCGGTGCGTTCGTCGGGGCGATCGTCGCCGCCGTCGGCACGGCCGTGATCGCCGTGCTCGTCCTGCGGGCCATGGGCGAGTGGCGCCAGATCCTGGCCGAGCGCCAAGACGACCTCCCCGAGTGACGGCCCGCTGTTCTTGGCGCGTTTCACACCCGCCGCAAGAGACCAGCGCGCTAGGGGGCGGAGGCGATCGCCTTCTGCGCGATGCGGATCGCGTCGTCGTCCAGGTCGAGGTGCGTGACGAGCCGGACGACGCCCGGGGCGAGCGTGCCGCCGCACACCCCGTTCGCCTGGAGGTGGGCGAGCAACGCGTCGGCGTCGGGCGGACGGAACACGACGAGGTTCGTGCGGACGGCGTCGGGATCGATCGCCCCGGGCCAACGCGCTGGCGACGGCTTCGGCGATCACGTGCGCGCGCTCGTGGTCCTCGGCGAGCCGGTCGACGTTCTCGCGGAGCGCGATGAGGCCCGGCGCGGCGAGCACGCCGGCCTGCCGCATCGAGCCGCCGAGTCGCTTGCGCTCGCCGCGGGCGCGCTTGATCACCTCGCGAGGCCCGGCGAGCAGCGAGCCCACGGGAGCGCCCAAGCCCTTCGACAGGCAGCACATCACCGTCGTGGCGGCGCTCGCGTAGCGCGCCGCGCTCACGCCCGTCGCGACCTCTGCGTTGAAGAGGCGCGCGCCGTCGAGGTGGACGGGCGGGCCGAGCGCGGCGACCGCGTCGATGGCCTCGACGGACCACGGCGTGCCCGAGCTCGCCATGTGCGTGTTCTCGATGAAGACCGCGCTGACCGGCACCTGATGGTGCTCCGCGAGATCGATCGCGAGCTTCACGTCGTCGAGCGCGAGCTGGCCGCGCGAGTCGTCGACGGTGTGCCACTGGATCGACGCGTTCATCGCCGCGGCGCCGTTCTCGAATGCGACGACGTGCTGTGCGCCGCCCGCGACCACTGCGGTGCCCGGCACGCCGAGCACTCGCAGGGCGATCTGGTTCGCCATCGTCCCCGACGGCACGAAGACAGCGGCCTCCTTGCCGAGCCGCTCGGCGAACTCGGTCTCGAGCTCATTGACCGTCGGGTCTTCGCCGCTCCCGTCGTCGCCGACCACCGCCTCGGCCATCGCGCGCCGCATGGCCGCGGATGGCTTGGTCACCGTGTCGGACCGCAGGTCGACGAAGCCGTTGCTCTCGGTCACGCCCGCAACCTACCGCCGCCTACGGTGGCGCCGTGGTTGAACAGACCGGCGGTGGCCGCGCAGAGCTCCCGGCGCTCCTCGCCCTCGCGACGCAGCTGGCGAACGACGCGAGCGCCCTCCTGATCGACGGCCTCACGCGCGCTCGGTCGAGCGTCACCACGAAGTCGACGGCCACCGACATGGTCACCGAGATGGACGGCGCTGCCGAAGCTCTCATCGCCGAAGGCATCCGCGCTGCGCGTCCCGACGACGGGATCGTCGGCGAGGAGGGAACGGCCGACGCGGGCACGAGCGGCGTGCGCTGGGTCGTCGACCCGATCGACGGCACCACCAATTACCTCTATGGGCTCGCCGGCTTCGGCGTGTCGATCGCGGCCGAGATCGACGGTGACGCGGTCGTCGGCGTGGTGGCCGATCCGATGCGCGGCGACCTCTACACCGCGACGAAGGGAGGTGGCGCGAGCCTGAACGGGGTCCGCATCCGGGTCTCCGCACTCACCGACATGTCGACAGCGCTGATCGGCACCGGCTTCTCGTACGAGCCCGATCGCCGACGCCGCCAGGCGGGCGTGCTGCTTCAGGTCCTCCCCGAGGTGCGCGACATCCGCCGCTTCGGCGCCGCGTCGCTCGACCTCTGCTACGTCGCCGCAGGCCGGTTCGACGGCTACTACGAGAAGGGCCTCAGCCGTTGGGACTATGCCGCCGGGGCTCTCATCGCCTCGGAAGCCGGTGCGCGGCTTGGCGATCTCGACGGCGGACCACCGTCGACCGACTTCATGCTGGCCTCAGCCGTCGGCCTCTTCGAGCCGCTCCGCGACCTCCTCGAGTCGCTCCGGAGCACGCGACGCGTGAGGTGACGGCGCGCCGACCGCACTCATGCGGCACCATTGGGGGGTGGGAACCCGCATCCTCACTGTCGAGGACGACGAGCGCATCCGCACTGCTGTGAAGATGGCGCTCGAAGACGAGGGGTGGGTCGTCGAGGAGACGGCGAGCGGTGAAGACGCGCTCGAGGCGTTCGGCCGGCAAGCGGCGGACGTGGTTCTGATCGACATCATGCTTCCCGGGATCGACGGGTTCGAGCTCTGCCGGTCGCTGCGGAAGTCGAGCGACGTGCCGATCGTGATGGTGACCGCACGCGCGGACACCCACGATGTCGTCGCCGGCCTCGAGGCAGGTGCGGACGACTACCTCACGAAGCCGTTCGCGCCCAAGGAGCTCTCGGCTCGCATTCGGGCGTTGCTCCGCCGCGCTCGCAGCGCGGAGCCCGGCCACGCGCGGCTGCGGTTCGGCGATCTCGAGATCGCGCCCGACGAGGGGCTCGTCCTCCGCGACCAACAAGAGATCCATCTGACGAAGACGGAGTTCCGTCTGCTGTGCGAGCTGGCGTCGAGCCCGGGGCGAGTGTTCAGCCGCGAGACGCTGCTCGATCGCGTGTGGGGGTACGGCTACTTCGGAGACGGGCGGCTCGTCGACGTGCACGTGCGGCGCCTGCGCACGAAGGTCGAGGCAGATCCGGCGAACCCCCGCCATGTCGTGACGGTTCGGGGGCTCGGATACCGGCTGCAGCCTTGAGGCGATAGGGATGGCCGCTTCGCGTCGCTTCCGCCTCAGTCGCTTCCGTCCTCGACGGCTGGGGCTCCGCGCCCGCATCACGATCACGTTCGCGGTCGGCGCACTCGCACTCAGCGTGTTGCTCGCCGGCACGACCTACCTCGTCGCCCGCCAGACCCTGATCCGCCAGCGCGAGGCATCAGCGCTGCGCCAGACCTACGTGAACGCCCGCGTCATGCGCGACTCGCTGCGGTCAGCCGATCCAGAGGTACCCCAGCTCCTCGCTTCATTGCAGACGCCCGCTGGGTCGTTCCCCCTCGTGCTGTTCGGCGATCGCTGGTTCCCGCTCACGCTCGAGTACGGACGTGACGCGCTTCCTGCCGAGCTGCGCCAGCGCGTCGCCGCAGGCAGCGCCGCCGCGCATGCGCTACTCACTCCGCGGCGACACAGTGCTCGCCGTCGGAGTGCCGCTCGTCGACATGAATGCGAGCTACTTCGAGATCGTCTCGCTCGCCGAGCTGCAGAACACGCTGCGCTCGATCCGACTCGTCCTCGTCGGCGCCGCGGTCGGCACGACGTTGCTCGGCGCACTCCTCGGTGTTTGGGCGAGCCGCCGCGCCGTGCGTCCCCTCGCCGACGCGGCGCGCGCCGCGCAGGCCATCGCCGGCGGCAACCTCGACACTCGCCTCGAGGTCACCGACGACCGAGACCTTGCGCTGCTGACGACGTCGTTCAACGAGATGGCGTCGGCCCTTCAGAACCGGATCCAGCGCGACGCCCGATTCGCGAGCGACGTGAGCCACGAGCTGCGCTCTCCGCTGATGACGCTGTCCGCGTCGATCGAGGTGCTGCAGTCACGCCGCACCGAGATGCCCGAACGCGCGCAAGCCGCGCTCGACCTCCTCGTCGCCGACGTCGCACGGTTCCAGGGCCTCGTGGAGGACCTGCTCGAGATCTCCCGCGTCGATGCCGGCTCGGCACGGCTCAACCTCGAAGAGGTCAAAGTCGCCGAGCTCGTGCCGAACGCCGTCGAGGCCGCCGCCGCGGATCAGCACATCCAGGTGACTGTCGCGCCCGAGGTCAACGGCGACACCGTGAGGGCAGACAAGCGGCGGATGGTCCGCATCCTCGCGAACCTCATCGACAACGCACGGCTGCACGGCGGCGGCGCGAGCCGGGTGTCGGTCGAGCACGTCAAGGGCAATGGCCAGGGTGACACCGTCCAGATCGCCGTGGAGGACAGCGGTCCCGGCGTGCCATCCGAGGAGCGAACCCTGATCTTCGAGCGGTTCGCACGCGGCGCGAGCAGCGGGCGGCGGGGCATGGGCGACGGCGTCGGGCTCGGCCTCGCGCTCGTGGACGAGCACGTGCGTCTGCACGGTGGCCGGGTGTGGGTCGACGATCGCCTCGATGGGCAGAGCGGAGCACGGTTCGTCATCGAGCTGCCGCTCGTGTCGTCGTCAACGTCGAGCCGCAAGGACCGCAAGGCAGAGCGCAAGGCGAGCAAGGTCGGCGCCGACCGATGACGGCGCGACGCTCACACCTCCTCGTCGTCCTGCTCGCGGTCTGCTTCGTCGCCGCGGGCTGCGGAGTGTCGAGCGACGCCGCGCCGCGCGACATCCCAGCCAACGATGTGCCGTTCGACCTCGTCGCCGCGGCATCGCCGACCGACACGCCGACCGCGGGCGGCGACTCCGGCCAGGTCTTCCTCGTCGGCCCCGAGCGGCTCGCCGCGGTCGGGCGCCAGCTCGCGCCGCGCGACGACGCGCTGGTCGCGATCTCGACGCTGCTGCTCGGGCCGACGCAGGCCGAAGCCGCGCAGGGCCTGCGCACCGCGATCCCGAGCGGCACACGCCTGCTCGCCGCGGACCTCAAGGACGGCGTGCTGACGATCGACCTGTCGAAGGACTTCCTGGTCGTTCAGGGCTCCGAGCAGCGCACCGCCGTGGCGCAGCTCGTGTTCACCGCGACCGGCACGCCCGACGTCGACAGCGTGCTGTTCGCGATCGAAGGCACCCAGAAGGAGGTGCCGGTCGACGACGGCAGCCTCTCCGCGCAGCCGCTGACGCGCTTCTCGTACCCGTCGCTCGACCCGATCCGGCTGCCTCCGCCGACGCCCGGTGGCGCGTTGCCGACCACGACGACGACCACCACGACGATCGCCCCCGCGACGACGGCAGCGGCCCCGCCGACGACCGAGGCGAGAAGGACGGCGCAGTGCGCCGGCCGCGCCGCGAGCATCGATGGTCTGGGCGACCGCGATCGGCGCCGCTGCAATCGAGCGGACGCACGGCGACGGCGCTACCCGAAGAAGACTTCGGCGACGCCGTGGAAGAGGGCAGGGTCGACGGTCTTGAGGCTGCCGACCGCAGCCTCGAGAGGCACTCGCACGATCTCGCCGGCCTGCAACGCGACCATCTGACCGAACGCACCGTCGTGCACCGCGTCGATCGCGGCGATGCCGAACCGCGTCGAGAGCACGCGGTCGAACGCAGTTGGCGTGCCGCCGCGCTGGACATGCCCGAGGATCGTCACGCGGGTCTCGTATCCGGTGCGTTCCTCGATCTCCGCCGCGATCGCGTTCGCGATGCCCCCGAGCCTCACATGCCCGAACTGGTCGACCTCGTGCGACACCAGCGCCATCGTTCCTTCCTTCGGCATCGCCCCTTCGGCGACGACGACGATCGATGCGTAGCGACCTTGGCTGTGTCGGTGGCGAATCAGCGCGCAGAGCTCTTCGATGTCGAAGGGCTCCTCGGGGATCAGGATCGCGCACGCCCCCGCGGCGATCCCGGAGTACGTCGCGATCCATCCGGCGTGCCGACCCATGACCTCGCACACCATCACGCGGTCGTGTGACTCGGCCGTCGTGTGCAGCCGGTCGATCGCGTCGGTCGCGATCTGCACTGCGGTGTGGAAGCCGAACGTCACCTCGGTCCCGGACAGGTCGTTGTCGATCGTCTTCGGCACGCCCACGACTCCGACACCCTCGCCGTAGAGCGTTGTTCGCCACGCCGAGCGTGTCTTCCCCGCCGATCGCGATGAGCGCCTCGATCCCCTCGTCGAGCAGCGTCTGCTTCACCGCGTCGACGCCGCCGTCGACCTTGTAGGGGTTCGTGCGCGACGTGCCGAGCACCGTGCCGCCCCGAGGCAGGCTCCCCCGCATGACCTTCACGTCGAGGGGCATCGTGCGGCGCTCGATCACGCCCCTCCACCCGTCGAGGAAGCCGACGAGCTCGTCGCCATAGATGGTCTCGCCCTTGCGCACCACGGCGCGGATCACCGCGTTGAGCCCTGGGCAGTCGCCTCCACCGGTGAGCAGTCCGACTCGCATCGCGTGCACCTTACGCGGGCGCGCGGTCGCCTGTACCCTGCCGCGCCGATGCCGGTGCTGGTCGCGATCGACGCAGGGACGACGGGGGTGCGCGCCTTCGCGATCGGCGACGACGGCTTGCCCCGCGGCTGGTCGTACCGAGAGTTCACGCAGCACTTCCCGCAGCCCGGATGGGTCGAGCACGACGCGTCAGAGATCTGGAAGGTGACGCAGGAGACCCTCGCAGAGCTGTCGTCGCGCCTCGACGAGCCGATCGCGGCGATCGGCATCACCAACCAGCGCGAGACCACAGTGGTCTGGGATCGACGCACGGGCCGGCCGCTGCACCGAGCGATCGTGTGGCAGGACCGGCGGACAGCCGAGCGATGCGACGAGCTGCGCGACGCAGGGCACCTCGACCTCGTGAGGTCGCGCACGGGCCTGGTGCTCGATCCCTACTTCTCCGCGACGAAGCTCGAGTGGATCATCCGATCGGGATCGGTCGACATCACCGCTGACGTCGCGTTCGGCACAGTCGACTCCTGGATCATCTGGAACCTGACGGGTGGCGCCGCTCATGTGACCGACCCGTCGAACGCGAGCCGCACGATGCTCTTCGACATCGCGACGCTCGACTGGTCAGACGAGCTGCTCGACCTCTTCTCGGTGCCTCGATCGATGCTGCCCGACGTGCGGCCTTCGAGCGGCACCGTGGGCGCGACGGTCGACGGCACCGGCGTGGCGGCGGGGCTTCCGATCTGTGGCATCGCCGGCGACCAGCAAGCGGCACTCTTCGGTCAAGCCTGCTTCTCGCCGGGCATGACGAAGAACACCTACGGCACCGGATCGTTCGTGCTGATGAACGTGGGCGCCGACCTCCCTCCCCCGGTCGACGGGCTGCTGACGACCGTCGCGTGGACGCTCGACGACGGGTCGCGCGCGTACGCACTCGAAGGGGCCATCTTCGTGACCGGCGCGGCGATCCAATGGCTGCGCGACGGCCTCGGCATCATCGCGACGGCGGCCGAGATCGGCCCCCTCGCAGAGTCGTGCCCCGACACCGAAGGCGTCTACATCGTCCCCGCGTTCACCGGCCTCGGCAGCCCCTACTGGGATCCGTACGCGCGCGGCACGATCGTCGGACTCACTCGGGGCAGCGGCCGCGCGCACCTCGCCCGCGCGGTCGTCGAGGCGATGGCGTATCAGACGCGCGACGTCGTCGAAGCGATGGAAGCCGCGTCGGGACGCGGGCGAGTCGCGCTCCGCGCCGACGGTGGCGCTGCGGTGATGGACCTGCTGCTGCAGCTGCAGGCCGACCAGCTCCAGGTGCCCGTCGCCCGTCCCACCGTCGCCGAGACCACTGCGCTCGGGGCAGCGTCGCTCGCGGGGCTCGCCGCCGGGGTGTGGAGCTCGCTCGACGAGCTCGCCGAGCACTGGCACCTCGACCGCGAGTTCACGCCCCAGGCGAGCGCGGCCGCTGCCGACCAGCGCTACGCGGGATGGAAGCGAGCCGTCGACCGCTCCCGCACCTGACCCGCTAGGAGAGGGCGGACCAGCGGTGATCGGCGATGCGGGCGAGCGCGCGCTGAGCTCTCGACGCTCGCGGGCGCGAAACGGCCGCCCCTTGCGGCCGAGCACGAGCTCGTGACCCGCATCGGGGAGCATCGCCCAGGCGACGTCGTCGGGGCCCGCATGGCCCGCCGGCGACCGCTTCCGAGACCTTGCTGCCCTCGATGAAGGCGATGAGCCACGCTGCCTCGGGCGGTGACCCCACCGCGTGGCATCAACGTGCTGTCGGACGGCCGCAGCACCGCGCCCCAGTCCGCATCGAAGTCGGCGATCGCGTCGGTGCAGAGCACTTCGAAGAGGGAGACGACGTCGGGCGCCTCGACGAGCCGCGCTGCGGTCTCGAGCGCGTCGAGCCGCGCGTCGCGCGTCGGGTCGTTGATCGGCTCGCACGTCCTCGACGTCGACGTCCTCGACCTGCGCGATCTCGTTGACGAGCAGATCGACGAGCCCGGGCTCGGGAAGGGCGACGATCAGCTCGTCGATCGCGCGGCCCGCTCCCCGTTCGAGGATCTCGATGCCCACGACGTCGCCGCGCACGGCACCGATGCGGCTCGCGACTTGCCCGAGCGCACCGGGGCGATCGGGCAGCCAGACCCGCACCGCGTAGTGCTCCATCACTCGTGCACCCTACGGACCCTGCGTGAACGCAGTGTTTCTCGGGCAGCGGAAGGGGCGGCGCAGTGCGCCGCCCGGGTGCGCGAAGCACCGATTGTCGAGCGCAGCGAGCAGGAGCCGGCGGAAGCGAAGCGGACGACGGCGACTCAGAGTTTCGGCAACGCCTTGCGAAGGTTTCGCACGGCCTGGTTGATGCGCTGCTCGTTCTCGATGAGCGCGAACCGCACGAACGCGTCGCCTCCGTCGCCGAACCCGATGCCCGGAGACGTCGCCACCTCGGCTTCCTGTACCAGGAATGACGCGAACTCGAGCGAGCCCATCTCCTGATAGGGCTCGGGGATCGGCGCCCACACGAACATCGTGCCCTTCGGCTTCGGGAAGTCCCACCCGATGCGGGCGAGCCCGTCGCACAGCACGTCGCGCCGACTCTGGTAGATCGCGTTCACCTCGTGCGGGTAGTCCGACGCCTCGTTCATCGTCACCGTCGCCGCGATCTGGATCGGTTGGAACGTGCCGTAGTCGAGGTAGGACTTGAGCTTCGCGAGCGCAGCGACGACTTCGGCGTTCCCGGACATGAACGCGATGCGCCATCCGGCCATCGAGAAGCTCTTCGTCATCGAGTACAGCTCGACTGCGCACTCCTTCGCGCCGTTCGCTTGCAGGATCGACGGCGGCCGGTAGCCGTCGAACCCGACGTCTGCGTACGCGAAGTCGTGCACCACGACGACCTCGTGCTCGAGCGCGAAGTCGACCAGCCGCTGCATGAACGCGAGATCGACGCACGCGGTGGTCGGGTTGTGCGGGAAGCTCACGACGATCACGCGTGGCCGCGGCCATCCGGTGCGGAACGCGTGGTCGAGGCTCTCGAAGAACGCGTCGCCCGACTCGATGTCACCCGAGGCCATGCCCATGGGCACCTCTCGGATCTCGGCACCGGCGAACAGCGGGCCGTAGATGTGGATCGGGTACGACGGGCTCGGCACGACGGCGGCGTCGCCGGGCGCGAGCAGCACCCACATCAGGTGGGAGAAGCCCTCCTTCGCCCCGATCGTGTTGATGATCTCGGTCTCGGGATCGAGCTCGACGTCCCAGTTGCGGCGGTACAGCGCGGCGACCGCTTCGCGGAGCTTCGGGATGCCCTTGCTCTGCGAGTAGCGGTGGTTGCGCGTGTTGCGCGCTGCCTCGGCGAGCTTGTCGACGGCGATCTGGGGAGAGGGGATGTCGGGGTTCCCGAAGCCGAGGTCGATCACGTCTGCACCTGCGCGCCGTGCCTCGATCTTCAGCCCGTTGATGATGGTGAAGACGTACGGCGGCAGGTTCGTGATCCGGCGGAACTCCATGAGTCGAGGGTACCCGGGGCACAATGGCGCCCATGGCTCATTCCGCGAGCGCTGACGACTCCGGTCACGACGGCACCATCGACGTCGTCGTCGAGATCCCGCGCGGCAGCCGCAACAAGTACGAGTACGACCATCACAAGGGCGTGATCCGTCTCGATCGCCGGCTGTTCTCCGCGACGGTCTATCCCGCTGACTACGGGTTCATCCCCGACACGCTCGGCCTCGACGGCGATCCGCTCGATGCGCTCGTGCTGCTCGAGGACCCGACGTTCCCGGGCTGCTGGGTGCGATCGCGACCGGTGGGCATGCTCGTCATGCACGACGAAGCGGGCGAGGACGCGAAGATCATCTGCGTCCCTCCCGACGATCCGCGGTGGGACGGCATCAAGGACCTCACCGACCTCTCCGAGTCGTTCCGCGCCGAGATCAAGCACTTCTTCGACGTGTACAAGCTCATCGAGCCCGGCAAGGAGTCGACGACCGGCGAGTTCGAGGGCCGGCAGGCGGCGTGGAGAGAGATCGAGGCCGCGCGGCAGCGCGCGCGTCAGCGCTCCCAGCTGAGCGCGTTCGAAGCGATGAGCGCGGCGCCCATCGCACCTGCGCGCTCGCCGAGCACCGCCGGCACGAGGTGCGGCCGCGGCCGGTGCGTCGACGCGTAGAGCAAGCCTTCGTAGAGACGGCGGATCGGCTCGAGCAGCAGGTCGGACTCCTCGACGAGGCCACCGCCGAGCACGATCACCTCCGGGTCGAAGAGGTTGGTGAGGTTCGCGAGGCCGAGCGCGAGCCACCACGCGAACTCGTCGAGGATCTCGCAGCGCGGCCGCGTCACCGGCACGCGCGGCTGCGGTGACGTGCTCGCCGCGCACGGCTTCAGGGTCTCCGCCCGCGGCGTCGACCACTCCGGCCGCGCGGCCGCCGAACGCCGCGTCGCGCGCGAGCCGTGCGAGCCCACTGCCCGATGCGTACCGCTCCCAGCAGCCGCGGCGGCCGCAGACACACGGTGGGCCGTTCGGGTCGACGACCATGTGGCCCGGCTCGGACATGAAGCCGTTCGCTCCGCGCTGCAGCTCGCCGCCGCTGACGACGCCACCCCCGATGCCTGTGCCGAGCGTGATGAGCAACGCGTCCGACGCGCCCGTCGCCGCGCCGTGACGCCACTCGGCCTCGGTCGCGCACGTCGCGTCGTTGTCGACGGTCACGGGGATGCCGAGCCGCTCGACGAGCATGTCGCGGATCGGCATCTCGGCGACACCGATGAGGTTGGGCGCCGCCCGGAGCACGCCGTCGCGGTCGACGAGGCCCGGGTGCCCCGACACCGACCGCACCTATCGGCGCTCCCGCGTTCGCAGAGAGCGCCTCGACGACTGCGGCGACGGTGTCGCACAGGTTCTCGGCACCTTTGGGTGTCGGCATCCGCTCCTCGACGACGACCGACCCGTCCACGGCGAGGCACAGACCAAGGCACTTCGTGCCGCCGATGTCGATGCCGGCGAGGAGCGACCCCGCCTCCAGAGACGATGCGGGGTCAGAGGATGGGTCAGTAGCGGAGGAGGGCACCGATCCCTCCTAGCACGTCGAGATCGGCGTTCTCCACACACACCTCGACGCGACACGCATGCGTCACCGCGTGTTCAATCGCATGTTCGACGACATCTGACGTCTGCTCCATGGGCTCGCTGCACAGAGGACAGCGCCGCCCGACCTTCGCCAGGTAGCCGCACGGGCGGCAGTGCCATCCGGGCGCCTGATATCCCTGCGACACGAGCAGATGCTCGACCCGTCGCTCCACGAGGGCATGCAGCGTCTGCTCCAGACCTCCGACCCCGCGGCGTCCCGCGCCGACCGCGTCGCGCAACCGCCGCACGAGCGCCTGCTCCTTCCGACGCTCCACCGTGCGCTCGACGTCGAGCGCAGCGCGGCGCACTTGCTCGTCGCTCGCTTGCACCGACAGCGAGATCCGATCGACGAGGCGCTCTCGAAGATAGGGATGAAGCGACGTGGTGATCTCCGCCGCGATCTCGGGAGGTGCGCCGACCGCGAGGTGATCGAAGGGCTCGTCCTGGAACAGTCGGAACGCGACGTCCGCGGCGTGGCGAAGATGCTGGTGCCGCACCTCTTCATCCGCGTCGAACACATCGGTGCGCTCGATCAGCTCGCCGAGCTCGACGACGAACACCCGCGCCCGCTGGCTGTCAGCGAGCAGCAAGCAGAAGCGCTCGTACTCGTCGAGCACCGACTCGAGCTGTCGCACATGGGGTGCCGGCTCGATGACGACCTGGCTCGACACTCGCACGGGCAGCTCGATCACCTCCCAGAAGCCCTCGGCACTGCACGAGAACATCGCGACACCGCGCACATGCGAGCGATCGATGCCTCCGCGGACGTGGTGCTCGATCCGCGCGAGGTCGGCGTGCACCGACTGATGCCCGTTCTCCTCGGATCGCGCGCGGCGGAGCAAGCTCTCGAGCTGGTGCACGTAGTCCTGGTGACGAGGGAAGCGGCGGCCGTCGACATCGAGGTAGCACGTGGTGACGGGTGCGGCTTGGCCTCTGAAGCGGGAGAGAGTGCGGACGGTCTCGCTCGTGAGCGCTGGCACGACACCTCCTGGGCCGGGGAGCTGGCGCCGAGGGCCAGATGCTACGCGGACGCGCTTCGTCGCGCTCCGGTCACTGAGCTCCCGGCAGCACGACGACGCCGGCGCGCTCGGGCGGCAACGACACCGCCCACTGCAGCACCTTCGGGTCGTCGGTCATGTAGACGACATGCACGGAGTCGGCGAGGTGGTCGAGTCGCAGCAGGAGCGCGTCGAGATCGGCTGCACCTACGTGCCGGTACACCTCGTCGAACACGACCGGGAGCGGGTCGGCGAGCGGGTGCTGGCCCCGCGCCGCGAGCCATGCGAGCAGATGGCGATCGACCTCGTCGGCCATCGTGCCGTTCGAAGCCGTGTCCGACCAGCTCGGGTCGCTCGGGTGGCCGTTCGACTGTGCCGCCTCGTTGAGCGCCGCACCGACGCGCACCCGCGCCTGCGCGAGGGTCTGCTCCGCTTCGTCATAGCGAACCGACAGCTCGACGAGCTTCGCGTCGGCCTCGCTGAGTGTCAGCGTCAGCGTCGTCGCGTGCCGCGCGCTGCAGTGCGCTCGGCGAGGACCGCGTCGTCCCTCGCGCGCGTAGGGCCGCCGCAAGGCGGGCAGCGCCCTCGCCCAACGATGCGACAGGCGCCTTCGCCGCAGGAGGCGTCGGCGCGACGGCCGGAATGGCGACGGCCCCCGATGGAGCGGGTCGGCTTCGGCTTCGACGCGACCGGACGCGGCGGGGGCGGCGCGGGAACATCGTCGGCGCGAGACCGAGCGGCCGACAACGCCGCTTCGGCTTCCATGAGCTCGGTGCGCGCGATCTCGAGTCGCAGCTCGGCGCTCGGATCGGTTGCTCCCATCGACGATCGCAGCATGAAGTCGGCATACGAATCGAGGCCGAGCCGATCGAGCACCGCCCGCTCTGCCGACTTCGCCTCGTCGAGTCGGCGCCGCGCGGCGTTTCCTCCGAAGCGCTTGCTGGCGCGGTCGTCGGCCTCGAGCGCCGCCTCGTGGGCGGCCTCGAGATCGGCCCTGTCGGCTGCGTTGAGCCGAGCGGGGTTCGCGGCTCGAGCGGACTGCTCGACTTCGAGCCCGCGCGGCCGCGACGCGCGCGTCGGCGGCGACGAGGCCTTGGCGCCCGGGCCTCGCGCTCGGCCTCCCAGGGGTCGCCGACGTCGCCTCGTCCTCGTCGTCGTCGGCTCCGCGACCGTCCTCGGCGTCGTGGCTCGACCGACTCATCGACGGCCTCGATGACTGCCGCGTCTTCCTGCTCGACGAGCGGCGTGTCGTTGGCGTCGGCCAGGGCGTCGACAGCGCGCTCGGCCGCTTCGCGCGGCGGCGATCGCGGCGTCGAGCTCGTGCTCGGCTTCGTCGAGCCGCGCCTTCGCCTCGTCGCGCCCGATCGTCGCTGCCCGCAGGGCTGCCTGCACGGCGTTGACGACCTCGAGCGCTCCCTGGACCTGCTGCTTGCGAGCGTCGACGAGCTCGCGGTGCTTGGTCGCGACGTCGTCGGCGGCTCTGCGGCGAGCGACCGGACGGCCCGAACGCCTCCGCGGGGATGTCTCCGTGCGCGAGCACGAGCGGGAGCGCCGGGTCGACTTCGAGGAGGGCGAAGCTCGCCCGGTCGAGGTCGAGCACGATGCCGTGCACCTCGAAGAAGCCCGCCGGCGGGCTGCCGCCGGACAGCGCTCCAGACAACGCCTCGAGCACGCTGCCGCGGGTCGTCTCGTCGGCCTCGACGACCGCGAGCCGCGGGTGGAGGACGAGCGTGCGCCCATCGGTCGTGCGCAGCTCGGCGAGCTTCATGACAGCTCGATGTGCTCGACGGTCGACTCGGGTTGCTCACCGTTCGATCGATGGCTTCGGGCTCTCGGCGGACTGCACCACCAGCTTCGCGAGCGTGCCCACGGTCGCGACCGCGTTGCGCACCGTCTCGGGGTTCTCCACGACCTTCTCGGCGACCTCGAGGAACGCCCGAGCGGCCGCGATCATCTCGAGGGCGGCCTTCTGGAGGTGGGCGAGCCCATCCGTCGGCTCACTCGTCGCCACTAGTTCCCCTTCATCCGGCACGTCCCCTTCATCCGACTTCCCCGAACACGACCTCGAGGCGGCCACGGTCGACGACCGCATCGACCACCCTCCGACGGCGCAGGGAATCAGGTAACAGGATCGCGCGCCGGTGGCCGCCGATGCGGACAAGCAGCTCGTCGCCCTTTCGGCTCAGAGCCACCTCGTCCTTGTCGGCGAAGGGGAGCTCGACCGTGAGGACCCACGCGCCGTCTCGCTGCGACACCTGCAGCGGCGTGCCATCGTGCATCGCGATGGCCGGATCACGGTCGCCGTAGAGCTCGCGCCCGAACCCGTCGAGGGCGTCGATGCCGGCGAGCTCGCTCGGAGCCAAAGCCACCCGAAGCACCGGCAGCGGAGCGAACGCGGCCTCGATGTCGGCCAGGTGGCTCGCGTGCGACTTCTTCCACGCGTCGAACCAGGGATCGGTGATCTCGTCGGGCAGCATCCGGTTCGCGATCACCGCGTCGACCTGGTACCCGAACAACGACAGATAGGTGTAGGTGCGACGGGCTTCGGCGATCACCATGCGCTCCGGGTTCACGACGAGCCGCACCGTGGTCTGCGTCGGGTCGTTCAGCACCTTCCGCACGCCGTCGATGCGGTCGTAGAAGCGCTGCAGCGCGTCGAACACGGTGACGTCGGGGACGGGCAGCGACGTGGAGCGAGACAACGCGGGGCCGACGAGCCTGCTCACCTGACGACTGAGCGGGAACAGTCGGTCCATCCACCACGACAAGACCTCGGGCAGGGTGAGCAGTCGGAGCGTCTCGGCGGTCGGCGCGCAGTCGACGACGATCACATCCCAAAGCCCCGACTCGAGGTGGTCGCGCAGGTCGCCGAGAGCGAACACCTCGTCGAGACCGGGCAGCACCGACAGCTCCTCGGCCTCGATGGCCTGCACTCCCACCCACTGGAAGAGCGTCGAGAGATAGGTGCGCAGCTCGGACCACGACGCTTCGAGGCGAGCTTGCGCGTCGAGCTGCTGGCCCGACACCCGATCGGCGATCTCGGTGGGCTGCGCGCCGAGCTTCATGTCGAACGCATCGGCGAGCGAATGCGCGGGATCGGTCGACAGCACGAGCGTGCGATGCCCGGCAGCCGCGCACCGGAGCGCCGTCGCTGCTGCTGACGTGGTCTTGCCAACCCCACCTTTGCCGGTGAGCAGCAGGACCCGAGCCACTACTGCTCGACTCGGGCTTTCAGCTCCCACAGCGTGTGCAAGATGCGCACCTCGGCGCGGCGCTTCACGAAGCCCGGCAGCGGCACGACGACTTCGATGTTCAGGTCGTAGGTGACGTCGGTGGCGCCCGGGCTGAGTGGCCGACGGTGTGAAGACGTACGAGCCGTCGAGCCGCTTCATGATGTCGCCTTCGACGAGCGACCACGCCAGCCGCTCCGGGGCCCCGGAGTAGTCGTAGCGGAGCGTGTAGTTCGCGGACCGCCCCATCGCCGCGGCGGTGAACTCGACCTCCTGAGGCCGGTCGCTGCCATCTCGGGACCGCACCACCGCCCGCTTCAGGTCCTTGGCCCACTCGGGATAGCGCTCGAACTGGAGCGCGGTCTCCCAGCACCTGTGCGGCGGAGCGTCGATCGTGACGTGCTCGGTCGCCTGTTCGGTCATGGCGTCATTCTGCTCCAAGAGGCCCGATCGCTCGAAGTTCCCTGCGCAGCGCTCACGGAGCGTCAGATGTGACTCGGGGCGCGAACGTGCCGTGCCGCGCTCCCCACAGGCCGCACAGGCCGAGGCCGTACACGGGCACCAGCAGCCCGAAGGCCAGGCTCGTGAACGGGCCGGGCCGACGCCGGTGGCGAATGCGACCACGACCTCGGTGCCGAGCGAGCCGAGGAGGTGCAGCTGCACGGGCCGAGGCGCGGTGCCGGC
The DNA here is from genome assembly GCA_963739555.1 of uncultured Acidimicrobiales bacterium. Taxonomy (GTDB): domain Bacteria; phylum Actinomycetota; class Acidimicrobiia; order Acidimicrobiales; family DATKAS01; genus DATKAS01. The sequence continues at coordinate 171,661 of CAVUAV010000010.1, read as the reverse complement.
GAGGAAGTAGAGGCCGCCGATGCCGATCTCGACCTCGCGGCTGCGACCGACGGCGTGGAGGAACGCCGCGAAGAAGATCACGCACCCGACGAGGAACAGGACGAGCGAGACGGCGAGGGCGACGCCGGCGAAGACGTGCGGGTCGATCGCGGCCGGCGATCGCGGTGACCGCGAAGAGCGCGGTGCCGATCCACGACGCCTTGATGATCACGCGCGGCCGTCCACTCGGCCGGCGAGCGCGTCGCCCAGGCGCGCGGCGAGCCGCTCGTAGTCGAACTCCTCGATCGCTCGTGCTGCGCGCGGCGTCACCCATGCGATTGCGCAGCGCGTCGTCGTCGAGCATCGGTGCGAGCGCGGCCGCGACGGCGAGCGGATCGTCGCCGTGGACGACGCGCCCGGTCACGCCGTCGATCGACCGCTTCGTCGGACCCGCCGCTGTGCCCCGCCACCTGTGGCACTCCGCACGCGGCCGCTTCGAGGAAGACGATGCCGAAGCCCTCTTGCTCGAGGCCGCCCCACCGATCGCGGCACAGCATCGCGAAGACGTCGGCGGCGCCGTACACCGAGGGCAGGTCGGCGTCGGGCACGCGGCCCAGGAACCGGACCGGCGCTTGCTGCTCGCGGGCGACGCGCTCGAGCCGCTGGCGGTCGCGGCCGCCTCCGGCGATGGCCACCTCGAGATCGGCGCGGGTCGCGGCCAGCCTCGACGCGGCGCGGATGAGCGTGTCGAAGCCCTTGCGGGGCACGAGCCGGCTCACTCCCACGATCAGCCGCGCCTCGGGATCGAGCCCGAAGCGCTTGCGCACGCCCGCGCGCGCTCTGTCGCCTCGAGCGGACGGAAGCGCTGCGCGTCGACGCCGGGCGGGATCACGACGATCGGGAGGGAGCTCCCAGCGGCGCCGCCGCGCCTCGAACGCCGGGTAGCCGCCCGCCGCGACGATCACCCGCGCGCCGCGGAGCACCGAGCGCATGACCTGCTGGCTCACCGGCAAGCGGCCGGGCACGGTCACCTCCGCGCCGTGGAGCACGAGCCCGTACGGCATGCCGAGGCGCGGACCGAGCAGCCCGACGGGAAGCGCAGGGTCGAGCACCACGAGCTCAGCGTCGACCTCGCGGGCGAGGCGGGTGATGCGCTGCGCGAGTGGCGGCGTCGGCAGCAGCACGCGATCGCGATCGCGCACGACGCGGAACGGCTGCTCGGCGTCCCACGCTCGCGGCATCGGGATGCGGCGTCGTGAGCACGGTGACGTCCTCGGGAGGAAGCCGCCGCCACAGCTCCCAGAGGTACGCCTGGATCCCACCGTGCTTCGGCGGGAAGTCGTTCGTGACGAGCAGGTGCCTCACAGCTCGGCGTGCACCAGCGGGCTGGCGTCGTTGGCGACCAGCGCGAGGAGGTCGCGCCGTCCGAGGCGGTCGGCGGCCCAGCACGCGTGCGCGCGCAGGAGCTCGTCGTCGTGGCCGAGGTACGTCGCGCAACGTCAGCTCGACCTCGGGATCGTGGCCGTCGGCGGTGTTGCCGAGGACGATCAGCGCGTTCCGGCGGAGGTACCGCACGGCCCGGTCGGGGATGTACCAGCGGCCGTGACGTTCGAGCAGCGTCTCGTCCGACGCGGCGAGCAGATCGAGCACGTCGACCCCACGCGCGGCGGCGGGCTCGTCGCCGCGACGGTCCGCGACGATGTTCGGCGGGCACACCTCTTGGCACTCGTCGCATCCGTAGAGGCGGTTGCCCAGGGCCGCTCGCGTGTCGCGAGGGAACACCCCCGGCGACTGCACGAGCCAGGCGAGGCACCGACGAGCATCGACGACGCCCGGGGCGACGATCGCGCCGGTCGGGCACCCGTCGATGCACCGACGGCACGAGCCACACCCGTCGTCGACCGGGACGTCGTTCGCGCGCAGAGGAGCGTCGGTGACCACCGAGCCGAGCACGAACCACGAGCCCTTGCCCGGCAACAAGATGTTGGCGCTCTTGCCGAACCAGCCCGAGGCCCGCTCGGTATGCCGCCTCGCGGTCGACGAGCGCGTTGTCGTCCGCCACCACCCGCGCCTTGAAGCCCGCGGCCTTCGAGCTCGGCCGCTACGCGCGCGCAGCCCGTCGCCGAGGAGCTTGTAGTGATCGCGCTGCGCGTACCGCGCCACGACGGCCGTCGGACGCGTCGAGGTCGGGGCCGTCGCGGCGATGCGATACGAGCGCGCGCCGACCACGATCGCGCGTGCGCCTTCGAGCGCGGCCTGCGGATCGGTGGATCGGGCGGGGTTCTTGTACGTGAACGCCATGCCGCCGTGCAGGCCCTCGCGCTTTCGCGACTCGAGCGCCTCTCGGGCTCGGGTGAAGGGCGTGGCCGGCGCGACCCCCACCGCGTCGAGCCCGGCCGCCGCGGCCCGCCGCGAGCACTGCGTCGGTGAGCGCCGCGTCGTGACCCTCAGCGACCGCGGCCACGGTGCGCACGGTACCGGCCCGGCTGGCGCCGCCGGGTTGCTCGATCAGCGAGTGGCGTGCCGGAGCGGAGGCACCAAGCCGGCCTCACCGAGCAGGCGCACCGTGCGGGCCGTGTCGAGGTCGAGCACGACGGCGCTGCCCTCGGGACGATCGCACAGGAACGTCACGACGCAGTCGTCGCACGTCTCGGTGTCTCGCATGATGCACTCGTCGCAGCTGATCGTGAACCCGGCCACCGTGTCCTCCTCGTCGCACCTCCGCGTGCGAGCAGTGTGCACGGGGGGTGTGACATTCACGGGAGGTCAGCCAGCGGCGAGCAGCTGCTCTGCCGAGATGACGTTCGCTCCGAGGCGCCGGGCGCCGTCGGCGACCTCGCGATCGGAGGACGCCACCACCACCGCCCGCTCGCGCGGCATCGACGGCACGAGCCGCAGGATCTCGTCGTCGGCGGTCGTGCCGGCCTCGGTGAACATCACGGTGACGGGCTGCCCCTTGGTCGCCGCGATCGACCCGGCCTGCGTGCCGTCGAACACGATCTGGAACTCGGCCCGCGTGCTCGCGTGCACGCCGACGAGGCGATCGAGCAACCGATCTCGTTGGTCGGCGAGCGACGCGAGATCGGGCCAGCCGCGCTTCGCCACGTTGTAGCCGTCGACGATGACGACGACGTGGCGCACGCGGAGCAGGTGGCGAGCGGCCTCGACGGAGTCGTCGCGCACACCGCCCGGCAGCGCCTCGGGCCGCCTCGCGTGCTTCGGCGGGCGGATGCGCCGCTCCTGCGCCGCCGCCGCGTCGCGGAGCGGTCGAGGGCTGCGGCTCGGGCACCGCCCGCACCGCGTCGTCGAGCGAGCGGGCCGCCGCCGCCAACGCGAGCCGTGCCTCGCGCAGCGCGTCGGTGACGCCGCTCAGATCAGAGCGGCGCTCGACCGGCTGCAGGGGACGCGACCGGCGTCGCGGCGGGCGCCGGCCGTCGCGGCCTGCCGCTTCAGCTCGGCTCGCTCTTGGGCCCACGCGTCTGCCGCGGACTCGAGCTCGCGCACTCGCTTGCGAAGGTTGTCGACGTCCCACGTCACGTTGTGCGCGGTCGTCTCGGCCTGACGCTTCGCGACGCGCTCCTGCTCGAGCACCGCTCGCGTGCGCTCGAGCTCGCCGGTCAGCTCGTTGACTCGCTCCTCGGCCTTCGTGCGCGCGGCCTCGGCCGCCTTGAGCTTGCGCTGCGCGCTCTTCTCGGCCTTCTCGGCCTGGGCGTCGGCCTCGGCCTGCGCACCCTCGGCCGCGAGCCGCTCGAGGTCGGCCTCCCACCCCTCGGGCCGCGTCAGGAACAGCACGCCCGCCTGCGTCGAGGACGCCGAGCGCGACGAGACTCGCCACCCGTTCGCGGAAGGCGTCGTCGGTGTCGAGCACCTTGCGCACCGCGGGCATGGCACGGGCCGGCATCTTCTGGAACTTCAGGAACGGCTGCAGCGGCTTCGGCGCTCCGGCGGGGTCTTTGATCGCGACGACGAGCGCTGCCTCGAGCGCGTCTCGGATGAGCTCGTTCGGGGATCATGCGGAGTCTGCGATCTCTTCGGCGGTCAGGGCCTGCACCGCGCCCGACGGGGCCGCACCATCGGCACGTCACCGATTCGATGCGCTCGTCGAGCACCTGCTCGTCTTCGATCGTCAGCTCGCCGGCCACTGTGAAGTGGTGGAACGCAGCTCGTGCGCCGGCTGGTGACCACGTCGAACCGCGTGAGGTTCCCGCAGGCGGTGCAGCGATAGCGGGTCGGCTCCACGGGCCGCATCGTACTGGGGTCGCCTCGGGTGTCGAACGCGTGTTCTTGCTCTCGAACGCCTGTTCGCCCTATCGTCGCGCCGTGCAGCGCACGTTCGACGACCTCGGCACCCCGCTCTCAGAGGTCACGTTCTGCGTGGTCGACCTCGAGACGACCGGTGCCAGCGCCGCGCGAGTGCGCGATCACCGAGGTCGGCGCGATCAAGATCCGCGGCGGCGAGTGCCTCGGCACGTTCCAGACGCTGGTGAACCCGGGCATGCCCATCCCGCCCGAGATCACCGTCCTCACCGGCATCACGCAGGCGATGGTGATCCCGGCCCCGCGCATCGAGTCGGTGCTCGCCGCGTTCGACGAGTTCAGCGCGGGCACGGTGATCGTCGGGCCACAACGTGCGCTTCGACCTCGCGTTCCTCGCCGCGGCTCGCCGGGCGTGCGGATGGGCCGCGATGTCGAACCCGTGGGTCGACACGTGCGCGCTGGCCCGCCGGCTCGTGCGCGACGAGGTGCCGAACTGCCGGCTGTCGACGCTCGCGAGCCGCTTCCGGCTCTCGCACCAGCCGTCCCACCGCGCGCTCGACGACGCGCTCGCGACCGCCGACCTCCTCCACCTGCTGCTCGAACGCGCCGCCGCGTTCGGCGTGCTCGGCCTCGACGACCTGCTCGCGCTCCCCCGCATCAACGCGCACCCGCAGGCGGCGAAGCTGCGGCTCACCGATCGCCTCCCCCGACCGCCCGGGCGTCTACCTGTTCCGCGATGCGGGCGGCCGGCCGCTGTACGTCGGCAAGGCCGCCAACCTGCGTCAGCGAGTGCGCTCGTACTTCTCGAGCGACGATCGCCGCAAGATCGGCCAGCTGCTGCGCGAGACGCAGCAGATCGACCACATCCCGTGCACGGGCGCGCTCGACGCGGCGGTGCTCGAGCTGCGGCTGATCCACCGGCTCCAGCCCCGGTTCAACCGTCAAGGCAAGCAGTGGGGCAAGTACAGCTACGTGAAGCTCACGCTGAACGAGCGCTTCCCGCGCCTCGCGGTCGCGCGGACTGCCCGCGCCGACGGCGCGCGGTACATCGGTCCGCTTCCGTCTGCAGCGGCGGCCAAGCGCGTGATCGAGGCGATCGAGACCGCGATGCCGTTGCGCCGCTGCAGCACGTCGCCGGGCAAGTGCGATCGCGTCGCGCCCTGTGCGCCCGGCGCAGCTCGGCGTGTCGACCTGCCCGTGCTCGGGCGCGATCTCCGAAGCTGACTACCGGGCTCATCGTCGAGCGCACCGTGAAGGGGATCACGACCGAGCCCGACGTCCTCCTCGAGCCGCTGCGCGCAGCAGATGACGTCGCTCGCCGACGCAGAGACGGTTCGAGGAGGCGGCCGACGTGCGCGATCGAGCCGAGGCGCTCGCCGGCGCCCTGCGAAGGCAACGACACGTCGAGCGGCTGCGCGACGCCGGCACGGTCGTCGTCGAGCGGCCCGGCCACTTCCGCGCCGAGGTGCACAACGGGGTGCTCGATGCGCTGCGCCCCGCTCGACGCCGACCCGACCCTCGACGGGTTCGGCATGCCCGAGGCGCCACCGGCGAGCCCCGAGCCGAACCTCCCCCTTCGGGCCGACCTGGTCGACGAGATCGGCTGCATCGCACGCTGGCTCGATGCCGAGGCCGACCGGGTCCGGGTGGTGCATTGCGACACCGGGCTGGCCTCGGCTCTCCCCCGCATCCCCTCGCTCGTGGCCCGGTCGCCAAACCGAGACCACGGCTTCGACCGCGCTCGATAGCCTCGTGTCCGTGGGACCGGTGCTCCTCCTCTGGGTCTTCGCGGCGGCGTGCGTCATCGACCACCGCTCTGGTTCGTCCATCGCATCCGAGTGTCGAACCGCGTCGGTGTCCGAGGCCGAGGCACCGCACCGTTGCGCTGGCTGTTCGACCCGTGCTGGGCGGCTCGCCTGCACCGCCGACTGCGGCGCGTCGTCGCATCGGTGCGTCCGTGGATGCCGCGGCGTTCGCGACGTCACGACGACCCGCCGCCGATCGCAGTGCTCGCACGCGACGTCGAGCTGCACGCCGTCGCCCTCGACCGCGACCTGGTCGCCGCGTCACGCGCACCGAAGTCGCACCGCCGCCTCATGCTCGTCGACCTCACCGAGCAGGTGATCTCGCTCGAGTCGCTCGCGGCCCGCGTGGTCACGCTCGGCTCCGCGCAGCAACAGCTCACCGAGCCGACGCGCGAGGCGATCGCTCGGATGAACGCGCAGCTCGACGCGCTCGAAGAGGCACACGACGAGATCGCTCGACTCGAAGCCCAGCTCGGCCTCGACGACCATCAGTCGCTGCCGCCGACCGGCACCGACCTGCCTTAGCTGGCAGCGACGCGGTCGATCACCGCGCCTTGGTGGTCGAGGTTGAGCACTCGGGCCTGACCTGACGACGGGCAGTGCCGCCGCGACCGCCTTGGCCTCGTGCCGGCGCCGCCATCGCGGCGATCGTCGGTCCCGATCCGGAGAGCCACGAGCACCACGCGCCGGCGTCGACCGCGGCCTCCATCGCTCGGCGGCTCTCGGGCGCGGCGGCGAGGCGGATGTCCTGATGGAGCCGGTCTGCGGTCGCCGAGCGCAAGGCGTCGACGTCGCCCGCCGCGATCGCGGCGACGAGGAGCGCGGTGCGACCGACGTTGAACGTCGCGTCCGCGAGCGACACCGACGCGGGCAGCTTGCCCCGCGACTCCTCGGTCGACGTGCGCGCCGTCGGCACCCACACGACGATCGACGGCTCGAGGCCGAGCGGCACGCGCACCGCACGCCCACCCGAGACTGCGACGATCGCCGCCGTAGAGCGACGCGGCGACGTTGTCTTCGTGCCCTTCGAGCGCGGCCGACTGCGCCAGGGTCTCCTCGGCGAGGCTGCTCACGTCGGCCGACGGGCGTTGCTGCGCGAGCGCCGCGAGCACCCCCGCGACGCGGGCTGCGCCCGAGAAGCCGAGTCCCCGTCCCATCGGGATCTGTGAGCGCACCGAGATCGGGCCCTCGCCACCTGCCGAGTTGAATGCGACAAGCGAGGGATGCCCGTCGGCGAGGCCGTCGCCCTTCCCGAGCTTCACGTCGAGGTACATGCCGAGCGCGAGCCCGAGCGCGTCGAAGCCAGGACCCATGTTCGCCGATGACGCGGGGACCCTGACCAGCACGGAGGCGGAGGCTAGCTGGTCGCCGCCTACCCCTCTCGTGGTCGGTGACCTCCTGCTACTCGTCGGTGCCCTCCTGGCCGGAAAGTCGCGTGAGCGCATCGGCGATCACCGCCGCGCCCTCTTCGGCCTCTTCGAGTGAGATCGACAGCGGCGGGGCGACGCGCAAGCAGTTGCCGTAGAGGCCGCCCTTGCCGACCAACACGCCTCCGGCCTTGCACGCTTCGAGGCACGCGGCGGCGCGGCGTGGGCTCGGCGTGTGTCCGTCCTCCTCGACGAGCTCGATGCCGATCATCAAGCCGCGGCCGCGCACCTCGGCGACCGTCGCGTAGCGATCGGCCAACGGCCGAAGCCGCTCGAGCAGGTACGAGCCCACGCGCAGCGCGTTGCCCTGCAGGTCGTTGTCGAGCAGGTACTGGAGGTTCGCCATCGCGCCGGCGGTCGCGAGCGGGTTGCCGCCGAAGGTCGAGAGGGAGTTCGCCGGCATCGCATCCATCAGGTCTCCACGCGCGACGAGCCCCGCGATCGCGAGCCCGTTGCCGAGGCCCTTCGCGAACGTCAGCGCGTCGGGCACGACGCCGTGCGCCTCGTAGCCCCAGAAGTGCTCGCCGGTGCGGCCCCAGCCGGTCTGCACCTCGTCGGAGATGAAGAGGATCTCGTACTCGTCGAGCACCTTCTTCATCGCGCCGAAGAACCCGTCGGGCGGCACGCAGAAGCCACCCACGCCCTGGATCGGCTCGGCGATCATCGTCGCGACGTCGCCGGAGGTGGTCGTCTCGATGACGTTGCGCAAGTCGTCGGCGCACGCCTCGACGAAGCCCGCGTCGTCGAGGTTCCGGAACGGCGAGCGGAGGCGGTAGCCGTTGTGCACGTAGTGCACGCTGAACGGGCTGAGGCTGCTGGGCGACCAACCTCGGTTGCCCGTGACGCCTATCGTCGCGAACGAGCGGCCGTGATAGCTGTTGCGCAACGCGAGCACCTGATTCGACTTGCGGTACGAGGATGCGAGCAGCAACGCCGTCTCGTTCGCCTCCGAGCCGGAGTTGACGAAGAAGACCTTCGCGTCGGGGATGCCGCGAAAGCCCCGCGATCTTCTCGGCGAGCTCGACCATCGGTCGGATGAGGTAGAGCGTCGAGCTGTGCAGGAGCTTGCCGGCCTGCTCCCTGATCGCGTCGACGACCTCGGGCACCGAGTGCCCGGTCATCGTGGTGAGGATCCCACCGAAGAGATCGAGGTAGGTACGGCCCTCGTTGTCGGTGACCCTGCACCCCGCGCCGCTCACGAGCTCGATGGGCGATTCGTAGTACAGCGTCAACCACGACGGCATCACCGCACGATGCCGCTTCAGCAGCTCCGGCTGACCCATGGATCCCTCCTTGCAAGCGCAGGTCTACAGCGCAGACCTACAGCGCAGCGCTCGAGACTGCCACGAGGCGGTCGAGCGCGGCGCTGGCTTTGCCTTCGTCGATCGACTTCGCCGCGATGGCGATGCCCTCGGCGACCGACACTGCGGTGCCGGCCGCGACGAGTGCGGCACCGGCGTTGAGCAGCACGACGTCGCGCGGCGGACCCGTCTCGCCGGCCAAGACGGCTCGCGCGATGGCTGCGTTCGTCGCGGGATCCCCGCCCCGAAGATCCTCGGCCTTCGCGAGCGGGATGCCGACGTCCTGCGGGTCGAGCACCCATGTGCGCATGTCGCCATCATCGAGCTCGTGCACCGTCGAAGTCGTCGTCGTGGTGAGCTCGTCGAGGCCGTCGTGCCCGTGCACGAGGAGCACGTGCTTCGACCCGCGTGCGGCGAGCACCCCCAACATGAGATCGGCCATCGAAGGGTCGCTCACACCGACGAGCTGCCTTCGAGCGCGCGCCGGGTTCGCCAGGGGCCCGAGGAAGTTGAACGTGGTCGGGATCGCCAGCTCGCGACGCGCAGGTCCGGCGTGACGGAGCGCGGGATGGAAGCGCGGCGCGAAGCAGAACCCGATGCCGGCCTCCTCGATGCAACGCGCGACGCCGGGGGCATCGAGCTCGAGCGCGACGCCGAGCGCTTCGAGGAGGTCCGCGGCACCGCACGAAGAGGACGCGGCGCGGTTGCCGTGCTTGCACACGGGCACGCCCGCGCCGGCGACGACGAGCGCTGACAGCGTCGACACGTTGATCGTGTGGCTGCGATCGCCGCCGGTGCCAACGACGTCGACGAGCTGCTCGTGCACTGCCGGCGACACCTCGACGATCGCCGCGACCGCGAGCATCGCGTCGAGGAACCCGTCGAGCTCTTCGATGGTCTCGCCCTTCATCCGGAGGGCGACGACGAAGCCGGCGATCTGCGCGGGCGTCGCGGCTCCTTCGAGGATCTCGGCCATCGCGGCCCTCGCCTCGTCTTGGGTCAGGTCACCGTGACCCGCGAGCCGGCCGAGCACCGCCCGCCACCCTCCAAGCGCCTCGAGGCTCGGCGGCTGCTCCCCCACGAGCGGTCTCCCCATGCAGTCGGTCGGATGCGGTTCGGTCAGGCCGTGCGGCGGCGCTGGCGGACGATCCGCCGTCGTTCCCGCTCGGTGGCGCCGCCCCAGATGCCTTCCTTCTCGCGATGTGTGATCGCGTGCTCGAGGCAGGACTGCCGGACGGCGCAGTCGGCGCAGATGTGCTTCGCGGTCGCTTCCTCTTCTTCGCTGACGGGGTAGAAGACCTCGGGATCGAGACCGCGGCAGGCGGCCTGATCGCGCCATGACGACGAGTTGCTCAAGAGGGGTTCTCTTCCGGAGGGGTCCGAATTGGCCGGGTTGCAGGGCTCCCGAAGGAGCCGAATCTCATGGTAGGGGCGGATTTCCGCTTGCGGCCAACCCAAACTGTCAGGGCCGGAGGTCGGAAAGCAACGCGGCCCCCGTCGCGCCCGTGAGGGCTGTCTCCGCTCCGTAGTCAGCTGACCGAGTCGAGACCCTGAGTGAACCGGCCCGCGTGGCTCTTCTCTGCGCGGGCGAGCGTCTCGAGCCACTCGGCGACCTCGTCGAAGCCCTCGTCACGCGCGGTACGGGCGAAGCCTGGGTACATCTCGGTGTACTCGTAGGTCGCTCCGGCGATCGCCGAGCGGAGGTTCTGCTCGGTCGAACCGACCGGCTCCCCCGTCACCGGATCACCGACGCTCGCGAGGAACTCGAAGTGCCCGAACGCGTGACCCGTCTCCCCTTCGGCGATGGAGCGGAACAGCGCCGCGATCTCCGGATGTCCCGTCGATGTCGGCTTTCTGCGCGAAGTAGAGGTAGCGACGGTTCGCCTGGCTCTCGCTGGCGAACGCCGCCTTCAGGTGCTCCTCGGTCTTGCTGCCCTTCAGGTCAGCCATTGAAGTCGTCCTTCCTCGAGGGCGAACGCGGCGAACGCCCTCGGGATCGTTGCCGCGGCATACGCGTCGACATGCCCACTTCGCTCGCTGTCGGGTGCGCCGCCCATCCAGATGGGCGCCCTGACCGCAAGCGCGACTCCCAGGGCGTGTGCACGGCCGAATGCCTCGACGTCGAGCCCGAGCCGGTCACGGTACCGGCCGAGCCAGACATTGCGACGTTGCTGGTAGGCAGCGGCGGGGACGCCGAGCACGAGCAACCACGCGAGATCGAGGGCACCGCTCCGTGCGGACGCGAGCTGCCAGTCGATGAAGGCCGGCTCGGCGCCACGATCGAGGAACATGAGGTTCGGCGGACCGGGGTCGCCGTGACACAGGGTCGCGGGCAGGGCGGCCGCGGCGACCATGAGCGCCGCCAGGTTCGCGGTTACGAGCTCCGCTCTGTGCACGTCGTCGTCGGTCAGCGCGTCACGGTGACGATCGACGAAGCGCGGGAGACGGCCTTCGAGGTTCTGCTGCCACCGTCGCGCTTCTTCGTCAGACACTCGCCACAGCCAGTCGAGCCGGCCGAGCTCCTCGCTCCCCTGCCACTCTCCGTGCATCGCGACGAGCGCGTCGATCACCGCGTCGACGCGCTCGTCGCTGAGCCCTTGCCCGAACGTGCCCGCCACCGCGGGCGCGAGGTCTTCGATCACGAGCAGGTCGTCCGACGCGAAGAAGCACCGAGGCGTGCGGGCCGAGAGCCGTGGCGCGAGCTCCCGGTAGAAGCGGGCCTCTCGCGCGTACATGCCGAGGGCGCGCTGGCGCTCCCTCACCGCCTCGTCGACCGCCGGGCGCTTCGCCACGAGTGTCGAGCCGTCGTGGAGGCGCAACCGCACGAGATCGCCAGACACACCGGCGCCGTCCAACGGCTCGACGCTCACCGACTGCACCGGTCGCCCCAACACCTCGCTGAGCCACGGCGCACTGAGCCATCGACGGTTTGGCACGGCCGCTGATTCCGCCGCCTCCACGCGCCGATCCTAGGATGGCCTCCGATGTCCCTCCCCCCGTTCGATCGCCCGACGGCACTCGCGCGTCTTGGCGACGAGCACTTCGACGTGCTGGTGGTCGGCGGGGGGATCACCGGCGTCGGCGTGGCCCTCGACGCGGCCACTCGGGGGCTCCGCACCGCAGTTGTCGAGCGCTACGACTTTGCGTCCGGCACGTCGTCGAAGTCGTCCAAGCTCGTGCACGGCGGGCTGCGCTACCTGCAGCAGAAGGAGTATCGGCTCGTCTACGAGGGGCTCGCCGAGCGGCAGCGTCTGCGCAAGACGGCCCCCCATCTCGTGCGCGTGCTGCCGTTCCTCATCCCGATCTTCTCGCGTGACGGCCTGATCAACCCGAAGGTCGCTCGAGCACTCGGGTCGGCGATGTGGATGTACGACCTCACCGGCGGCATCCGCATCGGCAAGCTGCACGAGCGGCTCAACAAGGCCGAGGCGCTGGCCCACATGCCAACGATGCCGGCCGATCGGCTCGCGTCTGCCTACCTCTACTACGACGCACAGGCCGACGACGCCCGGCTGACGCTCACGATCGCTCGTACCGCGGCAGCGCACGGCGCCGCGGTCGCGAACTACGCCATCGTGAAGCGCTTCCTGAAGGACGCCGATGGGAAGGTCGTCGGCGCCGTCGTCGCCGCTGACGGGAACGAGATCGAGGTGCGCGCCAAGTCGGTCGTGAACGCGACCGGCGTCTGGTCCGACGAGCTGCGGGCATTGGACGAGGGAGTGCATCCCCGATCGATCCGACCTGCGAAGGGCATCCACATCACGGTGCCGTGGCAGAAGACGCAGAACGACATCGCCGCGGTGATCCCCGTGCCCAAGGATCGTCGGTCGCTCTTCGTCGTCCCCTGGGGCGACCTCGCCTACGTCGGCACCACCGACACCGACTACGACGGCCCGCTCGACGATCCACAGTGCACGAGCGACGACATCGACTACGTGCTGCGCGCGGTGAACGCATCGGTGACGACCGGCGTGACCCGCGCCGACATCCTCGGCACCTGGGCGGGGCTGCGTCCGCTCGTGAAAGACGCGACGAGTGAACGCACCGCCGACCTGTCCCGACGGCACTCGGTGCAGCGGTCCGCGAGTGGGGTCATCAGCATCATGGGCGGCAAGCTCACGACGTACCGGCGGATGGCTGCCGACACCGTGGACGAGGTCGCGCAGGAGCTCGACATCCATCGCCGCAGCTCGACGAAGCACGTCGTGCTCCTCGGTGGTGACGGCTTCGACCCCGACCGACCTCGCGACGGGCTCGACGCGCACCTCGCCTCGCGCTACGGCACCGAGGCCGACACCGTCGCGTTGCTCGCCGCGAGCGATCCCGACCTCGCGCGCCCACTGGTGCCCGGGCTGCCCTACGTCCGGGCCGAGGCACTGCACGCCGCTCGTCACGAGATGGCACGCACGCTCGACGACATCCTGAGCCGGCGGACCCGCGCTCGCTTGTTGGGTCGCGACGACGCGGCCCGCGTCGCGGATGAGGTGGCGGCGCTCGTCGCCCCCGAGCTCGGCTGGTCCGACGCCGACTGCGAGCGCGAGGTGGCTGCGTTCCGTGACGCCGTCGCGCTCGAGCGCACCTCGGCGGCGCTGCCCGAGACCGCGCTCGACGCCACGATCGGCGCATGACTCCAGTCCCTCCGATCGCGCTCGAAGGACTCGAGGGCGCGCCGCGGTCTCACATCGACGCGCGACGAGTGACCGTCGGCGAGGCGACGCTCGGCCGGCTCCGCGGAGCATGCGCGGACGTGACGACCGACGTCGCGGAGGTCGGCGACGCGAGCCGGGACTGGTGGCCCCTGGCGATGCAGTGGGCGCTCGAAGGCGAGGTGCCCGGGCTCGCCTCGGTGATCGCCCGGCCCCAGAGCGCAGACGAGGTCGCGGCGGTGCTCGCGGTGTGCAACGCCGACCTCGTGCCGGTGACGGCCGCCGGCGGTCGCAGCGGGGTGTGCGGGGCGAGCGTGCCCATCCACGGGGGCGTCGTGCTCGACCTCTGCGGGCTCTCGGGCATCGTCGACGTCGACGACGACTCGCTCGTGCTCGATGTGCGTCCCGGCACGTTCGGCGAGCCGCTCGAGGCGGACCTCCGCCGCGACCACGGTGTCACCACCGGCCACTGGCCCCAGTCGGTGGCGATCTCGACCGTCGGCGGATGGCTCGCATGTCGGGGCGCGGGCCAGCTGTCGACTCGCTACGGCAAGATCGAAGACATGGTCGTCGGCCTCGATGTCGCCCTCGCGGACGGCCGCCGCATCACGCACGGGCGGCGCGCCCCGCGCGGCAGCGGGCCCGGATCTGACGCAGCTCTTCGTCGGCTCGGAAGGCACCCTCGGCGTCATCACCGGCGCACGGCTCCGAGTGCATCCGGCGCCGGCAGCGGAACGCCGCGACGCCTGGAGCTTCGCGGCGTTCGGCGACGGGCTCGAGGCGTGCCGGCGGATCCTGCGCAGAGGCGCGACGCCAGCGGTGCTCCGGCTCTACGACGACGTCGAGGCGAACCGCAGCTACCAGACCGGTGACCGTCATGTGCTGCTCGTGTTCGACGAGGGCGATCCCGCGTTGATCGACGCGGTGATGCGCGTCGTCGCCGAGGAGTGCGATGGTGCGGGCGGTGAGCGCGCCGACGTCGGGCTCGTCGATCGGTGGTTCCACCATCGCAACGACGTGAGCGCGCTCGAGTCGCTGACCCGGAAGGGGTTCGTGGTCGACACGATGGAGATCGCCGCTCGTTGGCGCGACCTCCCGAAGATCTATGCGGCCACCTGCGCCGCGATCCTTGCCGTGCCCCACGCCGCGAACGCGACGGCCCACCAGTCCCACGCGTACTCGCGATGGTGCCTGCCTCTACTTCACGTTCGCCGGGCGGCCGCCGACCGACGAGCGCGAGGCCTTCTACGTCGCCGCCTGGGACGCAGGCACCCGAGCCGTGCTCGCGAACGGCGGTGCGCTCTCGCACCACCACGGCGTCGGGCTCAACCGCAGCCGGTTCATGCGCGAGGCGCTCGGCGCGAGCTTCGAGGTGCTGCAGTCAGCCAAGTCGGCGCTCGACCCCAACGGCGTCCTGAACCCCGGGAAGCTCGGGCTGCCATCGCCGTTCGGCGAGGTGAGCTGGCCGTGAAGCTCGATCGCGCTGCGCTGATCGCAGGGATCATCGTCTCGCTGGTGATCTGCGTGCCCGCCGCGCTCATCGGCCAAGCGCTCGACGACGCATCATCGAGCGACAGCCCGTCCACGACGGTGTCGTTGCTCGCGATCTTGGTGCTTGCCGGTCTCGTCGTCGGCGCCACGGTCGCAGCGCGACAGCAGTCGTTCGACGCTCCGCTCGTCCACGGCATCGTCACCGCGATCGTCACCTTCGTGTTGGTACAGGGAATTGGTGTGCTGCGTCGCTTCGCGACCAGCGAGGACGTGTCGTGGTCGCGCATCCTGTCGAGCGCCTTGCTCTCGATGGTGGCGGGCACCATCGGCGGGTTGATCGGCGGTCGCCTCCGCCACGAAGCCGAGCAACGACCTTGAGCATCCTCGTCGTCGATGTCGGCACGAGCGGCGTGCGCGCCGCGATCGTCCGTCCTGATGCAACGGTCGAACATGTGCACCATCGCGAGGTGCTGCCCTCGTCACCTTCGCCGGGCTTCGTCGAGTTCGACGCGCGCGCGATGGCCGACGCCGCGCTCGAGGTGGCGACGGCGGCGCTCGCGGACGGCGGACCCGTCGAGGCGGTCGGCATCGCGAACCAGCGGGCGTCGACGATCGTGTGGGACGTCGACGACCGGCGAGCCCGTGGCTCCCGGCGTCGGATGGCAAGACCTGCGCACCGCGGGGATGTGCCTCGTGCTCGCGGCTGAGGGCACCCGCTTCGCGCCGAACCAGTCGGCGACGAAGCTCGCATTTCTGCTCGACATGGCCGATCCCGATCGGACGCGCGACGAACTCCGCTTCGGCACCGTCGACACGTGGATCGCGTGGATCCTCTCCAACGGGTCGGTGCACGTGACCGACCAGTCGAACGTCGGCGTCACCGGACTCGTGCGCAACGACGGCGGCGGATGGGACGAGCACGTGCTCGACGTCCTCCGTGTCCCTCGCGGTGTCCTTCCCTCGATCGTCGATTCGACGGGGATCGTCGGCAACGCGACCGCTCTGCCTGGCGCTCCGCCCATCGCGGGCATCGCGGGCGACCAGCAGGCGTCGCTCATCGGTCAGGGTTGCGTGCGGCCAGGCCTCGCGAAGGCGACGTTCGGCACGGGCGGGATGCTCGACATGTGCCTCGGCTCACAGCGACCGACGTTCGAGCGACGCGGTGAGGGCGGCACGTTCCCGATCGCGGCCTGGCGGCGCGACGGTGCGATCACGTGGGGCGTCGAGGCGATCATGCTGACGGCCGGCTCGAACGTCGAGTGGCTCCGCGACGACCTCGGGCTGATCGAGACGGCAGCGCAGTCGCACGACGTCGCGTCGCAGTGCGCGGACACCGAGGGAGTCGTGTACGTCCCCGCGCTCCTCGGGTCTCGGCACACCGGTCTGGGACTACGGCGCCCGCTCCTCCTTCTTCGGGCTGACCCGCGGCTCGACTCGTGCTCACCTCGTGCGGGCGGTGCTCGAGGGAGTCGCGCACCGAGGCACCGATCTCGTCGAGGCTGCCGAGACCGACACGGGCCTGGCGATCGACCACCTGAGGGTCGACGGTGGCATGTCCGACAACCCGACGTTCCTCACGGCGCTGGCAAACGCGAGCCAGCGACCGGTCGAGGTCTCCCCGGTGGTGGAGGCCACCACCCTCGGCGCCGCGTTCCTCGCTGGCCTCGCAGTCGGCACCTGGAAGGGCATGGATGACATCGCCGCGACCTGGCGACCGCGTACCGTCATCGAGCCTTCGGGCAAGCTCGACCGGGCGAGATGGCTCGACGCGCGGACCCGGGCGGAAGGCTGGGTTGCGGAACTCTCGGCCCTCGACTTCTAGAGTGCCCCGGCGAACAAGGAGACCTCGATGACCCGACGCCGTGCCCAGGCCCTCGTGGCCGGCACCGCTCTCGCGCTGGCAATCGTGCTCGCCGCATGCGGCGATGACCCGAGCGACGCCGGCCAGCCCGCGGGCGGAGCGACGACCGCTGCTGCGGCGACCACCGCGGCCGGCGGCGGGTCGGCGACGACGGCGGCCGCGGGCACGACGGCGGCAGCTGCGACAACGGCGGCGGCCGGCGCGAGCGCTGCACCGACGAGCACGACCACAACCATCGCGAAGGCATCGGGCACCGCTGACATCGTGGCCGTCGACTTCGCGTTCAAGCCGCAGAACATCGAGATCACCGCCGGCACGAAGGTCACGTGGACCAACAACGACACGACGACCCACCAGATCGTGTCGAAGGGTGATCCGTTTCCCGGCGATGGCACGATCGACGTCGGTGCGACCTACAGCGTCACGTTCGACAAGCCGGGCACGTACGACTACTTCTGCGGCATCCACAACTCGATGACAGGGAGCATCGTCGTCTCATGACCTCATCTTCCGAGCCATCACGCCGGAACCTGCTGGTTGGCGCGGGCGTCGGGGCCGCGGCGGTCGCGATCGGCGCGATCCCTGCGTTCGCCGGCATCGCCCACGCGCAGTCCGACAGCAACCTCTCGCCGGCGGACCTGCAGCTGACGCAGTTCCATCGCTCCATCGAGTTCGCGTGGGTCGAGATCTACGGCATGGCCCTCGACAAGAAGCTGTTCGACGACGCCCAGACTGCATACGCGGTGCAGTTCCAGAACCATCACGACGAGCACGCCGCGGCTGCGGGATCGCTCGCCGGCGTCGGTGCGGTCGGCACCAACGGGCAGATGGTCAACGCGTATGCGGGTCGGATACGGCAGGCGAACACGGTCGACGCGCTGTTCGATGTGCTGTTCGAGCTCGAGTCGAGGGCGGCGTCGACGTACCTCCTCGCGTGCGGCACGTACTCGCAGCCGCGAGCGGCCGGCTTCGCTGCCGCTGTCCTGTCGATCGAGGCACAGCACGCCACTGTCCTCGGGTCTGCGGCGAGCCTGCCGACCGCGACCTACGTCCCAGCCTTCGAGTCGATCGTCGGAGCGTTCCGGCCCGCCGAGTTCCCGGTGCTGGCATGAGCGACATGCAGATGGGACGCGACGAGCTCCGCCGGCAGCTGCGCGACGCGCAGGCCGAGCACCTCGAGTCGATGGGGGGGTTCCGCGAAGCGATCAAGCGCTTCGCCGGCGGCGACTCGTCGTTCAACCGACGCGGGCTGCTCGTCGCGGGCGGGGGCGTCATGGCCGCGATGCTCGCCGCGTGCGCCGACCACACACCGAAGCCGCAGGTGCCCGAAGGTGGTGCGCAGACGCCGACGACGGTGACGATCGCTCCCCCACCGGTGAACGACGTGACGTTGCTGCGCACCGCGTCGTCGATCGAGATCCTCGCGGTGCAGACCTACCAGAAGGGGATCGACTCGGGCCTTCTCACGACACCCGCGCTCCTCGATGCGGCGAAGCTCTTCCGTGATCAGCACCACGACCACAACGACCTCTTCACCGCGGCGACGACCGAGGCCGGCGGTGAGCCGTACACCAAGCCGAACCCGTACATCCAGCTGAAGGCCGTCGACACGATCCTTCCGTCGGTGAAGAAAGAGGTCGACCTCGTCAACCTCGCCCTCGAGCTCGAGGACACCGCGGGCGGCAGCTACCAGGTGTGGGTGCCGCTGTTCTCGACGCCCGAGCTGCGCCAGACCATCCAGACGGTGGGCGCCACCGAGCGCCGGCACTCGATCATCCTCACGGGCGTGCTCCCCGAGGAGGAGCTGTTCCCGTCGCCGTTCGGCAACGTGACCCTCGCCGTCGGCACCGCGTCCTACGTCTGACCCGCTGCACCGCGCCTTCCCCGCACGTACTTGCCGCCAGCGGCCGCTGATTCGCGGTCGCCACGCGCGAGTGCGGCTGGCACACTGGTCACGACGGTGAGTCGGCCGGGTGGTCGCGGCACGAGCAGTCGTGTCGAGGAAGGTCGGGACTCCGCAGGGCAGGGTGCTGGCTAACGGCCAGTCGGGGCGACCCGCAGGAAAGTGCCACAGAGAACAGACCGCCGATGGGCCGTCCGGGCAACCGGTCGGTCACAGGTGAGGGTGAAACGGTGCGGTAAGAGCGCACCAGCGTCCGGGGTGACTCGGGCGGCTCGGCAAACCCCACCCGGAGCAAGGCCAAGCAGGGGATGGCTGCCCGCCAGCACCTTCGGGTGCAATCCCCAGGTGGGCCGCGTAGATGGATGGCCACCGGGCGCCGGCAACGGCGCTCACAGAATCCCGCCTACAGGCCGACTCACCGTCACACGGCCTCTGAACAGGGAAGATGTACCTCTCTGGTCCTGTTCGGCCAGCGCGGGACGTACACGGTCACGGTTACCAACGTAGGTAACGCCCCGACGAACGGTCAGCCGATGACGTTTACCGTGAGCTTCCCGTTCAGCGTCGTCGGGGACAACGCCGGCGCCCGCGTCGATCTCTTCTCCGAAAGCAGCACCGACTGGACCGTCACGAACGTTGCGGTCGGCACCATCGGCTCACCCGGCAACCCGGGCATCCCGACCGTGTTCACGATCACGTCGAACTCGGGGCTGATCATCCCCGCCGGCCAGAGTCGCGCCATCGATCTGACCCTCGACATGCTCCTCGAGGCGCCCGCCTCGTTCAGCCTCGATGTCGCGCTCCCGAACGGCATCGGCGGCGAGACCAACAACGCGAACAACACGACGTCGTACCCCGTCTCGATCGTCGCGCTCGGCCCCGGCTGAGAAGCAAAGACCCCGCCCACGGCGGACGGGGCGGGGTCTTCAGGTGCTCTCGGTCTTACGCGCGATGGTCAGGGCGCGGGCGGCGGGACAACGGTGAAGTTCGTGGACTTTTTGCAGCCGAGAATGAGTGTCGACCCGTCGGGCATAGGGATGCCCACCGCGCTGGCACCCCTCGTCACAATGATGTCCGCGAAGGTCGCGTCAGCCGGATGCCCAAAGTTCTGTACCTTCTCGCCGGTCACTACGGGGTCGTTGTCTTCCAGCCCTGAGAAGGCGCAAAACGAGGCGTGGCCGTTCTGTGTAGCGGCCGGTATTCCGTTCCCGGTCGGACCGCCCTTGCCGCTCCCGGTGATCTCACCGGCGAACGCGGGACCCGTCATGACGCCGACGAATGCTGCGGCGCAAATCGACAGAGCAAGAACCTTTCTGATCATGACTCTCTCTCCTTCTTGTGTCGCTGTGGATTCACAGCGGTGCACGCGCCGCCCGAGAAGCTCATGCCCACCAAGCGCGGAACTTAGGCGATAGCCGAAGACCCCGCCCACGGCGGACGCGGCGGGCCTTCGAACTAGACGACGAACGTCATCTGCGCTCGGAGGCTGCTCAGGGTGCGGCGCAATCGTGACAGTGGATGGTCGGGGATGAGGCCATCGAACTCCTCGCCGTCGGCGATCGAGCGCAGAACCGGCCCGTAGTAGTCGGCGTCGTAGGGGTCTACGAACCAACCTTCGATCGGCGTACCCGGGACGACTGGACGACTCGGGAGATGCAGACGCCCTTCGGACACAAGAAGCGCCGAGACGTACGCCTCTCGAACGCCGGCCACCGTTCGCTCGCCAGCGATCGTCGAGATGACCACCGTGTGGGCGGCGACGTCGACATAGAGAGCTGCGGAGTACAGGTAGCGGTTCCCGTTCTGCTTCTTGTAGATCCACTGCACCGCTGGGACTGCGGCATCGGCGAACGTGTCGATTGAGAAGAGAGCGCCCCCACGGCTTTCCGAGGCCGCGCGGAAGAGACTGATCATTTCGGCCCGAACGTCACGGGCGGGGACGGACCCGCTTGGCGTCGTTGTCTTGGTCAAGACGTCGCCGTGGTTCTTTCTCCACTGTTGCCAGTTCGGCTCAGCGGCCTCCTCGTTGCCAGCCGTCCGTGGGAAAGACCACGTCGGTCGCCTGCTCGGGAGTCACGATCCCGTCGTCGATCCCCCACCCCCATGAGCCGATGTCTCGAAACCAGCCAGTCTGGCCACTGGGCGCACGGCCGCGCGCGCTCATCCGCGGGATGACTGCGGCGAGCATTCCTCCGGACCGAACGGTGTCCTACCGCTTGCGGTGACCGAGACGTGCGCCGTCCGAAGGACGTGCAAGGCCCCCACCCAATCAGTGGGGGCCTCGGCTGTTCAGGGCTCAGAAAGGAAGACCTTGAAACAGCCGGCAGCGGAGACGTCGAGCAGGTCTGATCACTCGGGCAGACGATTCACGCGCTCGCAACGGAGCGGATACGGCGCGTTCGGATTGGGCAACGAGACTTCGTGTGACTACCGATTCGAGGAGGCGAGCCCAATGCAACGAAGGAAGCTCGGGCGGCGAGTGGTCGGCTTGTCCTTTCTCGGTCTTCTGGCTCTCGCATGGGTCAAGGCCCTGCGCGCGGCGGCCGCAATCGACGCGATGTCTTCCCCCCAACGTCGCCTGGCTGCGTCGCGTAGCTGAACCAGCGGGCCTAGCAATGACGAAGGCCCCGCCCACGGCGGACGGGGCGGGGCCTTCGATGTTCAGGGCTCGGCGTTCGGGAGCGCCACGGGTTGCGGATCGCGCGGCGCGAGCTCATCGTCGGGCGAGACCGAAGCGGAGCGGCGTGGGCGCGCCGCGGCGGTCGACTACTGCTGTGCGAGTGCCCAGAAGTCGCGAGAGACCGATTCGAGCCCGAGCTTCTGACGAACCACATCCGCTGCCGCACTGTCCTCGTCTGCTGCCGTGAGGAAGTTGCTCGAGTTCACCTGGGTATTGAGCTCGTCGGCGATGGTCGCCTGACTGGCGATAGTGATCTGGAGGCTCTGCTTGGGGACCGCGTCAGCGAGGGTGATGATGTCGGCGGCTACGGATGCTGGCCCGGCCGAGACTAACCCTCGGCGCCTTCGGCGGCGTCGTGGATGCTTGCGCGTTTCAGGCACTCCGCCAGCCGCGCCCCGAGCGTGTGCACGTACGGCTCCGCGATCATCGAGTTGTGGTCGCCGGGTACCTCGTGGCTCTCCCATCCGGGCCGGAGCAGTGCGCCCCACCCGAGGTCCGGGCTCGCCGTGTATTCGTAGAACTGCTGCGAAGCGAGGATCACCACCGGACCTGCCGCGGGGCCGGGGTCGTAGCGTATTTCGCGGAGGTGTGCCGCGGCGTGGTCCTCGGGGATGTCGGTGCCGGGGATGTACACGGTCGGCGCAGGCGTACCGCCCCGATCGAGCAGCCGGCGCATCCGCCTCACGACCATCGCCGGCCCCTCTCGGCTCGCCAACCTCTTCGCGCGGTGTCGCATGATCCTCCTACGGCTCCATTCGCGGTCGGCGGCGATCCGTGGATGCGGACCGTCGGCGAGCACGACGAGCCCGATTTCACCTCCTGTCGCCGCGAGTTGGCGCGCCACCTCGTAGACGACGATCCCACCGAGCGAATGGCCGAACAGGAAGTACGGCCCGTCGGGTCGTGCGGCTCGGATGGCTGCCGCGCACTCGGCGGCGATCTCCTCCAGCGAACCCGCCGCGTCGGGCGGGCCGTGCATCGCCGGGTACCACAGCGCGTACACCGGCTGGTCGGATCCGACGGCGGCGGCGAGGTGACGGACGGTGATCACGGCTCCGCCGCGCAGCAGACAGAACAGCGGCGGCCTCGTACCGCCGACCTGGACGGGGAACACCGAAGCGCCCAGCCGCGACGTCGCGGAGCCCCGCAAAGCCTCGGCCATCGTCTGCACCGTGGCGCCCGTGAGGAAGATCGTCGCGGGAAGCCGGCGGCCGAAGGCTTCCTCGACGTCGACCAACAACTCGGTTGCGTTCAGCGAGTCGCCGAGCTCCAGGAACTCGCGATCGGTGCTCGGCGGGACGTCGAAACCGAGGACGCGCTGCCAGATCGAACAGAGCTCCCGTTCGACGTCATCGGTCGCGTCGACGTGCACCCCGGCCTCGCGCCCTTTGCGGCGGGCGCGTCGAGCCCGAGGGTCGTGGCCAGGTTCGTACGCTCGACCTTGCCCGTTCTGCCCCGGGGGAGCGCTTCGACGACGACCAACCGGCGGGGAACCTTGTAGGGCGCCAGCCGTTCCCCGACGAAGATGCGGAGCTGAGCGGTCGTCACGTCGGCGCCGTCACGGAGCACGACGGCGGCGGCGACGTCCTCGCCCAGCCGGTCGTGCGGGATCGCGAACGCCGCCGCCTCGACGACGTCCGCGTGCTCGAGCAACGCGATGTCGATCTCGCGCGGCGCGACCTTCTCACCACCGCGGTTGATCAGTTCCTTGAGCCGCCCGGTGATGGTGAGGTAGCCGTCTTCGTCGAAGCGCCCTTGATCGCCAGTGCGGAACCATCCGTCGACGAACGACGCCTGGTTCGCAGCGGAGTTGTCGACATATCCGGACATCACCGATGCACCCTTGACGGCGACTTCGCCCGTCGCGCCCGCAGGGAGGACCTGTCCCCTGTCGTCGAGCACAGCGACGTCGGGGCCGGCGGCCTTGCCGACCGTTCCGGGTTTGCGGACCCGGTCGGGGAGCGGATTGCTCGTCATCTGGTGCGCGGCCTCGGTCATTCCGTAGGCCTCGATCACCGGGACGTCGAAGGCTGCCTCGAGGTCGTCGAGCACGCCGACCGGCAGCGCCGCCGACGACGAGCGCACGAACCGAAACGTCGTCGGCAGCACCCGGCCCTCGGCGGCGTTCGAGCGCGCCACCTGCAACATCGCCTGGTGGATCGTCGGGACCGCGGTGTACCAGGTCGGTCGGAACTCCTCGACCCATCCGGGAACGTCTCGCGCGCGGAACCCCTCGGTGCAAACGACGCTGCCGCCCGCGACGAGCGAGCCGAACAGCGCGGCGACGAGTCCGTGGATGTGGAAGAGCGGCATCACGTTCAGGCATCGATCGGTCGGCTCGAGTCGGAGCGTCTCCGCGACGTTGGCCGCCGACGTCAGCAGATTGCGTTCGGTGAGCGGGACGAGCTTCGGGAACCCCGTCGTGCCCGAGGTGAACAACAGCAGCGCCGCGTCGGTGTCGCCCGCACCGCTGGATGCCCCGTTACCAGGTGACAGGCCGGAGCAGACGAAAGACCCGGCAGTGTCACCCGCGTCGAGCTCGATCACGGGAATCCCGCACGACGACGCGGCGCCGTGCGCCGCGGTTTCGTGGCCGCGGAGCACCATGACGGCGCGAACCCCGAGCGTGGTGAGCAGGTTTGTGAATTGGGCCTCCGGCAAATCGGGCGCGAGGGGTGCGCACGCGGCGGCCGCGACGGTGCCGAGCACCGCGGCGGCCGCTTCCGGTCCGTTCGGAAGGGCAACCGCGACCCGATCGGTCAGCGCGATCCCGCCGGCGCGCAGGTAGCGCACGATCGCTTCGAGCTGGTCGACCAGGGCCTCGTACGATGTCGCCTTCCTTCCCGGCGCCAGCAGCGCGACCGAGGCAGGCGCGCGGCGTGCGGTCGCTCTGAGTGCCTCCAGGATGGAGGCGTCGTGCGGGGGACGAAGCATCCTGCTCGTGTGCGCTCGAAGAGGGGTGATGCCGTGGGGATCCGCTTCTAGGGTACCGAGGTCATGGCCCCGTGTCTCCGTGATCGTGCCGACGGTCAACCGCGTCGGCTACCTCGACGAGGCGATCGTGAGCACCGTGCGCCAGGACTACCGCGACCAGGTTGAGCAGCCAGCGCCACGAGCGACGCAGTCAAGTCGAGTCCGTCGCGGCCCGAAGCGCTGCCGCGGGCGATGCATGTCCGAGGCGCGCCATCAGCTCGCCCGGTGGGCGCGCCAGGCGAACCAGCCAACGTCGCCGTGTAGTGCCTGAGGTCATGGAGGTACAGGTCGTCGCGCCCGAGACAAGAGCTCGTCCACGGATCAAGCGAACACCGGCGGGCGCGCCATCGTCGACGGCGGGGCGCGGACACAACTGCGAAGAGTGGTCTCCCACCGTTCGCTGGGTGGGGAGCAGCTTCGTCACCCGACGCGAACGTTGTCCTGACTGCAATCGCAAGAGCATTGTCGTCACCGTCGAGCAGCTGCTGACTCAGGTCGTTGCATCGACCGTCGTCGAAGAGGCCCGGTGTACGACCGAGGGGTGCGTGGGCGCACGGACGAGGCCCCACTGACTGGAGCGGCCACTGTCGAAGCTCGGCAGTCAGCCCGCCGCCGGGGTCGGAGGAGTCGGCGCGGCGAACGGCGGACTGACTGTGGGTGGGGAGTCCAGGAGTCTCGTCTCATGCCGGTCAGTAACACGCGACAGACGACGTGTCGACACGCCGTGTCGGGTGCGCGACGCTTCCGTGAGCCTGAACCGGGGGGCGATGGGGCGGCGGCTCTCGGCCGCAAGTCAGTCGATGAGGCCACGCCGGAGGGAGTCGTCGGTCCGGCCGAGAGCCCGCCTGTCGCGTCGACGGAGCAGCTCGAGAAGGCGCCGTGCACGCGCGATGGGTGCGTCGGGTCGAGATGCCGCCGAGATAGGGAGGACCCGCCGGGCGCCCGGCGGGTCCTCATGTCAGGGAGATGGCGGAATCCCCTTAACGGCGGAAAACGGTAGTTGACGTATCTGTCACCCCAAAGGCGCCCTGGGTTCGACCAGCGCGACACTTACGGCTGTGCGGCCCGTCCGGGCGCACGGCTTCGGGGGCCGGAACGGGCGTGCTGCACCATGTGGAGTCGCCCGCTGCGCGTGACAACCACGCTCTGTGGCTTTACCCTCACACTTGCTACGGGCGGAAGCGGCGGGAGGCGCGGCGGACCGGCGAGAGGTTCGCGGTCGGAGGGAATGTTCGAAGACACCGGTTCGACTCCGGCGTCCGTAGCCCAAACGTGCGGGCGGCGCGCGATCGTGTGCCCCACCGAGTCCCCAAGGACCACCGACACGATCGCCGTCACCGTCGAGCAGCTGATCAGCGCGCGCGGCGACGTAGTCGCGTCGACGGTGCTCGACAGGGCGCCGTGCATGCGCGCCGAGTGCATTATCTCGAGGATGACGCCGCGCTGAAGGAACGTCCCGCCCACGGACCATGCAGGCGGGGCTTTCAAGTTAGGTTCCCGGCCCCGGTGGCCTCACACGTTGATGTGGCCTCGGTAGACGTAGGTGCCGTTCGCGACGACGTCTCGGAAGTCCACGCGACCAGTGATCCCCACGAGTCCGAGGGCGCCTGTCACGATCGGGTGCTGGCAGCGGCCCTTGACCTCGACGAGCGAGGACACGTCCGGGTCCCATTTCGACTCGAACTTGTACGTCGTCGTGAAGCTGCCCGTCTTCCCGTCGAACGTGCCGACGAACATCTCCTGACCGGTCTCGAGGTAGACACCGCTCGGCACGCCGTTGTCCTTGGCGGTCAGCACATCGGTGTACCAGCAGCCCTGAAGGCCGCCGGACATCACGATCGGCGGGTAGTCAAAGAAGTTGGACGGGACTCCAAATCCGTTGCAAACGCCTCCAGTGTCAAACGCTGCAGTGCCCGAGAACTGGGTAGTGCCCGCCCTCGCGGGAGTCGCGCCGACCCCGACCAGACCGAGAATCAGAACGGCCAGGACCGCCGCTCTCCGGATGTTGCTGCTCATGGCTCCTCCCCACGGTGCATGTGCACCAGTCACCAAACGCACCACCTTGCTCGTGGATGAGCCCGCTGTCCACCAGGTCACCGAACGAAGCGCTGCTGACGTCGCGTCGACCGTTCTCTCGAAGCGCCGTGCACGAAGGCGGAGTGCATCGGCTCGAGGATGACGCCCGCCGCGACTTCGACGCGGTTGACGAGGGAGAAGCGAACACCCGGCCCCGATGGGGGGACCGGGAGCCGGGCGTTCAAGGCACGACGTTCACTCACCGGCGGAGATGAGCAGCGCGGACCGTGATCCCCCAGAGGCGAGCCCGTCTCAGGGGTAGGTGACGCGGCCGACACCTTTGCGAGCGAGGTCGGGCGAGACCGGGGATCTGTACCGCCCAGATCCGCCGCCGGCCTCGCCCGCCTCGTAACACCATCGGTGGATACGCGGACCCTTCGATGGGTCGGACGGCCCGTCACCTAGACGCGAAACGGGCCCGCCACGTTCCCCCAAAGAGTGAGGTCAGGGGCGCGGCATAGCTGTCCCTGACAGAAGCATGGTTCGGTAAGCCCGACCTCGGTACCGTGACCCGTCATGGTGGGCTTGATCGCGGCAGCCGAAGACAACTACCTGACGGCGTTTCGCTCGATAGCGGGAGTCGCACCCCAGGGTTCCATCGCGGAAGACAGCGACCTGCTGCACGTGTTCACCGGTGCCGGGATCCCGCTGTTCAACCAGACGATGGTCAAGTCGTCCTCGGTGAACGCCGACGTCGTGCTCGATGCGGCGACCTCATTCCACGCCGACCACGACTCACCGAGATGGTGCCTGAGCCTACGGCAGACCGACGCGGCACGCTTCGAGAAGCGGCGAAGGCACGCGGCTTCGTGTGCGCCGAAACCCTGCCGTTCATGGTGCTCGACGGCCTAACTGAGTCTTCGCTGCCGGAACAGCTGGCGGTCCGTCAGGTCATCGACATCGAATTGGCTCGCGAGCACTTCGAGCTCGTTGCTCGTTCCTTCGGTGCTCCTTTCGTGCTCTTCGAACCTCTCCTCGGCACCGAGTTCAGAACGCCGACGATGACAGCGCTGATTGGCGATGTCGATGGTGAGCCCGCGGCAACGTCTCTCCTCTGCATGTCGAGCGGCGCCGGTATTGCGTGTGCTGGCGTGTACAACGTGGGGACACTCGAGTCCCATCGACGGCGAGGGATCGGCGAGGCGATGACGGCGCACGCAGCCGAACTTGGGCGAGTGATGCACGGCGCCTCGATCGCAACGCTTCAGTCGTCGGCAATGGGGTTCCCCGTATACGAACGCATGGGCTACCGCACGGTGACGGAATGGCAGGTCTGGACGCCACCGTCCGCCTGAAGCCAGAAGCACACGCCGAACCGCACAGAAGGGGCGGTAGGCAGGAGAAGATTCGAGGCAGGCGTTCTGAAAAGTCATAGCCGCCTCAGGCGACATAGTCGTCACGCTCGCCAATCACGGGGTGCTGTCCTTGGACGAGCTTGCCGAGTTCATCGCGCCCGTGCTCGACGGCCCGCCGGGTCTTGGCCGACGACCGCACTCCTCACTTCGTGGTTGGCGCTCGGGATCCGTAAGAACGGTGACCGGCTCGGTCGCGGGAGAAGCGGCTGGGCCGACCGGCGGGACTGTTCGCCGCGACCTCAGCCCGCTATGACCCTCCCACCGCGACGGCTACAGAGGCTCTACGGGGCACGGAGCGCCCTCGCAAAGTGCTTCCGGGTGCAACAATCGGCACGGTGCCCGACGACTTGCTCGCGCTGCTGCTCGGACGCCCGGCATGGCACGCCGACGCCGAGTGCCGCGAGCACCCCGACGTGAGCTGGTTCCCCCAACGTGGGGCGCCATCCGCGCGCCGCGAAGGCCGTGTCGCGCGTCGTGTCTGGTCCGCACCGAATGTCTGGCCGCCGGACTCGAGGAGCCCGAGGGCATATGGGCCGGTCTCGGTTGGGAGGGCCGGCGCCGGCTGCGCGTCGAGCGCGGCGAGGTCGTCGTCGGCCGGCATCGGCCGTGTCGTAAGCCGCGGGCCTCCTGAATGACGGCTCAGGAACCCCGTAAAACGCGCGTGAAACAAGACGCCGAGAAACGGCGGCAATCGGTGAGAACCGACGAGCAACGAAAACGCAGGTCAGATGCCGTCTTCAGAGCTTCGGCCAGGTCACAGAACCGTGCGCGGAAGAATCCCGCCTACAGGCCGACTCACCGTCATCACGGCCTCTGACCTGGGGAAGCGTGCTCGCCGAGGGTCAGCGTGACACGGCCGTGACACGCGAGGACACGCGCCCACCGAGCACCGCGTCCACCGCAGCCAGCGTGCGGTCCTCGGGCCTTCGGGTACAACATGTCGTGGCCTCAGCTGCAGACCTGTTGCGACTGCAATGGGAACGTTCGTGCGAGCGAAACCTCCCGATCGACGTCCGTTCTGCAGTGATCGGTGCGATCGACTACCTCATCAAGAGCCATCACGGGTGCCAACCCCGACCTCTCTTGGCCGACCCACTCCGTGCTACGTGAGCGACAAACGTCCGCGAGCATTGCCGCATGGTCGCGCGGTCGACGCGTTGCGACTAGATCGGCAGTTCTGGTCGCGCCGGTCAGCGGTCACAGACCGCGGGACAAGGTCCCTGGTCGCCCAGATTCGACGCCGACCTGTATCGAATGCGGCGTCGAGCAGCGCTCGTGCAGCTTCGGTCGCGTACCCGCGCCCGTAAGCGCGAGGCAGTAGCTCATACACAAGCTCAGGCTCATCAAGCGAGCAACGCCCAACGACCATTGCGGTGTATCCCACGGCTGTGCCATCGAGCCGCCTGCGGAGCACCAGCACCCCGATGCCCGTGGTCTCGATCGTCTCCGTCATGACATCGATCCGCTTGAGCGCGTCCGCAACAGTAAAGGTGTCCGTTCCCCGAGCGTTCAGCAACTCTGTGAACCAATCCGCGTCGCTCGGTTCCTCAGGCGTCAAAATGAGCCGCTCGGTCTCGATTCGCAAGGACATCGGCGAGTGTATTGCCACTAGCGCAGATTGCCCCTTATCGCGCGGCCTCACCAGCATGTGCGTGAGGGCGTGATGGCGAGCACTTGAGTACCGGTACAGACCCATCACGTCCATCGGCGTGACACTCGCCAATCACGGCGTGCTGTTTTGGACGAGCTCGCCGAGTTCATCGCGCCGGTGCTCGACCGCCTCCGTCAGCCGCTCCAAGAGGGTGTGGCGCGGGTGAGCCCCCCGAAGCGAAGCGTCGCGACACCATCGTTGTGACCGTCGAGCAGCTCCTCAGCACGCGCGGCGAAGTCGTCGCGTCGACCGTCCTTAGCAAGAGGCATAGGAAAGGTGCCGAAGCGGGAAGAATGCTCGCCATGACCGACTGCGTCCTACCCGTCACCGGAAGCAACCCGTCGCTTGTGCTGCTCGCCGTCCTCGCCATTGCTGTGGGTGTCGCGCTGGTACTTGGTGTTCGCCGTCGCGGGCTCGGCGGCGGTGCGGCCGCTGTGATCGCGATCGCACTCGCCGCGGGAGCGTTCGTGGTGGGCGACGCGCGGAGGGTCGACGCGCAGGAGTGCCCGCCGTCGACGACTGTCGCACCGACGACAGCTCCGACCACGACGGCCGCTACGACGAGCGTCGCGACGACAATGACCACGACCGCGTCGACTACGACTGCCTCGACCACGACGACGACCTCGCCGCCCTCAACACCGCAGGTGTTCCCGACCACACCGACGACGGTTACCGTCCCGGACCTGACGCCGACCGTCACAGGCCCGCAGACCCTGATCCTGTTCGGCCAACAGGGCCAGTACACCGTCACGGTCAAGAACGTCGGAAACGCCCCGACGAACGGTCAACCCATGACTTTCACGGTGAGCTTCCCGTTCACGGTCGTCGGGCCCGCCGGCGCTCTCATCGACCCGAACAGCGTGACCAGCACCGACTGGACCGCGTCGGAATCGCTCGGCACCGCGGGGTTCGCCGGCTTCCCTGGCACACCGACCGTGCTGACCTTCACGTCGAACTCAGGGTTGGTCATACCGGCGGGCGGTACCAGCACCGTGACGTTCAACACCGAGTTCCTTGGCGAGGCGGCCGCAGCGTTCAGCATTGAGGTCACACTTCCCACCGGCATCGGCGGCGAGACCAACAACGCGAACAACACCGCATCGCTGCCGGTCACGATCGTCGACATAGGGCCAGGCTGAGTCCGGCGCTCGTCCGCAAAGACGAAGATCCCGGACCGGGTATCCGCCGCGGTCGGCTTCGGCCTGACCGACACGATCGTCGTCACCATCGACCCTCTCGTCAGCATTCGAGGCGTGGTCACGACACCGGGCTCCAGAAGACGCCGCGCACACGTGAGGGATGCGTCGCCTCGAGGTTGTCGCCTCGGCAGAGCCGTCCCGCATTGCTCGCGACGCACGCGTACTGTCCGATCGCGGCAACAACCGTGGTGCACACGATCTCAGCGTCGGGGCCAAGGACCGTGAAGCGACAACAACTCTCCCTAGGCAAGTCGATGTTCTTGGCGTACCGCGAACCGCCGTCGCGCCGTTGGTAGAAGCAAAGGGCGGGAAAGAGAGGCCCCGCCCGGCGGGAGGCGGGGCCTCTCTTTCGTTGTCGAGCTAGCGGCCTGCGATCATGCGGCCGCTAGTGCCTACGGGGCGAGGATGTCCGCCGCGTGCTTGTTGCATCCGAACGGCACGGTCACCGGCCCTTGGCCGAAGTCGACGGTGATCAGCAGCGCGGCTCGCGCCGCGTGAGTTGCTCACGAAGTCCTGGAAGAACGGGTCGTCGAACCGATGTCCGTAGTTCTGCGTTTGCGACGTACCCGGCAGCGCGCGGTCATCGTTCAACCCAGAGAACGCGCATGCGGACGTGTTGTCGAGGGTCGTGGCGCGGGGTTGTCCGCTTCCCTTGTACCCGCCATCGGGGTTTCCTGTGACTTCACCCGCGAACGTGGTGCTCGTCGTGAGTCCCACGAACGCCGCGGCGCAGAACGAAAGCGCTAGAAGCTTCTTCATGTCTCTCCCTCGTGTCGCTGTTGGATACAGCGGTACACGCGCCGCCCGAGAAGCCCATGACCCGCAGGGGCGAGACCGTAGACGAAACGGGAGACCTGCGCGCAGGGACGCGCCAGGAAGGCTCTGGGGGTCCAGGCGTGACACGAGCGTGCCACAAGATGCCGAGAAACGGCCGGAAGCGGTGAGTGTCAGCCGGTAGGAACGTTGCAGGTCAGCGCGGATTTTGTGGCTTCGCTGCAGGTCACCCCAACCCGTACCGAAGAATCCCGCCTCTAGGCCGACTCACCGTCACTAGCGGCCTGACCAGACAGCTTCGCCAGCGGGGCCCGGACGAATTGAACGTCACGACACCACACGTCGCGCCGTTGAGGAAGAAGGCGGGCGGAACGCGAAGGCCCCGCCCATGGCGGACGGGGCGGGGCCTTCGATGTTCAGCGGAGCGGCGGAAGAGACGCTGGGTCGCCTCAGTCGTCGGTGCCAGCTCCTGCTGCGCGGTCTTCGTCTGTGAGCTCCTGCTTGGGGATGTTGAGCTCTGCCATCGCCGCTTCGAGATCCTCGTCCTCGAGCTCCTCCGGCGGAACGCCGGTGTGCTCTTCGACCTGCTTGGCCTGGCTCGCGGACATCTTGTGAACGCCGAACGCGACCATTCCGCCGGCGAGCATGATGCGTCGTCTCGCCCGTCGCCTCCGTCGGCGAACCATCCTCCGTGGCCTCAGACCCATGTCTGCTCCTTCTCGTTTGCGGCCAGCGCAAGAGCGCGCGGCAGTTGGACGCTAGGCCGCTCGGTCCGACCGGTGCCGGAGAGACCAGGTCGACTCACCGTCACACGGCCTGCGACCAGGAGAAATGTCCGCGCTCCGCGTCGACGCTCACGGCTGAGAGACTGATGCCGTGCCCATGCGTGAGGACTGCGCCCACTACGAAAGTCGGGCTTACGACGACGACGGCGAGGTGGCTCGTTTCTGCACCCTCGGTCTCGCGCCCGAAGCGCCGTGGCGTTGCCCGGAGCACTGTGCGAGCTACGAGCGGATCGTGTTCATCGCGGCGGACTTCGAGCAGGGTTCCCTGTCGAACACGCCGCCTGTCGAGGACGAACCCGACGCTCCTACCGAGGACATCGTCTCGGTGCTGGCCGATGCGGAGCAGATCGTGAACGACGCCGAGCAATCCGTGATCGCCGACCTCGAGGGCCAGCAGCAGCCGAAGCAGTCGTGGTGGCGTCGACGTCGTCGCGGCCCTGGCGATGACGGCGACGACTTCCGCCTCAGCAACCGCTGACCGGTTGTCCGTACTGTCGGGCCGTGGCAGAAGCCGCGTGGTCAGACGCTGCTCGAGATGATGCTCTTCATCGAGCTCTACACGCTGAACCGCGCGTGGAACGGGCTCACTGACGAGGAGCTCCTCTGGGAGCCGATGCCGGGCTGTTGGACCGTGCGGCGTGTCGAGGCGATCCAGACCCCAACACCCTTCGTCGTCGAGACGTGGGCCGCTGACTTCGACGCCGATCTCACCATGGCCGCCATCGACGGCAAGGCCATCGAGCCACTGACCTCGATCGCATGGCTCTTCTGGCACGTGGGGTCGCAACCAGGGCGGGCAGCACAGCTCGACTTCCTCGGCGGCGACCACACCGCAGATAGCGGATGGACCTCGCCCTACATCGCATCTCATCCGATCTTCACGACCGCCGAGGAGGCGGTCGGGGCCATGCGAGCAGGCTGGCGCGCCCTCGACGCGGCCCTGCAGTCGGCGAGTGACGAACAGCTCGCGCGGCCGGTCCGGTTCTGGGGCTACGGCGGACCTGGCCCGATGGGCACGGGCGCCCAGGTGATCGCATCGATCCTGAACGAAGTGAGCCACCACTGCACGCAGATGGGTGTGCTCCGTGATCTCTACTCCCTCCGCGTCGGCGCCTCGATCGAACGCCGCGCCGAATGAGCGACGACCCGCGTCACTCCTCGCTCGGGGATGCGACTGTGGTGGGGTTGTCCGGAGTGCTCCTGCTCCACGTTCAGATCACCGCGACGAGGCTCGCGTTGCCTCACGCACCGCCTCAGTCGGGATCGCCTCGCGGTCCGGGGCCGCGTGCCTCGGCGACACTGCAAACGCCCTCACGATGTCGTCGGGGTGGCCAGGGCTGAGGCCCTCCGCCCCGAGCGCTTGACACATCGCCTGCCATTGCTGCCGCGACCGCTTCTGTTCGGCATCGTCGAGGCGTCGCCCGACAAGTCGCGCGACCGCGCAACATGTCGCGCAGACGCCGCCGATGAGGACCCAGGCACAGAACAATGACGCGACCGTCACAACGCCACCCACCTCGTGACCCCGACCTTCTGGTCGACACACCACACCGCACAACAGGGTTGCAGATCTGTCGTGATCCGTCGCGGATGTCCGGTGTCGAGCTCCCGGCAAGGCGAGGACGGCCGGCGTACGACACGAGCTCTAGGGACCCTCGCCCGCTTCGACTAAGGCCGCCCCAGGGAGGGCGGCGGCGTCGCTTCACGCTCATCGCCCGGAGCGACGACCACCGCCCCCGCCCGCCCCCTGGAGGTGCCCAAAGGTTACGACAGATCCTCGACGCGTGCCGACGACGTCTCGCGCTCGACACCGGGGTCGACGGCCGACCTCCCACATCGCCATCGTGCCGGTGTTGCTCGGCAAAGGAGAGCGTCTGCTCGACGACCTCGGCGGCACGTCGACTCGCTATGCGGTCACCGAATGTCGCCTCCCCGCGGGTGACGCCCGCTCGCCTCACGCGGAGCTACAGCTAGCCGCTCAGCACCGTCTGCGTCTGCGTCGTGAGGACGACGAGCTTGTCGTTCTCGTCCCGCACCTCTGTCTGCAGGACGATCGTCGACCGACCTACATGCACCGGCGCACACTTCGCCGTGGCACGACCCGAGGTGACTGCACGCAAGAAGTTCGTCTTCGATTCGAGCGTCGACGTACGAGCCCCCGAGGGAAGGTTGAGAAACGCGCACACCGCACCAGCGGTGTCGGCGAGCGTCATGAGCGCTCCGCCGTGCAAGCACGCCCGCGGTCGTGCAGAGCTCGGCCCGATGATCGAGGGTGGCGGTCACGCCATCGGGCGAAGCCTGGGTGATCTCGATGCCGAGCGTGACCGCGAAGGGCATCGTTGCGACGATCTCCGGGAGTTCCACGGAGCGGAACGGTACGCCGACATTCCCCCTCACGCTTCCGAGCGAATGTGTCGATAGACGGGAGCACGGATCGTTTGCGAGGACGCTGAGGAGCGCGATCACGACCTTCCCCGCGAAGCGGAGCGCACCCCGGGTGCTCGTCGCCGAAGGTGACGAGGCCACTCGGCGCCTCCTGCAGGCTGCGCTGTGCGCAGACGGCCTGCAGGTGGTCCCCGCGCGCGACAGCAACGAAGCCCTGTCGGCCCTGGCCCTCGAGCGGATCGACCTCATCGTGGCCGACACCGCGCTCGGCCCGATCGGAGGCATCGAGCTCTGCCTCCGGCTGCGCAGCCAGATGATCGACGTGCCCATCGTGTTCGTGTCGAAGGACGCTGATCTCGGGGAGCGCATCGACGCGCTTCTCGCCGGCGGCGACGCGGTCCTGGCACAACCGGTGCATGTCAACGAGCTTGTTGCGCGCGTGCGCAGGATCCTCTGGCGGGTCGAGATCGCTGCCGGTCAGCGAGCCCGTGTCGGGAACCTTTCACTCGACGACGCGCGAGGCGTGGCGCTCGACAACGGCACCCCGATCGACCTGTCGATCACCGAGTATCGGCTGCTGCGCTACTTGCTGGTGAACCGCGGGCAGACGGTCACCCGAAGCCAGATCCTCCAGTCGATCTGGGGAACCGATCGCTGCTCGCCCAAGCTCGTCGACGTCTACGTCGGCTACCTGCGAAAGAAGCTCCCGGAGTCGGTGAACATCCGCAGCGTGCGGTCGCTCGGGTACGTGCTCGAACCGTCACCACAGTGACCGACGCACCACCGGCTCTTGCCGACCTGCCACGTCGCTGCCAAAGCCCTCTTGCCGACGCCTCTCAGGCTGCCTCCTGATCCCCGGCGCTCGCGCGGCGTGCGAGCGCACGGGGCCGTGGGGACCAGCAGGAGGTTCGGCATGACCACTGTCAAACACGGGCAGCGACAGCGCACGAAGAAGCGCAAGGGCACCACACGGCGAGCATTGGGCATGTCCGCCCTCGCCGCGCTGGCGCTCGGTCTGCCCACCGTGTCGGCGTCGGCGCAGAGCGCCGGCACGACCACGACAACGGCGGCCAGCACGACCACGGCGGCGACCACCACGACGGCGAGCCCAAGCACGACGGCCAGCCCGAGCACCACGTCCAGCCCGAGCACGACCGTTGCACCCGCAGCCGCTTCGGCCCAAGCCAACGCGGACGCAGCGGCCCGCGACATCCGGGATCTGCCGCTCGAGATCCGCTCGCTCGACGGGTCGGGCAACAACCAGCGTCACTCCGGATGGGGTGCCGCAGGCACCATCTACCTCCGCCGCGCTTCGGCGAGCTACGCCGACGGTCGCGGAGCGATGGTGCAAGGACCCAACGCTCGCTACATCAGCAACCGGATCTTCAACGACTCCGGTCAGAACGTCTTCTCACTCCGAGGCGCGACGCAATGGGTCTGGACTTGGGGCCAGTTCCTCGACCACACGTTCGGGCTCAGGCAAGACGGAGGAGAGAGTGCGCCGATCCCATTCGACAAGAGAGATCCACTCGAGGCCTTCCAGAACGACCTCGGCACGATCGACTTCCAGCGATCGGGCGTCGCGCCAGGCACCGGCACGAGCTCGCGCAACCCGCGTCAACAGGTGAACACCGTGGGTTCGTACATCGATGCGTTCTCGGTGTACGGCGGCACGGACGATCGCCTCGAGTGGCTCCGTGACGGGCCGGTCAACGGTGACCTCGGGGACAACGCGGCGACGCTCATGCTTCCGAACGGCTACCTCCCGACGGCGACTGCCCGTGGCAACGCGGCGACCGCGCCACCGATGGAGCTGCAAGGCCCGTTGAACGGCAACCCGAGTGCTCGCATCGAAGCGGGTGACGTGAGGGCGAACGAGAACATCGCGCTCACCGCGACGCACACGCTGATGGCGCGCGAGCACAACCGCATCGTGGGCTTGCTCCCGAGCAACCTTCCCGAGCAGCTGAAGTTCGAGATCGCACGACGAGTCGTCGGTGCGGAGGAGCAGTACATCACCTTCAACGAGTTCCTCCCCGCTGTCGGCGTGCGGCTCCCGAGCTACCACGGCTACGACCCGAGCGTGAACGCGTCGCTCTCGAACGAGTTCGCCGCAGTGGGATACCGAGTGCACAGCATGATCCATGGTGAGTTCGAGATCGACGTCTCACCCACGCGCTTCACTGCCGATCAGCTCGACGCGTTCGCGCGTCAGGGGATCGTGGTGGAGCACGAGGACAACGCGGTCGTGCTCGCGGTGCCGCTCGACGTCGCGTTCGGCAACCCCGCGCTGGTCCAGCAGATCGGCTTGGGGCCGGTGCTCGCGTCGCTCGGCGGTGAGTCGCAGTATGCGAACGACGAGCAGATGGACAACCAGCTCCGCAGCACGCTGTTCGAGCTCCCGGCTCCGGGCAGCGATCCGACGCTGTGCACGGGCGCAGACGCGCCGCCCTCGTGCTTCCGGGGGGTCACCGACCTGGGCGCGCTCGACGTGCAGCGCGGCCGTGACCACGGGATGCCCTCGTACAACGACCTGCGACGCGCCTACGGGCTCGCACCGAAGACGTCGTTCACCTCGATCACGGGTGAGTCGACCGATTCGTTCCCGCGGGACCCGCAGATCAATCCACGCGACCCGATCAACGACCCGAACATCCTCGACGTGCTCGCGCTCTTCGACCGGAACGGAATGAGCATTCCCCTCGGAAGCGAGGCCGCTGGCGACGACGCAGTGCGTGAAGTGCGCCGCACCACGCTCGCGGCACGCCTCAAGGCAACGTTCGGATCGGTGGATCGCCTCGACGCGTTCACCGGCATGCTGTCGGAGAAGCACCTCCCCGGCAGCGAGCTCGGTGAGCTGCAGAACGCGATCTGGACCGACCAGTTCACGCGCCTGCGGGACGGCGACCGGTTCTTCTACCTGAACGATCCGGCGCTCCGGGTCATCCAGCAGCGGTTCGGCATCGACTACCGCACGACTCTCGCAGAGCTGATCCAGCGCAACTCCGACGCGACCGGCCTGGCCGCGAATGTGTTCCTGCTCCCGGGCGTCGCCCATTGAGCAGCCGAGTCACCCGTCCAGCTCAGCGGCCGAGGCGAAGCATGTAGCCGAAGCCTCTGACGGTGTGAAGGAGCTTGGGATCGACGTGGTCGACCTTGCGTCGGAGGTAACCGACGTAGGTGTCGACCACGTTGGTCCCTTCCTCCTCGTCGCGATGCCAGACCGCCTCGAGCAGCTCGGCGCGGGAGACGACCCGCTCGGCATGCTCGAGGAAGTGCCGGAGGAGGCGGTACTCGGTGGGCGACAACGACACCGGTCTCCCACCTCGAGTCACGAGGTGAGCCTCCTCGTTGAGCTCGAGGTCGGCGTAGACGAGCCGGCCGCCGGTCGGCGACGGCCCCGCCCTGCGCATCACCACTCGCAGACGGGCGACGAGCTCCTCGAGGTCGACCGGCTTCGGGATGTAGTCGTCGGCCCCTGCCGCGATCCCGCGCACCCTGTCTTCGACGCTCGCCCGGCCGCTCAGGAACACGAGCGGCGTCGTGTCGCCCGAGCTGCGCAGCCGCCGGCACACTTCGAACCCGTCGATGTCCGCGAGGTCGACCTCGAGCAGCACTGCGTCGACCGATGAGTCGGCGGCTGCGGCGAGCGCGCCGCGGCCGGTCCTGACCGTCTGCACGTCGAAGCCGTGGAACTGCAACGCCGCCTCGAGGGTGGTGTCGCGGTCGTCGACGAGGAGCACCGTCGCGCCAGCCATGGCGACTCCACCTTGGCACGTACCCTGGACCTCGTGAGGAGGCGACCGTCCCACGGCACGCTGACCTGGGCATGAGCGAGTTCGTGATGGCGGCCGTGCAAGCAGCACCGGTCTTCCTCGACCCGGCCGCCTCGGCCGAGAAGGCCTGCCGCCTGATCGAAGAGGCCGCGTCAGCAAGGTGCCGACCTCGTGGCGTTCAGCGAGACGTGGCTGCCCGGCTACCCGCGGTGGATCAACGCGCCGATCTCGGTCGGGCTGAAGCGTGAGCTCGGCGGCCGTTACCTCGCGGCGTCGGTCACCGTCCCCGGCCCCGAGGTCGACCAGGTGTGCGCGGCGGCGCGCCGTGCGGGCGTGGACGTCGTGATCGGCGTCGCCGAGCTCGATCCGGTGTCACGGGGCACCACCTACTGCACCCTCGTGTTCATCAGCGCGGACGGCGACATCCTCGGCACCCATCGCAAGCTCAAGCCCACCTACGGCGAGCGCTTCGCATGGGGCGAGGGCGACGGAAGCGGACTGCGCGTGCACGATCGGCCGTACGCGCGGATCAGCGGGTTGAACTGCTGGGAGCACAACATGGTGCT
Source organism: uncultured Acidimicrobiales bacterium (assembly GCA_963739555.1). Taxonomy (GTDB): domain Bacteria; phylum Actinomycetota; class Acidimicrobiia; order Acidimicrobiales; family DATKAS01; genus DATKAS01. The sequence goes on along the minus strand of CAVUAV010000010.1, from coordinate 132,768 downwards.
GCCGGGCTACGCACTGATGGCGCAGGGCACCCAGCTGCACGTCGCGGCGTTTCCCGGCTACGAGAGCGCGAGCGGTGGCACCCGCCAGACGCTCCTGTCGCGCGCGTTCGCATCGCAGGCAGCCGCCTACGTGATGCTCGTCGGCGGCATCCTCTCGGCTGACGACATCTCCGACCCCGTGGTGCGCGAGGCCGTCGCGACGCTCCCGCCGTTGACCGGCGACAGCTGCATCATCGACCCGACGGGAGAGGTGATCGCCGGCCCCTGCTCGGGCGAGGACATCCTCTTCGCGAAGGGATCGCTCGCGCTCGTGCACACCGCGAAGGCGCTGTGCGATGTCGGCGGTCACTACTCGCGACCCGACGTGCTGAGGCTCACGATCAACCGCGCGCCGGCGCGGCGCCTCGTCGAAGTCGACGACGACACCGACTAGGTCGACTCAGGTCGGCTCGCTCGGGTCGTCGGCGTCGTCGGCCCGTTGCGCTCTCTGGCGCAGCCACAGCAGCGCCCCACCGGCGGCGGCAGTCGCGGCCGCGATCGGGATCGCGGCAGGCAGGCCACCGTCTCCGCCCTTGTTGGCGGGTGCGGCCTCGCCGCGCGCCGGCGCGGCGGACGTGGTCGCTGGCTGGCCGGTCGACGTCGTGGCCGGCGTGTGGTCGGTGGTCGTCGGTTGCGTCGTGGTCGTCGTCGATGGCAGGGTCGTGGTGGTCGCCGGCTGCGTCGTGGTGGTCGCCGGCTGCGTCGTGGTCGTCGGCGGCGGTCGTGCGGCGCGCGCGGTCGCCGGCGGCGCGGTCGTCGCGGCAGCCGTGACGGGCGCTGGCGGCACGCCGCCCCGCGCAGCTCTTGCACCGCGCCCTGCATCTGGTTGCGCACGTAGGGATAGAACGCGTTGCCCGGGCATGCCGTCGTCGACATCTCTCGGTGGCCCGGCGATCGTCGACGTCGTGACCTGTGCTCCGGCCGGCCACTTGTTCGAACCCCTCGACACGAACGTGACCTTCGCTCCCGCGGACGTGTCGATCGAGTAGCGCTGCGCGAGCCACGCGAGGGTGCGGTTGCCGGCGTCGAGGGCGGCAGGCGTCGGCGTCACGGACGTGAAGTCGCCGATGAAGCACACGAGCTGATCGAAGCCTTGACTGCCGCCGGTCGCGTCAGCGGCGACCGGTCCGGCGAGGCTGCCCGCACGCCCTTCCCACACGCCGCCTTCGCGGTCGACGAGGAAGTTGTAGGCGATGTCGTGCCAGCCCTTCGGACCAGTGTGGAACGCGTACATCGCGGCGAGGATCGAAGGCACCTGCGCGGCGGTGTGCGCGGTGTTCTCCGCGGTGTGGTGCACGAGCAGGAAGCGCACCTCCTCGGCAGCGAGCGGGCCCCGTCGGCGGCCCCGGCGCCCACGAGTCACGCGGCCAGATCGCGAGCCCTGGGGCGACGGGCGCGGGAGCCCGCGGCGAGACGACACGACCGAGGTCGAGTCGCGGCACGACGGCTGCCGCTGCCCCTGCCGCGAGCAGGCCGCGACGTGTGACGGCGCGGCTGACGCTCCTCAGCCATGTGTGCAACGGTACGGCACCGCGACACGAGGAGGAGCACATGGGCATCACGGGACCCATCACCGGCGGCGAGCACGGCTGGGCATTCGGAGGCCCGCTGCTCGACTTCGCAGCGCTCGGGTACTCGAGCGAGGAGTACTTCCTCGACGGCACCGCGAGTCGCTACGCGCCGAAGGCAGGCACCGAGCTCGACCGCGACGGGAAGTGGGACGTCGAGCCGTGTGAGTCCGCGCCGTTCAAGACCCGGTTCGTCGTCTACCGGCCGATCGACGCGACGAAGTTCAACGGCACCGTGATCGTCTCGTGGAACAACGTGAGCGCGGGCCACGACCTGTTCGGCGGCGACAGCCGCGAGCTCCTCGAGGGCGGCTACGCGTTCGTGGGCGTCACGACGCAGCGAGTCGGCGTGCATGGCATCGCTCCGATGAACCTCGGCCTCGTCGACTGGGACAAGGATCGCTACGGCTCGCTCTCGATCTCGAGCGACGACTACTCGTTCGACATCTTCACCCAGGCCGCGCGCGTCGTCGGGCCCTGATCGGCCGCGCGACGGCATCGACCCGATGGGCGGCCTCGACGTCCGCCATCTCGTCGCGCTCGGCGCGTCACAGTCGGCGGGGCGGCTCGGCACCTACGTGAACGCGATCCACCCGCTCACCCACGCGTTCGACGGCTACCTGTTGCAGATCTACTTCGGCGCCGGCTCGCCCCTCGAGGTCGGAGAGTTCGTGGTGAACCTCAACGACCCCGACATGGGCAACGAAGGCAACCGGAGGCTGCGTCTGCGCGGCTCGAACCTCGTCCGCGACGACCTCGACGTCCCGGTGATGATCGTGAACTCCGAGCTCGAGGCCATCGCTTGCTACCCCGTGCGGCAGCCCGACACCGATCGCCTTCGGTGGTGGGAGTCGGCGGGCACCTGCCATGTGTCCGAGCAGGGCCAGGGCGCTCGGTCGCCGAAGTACGTACGCGACTTCGGCGCTCCGATGCAGGTCGCGCCGGGCATCAACCGCATCCCGATGGTCCCGCTCTTCGACGCCTCGATGAGGCACATGCACGAGTGGATCAACGGCGGCCCGCCTCCCCCCACACAGCCCAGGATCGAATTCGCCGGCGATCCCGCCGAGATCGTCCGAGACGCCGATGGCATCGCACGAGGGCGGCATCCGCCTGCCCGCAGGTCGAGGTGCCGATCGCCACGAACAGCGCGATCCCCCGCGTGGCCGACATCTTCGGGATCCTCGGCGGCTCGTCGCACCCGTTCAGCCGCGACGACCTCGTCGCTCGGTACGGCGACCGAGCCCAGTTCCTCGCGAGGTTCGAAGCCGCCGCGAAGCAGGCGGAGGCGAGTGGGGTCCTGCTCGCCCGCGACGTGCAGGCGCTCGGCGACGAGGCCGCGGCCTCGTGGGACGCGGTGGTCGGCGCGGGCTAGCGGCCCAGGCGCTCTGAGATCCGGCGGAGCGCCACCGAGACGATCGACGGCGAGACCCCGAGCCCGGCCGCGACCTCGCGGCCCGTGAAGCCCGAGGCGAGCCGCAGGGTGATCACCTGATCGCGCGGTCGCAACCGTTGGAGCTTGCGGGCGAGCAGGTCAGCGGCCTCGACGACCTCGTAGCCGGGCTCGATGCCCGGCTGCTCGATGTCTTCGGGTGCGACCGGCACGACGTCGAACGCGATTGCGCCGACGCCAGCCGGTCAGCCGCCGGAGCTCGTCGAGCGCTGCTCCCCGGCCGACCGCGTACGCCCTCGAGGGATCTCGACGGATGCGAGGCCAGTGGCGTGCGAGCCGCTCGAGCGCAGCGGCCTCGCACTCCTCGGCGATCCACCCTCGTACCCCGACGGAGCGGGCGCCGGCGATCGCCGACGCCATCGCGTCCGAGAAGTCAGGTCGGTGGTTCTGGTGGTCCAAAGCGGCCCCCCTGTGTTGCCGCCCGGACCGCCATCAGGATCTCGATCAAGCCGAGGACGGTAGCGAGCCTTTTCAGGGTGTTTGGTGATCCTCTGATATCTGCAGGTCAGCCCTGTGGACAATCGACTCTTCCGTAACGGAACCGCAACATGTCACCCGGCGAGGGCGACCTCGACCGCCGCGCGCAGGGCCGCGACGCAGTCGTCGACCACGTCAGCCGTGCGCCACGCGACGAACCCATCCGGGCGCACCAGGGCCGCGCCGGCATCGCCGATGCCATACGCGTCGGCGAAGCCTTCGACGTCGATCTCCTCGCCGACCGCTCCCGCGCTCGCGGCCGCGTCCAGCCACGCGTGGCCGCGTGGAGAGGCCAGCACGACGAAGGCGGTGCCGAAGAGGTCGAGCGTGGAGATGCGTCGCCCGTCGCGCTCGATCCACAGGTGCGGGGCGCGAGTGCCAGGCATGCCACGCGTCGCACGCGGGTCTTCGTGCACGGTCTCGTCGTTGCCGTAGACGTAGCCGAGCTCGATCTCGAGGTCCGCGACGAGAGGCTGGTAGTCGGTGGCGCCGAGGTACGTCGCGGTGCGAGTCACGTAGCGCGTGTACGCCTGCTCGACGGTGAGGCGCCCGACGGGCCGTCGCTCGTCGCTGTACGACGCGAGGAGTCGCTCCCCCGCCTCGCCTCGCACCGCCCACGCGAGCTTCCACGCGAGGTCGTACGCGTCGTGGATGCCGGTGTTGCCTCCGAACCCACCGTTCGGCGGCATGACGTGCGCCGCGTCGCCGACGAGGAACACCCGACCGTCGGAGTAGCGCGCGGCGACGTCGGAGCTCGCCCGCCATCGCGCGACGCCGTCGATCTGCACGGGAAGGTCGGGTACGCCTGCGGCGGCGCGGACGAGCGACGACGAGCGTGGCCTCGCTCGTGTCCTTGGCTGCGTCGGCGATGTCGGGATTGGTCGCAGGATCACCGATCGTGTTGACGACGAGGAAGCCGCGCTGGCAGTCCTTGTCGACCCGGAAGAACCCGCCCATCGTCTCGTTGCTGATGTAGATGACGCTCAGCGGCTTGCCGAGCAGCTGCGGCGCGAGGTCGGCCGTGAAGTAGATCGTCATGCTGTTCGAGAACACACCGCGACCCTCGAACGCGATTCCGAGCGACTCGCGCACGGTGCTGTGCGCGCCTTCGGCCGCGACCAGGTACTGCGTGCGCATCTCCCGAGTCGCGCCACCATCGACGTCGGCGACCGTCACCGTGACCCCGTCGGCGTCCTGCGCGAAGCCGACCACCTCGCTGCCCTCGATGACCTCGGCGCCGACATCCTTCGCGCGGTTGCGCAAGATCGGCTCGAGGCCGCGCTGGCTGATGAACAGGCGCCGGCAGGGGCTCAGCGTGTCGTCGACTCCGACGTTGAGCCCGGGGATGATGTCGGCCAGCTTCCGCCCCGCCAAGGTGTCCATGCTGATGATCGCACCCTCGGGGAGGAACTCCCTCTCCGACTGCGACTTCACCTCGTCTTCGATGCCCGCGGCGCGGAACAGCTCGATCGTGCGGAGATGGAAGTGGGCCGCCCGAGGCAACGGCGATCCGCCGCGGAGTCTCTCGACCACGAGCGACGGCACGCCATGCTGCGCGAGGAACATCGCCGTGGACAGCCCGACGAGCCCTCCACCGGAGATGACGACTGGGTGCTCGCCGAGGCTTTCTCTCGTCACACCCCGAAGAATCGCGCGATCACACCAGCCACGTCGCCGGGCTGCTCGTAGGGCGCCATGTGCCCTGCATCGGGGATGATCTCGAGCTCCGCTCCGTCGATCGCAGCGCGCCACGCTTCGGCGTAGGGCTGCGGCACGTACCGGTCGTCGTCGCCCCAAACGAGCAGCGTCGGGTTGGTGATGCGGTACAGGCGCTTCGCGACCTTGCGATCGGGGATCGGGAACAGCACCTTTCCCGCAGTGCCGAGCCGACGGTTGTTCGCGATGAGGAAGGTCTTGATCGCCTCGGTGTCGTTGAAGTCGAGGCCCCCGGCCATGAGCGCGGTGCCTGCAGCGGCGTCGTGGAACAGCAGCGGCGGGAACTCGAAGGGAAGCAGTGAGTAGATGTCGGTGATCGGGTGGTCTTCGAGCCAGAGCCCGAGCGGAGCGATCAGCACGAGCTTGCCGTAGAGCCCGGGTGCGGCCGCGGCCATCTCGGCGGCGACCATGCCGCCCATCGAGTGGCCGATGAGGTGCGGCTTGTGCAGGCCGAGCGCCTCGACGATGTCGGCGCCGTGCAGGGCGAAGTCCTGCATGTCTTCGAGCTTCTCCTCGCCGCCTTGCTCGCCGTAGCCCGGCCAGATCGGCGCGTAGACCGCGAAGTGCGACGACAGCGCGCCGAGCATCGGGCTCGTTCGCGAGGTGGCCGGTCGCGCCGTGGAAGCTCACGACCGACCCTTCCGCCTGACCCGACGCAGGAGCACCGACGAGCACCTCGCAGGTGATGCCCCGGCGAGTGGTGATCGTGGTGCGCTCGAGCGGACGCGATTCGACGTCGGTCATTGCGGGAGTGTCCGCGTGGCGGCGCGCGTCGGCGAACGTCTCGTCCGCGTGCACCCGGTCCTCGTACGGATGGATCCACCAGCGGTCGTCACCCTCGTGATCGGGCCACATGTTGCGCAGGCTCGGCATCACCTTCTCGGCGAAGAGCTGCGTCGAGTAGCGCGTCTTCCAGTCGGGCTGGTTGCCGTTGTGCATCAGGCAGAAGACGTGGCCGAGGCGCAGCGACGTGATCATGTCCTCCATGCGCTCGCGCACGGTGTCGGGGCCTCCGGCGATCACGAACCCGCCGTCGACGAGGTCCTTCCACGTCAGCTTCGTGAACTTCTCACGCATCTCGGCGCGGAACTGGTCGAGCACCCCCGCTTTGATCGTCGAGATCGTGCGATACCCCGGAGGATCGGAGAAGCCCGGGTACACGTGCAGGCACCGATTGAAGAAGTAGAGGATGTGCTCCGCGTAGAGCTTCTCGGCCTCGGCATCGGTGTCGGCGACCGCGATGATCTGCGCGAACGCGGCGCGGTAGGGGGAGTCGTCCTTGTCACGCTCAGCGACACGCTCCCAGTACCCGTCGAGGAGCTTCTTGCCGGCGAGGTACCCGCCGAAGCTGAGGTACGAGTAGTTGTAGTCGTAGTCGAGGCAGAAGTCCCACGTCTCGATCGAGCCGCCGCCCGGGATGTAGATCGGCGGGTGCGGCTGCTGGATCGGCCTCGGCCAGATGTTCACGTAGCGCAGCTGCGTGTACTTGCCGTTGAACGCGAACGGCTCGGGCTCGGACCACGCCTTCATGATCAGCTCGTGCGCCTCGCGGTACTTGTCACGCGTGAGCGCGGGGATCTGGCCGTAGCAGAAGTTCGTGTCCATCGGCGTGCCGACCGGGAAGCCCGCGACGAGCCGACCGCCGCTGATGCAGTCGAGCATCGCGAACTCCTCCGCGACACGGACCGGTGGGTTGTACAGCGCGATCGAGTTGCCGATGACGCAGATCGCCGCGCGGCTGGTTCGGCGCGCCAGCCCGGCAGCGATGATGTTCGGGCTCGGCATGATGCCGTAGCCGTTCTGGTGATGCTCGTTGACGCCGATGCCGTCGAACCCGACCGACTCGGCGTACTCGAGCTGGTCCATGTACTCGTTGTAGACGCGGTTCGAGACCTTCGGGTCGAACAGGCGGCTCGGGATGTCGACCCAGACGGAGCGCTCGGTCTGGCGGAAGTCGTCCGGCATCAGAGGCCAAGGCATGAGGTTGAACCAGGTGAACTTCACAGTTGCACCGTACAACTACCCGCGGCGAGGCTACGGAGATCGACATCCCCGACGCAGACCGGCAAGCTCGCCGTCGTCACCGGCGCGAACAGCGGCATCGGCCTCGAGACCGCGCGCCGTCTTGCGCTCGCCGGCGCCGACGTCGTGCTCGCCGTCCGCTCCGTCGACAAGGGCAACCGCGCGGCGGACGACATCCGCACGACCGCACCCGACGCGACGGTCAGCGTCACTGTGCTCGACCTCGCGAGCCTCGCCTCGATCGAAGCGTTCGCCGCGTCGATGGTGGCCGACGGCCGGCCGATCGACCTGTTGATCAACAACGCGGGCGTGATGGCCGTGCCGAAGCGCCACACGACTACCGATGGGTTCGAGCTGCAGCTCGGCACGAACCACCTCGGGCACTTCGCGCTGACCGGCCGCCTCCTCCCTCTGTTGCGAGCTGCGACCTCGCCCCGGGTCACGACGGTGAGCAGCGGCGCGCACCTCATGGGCTCGATCCACTTCGACGACTTGCAGCTCGAGCGCGGCTACCGCGCGTGGACCGGCGTACTCGCAGTCGAAGCTCGCCAACCTCCTGTTCGCGCTGCAGCTCGAGCGGCTGCAGCAGAGCCAACGGCTGGGGGATCCTCAGCGACGCCGCCCACCCGGGCTCGACGCGGACGAACCTGCAGAGCAGCGGCCCGAGCATGGGGCAGGAGGGCAGCCTGCGCAGCAAGATGATCGAGATGCCCATGCGACTCCCGGGTGTGTCCCAAGACGCGCCGAGCGGTGCGCTGCCGACCCTCTATGCCGCGACGAGCCCTGACGCCGTCGGCGACGGGTACTACGGCCCGAACGGCTTCATGGAGATGACCGGTCGCGGCGTGACGACGGCTCGGCGCTCGAAGCGGGCGCGCGACGCCGACGCCGCGGCGCGGCTCTGGTCGATCTCGGAAGCTCTCACCGGGCGTTTCCTGACTGATGGCGCAGAACGTGCTCGGCGGCGAGCTCGTGCCCTGCTCGCTCGATCCGTTGACGGGCTTCTATCGCAACGGCTGCTGCGACACCGGCGGCGACGACCTCGGCGTCCACGTCGTGTGTGCGCGCGTCACGGCCGAGTTCCTCGCGTTCAGCAAGGCCGCCGGCAACGACCTCTCGACCCCGCAACCGGCGTTCGGGTTCGCGGGGTTGCAGCCCGACGACCAGTGGTGCCTCTGCGCCGATCGCTGGGTCGAGGCGTTCGAAGCGGGCGCCGCACCGTTCGTGGTGCTCGAGTCCACGCACGCCCGCGCGCTCGAGTGGATCTCGCTCGACGACCTCCGCTCATACGAAGCGCGCCCCTAGGGCGAGCAGCAGCCCGGGTCGTCGTTCAGGGTGATCGTCACCGTCGAGCCTGCCGGCACGTGCGCACCAGCCGGCGGGTTCTGAGTGAGCACCGTGCCCATCAGTTGAGCTCTGCGGGTCGTAGGCCAGATGCACCTCGAACCCGGCGTCCTGAAGGATGCCTGTGGCGTCCTCCCAATACATGCCGACGACGTCGGGAACGTCGACCTTGGGCACCTGGCCGACCGCGATGGACACCTTGCGTGCCGGGGTCGACCGCGCTGCCGGCGGTCGGGAGCTGTGACACGACCAGCCCGTCTCGGCTGTCTCCCTTCGGCAGGAACGCGGGAAGCAACGTGACGTCGAGGCCGAGGTCGGTCAGCTGCTGCTGCGCAGCCTGATAGGGGAGGTTCAGCACGTCCGGCATGGTCAGCTTCGGCACCGTCGTCGTCGTGCTCGTCGTGGTGGTGATGATGGGCTTCGACGTCGTGGTCGGCGAGGTCGTGCTCGCTGTGGTGGCCGCGGTCGCCGTCGTCTTCGTCTTCGTCGTGGTGGCGACGACCTTCTTCGAGGCGGAGGTCGACACCGAGCTCGTATCAACGGTTGCGGCCACCGTCGTCTCGAGGGCGTCCGTGACCACCGGCGGCGCGCGCTTGGGTGTCGGTGACCCGCGTTTCGGAGGTGCCGAGCACGGTGGGAGGCGTCGGCAGTGCACGTGTCGAAGGCCGGATCGGTGAGGACCTTCCCGCCTTCTCGGGACGGCGGCGTGCCAAGGGCTCGCTCCAACGCATCGTCGGTGACCCAGAGGAGCCGCGTCTGCGGTGACGCGCTGCGGCTGTCGTCCCACGTCACTGCGCTCCAGTGACCGAAGCGCCCGTCGTACCGCAATCCCGCGAGCACGACGACATCAGTGCTGGGGATCGTCGCGACCTCTGGTCCTCCCGGGCAGTCGTGCGCCTCGAGCCCACCGAGCACCGAGAAGGCGCGATGCGACGCCGGCGCGACGAACACGAGCGCGAACACCGCGACGGCCGCGACCGCAGCACCACTGAACCCGGCCAACATCCGCACGCGGCGCGGAGGCTTGTTCGTCCCTTCGGACCCAGGCGCTCCGCTCTCCACCATCTCGCCACCCCGCTTACGAACCGATCGTCTCACAGACGACTCGATGCGCGCTGTGTGATGCTCCTCATATGGCGGACGCGGACCGCGGGGTCGAGACGGCAGCCGCACTGCGCACGTGGCTCGAGCACGAGTACGGGGGCACCGTGCTCGACGCGGAAGCACCCCGCTCGATCGGCACTGGCTTCTCGACGCTCATCGACTACGTCTGGTTCGTGGGCCGAGACCTGCCACCCGAGTGGACCGGCCCTCTCGTCGCCCGCACCCACAAGACCGTGGAGGAGGCGGCGGTCGCACGGCGCGAAGCCGCGATCCAGGAGTGGTGCGTCGAGCAGGCGTATCCGGCGCCACGAGTGATCGCTGTCTTCGATCCCGGTGAGCTCGGCGACCTCCCGGTTCAGGTCATGCAGCGAGGGCCACACGCGACGCTCTTCGACGCGGTGAAGCGAGCCCCGTGGCGAGCGCCGAGCTTGGTCGACCGTCTCGCCGCGCTCCAGGTGCGCCTCCACGCGTTGCCCATCGAGGGGTGGCCGGAGCGCTGACGGCGAGGGCCTCGCGGAACGACGCCTCCGACTGGTTCGGCGATGGCTGGCCGCGCACGAGGACAGCCGACCTGCGCGCCGGCGCTCGATGCGAGTCGAGCCCCTGCTGCCCGAGCTCGACGCGGGCCCGAAGGTCGCGTGCCACGGCGACTTCCATCCGCTCAACGTCCTGGTCGATGGGGACGAGTCGATGGTCATCGACTGGACCGATGCCGCGCTCGGTGATCGCCACGGCGACGTCGCGCGCACGCATCTCCTGTTCCACTTCGGCGCCGCGCTCGCGACGTCGAACCGCGTCGGCGAAGGCGTTGGTCGGTGCCTCGCAGGGGTGGCTCTCGAAGCGGTTCCTCAACGGGTACCAGCGCGTCGTGCCGCTCGATGCCGAGCGCTTGCGCAAGTGGGAGGCCGTGCATCTGCTGCACGGCTGGGCGCAGATCGTCGAAGCCCACGACGCGGGTGGAGAGCTCGCCGATCGCGTGCCGTTCGAGCTGATCCCGTGGATCCGCGAGCGCTTCGAGTCGGCGCTCGCCTGACTCGCCTTAGGGTGCCGGTGGTGGGGCCGCTGACCGACGACGAGCGCTACTCCTTCGACCTGCAGGGCTTCCTCGTGCGTCGCGGGGTGCTGGACCCCGGCCGAGCTGGCCGCCCTCCACGAGGCGATCGACGGCCTCGGGCTGGCGCCACCGGGCGAGACGATCCAGAGCCAGCGGTTCAGCGGCCACCTGCCGCGAGCCGTGGCATTCCAGCGCCTCATCGATCATCCGGCGGTGTTCGACATCGTGGTCGAGCTGTGTGGTGTGCACGTCCGCCTCGACCACGCCTACGGCATCGTGATGGCGCCGGGCACCAGCGGGCTGGGGTTGCACGGCGGCGCCACCCCGTTCGATCCCGCGCAGTACTACCTCGTGCGGGACGGGAAGATCCGCTGCGGCCTGGTCGCGGTCCAATGGGCGCTCGTCGACCATCCGGCCGGAGGCGGCGGCTTCTGCGGCGTGCCCGGGAGCCACAAGGCGGGCTTCGCCCTGCCCGAGCGGCCCGACGGCCGGCTGGCGGTGGAGGTTCCTCTGGCCGCCGGCGACCTCGTGGTGTTCACGGAGGCGCTCACCCACGGCACGCTGACCTGGCGGGGCCCGGGGATCAGGCGCACGCTGCTCTACAAGTACTCCCCGGGGAGCTCGACGTGGGCGGAGGACCAGCGGTGGCCGGCGGCGCTGCTCGAGCAGCTCACCGAACGGCAACGGCTGCTGCTGCAACCACCGTCGGTCGCGTACCACCAACCGGTCATCTGACCCGCCGGCTCAGGGAGTGGAGAAGACGCAGAACTCGTTGCCCTCGGGATCGGCGAGCACGTCCCACCAGCGGTCGTCACCCTTCGGCAGCACCATCGACGCGCCTCGAGCGATGAGCTCGGTGGCATCGCCCCAGACGTCGATGTGCATCCGGTTCTTCACGACCTTGTCCTCGGGCACGGGGATCACCCAGATGAGCGGTCCACGTCCCGTCGGATCGACGATCGGCACCGACTTCTCTGGCGGCCGCTGCTCCCCCGGGTCGAGATGGCGGACGTAGCCCATCGCGTCGCACCACCAATCGGCGAGCGCACTGGTGGTCGCGGGCGTCGAGACAGAGATCCTTGAACCGCGCTGGGCACGAGGATCCACGGTACTTCTGGCCCTGGGTCCGTACCCTGACTCCATGCGTCGCGTGATCGCTGCCGTGTTGCTCGTCGTCGTGTCGTGCGCGGGCTGCAAGATGAGCGGCGCCACGCAGCAGGAAGACAAGACGCAGCAGCGGTTCAACTGCGCGGCCGCGAACCTGGCCGGCGCGAACGGCGGGGCGAGCACGACGATCCAGTGCTGAGCACGGGACGCTGACCGCGACGCGTGTGTAGCGTCGCCGCATGAAGTACGGACTCGCCTTCGTCAACACGATGCAGTGGACCAAGGGCCCCGGCGCGATCGAGCTGGCTCGCGCCGCCGACGACGCGGGGTTCGAGTCGCTGTGGACCGTCGAGCACGTCGTCTACCCCGACGACTACAGCTCGCCCTATCCGTACAGCCCCGACGGGAAGATGCCCGCGCAGGCTTCGACGCCGATCCCCGATCCCCTCATCTGGCTCGCGTTCGTCGCCTCGGTGACGACGTCGATCCGGCTGGCGACGGGCATCTTGATCCTCCCCGAACGCAACCCCGTCGTGCTGGCCAAGGAGCTCGCGACGCTCGACGAGCTGTCGGGCGGGCGGGTCGAGCTCGGCATCGGCGTCGGCTGGCTCCGCGAGGAGTTCGACGCGCTCGGCATCCCCTGGGAGCGCCGCGGCGCTCGCAACGACGAGTACGTCGCCGCGATGCGCGCGCTGTGGGCGTCAGACGGTGCGAGCTTCGACGGCGACTTCGCTTCGTTCACGCGGGTCTCGTCGAACCCGAAGCCACCGCAGGGGCAGATCCCGATCGTGATCGGCGGCCACTCGCGGGTCGCGTGCGAGCGCGCGGGCCGGCTCGGCAACGGCTTCTTCCCCGGCAAGGGCTCCCCCGACGAGCTCCGCGAGATGATCGACATCGTGCGCCAGACCGCCGCCGCGCACGACCGAGATCCCGACGCGATCTCGATCACGTTCGGCAGCCCCGCGATCTTCGGCGACGACCCGGTCGGCGCCGCCCAAGAGCTCGCCGAGCTCGGGGTCAGCCGGGTCATCGTGCCTGCCTTCTTGATGCGCAAGCCCTCCGAGCGTGACGCGATGGAGGCGTTCGCGGAGCGGGTGATCAAGCCGACTGCGTCGATCGGCTGAGGCGCCCCGTTGCCGGGCTCAAACAGGTGTCTGTAGTCTGCAAGCATCTCGACAAGGGGGAACGCAGATGTCTGAAAAGCCTTCGTACCTCGGGCTCCTGAACGCAGTCTCGAACGCCGAGAGCCAGGCCGAGTGCTACTTGAACGCGTGGGCCGCGGTGACTCCGGACGACGGCGTCCGTCACGTCATCTCGAGCGTCGCGATCCGCGAGGGCGAGCACGGCAAGGCATTCGCAAAGCGTCTCTGCGAGCTCGGCTACACCCTGCTTCCCCGTGAGGACCCGAAGCTCGACGACAAGATGGAGATCGCCTCGTCGACGTCGCTGACCGACCGCGAGAAGTTCGAGAAGCTCGGGCTCTCACGTGACTTCGATCCGTCGCAGCCCGACGTCTTCTCGAAGTTCTTCGACGACAAGACGATCGACATCCAGACCGGCGCATTGCTCGGCCGCTACATCGCCGAGGAGCGTGACAGCGGCCGCATGCTGCGGGGCTGCTACGACCAGCTGTGCGCCGCGGAGAACGGCCACGCAACGAGCAACGGCAACGGCGACCTGAGCGCGCAGCTCGGCCGCATCGAGGACCTGCTCGAGAAGCTCGTCGCCAAGAAGCGCTAGCGAGCCCAAGCGCTCGACGGTGGCCGCGACGCGGCCTCATGTCGCGCGTGCTCAGGCCAGCGTGCGGATCTCCTCGTTCGCGTCACGGAGCCGACCTGCGAGCTCCCGGGCCAGGTTGCCGAACAGCACCGAGCGCAGCTGAGGAAGCCGCGCTTCGATCGCCTCCAAGCGCCTCGAACGTGAGGACCTTGCACACCACGACACAGTCGGCGACCACAGTCGTCGAACGTGGCTTGCCGTCGAGCACGGCCATCTCTCCGAACGTCGCGCCTTGACCGAGCGTCGCGATCCGCTGTTGGTCGTGCCCGGCCGCGATGCAGATGCTCAGCGATCCCGACATCACCGAGTAGATGCCATCAGCCTCGTCGCCCTCTGAGAAGACGACCTCGCCCGGACCGTACCGGCGCACCTCGGCGATCTCGTCGACGGCCGCGAGCGCGTCGGCGTCGAGGCCCGCGAGGAGCTGCTGCATCGCGAGCTCTCCGGTCTGCCGGTCGAGCCCTTCGCAGTCGCGCAGCAGCTCCTCCTCGCACCACTCGAGCGCGTCGTCGACGCTGGTGAACGTCGCTTCGGTGGGCGCGCACCGCAAGGCCGAGCACAGCAGCTGCACGTCGGAGGCCGCGGCCATGTCGCGCACACCGGCAAGCACCTCGCGGGCGCCGGTGTCCATCGTGCTCACGCGTCGACCGTCGAGGATCAGGAAGTCGAGCTCTGCGAGCGACTCGCAGACGGTACGCGAGACGACCTCGGCCGACGCGAAGCACAGCTCGCCCTGCATCTCGACGACGCCGATCCGTGAGCCGCGCTCCCGCAAGAAGGCCATCGCCGACGACGGTCGGCGGCGCTTCGAGTGGCACGGTGTCGCCTCGGTACTGACGTCGGACCGCGCCGAAGCCAGCCTCGTGGGGCTGGTGCAGCTCGAGGCGAAACCGACCCGCGAGGCGCTCGCACGCGGCGATGCCGCGCACGCTGTTGCCTCGGGCATCGATTGGCGGCGAGAACACGGCGAACCCGAGCTGGCCGGGCGACACGGCGAGCACGCCTCCCGACACACCGCTCTTGGCCGGGAGGCCGACGCGGTACATCCACTCGCCCGAGAAGTCGTACATGCCGCACGTCGTCATCACGCTCAGCACGCGCACCGCAGACTCGGACGTGAGCGCCCGCACGCCGGTGACAGGGTTCACGCCGCCGTTCGCAAGGGTGGCGGCCATCACCGCGAGGTCGCTCGCGTCGACGAGCAGCGAGCACTGCCGGAAGTAGAGGTCGAGCACGTCGTCGACGTCCGTGGGGAGCATGTCGAACGCCCGCATGAAGTAGGCGATCGCGCGGTTGCGGTCACCGGTCGCTTGCTCGGAGACGAACGTGCGCTCATCGACCTCGAGCGGATGGCCGACGAACCGCTCGAACGACGTGCGGAGGTGGACCCACTTCTCCTCCGCCGTGTCACCCGGCAGCAGGCTCGTCGCGACGATCGCGCCCGCGTTCACCATCGGGTTGTGCGCTCGCCGCGACTTCTCCTCGACGGCGATCGAGTTGAACGGGTCACCGGTGGGCTCGACACCTACGCGCTCTGCGACCACGTCAGGGCCACGTGCGTCGAGCACGGTCCCGAACACGAACGGCTTCGAGACGGACTGGATCGTGAACCTCTGCGACGAGTCGCCCGCCGAGTAGACGTGGCCGTCCATCGTGACGAGCGACATGCCGAACCACGACGGGTCGGCCTCGGCGAGCACCGGGATGTACGTCGCAGGATTGCCGCCGTCGAGCGCGGCGATCTCTTCGGTGAGCGACTCGAGCACCTGCGCGATCGGGAGCTTCGGCACACCGAGGATCCTCCAACAACGCGCATTTCGCCCGATTGAACGTTGACTGGCAGAGATCTTGCATGCTGTGAGAGTGAGCGGGCGCCCCGACTGTGAGCTCTGCACCTTCGGCGAGGCACCGGGCACGCTCATCACGTTCGACTCGTCCTTGGTCACCGCATCCGTCGACGAGCCCGTCACCAGGTTGAGCGTCATCTCCCGCCATCACGTGCGAGATCCGTTCGATCTGCCTGGGCTCAGTCGAAGGCGCTTCTGGGAGGAGGCGCTCATCGCGGCGCGTGCGCTGCGCGAGGTGGCCGGCGCGGAGGAGATCTCGTATGAGATCTCCGGTGCATCGATCTCCCACGTCGAGCTCCGCCTCCGGGCCGTGGATCCCGACGAGTCGCGGTCCGCGACGCGAGACGAGCTCGCAACCACGTTGCAACGGCTCGCGGCCCCGCAGGCCGAGCACTCTGCCGTCGGCGACGTGCCCGCGGTCTACGACGAGATGTCCGAGTGGTGGGACGCGCAGGCCGAGGACGGCTTCTACAACGCGCACTACGACCGTCCCGCGGTCCTCGATCTCTGCGGGGAGGTCGACGGCCTGCGGCTCGCCGACATCGGATGCGGGTCCGGCTACTACCTCGCCGAGCTCATCGGCCGCGGTGCACGAGTCGTGGGCGTCGACGGGAGTCTCGAGCAGCTCGCGAGGGCACGTGCCCGTGTCGGCCCCGACATCGAGCTCGTCCAGCACGACCTCGAACGTCCTCTGACGATGCTCGACGACGCGTCGTTCGACGGCGCAGTGATGCCGCTCGTGTACCACCACATCGACAACCGCGTGGGCCTGCTGTCGGAGATGCGCCGCGTGCTCCGGCCGGGCGGGTGGCTCGTGCTGTCGACGAGTCACCCGACGTCCGACTGGTTGCAGTCGGGCGGCAGCTACTTCGCGGTCGAGCGCGTCGACGCCTTGTTCGACGGGCTCGGCGGCCGGTGGCGGGTGCCGTTCTGGCGGATCCCGATGGGTGTGCTGCTCGACGAGGTCTTGGCCGCGGGCCTCGTGCTCGACCGGCTCGTCGAGCCGGTGCCGCCCGCCGACCGGGAGGCGGTGAGCCCCCGCATGCATCGACGACTCAACCTCGAACCGGCTTTCGTCGCGCTGCGGGCCCATCGACCTGCTTAGGAGCGCGGAGACGCCTTTGGTACCTTGCCCTCGTGCCGGGGGGTCGGGGGGTTCGCTTGCGCGCGGTCGTCGCGTCGGGCCTTGCGCTGGTCGCGCTCGCCCTCACTTCGTGCGGCGGCGACAGCAAGGCCGCCAGCGACAACATCATCGAAGCGGGCCAGGTCAACATCCAGCTGCCCGACGGCTACACGCTGAGCAAGCCCGGCGACCAGGTGGCTGCGCCGCCGTCGAGCGCGGCGGCTGCGGGCGGGCAGGGCGCCACGCAAGTCGGCGAGTCCGCGTCGGGCGCGGCGTCGGGAGCCGCGACGACGGCAGCACCGAGCGACACGATCCCGCTCGCGCAGCAAGATCCCGTCACCAAGTTCTTCACGGCGTTCGGCACGTTCCGGTCGTGCCTGAAGAACCAGGGCCTGACGTTCCTCGGCGTGCCCGATCCGAACAAGCCCGACTCGCCCACCAACGACCCCACGTACGTGAAGGGACTCCAGACCTGCGCCGCGCAGAGCAACATCGTGCAGGCGCTGCAGGAGATGCAGACCGCGCAGAACAACCTGACGCCCGACCAGATCGAGGCGCAGAACAAGCAGTACCTCGCATGGCGCGACTGCATGATCGGCCACGGCTGGAAGATCCCCGAGCCGAAGCCCGACTCGAAGGGACGCCTCCTGTCGTTCGGAGCTGACAACAGCGGGCCGCAGATCGAGGCGCCTGCAGGGCAGCAGCAGCGGGGACATCTTCGACAGCAGCGACTTCGCAAGACTGCGCGAAGCAATCGCAAGCGGAAGCTGGGGCATCGGGCGGCGGATGAGCTCATCGAGGAAGAAGTGGATCGGCGCGGCTGCAGCCGTCGCGCTCGTCGTCGTGGGCGTGGTGGTGTTCACCTCGCGCGACAAGGGCAGCGCGTCCGACAAGGACCTGATCATCACCGCGGCCGTGAAGCGCCAGACGCTGCAGGACAAGGTCACGCTGAGCGGCACGCTCGGCCGTGTCGAGCAGCGCAAGGTCAACGCCCCGGCTGAGGGGCGCATCAGCCGCACCTACCTCGACGACGGCGCCGACGTGCAGCCCGGTCAAGCGATCCTCGCCATCGACGGCCGCGACTCGGTCGCCGAGCCGGGCGACTTCCCCTTCTACCGGCCGCTCGACGTGGGTGCGCAGGGGCCGGACGTGAAGCAGCTCGAGCAGATCCTGGCCGCGGCGGGCTACAACCCCGGCCCGATCGACGAGCTGTACACCGAGCAGACGCGGTTCGCGCTCGCGCAGTGGCAGGCCGATCACAACTATCCGGGCGCGGCATCGCGCACGGCCAAGACCGTGACCGTGAGCCTCCAGCCCAACGGCAACGGCTACAAGATCGGCGCGCAGAACACCGCCGCGGTCACGATCGGCCCCGACCTCGGCACCCCGTCAGGGCCGGTCGGGCGAGCCAAGCCCCGGCAATCGGGTGGCGGCCTTCCCCGGCTCTCGATCCGTGCGCTCAGCCAGAAGACGCAAGAGGGCGCGCCCGCGCAGTTCATCGTCGAGGTCGACCGCGACATCACGTCGCCGATCGACTTCACGGTGAACCTGAGTGGCACGGCATCCGAGTCCGACGTCGTCGCTGCCGGTCGGGAAGATCACCGATCCCCGCGGGCGCCCGGCAGGTGCCGCTGAACATCCCCACGATCGCCGACGGCGTCGCGGAGGGCGACGAGGAGCTCACGGTCAACCTGGTCGACGGCGACCTCTACGACCTCGGCGACTCGCCTGCGGCGACGACGGTGATCACGTCACCGAACGACCTCCCCGAGATCACGATGACCGGTGGTGGCACCGTCGCCGAAGGCGGCAAGGTCACCCTCGCGGTGAGCGGCGGCAACGCCGGCGGCGACGTGCAGGTCGTGTTGCAGATCAGCGGCACCGCGACGTCCGGCACCGACTTCAACCCGATCACGCCGGTCGTCACGCTGAACAGCGCATCGAGCGCGACGTTCGACGTGCAGACCCTCACCGACTCGATCATCGAGCCCGACGAGACGATCATCGTGAGCGTCGCGCAGTCGCCCAACTACAAGGTGGGCAAGATCTCCTCCGCGGTCATCACGATCCAGGGCGCGACCGGCGACGCGGCCAAGCCGTTGCTCACGTTGTCACCGCTCACGACGAGCGTGACCGAAGGCAGCCCGATCAACTTCAGTCTCAGCGCGAACAGTGCGGTGGCCGCCGACGTCGAGCTGCTCCTGCAGTTCAGCGGCACCGCGTCCGATGGCATCGACTACCTCCGGCCCGCCGGCCGGCTCGTGCTGCCCGCCGGGCAGTCGTCGATGCAGGTCTCGGTGCCGACCGTGCAAGACGACCTCGTCGAACCCGACGAGGTGGTGTCGGTCGCGCTCGCGCCGAGCGACAAGTACACCGTCGGCAACCCGTCGGGCGGCACCGTCACGATCCAGTCGGACGACTTGCCCGAGCTGCAGCTCGTCGGCGGCACGGTGCGCGTGCTCGGTGGCTCCGCGTCACGACTCGCGATCGTCGCCGATCAGCCTCCCTCGCAGGACACGACCGTGAACTACTCGGTGCAGGGCAGCGCGCAGCCGGGCCAGGACTTCCAACCGCTCGCCGGCACCGTCGTGCTCCACAAGGGACAGACGTCGGCGGGCATCGCCGTGCTCACGGTCAACGAGGACGTCACGTTCCACCCGACCGACATGATCGTCGGCACGTGGCCCACACGGCTCGGCCAGATGATCGTCGACGAAGGGCCAGTTCGTGCCCTCGGGCACCGCGCTCTTCTCGCTCACCGACTCGGGCTTCACCGTGACGTTGAAGGCCACGGCATCCGACCGCACGAAGCTGCAGGTCGGGCAGCAGGTCACGGCGACGCTCGTCGGCGGCACCGAGACCGCACAAGGGACGATCTCGCAGCTCGACGACAACGCCACGGTGAAAGCAGACACCGGTGAGCAGAGCTACGAGGGCAAGGTCGAGCTGCAAGGCGATCTCGGAGCGGCCGACGGCGCGCTCGTCACGCTCGACGTGGTGATCCAGGAGAAGGCCGACGTGCTCACCGTGCCGATCGCGGCGGTGAAGCAGAACGGCGAAGGCCAAGACGTCGTGCGCGTCATCGACCTCGACCACGGCGGCAAGGTCACCGAGGTGCCGGTCACGACCGGCCTCAGCGAAGGCAGCTTCATCGAGGTCACCGAGGGGTTGAAGGGCGACGAGGTCGTGATCGTCGAAGTCGACACGCCCAAGCCCTGATCTGATGACCGCGCCCTGATGACCGCGCTCTTGGAGCTCGAGGGTGTCACTCGCACCTACGGCGTCGAGGTGTTGGTCCACGCGCTGCGCGACGTGTCGCTCACGATCTCGGCCGGCGACTTCGTGTCGATCGTCGGTCCCTCTGGATCGGGCAAGTCGACGATGCTCGGCCTGCTCGGCTGCCTCGACCTGCCGACGCGAGGGAGTCATCCGGGTCGGCGGCGTCGACGTCACGACGCTCGATGACGCGAACCGGTCGAAGCTGCGAGGCCAGTCGATCGGCTTCGTGTTCCAGCAGTTCCACCTCATCCCGCACCTGACCGCGCTCGGAAACGTCGAGACCGCGCTGCTCTACCGAGACATCCGCCCGTCGGCGCGGCGGGACCGCGCCATGCAGGCGCTCGACCGGGTCGGTCTCGGCCCGCGCGCGCACCATCGTCCGGTGCAGATGTCGGGTGGCGAGCAGCAGCGCGTCGCGATCGCGCGAGCGATCGTCACCGACCCGCTTGATGGTGCTCGCCGACGAGCCCACCGGCGCGCTCGACTCGACGAACGCAGCGAACGTGATGGAGATCTTCCGCGACTTGCAGTCGCCGGAGCGCGCTGTCGTGATCGTCACGCACGACCTCGGTGTCGCTGCCACCGCGCACCGCAAGATCTCGATGCGTGACGGCGAGATCGTCGGTGACGAGTCGTGAGCGGCTTCAGAGACCTGCTGAGCGTCGCGTGGGCGGGCCTCACCGCCCGCCTCATCCGCACGTTCCTCATCATGTTGGGGCCGATCGTCGGCGTTGCCGCCATGGTCGGCGCCGTCGGCCTGACCGAGAGCGCGAAGGGCGACCTCAAGCAGAAGCTGTCCGAGCTCGGCACGAGCCTGATCGTCGCCAAGGCAGGCGGCTCGTTCGGCGAGCAGAACCCGACGCTTCCCGACGACGTCGTCGACAGAGTGGAGCGCGTGGGATCGGTCACCGGCGCGTCGGCAGTGGCCGAGATCAATGGCGTGGTGTCGATCCCCTACCAAGGCGCGGCCGACTACTTCCAAGCGTTCCCGGTGCCAGTGCTCGCGGCCGACACGAACCTCCCTCGTGTGCTGCAGGTGCCGGTGGTCGAGGGCCGGTGGTTCGGCCAGGCCGACCTCGGCGCGAAGATCCACGCCGCCGTCATCGGCAAGCAGCTCGCGAAGCAGTACGGGTACCTGCCTGGCGAGGTGCGCACGATCCGGTTGAACGGCCTCGACTACGGGATCGTCGGCGTGCTCGGCGACGTCGAGCTCGATCCCGGCCTGAGCAACGCGGTCTTCATCACGCTCGACTCCGCGAAGGCCGACTTCGGGGCGAAGGGCGACCCGACGAAGGTCTACATCCGCAGCCAGGACGGCAAGACACCGCAGACCGCGACGATGATCCCGACCGCGATCGCGCTCGGCGGCACCGACGAGGTCGCGGTCGACGTGCCGAGCGACGCGTTGAAGGCGAGCGCGCAGGCAGACAAGACGTTGCAGCAGACCGCGCTCTTCGCCGGCTTGCTCGCGCTCGCGGTCGGTGGCCTCGGCATCGCGAACGTGATGTCGATCTCCGTGATCCAGCGATCGTCCGAGATCGGCATCCGGCGCGCGTTGGGGCACACGCGCAGCACGATCGCGGCGCAGTTCCTCCTCGAGGCGATCTTCGTCGGGCTGTTCGGCGGCCTCATCGGCGCTGCGCTCGGCGTCGCGATCGTGCGATTGATCTCAGCGCTCGCGGGCTGGGTCGTCGTCATCGACTACGGCCGCATGCCGCTCTGGATCGGCCTCGCGGTCGGCGTGTCGGTCGTCGCGGGCCTCTATCCGTCGGTGAAGGCCGCGCGACTCGAGCCGTTGGAGACGCTTCGTCTCGGCTGATGGGAATTCGCGCGTCGCCGGACGGTGTCGTCACCGTCACATTCTTGAACCTTGCAAGCGATTGCTTTACCTTCGGCCTCGGTGCCTCCATCGCACCCACCACACCGGGGGCTCCGCAGTGGGTCGCCGCTCACCCCACCCCAACGGGCGGCGACCCACGAACCCCGGTGTGCTTTGCTGCAGCGATGGACGCGCTCGAGGCGATCGCCCTTCGCCGATCCACGGGTCGGCTGATCGAACCCGCCCCGACGGCCGCACAGCTCTCCACGCTTCTCGACGCCGCGGCCTGCGCGCCCGACCACGGCACGCTGCGCCCGTGGCGGTTCATCGTGCTCGAAGGCGGAGGCCAAGGACGACTTCGGCGTCGTCCTCGCGGACGCCTACCTCGAGCGGTGTCGCGCCGACGGCACCGAGCCCGTGCCCGCGAAGCTCGACAAGGAGCGCACGAAGCTCGGACGCGCGCCGATGGTCGTCGTCGTCGCGGTCGAGCCCGTCGCCGGATCGATCCCGACGATCGAACAGATCAGCGCGGCCGCAGCAGCGACGCAGAACATCTTGCTGGCAGCGACGGCGCTCGGCCTCGGCTCGATGTGGCGCACCGGCGACCCCTGCTACGACCCGAAGGTGCGCGCCGCTCTCGGCCTCTCCGAGATCTGCGTTGATGCTCGGCTTCGTCTACCTCGGCACCGCGCCCGCCGAGGCACTCGAGCAACCCCGGCCCGGCGCGCCACGCCGACGGGAACGTGCGCGTGCTCAGTCGAGGTGCGCAACCTCGTTGAACGTGCGGAGCAGCGGGCCCCGGCGACCGATCACGATGCGGCTGATCGCAGCGGGGTCGAGGTGGGTGCGCCATGCGACTTCGGGACCGACACCGAGCGCCCAGGCCACCGCCGCCTTGATCGGCGACACGTGGCTCACCACGACGACGGTCGATGTCGCGCGCTTCGTCGCACAGGTCGTCACACGCGGCGTGCACGCGGCGCGTGAGGTCGGCGAGCGACTCGCCACCCGGCGGCGCGAACGTCACGTCCGCGCGCCACTGCTGCCAGATGGCTTCGGGCACCTGCGCCACCGGCACTCCGTCGAACTCGCCGTAGTCGAGCTCGGCCCACCGCTCGTCGATGTCGACGGGCAAGCCGAACATCTCTGCGGTCTCCACGGCTCGGCGCAGCGGACTCGACACCACGCGGTCGGGGCGACCGACAGCCCGCGCGACTCGCCCGGCTTGCTCGACTCCGAGAAGGTCGAGCGGCGGGTCCCTGCGACCGAGGAGCAGGCCGGCGGCGTTCGCCTCCGTCCGGCCGTGACGCACGACGACGAGCACGGATCAGGCCGGCACGGTCAGGTACGAACCACGATGCGGCCGCACGGCTCGCAGTAGACGATCGCGTCGGGAGGCTCTCGCCTGATGCGCTCGACCTCCATCGCAGCGAGCGTGGTGTGGCATCCGGTGCACTGGGTTCCGACGAGCTCGCTCACCGCGACGCCGTCGAGCCGCGCCCGCAGCCGCTCGTATTCCTTCAGGGTGGGAGCCGGGATGGCTGTCGCCTCGGTGGCGCGCTGCGCTTCGATCGACGTGAGCTCGGAGACCACGTCGGCCTCGGCCGCGTCGAGACGTTGCTTCGCGGTCGCCCGCCGGTCGACGAGGTCGGTCTGCTGTTGCTCGAGCACCGTGAGCTGAGCGCCGACGGGCTCGGCGAGCTCCATGATCTCGAGCAGCTCGTCCTCGAGCGCGCGTTGGCGTCGCTTGAGCGCGTCGCCCTCCTCCATCAGCGTCTGCAGCTCGCGCGGCACGGTGCCGGCGGAGAGCTTGCGGTCGGTGTCGCGGCGCTTGTCCTCGATCGACGCGACCTCGACCTCGAGGCGGCTTTGACTGCGCGAGAGGTCGGTCTGACGAGTGCTCAGCTTGTCGAGATCGGCCCGCAGGTCGTTGAGCGCGGCGTCGATGGCCTGCATCTCGGCTCGCTCGGGCAGGTGAGCATGCCGGTGACGCAGCTGGTCGAGCCGGGTGTCGGAACGCTGCAGCGCGAGCAGGTCGGTCTGCAGAGTCATGGCGCCACCGTGACCGGAGGGCCCTCGTTCTGTGGCACCAAGACCGGGAACGACCCCACCGTGATCGACGGATCGTCGCCCGCTCCCGTGGGCACCTGCTGGTCGGGGCCGGTGTCGGGAGGCGCGGTCGTCGGGCCACTGCTGTGCTCCGACGACGTTGAACCGGCCGCAGCTCATCACGATGAAGTTGGTCGGCACCGACGGAACCGGACGGTTGCGCGGCAGGGTCGTCGTCGTGAGTGCCGGGTCGATCGTCGTGGTCGTCGTCGACGTCGTGGTCGTCGTGCGATGCGGACGCGTCGAGCTGTCGCCGATGGTCGACGTCGTGTTGCCGCTGAACGCGATCGAAGTCGGCGGGTCGTATCCGCATTCGACGAACGGGAGGTAGAGGCGCGCCGGTCTGCGCTCGGGGAGTTCGGGCGGCACCGTGAACTGCAGCACTGGCTGCCCCGCGAGCGCCTTGTCCATGAATTCGTGCCACACCTTCGCGGGATACGAGCCGCCGGTGACGTTGATGCCGCCGACGTTGCGCATCGGTATTCGTCCTTCGGGAGCGCCCATCCACACCGCGGTGACGAGCTGCGGCGTGTAGCCGACGAACCACGCGTCGGCGTTGTCTTGCGATGTGCCCGTCTTGCCGGCCACGGGGCGATCACCGAGCGCGGCTCGCTTGCCGGTGCCGCTCTTCACGACGCCCTGCAACATCTGCGTCGCGAGGCTCGCGACTGTCGGGTCGACGGCCTGCTCGGCCTTGGTGTCGTCGTGTTGGAACACGACCCCGCCTGTGCTGTCGAGGACCTTCTGCACGTAGTAGGCGGGATGCCGTCCTCCGTCCGCCGCGAGGACGCCGTACGCCGATGCCATCTCGAGCGGCGAGATCTCCTCGGAGCCGATGGCCATCGACGGCACGGGATCGAGCTTCGCGGTGACGCCCATGCGGCGAGCGGTGTCGATCACGCGGTCGAGGCCGACGATCTGCCCGAGTCGCACGAACGCGCAGTTGATCGAGAGGGCGATCATCTTCGAGATCGGCCCGACGCCGGCGCCCTCGCTCGAGATCACATAGTCCGGCTGACCGCCCGGCAACGGGAATCGGCAAGGGCTCGTGCCGTCGATGATGTCGGTCGGCCGTACGCCCGCCTCGAGCGCGGCGACGAGCACGAACGTCTTGAACGACGAGCCCGGTTGTCGCACGCCTTGCGTCGCGAGGTTGAACTTCGCGTTCTCGAAGCCCGGGCCGCCGACCATCGCCTTCACTGCGCCGGTCTGAGGGTCGAGCGCCACGAGCGCGACCGTGAACTTGCCGCCCGTGTCGGGAAGCTGATCGTTGCGGGCCTGCAGTGCCTCTTGCTGCATCTTCGGTTCGAACGTCGTGTAGATCTGCAAGCCGCCCTTGAAGACCGCGTTGTACCGCTCTTGGGCGGTGTCACCGAGCCGCACGTCGTCGAGCAGCTGCTGCTTCACCGCTTCGACGAAGTAGTCCTCGGGAGGCGCCGCGGCCGCGCGTCGTCTGCGGCGTGGTCGGGATCGGCGTGGCGTCGATGAGGTCGGCCTGATCAGGAGTGAGCTTGCCGACGTCGACCAGTCGGTTCAGCGCGACGCGCCGACGGTCGGTCGCCCGAACGGGGAAGCGGAACGGGTCGTAGCCGACGGGATTGCGGATGAGCCCCGCGAGGAACGCCGCCTGCGGGTAGCCGAGCTGCCCGACGTCGGTGCCGAAGTACAGCTCGGCCGCGGCCTGCACGCCGTAGGCGCCGTTGCCGAAGTACACGGTGTTCAAGTAGCGCTCGAGGATCTCGTTCTTCGTCATCGTGCGCTCGAGGCGAACCGCGTACACCGCTTCTTTGATCTTGCGGTTCGCGTCGCGCTTCGGCGTGAGGAGCGCGTTCTTCACGACCTGCTGCGTGATCGTCGAGCCGCCCTGGGTGACTCCGCCGGCCGAGACGTTCGCGAGAAGCGCGCGGATCAGCGACCGAGCGTTGATGCCGCGGTGCTGGAAGAACTCCGCGTCTTCGACTGCGAGGACGGTGTCGATCACGGGCTGGGGAACCTGCGAGAGCGCGACGGGCTTGCGGTTCTCCTCGGCCTTGAGGACGGCCATGACCGAGCCGTCCGCGGCGTACATGACCGAGCGCTGGGCGAGGGGGTTGAGCTCGGGAAGCGAGGCCGTCTCGACGTGTGCGGTGGCGAGGCTTGCGGCCTGCGGCACGATTGCCGCGGTCAGGGCCGCGACGCCGACGCCGGCAAGGACGACGACAGAGGTGAGTCGGAGAAGGGTGCCGGGGGTGCGCACAGCCCCTCCAAACTACCCGCCGCCTTCTCGTGATCCGGGTCGCGTTGGCTGCGTGACCCGGCGATATCGTGCGCCGATGGCCCACGCTCACCCCTTCCGCTTCGGCGTCCAGGCTTCCGCACCGATGTCGGGGAAGGAGTGGAGCGAGCTCGCACAGCGCATCGAAGACCTCGGGTACTCGACCCTCACGATGCCCGACCACTTCGGCAACCAGATGGCTCCGATGCCCGCGCTGATGGCCGCGGCCGCAGCGACGACCGTGCTTCGGGTCGGCGCCCTCGTGTGGGACAACGACTACAAGCACCCGGTCGTGCTGGCGAAGGAGCTCGCCACGATGGACCTGCTCTCCGACGGTCGTCTCGAGGTGGGCATCGGTGCCGGATGGGAGCGCGCCGACTACGACTGGTCCGGCATCCCGTACGACCCGCCAGGCGTGCGCGTCGACCGGTTCGAAGAGGGCCTCGCGATCATCAAGGGCCACTTCACCCCCGGCCCGTTCTCCTTCAGCGGCCAGCACTACACCGTGAGCGGGCTCGACGGCCTGCCCAAGCCGGTGCAACCGCACATCCCGATCCTCGTCGGCGGCGGCGGCAAGCGCGTGCTGTCGATCGCCGCCCGCGAGGCCGACATCGTCGGCATCAACGGCACGATGGCCGCGGGTGCGATCGGCCCCGAAGCCCTCGCGTCGATGACACCCGACGCGGTGGACGAGAAGGTCGCGATCGTGAAGCTCGCGGCAGGCCCCCGATTCGACTCGCTCGAGATGAACGTGCGGGCGTTCTTCGTGAGCGTCACCGACGATCGCGAAGGGCTCGCCGCGAGGCTGGCGGGTGGCTTCGGCATGACCCCCCAAGCTGCGCTTCAGACACCGTTCGCGGTCGTCGGCACCGTGGCGCAGATCATCGAGACCCTTCAAGAGCGCCGAGAGCGCTGGGGCTTCTCCTATGTGATCGTCGGCACCGGCGACGTCGAGCCGTTCGCGCCCGTGGTGGCAGCGCTCACCGGCAAGTGAGCGCCAACGCCTTCACTGGCGTTCGCGGGCGCAGGATGGATCGCTGCGGTCCACGGTCTGGCGGCCAAGCAGCTCGAGCTCCCGATCACCCATGTGGCGTCGCGACACCGCGAGAAGGCAAAGGAGATGGCCGCGCGCATGGGCGCCGTCGCCTGCAGCTACGACGACCTTCCTGCGGGTGCCGACATCGTCGTCGTGTGCAGCGCGCCGCAGTGCCATGCGGCGCACGCGCTCCAGGCGATCGACGCCGGCGCCGCAGTCGTCATCGAGAAGCCGCTGTGCACGACCCTCGCCGATGCCGACTCCCTCGTCGCGGCCGAGCTCGCCGGAGCGCGCATCGGCTACGCCGAGAACCTCGCCTACGCCCCCATCGTGCAGCAGCTCCTCGCCGCGGTCGCCGACATGGGCGAGCTCCAGCACCTCGAGGTCCGCACCTTGCAGAGCCGGCCCACGTGGGGTGAGTTCCTCACCGAGGCGTGGGGCGGCGGCGCGCTGTTCGACCTCGGCGTCCACCCGATCGCCATCGCGATGCTGGCGGCACGCTCGCACGTGATGTCGGTCTCGGCGACGCTCGAGGGCGCAGACGACCATCCCACCGACGAGCACGCCGAGGTCACGCTCACGTTCGACCGCGGGTTGCGAGGCCACCGTCGTGTCGAGCTGGCGAGGCGGTGAGGTTCCCGAGTGGAGCGTGCAAGCGGCGAGCAGGACCGGGGTGGTGCGCGCCGAGCTGCTGCCGACGCTGCTGCTGGAGCACAACGGCGACGAGATCCCGATCGCCCCCGTCACGGGGTCCATCCCGCAGCTCGAGCAGTACGGCTACGTCGCGCAGCTCGAGGCGTTCCTGGTCGCGTTCGGGGGCCACTCCCGTCCGCTCATGGACGCCGCGTTCGGTCGCGACGTCCTCGACGTGGTGTGCGCGGCGTATGCGTCCGCACGGGAAGGTGGCACGGCCGTGTCCCTGCCCTTCAGTGGCGCTCGCGACAAGACGCCGCTCCAGCTCTGGCGTGGCTGACCGCCGTGGCGCGACGGCGGGTAGTCGTCTCGGGACGGGTGCAAGGCGTCTGGTATCGCGACAGCTGCCGCGACCGAGCCGAGATGACCGGCGTGCGTGGGTGGGTCGCGAATCGCAGCGATGGCGCTGTGGTGGCCGAGCTCGAAGGTGACGAGCCCGCGGTCGATGCGCTGATCGCGTGGATGCGCACCGGTCCTCCGCGTGCGGTCGTCACGAAGGTCGATGTGAGCGAGCTGTCCGGCAGCGGCGACTGGGTCGGGTTCAGGGTCATGTCGACACCGCCGCCATGAGAGGTGCCTGAACTTTCTCGATACGGGGTACGGGTGACCAACATGTACTGCCGCTTCATCGAACACGCATTCGGGCTCCGGCATCGGCTGGGGTTCTTTGTGCAACTGCTGGCGGACGAGCGCTGACGAGTTGGCGCTCTGAGGCCCTTTGGTTGCACGGTTTTCGGCTCGATTGCTGGCAGACATGGGCTGAACAGTGAAAGATGAACTAGACAAGACGTAACCCCAAGCAGATATGAGGTGCGATTTATGAAGAAGGCGCTCTCGGCGTTCGGTGTTCTCGGCGCCGCCCTAGTGCTCCTGACCGCTCCCGTGAGCGCGCAGGCGCCGGGCAACATCACAGCAACCATCACCGCGGCCCCGTCCAGCCCGACTGCCGGGACGCAGATCCTCGTCACGGCGGTGTTCTCCATTCCGTCGTTGAGCACGACACCCGCTGAGGTGAGCATCAGCACGAGCGGTGGCGGCACTCCCGCCCTCGTCTCGTTCACGCCTGGGCTGTCGTCGTGCGTGACAACGACCGACTCGATCAAGTGCACGTGGTCGACGCCCGACTCGGCGGCTCCTCAGACCCTCGTGGTCGAGGTCCCGGCGACGGCGAGCGGCATCACGTTCAACGCCAACGCCGGTCCCCCAGGTCAGGCCACTTCGAAGGCCACGACGTCGGTGAACGTGGTGCAGCCGACCACGACGACCGTCCCGGGCTCCACGACCACCGCGACGACCGTCACACCGGCGACGACCGCGGCCCCGGTGACTGAGGCCCCCACGACGACCGCAGCTGGCACCCTGCCGGCGACCGGTTCCAACAGCGAGGCTCCTCTCGTGCTCGCCCTCGTGGCGATCGCCGCTGGTGTCCTGCTGGTCGGAGGCGCACGGCTGCTGAAGTCCCGCAGCTAGCCCCGACACATCTGACCTGACGGAGCCCGGGTGCCGGTGACGGTGCCCGGGCTCCGCCGCGTCACCGGCTCGCATCGAGGCGGGCCAAATGGGGAGCGACTCCCGATGTCCGCGGGATCGACCGGGCGCAGGCTCGTCGAAACACCCCCCGAGACGAAGGGAACTCTCACATGAAGACTCACAAGCGCTACTCCGCGCGCGCCCTCGCGTGCGTGGCGATGCTCGCGGGAACGCTCGTGCTCGCCACCACCGCTGCCAACGCGCAGACATCCAACGGCGATGGGAACGGCGGCATGGGCAACATGCCCGGCATGAGCGGGATGAGCGGGATGGCGACGGCACAGAGCACGAACCCTCGGGGGTCGATCTTCGACCTCGTGCGCGCTGCGATCGCGACCGCGCCGTTCCACAGCCCGGAGCTCGCGGCCAAGGCGCGGATACAACGTGGTCGTCAAAGATCGCGAGTCAGCTCACCTGCATCGAGCAGCAGCCCGACGGAGGGATGGGCGAACATCACCTCGACCCGACGAGCGCCAACCTCGACCCTGACCACAACCCGGCGCCCGACAGCGTCGACGTCACACACCCTGAGCTTCTCGTCTACGCACCAGATGGCAACGGCCACCTGCACCTGGTCGCGCTCGAGTACCTCGTACTGAAGAGCGTGTGGGAGCGGACGCACACCGGCGTGCCATCGCTCTTCGGCCAGCAGTTCATGCTCACCGATGCACCCAACCGCTTCCTCCTGCCGGCGTTCTACTCACTCCACGCGTGGATCTGGAAGTTCAATCCCAGCGGCACGTTCGCGATGTGGAACCCGAACGTGCACTGCCCCGCGACCTGACGCAAGCTCACGCAGACGCGGGGCCTCTCCGGATCGGCATGAACGTGACGGGAGGCCCCGCTCTCTGCAAGAAGTCGAGGATCAGCCGTCGCGGTGTCGAGCGGCTTCTCGATGGGGAGCAGGTGCGAGGCGCCCGGCACGACTGCAAGCTCTCCCGCGGGCAGTGCCTCGTAGAGCGCACACGTGTGATCGAGGCGGATCGCGTCGTCGTCGCCCGCGATCACGAGCGCGGGGTTGGCGATGCGGCCCAGATCGTCGACCGTAAGCGTCGGCTCGGTCGCGAACATCTTCTCGGCCTTCTCGAACACGACTGAGAAGTGCTCGCGCCCGTCGGGTGATCGGCTTCCGTAGGCGTCGGCGATCATCTCCGACCGCGCGGCGAATCCGCAGCAAGCGGCAAGTCCATGAGGCCCGAGTGGTGGAAGTTCGCCCCTATCGTCACGATCTTGACGACGAGCTCGGGGTGATCGAGCGCGACCAGCAGCGCGACGTTCCCGCCGTCACTGAAGCCGACGAGGTGCGCGGGGCCACCGACGACCATGTCGAGGACGCCGAGCACCTCGACCGCCATGTCCGCGTAGTGGAACGGCGCGTCGGTGTCTGCCGTGCGGCCGTGGCCGCGGCGATCGAACGCGACCACCCGGTAGTGCTCGGCGAGGGTCGGCCCGACGGTGCCGAGCAGGTCATCGCAGCTCGACAGCCCTCCGTGCAAGAGGAGGACCGTCTCGTCGCCGACGCCGGTCTGCTCGACCCACGTGGCGTGCCCGGCGATGTCGACGTATCCACCCATCGGGCGAGCGTATCGACGTGGGCTCGGCAATGATCCGCTCTCGATGGTGCAGCGGCCGGACACGAAGTACGTCGGGGTCGGCGACGCCGACGTCGCGTATCAGGTCATCGGCGACGGGCCGAACGACGTTCTGTACTTCTACGGGATCGGTAGCCACGTCGAGGTCCAATGGACGATGCCGGGCTTCGACGACTTCATCGAGCGCCTCCTGCGCTTCAGTCGGGTCATCGTCTTCGACAGGCGGGGCACTGGCGCGTCGGACGGGATCCCGAGATCGGCGATCCCCACGTGCGAGGAGTGGACCGAAGACGTCCTCGCCGTTCTCGACGCCGCAGGCTCCGAGCAGACCGCGATCATCGCTTCCATCGACGCCGGGCAGGTCGCGCTCCTGTTCGCCGCGCAGCACCCCGAGAGGGTCGAGCGCGCTCATCCTGCTCGAACACGACGGCGCGCTACCGCCGCGACGACGACTACCCCATCGGCGCGACACACGAGGAGCTGGACGCGGTCGTCGAGATCCTGGGAACCAGCTGGGGCACCGTTGACCTGGCCCGTGCAATCAATCCCGACCAGGCGGATGACATCGGCGCCCTGCAGGAGATTGCTCTCTGGTCGCGCTATGCCGCGACTCCTCGAACGTTCGCCGCGCAGTACCGCTACATCCTTGAAACCGTGGACGTGCGGCAGGCGTTGCCGCTCATCCAGGCTCCGACCCGCGTGCTGCACGTCGTCGAGAGTCTGTTCTTGTCCGTCGCACACGGTCGCTACCTCGCCGAGCACATTCCCGGCGCGACCTTCGTCGAGATCCCGGGCGGCAGCCTCGGCCTCATCGCCAACCTCGACGTCGTCGCCGACGAGACCGCCGACCTGTTGACGGGCCAGCGGCTGCCGATCGAGATCGATCGCATCCTCACGACTGTGCTGTTCACCGACATCGTCGGATCCACCGAGCGCGCGGCTGTCCTCGGCGATCACCACTGGCGTGCGCTCCTCGACGATCACGACCGGGCCGTGCGCCAGCAGCTCGACCGCTTCCGAGGGCGGGAGATCAACACGACCGGGGATGGGTTCGTCATGTCGTTCGACGGGCCTGCGCGCGCCATTCAGTGCGCGAGCGCGATCTTGCAGGCGACCAACGCGCTCGGCATCGAGCTCCGTGCCGGTCTGCACACCGGCGAGTGCGAAGTGCGCGGCAATGACCTTGGCGGCTTGGCGGTGCACATCGCAGCGCACGTCGATGCCTGCGCCGCGCCAGGCGAGATCTTGGTCTCGAGCGTCGTGAGGGATCTCGTGGTCGGATCGGGCATCGAGTTCGACGAGCGCGGCAGCTACGACCTCAAAGGTGTGCCGGGCTCGTGGAGCCTCTTCGCCGTTCGACAACGCCGCGCCTGACAAGGGCACAAAGGCGGCCTCACACCCCGGTCACGGCGAACACACGCCAGTCGAGCGGCAGTCCGTCGAGATGATCGCTCCGAGGGTCGCTGAACGTGATCGTGCTCCCGTAGACGACATCGCGAGCCGTCTGAGTCACCAGCAGCTCTCCGCTGTGAGCGAGCGCGCAGACTCGCTCTGCGATGGCAACAGCGATGCCACCGGTCTGGCCGTTCGTGACCTCGCACTCCCCGCTGTGCACACCTCCGCGCGCATCGAGTCCCCTCGATCGCAAGTCCTGGATGATCGCCACCCCGCAGCGGATCGCTCGACCGGGGCCGTCGAACGTCGCCACGATCTGCGTCGGTCCGTGGGGCACTGCCTTCCCGCGAAAGCGCTCGACGAGCTCGCATCCAACGCCGGCTGCCAGCGGTCGAGCGTCGTCGAGCGGCTCGACGACGAGAACCGTCGCGAGCACGCGATTCACCTCTGGAGCAGGATTCGCTCCGATCAGGAAGTCCTGCATCCCGTCGGTCATCGCGTCGAGCGCATCGGAGAACCAGATCAGGTGATCGGAGCTGTCGAGCTCGACGAGTGTTGCGTCCGGTATGCGCTCCGCCATGTAGCGGGCGAACGCGATCGGCGTACGGAGGTCTCGAGCCGCGTGGAGCACGAGCGTCGGTGCGCTCACCATCGGGAGCGCGTGACGAACGTCGACGCTCGTCACGGCCCGGAGGTACGCGGTGGCGGAACCCGGGCTCGCGGAGATGCGCTGATAACGGCCGAACTGCGCACGAGCGATCGGGTCGCCACGAGCGCTCGGACACCAGCGCTCGAGCGCCGAGTCTGAACCCCATTCGGATTCGATCGACTCGATGCCCGCGTTCAGAGCTTCCGGGTCCTTGCCGATCTCGTAGTCGTCGTCCCAAAGGATCCGTGCATATCCGCCGTAGAGGATGAGCGCTCGGGTGCGCTCGGGATACGTGGCCGCGAAGAGGATCGCGATCGGTGAGCCCGCTGATACACCGAAGACCGCGGCACGTTCCGATCCGACCGCGTCGAGCACGACTGCCACGTCCTCGACCCACTCTTCGAGCTCGAGTCTCTCTGGCCGATCGGAGAGTCCCGTTCCGCGCTTGTCGAAGATGATGAGTCGTGAGAAGGACGCAAGCTTTCGTACGAGTCGGCCAGACCACGCCTCCCACCACGTCTCGAGGTGGGAGACGTAACCCGGGATGATGATGAGGTCGGTGGGCCCGCTACCCGTGACCTGATAGGCGAGGTTGACCCCGTCCTTTGCCTTCGCGTAGTGCACCGTCGGCATGTGATCCACAGATGACCGTTGAGGCAGCCAGGGTTGGCCCGGCTCGGTGGCCGCCGCGGAGTCCAGATCGGGACGCTGCTCGAGCACTGCGGTCTCGAGCGCTCGAAGCGCCGGACCGGGGTCGACCCCCCAGTCGTCGGCCAGCCGGCGGCGAATCGCCGCGCAGGCCTGCAACGCCTCGGTCTGCCGCCCGTCACGGTAGAGAGCCAGCACTCGTTGACCCCAGAGTCGCTCGCGGAGGGGATGGACAGCGACGAGTCCGTCCAGTTCGGGGAGCAGCTCCCGGTGCCGGCCGCAGGCCAGTTCCGCGTCGATCCGGTCCTCGATCGCGTCCAAGTGGGCTTCGTCGAGCCTTGCTGCCTCGGCGTCGAGACTCGAGCCACCCCGAACATCGGTCAGCGCCGGCCCGCGCCACAGGCCGAGCGCCTCAGTGAGCAACCGAGCCGCACTCGAGGGATCGCCGCCGCGCGACTTGGTCCGCGCCTGCTCGACGAGCGCGAAGAAGCAGTCGACGTCGACGAGCTCGGGCGCGACGGTCAAGCGGTAGGCGCCGTTGACGAACTCGAGGACAGCCGGAGCGCGGGCGTCCCTCAGCGACTTGCGGATGCTTGCCGCCCGGACCTGCAGCACCCGTCGCGCCCGATCCGCGTCGAGCTTCGGCCAGAGCTCCTCCACGAGCCGGTCGACGCTGACCGCGTGGCCGTGGTCGAGGAGGAGCATCGCCAGGAGCGCGCGCTCCTTCGGCGCAGAAGGGGTGAGGTCGATGCCGTCGATCTCCAGGTGGAGGGGCCCGAGGAGCCCGAACGAGCACACCACTTGCCTTCAGCGTAGTGACGGGCGGCTCTCCGGGCGCCGTGAGCGATTCGTGAGCGCACGTGAGCGGCTCGTGAGGCGCGGATCGCACGCTGCGTGCGACGGACCGCGTTCTGCAGTCCGCTCTCGAAGGGAGTGGGGATGATGAGACGACACCGCATGCTGCTGGCTGCGGCCATCGCTGTCTTGGCCGTGCCGGTCACCCTGGCCAGCTCGGCCAGCGCCCACACGATGGGCGACGGCAGCACGATGAACGACAACCGGGGCGGTCGCGGAGCGGTCGTGGACTTGATCCGGGCCGCCTTCGCGACCGCGCCTTTCCTGACGGTTCGAGAACGCCGCCGGCGGGGGCTACGTCGGCAAAGTCGCCGACAAGGCCGGCATCACGTGCATCACCGACCTGAACGTCCCGAGCGCGGGTGCGATGGGCGTGCACTTCGTAAATCCCGGGCTCATCGATCTGAACGATGACCCGGCAGTCAACGACACGATCGACGCGAGCAAGCCAGAGGTGCTCGTGTACGAACCGGATGCAGCGGGCCACTACAGACTCGTCGCGCTCGAGTACCTCATCCTGCAGAAGGAATGGGATGCCACCCACTCCAGCCCGCCGTCCCTGTTCGGGCATGAGTTCATGTTCAGCGACGCGACCAATCGGTTCGGCCTGCCGGCCTACTACTCACTTCACGCGTGGATCTGGAAGTTCAACCCGAGCGGCACGTTCGAGATGTGGAACCCGAACGTGCACTGTCCCTGAGCCGTTGACGTGGCGGGCGACTCGAAGCCGAACCCCCGGGCTCCGAGCGCCCGCCACTGCCGCTCGACACAGCGCGCTTGGACCTCACCCGTGTGGTACAAGCCCAGCGAACAGGATCGTGCTGATCGGCCGGCCGCAGAGGATATGTACACGATCGCCGAGCTCGCCGACCGCGGTATCCAGCCCATGACTGACGAGGACATCCGTGCCCTTACGGTGGGCCGAACGGTGCGCTCGGTGAACCTCGTCACTGGGTTCGAGGCCACCATCCACTACGGCGCGGACGGAAACCGATCGCTGATGGGCCTCGGCGACCGTCCCCTCGTCACGCCCTACGAGATCCGCGACGGTCGGCGCATCGAGACCACCCTGCTCGGGGACCGGATGTCGGTCGCGCTGTTCTCCGTCGACGGACGGACGTCGGGGGCCAGAGACGACGAGGCCGGTTGCGTCAACTACGAATCGTCTGTGATCGGCTGAGTGACCCTGCGACGCGTTGGGCACCTGGGGGACATCGGAGGCTGAGCGCTGTGCTCGGCCAAGACCTGCCGCGCGCTCACGGGGTCCACAGGTCACGCCAGCCGCCGTGCTCGGCCACGAGCGTGTCGGCGGCCGCGGGCCCCCACGATCCGGGCGGGTATGTGTGAACGGACGGAGGGGCGTCGATCAGGGGCTGCATCACGCGCCACTCCTCCTCGACGCTGTCCTGGCGGGTGAATCGGGTGCTCTGGCCGAGCATCGCGGCGTGCAGCAGCACCTCGTAGGGGGTCGGCCCCTCCCCGCCCTCGGCTGCGAACTCCATGTCGAACTCGATCGGCGCGGGCTTCGGGGCGTCGGCCCGATGGGCCGAGAGCACGATCCTCACCCCAGTACCGGGATCGAGCCTGACGACGAACTCATCCGGCTGGCTCTGTGCGTCCCTCAAGCCGAAGCCCAGCCGAGGCGGGAACTTGAAGACGAGACGCAGCTCGGTCTGGCGCACGGCAAGGCGCTTTCCGGTGCGGATGAAGAACGGAACCCCCGACCATCGCCAGTTGTCGAGCTCGAGCCTGAGCGCGGCGTAGGTCTCAGTGGTCGAGTCGGCGGCGACACCCTCGATCGAGCGGTACCCCTCGTACTGGCCCCGCACGTAGTGCTGGGGATCCGCTTCGACCATCGAGCGGAACACCGCTGTCTGCGCAGTCTTCAGCGTCTCCGCCTCACCACCCGAAGGAGCCTCCATCGCAGCGGCGGCGACCACCTGCATGAGATGGTTGACGACGACGTCGCGGAGCGCACCAACGGGGTCGTAGAAATGGCCTCGGTCCTCGACGCCGAAGTCCTCCGCCATGGTGATCTGGACGCAATCGACGTAGTTCCGGTTCCAGACCGGCTCGAGCATCGTGTTCCCGAACCGGAGGAACAGGATCTCTTCGAGACCCATCTTCCCGAGATAGTGATCGATGCGGTACAGCTGGGACTCGTCCAAGTACTCGTGCAGCTCTTCGGCGAGCGCACGCGCCGACTGCAGGTCGTGACCGAAGGGCTTCTCCACGACGACGCGCCCTGACTTCACGAGTCCCGCGCCGGCGAGCCCTTTCACCACGGTGGCGAAGAGGAAAGGCGGGATCTCGAGATAGAAGACGGGACACGCCGCGCCCTTGATCGCCGCGTTCACCTTCTCGTACACGGCGGCATCGGCGAAGTCTCCCTGCACATAGGAGAGCCGCGCCGCGAGTCGAGCGAACACCGTCTCGTCGAGCTGCTCGCCAGCGCCGACGATCGACGAGCGCGCTCGCTCGATCAGCTGGTCGATGGACCATTCATCCACGGCGACCCCGACGATGGGGCACGTGAGCAACCCACGTCTCTCCAGGCGATACAGAGAACGGAACGTCATCACCCGCGCCAGGTCCCCGGTGATCCCGAACACCACGAGGACGTCACCAGGCTGCTGATCGTTTGGTTCACCAGGTCTTGGCGTCATGGCAATCCTCCGTTCAGAACAATCGTCACCCACGACGGCGACGGCGACCGTCCGCAATCGGCAACGTGCCGAATCGAGATAGCGGGGGCGGCCGCCATGAGCGATGCTCGACGCATGACGAGCGCCGAGCGTTTGCGGGTCGAGTCGTTCGGCCACCCCGAAGATGGGCTGGACGAGGCCACGCCATGGTACCGCTGGGGTCCGTATCTCTCGGAGCGTGCGTGGGGCACCGTGCGGGAGGACTACAGCCCGAACGGGACGGCGTGGGACTACTTCCCCCACGACCACGCTCGGTCACGTGCCTACCGCTGGGGTGAGGACGGCATGGCCGGCATCAGCGACGTCGGCCAGGAGCTGTGCCTGGCGCTCGCGCTGTGGAACGGCCGCGACCCGATCCTCAAGGAGCGGATGTTCGGGCTCACCGGTCCGCAGGGCAACCACGGCGAGGACGTGAAGGAGTACTGGTGGTACCTCGACGCGCTCCCGAGCCACGCGTGGCTGCGCTGGCGCTACCACTACCCGCAGGCGGAGTTCCCCTACGGCGACCTGGTCGCCGAGAACGGCCGGCGAGACCAGAGCCAGCCCGAGTACGAGCTGATGGACACGGGCGTGTTCGACGACGACCGCTACTGGGTCGTCGAGGTCGTCCACGCCAAGGCCGATCCCGACGACCTCCTCATGCAGATCAGCGTCACCAACGCCGGGCCGGAGGCGGCGACCCTCCACGTGTTGCCGCACCTGTGGTTCCGCAACACGTGGTCGTGGGACGACGGGCTCGACCCGCCCGGCGCTGCGGGCCTCGGGACCTGATCGTGTGGCCGTGCGACCATCCCCGGTTCGGCGAGTTGACCTGGGACGTCGACACCGGTCCGGACGGCGCGTCGCCCGACCTGCTCTTCTGCGAGAACGAGACCAACCTGGCGCGGCTGTACGGCTCGGCTGACTCACCGGCGTTCCCGAAGGACGGCATCAACGACCATGTCGATTGCAGGTGCAACCACGGTGAACCCGGACCGCGCCGGGACCAAGTGCGCCGCGTGGTACCGCCTCACCGTCGGGCCCGGAGAGACCCAGATCGTGCGGGTCCGCCTCCGGCCGCCCGTCGCCCACGGGAGCGTTCGGCAGCGGCGTTCGACGACGTGCTCGACCACCGACGCCGAGAGGCCGACGAGTTCTACGCCGAGGTGATCCCGGCTGATGTCGACCGACGACGAGCGTCTCGTCGCCCGCCAAGCCTTCGCCGGGATGATCTGGGGCAAGCAGTTCTACAGCTACAACGTCAAGCGGTGGCTCGAGGGCGACCCGACCCAGCCGCCGCCTCCACCCGAACGCCGCTCCGGCCGGAACGCGGCTGGGTGCACATGGACGCCCGAGACATCATGTCGATGCCCGATCCGTGGGAGTACCCGTGGTTCGCGGCGTGGGACCTCGCCTTCCACACGATCGCCCTTGCGCACCTGGACCCGGCGTTCGCCAAGTACCAGCTGCTCGCGCTGTGCCGCGAGTGGTTCCAGCACCCCAACGGGGCACTCCCCGCCTACGAGTGGGCGTTCAGCGACGTGAACCCGCCGGTTCACGCGTGGGCCGCGCTGCACGTGTGGGACATCGACGGGCGCCGCGACCACGACTTCCTCGCCCGCTTGCTGCCGAAGCTGCTGGTGAACTTCACCTGGTGGGTGAACCGCATGGACCCGGAAGGCGACCACCTGTTCAGCCGGCGGCTTCCTCGGCCTCGACAACATCAGCGCCATCGACCGCTCGAACCTGCCCGCCGGGCGGCCGCCTCGAGCAGTCCGACGGCACGACTGGATGGCGTTCTACGCGCTCACCATGCTCGAGATGGCCACGGATCCTCGCCGCCGAGACCGACGACGCGTGGACCGACATCGAGGTGAAGTTCGTCGAGCACTTCGTCCTGATCGTCGCCGCGATGCACTCCCAAGGACTGTGGGACGACGAGGACGGCTTCTTCTACGACGTGTTCCACGCCGCCGACGGTCAGACGATCCCGATCAAGGTCAGGTCGCTCGTCGGCGTGCTGCCGCTCATGGCGACGCGTCGTGCTGCAACCGGGCGCGATCGGGGCCTGCGGGCACGCTGCAACAGCGATTCGCACGCTTCCGCGAGCGCCTCGACCCCGAGGCGACTGGTCGCCTGCCGCGGGCGGGTCGTCATCGACGCCCGACAGCGACCGGTTCGTCGATCAGCGTGATCCCGCCCGGCGACGGGCGCCGCGTGCTGACCGCGTGTTCGACGAGGGCGAGTTCCTCTCACCGTTCGGCCTGCGCGGATTGTCGAAGCAGCACGAGGACACCCGGTGTTCGCCGACCTCGCGGGCACGGTGGTCTCGGTCGACTACGAGCCGGCGGAGTCGACGACGGGGATGTTCGGCGGGAACTCCAACTGGCGCGGCCCCGTGTGGATGCCGGTCAACTACCTGGTGGTCCGCAGCCTGCAGCGCAACGCCCAGCCCTCGGCTCGAGCGTCGACATCGAGTACCCGACCGGAAGTGGCCAGACCGTCGGGCTCGCGCGACTGCGCCGAGGATCTCCGCCGGCGGCTCATCTCGCTGTTCCTGCGCGGTCCCGACGGCCGGCGGCCCTGCCACGGCTGGGTGGCGAAGCTGCAAGACGACCCGCGTTGGCGCGACAACGTCGTGTTCAACGAGTACTTCCATGGAGACAACGGCGCCGGGCTCGGTGCAACCCACCAGACCGGATGGACCGGACTGGTGGCAGATCTGATCTGTCGTCCCGATCCGTTCGAGACCTACCCGCTCTTCGGGAGGCGCGCTCCTGAGCTGTGATCCGTCGAAGATCGACGGATCGATCGACTGACACGTACGGGGTGGGCGCTGTTGGACCGAACCCCGACTCTAGGACGCTGTGCACGGCCGTTCGCGCTTCCGGGCGGGACCTTCGGACCTGTCGGCGCACCGGTCAAGAGCGCACGATCGCGAAGTCGACCGGCTGGAGAAGGCACAGAAGGAGCCCGCATGAGTTCGCTCATGGCACCGAACGTGAGTGGTGTGGATGCCCCGGGGCGGCGCACGGTTTACAGCATGTGCGGTATGTGTGCGGTGCGCTGCCCGATCGAGGTGACGGTGGAGGGGGGTCGGGTGACGTGGCTCCAGGGCAACCCCCACGACCTGGCGCTCGGTACGAGCCTGTGCGCGAAAGGGTCGGCCGGGCTGGCCTTCGAGTATGACGACGAGCGGCCGCAGATGCCGATGATCCGCACGGGCCCGCGTGGCGGCGGCCAGTGGCGGCGCGCATCGTGGGACGAGGCCCTCGATTACATCGCCGACAAGCTGCGCGAGACGATTGACGAGTTCGGTGCGCGTGGCATCGCGCTGTCGGATCGCGGCGGGCCGTTCAACGACTTGACCCGGGCGTTCGTGCGGGCGCTCGGCTCGCCGAACTACTTCAACCACGACGCCGCCTGCGGCGGCAACGTCCACAACGCCGCGCGCTCGATCTACGGCTTCAGCCACGAGGCGCTCATGTTCGACCTGAAGAACACCAAGCACCTTGTGCTGTACGGCCGCAACATCGTCGAATCGCTCATGGTCAGGGAGGCCAAGGCTTTCATGGCCGCCCTGGCAGGCGGGATGCGGTGCACCTACATCGATCCGCGCGCGAGCTACACCGCCTGCAAGGCCACCCGTTACTGGCAGGTGCGCCCGAACAGCGACTACGCGCTGAACCTCGCGATCATCCATGAAGTGCTGAAGCGCGAGGCGTACGACAAGGACTTCGTGGCCCGGTTCGTCTCTGGCATGGACTACTTGCGCGAGGCGGTCAAGGACACGACACCCGAATGGCAGGAGAGTCACACGGGCGTTCCCGCCGACCAGCTGCGCGCCTTCGTCGACGAGATCGCCGGCGAGGTGCCGCACGTGATCTTCCATCCGGGCTGGATGACGGCGCGCCACAAGCAGTCGTTCTACGTCAGCCGTTCGGCGCTGATCCTCAACGCGCTGATGGGCAACATCGAGATCCCGGGTGGTTGCGTGCTCGGGAAGTCACCTGAGTTCTATGGCCGCAAGAGCTTGAAGCATCTGGTCGACCGGGTGCCCGAGGTGGAGGAGCCGCGCGTCGACGGCGCGGGCACCACACAGCCCCAGTGGGATCCCGCCATCGGAATGGTGCACCGCCTGTTCGCGGCGATGGAGACGGCGCAGCCGTATGGCATCGGGGCCTACTTCGCTTACCGCCATGATCCGCTCACTGGGATGCCCGATCCCGACGCGACACAACGCGCGCTCGACAACCTGAAGCTGCTCGTGTCCATCGACGTGCGCTATTCGGAGACGGGCTGGTTCTCCGATGTGATCCTCCCCGAATCGTCGTACCTCGAGCGCGCCAACATCCTGTGCCAGATGAACGGCCCGGTGCCAGTGTTCGCGATGCGTGATCAGGTGATCGCGCCGCGCTTCGACAGCCGCCCGGCCTGGTGGATCTTCCGCGAGATCCTGCGCCGCATGGACATCAAAGAGGCGCTCGACTTCGACACCATCGAGGAGTTGTGGAACTACCAGCTCGAGGGCACCGGCGTCACCATCGCCGATGTCCGCGACCGCGGGGTCCTCGCGCTGGCGACCGCGCCCAAGCTGACACCCCGCGACGATCTCAGCTTCCCGACTCCGTCTGGGAAGATCGAGATCGAAAGCGATGTCTTGGAACAAGCCGGGCTGCCGAGCCTGGCGGACTACGAGCCCAAGGCCGCGCCGAGCGGCGATCGCTTCAATCTGTTGTTCGCGAAGACGGCGACACTCGCGCACGGCCAGTCTCTCAACAATCCCATCCTGAACGAGATCGCTCCGGAACAGGTGCTGTGGATCCATCCTGATCGTGCCCGGCCGCTCGGCATCGCTGACGGTGACGACGTCGAGATCAACGGCGGCGGCGGTTACTCGGGCCGCATGAAGGCCAAGGTGACGCCGTGGATCCATCCCGAAGCGGTCTTCATGCTGCACGGTTACGGCGCCACTGTCCCCGTCGCCACGCGCGCGTTGGGTCTCGGCGTCGCGGACCAGCGTCTACAGCACGGCAAGCTCTACGAGTTCGACCCCGCCGGCGGCGGCTGTGCACTGACCGAAACCGTCGTGCGTGTCACTCCCGCGCCGACGAGTGGAGGGAACCCGTGAGCAAGTACATCCTTCTCCACGACCAGTCGAACTGCATCGGGTGCCTCGCGTGCGAAGTGCACTGCAAGACGAACAAGGACCTCGGACCGGGGCCGGACCCGTGCAAGATCATCGCCTTCGGTCCCGTCGAGGTCGACGGACTGCCGCGCATGCGTTTCGAGTTCATGCCGTGCTTCCATTGTGAGGACCCGTGGTGCGTGAAGGCCTGCCCGACTGGCGCCATGCGCCAGCGCGAGAAGGACGGCATCGTCTTCGTCGAGTCCAGTGTTTGCGTCGGCTGCAAGAGCTGCATCACCGCGTGCCCGTGGGGTACGCCGCAGTGGGACCCGGTCACGCGCAAGGTGGTCAAGTGCGACTACTGCAAGGATCGAGTCGATGTCGGGCTGCAGCCCGCGTGCGTCACGAAGTGCGTGACCGGCTGCCTGTCGTTCGGTGAGGCGAACGAGGTACCGGATCCGCGCCGAGAACGGTACGCCCGCGAGGCGCTGGCCGACCCGGCTACTGGTGGGCACCTGTCGTGAACGACCTGCCGAGTCGTCCGAGCTGGCTCGACGGCGCCGCGATGGCCGGTGTCGTGCCGCCGGCGCCGACGCTCGAGCGCGCGATGCCGGGCCTGCACCGGGCGCAGTCGCTGTCGCCCCTCGAACGACTCCAAGTGTTGAAAGAGTCAGGTCTTGCCGGATGCGGGCCCGCCGGCGAGCCGATCCATCTCGCCTGGCGGGAGTTCCTGCGCGGCCACGGTCCATCGGTGCTGGTGATCGACGCGACGGAGTTGGATCCACGCGGGCTCGGTCCCGGCGCGGTGCTCGACGGCGCGCCCTGGCTCCTCGCGGAAGGCGTACTGATCGCTGCGGGTCTGCGCGACAGCCACAAGATAGAGCTGCGCTTGCCCGCGGAGCTCCAAGGACACGAGGCGGCCCTGTTGAACGCGGTCGACGCGATCCGGTCGCTCGCGCAGATCGCCACGCCCGGCCGCCAGATCGAGGTGCAACGGAACTGCACACCGGGTTGTTGGGACGACGGACATCCAAGCGACCGCGCACAACTGATCCACACACCTGAGACCTGGTCTCGCATCGCGATGCTGTTCGCCGGCGCGTCGGATCTCGATGTGTCGTTGCTCACGCTCAGACGAGGCATGAAGCAGCGCGGTCTCGTCGAGCTCGCTCGGTCCGGGCAGCTTCGAGCTCAGATCGAGGACTGGGGAGGCGGCGCTGACGTCGACGGCCAAGACGCGATCCTCGTCTTCGACGATGGGCTCGGTGGCTTCCTGCCGCTGTCGAGGGCTGACCTCTCGTGCGAGCCGCTGTCGT
This sequence comes from uncultured Acidimicrobiales bacterium, assembly GCA_963739555.1. GTDB lineage: Bacteria > Actinomycetota > Acidimicrobiia > Acidimicrobiales > DATKAS01 > DATKAS01. Next base: position 89,148 of record CAVUAV010000010.1, on the reverse strand, counting down.
TCGCGTCCGCGGGCATGATCCCCGTGCCGTCGACGCTCATGGTGGTCGCGGGAGGCAAATGCGTCGTCAAGCAAGCCGGCCGGGCGCTCTACCGTTACTGGCAGCTCGCCGAAGGCGAGGCCACACCCGTGCGCGGACTGCTCGCGCGAGCTGCCCGCCTGGTCACCGAGATCACCATCGGGCGCGGTGATCTCGATCATCTCGTCGCGCTCGACGAGATCACCCTGGAGCTCACCACTCAGGGACTCGGGGGTGCCTGGCCACTTGGAAGCTCGCTGCGCTACTACCGCGAACAGTGGGAACAGCACGCGCGGCGTGAGTCCTGTCCCGAGGGGCTGTGCTTGGAGCGCAAGCCCGCACCCTGTCACGGCACATGCCCAGCCAACATCGACATCCCCAGCTTCATCGCGCATCTCGGCAACGGCGACTATCGATCCACCATTGAGGTCATCCGCAAGGACAACCCGCTGCCGCTCACATGCGGCCTCGTCTGCCCAGCGCCGTGCGAGTCGGCGTGCGTGCGCGGTGCCAGCAACGGTGCCGTCTTCATCCGCCCCCTGAAAGCCAAGGCGGCCGAACACTGCCTCGCGAACGGCGGCTACCCGAAACCGGAGCTCGCGCCAAACTCCGGCAAGCGCATCGGGATCATCGGCTCCGGTCCCGCCGGCCTCACGGCGGCCTACTACCTGCGCACGTACGGTCACGAGGTCGAGATCGTCGAGGCGCAGGAGAAGGCGGGCGGGATGTTGCGCTACGGCATCCCGGCCTACCGCCTACCCCCGGATCTGCTCGACCAGGAGCTCGACCAGATTCGGGTACTCGGCATCCCGATCCGAACCGACACACGCGTCGACGACCTCGATGCATTCCGCAAGGACTACGACGCCGTCTTCCTCGGCCTCGGCACCCAGAAGTCGCGGCGCATCCAAATCGAAGGTGTCCAGCAGTCCTTCGTCCTCGGAGGGATCAGCTTTCTCCGATCCGTTCACGGCGGCGAGCCCGTGCGAGTCGGACCGCGGGTCGTCGTCGTCGGCGGCGGCAACGTCGCCATCGACGTCGCGCTCACCGCGTTGCGACAGGGCGCGAAGCACGTCGACCTGGTCTCGCTCGAGAAGCGCCGTGAGATGCCGGCGAGCCCGCACGAGATCGAGAACGCCGTCGCCGAAGGTGTGGAGCTACACCCCGGCTGGGGGCCGGTGCGCATCGACGACGACGGCGAGTTCACCTTCCAGTTCTGCGAACGGACTCACAACGACGCCGGCGAATTCGATCCGAGCTTCGACGCCGCGCGGTTGCTGAAGCTCGAAGCCGATCACGTGATCCTCGCCGTCGGACAGGGCACTGACCTGACCGGCATCGAAGATCACGGCGTCGAAGCCAACCATGGCTTCATCGTCGCGGACCCCACCAGCCTCATGACCTCGGTGCCGGGCGTCTTCGCCGGCGGCGACGTCGAACACGGCCCACGCACAGTCGTCGAAGCGATCCGCTCCGGCAAGATCGCCGCAGCATCCATCGATGCCTGGCTGAACGGGAAGCCCATCGACACCTCCGCGGGTCGACCGGTCCGCCGGGCCGACCTGATCCCGCTACGAGTCGAGGCGCCCGATCGCACCCACCGCTCTCGCGCGGTGATGCCCGAACGGAGCGTCGAAGAGGTCCTCGGAACCGGCAACTATGTCCAGATCGAAGAAGGCCTCACCGACGCGATGGCCCACGACGAGGCCCGTCGCTGTTTGCGCTGCGACGTCTGCATCGGCTGCGGGCTGTGCATGGCGGTTTGCAGCGAGATGGGCATCGACGCGCTGCGCATGGCCGACACCACCGCGGACCGGCTCGCCTACTTCGACTTCACCCGGCCCGCGGAACTGTGCATCGGCTGCGGTGCATGCACGCAGGTGTGCCCAACCGGCGCAATCCACCTCGACGATCACAACGGGTCACGGCGCACGATCATCACCGGAACCGTTGTATGTGAACAGCCATTGCTGCGCTGCAGTGAGTGCGGTGCACCCACGGTGACGCCAGCCCACCGCGACTTCATTCGCGCTCGCCTGCCCGACCACATGACCGCCACTCTCGACCGCGAACTCTGCGCGTCGTGCGCGCGTCAGCGGGCCCATCGCCCCGGAGTCGCCGGAAGCAGCCGTCCTCTCTGAAGGGTCACGGGTCGCGAGGCGCGCACTCGGCGGCAGGAGCTCGTTCCATCGCAACGCACACCTGCGTCGACTACGGCGAGGACGGAGGCCGATCGCTGATGGGCCGTGGCGACGTCCCCACACGCCTTGCGAGATCCGCGACTGCTCACTCGACAGTGAGGCCTGCGACTGTGGGCGCTGAGGGACTCGAACGGTCGGCACGGAGCGAGACGCGCACAGTTCGAGGTTGAGTTCAGCGTTCGCGTGAGCGTGGCGTGGGCGTACGGTGGAACCATGGGCCAGGAGGAACCACGCCACGACCGGGGCCTGAATTGGACCGAGACGATGATGTGGCGGATAGAGCGGGATCCCTGGCTCGCTCCGAGCGGGGGAGCGCTCACACTGTTCGACCGACCCTTGGACGCGGCCTGGTTCCGCCGGTCCATAGCCTTCGCAGCGTCGACGATCGACCGCCTGCGCCAACATGTCGTGAGCACTCCCGCGACGCTCAGCACCCCGCGATGGGCCTTCGACCCCGACTTCGAGCTGGACTGGCACGTACGTCACATCGGAGTACCAGGTGACGGGTCGCTGGGCGCCCTGATGGACTGGCTCACCCAGTTCCTGCAGGATCCCTACGACCACACGCGGCCACTGTGGCAGTTCGTGGTAGTCGATGGACTGGCCGACGGTCGAGGGGCCCTCGTCACCAAGCTCCACCACACCGTGGCCGATGGCTTCAGCGGGCTCAAGCTGGCCGAGGCCTACACCGCTCTCGAACCAGACGCCCCGCCACCCGATGAGGTCGACTGGGAGGCGGTGTTGCGCCGCGATGCCGAGCATCGCGAGCCGCTCGACGCCCCGGCCACCGAGTTCGTCACTCGAGCGCTCCGGATGCCCGTCGACCTCGGCCGCCAGGTCCTCGACGCCGTCGCCCACCCCGAACATCTCGGCCAGGCCGCGACGGAGGCCACCGACTTGGCTCATACGGCCACCGATCAGCTCCACCCAGCCGGCTCCGAGCTGTGGCGACGACGTTCACGCCGCCGCCGTCTGTTGGCCCTCAGCGTCCCGTTCGAGCCGGCGCACCGCGCCGCCCAGACGCTCGGAGGCACGATCAACGACTTCTTCGTGACGGGCGCCGTCGAGGCCGGTCACCGCTATCACGCGGCGATGGGGGCCGACCCGGAACGCTTCCACATCACTTTCGTGGTCAGCACCCGAGCCGATGTGAGCGGTGCGAACGCGTTCTCTCCGGTCCCGGTGGAAGTGCCCGCGGGTGCGATGCCTCTCCACGAGCGGTTCGCCGTGATCCATCAGCGCCTCTTGGACGGTCGGGCCGGGGTGCACGGCGGCGGCCCCATGGCCACGGTGGCCGCCGTCGCCAACCTGCTCCCGACCTGGATGGTCACCAGCATCATCCGCAGCCAGGCCGCGCACATCGATTTCGCCACGAGCAACCTGCCCGGCTTCCTCGGCGACACCTGGGTCGCCGGCGCCCGAACCCTGCACACCTACGGCTGGGGACCCGTCGTCGGGACCGCCTTCAACATGACGCAGGTCTCCATGGCCGGTCACCTCGACATCGGTGTCCACGTCGACCCGGCGGCGGTGACCGAGCCCCTGCTCCTGCAGTCCTGCCTCGAGGACAGCTACCGCGACCTGCTTGGCGTCGGTCCCACCTGAAACGACCATGGCGGGCGTTGCGCATCCGGCGCCGCCGAGCGCTCGAGCCGGACTGGCAGCAGTGCGTCGCGCCGCGGGCCCGCGATGACGACCGACGCGCCACCTCGAGGTGGAACCGGGTCAACGGCACGAGGCGTCCAACGTGGCGTGCTCCATCGGACCGTGGTCAGGGTGGCCATCCTCGTGATGCTGGTTACAAGTTGTGGGTCGGATCGTTCGCCCGTTGCAACCGGAGGATCGGGGACCATCGCGGCCACGTCGACGACCACCCTGCCCGCCGAGACGACGGTGGTGTCATCGACCACGTCTGCGCCCGCGTCGAGTTCGACGTCCACGACGAGCGAGCCAGCTCCGCTGCCCGTCGGCGGGACCGGCGTGCACGGTCGGGTCACCGCGGGGCCGACCTGCCCGGTGGAGCGTCCCGGACAGCCCTGCCCACCGAGCCCGGTTGCTGGTCGCGTCGAAGCAATCGACGCGGCCGGGCACGCGGCCGGCAACGCCCCCACCGACGCGGACGGCCGCTACGCCATCGCGTTGCCGCCCGGCGCCTACACGTTGCGAGTTGCCACTGAGGCCATGTTCCCAATGTGTCCGGACACGGCGGTGATGGTCCCGTCCGGCCCGCCGGTGGCCGCCGACGTCGACTGCGACACCGGCATCCGCTGACGCGGCGCTCGGCCGGGTGCGCAGGTGGTGACGGCCGCGACGATCGTCGAGGACGTCGTCGCGCTCGCAACTCCTCTCGACGAGCTCGACTCCGACGACGCAATCGACAAGTGGTTGCTCGACAACGTGACGGACTACGTGCATGCAGCCGGAACGTGCCGCATGGGGCGCCCCGACGATCCGGCGTCGGTCGTCGACACGGAATGCGTCGTCCGTGGGTACGCCGGGGTCCGCGTGTGCGACGCGTCCGTGATGCCAGACCTCCGAAGGCAAACACCCACCTCACCACCGTCGCCATCGCCGAACGCCTCGCCGCGAACATGAGTGGGCGCTGAGGGATTCGAACCCCGACCCCCTCCTTGTAAGGCATCGGAGGATGAGCGCTGTGCTCAGCCTCCTTTGCCCAGGTCGGACTGAGCGAAACGCGCGCAGTTAGGGGGTGAGCGGTTCCCAGGACGGCATATCGGGCGCAGTACCGCGGGGAGGAGCCCCGGCAAGCGGAAGCGTCGTCACTCCCGCGTGGCGGTCGACACAGCGTCGAGCGCAGCGCAGGCGGCGCGAGCCGCCGATTCGAAAGTGTGCTGCCGTCCCCTTTCCAGCGCGGCCTCGTGCACGGCGGGAGCAAGCGGCGCGATGCGCTCCTCGATGTCGGGGTGGCGCGCCCGGATCTCAAAGGGCTTGCTTGCCCCGCTCATTCGTCGTAGTTCCTCCGCCGCGCCGAGGAGTTCGGTCGCCTTCTCGGGCTCGCCCGCTTCAGCGACGATCACGGCCGCCGCATCCAAGCCGTGAGCGCAGCATGCGAGGTTGCCGCTACTACGGAAGATCTCGATAGCTTCCGCGACGAACGCTGCCGCAGAAGCGAGTTCATCCCGGTAGTAGGCGATGACCCCGCGCCCCTCGACGGCGTGGGCGATGCCGATCAGCCCGCCGGTCGCTCGCAGGAGTGCGTCGGACTCTGCGGCCAGCCGCTCGGCCTCGTCGAGATCCGTCGTGAGCAGCGCGGCGTCGCCCAGCGCATTGCCGAGCCCCATCGCGTCGCCATCACTGCGGAATCCGTCGATCGCTTGCCGGACGAGCACCTCCGCCTCGGCCAAGTCGCCGGCAGCCCGAGCCGGGTGGACACCGAAGTACATGGCCCATGCGGCGTTCCGTGCGGACCCCGCGAGCCGGAATTGCTCGCCAGATGCTGCGTGGGCTTCGGATGATGCCGCCCAATCGCCCTGTTCGAACGCCATGTTCCCGAGCGCGGAGAGGCGTGGCCCGCGAACCACGGTTCGATGTCGGATCCGAGTCGCTCGAGCAGTGAAGTGATGATCTGGCGTCGCTCGCCGGCGAGGCCGATGGGTATGGCCGAGGCGATCCGCAATTCGGCGAGCAGGTCGCCTCGGCTGTTCGCCCAGTTCATCGCGGCCCGCAATGTGACCGTGTCGGTGGTGACCGACTGCAGCGCCGCGTCTTGTTCCGGTCGGCGGAGCGACTCCTCCACGTACTCGACGCGCGTCATCGCCCACTGGAGCAGCCGGTCGTTCCATCGAGCGACCTCGCCGCGCTCGTCGAGTCGGGCGAGTGCGTACTCGCGAAGCGTCTCGAGCAGCCGGTACCGGTAGCCCGTCTTCCGTGATCACGATCGTGACGAGCGACTTCTCGACGAGCCGCGTGAGCAGATCGAGTACGTCACCCGTGTCGACGACGGCGTCGGACACGACCATCTCCGCGGCGTCGAGGCTGAAGTCGGCGGGGAACACCGCCAGACGCACGAACACCTCGCGTTCCGTCTCGGTGAGGAGGTCGTAGCTCCACGCCACCACCGCTTCGAGCGTGCGCTCGCCTGCCCGCAACAGCCGGAACCGGTCGTCGAGGCGCGCTGCGATCTGTTCGAGTGAGAGGGCCCGCAGGCGAGCAGCCGCGAGCTCGATGGCGAGCGGAAGACCATCGAGGCGGCGGCAGATCTGGGCAACAGTGGCCACGTCAGCCGCGTCGGCGTCGAAGCTCGGAGCAGCCGCGGATGCCCGGACCATGAACAGCTCGACGGCATCGGACTTGCCGGCTAGCGCCGGATCGTCCGCGACGCTGAGGGGCGGTATGCCCAACGCCCGCTCGCCGCGTACGCCGAGAACCTCGCGGCTCGTGGCCAGGATGCGCACACCGGCGCAGCGTGCGAGGTAGCGGTCGGCAAACGATGCGACCGCCCCCACGATCGGCTCACAGTTGTCGAGCACCAACAACAGCTGGCGGTCTCGCAGCCACGTTTCGAGCGTGTCGGCCAAGGACTCATCCGTAGGTTCCGAAACACCCAACGGGCCGCCACCAGCGGGACAACCCCTTGGCCGTTCCCCGCGCCGGCGAGGCTCACGAACCACACGCCGTTTCGGTACGAAGGCAACGCCGCGGTGGCCGCTTCCAACGCGAGGCGCGTCTTGCCGCTACCTCCGGATCCGGTCAGCGTGACGAGCCGGCAGTCCCGCAGCGCGTCGAGCACCTCGGCGAGTTCGGCTCGACGACCGATGAACGAATCGACAGGCGCGGGCAGGTTGTTCGAAGCCTTGAGCGTGCGCAACGGCGGGAAGTCGCGCGCAAGCGACGGATGCGTGAGCTGCCAGATGCCGACCTCGCCGACATCCTTCAGGTGATGACTGCCGAGGTCCATTGCCGCGACGTCCGGCACAAGCCGGCGCGTCACCTCGCTGACGAGCACCTGACCGCCGTGGCCCGCGGCCGCGATCCGAGCCGCAACGTGCAGTGACATGCCGACGTAGTTGTCACCCACGACATCAACTTCGCCGGTGTGCACCCCCATGCGGACGCGGAATGCCGCATCGTCGGGCCACGCGGCGGCCTGCAGCCCCAGCTGCGCATCGACCACAGCCGCGATCGCCGCGGTCGCGCGCTCGAACGCGACAAACATCGCATCGCCGGCCGTGCCAAACACGACGCCGCCGTGACGCGTGAACGCGTCGATGAGAATGCGATTGTGCTGGTCGAGCAACTGCGCGTACCCCGCGCCAAGCCGATCGAGGAGACGAGTCGAACCCTCGAGATCGGTGAAGACGAACGTCACCGTGCCCGCAGGCAGACCGCGAGAACTCACGCGCCCAACAGATCATGCCTGCGCCGCAGTGTCTCGAGCGCGGCAGTCGAGCCCTCAAGAGCGGCGAACAAGAACATGGGCATGCCCGTCGGTACCGCACGATCGGCCATGTGGGAGCCGAGCCTTCAGATGGTCGCCAGCCAGAACTCGAGCTGGATGTTGTCCGGATCGCGAAAGACAACCACAAGCCCGATCGGCGTCTCCGCGATCGGCGAGTACTCGATTCCTCGCGCCGACAGCTCGTGCTCCCACTCCTCGAGTGCCGCACGATTCTCGACATTGAATGCGAAATGGTCCAGGCCAGTACGGAACTCATCGAAACCGCCACCATCGCGGCCGTGATTCTGGCGCAGGCCCAGAACCCATCCCGACTCCGGATCAGCGAGGACGCGGACCTTGACCGTCTCGTCCTCGCCGCTCAGCACCACCGACATCCCCAACAGGCCGCTGTACCACTCGGCACTGCGATCAGCATCCGTCACCGTCAACGCAATGTGATGACCACCAGTGATCGAAGGCATTCCGCCTCCCCCCAACGAAGGAACCGCGGACGAACCGTAGCCCCACCGATGTCAGACGAGAAGTGCTGCCAATCCGGAACCCTGTGGTCCAACGCTGTGCACCCCTCGGGGAGGGGTGACATCAAACTCAGCAGAAGCGCGTGCTCACTCGTGGGCGCTGAGGGATTCGAACCCCCGACCCCCTCCTTGTAAGGGAGGTGCGCTAACCAGCTGCGCCAAGCGCCCGTGTGAACGATCGAGGCTACCGCTCGACTGTCGCGCACCGCGTCGAGAGCCGACGCGGCGCGGAGCATCCGATATCCACGCGCGCGGGAGCACTACCCTCGCCCCCGATGGCAGGGACACGCGCCGCTTCGGCACGTGGTGACGAGGCCGATCTGCTTCGGCGCTACCTCGACGAGATCGGTATGCATCCGCTCTTGTCGGCCGCTGACGAGGTCACGCTCGCGAGGGCAATCGTCGCTGCACGCGTCGCGCAAGAGGAGATCGACCACGACGACCGAGCGCCTGTCGGTCGCCCGGCGACGTGAGCTTCGCAACGCGGTCACCGAAGGTGACGCGGCTCGACGACGCTTCATCCAATCGAACCTCCGCCTCGTGGTCTCGGTCGCGCGCCGATACCAGTCGAGCGGCGTCGGTCTCCTCGACCTCATCCAAGAGGGAAACATCGGCCTCATGCGGGCGGTCGAGAAATTCGACCACCGGCGAGGCTTCAAGTTCTCGACCTACGCCACGTGGTGGATCCGCCAGGCGATCGGACGGGCGATCGCCGACACGTCCCGCACGATCCGAGTGCCGGCCCACGTCCGCGACCAGATCGTCGCGGTCTCGCGAAGCGCGCAACGGCTCCGCGCCGACCTCGATCGAGAGCCGACCGTCGAGGAGCTTGCTGCCGACACGGGACTCGCCCCTGACCGCGTCGAGGCGACGCAGGTGCACGCGGCGGACCTGCTCTCGCTGTCGGCACCCACGGGCGAGGACGGCGACGGTGAGCTGGGCGACCTTCTCGCCGACCCCGATGCCGAGGCGTCCTTCGAGCGCGCCGCGGCTGGGCTCGACGAGCACGCGCTCCGGGCCGTGCTGTCACGTCTCACTCCACGCGAGCGCCGTGTCCTGTCGATGCGGTTCGGGCTCGATCGCAGCGACGAGCCCCGCACGCTCGCCGACATCGGCGACGGCTACAACCTCACACGAGAGCGCATCCGTCAGATCGAGGCGAAGGCGCTCACGAAGCTGCGCCACCCGTGCACGGCGCGGATCACCGAGTCGACGATCGGGTGGGGCGAACCGGTCAGCGTTCCGGCTCGCCATTCTGGCTGACCGGCCTGCGAGCACGGGCCAGCGCGACCAGCGCGCCCGCGGTCTCGTGCTGCAGCTCTGGAAGCTCCTCGCCGGGGAACCAGCGTGCCTCGACGATCTCGACTGAAGCAGGTCGAATCGCATCGGGGCTGATGCCGTTCGCGAGGCGTGCGCGGAAGACCACATCGACACGACGAGGTCGGGGATCGACGACGACGGCGGGCTCGCCGATCGTCTCGATCTCGACACCGACCTCCTCGAGCGCCTCGCGCTTCGCCGCGACCCGTGGGTCCTCCCCCCGGTTCAGAAGCCCGCCCGGGAGGCCCCAGCGCCGCCGGTACGCGTGCCGAACGAGCAGCAGCGCGCCGTCGGGGCGTTCGATGACGCAGACGGCGCCGACCGTGAAGGTGGGCGCGAGTGTGTGCACGATCGCAACGCGGGCCCGCCGGGGCAGCCGGCGGTAGATGCGCAGCAGAAGTGCGTGCAGGCTCTCGATCAAGGCTTCGAGCCTACGAGCGCGCTCACGCGAAAGAACGCCGCGCGGCGATGATCTCGCCGAGGAGCACCTGGCTCGCCGCCGCGATCGGCGTGCGCCGCACCTCGTGCTCGAGGACGACGAGCGCCCCGTCGAACGCGTCGAGCATCACCGCACCCGCCTCGAGGCAGACGAGCATGCCGCCGAGGTAGTCCCACGGGCTGTGCCCGTTGTGGCTGCAGTCGACGAACGCGTCGAGGCGGCCGCACGCGACCGAGCACAAGTCGAGCGCCGACGCCCCGAGCGCCCGATACTGCTTCCAGCCGAACCGCCGGGGCGGGTATCCCGAGAGACCGATCACCGACGAGCCGAGCCGCGTCGCACCCGAGGGGCGGATGGGCTCACCGTTGCGCGTCGCTCCCCCGCCCCGCGTCGCCTCGAAGCGCTCACCCGTCGCGATGTTGATGACGAGCGCGGCGCGCGGCCCTTTGGCGTCGACCGCGCACAGGCTCACCGCGTACCAAGGGATGCCCAGCGCCGCGTTCGTCGATCCGTCGAGCGGGTCGACGACCACGACGATGTCGCGGCCGGCTTCGTGCAGACCGCTCTCTTCGGAGAGCACGCCCGACGCCGCCGGGCAGCAGCACGCGCGAGGGCGGCTTCGTCCGCGACGATGTCGCTGTTGTGCTGACCAGCGTGGGCACCACCTCGGGCGAGGCCCCAGTCGGTCACACCACCCAACGCTTCGATCACGGCAAACGCAGTTGCGTCGAGCAGCGCGCTGAGGCCCGCATCGGTGAGCACGGTGTCGTCCACGGCCGGGCCACGGTAGCGGTGCGACGTGGCAGGCTGTGCACGTGGCCGTCATCGACGTGGCCGGCTTCGTCGCCGACCTCAAGGATCACGCCGTCGACCACGGGTTCCACGTCCACGACGAGCGCCACTTCGTCGAGACCTACTCGTTGCGCCAGGCGTGGGAGGTCGACCTCCATCCCGAGGAGGCGTGCGGCGGCCCGCTCGACCTCCACCTCTCGCTCGAAGTCGACCCGCGGGCCCTGCTGGCGTTCGAGGATGCCGTGCTCGCGCAAGGCGACGACGAGAAGCCGCCCGACGAGTTCGCGTTCCCGCTCATGTTCACGTGGTCGCTGCCGCCGCTGCCATCGCCCCCCGACCTGCTCGTGCTCGCGACCGAGCTCGCGGGCGTCGGCGGCACGCAGCTGCCGCTCGAGGTGTCCGCGATCGACTCGTTCCCGTCGGCGACCGACGCGCCCGAGCGCAGCCTCAACGTGGTCGCCCGCATCGAGGTCGGACTCGACCGCGTCTACCTCGGGGAGGAGCAGCTCTGCGACACGCTCGACCGCTGCCTCGCGGTGAGCCAGTACCTGCTCGAGCGCGCACCCAGCTGGATCGGCGAGGCCTGACCGACCACAGGCCAGCCGCGGTGGGCCCGGCTGGGATCGAACCAGCGACCAAGCGATTATGAGTCGCCCGCTCTGACCACTGAGCTACAGGCCCGACGAGCTCCGGGGGAGAGACTCGAACTCTCAACCAACGGATTAACAGTCCGCTGCTCTGCCGGTTGAGCTACCCCGGAAGGGACGGCAGACCCTACCAGCGGCCACTGGGCGTTCCGAAAGCCACATCCGGGCTGCCGCGGCGCTGTCCATCATGCGACAGGGGCAACGGCACGATCACCTACCCTGCCCCCGTGGCGACCGCTGACGTCGTGCTCAACGCCGTCGTCCTGCTCACGACGGCCGCACCGGGGAGGACAATCCGGAGTCTCCAACCCGACCGCCATCAACGATGTGTCCACCGCCGTGGTGTCCAACTTCTGACCGTGGCCCCGCGGTTTCGCGATCGGTTGTTCACCCGGCCTGTCGCCCGGGCCATGACGTCCCCGAGCGCGATCGTGCTCGCGGGCGGTGGTGTGGCCGTGTCGATCCTGGCCGGGCTGCCAGCTCTCGCCGCAGCCGGTGTGGGTGCGGTGGCCTGGGGAGCGCGGGTCGCCCTCGCGGTGCCGCGGGCGCCTCGCCGCGAGCACATCGATCCGTTCGCGCTGGCGGAGCCGTGGCGAGACTTCGTGCGCGACGCCCTCCATGCTCAGGCACGGTTCGATCGCGCAGTGCAGTCCGCGAAGGCCGGCCCGCTCCGCGACCGTCTCGCGGAGATCGGTGAGCGAGTGAAGACCGGCGTGAGCGAGAGCTGGCAGGTCGCGAACCGCGCGCAGGAGATCTCGAGGGCCCTCCAGCAGCTCGACACCAGAGACGCACGCGCGAAGCTCGCCGCGCTCGAGCAGGACACCTCTGATCCCTCGGAGAGCCGCAGTCGCACCGAGGAGTCGCTCCGCGCGCAGATCGCTTCGGCGGAGCGCATGGACGCGGTCGTGAACGACGCACAAGACCGTCTGCGCCTGCTCGACGCTCGCCTCGACGAGGCGGCTGCACGCGCAGTCGAGCTGTCCGTCGAAGCGAGCGACGAGGGGATGCTCGGCCTTTCGTCCGACGTCGACGACGTCGTCACCGACATGGAGGCCCTGCGGCAAGCGCTCGAGGAGACGGGCGACCCCGCCGGCCGGAGGATGAGCACCCCGACCGACCAACCGCCGCTTCGTGCGGGCGAACCTTGTCGTCGCCGCCGGCACCGGGCTGTCGCGGCTCACCGGGTTCGGCCGGGTCGCGGCACTCGCGTACGCCCTCGGCCAGACGTCGCTCACCGACACCTACAACCTCGCGAACACGATGCCGAACGTCGTGTACGAGCTGCTGCTCGGCGGCATCCTCACGACGACCCTCGTGCCGGTCTTCGTGAGCCACCTCGATCACGACGACGAGGAGGCGACCGACGCCGTCGTGAGCGTCGCGGTGGTCGTGCTGCTCGCGCTCACCGTGGTCGCGGTGCTCGCCGCGCCGCTGATCGTCCACCTGTACACGCTGCGCGTGCCGCCGCGGACCAGGCGGCCGTGCGCAGCGAGGCCACAACGCTCGCTCGGTTCTTCCTCCCCCAGATCGTGTTCTACGGCATCACGTCACTCGGAATCGCGCTCCTCAACTCGAGGCGCCGCTTCGCCGCGGCCGCGTTCGCTCCGGTGCTCAACAACGTGATCGTCATCGCGGCCCTCATCGCGCTCCCCCACGTCGTGAACGGCGACATCAACCTCGACACCGCGCTCGGCAACCACTCGATCACGCTGCTTGCTCGGGCTCGTCACCACCGGCGGCATCGTCGCCATGACCGCGGTCGTGTGGATCGCGGTGGGCCATGCCGGCATCCACATCCGGCCGAGGCTGCTGTGGCGACACCCCGCGGTGAGCGAGGTCGCTCGGCTCTCGGGCTGGACCGTCGGCTACGTGATCGCGAACCAGATCGCGTTGCTGATCGTCTCGATCCTCGCGCTGCGGGGAGAGGGAGAGCTCTCCGCGTACCAAGCCGCGTTCATCTTCTTCCAGCTCCCCCACGGCCTGCTCGCGGTCACGCTCATCACGACGTTCGCGCCCGAGCTCGCGGAGGCCGCGTCGCGGGGCGACCACGACGGCTACAAGGACCGGCTCTCGCTCGGCATCCGCCTCATCGCGCTCGTGATCGCGCCCGCGGCGATCGGCTACGCGGTGCTCGCGCGTCCGCTCGTGTCAGCGCTCATCGAGCGAGGCGCGCTGTCGAGCAGCCAAGCCGTCCTCACCGGGAACACGCTCGCCTGGTTCGCCGCCGGGCTGCTGGGCTTCAGCATCTACTTGTTCGTGCTCAGCGGCTTCTACGCGCGCAAGGACACCCGCCGGCCGTTCTATCTCAACGTCGTCGAGAACGTGATCAACATCGTCCTCGCCATCGCGTTCGTCGGCCGATGGGGAGCGCCGGGCCTCGCTGCGTCGTACGCGGTCGCCTACACGATCTCTGCGGTGCTCGCGACGTTGTGGCTGTCACACGTCACGGGCGGCCTCGGCCTGCGCTCGCTCGCCGCCGGCGTCGCGCGCCCGATCGCCGTCGCGATCGTGATGGGCGCGCTCGTCTGGGGCCTCGCCTCGCTCGTCGGCGGCCAGCACGGCACGGGCGCCCTGACCCGCTCGCTCGTCGGTGTCGTCATCGGCGTCGCGGCGTATGTCGGAGGGCTGCTGTTGCTCCGCGTGCCGGAGGTCGTCGCCCTCCGCACCCGTTTGAGGGGCCGATAGGCTCCGCCGCATGATCAAGTACCTCAAGCGGCAGTGGGCCTACTGGACCGCAAAGCTGACCGGCCGGTTCGACGAGCGGGCCGATCCGAAGGTACAGCTCGAGCAGGCGATGCAAGAGGCGCAAGAGCAGCACCGCCGGTTGCGCGAGCAGGCCGCGAACGTGATCGCGAACCAGAAGCAGACCGAGCTGCGCCTCAACCGGTCGCTCGAAGAGCTCGGCCGCGTCAACGGCAACGCGCGACAAGCGCTGCTCATGGCGGCCGACGCCGACAAGAAGGGCGACGCCGCCAAGGCCACCGAGTACAACGCCGCGGCCGAGGCGTTCGCGAACCGGCTCATCGCGCTCGAGCGCGACGTCGACGACCTCAAGGCCCTCAGCCTCCAGTCGGCGCAGGCGGCCGACCAAGCGAAGGCCGCGGTGCAGCAGAACGCCACCGCGCTGCAACGCAAGCTCAGCGAGCGCCAGAAGCTCATGTCGCAGCTCGACCAGGCGAAGATGCAAGAGCAGATGAACAAGGCGATGGCCTCGCTCTCGGCGACGGTCGGCGACGACGTCCCGACGTTCGACGAGGTGCGCGACAAGATCGAGGCCCGCTACGCCAAGGCCAAGGGCATGAGCGAGCTCACCGAGACGTCGGTCGAGAGCCGCATGCTCGAGATCGAGCAGGCCACCCAGAACTCAGAGGCCCAGGGTCGCCTCGACGAGATGCGCGCGCAGCTCGGCCTCGCTGCCGCACACGAGCCTGCTGCGGTCGAAGCCCCGGCGCCCGCCCCCGCTCCCGCGAGCGGCGAGGCTGCGAGCAGCTAACCCGGCAGCACGACGAGGTCGTCGCGGTGGACGACCTCGTGCGGCCATCCCTCGGGGAGCTCTGAGGTGCGGCGTCCGATGACCTGAGAGAGGTCCTGGGCGTCGATGCGCGAGAGCCCCTTCGCGAAGACCACGCCACCGGGTCCGGCGACCTCGATCGCGTCGTCGGCGAGGAAGTCGCCCTTCACGCCCACGACCCCGGCCGGGCAGCAGCGACCGGTTGCCGTCGACGAGCGCGCGACGTGCTCCCTCGTCGACCTCGACCACGCCCGCGGAAGCCGAGCGCGAACGCGATCCACAGCTTGCGCGCCGGCAGGCGGCGTTCGTGCGGGTGCACCACGGTGCCCACGCCAGCGACGCCCGCGACGGCATCGAGCAGCACGCCAGGTCGATCCGCGGCAGCGATGACTGCCCGCACACCCGACCACGACGCGATGCGCGCGGCGGCCACCTTGGATGCCATCCCGCCGCTCCCCCGCTGGGAGCCCGCGCCACCCATCTGCTCCTCGAAGGCACGGTCGATGCCCACGACCTCCTCGATGAGGGACGCGTTCGCGTCGAGACGAGGATCGGCGGTGAGCACGCCCGGCGTGTCGGTGAGCAAGACGAGCAGGTCGGCGTTCACGAGATGGGCAACGAGCGCGGCGAGACGGTCGTTGTCGCCGAACCGGATCTCGTCGTCGGCGAGGGCGTCGTTCTCGTTGACGATGGGAACGGCGCCGAGCTCGAGCAGTCGCGTGAGCGTCTGGCGGGCGTGGAGGTACTGGCGGCGCTCGACGAAGTCGTGAGGAACGAGCAGCACCTGGGCGGGCACCAACCCGTGCGTCGCGAGGATGTCGTCGTAGGTGCGCATGAGGCGGCTCTGCCCGGCCGCGGCAAGCGCTTGCAGCGTCGGCGTGTCGGTCGGACGCTCCTTCAGCCCGAGCGCGGCGACTCCCGCCGACACCGCGCCGGAGCTCACGACGACGACGTCGTGGCCGTCGACGCGCAGCTGCGCCACCTCACCACAGAGCTTCTCGATGGCCGCGGTGTCGATGACTCCGACATCGTCGGTGAGCGACGACGTGCCGACCTTGGCGACGATCGTGCTCATTGGTCGGGCTCGTAGTCGAAGCTGAACGACCCGACGAGCACCGTGTCGCCTTCGCGGCGCCTGCCCGCGCGAGTGCCTTGCCGACGCCCAGGCGCTTGAGCCGATGGTCGACGTACGCGAGCGCCTCGGCGTTCGTGAGGTCGGAGAGCGCGACGGCGCGCTCGGCGGCGCGCCCGACCACTCGATAGACGCCCTCGGCCTCGCGCTCGACCCGCACACCTTCGGGCACGGGGCGATGGATCACGAGGCCCTCGGCGATGGGCTCGGCGTCGCGAGCCTCGTGCACGAGGCTCGCCATCTGGCCGACGACGTCGCGCACGCCGTCGCCGGTGATCGCGCTCATCCGCGGGCCTTGCCACTCGACGTCGGCGTCGGCGACATCCGCGCGCGAGCCGACGACGATGCGGGGCCGCTCGAGCAGGTCGGGCTGGTAGCGGCCGAGCTCGTCGAGCAGCACCCGCTCCTGCTCCGCCGGCGAGCGGCCCTCGGACGGCGCGAGGTCGATGAGCACGACGAGCACTCGCGCGCGCTCGACGTGGCGCAGGAAGCGATGACCGAGCCCCCTGCCCTCGCTCGCGCCCTCGATCAGGCCGGGGATGTCCGCGACGACCATCTCGAAGTCGTCGTCGAGCGCGCACGACGCCGAGGTTGGGCTCGAGGGTCGTGAAGGGGTAGTCGCCGATCTTGGGCTTGGCAGCCGAGATCCGGCTGATGAACGTGCTCTTGCCCGAGTTCGGGAAGCCGACGAGCGCGACGTCGGCCATGAGACGCAGCTCGAGCAGCAGCCAGTGCTGCTCTCCCGCGCTCCCCCTGCTCGGCGAACGACGGCGCCCGCCTCGTGTTCGAGAGGAACCGCGCGTTGCCGCGTCCGCCTCGGCCTCCCGCCGCGGCGAGCCAGCGATCGCCGTGGTTGACGAGGTCGGCGAGCAGCGCGCCACCTTCCATCGCTCGCACGGTGGTGCCCTGAGGAACGGCGACGATCGTGTCCTTGCCCCCGGTGCCGTGGCGTCCCTTGCCCGTGCCGTGGGTGCCGTCGGTCGCCCGCCGGTGGGGATGGTCGCGGAACGCCAGCAGTGACGCCACGTTGTGATCCGCGACGAGCCACACGTCGCCGCCGGGGCCGCCGTCGCCGCCGTCAGGGCCGCCTCGGGGCACGTGCGCCTCACGCCGGAACGACACGGTGCCCGCGCCGCCATCGCCACCGCGCACGTTCAGCGCGCACTCGTCGACGAACCCGGCCATGGCGGGTCAGCGTAGGGGGTGGGTCAGCGCGCGGCGGAGCCGCTTTGGTGTGACTCTCGCTATTCGACGAGTCGCACGGGGTCGCCGGTGAGCGTCGCGGACCACGTGGTGGTGTCGTTCGGCTGGGCACCCGAGTTGTACGTCATCCCGACCTTGATCCAGCAGCCTGTCGCTGGCTCGCGAAGTCGCAGGTGTAGTTGGCTCGGGATCGGGATCGTCATCGTGACGAGACGCCCGTTGTAGACGCCGCTGGTCATGCCCGGGATCGAGCATCCGGCCGCGGTGACCTCGGTGAGCGCGTTGTCGCGGTGGTAGGTGCACGTCGGGAACGCCGCCGCTGTAGTTCGAGTCGGGCGGCGCCAGGATCGACATGGTCACCGAGCCGTTGCCGACGTCGCCGATGTCGTAGAAGTTCAGGGCGAGCGTGCGGCCCGAACCCGCCGTCGGCGTGACGCGAGCGAGGTAGAAGGTCGGCGTCGTGTCGGCGCCGGCGTTGGCGTAGATCGGCAGGTCACGAGTCGCCGAGATCGACGACGCCGGTGCCGTCCGGCATCAGTCCGGTCGTGCCCGAGCTCGTGCCCCAGCCGGCCCGCAGCGCGTAGCGGTTGTAGCCAGCGTTGCTGTTGCCCACCGAGGCCGCCGCGGTGCCGGCGCTCGACCACGTCTGGTAGGTGCCGCCGGCCGCGGTGAGGCCGGATCGTGTCCGAGTTGGTCTTCACCTGCAAGATGTAGTCGCCGACCTGCACCTGGTTCGACGGGGATCGAGCAGACCGTCACCCATCGGTGGAAGTAGTTCTTCACGTACGTCGCGTCGTTCGACGACGTTCGTCGGGTCGAGCAGGAGCTGCATGGGCTGGTTGATGCCCCGGAAGTACGTCGGCACGCACGCCAGCCGAAGTCTCGATCGTGTTGTCGGTGTCGTCCCACGGCGAGAGGTCGGGCTGGCGGACGATGTAGCTCGTGTTGTTGATGTTGCCGCCGCCGCCGCCGGCGTTCTGGTCGCCGGTGCACCAGCGGGTGCCACCGTTGTTGATGCTCTGGCCGGCGCCGCTCGTGCCGTAGCGGCTGATGTTGCCCGGGCCCGCTCGGCACGACGTTCGTGATGTTCCACGGAGCCTGGGCCAGGTTCGGGATGTTGTTCTGCTGCAGGTCGGTCGGCATGTTGGCGTTGTTGCAGAAGTCCTCGGTGTACATCCACGCCGGGTCGTACACCTGGATCACGAGCGGCTGGCCGGCCTGCACCGAGCTCACGCGCACGCGGAACGTGTAGCCGTCGGTCTTGTACTCGGGGTTCGTCAGGCTGCCGTTGCAGCCCGCGACCGTCCCGCTGTTGCAGACGCCCGTCGCGAAGCGGTCGCCTTCATGCTTGGTGCCCGCGGGGCCGGAGGTGTTGAGCCAGAAGTTCGCGCACGAACCCGGAGTCGACGGAACGCACTCGTCCGGATCCTGACCGAGCTCGCTGGTCGGGCTGCCCATCGGCACGGGGCCCTGGAAGTCGGCGACCGCGTCGCGCGAGATCGTCTCGTTGTTGTAGCCGACGAGGCCGGCGAAGAAGTTGGTGGTCGTCGACGTGACGGTGACGCGGATGCGGCTCGGCTGAGGCTCTTGGTTCGCCACGACCGTCGCGTTCACGCCGTTCGTGTAGCCGTTCTGCGACGAGACCTGCAGCGCGGCTCGTGCGCGCCGTGGCGACGTCGTTCGGCAGGTAGATCGAGCCCGCCAGGGCGGCGGCGTCGGCGGCGCGCTGCTCGCTTCTGGCCGATGTACCACCAGTTCGCGACGTCGATGCCGAAGCCGCAGAACGCGAGGAGCACGAGCAGGAGCAGTGCCATCCAGACCATGACGAAGCCGCCGTCGTCTCCGTTCGAGGGCGTCGGCCTTCTCGGCGTCGGTGCGGGGAGCGGTGCGCATGGCTACGACGCCACTGCTGCGCAGGAGTCAGCCGGCTGCGGCTCGAGCCGCATGATCGTGTGCTCGGCGATGTCCTTGCTCGCACCGAAGAAGTTCGTCACGAAGTTGTGGCGCACCTTCAGGTAGATGCCCACCGAGTCGAACTGGTCGGGTCGGGACGCCGCACACCACCATCGACGCTGCGGGCCAGCGTGCCCGGAGGTGAACACGAAGTGCTGGTGCCGTCCCACGTGTACTTGATGCAGTTGGCGCCGCATGTCCAGCTCGTCTGCCCGGAGGGGAACGGGCGAGCCCGCGGGATTGGTGTAGGGCACCTCGTAGACCCACATCTCGAGCGGGGTCGCGAACGGCAGGGCGCCGGAGAGGTTCGACTCGACGGCGAGGCGGGCCTGGTCGGCGTAGGTCGTGTTGAGGGTCAGAGCGGAAGCAGTACGGGCGCCGGAGCGGGCAGCGGAGTTCGTGGAGGTGGCGGTCAGGAAGGCGAGGCCCCACTCGATGATGCCGAACACGAGCAGCATGAGGAGGGGCATGACGATGGCGGCCTCGACCATTGCCGCACCGTCGTCGCCACGGGCGCGACGAGGAGCTGGGCCCCGTGCCGTCCTCGGAGTCAGCGAACCGAACATCTGCACCACCTAGGTATCGGCGCCAACCCCCTCGCTGATGAGGTGACCGGTGCGTAGCTGCTTGCCGACGCCCAGCCGGGACGCCCGCCGTCCAACACGAAAACTGCTCCGTCCTGAGTGTGGAGATCACTCACCGCGGTTGCAATGGGTAATACGACCCACTCAGCGTCGAAGATCGTGGCCCGAGTTCCCCGCCTTCGAAGCGTTCAGCGATCACCGTTGTATGTCACACCCCCTCGGTACTCTGAGCACCGAGGCAGGAGGACAGTCTTGCACGCGCGCACCACCGAATCTGGTGTCATCCACGTTGCCCATGCCGCCGCGTGGGTCGGCGAGCCGGGCCACGTCGCTCGTCCACGCGAGGCCGGGAGGAAGACGACGAGGTCGTGCTGGCGCCGGGAGCCACCCGGGCCCGCGGCGCGGGCAACCGGGCGACGCCCGAGGAGCCCGATCGCTTGCGCACCTGCTTCGAGCGCGACCTCGACCGCATCCACCACTCGAAGCCCTTCAGGCGGCTCGCCGGCAAGTGCCAGGTCTTCATCGCTCCCGACGACGACCACCTCCGCACCCGCCTCACCCACGCGATCGAGGTCGCCCAGGTGGCGGTCAGCATCGCCCGGCCGGTCGGCCTCAACGTCGCCCTCACCGCGGCGGCCGCCACCGGCCACGACTGCGGGCACGGCCCCGCCGGCCATGCATCCGAAGAGGCGCTCTCGCCCTTCCTCGAGGGCGGCTACCACCACGCCGTGTACGGCGCCGACGTCGTGCTCGCGCCGCTCAACCTGTGCGCCGAGACGCTCGACGCGATCCGCAACCACTCGTGGAACCGGCCGGCGCCTGCGACGCCCGAGGGCGAGGTCGTCGCCTGGGCCGACCGCATCGCCTACTGCTGCCACGACTTCGAAGACGCAGTGGCGGCCGGCCTCGTGGCCCCGGCCGATCTGCCCGACGCGGTGCGTGACGTCGTCGGTCCCGATCGCCGCACGCAGCTCCACCGGTTCATCACGACGATGGTCGACACGATCGCTGAGACCGGGCCGGGTCGGCCTCCGCACGGCCGAAGCCGACGCGCTCGCCGCCTTCCGCGCCTTCAACTACGAGCGCATCTACCTTCGGCCCGAGGCGCGAGCACAGGCAGATCGGGTGATCGAGCTGCTGCGGTCGCTGACGTCGTGGTTCGTCGACCATCCCGACGAGACCGGCGACGGTCCGCTCGAGCCCGGGTCGCCCGAGGCGGTCGCGGCGGCCGTCCGCTACGTCAGCGGAATGACCGACCGGTTCGCGTTCCGGCTCGCGGTCGAGCGGCTGGGCTGGGATCCGGCGGCGTTGCCCCGCGGGGCTTGACCGGACGCCCGGTCAGGCCGGGTTGATGTCGACGAGCTTGCGGCCCTTGCGCTGGCCGAACTTCACCGTGCCGTCGATGAGCGCGAAGAGCGTGTCGTCGCCGCCGATGCCGACGTTCACACCGGGGTGGAACTTCGTGCCCCGCTGGCGCACGAGGATCGTGCCGGCGGTCACCGCGGTGCCGTCGAACGTCTTCACGCCGAGGCGCTGGGCGTTGGAGTCACGGCCGTTGCGGGTCGAACCGCCACCCTTGGTCTTTGACATTCGGGAGCGCTCCTATGCCTTTGCCGACGCGGTGATCGAGACGATCTCGATGGTGGAGTAGTGCTGCCGGTGGCCCCAGCGCTTGCGGCTGCGGGACTTGTTCTTGTACTTGAAGCCGATGATCTTCGGGCCCTTGGCCGAGCCGACGACCCGAGCCTCGACCGAGGCGCCCTTGAGGTCGTCAGCGGTGGCGAGCACGCGGTCGCCGTCGACCAGGAGAACCGGCGTGAACGTGACCGACTCGCCCTCGTCGACGCCGAGCAGCTCGACGTCGAGTCGCTGGCCCTCGGCGACCTTCTCTTGCTTGCCGCCTGTGGCGATCACTGCATACATAGGGGTTCGAGGCTACCGGACCCACCCGCTACCGGGCGAGTCGGGACGGCCACACCCAGAGTGTTCACGCCGGAGCGCGACAGTGCCTCGGATGCGAACACCGAGCCACGCTACTCGATGAGGTCGTGGTCGACCAGGACGCCGCGGCCCTCGCAGTACGGGCAGGTGGCGGCGAACGACTCGAGGAGGCCCTCGCCGATGCGCTTGCGGGTCATCTCGACGAGGCCGAGGTCGGAGATGTCGAACACCTGGGTGCGGGTCTTGTCGCGGGCCAGGGCGTCGCGGAACGCCGCGATCACGGCGTGGCGGTTCTCGCGGATCTCCATGTCGATGAAGTCGATGACGATGATGCCGCCGATGTCGCGGAGCCGCAGCTGGCGGGCGATCTCCTCGGCCGCCTCGAGGTTGTTGCGGAACACGGTCTCCTCGAGGCTCGACGTGCCGACGTTCTTGCCGGTGTTCACGTCGATGACGGTGAGGGCCTCGGTGTGCTCGATGATGAGCGATCCGCCCGACGGCAGCCAGACCTTGCGGTCGAGGGCCTTGTGCAGCTGCTCGTGCACGTGGTGGCGCTCGAAGAGCGGGAGGCCTTCGGCGACGGGGTCGTAGTACTCGACCCGGTCGGCGAGCGCCGGGCTGATGCTCGCGACGTAGTCGCGCACCGCTTCGAACAACACGGGATCGTCGATGACCACGCCGCGGTACTCGCGGTTGAACTCCTCCCGGATGACCCGCACCGCCATGCTCGGCTCGGTGTAGAGGAGCGAGGGCGCAGACGATCGCTTCGCGAGCGCCTCGATCTGCTCCCACTGTGAGACGAGCCGGGTGACGTCGCGCTCGATCTCGTCGGTGCTGATGCCCTCGGCCGCGGTGCGCACGATCACGCCGTGCTGCGCCGGCTTCACGCGATCGAGGATGCCGCGGAGCCGCTTGCGCTCGTCGTCGTTCAGTCGCTTCGAGATGCCGTAGGTGCTCGAGTTCGGGATGAGGACGACGGAGCGCCCGGGCAGCGACACCTCCTGAGTGAGCCGAGCGCCCTTCGCGCCGATGGGGTTCTTCGTGACCTGGCAGACGATCGTCTGGCGGGCCTTCAGGATCTGCTCGATGCGGGCGTTGGCGCCCTTCTCGACGATGTCTTCCTGGTCGTACTGCAGATCGCCGCGGTAGAGCACGGCGTTCTTCGGCGTGCCGATGTCGACGAACGCTGCCTCCATGCCCGGCAGCACGTTCTGCACCCGGCCGAGGTAGATGTTCCCGTGGATCTGCGTCGGGTCGTCGGCCGGCTTCGACACGTAGTGCTCGATGAGCGACCGCCCCTCGAGCACAGCGATCTGCGTGGCTCCCGGCCGCACGTGGACGCACATGAGATAGCGACCGATGGGACGCCCCTTGCGCTCGCGGCCTCGCTGCCGGGCGAGCGTCTCCTCGTCGACCTCGAACGCGCTGTCACCGAGATCCGCGGTGACGGGCTGCCCGCTCTTCGCTCCGCTCCCGCGGCCCCGGCCACCCCGGCGACGGCGGCGGCGAGCGGGCCCTTCGGGCGGTGCCGGCGCATCTGATGCCGGCCGCGCCGGTGCGGGCATCGTGTCGCCGATCTGCGGCTTGCGTGGCACGAGGACTCGCTCGGCTACCTCTGGATCGTGGATCTGCCCTTCCATCGGGCGGTCCGGGAGCTCGGGCTCGTCGTCGTCACCGTCGACCTGAGGCCCTCGGCTGGCCGAATCGGCGTTCGACCGCTGACGGTTCCGGCCGCCGCGGCTGCCGCGGCGGCGCTTCTTGCGGACCGACGTCGCCGACGCGGCGTCGCCAGGTTCATCGCCCGCGGCCGCGGAGGCGGGAGACACGGGAGACTCAGCGGGCGGCTCCGACGGCAGGACGGCGTCGCTCGGCATCGGTTCGGACATCGGGGGGTTCCCTTCTGACGAAGCGCGTCTCCGGTGCGTCGGATGGGAGAGGCTCCCATCGCGCGCCGTCGCGCTCGATCCATTGGTGCGTGCGCAACGCGCGCACGTCATCGGCACTGGGCCACACCGCGCCGACGAGCTCGGCGGGGCGCAAGGCCCGAGGTTGGGTCGCGAGCTCGGCGACGAACGTGACGTCGTCGTGGGGTTCGCTGTCCGGGTCGAGGTGCAGCGCAAGCAGCGACGGACGGAGGTCGTCGACCGACTGCTGGCCCTTGCGGGTGCGTGTGGCCATGATCGTGGCGGCACCCATCGCATCGCGTGCGGCGGCCTCGACCGCGTCGCGGTCGGCGCCGACGATGGTGAGACGCCACGTCGTCGACGTCACGTCCTGTTGCAGCGACGGCGCGTGCCCATCGACAGGGGCCACGGCCACGATGTCGATGCCGGTCGGGAGCGCCGCGCTCAGGCGCAGCGGCAACCCGGGCTCGTCGACGGATGCTCCGGCGACGTCATCAACCAGGTCGGCGTCGAGGTACTCCGCGAGCGACTCATAGCCCGTCGAGAGTGCGAGGCCGAAGCTGATGCGAGGCCGGGGCGAGAACCCCTCGGTGTAGGCGAGGGGGACCTCAGCGCGCCGGAAGGCGCGCTCGAACATGCGAGCCACGTCGCGGTGGCTCGTGAAGCGGATCTTGCCGAGCTTGGTGAAACGGACACGCAGGCGGCTCATGATGCCGCCCGCACGGGGATGAGTGGTGCACTCCGGTGCGCACCGAGCGAGCGGTCCTGCCCGGTGCCTTGGCTGCCGCCGGCGGGAGGCGTCGCGGATGCGACGACGTGCTCGATGGCATAGCCCGTGCAGACGCCGCAGTCGTAGCAAGGCGTCCATCGGCAGTCCTCGACGCCGGACTCGGCGAGTGCGGCCTGCCAGTCGTGCCACAAGAAGTCGGAATGCAGGCCCGCCGTGACGTGCGCCCAGGGCAGCACCTCGTCCTCAGTGCGGTGGCGGTGCACGTACCAGTCGATCGAGAGCCCGTGCGCGGCCATTGCCTCGTGCCAGCGGGTGACGTCGAAGCACTCGGACCATTCCTGGAAGGTGCCGCCGGCCCGCCACACGTGCTCGATGACCGCACCGATGCGCCGGTCGCCCCGGCTTGCGATGCCTTCGGCCAGCGTGGCCCGAGGGTCGTGCCACTTCAGCTGCACCCCCCGTGCCGTCCGGGTCGCATCGCGGAGCAAGAACACCTTCCGCTGGAGCTCGTCGACGGTGTTCTGGCCGAACCACTGGAACGGCGTATGGGGCTTCGGGACGAACCCGCCGACGGAGACGGTGACCGAGGCGCGCGGCGTGTAGCGCTTGCCGATCGCCACGCACTCCTTCGCGAGCTCGGCGATGCCGAGCGTGTCGACGTCTTGCTCGGTGGGAAGGCCCGTGAGGAAGTAGAGCTTCATCCGCGTCCAGCCCTGCGAGTACGCGGACTCGACTGCGCCGTACAGGTCGTCCTCGGTGATGAGCTTGTTGATGACCGTGCGGAGACGCCACGAGCCCGCCTCGGGTGCGAACGTGAGCCCCGTGCGCCGCGCCGACCCGACGGTTGCGGCGATCCCGACCGTGAACGCGTCGACCCGCAGGCTCGGGAGCGAGACCGAGACCTGCCCGCGGTTGACGGGGTCGTTCACCACGTCCGCTACGACGCGCTCGACACCGCTGAAGTCAGCTGTCGAGAGCGACGTGAGGCTCACCTCGTCGTAACCAGTGCGACGCAATCCCTCGGCGACCATCGTGCGCACTTGCGCCTCGGGACGCTCGCGCACCGGGCGCGTGATCATGCCCGCCTGGCAGAAGCGACACCCGCGGGTGCAGCCGCGGAACACCTCGACGTTCAGTCGATCATGTACGACTTCGGTCAACGGCACGAGCTGGTTGCGCGGGTAGGGCCAGTCCGCGAGGTCGGCGATCGTGCGCTTCACGACAGCCTCGGGCACGTCCGCATGGCGCGGCGTCACCGACACGAGCCGCTCGTCGTCGTACTCGACGTCGTACATCGACGGCACGTACACGCCGGGGATCGTTGCGAGCTCGTGGAGCACGCGCTCACGCGACCCGGCGGTGCGGCCGCTCGCCTTCCACGAGCGCACGACGTCGGTGATCTCGGAGATGACCTCCTCGCCGTCGCCGATCGCGAACCAGTCGACGAAGTCGGCGAGCGGCTCGGGGTTGTAGGTGCAATGCCCGCCCGCGCCGATGAGCGGATGATCGGGGCCGCGCTCGGCCGCGCGCACGGGGACTCCTGCGAGGTCGATGCAGTTCAAGACGTTCGTGTAGACGAGCTCGGCCGAGAGGTTGAACGCGATGAGGTCGAACTCGGCTGCGGGCCGGTGGGTGTCGACCGAGAACAGCGGCAACCGGTGACTCCGCATCAAGGCCTCGAGATCGAGCCAGGGCGCGTACGACCGTTCGGCGACCGCGTCGTCGCGCTCGTTCAGGATCTCGTACAGGATCTGAAGCCCCTGGTTGGGCAGGCCGATCTCGTAGGCATCGGGATAGACGAGCAGCCACCCCACCTTGCCCGAGTCGTGGTCCGGGGTCAGGGCGCCGTCTTCGCCTCCGATGTACCGAGCCGGCTTCTGCACCTTGGCCAGGAGAGGCTCGAGCCTGGGCCAGAGTGAGCTCATGTGAGGGGCCAGCCTACCTGCGGAGGGACAGGCTTGAGCAGGAGCCGTCGGAACGCAGTGACGACCGGCGGCGCAATGCGCCGCCGGGGTGCGCGATGCCGAGATTGTCGAGCGACAGCGAGGGGAGCCAGCCGAAGCGAAGCGGAGGATGGCAGCGCAGCGAATGCGGCGGCGCAGTGCGCCGCCGGAGTGCGCGAAGCACCGATTGTCGAGCGACAGCGAGGGGAGCCAGCCGAAGCGAAGCGGCGGATGGCTCCTAGACAAATCGGTGCATGTGCACGCTCTCGACGAGCCCGATGAGTACGAGGAAGGCCATCGTCGAGGAGCCGCCGTAAGACAGCAACGGCAAGGGGATGCCCGTGATCGGCATGATGCCCGTCGTCATCCCGATGTTCTCGAAGAGCTGGAACACCAGCATCGAGAGCGCGCCGGCGCAGACCAACATCCCGAACAGGTCGCGCGAGAGCGTGCCGATGCGCCAGATGCGCCACGCGAGCACGGCATAGAGGAACAGGATGATCGCGGCGCCCACGAAGCCCAGCTCCTCACCGGCGACCGTGAAGATGAAGTCGGTGTGCTGCTCGGGCACATACGAGAGGTTCGTCTGGGTGCCCTTGAGGTAGCCCTGCCCGGTGATGCCGCCGGCGCCGAACGCGATCTTCGATTGTGTCTGCTGATACGCGGGCGCGCTCGGCCTGATCGACGAACGCGGTCAAGCGGTCGCGCTGGTACTGCTTGAGGGTGTCGGTCTGCAGGATCGCCGCGACGCTGATCAGCCCGAGCAGCGTGAGCACGACGATGTGACGGGGGCGGGCCCCCGCGACGAGGAGCGTGCCCATCGTGATCGCGGCGAACACGAGTGCGCTCCCGAGGTCGGGTTGCAACATGATCAACCCGGCAGGGACCAGCGCGATGACGAGCGCGACCGCGAGCCGCCGTCGCTCGAGGCGACCGTTGGCGGAAGCCGCGAGCGCGGCGAGCGCGATGATCAACGTGATCTTGGCGAACTCGGAAGGTTGCAGCTGGAACGATCCGACCTGGAACCACGCCTGGCTGCCGTTCGACCTCGAGCCGAGCGGTGACACGACGAGGAGCAGCACCCCGCTGCTCGCGAGGAAGAGGTAGCCCGCCCACTCTCTGAGCTTGCGGTAGTCGATCGACGCCACGATCACGAGGGCGATCGAACCGACGGCGAGAGCGAAGCCTTGACGCTTCACGTAGTAGAGGGGGTCGAGACCTGCGTCGACGAGCCGCCGATGCCGCGCGCTGTAGATGAGCGCGAGGCCGACGAGGCTGATCAGTCCGGTGACGACCAGCAGCCCGACGTCGATGTGCTTGCGCGGCGACGCGGGGTCTTCGTGAAGCGACCCGAGGGTGCGCCGGTTGAGGGTCTCGGCGAGCGCCATCAGTCGACCGCCGATGAAGACGCCGGGTCGTCCACGAGGCCGGTGACGACGAGGGGTGCCGCAACCCCCACTGGCGGAGCCGGGGACACGTCAGGGAGCGGCATGAAACCTCCGAGGCTCTCGAACACCCGTCGCACGACCGGGGCCGCGGCCTGCGCGCCGAAGCCTGACTGCTCGAGCACGGCAGCGACCACGTACTTCGGCGAGCCGACCGGCCCGAACCCGACGAAGAGCGACGTGTCGAACTGCGCTTCCTTGCCCGCGGTCTGCGCGGTGCCGGTCTTGCCCGCGATCGGGTACTGCGAGAGCGGGAAGGTCGAGAACACGGGCGCCGCGGTGCCGCTCGGCGAGCTCACCGCCCCGATCAGCCCCGACAAGATCGGATCGCGCACGGCCGCCGGTAGCGACAGCGTCCGCAGCACGCGAGGCCCGATCTCGCGGTCGACCCGGGGCACGAGGCCCTCGCCGGTCGTCGGGTCGAGGATGCGGCTCACGATGTTCGGCGAGTAGACCGTGCCGCCGTTCGCGAACGCGGCGTAGGCGTTCGCGAGCTGCAGGGGCGTCGTGAGCATCTCGCCCTGGCCGACGGCGAGGTTCACGTTGTCACCGGTGAACCACTGGCCAAAGGGGAACGCGGTGGGGTTCTGGTCGTGAGCTGCCTGCTTCTGCTCGGGTGTCGGGACTCGGCCCTCCTGCTCGCCGGGCAGCGGGACGCCCGTCTCTGCGCCGAACCCGTACGCCGTCGCCGTGTCCTGGATCGCGAGGTTGTACTGGTCGCGGAAGCGCCAGAGGTCCGCGCCGATCGAGTAGAAGTAGACGTCGCTCGACGCCGACAGCGCGGTCGGCATCGTGACCCAGCCGTTCTGCTCACCACCCGCATTGCTGAACGTGCACTTCTCGCCCTTGCAGTCGGGCACCGTGTAGTGACCCGAGTCGAGGAACCGTGTGCCCGACGAGATGACCCCCACAGCGAGGCCCGCGGCGGCCGTGATCACCTTGAACGTCGAGCCCGGCGCGTACTGGCCCGCTATCGCCCGGTTGGTGAGCGGGAAGTTGTTCGCCGGATCGAGCAGCTGCTTGTAGCGATTCGAGTCGACGCCACCGACGAACTCTCGCGGGTCGAACGTCGGATACGACGCCATCGCGACCACAGCTCCCGTCGTCGGGTCGAGCACGACGACCGAGCCCCCGGGTGCGGCGAAGTGATTGGGATTGTCCTTGGGCGTGCGTGTGCGCGCGTTCAGCAGCCCGGTCGCGAGCGAGTCCTCTGCGAGCGCCTGCACGCTGAGGTCGATCGTGAGCTGCACGTCGCGGCCCGGGATCGCGTCGGTGCGAGTGAGCTCGCGCAGCACGCGGCCCGCGGAGTCGACCTCGAGCGTGATCGAACCAGGAGTGCCGCGCAGGTCCTTCTCGAAGATCTTCTCGACGCCGTCCTTGCCGACCTGATCGTCGAGCGTGTAGCCGCCGTTCTTCAGCGTCTTGTACTCGGTGTCGTTGATGGCGCCGACGTAGCCGAGGACGTGCGCGGCGCGGGAGCCGTACGGGTAGACGCGCAACGCGACTTCCTTCGCCTCGACACCGGGGAAGTCGTCCTCGCGCTCAGCGATGTGCACGACCGTCGACTCGGGCACGTCTTCCGCAAGAGGGATCGGGAGCAGTGGCGAGTAGCGCTGGTCGTTCACACGCGCGCGCAGCGTGTCGGCGGGCACGCCGAGCACGGGAGCGAGCTTCGCGAGGAGGACGTCGCGCTCGCGGGGCTTCGCGACCGCTTTGCGATCGACCGTGACGACGTTCGACAAACGATTGTCGGCGAGGACGCGACCCTGCGCGTCGAGGATCCGGCCCCGCACCGGCGGGATCGGGACGACTCGCTCGCGGTTCGTCTGCGCGGCGACCGCGAACGTCGGCGCCGACATCACCTGCAAGAACCACAACCGCGAGAACAGCGCAGCGAAGAGGCTGATGACGACGATGCCGAGCACACCCATCCGAAGATGAGGCGAGTCGCTCGTCATGCGGTTCCGGCCCGAGCCGCGGTGGCGCGCGGCTGGGTTCCTCCGCCCAACAGCATCCCTAGAGTCTGCCCTCTCGGGGCACGTCGGGGACAGTCACTGCCATACGCGGGTCTGATGCAGCGCATCCTCAGCGAACACCCAGCGGAAGACCCGGATCATGGGCGGCACGAGCAGCGCGTTCAGGATCGACACGACGGCGACCACGGAGAGCAAGCGCCTGTCGAACACATGCGTGTCGCCGAGCAAGGCTTCGAGCACGGCGAAGAGCACTACGCCCGCTGCGCTCGCGATCGCCGCAGTGACCATCGGCACCCACCACGCAGCGCGCAGGATCCCTGTCTGCACGCGTCCCGACGACGTAGCCGACGATGCAATAGGAGAGCGCGGAGAGTCCGAATGGCGTCTGCAGAACGAGGTCGAACGCAATTCCCGCGATGAAGCCGGTGAGCGCGCCCGACTCAGGCCCCGCCGCGATGCCGGCGGAGATCGCGAGCAACAACAGGATGTCGCCGGTCGCGGTGAACAGGTGCATGTCCGATATCAATGACAGCTGCAGCAGCAGGACGACGACGATCACAAGCGCCAGGCGTACGAACGCTCGGCAACATCAGCCGGTCGGCTCCCATTGCACGACCTTCACGAAGCTGAGATGGTCGAGGTCAGCCGCAGGGTCGACGGTGATGTCGAGCTGGAGCGCCCCTGCGGGATGGCGGACCGTGCGGACGGTGCCCACTGGGATGCCCGCCGGGTAGAGGCTGCCCTCGAGCCCGCTCGTGATCACGACGCTCGCCCACGGCCGTCTTGCTCTGCGCGTCGATCAAGTCGAGCGAGAGCGGACGATCGGGTCCCCTTCCCTTCGCGATGCCTTCGTCGTTCGCGCTCGGCACCGACACACCGACAGCGAACGTCGGATCGGTGAGCAGCCTGACCACGGAGCGCTGGCCCGTGACGCGCACGACGTTGCCGACGAGACCAGCGCCCGTGACGACGGGCATGCCGACCCTGATGCCGGCACCTGACCCTCGGTCTATCTCGATCGTCGCGTCGAAGTTCGACGGCCCGCTCGACACGACGCGGGCGGCGACCGTCGGGACGTTGCCCAGGTAGTCGAGGTTCAGCAGCGCAAGCAGCTCTTGTCGCTGCTGCTCAGCATCGACGGCCGCGAGCGTCGAACCACGCGCATCGTCGATCTCGGCCCGAAGGCGCTCGTTCTCCTTGCTGACGCGGTCGTAGTTGAAGATGCCATTCCACACGTTCGTGACCGGGTGAAAGACCCTCTTCAGCGTGTTCGACACGGGTGACACGGCATCGATCGAGGTGTTGCGGGCCGAGTCGATGAACCCCACTCCTCGGTAGTCGAGCGTGATGACCGTGATGGAGATGAGGATCAGGACGGGGAGGATGAACCGACTGCGCCCTGTGCGCCGCGACAGTGCCACCAGCGTGCGCGCCTCAGCGCTGTGCGGCCGAGAAGAGCACGCCCTTCAGGGCCTCGAACTCCTCGAGCGACTGACCCGAGCCGAGGGCCACTGAGTGGAGCGGGTTGTCGGCGATGATGATCGGCATGCCCGTCTCGTGGTTCAGTCGCGGCGTCGAGACCTTGCAGGAGCGCGCCTCCCCCGGTGATCACGATCCCCTGCTCCATGATGTCGGCCGCGAGCTCGGGCGGCGTCTTGTCGAGCGTCGCCTTCACCGCGTCGACGATCGCGGTGACCGGCTCGTTCACCGCGTCGCGGATCTCCTCGGTCGACGTCGCGATCGTCTTCGGCAACCCGGTCACGAGGTCACGACCGCGGATCTCGGCTTGCAGCTCTTGCTTCATCGGCCACGCCGAGCCGAGGACCATCTTCACTTCCTCGGCCGTGCGCTCACCGAGCGCGAGCGAGTACTCCTTCTTGATGTACTGGATGATCGCCTCGTCGAGCTCGTCGCCGCCGACCCGCACCGACTGGCTCGCCACGATGCCGCCGAGCGAGATGACCGCGACCTCAGTTGTGCCGCCACCGATGTCGACGATCATGTTGCCGGTCGGCTCCTGCACTGGCAGACCCGCACCGATCGCGGCCGCCATCGGCTCTTCGATGATGTAGGCGGGCTTGCGTGCTCCCGCGTACTCCGCGGCCTCTTGCACCGCGCGCTGCTCGACGCCGGTGATGCCCGAGGGCACGCAGATCACCATCCGCGGCTTCACGAACCGGTGCTGATGCACCTTGTGGATGAAGTAGCGGAGCATCTTCTCGCAGATGTCGAAATCGGCGATGACGCCGTCCTTCAGTGGACGGATCGCCTGGATGTGGCTCGGCGTGCGACCGATCATCCGCTTCGCCTCGAGGCCGACTGCAAGAGGTCGTCCGTCACGGACGTTGACGGCAACGACACTCGGCTCGTTCAGCACGATGCCGCGACCGCGGACGTAGACCAGCGTGTTCGCCGTGCCCAAGTCGACGGCCATGTCTCGTCCCATCACGGACGCGAAGTGCTTGTCTCGAGCCATGACCGGCGAAAGCCTATCGGTTGCCCTCAGATGCGACCGAGGCGGGCCACAGGGGCCGATGTCACAGCGATGGGAAGAAGATGCCGATCTCGCGCTGCGCGGACTCTGCGCTGTCGCTGCCGTGGATCAGATTCTCCGTGAAGATGATGCCGAGATCGCCTCTGATCGTGCCCGGGGCCGCTTCGCGTGGGTTTGTCGCGCCCATCATCGTGCGGACGACCTTCCAGGTGTCTTCAGGCCCTTCCACGACCATCAGCACCGCAGGGCCGCGGGTGATGAAGGACATCAGGTCTCCATAGAAGGGCTTGCCGTGATGCTCCTCGTAATGACGTGCGGCGGTGGCTTCGTCGATGAGGCGCATCTCGAGCGCGACGATCTTCAGCCCTCGGCGCTCGAAGCGCGCCACGATCTCGCCGACCAGCCCGCGCTCGACGGCGTCGGGCTTCGCGATGACCAGTGTGCGATCCATGGGCGGCGAGGGTACAGGTGCGCTCGCTCAGGGCACGAGGCGAGCTCGCGCCTCCCCCACGACGTAGAGCGATCCCGTGATGAGCACGAGGTCGTCGACGAGCGCCTCGTCGAGGGCTCGCTGCACTGCGGCGGGCACGCCCTCGACCACGACGCAGTCGATGTCGAGCGACGTCGCCGCGCGGGCGACTTCGACCGCCGGGATCGCGCGAGGGGTCGCCGGGGCCGTGGCGATCACGAGTCGGGCCGATGCAGCGTCGATTGCCTCGAGCATCGCCACGGGATCACGACCGCGCAGCAGACCGATCACGTAGATCCGCTCGTCGATGTCTGAGAACTCTTCGTCGACGACCGTGGCAGCAACGTCAGCGCCCGCGGGGTTGTGCGCGCCGTCGAGCACGACGAGCGGGTGTCGGCCGACGATCTCGAAGCGCCCGGGCATCACGACGTTCTCGAAGCCGATGGTCACGAGCTCGGGCGCGAGCGGTCCGCCGAAGAACGTCTCGACCGCGGCAAGCGCGGCCGCGGCGTTGTCGCCTTGGTGCGCGCCGTGCAGCGGCAGGAAGAGGTCGGTGTAGGACGCGCCCGGCGTGCGCAGCTCGAGCAGCCGACCGCCGACCGCGAGTGTGTTGTCGTTGCACGCGAAGTCGAGATCACGCAGGAACGTCTCCCCCGGGCCCTCTGCCAGGAACACCGGCACCAGCTCCGGATCGGTCTCGCCGAGCACCAGCGACGCGCCGGGCTTCACGATGCCGGCTTTCTCACGCGCGATGTCGAGGCGAGTCGGGCCCGCGTACTCGGTGTGGTCGAGCTCGACGTTCGTGACCACTGCGACCTCGCCGTCGCCGACGTTCGTCGCGTCCCAGCGCCCGAGCAGGCCGACTTCGGCGACCACGACGTCCACGGCGATGTCTGCGAACCACCGGTAGGCCGCCGCGGTCAGGATCTCGAAGTAGGAGGGCTCGACTCCAGCGAGGCCCTCGGCGTCCGCGACACCCTGGATCGCATCTGCGAGCTCGTCGTCCGAGATCGGGAAGCCGTTCACGGCGATTCGCTCGTTGATCTTCTGCAGGTGGGGGCTCGTGTACGTGCCGACCGTGAGGCCCTGCGCCTCGAGGAGCCGCGTCGCGATCTGCGCGGTCGAGCCCTTGCCGTTCGTGCCCGTGATGTGCAAGAGCGGTGCCACACGCTCTGGATCGCCGAGCACGTGCATCAGCTTCTGCATGCGCTCGAGGGTGGGGTGGGAGTGGCGGTCGGCGACGACCGCCTCGAGGTTCACGTGCTCGTCGAGGTACCGCAGGGCGGCGGAGAGGTCCACGCGAGCGCCCCGGACGGGGGCCTCAGGACGCGGCGCGGCGGGGACGCTGCTGGCGGGGGGTCTCCGAGCGCGGGACCAGCGTGGGGTTCACCTTCTCGAGCACCGTCGAGCGGTCGATCACGACCTTCTCGACGTCGGTGCGGCTCGGCAGGTCGTACATCACGTTGAGGAGCACCTCTTCGAGGATCGCCCGGAGCCCGCGCGCACCGGTGCCGCGCAGGTTCGCCTGCTCAGCGACGGCGACCAGTGCCTCGTCGCTGAACTCGAGCTCGACGTCCTCGAACTCGAAGAACTTGCGGTACTGCTTGATCAGCGCGTTCTTGGGCTCGATGAGGATGCGCACGAGCGCCTCTTGATCGAGGTTCGCCACCGCGCCGATCACCGGCAAGCGACCGATGAACTCGGGGATCAGCCCGAACTTGAGCAGGTCTTCGGGAAGCACCTCGTTGAGCACTGCGAGCGAGTCGCGGTCGCTGGCCATGCGGATGTCGGCGTTGAAGCCGACGCCCTTCTTGCCGACCCGGCTCTCGATGATCTTCTCGATACCGGCGAACGCGCCACCGCAGATGAAGAGGATGTTCGTGGTGTCGATCTGGATGAACTCTTGGTGCGGGTGCTTGCGACCGCCCTGCGGTGGCACTGATGCCGTGGTTCCCTCGAGGATCTTCAGCAGCGCCTGTTGCACGCCTTCGCCCGACACGTCGCGCGTGATCGACGGGTTCTCGCTCTTGCGGGCGATCTTGTCGATCTCGTCGATGTAGATGATGCCGGTCTCGGCCTTCTTCACGTCGTAGTCGGCGGCCTGGATCAGCTTGAGGAGGATGTTCTCGACGTCCTCGCCCACGTAGCCGGCCTCGGTGAGCGCGGTGGCGTCCGCGATCGCGAACGGCACGTTGAGCATGCGAGCGAGCGTCTGAGCGAGGAAGGTCTTGCCACAGCCCGTGGGGCCGATGAGCAAGATGTTCGACTTCGCGAGCTCGACGTCGTTGTCGTGCGACGCGCCGAACTGCACCCGCTTGTAGTGGTTGTAGACGGCGACCGAGAGGATCTTCTTCGCCGACTCCTGCCCGATGACGTAGTCGTTCAGGAACTCGTAGATCTCGCGCGGCTTGGGCAGGTCGTCGAACTTGAGCTCGGAGGTCTCGGACAGCTCCTCCTCGATGATCTCGTTGCAGAGGTCGATGCACTCGTCGCAGATGTAGACGCCGGGCCCCGCGATCAGCTTCTTGACCTGCTTCTGCGACTTGCCGCAAAACGAGCACTTCAGCAGCTCGCCCCCGTCACCGAACTTCGCCACCGGACGCCCTTCCCCTCGTCGGCTCTGACTCGACTAGCCCTTGACGGCCGCGATGGGGCCGTCAGTCGTCAACGAACGTGCACTGATGACTTCGTCGATGATGCCGTACTCGCGAGCCTCATCCGCGGACATCACGAAATCTCGGTCTGTGTCGCCGTGGATGCGGGCCTCTGACTGGCCGGTGTGGCGGGCGATGATCTCCTCGAGGAGGTCACGCATGCGCAAGATCTCCTTCGCGGCGAGCTCGAGGTCGGTCGCCTGGCCGGCGGCCCCGCCGTAGGGCTGGTGGAGGAGCACCCGAGCGTGGGGCAGCGCGAGGCGCTTGCCCTTGGTGCCCGCCGCCAACAGCACCGCGGCCGCCGACGCCGCCTGACCGAAGCAGATCGTGGCGATGTCGGGCTTCACGAACTGCATCGTGTCGTAGATCGCGAACAGCGCGGTGATGTCGCCGCCCGGCGAGTTGATGTAGATGTTGATGTCCTTGTCGGGGTTCTCGGACTCGAGATGCAGCATCTGCGCGCACACGAGGTTCGCGATCGTGTCGTCGATCGGCGTACCCAGGAAGATGATGTTCTCCTTGAGCAGACGCGAGTAGAGGTCGTAGGCCCGCTCCCCCCGGTTCGTCTGCTCGACGACAGTCGGCACCAGGTAGTTGCGGATGGGCTCGATCACTCTTCGTCCTTCTCGTCTTCGGGTTCGGTTGCTTCGGCTGCGTTCGGGTCGATCTCGGCCAACGCGGGAACGAGATCTTCACGATCGATCGGTTGCCCATCGGGATCGACGATCTCGACGTTCTCGACGATCCACTCGAGCGCCTTGCGCTTGCGCAGGTCCGAGCGTAACTCCGGTATCTGCCCATTGCGCTCGATCACCTTGCGAAGCTGGTTCGGCTTCTGCTTGGTGCGCTCGGCCAGCCGCTCGATCTCGGCGTCGACCTCGTCGTCGTCGACCTCGATGGCCTCGGCGTCCGCGACGGCACGCAAGGCCAGGTCGACCTTGACGGCCTCGCGGCCTGCCGCCCGCAGCTCCTCGACGAATTCGGGCTGGCTCTGGCCGGTCGCGGCGAGGTACTGCTCGATTCCGACGCCTTGTGCCTGCAGGCGCATGCCGAGGTCTTGCAGTCGGGTGCGCATCTCGTCGTCGATCAACGGCTCGGGGATCTCCTCCTCGACGAGCTCGCCGAGCGCCGAGGCGGCCTTCTCGCGCAGCGCCATCTGCGATTGCATGACTCGCACGATCGTGAGCCTGCGGACGAGGTCGGCTCGCAGCGCGTCGAGCGTCTCGAACTCGGAGGCCTCGTTCGCCCACTCGTCGTCGAGCTCGGGGAGCACCCGCTGCTGCACCTGCTTGACGAGCACGCGGAAGTCGATGGGCTCTTCTTCGGGATCGGGATGGCGGGCACTGAACTGCAAGATGTCGCCCGGCTTCGCGCCGCGAAGGTGATCGTCGAGCTCGGGCGCGATCGCCGAGCTGCCGACCTCGTAGAGGTAATCGGTCGCGTCGAGGCCCGGAAGTGCCTCACCATCACGCGAGCCGACGATGTCGACGGTCACCTGGTCGGTGTCGATCGCCGGACGATCGACGAGCTCGAGCTCGGCGAACTGGTTGCGCATCCGGTCGATCTGCGCGTCGATCTCTTCGTCGGTCGGCCGCGGCCGCGGGATCTCGACGCGCAGTCCGCCGTAGCCGGCCACGCTGACCTTGGGCCGCACCTCGACGACCGCGTCGAACGCGACGGGACCCTCTTCCAGCCCGGCCGTGATGTCGATCTCCGGAGGCGCGATCACATCGACGTCGTTCTCGCGCACCGCCTGCGCGTAGTACTCGGGAAGCGCCTCGCGGAGCGCCTCCTCTCGCGCGACCGATGTACCGATGCGGGCTTCGAGGATGCGTCGAGGCGCCTTGCCCGGACGGAATCCGGGGATGCGCACCTCGCGGGAGATGCGACGAAACGCCGCGTCCATCGCCCTGTCGAATTCCGTCTCGTCGACCTCGACCGAAACCTTGACCTTGTTGTCCTCGAGGGACTCGACGGCGCTCTTCACAGACCAGGGAGCATACCGGCGGGCTGATCGCGCCCCGCCGGCCCATATGGGTCGTACGACCCATGCGCGAACGACTACGAGATTGGCCCGAACGACCCATAGCGCCACGAAGGGGTGATCAGTACCGTCGACATCACGTGAGCGGGAACCGGGCGGTGCTCCGGGAGGAGACCTTCGCGGGCGGACGCGGGGGTCAGGCTGGAGGCGGAATCCAGCCACTCACAGCTCACTGACAGGGCCGGGGCCACAAGCCCCGGCCCTGTTCTGTGACCGCCCCCGACCGTTTGCTCACTCGGGGCCCTCACAGGTACCTCGAGTGAGCAAACTGAGAGCGGTTGGGGCTGTCGCCGACGACGTGGCGAGGACCGACAGGTCGCGTTCCGGGCGGGCTCGACCCCAACCGCCGAACGGCTGCCGATCGCACGCGGGTGCACTGGAATGTCGGGACCTGAATCGACCGATTCAGCGTGGGCGCACCTGGTGAGCGGTGCACGCGGCGTCCACAAAGGCACCCCATGCCCGCGACATCGAGTGCCTCGAGGTCATCTCGGCGGGCTCGCTCGAGACCATGAACGCCGCTGCGCAGAGGTCGAACGCAAGCCCGCTCATGCGGACCGGTTCCGAGTCCGCCTTTCAGTGCTCGGGAGCGAGATGAGAGGTCGAGGACCTCGCCGCGACCGTGGGCTGGCGCCGCTCGCCGGACCGCGGCGCTCGACGTCGGCCAGGGCTGCGCTCGCGACGGCGAGCAGCTCGGTGATGACGTCATCGGTCGTCGGTGAGTCCCCCACGCTCACGGACCCACTTTGTCATGCGTCAGACTTGGTGAGCCGGGGAGTGGCGCAGTGGTAGCGCACCTGCTTTGGGTGCAGGAGGTCGGGGGTTCAAGTCCCCCCTCCCCGACGGCGCTCAGGGCTCCACTTGCTCCAGCCGTGGAACGACGAGTAGTCGCCCGCCTCCCACTCCTCGCGGAGTCCCGGCTTGCTCAGATCCCAGTCCGGCCGAATCTCGCTCGTGAGAGCTCGTAGGTCGCGACGGAGATCCTCGATCCCCGGACGACCCCAGAACCAATACCCGTTGTAGATCGAATGCACGACGAGCCCCGGCTTGAGCACGAGCGTGTGCGGGATCATCGGATCGTGCTGGGGGTCGGTGTACTCCTGGATCTCGAGATCCTTCTGAACGACGCGCTCGGGGTCCGACAAGAAGGGCCACTGCGCGCCCACTGACGCGCGGAACTCCTGCGACTCGTGATGCGCGTCGGTCGAGATCGTCACGACCTGCGTGTACGCCACCGCGATCTTCGGAAAGAACGCTGCGAGCTCGAGGTGCTGCTGGTGCTCCTTCGGGCAGTAGTGGCCGCGGGCGAGCGTGAGGATCAGCGGGTCGTCGCCCTGGATCTCGCTGAGCTTGCGCAGCGTCTTGGTGTGGTCGGGGAGCTCGTAGTCCGGGAAGGTGCCGCCGGGCACGATGTCAGCGCGCATGTGAGACCCCCTTAGGGCGAGAGGAGCTGTTGGCCGCCGTCGATGTCGTAGGTCGCGCCCGTGAGCGCGGTGTTGGTCATGATGTGCACCGCGAGCGCGGCGACATCCTCGGGTCCGACGACGCGTCCGATCGGGAGCGTGGCGCGTAGCTCTTCACGCCGCTTGTCGAGGTCGTCACCGAGCAGCCTCGCCGACAACGGGGTGTCGACGAAGCCGGGTGCGATCAGGTTGACGCGGATCGGCGCGAGGTCGAGCGCCAGGTTCGCGATGAGCGCGGGAAGCGCCGTGGTGATCGTTCCGAAGAGCGCCTGACCGCGTCGCGGACGGCGACCACCAGTGCCGCCGACGAAGAGCAGCGAGCCCCGGGGTCTCACATTGCGGACTGCCTCCTGAGCCACCTGGAGCGTCAGCGCGAGCTTGTCAGCGAACGCTCGACGAGCGTCCTCGGGCTCGATCTCGAGTGGGGGGACGTAGTGCGGTGCACCCGCGGTGACCATCACGTGATCGATCGGGGATGGCAAGCCTCTGAAGAAGTCAGCGAGCTCCGCCGGGTCGCCGGCATCGAACGCGGCCGCGGCCTGCGCGTCGACATCCTTCGCCGCGGTGTCGAGTCGCTCGCGATCGCGCCCGGTGATGATCACGTAGGCGTCCTCGGCCCGAGCCTTTCGCGCGGTCTCGAGCCCGATTCCTGCGCTTCCCCCGATCACGACGACTCGTTGTCCCGCGAGCACGGCCATCGGGCCGCAGCGTACGACCACTCTCGTTAGCATCCGCCGATGGAAATGAAGCTCGAAGTGGTGGTGATCGGCGTCTCAGACGTCGATCGAGCCAAGGCCTTCTACGAGCAGCTCGGCTTCCGACTCGACGCCGACTTCCCCGCCCCGGACGGGCTGCGCGTCGTGCAGCTGACGCCTCCGGGATCGGGCTGCTCGCTGATCTTCGGCGACAAGGTCACGAACGCGAAGCCCGGTTCTGCGGACGGCCTGATGCTCGTCGTCGACGACCTCGACGCGGCCCGAGCCGACCTGGTCGGCCGCGGCATCGACGTGAGCGAGATCTGGCACGACGTCGGCGGCGTGTTCCATCACGGGGGCACCGACGGTCGCTTGCCGGGGCCCGACCCGCAGGGCCGGTCCTACTCCTCGTTCGCGTCGTTCAGCGACCCCGACGGCAACACGTGGTTCATCCAAGAGATCAAGACTCGGCTCCCCGGACGGTGACCGAAGCGATGGACATCGCGCAGCTCGGAGATCTTCTGCACGAGACCGCAGAGCATCACGGCGCGTACGAGGCGATCGCCCCGAAGCACGACTGGTGGGACTGGTACGCCGCGTACATGAGCGCACGCCAACAAGGGAGCGACTCAGCCGAAGCCTCGGCGTCCGCGCACCGCTACATGGCGGACGTCAAGCACATCGTCGTTCCGTGACCCGATGTTCGGGGTAAGCATGCGCGCGGCCGCACGAATTCCCGGGAGGTTCCCATGACCACTCTGCACGACCGACCGAACACGGCGCTGGTCGTCATCGACGTCCAGAACGGCGTGATGGAAGGCGCTCCCCGCCGCGACGACGTGATCAAGAACATCAACACCCTCGTCGACAAGGCGCGCGCGGCACACGTCCCGGTGATCTGGGTGCAGCACTCTGACGACGACGGCCTGAAGGAGGGCACCGAAGCGTGGGAGTACGTGCCCGAGCTCGTCCGGAACGACTCAGAGCCGGTGGTGCACAAGACCTACGGCGACTCGTTCGAGGCGACCGACCTCGAAGCTCGTCTCGCCGAACGAGGCGTCGGCCGCCTCGTCGTCGCGGGCGCACAGACCGATGCGTGCGTTCGTTCGACGATCCATGGCGCGTTCGCTCGCGGGTACGACGTGACCCTGGTCGGAGACGCGCACACGACCGAAGACCTCACCCAGTGGGGCGCGCCTCCGCCCGAACAGGTGATCGCGCACACCAACCTCTACTGGAAGTACCAGGACGCGCCCGGCCGCACCGCGGGCACCGTCGACACCACCGACGTCAGCTTCGAGGCGACGAAGGCGGGCTGAGCGCGACGCGCTCGACGCCCGCCGGGATGGCGGGCGTCAGGCGGGTAGGGAAGCTCGGAGGAGGTCAGCTCTTGGCCGCGGTCAGCGCCTCGATCGCCATGAACGCTTGCGGACCGGGGTTGTTCGTGTTGAGGGTGACAGCAACGAGGTTGCCGGTCGCCGGATCCCATCCGACGAAGCCTTCCTGCGCAGCGCCCGTGCCCATGTGACCCAGCACCGTGATCGAGTCGTTCGAATACTTCTCGAACCCGAGGCCGTAGCCGTGCGTGATGCCGAACTGCGAGTAGTCCTCGCCGGGCACGAACGTCTCCATCGCCTTCTGCGACTCTGGCGACAGCAGCGTGCCGTCCTCGAGCGCCTTCGCAAACACGAGCAGATCACGACCGTTCGACTGCAGCGCGCCTGCAGAGCCGCCGAGCGAGGGATCGAGTGAGTGCGTCGCATCGACGAACGAGCCATTCGCGGGCTCGAAGCCGGGAGCGAGATCGTCCGTGATCATGCTCGTGTGCGTCAGACCGAGCGGCTCGGCGATGCGAGCGCGCACCTCTTCGTCCCAGGCGTGACCGGTGACCTTCTCGATGAGGTCGCCGAGCACGATGTAGTTCGTGTTCGAGTAGTGAAAGGCGCCGCCGGGCTCGCCGACGCGGCCGGCTGCTTCGGCGACCGCGATCATCTCGTCGGCCGTCCAGTGACGATGCGCGTCGTTGACGACCGCGGGCTGGTAGCTGTAGTCGTTCAGCCCGCTCGTGTGCTGCAGCAGCTCGCGGGGCGTGATGCGGTCCGCGTCCTTCAGGGTCGGGAAGTACTGCGCGATGCCCGCGTCGAGGTCGACGCGACCCTCGTCGGCGAGCTGCAGCACGACCACCGCGACGAACGTCTTGGTGATGCTGCCGACGTTCCACGGCGTGTCGAGGTCGACCGCACCGCTCGAGGGATCGAGCGTCTTGGTGCCGACCGTCGCCTCGGTGACCGCGCCGCTGGCGTCCTCGAAGGCGATGCGGCCGCCGACGAACTCGCCGGCCGCGTGATGAGAGTCGAGGATGCCCTGCAGCATCGACTCTCGGGCCGGATCCACGACAGTGGTGGTCGGCGCCGCCGTCGTGGGAGCGACTGACGTCGTCGACGCGGTCGTGGTGCTCGGTGCGGCGGTCTCGTGACCTGAACCGGCGGTCTCGTGAGCAGAGGAGCACGCAGTCGCGGTGAGCAGCAGCCCGGCTGCGAGTGCGACGGCGACTCGGTGCGCTTGACGGTGGACTGACTGGGGATTCGCTTGGATGCTCATGCATCGACTGTGAGCCTTCGCCGTTGCGTTCTCGACACCCCGAGGCGTGATCGCGTGTCACCGCGCACGGTCCCCCGCGAGGGGGATGCCCAGCTCGGGATCACGACCAGAAGTCGTCGAACACCGCGAACGCCTCGCTTTCGAGCTCCTCGCAAGGCCCTTCCACCTCGATGGGGACGTCGCCCCGCGCGAACACCTCGCGGCTCGACAGCTGCAGCCGCGGGATGTGCTCGGGGACGATCGTGACGAGCTGCTCGCTCGAGAGTGCGAACACGAGCCTCCCGATGCCCGCCCAATACTGACCACCCGCGCACATCACGCAGCTCTCGCAGCTCGTGTAGAGCGTCGCCGCGGCACGCTCCTCGGGCGTCATGTGAAGTGACGCCCACGCGGCAAGCGCGAGCTCGGGGTGACCGGTGATGTCGCCGCCTCCGACAGTGTTCGTGAGCTCGGCGACGACCTCCCCGTCGCCGTTCACGAGCAGCGAACCGAAGGGCTCGTTTCCTTCGATGCGGGCGCCGCGTGCCAGGTCGAGGCAACGCCGCAGGTGAGAGAGGTCGGCTTCATCCACGGCTGGGCAACCTACGCTCCCTGCGGGTTGCCGGACCCAAATGCGGGGTACGTCCCTCGGGCCCGAAAGGAGCACGCGATGGAACAGAACATGCTCGACCTCTATGAGCGCGCCAGCGAGTGGACGCTCGAGAAGGTCCAAGGGCGCGGCCTCGAAGCTCGGCGACGAGACGCCGTGCGACAAGTGGGACGTGCGCACGTTGATGAACCACATGCTCGACACGCAGAGCTACTTCGCGAGCACCGCTCGCGGCGAGAAGGCGACCCTGTCGCCCGACCCACCGGCGCGGCTGAGCAACGACCCCGTCGCAGACTTCAAGCGCGCCCGCACCTACACCATCGAGTCGTTCAGCCAACCCGGTGTGATCGACAAGACCGGGCCGTCGCTCGGGATCGCGTTCGCCGACCAGCTGCTGCACGGCTGGGACCTCGCGAAGGCCACCGGGCAGGACACGACGATGCCGAAGGGCCTTCCTGAAGCGGCCTACGAGATGATCCACGGACGCTTCACCGACGAGCAGCGCAAGGGCGTCTTCAAGCCCGAGGTGCCGGTGAGCCCCGATGCGACCCCGCAGGCGCGGTTGCTGGCCTACACCGGCCGAGACCCGTCGGTCTGATCACGTCGTTCCGACGAATCCCGTCTGATACGCCCAGACCACGGCCTGGGTGCGGTCGCGCGCGCCGGTCTTCATGCAGATGCGCTTCACATGTGTCTTCACCGTCTCGTGCCCGATGACGAGCTTCTCTGCGATCTCTGCGTTCGACAGCCCTTCCGTCAGATACCGCAGCACCTCGGCCTCTCGGTCGGTGAGCGGGACGACGAGGCTCGCTCCCGCGGCACCCGACTTCTTTCCGGCGACATAGCCCAGGAGCCGGCGAGTCAGCGACGCGGAGATGAGCGCATCTCCCGCCGCGACGGTGCGAATGCCTGCGATGAGCTCGTCGGGCGTCGACCGCTTGAGGAGGAAGCCATCGGCACCGGCCTCGAGCGCGTCGTGCACGATCTCGTCGAGGTCGAACGTCGTCAGCACCAAGACGCGCGGTCTCGGCGGATCCCACGACGAGATCTCTCGCGTCGCGTCGATGCCGTCTCGTCCGGGCATCCGCACGTCCATCACGACGACGTCGGGTCGAGTCGACTGCGCGAGCTCAACCGCCTGGTCGCCGTCTGCAGCCTCGGCGACGACGCTCAAGTCGCCCGCAGACTCGACGAGCACGCGGAGGCCTTGACGTACGAGGACGTCGTCGTCGGCGAGGAGCACGGTGATCATCGATCGTGCTCCCGGAGCGGCAAGCTGGCACGAACGAGGAAGCCGTCCGCAACCGGCCCGGACTCGAGCTCGCCACCCTCGAGGTGAGCGCGCTCCCGCATGTTGACGAGGCCTCTCCCGCTGCCCTTGATGGCGAGCGCCGGTCCTGTGTTGTGCACCCCTGTGTTGTGCACGGTGATCACCGCGTCGCCGTTGTCGCGCCTGATGGACACCTCGATCGGACCCGACTCGCTGTGCCGCGCCGCGTTGGTGAGCGCCTCTTGCACGATTCGGTACGCAGCCCGCTCCGCGGTGGGTGTGAGCTCGACGGGCTCGACGTGAAGGTCGACCTCGCGGCCCGTCGCGCGGATGCGGTCGCACAGGGCGTCGATGCCAGCGAGGTTCGCGGCATCGGGCGCGGCCCTCTGCTCTCCGTCC
Source organism: uncultured Acidimicrobiales bacterium (assembly GCA_963739555.1). Lineage (GTDB taxonomy): Bacteria > Actinomycetota > Acidimicrobiia > Acidimicrobiales > DATKAS01 > DATKAS01. Next base: position 44,794 of record CAVUAV010000010.1, on the reverse strand, counting down.
ACAGGGCGCAGCACCCGGAGCACTGCATCGAGCTCACCCAGCGCGACGCGCCCGACGTTCTCGACCTGCTCGAGCGCCTGACGCGCGAACTCGGGTTTCTCGTCGAAGACGTGGCGGGCGACGCCAGCCTGCATGACCATCACGTTCACGGCGTGGCCCAACGAGTCGTGCAGCTCGCGCGCGAGCCGCGCCCGCTCCTCGAGCACGAGGCGGTCTCGCATGGCCTCTTGCTCACGGGCTTGGAACAGCACCGCGGAACGTTGGGCCTCGCCGAGCTCGCGGCGGTTCCGCGCAGCATCGCCCAGGAGCGCGGCGAGCGCCGTCGCGACGCCGATCCCGACGAACGCGTTCACGTCGATCGGACCGCGATCGGCGATCGCATAGACCGCCACGGTGACCCCGAGCAATCCGGCTGCGCCCCAGCGGCTGCGCAAGCTCCCGAACGCGAAGACGGCATAGAACGCGATGAACGCCGGGTACTGGGTGATCCCAACCTGGAACCCGGCGACGATGTTCACCATGAAGACGGCAGACGACGCGATCAGCGAGACGACCGGGGCCGTCCGCCACCACCACAACGACCCGGCCGAGGCGACGACGAGCAGGGCGGCGAACACCGAGGGCTCGCGGTACCAATCGTCGGTTGGGGCGAAGACGAGGATCGCGAGCCCGACGACGGCCATCGCGGCCACGAGCGCCGCGTCGACGAGCCTCGAGCGCGGCGGCAACGACCGGACCATGCCTCAATGATGCGCTCTCACCGGGCCCGACGTCGTCCCATCCGAAGGGGATCGCCGCCATCCCCCTTCCGAGGGACTTGCCACGGAGTGCGAGACGTCGGCGGGTCCGATCGTCGCAACCAACGAGGGGGACCGGCGCTTCCTGTCGCGCCGGCTTCGTGAGCTCAGCGAGCCGACCGCTCGGGAAGACGAGAAGCGACCGCCGGGATGACGATGGCTGCGGCGACGAGGTGCGTGGCCATCAGCGTCGCCTTCGTCGCGCCGTCGGCGGAGAGCATCAGGTCGGGCACGAGGGACAGGGCCGTGAGCATGACGGTGACCTTGACGAACGTGGCCTGAGGGGTACGGGCCCGACGGCGCAGCACCGCGGCCAGCGCGACACCGATGGCGGTGAAGAAGAGAGTGAGCTGGCCGAAGCCGACCAGGGGGACCTGCTCGCCGGGGGCGGTCTCGAGTGAGACGCCGGCGGCGTGAGCGATCGCGGCGACGGCTGTCGTCGCGAGTGCGGCGACGAGGCCTGCGAAGGCTCCGGCTCGCACGAGCGAGCGCGAGGTCGAGCGCGAAGGCGAATCGGTGGTGGGGATCGCGGGGACGAGCGTTGCGGTCATCGGAGGCTCCTGTCGGGTGCCGGGGTCGGCCTCTCCGGCCCCTCAGCACTCCTACGAACGGGATCTCCCGAGATCGACAGTCGCGACGAAATTCCTCAGACGGCGCGAATCTCGTCGAGGATCGACTCGTTCACGAGCTCGTCTGGGGCCGTCTCGGGCCCCATGAACGCGGCGAGCACGAGGGGAAAGAACGAGGGATCCATCGCAGCCATCTTCTCGCCGAAGACCTCGCGCCTGGCGGCGAGGCGATCACTGTCCTCGGCCTGGATCATCGCGATGATGTCCGCGATCAGTCGCAGCCTGCGCATGCGCTCCATCCGTTCGCTGCCGTAGGACGCGAACGCGCTCGCATCGTGAGCGCCATCGAGCACGAGGTCGCGCACGATCCGAGCGTCCCGCAAGCCGATCGAGAGCCCCTGGCCGACGACCGGGTCGTTGTGACCGGCGGCGTCCCCGATGAGCACGACACGATCGACGTACGGCTCGGCGGTCCACGTGTCGTCACCGGGGTACGTCGCGCATGGTCCGGCCGGCGTGGCGGCCGCGACCTCCGCGCTCCACGGGTAGCAGCCGACCGCACAGGCCTCGAGGAAGTGCTTCGTGCCCTCGGGGCCCGAGAAGCGGTGCTGGCTCGACAGCCCGCTGCAGATGTAAGAGCGAGCGCGGCCGCCTCCTTGGTGGAAGACCAGGAAGAAGCGATCGCCCTCGCCGCAGAGCACATCGAAGTCGTCGGGCACGCCGTCGAGACCGTCGAGCAACAACCCCGAGATGTACGAGATCGGCTCCTGTCGCTCGAGTGCGATCCCCACCTGCTTGCGCACCGTCGAGTTCCGGCCGTCGGCGCCGACCACGAGGCTGGGCCGCAGCTCCGTGCTCGCACCCTCGACGTCGAAACGCACCGTCGGCGAGTCGCCGTTGCCGAGCTCGATGTGTGACGCACCGCGCACGACTGTCGCACCCGCGCCTGCGGCGGCGTCGATCAGTGCTTGGCACGCGTCGGGGTGGCGCAAGTTGAGCGTGCCGCCCACACCTGGCACCAGGATGTTCATCGGGATGGGTGCGGGTTCCTCTGAGCCCTCGGTGTACTGGTTCCAGGCCGCACTGATGTGTGCGCCTGCGTCGAGCAGCACCTGCTCCACGCCGAGCGCGCGGCGCCTCGACGACCCCCCAGCACTGCATGCTCTCGCCGCGCACACGGTCGGAGTACTCGGTGGTCGCCTCGAGGACGGTGACCCCCAGCCCTTCTCGGGCGAGTGCGTAGGCAAGTGAGGCGCCGGCGATGCCGCCGCCGACGATGGCGACGTCCGTGGAGGTGGGCATGAGGGAACCTTACGGTTGACGACCCGCGAGCGCGACGAGTCGATCGATCGGGCGAGCATCCATTCCGGCGTCGACCTCGGCTGCGAACAGGCCGCCCTCGCGCAGCGGAGGTCTGATGAACTCCGCGTAGAACGGCGTCACCGACTCGACGAACTGCACTGGAGGGTCGAAGGGCTGGCCCGTCGCCCTCGCGAGATCCCATGCATGCACGAGGAGGTCGGCGGCGGCGATGCGGAGCGCGATGTCCGCAGGCAGTGTCGCGAACGGCAAGGTCACCTCGGCTGACAGGTCGGAAGCGCCAGCCAGAGCAGACGAGAACGCTTCGATCGCTCCGTCATACGCGGCGATGTGGTCGTCACCGATCAGGTCAGCGTTCGGGTCTCCGTCGAGCGCGTCGCCTTTGAGCCCGGCCGCGAACATGTAGCCACCACCCACGAGGTGGTTGAGCAGGTCGCGGACCGCCCACTTGTCGCAGGGCGTCGGGTTCGTCAGGGCGCTCGTCGGCGTCGCGTGCACCAGCGGCGTCAACACCGCGACTGCGGTACGGGCCTGGTCGGGTGAGTCCATCGTGTCGTCCTCCTCGTCGTGTCAGGTCCTTCGTTCACCGACGCAGGTCCGGATCACCGGCGACAATGAGGAAGTGCAGACCGTCGTGCTCGTCGAAGGAGAGAGCGACAAGTGCGCCGTCGAGACGCTCGCGACGCGACTCGGCCGCGACCTCGCCGCCTACGGTGTCGAGGTGCTCGCCATGGGAGGCGCGACCAACATCGGCCACTTCGTCCGGCGCCTGGGCCCCGAGGTGCAGCTGCTCGGCCTCTACGACGCCGGCGAGCAGCAGATCTTCCGACGCGCCCTGGGCGACGACGACCTCGAGCGGATCGGGTTCTTCGAATGCGTCGCCGACCTCGAAGACGAGCTGATCCGGGCGCTCGGGTTCGAGCGGGTCGAGGAGGTGATCGCGTCGGAAGGGGAGCTCGCCTCCTTCCGAAAGATGCAGCAGCAGCCGGCGCACCGAGGCAGCCCGGTCGAGCGTCAGCTCCGGCGGTTCATGGGCACGCACAGCGGACGCAAGCTGCAGTACGCCAGGGCTCTCGTCGAGGCGCTCGACCTGGAGGACGTCCCCCGGCCGCTCGCGCAGCTGCTCGCCGGCGTCGATGCGTAGTCTTTCGCCGAGGGGGTGAACGGCGTGCAGGTCGAACCGCTGGATGCGACGTTCGGTGCAGTGGTCCGCGACATCGAGCTCGTCGCCCTCGACGACGAGACGTGGCCGCAGCTCCCGCGCAGCCTGGATCGAGCACGCACTGCTGATCTTCCCGGGCCAGTTCCTCACGACCGATCGAGCAGGACGCGTTCGCGCTGCCGCTTCGGCGACCTCGAGTTCAAGGCTGTCGCCGATCTCGAACATCGGCAAGAGCGGCAAGGTCCACGCCGAGCCCGACGACGACGTCGTGAAGTCACTGCGGGGCAACGAGGGCTGGCACCACGACAGCACCTACATGCCGGTCCAGGCGAAGGGCGCGGTGTTCTCGGCCGAGATCGTGCCCGCGGACGGCGCGCCGACTGGTTGGGCCGACATGCGGGCCGCGTACGAAGCGCTCGACGACGCGACGCGTGCGCCGCGTCGACTGGCTCGCCGCGTATCACTCGCTCTACTACAGCCAGGCTCGAGCGGGGTACCTGCCGTCGAAGAGGAACGACGGACGGGGGCTACAGCCAGTACGGCTACCACGACAAGGAGCCGTCGCTGCGCCCGCTCGTGAAGGTCCACCCCGACACGGGCCGTCCGAACCTGCTGCATCGGCCGCCACGCGTACGGCATCGTCGGCATGGACCCGGACGAATCCGAGCAGCTCCTCGACGATCTGAACGAGTGGGCGTGCCAGGCCGCCGCGCACCTACTTCCACGACTGGGTCGTGGGCGACGTCGTCATCTGGGACAACCGCCGCTTGATGCACCGAGCCACGCCGTTCGACATGACCCAGCCTCGACGGATGTGGCACACCCGCATCGCGGGCGAACCCGAGTCGGAGCTCGCGCTCGAACCATCGCTGACTTCCCGTACGCTCCCGGCTCATGCGCGTGGTCGTGTTGGGAGGGGGGTTCGGCGGGCTCGAGCTGACGACGCGGCTCTCCGACGAGTTCGGGGACGACGTCGACGTCGTGCTCATCGACAAGACCGACTGCGTTCGTCTTCGGCTTCTCGAAGCTCGAGGTCATGTTCGGGAGAGCGACCGCACCTTCGGTGCACCATCACTACGCGGACATCGTGAAGCCCGGGGTCCGTTTCGTGCAGGCGAACATCGACTCGATCGACGCGGCCGCCAAGCGGGTCGAGACCGACGCCGGCTCGTTCGACGCCGACATCCTCGTGGTCGCGCTCGGGGCCGATCTCGATCCGGTCGGCGACGCCCGGTCTCGTCGAGGGCGGCTACGAGTTCTACACAGAGCAGGGCGCGTTCGCGCTGCGCGACGTGCTCGCCGGCTTCGCGGGAGGTCGGGTGATCGTCGCGGTCACCTCGACGCCGTTCAAGTGCCCGCCGGCCCCGAGCGAGACCGCGTTGCTTATGCACGACTTCCTCACGGCTCGAGGGATCCGCGACAGGTCCGAGATCGCGCTTGCCGATGCCGCTCCCGTGCCCCAGTCCCGCCGTCGCCGGACGCGTCCCAGGCGCTGCTCGCAGCGTTCGCGGAACGGGGCATCGGTTGGCACCCGAGCACGTTGGTGCGCGGGCTCGATCCGGATCGCCGACTCGCCATGCTCGCCGACGACGCAGAGATGCCCTACGACCTCTTCCTCGGGGTGCCCAAGCACCGGGCGCCGCCGGTCGTCGAGGCATCGGGCCTCGCCGTCGACGGGTGGATCCCGGTCGACCCCCTGACGCTCCAGACTTCCGTGCCCGACGTCTTCGCGGTCGGCGACGTGACGAGCGTCGGTACGCCCAAGGCAGGCGTGTTCGCCGAGGGACAAGCGATGGTGGCCGCCGAGCGGATCGCCGCGCGGATCCGAGGCGACGCACAGATCCGCCGAGTACGACGGGCGGGGGATCTGCTATGTCGAGTTCGGCCACGATCGCGTCGCGAAGGTCGACGTGACCTTCCGCAGCGGCCAAACTCCGCGCGGAGCCCTCGAAGGACCGTCCGAGCAGCTCGCAGCAGACAAGGTCGAGTTCGGCACGAGCCGTGTGCAGCGGTGGTTCGGCCGGGAATGGAGCATGTGATGGGTGACTTCCCCACTCCCGACGGGCTGACGTTCAACCGCGGGCTGATCGCCGACCCAACCGCCTTCGCTCGAGACGCTGAGGCCGCATCCTGGCTGTACCTGTGCGGCCCGGACTTCGCGTCGATGGAAGGCGGCATGTCCTTCGCGGACGTGCAAGCCGCGGTCGGCGAGTCCGCGAACATCGTCGCCGACCCTCCCCATCCGTTCGACTTCGACGTCGCGCGGCAAGGCATCGCGGCGCTCGACGAGCTCCCTCGGCCGACCCTCGTCACATGCCGGACCGGACCACGATCTTCGGCCCTCGTCTACCTCTACGCCGGATTGAAGGCACGCGCGTCCGCCGACGACGTCCTCGCCCGCGCCGAGGCCGACCGCGCGCCATTCTGCAAGTCCGGCGAGCTGAAGGGCTGGGTGCGCCAGGGGCTCACCGACCTCGCGTCATGATCCCGGCACACCACCTCGAGTTCGTCGCTCGCAACCGGCTCTGCGTGCTCAGCTGGAAACCGCGCCGCCGGCGCGCCCGGCGCGTCCGACGGCGCCGCCGCAGACGCCCGTCTTCTACGTGACCGACGGCAACGACGTGCTCGTCTCGATCACCGACAGTCGAGCCAAGACCAAGGCGCTGCGGCGCGACCCTGCGATCAGCGTGTGCGTGCTCGGTGAAGAGATGCCGTTCCCGTACGTCACTCTTTTCGGCAAGGCGCAGATCGACAGCGACCCGACCTCGGCGTTCGAGCTGATGGCCCGCGTGGTGGCGCGGATGGGGCGCGAGCTCGACGACGCGGGACGCGCAGCGCTGCGGGAGCGCGCCGATCGCGAGCATCGTGTCGTGCTTCGGGTCGTTGCGGAGCGATCGGTCTCGAACCTGCCCGCGTCGTGACCGACGAGCTCGCCGCCGGTGACTTCTCGTCGTGGCTCACCTCGATGCAGGAGGCGCTCCGTGGGGAGCACGACTCCGACGTCCCGTGCAACGGATGCACCGCGTGCTGCCGTTCGTCGCAGTTCGTCCACATCTCGCGGACCGAGACCGACACCCTCGACCGCATCCCGAAGGAGCTGCTCTTCCCCGCGCCGCAACACCCGGATCAGCTCCTGATGGGCTACGACGAGCGGGGTCACTGCCCGATGCTCGTCGAGGACAGATGCTCCATCTACGCCCACCGCCCGCAGGCGTGCCGCACCTACGACTGCAGGGTGCTCGCCGCGACTGGCCTGGTGCTCCGAGAAGCAGACAAGCGCCCGATCGCCGAGCGGGTCGCGCGCTGGCGGTTCTCCTACCCGACCGGCGCCGACGTGCGCGCTCAGGCGGAGCTGCGGGCTCGCGCCGACGCGCTCGCCGATCGTGTGCCGTCGGTGATGGCCCGCGCCGTGCTCACGGTCAGGCCTGAGCCCACGGCGTGAGCCAAGGCGTGGCGGGCCAGCCTTCGGCCGCCGCCATCAGAGGGAACGCGGTCGCGCCGTCGATCGACTCGCGGACGATGTCTGCGTGTCCGGCATGCCGCGCGGTCTCGGTGATGATGTGCAGGAGCACCCAACGGACCGACCATGCGTCGAGGTCGTCCGGGAACCACGGCACGCCCTTCGGCACCGGCACGGCCTGACCGAGGTCGGCGATCTTCTCGACGACCCCGGCTGTCTCGCGCGCGACAGCGTCGTACATGTCGACGACGCTCTGGAGCGTCTCGCCGGGCTCCATCCGGAAGTTGGCCTCGTAGTCATCGGGAGTCTCGGGCTGACGCTGGAGGACGAGGTCGATCCAGTAGCGCTCGACCGACGCAACGTGCTTGATCAGGCCGCCGACGGTGAGGGGGCTGACGGAATTGGCCATCCGCGCCTGTTCGTCGGTGAGGCCATACGCGGTGAGTCGCAGCACGAGTCGTTGCTGGTCGAGGTAGGTGAGGAGGCCCTCACGCTCGTCGACGAAAGTGGGTGCTTGTCCAGGCATGAGGTCATCATCGCGGGCTGAACCGGTCATCGAACGACCGGTTTGTCCGGGATTCACTCAGTCGTCGACGGGCCGCCTCACGGTCGTCACGACCAACATGACCGCACCGAGGGCCCCGAGCAGCAGGGCCAGCAGGACCATGGGGCTGAGCCCTGACGAACCCGTCGCGGGCAGCACCTCGGTGGGGCTCACGGTCGGAGGGACGGTGCAGTCCGGCGGGATCGTTGCCGGGCTCACGGTCGTCGTCGTCTCGCCGGCCACGGTGGTCGTCGACCCTGCAGTCGTCGTCGACGCCGTCGTCGTGGCGGAGGTGGTCACCGTGGTGGATCCACCCGTCGTCGTCGTTCCCGCTGCCGTCGTCGACGAACCGGCCGCGGTCGTGGTCGAGCCGGCCGAGGTGGTCGTCGTCGTCGCCTGCGTCGTGGTCGTCGTCGACTCTGTTGTGGTCGTCGTCGGTTCGGTTGTCGCGGTGGTCGAGCTGCCGCCCGTGGTCGTCGAGCCTTCCGTCGTCGTGGTGGTCGAGCCACCGACGGTCGTCGTCGAGCCACCGGTCGTCGTGGTGGTCGAGCTCGTGCTCGTCGTCGACGACGTCGAGCTGGTCGTCGTCTGCACGTCGTTGATCACGACGGCACCGTTCTCGGTTGCGCGCGCGACCGCCGCGTCTGCTTCAACGGCTTGGCCACGGGACACACCGGAACGTCGGCTCCTGCGGCCTGCAGGTTGCGCGCGGCTGCAACCGCGCCTGGAGTGGCCGCGTTGCCGCCGAGCACGGTGACGCTGATGTCGACGCTCGGATTGTCACCCGTGTTCACCTCCGCGACGTGACACGCCGCCGGGAGCGTGATGCCCGTGACGATGGTCGAGACGTTGCCGGTCGCTCCACCCGGGATGGTGAACGGCGGGATCGACCCGTTCGGAGGCGTGCACGTGATCTGGATCTCGATCGGGCCTTGCAGCCCTGCACCCGAGCCGACGATCGACTTCGTGATCGGGAACTCGCCGGTCTGCGGTGGGCATTGCGTCACGTTGTCGTTGAAGTCGCTGTTGATGTCGAGCGCCCAGAACGTACCGGTGAGGTCGGAGCCATTGCCGAGGTTGATCTGCCCGGTCGGCGCGAAGAAGTGGCCGTAGACGGTGCCCCCGCGCGCGAACCCCACCGCGGCGTCGTTCTCCTTCACTCCGTTTGCCGCGACGGTCACCTTCACCCCGCACGTGTTCGGCTGTCCCCACACCGTGCCGTTGCGCTGGCTGTAGCTCTTGTTGATGCGGACCTCGGTCGCGGCGTCGGTCGTGACCACGACCTTCTCACCGACGTTGAGGTCGCAGAACTGGTAGAGCCCGCTGGCAAGCGTCACGTCCGAGCCGTCCTGGAACTGCACGTCGCCAGTACGCGCCAGGGAGGACGGTCGCGACCTCGTTCTTTCCGATGGTGAGCGGACGGCTCGGGTTGCATGCGATCGGCGGCAAGGGCGGCGTGGGCACGATCACAGGTGCAGTGAACTTCGTCGGGCCGGAGTTCCGGGGCACCGCCGTGAACCCACCTGACGTGCCGTTCGCGAAGATGTCCCACACGTCGCACAGGTCGCTCGCCCGAAGGCTGTTGGCGACGAGCTGCGTGCCGTCGTCCATCGTCAAGTGGCCATTGGCACACGGGTTCGCGTCGCCGTTGGCGCCGACGTTTCCCCCCGAGATGATGCCGCGGCTGGCGTTCTGGCCGCCTTTGAACGCGAGCGAGTTGAACGCGAAGAGCGTGTAGGTCGACAGATCACGGCTGACCGGCTCGCTCGGCGTACTGGCCCGGGGAGCCGGCGAGGCCGCGACTGCCGGGATGGCAAGGACACCCAGGAGTGTGGCGACGACGATCATGACCACGGAAACGGCTCGTCCCCTCACGCTCCGCACTGTACTCAGGAGGTCGCGGAGGGTGGCGGTTCACGCCGCGCCAGGATCGCGCTCCCGATCACCGCCGCGACGATCGATGCGGCGAGGATCCCGATCTTCGCGTCGTTCTCGAGCAGTGGCTCCTGGTCGAACGCCAACCCGGCCACGAAGATCGACACGGTGAACCCGATCCCTGCGACGCGCGCCGACGCCGAAGATGTCAACCCACGTGGTGCCCGTCGGGCAGCGTGCCGATCCGAAGTCGAGTCGCGATCCACGAAGCGCCGTCGACGCCGACGAACTTGCCGACGACGAGCCCGAACAACGACGCCCTACGTGACACGCGACGCGAACGCGTGCGAAGAGCGATGTCGGACGTCGATGGGGATGCCCGGCGTTCGCGAGCGCGAACAGCGGCACGATGACGAAGCTCGTCCACGGGTGGAGCAGGTGCTCCATCCACTCGACGACCGACACCGACTCGCGCGCGAGCGTCGCCGTCTCGGCGGCGGCCTCGACGGACGAGAGGTCGAGCGAGCGCGTCTTCGTCGACGAGCTCGCGCTGGCGGATCGGTCGCGTCGGCGCCAGGAGGCCGAGGGTCACCCCCGCCGATCGTGGCGTGGATGCCCGGACTCGAAGACCGCCAGCCAGAGCGCCGATCCCCGACGACGACGTACAGCGGCGACGTACCGGACGCCCAGCCGTCGCATGAGCACGATCACGGCACCAGCGATGCACGAGCGCGACGATCAGCGCCTCGATGCTGATGTCATCCGAGTAGAAGATCGCGATCACGAGGATCGCGCCGATGTCGTCGACGATGGCGAGCGCGAGGAGGAACAGCTTCAGCGACGGCGCCGACGCGGCTGCCGAGCAGGCTCAGCACGCCGACCGCCATCGCGATGTCGGTCGCCATCGGGATGCCCCAGCCGTCGACGCCGTCCCCGCCGGCGTTGATCGCGAGGTAGATCAGCGGCGGGCACGACCATCCCGCCGAGCGCGGCGATCGCCGGCAGCGCGGCGCGTCCGCGGGTCGCGGAGCTCGCCCTCGACGAGCTCGCGCTTGATCTCGAGCCCGACGACGAAGAAGAAGATCGCCATCAGGCCGTCGTTGACCCACTCCTGCAGGTCGAGGTCGATCGAGTGGCTGCCGATCGTGATCGACGATGTGGGTGTGCCACAGCTCGAAGTACGACTCCTTCCACGGCGAGTTCGCCCAGATCGAGCGCGACCACTGTCGCGGCGACGAGCACGATGCCGCCGGCGGCCTCGGTATGGAAGAAGTCGCGGAGCGGGCTGATCGCGACGGGGCCCTTGGAGCCGTCGGCCAGCGCGACGATTCGTCGTCACGCGGGCTGGCGCAGCTTGAACCGTTGGATCTTGCCGGTGGCGGTCTTCGGCAGCTCGTCCATGAGCACCACGCGTGACGGACGCTTGAAGCCGGCGAGCCGGTTGCGGCAGTGCTCGATCACCTCCGCCTCGCTGACTGACACTCCAGGCTTTGCGACGACGTAGGCGACGGGACGGGTGATTCCGCGGTCGTCGAGCTCGCCGACGATCGCCACCTCGAGCACCGACGGGTGCTCGATGATCGTCGCCTCGACTTCCGCGGGGGCGACCCACTCGCCTCCGACGCGGAGCATGTCGTCCGAACGACCGAGATAGGTGTGCATGCCCTCCTTGTCGCGCACGTACGTGTCGCCGGTCCGCACCCAGCCCCCACCCAACCCGAACGTCGACTCGGTCGCGTCGGCGTTGCCGAAGTAGCCCGACGCAGCCGAGTCGCCGCGGACCCATAGGTGCCCGGGGACGCCTTCAGCGCGGTCGATGCCGTCGTCGTCGACGACCCGCACCTCGTACCCCGTCACCGGCGAACCGGTCGTGCCGGGCCGCACCGCGCCGGCGCGGTTCGACAAGAAGATGTGCGTCATCTCGGTCGAGCCGATGCCGTCGAGGATCTCGACGCCGAAGCGATCGTGGAACCGATGCCACGTCTCCGCAGGCAACGCCTCGGCCGCAGACACGGCGAGTCGCACAGAGCGGAACGTGTCGTCGGGGATCGTGGATGCGTTGAGCGCCGCGTAGAAGGCGGGGATCGCGAAGAAGAGTGAGGGCTGCTGCTGGGTGACGACCTCGGCGATCCGCGCCGGCGTGGGCGGCCGCTTCGCCTCGAGCACCGCCACTGCGCCGACCGCCATCGGGAAGGTCAGCGAGTTACCGAGCCCATAGGCGTGGAACATCGGTCCGACCGAGAAGAAGACGTCGTCGGCGCTGATGTCGAGAACCGATCGGCCATAGGTGTCGGCGGTGACCTGAAGGTCGCCGTGGCGGTGCATCGCGAGCTTCGGACGACCCGTGCTGCCCGACGTGCAGAGCCAGAAGCCGGGCGAGTCGGCGTCGGTCGACGCCAGGCCTCCGTCCCCTGTCGCGCGGGCCACCGCGGCCCACTCCGCCGAACCGGTGACGACCCGGCGGGCACCCACGGCCTCGCTTCCCTCCTGCCGCTCCTCGGAGACGAGCACGAGCTCGGCCTTCGCGTCCTCCACGACGACGCCGATGTCCCTCCACGGAAGGAGTGGGTTGACGAGCACCGGGATCGCTCCGATACGAAGCGTGGCGAGGAACGACGACGTGAACTCGGGCGAGTCGACCAGCGCGAGCACGACTCGCGCACCGGCCTGCAGACCATGCCCGCGGAGACCAGCAGCCATCGACTCGACACGGGCGAGCAGCTCCTCGTACGAGAGCTCGAGCCCATTGGTAGCGCGAACGCAGGCCGCGCTCCGGCGCCCTCTCTGACGTGACGGTCGAGCAGCCACTCGCACGCATTCGAAATCACGCGCCCCGCCCTCCTCGCGTCGACCCTTGCGTCATGCAATCAGATCTGTGGCAAGAATGTGACGCCCAGACAAACCGGCGCACGACGCCGCTACTCACCACGAGGGATCCCACCCATGGTTCTCGCCGACGTCCATCTCAGCGACATCATCTGGTCGATGTTGTGGCTGTTCTTCCTCTTCATCTGGATCATGATCCTCGTCCAGGTGCTGATCGACCTCTTCCGTGATCACGAGCTGAGCGGCATCGCGAAGGCGCTCTGGGTGATCGCACTGGTCTTCGTGCCGTTCATCACCGTGTTCGTGTACATCATCGCCCGCGGCAGTGGCATGGCGAAGCGCAGCATGAAGCAGCAGCAGGACCTCCAGCAGCAGATGGATTCGTATGTGCGCAGCGTGTCGACCACGGGTGGTGCCGCCGAGCAGATCGAGAAGGCGAAGGCGCTCCTCGATGCCGGCACGATCACACAGGACGAGTTCGATCAGCTGAAGGCGAAGGCGCTCGCCTAGCCGGCGAGTCACGACATGGAGCCCGGGGAGTTCCAAGGAGTCGCCGGCCGCACGCTCGAGGAGTCGACGCCGTGGTGGCCGCCGCTGCCGTCGGCACCGGAGGGCGCGCCCAACGTCGTCGTCGTGCTGCTCGACGACGTCGGCTACGCGCAGTTCGGCTGCTACGGGTCCGACATCGCCACGCCCACGTTCGATCGGCTCGCCGCCGACGGCCTGCGCTACAGCAACTTCCACACGACGGCGCTGTGCTCGCCGACGCGCGCCTGCCTGCTGACCGGGCGCAACCACCATCGCAACGGCATGGGCCGCATCGTCGAGTTCGCAGCGGGCTTCCCCGGCTACGACGCGACCATCCCGAAGGCGAACGGGTTCCTCTCCGAGATCCTCGTGCGCAACGGCTACGCCACGTTCGCGGTCGGCAAGTGGCACCTCGCGCCGGCGGGCGAGATGGTCGCACGGAGGGCCCCGCGATCGGTGGCCGCTCGGTCGAGGGCTTCGAGCGGTTCTACGGCTTCCTCGGCGGCGAGACCGACCAGTACCACCCCGACCTCGTGCACGACAACCACCAGATCGATCCGCCGCGCACGCCCGAGGACGGCTACCACCTCACCGAGGACCTGGCCGACATGGCCATCGCCTCTTCCTCAAGGACCTCCGCGCCGTGTCGCCGACGAAGCCGTTCTTCCTCTACTTCGCGCCGGGCGCCTGCCACGCGCCGCACCAGGCGCCGCAGCGACGTACATCGACCGCTACCGGGGCGCGTTCGACCACGGGTTGGGACGCGTGCCGCGACGAGGTCTTCGCGCGCCAGATGGCGTCCGGGCTGCTGCCCGCGGGCACCGAGCTGAGCGAGCGGCCGCCGTGGATCGCCGGCGTGGGACTCGCTGACCGACGACGAGCGCCGCCTCTACGCGCGGATGATGGAGGTCTACGCCGGCTTCCTCGAGCACACCGACGCGCAGGTCGGCAAGGTGCTCGACTTCATCGACGAGCTGGGCGAGCCCGACAACACGATCGTCCTCGTGATGAGCGACAACGGCGCCAGCGCGGAGGGCGGGCCGCGTGGGCTCGTTCAACGAGATGTACTTCTTCAACTTCGAGCCCGAGAGCCTCGAGGAGAACCTCCGCGCATCGACCTCCTCGGCACGCCCCGAGGCGCACAACCACTACCCCTGGGGCTGGGCGTGGGCGGGCAACACGCCGCTGCAAGCGGTGGAAGCGCGAGACGCACGAAGGCGGCGTCACCGATCCCGCTGATCGTGCACTGGCCGCGCGGGCTGGGCCGCCGGGCGAGACCCGCCACCAGTACGTGCACGCCATCGACGTGCTGCCCACGCTGCTCGACGTGATCGGCATCGAGCCGCCCGACGAGATCGACGGGTGTGGCGCAGCAGGCCGTTCGAGGGCGTGAGCTTCGCCCACACGTTCTCGCGATGGCGACGCGCCGCGAGCCGCCACGTCACGCAGTACTACGAGATGATGGGCTGCCGGGCGATGTACCACGACGGCTGGAAGGCGGTGGCGTTCCACCCGCTGATGCTCTTCGTCGCCTACGACGGCTCCGACCCGCGCCGTCCGTTCGACGAGGACGAGTGGGAGCTGTACCACGTCGCCGAGGACTTCTCGGAGACGACCGACCTCGCGGCGAAGGAGCCCGACAAGCTCGCCGAGCTGATCGAGCTGTGGTGGGCGGAGGCCGAGCGGAACCAGGTGCTGCCGCTCACCAACATGCCCGGGCTGCCACGGCGACCGGCGCCACCGCCGCGATCACTACGAGTACTACGCGGGCATCGGCTCGCTGCCCGATGCAGTGGCGCCGAACCTGCGCAACCGCTCGTGGCAGATGACGGCCGACATCGACAACACCAACGGTGACGCTGCAGGCGTCATCGCGAACCACGGCGGCGCGGCCGGTGGCTACGCGATCTACGTGAAGGACAGCCGCCTCTGCTATGTCGACAACTTCCTGGGCACCGAGACGACGATCGTGCGAGCAGACGTGCCGTTGCCGACGGCACGCGTGACCGTGAAGTGCGCGTTCGCATCCACTGGGACGTTCGGTGGTGGCGGCGACGTCGAGCTGTTCCACGACGACGCGCCCGTCGGTGGAGGCAAGGTGCCGCGCACCGTGCCGATCTCGTTCGGCATGTCCGGCTTCGAGGTCGGCTACCAGCGAGGTCCGTCAATCACCTCCGACTACGACGCGCCGTTCCGGTTCACCGCCGAGCGGCTCGGCAAGGTGACCTTCGATGTCGAGGGCCGGGCGAAGCGCGACGCCGCCGCGCAAGAGCGCATCGCGAACGCCGTCCAGTAGCCCCCCCTCGGGCGTTCTCGCGCGAGTAACCGGCCAGATCTGGCGGGTTCCTCGCGCCGGTTCGGGGATGGGGTCGGGGGCGGATGGAGTGCCGACTGTCACCTCGAATCTTGCGTGTTGCCGTCTGGACCGGTACAGAACGGACGATACTATATCGGTACAGAAGACATCGCTTGGAAACGAGACCCCATGGAACCGTCATTCGCACTCCCCCTCGCCGACATGGCTGCCCGGTCGCGGCTCGGTCGCGCGTACAGCGCGCTTCCGGACGCGCCCGTTCGGCCGCACCGCCCTCCGCGGCGCTTCCTATCGTGGCCGGCCAGGGCAGTCGCTCCTGCTGCGCGCATGTTCGACCGGTGACCCCGGCGACGCGGGCCCTCGGCGACGTGGCGAGGGTGACGCTGCAGACGATCGCCGACCGGCTGGGCGTGAGTCGCATGACCGTGTCCAACGCGTTCTCGCGTCCCGATCAGCTGTCCGATGAGCTCCGCATCCGGGTGCTGTCGGCGGCCCAGGAGCTCGGCTACGTCGGGCCCGACCCGACTGCACGGGCGCTGGCGCGCGGGACGACGGGCGCGGTCGGGGTCCTGCTCACCGACGCGCTCTCCTACGCCTTCAGCGACGAGGTCTCGACGATCTTCCTCGGCGCGCTCGTCGACGCGCTCGCTCCCACCGGGATGGCAGTGACGCTGCTGACATCGAACGACCGCTATGACATCGTCCCGGCGCGTGACGTGGCCATCGACGGCGCGATCGTCTACTCCTGCCGGCCGGCCTCGACGGCCCGCGACTGGTTGGTCCGCCGCAAGCTTCCGCTCGTGTACGTCGACCAGGAGCCCGTCACCGGTGCCTCGAACATCAATGTCGACGACCGGGGCGGTGCTCGCGCCGCAGCCGAGCACGTGATCGGGCTCGGCCACCGCGACGTGGGGATCCTCACGATCGCCGCCGAGGGAGCACATCCCGAACGTCAGCGCATGCTCGGTTGGCGCGACGCCCTTCGTGCGGTCGATCTCGAGCCGGCCGTGGCCCAGGCAAGCGGCAACGTCGACGACGAGGCGATCAACGCCGCGCTGTCGATCCTCACCGGAGAGCACAGACCCACCGCCCTGCTGTGCTTCTCGGACATCGTCGCGCTGGGTGCGCTGCGCGCGCGGCTGCGCAGCTCGGCCTCGAGGTGCCCCGAGATGTCTCGATCGTCGGGTTCGACGACAGCCCTGTGGCGCGCCGCTCACATCCCGCGCTCACGACCGTTCGTCAGGACCTCGTGGCGAAGGGCCGTCTCGCCGCAGAGTCGCTCGTGTCGGCGATGAGTCTGGAACGATCGCGGTCGAAGCCGCGGGGGCACCGTCACGTGCTGCCCACCGAGCTCGTGGTCCGTGAGACGTCGGGGCCAGCGCCGCACTGACGGCGAAACGCTCCGGCGCTGTCAGGGGCGAGCGAAGGGTTGCGGTTCGGGCTCGGCGCCGCTCGCCGGCTTGGCGACGGGGTTCATGCGGAACGACGGATCGTGGCGCAGAATCTCACGCCGGGCGATCGTCATCTTGTGCACCTCGTCGGGTCCGTCGGCGATGCGCAGCGTGCGCATGCTCGCCCACATCGACGCGAGCGGCGTGAACTGCGTGACGCCGGCCGCACCGTGCACCTGGATCGCGCGGTCGATGACCTTGAGCGCCATGTTCGGCACCGCGACCTTGATACCCGAGATCTCGGTGGCCGCCGCCTTGTTGCCGACCGTGTCCATGAGGTGGGCGGTGTGCAGCACGTACTCGCGGCACATGTCGATCTCGATCCGCGACTCGGCGATCCAGTCTTGGATCAAGCCCTTCTGCGCGACTTGGGTGCCGAACGTCGAGCGCTGCAACGCACGATCGACCATGAGGCCGAGCGCACGTTCGGCCACACCGATCGAGCGCATGCAGTGGTGGATGCGGCCGGGACCGAGGCGAGCCTGCGACATCGCGAAGCCGCCGCCTTCGTCGCCGAGAAGGTTGTCGGCTGACACCCGCACGTTCTCGAAGTGGATCTCGGGATGCCCGCCGCGCGTGGTCGTACCCGAACACGTGCGGCGTGCGCCCGATGCGGACGCCAGGTGCCTCCTTCGGGACCACGATCATCGACTGCTGAAGGTGACGAGCCGCGTTCACGTCGGTCTTGCCCATCACGATGAGCACCTTGCAGCGCGGCCGCAGTGCACCAGAGGAGAACCACTTGGTGCCGTTCAACACGTAGTCGTCGCCGTCGCGGTCGATGCGCAGGCTGATGTTCGTCGCGTCGGACGACGCCGAGTCGGGCTCGGTCATCGAGAACGCGGAGCGGATCTCGCCCTCGAGCAGCGGCGCCAGCCAGTCGCGCTTCACCGTCTCGGATCCGTATGCGTTGAGGATCTCCATGTTGCCCGTGTCGGGCGCGGAGCAGTTCAGCGCCTCGCTCGCGAAGCCGACCTTGCCGAGCTGCTCGGAGATCGGCGAGTAGTCGAGGTTCGACAGCTTCGTGCCGGGTGCGTCGGGTGCCAGGTGCGGGAGGAACATGTTCCAGAGGCCCCGCTCGCGTGCAGCGGCCTTCAGCTTGTCGAGCAACGGCGGATCGCCGTCGTGGCCGAGCGCTTCTGCTTGCTCGAGGTACTCCTGCTCGTTCGGGTAGATGTGGTCGTCCATGAAGCTGACGACGTCTGCCAGCAGGGCCTTGCCTTGCTCGGTGTACTCGTAGGGCATGGACTCCGGTTTAGTCCCGCGACGCACGGGTTGCGAACCGACCCTTCGCTACCCTGGCAACCCTCGCGGGTGTAGCTCAATGGTCAGAGTTCCAGCCTTCCAAGCTGGCTATGCGGGTTCGATTCCCGTCACCCGCTCCCAGGTCAGCGGACACGCCGTGCCGCGCTGCTGACGCGCGACTTCACCCGGCGACATCTCCGCGTCGGCCGTGCTCGAGAAGGGGTGCGGTGTCCCGCAACTTCTGAGACGGGGCACCACACCCGGGCTCCGTGAAAGCTCTACCGCCCCGCGATGACCTTGATCTCGTCCTGCCACGAGACCACGTCCTCGAGCAGCAACGCTCGCTGCGACTGGAGCACGAACGCGCCGCGCCGCGGATCGCGTGTCGGGACTTGAACGCGGAGGTCTCGTCGGGGTAGTCGGTGATCACGAACCGGCAGTTGTCGCTCATGCCATCCTCCTCCGGTTGTTCGGGACGCTGATCGCCTCGTCGTCAGGTAATGACACCGTCACCTCGCTCGGTCGTGCGGATCTTGGCTGGACCTCCTCCGGCCGACTGGGCGGGTCGGGCACGACCCCGGAGCGCGCCAACGTGGCCCGGGGGCCCCGGATGCACCGCGCTGAGGCAGCCCGTGGCGACCTCAGCACGTCAGTGCGTGCGGCGTTCGCCGCGAGTGGTTGCGCGATGGTCGGCGGAGGAGCCGCTCACCCCTCCGGGAGGCCGACGTGCGGGTTGCAACCGAGCGTTGTCACCACGGTCACGCCAGGAGCAGGGTGGATCTCGAGAGTCAGCTGGCTCGCGCCCTTGTTGGAGAACACGGTGCCGAAGAACGGATCATCCGCCATATGTCCGTAGTTCTGCACCTTCGCGCCCGTTGTGAGGTCGTCCTGCTGCCCTGAGAACGAGCACGGCGAGCTGGAGTTCAGGGTGCCGCCCGGCGTTCCGTCGTGGTTCGGACCGCCCTTGCCGCTCCCGGTGACCTCACCGGCCAACGCGGGGCCGGTCATCACTCCGACGAAGGCGGCGGCGCAAAACGACATGGCGACGGCTTTCTTGATCATGACTCTCTCCCTCTCGTGTCACTGTGGATACAGCGGTGCACGCGCCGCCCGAGATGCCCATGACCGCAGGGCGCGGAACCTACGGAGGCCGGCAGACAGTGTCAAGCAGAACACCGCCCGGCCGGGTCACCCGCTCCGAGGGGCGCAGGCTCGAGCGAGGGCCAGGAGCGAGTCGAGGCTGTCGTCGGGCGTGATCGCACGCACGACGGTCTCGTGGAGCACCGCCTCGAACCGCGCGATGCCAGGCTGCAGGGCCGCAGCATCGGGACCGACGACGCACGTATCGAGGGCCGTCGCCCCCATGCGGGTCAGGTGGTCCTGGTAGTGAGAGATCCCTGAGTAGCGGTCGACCTCCTCGGTGAGCCGCGCCTGTGACTCGGGCAGGAATGCGCATCGCACGTAGGCCATCAGCGTCCCGCGCACGGACGGTCCGATTCTCTCGATGTGCTGCGGCGTCATCCAGTTGAACAGCACGCCGTCGGCGACCTCGCCCGCGACGACAGACATCTTGGGACCGAGCGCGCCCACGACGACGTCGCGCCGGGAGCTCGGCCTTCAACGAGGCGGCGCCCTCGCGCACCAGCGCGAGCGACTGTGCTGCGTTCCCGCTCCCGACGCCGAGGACGAGACGATCGAGCGGCAGCCGCAGCTCGCGCACCCCTGCCGCGATCGTCGGCGCGGGTCGTCGATCAAGGGGGATGACGCCGACGCCCAGGTCGATCTGACTCGTCACGGCAAGCGCGACTCCGAGCGACGCCAACCCGTCGGCCCCCGGCATGTCGTTGACCCAGAACGAGGTGTAGCCGAGCCGCTCGACCTCCGGCGCGAGCTCGCGCACCACGTCGTGGCCGACCGCGGCGGTGATCCCGAAGCCCCGTCCCATCAGACGAGAAGCCGGCCGCCGTCGATGATGAGCGTCGTGCCGGTCACGTAGCCGTTGCCCATGAGGAACAGGACCGCGTCAGCAATGTCTTCGGGCTGGCCGACGCGACCGACGGGCAGCGACTTGCCGATGGCGTGCATCGCGTCGTCGTGCCGCTCGCCGAACATCCCCGACACGAGCGGCGTATCGACGAGACCGGGGACGATCACGTTGACGCGGATCGGCGCCAGCTCGAGGGCGAGCGACCGGGCCAAAGCCTCGACCGCAGCCGCGGACGCGGACGACACGCTGCTGCCTCCAGGGCGCGGTCGGATCGAGGAGACACCCGAGCAGAACGTGATCGAGCCTCCCGCGGTCATCCGAGGCGCGCCATACTTCGCAGCGAACACCGATCCCCACACGCGCGTGTCGAGAAGCGGGCGCAGCTGCTCGGTATCCGCGGTGAGCGCGCCCGGCCCCACGGCGCCCGCCGACACGAAGACGTGATGGACGACGTCGAGGCTCTCGAAGAGCGCCCTCGTCGCGTCTTCGTCGGCGCTGTCGAGCGCGGCAGTGCGTGCCGCTCCGTCGAGCAGCGCAGCGGCCGCGTCGAGACGCTCGGCCGAGCGCCCGGTGATGACGACCTTGGCGCCCGCGTCGAGAGCGGCGCGCGCAGTTGCGAGGCCGATGCCCGAGCTGCCGCCGATCACGACGACGGTGGCGCCACGGAATCGCTCGTCCATCAGAACCCCCGGTACTCGATCATCACGTGCCGCGATCGCAGCTCCTTCTTGATGACGGCAAGGAGTGCGAACTCGTGCACGATCAGCAGTCCTGACCCGTCATCGTTGTGGAGGTACTCGACCATCACGTCGCCTTCGATGGACCAGGTGACGCCCGGGACCTCGACGGCAGACTCCAACGGCGCGACGTCGCGACGACGAAGCGGACGGCCGCAGTATGACGTCGCGTAGTCGGCGAGGATCGCGTCGACGACGCTGACCCGCGCGACCGCACGGTCGAACCGCCACGCCGCCGCCTTGTCGGCCGCCTCGCGTTGCGCGCGCCGAGCGCTGATCGAGCTCTCCGTGGGCACGGCGGCGAGCCTATTTCTCGAGCGATCGCGGCGACCGTCTTGGAACGACAGGTCCGATTCCTGCCAGACGTCCGCGCTGTGATGCCGCAGGATTGCGGTCATGCGGCTGCGACCGATCGATCCCGACCTCGCCGATCGCTTGCGCGACAAGTGGGCCGACTCGCCCGTCTACGTCGCCGACGAGCACCCCGGCTACCCGTGCCGGCAGTGCTTGAAGGACGCCGAGCTCGGCGACGAGCTGATCCTCGTCTCGTACGACCCTTTCGAAACGGACACCCCGTATCGCTCGGCGAGCCCGATCTTCTTGCACCTCGAGCCGTGTGTGCCGCCGACGGATCTCTCGGAGCTTCCGCCCCAGCTCACCGGGCGCCAGCTCTCGGTGCGTGCCTTCGACGCCGATGCCCTCATGATCGACGCCGCGCTGATCGCAGGCGCCGACCTCGGCGGGACGCTCGCTCGCTTCTTCCGCAACGAGACCTGCGACCACGTGCACGTGCACAACGCGTCTCGGGGCTGCTGGGCCGTGCGGGTCGACCGCGACTAAGCAGCGGGCGGGGCGACGTGGCTGATGTCCACGCCGAGGGACTCGACGACCTGCGCAGCGACGTCTGCGAGCTCCGCACTGCCGAGCTCAGCCGCCTCGAGCACGGTCGCGGCAAGCCCGGCGATCGCGGCGAGCGTCTCCCGATCGACGATCTGCCCTCGCTGGTCCGACTTGGTGCGCGGCACCGAGATGCCCAGGGCCGCAACGACGTAGGCGCCCTGCCACGTCAACGTCTGCACGAGCTGCCGCCGTGCGTGCATGCCACCGGAAGTCCCAGCAGTCACGACCGCGATCGGCTTGCGATAGAGGTCGCCGGAGCCGACGAGCCAGTCGAGCGCGTTCTTCGCGACTCCCGCGAGGCCGCCGGCGTACTCGGGCGCCGCCATGACCACGACGTCGGCGTCGGCGACACGGCTGCGCCACTCGATCACTGCGGCGATGGGCTCGTCCTGACGACTGAAGTCGAACGCGGGGATGTCGGCGAGCGCGTCGAACTCCTCGACAGTCGCACCGTGCTCGAGGGCAATCCCTCGCACGACATCGAGCGCCGCGCGGTTCGCGGAGCGACGTTGGAGGCTTCCACAGACCAGCAGCACGCGAACCACGACAGCCCCAACCCCGAGAGGGCCGCCTGTCATCCCATCAGAGCGTGGGAACCTCGACATAGCGGCCGAACACGTCGGCAAGTGCGCCCATGACCTCACCGAGCGTCGCGTACGTCGACACCGCTTCGATGAGGGTCGGCATCAGGTTGCGCTCGGAATCGGCGGCCTCGCGCCGCACCTTGTCGAGCGCGGCATCGACCGCGACCTGATCGCGCTCGTGGCGGATGCGATCGAGCCGCTTCAGCTGCCGGGCCTCGTCCTCGTTCGTGATCTCGAGCACCGGGATCGCGTCGTCGTCGTTGCCCTCGGTGAACCGGTTCACGCCGACGATCGTGCGACGGTTCTGGTTGAACTTGCGCTCGAGCTCGTAGGCGGAGTCGGCGATGTGGAGCTGGAACCAGTTGTCCTCGATGCCTTGCAGGCAGCCCTCGAGCATCGAGCCGTGGCCGAGCTCGTTGATCTCCGCGAAGAGGGCTTCGGCGCGGCGCTCCATTTCGTCGGTGAGCGCCTCGACGAAGTACGACCCACCCAGCGGGTCGGCAACGCTCGCGACGTTCGTCTCGAAGGCGAGCACCTGCTGGGTGCGGAGCGCGACCCGCGCCGCCTTCTCGGTCGGGAGCGCGAGCGCCTCGTCCATCGAGTTGGTGTGCAGCGACTGCGTGCCACCGAGCACCCCGGCGAGCGCCTCGATGGCGGTGCGAACGATGTTGACCTCGGGCTGCTGCGCGGTGAGTGAGACCCCCGCGGTCTGAGTGTGGAACCGCAGCTGCATCGACCGCTCGCTCTGGGCGCCGTAGCGCTCGTTGAGCCATCGCGCCCAGATGCGTCGTGCCGCGCGGTACTTCGCGATCTCCTCGAAGAAGTCGATGTGCGCGTTGAAGAAGAACGAGAGTCGCGGAGCGAACGCGTCGACCGGCAACCCCGCTTGCAGCGCGAGCTCGACATACGCGAAGCCGTTCGCAAGCGTGAAGGCGAGCTCCTCCGCGGCAGTCGAGCCCGCCTCACGGATGTGGTAGCCCGAGATCGAGATCGAGTGCCACCTCGGCATGTCGGTCGCGGCGAACGAGATCACGTCGCGCACGAGCCGCATCGAGGGACGGGGCGGGAACACGAACTCCTTCTGGGCTTGGTACTCCTTCAGGATGTCGTTCTGCAGCGTGCCGCCGAGCCGCGAGCGATCGACACCCGCCCTCTCGGCCTGGGCGACGAACATCGCGAGGAGCACGGCGGCGGGCGAGTTGATCGTCATCGACGTCGTGATCTGACCGAGGTCGATGCCGGAGTAGAGATCCTCCATGTCGGCGAGCGAGTCGATCGCCACGCCGCAACGCCCGACCTCGCCGAGCGCCATCGGGTCGTCGGAGTCGATGCCGAGCAACGTCGGCATGTCGAAGGCGGTCGAGAGACCATCGCCTCCCGCCTTGATGATCTCCTTGAACCGCCAGTTGGTGTCGTCGGCGGTGCCGAAGCCCGCGAACATTCGCATCGTCCAGAGCTTCGACCGGTACATCGATGCGTAGGGCCCGCGGGTGTAGGGATACTGACCTGGGAACGCACCGTCGTCGGGGCCGTACACCCCGTCGAGCGGGATGCCCGACATCGTCGTGAAGTCGGTGTCGCGGAGCTTCGACTCGGCGTACGCCTCTTCCCACAGCTCGCGGTTCGTCGCCATGAGAGAACAATACTTTGACGTCCAAGTAAATGTCGCCAGGAGGGTGCGGTGACCGCTCGCGAACCGATGGCCAAGGACCCGATCGGGCTCGCCCGCGACAACTGGGTCGCCCACGGCTGGGAGGACGCTGCCGACGGCATGCACCTCGTGACCTCGATCATGCCGCGTGCAGCAGGCCTACTTGGGGCGGATCGAGGCCATCCTCCGACCGTCGGGGCTCACGTTCGCCCGCTTCGAGGTGCTCAGGCTTCTCGCGTTCAGCCGTCTCGGGTCGCTGCCCGTCGGGAAGGTCGGAGAGCGGCTGCAGGTGCATCCGGCCAGCGTCACGAACGCAGTGCAGCGGCTCGAAGCCGACGGCCTCGTGGTTCGCCGGACGAACCCGACCGACGGCAGAGGCGTCCTCGCCGAGATCACGCCGTCGGGGCGTCGGCTCGTCGAGAAGTGCACACGCCAGCTGAACACGCAGGTGTTCACGACGATCCCGATCTCGCGTGCCGACCAACGCCGGACCTCCGCGGCGCTGACCGAGATCAGGCAGTCCTTCGGCGACTTCAGGTGAGGGACGTCAGGCGAGGACGGTGGCAAGCAGCTCGAGCGCCGCGATCGCGAAGGCGACCATGTTCTCCTGCCGGTCGTCGACGCCGGTGAGGACGTGCTGCGTCCGCTCGGTCGGACCGGCGACCGCCACCCAGCAGTGCCCGGCCGGATCGCCGTAGCGGTTCGGCGGTCCGGCGGCGCCGGCTTCACCGATCCCCCACGTGGTGCCGAGCTTCGCCGCGGTCGAGCGCGCGAGGTAGTTGGCGAACTCCTCGGTCGCACCGCGCATGCCCTCGGGCACCTCGACCGCTCCCGCCATCCAGGCCCGACTCGCAGCGAGCGTGTACACGACGGCACCCCCGACGAAGTACGCCGACGCGCCCGGCACCGACAACAGCGCGGCCGAGACGAGGCCGCCCGCGGAGCCCTCCGCCACGGCGACGGTCTCGCCGCGGTCACGCAACCGCGCGCCGACTGCGCGAGGCGGGCTGCGTCAGCTCGGACGGGAGCGCGACCATCGCCGTAGGGTACGCGCCATGGGCAACGAGATCGGTCCGTTCAGCACCGCCGTCGAGATGCTCGCGGCGCTCGACGCGAAGCAGATCAGCTCGGTCGAGCTCGTCGAGATGCACCTCGCCCGCATCGACAAGCTCGACGAGGCGCTCGAACGCGATCCCGGTGCGCACACCGGAGCGCGCGGTCGACGCAGCCCGCCGTGCCGACGAGCTCGCGCGCGGCTGGAGAGTCGCGCCGCGCTGCTCGGGCTCCCGATGACGCTCAAGGAGTCGACACAGGTCGCGGGCCTTCCGCAGTCGGCCGGCATCATGCCGTTCAAGGACTACCGACCCGACGCCGACGGACCCATCGCTCGCAGCGTGTTCGCCGCGGGCAGCTGCCTGCTCGGCAAGACCAACATCCCGGTCGCCCTGGCCGACTGGCAGGCCGACAGCCCGGTCTACGGACGGACGAACAACCCGTGGGACCTCGAACGCACCCCCGGTGGCAGCACCGGTGGCGGCGGCGCGGCGCTCGCCGCTGGCTTCACCTCGCTCGAGATCGGCAGCGACATCGGCGGCTCGATCCGCGTTCCCGCGGCGTACTGCGGTGTGTACGGGCATCGCCCATCGGAGACCGCGCTCCCCCGCACGGGGGCGTTCCCGTTGGCCGATCGGCCGAACCCCGCTGTCGTACATGGGCTGTACAAGGCCCGCTCGCTCGCAGCGCGACCGACCTCGAGCTCCTCTTCGACGTCGTCGCTGGCCCGCGACGTCGGTCGAGGCCACCGGCGTGGCGGCTCGACCTTCCCGCGGCGCGCCACGATCGGCTGGCCGACTTCCGCGTCGCGATCATGCCGCCGTTGTCGTTGGCACAGCCGTCGTCCGAGATGCAGGCGAAGGTCGACGAGCTCGCGACGATTGCTCGTCGCGCACCGGAGCGAAGGTCGGTGAAACGATGCCCGAGGTCGATCACGAGTCGTACTTCCGCGACTACATGACCTTGCTCATCGCCATCACGTCGCAGGCCCAACCTCGGGCGGAGCGTGAGGCGAGCGCGGGGACGCTCGACGCGAACGACCCGCTCTCGGCCGCGGTGGCACGCGGCCTCACGGTCGACGCGGCCGCCTACCTCGTGACTACTCAACCGCCGGGCGGCCGCCCAAGCTGCGTGGCGCTCGTTCTTCGAGGAGTGGGACATCCTCGTGTGCCCGACCGCGCTCGACGCCGCGTTCCCCCACCAAACCGGCGAGCAGAACGATCGGACCCTCGACATCGACGGGCGCGACCGTTCCCTACACGATGAACATCGTCTATCCGATGTGGGCGATCTTCACCGGGCAGCCGGCGACCGCGTTCCCCGCCGGCCTCAGCTCGTGCAGGCCTTCCTCTCGGCTTGCAAGCGATCGGCCCGTACCTCGAGGATCGCACGACCCTGCGCTTCGCGCAGCTGCTCGAGCGCGAGTGGCGTGCGTTCGAGCCTCCGCCCGCGTTCGCTTGATGGATCACCCGGCGATCGCCGAGGTCGTCCGTCAGCACGTCGTGATCGAGCGTTGGCTCTCGGGGTCTGACCGAGGGGGGTTCGACTCGTTCGTGGCCGCGCTCGGCGACGAGTTCGAGATCGTCACGCCCGACGGCGAGACGGTCGCCAAACCCGCGCTTGTGAAGGGGTTCGAGGGTGCGTTCGGCGCGTCGCCCGGCATGAGGATCGACGTGAAGGGCGCCCGGGTCATCGCCGAGTGCGACCAGCTCGTCGTCGTGCACTACGAGGAGTGGCAGTCGGCGTGCGAGCGGCCGAACTGCCGGGTCTCGACCGCGGTCTTCGCGCCGCGCGATGTCGCACCGCTGGGATGGGCCTGGGTCGCGCTGCACGAGACATGGCTGTCATGACCGACGTGAAGCCGCCACGACTGGCCGGTGACGAACGCACCACGATGAGCTCACGGATGATGTCCGCGTGGCCGGCGTGGCGAGCGGTCTCTTCCAACAGGCGTCACGACGATCGCGACGGCGCGACCGGTCGTTGACCCGGACGACGCCGAGGACAGTCAGAGCTCGACCGTGCCCCTGATGAGCGAGGTCGATGCGCCGCCGATCCAGACCGTGCCGTCGTCGCCCTGCGAGACGAACACCTCGCCGGCACGACCAAGGGCGGCGCCCTGGCTCGCGACATAGGGCGCGGCGAGCTGGCCGCTCTCGAGCATCCATTGCGCGACCGACGCGTTGAGGCTCCCCGTCACGGGGTCCTCTCGCGTCACGCCGTCCACCGAAAAGAAGCCTCGTAGCTCGATCGCGGCTCGCGAGCCGGCGTCGTACTTGGCGACCACGCCGACCTTCTGCTCGATCGCCCCCGGTTTCACATTCAGGACTGCGTCGACGCTCGGCAGCACCACTGCGACCCAACCCGGACCGTTGTCGACCCACTGGGCGTCGACGATGTCGGCGCGGGCGATGCCGAGCCACGACGCGATCTGCTCGATCGTGCCCTCCTCGACGGCCCCCACCTTGATGCGAGGCGGCGCTCCGAACGCGAGGCGGTCTCCGTCTCGCTTCACGGGCACGAGGCCCGCACCACACTCCTGCACGATCGCGTTCAGGTCGCGCGGGGTACCACCGGCCCCGAGCCAGGCGTGGCATGAGCCGAGCGTCGGATGCCCGGCGAACGAGAGCTCCTCGGCGGGCGTGAAGATGCGGACCTTGTAGTCGGCCTCGGTCGTCGTCGGGGGCAGTAGGAACGTGGTCTCGCTCACGTTCGTCCAGTGCGCGAACGCCTGCATCTCGGCGTCGCTGAGGCCGCTCCCGTCGTGCACGACGGCGAGCGGGTTGCCCCGCCCCCGAGGTGAGCAGAAGACGTCGACCTGGGTGAACTGGCGGCTGGTCATGGCGCATTGTGCGTGACGTCGAGCACGCGCCACGCCCAATTCCCGTCGCCCGCGTCGCGGCGATGGGTGAGGACGAGCCGGTGCTGCTCCATCGCCGCCATCCCCTCCCACAACCCGTTCCACGCGTCGAACGCCTCGCACGGGAGCCCGAGGTCGTCGAGGAGGCTGCTGCGAGCCAAGCGCACCACGACATCGTCGGCAGTGTGGACGACTTCGACGTCGTCGCCATGCGCGCGCGAACAGCCGAGCGAACCGATCGACGAACTCGCCGCCGACGCCGATCTTCCCCATCACCGTTCCGTGGTACTGCATGCCGATCTGCCGCGCCGCGATCGCTCCGACGCCGCCGGCGTCAGCGGAGCCGAGCACAGCACACATCTCCGGGAGGATGCTGCGGATGTAGGCAGTCGCGTAGTTCCGCTCGACCTTCACGAGCCGCATCGGATCCCACGAAGGACGCGGCAGGTCGACCGGTTCGTTGGGGGGCCGCTCGCCCGGGCGGAACCGCACTCGGTCTCCGGGGTCGAGCGGATGGTCTTCCTCGACGTAGTAGCCCTCGAGCCCCGGCTGACCGTCGGTGGTCTGCATCGTGCAGACGAAGCCCAACCGGTCGTTGCCGAGCGTCACCCCGTTGTAGCCGTGCCAGCCTCGCAGCATCGCTCGGCTCACCTCGGTGGGGATGCCACACACCGCGGTGCCGTCGAAGATCCAGCGCGGCGGCACGTAGCGCACCCACGACTTCGTGTCTGACTCGGGGATCCACACGACGTTGACGCCGCCGAGCGCGTTCGAGAGCACGTGGTACTGCGCGCACGCGACGGCGTGGGGCAACGCGTCGAGCTCGAGCTTGCGCAACCCCGGCAGGAACAGCTGGAGGTGCTGACGTCGGAACGCGCGGAACACGACTTCGGCGGCTCGATCGGTGCCTTGGCGCGTGACGAGGGCGAGCAGCAGCCCGGTGAGGTAGCGGTGGTACAGCTCTCCGATGGCGGCCCAGCCGTCGACGTCGTCGCTCACCCCGCGCACGCTAGTGAGAGGCCGGTCACGGGCGCCGCGCGAAACTCGGAGCGATGGCCACGCAAGACGACGTGCGGCGCATCGCGCTCGCGCTCCCCGAGGTGAAGGAGGGCACCGACCGCTTCGCGTTCTCGGTCGAGAACAAGGGCAAGCAGAAGGGCATCGCGTGGGTGTGGCTCGAGCGCGTGCACCCGAAGAAGGCACGCGTGCCGAACCCCGAGGTGCTCGCGATCCAGGTGCCCAACCTCGACGAGAAGGACATGCTGCTCGCATCGGATGACGGCTCGAAGTTCTTCACCGAGCCGCACTACAACGGCTTCCCCGCCATCCTGGTGCGGCTCGAGGCGATCGAGGTCGACGAGCTCGAAGAGCTGATCACCGACGCGTGGCGATGCCAAGCTCCGAAACAGCTCGTCGCGGACTTCGACGCAGACCGCTAGATCAGCGCCCCTTCCACACGGCCGGCCGCTTCTCCGCGAACGCGCGCAGGCCCTCCTGCAGGTCCTCGGATCGCATCACCGGGGCCGCGTACTCCATCTGGTTGCGCCACGCTTCCGCGTCGGTCCACTCGTAGGCATGCTGCACGATCTGCTTGCTCGCCTTCACCGCGAGCGGGCCAGCGGCCAGCACCTCGTTCGCCAGCTCGATCGCGACCGTGACCGCCTGACCGGGCTCGGCGAGCCGGTTGACCAGACCCAGCTCGGCCATCCGTGTCGCCGGCCAGGGCTTGCCGGTGAGCGCGAGCTCCATCGCGAGGTGATACGGGATGCGCCTCGGGAGCCGGAAGAGGCCACCGCCGACCGCGACGAGCGATCGCGCCGCTTCGGGGATGCCCATGTTCGCGGTGCGTGAAGCCACGATGAGGTCGCACGACAGCGCCAGCTCGAGACCACCCGCGAGCGCATGACCCTCGATCGCGGCGATCACCGGCTTCGTCGGCGGCATCGCCATGATCCCGAAGCCACCGCGCTTCGGCGCGACGCCCATGTCGTTGGATGCCGCGGCGATCAGGTCCTGCCCCGCGGAGAACACGATGTCGGAGCCCGTGATGATGCCGCACCGAAGCGAGTCGTCATCCTCGAACGCGTCGATCGCCGCCTCCATCGCGCGCGCGGTCGCTCCGTCGAACGCGTTCGGCGCGCCGGACGGTTGATGCGGATGACGACGAGGTGCTCGCCGATCCGCTCGGAGATGATGACGTCGCCTGGGTCAGAGGTTGCAGCCTCAGAGGTTGACACTGAAGCCTCCGTTCACGGGATAGGTCTGGCCGGTGATCCAGCTCGAGGCCGACGACGCGAGGAACGTGACCATGGCAGCGACGTCGCTCGGCTCGCCGAACCGGCGGATCGTGTAGTTGCGCAGCACCTTCTTCGCGAGCTCTTCGTTCTCGACCATGCGTCGCACAGCGGGAGTGTTCGTCGTCGCGATGGCGACGCTGTTCGCGGTGATCTCGTACCGGCCGAGGCTCTTCGCGAGCGCCCGCATGAGCCCGGCCGCGCCCGCCTTCGCCGCGGAGTACGCCTCGAGCCCGGGCTCCCCCACGCGGCCTGCATCGCTGATGACCGTGATGAGACGTCCACCGCCACCGCGCTCGATCATCCCGGGGATCACCGCGCGGCAGCAGTGGAAGACGCCGTAGAGGTTCACGCCGATGAACGGCTCCCACTCTGTCGGGTCGGACTGCCAGAACGGCTTGCCCGTGATCGCGCTCGGGTCGGCGCCGGCGTTGCCCGCGTTGTTCACCAGGATGTCGACCGGGCCGTGGTCGATCACCATCGCTTGCACGGCATCGAAGTCGGTGACGTCGGCCTGCGCAGCGACCGCGCTGTCGCCCGCGGCGCTGATCTCGTC
Organism: uncultured Acidimicrobiales bacterium; assembly: GCA_963739555.1. Classification (GTDB taxonomy): domain Bacteria; phylum Actinomycetota; class Acidimicrobiia; order Acidimicrobiales; family DATKAS01; genus DATKAS01. Next base: position 14,081 of record CAVUAV010000010.1, on the reverse strand, counting down.
CGCGACCGCCTGGGCGCGGTCGAGCACGTAGTCGTTGACCACGACCTTTGCTCCGTAGGCGGCGAGGTAGCGCGCCGTCTGCGCGCCGACTCCCTGTCCTGCCCCGGTCACGAGCGCGGTGCGCCCCGTGAGATCCAGCAGATTGATCTCAGACATGGCAGCTCTCAGACATTGCGTTCGTGGCCTTTCCAGTAGGGGGCGCGGAGCTCGGTCTTGAGCACCTTGCCCATGGGGCTGACGGGGAGCTTGTCGACGAACTCGAACAGGCGCGGCTTCTTGTACGACGCGAGGCGGCCGTCGAGGAACTCGAGGAGCTGTGGTCCGGTGACAGTGTGCCCCGGCCGCGTGACGATGAACGCGAGCGCCTGCTCTCCGAAGTCAGGTTCAGGGATGCCGATCACCGCCGCGTCCTCGACATCCGGATGCGCGACGAGCGCCTTCTCGATCTCGGCCGGGTAGATGTTCACGCCCCCTGCGACGATCATGTCCTTGATCCGGTCGGTGATGAAGAGGAACCCGTCCTCGTCGACATGCCCGACATCGCCCGTGCGGTAGAAGCCGTCGCGCACGACGTCGTCACCGAGCGGCTCGCGACCGAGGTAGCCGCGGAGCACGGTCGGAGTGTTCACCGCGATCTCGCCCGTCTCGCCGGCGGGCAGCGGGTTCCACTCGTCGTCGACGATCGCGATCTCGACGCCGTCGTAGGGCCGGCCGCTGCTCCCGGGCTTTGCGAGCTGGTCCTCAGGGCGCATGAAGCTGATCATCCCGGACTCGCTGGTGCCGTAGCCCTCCCACAGCACGGCCCCGAAGTGCTGGATGATCCACTGCTTCAAGGACTGCGGCACCGGCGCCGCGCCGACGGTCAGCGCCTCGATCGACGAAAGGTCGTAGCGCGCGACGACCTCCTCTGGCAGCGCCTGGATGCGCAGAAGCATCGTCGGCACGCCGATCCACAGCTGCACCTTGTGGCGATCGATGAGCCGCAGCGCCTCCTCGGGGTCGTAGGGATCGAGGAGCACCGCGGTGCCACCCGTCGCGCACGCGCCGGTCGCGGCCGCGGCGCCCGCGCCGTGATGCACCGGAAGCGACATGAGCACGACCGCGTTGTGGGGATGCGGCGGGACCCCCCCGACAGACGCGCCGTAGCGCGCGAGCCGCTCGAAGTCAGCGCCGGTGAGGTCGAGCGGAGGCACGCCCTTCGGTGCGCCGGTCGTGCCCGACGTGTAGAGCACGAGGCTCGGCCGGAGCGGGCCGAAGCGGGGCGTCGGCGCGTCGGTGGCGACGAGGTCTTCGTAGCGGTGACCGACGTTCTCGCCGACCGGGTTGCCGACCGTGACGAGGATGCCGACGTCGTGGCCCGCCCACGGTGACGCGTCGACGTCGTTGCACGCGAGGCCCCTCGCACCGCTGTCACGAAGGATGTAGACGGCCTCGTCCGGGGTGAGCCGCCAGTTGACCGCGACCTGCGTCACGCCCAGCTTCTGGAGCGCTCGTTGGACGACGAACCACTCGAACGACAGCCGGAAGCGCATGCCCAGGCGGTCGCCCTCGGTCAGGCCGAGATCGGCGAGTGCCTCGGCGACACGATCGGATCGGTCGTTCCACTCGCCATAGGTCATGGCGTCGTCGCCCTTGACCACTGCGACGGCGTCGGGACGCTGTGCGGCCCAGAACTCGGGAGACCCTGGCTGGGCTTCGGTCAGCATGGGCGGAGATAGTAAGAAACTCAGATGCGCGTAGCTGCACACAAAGGTCTCTACGACGTGAGCGGCGAGCAGCCGGTGCTCTCGGGCACCCGATGCAGGGCGTGTGACGCGGTCTTCTTCCCGACAATGCCGTTGGGCTGCGAGGTGTGCGGCAGCACGCAGCTCGAGCCGATGACCATCGACGCGGTGGGCACCCTGCACTCGGTCGCAACCGTGCACCTCCACCAGGGCCACGACATCGAGGCGCCGTTCGCGATCGGTGAGATCCAGCTTGACGCCGGTCCGCTCATCCGAGGGACCATGGCCGAGCTCGTCGAGCGCGATGCGATCGGCGCCCGGGTCGCGGCCTCATGGGCGAGGCTGCGAGCCGACGACGACGGCAACGACCTGGTCGAGCCGCGGTTCGGGCTGATCTGATGGCTGCCACGCTGCGCGACCTGAGACCGGTGCACGTCGTCGGCGTCGGGCTCCACCCGTATCAGAGGCCGAGCGAGACGCCGTACACCGCACTCGGCGTGAACGCGATCGGTGACGCGCTCGCCGACGCCGGCATCGAGTGGCGCGACGTCGAGACCGCGTACACCGGCACGGCGACGACGGCGATGGGGCTGTCACGGCTGATGTACCGGCACTTCGGATCGACGGGCATCCCGATGGCGCAGGTCGAGAACGCCTCTGCGTCCGGATCGACCGCGTTCCGCCAGGCATGCATCGACGTCGCGGCCGGACTGGCCGACGTCGCCATCGCGGTCGGCGTCGACAAGCCCCTCAAGTTCGGCATGCCGCAGCCGGCCGCGGGCCTCCGCGACCTCGTCGGCGGTCGTGTCGTGCCGTTCACGCACTTCGCGCTCCTGGCGAACCGCTACATCCACGAGCACGGCGCGACCGAGGAGCAGTTCGCGCTCGTCGCGGTGAAGAACAGCGAGAACGGCGCGCTGAACCCGAACGCGCAGCGACAGAAGGCACGCTCGCTCGAGGAGGTGCTCGCCCCGCCGCTCATCAGCGGTCCGCTCGCACGCGGCTGCAGTGCTGCCCCGTAGGTGAAGGCGCCGCCGCTGTGATCGTCACCTCCGACGCAGCCGTCGCTCGCCTCGGTCTCGATCGGGCCCGCGCGGTCCGCGTCCTCTCGTCGGCCTCCCGATCAGAGACCGTGTACCGAGGCGAGAACTTCGACGCCGCGCTCACACGCGAGACGGTCGGCATCGCGCTCCACGACGCCGGAGTCACGTCGGACGACCTCGACGTGGTCGAGCTGCACGACGCGTTCACGGTCGAGGAGCTCCTCTACATCGAAGCGATCGGGCTCTCTCCCCTGGGCAAGGCCGCGGCGCAACTCGCGGAGGGCCAGTTCCACATCGGCGGGCGAGTCGCGGTCGAGCGCGTCGGGCGGCCTGCTCTCCATGGGGCACCCGATCGGCCCGACCGGCGTCGGTCAGATCTGCGAGCTCACCACTCAGCTGCGCGGCGAGGGCGGCCTGCGCCAGCACGCCGGCGCGCGACTCGGGCTGGCTCACATGGTGGGCGTCGGCGCGGTGTGCGTCGTCCACGTGCTCGCCGCGCCGTGACGTCGCCCCGTGACGCTGCCCCGTGACGTTTCGTCACCCCACGTTGGGGGAACGCGCGGTGCATGACACGACATGCGTTGGAGGTGTACCTCGCCGACCACTACGCGGGATCGGTCGCAGGCCACGACCTCGCGGCGCGAGCGATGCCTGATCTCGCGTTGGAGATCGAGGCTGACCAGACCGTCCTCGAGGCGATCATGCAGGAGCTCGGCGTGCGCAAGCCGCACCCGAAGCGGCTCGCCTCGTGGGTTGCGTCGCGAGCCGTGAAGCACAAGGAACCGCACGAACTCGTCGAGCTCGAGATGCTCGCGCTGGGGATCGCCGGGAAGCTCCTGCTGTGGAAGGCGCTCAAGCAGGCGGAGGAGTCCGAGCCCTACCTGCGGGTCGTCGACCTCGACCATCTCATCGATCGCGCGACGCGCCAGTTCGACGAAGTCGAACGCGAGCGAATGCGCAAGGCGACGCAGCTCTTCGGCTTGCCCGTCACCGTGCAGTACGGATGACGCGAGCCATCCCGAGCTCGGTCGCGCCATCGCGCTCGCGTGACACACGCCCGCCGGTGAAGACGAAGCCGCACGACTCGTAGAGCCTGATCGCGGGCGTGTTGCCATCGATCACCATGAGCACCACCCGCTCGGCTCCCGTGTTCGCAGCCCACCCGACCGCTGCTTCGACGAGTGCTCGGCCGACTCCGGCGCGACGCGCTCGTGCGCTCACGAACATCGCGAGGAGAGCGACGGTTGACCGATCGTCCTGCGCCAACGCGACCACCAAGCCCGACGGCTCGCCATCGACCTCGCCGACGAAGGTCGCTCCCCGGCCGAGCCAGGCCCGCCAGTCGTCGTCACTGCGGCCCTCCTCGCGCTCGAGCGTGCTGCCGAACGCGTCGGGGTCGGTGCGCAGCGCCTCGAGCCGGATGCTGCGAAGCGTGTCGATGTCGGTGGGTGTCAGCTGCCTGACGCGCACCTAGCTCTGGGTGTGACGGAGGATCGCCGGGACGATGGTGTCCCACTCCTCGACGGGAAGCTCGTGGCCGACGCCCTCCATCGTGATCAGCTCGGCGCCGGGAATCTCCTTTGCGAGCGCGACTCCGTGCTCGTACGGAAGGATCGGATCTGCCGTGCCGTGGATGACCAGCGTGGGAACGTCGAGGCTCCCGAGACGGCTCCGCCACGATGGTGTCTTCACGATCGCAACGGAGTGGTTCTGGGTCGACGCGAACTGGGGATCGCGCTCGACCTCACGGGTGTAGAGCTCGAGCTGTCCCTCCTCGTCGAAGGGATGCGCGGGCCCGTGCAGGAGCCGGAACAGGTCAACCCGGTTCTGAACGACAGCCTTCTTGTCGCTGTAGTCGAGCGTCGGCCCGGCCATCGCGACCGCAAGGACCGCGGCACTCGGGCCGGGTAGTGCGCCCTCGGGATTGTCACCGGTCATCGCGCCGAGGACGGCACTCGGGTCGGGAGTCGACATGATCGGCGTGATCGTGCGCACCCGATCGCGGTGTCGGAGCGCGACCTGTTGAACGATCATGCCGCCCATCGAGGCGCCGACGACGTGCGCGGTATCGATGCCGTAGGCGTCGAGGACCGCGACGGCGTCGTCGGCCATGTCCTCGACCGAGTAGTCGGGCTCGCCCACCGGATAGTGCACCGATCGACCGGTGTCGCGGTTGTCATAGCGAATGACGTAGCGGCCGGCTGCTGCGAGCCGCTCGCAGAACTCCTCCGGCCAGAGCAGCATCGACGCGCTGGCGCCCATCACGAGCAGGATCGGCGTGTCACTCGGGTCGCCGAACGCCTCGGTGCAGATGTCGACGCCGTTGGCCTTGATCATTCGTTCGGTCATCGCCGGAGCGTAGGTCGTACTGTCGATCCGTGCCCTTGCCGATCCATCCCATCAGCTGCGGGTGGCTGACCACTGACGCCGGCACGATGATCACCGGCCAGACCGGCGACTTCCGCATGCCGGTGCCCGCGTTCCTCGTCGAGCACCCCGAGGGCCTCGTGCTCTTCGACACGGGCATGCACCCCGACGTGGCCCACTCGACCGACAGGCTCCACGGCCTCGAGTCGCTCTTCACGCCCGAGCTCGCGCCAGACGGCAGCGTGGGGCCGCAGCTTCGGGCCGCCGGGTTCGATCCTGCGGACGTCGCCTTCATCGTGAGCAGCCATCTGCACTTCGACCACTGCGGCGGCCACGTCGAGGTGCCCAACGCGCGGCTGCTCGTGCAGCGTCCGGAGTGGGAGGCGGGGCACAACGCTCGCCTCATCGAGTTCGGCGTCTACGACCCCGCGGACTTCGACATCGGCCATGACGTCGAGCTCCTCGAGGGCGACCACGACCTCTTCGGTGACGGCACGCTGCGCACCGTCGTCACGCCTGGGCACACCTCAGGGCACCAGTCGCTCGTCGTCGACGGCAAGACGATCCTGGTCGGCGACGCCTGCTACTGCCGCCTCGCCCTCGACCTCGACGCGCTCCCCTCCTACTCCTACGACGGCGACCGCCAACGCGAGACGTTCGCGTGGCTGCGCGAGCAGGAGGCCGGCGGTGCAGAGCTCGTGTTCTCCCACGACCTCGCCCAGTGGGAGTCGCTCACCGCTACCCGCTGACCGTTTGCTCAATGGAGGTACCTGAGAGGGCCCCGAGTGAGCAAACGGTCGGGCTGGGATCTCAGCGGCGCTCGAGGATGACGACGGGGATCTTGCGGCCGGACTTCGCTTCGTACTCGCCGAAGCCGGGAGCGCGCTCGACCTGATTGGTCCAGATCTTGTCGCGCTCGTCGCCCTCGGCGACCCGGGCGTGCACCGAGATCGTGTCGTCCCCGATTTCGACGGTCGTGTCGGGATGGGCCTTGAGGTTGTAGTACCAGTCGGGGTTCGTCGGGGCTCCCGCCTTCGATGCGAAGATCGCGAAGCCATCGTCGAGCGGCTGGTACGCGAGCGGGTTGACGCGCTCGGTGCCGCTCTTGGCGCCGTTGTGGTGGAGAAGGAGCATCGTGCCGCCGGCGAACGGGCCGCCGAGCTGGCCGTGGTTGGCACGAAACTCTTCGATCATCTGTGTGTTGAAGTCCTTCACGTCGCTCATGAGACCTGTCTACCCAGGGCTACGGTGATTTCATGCCCGCACGGCTCACTCAGCCCCTCGTCCGCGAGGACGGCTCCCTGCGCCCGGCGACATGGGACGAAGCACTCACCCGCGTCGCCACCGGACTGACCAGCACGATCGACGCCCACAGCCCCGACGCCGTCGGCTTCTTCGCGTGCTCGAAGTCCACGAACGAGGCCAACTACCTCGCGCAGAAGCTCGTTCGCCAGGCGATCGGCACCAACAACATCGACTCCTGCAACCGCACCTGACACGCCCCTTCGGTCGTCGGTCTGGCGACCATCTTCGGGCAGGGTGGTGGCACGAGCAGCTACCGAGAGACAGAGGACGCGAACGTGATCGTCCTCTGGGGCTCGAACGCGCGCGAAGCGCACCCGATCTTCTTCCACCACGTGCTGAAGGCCGTCCACAACGGCGCTCGGCTCTTCGTCGTCGACCCCCGCCGCACCTCGACTGCACGGTGCGCGGACACGTGGCTCGGCATCGACACGGGTACCGACATCGCGCTGTCGAACACGATCGCCCGCGAGATCATCCACGCGGGCCTCACGCACGAGTCGTTCATCGAGCGGGCGACCGTCGGTTTCGACGAATACTCGGCGTCGGTCGAGCCGTGGACCTTGGAGCGCGGCGAGATGGAGACCGGCGTGCCGGCTGGGACCATCCGTGACCTCGCCCACGCCTACGCCAAGGCCCACAAGGCGCAGCTGTGTTGGACGCTCGGCATCACCGAGCACCACAACGCGGTCGACAACGTGCTGTCACTGATCAACCTCGCGCTGCTCGCGGGGCACGTGGGGCGCGAGGGAAGCGGGCTGTCGCCCCTGCGCGGGCAAAACAACGTGCAGGGCGGCGGCGACATGGGCGCGATCCCGAACAAGCTCCCCGGCTTCCAAGACATCGAGACCGACCACGAGGCGCGCGCCCGGTTCGACGCCGCGTACGACACGACGATCCCGCCCCGGTACGGCATGCACCTCTCGGCGATGTTCGAGGCGATGGATCGCGGGGAGCTCAGAGCGCTGTTCGTCATGGGCGAGAACCCCGCGCAGAGCGAGGCCGACGTCCTGCATGCACGCCACCTGCTCGAGTCGCTCGACCTGCTCGTCGTGCAAGATCTGTTCCTCACGCAGACCGCCGAGCTCGCCGACGTCGTGCTTCCCGCCGCTGCAGCGTGGTGCGAGGCCGAGGGCACGGTGACGAACAGCGAGCGTCGTGTGCAGCGGGTGCGCAAGGCCCTCGATCCGCCGGGACAGGCACGCGATGACCTGTGGATCCTCACCGAGGTCGCGCGCCGCCTCGGCTGCGAGTGGCCAGAGCCGATCGCCGAGGACGTGTGGGACGAGGTGCGCTCCCTCTCGCCGATGCACCGCGGCATGAGCTACTCCCGCCTCGAGGAGCTCGGCGGCATCCAGTGGCCCTGCCCGCACGAGGATCGCATCGAGCCCTCCTACCTGCACGGCCGCCTGTGGGCCGACGATCCTGCCGACCGAGGCAAGCCGGCCGCGTTCTCCGTCGTCGAACACGAGCTGCCCGTCGACCTGCTCGACGACGACTTCCCGATCCGCCTCACGACCGGACGTCGCCTCGACAGCTACAACACCGGCGTGCAGAGCGGCGCGATCGAATCACCGTTGCGTGCGGACGGCGAGACGATCGATCTCTCTCCCGCCGACGCGCGCTCGCTCGGGTTGGCGAAGGGGCAGCGCGTGCGCGTGACGTCGCGGCGAGGCTCGATCGTGGTGCCAGCGCGCGTCGACGAAGGGCTTCGCCCGGGACTCGCGTTCATGACGTTCCACTTCCCTGACGAAGCCGACACCAACGTGCTGACCATCAACGCCACCGATCCGAAGAGCGGCACCGCCGAGTTCAAAGCAACAGCCGTGCGCGTGGAAGTCGCCTAGATGGATCTCCGCTTCTCGTCCGATGTGCCCACCGATGCCGAGCAAGAGGCCGTCGACCGCGTGCTCGGCAGCGCGATGCCGCTCGACCCGCAGCTACGGGTGGCACCGCGCGGACCGTGAGCGCCGAGACCTGCTGCTTCCGGCACTCCACGCGCTGCAGGACCGCGTCGGATGGATCAGCCGCGGTGGGCTCGACTACGTCTGCCGCCGGCTCTCGGTCGCGCCGGCTGAGGCGTATGGCGTCGCGTCGTTCTACGACCTCTTCTCGTTCGAGCCGCACTCCCCTCGCCGGGTGCACGCGTGCGTCGACATCGCGTGCCGCGGTAGCCGGCGGGCCCTTGGAGGGTGAGGCGAGCCCGTGTCTCGGGCTGTGCGAGCGCGCTCCCGCGGCGCTCGTGGTCGAGGCCGGTGAGGCGCCAACCGCTGCTCCTGTCCACGACGGCGAGTGGGATGCGGCGTGGTCAGTGCCGCAGCGCGGGCAGCCGGGGCTCGTCCTCCTCGCGCGGGCGGGCGTCGTCGACCCGTCGTCGCTCACCTCGTACGAGTCGCACGGTGGCTACGACGCGCTGCGCAAGGCGGTCGAGATCGGCGCGCCCGCCGTCGTCGCCGAAGTCGCGCGCAGCGGCCTCGTCGGTCGTGGCGGCGCCGCGTTCCCGACGGGCCGCAAGTGGCAGGCGGTTGCGGCGGACGCATCGACACCGCACTACCTCGTCGCCAACGCCGACGAGAGCGAGCCGGGCACGTTCAAAGATCGTGTGGTGATCGAGAACGATCCGTTCTCGGTCGTCGAGGCGATGACCATCGCTGGCTTCGCGACCGGATGCGAGCGCGGGTACCTCTACCTCCGCGGCGAGTACCCCGTCGCATGGCACCGGCTCTCGGCGGCGATCGAGGCCGCACGAGCGGCCGGCTACCTGGGCGACGACATCTTCGGGCGCGGCGTTCGCTTCGACATCGAGATGCGCAAGGGCGCTGGCGCGTACATCTGCGGTGAGGAGACGGCGCTGTTCAACTCGATCGAGGGATACCGCGGTGAGCCGCGCAGCAAGCCGCCGTTCCCGGTCGATGTCGGCCTCTTCGGTCAGCCCACGGTCGTGAACAACGTCGAGACACTCGTGAACGTGCTGCCGATCGTGCTCGACGGCGGCGACGCGTTCGCCCGCACCGGTAGTGCGACGTCGACCGGCACGAAGCTGTTCTGCGTGTCGGGCCACGTCGGCAGACCGGGTGTCTACGAGGTGCCGTTCGGCCCCACGTTTGCGCGACGTCATCGACCTCGCGGGTGGCGTCGGGGGCACCGGACGGCTGCAGGCCGTCCTGCTCGGCGGCGTGGCCGGGCGCTTCGTGGGACCCGAGGCCCTCGACGCTCCGCTCACGTTCGAGGGCGCGCGTGCGATCGGGGCGTCTCTCGGCTCTGGAGTGATCCTCCCGCTCGACGACACCGTCGACCTCCGTCCGCTGCTCGTGCGGATCGCGGGCTTCTTCCGGCACGAGAGCTGTGGTCAATGCGTTCCCTGCCGAGTCGGCACCGTCCGCCAACAGGAAGCACTCGTGCGACTCACGAACGGCGCCGATGCTCGCCGTGAGCTCGCGCTGCTCGACGAGGTCGGGCAGTGCATGCGCGACGCGTCGATCTGCGGGCTCGGGCAGACCGCGTACGACGCGATCGACTCCGCGCTCGGCGTTCCAACTCTCCTACCGTTCGGAGCCATCGATGCCTGACGTCTCGATCGACGGCACGGCCGTCACGGTCGAGCCAGGGGGACGCTGCTCGACGCGTGCCGTGCCAGCGGCGTCGACGTGCCGACGCTGTGCTTCGGCGAGACCCTGCAGCCGAAGAACGCGTGCCGCATCTGTGTCGTCGAGCTCGAAGGAAGTCGAGTGCTCGTGCCCGCGTGCTCACGGCTCGCCGAGGACGGCATGGTCGTGCGCACGCAGACCGATCGCACGTCGCACGCCCGCAAGCTCGTGCTCGAGCTGCTCGCGTCGACGGCCGAGCTCGACTGGGCGCCGAACGTGGCCTCATGGGTGGACGAGTACGGAGCGTCGCCTGCTCGGTTCGGCACTGACGCGGCGACCGTGCACCAGCCCGCGACGATCGACAACGACCTCTACGTGCGGGACTACGGGCGTTGCATCCTTTGCTACAAGTGCGTCGACGCGTGCGGCGAGCAGTGGCAGAACACATTCGCCATCTCGGTTGCCGGCCGTGGGTTCGACGCGCACATCTCGGCTGAGTGGGACGCGGCGCTCCCCGACTCCGCGTGCGTGTATTGCGGCAACTGCATCGCGGTGTGCCCCACGGCGCGCTCACGCCGACCACCGAGTTCGAGATGCGCCACGACGGCACGTGGCACGAGGAGGACCAGACCGTCACGACGACGGTCTGCGCCTACTGCGGCGTCGGCTGCAACCTGGAGCTGCACGTGCAGGACAACCGCATCGTGAAGGTGACGAGTCCCGAGGACCACTCGATCACGCACGGCAACCTCTGCATCAAGGGCCGCTTCGGCTTCACCCACGTGCAGCCCGGATGAGATTGGGCACTCGAGAGCCATATGTGGCCCTCGAGTGCCCAATCCGGCTGATCGGGGAAGCAGTGCCGCGACCGGGGCGGCCATCGCTCGGCCGTAGCGATAGGCGCCGCTCGACCACACCAGGCAAGCCCTGGTTGTCGGGTCGCGATGCGTGTCGTCGCCGGGACACAGGTGCACTCCGTCCCACGACCGCACGACGTTCATGCCGCTCGGATCGGGACACGGCTCGCCAGGCAGGCACGGCAGCGCATCCACGTAGTCGTCGCCCTGCTGCACCGCGGTGCCCGCGTCGACGTACGAGACCGTGCCCGCGGGGCTCGTCCTCGCGATCCACTCGTAGAGCACGTTGAGGATCCGACCCCGCTTAAGCCCTGCATCGAGCGGCTCACCGGCGCGCCCGCGAACACGACGTGCGTCCCGACGGAGCTGAAGATGCGCACAGCGGCCCGCGCGTCGGCGAGGTACTTCATGTACGCATCGCCGTCACCCATCATCGTGCCCGCGGCATCGTGCATGCACGGCGTGAATCGGTTGCCGCTGAACTCGATGACGACGACCGCGGGCCGGAGGTGCGCCCGTCGTCGGCCATCGCGGGCAACCAGTCGCACAACGCGGTGCCGCCGAAGGTACGGAGAACCACCTCCGCAGTGGTGCCGTCCGACACACCGGCCGCGAAGTGGTCCCTCGCCTCCCATGCGAGGGAGTCGCCGTAGAGGACGACGACGGGACGGGCTGACTCTGCGGCTCCCGCAGGGAGGGTCCAGATGCCCGAGATCGAGAACGTGGCAAGGCCGATGACAAGCAGTGATTTGCGCATGGGCCGACCGTGCGCTCGGCCGGATGCAGGTCAGCCACGGGCCGACTACAACCCGTCATCACCGATTTCAAACCGTCGACAACCCGGCCCCCCGAGCGTTCAGCGAGGTTCACCGCTGGCGGTTGAGGTCGGACTGAAATCGTGCTGTCGTACTGTCGAGCCCCGGCTCGGGCACCACTGTGGGGAGGGTGCGCATGCGGTACGAAGTCCTCGGGGGGATCGAGGCGTTGGGGGATGACGGTCAGGTCCTCCCGCTCGGCGGCCCTACCCAGCACCGGCTGCTCGGCGCTCTGCTCGTCGAGGCCAACCACACGGTGTCGGTCGACCGCCTGGTCGAGGCGCTGTTCGACGGAGCCGAACCCGACAACTCGGTGAAGGCAGTGCGGACCTACGTCTCACGACTGCGGGGGATCGTGGGCGAAGGGACGGTCGTGACCGTGGCCGGCGGCTACCGCTTCTCGTCTGAGCCCGGTTCGCTCGACGCCGAGCGATTCAGCGAACTCGTGCGCGGCGCCAGTGCGGCACCGCCGCCGGAGATCCCGCGCGCGCCGTCAGGCTGTGCGACGGGGCCCTGAGCCTGTGGCGGGGACGGCCGTTCTCACCGTTCTCCGACGAGGCCTGGGCTGTCGCTGATGCGGTGCGTCTCGAAGAGCTTCGGTTGGTCGCCAAGGAGGAACGGCTCGACGCGCAGCTCGCGCCCGGGGCGCACGCCGGCGTCGCGGGGGAGCCGAGGCGATCATCCGGGAGGCACCGATGCGAGAGCGCCCGCGCGCGGCGTTGATGCTCGCCCTCTACCGGTCGGGCAGGCATGCCGAGGCGTTGCGCGCCTACCAGTCGTTCAGAGACATGCTGGCCGAGGACACCGGCCTCGAGCCCAGTGCCGAGCTCGCCCGTCTCAAGCGCCGCATCGTCGAGCGGGACCCTTCGCTGGACACGGAGGGTCGCGTCGCAACATCCGCGGCTACGAGCTCCACGAGAAGCTCGCCGAAGGCGCGTTCGGCACGATCTATCGGGGCACCCAACCATCCGTCGGCCGCGAGGTTGCGATCAAAGTCGTGAAGCCCGAGTTGGCCGACGACCCTCGCTTCATCGCGGGTTCGAGACCGAGGCGCAGCTCGTCGCGCGCCTCGAACATCCCCACATCGTCCCGCTGCACGATTACTGGCGCGAACCGGGCGGCGCGTTCCTCGTGATGCGCTACCTGCGCGGCGGATCTGCCGAAGAGCGCCTCCTGCGCCAGGGCCCGTTCACCCTCGACGAGCTCACACAGCTCGTCGATCAGGTCGGCACCGCGCTCGTGCTCGCTCACGCCAGTGGAATCGTGCACCGTGACGTGAAGCCCGCGAACGTCGTGTTCGACGAGGTCGGAAACGCGTACCTGAGCGACTTCGGGATCGCCTTCTCGGAGCTCGACGACCGAGCGGAGGACGACTTCCGCTCCGCCGGGTCGCCCATGTATGCGGCGCCCGAGCAACTCCAGGGACACGGTGCCTCAGCCAAGTCGGACCAGTACGCGTTCGGCGTGCTCCTCTGGGAGCTCGCGACCGCCCATGCGCCCTTCGTGTCCGACGCTCGGTCGTCGCTCGTCGCGATGAAGGTCGAGGCTCCGATCAGGTCGGCGCGCGACTTCCGACCAGACCTCCCGGCCGTGCTCGACGTCGTGATGCAGACCGCAACCGCCCCCGACCCTGAACCGGTTCCCCGACATGGGCGAGCTCGTCCTCGCATGGCGAGCCGCCCCTTTCGCACCCGCTCGGGACGTCACGACGAGTCTCCCGCGGCTCAGCGCGAGCAGCGAGCGGCCTCGAGCCCGAAGCCAGTCGCACGCTGGTGTCGTTGCAGGAGCAACGTGCGAACCCTACAAGGGCCTCCACCCGTTCGCCGAGGCCGAGCGGCCGAGTTCTTCGGTCGGGAAACGACAACCCCACGCCTCGTCGAAGCGACGACGACCTCAGCGTTCGTCGCGGTCGTTGGTTCCTCTGGTTCGGGGAAGTCGTCAGTGGTACGAGCGGGACTCATCCCCGCTCTGCGTGGACCGCGGCGAGTGGGTAGCGACGATGGTGCCCGGAGCACACCCCTTCGACGAGCTCGAGAACGCACTGCTGCGGCTCACGCCCGCGGCGGTGACCTCGCGTTTTTGGCGCAGCTCACGGCCGACGAACGGGGACTCGTGCGGGGGGCGAGGGCGCCATCTTGCCCGACGACGACACGTGCCTCGTTCTGGTCGTCGATCAGTTCGAAGAGCTCTTCACCCTCACCGGTGCGGACGAGCGCACGGCGTTCTGCGAGGCCATTTCGCGGCAGCGATTCGCCGGGACCCTCGCTCCAGGGTGCGCATCGTCACGACCCTCCGAGCCGACTTCTACGACCGGCCCCTCGCCATCGCCGGTCTCGGTGAGCTGGTCCGCGACCACACCCTCGCGGTGACTCCCCTCGACGGCGAC